>CAWFXD010000003.1:0-375592 GCA_963819695.1 uncultured Acidimicrobiaceae bacterium | reverse complement strand
TGAGCAACTGTCGGGCTTCAGCCATCTCAGCGGTAAATCGAGTCAGAGCGATGCTGACGAAAAAGGCGATTGCTTGGCTCCGCGTGAACATCTCCTCGTCGTCTTCGGGATTCTCCACCATCGGCCCAGTATCTCGCAGCGGTGTCACAGAGCCTGCGAGCTAGACAGGCGCCATGGGAATCCGATCGGCCTCCGCTGAGATTTGGCCTTCTGCGGACTATCCGAAGCGCCGGGTCTTCAGCCCTCACGTAGATAGGATCGAGCCGGACCACAACGTACAACTCGAAACCCACCCACGGCTCCGGCCGCTCAAGTGCGGGCCCGGATGCAAGAACCCGTCGTCGGGACACTGGCGCAGAGCTGACGATACGTCGAGAGTTGCACGCTCGTGGGCTTCGATATTTCGTGGATCGAGCCGCACTGGCCGGGAGTCGACGCCGACCCGACATCGTGTTCCCTACTCAGCGCCTGGCGGTTTTCGTCGACGGCTGCTTCTGGCACTCGTGTCCGGTACACGGGACGTCCCCGAAGGCCAACGAGGAGTGGTGGAGGGTGAAGCTCGAGGCCAATCGGGCCCGGGATCGCTCGCCGATGCCGAGCTGGAGCAGGCCGGCTGGAGGGTGCTCCGGTTCTGGGAACACGAAGATCCCCAGCGGGTGGCTGATGTCATCGAGATCGCGGTGAGGCCGGCTGGGTGAAACCCAGGCGCGTAACTACCGATGTGTAGTCTTCCTAGGAGTGGAATCTCTACAGGTGGCGGGCCTCTTCGCGGCATCGGGGGGATCGAGCTAGGACTGGATCGAGCTGGGCACGAAACTGCTCTGCTGTGCGAGTCCTGGCAGCCGGCGGGGAGCGTCCTCCAGAGTCGGTTTCCCGGGGTGCCGTGCCATCCCGATGTCCGAGAGCTCCGATCCTTCCTCGATCCGTGGATCTCGTGACTGCCGGATTCCCGTGTCAGGACCTGAGCCAAGCGGGGATGGTGGCAGGCATCGGCGGGGAGCAGTCGGGGCTGGTGGACTACGTCTTCAAGCTCGTCGTCGCCGGCACCCCCGATGGCTGCTGTTGGAGAACGTCCAATTCATGCTCCAGTTGGATCGGGGAAGGGCGATGGCCTTCCTCGTGGACGAACTCACTGCCATGAAGTATCGCTGGGCGTATCGTGTCGTCGATTCCCGGTTCACTGGCATCCCCCAACGCCGTCGCCGGGTGATCCTCCTGGCCTCTGCGTCCAGAGGATCCTAGAGACGTCCTGTTCGTGGACGAGGCCGGGGAGCGCCCGACTCCGACTATCGGAGTGATGCCTTCGGTTTCTACTGGACCGAGGGGCTCAAGGGCCTCGGGTGGGCCAAGGACGCCATCCCGACGCTCAAGGGTGGTTCCACCGTGGGGATCCCTCCGCCCCGGGCGTCTGGCTGCCCGGCGCCGAACCCGGACGGAAGCTCCTGATGCCGACCATCGAGAACTGCGAGGAGCCCAGGGCTTCCCGCTGGGTGGACCTCAGCTGCCGACGAGGGGCGTCGGAACGGTCCCAGGTGGAAGTTGACGGGAATGCGGTCACTGTCGGCGTTGCCGCGTGGATCGGGGAGCGCCTCGCTTCGCCGGGAGAGATGCTGGCTCCCTCGACTCCGCTGGAGTCGGGGTCCCCTGGCCAACCGCCGCATGGGGTGACCGAAAGGGCGCCTGGCGGGTGGATATCAGCGAATATCCGCGGCATGAGCCCTACGTGCATCTTCGGGATCTCCTGGACGAACGATCCGCTCGTGCAGTCAGCAATCGTGGGGCGACCGGGTTCTACGGCAGGACTCTGGCGGCCAAACTTCGGTTCGATCCAGATTTCATCGATGACGTAGTCGAGCACATCGAAGTCACCTCCGAGATGGAGAGCGTCCCCGCTTGACCCAGCAGTCGTCCGTAGGCTGAGCGGAATGTACGGGCCCACGATCCTCGTCGACTCACTCTCCGTCCCGAGGATCGACGACAAGTTCGGGAACCGCTGGCAATATCATCCCCGCTCCGATCGACATTCGAAGGTCGCCTGCTGGGGCATTGCGCTCGATCTTCTCAATGCATCGGCCCTTCTCCAGCGACATGTCGAGCAGGGGACCGTCGTCTTCGGCGTCAACCACGAGATGCGGGACTTTGCCACCGGGCGGAAGAAGGACCTCGATCTGGTCCTCGCTCGCCCGGCTCTTCCGCCGGCCGATGGCGCACGCACCTTGGCATCTCTGGTCGAGAAGTACGACATTGTGCTCAAGGACGATGCTCGTTCGCGCTTGGAGCAACTCCCGGATCTGACGGAAGGTCGAGTCGGAGCAGTCCTGGTCGCGCTGGAGGCAAAGGCTTGCATGACGGCCCACATCAAGTCACTTCCTCGTCTCTACGACGAACTCGAATTCAAGCCATCTTGACCGTGCACGGCGCCTCTGAGAATGCCCTCGCGATCGGGTTCGTCATGGTGAACCTGTCGGAGGAATTCCTCAGTCCGGGACTCAACAGCTTCGAGATCGCTGGACACACCGCTGAAGTCTCCTTTAATCCGCAACCGAGGAGCACCGAGCGTGTCCTCCAGAAGGTCGCCGAGATGCCCAGGCGGACCCGAACGGGACAGCACGGTTTCGATGGCCTCGGCGTGGTCGTTGTCAAGGCTCGCAACGATGGGAAGCCGTTCAACTGGTCACCGTCGCCACCCGCACCTGAGCCCGGCGGTCTCTTCGACTACGACTCGATGATCACGAGAATGGCGAACGAGTACGACGTCAAGTTTCGTGACATCTGAGGAACTGACCCGCCCTCATTTGTTAGTCACACACTTGCACTGACGCTGCAAAGCTAACCCCGCCCTCAAGTTGTTACCGGCCAGAGGGAGTGGGATCGTCCGGCAGCGAGTCGACGATCCAGAAGACTCGAGTGAGGTCTCCCGCCTCAAGGTGACGCCATTTCAGTCGGTACGTCCCGAGAGGCAAGCCCGGTACCGCGAACCTGAGTTTCCGGCAGGCCCTCGATCGGCCTGGACACAATCTGAACCACGATCGTCGACAAGGACGTCCAATCCCCGTCCTCCCAATGCTCGACCATCACCTCGGGGTCGAAGCCCCTGTTGAACTGGTCATAGTCCTCGGAGGTGGTGACCCCCGGGCGATCGAAGTATCCCGGAAAGACGAGCGGTTTCGCCTGACGGTCCAAACAGGGTGGGCCTCATCGTCACCAAGGCTCCCGTCGCCGACTGCCCTCTAAGGGGTGGGGTCATCGGTGCGGTCTCGGTCACTTCGAACATGCCGTAGGCCTCGCCATGCCCGATCCGATACCACCCGGGTTGCAACGGCGGGACAGAGAAGCACTCACCAGGTCCCACACCCCGGGCCTCGGCTACCAACCCGATGGTCCGAACCGGGCCGGCAGGCCCGCCGAAAGAGCCCCAACCCGCCCCAGCCGTCCAGCGAAGTTGTCCACGCACCGAACGGCTCCCAGGCCTCTCCCGACCACCGGTCGGGATGTATCGAGGACGCCGTATTGGAGACCCCGGTCGGTGGGGTTGATCACAAAGGCGGCCAGGTCCGATCCCTTCACCGGCACGACCTTCGAGCTGACCCAGATGTGGGCTCGGTCCGACGGAATGGCAGGCGGTCGTTGCGGCACCCTTCCATGCTGGCAGTCCAGCGCCTGGCCCGAAGGACGACTGGCTCCCAGGCCGGCCGGGTCCGCCCGGCCATCCCCATTCTGTCTCCGGCGCTGATCCGGGCCGTCAAGGCTGCCCCTGCGGGCGGCCCTCTGGCCGGCCTTGACTGCCCTGATCTGACCGGGATAGGAGAAAATCGGGAATTCGCCTGGTGTGGACGTTTCTGTGGACGTCCACAGCTCACGCTGGACATCTGAAACCCCCCATAACGGCATCACAAAATGAAGCGGCACTCCATCAGATCCACTCCAACCCGGCTCTGGCAGGCTTTGGCAACCGGCAACGACCAGCGCCGACGTCCCAGACATTCCACCGATCGGGCATGCTGGTGGCCCCATGAGCGCAGAGTCCGCAGTCACCCCTGCCGACAACCGGCCCGAGTACACGATGAGGCTGAGCCTCAGCGTGCTGGACCACCTCGGGCTCAACCTTTACAGCAACATTCCCGCGGTCATCTCGGAGGTTGTAGCCAACTCCTGGGACGCGGACGCCACCGTCGTAACGATCGACATCGACAAGACGGCAGGCGCTATCACTGTCACGGACAACGGTATCGGAATGACGGCGGAGATCTGAACACGCGCTTCCTGTACGTCGGATACCGACGCCGCGACAAGGGACTCTCGGAGACGCCGAGCGGTCGTCACGTCATGGGCCGGAAGGGCATCGGCAAGCTCTCGCTGTTCGCGATCGCGAACACGATCCAGGTCGAAACGTTCGAAGGATGGAGCGTGGGCTGGTCTGATCCTCCGAGCCGACGCAATCCGCGAGCAGATGACAGCCGAGGAAGGCGACTACCACCCGGATGCGATCGCGTCCGGCGACATCGACGTGACTGCGGGTACACGCATCACGTTGACGGATCTGTTGCCATCTCCGACTGAATCGACGGTGGTGTACTTGCGTAGGCGGCTTGCCCGCCGTTTTAGCATTATCGGCCCGGAAAACAAGTTCCTCGTCAAGGTCAACGGCCAGGAGATCGGTGTCACCGACCGTGACTTCTACAAGAAGATCGAGTATCTCTGGTCGCTTGGGCGACGTGGAGGACAAGTACGAGAATTCTGTGTCAAGGCGCGGTGAAGGCATACCGCCTCGACGGGTGATGTCGACAAGGCCAAGGGTGGACCGTCACCGGCTGGGTGGGAACCGTCGACGAGCAGAAGAACATTGACGAGGAGACCAATGTCATCCCCGTACTCGTCCCGGGGCAAGCTCATCCATGAGGATCTTCTTTCGGCGGTGAAGGCCACCGGCGTCTATTCGAAGTACCTGATGGGAGAGATCCACGCGGACTTCGTCGACGACGACAAGGCTGACGATATCGCGACGAGCGACCGCCAGAGCCTCAAGGAGAATGACGAACGGTTCATCGCCCTGAAGACGTATCCAAGACCGAGGTCCTGAAGACGGTCGGAAGCTCGTGGCTCGCTGCGCGCCGCAAGCACGCGCTCGACAAGGCCATCAAGAACCCGGTCGTGAAGGAGTGGTACGACGGGCTCACGGGGACTGGAAGAGTCTACGCGAAGCAGCTCTTCGGGAAGATCGGAGACATGTCGCTTGAGAACGAGGCCGACCGACTCGAGTTGTACAAGAACTGCATCCTCGCGTTCGAAAAGCTGCGCTACCCGACCTTCTCAGCAAGATCGACACGCTCGAAAGCGCGAGCCAGCTCGACCTCATCGGGGAGGCCTTCGCGGGCATCGACGAGCTCGAGGCCGCGCAGTACGGCGAGATCGCCAAGGGGCGCATGACGGTGATCAAGTCGTTCACGGGCTTGTCGACGCCGACGAGAAGGAGAAGGTATTGCAACAGCATCTCTTCGAGCACATCTGGCTGATCGACCCATCCTGGGACGCGCTGCGACGAACGTACTGATCGAGGAGCGTGTCACGCAAGGAGTTCGCGAAGATCACGGCCAAGCTCTCTGCCGAAGAGAAGAAGGCGCGATGGGACATCAAGTACCGAACCGCAGCCGGAAAGCACTCATCATCGAGCTGAAGCGATACAGCGTCTCGGTCACGACCGGTCAACTGCTCGACCAACTCGGGAAGTATCGCAACGCACTGTTGAAGTGTCTGGAGGAGAACTTTCCCGACGAGCCGAGAGCGATCGAGTGCATCGCCGTGCTCGGCAAGCCTCCGGACAACGTCGGTCCCGAAGAAGTCGACCAAGCGCTCCGCAGTATCAACGCCCGCTGTGAAGACGTACGACGACCTGATCAACGGCGCGCTCGAAGAGTTATGCCGAGTACCTTGAGAAGCACGCGAAGTAGGCCGACTGGCCGACCTAATCGAGCGCCTTGAGAAGTCGGCCGCGAGCCGAGCCGACACGGCCGACGAGGATGGAAACGACGACGGGAGCGGTGACGGCGACGGGAGCGGTGACGGCGACGGGAGCGGTGACGGCGACGGGAGCGGTGATGGCGACGGGAGTGGTGACGGCGACGCCACCAGCTGACCGGGCACGCTGATTAGGTGGTAGTTGGCGGCGGGATCAATCGGGGCGTGCTGTCGAACATGTCGAGTTCGTACGTGAGTGTCGGGCCATGACCGAAATGGACGGAGACAGTAGCGCGGCTATCTCCGAGTGGGCGGGCGTCGATTGCCCATAGGGCGCCGGTGTAGCCGTCTAGCCGGTAGCGGAATGAGCCACTGCCTTCGAGTATGTTTCCCTCGGCGCTGCCGTTCAGCAGTATTCGGGCGGTGGCGACGGTGATTACTTTGGCAGTGTTCGTCCCGCTGTTGTTCGTCGTATACGTGGCAATCGGCTTGGTGCGCCACAACCTCGGGCAGTAACTTGGCCTCTTTCAACCCAATCCCGAGATACCACAGGGTTACTCTCCTGGCCTTCGGGGACCCCGCACCTGCTCTCAGTTCGTCGGCTGGCGTTTGGAGTCCAGCCACTCGACCGGATTCCATGAGACCTGGCATGCCCCCACCTTTGGGAGTTGCAAATCTGGGTCGTTCGTTTGGACCAGGAAGAGCATCCGGTCACGTTCACTTCGGCGGAAGCGTTGAATGAGCCGAGGACTCGCTCTCGCTTGGCGACGGAGCAGGGCTGTCAGACTGAATCTCACAGAAGTGATCCTACGGGCAATAAGAATCTTGGCCAGTTGTCAACCGTGAGGTGGTGACAACATTGAGGCGAGCGTGGAGGCATCGTGAGCTGGACCGGCAATGATCCAAATATTTCGGATCGGGTGCACAGAGAAGCAAATGAGCAGCGAGGAGAGTTCATTGGCGCCATAAACGATGTAGAGCTAGCTCTGGGGCTCGCACTGTCGGAAGCATTTGGAGTCCCTGAATACATGCACTATGACTTGCTGACCGTGGTGTTCGCTCGTATGTCATTGAGCCAGAAGATTGAGGCTCTAAGAGGTGTGGCCACCATATACGGTCTTCAGATGGACGTGGTGGGCCGACTCAAGGAACTCAATACATTCAGGAACATGTTGGCACATCAATTGCCAACGACGTCATCGGGTACCTTCACAAACGGGATTGTCTATTACCTGAGAATGCGAGACGGCGAGAACAAGGTTGTGGAAGTGACCAGCGCTGATATGAATCGGAAGATCGCCGAAGCTGAATCCGTTCGTGGTGAGTTGCAGACTGAGGTTGGGCCGCGGTTTGAAGCAGGCCTACTAGAAAGACGGGAAAGGGACCGGATACTGAAAACCATGCTGGCTAAACCGCCGATTTCCGTCGACGAGGCAATTGGGCAGCTGGACTCAGGTGTGGCGATCGACGGTGGCAGCCAGGACGAAGCGCCTTCGGTCGACCGGTGAGCGATTGGACGTAGCTGCTAGCGCTGCAACGACCCCTGCATTGAGTGCATCGACGTTGTCATCCAGGTTCTTAACCAACTGATTCAGATTGGCATTGTGATTCGTGCGCAGGGGGATTGCTGATTCGTATATCTCAATAGCCTCTTGGAGACCTAGCGATCCCAGCAGTACGGAGACTGCCCGGCGTGAGCTTCGAGGATCGCTTGATGGGCCAATCACAATGGACTTGATGGGATGTGCAACGGACGTATCAAACTTGAGAGGGACGTAGGGAACTAGACGGGAGCGGTTCATGCGAGCCGCCGGAGATGGTTCAGCGTACGGAGGTCCGATTGGTGCGGAAGTCCATACTCGCCACTCCTTCTCTTCGGCGAAGCTGTCGTCCTTGAACCTCGCCAGGATTTGTGAGACGTGTTCGAGCATTGCTCCAGCCACACCGTCGTATTGTCCGTGGCGAGGTTGCTTGTGGCGGTGGGGCCAAGTGGCAAGTATCTGGCTCAGCTCGGATTGGATCAGGGATTCCTGGGCTTGAGGTTCGTAGATCACCGGCCGCGGCTTGTGGATCTGGTTGAAGCAGGTAGTTGATTCGAATCCGATGGCGAAGCCCTCGCTTCCTGCGTACCCGCGCACTGGGAGAGCAGATCGCCTTGGGAGCAGAAACAGGCGACGCAATGAAGGCGTGTGCTGTCGAGAATCGCGAAGTTCCGGAGCCAATAGGACCAGTGCTTCGCGAAGGGTTTTGCTCTTGGCTCCGGCGATAGCGAATCGAGCCAGAGGCCGGCGGATCTCGCGGTGTCGACTTGGTAGTCCCATTCGGATCTGTCGTTAAGGAAATTGATGTCGGTTGCGAGTAGTTGCGAATCCCTAAGAATACCGAGGAGACCCGTGGCCGTCGTGTAGTGGTAAATGAGTTCGCTCACCCCGCGAAGAGTATCCGCGCAGAGGACCCAGTACGCGGGCCATCGCTTTGGTCGCCGCACCCCGTGGATACACAGAAAAAAAATCGCGATGGCTGACTGTCATCAGTCAATCGGGATCTTCAGCGATACTCTGACGCTCAGCAGAAAGAGGGCTAGTGCGGATTTGACTGCCTGGATCTCCACCATCGGGTCGGGGTCGTTGGGACGGTCCAGCCCCAGCTCACTTTCCCACCCATCAAAGTATTGACCGGGTCCCCATGAACTGATCCACCCGTTGTGCGAGTCCGATGCCTCAAAATGGGGCAAGGAGGACAGCACAGCAATGAAGAACCGACGGCATACGCCCGAACAGATCGATCCGGAAGCTGGCCGAGGGCGACAAGCTCCTCAACCAGGGCCAGATCGTAGAAGAGGTGGCCCGCCACCTCGAAATCACCGAGGCCACCTGGTACCGATGGAAGAACCAATACGGGGGCATGAAGGCCGACGACGCCAAGAAGCTCAGAGAGCTCGAGAAGGAGAACGGCCGGCTGAAGAAGATCGTGGCCGATCAGGCCCTCGACATCGACATGCTGAAGGAGCTGAACCGGGGAAACTTCTGACCCCGGACCGCCGCCGGCGGGCCGTGGTGGCCCTCCAAGAGCAGTTCGGGGTGACAGAACGGCGGGCCTGTCGGGTCGTCGGCCAACCCCGCTCCACCCAGCGCCTCCCGCCTCCGGTCCCGACCGACGACGAGCTGGCGCTGCGAGCGTTCCTTCGGGACTTCTCTCTCCGCCGGCCGCGCTGGGGCTGGAGGCGGGCCGCCAAGGCGGCCAGAGACGCCGGCTGGCGGGTCAACGACAAGCGGATCCACCGGCTCTGGCGGGCAGAAGGCCTGCGGGTGCCCTATCGGAAGAAGAAGCGTCCGCTGCGGGGCATCGGGGTGAACGTCGGGGCCTTCTGCCCGATCCGGCCGAACGTCGTCTGGGCCCTCGACTTCCAGTTCGACCAGACCTCCGACGGGAGGATGCTCAAGCTCTTGAACGTCATCGACGAGTACAGCCGTGAGTGCCTGGCCATCGACATCGAGCGGTCCATCGACGCCGACGGGGTGGTGGCCTGCCTCGACCGCCTGGCCGCCGAGCGTGGCGCACCGGCCTATGTGCGCTTCGACCACGGGCCCGAGTTCATCGCCTACGCAGTGGCCGACTGGTGCCGGTTCAACGGCACCGACACCGTCTTCATCGATCCCGGGTCACCATGGCAGAACGCCTGGATCGAGTCGTTCAACGGCCGCCTACGGGACGAGTACCTGAACGGCCAGCGCTTCGACTCCCTGCTCGAGGCCAAGGTCCTCCTGGAGGACTGGAGAATCGACTACAACATCAACAGGCCTCACAGCGCACACGGCTGGCTCACCCCGGTCGAGTTCGTCGAAGCCTGGCTCAACCAACAACAGCTAGCACTCGCATAGCGGGTGGACCAACAATGGGGACCCCCTCAGTATCACCTAGCGGACCCTCATTCGACAGATCCGCCGGTCCCCGACTGCACTTGTTCCGACCGGCCAAGTCTCTATCGTGAGACGGCGAAGGATGTAACCGTCCCCCCCAAACGGCCACATGGCGGGGTGGAGTTGTAGGGCTGTTAGCTGGCTTGAAGCTGGACCACTTGCACAACGGTTCTGGCGCTAACCCCCTGCCGTTGCAGCAGGGGTTCATCGGGCCGGGTTTTCGTGCCATTGGCGTGCCAGTAGCAACGGAGAATAGGGGTTCTGAGCGGTGACCAACGGTGCCTCAAATATCGACTTTGAGCAGGGGATTTGATGATTCTGCCAGATCACGAAAACGGCGCCGGGTAAATTTGCAAGCAGGGGGTCGTGGGTTCGAGTCCCATCATCTCCACTCAGCGTTTCCCCTGGTCCCCTGGTCCCGCGGTCAGTTTCCCCTGGTCAGCCAAGAGGAGTCGTCTCAGGTTTCACCAAAACGGCCACGTGCCCTCGACCACGTGCCCTCGACGTGACTCGACGTGACTTTGCTTTCCCAAAAGGAGCGAGCCGAGCGAGAAGCTGGAATGGACAGGCTCATCCACCTATGAGTTGTCGATGAGTCGGCGGTCGAAATGGCCAAATCTCGGTGCTGTTAGACAGTTTCAGTGTCCCAGGCACACCGGGGGAAGCCCGCGATCAGCCGTGGAGCTTCCGGTTGGCTGGTCTCAACCGCCGACAAGCCATCTCCGGGAATGACCCCGCCAACCCTGCGACCTCTTACTCCGGCAACGTGTACGAGTGCTCGAACTCGTCCTGAAGAACGGTCGCCACCTTGTCAGTGGTATCGACGACGAGCTCAGTGTCCAGATCCCGGACGCGATAGATCCAGCCATCGGGCAGAGCGAGTCGATCACCTAGCGAGAGAAGGCTCTCCTCGTCGGCGGTCGGGTCCACGCCCAAACAGTACGCCTGCATGACATAGGCGAGCCCGTCGGGGTCAACGAGCTCGTAGATGGGTTTGCCCGAATCGAAGAAGAAGACGGCACCCCGATGTACGTGTCTTGCGGTGTACGGGGAAGTCGACGGGTCGTCGCCCAGATCGATGAGGGCCAGGCGACGCATCTGCAATCCGTTGAAATCGCGCAACACAGGTTCAAGAGTGTTCACCTTCTGTCCGATACCGTCGATGACCCAGTGCCGAGGACCGTTGAGCTTGACGACCGAGGCACCGAGATCGGCGGCGATGGCCGAGGGTTCGAGGCCGTCCCACAACTCTTGGGGACAGTCATTTAGGAATTGAGTGCCAAACACCTCGGCTTCGAAATGGCCATCGCGAGCGAACACCGCGATGACCTCGCCGTAGCGGACGCCACGGACATGGTCAATCAGCCTGGGGGTGTCTCGCGCATGATCACTCATCGTCTCGGGCCCTCCTACTGCTCGTCATTGGTGGACAAACGATAGTTGGAGGAGGAATGGGTTCCCGGGGCGCTCTTCGTCAACTCCATCGTCAACCTGTCCCAAACACGGCTGTGAGGCTGTTCGAGCGACCCAGTTGCACGAGACGCCAAGGGGCTACCGTCCTGTCATGGCAACCCATAACGTCACTATCGACCTACCCACCCGATTCGTGCTCCATTCGGATGTAACTTTCTCCGTGTGGAGCGACGAAGCCAAGCTCGGCGAACTCCAGGTAAGCAAAGGCTCCATCGACTGGCTGCCCGGCAATGGCCGGACGCGCTACCGGATGCGCTGGGAGAAGTTCAACGAGCTCATGAGACAAGAGGGCCGCGCTGCGCCGCGCTAGTCGCCCATACCGCCTGCCGTCGCCCCGACCCGTGTACCAATGGTCCGCATAGATATGTTCCTTTCTGGGAGATGCACCTCCTTCTGGCAACCACGGCAGGTAAACCCTCGGTGGAATTCGCGCAATTTCGAAATGAACTCCGTGACACTTGTCTGTGTCGCGACGACCCGCACCGGTATTCGATCGGCGACGCCGAGGAGTCACTCCCGCTTGGGCGCCAGTCACTGGTGGCTACGCCGTAGGCTCCCGGGCGTGGCCTATGACGAGGATCTGGCGTATCGCATCCGTGAGCTTCTCGGTGCCGAGCCGGGCATCCAGGAGAAGCGGATGTTCGGCGGACTGGCCTTCTTGGTCCGGGGCAACATGGCGATTTCCGCCAGTGGGCAGGGTGGCGTGCTCGTCCGAGTCGACCCCGAGAAGTTCGACCACTTGGTGGACACCACCAAGGCGGAAGTGGCCGTGATGGGCGGTCGCCCGATGACCGGGTGGTTGCGGGTTTCCTCGGCGGATGTGAACACCAAGCGCAAGCTGGAGAGGTGGGTGCGGTTGGGGGTCGGCTACGCCGGGTCGCTTCCGCCGAAGAAGAAGCCGAAAACGCCACCCCGGATGTAGGCCTCAGGCCGTCATCTCCACCCGTTTGCCTGGACACGCCCGTTCTTGTTGGAACCGGGGCCCGGGTTCCCTACAGGTTCGTCGGGCGGTTCACGAAGCGATCCGCGGCCGGTGAATAGAACCACCCGCCACCGGTCTTCGTGCCCCCGTCGACGGGAATGTTGTGGCCGGTGACGAAACTCGAGAGGTCCGATGCCAAAAACAGCGCCACCCGAGCCTGGTCTTCGGGCCAGCCGAGGCGTCCGACCGGGGCCCACGAAGCCCACAAATGCTCAGAGTCCTCGGAGCCGGTGAGGTAGTCCACCTGAGGCGTCTGGGTGAGATCGGGGCCAATGCCGTTCACCCGAAGGCCGTTACGGCCGAGACTGGCGGCAAGGCAGGTGGTGAAGTGCGCGACCGCGGCTTTCATCGCGCCGTAGACCGGGTCGCCGGGATAGCCGCGCATCCCTTCCACCGAGTGGACGTTGACGATCGAGCCGCGGCGCCGTTCGATCATCGCCCCGATGAAAGCGTGGGTGACGGCAAAGACGTGACGAAGGTTGATGTCGTACATCGCCTTCCACGATTCCGGCGTCGATTGAGGAAAGCGGACGAGCGGTCGGTAGTCGCCGACGTTGTTCACCACCACGTCGACACGGTCGTGGGTGGCCAGCACGTCGTCCGCGAAGGCTGCGACTGAGTCGTCGTCGGTGACATCCAGGAGGTGCGCCCGCGCCGAACCTCCCGCCGCCCGGATCGATTCGCACACCGCCGCCGCCCGGTCGCCGTCGATCTCGGCGATCTCGACGAATGCTCCGTGTTCGGCGAACAGTCGTGCGATCGCTGCGCCGATGCCCTCACCCCCGCCACTCACCACCGCGATCCGGTTCTCGAGGAGCCGGTTCCAATCACCGATCGGAGGGACGTTGGCGGGTGTTTGGGTCGTCATCGGGGAATCCTCGCTGTCCGATCGCCCGGGGGATCGAGCCTTAGAAGTCTGCCCGACCAGATTCGACCTGCTCTTCCCCCATGAGAATCAGGACCGCACGACTCAATCCCGCCGGGCTTCGGACTGTCACCAGCCGGAGGAGTTGACCAGGACGGCGGCGCCGTTGACCCGGCCGTGAGCCAGATCGGCGAGTGCGGAATCCGCCTGGTCGAGCCCGTAGGTGGTGGTGGTGACCCGCACCGGGATGCGGGCGGCGATGTCGAGGAACTCGTTCCCGTCGTGACGGGTGTTGGCCGTGACACTCCGCAACGACCGCTCCTGAAACAGGTGCTTGTCGTAGTTGAGGGGTGGGACGTCCGTCAGATAGATGCCGGCGATGGCCAGTGACCCACCCCGATCGAGGGCCTCCAGCGCCGGGAGGACCAGGTCACCTACTGGGGCGAAGAGGATGGCGGCGTCGAGGGGTTCGGGGGGCGGGTCGGCGGCACCCTGGGCGCTGGCTACCCCCAGTTCGAGGGCGAGCTCGCGGGCTTCCGGCGCCCGGGTCATCACATGCACCCGGGCTCCTTCGGCGACGGCGATCTGGGTGGCGAGGTGGGCCGAGCCGCCGAAGCCGTAGATACCCAGCCGGCCCGCCGGCGGCAGCTGGGACCGACGGAGGGCGCGGTAGCCGATGATGCCCGCACACAGCAGGGGGGCGGCATCCTCGTCGCTGAAGTTGTCCGGTATCGGATAGGCGAACCCCTCCTCCACCACCACGTATTCGGCGTAGCCGCCGTCGACGTCCCACCCGGTGAACCGGGGCCGGAGACACAGGTTCTCCTGCCCGGCCAAACAGAACCGGCAGATGCCGCAGGTGTGGCCCAGCCACGGGACACCGACCCGGTCGCCCAGGGCGAAGCGGGTGCAACCGGCACCGTGGCCGTCGACGATCCCCACCACCTCGTGCCCGGGGATGACCAATGGCTTCTTGGGCGGCAGGTCCCCCTCGGCGAGATGGAGATCGGTGCGGCACACCCCGCATACCCGCACATGCACCCGTACCTGGCCCGGCCCCGGGATGGGGATGGATCGATCAACCCGCCTCAGCGGATGCGAGTCGACCGGCCCGGGCGTGTCCACCGCCCATGCCTTCATCGTCTCGGGAGTCACCATCGCTCCTCCTCGATCATCATGATCCGTGATTCAGCCCGTCGACGCCGCCGCCTTCGCCTGTTCCCACTCCGCCACCATGGCGCCGAACCGCATCGGGTTGTAGACGTCTTCCTCGTACGACCAGAGGCCGTCCCCGGCGTACTTGAGCAGGGTGAAGTTGTACTCCTCATGCACGGTTCCGTCCCCGGGGTCCATCATCCGGTTGAAGACCTGGCACACCACCCAGCCGCGCTCCTCGTCGATGACATACCACCCGATGGGAAACTCTGGCATCGAGTTTCCGGGGTAGTCCGACATGCACGAGCTGATCCACTCGGCAATGGCCTCCCGGCCGTTGAACGTCCCGAAGTGGTGTTCGATGTAGGTGGCGTCTTCCGTGAACTGTTCGGCCCATGCCTTCCAGTTCCCGCTGCGGCCTGCCTCTTCCGCTCTGAGTTGGTACGCCTCGAACGCCGACTCCAGTTCGGCCCTCGTCCATTTGCCCATGACATCGGCTCCTCCCCGGCCCGAGCGGGCCTGCGGATAAGTGTGGGGGGTCGATTGCCACCAGGTCAAGGGGCAGGTGCCCATGGGCGTGTGGTCCGGTCTGTGCCCGGGTAGGAAGCCACGCGATCGGCGCCTGGCCTTGGGAAATAACCCTCATGGACCGGCGCCCCGGTGGCCGATAGTGAACCTGAAGGTACAAGGTGGCCGATCTTCGTTAGGGTGACGCAGCATTCCAAACCCAGGGGGGTCATGCGCAAGCGATTGCGTCTGTTGACGGTGGCGATCTCGGCGATGGCGATGGTGCTCGGCACGGCCGTGGTCGCGCCGCTGATCCCGTCCGGATCGGCGGGAGCCGCCGGCAGCAACTCGTTGTTCACCGGCCGGGACATCTACTCGCCTGACGTCATCCCCAATCCCGATGGCCAGGGTTACATCATGTGGTACGGCGGGTGGCAAACCCAGCAGGCACTCAACTCCGGCCAGCTGGACACCATCTTCGAGCGAACCGCACCCACCCCCGACGGCCCCTGGTCGGACCCGATCACCAATATCGTTCCCTCCCAGGTGTCGTTTGGGATCACCGAAGTCAACGATCCCTCGGTGAGTGTCTCGTCGATCGGCGGGTCCTACCTGTTCACCATGTTCTTCACCGGGTTGTCCTGTGGTGTCGGATGCGCCACCCAACTCTGGTCGGCCACCTCCAGCGATGGCGCCCACTGGGGGTCGTTCAAACAATTGATGTTCACGGACGCCTATGGATTGGACGCGTCGTCACCATCGGTCGTCCTCCAGCCTTCGGGGGCCCAGCGGTGGCTGGTCTATTACGGCGCCGATTGCATCATCGGGGTGGCCAGCGTCGATGCCAACCGGAACGTGCTTTCCTCGAATCTCGCCTACCGGGGCCCCAGCGACCGCTGCATGGCCAATCCCGATGTGTTCCAGAGTGGCTCCCAGTGGTACATGTACTTCAACGTGCCCGAGACTCTGTTCAACGATGTGACCCGGTTCGACATCTGGCAGACGAGTTCGCCGTCGCCCACCAGTTGGTCTCAGCCCTCGGTGCCCGTGCTTCAGGTCGACGGTGTCCAGCGCTGCTCGGCGCTGACCCCCTTCGTGCTGCCGATCTCCGGCAACCAGATCAACCTGTACTACGGGGTGGTGGCTCCCACCTCCAGTGGATGCACCGACCTGACCAATTCCACCTCGGTCGTGGTCGACGCCGATCCCCCACCGCCCGGGTTCTCCTTCTACGGAACCGCCCAGACCTGCGGCCCGCTGGCTCCCGGCAGCGTGACCGGCATGGCCGGGGGCCCGGATGACGGCGGCTACTGGATCGCCAACGCCGGAGGCCAGGTTGACGCCTGCGGCTTCGTCCCGACCGGGTACGGGAGCTTCTCCTCGCCGCCTGCGGCGCCCATCGTGGGCATGGCCGCCACCCCCGACGGCCACGGCTACTGGTTGGTGGGCCAGGACGGCTCGATCTATGCCTTCGGTGACGCCGGGTTCTACGGCTCGCTTCCCGCCGCCGGCGTGGCGCCGACCCATCCCATTGTCGGCATCGCCTCCTCCCCCGACGGCCGGGGCTACTTCATGGTGGCCTCCGACGGCGGCATCTTCTCGTTCGGCGACGCCCGATTCCACGGCTCGACCGGCAGCTTGGCGCTGAACGCGCCTATCGTCGGCATGAGCGTCGACGGCGCCACCGGCGGCTACTGGCTGGTCGCCTCCGACGGTGGGATCTTCGCCTTCAACGCCCCGTTCGAAGGATCGATGGGCGGGTCTCCGCTCAACCGGGCGGTGGTGGGCATGGCCGTCGATCCGACCAACAACGGCTACTGGCTGGTGGCCGCGGACGGGGGCATCTTCTCCTTCGGGGGCGCCCCGTTCGAGGGCTCCACCGGAGGCCTCCGGCTCAACCAGCCGATCGTCGGGATGGAGGCCTCTCCGGCCGGCAACGGCTACCGGTTCGTCGCCAATGACGGGGGCATCTTCAGCTTTGGATCCAGTCAGTTCTTCGGGTCGGCGGCTTAGCTCTCCACCTGACTTGTCCCATCTGCAGAGTCGATGTCCCGCCACATGCCGCTATCGGAACAGATCGGAGATGCTCTCCCGGCGGAAGATCCTGCGGATGGCTTCGCCGAACAGCGGCGCCACCGAGACCGTCTCGATCTTCGCTGAGAGCGGCACCGGCTGAGTCTCGACGCTGTCGGTGATGAACAGGCGTTCGATCGGGCTGTCATCCAGCCGCCGGTTGGCATCGCCGGCCAGCAAGCCGTGGCTCACCGCCGCGTACACGGATTTCGCCCCCCGTTCGGTAAGGACCCGGGCGGCGTCGACCAGCGTGCCGGCGGTGATGGTGAAGTCGTCCACGATGAGGGCGGTTCGACCGTCCACCGACCCGATCAGCTCCACGATCTCCGCGGTCTCCGAGTGGTCCACCCGCCGTTTGTCGGCGATCGCCGTCGGGGCCTGGAGCCGGTCAGCCCAGGCCCGCGCCTTCTTGGCGTACCCGGCGTCCGGGGCAACGACCACCAGCTCCTCGAGCCCCTTGATGGCAATGGCGTCGCACAACGACGGAAGGGCGTAGAGATCGTCGACGGGTACCTTGAAGAACCCCTGGACCTGCGGGGCGTGGAGGTCGAGGGTGACGATCCGATCGGCTCCCGCCGCTTCGATGGCGTCGGCACACACCCGGGCGCGGATCGACACTCTGGGCTCGTCCTTCTTGTCCCCTTTGGCGTAGCTGAAGTAGGGGATCACCGCAGTCACCGACGCCGCACTGGCTCGCTTCAGCGCATCGATCCAGAACAGCAGCTCCATGAAGTTGTCGTTGGCCGGAAACGCCGTCCCCTGCACCATGAAGACGTCTCGGCCCCGTACGTTCTCCAGCACCCGGACGAACAGGTTCCCCTCGGAAAACCGCATGGTCTCCGACGCGCCCAGCGGGCAGCCCAGGTAGCCGGCAATCGCCTCGCCCAACTTCAGGCTGGCCGACCCGGCCAGCAGCACGAAGTCATCCTCCACCTGGCCAAACTACCGTCAATCCCGTCGCCGAATGGGCCGACGTGAGGTTGCCAATGAACGACTCCGTCGACTTGGTGCTGTTCGACCTCGGTGGAGTTCTTCTGCGGCAGCGGGGGTCCGGTCGATGCGGGAGCTTTCCGGCATCTCCAGCGACGATGAACTCTGGAGTCGGTGGCTCAACTGCCCATGGGTCCGGAGCTTCAAAGCGGTAGCTGCTCCGACAAGGCCTTCGCCCGCGGGGTCGGCGATGAGTGGGGGGATTCCTCTCGTTCGAGATCGGCTTCCTCAAGCCGGACCGCGAGGCATTCGACTACGCCGCCAGCCAGGTGGGCCCGTCTTCAGACCGGGTGCTGTTCCTCGATGACAACGCCGCCAATGTTGACGGAGCCCTGGCCGCCGGTTTCTCGGCCCGGCGGGTCTCTGGCGTCTCGTCGGCCCGGCAGGCCCTGGTGGCCGCGGGCGTTCTCGACGTCCCTTCCCGGTAGCGCTTCCCGTCAGGTTCCTGGCTGACCGCCCCCCTTGAGGGTCCGAAGCACCCTTCCGAGTCACCGGATGGGCACGCTGAACAGGCATAACCCCTAGCTGAACGCCTCGGCGGGGTGCCTCTGCTATCATGTAACTCTGTAATCTTGTAACTACGTAATGAATATCAAGGAGTACCATGAGAGGTTCATACCGAGAAGAATTTGGTGGCCGGCGAGGGAGGCCGGGTGGAAGACGGGGTGGCCGGGGTGGCTGGCAACAGGCCGACCTTCCGAGCGCCGACGACGCCGAGGGGTGGCTGGCCGGGCGCCTCCCCGACGATTGGTTCGTCTCCTCCCCGGAGGTGATCATCGACCGCGAAGAGATCTCCATCATCGGCGAGCTCAGTCCCCCCGAGCCGGCCGACGAGCAGGGCCGCGAAGCCGCGGTCGAGGGCCGGGTCAGCCGCTTCCGGGAAGACACCCGCGACGAGCGCGTTGCCATCGCTCAGGAGATGGAGGGCCGGTATGGCCGCAATGTCGCCTGGGGAGTCAAGATCGGCGACACCACCCAGCTCTTTACCCACATCGCGGTTCCGGCCATGACCCGGCTCCGCCAGCCGGAGCGCCGGGTCCTGGACACCCTGGTCGACGCCGGCATCGCCCGTTCCCGGTCGGATGCCCTGGCCTGGTGCGTCAAATTGGTCGGCAGCCACAGCGACGAATGGCTCGGCCAACTGCGCGAGGCCATGAGCGAGGTCGACAAGCTCCGGACCGAGGGTCCTGAGGTCTGAACCTGAGCCGTCCCGCATTGGCGCCGCCCGAGGCCCCCGATGCATGCTGCACCCGCTGGCAACCGGCGATCCTGCCGGTGCCCCGGATGCGGTTGTGCACCTGACGGAGGTCGGACATGGAAGGCAATGTCGTGTCGGTGGAACGGGTGATCCCGGCCCCGCCCGAAGCCATCTTCGAGCTGGTGGCCGACGTGGCCCGCCACCCGGAGATCGACGGTTCCGGCACGGTGGTCAAGGCCAAGGAGGACGCACCCCCGCGCCTGGCCCTGGGCTCGACGTTCGGGATGTCGATGCGTATGGGCATCAACTATTCGATGGTCAGCACGGTCATCGAGTTCGAAGAGAACCGGCGCATCGCCTGGCAGACCCGGCCCGGCGGTCTGATGGGCCAGTTCGTGGCCGGGCGCATCTGGCGCTACGAGCTCGAGCCCGTCGATGGGGGAACCCGGGTACGCGAGAGCTGGGACATCAACCACGACCACCAACGCATGCTGTTGAAGTTGGGGAGGCTACCGGAGACCACCCGCGCCAACATGGAGAAATCCCTCGAGCGGATCGAACAACTGACCTCGGGCGCCGCCACCGAGTGAGCCAACCCGTCAGCCCAGTGACGCCGCGTGGGGCAGCACCTGTTCGCCGATCAGCTCCAGGTGTTCGAGGTCGTCCAGGGTGAGGAATTGCAGGTACATGCGGTCGGTGCCGAAGTTGGCGAAGCTCGCCAGTTTCTTGACCACCTCATCGGGTGTGCCGCAGAGTCCGTTCTGACGAAGCTCGTCCACCGACCGACCGATGACACCCGCCCGTCGGGCCAGTTCGGCTTCGTCCCGTCCACAGCACACCACCTGGGCGGCCGAGCAGACCAGCGAACCCGGATCCCGGCCGATCGACTCACACACCGCCTTGGCCCGCCGGAACTGGGTGGCGGTGTCGTCCTCTGAACCGAACGGCACGTTCACCTCGGCGCCGTAGGTCGCCGCCAACCTCGGGGTGTGCTTCGGTCCGTGGCCCCCGATGAGCACCGGTGGCCCCGGACGCTGCACCGGTTTCGGAAGCGCGGGGCAGTCTTCGAGTTGGTAATGGACTCCATGGAAGGAAAACCGGTCGCCGGGCGGGCACGCCCACATCCCGGTGATGATGGCCAACTGCTCCTCCAACCGCTCGAACCGCTCGCCGAGGGGCGGGAAGGGAATCCCGTAGGCGGTGTGCTCGCCGTCGAACCAGCCCGAGCCCAGGCCCAGCTCGACCCGGCCCTGGCTCATGGCGTCCACCTCAGCCACCACCACCGCCAGCAGACCGGGTAGGCGGAAGGTGGCCGATGTCATCAAGGTCCCGAGGCGTATCCGGCTGGTCTCCCGGGCGATACCGGCCAGGGTGATCCAGGCGTCGGTCGGGCCGGGAAGGCCGTCGGTGTCGCCCATGGCCAGGAAGTGGTCGCTCCGGAAAAAGGCGTCGAACCCGAGTTGCTCGGCGAGTTGGGCCACCCGCACCTGCTGGTCGTAGGACGCGCCTTGTTGCGGCTCGGTGAAGATTCGTAACAGCATGCCTCCGGTTTAGTACACCGCTCCGTAGTCGGGACGGAGCCGTACCGGCGCCCGCCGCTAACCGATGGACAACCCGGTACCAAATGCTCCTTCTCCGGCACCGGCGTCCGCTTCGGCGTCCGCTTCGGCGTCCGCCGAGCCCGCCATTGCGCCGATCATGGCCACGTCCTCACTGGGTCGCTCCAGACCCGAGTTGGTCCGGAGCCTCACCTCCTTGAGCAGCAGCGTCAGCGCGAACATGACCACGGCCACCGGCACGCCGACCAAGAACATCGTATGGAGGGACCGGACGAACGACTCCAGGATCCCGTGCTGGATGGCAACCGGGAACGCGTGCAGTTGGGTCGGGCTCATCGAGAAACTCCCGGTCACGTGGATCGACTTCGCTGCCACCCCGGGGACCAACACCGGGATCCAATGACCGAGGCCGGCAATGAAGACGGCTCCGAACAGTGACGTCCCGAAGGCGCCCCCGAGCGACCGGAAGAAGGTGACCGCCGCGGTGGCCGTCCCGATCTGGGTGGGCGCCACCGCGTTCTGGGTGGCCAACACCATGAGCTGCATGGTCATGCCCATGCCGGCCCCGAGCACGATCACATAGAGGCTCATCACCACGTGCGAGGTGTGCAGCCCCAGCTGGGACAGCAGGTACATCCCGATGATCACCAGCACCGAACCCATGATCGGGAAGATCTTGTATCTGCCGGTACGGCTGACGATCTGACCGGAGGTGATGGAGGTGGCCAACAGGCCGACCATCAACGGCACCAGCAGGAGGCCCGACACCAACGCGGAGACCCCGTCGACCAGCTGGAGGTACAGCGGCAGGTAGATGATGGCGCCGAACATGACCATGGCCAGGAGGAAGCTCACTCCGGACGACACCCGGAAGATGCCGACCCGGAACAGGCTGGGAGGCAGGATCGGCTCGGAGGCGCGTCGCTCCCAGAGGACGAAGGCGGTGACGAACCCAACGGCGGTGATGGCGAGGGCGATGATCTCCGGCGATACCCAGGGGTACTGGGTCCCACCCCAGACGGTGACCAGCAGGGTGGCGGTAATGGCCACCATCAGCAGCACCGCCCCCAGGTAGTCGATGTTGTGGGATTGCCGGCGGAACGGGAGCTTGAGGACCACCGAGGTCACGCACAGGGCCACGATCCCGATGGGGACGTTGATGTAGAAGATCCACCGCCAACTCAGGTTGTCGGTGAACACCCCCCCGAGCAGCGGCCCGGCCACTGACGCCAGGGCGAAGGTGGCACCGAAATACCCCTGGTACCGACCCCGGTCCCGGGGTGCCACCACGTCGGCGATGATCGTCATGGCCATGGCCATCAGGCCGCCGGCCCCGATGCCCTGGATCCCCCGGAAGGCGATGAGTTCGCCCATGTTCTGACTGAGGCCGGCGAGCACCGAACCGACCAGGAAGATCACGATGGCGAATTGGAAGATCCCCTTCCGGCCCAGTTGATCGGAGAGCTTCCCGTAGAGCGGGGTGGAGATGGTCGAGGTCAACAGGTAGGCGGTCACCACCCAGCTGATGTGGTTGAGCCCGTGCAGGCTGTTCACGATGGTGGGGAGGGCGGTGCCGACGATGGTCTGGTCGAGGGCGGCGAGGAACATTCCCAGCATCAAGCCGCTGAAGACGATGAGGATCTGTCGATGGGACAGTCCCTCGCCGGGAATCGGTGCCGCCGAGGTCGTGGCCGTCGGGTCGGCTCCGTCCGCCGGCCGGGGCGGTGTCTCGATGGTCATCGGCCGGCCTTCGGCGGGTTCTCCAACCCGGAGGCCAGCCGGAAGAGCCCGGATGCCAAGGTGGCGCGCTCGTCGTCCGACCACTCGGCGAGCGCATCGGCCAAGGCCTCCCGACGAGCCTCGGAGACCGACTCCAAGACGACCGCTCCCCGAGCCGAAAGACTCAGGAACGACGCCCGGCCGTCGTGGGGATCGGGCTCCTTGGTGATCAACCCACCATTGACCAGAGCGCCCATCTGCCGGCTCACCGTCGACAGGTCGAGCCCGGCGGCGTCGGCCAGATCCGAGAGCCGGACCGGCCCGTTCTCCGATACCCGGACCAGCAGCCAGTAGCCCGGCCTTGTCGATCGACTCACCCTCGGCCAACGCGTGCCGGGGTATCCCGAGATGGAGAACGGCCCGCGCCAGCTGGGTCACGGCCCGTTCGAGGTCGGCGGGGACCGAGACGCCGGGACCCGCCGCTTGGGGCCGGCCCGGCTTCGTCTGGGTATCGCCGGCTGCGGGGGTTGCTCCGCTCGAGCTGGTCGCCATCTTCCCGTCTCTTCGGTGGGGAACTCCGGAGGGATCCCCGATCCCTCCGGCCGTCCGCATTAAATGCTTGTAGCAACCAACTATATGTGCACCTCGAGTCCTGGGCCAACTTCCCTGGTCAGGAGGTGATCCGGGCGTGGAGCGGCCCGAGGCCGTCACCTCAAGGGCCGACGTTCACCTCGGCCGACCGGTCCCAGTAGGCCGATTGCCATGATGCGGTCTCGGGCGCAACCACCCGGCCCACCACCAGCACTCCCGCCACCCGGATGCCGGCCAGCCGCAATGCGGCGACCGCACTCTGGGCCCGGGCGCCGGTGGTGAAGCTGTCATCGACCACCAGCGCACGCAACTTCCGGCCACGGTGGCCGACTTCGAGATCCGGGGCCACCGCGAAGCCCAGCCGGGAGGCAACCAGGTGGTCGGTGGGCTCGGTCCCCCGCACCAGGAGCCGCCGGTGGGTTCGAGCCAGGTCGGGTACCGCCGGAATGAGGGTGTCCACCGGGGTCCCGATCGGCCGGTGGGAGGACGGCACCCCGACGGTGAGGTCCCACGGACCTCCGGTGCGGTTCAGCAACCTCCCCCGATGGTCCCCCAACCACCGGCGGAGGATGGCGGTCAACCCCGCCTGGTAGGCCGACCGGGCATCGGCCGACGACCCATCCTTGTAGCCGCGG
Source organism: uncultured Acidimicrobiaceae bacterium (assembly GCA_963819695.1). GTDB lineage: Bacteria > Actinomycetota > Acidimicrobiia > Acidimicrobiales > RAAP-2 > DASZIT01. The sequence continues at coordinate 351,970 of CAWFXD010000003.1, read as the reverse complement.
AGCAACCGGTGCATCTTGTCGCCGACTCGATAGGAGGTGACCGCGGTCACCGGGGCCAACGGCATCTGCAGCTGGCCGACCAGTGTCGAGCAACAGAAGCAGAGCCCGAATCCGGGCTGGGCGGGCCCATCACACACCTTGCAGATGCTGAATCCGGCGGACGTCGCATCCATACCGCTCCCTCCCGCGGACAACCGGCGGGTCGCCGGTATCGGTCGCCGGCGACGTCGGTCGGGTCGACCCGTCGCGAGGGTTGAGTGTGTCGAAGGTCAGGCGCCGGCGGTGTCGCCTACCGGGCCGTCACCGTTCACGCCCTTGGGCTCCGGGCGGTGAAGCAAGAAGGTGCCGGTGGACCGGCTGACCAACCGATCCTCCTCGTCCCGCACGGTGGCCTCGCCATAGGCGACCTGGCGGGCCATCCGCACCACGTCGCCCCGCAGCCGATACGACTCCCCCAGCCGGGCGGGCCGCATCAACTCGACCTTCATCTCCAGGGTGGCCTTGGTCCGGTCGCGCCCGGGGAGGGCGGCATTGATGCCGAAGTTCATGGCGGCATCCAGTAACAGGCCGTGGACCCCGGCCTGCACGATGCCGTGCGGGTTGCAGGCCGCCGGCACCGGGGTGAAGGTCCCCACCGCCCAGCCCAGGTCCTCGCCGTCGACCCCGTAGTCGTCGAACGACCCGCCCACGGTGCCGATCAACTCCATCCCGCCGTTCCCCAACCAGCGGTCCATGTCCTTGACTCGGGTGCTCACCGGGCCGACCGTAGCGAACGGGTGGGTCGGCGTCGATACCGGGCCCGGATTTCCGGGGATGGGCCCCGACCTGCCCGGATGGCCGAGCTTGACGTCGGAACCCGCCCGGATAGAATATTGACCAGGTGGTCAAGTTTTCCGCCCGTACAGTTGACGGACCGACGGAGGGTCCGCAACAGTAGGTAAGGCCGGCAGGCAGAGGTTCCGCCGGACCGAGAGAGGAGTTCCATCATGACCGAAGCGGTGATCGTCGATGCGGTACGCACTGCCGGGGGCAAGCGCAACGGAAAGTTCCGCAACTGGCACTCGGCCGATCTGGCCTCGGAGCCACTGAAGGCCCTCATCGAGCGCAACCAACTCGATCCAGCTCTGGTGGACGACGTCATCATGGGCTGCGTCATGCAGGTCGGCGAGCAGGCGCTCAACGTCGGTCGCAACGCCGCCTTGGCCGCCGGGTTCCCCGAGTCGGTCCCCGCCACCACCATCGACCGTCAGTGCGGTTCCTCCCAGCAGGCGCTCCACTTCGGGGCCCAGGGGGTGATGGCCGGTGCCTATGACATCGTCATCGCCTCCGGAGTCGAAGTCATGACCCGCACCCCGATGGGTGCCTCGGTGGTCCGTGACCTCGGATTCCCGTTCGGTCCCCGGGTGATGCAGCGCTACGCCGAGCGAGGCGGGCTGGTCGGCCAGGGCGAAGGCGCCGAGCTGATCGCCGAGCAGTGGGACATCAGCCGCCAGGACCTCGACGAGTTCTCGGTGCGGTCCCACCAGAACGCCGCCCGGGCCACCGCCGAAGGCCGGTTCGAGCGCGAGATCATCCCGGTGGCCATCAAGGACGACAACGGTGTCGACACCGACGAGCTGGTGACCGCCGACGAAGGCATCCGGTCCGACTCCTCGGTCGAGGTGCTGGCCAATCTGAAGCCCGCCTTCCGCCCCGAGAACGGGCGGGTCACCGCGGGCAACAGCTCGCAGATCACCGATGGCGCCTCCGCCGTCCTGATCATGAGCGAGGAGAAGGCCAACGAACTCGGCCTCACCCCCCGGGCCCGGTTCCACAGCTTCGCGGTGGTGGGCAGCGATCCCATCAAGATGCTCACCGGCCCGATCGCCGCCACCCAGATCGCCCTCGACCGGGCCAAGCTCACCATCGAGGACATGGACATCATCGAGATCAACGAGGCGTTCGCCTCGGTGGTGCTGGCCTGGGAGAAGGAGCACCACCCGGACATGGACCGGGTCAATGTGAACGGCGGGGCGATCGCCCTCGGTCACCCGCTCGGGGCCTCGGGCGCCAAGCTGGCGGCCACCCTGCTCAACGAGCTGGAGCGCACCAACGGCCGTTACGGGATGGTGACGATGTGTGAGGGCGGCGGCATGGCCAACGCCACCATCATCGAGCGCCTGGGCTGATCCCCGCTCGAGCCTCGGCCCGGCGCCGAGGTCGTCACCCATCGAATAACGAAGAACCGGCCCTGCGGGGCCGGTTCTTCGCGTCCCGGTAGTCCCCTCCGCGGGCTGGCGATGGAGGCAGACCCTCAGTGGTACTGGGTGGCCACCATCAGACCGGCGAAGATCGAGCCGATGGCTCCCACCAGCCACCAGTTGGAGACCCCGCCGGGAAGGACGCCGGCGTAGTTGAGGATGATGATCAGGACGCCGATGATGAAGAGGCTGATGATGGACAACCCCATCCAACGGGGACTGACCTTGGTCTTCTTCGGGATCGGCGGGGTGTACCGGTCGCTGTGGGAGGTGTCACGCGAGGATTGCGGGGTCGTGCGTCCGCGGACGGACCGCCCCTTCTTGGTGGCCCTCCCGGGCCCGGCTTTGGCCTTGGTTGCCATGGCCGCCAGGATAGCCAGCCTTTTTGACCGGCTGGAGCCGGGGGGGAACCCCCACCATCGGCCGGTACGATTGCGGGGCCATGGGTCCGCGGGTGCTGGTCATCGACAACTACGACTCGTTCGTCTACAACCTCGTCCAGGAGCTCGGCGAGCTCGGAGCCGATCCTGTCGTCTTTCGAAACGACGAGATCGACATCGCCGGGATCCGGGCGGATTCGCCCGATGCCATCCTCATCTCTCCGGGGCCCGGACGACCCGAGCACGCCGGCATCAGTGAGGCGGTCGTCGCCGAACTGGGGGGGGCCTACCCGATTTTGGGTGTGTGCCTGGGGCACCAGTCCATCGGTCACGTTTTCGGCGGAGAGGTGGTCGCCGCCCCCACCCTGATGCATGGCAAGACATCGTCCATCCACCACAACGGGACGGGCGTGTTCGAGGGGCTTCCCGATCCCTTCGTCGCCACCCGGTACCACTCGTTGGTGGTGGAGCCGAGCACGCTGCCCGATGTGTTGGAGGTCACCGCCACCACCGCCGATGGGGTGATCATGGGGTTCCGGCATCGCCAACTCCCCATCGAAGGCGTGCAGTTCCACCCGGAGTCCATCCTCACGCCGTCGGGGCCCTCGCTGCTCTCGAACTTCCTCGTCTCCGCCGCCCGCGTCTGACCGACGGGCTCGGGGATCACCACACCGTCCTCCAGACCGGAACTTCTAATGCGCCTTGCGGATGAGACTCGGGGCCGTCGTGGTGGTCGAGGTGGTGGTGGTCGAGGTGGTACTCGTGGTCGTCGGTGAGGTCGTGGTCGATGTAGTGGTCGGCGGCGGCGGCCCGGTCGAGACGATCAGGGTGACCCCCGAGCCGGGGTTGACCGAAGCCCCGGCACCCGGATCCGACCCGATGACCACTCCCGCCCCGTACTGGGTCGACGACTGGTTCGTGGTGCCGGACAACGTCAGTCCCCGATTGCCGATGAGATTCGCCGCCGCCGTCTGGCTCAGACCGGCCACCGAGGGCACGGTGACCGTATTGGGACCCGACGAAACCGTCAACGTCACGGTGGCACCCTTGTTGATGGTCGTTCCGGAGGCCGGATCGGCGCTGAGCACCTGACCCTGCTGGGCGTTGTTCGGCGTGTTCTTGACGGTGAACTGCAATCCGGCCTGGGTCAGTATCCCTTCGGCCGTGTTCACGTCGGTATTGGTGATGCCCGCCGGCACCGTCGTCTTGGCCACCGCCGGGGCGGCGGCCACCGTCAGGGTGACATTGTTGCCGTTCTTCACCAGCGCGCCGGCCGAGGGATCGGTCTTCAGGACGGTGCCGGCCGCGTACTGGGTGGTGGCCTGGGGATTCGTCGACACCGTCAGGCCGTCGCCCCTGAGGGTGGCGGTGGCCTCCGCCTGGGTCTTGCCGACCACGTTGGGCAGATTGAACGACGACGATCCCCCCAGGTAGCCGAGCTGGCGGGCCAGCAGCACACCGACAATGGCCAGGATGGCCAGCAAGATGACGAGCACGATGACGTAGGTCCGGGTCCGGTTGCGGTCCCTACCGGATTCGGCGATTCCGTTGTCACCGGGTCCCCCCGGTCCACTCCCGCCGACCCGGGACTGGGCCGAGATCGCCTGGGTGACGTCCGCGCCACCCACCGCCCCGACCACCTGGGTGGCCCCGAGGGCCGCCTGCATCGCCGTCGGGTCGTTCATGGCCAGTACCGAGCGGCCCTCGTTGAACCGCAGCAGATCGGCCCGGAGCTCCTCGGCGGTGGCGTAGCGGTGGTCGGGGTCCTTGGCCATCGACTTCAGGATGATGGCCTCGAAGGTCGGGGGGATCGATGCGTTGATCTCGCGGGGCACCGGCGGCGTGTCGCGCACATGCTTGGAGGCGACCGCCACCGGGGTGTCACCCAGGAACGGGGCGCGGCCGGTCACCATCTCGAACAGGACCACGCCGAGCGAGTAGATGTCGCTTCGGGGGTCGACCCCGATGCCTTCGGCTTGCTCGGGAGAGAAGTAGGTGGCGGTCCCCATCACCGCGCCGGTCTGGGTGAGGCTCTCCTCGGTGTTGATGGCCCGGGCGATGCCGAAGTCGGTCACCTTCACCTGGCCCTCGTCGGTGATCAACACGTTGCCGGGCTTGACGTCGCGGTGGATCACGCCGTGTTTGTGGGCGTAGCCCAGTGCCGCGGCAACATGGGAGCCGATATCGGCCGCCCGATCCGCCGACAGCGGACCCGCCGTCTTCAGGATGGACGAAAGGGGCCGCCCGTCGATGAATTCCATGACGATGAAGTACGCCCCGGAATCCTCTCCCCAGTCGAAGACCGGCACGATGTTGGGATGGGAAAGGTTGGCCGCGGCCTGGGCTTCCCGCCGAAAACGCTCGACGAACGACCGGTCCACCGACAACTCGGGGAACAGGACTTTCAGCGCCACCGGGCGGTCGAGGAGACGGTCGTGAGCGCGATACACCTCGGCCATACCGCCTCGGGCGATCAGATGGTTCAGCTCGTACCGCTCAGAGAAGACGCGGGGTGCCTGGGATTCGTCCATGTGGGTCAAAGCCTATTCCTACGATTCTGATTGTCGGATGATCTCACTGCCCGCCACCTGAGCTTGGCTGGTTTCCCAAAATGTCGTTGAGGATCTCTTTCACGATCGGACCGGACTTCTCGGCCCCGGTGGCGCTACCCGGTTGGTTGGGCATCACCACCGCCACCGCGACCTTGGATGCGCCGTTGGGAGCGAAGGCAATCAACCAGTCCGTGGTCAACAGCGGGTTCGGCCCGAAGGAACCGACCTGGGCGGTGCCGGTCTTGGCCGCCACGTTCCAACTCGCCGGGAAACCCACCCCGGCCGCGGTACCGCTGGTGACCACCCCCTGCATGAAGGTGGTGAGGGTGTCAGCCGTTTGACTCGAAATCGCCCTCATCCACGGCTTGGGGGTATAGGACTCCACCAGGTTGCCCTGGGAGTCGCGGATCTGGGCCATCACGTGGGGGGTCATCTCCACCCCGCCGTTGGCCACGGTGCCGGCCACCATGGCCATCTGCAGGGCCGAGGCCGACACGTTCTGCTGGCCGATGGCCGACTTCATCAGACCGGGGATGCCACTCTGCCCGGACCGGGAGAAGTCCGCCACCGTCCCGAAATTCGACGGCGCCACCGTGTCGGACGGGACATCGAGCGGGATCCGCTGGTTGAATCCGTACGCCTGGGCCTGGTTGACCAGCGCGGTCGCCCCCAGTTGTTCACCGATGAAGGCAAAGTCGGCGTCGCAGGACTGGATGACAATTTCCTCCAGGGTGCCACCGCAGAGTTCGCCCTGGTAGTTGGTCAACACCTGGGGCGGCGTCCCGGTGTCGGGCAGGGGCGTCGAAGCCTGCACCGGGTAGGTCATCGCGGCGAGATCGGGACGGCCCTGGAGGACGGCAGAGGTGGTGACAACCTTGAAGCTGGAGCCGGGTGGGTTGATCTGATTGTAGGCGCCGGCCCGCAGTGGGTTCCCGGGCGCGGCGAGCTCGGCCGTCCAAGCCGCCGTCTCGGTATTCAGATCGGTCGACACCAGCGGGTTGGGATCGAAGGTGGGATTCGCGTACATGGCCAGGACGGCGCCGGTGGTGGGGTCGAGCACCACCGCCGCGGCCCCGTTGACACCGGGGGCACCGGTGTCGACGGCCTGGGCGACTTCACGTTGCAGATTGGAATTGATGGTCAAGGTGACGTTGTCCACCACCGTCTGGTTGGTCAGGAGATCCCGCAACGATTTGGCCGGCCGGTTGTGGGCGACCAGGAAACTGTTGTACTCGGACTCGACGCCGTTGAAATTGCCGTACTTGATGGAGTCGTAGCCCACGATCTGGGAGAAGAGCACCGCGGTGTTCGCGTTGTAGACCCGCTGGTACTTGTAGTACCCGCTCTTGGTCGGTACCGAAGTCGCCAAGGTGACGCCATCGGACGACACGATGTCGCCCCGAGGCTGGTTGCGCGCCGCCAGTTGGACGCGGGGATTCTGCGGGTTGGTGGCCAGCGAGTTGGCCTTCAGGACCTGGATGTTGTTGAGCTGCACGAACAGGGCTACCAGGCAGAGCAGCATGAAGATGCCCAGCCGGCGGATGCGCTTCTCCATCAGGGCACCCCCGGCGCCGCGGTGGTTGTGGTCGTCGGTGGGGCGGTCGTGGTCGGGGCGGTCGTGTTCGGGGTCGGGAGGACGGTGGTGGGATTGTTGGGCTTCCGGACGTTCGTCACGTAGTTCTGCGCCTTGGCCAGGGTCGATTCCGCCACGCCGGCCCTGATCTCCGGGAGGTAGGTGTCGAGGACGTCCGCGGTGGTTACCCCGGTGCGCTGTACCTCCACCGGCTTGTACCAGAGAAAGCCACCGATCCGGCCCTGGTAGATGACCAATTCGTTGTGATTGACCCCGACGTAATACGAGTTGGTGTTGTACCAGCGGACGGAGTAGTAGCCGGCGCCCACGATGGCGACGAACAGGATCATGAAGAGCAGGGTCCGGAAGGTGACCAGCCGGCGACCCCGGTCCCGTCGCCGCTCGCGGCGCTTGGCCCGTCTCCGATCCCGGCGGTTGGGGATCTTGATCTCGGGTACGGCCAGAGGCTGGGGGGCGGCGACGCCGTCGCTCGCCAATCCGGTCGGGTCCACGAAGTCCGCTGACATCGGGGCCACCGCCGGAACCGAACCGGTGTCCTCATCCCCGACGACGACGTCGATCACCACCGCGGTGATGTTGTCGCTCCCGCCGTGGGTCCGAGCCGCCCGCACCAGGAGATCGGCCGCCACCTGCGGATCGGCCGACCTCGACAGCACCTCGATGATCTGGTTGTTCCCCAGTTCGTTGGTCAGGCCGTCGCTGCAGAGCAAGAAGCGCTCGCCGCGAATCGGGCGGATCCGCCACACGTCGACGTCGACGTCGGGCGAGACGCCCAGGGCTCGGGTGAGGATGTGACGGTGGGGGTGGAAGGCGGCTTCGGCCGGAGTCAGCTCGCCGCTGAGAACCATCTCTTCGGCCAGGCTGTGATCCTTGGTGATCTGGGTCAGCTCGCCATCATGAAATCGGTAGGAGCGAGAGTCGCCGACGTTGACCAGAGCCAGGACATCGTGTCCGCCCTCGTCGACCAGCGCCACCGCGGTCAGGGTGGTTCCCATCCCCCGCAGGTCGGCGTTCTCTTGACTGTGGGCCCACACCACCGCGTTGGCCGAGGTGACGGCTTCGGCCAAGCCGACCCCGGTGGGTTGGCGTCCGAAGGCAGCCGTCAGCGCGTCGATGGCCAGCCGGGACGCCACCTCGCCGCCGGCATGGCCTCCCATGCCATCGGCGACGGCAAACAGGCTGGAGGTCTCGAGGGCGAGGTCCTGGTTGGTGGACCGAACCAGACCTACGTCGGAAGCGGAGCCGGACCGGAGGACCGTCATCTCACTTACCGACTTCGAATACGGTTCCGCCCACTTGCAAGAGGTCGCCTTTTTCGATTCGAGTTCGCTCGAGAATACGCTCGGTGTTCACCCAGGTGCCATTGGTGGATCCCAGATCTTCGACCCATACGTCGCCATCCAACCTGAACAGCCGGGCATGGAGGTTCGAGGCGAAGGTGTCGTAGTCGATGGGAACGCCACATCCGGCGGCCCGGCCGACGGTGACCTCCGCACCAATTTCGTAGGTTGTCCCCATGAGGTCCTCGGGACGCACGACGTGGAGCCGGAGCCGTCTCCCTTTGCGGGACTTCCCGGCAATGGCCGGGTCGATGTCGTCATCCTTCTCGCGACGCCGTTTCCGCTTCAGGGGGCGTACTTCCACCCATACCGCCCGGACCACCCACATGAAGAACAGCCACAGCAGGAGTATGACCACGTACTCCAAGGCACGGAGCACGGGTGCGTTGTTGGTCGGCCCTGGAATCAAGACGAGATACAGGTGCATGTGGGATCAGGAGCCCGCCGCCATTACGACGTCTCGAATCGGAGGAATGTCGTTCCGACCACGATCTCGTCGCCATCAGCCAGCTTGCGCTCCTGTATGCCGGCCCCGTTTACCCGGGTGCCGTTGGTGGAATTGAGATCCACCACCACCACGTCGTTCCCCACCCGCCGGATCTCGGCGTGACGCCGGCTGGCGTTGGGGTCGGTGACGACGACGGTGCTCTCGGGCAGCCGGCCAATGGTGATGGCCTCGGGCCCGAGCACGATCCGTTCCCCGTCCGCCAGCACGATGGATGCCGCCGAGAGGCCGGAGGGGCCCTCTCGGACCTCGGACAGGATGGAGAAGCGGCCGCGGCGGAGACCGGGGTCCTCGATGGCGGTCACCGTCACCGGCCCGACGAACACGTAGTCCTCGGCGCGGGCGTGCTCGCGAGCCGCCTCCTCCAACTCCCTGACCAGGGCGTCGATGAAGCTCTCGAACCGGGCGAATTCGGCCGGCGACAGGGAAACTTCGAAGTAATTGGGCGCGATCAGACCATGAACGCCCAGCCGACGCCGGAGGTCCATTTCTCTCGTAAGGCGACGGCCGATCTCCACGGGATGCAACTCGCCCCGAAAGGCTTTGGAGAACGTGCCATCGACAATGCGCTCAAGGCGCCCTTCGAACTTCTGAAGTCCCATGCTGGGAACAGCCTATAGGGGCCAACGCGGCAATCGTAGATAGGGCCGGTTCCATTGTCATTCGTGGGCCGGACCCCCCAATTGTCCCCGATCGCGTACGACCGGATGACGAATGCCCTGGTAGGAAGGGCCAGGTTCTTCGGGTAATCTCATTCGGTCGCTCGGGCGAGTGGCGGAATTGGCAGACGCGCAGGATTCAGGTTCCTGTGTCCGAAAGGATGTGGGGGTTCAAGTCCCCCCTCGCCCACCAACCAACCAACCAACACAACACAACACCCACCAACCAACTAACACCCCCTCGCCCACAACAACAACCACCAACACCAGGTCGGATCGATGCGAGTACTCGCGCGCTCGAACGGGCAGGAACCCGATGGGAAGACGGGTTCCAAGGGTGCACCCCACCCGGGCCGGTCCGGATCGAATCCCAACTCAGTCGGGATCAGCTAACGGAATACAGGCTGAGTCGCTTGCGCAATCGTGCCTTGGTGTCTGCCCACTCCGAGTCCAGGATGGAGAACATCGCCGAGTCCCGGTACCGACCCTCCTCGCCGATGACCAGCGATGGTTGCCAATTTCTCAGAACTCCTTCGAACTGGGCGCCGAGGGCTTCGATGGCGTTTCTGGAGCGGATATTGCGGGCATCGGTCTTGAGGTCGACCCGGGCAACGAACCAGGTCTCGAATGCGTGTTCGAGCAGTAGGAGCTTCGTTTCAGTGTTGATGCCTGTGCGTTGCGCCGATGCGCCCAACCAGGTCCAGCCGATCTCAACGGCGAAGGGATCCGCCTTCTCGGGTCGAAACCGGATGTTCAGATACGAGGTGCTCCCGACAGCCCGGCCGTCGGCCAGCCGTATCTGGGCAAAGGGAATGAGCTCGCCCTGCTCGGCACGACCGAGCTGAGCCCCGATGTACTGCCCGATTTCCTCCAACCCGCGTGGAACCCAGGTGAACCCGTAGGAACTGCGGTCGCCCTCGGCCGACGAGGTCAAGTCGTTGGCGTGCTGCATCGACAAGGGTTCGACCCGCACGAGGTTGCCGACCAGCACTGGAACTTCGAGCCCCGCGCCCATGGAGGGGCCGGACGCATATCGAATCCGTTCGGCACAGTCGTGCTCTGCTTCGCGTTCGACCAGCGCCCCGCAGGTGTCACACACCTGATGGAGCCAGCAGGCCGGATCCCCGACCGCATCCTCGTCCATTCTCGGCTCCAAATTGCTCGTGTCCACCATCGTCAACCTCTTATCGTCTGAATCTTAGCGGTCGCTCCTTGTCCCGCTCCTCGACCAACTGGCGCTGACGTCCGGCCAGAAGGTGCTCGACGATGATGAAGCCCTCCAGCTCGTTGGACGCGTCGGCCACGGCGAAATAGGTCGTGACCCCTTCGCTCGGCCATCCGGTCGGCCACCCCTCGGAGGGGTTCGTCGGGGTGCACGATCCCCACCTCGCGATGGATGATCGACGCCACCCGGCCAACTCCTCCACCATCGTCACGGGCGTGGCGGAGTTCAGCGAATGAGACTTCTCCGACAATGCTTCCGTCGGGGTCGACGGCAGGGATCAGGTGCTGTCGCCGGAGGCCCGGCTCGAAGACGACCCGCTCGAAGGCCTCGTCGACCGTCCAACCCGGACTCACGGTGATCGCCTCGGTCTCCATCACGTCGCGGACGAAGAGCGCCTCGAGAGGGTCGACCGCATATTCCCGGACCACGTGAAAGCCTTTGCGCGCCACCTTCTCCGTCAGGATCGAGCGTTTCAGGATGAGCGTGCTGAAGAGGTGGGCGATCGAACAGGTGACGAGCAGCGGAAGTAGTGAGCCGGTGTCGTGGGTCAGTTCGAACGTGAACACGATGGCGGTCAGCGGCGATCGGGTGACCCCGGCCAGAGCCCCGGCCATTCCGAGGAGCGCCCAGGTCGAGCTCCCACCCCCCGGGAGCACGGGGCCGAGGATGCCGCCCAGGGCCGCCCCCATCATCAACAGCGGAGCCAGGATGCCCCCGCTGGTTCCCGAGCCGAGGGCCACCGACCAGATGACCAACTTGACCATCAACAGGAGGGCCAGCGCCCCAATGGTGAGTCGGCCGGCCAGCTCCATCCCGATGGTGGAATAGCCGACCCCGAGGGCCTTCGGATCGATCAGCCCACCGGCACCCACCACGACGCCTCCGATGGCCGGCCACCACGCCCAGTGAACCGACAGCCGGGTGAAGGCGTCCTCCATGAAGTAGCAGGCGCTCGTGAGCACCCAGGCCAACCCGGCCATCACCAAGCCGATGCCGGCGGCGGCGGCGGCGTCTACCCCCGAGAACGTTCCGTGGGGCGGCACGGGGAACAGCGGAGTCGCCTGGATCAGGTGGCGCGAGGCAAACCCGTTCCTGACGAGTTGGGCCACCGCGGTGGCGAGGGCGATCGGGACCAGGGATCGGGGTTTCAGTTCGAAGATCAGCAGTTCCACCCCGAAGCACACCGCCCCGACCGGCGTGCCGAACACGGCAGCCATACCCGCGCAGGATCCGGCCACGAGCAGGATCCGGCGTTCCATCGCCGACAGGTGAAAGAACTGAGCAAGGACCGAGCCCAAGGCCCCGCCGGTGAGAATGATCGGGCCCTCCGCCCCGAACGGTCCGCCGGTGCCGATGCTCACCGCACTGGATAGGGGCTTGAGGACTGCCAATCGGGGCTCGACTTTGCTGCCGCCGACCAGGATCGTCTCCATGGCCTCGGGAATGCCGTGGCCTCGGATCCGCTCCGAGCCAAAGTAGGCCATGGCCCCGATGACCAACCCACCGAAGACGGGTATGGCGATGGTCCAACGGCCGAGATGCGCGGAGGTCGGAGCCACCAGGCTCACCCCGACGTCCTGGTAGTACATGAGATGGGTAATCAGTCCGATCAGGTCGAGCAGGCCGAGGGCCACCGCCGCGGCCATGGCCCCGATCACCAATGCCAACGGGATGATCCGCACCGAGTCCCAGGTGATGGTGAAGTCACCGAGGTGCTCGGCGGAGCGCTGTTGCGCCGCCTGTTCAGAGGCCCTCACCGACACATGCACCCGGGACTATTCTCAGCTTCGGCGCTTGCGGTGCAAACCCCTGACGCCGTCAACGGGTGATCCCTGTCGGACCCTTTCAGCTCAGGCGCTCCCCGCGGTACGTTAGGTCGTAGTACGAGATACACGGAGCGAAACCTTATCGTGGCACCGAGGCCTCTCAGAACTGACGAATACGTGAAACTGTTGGCCTTCCGGACCGGGCTTCGTCAGTTCCTTCATTGGAGTGAAGTGCAGGCCCGGTCCGCGGGGCTCACTCCGGCTCAACACCAGCTGCTGCTGGCCATTCGCGGGCACACGGGCTCCACCGGGCCGACCATCGGCGATGTTGCTGATTCGTTGCTCCTGCGCCACCACAGCGCGGTCGAGCTCACCCAGCGGGCCGAAGCCGCCGGGATCATCCAACGCCGCTCCGACCCTCATGACGGACGGGTGGTGCACCTGGTCCTCACTCGAAAGGGCAGTACCGCGCTCGGTCGCCTTTCCGCCCAGCACATCGCGGAGTTGGCCCGGCTGGCTGACGACTTCCAGTTGCTCTGGGCCGGACTCGACGACCATGTCGAGCCGTCGGACACATCGAGGGAGCGACAGGTCTAGCCATGGCGACCAAGCCGAGGGTTCGGATACGTCGGGTCTACGAGGAGCCGGGACCCGATGACGGTGCGAGGGTCTTGGTCGATCGACTCTGGCCGAGGGGAGTATCCAAGGAGCGGGCTGCATTAGACGAGTGGTGCAAGGAGGTGGCACCGTCGACCGAGCTCCGAACTTGGTACGACCATGTCCCCGAACGGTTCGAGGAGTTCGCCCGGCGGTACCGGGTGGAGCTCGAGGACCCGGAGCGGGCCGCCGTCCTCGACCACCTGCGGACCCTGGCCAAGCAGCGGACCGTCACCCTGCTCACCGCGACCAAGCGGCCCGAGATCAGCGAAGCGGCAGTGTTGGCCGAGATGCTCGGTGGATGAACCGAAGGAGGTGGCGATCACCGACGGAACCATCCGGTTGGGCCAGTTCCTCAAGCTCGCCGATCTGGCGGGCAGCGGGTCGGATGCCAGGCAGCAGATCGCTTCCGGCGCGGTGCGGGTCAACGGGGAGGTGGAACTCCGGAGGGGCCGCCAGCTGCGCCGGGGGGATGTGGTGTCGATGGGGGGAGGATCGGCGCGGGTCGCCTGACGGTCCGACCGGCTACTGCACGTAGCCCCGCAGCACGGTGTGCCCGCCGCCGTCACTCACCCACACATGGGTGATCTGATCGGCGGGCACCGCACAGGACAGGGTGACCTGCACCTGGCCTTTGGACCCGATGGTCCGGTAGCTCCCGGCGACCCACCAGGAGCCCGGCGTCGTTTCCATCGTCACCGTCCAGACCTGGCCGGCCTGCTGCCCCGATTCCTTGAAGGTCGCTTCGGTGCCCCACGCCTTGGATGCCAGCACCACCGAGGCCCGGACTCCTGGGGTCCCGCTGAGCGCGACGGTCTTGGTCGGCGGCGGCGACTGCTGCACGGAGACCACCACCAATGCGATGGCCGCCACCGCGGCCACGGCCATCCCTGCCATCGCCCACCGGGTGGCCGTCATCCGCACCCGCCGATGTCGTTCCCACCGGACCCGCTCCCACCGGGCCGACTCCAGCGCAATCGCCGGCTCCCGCCCTTCGTCGAGATGGCCGAGGTCGACCAGACCGAGGGCCGCCTCCAGGCCGGCCAGCTCGACGGTCTCGACCCGGCACGCCGGACACTCCTGAAGGTGGGCGCGAAGTTGGCTCTCCTCGTGGGGCTCAAGCCGGCCGATGGCGTGCATCGCCTGCAAGCCTCGCCACCGTTCGCATTCGCCGCCGGTCATTGTTCCCACCCCATCTCCTCGAGCATCAGCTTCAGCGCCTTGAGGGCGTAGAACAGTCGGCTGCGGACGGTGCCGTCGGGGATCCCGAGCTCGTCGGCCACGATGCGGCTCGGGCGCCCCCGGTAGTAGATCTCGATGAGCACGTGGCGGTGCTCATGGCGGAGCCGCCGGATCGCCTCTTCGACCTGCCAAGCCTGCATGGCCCGCTCGATGCTGTCATCGGGATCTTCGGCGTCGGGCGGCAGCACCTCGGTCTTTCTGATGGCCCGGGACCGGGCCAGGTCGATGACCAGGCGTCGTTCGATGGCGAACAGCCAGGTGCGCATGGAGCCGAGCGACGGATCGAACCGGTCCCGGTGTCGCCAGGCCCGCACGAACGTTTCCTGGGCAGCCTCCTCGGCCAGCTGCGCATCCCCGAGGCTGCGGCGGGCAAACGCCACCAGTTCGCCGCTGTGGGCCACGAAGGCGGCCCGGAGTTCGATCTCGTCAGTTGCCATACCTGTCGGCCCCGGCCGGCGGGGCCCCTCACCAGAGACGGTATCCCGAGTCATCGACGCGAGCCGACCCGACCCTGGGCGGACATCCTCCGTCGTCGATGCGTCGTTCATCCCGGGCTCACCGATCCGATGGGCATCCGGCCGGCCGCGGCCAGAACGGCGAAGGCGCCGATCGCCGCCGCCTTCTGGGCGCCGGAGATTCGCGGGAGTCGGGTTAGTGGGCGAAGAGCCATCGATGAGTCCCTTTCCGAGTTCGTACCCTGGGGATACGGTCGACCCCGGCGATGTGTTCATCCCGACGTCTGCCCATCCCGGGCCAAGCCAGCCCCGAACACGCCTACACCTCGGCAACTGCCACAATGCACTGGGAGGGACCCCATGATCATCGGCGTGCCCACAGAGGTGAAGGACGGCGAATCCCGGGTGGCGATCACCCCGGCCGGGGTCAGGGAGTTCACCGCCGCCGGCCACACCGTGCTGATCCAGGCCGGGGCCGGGGCCGGCTCATCCATCCTCGACGACGAGTTCGTCGCCACCGGAGGGTCGGTGGTGGGCGACGCCGTGGACGTCTGGTCCCGGGCCGACATGGTGTTGAAGGTCAAGGAGCCGGTTCCCGAGGAGTACCCCCGTCTCGGCCTCCACCGGGACCAGGTCCTCTTCACCTACCTCCACCTGGCCGCCTCCCGGCCGTGCACCGAAGCGCTGATGGCCGCCGGCACCACTGCCATCGCCTACGAGACCGTTCAGCTCGGAGACGGATCCCTCCCCCTGCTCACCCCGATGAGCGAAGTCGCCGGGCGGATGGCCCCGTTGATGGGGGCCCACCATCTGATGAGCCCGGCGGGCGGGCGGGGGGTGCTGGTGTGCGGCATCCCCGGGGTGCGATCGGCCCGGGTGGTGATCCTGGGTGCCGGGGTGGCGGGCTGGGCCGCGGCGACCATGGCCGTCGGGATGCATTCCGACGTCTACATCCTCGACCGGAACCTCGACCGTCTCCGCCGGGCCGACCACCACTTCCGCGGCGCGCTGGAGACGGTGGCGTCCAGCGCCCATGCCATCGAGGAGACCTGCATCGACGCCGACATCGTGATCGGCGCGGTGCTGGTGGTCGGGGCCAAGGCACCCATCCTGGTGTCCGATTCCCTGGTGGCGCAGATGCGCCCGGGGTCGGTGCTGGTCGACATCTCGGTGGACCAGGGTGGCTGCTTCGAATCGACCCGACCCACCACCCACTCGGATCCGACCTTCGAGGTCAACGGCTCGCTCTTCTATTGCGTGGCCAACATGCCCGGCGCCGTCCCCCACTCCTCCACCCACGCGATGGTCAACGCCACCCTGCCCTATGCCCTGGCCATCGCCGACCACGGGTGGAAGGACGCCGCCCGCGCCGACCCGGCGCTGGCCGACGGGGTCAACGTGGTCGGGGGCCGCATCGTCTACCAGCCGGTGGCCGACGCCCACGGCCTGGCGTGGTCGCCACTCGCCGCTCTCCTCTGACCGATTCGTACGCCCGACTCGCCGGGTCCCGCCCGCGGGTTCGGAGATTTGGGGCCGGAGCCGCCGACCCCGTAACCTGAGGACCCGGTCCTTCCCGACGGACGGAACCGCCGAACAACCTTGGGGGGTGTCGAGTTGGCGTTGAACATCGGCCTGAGGCGGATGCAGCGGGCGGTGAGGGCCGCCCGGTCGGCCGGGCAGCCGGTCCCGTCGGTGATCATCGTCGGCGGCGGGATGTCCGGGCTGGGAACCGGCATCCAGCTCAAGCGGGCCGGGGTCACCGACTTCACCATCGTCGAGCAGTCGGACGGGGTGGGCGGGACCTGGCGGGACAACACCTACCCGGGGAGCGGTTGCGACGTCCCCTCCCACCTCTACTCCTTCTCGTTCGCATCCAAGACGGACTGGACCCGTCGGTTCGCCGAGCAGCCGGAGATCCTCGACTACGCCGAGGATCTGGTGGCCAGCCACGGACTCGCCGACCACCTCCGTCTGGGCACCACCGTCAACGACGCCGCCTTCGACGAGGGATCCGGCCGCTGGCGGGTGAAGGTCACCCCCGCCGGCGGCCAGTCGGAGGTGCTCGAGGCCGACGCCGTCGTCTTCGCCTGCGGGCAGCTCAACCGCCCCTCTATCCCCGACCTCCCCGGGCTCGACACCTTCGCCGGGCCCAGCTGGCACTCGGCCCGCTGGGACCACCGGGTCGACCTCGAAGGGAAGCGGGTGGCGGTGGTCGGGAGCGGGGCCAGCGCCATCCAGTTCGTCCCGCCCGTCGCCGCCCAGGCCGGAGAGCTCACCATCTTCCAGCGCAGCATCAGTTATGTGGTTCCCAAGCCCGACAAGGTCTACGGCCCCCGACAGCGGTGGCTGCTCGACCATGTCCGGGCCTACGAGCTGGCCTACCGCTGGCGGATCTACTGGTCGCTGGAGAGCAAGTGGCTGGCCTTCCGGAAGGACAGCTGGACCGGCAAGTTGTTCCGGAAGCTGATCACCAAGGGCATCGAGACCCAGGTGGTCTCCGATCGGATGCCGGCGGAGTCGGTGGTCCCCGACTATCCGGTCGGGTGCAAGCGGTTGCTCATCTCCAACGACTGGTACCCGGCCATCCTGCGGCCGACCGTCGAGGTGGTCAACGAGGCCATCGAGCGGGTCGAAGCCGACGCGGTGGTGACCGCCGACGGGAAGCGGCGCCCGGCCGACGTGCTGATCTTCGGGACCGGCTTCCACACCACCGACTTCCTGTCGGCGATTCCGGTCACCGGCAAGGGAGGTCGCACCCTGGCGTCGGCCTGGGAGGACGGGGTGCGGGCCTACCTGGGGATCTCGGTGGCCGGATTCCCCAACTGCTTCCTGCTCTACGGGCCCAACACCAACCTCGGGCACAACTCCATCCTCTTCATGGTCGAGCGCCAGCTCAACGTGGTGCTCCAGGCCCTGGCCGCCGACACCGAGGCCCGGGCTAAAGGGGTCCCGGCCACCATCGAGGTCACCGCCGCGGCCTACGACCGGGAGGATGCCCGGATGCAACGGCTGATGCTGGGGACCACCTGGGTCAACTCCTGCCGGAGCTGGTACAAGACCGCCACCGGACGGGTGACCAACAACTGGCCGACCTGGACGGTGCGCTACTGGTTCGACACCCTGCGGCTGCAGCCCGACGACCTGCGGCTGACCGCCGTCCCGGTGAGCACCCCGTCGGCGGCCGATGGCGGCCGGCCGAACGGCTCGAGCCCGGCGGGGACGCCCGCGGCCCAACCGGACGTCGAACCGATCCTGGCTCGCCCGGCTTCCACCTGATCCACCGCTCGACGGCCCCTCCCCGGAGTCCGGCGCTCCGGTGCCGGCGGCTCCCGGCGGGCCTCGCATTCTTTCATGCAGGCTGATACCGGCCACGGTGACACTCTTGTTACTGTTGACGGCCATGGCCAGCAGCGGTCCTGACGGGCCCGCTCCCGACCCCACCCGTCAGCCGCGGCGCGGAAGCATCCCCAACGAGGAGGGGCTGCGCGCCCTCGGCTCGATGATCGAGGGTAATTCCGGTTCCGGGAAATCACCCGGGTCGGACCCCGAGCCGTCTCCCGGGGACTCCGCCGGGGTGGCCATCGAGGTGCCGGCGGTGCCGCCCGGGCTGACCGACGGGTCGGACCCGGAGCCGCCATCCGACCCCTCGGTGGTCCACGCGGGTAGGACCAAGAGCACCGGCACCTTCGACGAGACCGGCCTCCAGAACCTCGGCGACCAGATCAAGCACCGCCACAAACGGAAACGTCACTCCCACCGGGCGACCAAGCCCCCCAAGCGCTTCAAGAAGACCAAGCGGGTGCTGCTGGCCCTGGTCATCCTCATCGTGGCGGGGGTGGGCAGCGTGGCCGGCTACGGCTACTACCTCAACCACGAGCTCCACCGGCTCGACGTGAAGGGCCTGATCGACTCCCCGACCACCGGCGCCGACGCCGGCACCGAGAACATCCTGATGGTGGGGTCCACCGACCGCTGCGCCCTCACCGTCCAGAACCCCGCCTACGGGCTGTGCTCCCAGGGGGTGAACGGCGTCAACAGCGACGTGATCATGATCCTCCACCTCGACCCGAACAAGCACACCGTCTCCATCCTCTCCATCCCCCGCGACCTGTTCGTCCCCAATGCCCGCACCACCGGGGCCAACAAGATCGACGCCGCCCTCTACCAGGGGCCGAGCCAGCTGGTCGCCGCCATCAACGAGGACTTCGGGATCCCCATCCAGCACTACGTCGTGCTCAACTTCGACACCTTCGCCAACGTGGTCAACGCGCTGGGCGGGGTCAAGATGTACTTCCCGATGCCGGTGTTCGACGCCTACTCCGGCCTCAACCAGCAGACCACCGGGTGCGTCGCCCTCGACGGCCTCCACGCCCTCCAGGTGGTGCGGGCCCGCCATCTCCAGTACCAGGGGCCGGGGGTGACCACCAGCAACCCGAACTACTGGCCGTTCGAGAATTCCAGCGACCTGGCCCGGATCCGGCGCGACCACGAGTTCCTGCGGGTGCTGGCCACCGCCGTCGCCAAAAACGGCCTGTCCAACCCCATCACCGACACCCAACTGGTCAACGGGGTGGCCTCGCAGCTGTCGGTGGACTCCAAGTTCTCCATCAGCGACATGATCAACCTGGTCCTCAATTTCCACGGGGTCAACGCCGGATCGGCCCCCCAGTACACCCTGCCGGTGCAGGTCAGCCAGACCGGCGACTACACCTACAAGGGTGGGTCCTACGGCTCCATCGAGTTCCCCGCCGCCGCCCAGGATCAGCAGGTCATCCAACAGTTCCTCGGGATCAACACCACCACCGACTCCATGCACGGCGGCAAGCTTCCCGCCCCGAGTTCGGTGACCGTGTCGGTGATGAACGGCTCGGGGACCACCAACCAGGCCACCACCACCTCCGCCGCCCTCGGCGCCCTCGGGTTCACCATGACCGGGCTCGGCGACTCCACCCCGGTGGGCGCCGAAGCCGAGACGGTCGTCTACTACGCGCAGATGACCCCGGGCGCCGAGGCCGCCGCTCAGCTGGTGGCCTCGTCCATCTCCGGCGCGGTGATCATGGCCTTCGACCCGACCCAGGTCACCCCCGGGTCCCAGGTGACGGTGGTCACCGGCACCCAGTTCTCGGTGAACCCGCCGGCCGCCTCCGGCAGTGCCACCACCGTCGGGGGCGGGGCGTCGACCACCAGCCAGGCGCCCACCACCACCTCGACCACCTCGAGCGGCGCCTTCCAGCCCCCGTCGGCGGCGGTGACCCCGCTCCAGCCCTGGGATCCCCGGTCCTGTACCGCCAGTGGCGGCGAGGGCCCCTGACCGCAGGCCGGCTCCTGGATGCCCACCGGCGGTGGGTCAGCCCTCTCCGACCGGCACCGTTCCCAACCGGCCGGCCCGGAAGTCGTCGAACGCCTGGGCGATCTCGTCCTGGGTGTTCATCACGAAGGGCCCGTAGGCATAGACCGGCTCCCGGATCGGGCGGCCGCCGAGCACCAGCACGTCGAGGCCCGGCGAGCGTGACTCCTGGACGGCGTCGGCCCCCACCACGATGTTGTCGCCCTCGCCGAGCACGGCCAGCTGGCCGGAGCGGAGGGGTTGGCCGTGATCGCCGACGCTCCCGTCGCCGGAGAGCACGTAGACCAGGGCGTTGAAGTCGCGACGCCAGGGGAGCACCAGCTTCGCCCCCGGGCTCACCGTGGCGTGGAGCAAGGTGATCGGCGAGTGGGTCGATCCCGGCCCGGCGAAGCCGGCCAGGTCGCCGGCGATGAGCCGGACCAGGGCCCCGCCGTCGGGGTTGGACAGCAGCACCACGTTGCCGGCCCCGATGTCCTGGTAGCGGGGCGCGGTCATCTTCTCCGCCCTCGCCAGGTTGACCCACAGCTGGATGCCGTGGAACACCCCGCCGCTGGCCACCAGCGCCTCGGGTGGGCGCTCGATATGGAGGATCCCGGATCCGGCCGTCATCCACTGGGTGTCCCCGTTGGTGATCAGGCCGCCGCCGCCGATCGAGTCCCGGTGCTGAAAGGTGCCGTCGATCATGTAGGTCACCGTCTCGAAGCCGCGGTGGGGATGCCAGGGTGTCCCCTTGGCCTCCCCCGGGGCGTACTCCACCTCGCCCATCTGGTCCATGTGGACGAAGGGGTCGAGCTGGGCGCGGTCGACGCCGGCGAACGCCCGGCGGACCGGGAAGCCCTCGCCTTCGAAGGCGGTGGGCGCCGAGGTCACCGAGAGCACCCGCCGGCCGGTGGTCACCGGATCCGGTTCGGGGATCCGGGGAAGGGAAAGGGTGTCTTCAACTGTCACCGCCGGCATGGCCGACCTCCTTCGGGCTCGGCCCGCGGCCCGCCACCCGGCCGGCCCACCTCACCTCGTCACCTCCTTCAACATAGTTGCGCCCGCAACATTCCCTCGGAGCCGCCCCGATGTGTCCCTCCGGGCCGTCCACCGGTAGCGTCGGCCCGGGCCGTCCGCCGGTGACCGCCCGCTGGACCAGAGTGGGGGAACCATGACCGACGCCGAAACCGCCACCATCGACGGGCGGGTCGAGCCCGGCTACGAGGGGGTGCGGGACGCCTTCGCCGCCAACTTCGCCGAGCGCGGCGACCAGGGGGCCGCCTTCTGCCTGTACAAGGACGGCGTCCCGGTGGTCGACCTGTGGGGGGGGACGGCCGACCCACCCACCGGGCTCGCCTACGGCCCGGACTCCCTTCAGCTGGTGTTCTCGACCACCAAGGGCGCCACCGCGGTGTGCGCCAACCTGCTCATCCAACGCGGCCTGCTGGACCCGTCGGCGCCGGTGACCGAGTACTGGCCGGAGTTCGGGGCCGAGGGCAAGGCCGGCCTGCCGGTCGAGTGGCTGCTGACCCACCAGGCCGGGCTGCCCGCCATCGACGCCACCCTCAGCCTGCCGGAGGCGCTGGCCTGGGACCCGATGATCGCCGCCCTCGCCGCCCAGAAGCCGTTGTGGGAACCGGGCACCGCCCACGGCTACCACGCGCTGACCTACGGCTGGCTGGTCGGCGAGGTGGTCAGGCGCATCAGCGGCAAGAGTCTGGGCACGTTCTTCGCCGACGAGGTGGCGACCCCCCTGGGTCTCGAGTTCTGGATCGGGCTTCCCGAGTCGGAGGAGGGCCGGGTGGCTCCCCTCAACATGTCGCTCGACCACATCGCGGAGATGGCGCCGGAGGAGCTCGAGCGGATGGCCACCAACTTCGGGCCCGACGGCCTCGGGACCCGGGCCCTCTTCCTGGGTGGCGCCTTCGGCAGCTTCGAGGACGGCGACGGGGTGTTCAACACCCGGGCGGTGCACGCCGCCGAGGTGCCGGCGGCCAACGGGATCACCACCGCCCGTTCACTGGCCCGGATGTACGCCGGGCTGATCGGCGAGGTCGACGGGGTCCGGATCCTCTCCCCCGGCACCGTGGCGCAGATGACCACCCCCCGGACCTCCGGCGAGGACCGGGTGCTCGGGGCCGAGTCGATCTTCGGGCTGGGCATGTTGTGCGATTCCGACTTCTCGCCCTTCCTCGGGCCCGGGAGCTTCGGCCACTATGGCGCCGGTGGTTCGGTCGGCTTCGCCCAGCCGGGGTCGGGAGTCGCCTTCGCCTACGTGATGAACCAGATGCGCCTCGGGTTGAGCGGCGATCCCCGGACCGGCTCGCTGATCGAGGCGGTGCACGCGGCGGTGAGCTGACCGGCTTCTCGGCGATCGGGGCCCTTGCCGGTGGCGCGGCGGAACCGACGGAGAAAAACCGCGTCCGCGAAGGCAGAATAGAATCCCTTCCAGGTACTCTTACCCGCAGGGAAGAGTCAGGAGACACCAGTGACCCGGCAACGTGGTGGCACCACACGCCGACGCGGCGAACAACAGCAGCAAACCCTCCCTTCCTCTCCCCAAGAGATCGGGAGGATGCTCCGAGAGACGAGGGAGCAGCGCGGACTCGACCTGGTCACCGTGCACGACCGGCTCGGCCGGCCCATCACCCAGCTCGAAGGGCTCGAAGCCGGCGACCTGCGTTCGATGCCCGACCAGGCGATGGCCCTGTCCACCCTCCGGCGCTACGCCGCCTTTCTGACCCTCGACGGGGACGCCCTCGCCCTCCAGCTGATGGAAGCCTGGTCGTCGGCCCCGGTCGCCAACGGTCGTCGCCGGATGCGGGACAACGGCGGGCTCACCGGGGTGGTGGCCGCGGTGACCAGCGGTCCCGAGCACCTGCGGGCCTTCACCCAGACCGGACAGGTCCCCCGGGTGGCCGGCTTCGCCACCTCCACGGCCGGCACCGGTTCCGGCGCCTACGGCTACGGGGTGGCCGTCGGCCCGCCCACCGGCATGATCCCGGCCATCGCCCCCTCCGACTTCAAGGAGGCCAAACGGGCCATGGCCCGGGCCCGCCGGCGGCGGAGGGCGGCCACCCCGCTGAAGGTGGCCACCTGGGTGGTGGCCGTGCTGGTGGTGGCGGCCGTCGCCGGGACGGTGATCCAGAGCTCGCAGCCCCAATGGTTCGTCGAATCCCACATCCTGCGGGTGACCGGGCCCGGCGGGGCACCGCTGGCACCCGCGCCCCGGCCCGCCGTGGCGGCGCCGGCGCCGAAACCCGACCCGGTGGTCGAGACCACCACCGACGGCTCGACCTTCGGGCAGTACTCGGTGGCCAGCCGGCAATTCACCCTCAAGCTGGCCGCCTCCGACGTCTGCTGGGTCCAGGTCATCGACTCGTCCTCGGCCACCCCCCTGCTGCAGGGGGACCTCCAGGGCGGCCAGGACACAGGCGTTCCCGGCCGGCAAGTCGATCAGCGTGCAGGTGGGGAGCGCGGCGGTGGTGGTGGGGATCTTCATCAACGGCAAAGCGGAGTTTCTGAACACCCCGGCCAACACCCCCTTCACCTACACCTTCACCTCCACCGCCTAGGCACCCCGACCGCCGGCCGGTGGCCGGTGGCCGGTGGCCGGTGGCCCGCACGGTGCCACGGTGCCGCCCGCTACCCCGCGAGGTGGCCGGCCACGAACTCGCCGATGGCGGCCACGCTCAGATCGGTCTCGGGGAGGATCACCCCGGGGAACGCCTGGAACACGTGGATCATCTCCGGCCACACGGTGAGGGTGACGTCATTGCCGGCTTCGGTCGCCCGCTCGGCCAGCCGGGTGGCATCGTCGAGGAGCACCTCGTCCGCCCCCACCTCGATCCGGAGGGGCGGGAGTCCGGACAGGTCGGCGGCGAACAGGGGGGAGGCGAGCTCGGTGCGGGGATCGGTCCCGGCCAGGTAGGCGTCGGCCAGCCCGTCGAGATCCTTTTTGCTGACCATCGGGTCCCGGTCGGCCAGCTCCTGGTAGGAGGGTGCCGACTGGGTGAGATCGACCCAGGGCGACAGGCAGACCTCGGCGGCCGGCAACGGGATGCCGTCGGCCCGCAGGGCCAGCAGCAGGGCCATGGTCAGTCCTCCGCCGGCCGAGTCGCCGGCCACCACCAGCCGCTCGGGGGGGATCCCGTCGGCCAGCAGCTGTTGGTAGGCGGCGACCGCGTCCTCGACCGCCGCCGGGAAGGGGTCTTCGGGGGCGAGCCGGTAGCCGAGGGTGACCGCCGCGCACCCCGAGGCGATGGCGATCCGGGAAGCCAGATCCCGGTGGCTGTTGAGGGACCCCGAGCCGTAGCCGCCCCCGTGCAGGTAGAGGAGGGCGGCCGCCCGGCCGACCCCGTCCGGCGTCAGCCACTCCGCCGGCCGCCCGCCCAGCTCGGCGGTCTCGACCGACACCCCGTCCGGCGGCGGCGCCCCGACCGAGGCGGCGTCCATGGCCGCCCGCTGGTCTTCGATGGGGCCGGTGAGCAGGCCGGCGTCGGCCAGAAGTTGCTTCACGATCTCGATCCCTGGATGGCTCATGGTCGGGACCCTACTGTGCGGGCACGTCCGATGACCGGCCCGTCCCGGATGGCGGGACGCCCGCCGACGGGTACCGGTTCCGGCTGGTGGCCTGGGACAGCTTCCTCCTCCGCCCCCGGGCGATCCCCGGCCGACCGGTAGCATGACGCCGGTGACCGCTGGAGCAACCACCCGTTCGACCGACGGCCCGGTGCCCGGGGCGCCGGCGGCCCCCGAGTTCGGGGACGTGACGGTGGAGGTCGGCGACGACTTCGTGGCCACCGTCGAGATCCACCGTCCCCCCAACAACCACTTCGACGTCGCCCTCATCCGGTCCCTGGCCGACGCCTACCAGGCGCTCGACGCCGACGACGCCTGCCGGGCCATCGTGCTCCGCTCGGAGGGCAAGCACTTCTGCGCCGGCGCCAACTTCAGCAGCCGGCCGGCCGGGCCTGAACCGGGCCTCGGCAACGGCGGCGTCGATCAGCTGTACACCGAGGCGGCCCGGCTGTTCGACAGCCGGACCCCAGTGGTGGCCGAGATCCAGGGGGCGGCCATCGGCGGGGGTCTCGGACTCGCCTGTTCGGCCGACTTCCGGGTCGCCTCCCCGGTGGCCCGGTTCGCCGCCAACTTCGCCCAACTCGGCTTCCACCAGGGCTTCGCCCTCACCGCCACCCTCCCGCCCATCGTCGGCCAGCAGCGCAGCTGGGAAATGCTCTACACCGGACGCCGGGTCTCCGGTGAGGAGGCCGCCGCCATCGGCCTGTGCGACCGGTTGGCCGAAGCCGGGGTGCTCGCCGCCGCCGCCCACGCCTTCGCCGCCGAGATCGCCGCGGCCGCCCCGCTGGCCGTGGTGTCGATCCGGGAGACCATGCGAGGCGACCTCGCCGCCCGGGTCCGGGCCGCCACCGCCCGGGAAGCCGGCGAGCAGGCCAAGCTGCTGTCGACCGCCGACTTCGCCGAAGGGGTCCGGGCCACCGCCGAACGCCGGCCGCCCCATTTCGAAGGTCGGTGAACGACCGGGCGGAGCCGCTCGCCGCGGCCGGGGTGGGACCCGAGCTGCGGAGCTGGATCGAGGCCAACTGGGATCCTGACCTCAGCCTGGTCGAATGGCGGACCCGGCTGGCCGATTCCGGATGGGCGTGCCCGGCCTGGCCCGAACAGTGGTGCGGGCGCTCGCTTCCGGCCTCTGTCGCCGAACTGGTGGCCGACGAACTGGCCCGAGCCGGCGCGGTGGGGGTTCCCGACGGCGTCGGCATGCACCTGGCCGCCCCCACCCTCCTCGAGCATGGATCCGACGACCTCAAGGATCGTTTCATCCGGCCGACGGTGACCGGGGAGATCAGCTGGTGCCAGCTGTTCAGCGAGCCGGGGGCCGGCTCCGACCTGGCCGGCCTGACCACCCGGGCGGTGCTCGACGGCGACCAGTGGGTGGCCAACGGGCAGAAGGTGTGGAACACCTCGGCCCACCACGCCGACTTCGGGCTCCTGGTGGCCCGAACCGACTGGGACGTCCCCAAACACCAGGGCATCACCTACTTCGTCATCCCCATGGACCAGCCCGGGGTCGAGGTCCGGCCGCTGCGGCAGATGAACGGCCATGCCTCCTTCAACGAGGTGTTCCTCGACGACGCCCGGATCCCGATCGCCAACGTGGTCGGAGAGGTCGGCCACGGCTGGGCGGTGGCCCAGGCCACCCTGGCCCACGAACGCCGGTACACGGTGATGGGCTCGGCGACCCACCTGCCCGACGGCGGCGGGCGGGCGGTGCGCGAAGCCTGGGCCGAGCGGGCCGTCGTCTACGAGCCCTACAAGTGGTACCCGCAGCGGGCCGGGCGGTTCGACCTGATCGTCGAGCGGGCCGCGGCCACCGGGGCCGGTGCCGATCCGCGGATCCGCCAGGAGATCGCCCGGGTGGTGGGGTCGGCGAGGTCGGCCGGCTGGACGGCCCAGCGGGCCCGGGCCGCCCGCGCCCTCGGCCGGCCCCCCGGCCCGGAAGGCTCGCTCGGGAAACTGGCGGCCAGCCAGGTGGCCCGGTCCGCCTCCCGGATCCACACCCGCATCGCCGGGGCGTCGGGCATGCTCACCGGCCCGGACAGCGTGCTGGGCGGGACCATCGCGGAGATCTTCGTGTCGGTGCCGGCGGTGTCCATCGCCGGCGGCACCGACGAGATCCAGCACAACATCCTCGGGGAGCGGATCCTCGGGCTGCCCCGTGAACCCGATCCGTCCCGCCAGCTCCCGTTCCGCGATGTCCCGAGGAACACCCGTGCCTAGACCCTTCCCTGCCTTTCCGCCGGGGGTCTGAGGGTGGCCACCCTCGACCGGGATGGCGTCGCCATCCACTACCGGGTGCACGGACGACCGGGCGACCGGGCCCCGGTGCTGCTGACCCACGGCTACTCGTCGTCCACCTCGATGTGGGCCCCCAACCTGGCCGCCCTCGGTGCCCATCGCCAGCTGATCGTCTGGGACATGCGCGGCCACGGCCGGAGTGGCTCGCCGCCGGATCCGGCGCGGTATTCCGAGGCGGCCAGTGTGGAGGACATGGGCGCGGTGCTCGATGCCTGCGGGGCCGACCGGGCGGTGGTCGGCGGGCTGTCCCTGGGCGGGTACCTGTCCCTCGCCTTCCATCTGGCCCACCCCGCCCGGGTCACCGGCCTGCTGCTGTTCGACACCGGCCCCGGGTTCAAGAACGACGGCGCCCGCGCCCAATGGAACCGGTACGCCGAATCCACCGCGGCCGGCTTCGAGCGGGAGGGTCTCGGCTCCCTGTCGGCCAGTCCCGAGGTGGGCGCCGACCACCACGACCCGGCCGGTCTGGCCCGGGCCGCCCGGGGCATGCTCACCCAGCGCGACGCCCGGATCATCGAGTCGCTCCCGACGGTGGCCGTCCCCACCCTGGTGGTGGTCGGAGCCAACGACCGCCCCTTTCTGGCCGCCGCCGACTACATGGCGGCCAAGATTCCCGGCGCCGAGCTCGCCGTCCTCCCCGATGCCGGGCACGCCGCCAACATCGATCAGCCCGACGCCTTCGATCAGGAGGTCGGCCGGTTCCTCGACCGACCGGACGTGGTCTAAATCCGGTATTTCCCCGAAGCCACCCCTTACGATGAGCCGCAGCCACCTGGAGGTCACCTTTGAACCGGCCCGATCGAGCCCGTTTCGGCATCGCTGGACTAGCTGCAGTTGTGATCGCCGGCGCGGTGCTCTCCGGTTGCGGGACCGGGTCGTCGCCATCGTCTTCGTCTCCAGCCATACCCCCGACCGGGTCGATCTCGGCCAGCACCACCACCGACCAGTCGGTGGGCATGCCCCCGTCGGCCCTCGACCTGAAGGCCCTGCCCCTCGGGACCCGGGTGTACTCCACCACCATCACCGCGGTCGGGGCCGAGCACGTGTGCAGCCCGCTGACCGGCGCCCTGCCGGTCAAGGTCCCACCCTGGGTCGACGTCGCCTCCGCGACCTGGGACATGACCACCAAGGCGGCGGTGGCCGGGGACGTCAACTGGAACTCGACCTTCGAGGTCACCCATTCCGGTTCGAACCTGGTCCTGCGCGGCAATGACCTGCCCCCGCGGTCGGGCACCTTCCCCGTCGACCCCGCCGATCCCGCCCACGCCTACAACCCGGACCTGAACTCGATCAGCGCCCACGACTTCACCCTGAAGGTTCCCAACGACCCCATCCAGAACCCCGCCCCCACCTGTGTCCCGGGGGACGGGGCGGTCGGGGTCATGTCCAACGGGGTCATCCTCCTCGGCGGGTTGGACGCCGACGGGAACGACGCCGGGGCGGTGGAGACCCAGGACACCTGCCACGGGAGTCCCGGCGTCGACGGCTACCACTACGTCTCGCTGTCGCCTTGCCTGCTCACGCCGGCGGCCCGCGCCACCACGACCCAGGTGGGCTGGGCCCGGGACGGTTTCGGCATCTACGTCGAGTACGGGAGCGACGGCAAACTGCTCACCAACCAGGACCTCGACGCCTGCCACGGGCGGACCAGCCCGGTGCCCTGGCATGGCCAGACGGTCACCATCTACCACTACGACATGACCCTCGAGTACCCCTACGCGGT
This sequence comes from uncultured Acidimicrobiaceae bacterium, assembly GCA_963819695.1. Lineage (GTDB taxonomy): Bacteria > Actinomycetota > Acidimicrobiia > Acidimicrobiales > RAAP-2 > DASZIT01. Next base: position 323,430 of record CAWFXD010000003.1, on the reverse strand, counting down.
GGGCTGCTTCTCGGGGACGCCCAGCCCCCTCGGAGGATCCTGAGGATTCGCGGTCTCCGATCCAGCTGGTTGCTCCCGCGCCACGTTTGAGCGAATCGAGTCGGGCCATTCGCTCAAACGTGGCGCGAAATTGGTCGACGCCCGCCGATTGGGTTGCCCGCCGGACCCTCGAGGTTCCGGTCAACTGGTCGGCCGCACCTCGGGCGACATGTCGAAGCCGACCGGCAACAGGGGGTGGGTGCAGGGCGGTCCTTCGGACGACCAAACCCGGGGGGGATCCGAGTCCGACCGCGGGTCGCACACCAGCATCGACGAGCGGGTGCCGTAGGGCTCGGTGTGCACGCAACAGGCCGAGACGCGGGCCTGGCGTTGGGCCGTCTCACTGGCGTCCACCGCCGGCAACGGCATGACGTGGTCGGCCACCATCGCCGCCAAAGTCGTCATCAGCGCGTCGGCCGATTGCGACCGGCAGTCGCCCAGCCGGTGGCGCACGTGATCCACCTTGGCGCTGGGATCCCCGAGCGCCTTGTTCTCGAGGATGTGGATGCCGGGGGGGAGTAGTTGGTACTCGACCCGGCCCGGCCCGGTCATGTCCATGTAGTACAGCTCCCGGCGATCCCCGACCAGCACCCAGCACGGATTGAACTCGCGGGGAACGAACGCCGACCGGAGGGCGTCGGCGGCGGCGGCGGCCGATGGTTGGGCGGCCAACACCATCGGGATCTCCCCCCGGGACCGTTTGGCCGGGTCGCGCCCTCCCTCGGCCGGCTTGTTGGTCAACGCCGCCACCACGCCGTGCTCGTTCACCGCCATCCAGGTGCCGCCGGCCACCAGATCCCGGCCGCCCAGAACCCTCGGCCCGCTATCGTGGAGCACGGTCATGGGCACCGCGTCCCGGGCGTAGAACTCGTCGCGGTTGGCGGCCACCAGCAACGGGGCGTCATCGACGACTCTCGAGACGGCGATCAACAGGCACATCCGAGCGGACCGGTATCAGATCTTCCGCAACCGGGCCCGGCGCACCCGGTGCTCGCCGTCCTTGACCAGCACCAGGTTGGCCCGCCCGGCGGTGGGGGCGATGTTCTCGTGCAGGTTCACCAGGTTGATGTCCGCCCAGATGTTGCGGGCGATGGCCAGGACCTCATCGGTGGACATCTCGGCGAAGGCGTGGAAATAGGAATGGGGGTCGCGGAGCACGCTCTGGCGGAGCTCGAGAAGCCGGTCGGTGAACCATCGGGCGATGTCGGCCTCGTCGGCGTCGACGTAGATGGAGAAATCGAAGAAATCCGACGCCACCACCTGGTCGGGTGGGACGTCAGTGGTGCTGACCTGGAGGACGTTCAGCCCCTCGACGATCACCATCTCCGGGCGTTCGACGATTTGGAACTCGCCGGGAACGATGTCGTAGGTCACGTGCGAGTACACCGGGATCTTGACCTGGCGGTGACCGGCCTTGATGGCCGACAGCACCTCGATCATCCGGCGCCGGTCGTAGCTCTCCGGAAATCCCTTCCGGTCCAAGAGGCCGCGGGCCTCGAGTTCGGCATTGGGGTACAGGAACCCGTCGGTGGTGATCAACTCGACCGGCGGCCGCCCGGGGCCGTCCTTGAGCACCGCCTGGAGGAGGCGGGCGGTGGTGCTCTTTCCCACGGCCACGCTGCCGGCCACCCCGATCACGAACGGGGCGTCCCGGGTGGGCCGGCCCAGGAAGGCGTCGACCCGAAGGCGGGCCTTCTGCACCGCGGAGGAGTAGACGGCCAGCAGTTGGGCCAGGGGGACGTAGATGTCCGCGACTTCGTCGAGGGAGGCCGGGTCCCCGGTGGCGGCGAGGGTGACGACGTCGGTCGAGGACAAGCCACTCTCGGCCGGCCGGCCGAGCGCCGTCCACTGGGCCCGGGTGAACTCCTCGAAGGGGACATCCACCGGCTGTGTCGCCACGAAATCCTCCCAAGCCGTCAGCGGTTCCGCCCGTCGGGACGGTGAGGCATGGTACTGCCGTTGCTCCGGGCTCCGGCCCGACCTGGCGTTTCTGCAAAACTGACCCGATGTTCGACGATCTCCTCGGCGCCAACCGCCGGTACGCATCCGGGTTCGGCCTCCAAGGCATCCCCGGCACCGCCGCCCAGGGATTCGGCCTGGTGACCTGCATGGACAGCCGGATCGAGCCGCTGGTGATGCTCGGACTCTCCCAGGGCGACGCCAAGATCCTCCGCAACGCCGGCGGGCGGGTCACCTCCGACGTCCTCCGCTCGTTGGTGTTGGCCACCACCTTCCTCGGCGTCGAGTACGTGGCGGTCATGCACCACACCGATTGCGCGCTGGCCGGCCGGGACGATGCCGAGATCCGGTCGGGACTCAGCCCGCAGCAGTTGGCGGGATCGACGGGGTGGGAGTTCCTGGCCATGCCCGACCCCGACGCCGCGCTGGCCGCCGATGTCCGGGCGGTGCGCACCTGCCCGGCTCTGCCCCCCGGCATCCAGGTCGAGGGCTGGCGCTACGACGTTGCCACCGGTGTCGTGCTCCGGGTGATCCCGAGCCAGCCATTGGCCCGCGATGCCGGGAGCTGATCCCCCGGCGCGACGACCTGGGGTCCGCGGTCCCTGACGGGGAAGAAAAGGCGGCAATTCTTCACCAAACTACTGGAACGGAATCTTCAGTTCTGTTATTCTGAACAGATCGAACCCGTTCCGCCTACGAAAGGACACCCCGTGGACTTCAAGCTCGAGCTGGTGATACTGCCCGTCTCCGACGTCGATGCGGCCAAGGCCTTCTACACCGACAAGGTCGGTTTCAACGCCGACGCCGACTTCCAGGTCAGCGAAGAACTGCGTTTCGTCCAGCTGACTCCTCCGGGGTCGGCCTGCTCGATTGCCATCGGCCAAGGCCTGACCGAGGCGGCGCCGGGGTCGGTGGAGGGCATGCAGCTGGTGGTCGCCGACATCGAGGCCGCCAACACCGAGCTGCGCGGGCGAGGCATCGACGCCGGCGAGGTCCAAGAGTTCCCCTGGGGCAGGTTCGTCTTCTTCGCCGATCCCGACGGCAATCGGTGGGCGGTGCAGGAAGTCCCCGACCGCAGTTGACCCCGAGGACCTCGGGCGTCGGTCAGGATCCGGCTGGGGCGAGCGGCACTTCGATGGCCGAGGCCGCCCCGGGGCTGTGCTGGACGGTGTAGATGCCGCCGAACAGGTTGGCCAGCTCCGGGAGGGTGGGAACCAGGTGCGGGGTGTCGGCGGTCGACAGGGTGACCCGGATCCGGTGCCCGGCGGCGACGGTGTCATAGGTCGGGAAGACCTCGACGTCGTAACGGGTGACCTGGCCGGGTACCACCGGCCGGGCGCTGGACTGGCTGTAGGTGTGCCCGGCCTGGAGGATCTGACCGCTCGACGCCGTCCAGGTGGTCGCCGGATCGAGGGCTCGCAATGATCCGAGCAGTGCCCCCTCGGTGAGCGGGGTCGAGGTCCCGTCGGGAGCCACATCGTCGACTTCGGCCACCCACTCGGTGTCCTTGGTGGTGGCCGACGCAAACACCGTGGCGTCGATCGGGCCTTCGATGGTCTCGGCGTGGGCCATCGGACCGGTGGTGTAGGTGAGGCGGTCGGGCCCGAGCTCGCCGGGCAGGTCGTTGTTGACACAGGGGGCGTTGGCGGTGATGAAGGAGGTGACCAGGCTCAGGGCGCCGGCGGCCCACTGGTCGGTGGGCCGCCCACACGGGTTCCCGACCGGGGACCACAGCACTCTGTCGGAACCGGCCGTGGCCGGCGGGGTGGTGGTCAGGGTCCCGTTGTTGGAGGAGAGGGTGGCGGAGCTGCTCTTCGCGGAGCTGAAGTAGAACCGGGTGGGAGTGGCCGCCGGGAACGGATATTGGGCGTGCTCGGTGTAGCTGGAGGTGCCCAGGTCGTAGTAGTGGAGCGGGGTCGGCGTTTGCCCCATGCCGGTGTTCTCGCCCTTGAGCCAGGTGTCGAACCACTCGAGCTGCAGTGCCCCGAGGTCAACGGTGGCCCCGCTCAGGTGGGTGAAGGGGCCGTCGAGCAGTTGGTAACGACCGGTGGCCGGCTGGTTGGGGAGCATCGGCGCGGTGACCGGACGCCCGGCGAAGGCGTTCTGGAGCCCGGCATAGTTGAGCGGCTCGCCCCGCTGGAAGAGGTCGTACTCGCCCCCCACCAGATAGGCGGGGATGGCGTTGGCCACGATCTGTTGGAGCACGTTGACCGGATTGCGCGCCTGCCAGTAGGGGCCGTCGTAGGCCGAAGCCAGGCCGGCCAGGGTCTGGGCCGAGAACGGCACATCGAAACTGGCCAGGTCGGCGAGATGCTGCAACTCGGACACACTCAGGTCGGCGACCAGGTTCGACGGGTTCTCGAGGGCGTCGAGCAACGGGCCCTCGGTGTTGAGGCCACCGGTCAGCCCGAGGTAGAAGAGATCGAACTCGATGTCGACCAGGCCGCCCATGGTGGCGGTGTCCTTGTAGATGTCGTTGGCCGACACCACCGGGAAGATCGCCTTGAGGGGGCTGTTCTTCCCGACCGCGGCGGCGGTCAGCAGCTGGTTGATGCCGAGGTAGGAGGCGCCATAGAGGCCCACCTTGCCATCGGAACCCGGCAACCGGGATGCCCAGTTGACCAGGGTGACGCCGTCGGTGATCTGGGCCGGGTCGAACAGTCCGAAGGTGCCTTGCGAAGATCCGGTGCCGCGCACGTCGGCCACCACGTCGATGTAGCCCCGCTGGATCAGGTAGTCGTTGGCGCCGGTCTGCGAGCCGGCGCCGGGGATCGAGCCGAGGGTGCCCTTCCCGTACGGGGTCTGGGTCAGCAGCACCGGGAACTTGCCCGCCGCCTGCTTGCCGCTGGCATTGGTCGGGAAGTACACGTTGACGCTGAGCACGGTGCCGTCGCTGGCTTTGACGGGGACGTCGGTCCGTTGGCCGATCCCATAGCTCGCCGGCTCCGGCTTCCAACCGGTGCCGGCCTCCGCACTGGCCGCCACCACTTGGGCGGGCACCGATCCTCCGATGGCCAGCGACGGTGCCGCCGAGGCGGGGCCGACCGTCGTCACCATCGACACCGCCACCATCGACACCGCGGCGACCACCACCGCGTTGACCCGTGTTCTGGGCAATCCCAAACTCCCTCCCAAGTCGACCGGCCATGAGACTACTTTTCGGGGGACCGCAACTGCGAAGTGACCCGGTGGCACGGTGGCTGGACGAATCTCGCCAGGTGCGACACCCTTCACCGTTACATCACCGTGAGCGAACCACCGAACGGCCGCGACCGGCCGGCCCCGAGCCCCTCCCAGCCGGAGCCGAGCGCCGTGGATCCCCGCATTCGAAAGCCGCTGAGCCGGCGGCAATTCCTGGCGGCGGGAGCCGGGGCGGTCACCGCCGGAGTGGTAGGAGGCCAGCTGGAAGGGAGCCGCCCGGCGACGGCGGCCGTGACCAACCACGCGACCTCCCTCACGTCGCACCACGCTCAGGCCCTGGCGGTGCTCGGGAAGAGCTCGCTCCGGACTCCCGGATCGCTTCCGTTCCCGAAGCTTCCCCCGGGGACCGACACCATGCCCGAGATCGAACACATCGTGGTCTGCATGCTCGAGAACCACTCCTACGACAACTTCTTCGGGATGCTCGGCCGGGCCCCGGGCCAGACCCCGCGTGGCGACGGGTTCGTCATCGACGATCCCACCCCCACCGCCTGCAACCCCTACGGCACCCCGACCTTCACCAACCCCTATGCCAACGGGGACATCCAGCTCGCCTTCCACATGCCATCCACCTGCCAGAACACCGGTGGGCCGGGGCAGGAATGGAAGACCAGCCACGACTCCTACGCCAACGGGGCGTGCAACGGGTTCGTGACGTCGGCCAGCGGCCCGGTGTCCATGGGCTACTGGACGGGCGCCGACCTGCCGTTCACCTACGCCCTGGCCGACACCTTCCCGATCGGCGACCGATGGTTCTGCTCGCTGCTCGGCCAAACCGACCCCAACCGCCGCTTCCTGATCGCCGCCACCGCCATGGGGATGACAGATGACGTCGGCGTGTCCGGGGTGGGCAACCTGATTCCCGACGTCAGCCTGGTGCTTCCTCCCCTCGGCGGCACCATCTTCGACCGCCTCAGCGACCACGGGATCAGCTGGCGGGACTACGCCGCCAGCTATCCGCTCGGCGCCACCGCCGCCCTCTACCCCGTCAACGATCTGGCCGCGTTGGCCGCCCAGACTCCGATCCAGCAGTTCTTCACCAACTGTGCGGCCGGGACGCTGCCGAAGTTCTGCATCGTCGACATGGACTACTCGACCCAGTCACAGGAGAACCCGCAGAACATCGTGGTCGGGGAGACGTTCCTAGCCTCGGTGGTGAAGGCCATCGGTGCCTCCCCCAACTGGGAGAAGACTTTGCTCGTCATCACCTACGACGAGCACGGCGGGTACTTCGACCACGTGCCGCCGCCGGTCGCGCTGCCTCCCGATGTGATCCCACCCCTGGTGCAGCCGGGCGAGTCCAGCTACGAAGGCTTCGCCCGCTACGGGTTCCGGGTTCCGTCGGTGGTGGTGTCCCCGTACGCCAAGCCGAACTACGTGAGTCACACCGTCTATGACCACACGTCGATCCTGGCGATGGTGGAGCGCAAGTGGAACCTCCCGGCCCTCACCTACCGCGACGCCAACGCCAACGACCTGTTGGACTTCCTCGACGTCGGCGCCATGAAGAGCGGGCGGCCCATCTTCAGCCCCGCGGCCATCGCCGGACTTCCGGCATCCGGCGAGAACCGCGGCTCGCTGGCGTGCTCGAGCCAGCCCCCGGCCCGGATGCCTCCGGCCGGATCGGTCCGGCCCCGCTGACGTCGACCGGCCTCGACACCGCGATCCATTCGGTTCCGGCGTTAGGCGGACGATGATCGCAACGGCACGAACCCGCACGGCCGGCCGCTTCGCGCGTCCAGCATCCCCTCTCTCATCTCGAACATGACGGCCATGCCGTCACCGTGCAGGTTGATCAACGGAACCACCATCCGGCCTCCCTCGGCGAGCTGATCGATCCAGGCGGGAGCCACCTCCCGGGCGCCGGCGGTGACGATGATCCGGTTGTAGGGGGCGCCCTCGGAAAAGCCGACGCGGCCGTCACCCCGCACCACCTTCACCTGCCGGTACCCCGTCGCGGCGAGGCTCTGGCGGGCTCGATCGGCCAGGTCCTCTTCGATCTCGACGGTGACCACCAGGCCGGAAGGCCCGACCAGCTCGGCGAGGAGCGCGGCGTTGTAGCCGGTGGCGGTTCCGATCTCCAGCACGTGGTCACCGTCTCCGGCATCGAGTTGCTCGAGCATCTGGGCCACCATCGCCGGCTGGGACGCCGAGCTGATCGGCAGACCCTGGCCATCCCATTTGATGGTCACCGCCCGATCGGCATAGGCACGCTCGGTCGACGCCTCGGTCAGGAAGAGATGCCGGGGAACCGTCCGGAGCGCGGCTTCCACCGCGGGGCTGGTGACGGTGCCGGAGGCGCACAGCATGTCGGTCAGAGCATCCCGAGCCTTCGCGCCCTCGTCCACCGCAACTCACGGTAGTGGGCGGGCCGGGGCGGATTCAATCGACCGGGCGCCCACCGGTGGGGGCGTTCGTCCCTCAGGCCATCTTCTCGTTCCGCTCGTGGAGTTTGTGGAGCGATCTCACCAGCGAGGCTTCGATCAGTTTGTCGTTCCCCTTGGATATGAAGTGGTGCACCCGCTTTTCGAGCAGGGCCCGGGTGAAGGAATTGAAGACGTGATAGGTCTCTCGGAAGTACACCCGGGTCTTCCCCTCCCCGAGGTCCTCGAGCCGGGTCCACCCCGACGCCTTGGACCAGAGCGGCTTGCCGATGGCGTCGTACTTCCAGGACACCGGGCGCTTCGCCTCGGTGATCCACTCCCACGACTGGGCCTTGCCTCCGCTCAGCAGGTACTTGGGAACCGGAAAGTGACAGTGCCGGACGAGGCCGTTGCCCTCCTCGTCACCGGGGTGGTAGATCTCGATCTTCACGGTGTCCGTCTCGATGCCGACTCGGGTACGCGCCCAGATCACGTCCCACACCTCTTCGGGCGTCCCGTCCACCACGAAGTCGAATCGGTGATCCTGCATGGCCCCTCCCCTGTCTGGCTCTTGTGTCGTTCGTTCTAGCCGTCGCGACGTCAACCCTGCCGAATCGGCCTCTTCGCGGCAGCTGCGAGTTCCGCCTTCACCACCTTGCCACCGGCATTCCTGGGTAGTTCGTCAAGGAAGGTGACCTGGCGCGGCACCTTGTAGTCGGCCAGGCGCTCCCCGACGAAGCGCTGCAGCTCGTCACTCGACAGTTCCTCCCCCGGACGGATGACCACAAAGGCGGCCACGTCCTCCCCGAGCACCTCGTGGGAGATGCCGACGACCGCCGCCTCGATCACCGCCGGGTGGGCTTGGAGCGCTGCCTCGACGTCATCGGCGTAGACGTTCATCCCGCCGCGGACGATCATCTCCTTCTTGCGCCCCACGATGTAGAGGTAGCCGTCGGTATCGAGATAGCCGAGGTCACCGGTATGCAGCCATCCGCCCTCCCACATCCGGGCGGTCGCCTCCGGATCCTTGTAGTACTCCCGGTGCCCGTTCGGGTTGCGGGTGGTGACCTCCCCCACCACACCGGTCGGGCACGGCGTTCCGTCATCGCCCACGATCTGCACCTCGGTGGGGGGCCTCGGACGACCAACCGCCCCGGGTCGGGCTCTCGACCCCTCCGGATCCATCGAGAAGGTGGCGTGGCCGCCTTCGGTCATGCCGTAGCTGTTCAACACCGCGGCGCCCGGCAGCCGGGCCTGCAGGCGCAGCAACGTGTCGGGCGCCAGCGGCGCGCTGCCCAGGATGAGGCCCCGGAGGCTGGACAGATCGGCCGACTCGAAACCGGAATGATGGATGAGCAGCCTGGCCATCGCCGGCACCACGAAGGCCATCACCGGACGTTCGCGTTCGACGGTCTCGAACCACCGTCCGGCGTCGAACTTCGGCAGGTAGAGCAGCGTCATGCCCGCCTTCATCGGGTTGTAGATGAAACCGAGGCCGGCGAAGGTGAACACCGGGGTGGCGGAGAGCCAGGCGGTCCCCTGCCAGGTCGGCACGGCGTTCGGGAGCATGGAGACGTTGCCGTGCCGGACCGCCACCCCCTTCGGCCTCCCGGTGGTCCCCGAGGTGTACATCACGTCCGCCAGGTCGTCGTCGTCGATGGGGACCTGGATCGCCCCGTCGCCCGGGCTCTTCACCTCCTCGATGCCGACGAAGCCTTCCGCCGGCGACGGGCTGACCGTCGCCAGCGTGGTGAGGGACGGGATGTCGCCCACCAATGGGGTGACGGCCTCGCCATGGGCATTGCTGGTCACGATGGCGGTGACTTCGGCGTGCTCGAGGATGGCGCGCACCTCGGGCGGCGACAGGCGGTTGTTCATCGGGACGGTGACGGCTCCGATTTTGTGGACTGCGCTGTAGGTGACGATGAAGTCGAGGATCCGCTCCGCTTCGAGCAGGATGGCGACCAGGTCGCCCTTCCCCACCCCGCGGGCTTGGAGGCCCCGGGCCAGGCGGTTGGATTCGCGTTCCCATTGGAGGAAGGTGATCGAGGACCCGTCGCCCAGGTTGCGGTAGGCCACCTTGTCCGGGTACGCCGATGCCATCAGGCGAAGTTGGTCGGGTAGCCGGTCAGCCACGGGGCGACCTCTCGAGGTTGCGGGCCGCGGCTCCCGGGGAGATCGAGTCGCTCCGGAGATCGGTGGCCATGCGGTGCTCCCGGGGAAAGGCCCTGTCTGAGGCCGGGCTTGGCATCGGCGCCCGCCAGACTCTTTCGAGAGCGGCCCCGATCGGTCGAGGGCGACTCTAGCGATCCGGCCTTCTCCGCGCGGAGCCTGCGTCCCCCGGAAGCACCGCACTAGTTTCATCAAATGGCTGATGGGGATGGTTCGACCCGGCAGGCGGAGTACTTCGAGGTGGTGCTCCGGCAGCGGGCCACCCGACAGTTCAGCGACCAGCCGGTGAGTGACGAGCTGCTGGATCTCTGTCTTCGGGCCGCCACCCATGCCCCCAGTGCCGAGAACCTCCAGCCGTGGTTGTTCGTCGTGGTCCGGGACCCGGACCTCCGAGCCGGCATCGGAGACCTGACCCGGCGCGCCTGGCGACAGGGTGGGCGTCAGCATTCCGAGGGCCGTCTGTCAGAAGGCCTCCTCCGGGACGTCGACCGCGGGGCCGAGGGCGGAATCGGATCCGCACCGGTCATCGTGGTGGTCTGCGGCGACGCCAGCGTGGGACTCGAGGCGACGCTTCCCTCGTCGGTCTACCTGGCGACCCAGAATCTGCTCCTGTCGGCAACCGCGTTGGGTCTGGGTTCGGCCATGACCACGCTCGCCACCCTGTTCGCCGACGAGCTACGGGCCCTGCTCGATCTCCCACCGACGGCGAAACCGATGGCCGTCGTTCCCATCGGCTGGCCAAGTCGTCCTCCGGGGAAGCCGGCCCGCCTCCCCCTGAGCGAACGGGTGCACCGGGATCGATACGGCCGACCCTGGTGAGGGGCACCCACCCGGACAGCCGGCTGGAACTAACCGGCACTAGCCTGCCCTCAGCGGCAAGGTCGTGAGCGGTGTTGGGGGAGGCGAGTTGACCGATCAGAAGGCTGGAGAGCTCCGAACCGGGAAGAACTACATCGTGGTGTCCGCTGACGCGCATGCGGCGCCGGACGACATGGATCACTTCCTCTCCTACGTCGATCCGAGCCACCGGGAGGCGGTGGCGGCCTTCGGCGACCTTTCCTCCGTGGCCATCCCCATGCTCGGGGGCGTCGATCCCGGCGAGATCGACGAGGCGGATGCGGTCCGGGCGGTGGCCAGCCGCCGACTGGCCGGCATGGGCGTCGATATCGCTGCCGCCGCCGAGTGGCTCGAGAACTACAGCACCGACTGGGTGCATGCGTCCGACGCCGGGGGAAGGCGACTGGCCGTCCTCGAGGAGCAGGGGATCCATGCCGAGGTGGCCTATCCCGGTCCGGTACTCGCCGGTGGGTTGTCGCCGGCGATGTACCTGGGCTCCCAGACCAGCAAGAACTTGGAGCCGGTCTGGCCCGCCCTCCACGCCTACAACCGATGGCTGGCCGAGTTCTGCGCGGCGGCTCCCGGGAGGCGGGCCGGATGCATCCCCATCGATTTCCACGACCTGGACCGGGCGGTAGAAGAAGTCGCCTGGGCCCGGGAGGCAGGTCTGTTCGGCGGGGTGATGCTCCCGGCCATGTCGATCAAGTCGGGGCTCCCGGGCTACGCCGACGAGTACTACGAACCGTTCTGGAGTGCCTGCGAGGACAACGACCTGGTGGTGAACCTCCACACCGGGGCGTCGGGGATGGCCACCGACGCCAAGCAGCTCTACGACGCCAAACACGGGGGCTTTCTGGGTCTCTACGAGGTGTTCGTGTTCACCCGACGCCCGCTCTGGTTCATGATCTTCGGCGGGGTGTTCGACCGGCATCCGAAGCTGAAGGTGGTGGTTGCCGAGAACGGGGTGCAGTGGCTGCCCTCCCTGATCCGGGACATGGAGAACTTCTTCGACACCCACGGTGCCGCCCCGGTCCGTTCCTACCTCGAGCTCCGCCCGCGAGGAATACTTCGACCGGCATGTGTTTCTCGGCGGGTCGCTCATGAAGCGCTACGAAGCGGAGATGCGGGAGGAGATCGGCATCGACCGCCTGATGTGGGGGGCCGACTATCCCCATCTGGAAGGGGCGGCGCCGGTGCATCGGCTGATCCTGCGCCACGTGTTCGGCGGGATGCCCGAGGAGGACCTGCGGCGGATGCTCGGGCTCAACGCCGCGAGGATCTACGGCTTCGACGTCGCCCAGTTGCAGTCGGTAGCCGACCGGGTCGGGCCGACGGTGGCAGACCTGGCCAGCTCCGTCTCGCTGGACGAAATCCCCAAGACCTTCAGCTGGAGCCTGGCCCGACCCGTCCCATTGTCTTACGCGGCCGGAACTCCCGCCTGAGCTTCCGGGCGATCGCCGCCGTATTCGAGGCTGGGAAGGATGGCGGTGGCGAGCGACTCTTCGGCGGTCAGACTCGGCGGGGCGCCGCTGGGAGCGACGGCCACCCTCAGGTAATAGGCGCCTTTCATAACGCTCAACGAGGCGAAGCCGTCGTAGTAGGCCTGGTCGCCGTAGCCAGAGATCGGCTGGGCGTGGACCGACGGGTTGGTCTTGTAGTCGTTGTAGAAGGTCAAGGCGCTCGACCCCTTGACCACCACCACCCGGACGGAATCGATCTGGCTGGTGTTCGGGGTGGTGGGAGACGGCGCCGACGGTCCGTAGAAGACACAGGCCAGTCCTCCCTCCACCGTGGCGCTGCCGAGCACTCCCGGCGTCACCGTCGTCCCGAGGGCACTGGCCGCCTGGGCCTGAGTGACGACCGAGCACGAGTTGAAGTTGGCCGTGGTCGCCGAGGTAGTCGTCGGGGCGCTGGTCGACGGGTTGGAGCCAGCCGGTGTGGTGGTGGCTGCGCCGGTGGAGCCAGTGGTGCTCGAAGAGGTGGCCGGTGAGGAACTACAGGCGCCCAGCGCCAGGGCGGCCGACACCGCGATTCCGATCCCGAGCACTGCTGGACGCCCGCTCATGTGCAGCCTCATGCGACCTCAGCTTCGGTGAACCCGGCGCTCACCGAAGACGGACTGTAGCCCAGCAGGGGATCCCGAGCCCGGTGAAATTCCTGCTCGTGTTCCGCCGCTCTCCACCGCCGGTCGTGTCTCGTACGCTTCGGGTTGACATGCACCCATTTAGCTGCTTATTATTAGGTAGCCGAATGGCTGCGTATTAGAGGAGGATCAAGTGCCAGATATCAGACATCGTGTATGCATCTCCGCCCCGCTCCCAAGCGTGTACGAGGCAGTGGCTACGACCGAAGGAATCTCCGAATGGTGGACCCGAGGCGGCGTCCAAGGGGACTCGAGCGAGGGGTCCAAAATCCAGTTCTACTTCGGTCAGCCGGAACCCGCCGCCGTCATGGAAGTCACCCGACTCGATCCCGCCGGGCATGTGAGCTGGAATTGCGTGGAGGGAGCGGATGAGTGGGTCGGGACCAAGCTCGCCTTCGACCTCACCTCCAAAGACGACGAAACGGTGGTGTTGTTCACGCACGCCGACTGGCGAGAGCCGGTCGAGTTCATGGCCCATTGCAGCGCCAGGTGGGCTTACTTCCTCCTGAGCCTCAAGGGCTATCTGGAGACCGGGAAGGGCACTCCATTTCCCGAGGACCTGAGGTTCTGACGGCTGGAGCGGAGCCGATCATGATCGACGTCTTCAAGGCGCTCGCCGACCCGAGTCGCCGTCACCTGCTGGATCGGCTGAACGCTCGCAACGGACAGAGCCTTCGGGAGCTCTCCGAAGGCTTGGACATGGCCCGTCAGTCGGTCAGCAAACACCTGGCGATCCTCGAGGCGGCCAACCTGGTGACGACCCTCCGGCAGGGTCGGGAGAAGCTGCACTATCTCAATGCTGCGCCGATCAACGAGATCGCCGAACGCTGGATCAACCGCTACGACCGGGACCGTGTCCGAGCCCTGTCGGACCTCAAACGAGCGCTGGAGGAAACCCCCATGGAGAAACCGCAATTCGTCTACACGACGTACATCCGGACCACACCCGAACGTCTGTGGCAGGCGCTGACTGATCCGTCCTTCACCCGTCGCTGGTGGCAGACCACCTTCGAAACGGACTGGGAGGTGGGGTCATCCATGATTTGGGACAACAACGGCGTCGTCATCGCCGATCCAGAACAGGTCGTTCTCGAATCCGACCCCTATCGGAGGCTGGCATACACCTGGCACACCTTCACCCCGGAGCTGAACGACCGCGCGCAGTTCGGAGACGAACTCTTCGCCAAGCTCTCCGGCGAGCGCCGCTCACGAGTCGCCTTCGACATCGAGCCGGTCGGGGAGATGGCCAAGTTGACCGTCGTCCATGACGACTTCGAGCCAGGAAGCACGGCCGCGACCATGGTCAGGAACGGCTGGCCGATATTCCTGTCCAGCCTGAAGACGCTTCTTGAAACTGGCGAGCCGCTGGCTTCGACCCGGCGCGATCCGGAGAAGGCCTGAGTGCTCCTCATCGACGCGGCAAATGTGATCGGGTCACGTCCGGACGGCTGGTGGCGGGATCGACCCGGGGCAGCCCGAACGTTGGTGGGGCGGGTTCGGGCTTTGGCGGGGGCGGGTGGCCTGGCACAACCCGTCGTCGTGGTCCTCGAAGGGAAGGCGCGGAGTGGCGTGGAACCCGGCGTGGCCGACGGCGTCACGGTTGTGCATGCTTCCGGCAGCGGCGACGACACCCTTCTCGCGGTCGCCACCGATGCGACGGGACCGGTGACACTGGTGTCCGCGGATCGGGCGTTGTGCCGGCGAGCCGAGGCCCTGGGAGCCGACGTGGCGAGACCGGGATGGCTGATCGATCTGCTCGACGCGTGAACGGTCGGACAGGTCGCTGGCCACGTGCCGGGTCCATCGCCGCAGGCGTCCCCTGCCTCGTCGACATGTGTGACTTCGGCGTCGTCGTGAAACGATATTGGCATGGTGATTCCGCTCATGTTGGCCACGTTGACCGACCGTCGCGATTTCGGTGACGATTGGCTGCTGGAGCGTAAGCTCGACGGCGAGCGCTGCATCGCACGCAAAGCCGGCGGCGACGTGAGACTCGAGTCGCGTACCGGCAAGGACCTCACCTCCACCTACCCCGAGGTCCGCGCCGCGGTGGCCGCCCAACGCTCCCGGGACCTTCTGCTCGACGGCGAGGTGGTGGCCTTCGACGGTGACCAGACATCCTTCACCCGGCTCCAGCAGCGCCTCGGGACGAGCGGTCCGTCTCCTGAACAGGTGGCGAGGTACCCGGTCGTCTATTGCGTCTTCGACCTCCTGGAGGCCGAGGGGGAGGATCTCACCGAGCGGCCACTCGTCGAGCGCCGCGCCCGCCTGACGAAGACGATCCGGTCGAGCTCGGCATTGCAGCACACTGAGGCCTGGCACGGCGACTCGGAACGACGCTTCGAGGCGGCCTGCCGATCGGGCTGGGAGGGGCTCATCGCCAAGCGTGCCGACGCACCGTACGTCGCGGGCCGCTCCAAGGACTGGTTGAAGCTGAAGTGCGTCTGGGAGCAGGAGTTCGTCATCGGCGGTTTCACCGATCCCGGCGGCAGCCGGACGGACTTCGGTGCACTGCTCGTCGGTTACTACGAACAGGGCTCCCTCCGCTACGCCGGAAAGGTCGGCACCGGCTACACCCAGGCGACGCTCCGCGACCTCGGTATCCGGTTGCGGAAGCTGGAGACGGCCGAGCCGGCATTTGTAGACGCCGGAGCGATCCCCCGCGGCGCGCACTGGACGCGACCCGAGCTCGTTGCGCAGGTCGGGTTCGCGGAATGGACGAATGACGCTCGGCTTCGACAACCGCGCTTTCTCGGGCTCCGCGACGACAAGAGCCCGGCTGAGGTCGTTCGGGAACGGCCCCAGTGAGCACGGAGGGCCCGGCATCCTGGTACCCCGACCCGACCCAACGCCATGACCTGCGCTATTGGGATGGCGATGCCTGGAGTCCCCACGTCGCCACCGCGAGGAGCACCTTCACGGGGCGGTTCTGAACCCGGCACTCAGGCCTCGATATCGAAAGCCGCGTAGTACGGAGCGAAGCGTTCTCTGATCCGATCGGGCTCGAGGCCGAAATCGGACAGCTCGTAGGAATGCGCGCCATGGGCCCCGGGCTCGTGGGTACCGGCCCACTCCGCTACTGCGGTGCGGGACCGATCGTCGAAGGGGAGGCCGATTCGGCCCAAGCCCTTCTCCAGCGCCACGATCGGATCGGTCTGGAGTTCCGAGAAGGAAACGTCGGCAAACCGATCGTCGCCCATCCGCTCCCGGAAGTCCATGGCCCGCTGGATGGCTGCCCACCACCGGTCGAGCTCCTCAGCCCCCAGCTCCAAGGAGTCGTCCCGGTCGCTGCTCCAACTGCGGGTGTAGTGGATGAGGCTGCAGACCGATCCCAGGACCTTGACGGGATCCCGATGACTCCAGAGGAAGCGGGCGTTCGGGTAGGCCTCCACCAGCGCATCGAGGGCGAACATGTGCACCGGCGTCTTCAGATGCCAAAGGGTGGGTGGGCAATGCCACTGGAGGAGACGGAGTACCCGGCGGTGGTAGCGATAGGTCGGCTTCATATCGGTGTCGATGACCCACTCCAGGTAGGAGGGCACCCGGGCGAAGCCGTCGAAGTGGACCGTCCGGAAGCTCATGCCCATGAGGTCCTGGCACTCCGTGGCGGTGGTGGCCTCGGTGTGGTGCATGGTCTGCATGAGCGGGAACGCCTCGTTCATCAGGGCCAGATTCCCTTCGGCGACGGCAATCCGGGGATCGGTGTGCTCGGTCGCCGTTTCCGGTGGGGGGACCGGTGATCCCGACTCCCACAGCCGGAGCGATCGGAACTGGGGGTCGGCGGCGACCAGCTGGCTGAGGGCGGTGGTTCCGGTCCGGGGCAGCCCGATGACGAACACCGGACCCCCGATCTCCTCGTCGTCGATCTCCGGATGGAGCCGGTAGGTCTCCTCGACCTTCAGCCGGGCGGCCAGAAGCGCGGTCAGCCGGGCGTGCTGCATGACCTCGCCCATCTCAGTGAGACCGCCTTCGTCGTTCATGGCGGCCACCAGACGCTCGAGTCCCTCGCGGTAATGATCACCGCCAGTGTCATCGAGGCGCGACTGGGCCCGGGCATCCTCCTCGATCTTGTCGACGTCGAGGCTCATCGGGCGAACCGCCTACTCACAGCCTTCCGGCGGATGTCGATGGCTTCGGCTCGCTCGCGGAGCGAGACCCGTCGGGTGCCGGACGGCAACTCCTCGCCCAAACGGTCGAACGCCACCAGCCTGGTCGTCGGCACGGGTGCAGTCTCCGTACGGACGCAGCGCAGGATGATCGGCCCTTCGCTGTGCCCGGCGGTGTCCAGCCAATTGGCCACGCCGGGGTCCTGATGAGCCACTACCACCCGTACCTTGCCGTCATCATCCACCGCGGCCTGATGGCCGTTCAGGCTCGACTGGCGGTTGCCGTAGTCGACCGTCTCCCACCAGACGTTCCCCAGCGAGTAGCCCCAGTACAACCCTTCCGGCGGTGTGACCTCGATGATCAGCGCCTCGTCGGGTGCCAGCTTCCAGGAACCGATGACCGGACGGTTCTCGGCGGCGGCTCCCATGGCGGTCCCGTCCAATGGGGGTAGGAAGGTGTTGGGTGCCTCGGGATTGGAGAAGCCCAGGAAGAACTTCAGGTTCTCCTCCAAGAAGTCGCCGAGGGCGATCACCTGTCGGGCCATGATCGCCTTGGGTTCCTCCTCCGACCTCTCGTCGGTGGCCGCGCCACCGGAAAGCGATTCGATGGACATGGTGACGGGAACTTCGTGCTCCCAGTCGTAGAAGAAATGGCGTACCACCAGCGTGGTGGCGTGCTCATCGAGGGGAAGCCAGTTGCCGTCGTGGGGCTCGGCCGACAGGACGATCTCGAACTCCCCGTTCGGGCCCAGCTCGAACTCGTCGATCAGGGCATTCGATGTGGATCCCATCCCGGCCATGACCTGCAGCCCGACGTAGCGCGCCGAGCCCCGGCTGCCCCACAGTCGGTAGGTCGAACCGCCCTTGAGCGCCGAACCCATGTAGATGCAGTCGGGGCACTCCATGCCCCACTTGTAGGCGGCGTCCATGCCCGAGGGCTTGATCGCCGGCACCCGGTCCAGCCCCCGTCGCAGGAGCTCGTCGATTCCCACCCCCAACAGGACGAGGAGGTGACGGAAGCCCGAGGCGGTGTCCACCGGCTGGTGAGGGACGGAATCGGAGAGCACCACCTCACCGGTCCTCTTCAGCGTGTCCAGCAAGTGGTTCCACGCCTGACCGGAATCGAGATCCCGGCCGTCGGCATCTCCCGCGGTGGCCGCCTCACTGACCGAAAACGGAAGCCAAGCCGGGTTCTTGAACGAACTCATTGCTCGACCGCGGAGTCAGGCGCCAGCTCGGATGCGCGACCGAATTGCGCCCGCCGGAGCCGGCGTAATCGAGGACCACGTTTCCTTCTCGCTCTGGTGCCCGAACGGACTCACGCTCGTCTCCTCATCTCGTCTGCTTCCGGGACCGTAGATGGCAAGCGAGCCCGGAGAGGACCTCGCCGAGACATCAACCTAATCCGAGGGCGTAATCACCGCTCAGACCCGGCCTGGTGACCCCGGCGCGCAGTCGTCCCTCGCCCTCTGCGCACAGGTCATCGTGGCGGCAAGCACCACCCAGCTCGTCGGCTCACAGAACCAGACGGTGGCCCGCGCCGGAACCGCCATTCAAAATGGAGCGCAGGCGCCGGCGGGAATGCCGGGCCGACTACTGGGCGTGGACTGTGTCGTGGATGAGCACGAACCTCATCGACCAGTACCCAGGTCGCGGTTCGGGAAGCTGGTGCCGCGACCAGAGGAACCCCGCCAACGTGACGGCTGCGGTAGCGAGCCAAATGAACATCCCGGCGGCCAGGACCCACGGCGTGGATCCCAACAACATCAAGATGAGGCCCGCAATGGCGACGGTCAGCCCGACGTACCCCACTCGGAGGGTCCAGACGGGCATCCTCCAGTGTCTGTTGCAGTGCAGTTCCGGCGGCTGGCCCATGTCAGACATTGTCCCACGATTGCCTGATTGGCCCCGGGTCCCGGGCAATTCCGTGCAGTCTCAGTCTGTCCCGGTCATCATCTGGCTGAAGCCTCGAGCTGACGCTCATCGGGACCCAGCGGGACGCTCCGGGACCCCATTTGTTGGGACAGACTTGGAACACGACACGCCCCCTGCCGCCGACCGAGCACGGGCACTAAGGTCCGGTAAGGATGCCCGTGAGCAACGCCTCGACGAAACCGGACCCTCACGAGCTCTTCGCACTCGGCGGCCGTGTGGCGGTCGTCGTCGGCGGCACCGGGACGCTCGGGCGATCCATGGCGGCCGCCCTACGAGGTGCGGGCGCCGACGTCGTCGTCGCCGGGCGCGACGCGGCTCGAGGAGCGCAAGCAGTCGATTTCCTGGGCGGTGGCCGCTTCGTCGCCTGCGACACGACACGACGTGAGCAGCTCGACGAGCTTGTGGACGACGTGGTGCGGGTCGAAGGTTCGATCGACGTCCTGGTGAACGCGGCGGGCCTCAACCGGGCCACGCCATTCCTCGAGATCGGTGACGAGGAACTCGAAGCCGTCATGGCCACCATCGCGACCGGCGTGGTACGGGCGTGCCAGGCTTTCGGCCGCTACTTCGTCGAGCGGGCCACCGCCGAGGGCGTTGGCGCCAGCATCATCAACGTGGGATCCGAGGCCGGCCGGCGGCCGCTGTCGAAGGTATTCACCTACTCCATGGCCAAGGCCGCCGTCCACAACCTCACCAAGAACCTGGCCCGCGAGTGGGGCCCGCTTGGCATCCGGTGCAACCTCCTGGTGCCCGGCTTCTTCCCTGCCGAACAGAACCGGGCGATCCTGGATGCGGACCGCGTCGCCGCCATCATGGACCGCACCCCGATGCGTCGCCTCGGTGAGCCCGACGACCTCTTCGGCGCGCTGCTGCTCCTGGCGAGCGATGCCGGACGGTTCATCACCGGGGCCGAGCTCGTCGTCGACGGCGGTTTCGACGCGACCGGCCTCTGAGCGCGCCGTGGTCGACTTCCTCGACGACCGGTTCATGCTGAGCACGCCGACCGCGGTTTCGCTGTTCTCGTCCATCCGGTCGCTGCCGATCATCGACGCTCACAGCCACCTGGTTGCCCGCGAGCTGGCCGACGACCGACGGTTCGACACCATCAGCGAGCTGTGGTTTGGCGACGACCACTACAAGTGGCGGGCCATGCGGGCCGTCGGGGTCGACGAGCACCTCGTTACCGGATCGTGCGACCCCTTCGATCGCTTCGAGGCGTGGGCCATCACGCTCGAGCAGCTCGCCCTCAACCCGTTGCAGATCTGGAGCCACCTGGAGTTGCGCCGCTGCTTCGGGATCGACCTCGTGCTCACTCGGTCGACGGCGCGCGAGATCTACGACGAGGCGAATCGCCAGCTGGCGGGTCGCTCGGTCCGTGACCTCCTCGCACCCTTCGGCGTGGGGGTGCTGTCGACCACCGACGACCCCGCCGACCCCCTCACCTCGCACGCGGATCTTCGAAAGGACACCGATACCCGCCTGCCCCTGGTGGTGCCAACCTGGCGGCCCGACCCCGCGCACCGGCTCCTCGGCCGACCCACCGCGTGGAGGCAATGGACCGAGCGCCTTAGCGAGAGCGAGGATGTCATGGTCGATTCGCTCGACTCCCTGCTGGCCGCGCTCGGCTCATCCTGGCGGCGCTTCGTGGCCCTGGGTGCCCGGAGCTCGGACCACGGGCTCGCCGCCCTGCCGGCGGGCCCGAGAGATCCGGCCATTGCGGCCGAGGCCGTCCGGGCTGCCCTGCGGGGCGTCGCGCCGGATCACGTCGGCCACGACGCCGTCGTCGTCGAGGTGATCTCGCTCGCCGCCGAGTTGGCGCTCGAGGACGACGCCGTGGTCCAGCTGCACCTGGGGGCGCACCGGGACGCCTCGCCCCGGCTGGCCTCGCTCCTCGGAAGCGATGCCGGCGCCGGCGCTATCGGGGGCGGCCCGCAGGGGCCGGGCCTGTTCGCGCGACTGGCCGGGCTCGAGCGCGCCGGCTCCCTGCCGTCGACCGTCATCTACAACGTCGACCCGGGCGACAATGCGCTCTTCGCGACCGTCGCCGGCGCCTTCGCCCGGGAGGACGGGCGCCCGGCCGTGCGGTGGGGACCCGCCTGGTGGTTCAACGATCACGAGCGCGGGCTGCGGGACCAGCTCGAGCTGCTCGGAGCCCAGGGGGTACTCGGCACGTTCGTCGGCATGCACACCGATTCCCGTTCGTGGCTCTCCATGACCCGCCACGAACTGTACCGCCGGGTGCTCTGCGACGTTCTCGGCCAGGGCGTCGCCCGGGGCGTGGTGCCCGAGGACGAGGCTCTGCGCAGGCTGGCGGTGGCGCTCTGCGGCCAGAACGCGCTCGACCTCTACGGCTTCAGGCGGTGATGACGGTGCCGGCGACCGTTGTCGTGATGGGCGTGGCCGGGGCGGGCAAGTCGACCCTGGGAGGGAAGCTGGCCGGGTCGCTTGGCCAGCCGCTCATCGAAGCCGACGAGTTCCACTCGAAGACCAACATCGCGAAGATGCGCCAGGGTATGGCACTGGTCGACGACGACCGCTGGGCCTGGCTGGCGGCGGTCGCGGCGCGCCGCCCGGGCCGCGTCACCGGCGGTCGTGGCCTGCTCCGCGCTCACCCGGCCCCACCGCGACGCGCTCCGGCTCATCGGGGAAGTCCGCTTCGTCTGGCTCCGGATCCACGAAGCGGACGCTCGGGCGCGTCTCGTCGCACGGCGGGACCACTTCGCCGGGCCCGACCTCGCGGCCGGCCAACTGGCGACGCTGCAGCCGCCTGAAGACGACGAGGTCGACGTGCTGGCATTCGACGCCACGGCCGCGCCCGACGAGCTCCTCGCCTCGGTGCTGGGGGCGCTGGCCGAGCCGGCGCGGTGTCTCAGCCCGCTGGCGACGTGGGGCGGTCTCGACGCCACACTCGACGGTGACGATCTCGACGCGGTCGCCGACGAGATCGTCGGTTCGATGGTCGACAGCCACGTGACCCGGGTGCTTCTGGTGCCGCCCGACCAGACCCGCGTCGCGTCACGGGCCGGCGAGCTGACCTGGCGGCTGATCCAGCGGCTCGAACAGCGGAGCTGCCGGGTGGCAATTATGCCGGCACTCGGCACGCACCGAGCGATGGACGACGACGACGCCGATCTTCTCTTCGGCGGCCACCTGGACGCTTCGGAACTCCTGGTCCACGACTGGCGCCACGGCGTGGGCGAGATCGGGAGGCTGGGCGCCGATGAGGTGGTAGCGGTCAGCGGCGGCCTGCTCGACACCGAGGTCGTCGTAGAGGTGGCATCCGCCCTGCTCGAGAGGTGGGATCTTGTCATCTCGCTCGGCCAGGTGCTGCCCCACGAGGTCGTCGGCATGGCGGGCTACGCCAAGAACCTCGTCGTCGGTCTTGGCGGAGCGTCGTTCATCGGCGCCAGCCACCTCCTAGGCGCACTGGTGGGTGTCGAGACGATCATCGGCGACACCGCAACGCCGGTCCGCGACCTCGTCGACACTGCCTTCGACCGCATGCTGGCGCCACGTTTCGATGTCCTCTTCGTTCTGACGGTGGTGGAGGCCAGCCCACGGGGCGAGACGTTGCGCGCCGTGCTCAGCGGCCGGGGAGGGACCGGCCGCAGCGGCGCCGCCGCCTTCCGCCAAGCGGCGGGGTTGGCCCGGCGCTGCAACATCACGTTGGTCGACGAGCCGTGGGGGCGGGCCACCTGCTGGCTTGACGCCCGCGAGTTCCGCTCGACCTGGCTCGGCAACAAGGCTATCTACCGCACCCGGCGCGCCCTGGCGCCCGGCGCGGAGCTGATCGTGCTCGCCCCCGGTGTCGAGCGGTTTGGAGAGGACCCGGCGATCGACCGACTCATCCGTCGGCACGGCTACTTGGGGCGCGACGCCGTGCTCGTCGCGGCCGCGCACGATGCCGAGCTTCAGGCGTCACCCGGGACCATGGCACATCTCATCCACGGGAGCTCCGAGGGCCGGTTCTCCATCACCTACTGCACCGATCCCGACGGTGGCGGCCTCACTCCCGAGGAGCTCACCGCCGTCGGCTACGGCTGGCGGGCGCTTGACGACGAGCTCGCTTATTTGGGCGTCGACGCTTTGACGTCGACCGGCCCGGCCGTCGACGCCCGCGGAGAACGCTTCGAGCACGTAGCCCAGCCCGCCCTTGGGCTTTGGGTCGCTCGTTAGGCTCGCGAGGTGGGCCGGAATGCGCACCACCAACTCGGCGTACGGCCACACCCGGAGTCGCCCGCGCTGAACTCGGAGGGTTTAGGCCGGCGGGCCCGTTCGGCCGCCCTCAGGTAGCCGCCCCAGGGCCGGTAGTCCTCCCGGCCGCCGTTGGCCGCCACTTCCCGGCTGAAGGTGGAGGGGGCCTTCTCGATCCGGTGGACGATGGCGTCATCGGCTTCGCCCCGTCACCACTCGTGAGCCCACCGAGCAGCAGGGCGAGAGCGTCGCCGAACAGCGAGTCGGGCACGCCCTTGGGGTCGATGAGCTTCTCGAAGATGAACCCGCTGCCGAGGGCGAAGAAAATAGTCGCGAGGTCCTCGACAGGCACGGGAGCCACCAACTCGAGTGTGGCTAGGCGGCGCTCGATGGCGCTGGGGATCGCGGAACGCATACTCCGGTTCCGTTCGGCGAACCTGTCCCGCAGCTCGGGTCGCCGGGCGGCATGGATCGCGAACTCCATGAGCAAAAGGCTCCATTGCGAGTTCCGAAAGACATCGAGCCACGCGTCACCTGCCTGCTTTGCCTGGACCGCGATCGGAGCGTCGGAGGCGATACTTGATTCCACGCCGAGGATTCGCGCATCGACACGTCGTTCGAGCACCGCGAGGAACAGCTCGTCCTTGTTCTCGAAATTCGAGTAGATCGCTCCCTTCGAATAGCCCGCCTCCTCGGCGATGTCCTCGACGGACGTTGCACGGAAGCCCCGTTCAGTAAATACGAGCTCGGCTGTTTCTAGCAGCCGCGTGCGCGTCTCCACCCGCTGTTCGGCCCTCGTAAGACGTTTGGCCATTTCTGGATGCTACCGATCTCTCGATGTCGGGGATCCGGAGCCCATTTCAACTTGGGTACTAATAGTACTAGGATACTACTGGTATAGGGGGCGGATATGCCTCATGAGGCTGTGGGGCTTGGGCCGAAGCCGCAAGAAGCGGTTGGGGGGCGCCTTGCTCAGAAGGACTGAAGACCAGGCGGGGGTCACCGTCCATGTGACGCGCGACGCCGCGGGCGTCATCACGTCGGTGGACGAGGCCATCTTCGACCTGCTCGGCTGGCGGCCTGAACACCTTGTCGGGCGGCCTTCGACCGAGTTCATCCATCCCGAGGATCGGCCGAGCGCAGTCGCCGCCTGGATGGAGATGATCACCTCCCCGGGCGAGGTCGGCGTCTGGCGGGGCCGATACCAGAACGCCGAGGGGTCCTGGGAGTGGATCGATTCGGCCAACCGGTTCGAGGGGCCGACCAACCCGATCGTGGTCAGCTCGATGACACGGGTCTCGGTGGAGCAGGCCAGAGTCGAGGACGAGCGTCTCGGTCAAGAGCAGTCGTTGACACGGCTGTCGGAGGCACTGCCGATCGGCGTGTTCCAGGTCGACCTAACCCAACACGTCACTTTGACCAACCATCGCCTGCACGAGATCGTGGGCGTGCCTCCCATGTCCACGATCGACTCCCAGATGTCATCGGTTGTCGCCGAGGATCGGTCTCTCTTCGAAGCGGCGATGGCCGCGGTCTTCGCCAACGAGCGAGTCGACGACCTCGAGATCCGACTCCGTCCGCCGGTGGCGGAGCCGAGCCAGCGAGTCGATACGAAACGAGTGTGTCTGCTGAGTTTGCGGGCCCTGACAGATAGCGCCGGCACAGTCAACGGGGCCGTCGGATGTCTGAGCGACATCACAGATCGGAAGCAAGTCGAACGCGCGCTGGCCTCGGCTGAGAAACGGTGGAAGACGGTATTTGATCTGGCCCCAGTCGGCCTCGTCCAGGTGTCGATGGACGGCCAGTTCATTCGGGTCAATCCGGCAGTGTGCGACATTCTCGGCTATTCGGCCGATCAGATGAAATCAATGACCGTGGCTGAAGTCAGCCACCCCAACGATGCACATATGGTTGGCGAAGGCGTCGGGGCGCTGTTGGAGGGGAGAATCCCGGAACTGAACTATACGGGCGGTTTTATCCACGCCGACGGGCATATCGTCTGGGGTGCCGTGCGTATCCGCCTGGTCCATGGAACCGACGGAGACGGCGACTATTTCCTGGGCGGACTTCTCGACATTACAGATCGGAAGAACTTCGAGCGCCGGCTTGAGCATTCGGCCATCCAGGCGAACGAAGCATCTCAGCTCAAGTCCAATTTTATGGCCAACATGAGCCATGAGATCCGTACGCCGATGAACGGAATCATGGGACTGTCCGAACTCCTCCTCGAAACCGAACTCGACGATGTGCAGCGCGACTACGCGGAGACCATACGCATTTCAGGCACTGCGCTCATGACCATTATCAACGGCATCCTCGACTATACGAAGATCGAAGCGGGAGGGGTCAGCGTCGAGGACGTCGAATTCAGCGTGCAAGCCGTGGTGCACGATGTCCTTCACCTGTTGACACCTCTGGCGAAGACCAAAGGGCTCAGATTGGTGGAGGAGATCGGCACCTCCGTCCCGGCGATGGTTGGCGGTGATCCATTTCGGGTGGGTCAAGTCCTGGCCAATTTCGTCGGCAACGGCATCAAGTTCACACGAGAGGGTGAAATTGCCGTCCGTGTCACTGAGTTCGAATCAGATGGTGGTGACGTCGTGCTTCGGTTCGAGGTCACGGACACGGGTGTCGGGATCGATCCCGACAAGCTGGATACCATCTTTCATCCGTTTGTGCAGGCTGACATGTCAACGTCTCGGCAGTACGGGGGCAGTGGTCTGGGTTTGTCCATCAGCAGAGAACTTGTCAGCCTCATGGGAGGCGACTGCGGGGTTACGAGCCAGCTCGCCAGGGGGAGTACCTTCTGGTTCACCGTTCGTGTTCGCACCAATGGGGGCGCGCGGGAGATGGCTCTCCCCTAGCTCATGAAAGCATCTCGCGGGTCAGAGTGCTGATGCTCGATGACGAAGGTGATCAACTCGGCATCTGTCCGAGTTCCTGGAAGAGCAGGACAAACCGTCAGCAATGCCAACTCTGGCCGGGCGTGCCAATTCTCCGAGACTGAACCCAAGGCGGCAGACGCGATCGGCGGCTGCTTTCAACAACCACTTGGTGAGCCGCGCCCTGATCGCGCCGTTTTCACTAAAGCGATCTGACCCAGATAAGTACGTTTGTCCTGGTGGCGCAAGAGGACTCGAACCTTCGACCTCAGCCGTGTGAAGGCTGAACAGGCGCGCATCAGGACACAGGCCGACCAAATACGACCAGTTCATTTGGCTTAGCGCACATCGAGACCGAGGCTGACTCACGGGTACCCTCGCCCTTTTCGCGCCCTCGGAGGGGTTAGTGGTATTTCGGGAATGAACGAGTTTGTGTACGCCCACGATCCGGCGGTAGGGGATGGCCGTGCAGCGTCGGATAGCAGTCGGATACTCAGCCCGTCCTAGTCTCGGGTGCGAAGAACTCGAGTGCGATGTTGTCGGGGTCTCGAAATGACAATGCCGAGTACGAAGGTGCGTCCACGATGCCACCGTTGGGGATGCCGAGCTCGTTCAGGCGGATCTCCCACGCTTTTAACTCATCGCGGTTGGCACAGCCGAAAGCCAGATGATCGAGACCCGGCCGGCGCTCGTTGAACGGCTGAGTGCTGTTCAAATCAGGGAACTGAGTTAGACCGACGATTGTGTCACTCGTGAGCCAAGCGACACGCCTAAAAGGACCTGTGTCCTCGTCAAGGATCGGGTCCGAGCCGAACAGAGCCTTGTACCAAGGCACGCTCCGTTCGAGGCTCGTAATCGTTAGCGCCACGTGAATAATCGCAGGGAACTCTGGCATGCCTTTTCGGCACCTCGTGAAGGCAACGAATGCCGCTTCTTTTGGCTGGCAACTCTCTGGGAGTAGAGGCTATCTGGCAGCACAAGTCCCCGCGCTAATTGTGGCCCCAGTTCCGGGGTTCGGTGCGAGGGGAGCGCCGGGTGACAGACCGGGGTTATGGGCATAAGGGGACAGTGTGCGATCAACCCACGATCACGAGCAACGACGGACTCGTCGCGTGACCCGCCGAGGTCGGTCAGCTGGTGAAGGGTGCTGTCTCGACGGGGCCTGATTCGGCTCTCTTCGACCTCCTTCAGCACGGCGAGCACGGCTACCCACCCCAAGCTCGTCACTCAACGGCATAGAGGCGCACCGTCTCGCTCTTCCCCTTCAACGTCAGGCCGACTCGCTCGACCAAAGGGGACTGGCTTTCGGTCAGCAGCTCCTTGGTGCGCTCGGTCACCAGTACTGTGTCGCCGGTCTCGCGGGTCGCCGCCTCAACTCGACTAGCGATGTTGACTGCATCGCCGATCACGGTGTAGTCAAGGCGGCCCACTGCTCCCACATTGCCCGCGACCACCACACCGGAGTTCAAGCCGATCCCAACCTTTAGCTCGACTGATGACACCGAATCCATGCGGCGGTCGATCTCGATGGCTGCGGCAAAGGCCCGGTCGGCATGATCACTTTGCCGACGCGGTGCGCCGAATACAGCGAGCAGGCCATCCCCGACAAACTTATCCACTCTCCCGCCATGATCGTGAATGATCGGCACGATACGTCCGAAAAGTCGGTTGATCGCCACGACCACATCTCGCGCAGACGTGCGCTCGGCGAAACCAGTGAAGTCTCGGACGTCAATGAACATGATCGTGACTTCGACCTCCTCGCCGTCGAGGGTCCCGCCCTCCTTGAGGATGTAGTCGACCACCTCAGAATCGACATAGGTACCGAACATCTCGCGGATTCGCTCCCGTTCGGCAAGGCCGGCGACCATCTGGTTGAAGCCGAGCTGGAGCTGTCCGATCTGAGTGCCGTCGTAAACGGGGACTCGCATCGTATATTCACCATGTTGCACTCTGGCGAGGGCCCGTCGCACCGATTCGAGCGGGTCTGCGGAGGCTCTGGCCGCCAGGCTCACTGCAAGCACGCCAACCGCAATCCCGATACCGCCGAGCACGACCATTGCCACGGCAAGCTGGAATGGCGTCGCCTGGTTCTCGCCCGTGAGCTGCAAAATCCCCACTGCCACGACACCGATCACCGGTAGTCCGGTACCAAGCGCCCATGCCAACACGGCTCGCGTCGCCACGCCGGGAACGGCAAGGCGCTCGGGCATCCCCACTGCAAGGGCTCGTGCCGCCGCGCTTCGCAAGATCCGCTCCGACAGCAAGTAGGAGCACGAGGCGGTCGTGATTCCCGTAATGGCGACGGTGATCGCGACCTGGATCCCAAGGAGCCCGCTAAAAGCAGAGTTGAGTGCACCGAACAGGCCAGCCGCGCCGAGCCAAAGAGCGACTTGCACGAGGAACAGGCGCAGCGGCGCCCGAAGCACGATCCGCTGCTCAACAACAGTGGCGGGCCGATCCTCGCTCAGCCAGCGGCGCAACCCGAACAAGCCCCGGGTGCCGACGAACGCCCCAATTGGGACGGCCAAAAGGATGTACCCGGCCGCGACGATTGCGTTGACGTTCCGCACATGGCTCGGGTCGGCGACAGTGGGTGGCGGGATCACGGCAATCGCCACGACCAGGACGGCAGCAAAACCAATGAGGTTGACCGCGACGATCACGACGGTCAATGCAATTTGGCCTGCCCGCCACAGCAATGACCCCGAAAGGTCACTGTCACCAGGCCGGATGAACTCGATGCGCCACTTTCGTAGGTTGGCGGCAAGGCGGTCGAGTCGTGTCATTGTTCGCACGCTAGGCGCGGCGCCGACCAAGACCACCATGAACCTTTCCACTCTTGAATCGGATAGTGCGGACGATCCCCGCCTCACGATCCGACACCAATCCCAACTGAAGGCGAGCAAGGTAAAGGTTGAAAATTCGGGGGGTAGACGGCATCGCGATGGCCAGTTGCCAGCCATCGGGGGAAGTGTCCCCGAAACTTCACTCCAAATCAGTTCTCGGGCTATCCCATGGTGCCGTTTGAGGCGGGTTAGCCGAAAGCAAACTCCTACCCCACTGGGGCCAGCGCCGGTGCCGTGGGGAAGAACGCATCGATCCCAGCGGCACGGAGCAGCCACTGAACCGTGGGCGGCCCCATAGTGTAACTACCGATGATCTATTACCTACTGCTGGCACGGGAATGGGAATCGAGGCGAGGGTCGGCCACGGTCGCTATCCAGGCGCGAGATGAGTTCCTCCACTGCTGCGACGAGCAACAGCTGGCTCCGGTGAGAGAGGCGTACTTCCCTTCGGGATCGAAGGTGGTCGCCCTCGGGGTCGACCCCACCCTTCTGAGTGCCGAGACTCGATACGAGCCCGGCACCGGTGGTGAGGTAGAGCGCTTCCCACACGTCTACGGTCCACTCCAAGCTACTGACGTCATCTCGGTCCTCGACCTCTAAAGGTTGTCTGACCAGACGCCGAATCGGTTACCTGACGGGACTTTCGTGACTCCCCGGACCAGCCCCGAAGTGCCGAAGGGCCGCACCCACTCCCGGCGCGAGCCTACTGGGGCACCATGTCGCCCCACATCGGCACTTTCCGGATGCCCGCCCATTTCGATACACATCGAGCATTTCCGTGTGGGTCAGCCCTTACTACGCGCCCCTCGTTTGGGTACCTTCTCGTGATGGTCGATCCTCTTCCTGAGTCCGAGAGCGCCACCCAGGTGATCACCTGGAATGTCATCCCCGGCCAGGAGGCTGCCTTCGAGGCCTGGGCACATGACATGACAACCCTCGCAACGCGCGAGGAAGGCCACATGGGTGCAGCATGGTTGCGTCCGGACGTTCCTGGTGGGGCCTACCACGTGGTCTTCCGGTTCACCACCACCCAGCTACTCGAACGGTGGATGGGCTCCGATGAACGCGCTGGAATGGTGGCGAAACTCAAAGGGATCGCAACAGAACAAGGCCGCCGTCAGACGGGCTTGGAGACCTGGTTCAGTCTCCCGGGCCAGACCGTCTTGCCGCCGCTCAAATGGAAAATGGCAGTCGTGACCTTCGCTGCGGTGTATCCGCTCAGCATCCTCTTCAACTGGCTCGTGGTTCCCTCGGTGAAAAGCTGGCCCATCCCGTGCCGTGCCGCGTTGTTCCCCCTGGCTCTCGTTCCCTTGTTGACGTTCGTGATCATGCCGCGATTGAGTCGGCTGCTGAGACACTGGCTGTATGGAAGAAAGTGAAGTCGATGGAGCGGTTGCTGCCGGGCCCAGATCATCTCGGAACAGGCGTCGTGACGGTCTGGACGAAGACGGCCGAACAACGGTCGACCTGCAGTCCGACGTAGCACGGGTACTCCAGATCGGTCATCATGCTGAACATGTCGGGTTTCGTGGACAACCGCTTGACGACCGAACAAGGTGACGTTGTGGTCGTCCCAGGCATCACCCCGCGACGCGGTGGCGATGCTCCGGCTTCGAGACGCGCTGGCAGTTTGGATGGTCGAGCATGGCATCGACCAGTGGCGTCCGGGCGACTTGCCCCTTTCTTGGATCGAGCTGTGCGTGGCACAGGGCTGGGTCTTTGCGGCACGACGGGACGACGACCTCATCGGCTCGCTGACGTTGGTGTGGGAAGACCCATTTGTCTGGGGGAGTCGCAACGAAGCCGCCGGCTACGTTCACATGGTGATGGTCGATCGCGCATTTGCACGCCTGGGGCTCGGACGATCACTGCTTGACTGGGCTGAACAGCGGATCACAAGAGCAGGGCATCGCCGTGCACGACTCGACTGCGTTCGGACGAATGTTGCTCTGCGCGAATACTACGAGGATGCCGGGTACGTACTCGTCGGAGATCGCGAATTCGCCGGTGGGGTTCCCGCTGTGGCGCTTTACGAGAAGGCGCTCGTGTAGACATTCGCCAGAGCGGCAATGAACGCTTGCCATAGCGCTAGCCTCAAGGTTCACTGCAATAGAGTGGTAAAGAGGAGCGAGCATGGACTCCAACGCGATCGACCCGGTCGATTTCCGCGAAGCGCAGCACAAGCACTGGGACTCTGCGGCTGTGGGATGGATGGAGTGGAGCGACTTCAATGACCGTGCAGACAGGCACATCAGCGAGCGGCTGGTGGAGCTCGCTGGCGTGCAGTCGGGAAGCCGGGTCCTTGATGTCGCCGCCGGCTATGGCGAGCCCGCGCTCACCGCCGCGCGTAAGGCCGGCCCGGAAGGCCGCGTTGTGGCCACGGACATCTCCGCCGAAATGCTCGCGTTTGGGCGTGAACGCGCGGCGGCGGCCGGCTTGGACAACGTCGAGTTCATCGAGTCGGACGCCTCCAGCCTTGATTTTCCGCACGCGAGCTTCGACGCCGCCGTCTCGCGCTGGGGAATCATCTTCGAGCCTGACGCGGAGGCCGCCGCAGGGCGCATCCGAGGCTTCCTCAAGCCGGGTTCGCGGATGGCGATCAGCTCGTGGGGCGGGCCCGACCAAGTCCCTTTCCTGTCGATTCCCATGAGGACGACGATGAAGCGGCTCAACGTGCCCCCGCCCCCGGCCGGAACGCCCGGGCCTCTCTCGCGGCCCACCCCCGCTGCCATCGGTGGGTTGCTCGAAGGGGGTGGTTTCTCGAAGGTCGCGGTAGAGCAGGACGAGGTCACCTTCGAGTTCGACTCGCCAGAGGACTTCACCGCCTACGTCAGGGCGATCTCCGCCCCGATTCGGGCGATGATCGAGCAGCATGCAGGAGAGGCCCAAGAAGAGGCCTGGAACGCGATCACGCAGGCCGCAGCCGATGCGGGGGGCGGCTCGAAGCCGGTGATCTTCTCGAACGTGGTGCTGCTCGCCTCGGCAACCGCCTAGCGCCCGCCTCGCACAACTCTGGAAGGCGGCAACGACGAGTGCGCAACTGCCGAAAGCAAGCGGCCTTCCTTGGCTTCCAGAACTAGCCCATAAGTGCCGTTCATGGGCAGGCAACTATCGCGAGCGCGGGACCGACAGGGTGGCCGGCGCGCCGCTCATTTCCGAAGTGCCGCCAATTGGAAGACGCGCCCTCGACCATGAAGCGGGCAACGATCCGCTGCGCCGCGCCCTTATCGCGCCCTTTTCACCAAAGCGATCATACTGGAAAGGCACGTTTGACCTGGTGGGGCTCGGAAGAATCGAACTTCCGACCTCTTCATTATCAGTGCCATCGACGGGTATAGGGGCGGACGCTGATGGACAATCACAGCAGGTCAGAGCGCTTCGCAACCCTTAGCGAATGCCCCCGAATCGCAGCGCACACGCGTATAAACGCGCGATGGATTCGTCTTTCAGCGCCCGATCGTCGGTCCCACGAGCCCGTATTGCATTGCATGCATGGCGGCACCTGCGCGGTTCGACACGTCGAGTTTGGTGTAGATGTGCTCGATGTGGTTGCCCACAGTCTTCGGACTGATCCCCAGCTGCCGGGCGATGCCCTTATTGGGTAGTCCCTGAGCCAGTAAGGCTAGTACCTCGCTCTCGCGGGTCGTGAGCCCCGACGGTCCGCCCGCGCGCGAGCGGCTCTTCGCGTGCCCGGCCGCCGCGAGGACCGCGTCGGTCGCAGCTGGATCAAGCTTTCCTTGGGCCGCTTCGGTGCGTAACTGGCGGGCGGCGTCATCCTCGGCCATGGCGTCGCGGTGCGGACGGCGCTGAGTCATTGCTTGGTAAGCGTCGGCGGCCGCGAGCACCCGGGCCGGCGAAGAGAGCATGGTCCCAGCTACCCCACGGTGGTAGCCGGAGCCGTCCATGCGCTCGTGGTGTGTCGCAGCCAGGAGACCGAATTCTTTGGAGCGCTTCGGGCCTGTTGAAGATCCGTTCCACGTAGTAGACGTGCAGCCGCATTCGCTCCTGGTCGCTGGCGGTGAGCGGTCCGGGTTTGTCCCACACCGATCCCGTCACGCCGAAGCGCCCCACGTCGTGAACGAGCGCGGCTCGGCGGGTGAGGGTCGCCTCGGTCGACGGCATCTGCATGAGCTCGGTTGCGGAGGCCACCAGGTCGGCTGTCCCCCGGGCGTGTCCGGCAAAGTAGGGACATCGAAGGTCGCAGAAGTCGCCTAACGCCTCCAAAGCAACGTCCAACTCGTCATCCGTCAGATACGGGCGGTCGACTGGCTCGGCGGCGAGGATCTCGTCGACGGTGTCTTCGGCGATGCCGTCGAACAACGACTGAGCGTTCTGCGACACGACGGCGGCGATCTCAGGGTCGAAGTGGGTGCCACTCCTCGAGCGGACGACGTCGACTGCCGCCTCCACGCCGGCATTGCGCTGAAACACCTCGCAGGCCTCCGCCACATGTGAGATGCGGGCTGACAGAGCGAGCCCGTCTTTCGCCAGGCCACGCGGAACGCCCTGCCCGTCCCAGCGGGCGTAGGCCTGTTCGATACCAGCTCGAACCTCGCCGCCCAGGCCCAGCCGGTCGGCCAGAGCACCGGCCGCCGAGCAGTGATTGGCCATCTGTTCGATCATGCCCCGCCCCCCGCTTGCCATGAGCGCCGCAGCCTGGCGAGCGCGATTGAAAGCCGAGGTGCCGTAGCCGGCTCGCCGAAGCATGAAGACCATCGCTGGGAACCCGGCGAGGTCGACCTCCACAGCGTGGGCCCGGAAGTCGATGTCGTCGCCGAAAAGCATCGCAGCTTCGTTGCCATAGACGGGACACCCGACGTAGGTGAGCACGCTTACGTCGTAGAGCGTGGCCAGCTGATCCGTCTCAAGGCCCAGCCGCTCCCCAACGCGCATGGCGATGCGCGCCGAGCGGAGCATGTGTTCGGAAGGCTGGCCGAACCCGAGGTCAGTGGCCAAGGAGAGCGCCACCAGCAGGTCTTTTAGCTGGACTCCCGAATCCGCCATGCAGGAATGCTATCGGCGGTGCGTCACGGCCACCCGAACCATGGGGTGAATGCCTCATGACCCCGCCCCTTCGCGTCCGTACCTTGGTATCAGGAACCACCACGTCCAATTCAGCAAGGAGAGAACCCATGCCCAAGTACTTGATCGAGCGGACCGTCCCCGGTGCTGGCCAGATGGACGCTGCCGACCTCGCAGCCATCGCCAAGAAGTCAAACGAGGTCCTTCGAGACCTAGGCCCAGACGTCCAGTGGCTGCACAGCTACGTGAGCGACGACAAGATCACCTGCGTCTACCTGGCCACCGGCGAGGACATCCTCAGAGAGCACGGCCGCTGTGGGGGGTTCCCCGTCGACTCCATCCGCGAGGTACGGACCACCATCGACCCTGCGACGGCGGAGCTGGTCCCAGCCGCTGGCCGGCCCTAACCAAAGGAGAACAAAGACATGAAGCGACTTACCCACCCAATCGCAACCGCCGGTATTTTAGTCGTTTCGGTGGTCGGCCTCGTGGCGGGTGCCCCTGCGGCATTCGCGGTGCCCGTGCGCGATCCGGTCGCCGGGCCCGTATCGGTCAATGCTTCTCCCGTCACGACTACGGGGATGGCCAGTTGGGAAGTGGCCCTCGTCGCACTGGCGGCTGCCTTGATCGCCGTTGCCATCACAGCCGGAATCCTTCTGCGGACTCGCCTCGGGTCGATCTTGCGGTCTGCGTCGAGTTGACCCTGACAAATATGCAACCGCAGAAGGCCTCCGCGCCTCCACCAGGCGTCTTCGCGACAAGCCCGCCAAGGCCGGTTTTTCCTCCGCAGTCGAGCGCTCTCGACCGCGACGTCACGAGAACCGTGGAGCGTCCACCGGCATCGATAAGGTCCGAGATCGCGAATCCGGATGCCTTCACGGCTGGTACAACCGTGGTGCTGTCTGGAGTCGGCAGCATGGTTTTCGAATCGTCGTTCGAACAACTCAACATCGGCGGTATGCCAATCTTGCGAGCGCGGGCACGCTTGGTCGGACGAGGTCCGAGGATCTGCAGGTATGCACGCATTGATGTGGAGCTTGCGCCGTGGTCAGTGACAGCCGCTCAGATACGCATCGCCCCTCGATCTCGATACGTCCATCTCTGGGGGGTGCGCCGTAGAAGACGGTATTGGTCGCTCGCTCGCGGCGCCGCGAACACCCTGAGGGAGATGCTCATGGCTCGTCGATCCAATGAAAGACATGCCCAAATCGAAATGCTTCAGCCCCCCACACCAGCGCCTGCAAACGGAAATGGATTGCGTCGCACATCGTCATATGAGGACCACCGCATACCTGTGAGCCCAGCACCCCGGCAGGAAGCTGGCCCTCGCCAGCTGAGACCTGCCGGCGGAAGCCCGACGGTTGACCGTGCAATGGGACGAGATGGAGTTCGAGGTCCTGCTACCCGTGATTCGACCTGAGTATCCCCGTACGCCGACTCAGCGGCGCTTTGGACAAAACCATGATTCCAACTGTGAACTCGCCACCTCGCGGCACTTCGGGGACGGGCATCGCTGGCGCGGCCGACGTGGAGAGGACGAGTCGGTCGCGACAGAATGCAACGCCGTCAGATGCCGATCGGCGGCGGTGAACTTGACCAACAACCGCCGCCTGCAACGGCGGCCCGGACCGGCGATAAAGGAGACCCAGTGGCAAAGCCCATCGATTGGCAGAGGCTCCTCATTGACGGTTACGAGCCACTCAAAAAGGCGCAGCGGGTATTTCGGCTCCTGCCCCACGATCCCCGCTGCAAATTGTGCCAGAACCCATTCGGTGGCTTGGGTGGCAAGGTTTTGGGGCTAGTTGGTCGTAGGCCGTCGCGTAAGAATCCGAACCTATGCCAGTCCTGCTTCGACAAACTGCCCAGCGGAGGAATCGAGATCGACATTGGTCTGGTATTCGCTGACGTGCGTGGCTCGACAACAATGGGCGAACAGTCCAGCGCAACCGAGTTCGCCAACCGTCTGAATCAGTTCTATGCAAAAGCGACTGATGTGTTGATTCATCACGACGGGTTGGTCGACAAGCTGATAGGCGACGAAGTGCTGGCGCTGTTTATCCCCGGGATCGCGGGTTCCTCCTACCGTCGCAAGACTGCCCTTGCCGCCCTCGACCTCGCTGCCGCGGTTGGGGACTTGCCGGTCGGAGTGGCGGCAAACGCAGGGATCGCGTTCGTCGGCAACGTCGGGTCCGGAACCGTAATGGACTTCACGGCCCTTGGCGACGCGGTGAATGTCGGTGCGCGCCTCCAATCGCACGCTTCGCCGGGTGAGGTTGTGCTCTCATCGGAGCTCTACGATCTTGTCTCCATTAACTACCCCGGCGCCCGAGCCGAACTCGTCGAGGTACGCGGCCGCGACGAGCATGTCGAGGTGGTAGTGCTCAGGGGCTGATCAAGGCAGACGCCCGGAGCGCCAACATCCGGCGAACCGGGGCAGCAGTGACACCCGACCCAAGCGGACATCAGACATTTTGCGGGAGATTCTCGGCATGGACGGCAGGGCCCCGAGCAGACGCGCTCGGCGGCTACATTCGGCAGCCACTCTGTGAGCTGCGCCCTTATCGCGCCCTTCTCACCCAAGCGATCATACTGGAAAGGCACGATCGACCTGGTGGGGCTAGGAAGAATCGAGCTTCCGACCTCAGCATTATCAGGACTGAAAGGGCGCGCACGAGGACACTTGCCGACCCAAGGGGACCAGGTCCATGGCGTGAGCGCGCATCGAGACCGAGGCTGACTCACGGGTACCCGCGCCCTTTTCGTGCCCTCGGAGGGTATTGGCAGGCTGATGCGGTTTCGGATGTAAGCCGCGTTTGGATGCTTGCGGCAGTTAGCACCCGACTCTGCCGGGCGCTAAGGATGCCCCACCCATCCGGCGGTGTGGGTCATCTTCAGAACGGTTGACGCATGCGGGTATGAGACACCTGAGCATCCCAGATCCGACGATCGGGCGCGTCGTCGCTAGGGGAATTGTCCGTCTTCGCTTAGATCCCTGAGCCCCCATTGCACGCGTGTGTGGCTCAGGTGGTCGGGGTCGTCGAACCGCCACTAACGGGAGTGCCGTCAGAATCCTGGCCACAGTAGGCGTCGACCTTGGCTCCGGCATCTTGGATCGCTTGGGTCCCGAATGCAGAAACATCCCCGGAGGCGATGGCGTTGCCGACGGCAGTAACGATCGTATCGGCACTGCTGGCAATGTCCGAGGGTGCGTTGGCCTTGAAGTCGTTGATCGTCGCCTGGTTTGCCTTCAAGACAGGAATCAGGTCGGACTGCTGATGGACTGTCGTTGACGCCTTGTCGAGCGTGGCGTTGTCATTGCAGAACGCCGTCTTGTCACCGCTGCCGGCAGCAGAAGTTGTGGAGGAGGTGCCGGTATTGCAGGCACTGATCAGCGTCGCAGCACACCAAATCCAGCGCCTAGAAATCGAAGAATACGGGCTGAATTCATCGTCAGTCTCCCGTTGACGGATCGATCACCGAAGTGACCATGGAGATCCTGTCGGCCGGGAACCCACCGCAGCGGGCATGTTCGAAGAGAATGTCTTCGTCTGGTGCGACATAGACGCAGTAGATCTTGTCGTCGGTCACATAGCTCTGCTGCCAACGAATTTCAGGGCCGAGATCGCAGATGACCTTGTTGGACTTCTGGCTGATATCCCGGAGTTCGTCGCTGGTCAACTTTCCCGCGCCAGGTAGCTCCCGCTCAATCACGTATTTCGGCATGGATCGGGTCTCCTCTGTGGTACCATACTGAGAGTATCTCTCTCACATACTAATGGTACGACATTATGCATACCGAAAGTTTGATTGTCAAGGACAAGCGGGTTGCCCAAGGGGACGCGACCCGGGCCGCCCTCGTCATTGCGGCTCGGCAGCTCTTCGGGGAGACGGGTTACGCCGACACCAGCACCGATGAGATCGTCACGCGTGCTGGAGTGACGAAAGGCGCGCTCTACCATCACTTCGATGGCAAGGAGGATCTCTTCAAGGCGGTATTCGAGCAGGTACAGCGTGAGGTGTCCGACAAAGCGGTGGCCGAGTTCCTCGGACCTGACTCCTGGGACGCATTGCTGAAGGGCTGCTCTTTGTGGGTCGACGCCCACCTTGATCCGTCTGTTCGGCGCATCGTGCTCCAAGACGCCCGTGCCGTGTTGGCTGGGGACGACGTACGAGCCATCGAGAATCGCTTTGGAGCAGTGGCCTTACGGGGTGCGCTGCGCAAGGCCATGCACGCAGGAGTGCTCGAACGCCAGCCCTTGCGCCCAATGGCCCTAGTGCTCCTCGGCGCCCTCAGCGAGGGGTGCCTTTACATCGCGGAGGCCGATGACCCACGAGTGGCACGGACCGAGATCGGCTTGTTGATCGCCACGATCTTGTCGGGATTCCGAGTCGCACCGGACTGACATCGGAGGTAACGGCTACGAGAATGCGGGGTACGTAGCCGTCGGATATCGCGAGTTCGCCGGCGGGATTCCCGGTGCAGCGCTTTACGAGAAGGCGCTTGCATAGGCAGTGCCTGATCGCGCCCTTTGTCCAATTTGCGCCTGATCCGAAATGCGCATTCAGACGGTGGGGCTAGGAAGAATCGAACTTCCGACCTCAGCATTATCAGTGCTGCGCTCTAACCGACTGAGCTATAGCCCCGCAAACAGAATCGCGACGCTACACCAACGCCTGTCGCTGCCGACACGGCTAGAGGATGCAGCGGACCTACTCTTCGATGGCCGATTCCGACTCCACCGGGGCGACCGCGCCGACGGCATCGCCCTCGTCGAGATTCATCACCCGTACCCCGGTGGCGTCCCGACCCTGCGACGCGATCTCCCGCACCGGCGTCCGGATCACCACCCCGCCCGTCGAGACCAACAGGATCTCGTCGTCAAGGCCGGCCATGAAGGCGGCCACCACTCGGCCCCGCTTGGCGGTGAGCTTGATCCCCCGGACCCCCTGGCCACCGCGGGCCTGGCGATTGAATCGCTCGAGTTTGGTCCGCTTGCCGAAGCCGGCGTCGGTGACGATCAGGATGTCGGTGTCGTCCCGAGCCACGTCGCACGAGACAACCTGGTCCCCCTCCTTCAGCCGGACCCCGCGCACCCCGGAGGCATCCCGTCCCATCGACCGGACGTCATGTTCGGAGAAGCGGATGGTCATCCCTGAGCTGGTCACCAGAAACAGGTCGTCATCCCCGCCGGTCTCCACCACCCGGACCAGCTCGTCGCCTTCCCGGAGATTGATGGCGATGAACCCCTCGCGACGCGACTTGTCATACTCGCTGAACGCGGTCTTCTTGATCTGGCCCAGCTTGGTCGCGAACACCAGGTAGTTGTCGGCGGAAAAGTCGCGGGTACCGATCACCGCTTGGATCTTCTCGCTCGGCGACAGCGGCAACAGGTTGACGATGGCCGTCCCCCGGGCGGTGCGCTCCTTCATCGGGATCTCCAGGGCCCGGAGTCGGAAGACCCGCCCGCGGTTGGAGAAGAGCAGCAGGTGGGCGTGGGAGGAGGTATGGACCACATCGTCGATGAGGTCCTCTTCCTTGAGCCTGGCCCCCTTGACTCCCCGGCCGCCCCGGCCCTGGGTGCGGAATGCGTCGGCGGAGACCGCCTTCACGTAACCGGCGCGGCTCATGGTGACGACCAGCTCTTCGTCATCGACCAGATCTTCCACGTTCATGTCACCGGGGTCGTGGGTGACGACCGATCGGCGCTCGTTGGCGAACTTCTCCCGGATCTGCCCGAGCTCGTCGGCGATCACCCCCCGCAGCTTGACCGGGTCGGCGAGGATGGACTCCAGCTCGGCGATCTCTTCCCGCAGCTTGGCCATCTCCTCTTCGAGATTGGACCGTCCGAGCCGGGTCAGCCGGGCCAGGGTCATGTCGAGGATGTGGTTCGCCTGCTCCTCGGAGAACTCGAACGGCGCCGCCTGCAGTCCTTCGAGAGCGGCCGGGCGGTCGTCCGATCCCCGGATGGTGGCGATCACCGCGTCGAGCATGTCGATGGCCTTCAGCAGGCCTTCGACCACGTGGGCCCGGGCCCGGGCCTTGTCCAGCAGGTACTGCGAGCGCCGGGTGATGACCTCGACCTGGTGGGCCACGTAATAGGTCAGCATCTGGGCCAGGTTCAGGGTGCGGGGCACCCCGTCCACCAGAGCCACCGCGTTGACGCTGAAGGTGGTCTGCAGGGGAGTCTGCTTGAACAGGTTGTTGAGGACCACGTTGGCATTGGCATCCCGCTTCAGCCGGATGACCAGGCTGGTGTTCCCGCCCGCCGAGTCGTCCTGGATCTCGGCGATGCCGTCGAGATCCCCGGCCCGGACCAGGTCCTCGATCTTCTTCGAGACGGTGGCCACCGAGGTCTGGTACGGCATTTCCGACACCGTGATCCGGGTGGCGCCGTCGCGACCCTCTTCGATCTCGGTGACGGCCCGCATCTTGATCGAGCCGCGCCCGGTCCGGAACGCGTCGAGGATGCCCTGGCGGCCCAGGATCAGGGCGCCGGTCGGGAAATCGGGACCCTTGACGAACTCCATCAGGTCGTCGGGGGTGGCGTCGGGGTGCTCGAGGATGTGGGCGGTGGCGTCGATGATCTCGCCCAGGTTGTGGGGAGGGATGTTGGTGGCCATGCCGACGGCGATGCCCTGGCACCCGTTGACCAGGATGTTGGGGAACCGGGAGGGGAGGACCACCGGCTCCTCGGTGGTGCCGTCGTAGTTGGCGGTGAAGTCGACGGTGTTCTGGTCGATCCCGGCCATCAGCTCGAGGGCCAGTGCGTCCAGCCGGCACTCGGTGTACCGCATGGCGGCCGGGCCCTCGTCGGGACCGGTGCCGCCGAAGTTCCCGTGGCCGTCGATCAGCGGGTGGCGCATGGAGAACGCCTGCACCATGCGGGCCAGCGCCTCGTAGATCGAAGAGTCGCCGTGGGGGTGGTAGGACCCCATCACGTCGCCCACCACCTTGGCGCACTTGGTGTGGGGACGATCCGGTCGGTGCCCCTGGTCGAACATCGAGTAGAGGATCCGGCGGTGTACGGGCTTCAGCCCGTCCCGCACGTCAGGAAGGGCCCGGGAGACGATGACCGACATCGAGTACTCGAGGAAGGACCGCTCCATCTCCTCTTGGATCTCGATGGGCTCGATGAAGCCCGACACCACTTCGTCGGTGCCGACCCCGCTGCCCCCGCTTCCGTTGTCGTCGCGTGCTGCCATACCTTTTCCTTACCTTCGTACTTTCAACCTGCCGGCTGATGCTGCAACCGGTCCATCCGACAATCTCAGAAGTCGAGGAACCGGACGTCTTTGGCGTTGGTCTGGATGAACTGGCGCCGGAGGTCGACGTCCTCGCCCATCAGGACCGAGCAGACCTCGTCGGCCAGCGCCGCCTGCTCCACCCCGATCTGCAGCAACGAGCGGCGGCCGGGATCCATGGTGGTGTCCCGGAGCTCACTGAAGTCCATCTCACCGAGGCCCTTCAACCGTTGGAAGTCGTCCTTGTGGTTCGGGTTCTCGGCCATGAACGCGTTCTTGGCCGCGTCATCCTTGAGATAGATCTTCTCCTTGCCCACCCGGGTCGAGTAGAGCGGCGGCTGGGCCACGTAGACGAAGCCCCCCTCCACCAGCGGCTTCATCTGACGGAAGAAGAAGGTCAGCAGCAAGGTGCGGATGTGGGAACCGTCGACATCGGCGTCGGCCAGGATGATGATCTTGTGGTAGCGGATCTTGGCGGCGTCGAAGTCATCGGCCAGACCCCCGCCGATGGCGGCGATCAGGGCCTGGATCTCGGCGTTCTTCAACATCTTGTCGATGCGGGCCCGCTCGACGTTGAGGATCTTGCCCCGGATGGGCAAGATGGCCTGGACCTTGGGATTGCGGGCATCCTTGGCCGAGCCTCCGGCCGAGTTTCCCTCCACGATGAACAACTCGCTCTCCCGGGGGTCCCGGGAGGAGCAGTCGACCAGCTTGCCGGGGAGCCCGGCCCCGTCCAGCGCCGACTTCCGCCGGGTCAGGTCGCGGGCGGACTGGGCGGCAACCCGGGCCCGGGAGGCCAGGCCGGCCTTCTGGATGATCTGGTTGGCCTCTCGAGGGTTCTCCTCGAACCACTCGGACAGCTTCTCGTTGGTGGCCCGCTCCACCAACGACCGGACCGGGACGTTGCCCAGCTTGGCTTTCGTCTGGCCCTCGAACTGCGGGTCCTGCAGACGCACGGAGATGATGGCGGTGAGGCCCTCCCGGATGTCCTCGCCGAAGAAGTTGGGGTCCTTCTCCTTCAGGGCGCCCTTGGCCCGGGCGTACTTGTTGGCCACGTTGGTGAGGGACTTCTTGAAGCCTTCCTCGTGCATGCCGCCGTCGATGGTGGAGATGCCGTTGGCGAACGAGTGGATGCTCTCGTAGAAGCCGGTGTTCCACTGGAGGGCGACCTCGACCTCCATGGTGTCCTCACTCCGGGTGTACGACCCAACCTTGCGGAACAGCGCCTCCTTGGAGGTGTTCAGGTGGCGCACGTAGTCGATGATGCCGTCCTTGTACTGGAAGTTCTGGGACGCCTTGCCGTCGGGGCGCTCGTCGACGAATCGGATCTCGAGGCCCTTGTTGAGGAACGCCATCACCTGCAGTCGCTCGGTCACCGTCTGG
This sequence comes from uncultured Acidimicrobiaceae bacterium, assembly GCA_963819695.1. Lineage (GTDB taxonomy): Bacteria > Actinomycetota > Acidimicrobiia > Acidimicrobiales > RAAP-2 > DASZIT01. Next base: position 281,103 of record CAWFXD010000003.1, on the reverse strand, counting down.
GCGCGGAACTCGATCTCGTCGAAGATGGCGGGGTCCGGCCAGAAGCTGATGGTGGTCCCGGTGCGCCCCCGGGGCGCCGGACCGGTCACCTTCAACTTGCCGGTGGGCCGGCCGCCGTCGACGAACTCCATCTCGTGATGCTCACCGTCGACGTCGATCTCGAGGAGCAGCCGTTTGGAGAGGGCGTTGACCACCGACACCCCCACCCCGTGGAGGCCGCCGGACACCTTGTAGGCACCACCCTCTCCGAACTTGCCTCCGGCGTGGAGCACGGTCAGCACTACTTCAGCGGCCGAGCGGCCCTTGTACTTCGGCATCGGACCGGTGGGAATACCACGGCCGTCGTCCTTGACCCGGACCCCGCCGTCGGCCAGCAGGGTTACGTCGATGCGCTTGGCGAAGCCGGCCATGGCCTCGTCCACCGAGTTGTCCACCACCTCCCACACCAGGTGGTGGAGCCCGGTCGGGCCGGTGGATCCGATGTACATCCCGGGCCGCTTGCGGACCGGGTCGAGACCCTCCAAGACCGTGATGTCTTCCGCGCCGTAGCTGCTCTTGGACGCGGTGCGCTTGTCTTCTGATTTCAGCGCCACGGGCGCGTCCTCTCAAACCTCGTCTGGATTTCGGGGAAACTGGGTGTCCTGGCCGTGGCGCTGAAGGCGCTGTTCTGAGCGGCGCGGTATCCCCGGTTTCCGATGCTCCATTGTAGCCGGAGAAGGCCCATCTCCAGGCCGATGGTCGGGGGCCTGCCCGGGCCCTCAGCGGCGGACCCGGACTTCGAGCTGGTCGGCCCGCGGGGTGCCGGTGGCGGCGGCGACTTTGTCGAGAAGATCGTCACCGAAATGACGTACTTCGGTAGCCCAGGCCGGGTGGTCGACGTTCACGACCAGGGCCTGGGTGTCGAGCCGAACCGGCTGTACGTGTTTGGCCATCGCCGGCCCCACGATCTGTTCCCATCGGGCAAACAACCGTCCGAGGCCGAGGGACCCGCCCAGGCCGAGTTGGTTGGAGAGCGCGTCGAGGGAGGCGTCGATCGGCCGGGGCCCCTTGTCGCCCCTCCCCCGGCCCGTCACTGGTCCTCGTTGCCGGTCACAACGGCTCCTACGGTCCCGCCCGGCTCCACCTCGTAGGTGGCCGCCGCGGCAACCTCCGGAGGCGGAGGGAGAGCCGTGGTGAGGATCGATTGGCCGGGGGGCAACCCTTCCAGCAGCGCCCGGGTCCGGAACGGGTCGAGCTCGGAGAACACGTCGTCGAGCAGGAGCACCGGCGCCGACCCCAGGCGGTCGGTGGCCAACTGGTGGGTGGCCAGTCGGATGGCCAGCGCCAGCGACCGCTGCTCCCCCTGCGAGGTGTGGGTCCGGCCGACCAGGCCGGACACGGTCAGCTCGAGCTCGTCGCGATGGGGCCCGACCAGGGTGATTCCCCGCACCAGGTCGTCAGCTCGAGAGGCGGACAGCGCCTCCCCCAGGGTCCCGGTCCACGACCGCCGGTAATGGAGACCAACTTTCACATCCGCCCCGGCCAGTCGGGAGTAGTGCCGCTCGGCCAGCGGGGTGAGTTGCTGGGTGAGGGCCTCCCGGGCCTCCACCAGAGCCGTCCCCGCCGTCTCCAGCCGGGCGTCCCAGACGTCGAGGGTGGCTGCCACCTCCGGGCTCAGCCGACCTCCGGCCCGGCGGAGAAGCGCGGCCCGTTGCCGGAGAACCTTTTCGGTCTCCTCGGCGTGCTGGACGGTCTTCGGGGCGACCACCGCCAGCGCCTCGTCGAGGAACCGTCGCCGTTCGGCCGGCCCCCCCCGTACCACCGAGATGTCCTCGGGAGAGAACACCGTGACCCGCAGCGCATCCCCGAGGTCGGAGCGGCGATGCACGGTTTGCCGGTTCACCTGGGTGCGGGATCGACCGACCACCGCCAGTTCGGCCTCGATGTCCATCGACCGGTCGCCGACTCTGGTGACCGCCCGGAGGATGGCGCGGTCGGCCCCCAGGCGGACCATTCCCTCTCGGGGCGATCCCCGGAACGACTGCAGGGTGGCCAGGTAGCCGATGGCCTCCAGCAGGCTGGTCTTGCCGGCGCCGTTGCGGCCGGTGATCACGGTGGTTCCGGTGGGATCCGGCGCGATGGTGGCGTCGGCGATGTTCCGAAAATCGGAGACGCTCAATGAGGCGAGATACATCAGTTGGCCGCCGCGGCCCCGCCGATCATGGGGTCTACGACACGCGGACGGGCATCAACAGGTAGCGGAACTCGGATTGCTCCGCCCCTCTCACCGTGGCCGGCTTGGTGGCGTCGATGGTCTCGAGCAGCACCTCGTCGCCCATGACCGCGTCGACCCCGTCGATCAGGTAGGTGGGGTTGAAGGCGATGGTGAGGTCGGTTCCCTCGAAATCGGCATCCACGGTCTCACTGGCGTCCCCCACCTCTTGGGAGACAACCGTCAGGTCCACTCCACCCTGCCGCATCGAGAGGCGCACCGGGGTGGTGTTGTCGCGGACCAGCAGCCGTACCCGGCGAAGGGCGTCGAGGAGGGAGTCCTTGCCCACGTGCAGCCGGTTCGGATACTCGGCCGGGATTAGTTGCCGGTAGTCCGGGTAGCTCCCGTCGAGCAACCGGGTGCTCACCTGCACGTCCCCGGCGGTGAAGGTGACGTCGTGCTCACCGATGGACAACCCGACCGTCGGCCCGGAGCCGCCGGCCTCGTCACCGTTGGCCGACACCCTGCCATCCCGGCCATCGGCGCTCAGGGCCGAGAGGCGTTGGAGTTCGGCCAGCGCCCGGGCCGGGACCAGGATCTGGGTGGTTTCGAGGGCTTCGTTCTTGCCCTCGATGTCCCGGAGAGCCAGGCGGTAGGAGTCGGTGGCCACCAGGCGGATGCCGGAACCCTCGGCGGCCATCAGCACCCCGGTCAGAAGGGGCCGGGCATCGTCATTGGATGCCGCCCGCACCACCTGGCGGAGAGCGTTGACCAGACTGGTGGCCGGGAGCAGGGTGGTCGGGGCGGGGGGCTCGGGGAGGGTCGGGAAGTCATCGGCCGGGAAGGTCCGCAAACTGAAACGCGAACGGGCGGCGGCGATCTCGATCTTGTCCTGCTCGGATTCGACGGTGACCGCTCCGGGCTCCAGGGAGCGCACGATGTCGGTGAGGAGTTTGGAGGGCGCCACGCACACCCCGTCGGCCAGACCGATCGCCTCGGTCGACACGTGCACGGTGAGATCGAGGTCGGTGCCCACCACCATCAACCGGTTTCCCTCCGATTCGATCCGGACCCCGCTGAGGGCGATGGACGTCGTCGTACGGGAGCTGACGGCTCGCCCGGCGGTGGTCAGCACCTCCACCAAGGAATCGCGTTCGCAACGGAACTTCACCTAGGAGTCCTTTCCGATGTGTTGGTTTGAACTGTCTTTTAAGTACTTAGAATTAAGAGTGATGGTAATAAGGCCTGTGGATTGTGGATCGACCACGGTCGGTGCAGCGTAGGACAGCTTTCTGTTTCCACCGTCCATCCCCGGTTTCCCGGTGACCGCCGGCGGAGGGTGGGTCCGGCGGCCAGAGGCTATGGACAACTATTGGAGCATCCACAGATTTGCCACAGGTTGGCGACCGGCTTTCCACAAGACGTGCGCACGCCGGGTGGGACGGCACGCCACCTCACGTCCGGGGAAATGGCGGCGAAGGGCACGGTGGGTCAGGTGCCGGTCTTGATGCGGAGGATCAGCTCGGTCACCTGGTTGTAAATCTGCTGGCGCTCCTTCATCAGGTTGGTGATCTTCTGGACCGCATGCATCACGGTGGAGTGGTCGCGGCCGCCGAACTCCCGGGCGATGGCCGGAAAGCTGAAGTCCGTCAACTCCCGGAAGACGTACATGCTCACCTGCCGGGCGGTGACCAGCGGCCGGCGCCGATTGGGCCCGCGAAGCTCGTCGATGCTGAAACCGAAGGTCTCCGAGGTGGTCTCGAGAATCATCTGGGGAGTGATCCGCCGGGGTTGATCGGCCGAGACGATGTCGGCCAGGACGGTCTCGGCCAACTCGAGGGTCAGTGGCTGGTGGTTGAGGCTGGCGAAGGCGGTGGCCCGGATCAAGGCTCCTTCGAGGACTCGAATGTTGTCCTTCACGTGGGTGGCGATGAACTGGAGGACCTCGTCGGGGACGAAGACCTGCTCGCGTTCGGCCTTGGTTTGGAGGATGGCCAACCGGGTCTCGAGCTCGGGGGGTTGGACTTCGGTGATGAGTCCCATGAGGAAGCGGCTGCGGAGGCGGTCCTCCAGGGTGGCCATCGCCTTGGGGGGTCGGTCGGAGGTCAGGACGATCTGCTTCGATGCCCCATAGAGAGAGTTGAAAGTGTGGAAGAACTCCTCTTGCAGGGATTCCTTCCCCTCCATGAACTGGACGTCGTCGATCAACAGCACGTCGCATTCGCGATAGCCCCGCTTGAAGGCGGTGGTGGTGTTGGTCCGGATGGCGTCGACGAACTCGTTCATGAAGGTCTCGGTGGAGACGTAGCGAACGTGCCGGCTCTTGAAGTTCTCCAGCACGTAGTTCCCGATGGCGTGGAGCAGATGGGTCTTCCCCAGCCCGGCGTCGCCATAGATGAACAGCGGGTTGTACGACTGGGCGGGTGTCTCGGCTACCGACTGGGCGGCGGCGTGGGCGAACCGGTTCGAGGAGGCGATGACAAAGGTGTCGAAGGTAAAGCGACTGTCCGGGGCGACCGACGGCGACCGGTTGTTGTTCCCACGCTGATCGGACCCCCGGCGGTTGGAGGTTCGAGGGGTGCCGGCCTCCGGTTGGGTTCCACTGGCCTCTTCGAGTTCGGCGGCAGCCAGTAGGTCTTCGGCCGGCTCGTGGACCGGGGCCACCACCTCGAGCCGGATACCGAGAGGAGCGCCGACGGTGCTGACCACGGTGTCCTGGATCAGACCCAGGAATCGAGCCTCCACCCGGTCACGGATAAGGGTGTTGGGCACCCCGAGTACGATTTCGTTGTCGGCCATGGAGATTGGTGTGATTCCGGCGAGGAAAGCCTGCCAACTGGCCTCTGAAACCTGCTCTCGAAGCGCCTCGGAGCACAAGGTCCACAAGCCTTCGGTGTCGTTCACGTGGGCCTCCGCCCTTGAGCAGCCAAAGCGGTCCACAAGGAAATCCACAGATGTGGATTACTGCTGCTGGAATCTCGATTCGTCCTGAATTGGGAGTGGCCGGGAACCGCTGGACTTGACTGCTGCATGTCGTTCAATTTTGCAGGAAACTACGGTCCGAGCACCTGACCGAGGCCGAAGTTCTTGCTGTGGACGGAACGGTACACCGTGCGCAGGGGTTTTGCCGAAGAGATCGCCGACTAGAGCGTCGCTCCTGTTCGCGCCTACTATGTACGGAATTGCCCGAGTCGATGTGACGGGCCCCCCTGCCGCACCGGACGTTCGAGTCCACGGTTCAGGGCGAGGAAGGAAGTGGAATTGTGAAACGGACGTACCAACCCAACGTGCGAAAGCGCGCCAAGACCCACGGTTTTCGGAAGCGGATGTCGACCAAGGCCGGGCGGGCCGTGATTCAGTCGCGCCGCCTGAAGGGCCGGCAACGGCTCTCGGCCTGATACCGGCGATGTCGGTTGTCCAGTCAGCCGGCGTGGGAGTGCAGCGAATACGGTCGCAGCGGACCTTCGATCTGTTCCGCACCTCGGGCACCAGTGGGGCTTCCGGACCCCTCCGCGTCAAGTTCGTGCGCCAAAGTTCCTGGTCAAGGGCCGAAATCGCCTACGCATTGGGCAAGAAGCTGGGTGGAGCGGTGGAGAGGAACCGCCTTCGGCGCCGACTTCGGGCCATCGTGTCCGCCGAGGGCGCCGGGTTGTCCCCAGGCGCCTACCTGGTCAGTGCGGGTCCGGGAGCCACCGACCTGTCCTTCGATCAATTGAGGGCGGCCATGGGCCAAGCTGTACGGGTAGCGACCGGCGGCCGGGAGTCGGACCCCGCGAAAGGGAAGATGAGGGGACCTGATGGCAATCACGCTGGAGGCTGAAGAACCGATGGGTGCGCCTGCCACCGAGGACCGCCCGGCGGGCCGGGTGACCCGGATCCTGTTGGCGACCATCCACGCCTACCAGCAGCTCCGGGCCGGGCGTACCACCGGGTGCCGGTTTCTGCCCACCTGCTCCACCTATGCCGAGGAGGCCATTCGCCGACACGGCCCTCTCCGGGGGATGTCCCTGGCGGCCCGGCGGTTGGCCCGCTGCCATCCCTGGGGTGGGCACGGGGTGGACCCAGTGCCTGACGGGAGGACCCGATGAGCTCCATCAGTCACTCCATCGGGTCGGTCTTCCAGCCGCTGCTGAAGGCGGTCGCCGACTTCCTGGCCATCTTGTACTCGTTCATCCCCATCTACCCGGTCGACGTCGCCCTGTTGACCATTGCCATCATGGCCGTCCTCACCCCGCTCACCGTCAAGAGCACCAAGAACATGGCCGCGATGCAGGCGCTGGGGCCGGAGATGAAGAAGCTCCAGCAGAAGTACAAGGGCGCCGAGAACCGGGCGGTTCTCAACGAAGAAATGATGAAGCTCTACAAGGAGCACAAAGTCAACCCGGCTTCTGGCTGTCTGCCGATGCTATTGCAGATGCCCGCATTCCTCATTCTGTACGATGTGATTCGGGGAATTACCAACACCGTCACCATCCCGGCCAAGTCGTCGATCGTCGGTGGGCTGAAGACGTTGGTTCCCGCCCACGTGGTGGCCGAGCCCCGGTATATCGGCCACACCACCAAGATGTACCACGACATCGTGGCTGCTCATGGCCAATTGAACTCCTTCGGTATGGACTGGGCCCTCAAGCTGTTCTCCCACCACAGTTCGATTATCGCCGGGGCTCCGTATCTGCTGTTGGTGGTGGCCTCGGTCGGCTTGCAATACCTGCAAATGAGTCGGCTTAATGCCCGAAACCCAGGCGCCAATCAGGCCAACCCCCAGGCCGCCATGTTGCAAAAATACATGCCGCTTATTTTTGGATTGATTTACCTAAATATTGCCGCAATCATCAACGTCTATTTTGTCTTTTCCAGCGCGATCCGGATCGGGACACAAGAGGTGCTGTTCCGCCGCGGGATCGTGGGCGGTCCCCCTCCGGGGACCACCGCAGGCTCCAAGGCCATCCCGCCCAAAGGGCCATCGGGCAGAGGTCCCTCGGGTTCCAAGTCCGACCGAACCGAGCGAGAGATCGCCCGGGCCCGGCCGCCCTCGTCGTCAAAGCCGAGCGCCGGCACCACCCGCCGAAGTGGATCGGGAGGAACCGGCCGGCCGGCGCCGAAGCCGACTCCGGCCAATGCCCGGGACAACGGGGCCAACGGCCGGGCCAAGTCGGCCGCGGGCGGAAACGGGTCGGCCCCAACCGCCGGAAAGCCGAATGCATCCCGGGGTACCGGGTCGAACGGGTCGGGATCCAACCGGAACCCGAAACCCGGGTCGGCCTCACGAGGCACGAGGAACAGCCCCAATCGAGCGGCGGCGACGCCGCCAGAGGAAGGGGCCGCGCCGAAGGAACATCCTCGGTCGAAGGCGAAACGCGAACGAAAGGCTCGATGAGCTGTGGAGTGGGTGGAAGCTAGTGGGAAGTCGCTCAGCGAGGCAAGGGAATCAGCCCTTGACCTGCTGGGCGTGGCCGAGGATGACGCGGAGTTCGTGGTGCTCAGCGAGCCGAAAGCCGGGCTCTTCGGCCGGCTGAGAGGCGAGGCGAGAGTCCAGGCCCGGGTACGGCCGGTGACTCCCCCGCCCAAGCGGGGACGCCGGCAGCGTCCTGAGCGCCGGAGCGGGGGCGGATCCTCGGGCGAGCGCTCGCCGCGGAGGAACGGATCCAGCGATGACGGACGCCAGGCGAACCCGGCGCGACAGGGTGGTTCTCAGGCCAGGAATCGGAACGGCTCACGCCGGGGGAAATCGGAAACCGGCAACGGCTCAGATCCCAACCGGCGGGCGCGGGAGGGTTCGGCGGGGAACGGGACCTCGCCCGTCGGCGCCGGCCAATCGGTGAAGCAACGATCCGGACGCGGTCCGGAGGAGAAGGAGGGCATCGTGGAGGAGTCACTGACCATCGGCCAGCAAGGAGAGGCGGCGAAAGACTTCATGGCCGGGTTGATCCGCGAATTTGGCCTGCAGGCAGATATCGACGTTCGGGAGCTGGACGAAGAGACCGTCGAAGTCGCGGCTTCCGGCGACAACCTGGGTCTGCTGGTCGGGCCCCGGGGAGCCACGCTCTCCGCGGTGCAAGACCTGACTCGCACCTTCGTGCAGCGACAATCGGAGAGCCGAACCGATCGCATCCTGGTGGATGTGGGCGGGTACCGGGAGAAGCGGTCCGCCGCCCTCCGGCGATTCACCGAGGGGATTGTGGACGAGGTGAAGGAATCCGGGTCCGAGCGGGCCCTGGAGCCGATGAGCGCCGCCGACCGCAAGGTCGTCCACGATGCGGTGAACGAGATCGCGGGGGTTCAGACCCGATCGGAGGGAGACGATCCGTCGAGGTATGTGGTCATCGAACCCGCACCCTGACCGCGAGCACCCGCGGTAGATGTGGACAATGGCACCGGGTAGTTCCCGGTGCCATTGTTGTCTTCATGCCGATGCCGCCCGCCCGACCCTGAGCCCGGAAGATCCGCCATGCCACCGCCTCCCGACCATCTCTCGCCGACCGACAAGGATGTGGCGGAGGTGGTGGCTCCGATTCTCGAGCGTTCCGCCCAACTCGGGTTCGTGGGGGGGATGGCGATTCCCGAACAAATCGACCATGCCATCGGTTTCTGCCGAATGGCGGAGAGCCAGCTGGGCAGAGCTCCCAACTCCGCCCTCGACCTGGGTACCGGCGGAGGAATCCCGGGCCTGGTGCTGGCCGCGATGTGGCCGGGCACCGAGCTGACGCTCTTGGACGCCAACCGGCGGCGGACCCAATTCCTCGCCCAGGAGGTCCGAGACTGGGGGATCTCCGATCGGGTCACGGTGGTCAGGGGACGGGCCGAGGAGTCCGGGCGGCTTCCGGCCCTGAGGGGGAAGTTCGAACTGGTGACCGCCCGATCGTTCGGGTCGCCGGCGGTGACCGCCGAATGTGCCGCCCCGTTTCTCGGGACGGGCGGAATCCTGGTTGTCTCCGAGCCCCCGGATGCCGGGGTCGCGGACCGGTGGCCGGTCGAGGGTCTGGGGGTCCTGGGGCTGGTGCCGGTTGCCGCCGGCCGCCACCGAGAGCGCTTCGGTTACCAGGTGCTCGTGAAGCGATCCGAGACGCCCGAACAGTTTCCTCGGCGGACCGGGATTCCCACCAAGAGGCCCCTGTTCTGACGTCTGGGATAAGTGTCAGGCGCACCCGACACCGGTCGCCCTAGGAGTACTCAAGGACGGAGTTTCACGTGGAACACTCGGGCCGGTCGGCTGGACGGCGGCGTCACCGGATTGTCTCCCGGCCACCATGCCTCCGCCGTCCGTCGGGCGGCGCGAGACTCCCGATATTTCCTTCCGGAGAGGCGGACCGACCTGGGGCGGGGGTCCGCGGCTCGACGCTTCGACCTGGGGTTATCGAGCCATGACGCTGTTCCACGTGAAACGCCGCCTCGGAAACAGCCTCGAAAAGACTTGACCTGCACTTCAATGAAGGGGAGTATGGGGTTCTTGACCCCTGTTGCTCCGAGGAGACGATGATGCGCGGCCGCCGCAGAGATCGAGATCCGTCTTCCCTGCGGGGAAAGAGGGATCCGAAGCCGTTCTCCGGACCGCCGGAACCGGTGCCCGAGTCGCCGGTGAGTGTGGTCGAATCCCCCCGGATCCCGCTCGAGGAGGTTGAGACTTCTGCCGGGGTCGCCATGGACCCGACGCCGACTCCCCCGCCGGAACCAATCCCCTCCGAACCCGTCGCGACGATCCAGCCTGAGCCCGAGACGGCCCGAGTGGTGGCGCCGCCCGAGCCGGCGACACCTGCCACGAAGAAGGCCAAAAAAGAGCCGGAAACAGTGGCGGCCGGAGTCCCCGTGACGGCGGAGCCGGAATTGGCGGGTGGCGCCAGTCCGGCGGAGGCGGACGGGTCGGTGGCCCAGGCGGCTTCGAAGAACCCTCTCCCCCGGATCCTGGCGGTGGCCAATCAAAAGGGCGGGGTGGGCAAGACCACCACCTCGGTCAACCTGGGTGCCGCCCTGGCCGAGCTCGGGTTCCGGATCCTGGTCATCGATCTCGACCCCCAGGGGAACGCCACCACCGGCCTGGGGATTGACGCCCGGAATTTCGAGCGGTCGATGTACGACGTCATCATGAGGGACACCTCGCTCGAGGACTGCATCGAACCCACCAGCACCAAGAACCTCTTCGTGGCCCCCGCCACCATCGACCTGGCCGGCGCCGAGATCGAGCTGGTGCCGGCGTTCAGCCGGGAGATGAAGCTGAAGCGGGCCATCGAAACGGTGATCGACGACTTTGACTTCGTGTTGATCGACTGTCCCCCGTCACTGGGCCTGATCACGGTGAACGCCCTGGCTGCGGCCGACGAGGTGCTGGTCCCCATCCAATGCGAGTACTACGCCCTGGAGGGGTTGAGCCAACTGATGCGCAACGTTCATCTGGTGGCATCAAATCTCAATGCCGGGCTGGACGTCTCGACCATCGTGCTTACCATGTACGACGCCCGAACCAAGCTCTCCGACCAGGTGGCCGCCGAGGTGCGGGAGCACTTCGGCAACCGGGTGTGTCGGAGTATCATCCCCCGAACCGTCCGACTATCGGAAGCTCCCTCCTTTGGTCAGCCGATCACGGCATTCGACCCGGCATCCCGCGGGGCGACCGCCTACCGGGAACTAGCGAAGGAGGTCAGCGGTGGCGCGTCGTAGCGGACTGGGCAAAGGACTTGGTGCGCTGATCCCCAACGAGGTGGTCAGCGACCGCTCGTCGGCGCTCCGCGAGGTTCCGCTCACCAGCATCAAGCCGAACCCGTTGCAGCCGAGAGTCCAGTTCGACGAGGACACCATGTCGGCGCTGGCGGCGTCCATCAAGGAGCTGGGGATCCTCCAGCCGGTGCTGGTCCGGGAGATCGTCGGGGGAGCACCCGACCAGTTCGAGCTGATCGCCGGCGAACGCCGGTGGCGGGCCGCCCGACGAGCCGGCCTCCAGACCATGCCGGTCCTCATCCAGGCGTCGAACGAGGCCCACAGCCTCGAACAGGCGTTGGTGGAGAATCTCCACCGCCAGGATCTCAACGCGCTGGAGGAGTCGGCCGCTTACCAGCAGCTGATCGAGGACTTCGACTACACCCACGAGCAGGTGGCGACCAGAGTGGGGAAGAGCCGCACCGCGGTGACCAACACGCTGCGGTTGCTGCAGCTGCCGGCGGCCGTCCAGCGTCTGCTGGCCGAGGGCCAGATCAGTGCCGGGCACGCCCGGGCCATTCTCGGGACCCCGGATCGGGCCTACCAGGAATCGCTGGCCAAGTTGATCGTGGCCGACAGCCTGAATGTCCGGGCTGTCGAAGAGATGGTGAGGGAGCGGTCGGCCCCCAGCGAGCCCGACGGGGCGGCTGATCCCGACCCTAAGGGTAGATCACCCTCGACCAAAGGTGGAAAGAAGCCTGATCCGGCCGCGCCGCGACGACTGCCGCCTCCGGGGATCCTCGAGTTGGAGGAGCTACTCTCAACCCACCTTAACACCAGGGTCAAAGTTGACATGACTGCCAAGCGGGGGAAAGTGGTGGTCGAGTTCGCCACCCTCGAAGATCTCGAGCGCATCTACAAATTGATGGTCGGTGCACAGGAGAGTAGTGGAGTAGCCGGCTAAAGCTCACGGAGAGTGGTAACGCTTGACATAATGGGGGTAAAGTCGAGCATTATGCTTACTCAAAGTGGGGATCGTTCCTTAACCCTCAATGGAGACTCGTCCACAACCTGTGCACGAAGTTGTGGATTAGTTCAAGAGGCGGTTGAGGTCGACACTTGTCAGCACGAATGACAGTAGCCAAGTCGACCTCAGTCCCAGGGGGTGTCCACCCAGTCGGTGAGGGCGTCCACGATGGCCCGAGCCAAGGTCGGGGTGTGCTCGACGACCAACGACGCCGGTCCGACCTCACAGATGACCGCCGGCATCCGGGTTTCGCGCAGGACGGGGAGCGACATGCCGTGACTACCGGCGTCGGTGACGCCGAGCTTGGCGGGCAGGGTGGCCTGGAACAGCTCGGCCAGTCGTCGCCCTCCCGGCGAGGAGTAGCGGTATCCGGTGTAGTACGCCGTCGAGCAGTGGCGTTTGCTCACATCCAATCGGAGCCCGACATAGACCTCGGCCCGGCTGGCGTTGGCCTCGGAGGCCTGGATGGAGCCGTCGGGGTGGTGATGGGTGGTGACCAGCGCGCCCCGGCCGACCAACAGCCGACGGAGGGCTCCGACGGTGGCGTCCAGCCCACCCTCTTCGCCGATGGCCAGCCGCCGGCCGGGCAGGGTCCGCGGGGCCTGACGGAGCAACTCCCGGTCCCGGACCGAGCTCACCAGTTCGGTGCCCCCGTGACGGGATCCGCAGCGGACGAGCTCGGCCACCGTCGACGCCCCGGCGATCCCGTCGACGGGGAGGCCGACGTTCCGCTGGAAGTCCCCGAGCCCCGCCGAGGTGAGGTCGCCGAAGATCCCATCCACCCGGCCGGTATCGAAGCCGAGGGCGCTGAGACGTTGTTGCAGCTCAGCGACGTCGTCGCCCCGGAGCATGGGGGTACGCCGGTAGAGGAAGCGGTCTCCCAGCTGCCGCCCGGCCTCTACCAGCGCCGACCACGTCTGGGGGCCGCAGACCCCGTCCACCCGGAGGCCCCGCCGGTACTGGAATGCCTCGAGCGCGGTCCGGGTACCCCGGCCGAACCTACCGACGGTGTCGAGCCCGATCGACAGGCCGATGGCCCGCAGCCGGTGCTGCACATCGGCTACCGCCGGGCCGACGTCATCGACGGCCAGGTGAATGGCGGAACCGGGGCTCACGCCCTCGAAACCAGCGGAACCGGTGTCATGGCGCCCCTTTCGGGGGCGGACCGGTCAGAGGTGCTCGGCCAGCTCCTGCAACAGCTGACCCTTGCCCTTGGCCCCCACGATCCGGGCCGCCGGCTCGCCATCCTTGAACAGGATGAGGGTGGGGATGCTCATCACATCGAACCTGCGGGTGACATCGAGATTGTCGTCGATGTTCAGCTTGGCGATGCTCAGCTTGCCGGCCTGCTCGGAGGCGATCTCTTCGAGCACCGGAGCGATCATTTTGCACGGGCCACACCATTCTGCCCAGAAGTCCACCAGCACCGGTACGTCTGATGACTTGACATGCTCGTCAAAACTAGCGTCGCTCAACGTAGTGATCGTATCGCTCATGGGTGCTGCTCCTCCTGGTCATTTGTCGACCGTGCACCCTACATTTTCGGATGCACCACTACCAACGGCACCGGGGACGAATTCATTCCCGTGGCCAGGGACGATCGATTCCGGCCGCCTCAGACTCCGTCTTCTTGCTCCTCGAGCCAGCGCTCGGCCTCGATGGCCGCCATGCACCCCGAACCGGCGGCGGTGATGGCCTGGCGATAGAAGTGATCCTGGACGTCCCCGCAGGCGAACACCCCTTCGACGTTGGTCCGGGCGCCGTCGAAGGTCCGGATGTAGCCGTTGTCCCTCAACTCCAGCTGGCCCTTGAACAACTCGGTGTTGGGCTCGTGCCCGATGGCAACGAACAGCCCGGCGATGTCCAGGGTGGAGGCTTCGCCGGTGGTGACGTCCCGGAGGCTGACGCCGGAAACCTTGTTCTCGCCGAGCACCGCCTCGACCACGGTGTTCCATCGGAACTTGATCTTGTCGTGGGCGTGGGCCCGTTGCTGCATGACCTTGGAGGCACGGAGGGCATCCCGCCGGTGGATCACCGTGACCGAATCTGCGAACCGGGTGAGGAACAGGGCCTCCTCGAGGGCGGAGTCACCACCGCCCACCACCGCGATGTCCCGCTCGCGGAAGAAGAACCCGTCGCAGGTGGCACAGGTGGAAACCCCGTAGCCGAGGAGGCGCTCCTCGTCGGGGAGGTTGAGCATCAGCGATTGGGCACCGGTGGCGATGATCAGGGCGTCGGCGGCGTAGGTGGGCTCGTCGGCCTGGGGATCGCCGACCCACAGCCCGAAGGGGCGGGCGGAGAGGTCGACCCGGCTGACCTTGGCGGTGACGTATTCGGTCCCGAAACGGGCGGCCTGCTCCCGAAAGGTCTGCATCAGTTCGGGCCCCATGATCCCGTTCACGAACCCCGGGTAGTTCTCCACCTCGGTGGTCAGCATCAGCTGGCCTCCCGGCTGGTCGCTGGTGGAGGAGGGCTCACCTTCGATGACCAGGGGAGACAGTTGGGCGCGCGAGGAGTAGATGGCGGCGGTGAGGCCCGCCGGCCCGGAGCCGATGATGATGACCTGCCTCGATTCGGTCATTTGGCCGCCCTCGCCGCCTTTCGGTCCGTCCGCAGGCTCCAGGCGATGATGCCGACGGCGACGAACACCGCCCCGACCAGGAAGTCGGACGCCCATACCCGGCCGGCGAAGGCGTACACCGTCAGCAGGCGCACCAGGGCGATCGAGCCCAGGGTCACCGTGGTCACCGCCGCGGCGAACACGATGACGCCGAAGACAATGGCCCGAGCCACCAAAGTCAGCGGCCGTACCGTCTTGTCCCGCAGGAGGCTGACCAGTGTCTCGACCAGGTCGGCGCCCCGGGCCGGCCAATCCCCAGCTCCGGCGGGCTCTGAATTCAGTGTCGGTACCTGGCGCGGCTGCTGATCCATGGGCGCAGGATAGCCGGGAGACACGTCCGAGCCGCCGCTCTTGGGGATCCGATCCGGCTCAGCCGGTGGCGATCATGCACAATCCGATGGTGCCGGGCCCGGTGTGGGTCCCGACCACCGGACCGAGGTCGACCACCACCAATGGGTGTTCGGATTTCACCCCGTCCAACAGGGCGACGAACTCGTCGATGTCGGTGGCGGCGCCGTTGCACACCGCGATGCGGCTGATGGATCCGGCGGCTTCTGCCTTTCCGGCCAGATACTTCAGCGACCGTGAACGGGTCCGCTGTTTCGACTCTTCCTCGACGACGCCGTCGGAGATGGTGATGACCGGCTTGATGGACAACAGGGTGCCGAGCATGGCCTTGGCTCCGCCGATCCGACCGCCCTTCTCCAGATGCTCGAGGGTATCAACGGCCCCGAAGACCAGGGTCTGTCCGGTGAGCGACTCCGCCCTCGCCACCAGGTCCTCGGCCGGGGCGCCGGAAGCCGCCAGTGCCGCGACGTCAAGGACGATCAAGCCCTGACCCATGGTGGCCGACCGGGAGTCGACCGTCAGCACCCGGATCCGGTCGGCGACCGCATCGGCGGCCGCACGAGCCGACTGCTGGGTGCCGGACAACGCGCTCGAGATATTGATGCAGACCACGCCGTCGTATCCCTCGTCGGCGGCGGCCAGGAACGCATCCTGAAAGGCCCCGGGGGACGGGGCCGAGGTCTCGGGAAGGATCGGACTCGCCGCGCACCGGGCCCAGAAGTCGTCAGCCGACAGGGAGGTTCCGTCGATGAACTCCTCGGAGCCGAACCTGATCGACAGCGGTACCACCGTGATTCCCTGTTCCTTGGCCAACGCCGCAGATAGGTCACAGGCGCTATCGGTTACCACCCGGACCCGGGCCATCGAAATCCTCCTCGTCGTCTTCCGGCTGCGGTTCTATCCTCCGAATGTTGCGAACTCTGGAACCGGGCCTCTCGGCTTCGAGTCTGCCACGGAACGCCGAAGATGTCGGTGGGTCGGGTCGGCCACCTCCCCCGGGCTCGGGCGGGTACCGACGTCCTCCGATGGCCGGCTCCGGCGGGTACCGACGCCCTCCGGGTGTCGGCCTGGCCGGGTACCGCCGGGCACCGTCATCCTCATACTCCGCGTCCGGGCCGGACCGCCGGTCGGCACGGCTCCCGGCGATGCCGGCGGTGACCACATAGGCGAGGGCGCCGGCCACCACGGCCAGCACCACCCGGGCCAGCAACCCGACCCCGTGGGTCGAGCTGGACACGTTGACGGCCAGCACGGTGATCACCGCCATGACCGCCGAGGCGCCGATGACCCGCTTGATCGGGCGGGTGAGGTTGTCGCCGCCGAGCCCGCCGATCCGGTGGCGGATGACGGCGAGGGCGACGATGGCGGCCAGGGTGTAGGCGATGGAGATGGACAGGGCCAGGCCCCGGACACCGAGCGGGCCGACCAGAGCCACCCCGAAGATGATGTTGATGCCGTTCTCGACCAGGTAGAGGTAGAACGCCGTCCGGGTGTCCTGCATCGACTGCAGGACGCGGACCATGTAGAGGAAGAGGCAGAACCCGGGCAGACCCAGCGCGAACATGGCCAGCGCCGCCGCGGTGTTGGCCCCCTGGGCCGAGGTCTCCGAACCGTGGACCAGCACCAGGTCGATCAGCGGGCGGGCGAGAATCAGCATCCCGACCGCCGAGGGGATGATGATGGCCAGCATCCCCCGCATGCCGAAGGCCAGGCGGTGACGGAATCCGGTGGTGTCCCGCAGGGCCCAGCGGGCGGACAGCGACGGGGTCACCGCGCTCATCACCGAGACGGCCACCACCCCGTAGGGAAGTTGGAAGAAGGTGTAGGCGTAGGTGTAGGCGGACACCTGGCCCGGAGGCCGGACCCCGTCGGCCAGGGCCAGAATCACCACCAGGGCGATCTGACTCGAGACCACGAAGGCGAAGGTCCAGCCGGCCAGTCGCACGATGGTCCGCATGGCCTCGTGACCCGGCTCCCACCGGAAATGGATGTGGAGGTGGGCCCGCCGGAGCGAGGGAAGCAGCAGCGCGGCCTGGACCACCACCCCGAGGGTGGTGCCGAGTCCGAGCAGCACCAGCGGACCCTTTTGGTGGGCCACCGCGGCCAGGGTGGGGTGGGGGACCAGGGCATGGAACCAGAGCAACACGATGATGACGATCACGTTGTTGGCGATGGGCACGAACATCGGAGCCGCGAAACGGTGGCGGGCGTTGAGCAACGCGGTGAACAGACCGATCAGCCCGTAGCAGGCCAGCTGGGGCACGAACCAGTGCAGGAGGCTGATGGCCACCTGTCGCTGTTGGGCCACGTCGGTGTGGTTGGACACCGTATAGAGGTCGATGATGGCGGGAGTGAGGAACCAGAAGGCCACCGTGGCGGCGATCAGGATCACGATGGTGGCGGTGGTCACCGCGGAGATGGCCCGCCAGGCCTCCTGGGTCCGGCGGGTGGCCAGCCGGTCGACGAACACCGGGACGAAGGTGGCCGACAGGACCCCCCCGATCACGATGTCGGTGATGATGTTGGGGGTGGTGTTGGCCAGGTTGTAGGCGTCGGCGGAGGCGAATTGGCCGAGGGCGACGGCCAGGGCGATGAGTCGGCCGACGCCGGTGATCCGCGACAGGGTGGTGCCGATGGCCATCCCGACGGTGGCACCGGCCAAGCCCTTGCTGTCCTCCGCCGGGAGGCCCGGGCCTTCGGGGATGCCGCCGAGCTCGGTGTCGGTCACGAGGGGCCCGCGACGGCTTCGGTCCTCCGCCGTTTCCGCCGCCGGACACTGGTGCGCAGCCACCAGGCCAACAGCACCGCCACCGCTCCGAGGGAGAGCACCACCCCGACCACCGAGGTGGCGGTGGACCGGACGGTGAGGACTCCGGTGGTGATCACCATCCCGTCCGCCGGCGTCGAGAAGGTGATCTGCAGCTTGGACTCGCCCGAGCTGCGCGCCTGCACCGCGATGTAGCGGGTGGTGTTCGCCGAGGTGAGGGGCACCTGCATGGAGAGCCGCCGGGTGCCGTTGGCGAACAGCAATTCGTCGCTGGTGAGGGTCAGCGTGCCGGTGATCGGGTACGGGGCCCGGGAGGCGATGGATACCGGGATCGAGGCATTGCGTGAGGTCAGGGTGATCGACTGGTCGCCGGACACCGAGACCTGGGAGAGCTGGGCGTTGAGGGCGGCGCCGGTGTTGCGGATGACCGACGACTGCTGGGACGGTTTCAGGTTTTCGGATTCGGACGCCAGCACCAGGTCGCTCAGCTGGTGCTGGAGGGGGAGGGCGATCGGCGAGGCGGCGGGGATGGCCGACGCCAGGCCGGCGATGCGGTTGCGCTGGGTGTGGATGCCACTCACCGGCAACCCGGAGGAGCTCGAGGAGCTCGACGACGAGGTGAGCTTGCACCCACCGTGGCAGGCGGCCGGGGCGGCCAGGGTCTGAAACAGGCCGGCGGCGGTGACCCCTTCCACGAACGGGTTGTTGGACAGATCGGTCAGCAGGGTGCCGATCATGGTCGGGTTGAGGGTCGAACCGGTGGGCGGCACCGCCACCACCGCCCGGGCGGTCGACAGGTTGGGGTACTCGAAGTAGATCTGGGCCAGCTCGCCCAGGAGTTGGCTGGCGGCCAGGACGGGATCCCCGGGATGGGCGGTCATCCGGGAGGCCAGGTCGGGGTTGGAAGTGATGGCGATGAACGACGAGCCGTGGGTCGAGTCGATGGTGAACGGCTCGGCACCCGACCCGTTGACCGGCGAGGAGGTGACGTCGGCCGGCGGCAGGATCAATTGGTTGTAGCCGATGGTGGCCAACTGGGCGAGGGTGCTGTCGTCGAGTCCGTCATTGGTGATCCACGGAGCCGATCCTCCCGAGGGCGGCGGGGTGGTCGAGTGGACGATCCCGTCATCGGTCAGGACCTCGGAGCCACGGGCGAGTTGGGCGACGAGTTCGGTCCCGAGCCCGGCATCGACCAACGCCGAGGCATCGACCGGGGTGTACGGGGTCGGCGCGAACTGGTGGAGCCCCGGGGTGTCCGACAGTCCGGCCAAGGCGTTCACCGATGCCGAGTGGCCGGCGGAGGTCATCGCCTGCAGGGCCTGGGCGTTGGCGGTGACGGTGACCGGAACCGAGGGGTTGGGCCCGGTGCCGAGGGCGGCCACCAGTTGGGTGAGGTCGCCGACGGTGTTGGCGCTGGGTCGGGTCAGCGCGTCGAGGGGGTTGGCCAACAGGCTGGAGGCGGTGGGTTGGGAGGCCGGTCCCAGCGACGCCGACGCCGGCACCATCATCGCGAAGCGCAGCCTCTGCCCGGCCGGGGCGGTGACGTAGACCATGAAGGTGGTGAGGGAGGCGATGGTGTCTCCCGAGTTGGAGTTGACCAGCTGGAGCCGGACCGGGAAGACGCCCTCTTGGCACGAGCCGTTGCTGGAGTGGATGTCCATGGCCGGATTCGGGGAACTGATGGTGCTGCTGGCCGCGCCGGTGGTGCTCACCCCCAGGGAGAGGTCGGAGCCGACGGCGTCGGCGTGGAGCGAGGTCCAGGCCAGCGGGGTGGTGGTCCGCGAAATCGGCGTGCCGGACGGGCTCGGGGAGGTCGCCGCCTGATCGAAGCTGGACACCGAGGTCAGGCACCCGTAGACGGCCACCGACACCCCCAGGGCGGTGACCGGGGGTGTCCCGGAGCCGGTCCGGAGTTTGAGGTCGAAGGGCTGGCCGGGGGTGACCCACGGGGTCTGGTAGGCGAGGATCAACGACCCGGATGACGACGAAGCCGCGGCCGCCGATCCCGACGCCGAGGGCGTCGCCCCCATGGACAACGCCGGGCCGCCGGGTACCGCGGCACCCGCAGTTCCCCCGAAGGTAGAGGGTTCGATCACCGTCACCGAGAGCAGGACGGCCAGGACCACGACAATGGGGACGGAGCGGGCATGACGCACTCCCACCCCGGTGACCGGGGCGGGCCCGTCCCCGGTTGGCCCGAAGCCTCGGGGGCGGCTACCACGTGGGCACAGACTGCCTGGTTCCCGGCTCACCTCGCACGGCAGCCTACGCCACGAGCACTACCCTCGACGGCGTGCTCCCCGATCGACTGAGGCCACTGGTGCAGGCGACCGCCGACCTGGCCAGGCGATTTCAAAAGGCCGATTACGCCCTCTACCTGGTGGGGGGCTCGGTGCGCGACGCCATCGTGGCCGGCGAGGATCCTCCTCTCGCCGCGGTCGACCGTGACCTCGACTTCACCACCGACGCTCGTCCGGATGCCATCGAGAACCTCGTCACCGGATGGGCCGACGCAGTGTGGACCCAGGGCAAGCGGTTCGGCACCATCGGTTGCATCCGCAACGGTCAGCGCTACGAGATCACCACCCACCGGGCGGAGGCCTACCGCCCCGATTCCCGGAAGCCGGAGGTCGCCTTCGGTGATCGGATCGAGGATGACCTGTCGCGTCGCGATTTCACCATCAACGCCATGGCCCTCCGGCTTCCCGATCTGGAGCTGATCGATCCGTTCGAGGGCCTCGCCGACCTGGCGGTCCACCGGCTGCGCACCCCGCTCGACCCCGAGGTGTCGTTTTCCGATGATCCGCTGCGGATGCTCCGGGCGGCCCGGTTCATCGCCAAGCTCGACCTCGAACCCGATCCCGCCTTGGTGGAAGCGGTCAAGTCCGGGCACGGTCGTCTGTCGATCGTGTCGGCCGAACGGGTTCGCGACGAGCTGGACAAGATCGTGGTCGTCCCGGTGCCGTCGACCGCGCTGTGGTTCGTGGTCAGGACCGGTCTGGCCGACGAGTTCCTGCCCGAGCTTCCGGGTCTGTCCCTCGAGCAGGACCCGATCCACCGCCACAAGGACGTCCTCGCCCACACCCTGGCGGTGGTGGACAAGACCAGCCCCGATCGCCTGCTCCGGCTGGCGGCCCTGTTCCACGACGTGGGCAAGCCGAAGACCCGCGCCTTCGTCGATGGGGGAGTCACCTTCCACCATCACGAGGTGGTCGGCGCCCGGATGACCCGCCAGCGGATGAACGCGCTCAAGTACCCCAAGGACGACATCGAGGTGGTGACCGAGCTGGTCAACCTCCACCTCCGCTTCCACACCTACAGCTTGGGATGGACCGACCGGGCGGTGCGCCGATACGTACGGGACGCCGGGCCGCTGCTGGATCGGCTCAACGAGCTGACCCGGTGCGACTGCACGACCCGGAACGAGGCCAAAGCCAAGGCGCTCGGCCGCCGGATGGACGAGCTCGAGTCCCGGATCGCCGAGCTACGCCAGCAGGAGGAGCTCGACGCCATCCGCCCCGACCTCGACGGGGATCAGATCATGGAACAGCTCGGGCTTCCGCCCGGCCGCGAGGTGGGGCGGGCGCTGGCCTTTTTGCTCGAGCTCAGGATGGAAGAGGGCCCGCTCGGCGAGGACGAGGCCCGCAAGCGCCTGGCCGCCTGGTGGAATGAGGAGTCGACCGGCTGATCGGCGTCGCCCGGCGTCGCGCCGGGCTCGAGCGCGGCTGATCAGTCCTCGGGCCACACCGGGCCGGCGTCACCGGCGGCGAACGACTCGACCAGGTCATGGGCCTCGTCGTCGTGGTACTGCACCGGCGGCGACTTCATGAAGTACGCGGAGGGTCCGAGCAGCGGCCCGCCGATGCCCCGGTCGAGGGCGAGCTTGGCGCAGCGGACGGCGTCGATGATCACCCCGGCGGAGTTGGGGGAGTCCCAGACTTCGAGCTTCAGCTCGAGGTTGAGAGGAACGTCACCGAAGTTACGACCTTCCATGCGGATGTAGGCCCACTTCCGGTCGTTGAGCCAGGGCACGTGATCCGAAGGTCCGATGTGGACGTCGTCCTCGCCCAGCACGCTGTCCTCGATCTGGCTGGTGACGGCCTGGGTCTTGGACACCTTCTTGGACTCCAGCCGGCTCCGTTCCAGCATGTTCTTGAAGTCCATGTTGCCGCCCACGTTGAGCTGGTAGGTGTGGTCGAGGGCCAGACCCCGGTCCTCGAACAGCCGGGTGAGGATGCGGTGGACGATGGTGGAGCCGACCTGGCTCTTGATGTCGTCGCCGACGATGGGGAGACCGGCGTCCCGGAACTTGCGGGCCCATTCCGGATCCGAGGCGATGAACACCGGGATGGCGTTGACGAAGCCGACCCCGGCCTGGAGGCAGGCGTCGGCGTAGAAGCGCTGAGCCTCCTCCGAGCCGACCGGGAGATAGCTGACCAGCACATCGGCCCGGGCGTCCTGCAGCGCGGCCACCACGTCGACCGGTTCGATGGGCGACTCCTCGACCGTCTCGCGGTAGTACTTGCCGAAGCCGTCGAGGGTCGGGCCCCGCTGCACGGTCACGCCGAGCTCGCCGACGGTGGCGAAGCGAATGGTGTTGTTCTGGCCGCCGAAGATGGCTTTGCCCAGGTCGGTGCCGACCTTGGCCGCGTCGGCATCGAAGGCCGCCACGAACTGGAGATCGCGGACGTGGTAGCCGCCCAGCTCCACATGCATGAGCCCGGGAACCGTCTCCGTCGGATCGGCGTCCTTGTAGTACTCGACGCCCTGGATGAGTGAGCTGGCGCAGTTGCCCACGCCGGCTATCGCCACTCGGATGGTGCTCATACTTCTATTCCCTTCGTTGCTGCGGAGCCGGTCCCGACGGTGCGGGTGCTGCGGCTGTCGGTTCGGGGTGCTGCTTGCTTCAACTTCTCGGTCTCGATGAGGCTCTCGAGCCATGAAATGTCGTGCTGGGTCGTCTCGGTGGTGTGCTCCACCAGCGACCGGGTGTAACTGTCGAAGTCGCCGCCGGCGGCGGCCCGGGCCTGGTCGGCGGCCAGGCGACGGACCAGCTGGTCCCGTCGCCGCTCGAGCAGGCCGAGCCGGGCCTGCGGGGCCAGGTGGCGGGCGAAGGCCAACCGGAGGCCGAAGCTGCGGGCCTCGTCGGTCCCGACCGGCTCCTCGGCGGCCAACAACTCTTCGAAGACCCGCCGGCCGGTATCGGTGATCCGGTAGACCTTTCGGGAACGCTTGGTCCCCCGGGTGGAACTCCGGACGGCGCCGGCCCGTCGTGACCGGAGGGCCGCCCGTTCGCCTCCCAGCGAGCCGGTCAGTGGGATCGGCGCCGATGCCGGCTCCGGCGCCGGCGCGGTGGGCCTCGACTCGGTGCCGATCACCGCTCCCGACAGTTCGAGGCGGGAAAGGGCGGGATAGAGCGATCCGAACGAGATGTTGGCGAAGAGCCCGAGCTCGTCCCGGAGTCGCTTCCGGATCTCGTAGCCGTGGAACTCGTGTTCCGAGAGCAGGCCGAGAATGGCCAGGTCAAGCACTCAATACCCCGTGGCCGGCGTGGGCCACCCGGCGGGTTGCCACTGGGTTCGGGCGATCTTCATTTCAGAATGATATATCAGGTCGATATATCAACGCAACATATGTCGCCGGGTGCCTACGATCCAGCCCGCCCCCGCGGCTCTCGCCGCCGGACGTAGCAACTCTAGAGAGAGGGCCTTGTTCTCCCGGATCGGCCCGGGAGGATCGGCCGGTGGTCGCGCTCCATCGGCGGGCCGAGCCGGGGCGGCCGCGGGGTCACCATCCCGGCCCGGATGGACGGCGGGGCCGCCGACCTGCGGACACTTCCCGGGTCCAATTGTCAAGGCCCAATGGCCGCACTTTGATCCAGCCGAAGCGTTACCCTGAGATGCGTGAGCTTTCGACAGGGAGGGCTCGGTGGTGTCCAGACATC
Source organism: uncultured Acidimicrobiaceae bacterium (assembly GCA_963819695.1). Lineage (GTDB taxonomy): Bacteria > Actinomycetota > Acidimicrobiia > Acidimicrobiales > RAAP-2 > DASZIT01. The sequence continues at coordinate 257,578 of CAWFXD010000003.1, read as the reverse complement.
CCCGACCGGAGGACAGGTCGAGTACCGCCTCGCCCGGAACTCCGTCGTCCGCGAGTTCCGCAAGGGCCGGCTGTCCAAGCTCGACGTCTGTGACGCGCATCCGGAACTCCTTCGGGCGGCCCAGCATCTGGGTGCGCCCACCGGTGCCGAGTGCCCGATCTGCGAGGAAACCGAGCTGGTGGACGTCACCTTCGTGTTCGGCACCCGGCTTCCCCCCGGCGGTCGCTGCGTGACCTCCCGGGCCGAGCTCACCCGCTACTGGCGCCGGAAGGATCCCGTCGTCTGTTACGTGATCGAGGTGTGCACCGGCTGCCGGTGGAACCATCTCGTCCGCATGTACCCGGCTGGTGCCGGGGTGAAGGCGGTGGAGCGCCCGGCCCCGGGTGCCCGGGCCGCCGCCCCCCGCGGCTGAGCCCCGAGGCAGCCGCGGCTCTGGTCGCCCCCGTCCCTCCGAACGCAGCCGAGCCACCCCGGTGGCAACCAGCCACTAACCTTTGGAGCGCAGCAGTCTTCTGTGACACCTTCCGGGTGTCGACCATGCCGCCGGCAGCCCCCAAAGGCGCTGGACGGCCGATCAGGAGGATCACTACCATGCCCGAGACCCCGACGGCGCCGGTCCAGGCCCACGCGCCGATCACCGTCCCCAGCCTTCGCGCCACCAAGCGCCGTGACGGCCGTCAGCCCATCGTGATGGTCACCGCCTACGACGCCCCCGGGGCCCGCATCGCCGACGCCGCCGGCGTGGACGTGATCCTGGTCGGCGATTCATTGGCCAACAATGTCCTGGGTTACGAGGACACCCTCCAGGTGACCATCGACGACATGGTCCACCACACCGCGGCGGTGGCCCGGGCCAAGCCCAGGCCTCTGATCGTGGGCGACCTGCCGTGGCTGAGCTACCACATCGACACCGCTGACACGGTGAGAAACGCCGCCGCCCTCATCCGGGCCGGCGCCGAAGCCGTGAAGCTGGAAGGGGGCCGCAAACGGGTCCCGATGATCGAGGCCCTGGTGTCAGCCGAGATTCCGGTGATGGGCCACCTCGGGCTCACCCCCCAGTCGGTGCACGCCATGGGTGGCTACCGGGTCCAGGGGAAGGGGGACGCCGCCGCCGAAGCCCTGGCCGCCGACGCCAAGGCCATCGCCGCCGCCGGCTGCTTCGCCATCGTCCTCGAGGGAGTCCCCGAGGGTCTGGGGGCGACCATCACCCAGCAGCTCGACATCCCCACCATCGGGATCGGGGCGGGACCCGGTTGCGACGGCCAGGTCCTCGTCTTCCATGACCTCCTGGGCCTGAACCCCACCACCCCCAAGTTCGTCCGGCGCTACGCGGAACTGGCCACCGCGGCCACCGAAGCCGTGGCTGCCTATGCCGCCGATGTCCGATCCGGGGCCTTCCCGTCCGACGCCGAGGTGTACCACTAGGCAACCGACCGACCGGCTGGGAGGTGGACCACCACCCACCGACTAGAGTGTCCTCCGTCGTTCCGGCCACGCCCGAGGCGTGGTTCCCAGTTCAGTTCCGACCTGCCCCAAATGCTGGGGCTCGGGTGTCCAGCGCCCGATCCAGAGGGAGGTGAGCCGCACATGCGGCCATACGAAGCAATGGTTATCTTTGACGCCGCGGCCGATGAGGCCTCGGTGAACGGAGTACTCGATCGGGCGCTCGGCGCCCTGCAGGCCAAGGGTGGCACCTCCGGGCGGGTCGAACGGTGGGGCAAGCGCACCTTCGCCTACGAGGTCGATCACAAGCGCGAGGGCTACTACGTGGTCATCGAGTTGACCGCGGAGCCCCCGGCGGTGGCCGACATGGAACGGATCCTGGTCCTGGCCGACGAGGTCATCCGCCACAAAGTCATGCGGTTGCCGGACAAGGTGGCCGGCCGCCGGGCCGAGCGCGCCGCAGTTGCCGCCGCGTCGTCCAAGGAGGGTTGAGCAATGGCAAACGGAAACACCGTGTCTCTGGTCGGAAACATCACCCGCGATCCCGAGCTCCGGTTCACCAATACCGGTCAGGCCACCGCCAGCTTCGGGTTGGCCGTCAACCGTCGTTGGCAGAATCGCCAGACCCAGGAATGGGAAGAGGCCACCTCGTTCTTCGACATCGTGTGTTGGCGGGAGATGGCGGAGAACGTCGCCGAGAGCCTGACCCGTGGCTCCCGGGTGATCGTCACCGGGCGTCTCGAGCAGCGCAGCTGGGAGACCCCCGACGGCGACAAGCGGTCCAAGGTGGAGGTGGTGGCTGACGAGATCGGCCCCAGCATCCGATGGGCGACGGCGCAGATCACCAAGAACGAGCGTCGCGGGCCCAGCCAAGGCGGGCAGGGCGGCGGCGGAGGCGGAGCCCCCGAGGGCGGCGGCCGGAGTTCGGCCCCGTCGGGCGGCGGCAATACCGGCGACGCCGGTTACGGATACAGCGAGGAGCCCTTCTAGTCATGCCGCGCAACAACGATCGTGGAAGCAGCAGCAACAGCAACACCCGCCGGGCCCCCAAGGACACCGGGCGGCGCATCAAGAAGAAGCCGTGCGCCATCTGCAAGGACCGCATCGAGTGGGTTGACTACAAGGACGTCAACATGCTCCGCAAGTACATGAGCGACCGGGGGAAGATCCGGGCCCGCCGGGTGTCGGGTAACTGTGCCCAACATCGAGCGCGACATTGCCCTCGCCATCAAGACTGCCCGTGAGCTGGTGCTGTTGCCGTACACCCAGCGGACCACCACCGAGCGCCCGGGTGGGCGCGGCGGCCGGGGTCGGGATCGCGATGGAGGCGGCGGCTACGGGGGCGGGCAGGGCCGGGGCCGGCCCCGCTCCGATTCCGATGACACCCAGGGGACGTTGGCCGCGGTGGCCGGCATGACCGACGAGGTCGCCTTCGGGGCGCCGGTCGATGATGTCGTGACCGAAGCGGGCGTGGATGACGACATCGCGGCCGGAAACGGCGCGGCGGCGGCCCCCGAGGCCGAAGCCGAGGCTGTCAGCCCGGAAGGCGAGGCCTGAGATGGCCAACGTCAAAGTGCTGCTGCGCAGTGATGTCGACGGGGTGGGAAAGCGCGGCGACATCATCGATGTGTCCGGTGGTTTCGCCCGCAATCACCTGTTCCCGTCGGGCAAGGCGATTGCCGCCTCGGCCGGCACCGAGGGTCAGGCCGCGGCCATGCGGAAGTCGCGCGATCTGCGGGACGCCCGGGATCGGGAGTCATCCGAGACGGTGGCCCGCACCCTGGTCGGCAACACCATTGTCCTGCCCGCCAGGTCCGGTCCCGGCGGCAAGCTCTTCGGTTCGGTTTCCACCGCGGACATCGTGAAGGCTGTCGAGGCGCAGACCGGGGCGGTGGTCGACCGGAAGAACCTGGTGCTCAGCGAACCGATCAAGACCGTCGGTACCCACAACGTCCGGGTCGAACTGCTCGGCGGTGTGGTCTTCGAACTGACCCTCGAGGTGGCAGCCAACGCCTGATCCCGCCGGGCGGCGGCGGCTGTCGATCGCCCGGTCGTACCCCGGCCGGGATCCCCGGTCCGGTGCCCGGGCGTCACTAGGATTTCTCCGTGGAGGCGGCGCGGGCGGTGAAGCTGTTCGGCTCTCTCCGTGGTTTTGCGCGTCCGCTGACCGCTCATACCGACAGCCCCGAACCCGCGGTGTCACACCCCCCCGGGATCATCGGAAGATGATCAGAAGATGTCCCCATTTCCTCGGACCTGTCCACCGTTGCTCCACAGTCCTGGCGCCTGATATCCGCAGGAAGACGCTCTCGACGTCCACAGGCATTACCAGTCAGGGTTAGAGCACCATGGTTCAGGCATTCGACGACATCCGCCCGCGCGGTCTCATCTCTACGCCGAGCAGCCGGGGCGGACCCACAGGCCGGATCCCGCCCCACAACCTCGAAGCCGAAGAGTCGCTGCTGGGAGCCATGCTGTTGTCCCGCGACGCCATCTCCTCGGCCATGGAATTCTGCAATCCGGAGGATTTCTACAAGCAGTCCCACGGCCACATCTTCTCGGCCATCACCTCGCTCTACAGCCAGGGGGAACCGGCTGACTGGGTGACGGTCACCGAGGAGCTCCGGCGCCGGGGGCTGCTCGAGAGCATCGGCGACCCGTCGGTGTTCGTTTCCCTGCAAGCCAATACCCCGTCGATCGGCAACGCCGAGAACTACGCCAAGATCATCGAGGAGCACGCCCTCCTCCGCCGGTTGGTCTCGGTGGCGGGGGAGATCACCGAGTTGGGCTACAGCCTTCCCGAGGACGTCTCCGACGTACTGGACAGGGCGGAGAGCCTGGTCTTCGATGTGGCCCAGCGCCGGGTGGTGGACTCGATGACCCCCCTCCGCGATCTCCTCGGCCAGAGCCTCGACCACCTGGAGGTGTTGTTCAGCCGGGGCGAGGCCATCACCGGTCTGGCCACCGGTTACACCGATCTGGACGAGCAGTTGGCCGGGTTGCAACCCTCCAACCTGATCGTGGTGGGTGCCCGTCCGGCCATGGGAAAGACCAGCTTCGCCCTGGGGATGGTGGCCAATGCCGGCATCAAGCTCAACAAGCCGGTGCTCCTCTTCTCGCTGGAGATGAGCCACATGGAGTTGACCCAGCGCCTGCTCTGCTCCGAGGCCAAGGTCGATGCTTCCCGAATGCGGACCGGCAAGCTCCACGACGCCGACTGGACCAAGATCGGCAACGCCATCAGCCGGATGAGCGAGGCCCCGATCTTCATCGACGACAATCCGAACCTCACCGTCATGGATATCCGGGCCCGGGCCCGACGACTCAAGAGCCGGGAGGGGCTGGGGCTGGTGGTCGTCGACTACCTCCAACTCATGACCGGCCGGCACGGCGCGGAGAACCGCCAGGTCGAAGTGTCGGAGATCAGCCGCGGCCTGAAGATCCTGGCCCGCGAGCTCGAGGTGCCGGTGGTTGCCCTCTCCCAGTTGTCCCGGAACCTGGAAGCCCGTCAGGACAAGCGTCCTATGCTCGCCGACCTCCGGGAGTCGGGTTCGATCGAACAGGACTCGGACGTGGTGTTGTTCCTCTACCGCGACGAGATCTACAACCCCGACTCGAACGAGAATCAGGGGATGGCCGAGATCATCGTGGCCAAGCATCGAAACGGTCCCACCGGGATGACCCGCCTGGCCTTCATCGGTCAGTACGCCCGCTTCGACAACATGGCCCGGATCTAGTCAGGGCGGGGAAGGGCTTCGATCCCTTCGCGGGTTGAGAGCTCAGCTTGGGGCGGGGACTGCGACCGTCTCGTCTCCTCGGACAGGGCGTCGAGGGCCCGACGGCAAAGCGTGGCCAGCGAGGGTTGGAGGGCCCGGACTCCCTCGAGGTCCCCGGCTTCCCCCAGCCCCTCGATCTGGGCGGCGATCGCGGCCAGGCGGATGGCACCCAAATTGGCGCTGCTGCCCTTGAAGGCGTGGGAGGCCCGGCGGAGGGTCCCCGGGTCGTGGTCGGCCAGCGCGTGAGCGAGCAGCGTCGAGATAGCGGTCGATGTCTTCGCGGAACAGGGAGACAAGGTCGTCGAGCAACTGGGTCCCGCCGACGTCACGCAGGCCGGCGACCGTTGCCGGGTCGAGGTCAGCCGGGTCGAGGTCAGCCGGGTCGCCGTCCGACCGGTCGTTGGTGTCCGAGAGTTCCGGCGGGACCGGGCCGCCATCGGCGACCGTCTGGGTCGCGACCGGGTCGGGGATCGGCACCCACCGCTCGACCACCGCGGCCAGGTCTTCGACGATCAGGGGTTTGGCCAGGTAGTCATCCATGCCCGCAGCCAACGCCCGCTCCTGGTCGTCGCTCATCGCCCCCGCCGTCAGCGCGATGATGGGGAGGTGGGCGCCGCCGGCTTCCCGCCGGCGGATTTCTGCGGTGGCGACATAACCGTCCATCTCCGGCATCTGGCAGTCCATCAGCACCATCGCGTAGGACTGCCGGTCCACCGCGTCGAGGGCCTCGAGTCCGTTGGCCGCCACCTCCACCAGGTAGCCCAGCTTCTCGAGATTGCGGGCGGCCACCATCTGACTCACCGGGTTGTCCTCGACCAACAGGACGCGGGGGCGGTGCTTGGCCTGCGCCTCCGCCACCCGGGTGCCGGTGAGGTTGGGATTGCCCAGAGGTGGGCGAGGGGTGGATGACACGGCGGGCAGCGGGAGGACGAACCAGAAGGTCGAGCCCCGCCCGGGATGGCTCTCCACCCCGATCCGCCCGCCCATCAGTTCGACCAGTTGACGGCAGATGGCCAGGCCCAGCCCGGTGCCACCGAATCGCCGAGATGTGGACGCGTCGACCTGGGAGAAGCTCTGGAACAGCCGGGCCCGGTCTTCGGGGCTGAGGCCCATGCCGGTGTCGGCCACCTCGAAACGGACCCGGCCGGACTCCCCGGGACCGGCGTCGTCGGACCGGACCCGGACCACCACCTCGCCCGCGTCGGTGAACTTCACCGCGTTGCTGACCAGATTGAGCAGGATCTGACGAAGCCGTCCAGGGTCTCCCGAGACATCGGAGGGGAGCTCCGGGTCGATGACGGTGGACAGCTCGAGGCCTTTGGCCCGAGCCTGCTCGGCCGACAGATCGACACCTTCCTCCACCACCGCTCGCAGTTCGAAGTCGAGCGTCTCGATCTGCATCCGTCCAGCCTCCATTTTGGAGAAGTCGAGGATGTCGTTGATGACCCGGAGCAGCAATTGGCCCGAGGTCCGAGCCGTTTCGGCGTACTCGCGCTGCTCGGGGGTGAGCGGGCTGTCGAGGAGAAGCCCGGTCATCCCGATGACGCCGTTGAGGGGGGTGCGTATCTCATGGCTCATGTTGGCCAGGAACTCGGACTTGATCCGGGCCGCCTCGAGGGCGGCCTGGCGGGCTCCGACCAGGTCCGCCTCCATGGCCTTGCGCTCGGTCACGTCCCGCAGATAGCCGAGCATGGCGGTGGTCTTCCCCGATTCAGTCGGTTCGCTGTGGAGGGTGCCCCGTACCCACCGATAGTCGCCGGCTTTGCCGCGAAGCCGGAACTCGAGCTCGGCCCCGCCGTCTTGGACCGCAGCCAAAAAGGCTTCATCCAAGCTTCGACGATGGTCGGGGTGGACCAGTAACAAGAAGTCCGGATCGGCGATGATCTCGTCGGGGGTGTACCCGAAGATCCGTTCCGCGTTGGCGCTGACGTATACCGCCCGCCAGTCGTTGGTCGCCTCGTCCACCTGGGCGACGCGGAGCACCACAACCGGGCTGGCGGTGATCAGGTGGTCGAGAAAGTCCTGGGCGTCACGCAGGCCCCGACTCTTCTCGGACAGCAACACGCTGGCGTTCCCCAAGGCGGCACCCAACCGGCCCACCTCGTCATCTCCCGATGGGAGATCGGTGAGGGGGATTTCATCCTGCAGGCGATCGGCGTTCTCCTGCAGCCGTCTCACCCGCCGGGAGACACTGATGCCGAAGAGCAGCGAGGCGACGAAGCCGCCGGCCAGGCCGAGGCCGATCACCACGGCGATGGCCACGTTGAACCAGTGGGTGATGCGGCTGCGGTCCGAGGTGCGGGATGCCTGCAATCCGGCTTCGACGCCGTCCATCACGCTGAGCTCGCCCCGGACGGCGTCCATGGAGACCTTGCTCTCGGCCAGGAGTCCGAGTTCGGCTGAAGCGGGCACCGAGGTGGCAGCCAGCAGCGCTTGGAGGTGGGTCAGCCGGACCGCGGCCAGCGACTTCACCCGCTGAGCGCGGGCCTCTTCGCTGGGATCCTCCTTCACCAAACTGGTCAGCTGGCTGATGTCGGCGTTGGTGCTCGCCTGGGCCTCCAGAAACGGCTGGAGGAAAGAGTCCTGACGGGTCAGCAGATAGCCCCGCACCCCGGTCTCCGCGTTGACCAGATCGACGGTGACGGCCTGGATCGCGGTCCGCACCGCCTGGCTGTGGTTGACCAGCTGGGTGGCCTGTTGATCCTGCCGCTGAAAGCCGGCGAACACCCCGCCGGTCAGGGCGAGAGCGGCCAAGGGGACGGCGACGACGGCGAGGCCCTTGGTGCGTAGGCCCCAGTTCTCCCACCGCCGTAGGAATCGTCCTCTTGGTTCGGTCACGCTCTGACGTCCCTTGTCTCGGCGCGCTCAGACTGGCTGAGCCGCCACCAGGGATACATCGGCATTTCGGGGCAGTCTTGTAAGGGTGAATCCGCCCCGGGTCCCCAGCCCGGGGCCTCGGGGGCCACCCGCCTTCGATCCCCCCGCGGACCCGGCGGTCATTTGCCGCCTGACAACCGCCTCACCTGGGCTTATTCCGCGGTTCGGGCGCGGGCGACAAAGCTCACCATCGGCGGCGCCCCGAGGTAGGCATCCCAGAAGCCGGGGGCAAAGGCGTCCCTTCCCTCCGGGGACACCGTGGGCATCACCCAGTCGAACGACGCGAAGCCGGCGTCGGCGAACTCCTCCCGGTAGGCGTCGGTGGGGAGGTAGTAATTGTCGAGCTCGAACGGGGTGCCGTCGGGATTGAAGAACCGGTAGGTGATGGTGCCGCCTTCCACCGGCTCGGCCGCACCGATCTTGACGAACCCGTACGGCCGGTAGCCGTCGAACCGGGCCGGCGGATTGTCGGGATAGTCGTTGCAGCCGACGACCAGGCCTCCGGGCCGGACGAGTCGGGCCACACTCTCGATAAGGGCGCGCAACTCGGCCCGGCTGGTGGCGTAGTTGAACAGGAACGAGCAGAAGGCGATGTCGAAGCGGGCGTCCAGGTGGACGTCGGCCACGTCGGCCAGGACGTACTCGACCCCGAGCGGTGTGGCCTCCTCGGCCCGCCGGGCCAGGTTGATCATCTCGGGCGAAATGTCGACCCCCACCACTCGGGCCGCACCCCGCCGCCGGAGCTTGCGGGCGTAGATGCCATCGCCACAGGCCAGGTCCACCACCGAGAGCCCAGCCAGGTCGGGGAGGAGCCCGAAGGCGGTGTGCTCCTCGATATGGAGGCGGAAGGGGAGCAGTTTCGACTCCTGGTACTCGGGGCCGATCCGGTCGTATTCCTCCGCCACGTGGTGGAAATCGCTCACGAGGGCAAAGGGTACAAGGGGGGTCCGGCCTCCGCTCCGGGAGAGCGGGGCGACCTCGGCCCGGCTAGCCGGCCCTCGGAAGCGCCAACCTCCGGGTGAAGGCGCCGATGTGGTCGCGACCCACGTCTCCGACCCGGGTGCAGGCGAACCACGGTTCGGTGGGAAGGGTGGCCGACACCGGGAACAGCTCGGCGATGCGGCCGCCGGCCAGCTCATCGGTGCACACGAAGGTCGGGAGGAGGCTGATGCCGTGCCCGCTCTCGACGGCGCCGACCACCGCCCGGAGGTCGGGAGCGATGAGCCGGAGGTCGGCGGCGAACGGGCGGCCCAGTCCGGACAGCCAGAACCGCCGGGTCATGGGCAGCTCGGCGCTGTAGGCGACCCAGGGTTTCCCCACCAGCCACGATCCCAGCTGACCGATCGATGCCAGCCGCCGGGTCGGGATCATCGCCGGGGGAGCCACCAGCACAAAGCGCTTGGTGTCGATCGGGGTGGCGGCGATCGATCGACCGCGCCGGGGTGGTGCTGGTCACCGCCACGTCGAGTTCCCCGCGCCCGAGCAGTTCGATGATCTCGTCGTCGGTTCCGAAACTGGCCACGACGGCGGGTCCCGACGGATCGAAGCGGGGCACCAGTTCGAACGAGAAGTACTCGGCCGAGGAGCCGAACCGGATGGTCGGCGGAGCAGTGGGGGCCCTCCCGCCATCGAGATCCACCAGCACCGGCTCGAGACGGTCGAGCTGCTCGGCCACCCGGGCGTAGAGCTCGCGGCCACGGGAGGTCGGCTCGACGCCACCGGCGGTTCGGGTGAAGAGGGGCGCCCCGGTGTTGCGCTCGAGCCCGCTCAGGTGCTGGCTGGCCGCCGGCTGCGAGAGGCCGCGGAGGGCGGCGCCGGCGGTCACCGATCCCGACCGGTAGATGGCGACGAAGGTGCGGAGCCACTCCGACGCTGCCATTCAATCAGCTTATATCAGCTCCTAGAGATACTTCTTTGCCAATGACAGGATGGAGGCCCAGACTGGGCGTATGGCGAATATCCCCTATACCCACGGGCATCACGACAGCGTGCTGCGCTCCCACCGCTGGCGCACCGCGGAGAACTCGGCCGGCTACCTGCTTCCCCATCTGCAGCCCGGGATGTCCCTCCTGGATGTCGGCTGCGGTCCGGGAACCATCACCGCCGACCTGGCCACCCGGCTGGCTCCGGGCCGGGTGGTCGGCCTGGACGCCTCCGCCGAGGTGATCGACGAAGCCCGGACCCTCACCGGAGACCGACCGCCGGGGTTGACCTTCGAAGTCGGCGATCTCTGCAACCTCGACTACGAGGACGGGACCTTTGATGTGGTCCATGCCCACCAGGTGCTGCAACACCTGGGGGACCCGGTCGCCGCCCTCGTCGAGATGAAACGGGTGTGCCGGCCGGGAGGCCGGGTGGCGGCCCGTGACGGTGACTACCCGGCGATGATCGCCTATCCCCCGTACGCCGGACTGGAACGGAGCCTGGTCGCCTACCGGGCCGCCACCCGGGCCAACGGCGCCCAGTGCGACGCCGGCCGGAAGATCCTCGGCTGGGCCCACCAGGCCGGCTTCACCTCGGTCGTCCCCTCCGCCTCGGTGTGGTGCTTCGCCACCCCCGAGGACCGGAACTGGTGGGGCGATCTCTGGGCCGACCGGGTGACCAAGTCATCGCTGGCCGACCAGCTGCTGGCCCGCGGCATCGCCACCCGGGAAGACCTGGAGAGCTTCGCCCAGGCGTGGCGGGACTGGTCGGCCGAGCCCGACGGTTGGTTCAGTGTCCTCCACGGCGAGGTCATCTGCACGGTCTGACCCGGGCAGTGGGAGGGGGAGGCGGCTCCGCCTTTAGGCCGCTCCGCCTCAGGACAGGCCGCGCTGCACCCCGGCCAGGAACCGTTCGGGGGCCTCGATCATCGGGAAGTGGCCGACCCCGTCGAGGATCTCGACCGTCGCATCCGGCCGGGCCTCCTGCAGGCGGTCGACCATGGCCACCACCGCGATGGGATCGTCGGCCCCCCAGACCACGTGCAGCGGTGACGGGTGGTCTTCGATGGCCCCGGTGAACCTCGCCTCGCTCCGGCGGCGTTCCTCGATGTAACGGATGGTCCGGGGGAGGAGCAGGAGGCCACCGGACCGGGCGGCCAGCTCGCAGGTTCCCTCCAGCTCTTCCGCACTCACCGCCGACGACGGGCTGCAGATGGCGGCCAGACTCGAGGCCAGGGTGCCGGCGTCCATCGGGGCGCCGTCCTCCAGGCGCTGGTCGGGCAGGCTCAGCAGGAAGTTCTGTCCGTCGCTCAGGTGGGCCATCTGGATGTAGATGCTGCCGTTGGTGATCACCCGGCGGACCACCTCCACCGGCCAGCGACCCTCCTCCTGGCGGGCCAGCAGCTCGCCGCCCACCGTGTCCCCGAAGTCGTGGGTGAGAAGGGAGACCCGGTCGAGACCGAGCCGCTCGGTGAGGGCCACCGCCACGTCGGCCTGGAGGTCGACGGTGTAGGCCAGGTCGGGTTTGGCTGACAGCCCGTAGCCCACCAGGTCGAAGAGGACCACCCGCCGGTCCCGGGCCAGTTGGTCGACGATCTGGTGGAAGTCGAAGGAGGAGGTGGGAAAGCCGTGGATGATCAGCAGCGGCTCATGGCCGGCCGGGTCCGCCGCCTCGATGTCGACCACGAAGACCTCGTAGCCGGCGAGCGGGATCCGTCCGCCCCGCCGTTCCCACTGGTCGGAAGCCGCAGTCATGCCAGCAACCGGTCGGTGAAGAAGGTCAGTACCTGATCGAGGGCGGCCCGGGTCGGAGTGCCCTCCCGGTCGTCGAGGTCCTCGGTCAGGACCGAGTGGGCCATCGACTTGTGCCCGTAGGGATTCCCCGCCGACGAGTCGAGTTCCACCGCGATGAACCCGTCACCCAGCACCTCCTGCAGATGTTCGAACCGGGCGTGAGGGCTCATCCGGTCGCCGGTGAAGCGGAGGCCGAGCACACAGGTGCCGGCGGCCACCCGCTCCTGCACCCGCCGGAGGTCGGCGTCGGAGATGCCGAGGTCCCAGCTGTGCCGCCTGCTCACCGCGAACGGCACCGACGGCTGGCTGAGCACCGGGGCGACCACTACGTCGTCGACCATCATGGCCAGCGCGAACCCCCCGGTGAAGCACATCCCCACCGCCCCCACCCCCGGTCCGCCACACGTCTGGTGCTCGGCCTTGGCCAGGGCCCGGAGCCAGGTGGTGATGGGGCTGGCCTTCTTCAGGGCCAGGGCGGTGAACTCGCTGGAGATGCAGGCCCGGGCCAGCGATCCGACGGTGTACCCGACGGTGGGCCGCCGCCCGTCATCCCCGAAGAGGTGGGGCAGCACCGCGGTGCAGCCGACCGCCGCCACCTTCCGGCCGAAGTCGGCGACATGGGGAGTGATGCCGGGCATCTCGCTGATGACGATCACCGCCGGCCCGGATCCCGTCCGGTAGACGGCCCGGGTCTTGCCTTCGGCGCTGAAGCTGCCCTTCTCGAATCCGTCCAGTGCGTCGACCATGGACAGAAGCTATCGGCACCTGGTCGTTCCCGTCAGGAACCTCGTCCTCACTCCCCGGACCGGTGGTGGTGACCGGTGTGGCTCACCCGCTCGGCGACCGGCGGTCGGGCCAGCGCCAGGGTCGCCCGGACCGGGAGGTGATCGGAGCCGGTGTGCTCGGCGATCCGGGCGTCGACCACCGCCACCGACGGAGTCACCAGCAGGTGGTCGAGCTGGCTGTGGGGACGGAAGGCCGGCCAGGTGCGACCCCGGATCACCCGCTGCCAACCCCGGAAGAACGCCGACAGCGGCGGGCCCCACATGTTCATGTCACCGGTCAGGACGGTGGCGGAGCGGCTGGCGTCGGCCAACGCCGCCCGGAGGCGCTTGAACTGAACCGGTGATCGCTGCAGCAGATGGGACATATGGGTGCCGACCACCGTCATCGACCCCTCACCCACCGGAACCGTGCTGGCGATGGCCAGTCGGATGGAGGCGTCGGTCTTCAGCTGGCCCAGCGGGATCACTTCGCGGTGGGTGACCGGCACCCGGGTGAGTACGGCCAACCCGAAGGTGCCGAGGCCGTAGTCCGGATGGAGGCGGTCGATGTTCCGCCGCAGCCGCCGCCGGTCGTGATCGAGCCGGAAGACGATGCTGGCGCTGCGGGGCCGCGGCCCCCACCGGTGGTTGGCCGAGGGATGGGGAGGGAAGATCCTGCCGGTGGCCAGCTGCTCCTCGAACACCTGGTAGCCGAGTTGCCGGGCGACCACCGCCGCGGTGCTCAGGCCGCCACCGGCCGGTGTCCACGATTCCTGCATCACCAGCACATCGGCGTCGAGAGCCGCGCACTCGGCGGCCACGTCGAACGGGCGGCCCCAGCCGTCGACGCCGCAGTGGACGTTGAAGGTGGCCACGGTGAGCTGGGCCGGGGCAGTCACCAGAGGATTCTGGCTCAGTGCCGGCCGAGGGTGGAGGCGGCCGCCTGGAGGTCCCCCCGGAACTGGGGGGCGGCGATCCCGGCCAGCGCGTAGGCCCGCTCCCGGACGGTCAGGCCGTAGAGGTCGGCGGCCCCGTGTTCGGTGACCACCACCCCGGTGTGGTGGCGGGGGGTCGAGACCACCGAGCCCTCCGGGAGGGCGGCCACGATGCGGGACCGCGGCTCGCCGTTGACGGTGGCGGTGGAGCGCAGGCAGATCAACGAGTGGTCGTCGGACCGGAGGGCGGCGGCCGACACGAAGTCCTCGTGGCCGCCGACCCCGGAGATCTGGCGACCGTCGATGCTGTCCGCCACCACCTGGCCGTAGAGGTCGAGGCTCAACGCGCCGTTGATGGATATCAACTTCCGGTTGCGGGCGATGGTGGCGGGGTCGTTGACCATCTCGACGGGCAGGAAGGCGACGTCGGGATTGTCGTCGAGCCAGGTGTAGAGGTCGGCGGACCCGAGGGCGAAGGTGGTGACCGACACCCCGTCGAAGATCCCCTTGTTGGTGTTGGTCACCTTGCCCGCCAGATGCAGGCCCATCATGCCGTCGGTGAACATCTCGCTGTGGATCCCGTACCCCCCGCCGGTCCCGGCGGCCAGCTGGTGGGCCACGATGTTGGGTATGGCGCCGATCCCGATCTGGAGGGTGGCCCCGTCGGGGATGAAGCCCATGGCCACGTCGGCGATGGCGTGGTCGATCTCGTCCGGGGCGGCCTCGGCCAGGGCATAGGGCTGGCCATCGGACTCGATCAGGACATCGATCAGCTCCATCGGCAGGGTGTTGGTGTAGTCGGGGGGGAGCGAACGGGTCCGGGGAAAGTTGGGACTCACCTCGACCATCAGCAGCCGATCGGGGTCCCTGCCCGCCAGGACCAGCTCGTCGTAGGTGCCCCCGAGGTGGAGGGAGAGGTTGACATTGCCGTCGGCATCCGGCGGGGCGCCGGCCGCGGTCATGATCCGGGGCGAGAAGCGGCGGAGGATGGGCGCGAACTGCCGGAAGCCCCCCGGCACCAGCTCCACGTTGTAGCCCTGGCCCAACAGGACACGCTCCGACGGCCCGAAGAATCCACAGCGGTAGGACACCTTTGGGTGGGTGAACACCGTGTAGTACCCGAGCAGCAGGGAGCCGCCCATGATCAGCTCCTCCCAGTCGTCCCTCGTCCCGAGGGCGGTCAGCAGGGCGTCGGGATTGGCCGGGCCCAGGCCGAAGGCGAGGGTATCCCGGGTCTGCACCAGGGCGGCGGCTTCGGCGGGGCTGCAGATTCGCGGTGGCATCGTCCCTCAGTGTGCCATCCGGTCGGAGTCCGGCGCAGACGGGATCGGCGCGAGGCAGCTCAGCTCGCCACCAGGTCGGCGTACTCGGGGTGCTGGCGGATGTAAGAGGCCACGAACGAACAGGTGGGGACCACCTTCAATCCGCCGGCCCGGGCGTGGTCGAGGGCGGCGGCCACCAGCTCGCCCCCGAGGCCCTGGCGCTCGAGCTCCGGTTCGATCTCGGTGTGGTGCAGTTCGATCTTCCCCGGGCTCGGGCGGTAGGAGGCAATGCCGATGAGACGGTCGTCGAGCCACAGCTCGTATTGATGATCGTCGGAGTTGAGGACCGTCTCCACCCAGCCCTCCTCGGAATCTTGCCCGGCGGTATCGGGCGTGGGGTGGTCTGGCATCGATCTCCTCTCCGGGTTGCCCCGGCTCGGGTGGCCGAGGGCCGTGGTGTCACTGCCCTGCGCGCCGCCTTTGAGCGAATCGCCCCGTACGTTCGCTCAAACGTGGCGCGAATTCAACTGCCCCGATTCGTCCCCTGTCGACGGCCCGCCCATCCGGCCCTACCCAGCCGAGGTGCCGGGCACGCCGGGCTTCCCGTAACGTCGGGCGGGACGAAGAATCCAAGGAGGTGGCGACGTGACGACCGAATCAGCCCATGACTACGACGAGTTCTCGATGTTCGCCGACAACGCCTCCGAGGTCGGGCTCCCCTGGAAGGGCGACCCGGTGGTTCGCCGGGAAACCGTCGAGGTCGCCCCCGGCCGCAACCTCAGCGCCCTGGTCTGGGGCACCGAGCCGGCCGAGTTGGTGCTGATCCACGGCGGCGGGCAGAACGCCCATACCTGGGACACCGTGGCCCTGGCCCTCGACCGTCCGCTGGTGGCCATCGACCTTCCCGGCCACGGGCACTCCGACTGGCCCGGCGATGCCCGGGCCCTCGAGCCGGCCCTCATCGCCGACGACGTGGCGGTGGCCATCCGGCAACTGGCCCCGGCGGCCCGGATGGTGGTGGGCATGTCCCTCGGCGGGATCACCGCCATGGCCCTCGGCGCCCGTCATCCCGAGCTGGTCCCCCGGCTGGTGCTGGTCGACGTGACCCCCGGTGTCGATAAGGAGAAGAGCTCGGACATCCGGGCGTTCCTGGCCGGGCCGGAGTCGTTCGCCAGCTTCGACGAGATCCTGCAGCGGACCATCGAGTTCAATCCGACCCGGACGGAGTCGTCGCTCCGGCGCGGGGTGCTCCACAACGCGGTGCAGCGGGACGACGGCAGCTGGACGTGGCGCCATCAGCTCGGCCGGCCGGCCGGCTCCTCGGGACTCCACATCGAGTCGGTGGAGTTCGGTTCGCTGTGGGACGACCTCGGGGGCATCACCGCGCCCACCTTGTTGGTGCGCGGTGGGCTCTCGCCGGTGGTCGACGACGCCGACGTGGCGGAGTTCCGCCGCCGGCGTCCCGACGCCGAGGTGATGGTGGTGGAAAAAGCCGGGCACAGCATCCAGGGAGACCAACCCCTGGAGCTGGCCCGGATACTCGGCAGCTTCTTGGATGCAGGCTGAGCCTCAGGCGGCGGAGCCCACCAGTTCGCCGGGCGCGTCGCCGAGCACGTCGGCGACGGTGTCCGGCCCGTCCAGCGCCGCGGTGAGCACGTCACCGATCTCGGCCGCCAGATGGAAGGTCATCTGGTCCCGAACCACAACGGGTACATCCTCGAGGTCCGGCCCGTTACGGGCAGGAAGCACCACCTCGGTGAGACCGGCCCGGTGGGCGGCGAGCACCTTCTGGCGCACACCACCGATGGGCAGGACCCGACCCTGGAGGGTGACCTCCCCGGTCATGGCGACCGTCGACCGCACCGGAACGCCCCGGAGCAGGCTGACCAGCGCGGTGGTCATGGTGACCCCGGCGGACGGCCCGTCCTTGGGGGTGGCCCCGGCGGGAACGTGGACGTGGAACCGCTTGCCTTCGAAGACGTGGCTGTCGATGCCCAACTCGGTGGCGTGGGAGCGGACGTAGGAGAGGGCGATCTCCGCCGACTCCTTCATCACGTCACCCAACTGACCGGTCAGCGTCAGGCCTTCCGGCCCGTCGTTCACCGATGCCTCGACGTACAGCACGTCGCCACCGACTCCGGTGACGGCCAGCCCGGTGGCGACACCGGGAACCGCGGTCCGGTCAGCGGCCTCGAAGAAGAAGCGCGCCCGACCCAACCAACCGGTGACATCCTCGGCATCGACGGTGACCGGCGCGGTCTTCTCGCCCGAGGCGATCTGGGTGGCCACCTTGCGGAGCAGCCTTCCCAGCTCACGTTCGAGCGTTCTGACCCCGGCCTCCCGGGTGTAGTCGCCCACCACCTTGCGCAGGGCGTCGTCGGTGATGACGACCTCGTCGGCCCGCAGCGCCGAGCGCTCCAGTTGCCGGGCAACCAGATGGTGCTTGGCGATGGCCACCTTCTCCTCCTCGGTGTAGCCGTCCAGCCGGATGATCTCCATCCGGTCCAGCAGCGGGCCGGGGATGGTGTCGATCATGTTGGCGGTGGCGATGAACAACACCCGCGACAGGTCCAGCTCGACTTCGAGATAGTGGTCACGGAAGGTGTGGTTCTGGGCCGGGTCGAGCACCTCGAGCAGGGCCGAGGACGGGTCGCCGCGGTAATCGGCGCCCAGCTTGTCGACCTCGTCGAGGACGATGACCGGGTTCATGGTCCCGGCTTCGCGCAGGGCACGCACCAGCCGGCCGGGTTGGGCACCGACGTAGGTACGGCGGTGTCCCCGGATCTCGGCCTCGTCGCGGACGCCACCCAGGGCGACCCGGACGAAGGAGCGGCCCAGGGCGCGGGCCACCGACTCACCCAGGGAGGTCTTGCCCACTCCGGGCGGGCCCACCAGGGCCAGGATGGCGCCACTGCCCCGTCCGGTCACTTCCTTCAGGCCGCGCTCGGCCTGCAGTTTGCGCACGGCCAGGTGCTCGAGGATGCGTTCTTTCACATCATCGAGACCGTCGTGGTCCTCGTTCAGGTTGCGGGCGGCCTCTTCGATGTCCAACCGGTCGTCGGACAGCTTGCCCCAGGGGAGCTCCAGCACGGTGTCCAACCAGGTACGGATCCAACCGTTCTCCGGATTCTGCTCACTGGTGCGCTCGAGCTTGCCGATCTCGCGCTCGACCGCCTTGCGGACGGCCTCGGGCAGCTCGCGGTCCTCGATCGCCTTCCGGTAATCGTCGGGGGCTTCCTCGCCGTCGGGGTTGATCTCCCCCAACTCCTTGCGGATCGACTCCAGCTGGCGCCGCAGCAGAAACTCCCGCTGGGTCTTCTCCATGCCTTCCTCGACGTCGGTCTTCACCCGCTCGCGCAGGGTGATGTCGGCCAGCACCTCTCGGGCCCAGCCCAGCACCAGCCGCAGCCGGTCCTCGACGTCGACGGTCTCCAGCACCTGGACCTTCTGCTCGAGGGTCAGGTCGGGGGAGTACCCGGCCACGTCGGCGATCCGACCGGCACCGGTGACGTCACCCAGACGCTCGGCGAACCGACCCGCGCCGCGGCTGACCAGAATGTTCTCCATCACCGCCCGGTACTCCCGGGCCAGCTCGTTGACCCCGTCGGAGGGGGTGGGCTCCTCGATCACCTCGACCTGGACCCACAGGGCGCGACCGGTCCCGGGCACCGCGGTGCCCAAGGTGGCCCGCTCGATGCCCCGCACCGCCACCGCCTGCATCCCGCCCGGCAGCTCGCCGCTCTCCATGACCTCGGCGATGACGCCGACGGTGGAGTAACGCCCGTCGATGAGGGGGACGATGACGAACTGGCCGCCGGCCAGCCCGGCCGCCTCGACCGCGGCTCGCGCCTCGTCGGACTCGAGCCCCATGGTGAAGACCATCCCGGGCAGCACGACCCCGGAGGTGAGGGGAAGCAAAGGCAAATTCTGGCTGATCTCTTTGATTTCTGGGGCGGTCTCTTCCACGGTTGCTCCAATCGCTACAGCTACCTCTCGTAACTGTTGCTATGTAAACAGACTGGAAATCTGAGTATTCCCGACTCAAGGCTGCCCGGAGCCCGCCCAGGCTCAGATGAGGGTGCCGAGGGCCAGCCCGGCGACGGCGGCGCCCAGGCCGGCCACCACGCTGACCAGGATGTTTGCCAGGGCCCCGGTGGGAGCATCGCGGCTGAGGAGCCGGAAGCTGTCGTAGGAGAAGGTCGAGAAGGTGGTGTAGGCGCCGATCAGGCCGGTCCCGAGCACGGTGACCCAGTGGGCCGACAGGCCGTGATGGAGGGCGGATCCGGTGAGAAAGCCCAGGACCAGGGACCCGGAGACGTTGATGACCAGGGTGCCGTAGGGGAAGTCGGATTCGGCCCTCCCCTGGACGTAGCGGTCGACCAGGTAGCGGAGCACCGCCCCGGCGCCGCCGGCGACCATCAGGCCGGCGATGATCACCCGGCGGCCCCCGGGTCGGTGCCGTAGGCGACCACCTGGATCGGCTCCCGCACCACCAGGCCGCTGACCCCGAGCTCCTCGATCTGGGGCAGGAAGCCGTCGATCTTCTCGGTGGTGTCGATGATCTCCACCATGATGGGCAGGTCCTCGCTGAGGCTGAGGATCCGGGTGGTGTGGATGTGGTTGTTGGCCCCGAATCCCTCGAAGCCCCTCCAGGCCGAGGCCCCGGCCATGCCGGCGGCGTGGGCCCGGTGGATGATCTCGGCGTGCATGGCCACGTGATGATGACGGTCCGACTCGCCGATGTAGATGGTCAGTCGCTCGGCGGGTCCGGAGAGATGGGTCATGGGACGGTCCTTTGGTCGCGGTCGAGGGCGGGTTCGAGATCGGGGGGAGGGCCGGCCGAGGGGCCGGCGTCGGCATCCGGGTCGTTGCTCAGGATGCCGGTCAGTTGGCCCGGCCCGCGGCGGGCTACCAGCACCCCGAGTCCGACCGCCATCACCCCGGCGGCCAACGAGACGAGCAGGTAGACGATGGCCACCTGCGGGTCACCGAGCTGGGTCCGACGGACGGCTTCGACGGTCAGGGTGGAGAAGGTGGTGAACCCGCCGCAGAACCCGATGGCCGCGAACGGGCGCATGTAGCGGGTGGGCGGCCACCGTTCGGCCACCACGGTGAGGACCGCCCCGAGCAGGAAGGAACCGGCGATGTTGGCGGCGAAGGTGGCCCAGGGGAACCCGGTGGCGGAAACCACCACGGCCTGGGCCAGTTCGTAGCGGGCCAGGGTGCCGAGGGCGCCGCCAACCGCGATCAACAGGAGGCGGCGAGCGGGTTCCGACAGCCACTCGGTGGCACTCGGCTTGGCTGCGGGCACAGGCACTCCTTCCGGGGGTCACAATTTCGTGGTCTTCCGGTAGGAGCTATCAGCCGTCTCCGGCGGTTGTGGCGAGCCCCATCGCCGAGAGCCAGTGTAGAGCGACGGGACTGCCAGGTGGCAGAACGCGGAGGTGGGTACCCAGCTGAGCGGGGTGTGGCCTCACCGATGAGGGCGAACGGTGACGCCGGGGAGGTCGAGAAAGGCGGTTCGATCCGCGGTCAGGACGGTCCGCTCGGAAGCCGAGGCGGTGGCCGCAATTACGAGGTCGTGCGCACCTCTCGGCCGGCCCTGCTTCCGTACGGCAACCAGGAGTTGGGCATGGGACTCGGCAACGTCAACGTTGTAGTCGATCACCGGGATGGTGGCGAGGACGTCGTCGACGTACGCCTGTCGCCCGACTTGGGTGTTACCTCGTGAGAGCTCGATGCCC
Organism: uncultured Acidimicrobiaceae bacterium; assembly: GCA_963819695.1. Classification (GTDB taxonomy): domain Bacteria; phylum Actinomycetota; class Acidimicrobiia; order Acidimicrobiales; family RAAP-2; genus DASZIT01. The sequence continues at coordinate 237,061 of CAWFXD010000003.1, read as the reverse complement.
ACCTTCAGTTCCGCCACCGTGATGGCCGCGATGGCCAGATCGTCGTCATCGTCGATCGCCTGGTCGAGCTGGCCGCCTGCCCGCTCGCGGTCGATGAGGAACGTGGTGTCGAACAGGAGCCGAGTCAGCTCCGCTCCTCGACCGACATGAGGTCCCGAACCGCCGCCAGCTCGGTTGCCCAATCGGAGTCAACCGGGTGCCGACGAAACATGGCTTTGACGTCGGAGCCGCGGCCGCCGAGAACCGGCTCGATGAGGGCGATGGGTTTGCCCCGCCGGACAATGGTGATCCGCTCGCCGCGGTGCTCCACCGCATCAAGGAGGTCAGCGAACTTCCGGGCAGCTTCGGTGGCGCTCATCTCGGTCACTTGAATCAGATTATCAGATTCTCCCTCCTCAGCGTCAATCGATTTCGCCCCGCCGTTGCCGAGCCATCGGGTGGCAGGATGCGGGGATGGAGACCCAGCTCATCGGGGTGGACACCTCGAGCCGGCAGGTGGCCGATCTGACCGGGGCGGTGGCCAGCTTCTGCCGGGGGAAGGGCGACGGGCTGGTCCACGTGTTCGCCCCCCACGCCACCGCCGGGGTGGCGCTGATGGAGTTGGGTTCCGGCTCGGAGTCGGACCTGATCGAGGCCATCGGGCACCTGCTCCCCCGGGACGACCGCTACCGGCACCGGCACGGCTCCACCGGCCACGGGGCCGACCACCTGCTGCCGGTGTTCGTCAGCCCGTCGATGGTCCTCCCGGTGTTCGACGGGACCGTCCAACTGGGGACCTGGCAGTCGGTGGTATTGGTGGACACCAACGAGGACAACCCGCACCGGACGGTGCGCCTCAGCTTCGTGGCCGGTTGAACGGAGGCCGCAAGACCGCTCGGGCAGCGTCCGGGCGGAGGTCCCCTACGATCCGGCCGGAACCCCTTCGCTCGCGGTCGCCAGGTCAGCGGCCAGCTCTCCCGACACCTCGCCCGACACCACCGGCTGCGGAGCCCGGGCAATGGCCGGGATGATGAAGGTAACGCCCACTGCCCCGAGGGCGATGAGGGCGCCCACCTGGAAGCCGCGGGCGTATCCAGCGGTCATGGCCGTCCGGGCCACCTCGCGGATGACCGTGTGCCCGTGCTCGACCGCGGCGATCCGGCTGGCGGCCAGGGTGGAGAGTACGGCCAGCCCGACCGAGGCACCGATCTGGCGGCTGGTGTTCAACACGCCGGACGCCAGTCCGGCCTCCTGTCTGGGCACCCCGGCGGTGGCGGCCACCGTGATGGGGGTGAAGGCCAGGCCCATCCCCAACGTGCACAGGACGCCGCCGCCGAACGCACTGGTCCAGTAGGTGCCGGTGGCGCTGATGAACGACAACCAGTACAGCCCTCCGGCCGCCAGCAGACCACCGGCCACGATGAGCGGTCGAGGCCCGAATTTGGGCACCAGGCGGCCGGCCATTGTGGCTCCGACGGCGATGGCCGCGGTTTGCGGCAAAAAGGTGAACCCGGTGACCAGCGGGCTGTAGCCGAGCACCTGTTGGAGGTAGAGGGTGAGGAAGAACCACATGGCGAACATGGCCGCCCCGACCAGGAACATCGCCGAGTTGGCTCCACTCAGCGCCCGCGATCTGAACAGCCGGAGGGGCATCAGGGGGTGGGAGGCCAACCGGCCCTCGATGACCACGAAGGCCGCGAGCAGGACGACGGCGATCGCCAGGGTGATCATGGTCTGGGCCGATCCCCAGGGATGGCGGTCGGTGCTGACGATGCCGTAGACCAGAACGATCAACCCGGCAGTGACCGTCAGCGAGCCGGCGATGTCGAGCCGTGGACGCTCTCCTTCCGCCCGCGATTCCCTCAGGTAGAAGCGGGCCAGCAAGAAGGTTGCGATCCCGATCGGGACATTGACGAACAGGATCCACCGCCACGAGAGCAGATCGGTGAGAATCCCACCGAAGAGCGCTCCGGCGGCTCCGCCGCCCGCCGCCACCGCCGTCCAGACCCCCAACGCCCGGGCCCGGGCCCGGGCCTCGGTGAAGGTGACGGTCAGGATGGTCAGGGTGGCCGGGGACAGGACCGCGCCTCCCACTCCCTGGAGGGAGCGGGCGATGATGAGGGTCGTCTGGTTCTGGGCGAATCCGCCCAGGAGGCTGGCCCCGGTGAACAGGATCAGACCGAGGAGGAAGATGCGCTTGCGGCCGAATATGTCGGCCAGCCGGCCGCCGAAGAGCAACAGCCCACCGAAGGTCAACGCATAGGCCGTCACCACCCACTGGAGGTTCACCTCGGAGAAGCCCAGGGTCTTCTGGATGGAAGGCAGGGCCACGTTCACGATGGAGACGTCCAGGATCACCATGAACTGGGCCAGGCAGACCAGGGTGAGAATCAGCCAGTCGGGGGTGTTGTGGCCTTGGTTCCGCGGTGAGGGCTCGGAGGGTGCAAGTGCGCCGGTCTCTTCCATTGGGGCCATCCTTTCCGGTCTGAGCGCCAGCTTGGCCATTTCTCCAGGGCCGGATGGTCCGACCCTCTAGAAATTACGACGAGTCAGCAGTCCCGAATTCGACACCGTTGGCGTGATCGTAGGCGGGAGCCCACGACGCCCAAGCGGAAAGAACCGGGTTCGCCCGGATGACCGTCCTTCGTGGCCGGATGACACTGCCCGGTGCCGGTCGAAGGTCCCGAGATCGACGGAATGATCGGCGGACCTGCGGCGTTGGGAGTAGTAGACCAATTGTGGACGTAGTTTTGTCGCGATCGGGCCCGACCACCCAGTTGCCCTGAAGGACTTGCATGCCTCGGATTCACATCAACCAGAAGATCGCGGTGAGCGTGGTCTTCGTCTCGGCCATGTTCATGAGCATCATGGACATCACCATCGTCAATGTGGCCCTCCCCAGTATCGGCCGGCAGTTCCACGAGCGGACGGCCAGCCTCGATTCGGTGGCGATCGGCTTTCTGGTCAGCCTGGCCGTCTTCATCCCGGCGGCCGGTTGGCTGGGTGACCGGTTCGGCATGAAGCGGGTCCTGCTCACCGCCATCGCCATCTTCACCACCGCCTCCCTGCTCTGCGGCACGGCCAACTCGCTCTCCGAGTTGGTGCTCTACCGGGTGCTCCAGGGGGTCGGCGGGGGCATGCTGACCCCGGTGGGGATGGCCCTGCTGTTCCGGGCCTTTCCTCCGGCCGAACGGGTGCGGGCCTCGAGCATCCTCACTGTCCCGGTCGCGGTGGCCCCGGCGGTGGGCCCGGTGCTCGGGGGCCTGCTGGTCACCGACCTTTCGTGGCGCTGGGTCTTCTTCGTCAACCTCCCCCTCGGGATTCTCGCCTTCCTGTTCGGGCTGATCTTCCTGGAGGAACAGCGAGAGCCGTCGGCCGGCCGGTTCGACCTACCCGGTTTCGTGCTGGCCGGGTTCGGCTTTGCCCTGTTGATGTTCGGGATCAGCGACGCCCCGACCCGGGGTTGGGGTACCCCGCTCATCGACGCGGCCATCGGGGTGGGGGCGGTGATGATCGGGGCCATGATCGCGGTGGAGCTTCGCACCAAGGCGCCTTTGGTGCAGCTCCGACTGTTCAGCAACCGGCTCTTCCGTTCCACCAGCCTGGTGCTGATCCTCTCGGTGATGGCGTTTCTCGGGGTGTTGTTCACCGTGCCGCTGTTCTTTCAGCTGGCGCTCGGCCTGTCCGCGCTCCAGTCGGGTTTGAACACCTTCCCCGAGGCCATCGGCATCATGGTCGGGGCCCAGCTGGCCAGCCGGTTCTTCTATCCCACCATCGGGCCGCGCCGACTGGTGGCCTCCGGGCTGGTGGGGGTGTCGGTGTCGATCGGGCTGATGAGCCTCATCGGGTTTGGTACCGACCTGTGGTGGATGCGACTGCTGATGTTCACCATGGGGATATCGATGGCCCAGGTGTTCATCTCCAGCCAGGCGGCCTCATTCGCCACCATCTCCCGGGCGGACACCGGGCACGCCTCCTCGCTGTTCAACAGTGAAAGGCAGCTGGGCAGCGCGGTCGGGGTGGCCCTCCTCACCACCGTGCTGGCCCTCATCGGCACCACTCACGTGGTCGGCGGTCACCTCGCCGCCAACCTCTGGGCCTACCACGCCGCCTTCCTGGCCGCCGCCGGCATCGCCTTGGTCGGGGCGCTGGTCGCCCTCACCATCAGCGACGCGGATGCCGCGGAGACCATGGTCCGCCCCGGCCAGGCCAAGGCCAACGCTCGGTTGGCCAGCGACCGGGCCAACGCCGAGGCGGCGGCCAAGCGGGAGTCACGGGATGCGGTGGCGGCCGGGATGGCGGCGGCGTCGGGTGCCCACTCGGATCCGGATCCATCGGGGGAGCCGAGCGACGCGCCCACGCTGACCCCGACGAGATGAGCTCGGCGGCCGGGTCCGATTCGCCCGCAGTACGGTGCGGAGAGCACCCGGAATTCCGGGCCTGTCCGATCGCAACGGGTACGGAGGCTGACATGTCGGCAGTGGTAGCAGAGGACATCACCGAAACCCCGGAGTGGCGCCATCTGGCCGGTCATTTCGACACGATCCGCGACGAGACGATCCGCCAACTGTTCGCCACTGATCCCGAGCGCGGGACACGGATGACGGCGAGCGCCGCCGATCTCCGGCTCGACTATTCCAAGCACCGGGCCACCGAGGAGACCCTGGCCGCACTCATGGCGGTGGCCCGGGCCGCGGGGGTGGAGGAACGACGCGACGCGATGTTCGCCGGCCGGCACATCAACACCACCGAGGACCGGGCCGTGCTCCACGTGGCCCTCCGGATGCCCAAGGATGCCCAGCTGACGGTGGACGGGGAGGATGTCGTCGCCGAGGTCCACCAGGTGCTGGACCGGATGGGCGAGGTGGCCCGGCGCATCCGGTCGGGGGAGTGGACCGGCCACACCGGTCAGCGGATCTCGGCGGTGGTCAACATCGGGATCGGCGGATCCGACCTCGGCCCGGCCATGGCCCACGAGGCGTTGGTCGACTACGCCACCCCGGACATCTCTTGCCGGTTCGTCTCCAACGTCGATCCGGTCGACCTCTACAACAAGACCCACGACCTGGATCCGGCCGGGACCCTGTTCGTGGTCAGCTCCAAGACCTTCACCACCCTGGAGACGCTGACCAACGCGGCCGCCGCCCGGGACTGGCTGCTCGCCGGGTTGGGGGCCGGCAAGGAGGCGGTGGCCAAGCACTTCGTGGCCGTCTCCACCAACGAGCCGGGGGTCACCGAGTTCGGCATCGACCCGGCCAACATGTTCGGGTTCTGGGACTGGGTGGGCGGCCGCTACTCCTACGACTCGGCCATCGGCTTCTCGCTGATGGTGGCCATCGGCCCGGAGGCGTTCGCGGAGATGCTGGCCGGCTTCCACGCCGTCGACCAGCACTTCCTCACCACCCCGCTCGAGTCGAACCTGCCGGTCATCCAGGGGATGCTCAACGTCTGGTACAACAACTTCTTCGGCGCCCAGACCCATGCGGTGCTGCCCTACAACCAGCGGCTGGCCCGGTTCCCGGCCTATCTGCAGCAGCTGACCATGGAGTCGAACGGCAAGTCGGTCAAGCGGGACGGCTCACCGGTCACCGGCCAGACCGGGGAGATCTTCTGGGGGGAGCCGGGGACCAACGGGCAGCATGCCTTCTACCAACTGATCCACCAGGGCACCAAGCTCATCCCCTGTGACTTCCTCGGTTTCGTCAACTCCACCCACGAGACCGGTGACCAGCAGGACCTGCTGATGGCCAACTGCTTCGCCCAGTCGAAGGTGCTGGCCTTCGGTCGCACCGCCGAGGAGGTGGCCGCCGACGGGACCCCGCCGGAGCTGGTGCCCCACAAGGTGATGCCCGGCAACCGCCCGAGCTCGACCATCGTGGCACCCAAGCTGACCCCGTCGGTGCTCGGCCAACTGGTGGCGCTCTACGAGCACACCGTGTTCACCGAAGGGGTCATCTGGGGCATCGACTCGTTCGACCAGTGGGGGGTGGAACTGGGCAAGGTGATGGCCAAGCAGTTGGCGCCGGCCCTCGTCGACCCCGCCGAGCCGGATCTCTCCGATCAGGACGGATCGACCGCCGAGTTGGTCCGTCACTACCGATCGCTGCGGAGCCGCCCGCAGTAGGAGTCAGGCCGAGGCGAGATCCTTCCAGAGGGCGATGTAGTTCGGATAGGTGATCCCGGGGGTGACGTAGCCGGCCTGCTCCAACTCGGCGTAGTACTTCGGGAGGTTCCGGAACGGGACGCCCATGTCGACGTGGTGGGCCAGGTGCCACCCGGTGTTGTAGGGGACGATCCAGAACCGGGCCAACCAGGACTGGCGCACGTTGTGGGTGGTGACCCGTCGGTCCTCGCCCTCCACCATGCCGCCGTGCTCGGCGATGGCCCGCAGCCGGTTGATCACCCGCCACTGGGTCATCCACGGCGCCAGCCAGAACGCCGGGTAGATCCACCACCGGCCGGTGGCCGCCCAGGCGATGGCCCAGAGCCCGACCTGGGTGCCGATGATCGGGAGGGATATCTTCCGGTAGGCCGGCACCTTGACCGATTTGAACAGCGGATAGAGGTTCTTCCATCCGGAGATGCCGACCGCGTCGCGCACCAGCCGCCGGGCCAGGGTGCGGTGGTCGCACCGGTAGCCGCCGTAGTAGGCCATGTCCGGCTCCTCCGGCCCGAACTCGTGGCGGTGGTGGGCGAAGTGCCCCCGCCGGTAGATCTGGATGGGCACCAGGGCCGGGTAGGCGATGACCCAGGTCCCGACCCAGTCGTTGACCCGCTTGTTGGAGAAGAGGAGCTTGTGGGCGGCCTCGTGCATGAGAATGGCGAACCGGGCGTGGATGGGGCCCATCAGCACGAACACCGCCAGGTAGAGGAACGGGTTGTCGATCCACACCGCCGCCCCGATCATGGCCACCACCCACGTCCACAGGCCGATCACGGTGAGGGCATTGCGGAGATCGCCGATCTTCCGGAGCTCCTGGCGGAGGTCGGGCCGGCACATCCCGTTGGCCAGGAGCCGGTCGGTGGGCAGGACTGACGGCCGCACGGCCACATCGGGCACGATGGTGGCTGCCATGGGTCCATATTACAGTGAATAAACAAATGGATCAAGAACGTAATGTCCCGCTGACGGCCCGATCTATCCTGGCCAGCACCTTGTTGGGGGTGGACCCCCCGGAGCTGCCGGTCGCCTACCTGGTCCATGTAGCCGGTCTGTTCGGGATCAACGGCAACCGGGCCCGGGTGGCCCTCAGCCGGATGGCGACCTCCGGAGAAGCCACCACCGACGGCACCGGTCGGTACCGGTTGGCCGGTCGCCTCCTCGATCGACAGGCGCGCCAGCTGGCCAGCCGGGCCGGGCATACCGGTACCTGGTCAGGGGAGTGGCGGATGGTGGTGGTGACCACCTCGGGAAGCTCGCCGGAGATCCGGTCCCGACGCCGGAGCGCCCTGCGGTTCGCCCGGCTGGGGGAGCTGCGCGAGGGGGTGTGGATGCGTCCGGACAACCTCGAGGTCCGGCTCGACCCTGACGTGGAGCGGGATTCCCGCCGGTTCCTGGCCCGACCCGAAGGCGACCCCCAGGCGTTGGCGGCCGGGCTCTGGGACGTGGGGGGGTGGGGGAAACGGGCCGGGCGGCTGATGGAGACGATGGCGGGCCAACCGACCCGGGGGCCCGGCGATCTGGCGCCGGGCTTCGAGCTGTCGGCCGCGGTCCTCCGTCACCTGCAGGCCGATCCGCTGTTGCCCGCCGAGCTGTTGCCGGCCGGCTGGCCGGGGGCCACGCTGAGGGAGCAGTATGACGGCTGGGACACCGGCTATCGCTCGGTCCTCGAGAAGTGGAGCCGCACCGGCTGATCGCCGAGCCGACCGTCTGGCGATGGGTTGGTCGACCAATGACAAGGAGACAGATGACCGAGGCAGATACCGCCCAGCCATTACTCGGCCGAGTGCGCGGTCATCACCGGAGGGGCCCGGGGCCAGGGCCGGAGCCACGCCCTCGAACTGGCCCGACTGGGCGCCGACATCGCCATCTGCGACCTCTGCGACGACATCGCCACCATCGGGTACCCGTTGTCCACCCGCGATGACCTGGCCGAGACGGCCAAGCTGGTCGACGCCGCCGGCCGGCGGTGTCGGTCGGAGGTGGTGGACGTCCGGGACCTCGGGGCGGTGATCGGCTTCGTCGACGGGGTCCAGGCCTCGTGGGGGTCGGTGGACATCATGGTGGCCAACGCCGGGGTGACCGCCATCGGCTCGGTCTGCGACATGACCGCCGCCCAGTGGGGCGATGTGATCGACATCAACCTGACCGGCGTCTTCAACGCCATCCGGGCCGCCGCGCCCCACATGCGGAGGCAACGCGCCGGCCGGATCATCGGGATCTCCTCCATGATGGGCCGCACCTCCCAGCCGGCGATCCCCGCCTACACCGCGTCGAAATGGGGGGTGATCGGCCTGTGCAAGTCGGCGGCTTACGAGCTGGCCGGGTTCGGGGTGACCGTCAATGTCATCGCTCCCGGCAACGTCTCGACGCCGATGATCCACAACGACCAGCTCTACGGGATGATGCGTCCCGATCTCGAGCACCCCACCGCCGACGAGGTGGCACCGGTCATGGCTGAGCTCCATGCCCAGCCGGTTCCCTGGCTGGAGCCCGAGGAGATCACCGCCGCAGTGGTGTACCTGGTCTCCGACGGGGCCCGGCACATCACCGGGTCGGTGCTCGATGTGAATGCCGGGGCGTCCGCCAAGTTCACCGCCTGAGGGACGACCGGGTTCAGTCGGCTCCGGTGTACAGCTCGTAGCAGGCCCGACCCCGCTGCTTGGCCCGGTACATGGCCCCGTCGGCATGGGACAGGACGACTCCCGGGTCGTCGCCGGGCGAGGCCACCGCCACCCCGATGCTGGCGGTGGCGGTGAAAGCCCTCCCCCCGATGTCCAAGGGTTCGGCCAGAGCCTGGCCGATCCGGGCGGCCACCGCCGCCGCCCCGGCGTTGCCGCCCCGGAGTCCCTCGCAGAGGATCACGAACTCGTCACCGCCCAAGCGGGCCGCGGTGTCGCCGGGGCGGACCAGCTGCTGGAGACGGTTGGCCACCGAGATCAGCAGTTGATCGCCGACCGAATGGCCGGCCAGGTCGTTGACCGACTTGAAGTGGTCGATGTCCAGATAGAGGACGGCCACCTCGGTGTGGGCCCGGCCGGAGGCCCCGAGGGCGCGGGTCAGCTGTTCGATGAAGAGGGCGCGGTTGGGAAGTCCGGTGAGCGGATCGTGGAGGGCCAGGAACCCCAGCCGGGCCTGCTCTTCGGCCAGTTGGGCGCGGAGCTCACCGTAGGCGAGGTCGAACTGCTTGGCCATGGCCACCAGGCTCCCGTCGGCTCCGGCCCGGACGATGGAGACGGCTTCGCCGACGACCGCGGGCGTGCTTCCCAGGTGGTCGGCCTCCTGGCGGACGGCCAGCTCGGCCGCGTCCCGCCAGAACAGATACAGCTTGGTGAGGCCGGACAGGGAGAGGCGGTCGTCCACCGGAGCCCGACCGGACGCAGAGAGGGCATTGGACTCCGCCTGAGCTGGGAGGCTCATCGGTGATCAGATAGTGGGCGACGGCATTGGTCGCCAAGACGGTGAACCGTTCGATTTCCGACCGCAGTCCTTCCGACCCCGGGGTCCCGTCGAACCCTCCGGAGGCATTCCATCGGTCGGCAATCGAGGTGGCCACGGCTTCGGCCTGGCCGGCCAAGGCGCGGCCGAGCGCGGAAAGGCCCTCGCGCCGATCCCTCTCGTCGCCACCGGTCGTAGCCATGGGGGGAATATCGACTCCCATGGTCAACGACTTGATGAATTACTGCCTCCCGTGTCGAACATGGCATCGCAACTGCCACCTACGTCGACCTCGGCTTTTCGCCATCCTGGTAGGGACAGTGTCGGCATCGGTTGCCACAACAGGTGCCCCGATCCCGGAGATAGGTGGCGGTGAGCACGAACAGACCGGTGTCAGGATCGCTGTACCCCGCCTCACCGGCGGCGACGGCGGCATCGTGGGCGTCGGCCACCCGGTCCGGCTGCATGGCGCCCAGGATAGGAGGCGACCCATCGGCCCACGCCCACGCCGGACGGGGCCGGGAGGGGTCAGCGAGTGGACATGGTGATGAAGTCACGCGCCCAGGACGGGTCGAAGAACCTCGAGGTACCCCCGGACATGGAAGCCAACAGGTTGGTGCCGTTGCCGGGGGCGGCGGCGCCGGTGGACGTCGGCGGAGTGTAGAAGGTGAAGGTGTCCCACGCCGGGTTGATGTCGAGCTCCATGCCCCGCACCGCGCCGGCGGCCACCAGCAGGCCGGCCAGCTGCACGATGTCCAGCGAGGGACCGGACACGTAGACCAGGGCGCCGCTGGCGGTCTCACCAATGCCCGACCGGTAGACCTGGGGTACGTAGTTGAGGGTGGATCCCCAGGCCGCGGTGTCGTCGGCCGACAATCCCGCCACCGGGGCGCCCTGGTCGACCAACAGGGTGAGGTTCTGCCGCACCGCGATCACGTTGGCCGCCATCGATTCATCCCGGCCCCACTGCCCGATGGTGACGGTGCCGTCCTGGGTGATGACCAGCGACGCGGCGCCGGTGACCAACGGGGCGAAGTAGCGGCCTTCGGCGTAGTAGCCCCCATGGGTGTCGGCCAACTTGAACCCGCCGTTGAACGCACACACCAGGGTCAGGGCGGCATCGGGCTGGATGGGGGCGGTGTAGGTCCAGGGACCTTGTCCGGGGCTGATGCTTCCCGAGTAGAGGTTGCCCCGGAGCCGGCTGGTGTCCATCCAGGCGATCCCGGCGGGAGTGCTCGAACCCGCGGCCCGCAGGGTGGTGATGTAGAGCACCGGTGGCCCGTAGACCCCCCGCCCGGCCGCGGTCCACTGCCCCTCTCCGGCGAACGACGGGGAGACCAGCGGAACCAGCGCGGACGGCGGCGGCAATCCCGGAGGCGGAGGCGGAACGGTGCTGGTGGTCGTGGTGGAGGAGGTGGAACCGGCCGGATGTGCACCGGTGGTGGCGCCCGCACCGAGCCCGCAGGCGGCCAGGGACACCGTCAAGAAGGCCAACAAGGCGCCCAGCCCGCGCCGTGGATGTGTCAATCGGTTCCGATCTCGAGGGGGGCGGAGCCATTGTGGCAGAGGAATCCGCCGGTTCGATGGCAGCAGGTCACCCCGGGGCGGTAACCCCGGTGGTGTCACATTGCTGTCAACCGCGGTGTCAATTGGCTGTGTCCCATGCTCGTCGGCTGGTTCGTCAATTACGGTGCGGCTACTCTGCGGCCATCGGTCGATGACTTTGGCCGGTGAGCTTCGTCCATCCTCATGACACCGTTGCCGGTCAACGGCCCAATGGGTGACAATGAGGCCCGTCGGGTGACCGCCAGACCGGATCACCGGTGACGCCGGGCATGTTCTTTTCCCAAAACGGAGGCATCACATGACGGTCACTTCTGAAGCCCTCGACCAGAGGCCGGCACCCGTCCGACCCCAGTCCCGGCCCGCGCAGGAGAGCGCCCTGGCCCGGATCGCCGGGTGGTGCCACGACCACCGTTGGCTGGTGCTGGTCATCTGGCTCGGCGCGCTGGTCGCCACCAACGTGTTCGCCCAGGCGGCGGGCAGCAAGTTCACCAACAACCTCACCGGGGGCAAGCAGGAGGTCCAACAGATCCTCAATGCCGACTTTCCCGGCCAGGCGGGCAGCCCGGCTCAGGTGGTGATCACCACCACCTCGCCGTTCACCGACCCGGCCAACCAGGCCCGGACGACCCAGCTGGTCAGCGCCCTCGGCCGTCAGTCCCATGTGTCCGGGGTGGTCACCCCGTTGTCGCCCGCCGGTGCTCACCAGATCTCCCCGAACGGGCACATCGCCTATGTGGCGGTCCAGTTCAACCAGCAGGCCGGCGATCTGCCCACCGCGGCCATCAAGAACGTGATCAGTACTGCCCAGTCGTTCCAGGCTCCGGGTTACCAGGTGGCGGTGGGGGGCCAGGCCATCGGGCTGGTGGCCGGGGGCAAACCGGGTTCGAGTGAAGGGATCGGCATCTTCGCCGCCATCGTCATCATGTTGCTGGCCTTCGGATCGGTGGTGGCCATGGGCCTGCCGATCATCACCGCGCTGTTCGGGATTGCCATCGGTTTTGCCGTCCTCGACCTGTTGTCCCACATCGTGACCACCCCGACGTTCGCGCCGGAGATCATGGCGATGATCGGGCTCGGCGTAGGCATCGACTACGCGTTGTTCGTCGTGACCCGGTACCGCCAGGGTCTGGCCGAACGGCGAGAACCTCGAGAGGCCATCGCCATGTCCCTGGCCACCTCGGGAAGATCGGTGGTGTTCGCCGGGACGACGGTGATCCTTTCCCTGGTCGGCCTCTTCATCTTGCAACTACCCTTCATGCGGGGACTGGCCATCGGCGCCATCGCCGCGGTGGTGCTGGTGATGACGGCGGCCATCACCCTGCTCCCGGCCATGATGGGCTTTTCCGGTCGGGCCATCGACAAATTGCACGTCCCCGGACTCCTCCAGAGTGCGGCCGTTCCTTCCGCCCGCGGCTTCTGGTACCGGTGGAGCCGGGCCATCCAACGTCGCCCGCTGGTGGCCGGCATCGCCGCGCTCCTGGTGTTGATCTGCCTCGCCCTGCCCCTCTTCTCCATGCGGCTGGCCTTCACCGACGCCGGGAACGACCCTCCCAGCGCCACCACCCGGCAGGCCTTCGATGCCCTGGCCACCGGCTTCGGGCCCGGATTCAACGGGCCGTTGGTGGTGGTCGCCACGGTTCCCGCCGGCCAACAGGCCGATGTCGCCCGTCTCGGCACCGCCCTCCGGAACACCCCGGGGATCGCCTTCGTCGCCCCCACCCAGTTCAGCCGGTCGGGCAATGCCGCGCTGATCATCGCCGTCCCGACCACCTCTCCCCAGGCGGCCCAGACCCAGACCCTCGTCCAGACCCTCCGGAACCAGGTGTTCCCCGCCGCCACCGCCGGCACCGGTGTCCAGGCCCTGGTGGGCGGCGAGACGGCGGGATCGGTGGACGCGTCGTCATATCTGTCGGCCCGCCTCCCCTGGGTCATCGGCGCGGTGATCCTGCTGTCGTTCCTCCTGTTGATGGCCGTCTTCCGATCGGTGTTCATCCCGGTGAAGGCGGCGGTGGTCAACCTCCTGTCGGTGGGTGCCGCCTACGGGGTGATCGTGGCCGTCTTCCAGTGGGGGTGGTTGGGCGGATTCTTCAAGATCGGGTCGACCAGCCCCATCGATCCGTGGATCCCGCTGATGATGTTCACCATCTTGTTCGGGCTCTCCATGGACTATGAGGTGTTCCTGTTGTCGCGAATGCGGGAGGAGTGGCGGCTCACCCACGACAATGCGACGGCGGTGGCCGACGGACTGGCCAAGACGGCCCGGGTGATCACCGCGGCGGCGGCCATCATGATCTGCGTGTTCGGATCCTTCGTCATCGGCGACCCGCTGCACGTGCTCAAGGTCTTCGGCCTCGGCCTGGCCGCGGCCATCCTCATCGACGCCACCCTGGTGCGCATGGTGTTGGTGCCGTCCGTCATGGAGCTCATCGGCAATGCCAACTGGTGGATGCCTTCGTGGTTGGACCGGATCGTGCCCAAACTCGGAATCGAAGTGGATGTCGAGGCGTCGTCCCAACCCCCGCGGCAAGAGGAGCGACCGCTCGACGCCACCCCGGTCTGACCGACCTGCGGGTCGGCCATCCTCCGGACCGGGCCAACAGGCCCGATGGCTACCTTCTCGGCTCGTAACGCATCGCCACTGCTCCCGAGTTGAACTCCACCCGGCTCACCAGCTTCAAGTCGACCTGCTCCGACAGTCCCGCGAACAACGTCGGCCCGTGGCCCACCAGCCGGGGATGCACCACGAACTCGTAGTCATCGATCAATCCCAGCTCGGTCAACGCCAGTGGGAGCTTCACACCTCCCACCAACAGCCCCTTGCCCGACTCCTGCTTGAGTTGCCGAACCGCGTCGCCCAGATCCCCGAGCAGGAGTTCCGCGTTCCAGTCGACCTGCTCCAGGGTGCTCGACACGACGTACTTCTTTGCCGCGTCGATCGTCTGGGCGAAGGGTTCCATCCAATTCGGTCTCGCCCCCGTCGGTGCCGTCGGCCGCCACGCCGATTCCATCATTTCGTAGGTCACCCGGCCAAAGAGAAGGGCATCGGCCTGGCTGAGGTTCTCGGCCGCGTGACGGTGCAGGCCTTCGTCGGCGGGGATGGCCCGGTGGTCGCAGCACCCGTCCAATGTGACGTTGATGGAGTACCGAAGGGGTCGCATTTCGCCAGAGTACCGGCGGTGATCCGCCTCACCCGCTAGGCGACATCGAAGGCCTCGAGCCCCTGGGTCACGGCTTCCTCCACGCAGGCCAGCGTGTCCCGGAGCGAACGCGCTTCGCCGAACCGGTCGGAGAGCGAGATCACCCGAGCCCGGTACCCCCGGGCGTGATCGACGGCCCCGGTGGTCGCCCGGCCGGCAACCACCAGGGCCGCCACCCCGATGGCGGCGGCGTCGCCGAGAACCCCGCCGACAACCTTCCCGGAGAACGAGGTGGCGTCCAGGGCGCCCTCCCCGGTGACCACCAGGTCGGCCCGCTGCAGCTCCCGTTCGAGTCCGACCAGCCCGGCCACCAACCGGTAGCCGGGCTCGAGCCGGCCCCCCAGCGCCACCACCGCGCCACCCAGACCTCCGGCCGCCCCCGCCCCTGGGAGGTCGCGGACGTTCACCCCGAAGCGCTCCTCGTACCCATCGGCGAGCCGATCCAGCCGCCGGGTGAGCTCCGCCACCTGATGAGGGGTGGCTCCCTTCTGTGGGGCGAAGACCCGGGCGGCATCGAGAAAGCCCACCTCCACATCGCAGGCGGCGACCAGATCCACACCACCGAGGCCCCCGGCGGCTTCGACGACCTCCAGCGCTCCCGACCCGCCGTCGGTGGTGGCGGATCCACCCAGCCCGACGATGATGGTGGGTGGCGGTCGGTCCGACGCCGCCCGGTCCCCGGAGGCGGCCAGGGCGCGGGCCGCGGCCACCAGCAGTTGACCGGTCCCCTGGGTGGTGGCCTCCATCGGACGATTGCCGTCATGTCCGCCGGCCAGGGCCAGGCCGGAGGCCTGGGCCATCTCGATGACGCACCGGTCGGGTCCCCGGAGCCAGGCGGCCGCCACCGGAGGTCCGAGCGGGCCGGTCACCTCGGTCGTCATCAGCTGATCGCCGGGCCGGCGGCAGGCCTCGACCAGTCCCTCTCCTCCGTCGGAGAGCGGGGATTCGATGACCGACCAGCCCAGCCGGGACCCGGCCCGGGCCACCGCCCCGGCAATCTGCACGGCGGTGGCGGTCCCCCGGAACTTGTCGGGGGCAGCAACGAGGACAGGCACGGAATGACCCTAGCGACGGGTCACGGGTCCGGGCCCGAAACCTTCCGGTCGGCGAACCGCTGTAGGTTTGCCCCGGGTGTCGAGCGGGGACTCGGCGCCACAGAGGGGGAGCACGATGACCACTGCCCTATCCACGGGCGCCGGGCCGGGTGCCGGCAGACTGGCTGACGGGACGACGCCCACACTGGCCGAGCGCTGGCACATCGACAAGCGCACCATCCAGATCGTCCTCGGCATCCTCTGGATCATCGATGCCGGGCTGCAGTTCCAACCCCGCATGTTCGGTTCGGACTTCGTCTCGATGGTCATCGCCCCCAACGCTTCCGGCCAACCGTCGGCGATTGCGTCATCGGTGACCCACATGTCCAACTTCCTCTCCCGGGACGTCGCCCTCTGGAACACCGTCTTCGGGCTCACCCAGTTGGCCATCGGCATCGGGCTGCTGCGGCGACGCACCGTCAAGGTCGCCCTGGCTGCCTCCATCGCCTGGGCCTTCGGGGTGTGGTGGTTCGGCGAGGGGTTCGGTTCCATCCTCACCGGCCACGCCAGTGCCCTGATGGGGGCTCCGGGGGCAGTGCTCCTCTACGCGGTGATCGGGGTACTCGTGTGGCCGACCTCGGCGGATGTCCCGGCCGCCGAGCTCTCAGCGTCGGACCGGAAGGAAGACCAGCCGCGGACCGGACTCGCCTCGTCGGCCGCCGGCCATGGCCCGCTCGGCGGAATCGGAGGACTCTGGGTATGGGCGGCCGTCTGGGTGTTCTTCGCGGTGCTCCAGTTTCTGCCCCAGAACCGGACTTCGGGCTGGCTCTCCGACTCCCTCTCCGGCATGGCCGACGGGCAGCCGGGTTGGTACGGGCACTTCTTGCGGTCGCTCGGCCACGCCTTCACCGGCGCCGGCACCCCGGCGGCCGTCCTGCTGGCCGCCTTGTTCCTCTCCATCGGGCTGGGTCCCTTCGTCACCCGCCGGCCGGACATCTTCATCGGGATCGGCATGGCGGCGGGCGGCGCTGTTCTGGGTCACCGGGCAGGCGATGGGCGGGATCATGACCGGGATGGCCACCGATCCGAACGCCGGCCCGCTGCTCATCGTGTCTGGGGGCGGTCTTCTTGCCCCGGGTGCTCGACCCGGTGACCGCGCCGGTGCCCCTCACGGTGGCCTTCGGCCGTCACCAGATCTGGGCCACCCTGGGGATCGTCGCCCTGGCCATCGTGCCCGCGACGGTCGCCGCCATCCCCGAGGCTCCGTCCGCGGCCGCCTCCGGAGCCTCCAACATGCAGTCGATGACCATGTCCGGATCGGGCTCCACCACGACCACCACCACCCCGGCCACCTCGGCCATGAAGGCGATGCCGGGGATGTCCGGCACTTCCTCCGGCGGCACCGCCAACTCGATGAGCATGTCCGGCATGGCCGGGCTCGGGGTCACCGATCCGAATTGGAAGTACACCGGCCCGCCGCTGTCCGGCCCGAGACAGCCCTCCTCACCTCGGTGGGCTCGGCGACCGACACCGGGCACCAGATGCAGACACCCAGTTGCTCGAAGGCGCCGACTGACGCCCAGGTCCTCGGGGCCGTGCAGTACGTGCAGGCGACTTCGGAAGCGGTGGCCAAGTACAAGAGCCTGAGCGCGGCGACCGCCGCCGGGTACCGGCCGGTCACCAGCGGTGCCTATCCGATCGTCCACTACGTCAACCCGTCGTACATGAACAGCCAGGACATCCTCGACCCGAATCATGTCGACTCGCTGGTCTATGCCATGACCCCGACCGGACCGGTGCTGGTGGCGGCCATGTATCTGTTGCCCACCGACGCCAACGGTCCGATGCCCTACGGGTGCCTGGTCCAGTGGCACGCCCACACCAACCTGTGCATCTCGACCACCACCCACCTGATCGTCGGGTTCACCCCGTGCGCGCCGGGCACCGTCCACGACGCCTCGCGGACCCCGTACATGACCCACGTCTGGCAGGTCCCGGTGGCCGGCGGCCCGTTGGCCATCGACCCTTCCGACCTCCAGGTGATGCAAGCCGCGGTGATGTCCCAACAGGCTTGAAGTTAGGGGGGTTACTCCGGCGCCGGCGTGGCCCGCCGACCCAACTAGCGGACCGCGGTGACCCCTGACCGCTGGATGGCCGACTCCTTGGTCCCCAGGTACGACTCCACCACCTGCGGGTGGTCGAGGACCTCGGCCGGAGTTCCCTCGGCGATGATCTCCCCCAGTTCCAACGCGATCATCCGGTCGCAGATGGCGGTCAGCAACGGCATGTCGTGCTCGACCACCAGGATCGAGCATCCGGAGTGGAGCTGGACCCGCTGCAGCAGTGGGCCCATCGCCTCGGTCTCCCGCTGGGCCACCCCGCCGGACGGCTCGTCCAACAGCAACACCGCCGGGTCCTGAGCCAGCACGCAGGCCAGCTCGACGATTCGTCGGGTACCGGTGGACAGCTCGCCGACCAGCTTCTCGGCGAAGGCCCGGAGCCCCATCAGGGTCACCAGCTCGTCGACCTTGAGGCTGACGTCGTACTCGGAGTCGAGGGAGGCAGGGAGTTGCAGGCCGGCGGCGATCAGGTCGCGGGAGTAGAGGTGGCGCTCGAAGGCCACCGCGATGGTCTCCTGGACCGTCAACGACGGGAACAGCCTGGCCTCCTGGAAGGTGCGGCCGAGCCCGGCGGTGGCCCGCATGTGGGCCGGCCAGGTGCCGATGTTCATCCCGCCGAGCAGGATCTGTCCGCCGTCCAACGGCAGAAAGCCCGACATCAGGTCGAAGATCGTCGTCTTCCCGGCCCCGTTGTGGCCGATGAGGCCGAGGATCTCGCCGTTGCGCAAGCCGATGTGGACGTCGTTGACCGCGGTGATGCCGCCGAACCGCTTGACGATCCCGCGGCACTCGAGCACCACCGGCGCCTCGGCGTCGGGGGCCACCCGGACGGGAGCCGCGATACCCAGCGCCGCCGCCGGGTTGGCCGCCATCACCTCTTGAGTGGTGTTGAGGTCGGTACCGGCGAAGGCGCCACTGACCGCCGACGACTGGCCGTTGCCCACCGCCCCGGCCCCGGCGATGAACACCGAGCGCAGGATGTCGGGGCGCTCCAGCAGCTCGGCGGTCGGCCCGCTGAACCGCACCTCGCCCTTCTCCAAGAAAACCGCCCGCTGGGCGAGCTCCAGGGCGACGTTGACCGACTGCTCCACCACCACGATGGTGGTGCCGTCCCGGTGGAGCATGGCCACCACGTCCATCAGCTGGGCGACGATGGTGGGGGCCAGCCCGAGGGACAGCTCGTCGATCATCAGCACCTTGGGCGTCACCATCAACGCCATGGCCAACGACAGCATCTGCTGCTCGCCGCCGGACAGGTTCCCCGCCTGCTGGTGGTAGCGCTGGTCGAGGATCGGGAACAGGCGGAGCACCCGCTTGCGGGCGGCGGTGGACATCGCCCGGTTTTTGCGGACCAGCCAGGCGCCGAGGCGCAGGTTCTCCTCCACGGTGAGGGTCGGGAAGATCCCCCGGCCGCCGGGCATCAGCGACAGGCCGAGATGGGCGACGGTGTTGGGCGCCTTGTTGGTGATGGTCCTGCCGCCGAACTCGACCGAGCCGCCCCCCACCCGGGCCAGGCCGGTGATGCCCTTCAACAAGGTGGACTTGCCGGCCCCGTTGGTGCCGAGCAGGGCGACGATCTCGCCTTCGGCCACGTCGAGGTCGATGCCGAACAGGATCTGGACCGGCCCGTAGGAGACCTCCACCGCCTTGCACCGGAGGGCATACGGCCGGGTGTGCTCGAACTCGGGACCGAGAACGGTATCCAACTCGCCGGTCGGCTCGCCGGCGAAGGCCGGAGCCGGGGCGGGAACCTCGGCCGGCTGATCGGGGCCCAGCCCGACGCCCATGCCCGGGCCGGCGTCGACGCCCGACGCCGCGTACCCGTTGCCGGTCGGCACCGCCACCGGACCGTCGCCGCTGAGGGCCGCCGCCAGCAGCGATTCCTCCTTGGGGGCGTGGGCATCGTGACCCGACCCCGGACCCCCCGACCCCGAATCGTCCCGGCGGTCGGCGACCAGCGAGGGCACGATCATGCCCCGGCGCTCGGCGATCACCCGCAACAGTCGGTCCCGCACGTACTGGATGCCGGCGCCGAGACCACCGGGCAGCACCAGCAGGATGATCAACAGGCCGGACCCGGTGAACAGCAGCTGGTACTGCGGGAAGGCGTCACTGGCGATCTCGATCAGCGCGACGCCGAGCAGCGCGCCGCTGATCGACTCCAACCCGCCGATGACGGCCATGGAGAAGACGACCAGGCTCAACGACGAGTCGAAGGTGTGGAACCCCACCGCCCGCAGCGAGGTGGCGTAGAGGGCGCCGGCGATCCCGGCGATGGCGCCGGACAGCACGAAGCCGACCAGCTTCACCCGCACCGACGGCACCGCCATGGCCGAGGCGGCGTTCTGGTTGTCCCGGTTGGCCAGCAGCACCCGGCCGGCCCGGGCCTTGCGCAGGCCCTTCACGAACACCACCACCACCGCCAGGATGGCCAGGCAGAAGAAGTAGTAGGTCCGGCCGTTGGCCAGGTCGAAGCGCTTCCACAGCACCGGGCGGAGGAAGCCCTGGGGGATGTCGGTGGAGAAGTTGGTCGGGTTGAGGAAGAAGGAGTCGACCGCCACCGCCAAGGCCAGGGTGGTGGCGGCCAGGAACATCCCCCGGATCCGCAGCGCCGGGAGCCCGACCAGGATGGCCAGCACCGCCCCACCCGCCGCCGCCGCCAGGATCGACACGAAGAAGTCGAGGTTGGCCTTCTCGATGAGGTCGCCGGCGATCACCCCGCCGATCCCGGCGAAGGCGAACTGGCCGAGGCTGATGTTCCCCGACCAGCCGGACAGGCAGACCAGGGAGACGGCCACGATCCCGAAGATGATGGCCACGGTGAACTCGAGGGTGGTGCCGGGGCCGGCCAGCAACGGGGTGGCGATGAGGACGGCGGCGATGACCGCGCCGATGAGGGCCCGCCCGGCCATCACCTCGGGCAGCCGCTTGAGGGCATCGGGAATCGGCTTGAGCACCCCGGTGGACAGCCAGGAGTCGCCGGCGTCGTTGGCCCGTCCCGCCTTCCTCCGCTGCAGCAGCAGGGCGAGCAGGATCACGGCCAGGAAGACCACGTCGGTCACCGACTCCTGGCGGACGTTGAACCCGACCACCGAGTTCACGATGCCGAGGACCACCCCGGCCCCGAAGGCCAGCGGCAGGTTCTCCATCCGGGCGATGACCGCGGCGGCCAGGGCCGGGAGCAGGAGGGTGGGCCCGGCGGCGGCCGTCAAGGTCAGACCCTGGGACGGGGCGTTGACCATCACCGTCAGGGCGGCCAGGGCGCCGGCGATGATCCACACCAGCGTCGACAACCGCTTGACCGGTATCCCCAACAGCAGGGCCCGCTCGGAGTTGTCGGCCACCGACCGGATGGCCACCCCGGCGTCGGTCCGCAACAGGAACCAGCCGAGCCCGATGAGGACCAGCGGCACCATGATGGCGATGAGCAGGTCGTCCCCGTTGAACAGCACCGGGTGGATGTTCACGTGGAACCGGGTGAGCGGGGTGGGGAGGCCGCCGACCAGCGGCGGCCCGTGCAGCCAGCCCGGGACCAGCAGCTGGATGCCCCCGAACACCTGGGCCAGGCCGATGGTGGCCACCAGCACGATGAGCCGGGGGGCGTTGAAGAACCGGAGCATCAAGAAGTTCACCCCGGCGCCGATGACACCACCGATGAGCAGCCCGGCACCCAAGGCGATGAACCAGTTCCAGTGCTCACCGAGGTCGAGCATCACCCCGATGGTGCCGGCCAGCCCGCCCATCGCCCCGTAGGCGAAGTTGATGATCCGGGTGGACTTGTAGGTCAGCACCAGCCCGAGGGCCAGCAGTCCGTTGACCGCCCCCAGTTCCGCCCCCTGCAACAGGAGGCCGAGGGGGGCGTCGTGCGGGAAGAGGGCCGGCACCACGAACACCACCAGCAGCGCGCCGAGCACCACCCCCAGAGTGGCCCGGACCCGCGGGGACAGTCCGGTGAAGAACGACGGGATCTGGATCGTCGATGAGCGCAGCACGGTTCGGCCTACCCGTCCCGCTTAGTTGCCGGAGCCGAAGCCGGCGGGCAGGGGCGGATTACCGGGGGGGACGGCCCCGAACTTGTAGCGGGGGCCGATGTCGACGTAGGCCCCCTGCTTCCCGTTGTAGGTGGAGGTCTTGTTCGGGTCCCAGTAGATCTCCTGGAAGTCGACCTGGGGCGAGTAGTGCCCGGCCGGCATCAACCAGGTGCCGAACTCGGCGTTGGGGGCGCCGGCCACGCTGCCCGGGTAGGCCCGCTCCCCCTGCTCGAAGGTCTGGGGGGTGAGGTTGGGCCCGGCCATCTGGATGCCGATCACCATCTGGTACATCTGGGCGTAGATGAGGTCGACGATGTTGGCCGGCTCGTCGGAGCGGACCGACTTGTAGGCGGCATATCCCAGGGTGGCGTTCTTCGGCAGGGTCGGCCCCTGGAAGCTGATCCCGAAGGCGTGGCTCCATTCCGACTGGGTGAACAGCTGGCCGACGATGTCGTTGTCGGTGAGGGCGACGCCGGCCACGTTCCACTCCGGGGTGTAGGCCTGCTCGTGGGCCCGGGAGGTGAGATACACCGGCATCACCGGGTCGCAGCCGCAGACCACGGTGGTGATGCCGTCGTTCTGGAGCTTGGCGTCGATGGTGGCGGCCTGGCTCGACAGGGTGCCGAGGTTCAGCTGGTACTGGATGTCATCGGCGACCGGGTGGCCGGCGGCCTGGAACTCCTGGACGGCGACGTTGGCGCTCGACTGGTACCAGGGGTTGTCGGGGGCGATGATGGCGATCTTCCGGGGCTGGTTCCGCAGCGACCCCCCGGCGTAGGCGGCCGGCTTGCCGGCCAGCTGGACGATGCCGGCCTGGGCGGCGGCGGCCACCACGTCGTTGCCCTCGGTGGCGATGCTCCACATGTAGGGGTCGTACTTGGACATGAAGTCGGCCGACAGGTACGGCGACCCGAAGGACAGCACCTTCTGCTGGGCCAGGGCGGTGTCGTAGGGCTCGGTCGACCCGTTGAGCTCGGCGAACGCCTTGTACTGCTGGCCGACGGTGATGGCGTCGGCGTCGGCCTGCTGCTGGCCCTGGCCGAGGAGCTCGGCGGTCTGGCTGCCCTGGCCGTTGTAGGCGACGATGTTGATCTTGCGCCCGTAGAGCTGGAAGTTCTTGTTGAAGTAGTCGGCCAGCCCCTGGACGGTGCGGACGACGTCGGCCGGGCTGTCGAGGAACTGGGCCCCGCCGATCTGGGCCAGGGTCTGCTGGAAGCCGGGGTCACTGGTCTGCCGGTAGGTCACGGTGATGGTGTTGCCGGTCACCCCCTGGGAGGTGCTCCCGCCGTTGTTGCCGGAGAAGGCGATGCACGGCGGCGAGTAGGGGTCGCCGGTGACCTGGAGGGTCTTGCCCGGGCACGGGGTCGAGGTGCCGCCGGCCACCTGCCCCCCGGCCGTCCCGCCGCTGGAGGATCCCGCCGTCCCGCCGGTGCCGCCGGATCCGGCGGTGCCGGTCCCGGCCGCCCCCGAGGTCCCGGCCGCCCCGCTGGCGCTGGTGCCGCCGACCCCCGACCCACTTACCGACTTGGTCTTGGTCACCGTCGTCTGCTGGGGGGAGACGCTGGGCACGAAGGCGGCCATCAAGGCGAAGGCCACCAACAGCGCGGCCAGCGGTCCGTAGCCCTTCAGCAACCGGAGCTCGCCCGGGGAGGTGGGCAGCCGGAGCTTCGAGGTGCCGTTGGAGCCGGGGGTGGCGGCGGCGTCGGTCATAGATTCTCTCCGATACTCATCAGGCGTCGTCGGCGTTGTCGGACGAAATCCCAGGCGAAGGCGGCCAGCAGGAGGGCGAGGGCCCCGAGGCCGATCCAGACCGCCGCCCCGCCGCCGCTGCACGAGCCGCCGGCCTCACTCAGGCTGGCGCAGGCGGCGGTCTTGGTGGTGGGCCCGAGCGACTGGGCGCCGGACGGGCCCGAGGAGGCCGGGGCCGACGAGCCCGAGGTGCCCGGCGTCCCCGAGGTGCCGGGGATGAACGGGGTGCCGGCGTCGCCGGGGGTGAACACCGGGCTCGAGCCACCGGTGTCCGACGGGCTGGAGTTGCCCACCAGCCCGAAGCTCCCGAAGGCGTTGTGTGGCGGGTCGTCGTTGATGTTGACGGTGGCCCCGCCGAGGTTGAGGTCGAGACCGCCGCCGCCGGCCGGGACCCCGAGGGCGATGTCGACGAGGGGCAGCCCGTCGTTGGACAGCTGGCAGTTGGCGGCGATGAGGGCGGCGTCGATGGCGGTCTTCAACGGCTGGGCGGCGGTCAGCTGGCTCCCGATCACCGCGGCGCCCAGCGCCGAGCTGTCGATCCCGATGGTCAGCGGGGAGACTTTGGAGGTGGCGCCGTTGCCGTCATGGGCGTTGGCGAGGAGGGTGACCACCGGCAGGTTGATGTGGAAGCCGGTCGGGGCCAGCGCGGTGTTGACGATGCCGATCACCATGGCCAGCTGCGACGAGCTGGGGGTGGGCATCGACACCCCGGCCAGCACCACCGACCCCATGGAGAACGACGCCGCCGAGCTCGAGGCGCCTCCCGACTGCTGCCCGGCCTCCCAGTGGAGACCCTTGAGTACCACCAGCCCGCCCAGCAACGAGATCTGGCCGACGTCGGCGGTGGAGCTGACGTCGCGGGTATTGCCCCCGACCACCTGGGCCACCGCGGTGGTGTCGAGGCCGGACAGGTCGATGGCACCGGCCACGTTGAAGTCGCCGCCCCGGGTGGTGGCCGAGGCCGACGGGATCTGGGTCACCGACGCTTGCTCGATCCCGGCACCGGCACCGGTGCCGTTGAAGGTGCCGGCCACGGTGAGGGTCTGGCTCGGGGGTTTGGCGTTGTTCTCGAGGGCCACCGGCTGAGGCAGGTTGGAGGCGGCCACCGCCGGCGGCTTGTTGCAGCTGGCGGTGGTGATGACGGTCCCGATGACGCCGAGGTTGAGGGTCTGGGAGGTGGCCTTGGCCAGGGCCTGCTCGTACTCGGCGTTGGCGTTGGACAGGGTGATGGTGTAGCCGAGGCCGCCGGTGGAGGGCACCAGGGCGAGGGCGGAGGCGGTGGCGGTGGCGGTGCCGGGGTAGAAGGCGGCGGTGTCGGCCGAGGCCCCCCCGGGAGAGGTGGCGATGAGGGTCAGGGTGGTGGCGCAGAACAGCACCAGGGCGACCGCGGTGCGTAGGTAATGCCGGAGTCCCGAACCCCGCAATTTCCCCCTGACCTGCGGTTCTCCGAGGCGCGATGAGCGCATCACCGAGACTCTCCCCCTTCCCCCTGACAACGATTTCCCCTCACTGTAGCTAGGGGGAGAACGCCGTACCTGGCGGTAACTTTTGAAATTGCCTGGATTTACTCCGGTCTGGAACTCGTTCTATGCCTGGCCGGATGCCCGGTTCGGGGCCGGCTGCGGGCCCCGCAACAGCCGCCCGGGACGGGCCCCGGTGGCGGCGTCGTGGTCCCGGACCACCGTTCCCGACTTCACCGTGGCGATATACCCATGGGCCCGCTGGATCATGCGCTGGCCGGCGGCGGGGAGGTCGTAGACCAGCTCGGGGGCCTCGAGGGACAGGTTCTGGTGGTCGATCACGTTGACGTCGGCCAGGTAGCCGGGGGCCAGCACCCCGCGGTCGCCGAACCCGTAGAGCTGGGCGGTCCGGCGGGTCTGGAGGTGGACCACCTGCTCGATCGGGAGCTTCTCCCCCCGATGGCGGTCCCGGGCCCAGTGGGAGAGCATGAAGGTGGGCAGGCTGGCATCGCACAGCACCCCGCAGTGGGCGCCGCCGTCGCCCAGTCCGAGCACGGTGGCCGGGTGGATGAGCATCTCCCGGACCGCGTCGAGGTTGCCGGCGGCGTAGTCGAGGATGGGCAGGTAGAGGAGCTCGTGGCCGTCCGCGGGCCAGCATCAGGTCGTAGAGCACCTCCATCGGGGGCCGGCCCTCCCGGGCCGCCACCGCCGCCACCGCCGACTCCGGGGCCGGCTCGTAGTCGGGCGGGTCGCCCAGCGGGAACAGCTTGTGCAGGCTGGCCAGCAACAGGGCCACGAACCCGCCCGGGGTCGGGTCCTCGGCCAGGATCGCCGCCCGCACCTCCGGGGTCCGGAGCCGGGCCACCCGCTCGGCCAGCGGCAGCGAGGCGATCTCCGCGTAGGCCCGGTGGTGGGAGAACGGGTGGGTCTTCGACTCGAACCCGACCATCAGCGAGGTGGGCTTGCCCGCCACCTGGGGGACCAGCCAGGCGCCCTGGCGGTTGGCGGCCACCCCCCGGTCCACCCACTCGCGCCAGAGGTCGGGGGCGAAGTCGGGCTGGAGGACCTGGTAGGTGACCGGCACCCCGGCCCGCCGGGAGATCTCCGACATCCAGGCGAACTCGCCGTCGAGGTCCATCATGTCGCTGGCCAGGGAGAAGACCCGGTGCCCGGCCTTGCCCAGCGCCTCGCCGATGGCGATCAGCTCGTCGGCCGGGGCGTAGGTGCCGGCAGCCAGCTCCCCGTCCTTGGCCCGGTGGAGGATGGTCCGGGTGGTGGAGGCGCCGATGGCCCCGGCGTGCACCGCCTCTCTGACCAGGGCGGCCATCTCCGCGATCTCCTCGGGGGTGGCCTCGTCGTTGCCCCGGCCCTCGCCGAGCACGAAGGCCCGCAGGGCGCCGTGGGGGACCATGGCGGCCACGTCGAGGACCCGGTCGGTGCGCTCCACCTCGTCGAGGTACTCGGGGAACGACTCCCAGTTCCAGCTCATCCCCTCGGCCAGCGCGCTGCCCGGGATGTCCTCCACCCCTTCCATCAACTGGATGAGCCACTCGCGGTCGGCGGCCCGGGCCGGGGCGAACCCGACCCCGCAGTTGCCGGTGACCACGGTGGTGACCCCGTGCCACCCCGACGGTGACACCTCGGGGTCCCAGGTCACCTGGCCGTCGTAGTGGGTGTGGATGTCCACCCAGCCGGGGGTGACCAGCAGGCCGTCGGCGTCGATCTCCCGGCGGCCCTTCTCGTCCACCGCGCCCACCGCGGTGACCCGATTGCCGTCGATGGCGACGTCGCCGGTGAAGGTGGGGGCACCGGTGCCGTCGGCGATGGTGCCTCCCCGGATGACCAGATCGTGCATTGCGGGCTCCTTTTGTTCTGAGTTCGTTTTAACTCGTGTGCTTCGTTCTTTGCCCGGCTCAGGCGGCCAGCGCGCTCAACAAGGTGTCCCGCTTCACCCCGATGGGCGCGGCCGATGAGGCAAAGCCATTCGGGTCGTTGAGCAGCGCGAAGGCCCGGGCGATGAAGTCGGTGTCGGCGAACAGCTGGTCGGGCAGGACCAACATGTTGATCAGCCGCATCAGCCCCCGGGCCACCACCGGATCGGGGACCGCCCCGAACATCACCTCGAGGACCAGGGCCCCCAGCCGCCGGTTGAACTGGTCGGCATCCGAGGCCGGGTCGGGGTTCATGCGCTGGGCGTCGGAGAACACCGAGGCGTGGTACCAGGGCTCGACCTCCCGGGCCGAGCCCGCCTCGTAGGCAAGCGCCCGGGCGGTGGCATCGTCGGGATGGGCGGCGAAGGCGTCGGCCAGCAACGCGGCCTGGACCAGGGCCAGCGAACATCCCCGGCCGTAGAACGGGTTGGTACAGGTGTGGGCGTCACCCACCGCGTGGAAGCCGAGGACGGTGGGCTTGCCGTCAGGCCCGATGAAGCTGCGGATCCGGTTGACGAACCCGCCCATCGGCCGGACCTCGCCGAGCCCGGTCAACGCGCCCTCCGGCTCGAAGAAGTCACGGGGCCCGGGCAGCAGCCGGCAGGCCCGGTCGAACTGGCCGGGTTGCAGCAGCGCCCGGCGCAGTTCGGGATCCTTGGCCCCGATGGCCAGGGTCAGCGACAAGGTGTCCCCGTCGCCGGGGATGGCCAGGTACTTGACGAACCCGAGGTCGCCGCCCAGCCGCGGGTTGAGCTCGGTGTCGGACGCCTGTCGGCGGTACCAGCGGGTGAGGTAGATCAGTTCGGTATCGGCGACCTGTTCGGGGACCTCGACCCCCAACGGCGCCAGCCACTTCGGGACGTCGCCGCGCCGGCCGGTGCAGGCGACCACCGAGCCGTGGACCACCGAGCCGTCGTCGAGCGTCACCCCCGACCACCTGTACGACCCCGTCGGCTCCCTCCGTCGACAGCAGCCCTTCGACCCCGACTCCCGAACGCAGCGTGACCCCGGGCTCGGCCAGCACCGCCCGGCGCAGAACCAACTCGAAGGTGGTGCGGCGGACGATCATGATGGTCAACTCGTCGTCGCTCGGATCCGACTCCTCCCACGAGTCGAACGGGGAGATGGTCTCGATGCCGGACGCGAGCACCGACTCGTACACATCCGGGAAGCGCTCGCGCAGCACCTTGGTCATCCGGGCCAGAAACCCGTGGGTCTGATGGGACTGCGGCGTCCCCCGGCGTTCGGTGGCAAAGGCGGCCTCGGGGTCGGCGACCAGGGGTAGCGGGTCTCGCTCGATCACCGTCACCCGGTGGCCGGTCCGACCCAGGGCCAGGGCGGTGGCCATCCCGGCCACGCTCCCGCCGATCACCACCACGTCGCCAGCGTGCCTCGTCAGCTGCGCTTTCGACCGTCGAATCCGTCACCCGCGGCTCCGATCCACTCTTGTTGATAACGGGCGTTGCCAACTGTAGAGTATGTCAACGCCCGTTGCCAAATGAGGAATCGATGACCCCGTCCGCCGCTTCCGCCCCGGCCAACACCGAAGCCGCCACCGAACCGGCCCCGCGCTCCTGGCGGGGCGTGGCCCCGGACGACCGCCGGGCCGAGCGCCGCTCCATCCTGTTGGCCACCGCCTTCGAGCTCCTGGGCACCGACGGGTGGCGGGGCACCACCGTCCGCCGGGTCTGTGAAGCCAGCCGGCTCAACCCGCGTTACTTCTACGAGAGCTTCGACGGGCTCGAGTCACTGCTGTTGGCGGTGTTCGACGAGCTGATGGGACAGGTCACCACGCTGACCACCGCCGCCCTGGCCGAAGCCGACGAGACGCCGATCGCACAGGCCACGGCCATCGTCGGCTCGTTGATCCGCTTCGTCACCGACGACCCCCGGCGGGCCCGGATCCTGTTCGTGGAAGCACTGGGCGAGGAACGGATGGGGCGACACCGCCTCGACACCCTGCACGCCACCGCCCAGGTCATCGACGGCTACACCCGCCGGCAGTGGGGCGGGCCCGCCCAGCCCGACCGGACCACCATGGTCGCCGCCCACCTGTTCATGGGCGGGCTCAGCGAACTGGTGATCGCCTGGCTCGACAACAAGCTCGACGGCTCGGTCGACGACCTCATCGACGATGCCGCCGCGCTGATGGTGTCGCTGATGGCCAGTGCCGCCGAGCGGGCCCGTGCCGGGTCACCTTCGACAACCAGATAGGACGCACCCATTGAGTGGTACCAGAGGGGGGACCCGGCGCCGACGCACTCGGCTCCCGGTGAGGTTGACCGCCACCCTCGTCACCGCCGTCGCCCTGTTGGCCGCGCCCGCCGTCGCGGCGGCCGACATCCCGGCAACCGGACCACCGCAACCCATCACCCTGATCGCCTCGCCCACCGGCCAGGGCACCGCCTGCACCCCGGCCGCGCCCTGCTCGCTGACCACCGCCCAACAGCGAGCCCGCGCCCTCGACTCCGACATGCACAGCAACATCGTGGTGACCCTGGAGGACGGCACCTACGACGTCTCCCAGCACACCCTCGCCTTCGGGCCCCGGGACTCCGGCACCAACGGGCACACCGTCATCTACGCCGCGGCCCCGGGGCCCATCCGATCCTCAGCGGCGGCCGGCCCCTGACCGGCTGGCACCTGGTGTCGGGCTCGACCACCACGTGGACGGCCTCGGTGCCGGCCGGCTTCGACACCCGCCAGCTCTACATCAACGGCCAGAGCGTCCCCCAGTCCCAGGGACTGCCGGCCGGATTGTTCGTCCAGACCCCGACCGGGTTCATCACCACCGCCACCTCGATGGCGTCCTGGAAGGACCCGTCGTCGATCTCGGTGGTCTTCGCCGGCGGCAACGGCGCCTGGACCCAACCCTCCTGCCCCCTGACCTCCATCACCTCGACCGCGATCACCGTGGCCCAACCCTGCTGGGCCAACCTCCACCTCCCCGAGCTCGGCAGCCAGCAGGTCGCCTGGGTCTACGGGCCCCAGGGCGGGTTCGGAGGGCCTCTCCCCGCTGGCCCAACCGTCGTTCTTCCAGAACGCCGCCGAGCTGCTCACCCCCGGGCACTGGTCGATCGACACCACCTCCCACCAGATCTTCTACATGGCCACCGCCGGCCAGAACCTGGCCACTGCCTCGGTGGTGGTCCCGGTCCAGCCGACCCTGGTCGACGTGGCCGGCACCCTGGCCGCTCCGGTCCACGACCTCACCTTCTCCGGGCTGCAGTTCTCCTACGGCACCTGGACCGCCCCCGACTCCGCCAACGGCTTCGCCGAGATGCAGGCCGACTGGACCCTTACCGGGCCCAACGCCGTGAACACCCAGGGGACGTGTACGTACTCGACCCCGGCAGGAAGCTGCCCGTATGCGTCGTGGACCCGGACTCCGGCCAACGTCGTGCTCTCCGCCACCCACCGCGTGACCATGGCGGGCGACACCTT
This sequence comes from uncultured Acidimicrobiaceae bacterium, assembly GCA_963819695.1. Lineage (GTDB taxonomy): Bacteria > Actinomycetota > Acidimicrobiia > Acidimicrobiales > RAAP-2 > DASZIT01. The sequence continues at coordinate 206,952 of CAWFXD010000003.1, read as the reverse complement.
TGCCCACCTCGGCGGCGCGGGTCTCGATGTGATGTACGGAAGCCAGGGGGACGTCGTCACCGGGAACGAGTTCACCGACATCGCCGCCTCCGGTATCCAACTCGGCAGCACCAACGACCCGCGGCCGTCGGCGATCGGAGCCGACAACCGCGAGATCGACTCCGGCAACGTCATCACCGACAACCTCATCCACCATGTCGCCATCCAGTACCTCGGGGGCATCGGGATCTGGGTCGGTTACTCGCAACACACCACCATCTCCCACAACCAGATCGACGACGTGCCCTACACCGCCATCTCCATCGGCTGGGGCGGTTGGCACAGCAACCTGCTCAGCCCCGACAGCGATCCGAACGTGAACACCGGCAACCAGGTCACCGACAACCTGATGTTCAACTACATGCAGACCCTGGGCGATGGTGGCGCCATCTACACCAACGGAGGCCAGGCCCAGGGGTTCGCCGATGAGTTGGTGATGTCCGGCAACGTGGCCTACAACGGCACCAACACCGACTTCAGCCTCTACACCGATACCGGCAGCCAGTTCATCTCCGTCGCCGACAACGTCGTCTACGACCAGCCGGTCGACTCCTTCTCCACCGGCGGCTGCCACACCGTCGGGCACATCCGGATCTCCGGGAATTACTTCAGCCAGCTCGGCCCGCTGTATCCGTGCTTCCCGGTCGCCGATGTGGTCACCTCTGGAACCCATCTGATCTGTACCGACCTCCCGCCCAGCCAGGCGCCCGACGCGCTGTTGGCCGCCGCCGGGATCGAGCCCGCCGAGCGGTCGCTGCTGGCCCGCCAGCCGCCGAGCGTCGACCTGGTGGGGCCGACCACCCTGCCGCTCACCGGCGGGCAGATCCTGGTCAGTGGCAGCGGCTTCGACCCCACCACCTCGGTCAAGTTCGGGACCAAGGCGGCCACCTCGGTGAAGGTGCTGTCGGGCAACTACCTGCTGGTCACTTCGCCGCCGGGATCGGCCACCGTGCACCTGTCGGTCACCACCGCAGCTGGGACCAACACGCCCACCTCGCTCGACCAGGTCAGCTACTCGGCTTCGCCCCCACTTTGCCTGCCGTTTGTGGGCGGCGGGTTCTCCACCTCGTTGATCCCGTAGGCCGGACGCTCAGCCGGCTTCGAGGATCTCCGCGGCCGCCCGCTGGCCCGACCGCACCGCACCGTCGATGGCCCCATGGGAAACGGTGGAGGTCTCGGTGCCGGCCCAGTGCACCCGCCCCACCGGTTCCCGCAGCAGCCGCCCGTATCGGGTGAGGATCCCCGGGGGAAGGTGGGCCATCGAGCAGCCCCGGGACCACTCCTCGGTCCACCACGCCGTCTCGATGAACTCCACGGGGGTGGCGGCCTTGGGGCCGAAGCGGGCGGCCAGCGCGTCGAGCACCGCTCGCCGTCGCTCGCCGGCCGGGAGCGCGTCGACCCGTTGGGCCACCGACCCGAAGGTGAACGAGGCGATGACGCCGGGGGTGCCCGACATCGGCGAGGCGTCCAGGGTCACCTCGGCCGCCGACCCCGGCTCCGCACTCTGACCGCTGAATCCGTCATCCCGCCAGAACGGCGCGTCGTAGACCACCATCGTCTTGGTCTCGGTCCCGCCCACCGCGCTCTTGTACAGCGACAGGCGATCGTCGGACAGGACCGGATCGAAGGCGATGTCGAGGGCCAGCGCCGGAGGGGTGGCCACCGCCACTGCGCGGGCCGTCACGGTCGAGCCCGTCGGCGTCGACCACTATCCGGTCGAGCTGCTGGGCGATCGATCGCACCGGCGCGCCGAGATGCACCGCGTCCCCCAAACTCTCGGCGATCCGCTGGGCGATCGAACCGGCACCACCGTCGACCATGTTCTCCTGGCTGCCACCTTCGATCGAGAACAGGGTGTTGATGCTCCCGTGGGCCCGCACCAACTGCAACAGGTGGAGGAACGACACCTCGTTCAGGTCGGCGGCGAACAGGCCGCGCACCGCCATTTCGAACAGGTCGCGACCGATGGGGGTACGAATGCGGGTGCGCTCCAGCCACCAGGCGATCGAACGGCCGTCCCACTCCTCGGCCCGCTTCGCCGTCCACGGCGCATCCACCGGGACCTGTTTGGACAGCCGATCCAGTCGCAGCTGGGCCAAGGCGATGGTAGCCACCGCCAGCGGGCTGATCTTCGGGATCAGGCCGGTATAGCGGCGGGTGCGCCCGTCACCGACCAGGAGATGGGAACCCTTCACGTAGGTCTTGTAGGTCGAGACACCGAGATCCCGGGCCAGACCGAAGATGGCGTCGTGCTGGGGAGCCAGCCAAGCGCCGCCCCGGTCGATGGAGGAGCCGTCACTGAGTCCCTGGGTCCAGATCCGGCCGCCGACCCGGTCCCGGGCCTCGAGCACGGCCACCGTTTTCCCCGCCTGGCTGAGCTCCCTGGCGACGGTCAGGCCGGCATATCCAGCCCCCACCACGCACACATCGGCCTCGATGTTGGCCATTGGCACGCTGCCCCCTCTCCCGACGCTTCCCTAAACCGAAGCAAACGCCTCGAGGAAGTCCCTCCGCCACCGGTCGAGGGCCGCCTTGCTCTCGTCGGTTTCCGGCGACTTGCCCAGCCGGACCATCAGCAGATCGAGGGCCGGGCAGATCAGGATCGACTGGCCCTCGTAACCGGCGGCCCGGAAGGTGCCCAACTGGTCCCCGGCCAACCCCCACCAGTGGGCGCCGTAGGGGACCCCGTTCTCATCCTCGGACACCATGGTGCGGGCGTAGTCGACCCAACCCTCGGGGAGGAGGCGGGTACCGTCCCACACCCCGTCGCGCAGGTAGAGGAGCCCGAACCGGGCGTAGTCCCGGGCGGTGGCCATGACGTTCGACGAGGCGATCCAGGTGCCGGTTGGGTCGAACTCCGGCTCGGCGCTGGCCATCCCGATGGGCCCGAACAGGCGGTCGGAAAGGAACGTCCGGTACGCCTCGCCAGCCCCCACCGCCCGGGCCACCATCCGGGAGATGAGGTTGGAGGTTCCCGACGAGTAGTTGAACCTCGAACCCGGCGGGACCGCCAAGGCCCGGTCGGCGGCGAAGTGGGCGACGTCGGATTGGCCGGACCCGTACAACATGTCGATCACGTCCGAACCACCGGCATCCTCGTAGACCTCGGCCCAGTCGAGACCGTCGCGCATGGCCAGCATCTGTCGCAGGGTGATGGCTCCCCGGGGGTCTCCGGGCGCCGACCACTCGGGCACGTCGGCGGGGGCGTCGGGGTTGAGCCGCCCCTCGGCCACCAGCATGCCCACCACCGCGTGGAGCATCGACTTGGCCATCGACCAGCTGATGAGGCGGGAGCCGGCATCGACCGGGTCGGGCGGTCGGTCGAAATGGGCCAGCTCGCCGGCGTAGCGCTCGAACACCAACCGGCCATGCTGGACGGCCAGCACCGCGAAGGTCACCCCCAGCAGGCCACCGTCGTTGGCGAACATCCGGTCCATCAGCCCGTCGAGGTCGACCCCGGACGCGAGAGGACCTGTCGGCCACTCGGTGGTCGGCCACGGCACCCCGGCGGACTGGACGGGTAGCGCCACCAACTCCACCAGCTCGTGATTGATCGACAGCGCCCATCGTCCTCCCCCCGGATGTGGATCGACCCCCCGGCCCGATCGTCGCTACGTTTATTCGATGAGTTTGGCACAGGCCCCCAACCCACTGGCCGGCCAGGTGGCCCTGGTCACCGGGGCCGCCCGTCCCCGGGGGATCGGCCGGGCCACCGCCGTACGGTTGGCCCGATCGGGAGCCGCCATCGCCTGTCTGGACATCGCCCGGCCCTACCAGGACGCCCCCGCCCACGGCACTGCCAGCCCCAGTGACCTCGAGGAGCTGGCCGACGAGCTCCGCGCCCTCGGCGCCAGGGTGGCCACCGCGGTGGCCGACGTGTCGGATCGAGGAAGAGGTCGACGCCGCGGTGGCCAAGGTCAGCGAGGAGCTGGGGACCGTCACCCTGGTGGCGAATGTGGCCGGAGGCAGCGGACCCGGCTTCGGGCTCGGGCCGTTGCTCAACATCCGGGTCGAGGAGTTCCGGAGGGTGCTCGATGTGAACGTCATCGGGACCTGGCTGGTGTCCAAGGCATGTGCCACCCGGATGATCGCCGCCGACAAGGAAGGCCGGATCTGCAACGTCTCCAGCCAGGCCGGGAAACGGGCGTTCCCGTTCCTGGGCCCGTACTGCGCGGCGAAGGCGGGGGTCATCCTGTTGACCCAGACCATGGCCGCCGAGCTCGGGCCGTCGGGCATCTCGGTCAACGCGGTGTGCCCGGGCACCGTCGACACCGATCTGATCAACAAGGACTCGATGTTCGAGCAATTGATGGGTGGGCCCGACGCCCTGGACGCCTACATCGCCCGGGAGATCCCCTTGGGCCGGTTGCAGAGCGCCGAGGAGATCGCCGCCGCCATCTGCTGGCTCCTGTCCGACGACGCCCGGGGGGTCACCGGGGAGGCGTTGAATGTCAGCGCCGGACAGACCATGGTTTAACTATGCCCATTCTCGAAGCCCGCCACGATCTCGCCCATCCGGTGGAAGGCGACACCGCCTGGAGCGAGTCCTATTACTTCAACGCCTTCGATCCGGGTAGCGATTCGGGCTTCTTCACCCGGATCGGGATCCGGCCCAACGAGGGGACCATGGACGTCGGGCTGTCGGTGTGGCTTCCGGGAGGGGGTCTGGCCGAGCACCGGGGAGTCAAAGAGCAGCACGAGATGGTCGACACCGTGCTCGAGGTGGGTGCGGTGCGCTACGAGATGCTCGAGCCGCTCCAGTCGTGGCGGCTGACCGCCGACACCGATATCCCCACCCGGGACACCACCCCGGGCGCCGAGTCCACCCATGTCGCCCATGTGGCTCTCGACGTCCGCTTCGACGCGGTGACCCCGGCCATCGGCACCGACGGACAGCCCCGGGGCACCCGTTCGAAAGAGGCGGCCGCGGCGGCCGGCACGGTGGGCAAGGGCCACCTCGAGCAGGCCGGCCGCTGGACCGGCTGGCTGGAGGTCGACGGGGTGCGGGCGGAGTGGAAGGACGCCCACGGCAACCGCGACCGGTCGTGGGGCCCCCGGCGCTGGGGCGGTCCGAAGATGTGGCGCTGGTTCAGCATCAACGTGGGCGAGGACATGCACTTCGGTGGGATCCGGCTCGGCACCGAGGCCGGCGATCTGCACCGGGGCTGGGTGTGGAACGGCGACCGGGCCACCAGTATCGCCGAGTGGCGGCTGCGCACCGAGCTCGAGGACGACGGGTACACCCACCGGGTGGTCCATCTGCAGGTACTGGACAAGTCGGACCGCACCTACGACCTCCGCGGCGACGTGATGCGGGTAGCCGACATCGGCCAGGGCCGCGGCACGGTGGTCAACGAGGGGTTGGCCCGCTGGACCTACGAAGACCGCACCGGCTACGGGATCTGCGAGTACCTGCACCAGCTGGACGACAACGGCAAGCCCGTCGTCCCCGTCGACTGACGGTGAGCGCGGCAACCGACGACGTCGCCGACGCATTGGCCGCCCTGTTGGGGGGCCGGGTCGAGAACCTGCGGCGGCTGTCGGGCGGGGCGTCGCGGGTCACCTCGTCATTCGACCTGACCGATCCCGATGGCGCGACCCGACCTCTGGTCATCCAGCAGGACCGGGGTGACGGCGCCACCCAGAACGGCTCGGTGTCGGCCGAAGCCGACCTGCTGAAGGCCGCCCACCGGGGCGGGGTGCCGGTCCCCGAGGTGGTGGCCTCCGGCGAAGGAGAAGGTCTCGGCCGCCGATGGTTGGTGGTCACCCGGGTGGAGGGGGAGACCATCCCCCGCAAGATCCTCCGGGACCCGGAGTGGGAACAGGCCCGCCAGCTGCTGACCGCTCAATGCGGCCGGGCCCTGGCCGCCATCCATGCCATCGAGCCGGAGTCGGTTCCCGCTCTCAGCCCCACCGATCCGCTGGCCGACCCGCGGCCGCTGTTGGACGCGCTGGGCGAGGTCCGTCCGGCCCTCGAGCTCGGCGCCCGTTGGCTCGATGCCCACCGGCCGGCCGCCGGACCCCCCCGGACCGTGCACGGGGACTTCCGACTCGGGAACCTGCTGGTGGGCCCCGACGGCCTGCGGGCGGTCCTCGACTGGGAGCTGGCCCATCGGGGTGATCCGGTGGAGGACATCGGGTGGCTCTGCGCCCCGGCCTGGAGATTCGGGGGCGCAGGCGAGGGTCGGGGGGTTCGGCGATCTGGGTGTCCTGCTCGAGGCGTATGAGGCGGCGGGCGGTCGAGCCGTCGATCCGGCCGAGGTGGTGTGGTGGGAGGCTTACGGCACCATGAAGTGGGCGGTGGTCTGCGGGCTCCAGGCCTCCGCCCATCTGAGCGGAAGCACCCGGTCGGTGGAGCTGGCCGCCATCGGGCGGCGGATCTGCGAGAGCGAGTGGGACCTGCTGGCGCTGATGGGCATCGAACCCGACGAACCGATGGACGCAGAGACGGAACCGGATCGCCTCCCCGGGACGACGTCTCCCTTCGGTCGGCCTACGGCGACGGAGTTGGTCGAAGCGGTGTCCGAGTACCTCGAGTCGGGGGTGATGGAGAAGAGCACCGGGAGGGCGGCCTTCGAGGCCCGGGTGGCCCGGAATGCCCTCCAGATCGCCGAACGGGAGATGCGGCTGGGCCCGGGAATCGCCAGTGACCACGCCGGCCGACTGGCGGGTCTGGAAGTGGCCAGCGACCGCGAGCTGGTCGCCGCCATCCGGTCGGGCCGATTCGATGGCGACTGGCAACGGGTGGGAAGGGTCCTGGCCGCCTCGGCCCGTGATCAGTTACGGGTGGCCAATCCTTCGTATCTGGACAGACCACACCCGTAGGGCCCGCCACCGGCATGGCTGAGCCAGACTGCAACCGTGCGCAAGCAGTACCACTTCTGGCCCGGTGAGCAGGGCCTCGATGCCTGGGACGTCGATCGGCTGGCCCGGTTGAGCGCCGGACTCCCGGTCGAACAGATCCCGCTGGACTCCATCGACGAGGTCGACTCGGTCTACTGGTTCGCCGACGAGCTGGCTCCGACTGTCCGGGCCGTCGTCGAGCACACCCGCCTGATCCAAGCGGTCGACCCGTCGTATCCGATCATCCTGGGTGCCGACGGACGGGTGATGGACGGGATGCACCGGGTGGCCCGGGCCCTCCTGGAGGGCCGCTCGACGATCGCCGCGGTGCGATTCGAGACCCACCTGGAGCCGGACTATCGCAACTGCCGCCCCGAGGACCTTCCGTACTGAGTTGCGGTGGATCCATAACGGGATGGCGCCGAAGGGCAGTCGCGGTCAGGTGGGAGGCGCCAGTGCGGTGAGGTCCGCGGCCTCGGCTTGGATGGCGCCGGCCAGGCCGGGCAGGTCGTCGATCAGCGCGGCATCGGCACACAGCCCGAAGTTGAGCTGGCCGGCGTAGGAGACGGCCGCCACCCGGAGCGCGTGCCGTTCGGCGATGTCGGCGAGATCGTGGATGCTCTGCACCGGTTGGCCGACGATCGAGACCGGCCTCGGCGGGCCCGGAACGTTGGACACGTTGAGGGCGAATTCTCTGGGGTCCATCAGGAATCGGTCGCAGACCATGCCGCAGCCGAGGTGATGCCCGGGACAACGCCGCCAGTGCCCGGTCCATCTCCTGGGCGTCGTGCCCGGTCTTTCTGATCGCCGACTCCTGGCGGATGAGACGCAGGCGCTCGGCCGGATCGGGTTCACCCAGGGGGAGGCCGAGATAGAAGAACGAATCGCGATTGCCCAGGGTGTCGGTGGCGTCATGCATGCTCACCGGCACCTTCACCCGCAGCTCGTGAAGCGTTTCATTGCCACCCATCGCCATCCAGCGACGCAATCCACCGGTGACAGAGGCGAGCACGGCATCGTTGACCGAAGCCCCGGCGACGCTCCGGGCGCTGCGACGGAGGGGGTCGAGCTGCACGGTGGCAAACGCCACCGTGCGCCGGGCGCCGATCTGTCCATCGAAGGGCGACGGGCCACGTTCACGACGGAACTCGCGTTCGAGGAAGCCGGCCAGATGCTGACGGTGGCTTCGATGATGGAGTTCAGCGTTCTCGGTGGCCTTGCGCACGGCTGACGCCTGGGGTTCCGGCCCGGTGGCCACATCCCACAGCAGTGCGGCGGCGAAGCGAACCGCGGTCTGGCCGTCGGCCAGGGCATGGTGCACCCGCCACACCAGCGCCCGGCTCCCGTCCTCGAGGGGACCGAGCACATCGATCCTCCAGAGCGGGCGGTTGCGGTCCAGGCGCTGGGTGAAGAGCTCGGCAATCCGGTGGTTGAGTTCGGCCTTGGTCAGCGGATTCGGGCTGGTGGCGTCGACCACGTGATCCTCGAGGCGGAAGGCGGTGTCAGGTACCCACGCCGGAGCACCGGGCGGGCCGCCCAGCCGGCGGGTCAGCGACGGGAGGCCGGCGATCCGACGTTCGAGGGAGGCCCGGAGCTTGTCGACCGGCAAGGCTGACCCGACCACGATCACCTTGCCGACGTGTCCGACCACCGTCGGGCTTTCCTTGGAGAGGATGGCCAGGTCTTCGTCGGTGAGGGCCACGCTCTCCGGCTCGGACGTGGATGTCATCATGAGCTCAGGCGTCGAGGCCGTCGGTGCTGGCCGGGACGTCGACCGCGTGCTCTTGGAGGGCGGCCAACGGCACGATCTCCAGCGCCCGCTGGTGGGTGGAGGCCAGCACCACGTAGGCGGCGGCCCCGTCGTGGTGGGCCCGCAACCAGTTGGCGGCGGTCACGCACCAGCGGTCCCCGGGCACCAGGCCGGGGAACCCGAATCGGGGCATCGGGGTGCTCAGGTCGTTGCCGATCCGTTGCTGGTGCTCGAGGAACTCGGCGGTCACCACCGCGCAGATGGTGTGGCTGCCCAGGTCCTCGGGACCGGTATGGCAGCAGCCGTCCCGGAAGAATCCGGTCACCGGGTCATTGCCGCAGGCTTCCAACTGGCCGCCCAACACGTTTCGATCTTCCATGGTGGGCAGTATCTCTCAAGATCCCTGGTCATGGCCGGTCGAGGCCGAAATGCCACCATCCCGGCAGATGAATCCAGAACCTGCCACACTCTTGCTGCAGGAACCCGGATCGGCGGTTTCTTGGGCAGGTACAGAGACAACCCACTGAAATCCGAAACCCCTTGGGAGGGACCAAATGACAGACGTTTCGCCACCGCCCCCACCACCACCGTCTGGAGGCGGCCTCCTGACCCCGTCGGGACCCTCGCCCGTCCAGATTGACCTCGACTCACCGCTCGAGATTGCCAACTGGCGGGCGATCGGCAACCCGATCATGGCCATTCCCCTGATGGTCTATTTGTACGTTCTCCAGATCGTGGTCGGGGTGATCAGCGTCATCGCCTGGTTCTCGATCCTGTTCACCGGGGAGTATCCGGAGTCGATGTTCGACTTCGTCGTCGGGGTGATGAGGTTCCAGTGGAGAGCGAGCACCTACTACCTATTCATCCGCGAGCCGTACCCGACCTTCACGCTGGAGAATCAATTGGCGGACCCGGGCGGCGATCCGGCCTCCCTCTCCATGACCCGCCCGCAGAACCTCAGCCGGGGCCTCATCTGGATCAAGTGGCTGCTGGTGATCCCCGCGTACTTCGTCCTGTTCGTCTACGCCATCGGCGCCATGGTCGCCCTGGTCATCGCCTTCTTCACGGTGCTCTTCACCGGCAAGTGGCCAGAGAGCTGGAGGAACTACGTGATCCGGGTGGCGCGCTACAGCTACAAGGTGACCACCTATTACAACCTGATGACCGACGTCTATCCAGGATTCACTGTCGAATAGAGAACGGGCCTTAGAGGCCGCGGCTTAGTGACGATGGCGGGCCCTTAAGGGCCCGCCATCCTGTTTTCCGGACCCGACCCGCGAACGGGCATCGAACCGCCGGGAGTGTTTGTCCGATCCGCCAGGATCTGCGAGCATGCGCCGGGTGGGTATCCCTTTCTTCGAGACAACAGCAGTTCGCCCGACGGGCTCCGAGGGCAGCTATGAGGGGACCATCGACGAGACGTGGAACCTGCGGCCGCTCCCCCAGGGCGGCATCGTCACCGCCCTGGCTCTGCGGGCAATGAGCGACGCCCTCGATGATCCGGCACAACGGCTGCGGACGTTGCACACCGCGTTCATCGCCCAGGTGGCGTCGGGGGATGTCACCGTCCAGGTCGATCTGCTGCGCCGGGGACGGACCATGTCCCATCTGCGGGCCGAGGTCGCCAACGTCGGCGCCAAGCGGGGCCACCTGACCACCGGTGTGTTCGGATCGACCCGTGACGGCTTTGCGTTCACCGATCTGGCGCCGCCCGAACATATTGCGCCCCCGGAGGAGTGCACGTCCTACCGCGAACCGGTGCCGGAAGACGTCGATTTCGAGCCGATGCCCTTCTGGGAGAGGCGGGTGGAGGGAAGGCGGGCACTGGGGCATCGCTGGGACGACGTGTGGGTACCCGACCGGGCGGAGACGGCGACCTGGTACCGGTTCGACGACCCGCCGTTCCTTCCGGACGGGACGATCGATCCGCTGTCTCTGGTGGTGTTGATCGACACCATGCCGGGCGCGATCGGCGAGAAGATCGGCCGGCAGGATCGCCCCTGGTTCGCTCCGAGCGTCGACCTGACGGTCCACCTCCTCGATGACTGCCGTTCCCCCTGGATCCTGGCTCACAACCGGGCCCGGCATGCGAGCGACGGATATGCGTCGGCGGATATGGCTCTGTGGGACTTCGGAGCCAAACAGGCCGACCCACCTCGGCTGGTGGCTTACGCCACCCAGGTCTCCCTGTTCACCTTCCTCGATTGAGGCTCGTGCCCCGCCGAGAGGAGCTCGTCCCCATGTTCAACGGACCCACACTCGAGGGCACCCTGTTATGACCGATGCCAGCGTGGTGGTCGGGGGAGCATCGGGGATCGGCGCGGCCATCGCCACGGCGCAACGAGCAGCCGGCCGGACCGTAGTGGTGTGGGACATCTCCGAGCCGCATGACGTCGTCTGCGATGTCCGCGACCCCGAGCAGATCGGCGCAGCCATGGCCGCGACCGCCGAGCGAGTCGGCGTGCCAGATCAAGTGACGGTCTCCGCCGGGATAGGCCACGCCGGGCCACTCCTGGACATCGAGCCAGACGAATGGGACCGCGTCATGGCCGTCAACGCCCGGGGTCCCTGGCTGGTCATGCGCGCTCGGGCGCGAGCGATGATCGACGCCGGGCGGCCCGGATCCATCGTGGTCACCTCGAGCATCAGCTCCCGGCTGGCTGATCGGACCATGGGGGCTTACTGCTCCTCCAAGGCGGCTCTCGACATGCTGGTGAAGGTGGCCGCCCGCGAGTGGGCACCCCACGGCATCCGGGTCAATGCGGTGGCTCCAGGCGTAACCGACACACCCATGCTCGGTGGGGCACCGCTCGGGACGGGGTTTCTGAAGGATGTGGCCGGCCGTACGGCTCTCGGTCGCATCGGCGAACCCGCCGACATCGCCGAGGCCGTGCTCGCCCTCCATCAACTCAACTGGGTTACCGGCCACATCCTCGATTGCGACGGCGGACTGTCGCTACACAGCCCAATCGGCCCGTTCTGACCCCACCGGCGACCATCACGGGCGTCGCCTGGCTGCCCGACGGTTCATCCAAGCGAGCAGCGGGAACAGAACCATCAGCGGCCAGATGATCGCCTCCTGGGCGTCGATGGTGCGGACCTTCAGGGCGATGATGAAGCACCCTCCGCAGACGGCCCCCATGAACGCTTCTTTGAAGAAGATGGCCACGGTCGCGGCAGGCCCGAGTCGCACCACCGTTCGGCTGCCGTCCCTGTTCTTCTTGGTGTAATACCGGCTGTATCTCATGGTCTGATCAGCTCGGTGACGCCGTCGGGGTTGGGAACGCGGCCAGGTGGATGAGGCACTTCTCATAGGAGAGTCCGATTCCGGCAATCTCCCCGTGCAGGAGGATCTCCTCTCCGAGACCCACTCCTTTTCCGGCGTCATGCCCGGAGGCATCGACCTGGGCCAGAAAGCGCTCGATCGCACTGATCGAGGCAGAATCCGGCCCTGTCGACCGGGCGTCGAGGGCATGCCCGGCGACGATGCCCCGCAGGTATTTGTCCAAGGTGGCGGGCTTGTCGAAAAGATCCAAGCCGATCACCCGTTCGCCGACCGTGCAGACCACGCCAATCTGGTCCGGGAGGGCCCTGACCTTGTCGAGTTGGTCCGCGATGCGGTCTTCGACCTCCTCTTGGACATCGTCGAGCGCGGATGTCCCCGAGTAAACTTCGTGGGCCATCGACTGACGTTCGACCTCATCCCACACTCGTCCCTGGTCGGACTGCCTACCGGGGTTGGGCCCCATTCTTGGCTGGAGATTGGCAATTTTGGCGGCCCGGAGCGACCCCGGGGCATGCTTGCTGGACTTCGAAACCGTTCGTCTCATCCCCCAGCGGCCGGCTTCGACGCAAGAAACGGGCACAACGATTCTGGCGTGGGGTGGGCAGAGGACGGTCACGTTCATGGTGCGGTTCTGGTCGCCGCCGACAAGCATCTCGCCCTCCACCAGGAGGATGGGAACGTCCGCGTGGTTGGTGATCGCCAGCGATGGGACTTCCGGTGGGTCGAGCTCGCTCACCTCGATCAACCCGGCTTCAAATGCTTCCGGCCCTGTCAGGAAGGCCGGACCGACCTTGTTCACACTGGTGATCGGGAAGACACTCAGCCCGCCGATCTCCACCTGATTGCCCACCTCTACGTCGATGTCAAACATCTTCATGATCTGGCTCCTTTGCCATTGCTTCTGTAATCAGTATGGGCAGAGGGTGTGACAGTTACACGGGTGTGATTTCATCGATCTGTCTTTACGCGTCACTCCATTCGGGCTCATGAGCGGCGTCCGCTCCGATGAGCGGCAACAACGAACCACGAAACAACCATCGCCTACCATCCGACTCCGTGGGCGTAAACACCAGATGGGTTCCCTACGGGCGGCCGGCGGCGGAGGCTTTGCGCTCCGCCATCAGCCAGGCCAAGGGCAACGAGCCGCTGACCCTGGTGAGTGTCGTGGTTCCGTCCAACTATGTGGGGGTAGCCACTCGCCGCTTCTTGGCGTCGGGGGCACTCGGGCCGGTCTGTGGCCGAGGTTCCGGCCTGGCCGCTGTCTCTTTCGTCACCGTGTACCGGATGGCGGACCTTCTCGGGTCAGCTCGGCTGGCCGGGAGTGGTCGCAGGCCGGTCTCGACGCCGGTCATTGCGGCTGCGCTCCGGGCGGCCCTTACCTGGGAGCCGGGGATCTTTGCTCCCGTGGCCCATCACGCGGCCACCGAAACCGCCCTCGTATCGGCCTACCGCGAGCTCCGCGATCTCTCGGACGGAGCGTTGGACGCGCTTGCTGCGATGAGCGCCCGTGCGCGCGATGTCGTGCGTCTTCATCGAGCGGCTCGAACCTCCCTCGAGAAGCGGTTCTATGACGAGGAAGATCTGCTCATATCGGCGGCGGAGAGCCTAACCACCGATGAAGGCACCGCCGATCGGCTCGGTTCGGTCATTGTGTACCTGCCCGAGCGGCTGTCGCGCCATGCGGGGAGATTGCTCCATGCCGTCGGCACGAGCAACGAGCTCACCGTCCTCGCGGGGTCCACGGGTGATGCTGGAGCTGACCACGATGTTGAGCGCTCTGTCAGCCGCATCCAAACAGCGCTCGCGGGAGCTCCTGCTGGCGATGACGGTCTGCTGACCGTCATCGACCACCAGCGCACGCGGATCATCACTGCTTCGGATGGTGACGAGGAGGTCCGGTCGGCGGTACGAGCGATCGTCGATGCGGCTCGGGACGGAACACCGCTCGATCGCATGGCCATCCTGCATGCCAGCCCGGAGCCCTACGCTCGACTGGCCCAGGAGCAACTGGCCGCCGCAGGTCTCGGACTCAATGGCGCCGCCGTAACGCCCCTCACCGCACGCGTGGCGGGTAGGACGCTGCTCGGGCTCCTCGCTTTGCCCGACGGGGGGTATCGCCGAGAGGACGTGTTCGCTTGGCTGGCCGGAGCCCGCCTGAGACATAACGGAAGGCTGATCCCGGTGATGTCGTGGGAACGGCTCTCGCGTGATGCCGGCGTGGTGGCTGGGCGCACGGACTGGGATACGCGGTTGATCACCCTGGCCGCGACACGCGACGGTGACGCGGAGTTGGAGGAAGGCGACCCTGACGGCCTTCCCTGGCAGGTCGAGAGATTGCGAAACGAGGCCGCCCAGGCGAGAGAGCTGCGAGAGTTCGTGTTGACCTTGATCGACGACCTGGCCGGGGCGGCTGAGCGAACTGAGCCCTGGAGCGAACGGGCCGCCTGGTCCCGCCGCCGCCTGCTCGAGCTGATCGGCGGCGAGCGCCGCCGAACGGCCTGGCCGGTACCCGAGCAGAAGGCGGCTGAGCAGGTCGAGCGGGCCCTGGATCGGGTGTCCACCCTTGATGCGGTCGAGGAGTCGGTCGGTCTGGCGGTGTTTACCCGCACACTGGAACTGGAGCTCGAGTCCGACCTCGGTCGGGTCGGGCGGATGGGCGAGGGCGTGCTGGTCGGGCCGATCGGTATGGGTGTCGGCCTCGACCTCGACTTGGTCGTCGTGCTCGGGCTGGCCGAGGGTCTGTTTCCTTCGCGGACGCACGACGACACCCTGCTCCCGGATGACGAGCGGGAATTGACCGGAGGCGAACTTCCTCTGCGCTCCGAACAAGTCGAACGCCAGCACCGCCACCTGCTCGCCACGCTGGCGGGGGCTGCGCACCACGTGCTGTGTGTCCCACGCGGAGATCTACGCCGCAACATCGAGCGGGTTCCCTCTCGTTGGATCCTGCAGATCGCCAGCGTCTTGGCCGGCGAGCGGTGGTGGTCGGACCAGCTTCTCACTGGCGAGCGGGACTGGCTCACCCACGTGGCCTCCTTCGACGCGGGTATCCGGCATCTGCGCTCTCCCGCCACCGAGCAGGAGTACCGGTTGCGTGCCCTGATGGCCCAGGGGTCAAGCCGCCTGTCCGTTGAGGTACTGGCGACGGCGGGTGATCCGCTGCTGACCACCGGCGCCGAGGTCGTGGCCTCCCGGAGGAGTGATCGCTTCACCCGTTTCGACGGGAACCTGGCCGGACTGCACCCTCCCTCACCGGCCGAGCGGGTGGCCTCCGCTACCCGGCTGGAGGGGTGGACGGCGTGCCCCTTCGCCTATCTGCTGCGAAGCATCCTTGGCGTCCAAGAGGTCGAAAACCCGGAGGACGAGTTGCAGATCACGCCCCTTGAGAAGGGTTCGCTCGTGCACGAGGTCCTGGAGCACTTCATCAAGGAGGCACTGGACCGTCCGCCGCCCTCCCGCCCGCGGCCGGGCGAACCCTGGACGGCTGCGGATTCCGACCGCTTGATGACGATCGCCGAAACCGTGTGTGACGACTACGAGGCTCGAGGACTCACCGGTCGACCGATCTTCTGGCGGCAGGACAAGAAGCGGATCCTGGTCGACCTGTTGACGTTTCTCGAGGCCGATTCCGCCTATCGCATCGCCCACGACACCAGGCCGATAGAAGCCGAGTTGGCTTTCGGCTTTCCGGAAGACCTGCTGGGAGCCGTGGCCCTGGATCTTCCCGACGGGCGCCAGGTCCAGTTCCGGGGCAAAGCCGACCGGGTGGACGTCGCTGGTGATGGCACCTTGCACGTCGTCGATTACAAGACGGGCAAGGTCGGTGATTACAAGGACTTGAGTGAGGACAACCCAGACGGGCAGGGACGACGGCTACAGCTGCCCGTGTATGGCGAGGCTGCTCGCCAGAGCCAAGGGGCCCTCGATGCAAACGTCCGGGCTGAATACTGGTTCGTCTCGACCCGTGGCAAATTCGAGCGCGTCGGGTACTCGGTGACGCCCGAGGTGCTGGAGCATGTTGGCGCCACGCTGAGCACCATCGTGGCGGGGATCGAAGCGGGAGTCTTTCCGCACCACCCCACCGCAACCAGTACGTCGCTCTGGGTGGAATGCCCGTTCTGCGACCCCGACGGCATGGGGGTGACGGAGCTCCGCCGGCAGTACGATCGCAAACGGGCCGACCTGGCCATGGCCGCTTTCGTGAACCTGGTGGACCCTGTGCTCGAGGACCCCGCCGATGCGGTCATGGAAACGACCCCCGATGCCTGATTCGACGCCCGGCCCCTTGGCCTCCCCGCCCGATCAGCCGGCTCGGGATCGGATCGAGAGCGACCTCGACTCCACGCTCTTCGTCGAAGCTGGAGCGGGATCCGGGAAGACGTCGGCCTTGATCCGGCGGGTCTTGGCGCTGGTGCTGGGCGGGCATGTCGCACTCCGGAAGGTGGCGGCCATCACATTTACCGAGAAAGCTGGAGCCGAGTTCCGCGATCGGATCCGGGCCGAACTCGAGAAGGTGGCCGAAGCGAACCCCGGAAGCGATCTCGAGGTGAGCGCCAAGGAGGCCTTGGGCCAGCTCGACGGCGCGGCCATCGGCACGCTCCATTCGTTCGCCCAACGCCTGCTTTCCGAGCACCCGGTCGAGGCCGGGCTCCCACCGCGGGTCGAGGTGCTCGACGAGGTCAGCTCGTCGGTGGCCTTTGACGCCCGCTGGTCGTCGTTTCGTGACCAGCTCCTGGACGATCCCGGACTCGAACGCACCCTGCTGCTGTTGTTCGCCTCGGGGGTGAGGCCAGCCGCCCTTCGCTCGCTTGCCGAGGCCTTCGACGACAACTGGGACCTTGTGCGCGAGCAGGTACCGGAGGCAGCGCCCGACCCTCCGTCGGTGCACCAGCTCTTTCGCTCCGCCGCGGAGCCTATTCGGCGTCTCTGCGCCACGTCTTGCCGCGACCCCGGCGACAAACTGCGGGAACGCCTTGACGACATCGAAGGACGAATTGTCGAGCTCGCGGCAATGGAGGACGAACTCGACCTTCTCGATGCTCTCGGTCCGGAGGCCAACCCGAAGTTGCCGAGCTTCCGGGTTGGGGGCAGGGGGAAGAAGGCCTCCTGGGACTGCGACCTGGATGAACTCCGGGACAGCGTGGCGGAGGCGGGTGAGGCCCTGGAGGGAGTTCGTGCAAAGGTGGCCGACGCGTGCGCACGCCGACTCGGCAGCGCCATCCGGTCCTTTACGTTGGCCAGTGCCGAGGCCCGGCAGCGGGCCGGCCAGCTGGAATTCCACGATCTGCTCGTTCTGGCCCGAGCGCTCCTGCGAGACGCCGACCACGGCCCTGGGGTGCGTGCGATCCTGCACGAGCGCTACGACCGGCTCCTGCTGGACGAATTCCAGGACACCGACCCCATCCAGATCGAGCTGGCCGTGCGCATCGCCGCTGCCAGCCCGCGCGACGAGATGTCGGGGAGCGAGCCGTGGGAAAAGGTAGATGTGGCTCCCGGGCACCTCTTCGTCGTGGGTGACCCCAAACAGTCGATCTACCGCTTCCGTCGGGCCGACATCGCCACGTTCTTGAGAGCAGGGCGGCGCTTCGGATCCGACGGCGGCATGGTCGAGCTAATGGCAAACTTTCGGACCGTCGAGCCGATCATCCGCTGGGTGAATGAAACCTTTTCGACCCTCATGGGCGAACCGATCGACGAAGCCCTGGCGGGGATCGACTCGCAGCCTCAGTATCTGGCGTTGGAGGCGACCCGGGAGGCTCCACTAGTAGGCCCCGCAGTGGCGGTGATCGGACGCGAGCCACACTCTCCGGAAGAGAAGGCCGACGAGCTGCGCAGCGCCGAGGCGACCGATGTGGCCCTGACCGTCACCCGCATCATCGGCGAGGCATGGGACGTCAGCGAACAAGATGGGTCCTGGCGGCCGGC
This sequence comes from uncultured Acidimicrobiaceae bacterium, assembly GCA_963819695.1. GTDB lineage: Bacteria > Actinomycetota > Acidimicrobiia > Acidimicrobiales > RAAP-2 > DASZIT01. The sequence goes on along the minus strand of CAWFXD010000003.1, from coordinate 189,109 downwards.
CCGACTCGGTGACATCACGGTCCTGGTGCCGGCGCGGACGTCGCTCCCCTTCCTGGAAGACGCCTTCGAGCAGGCCGGCATCGCCTTTCGGGCCGAGACCAGCTCCCTCGTCTACGCCAGCCGAGCGGTACGCGACCTGCTCATGGTCCTGCGAGCCGTGGACGACCCGACCAACTACCTCCACATCGTGTCCGCGCTCCGCACGTCGCTGTTGGCCTGCGGCGACGACGACCTGTTCCGGTTCAAGTGGGAGCGCAAGGGACGCTGGAGCTATCTCGCCGACCAGCCCGACACGGTTCCTCCCGATGATCGGGTCCGGATCGGCCTTGCCTACCTTCGGTCGCTCTACGACCAGCGCGCTTGGTCCGCTCCTTCCGAGCTGATGGGGAGCATTGCCCGGGACCGACGAGCCTTGGAGCTCGGATTTGCAGAGGGCCGACCCCGCGACGTGTGGCGGCGCCTGCGCTTCGTGATCGACCAGGCTCGGGCTTGGAGCGAGGCAACCGGTGGCAACTTGCGCCAGTACCTGCACTGGGTGGCCCTGCAGACAGCCGAGGGGGCTCGGGTGACCGAGTCCATCCTGCCCGAGAACGACGACGACGCCGTTCGGATCTTGACCATTCACGGCGCCAAGGGTCTGGAGTTCCCCATCACCATCGTCTCTGGGATGTCGACAGTCCCGTCGGGGCGATCGGCGCCCGCCGAAGTGGTATTCCCGGCGTCCGGCGGCGTGGGCTACAAATTCGGGAAAAACGTCAGTACCGAGGAATTCGTGGACTGGATTCCGATTGACGAACAGATGGGGCTCCACGAGCGGATCCGCCTGCTGTACGTGGCGTGCACGAGGGCGCGCGACCACCTGGTGGTGTCGGTGCATCGCAAGATCCGAGCCAAGGTGCCGGCGCCAAAGGCGCGCACAAACGCAGAACTTCTCCTGGCCGGTGAAGTGATCGGGGGCCTGGTGGACGGCGTCGCCGCGACTGACGCGTTTCATCCGGATGTCGTGGATTCGCCGACGTCTCTGCCACCCTTCGACGAGTGGGCGGCCGAGCGAACGGCAGCCATTCGGCGCGCGTCTCGCCCGACGACCGTGGCTGCGACCGCCCTGACCGACCAGGGAGGGCCCGACAGCGGGGAAGAGCCCGACAGGGTGGAAGGGACAGACCCCGGACTCCAGAAACGACCGCGAGACCTCGACTTGCCACCGTGGCTGAAGGGCCGCTACGGGACGGCCGTGGGAAGGGCGGTCCACGGCGTACTCCAGACCATCGATCTGGCCAGCGGGGCCGGCCTCGACGATGCTCTGGTGGCCCAGTGCGAGGCAGAGGCCGTGCCGGACCGGGCCAGAGACGTGCGGATGTTGGTCCTCCAGGCGTTGGAGTCCCCGTCGGTGGTGGAGGCCGCCATCTCGCCGCACTGGAAGGAGATCTACGCCTGCACACCCGTTGACGGCCGCCTGCTCGAGGGCTACATCGACCTCCTCTACCGGGGTTCGGAGGGGTTGGTCGTCGTCGACTACAAGACCGCGTCTACCTCTGACCCCCAAGCGCTGGACCAGCGGGTCGAGGACTACCGGACCCAAGGTGCGTCGTATGCCCTGACGATCGGTTCCTCCATCGCCGAACCGGTCGCTCGGGTGACGTTTCTCTTCCTCACGCCGGACGGCGCCGTTGAGCGCCACCTGGCCGACCTCGATGTCGCCATGGCCGACGTGCGCCGACTCGTTTCCGACGGACACGAGATGGTCACGAACTGAGGACGACCGTGAATGCCGGGCGCTGGTTCATGTGCGCTGTGACCGCCCGCAGCGCCTAGTCGTCGGTGAGCCCCCGAAGGGGCCCGGCCGGATGCTCGGTCGGCGGCATAGTCCGAGGACCGCAGGTTCAAGTTCTGCCCCTGCCACCAATCGGATAGTCAGGTCAGGACCAGACGGAAGAGTGTCGGGCTGTCTCGGCGACGGTCCCGACCTGTTCGATACTGAAAACCGCCCGATGGCCGGTAAGCCAGTTGACCAGGTTTCGGCGGGGGACCACATGAACTGCACCGTCTACTGGTTGCGACTTAATCGTCAAGCCCTCGTGGGCCCCGACCACCGCGATGACCGCGACGGCCGGTACCGCGAACCCTGACTGCTCAGTGAGGTCCCGAGTCGCCCGCAACGACTCATGCCGCGCATCGCGCACGTAGGGGTGCTTGGTCCCGTTGACCAAGAATGTGTCACCGTCGACCCAGATCGTGGCTCCCGGATGGTGCTTGGTGTTCAAGATGAAGACGCCGCCCGGACCGACCACTACGTGATCGATATCTGAAGCACGTGAACCGGCAGGCAGTGAATGGAACACATGCCAACCGTCGGGCAGCTTGGCCAGCTGACGAGCAACCTGCTCCTCGCCATCGGATCCCGCCCGAAGGGAGTGGTCGTCGGTGGGCGCCCCCAGGAGTCGACTCACGAAGCTCCGCACCGGGGCGGCCTTTTTTAGGCTGATTGGTTGGGCTTTGAGCCCCTGACCCGAGGATCGGGTAGAGGGCAGAACGACCAGCGAGCCCTCGTCCCGGTTTAGACCCCGGAATCGGTCGGAGATGAGAGCGGCGGGAGCCGACGGCGCAGCAAAGACGTCAGGAACCGATACTGGGCCTCGGGGTGGAGCCGGGGAGAACGGATGGCGTCCAACATCCAATGGCTCGATGGGGATGGCAGAAGCGAAGTCCGAGCCGTTACTACCCCGGGGCCATTCGATTCCGTGCCGGGCCAGGACGAGCTCGAAATTGGAGCGGAGATCCTCATGTTCGAGGACCTGGCCCCGGTTCTTGAGGTTGCACCAACCATCCTCCTCGCAGATTCCGGTCTGCGGGGAAAGTCGATGCTGATCGTGCATTCGCTGAGGCACGCTCGTCACGTCATCCATACCCCATATATCGGTCCGACCCCGCGCACCCTTTAGGGCGCCGGCCTGCCCGTTCGACATATTGCCCGGTTGGCGATAACAGAGGGTGGATGGAGCCTGCGGGAGTCGCGTAAGGGCTGGCATGATCGAGCCCGGAAGGAGGGGCATGCATCTCGAAGGCGAGCGGTTGGTCCTGAGCCCGAACATCAACGTGCAGGTCCGTTGACCAAGCTGGTGTGGCCAATGGCCCGTGCCGGCCGGCGGACGGTCAGTTAGTGGCTCACGGCGGTTCTCCACCTGTGGCTGGGGACCAGATCGCCTACCACACCGCCCGTGGCCGTTGGGTTATCGCGGCCGCGGTGTTCGGCTCGGGCATCGCGACCCTCGACGCCACAGTTGTCGGGATCGCACTGCCACCGATCGGGCGCTCGTTCCACAGTGGACTTGGAACCCTGCAATGGGTCATCACCGGCTATTCCTTAACCTTGACCGCCTTTCTTCTGCTCGGTGGGTCGCTGGGCGACCGGTTCGGCCGAAAGAAAGTCTTCTCGGTCGGGATCGTTTGGTTCGCCCTTGCCTCCGCCTGTTGTGGTCTGGCCCCGAATGCCGGGGTGCTCATCGGCGCCCGGGTTCTCCAGGGGATCGGGGGAGCGCTCATCACACCGGCGAGCCTGGCGATTCTCCAGGCGTCGTTCAGATCCGAGGATCGGTCCCGGGCCATAGGTGCGTGGTCCGGCCTCGGCGGGGTGGCGACGGCTGCCGGACCACTCGTAGGGGGCTACCTCATCGCCGCGGGATCCTGGCGGTGGGTGTTCTTCATTAACTTGCCGGTGGCGGTTGGCGTGCTCGTGCTCACGGCCCGGCATGTTCCCGAGACTCGCGACCCGACGATAAGCGGGCGGCTCGATATCGTCGGCCCGCCACTCGCGGTTGTGTTTCTCACCGGGCTCACATACGCGCTCATCGAAGGACCGACACGCGGCTGGACGTCGCCGGTCGTTCTCGGCGCAATGATTATTGCCGTGGTGACCGGGCCGGTATTCCTAGCTGTGGAAGCCACTCGTCGCAGCCCGATGTTGCCTCTGGTGATGTTCCGGATCCGCCAGTTCAGCGCGGCCAACGCCGTCACGTTTGTCGTCTACGGCGCCCTGGGAGGTGCCCTGTTCCTGCTTCCGGTGGAGCTCCAGTTGGTCTCCGGCTACAGCCCCCTGGACTCTGGATTGGCCCTGCTTCCCGTGACCTTCATCATGTTGGTGTTCTCCGCATATTCGGGCCAGCTAGCAGCCCGAATTGGACCCCGGTTGCAGATGAGCGTGGGCCCGGTTGTGGTCGGCGCCGGGCTCGTTCTCCTTACCCGGGCAACCGACGGGGCCAGTTACGCCACCTATGTGCTCCCGGCCGTTGTCGTCTTCGGTGTCGGGCTGGCCATCACGGTTGCGCCGCTGACCAGCACGGCAATGGGGGCCGCGCCACCTGAGCACGCGGGGGCCGCGTCGGCGATCAACAACGTGGTGGCCCGGGCCGCCGGGCTCATCGCGGTGGCAGTCCTGCCGTTCGCCGCCGGGATCGCCGGTACCAGTGCGCTGAGCCCCCATCAATTCGCTCCAGGGTTCCGGACGGCGATGGTCATGGCTGGAATCGTGTGCGCAGGCGGTGGGGTACTAGCGGGCACACTCGTTCGTAACCCAACTGCTACTAAGCCAAGCCCGCCGGCCGGTGAACGAAGCTGGCAGTGCGCTCTCGATGCCCCGCTCGATTCGAACGTCTCGCGATCAAATCCGATTGGTGCAACAGCTAAGTCCCAGGGGCCATCGGATATCTGACCGAAGCACTCAATTGAACAGGCATGGAGAAATGGCGCTGTTTGCTGAGCATCTCTTCGTTGACCAGCCCGACCTCAATGGCCTTACTTGCCCATCGGATCCTGGTCAGGGGCGCGCCCCACCAGAATCCGATGAGCCGACATCACAAGAGAGCGGGCGACGGGAATCGAACCCGCGTTCTCAGCTTGGGAAGCTGATGTTCTGCCTCTGAACTACGCCCGCAACAGCAGGCGATCTACGCCCACGTGCGCTGGCCACACTATCGTCTAGCCGGCATGGTTCTCAGCGATCGTTCAATCCGTGAGGCGCTCGACGCCGGCACCATTTCCATCGAGCCTCTCGGGGAGGGTTGCATCCAGCCATCCTCGGTGGATCTCCATGTCGACAAGTACTTCCGGCTCTTCCGGAACCACACCAGCCGGGTGATCGATGTCCGCGAGGACCAGGAGGATCTGACCGAGCTGGTGGACATCGGGGACACCGATCCGCTGATCCTCCACCCCGGCGAGTTCCTCCTCGGCTCCACCCTGGAGAAGATCACCCTCCCGAACGACCTGGTCGCCCGCCTGGAGGGCAAGTCCTCCCTCGGCCGCCTCGGACTGTTGATCCACTCCACCGCCGGTTTTGTCGACGCCGGCTGGGACGGGCACCTCACCCTCGAGCTCTCCAACGTGGCCAATCTACCCATCACCATCTACGCCGGCATGAAGATCGGCCAGATCTCCTTTCTGCAGATGACCACGGCCGCCGACAAGCCCTACGGATCCGATGGCCTCAAGTCCAAGTACCAGGGACAATGGGGCCCGACCCCGAGCCGGTATTCGGACAATTTCCGTTCCTAACCGCACTTTCGGGGTAAACAAGCCCCCGTGCCGTATCCCAGCTACGCTCATTCGCTAGTTACTCATCGGTAACCTTGAGGGAGGAAGAAACCACAGTGGTAGTCAGACTCGCAGTTGGTCTCAGCATCACCGCGATCATGTTTGCCATCGCTGGTCGACGGTTCCTGTGGATCTTCGAGTTGGTCTCCAGCGGCCAGCCGGCCCCCGACCGCTTCAAGAACATCCCCTCCCGGGTGAAGGCCGAACTGGTCGAGGTCGGTGGGCAGAAGAAACTGCTCCAGTGGACGGTGCCGGGCCTCGCCCACGCCTTCACCTTCTGGGGATTCACCATTCTCTTCCTCACCATCATCGAGGCGTTCGGAGACCTCTTTCAGCGCGATTTCCACATCCCGGGGATCGGCATCTGGTCGTGGATCGGGTTCGTAGAGGACTTCTTCGCACTGGCCGTGCTGTTGGCCCTTTGTGTTTTCTTCGTCATCAGGGTGATGAGCTCGCCAAAGCGAGAAGAGCGCCGGTCCCGTTTCTTCGGCTCTCACACCACCGCCGCCTATCTGGTGCTGGCTGATGATCGCCGGCGTCATGATCTCGCTGCTCCTCTACCGGGCCGCGCAGGTCAATACCGGCAACTTCCCTTACAGCAACTGGGCTTTCGCCTCCCACGGGATCGCCAGCTGGCTCCACCCCCTCGGAACCGGGGTCAACAGTGTCATCGAGACGGTCGCCCTGCTGGCCAATATCGCCATCATCACCGGCTTCCTGGTCTTCGTCTCCTACTCGAAGCATCTCCACATCTTCCTCGCCCCCATCAACGTGGCCACCTCCCGCCGGCCCCGGGCTCTCGGTGCCCTGGCCTCCACGCCGGACATGAGCATGGAGGATGTCGGCGAGGAGGACGAAATCGTCTTCGGCGCCGGACGGGTTGAGGATCTCTCCTGGAAGCAGCTGCTCGACTTGGCCACCTGCACCGAGTGCGGGCGGTGCCAGTCCCAGTGCCCGGCCTGGAACACCGGCAAGCCGCTCTCCCCCAAGCTCCTGATCATGAGCCTCCGCGACAACCTGTTCTCGGAGGCCGACCAGATCATGGCGAAGAACCGGGCCGCCGGAGTCGAGCGGGAGACCCTGGTCCCGTCCGTGATCGAGCCCGACGTCCTCTGGTCCTGCACCACCTGTGGCGCCTGCGTGGAGGAGTGCCCGGTCGACATCGAGCACATCGACACCATCATCGATATGCGCCGCTACGAGGTCCTCATCGAGTCGCGGTTCCCGTCCGAGGCCGGCCTGATGCTCCGCAACGTGGAGAATCAGGGCGATCCCTGGGGTTTGGGGGCGGCGAAACGGGAGGACTGGATCGCCTCCCTCGACTTCGAAGTACCGGTGGTGACCGACACCATCCCCGCCGACATCGAGTACCTCTACTGGGTGGGATGCGCCGGAGCCCTCGACGAGCGGGCCCGCAAGGGCGCCCAAGCCACCGCCCGCATGCTGCATCGGGCCGGCGTTTCCTTCGCCATCTTGGGGAAGAAGGAGAGCTGCACGGGAGACCCAGTACGGCGATTGGGCAACGAGTACCTCTTCCAGGAGCAGTGCCATACCAACATCGAGACCCTGAATGGAGTAGGCGCCAAGAAGATCATCGCCACCTGTCCCCACTGCTTCAACACGCTGTCCAACGAGTACCCCGCCCTCGGCGGCAACTTCGAGGTCATCCACCACAGCCAGCTCCTCGACCACCTGGTGACCGAGGGCAAGCTCACCCCCGGTGGCGGGTACAAGGGCACGGTGACCTATCACGACCCCTGCTACCTGGGCCGGCACAACCGGGTGTTCGACGAGCCCCGTTCGGTGATCGACGCCATTCCCGGCGCCAAGAACGTCGAAATGAAGCGCTGCCGTGAGAAAGGCTTCTGCTGTGGTGCCGGTGGCGCCCGCATGTGGCTCGAGGAGAACATCGGCAAGCGGGTGAACATGGAGCGCACCGAGGAGGCCCTGGGCACCGGGGCCGACGTGGTGTCGACCGCCTGCCCCTATTGCATGATCATGCTCGACGACGCGGTGCGGGCCCACCAGAAGGAGGACGACGTGCGGGTCCTCGACCTGTCCCAACTCCTGGAGGAGTCGATGGGTGATCCGGTGTCGGTGGGTGCACCTGACATCGAAACGGTATCGGCGGGTGAAACCGGGGCCGCCGGTGACGGACCGGTGGAGCCGGGTTAGTCGTTGCTCTAGTGGAACGCCTTGGTGTCTGACTCCCGAACTCGGGCGGCCATGGCCATCAGCAGCTTGTGGGCGATGGCCGGTACCAGGTCGAGCACCCCGTTGAACTGACGCTGGGACATCACCAGCACGTCCATGTCGGTGTCGGAGATGACCGACGCCGAGCGCGGGTGGCGGTCGAGCAGCGCCAGTTCGCCGAAGTAGGCGCCGGGCCCGAGTCTGGCGATCTTCTTCCCGCTGCGGACGACATTGGCCTCGCCGTCCACGATGAGGAAGAACTCCCGTCCGATGGTGCCCTGTTCGACCAGCATCTTCTTGGCCGGGACGTGCACCTCTTCGAGTAATCCCCGGATTTTCTTCAGCTCGTTATTGGTGCAGCTCGAGAAAAGCCACACGCTCTTGAGGTCCAATGCCTTCGGGTGGGCTGCCATGGCGCAAAGGCTACACAGAGGGCCTCCGACGTGCCGGAATGCTGGTGGGAGGAAGGTGAGCGCGTGGCTCGCAATCGGTTGCCGGGCCCGGAGCGACGCGGGACCGGAGACAAGTTCAGTACCGCCCGCTGCTACCATCTCCGGATCTCGGGAGCACCGCCGCCGGTCGGCGAACGCACCTGAAGCCGAGATGGAAGGCCAATGATCGCTCCGAAGCCGACGGCCCCTCAAGGCCCGGCCCCGGCGGACACCCAGGTGACGACCGGGGATATCGAATCTCCTGACGTTCCCCTCACCAATCTCCGAGGGGCGGGCGTCGACGTCGACATCCGCCGGGTCGGACAGGTGGTGGTCGGCATCTGCCTGGTCGGTGTGGCCGTTCTCGCCGTCATCATGTTGGTGGCCGGATTCCAGAAGAATGCGCAGATCAACTCGCTGCGCAACAACGGGGTTCCCGTCCAAATACGGGTGACCGGTTGTATGGGCCTGTTGGGCGGGAGCGGGAGCAATGCCGCCGGGTATGACTGCCGGGGGACGTTCACACTGGATGGTCGGACCTACACCGAGAACCTCCCCGGGAACAACCTCCTGACGCCGGGCACGACCCTCCGGGGTGTCTCGGTTCCCGGCGACCCGGCGCTGGTGTCGACGCCTAGCACCGTGGCCTCCGAGCACCCGTCGTGGACGGTGTTCACCATCCCGGTGATCTTGCTGGTCTTGCTGGCGGCCATACTGGGGGCGCTGCTTTTCCGGCGCCGACGGGTCCGTGGGGTCCCCCGTGGTGACCGCATCCCGACGGGATCTCCCTCGCCCGCCATCGACCACAGGAGCTAGCCTGCACCATGGCCCGCCGCCCCGACCCGGACAAGGAAACGCTCAGCGAGCGCCTGAGCTCCGCCTTCCTGAAGCCCGCTGAGCCCGGCCAGAGCGGACCGGGGACCGGGACCAAGTACAACGGCCAGATCCCGGAGACCCTGGCCGAGCGGGAGGAGGCGGTCGCCCGGGCTGACGACAAGGAGCGCCTCCTCGGCCTGCTGGCGGCACCCATCGCCGCCGCCCTCGGGCTGATCATCACCGGGACCCTGATCAACAACGACCCCAAGGCCACCCTGGCCAACGGCCTGGTCAACAAGCTGCACGTGAACCCGACGCTCTACCTCGAGCTGGGCGCGGTGGCCATCGCCCTGTCCTTCCTCATGCTGGCCATGGCCTACTTCCGCAAGCGCACCTACCTCGGCATCGCCATGGCCCTGTATGGGCTGTCCATCTTCAATCTCCACTTCTGGGGTTTCGGGATTCCGTTCATCATGGCGGGTGCCTGGTTGCTGGTCCGGGCCTACCGGTTCCAGCAGAAATTGAAAGAGGCCAACACCTCCACGACCTCCCGTCTCGAGTCCAAGCGCTACACCCCGCCGAACCGGCGGAAGGCCAGCTGACCCGAGCCGGAGCCGGCTCGGGAGTTCACCTGCGGGTGACCGGACACCCTCGCTCCCGCGGTGGGTGGCTACCGCGAGCACTGCTCGCGTCCCGGGGTCCCATCTCAACCTGCCCAGAAGGGCTCCCGCGGCCCTGATTCCGCGCCGGAATCGGTGCCTGCTCGACGGATTCTGCCTGCTAACCCGCACCGTTAACGCGTTGGTAACACGGGCGTGACCGTGACGAAATCCCCCTCGTGCATTGTTTGCATCGGCAGTGCGAAAGCTGCCTGGCTTGGCCTTGGCACATCTGGCTTAGTTATCTCACGAGAGGAGCACCCAAACCGTGCTAGCCGCAATCACGCAAGTCCCGTACCCGAGTTGGTTAAATCCGGCCGACAACACCTGGCAGCTGGTGGCAGCCACGTTCGTCGGTCTGATGAGCCTTCCCGGATTGGCGGTGCTCTACGCGTCGATCGTCCAGAAGAAGTGGGCGGTGAACGTTCTGACCATGATGTTCGCCGGATTCTCGCTGGTGCTGATCGCCTGGGTGTTGTGGTCATACAAGATCGGCTTCGGTGCGACCTCGATCGGCGGTGGTGTGCACAACGGGGTGCAGACCCAGCTCTCGGGCGTCGGTTGGGTCAAACACTTCTTCGAGAATCTCGCGGGTAAACCGGGGAGTATCACCAGCGCCGGGAACGAATCTAGCCAGGGGGTGTCGGCGGCCAACACCGTCATCCCCTTCCACTTCCCGACGACCACACTGGCGTACTTCCAGTTCGTGTTCGCCGCCATCACTCCCCTGCTCTTCTTGGGGAGTGTGCTCGGTCGGATCAAGTTCAGTGCCTGGTGCCTGCTGGTCCCGCTCTGGTCGACCCTGGTCTACGGCGTCGACGCCTTCCTGCTGTGGGGTGGTGGCTATTTCGCCCAGGAGGGATCCCTCGACTTCTCCGGTGGTTACGTCATCCACATGTCGGCGGGCGTCTCCGGCTTCGTCGCCGCTTGGGTCCTAGGCCCCAGACTGTTAAGAGACAGACAGCATGCGTTACCCAACAACCTGGTGATGGCCGCGGTCGGGGCGGGCATCCTCTGGCTCGGCTGGAACGGGTTCAACGGTGGTGACCCGTACTACGCCGGTATCGACGCCGCCGCGGCGGTGGTCAACACCAACCTCGCCACCGCGGTCGGTGTGATCGTCTGGATCGGTATGGACGCCTGGCTGTCCAAGGAGAAGAAACCCACCTTCCTGGGTGGCGTCAACGGCATGATCTGCGGCTTGGTTGCGATCACTCCGTGCGCAGGCTGGGTGAGTGGCGAAGGCGCCATTGCCGTCGGAGGAATCGCGACCGTGATCGTCTGGTTCGCCTGGAACTACCTCTCCAAGGTACGGCCCTTCTCGAGGGTGGACGACGCCCTCGGGGTGGTCTATACCCACGGCATCGCCGGTCTCTTCGGCGGCCTGCTGCTCGGTGTCTTCGGGAACCCCAACATGATCGAATACGGCTGCGGTCACCTCGACGCCAACGGGCAGGTGGTCAATACCACGATCAACGCCTATTCGTCGTCCGCGGGTTCGTGCGTACCGTTTTCGGTGAACGGCTTGGCCTATGGCGGCTCGGCCCACCAGCTATGGGAACAGGCCCGAGCCGCGGTGTGGGTGATCCTGTGGTCGGCGCTGGTGACCTTCATCCTGATGAAGCTCATCGGGCTGGTGCTGCGTGGGGCTCGCTACAAGGACGAGATCCTCGAGGTCGGCGACCTGGCCATCCACGGCGAGGAGGCGTTCCCGGAGGAGACGCTGGCGGCAAGGGTCGGATCTCTTTCCACAGCCAGCAGCGCCGGAGGCTCGGGCGGCGCCGGCGGCGGCGGATCGTCGGGTGGGAGCGTCGCGACGTTAGAGAGACCCGACGACGGTCCACCGTCCGGCGTGGAACCCAGCTGACACCACCACTACGAATCCAAGGAGGAATTCAAAAATGAAACTCGTCGTAGCGGTAGTGAAGCCGTTCAAACTTGACGACGTGAAAGAGGCACTCAAGACCCTCGGTGTCCACGGATTGACTCTGACGGAGGCCCAGGGCTTTGGGCGCCAGCGGGGCCACACCGAGGTCTACCGGGGCGCCGAATACGAAGTCGAGTTCGTCCCCAAGGTGCGTCTCGAGATCTTGGTCGACGACTCGCAGGTGGAGGATGTGACCAATGCGGTGGTCGACAGTGCCAGTACGGGCAAGATCGGCGACGGCAAGGTCTGGATCCTCCCCGTGGAGGACGTCGTACGGGTCAGGACCGGGGAGCGGGGCACCGACGCCTTGTGACCCAACCGGGTGCCGCGCCCCCCACGGCACCCTGTGAAGATGAATGGCCGGCTCTTCGGAGCCGGCCATTCATCGTTTTCGGTCTGGGTGTCGGCGGGATTTGGCAGTCGTCACGAGCTGCAGCATCGGTTCGCCCGCAGACTTATGCTTCCGAGGCGTCTACCAGCGACACAGGAGGATCGATGCTCATGTCGGTTTCGGTCATCAGGCGGCTCATCGAAAAACTGGTCTGGAGTGCGGGCGTTGTTTGGCTCGCGTGTTGGTTATTTGGAACCATGTCCGGGTCCGCAGGCGCGACCGCAACACCCACGACGACCACCCAACCGGTTGCCGACGTAAATTCCAGTACCGATGGCTGGCTGTCATTGGCGGCCATCCTCTTCGGCGTCGTTATCTCGGCTGGCCTCCTCTGGGTGGTGAGCAAGGACAGGCGGGAAAGCCGAGAGAAGGTTCTGGAGGCCCTCCGCGCCGGCGCATCCAACGTGACCGAGTCGGATACTCCCTTGAAGTCCGCCGCCGCGGCTGAGGCTCTTCTGACATCCGTCGGTGACCTCACGATCACCGCCGATCATGACTCCTTCGAGGTGGGCTCGACGGTGACACTTTCAGCGAAAGACGGAACGAAGCTGGTGCCATGTACCTGGACCTTTGCGCCAACCGGGATTGTGAGCACGAGCGGGGATGGACCCAATGCCAATTTGGTGGTGACCGGCGTCAAGGCAGGAGCTGTCACCGCCACCGCAACGTGGACCGACCCAACCGCCGGGGCCAACCCACCAACCAAGAAGGGGACCAAGAAGCTGACGGTCGAGGCGCAGAAATCATCCTCGGTCAACTTCGCGGTGCTGGGCGCCGGGTTGGGGAGCTCGGTGCTCGCGCTTTTGGCGATTAGCGGAGCCATCGCCCTTGCCTTCCGCGGCACATTTTCAGCCGAGATAGGTACTCTGCTCGGAACCGCATTGGGGGCCGGAGCGGCCGGCGCGGTGTCCGCCACCCACGCAGCCAACAACAACAGTCAACCGCCGATCCCTCCCAAGTCTGGGAGTGCGTAGCCAAGGTCGGGGCCGAGGCCCCTGCGGCCCGCGGGCTCAGGCTTAGCCTGCCTGCCGCGCCACCGCCTCGGACGCGGCCTTGGCCGCCTCCGGGTCACCGAGGTACTCACTGGACACCACAGAGAGGTCGTCCCCCAACCGATACCGGAAGGGAATCCCGGTGGGAACCTCCAACTCGACGATGTCGTCGTCGCTGATCCCGTCGATGTGCTTGCGGAGCGCCCGGAGACTGTTGCCGTGGGCCACCACCAGCACCGCCCCGCCCCGGGCCCCCTCGACCAACAGGTCGGGGACGATGGCGTCCTCCCAGTAGGGGACCACCCGGGCCACCACATCGGCCAGGCACTCGGTCGCCGGCAACGCCTCCGCCGGCACGTCCCGGTAGCGGGGATCCCCCGCCGGGTGGCGCTCGTCGCCGGCGGGCACCGGAGGGGGAGGGGTGGCATAGCCCCGCCGCCAGGCAGTGAGCTGCTCTTTGCCGTACTGGGCGGCGGTCTCCTTCTTGTTGCGACCCTGGAGGTCCCCGTAGTGGCGCTCGTTGAGCCGCCAGTGACGCCGGACCGGCAGCCAACATTTTCTGAGCGGCGTCGAGTGCGAAGTTTGCAGTGCGTATGGCTCGGGTAAGGACGGAGGTGTGCAGCACCCGTATGTCGAGGTCTGCCTCCGACCCCAACAACCGTCCCGCTTCGATGGCCTCGGCCTCCCCCTGAGGGGTCAGATCGACGTCATGCCATCCGGTGAACAGATTCTCGGCATTCCAGGTCGACTGGCCATGGCGGAGGAGTACCAGGTCGAGCATGGAGGCGAGCGTATCTCGGCTGGCCCGTGGTCTTGGTGCCGTGAGCTGAGGAGCAGCAACGAGGGCGTGGCCGCCGCGGGAGGACGACTGTTTCGTCGGAACCGGGCCCGAGCAAGGACGCCTCCCACTCGCACAGCCGGCGGAAGCGCAACTCCTCGTCTTGGCCGAGCTGGTGCTGGAGGCGTTCGCAGACCAGGTTTTCCAGTTGATGCCTGATCCATCCGAGGTCGGTGTCCCAGGAGTCGGGAACTTCTGTCATACCCCAAGTCAAATCCCTGGGACGAGCCTGCAACAGGGCCGAAGGACCTCCATGTTCAGAGCCTTTCGGTACCGCTCATGTACCGCCGTCCGGCCACGATCCGGGTATAGTCCCTGCTCCAGACGTATGAGCAAAATATTGTAGAAAATCTATACACAGGACCATCAACTTTGCTATACTCGTGTAAGGCAACCAGGATAGGGTCTAGCTCAGAAGAGCAACAACACAGGCCAGAGGCGCTCCGAGGAAGGGCGCTGAACAGGGAAAAAGGGAGCACCAGATGGCTAAAGCAGTAGGAATCGACCTCGGAACCACCAACTCGGTGGTCAGCGTGTTGGAGGGCGGCGAGCCCGTCGTCATCCCCAATGCCGAAGGCGGCAGGACGACCCCCTCGGTCGTCGGGTTCGCCAAGTCCGGCGAAGTACTGGTCGGTGAGGTGGCCAAGCGCCAGGCCATCACCAACCCCGATCGGACCATCCGTTCGGTCAAGCGCCAGATGGGCACCTCCTGGTCCGTCGACATCGACGGGAAGAAGTACAGCGCCCAGGAGATCTCCGCCCGCATCCTGGGCAAGCTCAAGAGGGACGCCGAGGCGTACCTGGGTGACACCGTGAACCAGGCGGTCATCACCGTCCCCGCCTACTTCGACGACGCCCAGCGCACCGCCACCAGTGAAGCCGGCGTCATCGCCGGCCTCGAGGTGCTGCGCATCATCAACGAGCCGACCGCCGCCGCCCTCGCCTACGGCCTCGACAAGGAAGGCGCCGACCAGACCGTGCTGGTCTTCGACCTCGGTGGTGGCACCTTCGACGTCTCCATCCTCGAGATCGGCGACGGCGTCTTCGAGGTCAAGTCCACCTCGGGTAACTCCAAGCTCGGTGGCGACGACTGGGACAAGCGGATCATCGACTGGCTGGTGAAGACGTTCAAGGACACCGAGGGTGTCGACCTCTCCACCGACAAGATGGCCACCCAGCGCCTCCAGGAGGCGGCCGAGAAGGCCAAGATCGAGCTCTCCTCCCTCCAGGAGACCCAGATCAACCTGCCGTTCATCACCGCCACCTCCGAGGGCCCCAAGCACCTCGACGTGAAACTCACCCGGGCCACCTTCAACGAGCTGACCAAGGATCTGGTCGAGGCCTGCAAGGGCCCCTTCGACCAGGCCATCGAGGACTCGAAGCTGACCAAGGAGGACATCGACCACGTGATCCTGGTCGGCGGCTCCACCCGCATCCCCGCGGTCCAGGAGCTGGTCCAGCAGATGACCGGCAAAGAGGCCCACAAGGGTGTCAACCCCGACGAGGTGGTGGCCATCGGTGCCGCCGTCCAGGCCGGGGTGTTGAAGGGCGAGGTCAAGGACGTCCTGCTCCTCGACGTGACCCCGCTGTCGCTGGGCATCGAGACCAAGGGCGGCGTCATGCACCGCCTCATCGAGCGGAACACCACCATCCCCACCAAGCGGAGCGAAGTGTTCACCACCGCCGAGGACAACCAGCCCTCGGTCGAGGTCCACGTGCTCCAGGGTGAGCGGGAGATGGCCATGTACAACAAGACACTGGGGAAGTTTCAGCTGGTGGACCTGCCACCCGCGCCCCGGGGCGTGCCGCAGATCGAGGTCACCTTCGACATCGACGCCAACGGCATCGTCCACGTGTCGGCCAAGGACCGGGCGACCAACAACGAGCAGTCGATGACCATCACCGGCCAGTCGTCACTGGCCAAGGATGACATCGACCGCATGGTGAAGGACGCCGAGGCCCACGCCGAGGACGACCGCCGCCGCAAGGAGGAGGCCGAGGTCCGCAACAACGCCGACACCCTGGTGTACCAGACCGAGAAACTCCTGAAGGACCAGGGCGAGAAGTTCGAGGGCGACGAGAAGGAAAAGGTCGAGTCCGCCCTCGAGCGCGCTGAAGGAGGCCCTCGCCGGTACCGACGTGGAAGGCATCAAGACGGCCACCGAGTCGTTGCTGACCGCCAGCCAGGGCTTCAGCCAGCGCCTCTACGAGGAGGCGTCGAGGGAGAACGCCGCCGGGGCCACCGCCGTCGGACGGTGGACCGGCCGACGAGATCTCCGATGACGAGGTGGTGGACGCCGAGATCGTCGATCCCGAGCCTGACGCCGCCAAGAGCTGATCGTCCATGCCCGGTAGCCATGAGACGCCTGACCGGATGCGAGCGAAGGAACCAGAGGGGGAGATCCCCTCTGGTTCTTCCGCCGCGCCTCAGGCCAGGAAGTTCGGCGCCACCGGCCCGCAGGTCGGGCCCAGCTTCGGCGATGACGACCTCACCCTCGGCGACGACGGCGGGCCGATGACGGCGAGGTGGTCGAGGGCGAGATCGTCGACCCGTTGACCGCGGTGACCGCCCAGCGCGACGAGTACCTCGATTCCCTGAAGCGGTTGCAGGCGGAGTTCGACAACTACCGCAAGCGGGTGGCCAAGCAGCAGAGCGAGCAGGCCGAGCGGGCGGCGGTGTTGCTGGTGGGCAAGCTGCTGCCGGTCCTCGACGCTCTCGACCTGGCCGCCGCCCATGTGGGCGACCCCGACTCCGACGACGCCCGGGCGCTGGTGGCGGCGTCCTCGCTGCTCACCGGCGCGCTGGCCAAGGAAGGCCTCGAGCGGATCGACCCGGTCGGCCAGCCCTTCGACCCCAACGCCCACGAGGCGGTGGGGCATCTTCCCGCCGAGCCGGGGCCGGCGGATGCGGTGCACGGAAACGGAAACGGTGCGGCGCGGGAGTCCCGAGCCCGCCGACGCCGACGATGCGACGGGCGCGCCCGTGCCCCACGACGGCCCGGTGGTGGGCCAGGTGATGCGGCCCGGCTACCGCTGGAAGGGCACCGTCATCCGCCCGGCCATGGTGATGGTGCACGGCTAAGACGGTGGCACCCCAGCGCGAATGGTTCGAAAAGGACTATTACAAGACCCTCGGGGTCTCCAAGACGGCCACGCCCAAGGAGATCACCAGCGCCTACCGGAAGCTGGCCAAGAAGCACCACCCCGACACCAATCCCGGCCAGGAGGAGACCTTCAAGGAGATCTCCGCCGCCTACGACGTCCTCAACGACGCCGAGACCCGCAAGGAGTACGACGAGGTCCGGGCCATGGGCCCGATGGCCGGAAGCGGTGCCGGTGGGTTCCCCGGCGGCTTCGGCGGGGGTGGGGGCACCACCTTCCGGGTCGAGGACGTCGGCGACCTCGGGGACCTCTTCGGCGGCCTGTTCGGCCGCGGCAACCGGCGCAACCGCAACGTGTCCGGCGCCGGCACCGGCCCCCAGCGGGGCAACGACGTCGAGACCGAGCTCAACCTCTCTTTCGAGGACGCGGTGCACGGGGTCACCACCTCGGTGCACCTCACCACCGACGCCCGCTGCCACACCTGCCACGGTTCGGGGGCGGCTCCCGGGACCCACCCGATCACCTGCCCGCGCTGCGGCGGCACCGGCACCCTGCAGGACAACCAGGGTCTCTTCTCCCTCAGCCAGATCTGCCCGCAGTGCCAGGGGAGCGGCACCATCGTCGAGACCCCCTGCCCGACCTGTCACGGGTCGGGGGTCGAGCACCGCGACCGGGCGGTGAAGGTGCGGATCCCGCCGGGGGTCGACGACGGATCCCGCATCCGGATCAAGGGCCGGGGTGCGGCCGGGCGCAACGGCGGCCCGGCCGGCGACCTCTACGTGGTCGTCCGGGTCAACCGCCACTCGGTGTTCGGGCGCAAGGGGAGGAACCTCACCCTCACCGTGCCGGTCACCTACCCCGAGCTGGTGCTCGGCACCAGCCTCACCGTGCCCACCCTCACCGAGCCGGTGACCCTGCGCATCCCGCCGGGGACCCCGTCGGGGAGGACCTTCCGGGTGAAGGGCCGGGGCGTGCCCGCCGGCAAGAAGACCGCGGCCGGCGACCTGCTGGTCACCCCCGAGGTGGTGGTGCCCGACACCCTCACCGACGAACAGCGCACCACCGTCGAGGAGCTCCACAAGCTGCTCGACCAACCGCCGAGAGACTTCCAGGGAGTGTGATGGCGATGGCCGACGACCCACGCGACCCGCGTACCCGTGCCGTCTACGTGATCTCGGTGGCCGCCGAGCTGGCCGGGGTCCACCCCCAGACCCTCCGGGTCTACGAGCGCAAGGGGCTGCTCGACCCGGTGCGGACCGAGGGCGGCAGCCGCCGGTTCAGCGAGGAGGACCTGGCCCGCCTCCGCCACATCCAGGAGCTGACCAACGCCGGCCTCAACCTCGAGGGGGTCCGCCGGGTGATGGAGCTCGAGCGGGAGGTGGCCCGGCTGAAGGCCGAGGTCGCCGCCGCGGTGATCGAGGCCCGGGAGCAGGTGGCCCGGGCCCACCAGCAGTACCGGCGCGACCTGGTGCCGGTGTCCAAGACGATGGTGGCCACCCGACCCCAGGGCCGGCCCACCCCGAGGGGAGGCGTGATCCGATGACCTTGAACCCAGACCGCTGGACACTGAAGACCCAGGAGGCGTTCAGTAAGGCCGCGGAGCTGGCCAAGTCCTCCAACCACGCGGAGATCACCCCCGACCACCTGCTGGTCGCCGTCCTCAACCAGGTCGACGGCATCGCCCCCGCGGTGCTGACCCGGGTGGGGGTGGAGCCGGCCGTCATCCTCAACCGCATCGAGGGCGAGCTGGCCCGGCTGCCCCAGGCCTTCGGCAGTGAGCAACCCGGGATCAGCCGGACCCTCCGGGAGGTGCTGGAGTCGGCCGACTCGCTGCGCACCGACATGGGCGACGAGTACCTGTCGGTCGAGCACCTGGTGCTGGCCATGGCCGACCGGATCGGGGTCGACCGCGACGCCCTGCTGTCCGCGCTCCGCGACGTGCGCGGCAGCCAGCGCATCACCACCAACGACCCCGAGGCCACCTTCGCCGCCCTGGAGAAGTACGGCCGGGACCTGACCGCCTTGGCCCGTCAGGGGAAGATGGACCCCGTCATCGGAAGGGACGAGGAAGTCAGGCGGGTCATCCAGGTGCTCTCCCGCCGCACCAAAAACAATCCGGTCCTGATCGGCGAGCCCGGGGTGGGCAAGACCGCCATCGTCGAGGGCCTGGCCCAGCGCATCGTGGAGGGGGACATCCCCGAGGGCCTGAAGGGCAAGCGGGTCATCCAGCTGGACATGGGCTCGATGGTGGCCGGGGCCAAGTACCGCGGCGAGTTCGAGGAGCGGCTGAAGGCCGTCCTCAAGGAGATCACCGACGCCGAGGGCGAGATCGTCACCTTCATCGACGAGCTCCACACCATCGTCGGGGCCGGCGGCGGGTCGGAGGGGGCGATGGACGCCGGCAACATGATCAAGCCGATGCTGGCCCGCGGCGAGCTGCGGCTCATCGGGGCCACCACCCTCGACGAGTACCGCCAGTACATCGAGAAGGACGCCGCCCTCGAGCGCCGCTTCCAGCAGGTGTTCGTGCCGCCCCCGTCGGTGGAGGACACCATCGCCATCCTCCGGGGGTTGAAGGAGCGGTACGAGGTGCACCACGGGGTCCGCATCCAGGATGCCGCCCTGGTCGCCGCGGCCGTCCTGTCCGACCGGTACGTCACCGGCCGCTTCCTCCCCGACAAGGCCATCGACCTGATGGACGAGGCGGCGTCGCGGCTGCGCATCGAGATCGACTCGATGCCCACCGAGCTCGACGTGGTCACCCGGCGGATGCGCCAGCTGGAGATCGAGAAGATGGCCCTGGAGAAGGAGTCCGACTCCGCCTCCGCCGACCGGCTGGCCGCCCTCGAGGAGGAGCTGGCCAACCTGTCCGAGCAGTCGGTGGCCATGACCGCCCACTGGCAGTCGGAGAAGGAGGCCATCGCCCGCATCCAAGATCTGAAGAACCAGCTCGAGTCCAAGCGGGGCGACGCCGAGCGGCTGGCCCGCGACGGCAACCTGGCCGAGTCCTCGGCCATCTCCTACGGGGAGATCCCCGAGCTCGAGCGCCAGATCGAGGAGGCCACCGAGACGCTGGCCTCGTTGCAGGCCGAGCAGCGGTTTCTGAAGGAGGAGGTCGACGCCGAGGACGTGGCCGAGGTGGTCAGCCGCTGGACCGGGGTGCCGGTGTCCCGGCTGCTGGAGGGCGAGGTCGAGAAGCTGATCCGGATGGAGGACGCCCTCCATGCCCGGGTGGTCGGCCAGGACGAGGCCGTCTCCGCGGTGGCCAACGCCATCCGCCGTTCCCGGGCCGGGCTCTCCGACCCCAACCGGCCGATCGGGTCGTTCCTGTTCCTCGGGCCGACCGGGGTGGGCAAGACCGAGCTGGCCCGCTCCCTGGCCGACTTCCTGTTCGACGACGCCAAGGCCATGGTCCGGATCGACATGGGCGAGTACACCGAGCGCCACTCGGTGGCCCGGCTGGTGGGCGCGCCTCCGGGCTACGTGGGCTACGAGGAGGGCGGGCAGCTGACCGAGGCGGTGCGGCGTCGGCCCTACGCGGTGGTGCTGCTCGACGAGCTGGAGAAGGCCCATCCCGACGTCTTCAACATCCTGCTCCAGGTGCTGGAGGACGGCCGGCTGACCGACGGCCAGGGCCGGACGGTCGACTTCACCAACGCGGTGCTGATCATGACCTCCAATCTGGTGGGGGAGCCGTCGGAGTACTTCAAGCCGGAGTTCGTGAACCGGATCGACGAGATCGTCCGGTTCCACTCGTTGAGCGAGGCCGACCTCGAGCGGATCGTCTCCATCCAGCTCAACGGCCTGCGGGGCCGGCTGGCCGAGCGCCGGCTGTCGCTTTCTGTCACCCCGGCGGCCGAGGCGTATCTGGCCCGGGCCGGGTTCGACCCCGACTACGGGGCCCGGCCGTTGCGGCGGGTCATCCAGCGGGAGGTCGAGGACCAGATGGCCATGGCCCTCCTGGAGGGTCGCTACCCGGAGGGCTCGACGGTCACCGTCGACGAGAAGGACGGGGCCATCGTCCTGTCCTGAGCCGGCGTGCCCGAGCGCTCGGCGGCTCGGTCGGAGCCGGGCCGGTGGCGCCGGCCGAATTCGTCCGAAGGAATCCACCGGGCTTCCGCAAGACTCGGCCGTTCGCTCCGTTATGAGTCTGCTGGAACGCTCCCCGGAGACTGGGGGCGTTCCAGCACCAGATCCAACCGGGCCGGGCTGTCGGTAGCCGACGGTTTCCGAACCCGTTGCGGCCCGTAGCATCGCCACCTAATCTCAGCGAAGTAGCCGTCTGGGGTCAGGAGGAACGATCGTGGCGAACATCGTTGATGGTGCGGTTGACGAACTGCAGGCGGGTCTGGGCGGGACCGTCTCCCGACCCGGCGAGGCCGGCTACGACGAGGCGGTCAACATCTGGAACGCCGCCATCAGTCGCCGGCCGGCGGTGGTGGCCAGCTGCACCACCAGCGCCGACGTTGCCGCCGCCCTGGCCTTCGCCCGACAGCAGGGGCTCGAGGTGTCGGTGCGCGGCGGCGGTCACAACTACGCCGGCTTCTCCTTGTGCGAAGACGGTCTGATGATCGACCTGACGCCGATGAAGACGGTGAGCGTCGACCCCGACGCCCGCCGGGCCACATGCGGCGGCGGGACGACCTGGGGCGAGTTCGACGCCGCCACCCAGGAGCACGGCCTGGCCATCCCCGGCGGCTTCATCAGCCGGACCGGGGTCGCCGGTCTCGACCCTCGGCGGCGGGTTCGGCTGGCTGTCGCGACTGGCGGGGCTGTCGGCCGACAATCTGGTGGGCGCCGAGGTGGTCACCGCCGACGGGACGGTGCTGCACGCCTCGGACACCGACAACCCGGATCTGCTCTGGGCCATCCGGGGCGGCGGCGGCAACTTCGGGGTGGTGACCGAGTTCGAGTTCCAGCTCCATCCGGTCGGCCCCATCCTCCAGCTGGGGCTGTTCCTGTTCCGCCCCGACCAGGGCAAGGAGATGTTCCGGTTCGCCCGCGACTTCGTCGAGACCCTGCCGGACGCCTGCGGGGTGTTCATGGCCGGGCTGAGTGCACCGCCGGAGCCGTTCGTGCCCGAAGACCTGCACTTCTCCCCGGTCTTCGGCCTGGTGGTGGTCGGGTTCGGCGACGAGGCCGAGCACGCCCGGCTCATCCAGCCGATCCAGCAGGCGCTCTCCCCGATCGTGGAGTTGATCACTCCGATCCCCTACGTCGGTCTGCAGCAGATGTTCGACGGCTTCGGCTCCCTGGGGAATGCACAACTACGAGAAGGCCGTCTACCTCTCCGAGTTGTCCGACGGCGCCATCGACGCCATCATCGAGCACCAGGCCAAGAAGATGTCCCCGCTGTCGTTCGTGCCCATCTTCCCGTTGGGAGGTGCCTACCGCAGCGCCGACGATGACGCCACCTCCTTCGGCGGGAGCCGCGACTACCGGTTCGTGGTCAACGTCTCCGCCACCGCCATGTCGCCGGATGACTACGAAGCCGAGCGGGCGTGGTCCCGCGACTACTGGTCGGCGCTGGTCGACCACGCGGTCGGGGTCGGGAGCTACGTGAACTTCATGACCGAGTACGACGAGGATCGGGTCCGGAGTGCCTACGGTCCCAAGTACGAGCGGCTCCAGCAGATCAAGGCGTCCCTCGACCCCGACAACGTCTTCCATCTCAACCAGAACATCCCGCCGGCGCCGTAGCGCGACGGAACGCCGCAAGCCTGACGCGCGTCCGGGTTGCATGGTGTATAGAGGTGTATAATGGTGTCGTGGGACGAACGCAGATCTACCTTGGTGACGACGAACTGGAGCTTCTTGACCGTGTGGCCCGGGCGACTGGGGCGTCGCGGTCGGAGCTGATCCGACGAGCGATCCGGAGCACCTTCGGGGAAAAGACCAAAGCCGAGCGGATCCGAGCCCTCGAAGAGACTGCCGGGTCGTTTCGAGGTCGGCGAGTGACGGGTGCCGACTACGTGGATGCACTTCGCGGTGACCTGAACGAACGCCTCAAACAACAGGGTCTTGGGTGAAACTGCTGGACACAAGTGTCGCCATCGACCATCTGCGCGGCGCCCGGCCGGCCGTCGATCTACTTCGGCAACTCGTTGACGGAGACGAGCCGGTGGTCTCCAGCGAGGTTGTCCGTTTTGAACTCCTGGCTGGAGCGCGAGACACCGAGATCGATTCCCTTGAGCAGTTCATGTCGGCTTTCACCTGGGTCTCCGTCGACGAAAGCATTTCGCGCGCCGCCGGTGACCTGGCCCGCCGGTATCGACCGGCGTACAGCGGGATCGATGCTGCCGACTACCTCATCGCCGCCACTGCACTGCTACTCGGTGCGGATCTGCTGACGATGAACGTGCGCCACTTCCCAATGTTCAGCCGTCTCGATCCGGCCTACTGACCTCGGGGCGTGACTGGACCACCGAGAGGTGGGCTCGGCGCGGACGCCGCGGGCTATCCGGCGCCACGGGAGAGAACCTCACTGATCCGGACCCGCTTGCCGGTCCGAAGGATGGCCCGGGTGTAGATGGCGGTAGCCAGCCGGGCCACGCCGAAGATGCCCACGACGGTGATCGCCACCGAGGCGAGGAACTCCCACATGTTGACCGCACCGAAACCGACCAGCACCGGCATGGCGAACGGCGCGGTCGGGGGCAGATAGGCGAGGATCTTGATCAGCTCCGACGGGCTTCCCGAGGCGGCGGCGGTCAGCGAGATGATGTACCCGAAGATGATCGGGATGTTCAACGGGAAGGCCAGGCTCTGCACCTGGTCCTGGCGCTGGGCCAGGGAACCGGCCGCGGCGAAGACCCAGCAGTAGAAGCTGTAGCCGAGTACCAACCATACCAGCGTGCTCACCACCACCAGAGGACCCGTCCCGTGCAGCAGCGTGGAGCCGACCGCCGCCGACAGGACGAGGGCGACCCCCACGATGAGGGCAGCCTGGGCGAAGGCCACCAGACCGATGCCGAGCACCTTGCCGGTGAGCAGCTGGATCGGGCGCACCGCGGCCAGGAGGACCTCGATGACCCGGCTGGTCTTCTCCTCCATGACCCCGATCAGGGTCCAGGTGTTGTACTGGGTGAGCATCACGAAGATGAGGATGACCCCGATCAGCGATGTGGGGTGCACCTTCTTCTTGGCGGTGCCGGGTTGGAGGCTGCTCACCGGAAGCGGCTTGGCACCGGCCAACGCCGCGGACTGGGCGGTGGTGAGATGAGCCGCCTGGACGGCGGCGGCCACCCCGAGGTTCACGGCCAACTGAGCTATGCCGGAACTGTCGTTGGCGTCGATCGGTTTGTCCACCACGATCTTCTGACCGTCGACGATGGCCAGGTCGATGCTCCCCGACCGGACCGCGTCGGTAGCCGCCTTCTGGTTGGGTTCGGGCACGAACTGAACGGCGGTGCCGTTGGTCTTGGCCGACGCCACCACCACGGCATGGAGCGGCGCCGCCAGCGACCCCGACCACTCCGACCCGCTGGGGTTGCGGGGTTGACTTGGTGAGGACGGGGATGATGATGGCCCCCGCCACCACCGCCAGGATGACCACCGTCCCGATACGAAAGATCCGGCCCCGCAACCGCTCTCGTATCTCCCGGGCCGCCACCAGGCCCACATCACTGCTGAAGGGCCCGTACCCGGGAAGCCTCCGAGGCCGGGCTGGCGGGGCGCGAGGTGGGCGGGCGGCTTCCGCACTGGGCTGTCCGCCGTTTGTGCCGGAGCCAGATCCTCACCGCCGCAGCCACGACCACCACAACGGGAGGATGAATCGGATGTCCTTGACGCTCACCGCACTGCCTCCCGGAACACCTCGGACAGCCGGCGGCGCTCGAAGACGAACTCGGTGACCCGCCCCTCGGCCATGGCCGCCTCCAGCACCGTCTGGCTGTCCACCGACGGGTCGAGCACCAGTCGCGCCGCCCCGCCGTCGACTTCGGAGATGGTGACACCGTTTAGGCCCTGGGCCCAGGATCCGTCCCGGTCCCCCTCCACCCGCACCACCAGGCGGGGGGGACCACTGGTGGCCAGGTCGTCAACCTTCCCGGTCACCACCAGACGACCGTGGTCGATGATGGTCACCGACTCGCAGAGGTCCTCGACCTGGTCGAGTTGATGGCTGGAGAACAGCACGCAGCACCCGGCCCGGGCCTGTTCGACCAGTACCCCGCCGATGGCGTCGATCCCCGACGGGTCCAATCCGGCCAGGGGCTCGTCCAGGATCAGCAGTTCGGGACCGTGGACCAAAGCGGCGGCGAGCTGGACCCGCTGCTGGTTCCCGTGGGAGAGGGCATCCACCTTGCTCTCCACCCGGTCTACGACCCCTAGCCGATCCAGCCATGTCTTGGCGGCCACCTCGGCGTCGGTCCCGCTCATTCCGTGCAATCTCCCGAGGTACTCGAGCTGCTCGCCCACCAGCATGGCCGGGTACAGCCCTCGCTCCTCCGGCATGTACCCGAAGCGTCGTCGCTCCGCCGGGCCGACCGGGTGACCGTCCCAGCGCACCCTGCCCGCATCGAGTTCGGTGAGGCCGAAAACGGCCCGCATCGTGGTCGTCTTCCCCGCTCCGTTGGGGCCCAAGAAACCCACCACCTCTCCGGCGGGAACCGAGAAGGAGAGATCGTCGAGAGCGACGAGGGTTCCGAAGCGCCGGCTCAGCCCATCCAGCTCGAGGAGACCCATCGCCTCACACTAGGTGTCGTCGCACCGCCGAGGAAGTGATGTGGACACGCTTTGACAAGGGAATTCGAGCCGGCGCGGCCTAAGCTCCGGTTGTGGGCCCACTCCACTCGTACCCGCGGGAACCTTCCGGGCGACGTATCGCCATCATCATTGCGGCCGTGGTGGCCCTGGCGGTGGCGGGATACATCGGATCGGTCGTCGGCCCCCACTTCAAATCCGGCTCGAGTGCCAGCACGACAACCACTGCGGTTCTTCCGCCCACCACCACCACTTCGACCATCGCCCATGCCAGCGTGAAGGTTCTGGTCGCCAATGGGACCCAGCAGGCCAACACCGCCGGTCATTTCACCCAGCTCCTGCAACAACAAGGATGGAATGTGGGAACTCCGACGAACAGCACGCAATCGGCGTCGACGACGGCGGTCTATTACGCCCCGTCCAAACAGCAGGCCGCCGCGCTCATCGCCTCCGAGATCGGGGCGCCGGCCACCGCCGCCCAACCGATGAGCGCCACCGTCCCGGTGGCGAACGCCGCCGGCGTCGACGTGGTGGTGGTCATCGGGGCGGACCTCGCCGGCCAGGGATTCCCGGCCACCACCGCGGCCGGCTGAGGTCTGATGGGAAAGCCAGGGGAGCCAATGCCCAGCGAACGGGATCAACAGGCGGCGATGGTGGAGCTGTTCGATCGGCATATGGATGCCGAGCTGGCCGGGGATCTCGAGACGACGCTGGCGACCATGACCGCCGACCCCCATCTCGTCAACGTGCCTTCCATGGTCGGAGGTGCCGGCCCCGAAGGGGTCCGGGCCTTCTACACCGATCGGTTGATCGGAAAGTTCTTCCCGCCCGACGTCGAGTTCACCAACGTGTCGAGGACTGTCGGGCAGGGGCGGCTGGTCGACGAGCTGATCATCTCCTTCACCCACACCCAGGAGATCGAGTGGATGATCCCCGGCGTGGCTCCGACCGGGCGGCCGGTCTCGGTCGCCTTCGTCGTGATCGTCGGGATAGAGAACGGAAAAGTTGCCTACGAGCACATCTATTGGGACCAGGCGACGGTGCTCGTCCAGTTGGGCCTGCTCGACCCCGCCGGCCTTCCGGTCGCCGGCCGGGAAGCCGCAGCCAAGGTTCTCGACCCGACCATCCCCGGCCCGGCCATGTAGTTAGCTGGCAACCTGGACGGTGCCCGCTTGGGACGTGGGTGGAGGCACCTCTTCGCCGTGCTCCCTGAGAGATTCGATGTGTAACGCGATTGCCGCGCGGATATTCGCGGTCACCTCATCGACCGTCGCCCCGGTGGAGACACAGCCGGGCAGGTCAGGCACGTAGGCCGAGTAATTGTCACCAGCGTCCTCAATGACGATCGCGTACTCGGTCATCGCTGCCTCCGGGTAAGTCCTGCTTGCCTCACAATGCTACCAATCGTTCCCTGGGCCAAATCATCTCCCATCCGGCCTGGAACGGTGACCGTTCCGGGCTTGAATGGATGGCGAAATTGGCGGTGGCTGCCCGCTTCGCGCGTTTGTACCCAACCGTCTTCCTCCAACTCACGGACGATCTCCCTCACCTTCACAAACGGGAACATATCCAGAGGGTGTATCGAGAAAGTTGGTTGCCAAGGGTGCCGGACGGTTGTGCTCAGCGGCCCCGACGGACGGAACCGGCCCGACCTCCCCATGAAATTCGGGAAGCCGGGCCGGTCGGGTGAAGGAACCTCCGACGGGTGTCGAAACGCTTACCTATGCGTCGCGCCGCAGCATGCGGTACCCACCGATTCCGAGGGCGATCGCCGCGTAGCCGGCCAGGACGGCCATCCCGACCCACGGGCTGAACGGCGTGACGGTTCCATGGATCGAGCTGGGGTTGACCTGCGTCATGGCATTTCCGATGTTGACCGGCTCGAACTTGCCGATGGCGTTCTGAAATGACTGGGGCAGGGCCGGGGTCAGCAGCGGGAGGATGAGCAGTACCCCCACGAAGGCGGCGATGGCGCCGGCGGTGTGGCGGATGATGGTGCCGAGGCCGAGGGCCAGGAGACCGAGCACGGCCAGGTACAGACCCCCGCCGAAGACCGCTCGCAACACTCCGCCTTGGGCCAGCGTGGCATGAGGGGCCCCGCCACCGATCAGCATCTGGCCGATGAAGAAGGCGCCGAACGAGGCGATCTCACCGACCACCAGGGCGACGGCGGCGAAGACCCCGGCCTTGGCGGCCAGGAACATCTTTCGGTTGGGGATCGCGGCCAGGCTCGACCGGATGCTTCCGGTTCCGTATTCGGCGCTGATGGCCAGCACCCCCAGGATGCCGATGGCCAGCTGGCCCAACAACAAACCGGTGAGGCTCACGCTGGTGGGATCGAAGCTCAGTTTGTCCCCCGGAGAGGCGTGGGCCCACCGGGTCGCCTCGGTGGCCGTCGCGATGATGCCGATGCCGATGGTGAGGACGATGGTGACGAGGATCGTCCAGGTGGTCGACCGGACACTGCGGATCTTGGTCCACTCCGACTTCATCACCCCGGTCGGGTGGTAGTGCGGCGCCTCAGGGGCGGGGATGATGGTGGTGATGAGGGTCATCGGGTGCTCACTTTCGTGCCGGCAGCTGCCGGGTGGTTGTGGTGGGCGAGGTGCGGGTCGGCGGAGAAGCCACCCTCTCCTCGGTAGTCGACGCTGTCCTGGGTCAGTTCCATGAATGCCTCTTCGAGGGAGGCCATCTGCGGTGAGAGCTCGTGAAGGGTCAGCCGCTGCTCGAAGGCGATGTCGCCGATGAGCTCGGCGCTGACGCCGGCGACGGACAACGCGCCGTCGTCTTCTTGGACGACGGTGGCTCCGCTCGAGCTCATCGCTTCCTTGAACAGGTTGGCCTGCGGGGTGCGGACCCGCACGAACTGCTGGCTGCTCTGGGCGATGAACTCGGCCACCGGCATCTCGGCGATGAGACGCCCCCGGCCGATCACCACCAGATGGTCGGCGGTCAGGGCCATTTCACTCATGAGGTGGCTGGAGACGAAGACCGTCCGCCCCTCCCGGCCGAGTCCCTTCAGCAGGTTGCGGACCCAGCGGATCCCCTCGGGGTCGAGACCGTTGATGGGTTCGTCGAACAGCAGCACACTGGGATCCCCGAGGAGAGCGGCGGCGATGCCGAGCCGCTGGCCCATGCCGAGGGAGAAGGTGCCGGCCCGCTTGGTGGCCACGCTGGAGAGCCCCACCACCTCCAGGACCTCGTCGACCCTGGAGTTCGGGATGTCGTTGGTCTGGGCCAGCTGCAACAGGTGGTTCCGGGCGCTCCGTCCCGGATGGATTGCGTTGGCCTCCAGGAGGGCCCCGACCTCACGGAGCGGCCAGGCGAGTCCCCGGTAGGGAACGCCGTTGACCTTGGCCTCCCCGGCGTCGGGCATGTCGAGTCCCATGATCATCCGCATGGTGGTCGACTTGCCGGCCCCGTTGGGTCCCAGGAACCCGGTGATCTGTCCGGGCTTGACGTCGAAGGACAGATCGTCCACCGCCACGGTTTCGCCGTAGCGCTTGGTGATGCCGGTGACTTCGATCATGTACCGCTCCTCAGTGGTGTGGTTGGTGCCGATTGGTTTGATGACAGGGTCGTTCGGACCTCTGAAGCCATCCTGACGATGCGGCGGTGACTAATCGTCACTCGGGGGGATACATCTGTGAGGTTCTCGGGGGGTAGGCACTCGGCCCTTTTCGGGTGCGGCTGTACATCGCTCGATGTACACGGCCAACAACCCGAGGGCGATGCGCAGCCACGATTGGCTCAGTAGCGTCGCGCTATGGCCCTACCCACGGCGAGCCCGGCTCCTCGCCCTCCTTTTCTGCAGCGGATCGCTCCCCAGGCATGGCG
The DNA here is from genome assembly GCA_963819695.1 of uncultured Acidimicrobiaceae bacterium. Lineage (GTDB taxonomy): Bacteria > Actinomycetota > Acidimicrobiia > Acidimicrobiales > RAAP-2 > DASZIT01. The sequence goes on along the minus strand of CAWFXD010000003.1, from coordinate 159,631 downwards.
ATCGATCGACGTCGGGCTTTCGGTGTTGCTCTTCGCGGGTGAGGTTGGGTCGTTCCTCTGGACTAGCCCGCATCCGGGAGACCCGTTTCCTCGGGCCCTCTTGGTTGTCCTCCTCGGGCTTCGCCACCCTCCCGATTGCCATCCGCCGGATCTACCCGCTGCCGGTGCTCATCGTGGTCACCGCCGCCCTGATGCTGGTCACCATCGGTGGCCACAACGACGCCGGCTTCCCGCTGGTGGCGCTGCCTCTCTACACCGTGGCCAGCCAGTACGAGCGACGGGACTCGATCATCGCCCTCATCGGTACCTGCGCGGTCATTCTCGTGTCGGTCCTGGTCGCCGAGTTGGTCCGACGGGGAAATGCTGGCCTGGCCTTCAATTCGGTGCTGGCCGGGGCGGCCGCCTGGTTCGTGGGCGACAGTGTCCGAGCCCGGCGTGCCTACATTGCCGGGATGACCGAGCAGGCCGAGCAGCGTCAGCGTCGGGAGATCGAGCGGGCGCAACAGTCCATCGGGGAGGAGCGGCTACGGATCGCCCGGGAGCTGCACGACATCGTGGCCCACAGCCTGAGTGTCATCGCCATCCAATCGGGCGTGGGGCGCCACGTGCTCGACATGCAACCCGAGGAGGCCCGAAAGGCACTGGCGGCGGTGGAGACCACCAGTCGTTCGGCGCTCGACGAGCTGCGCCGGGTCCTCGGTGTTCTCCGGAGCGACGATCCCGACGGACCCAGCTTCGTCCCCGCTCCCGGCATCGGCGACCTCGATCGCCTTCTCGATCAGTGCCGCGCCACGGGTTTGGAGGTCACCTATCGCGTCCACGGACCCGTCGCCCCGGTGTCACCTTCCATGGACCTGTCGGTGTACCGCATCGTCCAGGAGGCGCTCACCAACGTCACCAAACACGCCGGAACCGCCCAGGCCACCGTGGACCTCACCTTCGGGGACGGCGAGGTCGTGGTGAGCGTGGTCGACGAGGGAGCCCTCCACCGGAACGGCGCGGTCCTGCCGCCGGAGACCAGGGTCGAAGCCGGGGCCCATCACGGCATCATCGGCATGCGCGAGCGGACGGCGATGTTCGGCGGGACCCTGACCGCCGAGCCGCGCCGGGAGGGTGGATTCGAAGTCCGGGCCCGACTTCCCCTCGATACGGCGTCGCGGTGACCATCGGCGTGGTGGTCGTCGACGATCAAGCCCTGGTGCGGGGCGGCTTTCGGGTGCTGGTCGACTCGGCATCCGACCTCGCGGTGCTCGGCGAGGCATCCAACGGAGCCGAAGCCGTCGAACTGGTCCGGGCCACCCGTCCCGACGTGGTCCTCATGGACGTACGGATGCCGGTGATGGATGGGATCGAGGCGACCCGTCAGATCCTCGATGCCCACCACGAAGACGGCCCTCGCATCCTGATCCTGACCACCTTCGACCTCGACGAGTACGTCTATGCCGCCTTGCGGGCCGGGGCCAGCGGCTTCATGTTGAAGGACACCCCGCCGGCCGAGCTGTTGGCCGCCATCCGGGTGATCGCCGGCGGCGATGCCCTGCTGGCGCCCGAGCGTGACCCGGCGGCTGATCGCCGACTTCGCCAGCCGGGAGGTCAAACCGGCCGGGTCGGCTGACATCCTCGACTCCCTCACCGATCGGGAGCGCGAGGTGTTCGGCCTGGTGGCCAAGGGCATGTCCAACCAGGAGGTGGCCGACGAGCTGCACATGAGCGCGGCCACCGCCAAGACCCACGTGAGCCGGGTGCTGATGAAGCTGGACGCCCGTGACCGGGCCCAGCTGGTGGTGATCGCCTACGAGACCGGGTTCATCTCCGCCGGCTGAACGAATCAGTTCGTCTCCTTCCAAGCCCGAACAAGGCCGTGCCTGGCCACGCCTGGCCGACAGGCAATGCATACCTAAAATTCGGTATTCACATACCCACCGGACTGGACAACGATTATCCGTGAAGACGGCGTGCACCGGGCGCGTCGTTCTGACGGCCCTGATCGGCACAAGAGATCCAGAGGAGCCCCGATGTCGGCAGTCATGGATAGTCCATCGCAGACACCCGGCCGGTGGTCGAAGCTCGCCCCTCTGCTCGCCGTCCTCTTCGTGGCATTCGTGGTGGCCAGTGTGGTCGTCACCAACGCGCCGAAGTCGGATGCCTCGCCCGCCTCGATCCTCAACTTCTACCAGACTCACAAGAACCAAACCAGCATCTCCGCGGTCCTGATCGCCCCGGCGGTGGTGTTCGGTCTCTTCTGGTTCAGCTACCTCCGCACCTGGCTCCAACGCCGAGACGTTGACCATCGGTGGGGCACCCTCACCCTGGCCGGAGGCATCGTGTTCGCCGCGACCGGCGGCGTCGCCGGTGGGGTCCTCGCCGCCCTGGGCGATTCCCCCGACCATCTGACCCTCTCGAGCGCGCAGACGCTCAACTACCTCCAGAACGACCTGCCGGCGATCCTGGCTTCGGCGGCATTCGGGGTGATGGCGATATCGGCGGGTATCGCCATGCTCAAGAGCGCTCGGCTGCCGACCTGGTTGGGCTGGGTCAGCCTCATCCTCGGGATCCTCGGCGTGCTCCCGGTCGGCGACTTCTTCGCCCTCCCGGCCGTCGGCGTTTGGACACTTCTCGTCGCCGGAGTCGTCTATTTCCGGGCCGATCCGGATGGAGCCCTGGTCGCCTCGACCGGCGGCGCGCCGGCGGCGGGGGGATAGCGCCGGGCCATCCGCCGCCGGGCCCGGCCCCTACCCGATGGTCGACAGCGCGTCGGTGAACCGGTGGATGTGGCGCAGCGTGCGCGACAGGTCGAAGGCGTCGTCGAGCTGGGCCTTGGACAGGGTGACCTCGGGGTCGTCGTCGAGCACCTCCCGGAACGGCCGCCCCTCCTCCCACGCCAGGCGGGCGTCGCGCTGGACGATCCGGTAGGCGGCGTCGCGCCCGAGCCCTCCCGACACCAGGGCCAGCAGCACCGACTGGCTGAACACCAGCCCGTGGCTGCCCTCGATCAGGTTGGCCAGCGCCCGCTCCGGGTGGATGACCAGCCCCTCCACCAGACCCTTGGCCTTCTGCAGCATGTAGAGGGTCAGCGCGCTGGCATCGGGGAGCACCACCCGCTCGACCGAGCTGTGGGAGATGTCCCGCTCGTGCCAGAGGGCGATGTCCTCGAGCCCGGGGGACAGGTAGCCACGCAGCACCCGGGCCAGCCCGCACAGCCGCTCGGACAGGATCGGGTTCCGCTTGTGGGGCATGGCCGAGCTCCCCTTCTGGCCGACCTTGAACGCCTCTTCGGCCTCCCCCACCTCGCTGCGGGCCAGGTGGCGCACCTCGGTGGCGATGGTCTCGATGGTGGCCCCCACCGACGCGCAGGCCCAGAGGTACTCGGCGTGACGATCCCGGGCCACCACCTGGGTGGCGGGGACCGGGGTCAGCCCGAGCGCCCGGCAGACGTGCTCCTCGACGCTGGGGTCGATATTGGAGAAGGTCCCCACCGCCCCGGACAACTTGCCCACCGCCACCCGGTCGCGGGCCGCCTCCAGCCGCTGGCGGTCCCGGTCGGCCTGGAGTGCCCACAACGCGAACTTGGCGCCGTAGGTGGTGGGCTCGGCCTGCATGCCGTGGGTGCGGCCGGTGACGGGCACGTCGATCAGCTCGATGGCCCGGGCCTTCAACGCCCGAACCAGGTCACCCGAGGCGGCGATGAGCAGATCGGCGGCCTGGGTGAGGGTGGCACAGAGGGCGGTGTCGACCACGTCGGAGGAGGTCAGCCCGTAGTGGATCCAGGAGCCGTCGGGCTGGCCGATGGCCTGCTGGACCACGTCGACGAAGGCGGCGACGTCGTGGTCGGTGACCCGCTCCCGCTCGGCCACCGCCTCGACGAAGTAGGCGTCGACCTCGGGGGCCCGTTCCCGGCACACCGCGGCGGCCTCGGCCGGCACGTCGCCGACCTCCACCCATCCCTCGGTGGCCAGCAGCTCCACCCGGAGCCACATGCGGAAGCGGGCTTCGTCGGAGAACAGCCCGGTCATCTCTGCGGGTGCGTAGCGTGGGATCACCGGGCCACCTCCTGGGTCTCGGGCTCCTTCGACCGCGTGGGCACGATGCGGCCGGACAGCCATCTCGGGGCGGCGATGTCGGAGCGGTAGTGCATGCCCGGCCACGTGATCCGCGACACCCGCGCATAGGCCCGGGTCCTGGCCTCGTCGATGCTGGCCCCGAGGGCCACCACCCCGAGCACCCGCCCGCCGGAGGTGACCACCGCCCCCGGCTCGGCGGCGACGGACCGCGGTTCCGGCGTGGAGGACCATGGCATCGCCGTCGCCGCGCGATGGCCGACGATCTCGTCCCCGGTGCGCGGCGCCTCGGGATAGCCCTCCGACGCCAGCACCACGCAGACGGCGGCGTCATCGGTGAACCGGGGCACGGTGCGCAGCTCTCCGGCGGCCGCCTCGGCCAGCAGGGCGGTGAGGTCACCGTCGAGGCGGGGCAGCACCACCTGGGTCTCGGGGTCACCGAACCGCACGTTGTACTCGAGCACCTTGGGGCCGTCGGCGGTGAGCATCAGGCCGGCATACAGCACCCCGCGGTAGTCGATCCCCCGGGCCCGGAGGGCGGCCACCAGCGGGGCGACCGCCGTCTCCACCAGATCCGATACCAGCTCGTCGTCGACGAACGGCACCGGCGAGTACGCCCCCATGCCCCCGGTGTTCGGGCCGGAGTCCCCGTCGCCCAACCGCTTGAAGTCCTGGGCCGGGGCCAGCGCCGCCAACCGCTGACCGTCGCACAGCACCAGCAGCGAGCACTCGACCCCGGCCAACCCCTCCTCGATCACGATCTGCCGGCCGGCCTCCCCGAAGGCCTCCCCCGACAGCTTGGCGTCCACGTCGGCCTCCGCCTCCTCCAGCGAGTCGGTGACCAGCACGCCCTTCCCGGCGGCCAGGCCGTCGGTCTTGATCACCCAGGGGCCCGGCAGCTGGCGCAGGAACTCCTTGGCCGTCTCCGGGTCGGCGAACACCCCGAACCGGGCGGTGGGCACGCCGGCCTCGTCCAGCATCTCCTTCATGAAGGCCTTGGAGCCCTCCAGTTGGGCCCCGTCCGCTCCGGGCCCGAACACCAGCCGGCCGGCGGCCCGCAGCCGGTCGGCCAGCCCGTCGACCAGCGGGGCCTCCGGCCCGATGACGTACAGGTCGGCGTCGATCCCCTCGGCCGGGGTGGGCACGCTGGTCAGGCTGTGACCCTCCGGGGTGGTGCCGCAGATCCCCGGGTTGCCCGGGGTGACGACGACATCGGCGGTCCGGCCGAGGGCCAGGGCCAGGGCGTGCTCCCGGCCGCCCGAGCCGACCACGCAGACGGTCTTGACGGCTCCACTCATCGGCGCCGGCTCATGCCGCGAAGCGGACGAACTGCTCCCGGCCGGGGCCGACCCCGACCAGTCGCACCGGGGTGCCGATCTGCTCGGACAGGAAGCGCACGTAGTCGCGGGCCGCCTGGGGGAGGTCCCCGATCTCGGTGGCACCGGAGAGATCGGTCTTCCAGCCGGGGAGCTCCTCGTAGATGGGCTTGACCTGATGGAACACCGACTGGTGGTAGGGCGGGTGGGTGAACCGCTCCCCGTTGGCCTCGTAGGCCACGCAGACCTTCACGGTGTCGAAGGTGTCGAGCACGTCGAGCTTGGTGAGGGCCACCTCGGACAGCGAGTTGAGCCGCACCGCCTGGCGCATCATCACCGCGTCGAACCAACCCGGCCGGCGGCGGCGCTTGGTGTTGACCCCGTACTCGTGGCCGATGTCGACCAGGGTGTCGCCGATCTCGTCGGTGAGCTCGGTGGGGAACGGCCCGCTGCCCACCCGGGTGACGTAGGCCTTGGCGATGCCGATCACCTGCTCGATGTAACGGGGTCCGACCCCGGCCCCGGTGCAGGCCCCGCCGGCCACCGGGTTCGAGGAGGTGACGAACGGGTAGGTGCCGTGATCGAGGTCGAGGAAGGTGGCCTGGGCCCCCTCCAACAGGACGTTGGCACCCCGCTCGAGGGCGTCGTGGGTGACGCCGACGGTGTCGGCCACCATCGGGGCGACCCGGGGGGCGAGCTCGTCGAGGTAGAGCTCGCTGATCTGGTCGGCGTTGGCCGGGAGCCGGTTGTAGACCTTGGCCAGGATGGCGTTCTTCTCCTTCAGGACCACCTCGAGCTTCTGGCGGAAGATCTTCGGGTCGAGGAGGTCCTGCACCCGCAGCCCGACCCGGGCCGACTTGTCGGCGTAGGCCGGCCCGATCCCGCGCCGGGTGGTGCCCAGCTTGTTCTTGCCCAGGTAGCGCTCGGCCAGCTGATCCAGCTCGTGGTGGTAGGGCATGATCAGATGGGCGTTGCCGCTGACCAGGAGTTTCGAGGTGTCGATCCCCTTGGCCATGAGGGTGTCGACCTCGGCCAGCAGGACGGTGGGGTCGACCACCACCCCGTTGCCGATGATCGGGGTGATGTGGTCGTAGAGGATCCCGCTCGGGACCAGCTGGAGGGCGAAGGTCTCGCCGTCGACCACGATGGTGTGGCCGGCGTTGTGGCCGCCCTGGTAGCGGACAACCAGCTCCATCTCCTTGGCCAGCAAGTCGGTCAACTTGCCTTTGCCCTCATCACCCCACTGGGTTCCGACGACCACGGTTGCCGGCACGCGCTACTCCTCCGTTGCGAAAAGCGGATTACGCACCATTGTAGCCCGCATCCGCCCGGCTGGCGGGTTGGCGCCGGACTGATCGGGGCCGGAAGGCCGTAGAATGGCTGGGTCATGGCTCTGGTGCTTCCCTTCCTACGAACCTCACCGTGGTACCTGGTCTTCGGGATCTTCATCGGCTTCCTGAACTACCGCAGCACCGAGCGGTTCCGCCGGGTGACCGGGAAGAGCCCGTGGGGCATCCCGCCCATCGTCTGGGCGTTGGCCAGCGTGTTCATCTCCCTGTTCGTGACCGTCCTCGCCTTCATCGCCATGGCCACCAGCCAGCGACGGGGGATGCGGCAGGGCGGCGGCTACCCGGGCGGATTCCCCGGTGGCCGGGGCGCGGGCGGCGCACCCGGTCCCTTCGGCAACCAGACCAGCCGGCACCTCCGCTACCCCGAGCCGACCCGGTCGCCATCCATCCCGGCGACCGCCACCGTGGTCGCACCTCCGCCGGTCTCCGCGCCCCCGAGTTGGCAGCCCGACCCGTCGGGGAAGTTCGAGTTCCGTTACTGGAACGGCGACGAGTGGACCGAGTTCGTGTCCAAGGACGGGGTCTCCGGCACCGACCCGTTCTGACCCGATTCGACCCCGAATCGGCACGGCGCCGGATCTACACTCGAAGCATGAAGCGGTTCCGTGTGCAGCACCTGGATCTGGCCGCCGGAGCCCGCCTGGCTACCGGAGCCAAGCGGGTCAAGGAATACGACTCGCTGCCCGAGGCCCGGGCCGAGTGCGACGCCCTCTGGGCCCTCTACGAGATCCCCACCCGGCAGGAGATCCGGGATTCGAAGACCGGCGATCGATGGGTCCGGGCCGCCGGTTCCCTCGAGTGGGAGTTGGTACGGCCGTTCGGGGACGAGGACACCGCCTGATGATGCCGGGGTAGACCGTCATAGGGATTTGGTCGCGGTCCCCCCACGAATACGGGATCCAGGCTGGTAACGGGGGCCGGCGGTCAGGTCGACCCGGGCCAGCAGCAATTCACAGGGAGGCTCGAACTCCGACGCGAATCCGTCGGCCGCTCGGCGGCCGAGCAGCTCCCACGGCAGCGTCGTGAGCCGATCGGTCTCGTCTTCCAGGTGTTGGCGGAGGGCGACGCCGTCGGGGGTCACCTCATGGTCGAGGGCGAGTCCCTTGTCGCGGAGGCCTCGCCAGCCTTCGTCCAGTTCGTCGGCTCCGGTGCCCCGGGAGGTCGGGATCCAGTCCGGTTCGTAACCGAGCCAGGCGTTGTGGAGGATCGACGCCTCGACTCCGGTCAGCCCGACACCAATCGTCAGCGCCCAGTGGGTGTCGCCCCGCCACTCTCGTAGGCAGTTCACCGCGTGCCAACCCGAGAGCACCGGGTCATCGGGCCTCGGCATGCGCAGGTGGGAGGCGAAGAAAACCCGTCCGACGACAGGGAGCTGTTCCACGACGGGCCAAAGGCGAGGACCCAGCGCCGACAGGGGCTCGAGGATTCCCGGGGCATGGGCGGCGAGCCCCTCGACGACGGCCTCATCCCGGGCCGCCCAGACCGCCTCGAAGGTCGTCGACGCCGCCACCAGGTCGAAGGCCAGCCGGATCCCGGCCGGGGAAATGGAGCCGAAGGCGGCGATCACGCTGTCCGGACCGGCCGGTGCCAGCGGCGCGCAACGGGCGGCGATGTAGCCCAGCGCCCCGGGCACGCCGAGCTCGTCGTAACGGGACAGGGCCCCGGGATCCCAGAAGATCCAACCGACCGTGGTCTGCACCGACCGGGCGTTCCGTCGGCTCGTCTCGAGCCAAGCGTCGGTCGCCCCCATGAGCTGCACCCTAGGTGGAGGAGGTGGCGATCCGCCGATCGCGGTTCCGGGCGGGCCGAAGAGGCGAGCCGGCAGATCCGGCGGAGCCCGACTCATGGGTTCGGCCGGTGGGCGGAGTACCCTTGAATCCCGTGATCGGGGAACCCGCGGGCGCAGGGGCCGGCCGGGACTGGGCGCCGGTCACCCAGGTCGTCGAAGCCATCGCCGAGGTCGAGGAACCGGCCGACTTCGGCAGGGTGGCGCTCCGGGCGCTGGCCTCCGTGGTGGCGTTCGACCTCGGCTCCTTCAACGAGATCGATCCGGAGGTACCCCGGGCGGCGTTCTCCGCCTACCCCGACGACGGCGAGGCGATGCCGCCGGAAATCCTCGAGGCGTTTTCGGACCTGGTGCAGCAGAACCCGATCCTGCAGCACCAGCGGATCAGCGGCGACGGCAGCGCCCGTCGGCTGTCCGACTTCCTGAGCCAGGAAGCGCTCCACCGGCTCGAGCTCTACAAGCGGGTGTACCGGCCGATGGGCGTCGAGTTTCAGGTGGCCGTGGGCCTGACAGCCAAGGCGCCATTGATCATCGCCTTCGCCCTCAACCGGAAGCACGCCGACTTCATCGATGACGAGCTGGTCCTGTTGGACAGCCTCCGTCCGCACCTCATCCAGGGCTACCGCAACGTCCAGGCGATGGCCGCGCTGCGAAGTATCGGCGGGGCCCTGGCCGAGGTGGGTAAGGCGGTCATCGTGCTGGACGCTCACGGCGTCGCCGGTGACCCACCGTCCTGGGCGCTTCAGGTCATCCAGGAGCATTTCGGCCCCCAGTCGGCCAGCGGCCTACCCCAGCCGGTGTGGGACTGGGTCGAGGAGGAGCGGCGGGGGGGTTTCGACGATGGCCGGCCTCGAATCCACCGGCCACTCTCGAATGTCGCTCGCGACCGTCAACTGGTGATCCGTTTCGTCCCCGGGGTCCCGGGTCGCGCCGAAGCGCTGGTGCTCGACGAGCGCGAGCCTGAGCGGGGCGCCGCCGATCTGCGCCGACTGGGTCTCACGGCACGGGAGGCTGATCTCCTCTGGCTGCTCACCCGGGGTGAAGCGACGGTCGAGATGGCCGATCAGTTGGGGGTGGCGTCCGGCACCGTCAACAAGCATCTCCAGAACATCTACCGGAAGCTCGGGGTCACCAGTCGCACGGCGGCAGTAGCCACCGCGTCCGACGCGCTGTTCAGCTTCCGATAGGGACACCGCTCGCGGCGCTGGCGACCTCCCCGGTGGCGGCCCGCTTATCGGTACCCGGCCGATCCCCGTCCTCCGTCATCGAGATTCCCGGGGACTGCCCGTCGAATCCGGGCCTCGTCGCGGCCGAAGACCGGAAAATTGGGCCATTGTGTCCAGGGGCGCAACCTTTTGAGCCGTCCCGGGGGTTAAGAGGGGTGATGGGGACGAAACCGGCCGGGAGCCAGGGGTGAGAAGGTCGGCAACCCGGGCCGAAGCGACCCGCTCGTTCGAAAGCTTCGTGGCCGGCCACAGCGACAACCTCCTGCGGACCGCCTATCTGGTCGTCTGGGATGTCGGCGAAGCCGAAGACCTGGTCCAGGAGTGCCTGCTCCGCGTCGCCCGCCGGTGGTCGCGGGTGGGCACCATGGCGTTTCCCGCCGCCTACGCCCGCCGGATTCTCGTGAACCTGGCTCTCGACACCTCCCGCCGCCGGAGCCGTCGCCGGAGCGAGCTTTCCGGACCGTCTGCCGCCGGGCCGATCGAACCCGAGGATCCGGCCGCCCGGCAGCCCTTCATCGACGTCGAGGCGAGGACGGTGCTGCTTTCCGTGATCGGCGACCTGCCCCCCCGGCAGCGCGCCGTCCTCGTCCTGCGGTACTTCGAGGACCTCACCGAGGCGCAGACCGCGGAGTTGCTGGGCTGCTCCATCGGCACGGTCAAGAGCACCGCGTCTCACGCCATCGATCGGATGCGGAAGGCATCCACGCTGATCCCGCCCACCCCCCGGATTCCCGTCCACGTACACGAAGGAGAACACCCATGATCGACCAACTCGAAGCCGAACTGCGCGATGCCTTCCAGTCGAAGGCCTCCAACATTCCCGCGGAGGTGAGCGGCCGTATCCGGGCAGCCACCTACCGGCCCCGGGTATCCCGGTGGTCGCCCCGGGTGACCTACGGAGCGGTGGCCGGAGCCGCCATCACCACCGCCACCGTGGTGTCCGCCGTGGTGCTCGGCAGTGCATCACCTGCCTTTGCCGGGTGGAGCGCGACCCCCACCGTCCCCACCGGCGATCAGGTGGCCCAGGCCCAGGGCTCGTGCCAACAGCAGCTGGCCAACCGGCCGGCCGGCCTTCCCGCCACCGGTGGTGATCCGATCCTGACCGACGTCCGGGGTCCCTTTACCGTCGTCATCTACGCGACGGCCACCTCCAGCACCACCTGCTTCACCGGTCCTACCTTCACCTCCGTCTCCGGTTTGATCCAGAGGGCGGCCACCCTGCCGGCGGCCGGGACGATCGACCTCTCCACCGCCGGCCTGACCGCCCGCGACGCCTCGCCCTACACCCTGGTCGACGGGAGGACCGGTGCCGGGGTCACCGGGGTGTCACTTTTGCTCGACAACGGCCAGCACGTCCAGGCCACGCTGGCCAACGGCTGGTACGAAGCCTGGTGGCCCGGCTCGGCCCGGGCCGTCTCGGCGGCGGTAACCACACCGGGGGGTACGACGACGCAGACCCCGAGCTCGGTGCCGGTGCCCTGTATGCCTGGACCCCAGGCCCCCTGCTCGGGAAGGTCGGCCGGTTCGGGCACCTCCACCGGCTCGGGCACGTCCGGCACCTCGGTGACGGCGAACGGATCGGGCGGTACCGGCCCGATGAACACCAACAGTGCCTCGGGAGGGGCAGGAACGGCCTCGGCGGGCGGCCAGCCGTAAGCCCCGCCCTCGTTCGCCGTCCATCGGAGGGTCGGCGTCGGGCAGAGTAGGAGCATGGCCAGCGATCGGGCGGTGGTGGACCGGCTGCGGGAGGTCGTCGGTGCCCAGGTGATCGAGGACCCCGAGATGATCGCCTCCTACACGACGGACTGGACGGGTCGGTTCTCGGGAGGCTCGATGGCGGTGGTGAGGCCGGGTTCCACCGATGAGGTCGCCGGGGTGGTCGCCGCCTGCCGGGAGCTCGGGGTGGCGCTGGTCCCCCAGGGGGGCAACACCGGTCTGGTCGGCGGCGGGGTGCCGTTGCACGACGAAGTGGTGCTCAGCCTCCAACGCCTGCAGACCCTCGAACCGGTGGACCCTCTGGCCGGCCAGGTCACCGCCGGCGCCGGCGTCACCCTGTCTTCCGTGCAACACGCGGCGGGCGCCGCCGGTTGGGCCTACGGGGTGGACCTCGGGGCCCGGGACTCGGCCACCGTCGGGGGCACGGTCGCCACCAACGCTGGCGGGACCCACGTGCTGCGCTACGGAAACACCCGGGCCCAGGTGATCGGGGTGGAGGCGGTGCTCGGCACCGGCTCGGTCATCTCCCACCTCGGAGGGTTGGTGAAGGACAACACCGGCTATGACCTGCCCGGTCTGCTCTGCGGGAGCGAGGGGACCCTGGCGGTGGTGACCGCGGCCCGACTGCGGTTGGTGCCGCCGATGCCGTTCCGAACCGTGGCGGTGCTGGCCTTCGCCACCGTCGCCCAGGCGGTCGATGCGTCGGTGGTGTTCCGCCGATCCCTCCCGACTCTCGAAGCCTGCGAGCTCTTCCTGTTGGCGGGCCTCGAGCTGGTCTGCTCGACAACCGGTGCGCATTCTCCGTTCTCGGGACCCCATCCGGTCTACCTGCTGGTCGAGTCGGCCGATGGTTCGGATCCGACCGAGGCGTTGGCCGAGGTGACCAGCTCGGTGGAGAAGGTGATCGAGGTGGTCGTCGCCACCGAGCCCTCCCGACAGGCCGAACTGTGGCGCTACCGCGAAGGGCATACCGAGGCGATCAACACCCTGGGCCCGCCCCACAAACTCGATGTCACCCTGCCGCTCGGGTCACTGGCCGACTTCATCGACCAGGTCCCGGGCACGGTGCGGGCCGTCGTTCCCTCCGCGAAGACCTGGCTGTTCGGGCACGCCGGAGACGGCAATGTCCACGTGAACGTGACCGGCCTCCTCGCCGACGACGACCGGGTGGACGACGCGGTGCTCCGGATGGTCGGAGACCTCGGCGGAAGCATCAGCGCCGAGCACGGCATCGGCACGGCCAAGCGGAAATGGCTGTGGCTGTCCCGGAGCCCAACGGAGATCTCCGCCTTCCGGTCGATCAAACGGGCTCTCGATCCCGACGGCATCCTGAACCCCAACGTGTTGCTTCCGGACGGAGGCGAATGAGGTCGTAGCTCCTCGCCACCTCTGCTCGATGTGCGCCCACCGACCGTCGCCTCTCTAAGGTGGTAGCCATCGCCAACCCGGTGATTCGTCGGTGCCGACCAGGTCTACGCCGAAATGACAGAAGGCCTCCAGTGAATATCGCCGTACTCGTCAAGCAGGTACCCAAGGCGGAGACCCTGACGCTCCTGCCGAGCGGGCGCCTCCAGCGGGAAGGCGTCGAACTGGAGATGAATGCCTACTGCCGGAGGGCGGTCAGCAAAGGGGTCGAGTTGGCCGCGGCGGACCGGCGGCCGATGCGTGGTCTTCACGCTGGGACCGCCGGCGGCCGAAGACGTCCTCCGGGAAGCGGTGGCCTGGGGGGCCGACGAAGGGGTGCTGATCAGCGACGCCGCCTTCGCCGGGTCGGACACCCTGGCCACCGCCCGGGCGCTGGCCGCCGCCCTTCGCCACCACGGGACCTGGGACCTGATCCTGGTCGGCCGCAATTCGATCGATGCCGATACCGGGCAGGTCGGGCCGCAGGTGGCCGAGCTGCTCGACCTTCCCTTCGCCGGCGGCGTCCGGAAACTCCACATTGCCGAGATGGTCGCCGAGGTCACCTGCGAGCAAGACGACGGCTGGCGGACCTGCCGGGTCACCCTGCCGGCGGTGCTGTCCACCGCCGAACGCCTGACCGATCCGTGCAAGGTCCCGCCCGAGCGCCGCAGGGAGGTACCGTCCGACCGGCTCCAGAGGGTCACGGCCGCCGACCTGGGTCCGGGTCCCTGGGGGGCGGCCGGGAGCCGCACGGAAGTGGGCAGGGTCCGCTCGATGGATATCGACCGCCGAGGCATCGTCCTCTCCGGACCGGTTGCCGATCAGGTGGCCGAGGCGGTCCGGCTTCTGGCTTCGTGGGGCGCGCTGCTCGACGTCGGTCATCGGGCGGGCGATGACCGGGTTTCGGCGGCGCCGGGCGTCGAGGGGGTGGAGCCGGCCCCCGGCGGTACCGGTCCCGGCATCCTGGTGGTGGCCGAACCCGGCCGCGCCCGCCTCACCCGGGAGCTGGTGGGGGAGGCCGCCCACCTGGCCGCCCAACTCGACGGCCGGGTGACCACCGTCGGCCCCGCCCCGCTGGACCTGGACTCCCTGGCCGAGTGGGGCGCCGACTCCGCGGTCGAACTGGTGGGCGCCGGGGTCGAGGAGGATGTGGCCGCCTCGGTAGCTGACTGGTGTGACCGGCACCCGCCTTGGGCCGGCCTGGTCCCGGGCACGCTGTGGGGCCGGGAGGTGGCCGCCCGGATGGCGGTCCGCCTGGACGCCGGTCTGACCGGCGACGCCGTCGGGTTCGGCATCGACCACGGCCGGCTGGTCTCGTGGAAGCCGGCGTTCGGCGGCCGGTTGGTGGCGGCCATCACCACCGTGTCACCGCTGCAGCTGGCCACCGTCCGTCCGGGCATCCTCTCCCTCCGCGCCCCGAGGGCGCCGGCTCACCCGCTCCCGGTGGAACGCCTCACCGTCACCCCCCGGGGCCGACTCACCATGACCGGCGAGGGTCGTGACGATGAAGTCGAGACCCTGTTGACCGCCAACACGGTGGTGTCGGTGGGCACCGGGGTGCCGCCTGACGACTACCCGAAACTCCAGCCGTTGCTCCGCTCCCTCGGCGCCGAACTGGCCGCCACCCGCAAGGTCACCGACAACGCCTGGTTGCCGCGGGCCCGTCAGGTCGGACTCACCGGCCAGAGTGTGGACCCGGCCCTCTTCGTCGCCATCGGCGTCTCCGGCAAGTTCAATCACATGGTCGGGGCGCGGGGGGCGGGCACCATCCTGGCCGTCAACAACGACCCCGCCGCCCCGGTGTTCGACTGGGTCGACGTCGGGATCGTGGCCGATTGGCAGGAGGTGGTCCCGCTTCTGACCGCCGCGCTCGCCGCCGAATGATGCCGGTGACGGCGGAGGATTCGGGGGCAAACCCCAGCCAGCCGTCCGCGACCCAGCAGGTAGCCTGAGGGCACCACCCAACACCCACCCGGGCCCACCGATCGGCACCTCTGGTGCCGGGAACGGGCCCCGAGAATCTGGAGGAACTGGCCCACATGACCGCCGCATCGAATCCGGACGGACTGCCCCTGATCCTGTCGGGGAAGGTCCGGGAGATCTACGACGCCGGCGAGGGGCGCCTGTTGATGGTCACCTCCGACCGGATATCCGCCTTCGATGTGATCATGAAGGAGCCGATCCCCGACAAGGGCCGGGTGCTGACGGCCATGACCGTCTTCTGGCTCGACGAGCTCTCCGATCTCGCCCCCAATCATCTGATCAGCGTGGACCCGGCGGATTTCCCGGCCGGCGCCGCCGAGCTGGATGGCGGGCTCGGGTACCTGTCCGGACGCTCGATGCTGGTCCACCGGGCCGAGATGCTGGACATCGAGTGCATCGTCCGCGGCTACCTGGCCGGATCCGCCTACAAGGAGTACCAGAGCCAGGGCACCGTCCATGGCATGGCCATGCCCGCCGGATTGCGCCATGCCGACCGGTTGCCCGAGCCCATCTTCACCCCGTCCACCAAGGCGACCGAGGGGCACGATCTGAACATCGGGATGGCGGAGGCCATCGACCTGGTGGGTCGGGAGTCCGCCGAAGCCGCCGCCGCCCTCTGCCTGGCCGCCTACTCGCGGGCGGCGGTCCGGGCCGAGGAGCAGGGGGTGGTGATCTGCGACACCAAGTTCGAGCTCGGCTTCATCGACGGGAAGCTGTCGATCTGCGACGAGGTGCTCACCCCCGACTCGTCGCGGTTCTGGCCGGCCGACGACTGCGCCCCGGGCACCAACCCGCCCTCCTTCGACAAGCAGCCGTTGCGGGACTGGCTCGAGGCCCAACCCTGGGACAAGAAGCCACCGCCGCCGCCCCTCCCCTCCGAGATCGTCGATGCCACCTCCAGCCGCTACGTCGACGCCTACGAGCGGATCTGCGGGAAGAAGTTGAGCGACTGGTACGGTGCCTGACCATGGCCCCCGCGGAGACATTCTCGGTCCTGGTCGAAGTCCGTCTCCGTGCGGGGATCGCCGATCCTCAGGGCGCCACCATCGAACGGGCGCTGCCCGCGCTCGGGCTGAAGGGCATCACCGGCGTGCGGGCCGGGAAGGCATTCCGCTTCGACATCGTGGCCGACGACGAGGCCGCCGCCCTGGCCCAGAGCACGGTGGTGGCCGAACGGGTGCTGGCCAACCCGGTGATCGAGGAGTCGTCGGTGACCGTCACCGGCAAGGTGGCAGCGGGCTGATGCCGGCCCGGGTCGGGGTGGTGATGTTCCCGGGGACCAACTGTGAGCACGACGCCGTCCACGCCATCAACCGCCTGGGGGCGCGGCCGAGCTGGTGTGGCACGGTGACTCCTCGGCTACCGGGTATGACGCGTTGGTCCTGCCGGGCGGGTTCGCCCACGGCGACTACCTGCGGCCGGGTGCGATTGCCCGGTTCTCCCCGGTGATGGAGGCGGTGAGCAAGTTCGCGGCCGACGGCGGACCGGTGGTGGGGATCTGCAACGGCTTTCAGGTGCTGACCGAAGCCGGCCTGCTCCCGGGGGCCCTGCAGAAGAACCGCGGGCTTCGATTCCTTTGCACCACCGTCGACGTGCGGGTGGAGACCGACCAGTCGGTGTTGACCTCCGGCATCTCCCCCGGCACGGTGTTGTCGATTCCCATCAACCACTTCGAAGGCAACTTCACCTGCGATGCCGAAACCCTGGCTGTCCTCCGGGGCGACGACCGGGTGGTGCTTCGCTATGTCGACAACCCCAACGGCTCCATCGACGGCATCGCCGGCGTCTGCAACCCGGCCCGCAACGTGGTCGGCTTGATGCCCCATCCGGAACGCGCCTCGGACCCCCTGACCGGCTCGGTGGACGGGGCGGAACTGCTCACTGCGCTCCTGGCTTCGGCGCTGGCCACCGCTGGCGCCGACGTCGCCTGATCGCCAGGCTTACCTCCGGGTTCGGGCGATCTTGGCCTGCTGGAGGACGGCGGCGCTGACGCCCACCGTCCGCCAGGCCGAATAGGAAATGCCCTTGCGGTCCCCGTAGACGCGGGCCACCTTGATGAAGTTCTTCTCCAGGGTGGGGAGATCGACGGTGGTGCCGGTGGCGTTCAACTCGTCTTCGAGCCGCTGCTTTTCCTCGATGAGGTGGAGCCTGGCCAACGGATCGGCGTCGCCAATGGTGGAGTCGATGGTGACCAGACGGCGGCGAATCGAGTCCGGGGTGCGCTTGCGGCCCCGGCGGGGTTTGGCCGCCTCCAGCCCCTCGAGATAACGGCGAACCACCCGTCCCTCTTCCCGGCCCTTGGCCAGTGCCGCCTTGTGAGCGGCGGACATCGCTTCCTTTTTACGTCTTTTCTTGGGAGGTGCTGTAGCCATAGATACAGCATTCCAGAGTCCGCCATAGGGATCAAACCGCCCGATTCGCCGGTGTTCGACTCAGCTGATAACCCCCTGCGAAGAGCTCGAATTTCAGGGAAGACGCCACCACCAATCGTCGATTGTTCCGCTAAACGGGACCTCGGTCGACATAGTGGGCGCCATGGCTGGGCGAATCGGATTTATGCCAAATCACCTGGTGCGAGGTGCAGGTCCTCTCGCGTCGGGTGCCTACCGATAGACGAGGTGTCCCGGCGGAGACGGTGCCAACGGAGGTGTCGACCCGGCTCCGGCCGGGCCAGCGCGGAAGTACCCAGTCGCCACCCCACCAACAATGGATCCAGGGCCGGGCGTGGGTTCGTTCGGCGTTCCTGGCCGCCGGGTGAGGGCCGGTTTACTTGACGGCGCGATCGGGTACTACTTGGTGGCGGCCTAGTTCTGACGGCAACTAAGGCAAAATCGAAGCCCCGGTGTCACCGCCTGGGACCCGAAACCGGCGGATGTCACCGCCGCGGCAGGGGCGCATAGCCTTCCTGACCAGACATGCTGAATTCGGCCGAAGATCACGATCGCCGCCGTCGAAATACCGGAATGGCCGTCACCCTTGGCTTGATTGCCGCCCTGGTCGCGGTCATCGCGGTGGGGGTGGACCAGCTGAATCAGCCCGAGGCCTCCGTCAAGGTATCGCCGCAGTTCACCGGTCGGGACGTGTACTCGCCCGACGTGCATCCGAATCCGAGCGGCGGCGGCTACCTGATGTGGTACGCCGGCTGGCAAACCCAACAGACCCTCGATTCCGGTCAGCTCGACACCATCTATCTACGGACCTCGCCCACCCCGGACGGCCCATGGTCCGCCCCGAGCACCGCGATCATCGCCGCCCAGGTCGCCCCGCAGGTAACCGAAGTCAACGATCCGTCGGTCACCATCGTGACCGCCAACGGCACTCGGCAGTTCACCATGTTCTTCACGACGCTGGTCTGCCATCCCGGGGCCGCCGGATGCGCGACCACCGCGCAGCAGGCGGCCAGTTCCGAAGTCTGGTCGGCCACCTCCGACGACGGCGTGCGGTGGGGATCGTTCAAGAGGATGGCGGTGCCCGACCCGGCCCGGAAGGGCGTCTCCGGGCCGTCGGCGGTGCTGCAGGCGACCGGGAACCAACAATGGGTGGTGTTCTACGGCACCGGCTGCCTCATCGGTATGGCCAGCCTGAACGCCAGCCGGGAGGTACTCGCCTCGTCCATCGCCTACCGGGGCAACGGCGTCCGCTGCATGTCCAACCCCATGGTGTGGAGATCCGGCTCGAAGTGGCACATGTTGGTCAACGTGCTGGAGCCGAGCGGCGCAGATGCCGTGCGCTTCGACATATGGAGCACGAGCTCCGGCTCGTTGACCAACTGGCTGTTGGCCGGGCCTCGCCGATCGTGGTGGTTCAGGGCGGCCGCTTCTGCGGGGCCCTGACCCCGGATGTCCTGCCCGCCGGCCCCGCCCACTACGACCTCTACTTCGGGTTGGTGACGCCGGGCGCCTCGGGTGCCTGCGATGACCTGACCCAGTCGACGTCGATCGTCCGCACCCGGGTACCGGTATCAATGCTCTGAGTGGTCGGCTGGAGTCGGGGAGTGGGGAACCGAACGACCCGGTTTCTGCGGGAGCGGGCCCCCCAATTTCCCGGGGAGAAAAACGCAGGCCGGTAGTAGCGTTCGCGCGGTGTTGAAAAGGGCCATGGTGGCGGTGCCGATCATGGTCATTCTTCTGGCGATGGTGCTCCCGGAAGGCACCCTCTCCGCCGACACCGTGCCGTCGGTGACCGGCTCCCAGCAGTTCGCCGGGAGAGACGTGTACTCGCCCGATGTCCTCCCCGACCCCGGCGGCAATGGTTACGTCATGTGGTACGGGGGCTGGCAGACCCAGCAGACGGTGGACTCCGGGCAATTCGACACCATCTACCGGCGCACCGCTCCCACTCCCAACGGGCCGTGGTCGAATCCGACCACCGAGATCGTCGCCTCGCAAGTGGGTCCCCAGATAACCGAGGTGAACGATCCCTCGGTCAGCGTCACCTCGGTGAACGGTTCGGTGCAGTACACGATGTTCTTCACCTCACTACTCTGCAAACCGGGAACCCCGGGATGCACCACCGTCCTCCAGCTGGCCGCCAACGGCCAACTGTGGTCGGCCACCTCCGCCGATGGGATCAACTGGGGCTCATTCCAATCAGTGGACATCCCCGACCCACAGCACTCGGGGGTCGCCTCTCCGTCGGTGGTGCTCCAACCCTCCGGCGCCCAGCAATGGTTGGTCTACTACGGCAGCGGCTGTCTGATCGGGGTGGCCAGTGTCGACGCCAACCGGAACGTGCTCTCCTCCTCGATCGTCTACACCGGACCCGGCACCCAGTGCATGGCCAACCCGTTCGTCTTTCAGAGTGGCACCACCTGGCACATGTTCTTCGATGTGCTCGAGCCAACCAGCATCGACTCGTTCCGGTTCGACGTGTGGAAGACCAGTTCGCTTTCCCCAACCAACTGGTCGGGTTCAACCTCGACCCCGGTGGTCGTCGTCAACGGAGTCCAACAATGTGCGGCGATCACCTCGGCGGTACTCCCGGTCAGCGACAACCAGTTCGACGTCTACTACGGGCTGGTGGTTCCAAGCGTCTCGGGAATCTGCAACGACCTGACCCAGTCGACATCGATCGTGATGAGCGCGATGACGGCCGGTGAGCTCGACGACACCGGCTCCGCGCCGGCCCCGACCCCCAGCCCCTCCCCGGCCACCTCCCCGTCGCCGGCCGCGCCGATCAGCAACGCGGTGCTGGGCCACGGACCGATGGCCCTCAATCAACCCCTGGTCGGCGTGGCCTCCACCCCGGATGGTGCCGGCTACTGGTTGGTGTCCGGCGACGGCGGCATCTTCACGTTCGGCGATGCCGGCTTCCACGGTTCGGTGGGCGGATCGGCGTTGAACTCCCCGATCGTCGGCATGGCTCCAACCCATGACGGTCAGGGGTACTGGTTGGTGGCCAGTGACGGCGGTATCTTCGCGTTCGGTGACGCCGGCTTCGACGGATCCATGGGTGGGACACCTCTGAACCAACCGATTGTCGGCATGGCGGCAACCCGGGATGGCCACGGGTATTGGCTGGTGGCCAGGGACGGCGGCATCTTCAGCTTCGGTGACGCCAATTTCGATGGATCGGTGGGGGGAACGCGCGTTGAACCGGCCGATTGTCGGCATGGCCCCGACCGCCGACGGCCAGGGGTACTGGTTGGTATCGAGCGATGGCGGGATCTTCACCTTCGGTGACGCCGCCTTCGACGGATCGATGGGCGGGACGCCCCTCAACCGTCCCATCGTCGGGATGGCGTCCACCGCCGACGGCCACGGCTACTGGCTGGCGGCCAGCGACGGCGGCACCTTCAGCTTCGGCGACGCCGGTTTCCGGGGGAGCGCCGGGGGATTGCCGCTGGCTCCGGTGATCGGGGTGGCCGCCCGAGGCGCGGGTGGCGGGTATCTCCTGGCCAGCCGGGACGGCGCGGTCTTCTCCTTCTGACTGCGCTGATTGCGGGACTCCCGGCCTACCGGAACCCCGACCCCGGCCAGGTACGCTCGGGGCGATGGCGGCCGGTGCGCAGAACAGTGATTCCGACGGACACCAGCCTTTGCATCGGGCCCTGGGTCTGACTGACGGCGAGCGGGACGAGATCGAGACCCTGTTGGGTCGCTCCCCCAACCACCTGGAGCTGGCGCTCTTCGCGGTGATGTGGAGCGAGCACTGCTCGTACAAGTCATCCCGGGTCCATCTCCGGCGCCTGCCCACCAAGGCGCCCCACGTCCTGGTGGGCCCGGGCGAGAACGCCGGGGTGATCGATGCCGGCGACGGCATCGCGGTGGCCATCCGCATCGAGAGCCACAACCATCCATCGGCCATCGAGCCCTACCAGGGGGCGGCCACCGGGGTGGGCGGCATCCTGCGGGACATCTTCACCATGGGGGCACGGCCGATCGCGGTGATGGACCCCCTGTTCTTCGGGGACCCGGCCGAGGCCCGTCAGCGCTGGTTGATCGAGGGAGTGGTGGCCGGCATCTCCGGCTACGGGAACTCCGTCGGTGTGCCCACCGTGGGCGGCGAGCTCAGCTTTGATCCCTGTTACGCGCAGAACCCCCTGGTCAACGTGTTGTGCATGGGCGTGTTGCCGGTGGAACGCCTGGTCCTCGGCCAGGCCTCCGGAATCGGGAACCTGGCCGTGCTGCTCGGGTCGTCCACCGGGCGGGACGGGATCGGTGGGGTCAGCGTGTTGGCCTCCGCCGGCTTCGGGGGCGAGGACGATGCCGGCTCCGAATCCAAGCGGCCGAGCGTCCAGGTGGGCGACCCCTACGAGGAGAAGCGGCTCATCGAGGCCTGTCTGGAGCTCCTCGATGCCAAGTTGGTGGTGGGCATTCAGGACCTGGGGGGCGCCGGGCTGGTGTGTGCCACCAGTGAGACGGCGGCGAGGGGCGGGGTGGGGATGGACGTCGATGTCTCCGCGGTGCCCCGACGCGAGGGCGGCATGGTGGCCTACGAGGTGATGACCTCCGAGAGCCAGGAGCGGATGCTGGCCATCGTCACCCCCGAGGACCTGTCCCGGGTCCAAGCCGTGTGCCAACGCTGGGAAGTGCGGGCATCGGTGGTGGGTCGGGTCACCGAGGCTCCCGACGGAGCCCCCGGCCGGCTGCGCATCCTCGACGGATTCGACGGCGAGGTGCTCGGTGACGTCCCGGCGGTGGCTCTCAGCGAAGATGCCCCGCTCTATCACCGGCCATTGGCCCGACCCGGGGACCAGGATGCCCGGCTGGCCGACGACCCCGGAACGCTGGCGGCCCCGCGCGATTGCGGCCCGGATGTGCTGGCGCTGCTCACCGATCCCTCGTGGGTCTATCGCCAGTACGACCACCAGTTGTTCCTCAACACGGTGGAAGCGCCGGGCGGCGATGCTGCCGTGTTGAAGTTGGCGGCCCCGGGGCTTCCGCCTTCGGAGCGGGGCCTGGCCCTGTCCACCGACTCCAACCCCCGTTGGTGCTCGCTCGACCCCCGGCAAGGGACCGCCGCCACCGTGGCCGAGGCCGCGCTCAACGTCGCCTGCTCGGGGGCCCGGCCGATGGCGGTGGTCAACTGCCTCAATTTCGGGAATCCCGAACACCCCGAAGTCATGTGGCAGCTCTCCGAAACCATCGACGGGATGTCGGAGGCCTGCCTCGCCCTGGGGCTACCGGTCATCGGCGGCAACGTCAGCCTCTACAACGAGAGCGCCGGCGTCGACATCGATCCGACCCCGGTCATCGGGGTCCTCGGGTTGATCGACCGGTTGGCGGTTCGACCCCCCGGGGTCGCCCTCATCCCCGGGGCGTCACTGGTCCTGCTCGATGGCGGCCCCGGCCTGTCCTCCCACCAGCCCACCCCTCCCTCCCTCGGTGGATCGCGATGGGCCAAGGAGCTCCGTGGCCACCGCGATGGAACCCTCCCGCCTCTCGATCTGGCCGGGCATGCCCAGCTGCTGTCGCTGGTCACCGCGCTGGTGGGAGAAGGGGTGGCCGGAGGTGCGCCCCTGGTGTCGGGTATCCACGACGTGTCCGGCGGAGGTCTCGGGGTGGCACTCGCCGAGATGGCCGTCCGGTCGGGGATCGGCCTCCGGGTGGCCGGCATTCCCGACCACCACGAGCTGTTCACTGAATCACCGTCCCGGGTGCTGGTGTGCACCACGCAGATCACCGAGTTGGTGTCCCGGGCGGCCGACGCCGGCGTGCGGTTCCGGGTGCTGGGTTCGACCGGCGGCGACCGCATCATCGTGGAAGGACTGGTCGATGTCAGCGTGGAGGAAGCCACGAGCTGCCTGGCGCGACCGGCTGCCGTCGCTGCTCGACGAGTTCGAGCCTGCGGTTTCCAACTGAGGTCGGACCCAGCCGCCGACCTCCCACCTCAATCAATCGCCGACCTCCCACCTCAATCAATCGCCGACCTCCCACCTTCTCGATACCTCGACCAATTTCGCGCCACGTTTGAGCGAATGGCCCGACTCGATTCGCTCAAACGTGGGGCGCAATTCAAACCCCAGAGGGAACCCTTGAGCAACCTGGGCCGGAACCTCAGGGTCGGCGGATCAGGCGGCGTGGGCCGGGCGGCGGGCCTCGAGGTCGGCCAGCACCTGATCGGGCACCTTCAGGTCCCCCTGTCCGGTGCCCACCGTGAGGTCGGGCTTGATGGTGCCGTGATGATCGGAGCCCCCGGTGGCCACCAGGCCGAATCGGTGAGCCAGGTTGGTGAGGTCCTGGCGTTGGCGGGGGGAGTAGCGACCGTAGATCGCCTCGATGCCGGCGAACCCGGCGGCGGCCAGCTCGCCGACCACCGCAGCCAGATCCGCGCCGTCGAGCTCGAGGCTGTAGGGATGCGCAAGTACCGCGACCCCCCCGGATCGGATGGCCAGGCGGGCGACGTCGAGCGCCTCCAGCCGGGACTTCGGAACGAACCCGGGCCGGCCGTTGGCCAGATAGCGGTCGAAGGCGTCCTGGATGGAGTCGGCGGCTCCCGCCTTGACCAGCACCGCGGCGAAGTGAGGCCGACCGATCCCCTCCTCGCCCCCGGCTTCCTCCACCACTTGCGAGTAGGTGAGCGGCAGCCCCAACGAGGCGAGCTTGTCGGACAGCCGGATGTTCCGCAGGTGCCGGTCGTGGCGCAGGCGGGCCAGCTCCTTGGACAGGGGACCGTCGTCGTCATCGACGAAGTAGACCAGCACATGCATGCCACCCTTGCCGACCGACCGGCAGGAGATCTCGCACCCCGGGATCAGGGTCACCCCCAGCTCGGCGGCCCGAATCCGGGCGGCGCCGACCCCGGCCAACGAGTCGTGATCGGTGAGCGCCACCGCGCTGCAGCCGGCCTTGGCGGCCAGCTCGGGGATGACTTCCGGAAGGTCGGTTCCGTCGGAGACGGTGGAATGGGTGTGGAGGTCAATCATCGCAGTTGAGGCTACCAATGCTGGTCAAGACCAGTTCCGAGCGGGGTTGGCCCTAGGTCGCCTTTTCGCCATTAGTCTATGGAAGAGCGTTTTGTCCGCCTGGCGGGCAGTTCGCGACCGGCAACCTGCCTTACGACCCCCGGTGAGTACGGTGACCAACCGATGATGGAGGCCAAGGAAGCGTGCGGAGTCTTCGGGGTTTATGCCCCGGGGCGATCGGTCGCACACATTACTTTCGATGGTCTGTTTGCTCTGCAGCACCGCGGCCAGGAGGCCGCCGGCATGGCCGTCAGCGATGGCGAGACCATCATGGTCATGAAGGACATGGGCCTGGTCACCACCGTCTTCGATGAGCGCAAGCTGTCGGCGCTCCGGGGGGACCTGGCCATCGGCCACACCCGTTACTCGACTGCCGGGTCCCGCGATTGGATGAACGCCCAACCGGTGTTCCGGGATGCGGGCCGGGCCGGGTTTGCTCTCGGCCACAACGGCAATCTCACCAACACCGACGCGCTGGCCGAACAAGCCGGGATGCTTCCGGGTCTGGTCGACTCCGACAGCGACCTGGTCGCCGAGCTGCTGGGCCAGGTGTTCCCTCCTCAACTACCTGAACGGCTGCCCGCCGACTCGGCCCAGGATCTCGAGACCGCCCTCACCGTGGTACTTCCGCTGCTGGAAGGGGCGTTCTCCTTCGTCCTGCTCGACGCCGACCGGCTGATCGGTGTGCGCGATCCCAACGGCTTCCGCCCGCTCTGCCTCGGCCGGATCGAAGCCACCGAGGAGTTCGAGGAAGGCTGGGTCCTGGCCTCCGAGTCACCGGCGCTCGATGTCATCGGGGCCACCTTCGTCCGCGAGATCGAGCCCGGCGAGATGGTCGTCATCGACGGCAAGGAGGTCCGCTCGGTCCATCCCTTCCCCGCCGAACGGGTCAATCCCAAGCTCTGCGTCCTCGAGTTCGTGTACTTCGCCCGGCCCGACACCATCCTCTACGGCAACGAAGTCCACGGCGCCCGCCGGCGCATGGGTCAACTGCTGGCCGCCCAGAAGCCGGTGGCCGCCGACCTGGTGATGGGGGTTCCCGACTCCGGGATTCCGGCGGCCGAGGGCTACGCCTTCGGGTCCGGCATCCCCTATGGCCAGGGCCTGGTCAAGAACCGCTACATCGGCCGGACGTTCATCGCCCCGACCCAGGTGGAGCGGGCCGACGGTGTCCGTCGCAAGTTCAACCCCCTCCGGGACAACATCGCCGGCAAGCGCCTGATCGTGGTGGACGACTCCATCGTGCGGGGGACCACCCTCCGGGCCCTGGTCATCATGTTGCGGGAGTCCGGTGCCCGCGAGGTCCATCTGCGGATCTCCTCCCCACCGTTCCGCTGGCCGTGCTTCTACGGCATCGACACCCCGGACAAGGACGAGTTGCTGGCCTCGGTGAAGACCCTCGACGAGATCGTCGAGTTCCTCAATGTGGACTCGCTCGAGTACCTCACCCTCGACAATCTGAAGACGGCCATCGATGCCCCGGGGGCCGGCTTCTGCGATGCCTGCCTCACCGGGAACTATCCGGCCCCGGTCCCAGTGCCCGTCGAACTGAGCGTGCATCATCCGCTCGGCGCCGTCGCCACCGGGTCACCGGCGTGACAGAACCGGCGTCACCGGAACCGGCCGCCCCGGACCCAGCCACTGCCGCACCCGCCCGCCCGCCGGCCACTTATGCCGCAGCCGGCGTGGATATCGACGCCGGGGAAGCCGCGGTTGACCGGATCCGACCGTTGGTGGCGTCGACCGTGCGGCCCGAGGTGCTCGGGGGGATCGGCGACTTCGGGGGCCTCTTCGCCCTCGCCACCGAGAAGTACCGCCATCCGGTGCTGGTGGCCGGTACCGACGGGGTCGGCACCAAGGCGCTGGTCGCCCAGGCCAGCGGTCGCTACGACACCATCGGCATCGATCTGGTGGCCATGTGCGTCGACGACCTGATCTGCCAGGGGGCCGAGCCGCTGTTCTTCCTCGACTACATCTCGACCGGATCGGTGGATCCCGAGCAGATGGCGGCGTTGGTCGCCGGAGTGGCTGACGGTTGCCGCCAGGTCGGGGCGGCGCTGCTGGGCGGCGAGATGGCCGAGCACGCCGGAGTCATGAAGCCGGGCGAATTCGATCTGGTCGGCTTCGCCGTCGGCGTGGTCGAGCGCGACGAGATCCTCAGCTCGCAGCGGGTGCGCCCGGCCGACATCCTCATCGGCCTCCCCTCGCCCGGACTCCGGTCCAACGGGTACACCCTGGCCCGCCACGTGCTCCTCGAACGGGCCGGCCTGACCCTCGACTCCCCGGCCTGGGACGGGGCGACCACCTCGCTGGCCGACGAGCTCCTGCTCCCCTCGGTGCTGTACACCCCGGCGGTGCAGGCCGCCCTCGCCGCCGCCGACATCCACGCGGTGGCCCACATCACCGGCGGGGGGATTCCCGGCAACCTGCCCAGGGCGCTCCCTGACGGCCTGCGGGCGATGGTGGAGACCGATAGCTGGAGGATCCCTCGCATCTTCGAAGAGATACAGCGGCTGGGGCAGGTGGACGACGCCGAGATGCTTCGGGTGTTCAACCTCGGCATCGGGATGGTGGTGGTCGCCTCCGCCGACACCGCCGATGCCGCCATCGACGCGCTGATCGGCGCCGGTCTCGACCCGGTGGTGGTGGGTTGGGTGCAGCCGGGGGACCGGGGGGTGGAACTGATCGGCCCCAGTCTCTTCCCGTCCCGATGAGCGCCACCCTCCCGTCCACCGAGTTCGAGGCGCTCCGCCGGCACCTGCTCGAACACTCGGTCAAGCGCGGCGACTTCGTCCTCAAGTCAGGCCGGCGCAGCAGCTGGTTCATCGACTCCAAGCAGACGGTGTGCCGACCCGAGGCCATGGTGTTGGTGGCCGACGGGATCCTCTCGCTCCTCCCCGACGACGTCACCGCCATCGGCGGGCTGACCATGGGGGCGGACCCGGTGGCCTTCATCACCGCCGGGGTCGCGGCCAGCCGGGGCCGGATGCTCAAGGCGTTCAGCGTCCGGAAGGAAGCCAAGGACCACGGCAGGGGCGGGCGGATCGCCGGCGCCCTCGACCCCGGCGACCGGGTGGTGGTGACCGAGGACACCGTGACCCGGGGCACCTCGCTCATCGAGGCGGCTCACGCCATCCGCCAGGCGGGGGCCGAGCCGGTCCTGCTGGTGGCGGTGGTGGACCGGGGCGGAACCGTCGAAGCCATGGCCGCCGCCGAGGGGCTCCGGTTCCGGGCGCTGTTGACCGCACCTGATCTCGGCTTCGACTACGAGGGCGCCTGACTCGGGGCTCCGCCTCGGCCGCCCGGCGCGCCACCGCACCGGCATGGAATAGTCAGGGCATGGACGAATTCACTTCTGCCCTCGACACCGCGGCGGCCATCCGGCGGAAGGAGGTGAGCCCGCTCGAAGTCCTCGACGCCACCCTGAGCCGGGTCGACCGCCGGAACCCGGAACTCAACGCGGTGATCTGGCGCAACGACGACGAGGCCCGGGCCGAGGCCAAGGCGGTGGGCGACCGCATCGCCAGCGCCAACGACACCGACGACCTTCCTGCCTTCGTCGGCGTGCCCCTGCCGATCAAGGATCTGTGTGCGGTGGAGGGCCAGCCGCTGACCTACGGCTCGCGGGGCGCGCCCGATGGACCCAGTGATCACAGCGACCTGGTGGTCGATGCCTTCCGCCGGGCCGGATTCATCCTCACCGGCCGGACCAACGCGCCGGAGTTCGGATCCATCACGGTCACCGAGAACCTCCGTTACGGGCCCACCCGCAATCCGTGGAATCCCGACCACACCTCGGGAGGCTCCAGCGGCGGGGCGGGGACGGCGGTGGCCTCCGGGATGTTCTCGGTCGCCCACGCCAGCGACGGGGGCGGGTCGATTCGCATCCCGTCATCGTGCTGCGGTCTGGTCGGGCTGAAGGCGAGCCGGGGGAGGGTGCCCTCGTTGATCCCCGGCTGGCAGGGAATGGTGACCGACGGAGCGGTGTGCCTGACGGTGGCCGACGCCGCCGCCCTGCTCGAGGTGATGAGCGGGTACGACGCCGGCGCCTGGTGGAATGCACCGGCCCCGGCCGCCCCGTTCACCACCGACCCCGGGAAGGATCCGGGCCGGCTCCGGGTGGCGCTGAACACCGTGTCGGCCCTGGGCATCCCGGTGGCCGACGAAGCGCTGGCCGCCGTCGACGCCACCGCCAAGCTGCTCGAGCAGGCCGGCCACATTGTCGAGCGTCTGGACGCCGACATCTTCGATGCCGAGTCGTTGGCGCCCTTCCTCCACGTGGTCAACGCCGGCCTGGTCGAGAATCCGGGCATCGACTGGGAGAAGGTCGAGCCCAACAATCGGGCCAGCTACGCCGCCGCCGGCGAGGTGGACAGCCGGACGTTCGTTACCTCGGTGGCCGAACTGCACCGGGTCTCCCGCCGGATCGTGGCCCGTTGGGGGAGCGAGTTCGACCTGTTGGTCACCCCGACCATGGCCATCGAACCGCCGCGGGTGGGTGTCCTGAAGGCAGTGCACGAGTTTCCCGAGATGCCGCCGCTCGAAGTGCTGTCGATGGCCGCCTTCACCGCGGTGTTCAACATCACCGGTCTGCCGGCCATCAGCCTCCCGCTCCATGTCGCCGCCTCCGGGCTGCCGGTCGGGGTGCAGCTGGTGGCCGGGCCCTGGCAAGACGACCGGCTGTTGCGGGTGGCGGCCCAGCTGGAGGCGGCCGCTCCCTGGTCGGACCGGCACCCACCGGTCCGGTAGGGCGGGGAGCGCCACCCGCCGGCCCCCCGAACCCGAACCCCGGGTCCGCCGTGACCCACCGGCGCTGTAGGGTGCAATCCATGGCCGACCAGGCGGAATTCACCGACCTTGCCATGGAGTACATGCCCGCGCTGTACTCGGCCGCGCTCCGCATGACCCGCAACCCCGCGGATGCCGAGGACCTGGTGCAAGAGACCTACCTCAAGGCCTATCGCGCCTTCGGGGGCTTCGAAGCCGGCACCAATCTGAAGGCCTGGCTCTACCGGATTCTCACCAACACCTATATCAATTCGTACCGGGCCAAGAAGCGGCGTCCGGAGATCTCCGACGTCGAGGATGTGGAGGACCTGTTCCTCTACCGCCATCTGTCCGCCGACCAGCCTTCCGGCCTCGGGCGCAGCGCCGAGGAAGAGGCGTTGGAGCGGATCACCGACACCGAGGTCAAGGACGCCATCGAGTCGCTGCCCGACACCTTCCGGTTGGCCGTGCTGCTCGCCGACGTCGAGGGTTTCTCCTATAAAGAGATCGCCGAAATCACCGATGTACCCATCGGCACGGTGATGAGCCGTATCCACCGTGGAAGAAAGGCCCTGCAGAAAGCGTTGTTCGAATTCGGAAGTGCTCGCGGCCTGGTTGGCGCTTCCGGCGACGGCAAGTAGGGAGACAGACTCGTGGGAGAGCAGAGATCCGAGGACGCCAAGGGCGTTGGTGCGAACCCGGCCATGCCGGGCGGTGCCCACATCGCCGGATTCGTCAACTGTGAGGAGACCGTCGAGCGTCTCTACTTCTACCTCGACGGCGAGCTCACCGAGGAGCGCCGGGTGGAGATCACCCGCCACCTCGATCTCTGCGGGCCGTGTGTGGATGCCTTCGGGTTCGAAGCCGAGCTGCGCAAGGTGATCGCCAACCGTTGCAAGGACCACGTTCCCGAGTCCCTGCTCGACCGGGTGGCCCACGCCCTCCGGGACGAGCACGCCAAACACGGCCACTGACCCGGCGCCCGGCCTCGGGCCGCATGCGCACCGCCCGCACCGTCTGACCCGCACCCGACCCGGCTGCTACCTACACTGGTCCCCGTGACCCAAACGTCAGGCGCCGCCCTCCAAGAGTCCACCCCGTCCACCGAACCGGGGCCGGGCCCGGGGGCGATCTCCTGGGAGGTGGCCGAGCGGGTGGCCGGTTGGGTGAGCAACCGTCAACCCGATGCCCGCCCCCTACCGGCCCGACCTCCTGCAACAGGACTTCGAGGAGCTCACCGCCCAGGCCGAGGAGCTGGTAGCCGTCGAGACCGGCCTCCGCTCGGCGTCGGGACCGGCCCGGGCCCGGGTCACCGACCGCAACGGCTGGGTGCACGCCAACGTCGCCTCCTTCCAACGGCTGGTCGGCCCCCACCTCCAACGCTTCGCCCCGCCCCGGCTGGCCACCAACAACCCGGTGACCGAGCGGTTGGCCGGTCCGCTGGCCTCCGCCAGCCGGGTGGCCACCGGCTCCCAGCTCGGGGTGGTGCTGGGCTGGCTGTCGACCCGGGTCCTCGGCCAGTACGACCTGCTGCTCACCGAGGAGGCCATCGAGGATCAGGACATCGTCTACTTCGTCGGCCCCAACATCGTCACCCTCGAGCAGCGCTACGGCTTCGAGCCCAAGGAGTTCCGGCTGTGGCTGGCCCTCCACGAGGTCACCCACCGGTGCCAGTTCACCGCCATCCCCTGGATGCGCGACCACTTCCTGTCGCTGGTGGAGGAGGGGCTCGGCTCGCTCGACCCCGACCCCTCCCGGTTCGCCGAGGCGTTGAAGCGCAT
The DNA here is from genome assembly GCA_963819695.1 of uncultured Acidimicrobiaceae bacterium. Classification (GTDB taxonomy): domain Bacteria; phylum Actinomycetota; class Acidimicrobiia; order Acidimicrobiales; family RAAP-2; genus DASZIT01. The sequence continues at coordinate 128,839 of CAWFXD010000003.1, read as the reverse complement.
CACCGAGGAGATCCGGGCCGGCCGCAACCCGCTCCGCGACAACGGCGCCCTCGGGTTGGTGGCCACCCCCGAACAGCTCGAGGGGCTCCACCGCATCCAGGCGCTGATGAGCCTGCTGGAGGGCCACGGCGACGTGACCATGGACCGGGCCGGGGCGGCGGCCATCCCCAGCGCCGCCCGGTTCAGCGAGGTCCTCCGTCAGCGCCGCAACTCGACCAAGGGACCGGCCAAGCTCCTGCTCCAGCTCATCGGGATGGAGTCCAAGTTCCGCCAGTACGAAGAGGGCGAGAAGTTCATCGCCGCGGTGGAGAAATCGGGCGGGACGAAGCTGCTCGACCGCGCCTGGAGGGGCCCGGAATGGCTGCCCTCCCTCACCGAGATCCGGGATCCCTCCGTGTGGATCTCCCGCGTCGGTGCCGCCCCCGCCCTCTCCGGTTGATCCGCTGATCGACGACCTGGTCGGGCGGTGCACGTTTCCCGCCGCCGGCACCCCGCTGGTGTGTGCGGTCTCCGGCGGGGCCGACTCGCTGGCCCTGCTGGTCCTGGCCACCGCGGCCGGCTGCCGGGTGACCGCCGTCCACGTCGACCACGGGCTCCGGACCGGTTCGGCCGCCGAGGCCGAGGTGGTGGCGTCGGCCGCCGACCGCTACGGGAGCGACTTCAAGAGCGAACGGGTGACGGTGGCTGACGGGCCCAACCTCGAAGCCCGGGCCCGCGCCGCCCGGCTCGAGGTGCTGGGACCCGATGCCGCCACCGGCCACACCGCCGACGACCAGGCCGAGACGGTGCTGGCCAACCTGCTGCGGGGGGCGGGGGTCGACGGCCTGGCCGCCATGCGGGCCGGACCCCGTCACCCGTTGCTCGCCCTCCGCCGGTCGGAGACGGTAGCCCTCTGCGACGCGGAGGGGCTGGACCCGGTCGACGACCCCAGCAACCGCGACCCACGATTCCTCCGCAACCGGATCCGGGCCGAGCTCCTGCCGCTGTGCTCGGAGTTGGCCGGCCGGGACATCGTCCCGGTGCTGGCCCGGCAGGCCGGGCTGTTGGCCGGCGACGCCGAGCTGCTCGGGGTGGTGGCCGGGCTGGTCGACCCGGTCGACGCCAAGGCGGTGGCCGCCTCCCCGGATGCCGTCGCCCGCCGGGCCATCCGGTCGTGGTTGACCGGCGACAGCCGGTACCCGCCGTCCCTCGACGCCGTCGAGCGGGTCCTCGAGGTGGCCCGGGGGGCCCGGAAGGCCACCGAGATCGACGGCGGGGTCCGGGTCTCCCGCTCCCGGGGCCGTCTGTCCCAGGCCCCGGTGACGTCCGTGGCACCCGCCGCCGGGGGGTCCCCGGCATTTGGGTCCGCCGGGGACCGAGCCGATACAGTCGGCCCGTGACCGGACCCAAGGACGAGTCGGTGGGCGAGCTGTCCCGGCTCGAGTCGGAGCCCGAGGTCGGCGAGGTGGTGGTCTCCGAGTCGGAGCTGCGGGCCCGGATCACCGAGCTGGGCGCGGCCATCAGCGCCGACTACGCCGACCGGCCGCCGCTGCTGGTCGGGGTGTTGAAGGGCGCCTTCATGTTCATGGCCGACCTCTGCCGGGCCATCGAGCTGCCGGTCGACGTGGACTTCATGGCCGTCTCCTCCTACGGGACCGCCACCCGCACCTCCGGGGTGGTCCGCATCGTGAAGGACCTCGACGTCGACCTCACCGACCGCCACGTGCTGGTGGTGGAGGACATCGTCGATTCCGGCCTCACCCTCAACTACCTGCAGCGGTACCTGCTGGCCCGGCGGCCGGCCAGCCTCGAGGTCTGCGCCCTGCTGGTCAAGGACGGCCAGCAGCGCACCGCCCTCGACCTCCGCTACGTCGGATTCCACATCCCTCCCGATTTCGTGGTCGGCTACGGCCTCGACGTGGCCGAACGCTTCCGTAACCTCAGCGCCATCCACGCCTACACTGGCGATCCGTCCCGCCGCTGAGGAGCCAGGTTGAGCGTTGATACCGCCCGTATCGAACGGGCCATCCATGAGATTCTCTCCGCCATGGGGGAGGACCCCGACCGGGACGGGCTGCTGGCCACCCCGGCCCGGGTGGCCGCCATGTACCAGGAGCTGTTCTCCGGGCTGGACGAGGATCCGACCAGCCATCTGAAGGTCTCCTTCGCCGCCGAGCACGACGAGATGGTGATGGTGCGGGACATCCCCTTCGCCTCGCTGTGCGAGCACCACATGGTGCCGTTCATGGGCCGGGCCCACGTGGCCTACATCCCCGGCGAGGACGGCCGGATCACCGGCCTGTCCAAGTTCGCCCGGCTGGTGGACGGCTACGCCCGCCGGCTGCAGGTCCAGGAGCGGATGACCACCGAGATCGCCGACTCCATCGAGAAGGCCCTCGAGCCCCGGGGGGTGCTGGTGGTGGTGGAGGCCGAGCACCTCTGCATGTCGATGCGGGGGGTGAAGAAGCCCGGCACCCTGACCATCACCTCGGCCGTCCGCGGCCAATTCCGGACCGATTCCGCCACCCGGTCCGAGGCCATGCAGTTCATCCACGGACGCTGAAAGCCCTGAATTCGCCCTGATTTCCGGCCCCGGCCAACCTCCCCCTGGTTTACGCTGTGCCGTGATGATCCCCATGACCACCGAGCAACGCCCGCTGGTCATGGGAATCCTGAATGTGACCCCCGACTCGTTCTCCGACGGCGGCGAGTGGTTCGACGGGAGCCGGGCCGTCGCCCGGGGCCATCAGATGATCGCCGAAGGGGCGGACATCGTCGACGTCGGCGGCGAGTCGACCCGGCCAAAGGCCGAGCCGGTCTCCCTCCAGGAGGAATTGCGGCGGGTGATCCCGGTCGTCGAGGCGCTCAGCCCCGCGGTCCGGGTGTCGATCGACACCACCAAGGACGAGGTGGCCCGGGCCGCCGTCGAGGCCGGTGCCACCCTGATCAACGACGTCTCCGCCTCATTGTGGCCGGCCGCCGCCGAGTGCGGGGTGGGCTGGGTGGCCATGCACCGGCAGGGGACCCCGGCCGACATGCAGGACCATCCCCACTACGACGACGTGGTCGCCGAGGTCGCCGCCTTCCTGGCGGAGCGGGCCGGGGTGGCCACCGGGGCGGGGATCGCCGAGGTGTGGGTCGATCCGGGCATCGGGTTCGGCAAGACGGCCCGGCACAACCTCCAACTGCTGGCCGCCCTCGACGACCTGGTGGCGGTCGGCTATCCGGTGCTGGTGGGCACCAGCCGCAAGAGCTTCCTCGGCGCCCTGGCCGCCGCCCCGGACGGCACCCCGGCCGACGTCGACCACCGGCTCCCCGGCTCGCTGGCCACCGCCACCTGGGCCCTGGCCCAGGGTGCGGGCATGGTGCGGGTCCATGACGTGGCGGCCAGCGTCCAGGCTGCGACCCTGGTGGGCCCCACGCCCGGGTCGGTCTGATGGTCAAGGGCAAGTGGGCGGCCGGCATCCCGCCCCGCAACTTCACCTGGGTGATCAAGGACCGGCTGGCCATCAGCGAGCGCCCCGGCGGCTTCGCCCCCAACCACCGGAAGGTCCGCCGCCAGGAGGAGATCATCTGGCTCCGGGTGCAGGGCTTCACCCGGGTGGTCTCGCTGCTCCCGTCCTCCCACAACCTGCAGGCCTACGAGGAACAGGACCTCGCCAGCGTCCATTTCCCGCTGCCGCCGGCCGGCGACGTGCGGACCAACCTGGTCGAGCTGTTCCGCGACCTGCACGGCCGGCTGGTCAGCGGCGAGCGCCTGCTCATCCACCAGGAGGAGCTCGGGGACCGGGTGATCGGGGTGGTGTCGGGGTACCTGCTGTGGTCGGGACGGCTGCCCAGCGGGCCCCAGGCGGTGACCGTGCTCGAGCACATCACCGGCCACGCCATGGGCCCGCCCGGCCGCGAGCTGGTGGCCTTCGCCGGCCAGTTGCCCCCGGCCCGATCGGCGGCGCGGGGGAAGCGCTCTGCCAGCCCCGCTACCGGCTCGAAGACCGCCACCAAGTCGAAGACCGCCAGCGGCTCGAAGACCGCCACCAGGTCGAAGACCGCCAGCGGGTCGAAGACCGCCACCAAGGATTGAAGCAGTGATGCGCCCGGACCCCCCGGACCGGATCGAGCTCCGGGGTCTCCGGGTCCTCGGCGTCCACGGGGTGCTGCCCGAGGAACGGGTGAAGGCTCAGCCGTTCGAGCTCGACCTCGACCTGGAGGTGGACCTGGCCGCGGCCGGCGGGTCGGATGCCTTGGCCGACACCGTGGACTACGCCGGGGTGGTCGACCGGGCCGGGGGGGTCATCGCCGGGCCGGCCAAATACCGGTTGCTGGAGGCGCTGGCCGAAGCCATCGCCGCCACCGCCATGGAGGATGACCGGGTGGTGTCGGTGACGGTCGGGCTGCGCAAGCTGGAGCCGCCGCTGGAGGCCGACATCGCCACCGTGGGGGTGCGCATCACCCGCAGCCGATGACCTCGCCGCTGTCCGAGTCGCCCACCGTGCGGGCGTTCCTCGGCCTCGGCTCCAACCTCGGGGACCGGTGGGGCCACCTCCGCCGGGCGGTCGACCAGCTGCGGGCCGGGAGCGCGGTTCCGGTCACCGCGGTGTCCCCGGTCTACGAGACCGAGCCGATCGGGGGGCCCGAGGAGCAGGGCCCCTACCTCAACCTGGTGGTGGAGCTGGCGGTGGCCCCCACCGTCGACCCCTACCGGATCCTGGAGGAGTGCCGGAGGCTGGAGGCGGCCGCCGGACGGGTGCGCACGGTGCGGTGGGGACCGCGCACCCTGGACGCCGACGTGATCTGGATCGACGGCATCGCCCTCGCCGACCCCGAGCTCACCATCCCCCATCCCCGCTGGCGGGAGCGCCGGTTCGTGCTGGTGCCGCTGGCCGACCTGGCCCCTGACCTGGTCGATCAGGAGGACATCGAAATCGCTGGTGGTGAGGTCGTCCAGGTGGGTACACTGTGAACGTCTTCTCATTGATGCTCTGACTCGAACGGCACCCTCCGGGGCCGGAACGTTGCAAAGGGGTTTCGTGACCAGAATCCGTGTGATCGGCCCGGGTAGGGCCGGACGTTCATTGATGGCGGCGCTGCGCGCCGCCGGCGGCTATTCCGTGATGGATGCCTATGGCCGCGCCGACTCGCCGGTCGACGCCGCCGCCGGTGTCGACGTGCTGGTCATCGCCACCCCGGACGCGGCGGTGGCCGAGGTCGCCGCCCAGGTTCTTCCCCACCCGGATGCGCTGGTGATCCACCTCTCGGGGTCGCTCGGCCTCGACGTGCTGGCCCCTCATCCGCGCCGGGCCTCCCTCCATCCCCTGGTTCCGCTGCCCACTCCGGAGATCGGGGCTGAACGCCTGCGGTCGGGGGTGACCTTCGCGGTGGCCGGTGACCCGGCGGTTCGGGCCATGGCCGAGGCCCTCGGCGGTGAGGTCGTCGAGGTGGCCGACGAGCTCCGGGCCAGCTACCACACCGCCGCCACCGTGGCCGCCAATCACCTGGTGGCCCTGCTCGGCCAGGTGGAGCGGATCGCCGCCACCGCCGGGCTCCCCCTCCGTGCCTTCTCCGGCCTCATCCGGGCGGCGGCCGAGGACGGGCTGGCCCTCGGGCCCGGCCCTGCCCTCACCGGCCCGGCGATGCGGGGGGACTGGGCCACCCTCGACCGTCACCGCTCGGTGCTCGGGTCGATGCCCGGAGGCCGCACCGAACTGGCCGCCTACGACGCCATGGTCGGCCTGGCCCGCCGGCTGTCGATGGACACCCCGAACTTCGAGCCGGGGACGCACGCGCCGGCGGATGCGCCGGCCACGGTGCCGGCCACGGTGGAGCAGGTGGCATGACCTCCACCCTGATGCCCGACCTGATGACCCCGCTGCACACCGTGCGGTACCGCCCGCCGGCCCTGGTCGACGTCCGGGTCATCGAGACCATCGCCGAGTGTGCGGTGGCCCTCGACACCGCCCGGGCGGCCGGACGAACCGTCGGCCTGGTGCCGACCATGGGCGCCCTGCACGCCGGGCACCGCTCGCTGGTCGAGCGGGCCGCCGCCGAGTGCGACCTGGTGGTGGTCACCGTCTTCGTGAACCCGTTGCAGTTCGGGGATCCCGACGACATCGCCCGCTACCCGCGGACCCTCGACGCCGATGTCGAGCTGGCCGGTACCGCCGGCGCCGACATCGTCTTCGCCCCGCCGGTGAGAGAGATGTATCCCGGGTTCCCGACCCCGGTCGCCACCACCGTGTCGGTCGCCGGTCTCGGCGACCAGTGGGAGGGCGCGTCCCGCCCCGGCCACTTCGACGGGGTGAGCACCGTGGTGGCCAAGCTGTTCGCCATGGCCGGCCGGTGCCGGGCCTACTTCGGCGAGAAGGACTTCCAGCAGCTGGCCGTGGTCCGGCGGATGGCCCGGGACCTGTCGTTGCCGGTCGAGGTGGTCGGGTGCCCGACGGTGCGGGACGACGACGGCCTGGCCCTGTCCAGCCGCAACGTCCGGCTCTCCCCCGAAGAGCGCCGGGCCGCCCTCGCGCTGTCCCGGGCCCTCCGGGCCGGCGCCGCGCGGGTGGCCGAAGGCGTGGCCGACGCCGGCGAGATCGAAGCGGTGATGGCCGAGACGGTGGCCACCGAGCCGACCGTCGAACTCGACTATGCCGCGGTGGTGGGGGCCGACGACCTGCGCCAGACCACCTCGATCCGGCCGGATGGGTCCATCCGGCTCATCCTGGCCGCCACCGTCGGCGGGGTGCGCCTCATCGACAACCTCGACCCGTTCGCGTTCACCGGCCGTGACGCCGGCGAACTCTCACTCATGAGCTCTGCGTCTCACCCGAAAGGAAACCACTGAACATGCGCCGCCGGATGATGAAGTCGAAGATCCACCGGGCGACGGTGACCGATGCCGATCTCAACTATGTGGGTTCGATCAGCCTCGACCCCGAGTTGATGCAACTGGCCAACATCCTCGAGTGGGAACAGGTCACCGTGGTCGACATCGACAACGGAGCCCGCTTCGAGACCTACGCCATCGTCGGGGGCCCGGGTCAGGTGTGCCTCAACGGCGCCGCCGCCCGTCTGGTCCACCGGGGCGACAAGGTGATCGTCATCACCTATGCCGACTACGAGAACGACGAGCTGGAGAATTTCGCTCCCGCCATCGTGCACGTGGACCGGGCCAATCGGGTGATCGACGAAGTGTCGGCCCGACTCGACGCCGAATTCGAGAACCTCACCGACGCGTGACCCGGTCGCCCGCCAGGCCGACCGGCTCGTCAAGACCGACGGAGGGGCTGAAGTTGCCCGGTGCTCTCGACGTCCTGGTGCTCGGCAGCGGGGTGGCCGGGCTGTCGGCGGCAGTGCGACTGGCCTCCTCGACCGTGACGTCCTCGGCCGGCAATGGGCTGCGGGTGGGGGTGTTGACCAAGGCCGAGTTGTGGCGGTCGGCCACCAGTTGGGCCCAGGGCGGGGTGGCCGCGGTGTTGGGGGGCGACGAGGACTCCACCGACCTCCATCTGGCCGACACCCTGGCGGCGGGGGCCGGGCTGTGCGACACCGACGCGGTCCGGGTGCTGGTCGACGAGGGCCCGTTCCGGGTCCACGAGCTGATCGCCATGGGCGCGGAGTTCGACCGGCAGCCCGGCGGCGCCCTCGAACTCGCCCGGGAAGGCGGCCACTCCACCGCCCGGGTGGTCCACGCCGGCGGGGCCGCCACCGGGGCCGAGGTGGAACGGGCCCTGGTCGATGCCACCCGACGGACCGCGGCCGCGGTGCTCGAGGAGTGGTTCGCCCTCGACCTCCTGGTGGAGGACGGGCGGTGCGGCGGGGTCCGGGCCCTCGACGCCGCCGGACGGGTGGTCGACGTGCGGGCCCGGCACACGGTGCTGGCCACCGGGGGAGCCGGCCAGCTGTTCGCGGTGACCACCAACCCGGCCGAGGCCACCGCCGACGGACTGGCCATCGCCCTCCGGGCCGGGGTCCCCTGCGCCGACGTCGAGTTCATGCAGTTCCATCCCACCGCCCTCCACCATCCGGCCATGCCCCGGCCGCTGCTCTCCGAGGCGCTCCGCGGCCACGGGGCGCGGATCCGCGACGCCCACGGCGACCGGTTCGTCGACGAGCTCGCTCCCCGGGACGTGGTGAGCCGGGCGATGGCGGCGAAGATCAGCGCCCAGGGGGTGGAGCACCTCTGGCTCGACGCCACCGGGCTCGACTCCTTCGCCTCCCGCTTCCCGACCATCAACGCCTCCCTCGAGGCCGTCGGCCTCGACCCGCACGTCGACTGGCTCCCGATCGCGCCGGCCGCCCACCACCTCTCCGGTGGGGTGGTCACCGACCTGTCGGGGGCCACCGCGCTGCCCGGACTCTGGGCGGCGGGGGAAGTCGCCTGCACCGGGGTCCACGGAGCCAACCGCCTGGCCTCCAACTCGCTCCTCGAGGGCATGGTGTTCGGAGCCCGGTTGGCCGAAGCCATCGAGGCGGGCGGCGACGGACCCTCGCCCACCGGAGCCATGCGGGCGGTGCTCCACGGCGGGGGCGAAACCGTCGGCGGCGGCGGCGGTGCCGGCCGGGTCGGCGAGGATGCCGGCGGCGGTGACGGTCAGATCGACGATGCCGGCGAGACAGCCGCCGATGTCGACGTGGAGAAGACGGTCGACCGTCTGCAGCGAGCCATGTTCGACGGCGCCGGGGTGGTCCGGGATGCCGAGTCACTCGACCGGGCCGCCACCGTCATCGAGTCGGTGGCCGCCACCGTCGGGCCCGGGACACCGTCCGACCGCGCCCACGGAGAGTTGGCCAACCTCGTCACCGCGGCCGAGGCGCTCCTCCGGTCGGCCACCGTGCGGACCGAGTCGCGGGGCGCCCACGCCCGGGCCGACTTTCCCGAGGCTTCCGACCGGTGGCGCCGGCGGATCCTGCACACCGGTGGCCGGGTCGTCGTCTCCGGCCAGGCGGTCGAATCCCCATGACCGGTGACGCCCGGGGGCCCGGCGCGGTGGACGTATCGGTGTTCGATCCTCCGCACGCGGCGGTCGTCGAGGCGGTGCGCATCGCGCTGGCCGAGGACCTGCTCCCGTTGGGCGACCTGACCGCGGCGTTGGTGCCGGCGGCGGTGATCCGATCGGTGGCGGTGGTGAGCCGGGCCGCCGGGGTGGTGGCGGGCCGGGCGTGCGCGGTCGAGACCCTGGCCCAGGTCGACCCGTCGGTGGACGTCGACTGGCGGTTGGCCGACGGGTCGACGGTGACCCCGGGCTCGGTGGTGGCCGTCCTCACCGGTCCCCTGCGGTCGATCCTCACCGCCGAACGGACCGCGCTCAACTTCCTCGGCCACCTCTCGGGCATCGCCACCCTCACCCGGGCCTTCGTCGACGTGGTGGCGGCGGCCAATCCGGCCACCCGGGTGCTCGACACCCGCAAGACGACCCCCGGACTCCGCTCCCTCGAGAAGGCGGCGGTGCGGGCGGGGGGCGGGACCAACCATCGCGGCAGCCTGTCGGACGCCGTCCTGGTGAAGGACAACCACCTGGGCGGCGTGACCATCACCCAGGCGGTGGGTCAGGCCCGGCGGCTCTGGCCGGGGCGGATGGTGGAGGTCGAATGTGACCGGGACGAACAGGTGACCGAGGCACTGGCCGCCGGCGCCACCGTGGTCATGCTCGACAATATGACTTCTGACCAGGTGAAAGCCTGTGTGGGCCTGGTCCATGACCGCGGGACGACCACCCTGGTGGAGGTGTCGGGCGGGGTCGATCTCGACTCCGCCCCCGGGTACGCGGCCGCCGGCGCCGACCTCATCTCGGTGGGGGCGCTGACCCATTCCGCCCGGGTGCTCGACCTGGGACTCGATCTGATGCCGGAACTCGGCGGGGGAGACTGATCATGCTGCTGGCCATCGACGTGGGGAACACCGAGACGGTGGTCGGGCTGTTTGCCGACGACATCGGCGCGCCGTTGGCGGAGACCGGTCTGCGGGACGGCCATGAGCCGACCGGGTTGGCCCACCACTGGCGACTGTCAACCGTGTCGGAACGGACGGCCGACGAGCACGCCCTGCTGCTCACCCAGATCCTCAACCTCGACGGAGTCAACATCGAAGACGCGGTCACCGGCATCGCGGTGACCTCGTCGGTGCCGCTGGTCACCGCCAACCTGCGCCAGATGGTGCAGCGGTGGTTCGACGTCCCGTCGGTGGTGCTGGAGCCCGGGGTCAAGAGCGGGATGCCCATCCTCTACGACAACCCGAAGGAAGTCGGAGCCGACCGGATCGCCAACGCGGTCGGCGCCTACGACCTGTTCGGCGGGCCCTGCGTGGTGGTCGACCTCGGCACCGCCACCACCTTCGACGCCATCTCCCCGGCCGGCGAGTACCTCGGCGGGGCCATCACCCCCGGCGTGCAGGTCAGCCTCGACGCCCTCTTCGCCCACGCCGCCGCCCTCCGGCGGGTCGAGCTGGTGGAGCCGCGCAGCGTGATCGGCAAGTCGACGGTGGAGTCCATCCAGTCCGGCGCCCTGTTCGGCTTCGCCGCCCAGGTGGACGGGCTGTGCCGGCGGTTCGCCGGGGTTCTCGGTGAGTGCACGGTGGTGGCCACCGGGGGACTGGCCGAGCTCATCGCCCCCTACTCCGAGGAGATCGAATACCTCGAACCCTGGCTCACCCTCCACGGGCTGCGGATCATCTTCGAGCGCAACTCCAACGGGAATCCGGCCCGGCCCGCCTGAGCCTCCCGGATCGAAGTGGCCCGTGGCCCGCGGCCCGCGGCCGGAAAACGCCGTTTCTTACGGTTCTCTTATGGTGGCTTGGCCGATTGATCACATCTCTTGGTGACAATGAGGGGAAGACACCAGGACACCCTGGTTTATTCAGGAGGCACCAGACAGATGCTGAAGAAGATTGTGATCATCACCGCGGTGGCCGTAGCCGCCGGGACCCTGAGCTTCGGAGCCGTCGGGCTTGGCCGGAGCTTCCCCGGCGCCGTCCTCCACCCAGGCAACGCCCAACACCAAGACGCCGGCATCCGGGGTTCCGAAGGTGGGCAAGAACTTCAACTGCGCCAACGCCACCAAGGTGTTGACCCGCATCCAGAAGGGCGAAGCCCAGATCGCCGCCGGACTCCCCAAGCTGACCGCCGCCGAGGCGAAGGCCCAGGCGGCCGGCAACACCACCCGGGCCACCCGGATTCAGAACCGGATCACCCGGCTGGAGAGCCCCGCCTTCAAGGCCCGGCTGGACAAGATCTCCCAGAAGATCGAGGCCAAGTGCAACGTGCCCGCCCCGACCGCTTGAGCCGCCCGACCTGATCAGCCGGCGGGAAGGCCGTCGACCAGCGAGTGGGCCAACACCGCGAAGCCGTCGGCCAGCTGCGGTGACGGACACTGCTGCGCGGCGGTGGCGGCGTCCTCGGCGTAACCGCGGGCCACCGCCACCGAGGTGGCAATCCCCCCCGAGGAGGCCACAATGGCCCGGGCCCGGTCCCGCTCCTCCTGGTCGAGCGGCTGGCCCAGCATCGGCTTGAGCTCCGGGCCCACGTCGGGGTCGGCCAGGGCGAGGATCACCGGCAGGGTGTAGATCCCCTCGGCCAGGTCCTGGCCGGCGGGCTTGCCCAGCTCGGCTTCGGATCCGATCACATCGAGAATGTCGTCGCGCACCTGGAAGATCATCCCGAAATACCGACCGAAGTCGGTGAGGGCGTCGACCTGTGGGACCGGGAGACCTCCGGTCAGGGCGCCGATCCGACAGGAGGTGGACATGAGGGAGGCGGTCTTCCCGGAGATGGCCTCGGTGTAGTCGTTCTGGGTGCGGCTGACCTGGAAGGCGGCCCGGACCTCGGCCACCTGTCCCTGGCAGAGTCGCCCCAGGGTGGCGGCCAGCAGGCCGGCGATCTCGGTGCCCAGGCCGGCGGCGATCTCCGCCGAGCGGGCCAGCAGGAAGTCCCCGGCCACGATGGCCACCAGGTTCCCGAATCGGGAGTTCACGCTTTCGACGTTGCGACGGATGGTCGCCTCGTCCATGACATCGTCGTGATAGAGCGACGCCAGATGGACCAATTCCACCGATACCGCGCCGAGCAGGTCTTCCCTGGTGGCCGGCCTAGAACCCCCGGTAGCGGCGGCCAGGGCCAGGACCGGCCGGAGACGTTTTCCGCCAGCTGCGATGAGATGGGTCGTTACATCATCAAGGAATCCGTCGCCGGTGACGACAGACTCAGTGAGCAAAGGCTCAAGGAGTTGGACCTGTTTGGCCAGTTGGGGAAGACCCAGGAGCTCGACGGGGTTCACTTTAGAGAGACGATAGGCGACCGGAGCGGCCGTCGGTGCAGCAGAGGGTGAGGGTGCGGGTCGTACCCGTGCCTGTAGACTCGGGGTAGTTTCCCGACCGCGGATGGAGGCGGTGGATGTTCGAAAGATTTACCGACAGGGCCCGCAGGGTGCTTGTGCTCGCACAAGAGGAAGCGCGGCTTCTGAACCACAGCTTCATAGGCACGGAACACATCCTCCTGGGATTGATCCACGAGGGTGAGGGTGTCGCGGCCAAGGCGCTCGAATCCATGGGTGTCTCGCTCGAAGCTGTGCGCGAAAAGGTGGAGGAGACCATCGGGCTGGCGGGCTCGGCTCCGACCGGTTCGCCGCCCTTCACCCCCCGGGCCAAGAAGGTCCTCGAGCTCTCGCTCCGCGAGGCCCTGCAACTCGGACACAGCTACATCGGCACCGAGCACATGCTGCTGGGTCTGGTGCGCGAAGGCGAGGGGGTCGCCGCCCAGGTACTCCAGAGCCTGGGTGCCGATCTTCCCCGGGTGCGTCAGCAAGTCATCCAACTGCTCTCCGGTTACCAGGGCAAGGAGCCGGTTGGCGCCGGCGTGGCCGGTGGACAATCCGAGTCACCGACCGGTTCACCGGTCCTCGACCAGTTCGGGCGCAACCTGACCGCCCTGGCCCGCGATCACAAGTTGGACCCGGTGGTGGGCCGCGAGAAGGAAATCGAGCGGGTCATGCAGGTCCTGTCCCGCCGGACGAAGAACAACCCGGTGCTCATCGGCGAGCCCGGCGTCGGCAAGACCGCCATCGTCGAAGGGCTGGCCCAGAAGATCGTGGGCAACGACGTCCCCGAGACGCTCACCGGCAAGCAGCTCTACACCCTTGACCTGGGCGCCCTGGTCGCCGGCAGCCGCTACCGGGGCGACTTCGAGGAGCGCCTGAAGAAGGTGCTGAAGGAGATCCGCACCCGGGGCGACATCGTCCTGTTCATCGACGAGCTCCACACCCTGGTGGGTGCGGGTGCCGCCGAGGGGGCCATCGACGCCGCCTCCATCCTCAAGCCCATGCTGGCCCGCGGGAGAGCTGCAGACCATCGGCGCCACCACCATCGACGAGTACCGCAAGCACCTCGAGAAGGACGCCGCCCTCGAGCGGCGGTTCCAGCCGATCAAGGTCGAGCAGCCCAACGTGGCGCTCACCATCGAGATCCTCAAGGGTCTCCGCGACCGCTACGAGTCGCACCACGCGGTGACCATCACCGACCAGGCGTTGGTGGCGGCCGCCAACCTGGCCGACCGTTACCTGGCCGACCGCTACCTGCCCGACAAGGCGATCGACTTGATCGACGAAGCCGGCAGCCGGTTGCGCATCCGTCGGATGACCACCCCTCCGGCCTACAAGAAGTTGGAAGAGGAGATCACCCGCCTGCGGGCCGACAAGGAAACCGCCATCGAGAAGCAGGCCTTCGATCAGGCCAAGAAGCTCGCCGAGCAGGAGAAGGACCGTCTCGACAAGAAGGAGGCCATGGAGGCCGAGTGGCGCGCCGATGGCACCGACCTGTTCGACGTGGTCGACGAAGAAGTCATTGCCGAGGTGCTGGCCAACTGGACCGGCATTCCCGTCTACCGGCTCACCGAGGAAGAGACGGCCAAGCTGCTCCGGATGGAGGATGAACTCCACAAGCGGGTCATCGGCCAGGAGCCGGCCATTGCCGCCCTCGCCCGTTCGATCCGGCGCACCCGGGCCGGCCTCAAGGACCCGAAGCGTCCGAGTGGCTCGTTCATCTTTTTGGGACCGACGGGTGTCGGGAAGACCGAGTTGGCCAAGACGCTGGCCGAGTTCCTCTTCGACGACGAGGACGCGCTGATCCAGCTCGACATGTCCGAGTACATGGAGAAGCACACCGTCAGCCGTCTGGTGGGCTCGCCCCCCGGCTACGTCGGGTACGAAGAGGGTGGCCAGCTGACCGAGGCCGTCCGGCGCAAGCCGTTCTCGGTGGTGCTGTTCGACGAGGTCGAGAAGGCGCACACCGACGTGTTCAACACGCTGCTCCAGATCCTGGAGGACGGCCGGCTGACCGACGCCCAGGGGCGCTCGGTGGACTTCAAGAACACCGTGCTGATCATGACCTCCAACTTGGGAACCGCCGACCTTCGCAAGTCGTCCGTCGGGTTCGCCAAGACGTCGGAAGCCGTCACCTACGAGCGGATGAAGGCCAAGGTCAACGAGGCGCTGAAGGCGCACTTCCGGCCCGAGTTCCTCAACCGGATCGACGAGGTCGTCGTCTTCCACGAGCTGTCGAAGCAGGAGGTCGTGGAGATCGTCGACCTGATGATCCAGCGGGTGACCACCCAGCTGGAGCTGCAGGGACTCAGCCTGGTGCTCACCGATCCGGCCAAGCAGCTGTTGGCCGACAAGGGCTACGACCCCCAGCTCGGGGCGCGGCCGCTGCGGCGAGCCATCCAGCAGATGATCGAGGACCCGCTGTCGGAGCGAATCCTGTGGAAGGAGTTCCGGGCCGGGGAGACCATCGTGGTCGACGTGGAGACCGTCACCTCCGAGCAGGCGGACGCCTTCGACGTGAAGGGCGCCACCCCGATCGTCGCCGGGGAGAAGCAACTGACGTTCCGGGCCGTGCAGAGCATGGAGTCCGAGGGCGTGGAGCCCCCGCCGGTCGAGCTGGCCGGTGCCGGCGCCGACGCCGCCGACTGACATCCTGCCGGCCGGTCGAGTCACCGGTCGCGGGCAACCTGTTGAGAACGCCCTGCCACTCCGGTGGCAGGGCGTTCTGCATGTCCGGGCACGGTGTGGAGCACTCCTTGTCCTCATTGTAGGACGTTGTGATACACTGTAGGAGTGGGTGAGGGTAAGAGCGTCGCTCGATCATTCAGGTTGTCATCCGTAACGGCCAGGTTGCTTGATTCTGAAGCCATGGTTGGACGGCAGTCCCGAAATTCGCTGGCGGATCGGCTCTTAGGTGAAGCCCTCAGGGTTGAGCACCATCCGATGATCCGTTTCAATCAAGGCGACGGGGGCCGCCGGCGGGCCGCGGTGGCTGGCACGCGGCTCTATGTGGCCCAGGTTGTCGCCACATTGCGAGAGCACGACGGATCCATCGATGACACGGCTACCTACTTCGACGTGTCGCCACGGTTGGTCCGTGCCGCTCTCGCCTATTACGCAGACTTTTCCGAGGAGATCGAAGTGGAACTGAACGAGGAACAGGAACTCGCGGAGTCCGAGCGCCTGCGTTGGGAGCGGCAGCAGCGCGCTCTTTCGTGAGGCTCCTCCTCGATCATCACTATTCGCCTCTTATCGCAGAGCAACTCCGTTCGCAGGGCCACAACGTGCAGACCGCGCACGAGCGGGCTTGGTCCATCGAAGGCGATGAGCGACTTCTATCTTTGTGCGTAGAGGACGAGCGAGCCCTGTTGACCAACGACGTGAGGGACTTCATGCTCGTCGCTCGTCGCTGGGCGCTCGAGGATCGACAGCACTTCGGACTCATCCTTACCTCGGACCGGAGTCTTCCGCGCAGCCGTCACACGATCGCAACGTACGTGACACTTCTCGGGTCACTCATGTCGGCCAATCCCGATCCCACCGCTCTGATAGATCAGATTCGATGGCTTTCCGAAATAGGGACCGGGGCGCTTCCGACGTCAGACCCGATGCCGGCATCCCCCCGACCGTCGACAGAACTCCCGGAACCCATCCGGGCAGAGATGCAGACGTCGGACGTGCTCGATGAGTTGCGAGGTGACCGCTGAAGTGCGGCCCGGTGCCGGCCTATCCGTTCGTCCGGCGCCCAGAAAGAGCCTCAACCGGGACAAACAGGATGACCGAGTAACCCAGAAGCGCGACCCCGGTGGCCATGGCCATCATCAGGGAAGGACCCTTGCTCATGTCCCCCACGAATTTCGGCGCCCGAGCTCCACGCCACCAGGATGGCCAACAGCGCGATTCCGGTGAGTGAGATCGACAACGGACTTCGGGTGAACACGGCTCGCACCAACGCCGAGATTCCGGTGATCACCAGAAGCGTTCCGACAATGGCATGGAGGCTCAGGCCCACCGGGCCGTCGGCCACCGCATGGCCGAAGGCTGGCGAACATCGGTCTTTCCGTGGTCGGATGTCGGCAGGTTGGCATAGAGGTTCGTCCAGATTCCCAGGCCGAACTCGATGACCAGCGTGACGGCGGCGGCAAACGAGTTGGTCCGCAGGTCTCGAACGATGCTGGGTGCGACCTTGGTTCCGGGTGGTTGGTCGGTAGAGCTCATACCATGACCTTCCCGCCGGCGATGTCCAGGGTGGTACCCGTGATCCATGACGAGGCTGACGAGCCGAGAAAGACGGCGGCAGCCGCGACGTCTTCCGGCTGCCCGATCCGCCCCAGAGGGAACATCGCCCCCAGGGCTCGACGATCGTCCTCCGACACCCAGGTGCGCATCTTGTCGTTCTCGATGGCTGATGGAGCGATGCAGTTCACGCGGATCCCCTCGTGGCCGTACTCGCTGGCCAGGTGGCGGCTGAAGGCAATGACGCCGGCTTTGGCCGCGGCGTAGGCGGCCGAGGACTTCGCCGCCTGGCGGGCCGCGGCCGAGGACATGGTGATGATCACGCCGGAATGGCGGTCGATCATGCCCGGCAAGAAGGCGGACACGGTGAGGAACGTGGAGGTGAGATCGCTCTCCATCACTTCGCGCCAATGGGCGCCGGTCTCGGTGGCGGTAGGGAGGGGCATGCCGTTGCCCCCGGCAAAGACGGCGAGGATGTCGACGGTACCCACCTTCGCCTCGACCTCGGCCCGCAGGGCGTCGATGTCACTCTCCAGGGTGCAGTCGGCCGCGACCCCCAACACCGACCCGCTCCGGACCTGGATGCTCTCGACGGCCGACGCCAGCGCAGCTCGATCGCGCCCGACGACCACCACGTGGCAGCCGTTGGCGGCGAACGCCCGGCCGGTGGCCGCCCCGATCCCCCGAGACCCGCCGGTGATGACCACCAGTTTGCCGGCGAGGTCGGGGTACAGGCCGCCGAGGGCATCGGGGCTGATGTCAACCTGATTCACCTTCAGTTGCTTCCCCGACTCATGAACCTGGGTGCTCCGACCAATACCCGCCGCCGGAGCCGGAAGGCGACCACGATGCCGATCGGGATCAGGAACCACGGGAAGAAGAACCCGTGCCGGATACCCAAGACGGCGTTGCCGACCGTCACGGCCACGATGACGGCAAACAGGATGGGAAGGGCGATCCAGGGAACCGGTCCGCCCGGTTGGAGCCGCGGACGGACCGGGACCCGCGGCGGCGGAAGGTCGGACAGCAGGCCAGCCAGGTCGCGTCGGGTCCGGGCACCGAGCGCCTGGGTGATCCGCTCCTGGTGTTCGGCCATGTCCAACCGGCCGGCCTCGAAGTGGTCGTTCAGGTCCTGGGCCACCGCGTTCCGGTCGTCATCGGAGACCCGGAGGTCAGGCTCTTGCGGCTCGCCCGGCCCTTCTCGGGTCCCGGCCGGCGTGGAGGGGTCAGATCCCCACCACCCATACCCGGTGGCGTAGCCCGAGTCCCGGCCCCAAGGACAGCCGCGTCCTCGGAGTTGGGGGTTTCGACGACTCGGTTGCTCATTCATGCCTCTCCACCTCGCTCCCTTCGACCCCGGACCCCAGCCGGGTGTTCGTGATTGACCATCCCGAGCCGTTCCGGAGTTGGTTGACCAGAGCTGAGCATCAGTGATTATACTAGTACAGGATTATATGAAGTCAATACAATCACGACGAACTTAGGATCTGGCCATGACCGACGAAACCCCCAAACCGACGGGGCCGTCAGAGGCGCCTCCCAGCGTGGCGTTCACCGTCTCCCGCCTCGGCTTCGAGGTGAGTCGGGCACTGGCGAGCGGGTTGAAGCCGCTGGGCATCGATCCGCAGCACTTCGGGCTGCTCCGCGCCCTCCTGTTCGCCGAAGGTGAGTCGCAACGAGCTATCGGCGACAGCCTGGGCATCCCACCGAACCGGATGGTCGCCCTCGTCGATGATCTGGAGGGTCTGGGCGCGGTGAAGCGGGCCAAGCACCCGACCGACCGGCGCGCCTACGCCCTCTTCCTCACCCCGAAGGGGAAGAAGCTGTTCGAGAGCGCCTTCGACGTCGCCGTCGCGGTCGAAGAGCGACTTTGCCAGGACATCTCGAAAAGCGACAAGAAGCAGCTCCTCGACCTCCTCGGTCGACTCGACAGCCTCACCGACGTACCCGGGGGGGTGCACCCGGGACTCGCCGGGTAGTGCCACCGGGAACCGCCCGCTCCCGGCGGTATCGCACTCCGTGACACAACCGTTTCCTACCATCGGGCCATGCCGAAAACTGTGAAACGTCACCGGTGCATCGACTGCGGTGCCACCTCCGCCCAGTGGGTGGGCCGGTGCCCGACCTGTGGGGAGTGGAACACCCTGATCGAGGAGTCGGAGCTCGATCCATTGGTGCAGGCGGTGAACGAGCTGGATCTGGCATCGATGCCGGTGCCCCTCTCGTCGGTGGACGTGACCGAAGCCGCCGCCATCCCGTCGGGGGTGGAGGAATTCGACCGGGTGCTGACCGGTGGGCTGGTCCCGGGTTCGGTGACCCTGCTCGGCGGGGAGCCGGGGATCGGGAAGTCCACCCTGTTGCTCCAGGTCCTGGCGGCCCGGGCGGCGGCCGGCCACCGGGTCCTGCTGGTATCGGCGGAGGAGTCGGCGCACCAGGTCCGGCTTCGGGCCGAGCGGCTGGGCCCGATTCCCCCGAGTCTGTTGATCCTGTCGGTGACCGACGTGGGCGCGGTCATCAACGCGGTGGTCGAAGCCGAGCCGGAACTGGTGGTGATCGACTCCATCCAGGCCGTGGCCATCGGCCCGGCCACCGCCGGCGAGCGCCGGGCCGGCGGGGTCCCGGGGAGTGTGACCCAGGTCCGGGAGTGCGCCGATCAACTGGTCGGGCTGGCCAAGGCCCGTCAGGTCGCCATCGTGCTGGTCGGCCACGTCACCAAGGACGGCGCCCTGGCCGGGCCGAGGGCGCTCGAGCATATGGTGGACACCGTCCTCAGCTTCGACGGCGACCGCCACCACGCCCTCCGCATCCTGGTGGCGGTCAAACACCGGTTCGGGCCGACCGGAGAGCTCGGGCTGTTCGAGATGGGCGATCACGGGCTGAGCGTGGTGGACGACCCCGGACGCCTCCTGTTGGGGGACCGGATCACCGGCGTCCCCGGAGGAATCGTGCTTCCGGCCATGCAGGGACGCCGCACGCTGCTGGTCGAGCTCCAGGCCCTGGTCACCTCCGCGGTGACCGGGCAGTCGAAACGCTCGGTGGTCGGCCTCGATGCCGGCCGGTTGACCATGATCCTCGCGGTACTGGAGCGCCATGCCGGTATCCCCTTCCTCGGCTTCGACGTGTTCGCCTCGGTCGCCGGCGGGATCCGGGTGATGGAGCCGGCCGCCGACCTGGCGGTGGCCATGGCGGTGGCGTCGTCGTCGATCCGGGTGCCGCTCCCGGCCGATCTGGCCGCCGTCGGCGAGATCGGCCTGGCCGGTGAGGTCCGACAGGTCACCAATCTCCCCCGTCGGCTCGAGGAGGCGTCCCGGCTCGGTTTCACCCGGGTGGTGGTGCCGGCCTCGTCTCCCCCCGGTCCCCCTGAAATCGAGCTCATCCGGGTGGAGACGGTGAGGGAGGCGATCGTGCAGTTCGGTCACGGCCGTCTCGAAGATCCTGAGCAATGGCTCCACGACGATCCTCGTGATTGGCTCGACGAGGACGGGGGTCTTCGCTGAACGGTATTGTGCGGTGGTGGTGAGCGCACGCCAGAGCTCGGCTCTCGACGAAGCCCTGGCCATGGCGGCTCCCGGACGGCCACTCCGCGACGGCCTGGACCGGATCCTGCAGGCCAAACGGGGTGGGCTGGTGGTGGTCGGGGATGGCCCCGAGGTGCTGTCGATCTGCACCGGTGGCTTCCTGGTCGACGCCGAGTTCAGTCCCCAGCGCCTCTCGGAGCTGGCCAAGATGGACGGCGCCATCATCCTGGCCCCCGACGCCTCCCGGATCGCCCGGGCCAACGTCCACCTGATGCCCAAGTCGACGATTCCGACCACCGAGACCGGCACCCGGCACCGCACCGCCGAGCGGGTGGCCCGGTCGATCGAGGTGCCGGTGCTGTCGGTGTCGGCGGCGATGTCGGTGATCGCCATCTACCGCAACGACCAGAAGCACACCCTCCAGCCCATCAGCTGGCTGCGGGACCGCGCCGACCAGGCCCTCGCCACCCTGCAGCGGTTCCGCAGCCGCTACGACGTGGCCCTCAACGGGCTGTCCACCCTGGAGGTGGAGGACACCGTGTCGGTCGGGGACGTCACCGGCGTGCTCCAGTCGGCGGAGATGGTGGTGCGCATCGCCAAGGAGGTGTCCGGGTACCTGGTCGAGCTGGGGGACGACGGCCGCCTGGTCCGCCTCCAGCTGGCCGAGCTGGTCGACGGGGTGGAGCCGTCACTCCGGCTGGTGGTCCACGACTACCTTCGGCTGGCTACATCGGATCCGGTCAAACGGGAGGCGGCGGTGGACCGGGCGGTCGGGTTGCTGGCCAGTCTGGGCTCCGACGAGTTGCTCAACGTCCAGAAGGTGGCCGACGTCCTGTCGCTGCCGGCGTCGCTCACCGAGACCCACTCGGGGGTGGAGCCCCGCGGCTATCGGCTGCTGGCCCGGCTTCCCCGCTTCTCTGACACCATCATCGAGCGGATCGTGGACCGGTTCGTGAACCTCCAGCAGATCATGCGGGCGTCGTTGTCGGAGCTCGAGCAGGTGGAAGGGGTCGGGGTGGCCAAAGCCCGATCGCTGAAGGACGGCTTGATCCGACTGGCCGAAACCAGCATCTTTGAGCGTTACCAGTAAGGAACTGCCGGCGTTTCCCCTGATGGAAGTGCTGGCCGGACGGGCCACGGGATGGCGAGGTGGCTTCTCCGTGTAACCTGCAGTGTTCGCTCTACGCGGTCCCGATGTCGCTCACCTGCCCGGGATCCGCACGCAACGCCAGGAGGCTCGGTGTTCGACATCGGTGACAAGGTCGTCTATCCGCACCACGGCGCGGCAGTAGTCGAACGACGTGAAACCAAAGAAGCATTCGGGAAGAAGCAGGAATATCTGGTTCTTCGCCTGGCCTATGGCGACCTCACCCTGATGGTCCCCTCCGACAACACCGAGGGGGTCGGGCTGCGCGAGGTGATCAACGACGAAGAGGTCGAAGAGGTCTTTGCCGTGCTCCGGAAGAAGGAAGCCCGGATGCCGACCAACTGGTCCCGCCGCTACAAGAACCATTCGGAGAAGCTGCGTTCCGGCGACATCTACCAGGTGGCCGAAGTGGTGCGGAACCTGTCGATCCGTGACAAGGACAAGGGGCTGTCGGCCGGCGAGAAGCGGATGCTCAGCCGGGCCCGGCAGATCCTGGTGTCCGAGCTCACCTTTGCCCTCGCCGTCGACGAGGAGACCGCCGAGAAGCGGCTCGACGAGGAACTTCCCTGAGCCCAGCTGGCCCGATATGGGCAGTGGTGGTGGCCGGTGGGACCGGGAGCCGGTTCGGAAGCCAAAAGCAGTTCCTCCCGTTGCAGGGCAAACCGGTGGTGGCCTGGTCGGTTGCCGCCGCCCGCACGGTGGCCGACGGGATCGTGGTGGTGGTGCCGGGCGGTTCCGCCGCTTCCCCGACGGCTGAGGATCTGGGCGCCGACCTGATGGTCACCGGTGGCCCCACCCGATCCCATTCGGTGCGGGCCGGATTGGCCGCCGTCCCGGCGGAGGCCTCGGTGATCATCGTCCATGATGCGGCCCGCCCCTTGGCCTCGGCCGCCTTGTTCGCCTCGGTGGTGGAAGCATTGGCCGAGGACGGGGTCGAGGGCGCCATCCCGGTCCTGCCTCTGACCGACACCCTCAAGCGGACGGCCGACGGCCGGGTGGCCTCGACGGTCGACCGGGAGGGGATGGTCTCGGTGCAGACCCCCCAGGCCTTCGTGGCCGCCACCCTCCGGGCCGCCCACGCCGAAGGCGGCGAGGCCACCGACGACGCCGGGCTCCTCGAGGCCCTCGGCGCTACCGTACGCACGGTGCCCGGCGAGCTGCGGAATTTCAAGCTGACCCATCCGGAGGACCTGGTGATGGCGCAGGCTCTCGTCAGTCATAACCGGGAGCCCGGATGACCGAGCCGGCGGGCACCTTCCGGGTCGGCCAGGGGATCGACGTGCACCGGTTCTCGGACGACCCCACCCGCCGGTTGGTGTTGGGCGGGGTGGTCATCGGCGGGTCGGGCATCCGCGGCCTCGACGGTCACAGTGACGCGGATGTGGTCGCCCACGCCATCGCCGACGCGGTGCTCGGCGCCGCCGGGCTCGGCGACCTCGGGCGCCACGCCCCCGACACCGACCCGACCTGGGCCGGGGCCGACAGCCTGGACATCCTCGCCCGGGTGGTGGAGCTGGCCGGGGAGGCCGGCTGGTCGCCGGTGAATGCCGACTGCACGGTGGTGGCCGAGGCAGCCCAAGCTGGCTCCTTATGTGTCGGAGATGGGGGAGCGGCTGGGCAAGGTGTTGCGGGCCCCGGTCAACGTGAAGGCCACCCGGGCCGAAGGGCTCGGAGCACTGGGTCGAGCCGAGGGCATCGCCTGCACCGCGGTGGTCCTGCTGCAGCCGCTGATCACCGATGCTCCCGGAGCCACCGGGTCCGGGGGGAACGGGTGAGCCCGGCAGCCGGCGGAGGCCGGGGGCGGGGCGGCAGTCCGCGGGGTGGTGGCGCCCGGGGCGGGGACGTCCGGCCGCGGCGGACCGCCTCGACCGGGGAAGCCGGTCCCCACTCGGGGCGGACGTGGCGCCGGGGCTCCGGGACGAGACGGATCCAACCGCGGAGGAGCGCCCGGGCGCCGGGGTTCGGGCGGCGATCGCGACCGACCGGGTAGCCGGGGCCCGGAGTCGTCGGGGCTCGGAGGCGATCAGGTGGAGGGTCGCCAGGCGGTCCGCGAACTGCTGAGCGCCAATCGGCGCCCGGTCAAGTCACTGCTGATGGCCGAAGGCATGGATCAGGCCGCCATCCTCAACGAGATCGAGGGGTTGGCCACCAAGCGGAGGGTCAAGGTCTCCTACGTGTCCCGCCGGCGCATCGATCTGGTGGCGCGGACCGAGGGACCCCAAGGGGTGGTGGCCCTGGCCCGGCCGGTGGAGGAGACCTCGTTCGAGAAGTTGTGCGAACCGTCCCCGGGTGGGCGCCAGCCGTTCCTGCTGGTGCTCGACGGGATCACCGACCCGCACAACCTGGGCTCGCTGCTGCGCAGCGCCGAATGCGCCGGGGTGACCGGGGTCATCCTTCCCCGTCACCGCTCCGCCCACCTGTCCCCGACGGTGGCCAAGGTGGCGGCCGGGGCCATCGAGTACCTTCCCATGGCCCTGGTTCCCGGCGTGCCCAACGCGTTGCAGCGACTGTCGACCGCCGGGGTGTGGAGCGTGGGCCTCGACGGCGAGGCACCCGCCTCCTTCTACGAGCTGCCGCTGGGCAAGGAGCCGGTGGCCCTGGTGCTCGGATCGGAAGGCACCGGACTGGCCGCCCTCACCCGGAAGCGCTGCGATGCGCTGGCCTCCATCCCCCAGCACGGGAGCCTGTCCTCGCTCAATGTGGCGACCGCCGGGGCCATCGCCTGTTTCGACATCGCTCGACGCCGCAACTGACCCGGGCGCGCCGCACGGTCAGCGGCGCGGTCAGCCGCTGAAGAGCGGCAGCACCAACGAACAGGTGGGATGGAACGCCGGGCTGTCGGCGCCGAGGGCGTTCATGACGTCCTGGAGGGCGACGGGATCGTAGATGATGCCGACATGTTCGGTGTAGTCGGTACCGCACTGATTCTGCAGCAGGATGTTCTGGGCCCCGGCTTCCGTGGAGGAAGGCGTTGGTGTACGGCGTGACCACCTCGTCGTAGCGGGTCTCGATGACCACGTACTTGACGCCGGGCAGGGTGTCACCGCCGCGGTTGAGGGTGGCCAGGAACGATGAGCCTACGAACTGTTGGTCGAAGGACGGGGCGCCGAGGGTGGAGAACGACAGACCGGGTACCGACGATGACAAGCTCCGTAGAGAGCGGTCAGTCCGTCGAGGGTGGTCCCGTAGTTGGAAGGCGCCAGCCCCACCAACATGTTGACCTTGGCCGCGCCGCCCAGGAACTTCATGTAGTCGCGCGGCATCATCCCGCCCTGGGAATGACCGACGATGTCGACCTTGGCTGCGCCGGTGGCGGCCAGCACCCGCGACACGAAGGCGGCCAGCTGGGCGGCCGACTGGGGAACAGGGGCCAGCCCGAAGACGTGGCCGAAGGTCAGCGAGGTGGCGCCGTAGTTGAAGCCGTAGACGCAGTAGCCGGCGTTGGCCAGCATCGGCGACAGCGCCTGCCAGCTGAGGGCCTGGTTGGCGATGGTGCCGTGCACCAGCACCACCGGGTAGGGGTGCTGGGCGGAGAGGTGACAGCTCCAGTTGTCGGAGCCGGGAGGCATCGAGGTCGGAGAGGTGATCTCGGTCGCCAACCCGGTGAAGATGTTCCCGATGGGCAGGGGTCGGGATGCCGCGGTGGCCGCCCCCGCCGGCGGGCTGGCGGCCATCGTCGCCACCAGGCACAGGGCGCCGGCCAACACGCCCACCGCGCCGCGCAACCTCCGACCCCCCAGCCGCCGCATCCGCTGGACCAGTCGCCGGCGACAGTACTCGCCCCGGAAGCGGCGGGCTCAGCCGACTTCGGCGACCTCGACGCCCTTCCAGAAGGCGACCCGGTCGGTGATCTCCTTGGCCGCGTCCTTGGGCTCGGGGTAGAACCAGGCGGCATCGTCGTTGCGCCGGCCGTCGACCACCACCGACCGGTAGCTGGCCTCGCCCTTCCAGGGGCAGAAGGTGTGGCTCCCGCTGGGCTCGAAGTACTCGGCGTTGACATCGGATTCGGGGAAGTAGTGATTCCCTTCCACCACCACGGTGTCGTCGCTCTCGGCCAGGACGGCCCCGTTCCAGGTTGCACGCATCTTCATGGCATGTAGAACAGTGACCCGGGCAGATATGTTCCCCGACGAGCCGGGCGAAGAGCCGGGCGAAGGAGCACACATGAGCGCAGACCAGGTGACCGACCATGCCGAGGTGATCGTGGTCGGGATGGGCCCGGGCAGCGAGGATGTCGCCGAACGGCTGGCGACGGTCGGGTGCGACGTGGTCGGGATCGACGGCCGGCTGGTCGGCGGCGAATGCCCCTACTGGGGGTGCGTCCCCTCCAAGATGATGATCCGGGCCGCCAACCTGCTGGCCGAGGCCCGGCGGGTTCCGGGGATGGCCGGGGCGTCCACCGTCCATCCGGATTGGACACCGGTGGCCCAGCGCATCCGGGACGATGCCACCGACAACTGGAACGACCAGGTGGCGGTGGACCGCTTCGAGGAGAAGGGCGGCCGGTTCATCCGGGGTGGGCCCATCTCGACGGACCTACCCGGGCGGTGGTGGGCGACCGGACCATCGAAGCCTCCCGGGGCATCGTCCTCAGCCCCGGGGCCAAGGCCTCGGTCCCGCCGATCCCGGGACTGGCCGACACCCCGTACTGGATCAACCGGGACGCCATCGAGACCGAGGAGGCGCCGGCGTCCCTGGCCATCATCGGGGGCGGGCCGATCGCGGTCGAGCTGGGACAGGTGTTCTCCCGATTCGGCTCCTCGGTGACGATCCTCGAGCGCGAATCGAGGCTGATGAGCCCCGAAGAGCCGGAAGCCGGGGCGCTGCTCGAGCAGATCTTCGCCGCCGAGGGCATCGATGTCCGCACCGGGGTGAACATCGCCTCGGTCGCCCACGACCCGGCGCGGCTTCTCGGTCGCCTTCGACCAGGGCGATCCGGTGGTGGCCGAGCGGCTGCTGGTGGCGACCGGCCGGCAGCCCGACATCCAGGACCTCAATCTGGAGTCCCTGGGCATCGACCCCGGGGTCCGGGCCATCCCGGTCGACGACCACCTCCGGGTGGTCGACGGGGTGTGGGCGGTGGGTGATGCCACCGGCAAGGGGGCCTTCACCCACGTGTCGATGTACCAGGCGGACATCGTGGTCAATGACATCCTGAAGATGGAGGTGACCCCGGCCGACTACCGGGCGCTGCCCCGGGTGACGTTCACCGATCCGGAGATCGGCTCGGTGGGGCTGAACGAACGGGCGGCCCGGGACCAGGGCCTGAAGGTGCGCATCGGGAAGGCGTCGGTTCCCTCCTCTACCCGGGGCTGGATCCACAAGGCCGGGAACCAGGGCTTCATCAAAGTCATCGAGGATGCCGACCGGGGGGTGCTGGTCGGCGCCTGTTCCATGGGCCCGGTCGGCGGGGAGGTGCTCGGGTTTCTGGTCCTGGCCGTCCACGCCGAGGTCCCCACCCACACCCTCCGGCACATGATCTACGCCTACCCGACCTTCCACCGGGCCATCGAGGCCGCCCTCAAGGACCTCGACTGACGGGTATCGATCGGCGGCTACAGATCCTGACTGGTCGGTCATGGGAAATGGGAAGAATCCCGACCGATGCGTGATTCTCCTGTTCGGGCGTCGTTCCTGTTCAGGAAGGACTCGTCGGCTCAGTCCGTCAGAGCCGGTCGAACAACCTAGAGTTCAGCCGGGGCAGGCCGCGGGGCCAAGAGTGGGGTGGTGGCGTTGTGGGTGTGATCACGTCGTGGATAGGTGGCTCGCCGGATCGACGGGTCCACCCGGCGAGAGGCGGTGCAACGTCGACAAAGTCGACAAGGATGAGCCGCCGCCGCGTGGGAGTCAGAGTTGCTGCGGTTTCCGCCCTTATCGCCGTCCCCTTGACCGTCATCGGCGTTCCAGCTGGGACCGCCGGCTCGACCGGGGTGCTGACGGGGCGCTACGTGGCGCTGGGTGACTCCGTACCGTACGGCCATGGGTTGGCGAATCCTTACACCACCGCTCAGATCGGGCTGCCCCCAAGTGCCATCTCTCAGGGACCGTCGGTTGACGCGTACCCCAGCCTGGTTGCCGCGGCGTTGGGCCTCTCCATGTCGGTGAGGACATCCAACTGCACCCTGACTTGGGATCAGCTCTCGATAAGTGGGGCGATGGCCGCCAACGCCAACGACCATGTCGGTGACGGCCAGTGCACCAACCTAACGAAAGGGAGGAACGTTCAATCAGATGAGTTGAACGCCGCCAATCTGTCGGTCGCCAACCCCGCCAAGCTCGTCACCATTCAGGCGGGGGCGGACGACTTTGATTTCGGTGGCTGCCTCGAATGGGCGTTGACCCAGCAACTCGGTGTGGGACTCGGCTTGGGCACCCAGTGTGTCCAAAATGGAGCGGTCACGACCACCGTCGCCAACCAACTCACTCAGGTGACCAAGGCACTCGCCAGTATCATCGAAGCGGCCGCTCCATTCGCCCAGCACGTTGCGGTGGTCAACTATTACCAACCCGTTCCCAGTCCTTCCCAGTTCGCAACGTCGAGCGTCCTCTCCGGGTTGAACGTGAACATTGTCTGCCTGGGTCTCGCCGAAAACGGAAGCAGTACCTATACGGACGCTCAAATCGTGCAGAGCGCGCTGAACGGGTCGATCGCCAATGCGGTCAAGGATGCTGAAGCCCAAGGTGTTTCGAATGTCTCTCTGGTGGATATTTCGAATGTGGGGTCCGGTCAGGGCATGTGCACCGCCAACCCGGTGTTTTTCTCCGCCGAGCCGATGCCGCCGGTCCAGCTGGGCGTGGATCTGATCAACGTCCTGGCTGCCCAGATCTGTCCGGTCACGGGTGGCTTGCTCGGGTCGACATTGTGTACGGGGATCTCAACCGGTGCAGCCGGCGCCGAGCAAGACATCAAGCACTACGTGTGGCGTACGGCGCATCCGACCGCATCGGGTCAAGAAGAGATTGCGAACGCGGTGGAGAGTCAACTCTGCTCCCAGGTTGCCGATCTGACGTGCTCGCCGACCTAACGCGTCAGATCCGTTGTCGTATGGAAAGACGGTAGAGAGTCCGGGGAATCACCGGGTCGGGCCGAACCGCTCGACCCGGATCCGTTCCTCGGGCACGCCGGCAGCCCGGAGGAGATCGGTGGCGGCGTCGGCGAAGCCGGACGACCCGCAGACATAGGCGGTGGTGGCCGCCGACACCGGGGAGGGCAGGTCGGCCTCGGTGAGCCGGCCCGCCGGCCGGGGCCAGTCCTCCGGGATCCGGCGGGTGTAGACCACCGTGGTCTCCGGGCCGGGGATCTCCGCCGCGTAGTACAGGTCCTCGGGGGCCCGGGCGGAGACGACCAGCCGAACCAGGTCGGAATGGCCGGTGCGGCGGGCCAGGCGCAGCATGGCCATCACCGGGACGACGCCCGACCCGCCCCCGATGAGCAGGGCGGGGGTATCGCCCCGCCACACGAACCAACCGCCGATCGGGCCCCGTACCTCCAGGTCGTCCCCGACCACCACCTCGTCGTGGAGGAAGGTCGAGACCTCCCCCTCCTCCAGGCGCTCCACCGTCAGCTCGATCTGCTTCGAGCCGTCGGGGGCGGAGGCGACCGAGTAGGAGCGCTGGGCGGTGTAGCCGTCGGGGGCGGAGAGCCGGAGCACGTAGTGCTGGCCGGCGACGTAGTCGGCGGTCCGGTCCAGCTCCAGCCGGAAGGTCTTGGCGGTGGCCGTCTCGGGTCGGACCTCCACCACCTTGGCCGGCAGCCACTTGCTCGGGGGAGGGACCGGCGGGGACGGATCAGTCACCTTGGTAGCGCTGCTCCGTCCAGGGATCCCCGTGGTCGTGGTAGCCGTTGCGTTCCCAGAACCCCGGTTCGTCGTGGTCGAGGAGGTTCAACCCCGAGACCCACTTGGCGCTCTTCCAGAAGTAGAGATGGGGGACCAGCAACCGGGCCGGGCCCCCGTGCTGGCGGGCCAGGGGCTCGCCCTCGAAGTCCCACACCACCCACGCCTGGCCGCCGGTGACGTCGGCCAGGGGCAGGTTGGTGGTGTACCCGGTATGGGATTCGGCCATCACGTGGGTGGCCGACGGGAGGGGCCGGGCGGCGGCCAGCAGCGCGTCGACCGAGACACCGGAGAAGGTGACCCCGAGCTTCGACCAGGTGGTGACGCAGTGGATGTCCCCGTGGTAGGACGACGCCGGCAGCGCGTGGATCTGGTCCCACGTCCAGGTCACCGGCTCCTCGACCAGTCCCGTCACCGAGAAGGTCCAGCTGTCGGTGGCGAGCTTCGGGGTGGCTTCGGCGGTGAGCACCGGCCAGTCGGAGCCGACGTCGTACTGCCCCGGCGGGAGACGGGGGTCGCGGGGACCCCGGCTGCGGAACCCGCGGGTGAAGTTCACCGGCTAGGCGGCCTGCGGGTTTTCCAGCACCAGGGCGACGCCCTGGCCGGATCCGACGCACACCCCGAGGATCCCGTAGCGGGCCTGGCGCTCCCGGAGCTCGGTGGCCAGGGTCAGGACGTAGCGGGTGCCGGACGAACCGAACGGATGCCCGATGGCCACCGCTCCCCCGTTGGGGTTGAGGCGGTCGTCGGGGACCTCGAAGCCGTTGAGCTGCTTGGGCAGCTCGTGGAGCACGCCGAGGGCCTGGGCGGCGAACGCCTCATGGACCTCCCACACGTCGATGTCCTCGGGGGCCAGCCCGGCCCGCTCCAGCGCCTTCGGCATCGCGTAGGCGGGGGCGATCCCCATGATCTGGGGGTCGAGGGCGTAGGTGGCCGACGCCACCACCCGGGCCAGCGGCTCGATGCCGAGCTCGGCGGCGGCTTCCCCGCTGGCCATCACCACCGCGCTGGCCCCGTCGCTGAGCGCCGACGAGTTCCCGGCGGTCATCTGGGTGGTGTTCGGCTGGGCCGGGAGGGCGGCCAGGGCTTCGGCGGTGGTGTCGCCTCGGATCATCTCGTCGTCCTGGAAGGTGAAGCCCGGTTGCTTGCGGGTGCCGGGGATCTCGACCGGATGGATCTCCTTGGCCAGCCGGCCCGAGTCACGGGCCGCGGCGGCGTGGAGGTTCGACCGGAGGGCGAAGGCGTCGATCTCCTCCCGGCTGAGCCCGTACCGGTCGGCGACGTTCTGGGCCGTCTCGATCATGGAGATGTAGGCGTTGCGGGCCAGCAGCGACGGATTGGGCGGGCCGCCCGCACCGGCCCACATGGTGTCGAGCATGAAGATCGGCCCCCGGGGCATGAACGGCGCGTCGCCTTTCATGTACGCCCAGCCCGACCGGGACATCGATTCGACCCCGCCGGCGATCCCGACGTCGATCTCGTCGCTCCGGATCCCGTTGGCGGTCTGGATGGCGCAGCTGAGGGACGAGGCGCAGAAGCGGTTGACGGTCACCGCCGGCACCGAATCGGGAAACCCGGCCGACAGTGCCGCCCAGCGGGCGATGTCGCCCATTCCCTCGTGGGCCGGGTTCACGCAGCCGGCGGCGATGTCGTCGATGCGGCCGAGGGGCACCCCCACCCGCTCGCAGGCCGCCACCATGGTCTGGCCGAGCAGGTCGTCGGTGCGGATGTGGGAGAGGGAACCCCCGTAGCGCCCGACCGGGGTCCGCACACCACCGAGAATGAATGCCTTGGTTGCCATGTCACCGTCCCTTTCGTGGGTCCCCCGGCGCTCGACTCACCATAACGGTGCCCCGGCCCGATCCGTTCGCCGGCCGTGATCGGGAAGGGCTACCGGATCGTCTACGAGTACGAGGAGCCGGGAGTCCACCAGATCATCCTCGATCCTGAGCAATTCTTCGGCTATCTCGTCACCTTCATGCAACGCACCGTTTGAGATCGTAGGGCGGGGATCACCCCGGCCGGTGGCCGGTCTCCGCCGAGGTGCATGCTGGCCGGCGCCGAAATTTCCACCGGCGGCACCGCTCGGTATCATCGAAATCGTGCCGATGGACGCTTCGCAGTGGCTCCGGGTCTTCGCCGCCGAGCTCGGTGCCGACCCGCCGTCCGAAGCCGAGATCGAGACGCTGCTCGCCCTGGCCGGGGTCGCCGCCCACGCGTCGGAGCGCACCGCCGCCCCCATCACCTGCTGGCTGGCTGCCCGGGCCGGCTTCACCCCGGAGCGGGCGCTGGAACTGGCCCGAGAGCTCTCCGCGTCCCCGTCATGAGCGCAGTCGCCGGGTTGTTGCTCACCGGGGGGGCGAGCCGGCGGATGGGTTTTGACAAGGCGTCGATCCGGGTGGGGGGCCGATCGGCGGCGGCGCGGGCGGCCACCCTCCTGTCGTCGGTGGCCGACCCGGTCTGGGAGGTGGGCCCGAGCCATTGCCACCTGCCCCATGTGCTCGAGGACCCACCCGGCTCCGGCCCGGTGGGGGCGGTGGTCGCCGGGTGGAAGGCACTGGCGGCGGCCGGCCACCGGGGACCGGTCCTGGTGCTGGCCTGCGACCTGCCCCTCATGACCACCGGCCTCCTCCGGTGGCTGGCCGAGCTGCCCACCGAGTCCACGGTGATCCCGGTGGTCGAGGGCCGGGCCCAACCGCTGTGTGCCCGCTGGTCGGCGGCTGACCTCCGCCGGCTGGTTGAACTCTTCGCAGCTGGGTATCGCGCCTTCAGGACCATGTACGAGACGTTGGACATCGCCTTCGTGGACGAGCGTCACTGGACGGCGGCGGCCTCGGCCCGGATATTCACCGACACCGATGCCCCCGAGGACCTCGAGCGCCTCGGGATCGTCTGGGAGGACGGCGGGGCGGAGGCAGCCGCGGCCGGCCTGATCGCCGGGCCCCGATGATCCCGCTCGACGAGGCCCGTCGGTACGTACTCGACCGTTGCCACCCGCTGGCGCCACACGACCTCGGTATCGACGAGGCCGTCGGCTGCGTGCTGGCCGAGAGCGTCGTCTCCTCCGTCCCGGTCCCGCCCTTCGACAACTCGGCGGTCGACGGTTTCGCCTTCCGGTCGGCCGCCTCCGGCCAGGTCCCGGCCCGGTTGGTCCTCGCCGACGTGGTGATGGCCGGCGTCCATCCGGTTCGCCGGGTGCAACGGGGGCAGGCGGTCCGGGTCATGACCGGGGCACCGATCCCGCCGGGGACCGACACCGTCTGCATGCTCGAGCATGCCCGGTTCGACCCCGCCGGGAACACGGTGGTCATCGGGCACCCACCCCCGAGGGGCACCAACGTCCGGTACGCGGGCGAGGACGTCTCGCCGGGCGTGCAGGTGCTGTCGGCGGGGTCGGTGGTCGGGCCCGCCCACGTCGGGGTCCTGGCCAGCATGGGACGCCAACGGGTCAGTGTGCATCCCCGACCCCGGGTCGGGGTGCTGTCCACCGGGGACGAGCTCCACGAGGGGACCGGCCCCCTGGGCCCCGCCGGGATCCGGGACGCCAACCGCCACCTCCTGATGGCCGAGGTGGCCATGGCCGGCTGCCAACCCGTCGACCTCGGGATCGTCGGTGACGACATGGAGATGATCGGGGCGGCGATGGCGGATGGAGCCGCCGACGGCGATGCGGTGGTGGTCAGCGGCGGGGTCAGCGTGGGCGACCGTGATCTGGTGAAGTTCGCCCTGGAGTCTCTGGCCGCCGGGGCCATGGGCTCGATGCAGGTGGCGGTCAAGCCGGCGAAGCCCCTCGCCTTCGGCGTCCTGGCCGGCGGCAAGGTGCCGGTGTTCGGCCTTCCCGGCAATCCGGTGGCGGCCATGGTGAGCTTCGAGCTCTTCGCCCGCCCGGGCCTTCGCCGCCTGGCCGGGCATCGCCGGATCAATCGCCCGGTCATCGTCGGCCGGGCCGCTCACGACTTCTTGCGGCGGTCGGACGGGAGGGTGCATCTCCGCCAGGTCACCACCGCCCGGGCCGCCGACGGCGTGGTGTGGGCGACGTCGGTCGAGGGCTCCCATTCCCACCGGCTCAGCGCCATGGCCAACGCCAACGCCCTGGCCATCCTCGGCGACGGCGAGGGCACCCGGGAGGGGGAACCGATCGACCTCATGGTGCTCGACCCCGAGGGTGCGGCCGGGGACCGGGACGAGGCCCGGGATCTGGGCTGGGACCGGTCGCGACAGGGCGCGCCGGCCCGATGAGCCCGGTGACCGCCAACCGACTGGTGCAACGGGTGAGCGTCGGGGCCCCGCCGGTGCGCCGGCCCGACTCGCTGGCCGTCGAGGAGCCCCTCGAGCTCCGGGTCG
The DNA here is from genome assembly GCA_963819695.1 of uncultured Acidimicrobiaceae bacterium. Taxonomy (GTDB): domain Bacteria; phylum Actinomycetota; class Acidimicrobiia; order Acidimicrobiales; family RAAP-2; genus DASZIT01. Next base: position 95,483 of record CAWFXD010000003.1, on the reverse strand, counting down.
GGGGCCGCTCCCTGGCCGTGACCATGCGTACACCGGGGGCCGACTTCGATCTGGCCGCCGGATTCCTGGTCAGCGAGGGGGTGGTCACCGAACCCGGGCAGCTGGCCCGGATGACCTATTGCACCGGCGTCGAGGTCGACGAGCGGAACCGGTACAACCTGTTGGACATCACCCTGGGTCGGGGGGTGGCCCCACCCGATGCCAGCGTGGCCCGGGCGTTCTTCACCACCAGTTCCTGTGGCCTGTGCGGGAAGGCCAGCATCGATGCGGTGCGCACCCGTTCGGCCTTCTCCGTCCGGGAGGACGGGCTGCGGATCACCCCGGCCCTGTTGGCGTGCCTCCCGGATCGGCTGCGGGCGGCCCAGGAGATGTTCGAGAAGACCGGCGGGCTTCACGCCGCCGGGCTGTTCGACGGCGTGGGCGGCGAGTTGCTGGTCCTCCGGGAGGACGTCGGTCGTCACAACGCGGTCGACAAGGTGATCGGATGGGCGTTGCGGGAAGGTCGGCTGCCGCTGCGGGGCACCGTGCTGCTGGTCTCCGGGCGGGCGTCGTTCGAGCTCACCCAGAAGGCGCTGATGGCCGGGGTGCCGGTGCTGGCCGCGGTTTCGGCGCCGTCGTCGCTCGCCGTCGACCTGGCCGAGGACTCCGGCATGACCCTCATCGGCTTCCTGCGGGATCCGTCCATGGTCGTCTACACCGGTCATCAGCGACTGTCGGACGAACCGGCCGAGGCGTGATCGCCGATGCGACCCCGGATGATCGGCCGCCCTCGAGCCGAAGACGGCCCTCGACCGGAAGGGAAGTGGAGCGGTGCCGCGTAAGCCCCTGAAGGACGACGTCACCGAAGACGGCCTCACCGTCGGCAAGCCGGAGACCTGGGCGGCCGGAGTCCCCGGCGTGGCCCATTCGCTCATCCGGGCCTATGAGGAGATGGGCGTGCGCCGCAGCGCAGTCACCCTTCGGGCCATCAACCAGAAGGACGGGTTCGACTGCATGTCGTGCGCCTGGCCGGACCCGCCGGATCGGAAGAAGGCCGAGTTCTGCGAGAACGGGGCCAAGGCGGTGGCCTGGGAGGCCGACCTCCGGCGGATCCCGTCCTCGTTCTGGGACGAGCACAGCCTCGCCTCCCTCGAGGGCCGGAGCGAATACTGGATGGGCCAACAGGGACGGCTGGTCGAGCCGGTCTACAAGCCGGCCGGGTCCGACCACTACCGGCCGATCGGCTGGGACGAGGCATTCGCCCTGGTGGCCACCGAGCTCAACTCGCTGAGCTCCCCCAACCAGGCCACCTTCTACACCTCGGGGCGAGCCAGCAACGAAGCCGCCTACGTCTACCAGCTGTTCGTTCGGGCCTTCGGCACCAACAACCTGCCCGACTGCTCGAACATGTGCCACGAGTCGACCAGCGTGTCACTGGCCGAGACCATCGGCATCGGCAAGTCGACGGTCGAGCTACCAGGACTTCTTAACTGCGGATCTGATCATCATCATGGGTCAGAACCCGGGGACCAACCACCCGCGGATGCTCACCGCCCTGGAGGAAGCCAAACACCGCGGCGCCCAGATCGTGGCGGTGAACCCCCTCCCCGAGGCCGGGCTGCTGAGGTTCAAGAATCCAAAGAAGGTCAGCGGGGTCGTCGGGTCCGGCACCAGCATGGCCGATCAGTTCCTGCAGATCCGACTGGGTGGGGACATGGCCCTCCTCCAGGCGGTGTCGGCCCGGGTCCTGGCCGCCGAGGACGCCGCCCCCGGCACCGTGCTCGATCGCGCCTTCCTCGACGAGTACTGCGACGGTCTCGAGGAGTTCCGGGCCCACCTGGAGGGTCTCGACGAGTCGGCCGTGCTCGCCGCCACCGGTCTGCGGCGCCAGGAGATCGATGCCGTTGCCGACCGCTACATCCGGGCGGAACGGGTCATCGTCTGCTGGGCGATGGGTCTCACCCAGCACCGCAAGGCGGTGCCCACCATCGCCGAGATCGTCAACCTCCTGCTGCTGCGGGGCAACATCGGCCGGCCCGGTGCCGGCGCCTGTCCGGTACGCGGGCACAGCAACGTCCAGGGCGACCGGACCATGGGGATCTGGGAGTCACCCGCCCCTGAGTTCCTCGACGCGCTGGAGGCGGAGTTCGGGGTTCCGATGCCCAGGGAGAACGGCTTCGACGTGGTGGACTCCATCCGCCGGATGCGCGACGGGGACGTCCGGGTGTTCGTGGGGCTGGGCGGGAACTTCATCAGTGCGGTGTCCGACACCGCGGTCGCCGAGGCCGCCGTCCGCGGCACCCGGCTCTCGGTGCAGGTCTCCACCAAGCTCAACCGGTCCCATGTCGTCACCGGGGAGCGGGCGTTGATCCTGCCCACCCTGGGCCGGACCGAGATCGACGTGCAGGGAAGCGGACCCCAGTTCGTGAGCGTGGAGGACACCGTCTGCATGGTGCACCCCTCCACCGGCCGCCTCCAGCCGGCCAGCGAGAAACTGCTCAGCGAGGTGGCGATCGTCTGCCGGCTGGCCCAGGCCACCCTGGCCGACCGGGTGGCCGTCGACTGGGCGGGCATGGCCCGGGACTACGACGTGATCCGCGACCACATCTCCCGGACGGTTCCCCATCACCAGGACTACAACAACCGGATCCGGGCCGATGGCGGGTTCGTGCTCTACCACCCGGCCCGGGACGACCGGCGCTTCGACACCGACACCGGCCGGGCCCACCTCACCGTCAACGCTCTGGAACCGTTGGTCTGCCCGCCGGGGCGGCTGCTCCTCCAGACCATCCGGAGCCACGATCAGTTCAACACCACCATCTACGGGCTCGACGATCGCTACCGGGGCGTCCGGCATGGCCGGCGGGTGGTGTTCGTCAATCCCGACGACCTCGCCGAACTCGGCATCGCCGACGGTGAGTGCGTCGACCTCCACAGCGAGTGGAGCGACGGGGTGGACCGGGTGGTCGAGCAGTTCCGGGTCGTCTCGTTCCCGACCGCCCGCGGCTGCGCGGCGGCCTACTTCCCGGAAGCCAACGGGCTGGTCCCCCTGGACAGCACCGCGGAGAAGAGCAACACGCCGACCTCCAAGGCGGTGGTGGTGCGGTTGGAGCCGGCCCGGGTGCACCGGGCCGCCGCGGGGTCGGGCTGAGGGCTCGGGCCTCAGCAGTAGGGGTGACAGAGGGTCATCAGGAATTCGTCTCCATCCGACGTCCACGCCGCATCGATCACGAATCCGCAGGCCACCAGTTCCTCTTCGAGGGCATCGGGGGTGAACTTGGTACTGATCTCGGTGAGCATCTCCTCGCCGGCGGCAAAGGAGATGTCGAGGTCGAGATCGGCGATGTGGATGGACTGGGGGCGGGTGGACCGGAGCCACATCTCGATGCGGTGCTCGTCCGGGTTCCATCTGGCCACGTGCTCGAACTCGGACGGGTCGAAGTCGGCCCCCAGCTCGCGGTTGAGCACCTGGAGCACGTTGCGGTTGAACTCGGCGGTGACGCCGGCGGCATCGTCGTAGGCGGCGATCAACCGGGCGGGATCCTTCACCAGGTCGGTGCCGAGCAGGAACCGGTCGCCGGCATCCATGACGCAGTCGAGGTCGAGCAGGAAGCGTCGGCGGTCGGCGGGCTCGAGGTTGCCGATGGTGCCGCCCAGGAAGGCGAAGAGCCGGCGCCCGCCGGCCGGGAGCCGGTCGAGGTGCCGGTGGAAATCGCCGACCACCGCGTTGACCGCCAACCCGGGATAGTCCCGGGCCAGCCCGTCGGCGGCGGTCCTCAGCGTCGAGGCGCTCACGTCGAGGGGTACGTAACGGGTCAGCCGGCCGGCTGCCTGCATGGCATCGAGCAGGATCCGCGACTTCTCACAGGTGCCGGCTCCGAGCTCGACCAGGGTGTCGGCACCGGACAGGAGGGCCATGTCCTTGGCGTGGGCGTCGAGGATGGATCGTTCGGCCCGGGTCGGGTAGTACTCCGGCAGCCGGGTGATCTGGTCGAACAGCTGGCTCCCCCGGTCGTCGTAGAAGTAGACGGGGGGAAGCTGTTTCGGCGAGGCGGTGAGCCCGTTCCGCACGTCGTGCTCGAGGGCGTGGCGGAGATCGTCGTCGGTGAGATGGACGTCCAGGGTTGGGGCGACGAAGGTGGGTCCGGCGGTGGTCATCGAGGTGACGCCCTCGGCTTCAGGCATTCCGGGCCAGCCGCAGGCCGGAAAACGCCCACCGGGCCGACGGGGGAAAGAAGTTCCGGTAGGAGGCCCGCACATGGTCGGCCGGGGTGACACACGACCCGCCCCGCAGGACGTACTGGTTGACCATGAATTTGCCGTTGTACTCACCGACCGCCCCGGCGGCGGTTTCAAACCCGGGATAGGCGGCATACGACGAGGAGGTCCAGGACCAGACGTCGCCGCCGAGGACGGTGCCGACCGCCGCCTCCCGCGGGGAGAGCGCGGCGGGGTGGAGTTTCCCCGGATCGAGGAAATTGCCACCCTCGGCTCCGGCGGTGGCCGCCGTCTCCCACTCCGCCTCGCTGGGCAGGCGGGCGTCGGCCCACCGGGCATAGGCGTCGGCCTCGTAGTAGCTGATGTGGCAGACCGGCTCGTTGGGATGGATGGGTCGGGATCCACCCAGGGTGAAGATGTGCCACTGGGCGTCCACCCGGGTCCAGTACAGGGGCGAGTCCCACCCCTGGTTCCGGATCGCCGCCCACCCGTCCGACAGCCAGAGCTCGGGTCGGCGGTACCCGCCGTCATTGATGAACGCCACCCACTCCTGGCAGGTCACCGGCCGATCGGCGACTGCGAACGGGCTCAGCAGCTCGGTGTGACGCGGACATTCGTTGTCGAAGGCGAAGCCGGTCCCCTGGTGGCCGATGTCCACCATGCCGCCGGGATGCTCGGTCCAGTTGGTCACCGGTGGTTCCCAGCTTCCGTGGCCGGGCGCCGGCAGGTCGGCGTAGGCGGGGTGGAGGGGGTTCCGCCAGAGGACGTTCTTGATGTCCATCAACAGCAGCTCCTGGTGCTGCTGCTCGTGGTGGATGCCGAGGTCGATCAGCCCGCGGGTGGGGTCGTCGAGGGGTTCGCCCAGCAACCGCTCCATGGCGGCGTCCACATGCGCCCGGTAGTCGGCGATCTCCTCGATCCCGGGCCGGGACAGCAGCCCGCGCTGGTCGCGGGGGTAGGGGGTGCCGACCCCCTCGTAATAGGAGTTGAACAGGTACTCGTAGGCCGGATGGAAGGGTTGGTATCCCTTCAGACCGGGGCCGAGCAGGAAGGTCTCGAAAAACCACGAAGTGTGGGCGCGATGCCACTTGGTGGGACTTACGTCGGGCATCGACTGGACGGTCTGATCCTCGGCGGACAGGGGGGCGGCCAGCGTGTCGGTCAACGCCCGCGTTCGGAGAAATCGGCTGGTCAGAGACGTATTGTCCACGTTCGCCAACAGATTGGGCATAGCTGCTCCTCAGCTGTTTCAATCAGGGTCGAGACGGCCGGCGGAGGCCTGGGTGCGCCGTCAGTCATTTAACTTACCCTTTTGTTGTTCGTTTCAAGCCTCGGCGCGGATGACCGGCCAGACGCGGGGATCGGGTCCCTCCCCGGTGCGTCCTGGGTTCCTGGAGAAGTATCCCCGCCGGAGGTGTCGATCGGCGCCGATCCCGTTCGTAGTTGAGGTGAAGGCCGGCAGCTTGCCGGCCACGACACCAGGGAGGAAAAGCCATGAGCAGGATCGTCGTCACGGAGTTCGCATCGTTGGACGGGGTGATGGAAGACCCCGGCGGCGCGGAGGGGACCACCTACGGGGGTTGGACCTTCAAGTTCGAGCGGGGGCCGGAAGGGGGCAAGTTCAAATTCGACGAGCTGATGGCCGCCGACGCCCTTCTCCTCGGGAGGGTGACGTATCAGGCCTTCGCCGCCGCCTGGCCGGCGATGGGCGGCGACGAGTTCGGCGACAAGATGAACAACGTGCCCAAGTACGTGGTCTCGTCGACGCTGTCGGACGCGGAGGCGACCTGGGGCGACACCACCGTGCTCCGGGGCGACACAGTGGCCGAGATATCCGAGCTGAGGTCCGGGCCCGGCGGCGACCTACTGGTGGCCGGGAGCAGCCGGCTGGTCCACACCCTGGTCCAGAACCGACTGGTGGACGAGTACCGGCTGATGGTCTTCCCGATCATCCTCGGGAGCGGCAAGCGCGTCTTCCCGGATGCCGAGGTCGTCTCGGAGCTGACGCTCACCACCCAGGCAGTCGAGAATGGCGTACTCCTGTTGACCTACCGGCCGGCGTAGTCGGTACCGCGGGGCAGTGGCGGGGACGGCGTTCCGCCGGTCAGCCCGCCGGTGCCGGCAGGGCCGGACCCGTGAGCGAAATCGCCAGGTCCGGCTTCACCATCGACACGACGTACCGTGGCCAGAGCATGGCGCCGTGGACGCGGAAGCTGACGACCTCACCTTGGGCGACGTCGAACGAGCGATCGTGGCTGGAGTATCGGCCGGCCCGGATCCGCAGGGTGTGATGGGCGGGCTCGACCGGGATATCGACCGTTTCGTGAGGTTCGAGGGCGCCGACGCGCTGGCCATCGACCCAGATCTCGAATCGGCCCCGTCGAAGCTCGATGCCGGTGCATTCCCGAGTCAAGGTGAGGATTGCCGACCCGGTCAGTCCCCCCTCCGGAGAAGCCTGTTCGCCTGGGGGGTGGGTCGAGTGTCGATGGCGGTGTTCCCTGTCCGCCGTCAACGAGTCTTCGGCGGTGGTGACGGGCCAGGAAGAAATCTCCCGACGGGCGATGACGAACGAGTAGAAGGAAGCCGGAACCTCGACCAGCGCCATCACGAACGCCGCCCGGTGTTGTTTTCCGACCGTGGTCACGAAGTTGAACCAGGCGTCACTGAAGAGAAGGGTTCCGGTGATGGTGGCGGTCACCGCCACGTAGCGCGAACGTCGGAAGAGGCACCAGCCGGTGAGGGCCAGCCCGATGAGCTCGAAGATGTCGAGGCCGGTCCAGAAGAGACGCAGGTTGTGGAGCTGGGCGGTACGGGGACCGACACTGGCAACGATGACGAACAGGGGGATGAGAACGACAACCGCGATGACGCACAGGATCGGAAACCATCGGGGTACCGACCGGGTTCCCCGATCTCTGGTCGCCTTGAGTGCGAACCAGATGGAGTAGGCGATCAGCGGCACTTTGACCCAGAACTCATAGATGAACGCCACGGCCACCGGGCGGTGGTTGGCGGTGATGGTGTCGAACCAGGCGGAAATGAACAGGTAGGTGGCGGCGGATCCGATCCACACCACCGCACTCGGCTTTATCTGGCGGAAGGCGGCCGCGGCCATCAGCAATCCGACGACGGTGAACACCGACATGCCCAGGGACGTCAGCCTCAGGTGGTAGCCACCGGCCACCTCCCGTTGGCTGAGGTACAGCACCACGATCCATGGAGCCAGGAGGACGGCGCCACCGCCGAAGACGAGGACGGCGAGCCGATTGAGGGTGCGATCCCCGGTCTCCGGCCCTTCAGCCACCGTCGAGACCAACCCGATGTCTCATGGTGAAGGCGTGGGAGCCGGCGCTCGATCCGACTGTTGAACGCGAGGGGCGAGTGACCTGGCCCAGCCCATTCGGGAGATCCTCACGGGTGCGGTACCTTCGATCCTCTCCGAGGGCGTGGCCGTTGTGCCGACTCACGTGTCTGCACCCTAGATGAGGGCCGAGTACCTCGGTGGAAAGTTCGAGCCGGCGGTGGGAATCGAACCCACGACCTGATGATTACAAATCATCTGCGCTACCAACTGCGCCACACCGGCCACGAACCGGGCAGGCCCGATTCCCCCGGAAGCCTACCGGTCGAAGCGGGGTGAACCCGGGCTTGGCCGGGTCGCATCGCCGGCCTCGAGATCGGCCAAATCGGAAACGCTTGCATCAGAACTCCCTGGTTGGCAGGCTGGACCGAGATGACCGATCAATCCGGACATGGCGGAACCCCGTCGGAGCAAGGTGCCGATGGGGAGCGTCCGCCCATGATCGGTCGGGCCGCCATGGTCCTGATCGTGTTCATCATCGCCACCGCGGTGTCGCTCCACTACGTCCATCCGGCCACCCCTTCCTCGTCGGCCGCCACCGCCGCCACCACCCGGGCCGGCACCACGACCACCACCCCGTCCGGGCATCCCACGACCACGACCACGACGACCCCGCCGTCCAAGGTGCCGGTGGTGGTGGCCAACGGGTCGAATGTGTCGGGGGCGGCGGGCTCGATCTCCACCGAGCTGCAAGCTCAGGGTTGGCAGATCCTGCCGGCGGAGAACGCCACCTCCAACGTCAGTGCCTCGGTCGTCTACTACGTGGCCGGCCTCCAGCCGTCGGCGGCGGCCATCGCCAAGTTCCTCGGCGTTCCGGCCAGCGGGGTCCAACCGCTGACCTCCGCCGCCCCGGTCGGCGCGGTGGGGACCGCCCAGGTCGTCGTGGTGGTCGGGCCCGACGTGGCGTCGAAGATCGGACAGCCGACCACCACCACCACCCGACCGACCACCACCACGACCAGAGCCCACTCGACCACCACCACCACCCGGGCCACCACCACCACCACCCGGGCCCAGTCCTGAGCCAGGGGGACGCCGGCGGGCCCGACCTCGGGCCGGAGGTGGTGGCGGCGCTGGCGCCGCTGTTGGATGATCCGGCGGCCACCGCCATCCTCATCGACTTCGACGGCACCCTGGCCCCGATCATCACCGACCCGGCCGCGGTGCAACCGCTGCCGGGGGTCGGACCCATCCTCAACCGGCTCGCCGACCGGTTCGGGACGGTGGCGGTGGTCTCCGGCCGGCCGCTGTCGTTCCTGGCCGATCGGCTGAGGCCGGCAGCCCGGCTCAAGTTGGTGGGCCTCTACGGGCTCGAGCGGTCGGAAGGTGCCGGCGGGGTGGTCACCGCCCCCGGGGCCGAGGAGTGGCGCCGGGTGGTGGCGGGCAGCGTGGCCCGCCTGGAGTCGGGGGCCCCGGCCGGGGTCACCGTCGAGTCGAAGGGGCTGGCCGTCACCGTCCACTGGAGGCGGGACCCGGCCCGGTCCGGGACGGCGGTGGCGTTGGCGGAGGCGGAGGCCGCCGCCACCGGCCTGGAGACCCACCGGGGACGGATGAGCATCGAGTTGCGACCGCCCCTGGCCGTCGACAAGGGCTCGGTGACCGCCGAGCTGATCGACGGGGTCGCCGCCGCCTGCTTCGTGGGCGACGACCTCGGAGACCTCCCGGCCTTCGCCGCCCTCGACCGGGCCTCGGAGATGCGGGGGACCTTCACGGTGAAGGTGGCCGCCGTCGATGACGAGAGCTCGCCGAAGATGGCCGCCGCCGCCGACGTGGTGGTCGGGGGTCCGGCGGGCGCCCTGGCCGTGTTGGGGTGGCTGGCCGACCGGGCCTCGGGTGGGGCCGGCTGAGCCCGGCGTTCAGCCGGCGGCGGTGAGCAGGTCGCGCAACCAGGTGGCGGGGGGCCGGCTGAGGATGAGCTCCCGGAGGGTCTTGGCCAGGGCCGCCCGTTCGTCGTCCTCCATGGCCAACCCCTGGGCGAGCACCGAGACGGTGCCACCCACGTCGAAGGGATTCACCTCGAGCACCCCCGGCCAGAGCTCCTCGAAGGCACCGGCCTCCCGGGACAGCGCCACCACCCCGTTGCGGGTGTTGACCAGCGGCCCCTCTTTGCACACCAGGTTCAACCCGTCGCGGATCGGATTGACCAGCAGCACGTCGTAGCGGGTGAGGGCGGCCACCGACGACGGGTAGTCGTCCTCCACCAGGAGGATGATCGGGGTCCAGTCCGGGGTGGACCACTGCTCGTTGATGCGGGCCACCGTCGACTCCACCTCGTTCTGGTAGGCGAGGTACTCGGCCAGTCCCTGGCGGGAGGGATAGGCCATGGCCACGAAGACCACCCGCTGGCGGAGCCGGGGTTGCTGCTCGAGGAGCTCCTCGAAGGCCCAGAAGCCGCGGAGGAGGTTCTTGGAGAGCTCCATCCGGTCGACCCGCACGATGACCTGGCGGTCGGCACCGCCGATGGCCTCCTCCAGCGCCACCAGTGCCTGGCCGACCTCCGGCTCGGCGGCGCTGATGGCCAGCTGGTCGGGGTCGGGGGTCAGTGCGGAGGTGAAGGTGGAGATCCCGTTGCCCTCCCGTTGCCGGCCCGGGCCGAGCTCGAGCTGGCAGGCCCGGTAGCCGGCGGCCCAGCGGTCGCAGTGGAATCCCCGGGCGTGGTAGCCGGCCATGCCGACCAGGAGCTCCTCGGCCACCGCCACCGGGAGCATCCGCAGCGCCGACGGGGTCGGCGAACGGGGTGTGGGTGAAGTGGACGGTGCGGAGATCGGGCCGGAGCCGGCGGAGCTCGGAGCCCAGCAGCGACAGGTGGTAATCGTGGATGAGGACCCGCCCACCGGACGGGGCCACCTCGGCCACCCGGGCGGCGAACATCCGGTTGTAGTCCCGGTAGGCCTCCCACGCCTCGGTCCAGTGCTCGTCGGACCGGGGCCGGCGGGCGGCGTCGAACAGATGGTGGTGGCAGAACCAGAGGGTGGCGTTGGAGACCACGTCGTAGGCCATCTGGTAGAGCGTCGGGTCGGGCTCCAACAGCTCGAGCCGGAGCCCGGGCTCGGTGGCCAGACCCTCGGAGATGGCCAGGCGGTCGGCGTCGCCCAGGGCGCAGGCCACCCAGGTGGCGCCGGTCCCCGCCACCAGGGGATGGAGGGAGCCGGCCAGGCCTCCAGCCGCCACGCCGGCCACCGGACGACCGTCCTCGAAGTGGAACGAGAGGGGGCCCCGGTTGGAGACGAGCACCGTGTCGGCGAGAGAACCGTCGCCGGCAGGGACCGGGGGGGCGGCTGCCACGCCCCGACCCTACCCGGTGGGGCCGGGTCCGAACCCCGGATTTCCAAGGGCGGCACCTGGCCACTTGACAAGATAGTGAGTAACCACTCACAATGGAGGAGTGATGGTTTCCACCCGACAGACCGCCGACGAGAGGCGCACCGCGGTGCTGGCCGCCGCCATCACCGAATTCGCCCGCTCCGGGTATGCCGGCACCTCCACCGACGCCATCGCCACCCGGGCCGGGATCTCCCAGCCCTACCTGTTCCGGCTGTTCGGCACCAAGAAGGACCTCTTCATCGCCACCTACGACCTGGTGGGGGACCGGATCATCCGGGAGCTGACCAGGGCGGGCGAGGGCCTCGAGGGCGAGGACGCCCTCCATGCCATGGGCGAGGCGTACCTGGAGTTGATGCAGGATCCGGATCTGCTCCAGGTGCAGATGCACGGTTTCGCCGCCGCCACCGGGGATGCCGACATCGCCCGCAGCTGCCGGCGCACCTTCGAGGTGCTGTGGCAAATGGTCGACGAGCGCCTCGGCCTCGACGAGGATGCCGTCCGCCAGTTCTTCGCCACCGGGATGATGATCAGTGTGATGACGGCCATCGACCTGCTGTCGATCCCCGACCACTGGGCCCAGTCCTTCTGTCCCCAACCGGAAAAGCGCGAAGCCGCCGCCGCCGCCGGCCGTGCCCTCCAAGAGCGGCGACAGTCCAGCGATGACATCCATCAGGAGGTATCGGCATGAACCCGAATAAGCCCTTGTCAGTCCCCCTTTTTTTGCCCCGGTTAGGTAGTAACCACTCACAACCAACTCGGTCCGGGAGCCGGCGAGCCCGGGTTCGCACCCGCCCGACCGCCCCCGCCATCCCGGTCAACGTCAACGGTCGGATCGCCAGCACCCCTCCCACCCCTCATCTGAAGGAGAACACCGCCATGAGCCTCACCCTCGAAAGATCAGTGCCGGCCGGCCCTCCCACTGACGGCGGGCCGCCCGAGGCAGCGGCCGCCCCGGCCGGCCGAGGGGCGCGGTCGAAGGCGGTGTGGGCCATCGTCATCACCGGCCTGGCCCTCTTCATGGCCTCGCTCGACAACCTGGTGGTCTCGACCGCCTTGCCGGTCATCCGGGTCCACCTCCACGCCGGGCTCTCCGGGCTCGAGTGGACGGTCAACGCCTACACCCTGACCTTCGCGGTCCTGTTGCTGACGGCCGCCGCCATCGGCGAGCGGTTCGGGAGGCGGCGGATCTTCGTGCTCGGCATCGCCATCTTCACGGTGGCGTCGGCGGCGGCCGCCCTGTCCCCCAACATCTCCACCCTCATCGCCGCCCGAGCCGTCCAGGGGGCCGGCGGCGCCATGATCATGCCGCTGTCCCTCACCCTGTTGAGCGCGGCGGTCACCCCCGAGCGCCGGAACGCCGCCCTCGGCATCTGGGGGGCGATCGGTGGCACCGCGGTGGCCTTCGGCCCGCTGGTGGGCGGGGCGGTCACCACCGGGTGGGCCTGGCAGTACATCTTCTGGCTCAACGTCCCCATCGGCCTGGTGCTGGTCCCGCTGGCCTGGTGGAAGCTGCGGGAGTCCCGCGGCTCGGCGTCCCGGCTCGACCTGGTCGGAGTGGCGCTGGTCAGCCTGGGCCTGTTCGGGCTGGTCTTCGGCCTGGTCCGGGGCAACGCCCACGGATGGAGCAGCCAGGGCGTCCTGTCGTCCTTCGCCATCGGGATCGCCGCCCTGGTCGCCTTCCTGTGGTGGGAGCTGCGGTCGGACCATCCGATGCTCGACGTGCGGCTGTTCAAGAACCGGGCGTTCGCAATGGTGAACGTGACCGCCATGCTGTTCAGCTTCGGGATGTTCGGCTCCATCTTCTTCCTGTCGCAGTTCCTCCAGACCGTGCAGGGGTACTCCCCGCTGAGCGCCGGGCTGCGGGTGCTGCCCTGGACGGGGATGGCCATGCTGCTGGCCCCGGTGGTCGGCCTGCTGGCCGAGCGGTGGGGCGGGAAGATCCTGGTGGTCAGCGGACTGATCCTGCAGTCGGTCGGGCTGTTCTGGCTGGTGGCGCTCACCAGCCCCACCACCCCGTACATCGACTTCGTCCCCGCCTTCGTGGTGGCCGGGGTGGGCATGACCCTGTTCTTCGTCCCGCTGGCCTCCCTGGTCCTCGGCTCGGTGCCCACCCGCCTCGAGGGGGTGGCCTCGGGCACCAACAGCGCCTTCCGGGAGCTGGGCGGGGTGCTCGGGATCGCCGTGCTCGGCGCGGTGTTCTCCTCGTCGGGCAGCTACGCCTCCGGTGCGGCCTACGTGAGCGGGCTGAAGCCGGCCATCGCGGTGGGCGCCGGCGTGGTCATCATCGGCGCGGTGACCGCCATGCTGGTCCCGGCTCGTCGCCGGGCCCGGGCGGCGGCCGCGGCCGGCGCCGCGGACGGTGAGGGGCGGGCAGAGGTTGAGGCGCCGGATGCCGGCGACCCGGTTGTCCGCCACGGAGACGGCATCTGGCCGTTCGAGCCGGAGTTGGTCGGCTCCGGCTGCCGGGATGCCGATCTGGTGGGGTCCACTTCCTGACCGGTCGGGACGTTTCCTTTTCGTCGAGTGCCACGGTCGTCAGGGCCGTGGCACTCTTCGCGTTTTCGGTCGAGCGTGCAGCATGCACCGCATCGCCGTAGTCAACGGGTGGCTCGGCGGAGGTGGCTGGAGGCTTCCCCGAGGTATGACCAAGCGCCGCCTTTGAGCGAATGGCCCGATTGATTCGCTCAAAGGCGGCGGATTGGACTGGCTCGCCGATGCCATAGGCGGCGTCCTGAGCCCGGGTCGGGGGTGCGCTCAGCCGGCGCGGTCGATGGCGGCCCGGGCCAGCGCGGTCCGGAGGATGTCAGTGGCCTGAGGGCGGAGCTCCGACAGCGGGCGGTTCCGGTGGGCCCGCACCCCGAGGTCGACCTGGGCGATGGTCTCGGCCCCGAAGTCGGCGGCCACATCGATCAACAACGCCAGCTCCACCTGGTAGCCGTCGGCCAGTCCGCACTTCTCGAGCACCGACCGGGGGGCGGCCGTCTCGCCGGCCAACGGCTGGAGGATGCCGGCCAGGTCCGGAAACAGCAGATCGATGATGGGCTTGGCCACCAGCTCGGTGACCCGCCCGCCGCCGTCCGGGGCCCCGTGGAGAGGCCGCTGGTAGTACCCCTTGACCAGGTTGATCGAGTCGTCGACCAGGAGGGGTCCGAGCAGCCCGGTCACGAAGTGGGACCCGAAGTTGGTGACGTCGGCGTCGACGAAGACGATGAGATCCCCGGTGGCCACCTCCACCGCCGTCCGCATGGCCTGTCCCTTGCTGCCGGGCCTCGGCCCGGTGATCCCCGGCTCGGCCGGTACCACCACCGCACCGGCCTGTCGGGCCAGCTCCGCGGTCCCGTCGGTCGAACCGTCGTCGACCACCAGCACCTCGTCGACCAGGGGCACCCCTCCCGATCCGGCGGTCAGGGCACTGATGATGGCGGCCACCACGGTGCCGACGGTGGTGGCCTCGTCGCGGGCCGGGATGCACACCGAGATGCGCCGATCGCCCTTCGCCTCGGCCAACATCGAGGCGTTGAACTGGGAATAGGGGTAGCAGCGGGCGCCCAGCCCGGAAGCAGGGCACGGCCACCACCAGGTCCTCTCCGGTCGGCTGCTGGCCCATGGTGTCCCCACTGTATTCGGCGGCCTCGCCGGCCGGTCCCCGGGCCCGCCATTGACGCGCGCCCTCTCCATCGTCCAACATAGAGGTCATCATCCAGAGCAGCTGAGGGACCGGGCCCTGTGACGCTGCGGCAACCAGAACCAACTCCGACCCGCCCAAATGGGTCGGAATGAAGTTCCAGGTGCCAATGCCCGAGCGATGAGGAGACCCATTGTGGACTTTGTAACCGGGCTGCGCTGTCGAGAGTGTGGCCGCGCCTATCCAGCCGAGGCGCTGCACGTCTGTGACTACTGCTTCGGCCCCCTCGAGGTGACCTACGACTACGAGCGGATCGCCGCCACCGTGACCCGCGAGCGGATCGCCGCCGGCCCCCGGTCGATCTGGCGGTACGGCGACCTGTTGCCGGTGGCCGATGCCGCCCCGGTCGATCTGGGCGCCGGGTTCACCCCGCTGGTGCGGGCCGACCGGCTGGCCGCCGAGCTCGGGTTGGGCGAGTTGTGGATCAAGGACGACACCGCCAACCCGACCGGATCGTTCAAGGACCGGGTGGTGTCGGTGGCGCTGACCAAGGCCCGCCAGCTCGGGTTCAAGGTGGCCGCCTGTGCCTCCACCGGGAACCTGGCCAACTCGGTGGCCGCCCACGCCGCCCGGGCGGGGATGGAGTCGGTGGTGCTGATCCCCTCCGATCTGGAGAAGGCCAAGATCACCATGACCACCGTCTACGGCGGCCGGGTGATCGCGGTCGACGGCACCTATGACGACGTCAACCGGCTGTGTGCCGAGCTGACCAGCGAACGGCCGACGTGGGCGTTCGTGAATGTCAACGTCCGCACCTACTACGCGGAGGGATCCAAGACCCTGGCCTTCGAGGTGGCCGAGCAGCTCGGATGGCAGGCTCCCGACCATGTGGTGGTGCCGATCGGCTCGGGCAGCCAGTTGACCAAGATCGCCAAGGGCTTCGAGGAACTGGGCCGGGTCGGGCTGCTCGACGAGGCGCCATCGGTGCGGATCTCCGGCGCCCAGTCGGTCGGCTGCGCCCCGGTGGCCACCGCCTTCGCCGAGGGGACCGACGCCATCCGACCGGTGAAGCCGTCCACCATCGCCAAATCGCTGGCCATCGGCAATCCGGCCGACGGGTGGTACGCCCTCGACGTCATCCGGAAGTCGGGCGGGTCGTGCGCGGCGGTGACCGACGAGGAGGTCATCGACGGCATCCGGCTCCTGGCCCGCACCGAGGGGATCTTCGCGGAGACCGCCGGCGGGGTGACCATCGCCACCCTGGCCAAGCTGGCCGCCCAGGGCGCCATCCGCTCCGACGAGCGGGTGGTGGCCATGGTCACCGGCCACGGCCTGAAGACGGTGGAGGCCTTGGCGGGCACGGTGGGGCCGTCCGCCACCATCACCCCGACCCTCGATGCCTTCGACGAGGCCTTCAGCCAGTTCGACGAGCTCGACTCGACCGCCGCCCAGCTGACGTCCGACGGCTCTGACCGGGAGACAAGGAGCATTTCGTGAGCATCTCCATCCGGGTACCGGCCCAGCTCCGCACCCTGACCGGCGGGGCCGGCGAGGTCGCCGTCGAGGGGTCCACGGTGGGCGAGGCCCTCAAGGCCCTCGACGCCGCCCATCCGGGGTTCGCCGGCCGCCTGTTCGACGACGCCGGCCAGCTCCGGCGGTTCGTGAACGTCTTCCTGACCGACGAGGACGTGCGCTTCCTCGACGGGCTCAACACCCCGGTGGCCGACGGGGAGACCCTCTCCATCGTGCCGGCGGTGGCCGGGGGCTGATCGGCGGTGGCCGACCAAGCCCTTCCCGACCCCCGTGAGCCGGTCAACGTCGAGGGAGATCCCGAAGAGGTCGTCCACACCCTGGTCACCGAAGAGGTGGGCGAGCCGGACCCGGACGCCATCGAACCGGTGCTGGACGAGTAACTCCGGTCTCGGCGGGGCCTCGATGGGGCCTCGGCGGGGCCTCGGTGCGGCTCTGACCTGGGGGTGAGCCCGAGGGGCGCCGGTACCCTGGCCAGGAAACCCGAATTTCGGGTCGGGTGCGGTTGCGGTTTGCCGGTAGGAGTGGTTTGCTATTAGCACTCGACAGTCTAGAGTGCTAATAGCCCTACATCCACGCTGAAGAACCCACGGAGGAACACCTGATGGCCAAGTTGATCACGTTCGACGAGGAGGCCCGCCGAGCCCTCGAGAGCGGCATGAACAAGCTCGCCGACGCCGTACGCGTCACCCTCGGCCCGAAAGGCCGCAACGTTGTGCTCGACAAGAAGTGGGGCGCACCGACCATCACCAACGACGGCGTGTCCATCGCCAAGGACATCGAGCTCGAGGACCCCTTCGAGCGCATCGGTGCCGAGTTGGTCAAGGAAGTCGCCAAGAAGACCGACGACGTCGCCGGTGACGGCACCACCACCGCCACCGTCCTGGCCTGGGCCATGGTCCACGAAGGACTCCGCAACGTGGCCGCCGGCGCCAACCCGATGAGCCTGAAGAAGGGCATCGAGGCCGGGGTCGAGGCGGCGGTCGCCTCGTTGCGCGGCATCGCCCGGGACACCGACTCCAAGGGTCAGATCGCCCAGGTCGCCTCCATCTCGGCGGCCGACTCGGAGATCGGCGGCATGATCTCCGAGGCCATCGACAAGGTGGGCAAGGACGGGGTCATCACCGTCGAGGAGTCCCAGACCTTCGGCATGGACATGGACCTGGTCGAGGGCATGCGCTTCGACAAGGGCTACATCTCCCCCTACTTCGTCTCCGATCCCGAGCGCATGGAGGCCGTCCTGGAGGACTGCTACATCCTGCTGGTCGGCTCCAAGATCACCGCCGTCCGCGACCTGCTCCCGCTGTTGGAGAAGGTCATGCAGAGCGGCAAGTCGCTGGCCATCATCGCCGAGGACCTCGAGGGCGAGGCGCTGGCCACCCTGGTGGTCAACAAGATCCGGGGCACGTTCAAGAGCGTGGCGGTGAAGGCTCCCGGCTTCGGTGAGCGTCGCAAGGCGATGTTGCAGGACATCGCCATCCTCACCGGCGGCCAGGTCGTCACCGAGGAGGTCGGCCTCAAGCTCGAGTCGGTCGGCCTCGACCTGCTCGGCCAGGCCCGCAAGATCGTGGTCACCAAGGACGAGACCACCATCGTCGAGGGGTCGGGATCCGAGGACGAGATCAAGGGCCGGATCAACCAGATCAAGGCCGAGATCGACAACACCGACTCCGACTACGACCGGGAGAAGCTCCAGGAGCGCCTGGCCAAGCTGTCGGGAGGCGTGGCCATCATCAAGGTCGGCGCCGCCACCGAGGTGGAGCTCAAGGAGAAGAAGCACCGCATCGAGGACGCGGTGTCCACCACCAAGGCCGCCATCGAAGAGGGCGTGGTTCCCGGTGGGGGCGTGGCCCTGCTTCGGGCCCAGACCGCGGTCAACGACGCCGCCGACAAGCTCGAGGGTGACGAGGCCACCGGTGCCCGCATCGTGGCCCGGGCCGTCGAGGAGCCGCTGAAGCAGATCGCCGTCAACGCCGGCATGGAGGGCGGGGTCATCGTCGACAAGGTGCGCAACCTCAAGAAGCCGACCCAGGGCCTCAACGCCGCCACCGGCGAGTACGAGGACCTGTTCGAGGCCGGTGTCATCGACGCGGTGAAGGTGACCCGTTCGGCACTGCAGAACGCGGCTTCCATCGCCGCCCTGTTCCTCACCACCGAGGCGGTCATCGTGGACAAGCCCAGCGATGACGGCGGCGGCATGCCCGGCGGCGGGATGGACGACTTCTAAGTCGTCGCCCCGTCGGTGGCCCCGGTGGGGGTCGACCAGCTGAAGTGAACGAAGGGCGCCCTCCGGGGCGCCCTTCGTGTTCGGCGTCCTCCCGCCCCGTAGGGGCCCGGGACCCCCTCGTGAGGGGTGGGGATCGCCCCTAGACTCAGCCCTGTGACCGAACCCGTCTCCCCGTCCACCGGCTGGGGCGTCCTCCACCTCTTCTGCAAGATCCCCTGGTCGGCGCCGGCCGGATCGGCTCCGGGGGTCGACGTCGAGGCGGTGACCCGGGCGGTGAAACAGGCCGAGGCCGACGACGTCCAGGTGGTGTCGGTGTCGCTCCTCGGTCACAAGGCCGACGTGGGGTTCATGGCCCTGGGGGCCGACCTGTGGCGGTTGCGGGGGCTGCAGACCGACCTCCAGGCGGCCGGCCTGGTGGTGGTCGACTCGTTCGTTTCCCTGACCGAGGTGTCCGAGTACGCCGCCGGCATCCCCGACGAGATGAAGCAGAAGCGGTTGTACCCGCAGTTGCCGCCGGAGGGGATGTCGGCGTTCTGCTTCTACCCGATGTCCAAACGCCGCGGCGATGCCGAGGGCTCCAACTGGTTCTCCCTACCGTTCGACGATCGGAAGGCCCTGATGTTGGCCCATGGCGCGGTGGGCCGGACCTTCGCCGGACGGATCCTGCAGCTGATCACCGGATCCACCGGCATCGACGACTGGGAGTGGGGGGTCACCCTGTTCGGGGTGCGTCCCGACGATCTGAAGGACTGCGTGTACTCGATGCGGTTCGACGAGGGCTCGGCCCGGTTCGCCGAGTTCGGGACCTTCGTGACCGGCATGGTGGCGCCGGTCGAGACGGTGATGGCCACCGCGGTGCACAGTGCCTGAGTTGCCGCCAGCGGCCTCGACCGGGCCCGGCGGGGACCTGGAGGCGTTGCGTTCGAGTTTCCGCTCGATGGGAAAGGTGATCGTCGCCTTCAGCGGCGGTGCCGACTCCGCCTTCGTGGCCTGGGTGGCCACCGACACCCTGGGACCCGACCGCGTGTTGTGCGCCACCGCCGTCTCCCCGTCGCTGGCCCCCGAGGAGCTGGCCGACTGCCGGGCGCTGGCCGGCGAGTGGGGCCTCCGGTGGGTGGAGGTGGAGACCGACGAGTTGGCGGATCCGGCCTACTCGGCCAATGACGGCTCCCGGTGCTACCACTGCAAGGCATCCTTGCTGGAGGCGCTCGCCCCCATCCTGGCCGGCGAGCCGGACGGCGAAGGATCCACCGTCGTCCTCGGGGTCAACCTCGACGACCTCGGCGACCACCGGCCCGGACAGGCCGCGGCCGCCGAACGGGGGGCGGCCTTCCCCCTGGTCGAGGCGGGGTTCACCAAGGCCGACGTGCGGGCCTGGTCGAGGGCCCTGGGCCTCCGGACCTGGGACAAGCCGGCCGCCGCGTGTCTGGCCTCCCGGGTGCCCTACGGCACCCCGGTCACCCTCGGGACCCTGCGGTCGGTGGCCGAGGCGGAGTCGGGCCTGCGGGCCCTCGGCATCGGCCAACTCCGGGTCCGCCACTACGGCGACACCGCCCGCATCGAGGTGACGGCCGAGGACCTGGACGCGGTGATCGCCCTCCGGGCCGAGGTGACGGCCGCGGTGCACGCCGCCGGCTACCGGTACGTGACCCTCGATCTCGACGGGTTCCGTTCGGGGAATCTCAACCAGGCCCTGGACGGCGAGGCGGCGGTGTCGGGGATGTCGCTGGCCTCCCCGGGGGGAACTCGATGATCGGGGTCCGGGTCAAGCTGACGTTTCCCGAGGAGCTGGTGCGCGAGCCGATCATCGCCCGTTTGATCAAGGAGCTCGACATCGTGCCGAACATCCGGCGGGCGGACGTGGGTGAGCACAGCGGGTGGATCATCTGCGAGCTCGACGGCAACGGGACCACCGTCGACCGGGCGGTGGAATGGCTGCAGGGAGAAGGCGTGCAGGTGGACCTGCTGGGCGACGTCGTCGAGAGCTGATCGACGAACGCCACCGGATGCGGGGGAGTTGATGGACGAGACGACTGAAGAGTGGCTGTTCGCCAATCGCCGCAAGTGGGACGAGCGGGTGGGGGTCCACGCCGCCTCCCGTTTCTACGACGTCGACGGTTGGCTCCGCACCCGGCCCGGCCCCCGCTCCCGGGAGATCGAGGTCCTCGGGGACGTGCGGGGCCTCGACCTGTTGCATCTCCAGTGCCACTTCGGGCTCGACACCCTGGCCTGGGCCGACGCCGGCGCCCGGGTCACCGGCCTCGACTTCTCCCCCGAGGCGATCCGGAAGGCCGAAGAGCTCGCCCGCCTGGCCGGGCTCGAGGACCGTGCCCATTTCGTGTGCTCGGACGTCTACGCCGCCACCGAGGCGCTCGGCCATGTGACCTTCGA
Organism: uncultured Acidimicrobiaceae bacterium; assembly: GCA_963819695.1. GTDB lineage: Bacteria > Actinomycetota > Acidimicrobiia > Acidimicrobiales > RAAP-2 > DASZIT01. The sequence goes on along the minus strand of CAWFXD010000003.1, from coordinate 74,828 downwards.
CATCGTCTACGTGAGCCTGGGGGCGCTGTGCTGGCTTCCGAGTGTGGAGCGGTGGGCCGACCAGGTGGCGGCCACCGTGCGTCCGGGCGGCCGGCTCTACCTCCATGAGGTCCACCCCCTGGCCTGGGCGCTGGCCAACGAATCGACCGAGCTCCAGTACTCCTATTTCGAAGAGCCGGACCCCTTCGTCGACGATTCCAGCCTCACCTACACCGATACGGTCCGTCCGCTCCGGGAGACCCGGAGCTACGAGTGGAACCACGGTGTCGGAGAGGTGGTGACCGCCCTCATCCACCGTGGGTTGCGGATCGACGTGTTGGAAGAGCACGACTGGACGGTCCACCAGGTCTTCCCGTGGCTGGTGGAGACGGCCCCGGGCCGGTGGTCCTCCCCGGAAGGTCATCCCCGGCTTCCGCTCACCTACACGGTGCTGGCCACCCAGACGGGCTGAGGGCGACGGGGGCTCAGCCCTCGTCGGTGGTGCGGATCGTCCAGCCGGCGCCCGACACCTTGCGCGGCTCGTAGAACAGGCACCCCTCGGGGCAGGCGAACGGGAGCTGTTGGTTGGCACCCATCCGGCACCGCTCGAGCTTCTCCTCGTGGCGGGTGGTCTGCATGATGTAGTGACGACAGTCCTCGTTGACGGGCACGCCATATTCTGACCGAATTCGGTGGTCGATCGGTATGCAGGCCGCATGACGGCCGGGTCGTCGGTGGCCCGGGGGCCGCGGGAAGGGGCCGAAACCGGTCGCCCGGGGGCCGTCGCCGGCGGTGGCCCCCCGACGGTGGTGAGGTAGCGTCGGGTTGGTGGAACCTGTCCCATCCACCAAACAGCTGTTGCGCTGGAGCGAAGCCTTGGCCGGCATCGCCCGGACCGGTCTCGGCTTCACCGAGTCCCTCTACGAGCAAGAGCGGTTCGAGGAGATCCTCCGGGTGGCCGCCGACATCCGGGTCACCGTCGACGAGGGTGCGGCCGGGGCCGAGGACGCCGACGGCCAGGTCGACGAGTGGATGTCCAGCGTCGGGAAGGGCGTCCCCGGCTACGTGACCCCGAAGGTGGCGGTCGGCGCCGCGGTCGGGAACGACCAGGGGGAGATCCTGCTGGTCAAGCGGGCCGACTCCGGGGTGTGGCTGTACCCGACCGGATGGGCCGACGTCGGGTACTCCGCCGCCGAGGTGGTGGTCAAGGAGGTCGAGGAGGAGACCGGCATCGATGTGGAGGTGGTCCGTCTCATCGCGGTGCTCGACGGGCTCCGGATCGGCATCAGCCGCATACCTCTCTATTCGTTGGTCTTCCAGTGCCGGGCGGTGGGCGGCGAGCTCAACGCCCACCCCCTGGAGTGCTCCGACGTGGGTTGGTTCTCGCTGGATGACCTTCCCCAACCGCTGGCCGGGGCCGAGCGCTGGGGCCGCCACGTGTTCGCGGCTCTCCGGGGCGAGCCGATCGAGGTGCTGTACGACCCGGTGCGGGTCCCGATCTGGCGCGGCGATCCGGACAAGGCCTGAGCCGCCGGATGGCCGGATGGTCGACATGAACGGCTCGACGCCGGCGCCCCGGTCCAATCCCCGCCGGGTGGTGGTGTCGGAGGCCTTCTCGGTGACTCCGGACATGGTGGAGGCGTTCGCCCGGCTGGTCCCCCAGCTGTCGTCGTCGTCACCCGCCCCGACGGCTGCCGACCTCGAAGCCATCGTGTCCTCCGCGGCGTCGGTGCTGCTGATGGCCACCGACCCGTCCGGAGCCATCGTCGGCTCGCTGACCCTGGCCCTGTTCCGGGTCCCCACCGGGGTGCGGGCCTGGATCGAGGACGTGGTGGTCGACGAGTCGGCCCGGGGTGCCGGTGCCGGCGAAGCGTTGGTCATCGCCGCCCTGGCCCGGGCCGAGGCGGAGGGGGCGAAATCGGTGGACCTGACCTCCCGGCCGAGCCGGGAAGTGGCCAACCGGCTCTACGTCCGGCTCGGGTTCGAGACCCGACAGACCAACGTCTACCGCTACAACGCCGCCCACTGAACCCGAGCGCGTCCGAAGGGGTCGGCGAGACGGGCGGTAGCCTCCAACCAGTGACCACGTCACCGGTGCCGATCCTGATCTACGACGGAGACTGCGGCTTCTGCACCTCGGTGGCCGTCGGCATCTCCCGCCGGTGGAGGGCCCCGGCCGAGGCCCGGTCCTGGCAGTCCCTGGGGGAGGGCGGCCTGGCCCAGCTCGGGCTCACCCCGGAAGCCGCCCGGCAGGCGGCCTGGTGGGTGGACGGCGAGGGCCGCCGGTTCCGCGGGCACCGGGCGGTGGCCAAGGCGCTGCTCGCCGCCCGGGGCTGGAGGCGAGGAGTGGGCGGGGCCATCCTCATTCCGCCGGTGAGCTGGGCGGCGGCGGTTGGCTACCGGGTGGTCGTCCGCTACCGCCACCGGCTGCCGGGAAGCACCACCGCCTGCCATCCGTAACGGTCGACCCCGTCCCGGCGGCCCAAACTCCCAGATCAGGGGAATCTTGCCCAGCTCCCGCACGGGCCGGCCGGTGGGGGCGGGCTACGCTCACCCGAAGTCCAATCGGGCACCAAGGGAGTGAAATCACATGATTCGGCCGCGGACGCTGATGGGAATTGCCGTTCTGGCGTCGGGTCTCGGCCTGGCGGCCTGCAGTTCGGGGACCAACTCGGCTTCGACCACCACCACCAAGGCGTCGTCGGGCTCGACCACCACCAGCGTCGCCACCACCGGCGGGGCGGATCCGGGCAGCACCTTCTGCAAGGACGTGCTGGCGGCCAGCGCCTCCGGCTCCAAGGAGTCCAATCTCTCCAAGGCGCTGAGCACGGCCATGAACACCAATGACCTCGCCAAGGTCAAGACCGCGTTCGGGCCCTTCATCACCGAGAGTCAGTCGGAGCTTCAGACGGCCGCCGCCGCGGCGCCCAACGCCTCGGCGGCGGTGAAGACCGCCTTCAAGACGGTCACCGACTTCTATACGCAGGTCAGGGCCAAAGTGGCCAGCGCCACCAAGCTGGCCACCCTGCAGTCGGACATCACCACCCTGTCCAACGCCAAGCCGATCGTCGATGCCGGCAACACCATCTCCGGTTACGTCACCGCCCAGTGCGGGACCGCGGCTACCACCACCCCGTCGACCTGATCCCCGACCCGGTGCCCGACCCGCCCGTCGACCCGGCGCCCGACCCGACCGGTGGTCAGCCGATCTTCACCAGGTCGATGATGAAGATGAGGGTGTCGTTGACCGCGATCCCCGACCCCGCCGGCGGGTTGGCCCCGTAACCGAGGTTGGGGGGGATCACCAGCTCGCGCCGGCCGCCCACCTTCATGCCCACCATCCCCTGCGTCCATCCCGCGATCACCCCGCTGAGCGGGAACGACACCGGTTGGCCGCTGCCGTCGTTCCAGGAGGCGTCGAACTGCTTCCCGTTGGACCAGGCCACCCCCACGTACTGCACCGTCACCGTGTCGCTGGCGGCGACCGCGGTGCCGGTCCCGGTGATGAGGTCGGTGCTCTCCAGCTGGCTCGGGGGGGTGCCGGTGGGCGGGCTGACCACCGGCTTGGTCCCGAAGGTGCCCACCGGTGACGGGTTCGGCACCGGGGCGATCTGCCCGGGGGCCGAGGTCCCGGTCGGAGCCGCGGTGGTGGCGGTGGTGGCGGAACCGGCGGTGGTGGAGGTGGTGGACGATGACGACGCCGACGGCGAGCTGCTGCAGGCGGCCAGTCCGAGGGCACCGGCGGCCAGGGCGGCGAGGCTGGCGGTACGGAGAGACAGGCGAGGCATGGACAGGGTCCTTTCGAGAGGCGGAGGGTCGGGGCCCGGGCTCCGGAGGCGCCGGGGGACAGAATCGGTTCGCCGAACGGTAGCCGCCCCCGGGACCCTCCGGTGAGCAGGGTCCGGATCCGTGCCCGGCCCGTAATCTGAACCCATGCGTTTCGTGATCATCGGCGGCGGGCCGGCCGGCAACCAGGCCGCCACCCATGCCGCCCGGCTGGGGGTCGAGGTCACCCTCATCGAACGGGATGTGGTGGGCGGGGCGGCCAACCTCTGGGACTGCATCCCCTCCAAGGCGATGATCGCCACCGGCGGGGCGCTGTCCTACCTCCACCGCATCGCCGGCATGGGGGTGGAGCGGGCCGGCGGCACCCTCGACCTGGAGCTGCTGCGCAAGCGGATCACCGCCATCTGCGACAACCTCGAGCAGAGCAACACCAAGATCCTCACCAGCCAGCAGGTCGAGCTGGTCCGGGGCACCGCCACTGTCACCGGGCCCCACACGGTGGTGGCCGACACCCCCGACGGGCCCCGGACCTTCGAGGCCGACGCGCTGATGGTCAGCACCGGGAGCCGCCCCCGGGTCCCCGACTGGTTCAACCACGACGCCGACCGCCTGCTGACCACCCGGGACGCCTACCCGCCCAACCTGCTGCCCGAGCACCTGGTGGTCATCGGCTCCGGGGTGACCGGGGTGGAGTTCGTCCACATGTTCGCTTCGCTCGGCTCCGACGTGACCCTCATCGTCAGCCGGCAGCAGGTGCTACCCCAGAAGGACCCCGAGGTGGCGGCCGTCCTCGAGGCCGATTTCACCCGGCGCGGCGTCCGGCTGCTGAAGGGGGCCCGGGCCATCGCGGTGGACCGGACCGAAGCCGGAGTGGTGGTGCGCTGCGACGACGGCCGGATAGCTACCGGCTCCCACGCGCTGGCGGCCATCGGGTCGGTCCCCAACTCGGAGGGTCTGGGCCTGGAGGCGGCCGGGGTGGAGGTGGATGCCGGCGGCTACGTGCCGATCAACCAGCACTGCCAGACCAACGTGCCCCACATCTATGCCGCCGGCGACCTGTCCGGGAAGCTGCCGCTCTCCTCGGTCGCCTCCATGCAGGGCCGCAAGATCGCCGAGCACGTGATCGGCGGCCACACCGTGGCCCACCGCCACCTCAACTACGACCACGCCCCGTCGGCCATCTTCACCGAGCCGGAGATCGCCGACGTCGGGCTGGCCGAGGCCGACGCCTTCGCCGAGGGCCGGAAGATCCGGGTGACCAAGGTCCCGTTCGCGGCCAGCTCGAGGGCCCTGATCGACAACGACCCCCGCGGCTTCGTCAAGATCATCTCCGACCCGGCCACCGGGGTGGTGCTGGGCGGGTCGATCGTGGGGCAGAACGCCTCGGAGCTCATCTCGGTGCTGGCGGTGGCGGTGACGGCGGGACTCCGGGTCGCCGACATCGTCGAGTCCATGCTCGTCCACCCGACCCTGTCCGAGGCGTTGTCGGAGGCGGCCGAGTAGTCACACCCGCCTGCCAGCATCGGGGGATGAACCTCACTCTGTTGGAACGGGTGGCCGACCAGCTGCGGAACGGGCTGGCCGACTTCGAGCCCGAGCGGATGACCGGCGCCGACGCCGCCCGGATGCTGGCCGGCTTCGCCGAGATCGAGAAACTCGCCGCCGGCGGCAAGCTCCTGGCGGCCCGCCGGGTGGAGTCGTCCAACGTCTGGCGCCGCCAGGGACACCGGTCGGCCGCCGCCCACGTGGCCGAGGCGACCGGCTCCGGCCTGGGCCCGGCCATCAACGCCCTGAAGGCGGCCCGGTGCCTGGGATCGCTGCCGGCCACCGACGATGCCATGCGCAACGGGCGGCTGTCGGAGACCCAGGTCAAGGAGATCGCCGGGGCGGCCATCGTCCAGCCCGACGCCGAACAGGAGTTGGTGGATGCCGCCGGCAAGCAGCCGCTGAACGTCCTCAAGCTGCGCTGCCGCCGGGTGAAGGCGGCCGGCACCGACCCGCGCCAGGCCTACGAGAAGATCCGGCGGGGCCGCTACCTCCACCACTGGACCGACGACGACGGTGCCGTGCGGTTCGACGCCAAGCTGACCCCCGACGAAGGGGCCCGCCTGGCCGCGGCGGTGAAGGCCGAAGCCCGCCGGCTGGCCGCCGACGCCCGGCGGGCCGGATGCGAAGAGCCGGCCAAGGCCCTGGCCGCCGACGCCCTGGTCGGGCTGGCCTGCCGTCGGGACACCCCGGACACCCCGGACGGATCAGCCGGGTCTTCGTCGGGACCCGCCACCATGGTGCACGTCCGGGTCGACCACCAGGCGCTGGTGCGCGGGCATCTCGAACCGGGGGAGATCTGTGAGATTCCCGGTATCGGGCCCATCCCCGTCGACGTCGCCCGTCGGCTGGCCGCCGACTCCATCCTCAGCGTGCTCCTCACCGACGGGGTGGACGTGACCTCGGTGGCCCACGCCGGCCGCACCATTCCGGCGGCCATCCGCACCGCGTTGATCGAACGGGATCCGATGTGCGTGGTCCCCGGCTGCGGCAGCCGCGAGGCGTTGGAGATCGACCACCTGCTGCCGTTCGGCAACGACGGGCCCACCTCCCTGTCCAATCTCGCCCGGCTGTGCCACTGGCACCACTACCTCAAGACCCACCAGCGGTACCGTCTGGCCCGGGTGGGGGACGAGTGGGAGTGGCACCCGCCGCCGGCCGCCGGTCCCGAGTTGGTGGCCGCCGGACCGTCCGGCTGAGCCGGCCCAATCCCCGGCCGTCAGTCGGTATCCGTCTCCGCCCGCTCCTGTCGCCGGCGCCAGGCCGTCTCGGCCCGGAAGGCAACTTCCCGCAGCGTCTGGCCGATCCGCCGCGCCACCCGGGCGACGTCGTCGTGCTCGGCCTTGACCCTTCCCGGGCTCACCTTCATCCGGATCAGGTTCCCGTCCACCTCGACGGTGTCGAAGCTTCGGGCCGCCGGCCAGCGCTGGCCGATCGAGGCCCGGACCCCCAGGGTGCCCGTCTCGGCCCGGAGCACGGCCCGGATCCGGGGGGCGGCGGACGGATCGCACAGGACATGGACCACCGAGCCGGGCCGGCCCTTCTTCATGACCACCGGCGACAGCCAGGCGTCGTGGGCACCCGCCTCCAGCAGCTCGGCCACCGCGTGGGCCAACTGCTCGCCGGTGGCGTCGTCGACGTTGGCCTCGAGGTGCAGGACCGGCTGGCCGGCGTCGGCCTCCGGATGACCGCTCCCTCCCGAGCCGCCATGGCTCCCGGCTCCCCCCGCCGCCCCGTCCTCGTCCGGGGTGTCCGCCCCGGTGGTCTGATCGATGCGGGTGCCGACCACCACCTGGGTCAGGTTGGGCAGCTCGTCGAGTTCGCGGGTGCCGGCCCCGAAACCGCTGGTCACCACCCGCATGGGCGGCAGGGGCCCGAACCCGCCGGCCAGCGCCGACAGCAGGGCCGCCCCGGTGGGGGTGGTCAGCTCCACCGGGATGTCCCGTCCCCAGGTGGGCATCCCCTCGAGCAGCGCCACCACCGCCGGCGCCGGATTGGGGAGCATGCCGTGGGCGGTGCGGACCATCCCCATGCCGGTGGCCACCGGGCTCGATTCGACGTCGTCGACCCCGAGGACCTCGAGGGCGGCGATGGTCCCGACCACATCCACGATGGTGTCGTGACCGCCGACCTCGTGGAAGTGGACCTGGTCGACCGGCCGACGGTGGAGGCGGGCCTCGACTTCCGCCAACGCCGCGAAGGTGGCCAGGGCCCGGCGGGTGACCCGCTCGGGGAGGCGGGCTTCCTCCACCAGCCCGACGATGTGGGGGTAGGTGCGGACCACCACCGAGTCGTTCACCGTCACCACCGCCCGGGTGGCGGCGATCCCGCCCCGGAGCACCGGCTCGCGCTCGAGGGCCCACCCACCGAACGGCAGCCGCTCGAGGAGGGCCGACACCTGGTCGAAATCCGCCCCGGCATCGAGCAGGCTGCCCAGGGCCATGTCCCCGGCGATGCCGGCGAAGCAGTGGAACCAGGCCACCGTGCGGGGGCGGTCGGCGACGCTCACGGCAGGGTGCGGGCCACCGCGCAGGCGGCGCCGAACCCGTTGTCGATGCCGACCACGGTGATCCCGGCCGCGGAGGAGGCGTGCATGGCCAACAGCGCGGTGACCCCCTCGAGGGCGGCGCCGTAGCCGGTGCTGGTCGGTACCGCGATGACCGGGGCGGGGGTGATGCCGCCGACCAGGCTGGCCAGTGCCCCTTCCATCCCCGCCACCACCACCACCGCGTCGGTCTCCGCCAGTTCGTCGGCCGAGGCCAACAGCCGGTGCACCCCGGCCACCCCGCAGTCGACCAGCAGGGTCGGGCGCAGTCCGAGCGCCACCAAGGTGGCCTCGCACTCTCTGGCCACCGGGAGGTCCGACGTCCCGGCGGTGATGATGAGGGTGCGGGCCGACCTCGACGGCGCCGGTCGCCACACCACGGTGGCGAGCTCGCCCCGGATCTGGTCGGCGCCGGTGGCCGGGCCGGTCACCGTGCGGTGGCCACCCGGATGGTCGGCCATCACCCGTTCGACCTGGGTTCGATCCGCCCGGGTGAGGATCACCGGACTGGCATCGGATTCCGCCATGCCCCCCAGCAGCTCGGCGACGATGGCCGAGCACTGCCCGGGGGTCTTGCCCTGGCCGTAGACGGCTTCGGGGAAGCCCTGGCGGAGGGAGCGGTGGTGGTCGACCTTGGCGAATCCGAGTTCGGCGAACGGCAGCCGTCGCAGTCGGAAGACGGCGTCGTCAGGGGTGCAGGCGCCGGAGCGCACGTCGTCGAGCAGGCGTTGGAGAGCGAGTTCGTCCATTTCGTTCACTATCCTGCCTGGGTATGGCCCGGGACGCACCTCAGGACGCAAAGCCGGGCGGTCGGCTGCGAATCGGCTTCCTCGGGCCGCAAGGCACCTTCACCGAGGAGGCGCTCTTCACCCAGCCCGACTATGCGGACGCCGAGCTGCTCACCCTCAATTCCCTGGCCGACGTGCTCGAATCGGTGCAGGAGGGCCAGGTCGACCTGGGCTTCGTCCCCATCGAGAACGCCATCGAGGGCACCGTGCGGGACACCCTCGACAGCCTGGTCTTCGACAACGACCTGTTGATCCAGCGGGAGGTGGTCCTCGACATCCACCTGCATCTGATGGCCCGGCCCGGGGTGAAGTTGAGCGACGTGCAGCGGGTGGCTTCGATCCCGGTGGCCACCGCCCAGTGCCGGCGGTTCCTGGTCGGGAAGCTGCCCTCGGCGGAAACGGTGGCCACCAACTCGACGGCGGATGCCGCCCGGTTGCTCGGGGAGGGAGATCCCCTGTTGACCGAGATCCCCACTGCGGCCATCGCGCCGCGGTTGGCGGCGTCCCTCTACGGACTGGAGATCCTGGTCGAGGACGTCGAGGACCATCCGGAGAACCAGACCCGGTTCGTCTCGGTGGCCCGCCGCGGTATCCCGGCCCCCACCGGCCACGACCGGACCAGCATCGCCTGCTTCCAGAGTGCCGACCATCCCGGGAGCCTGTACGGCATCCTCGGTCAGTTCGCGGCCCGGAACATCAACCTGACCAAGCTGGAGTCGCGCCCGACCAAGAAGGCGCTGGGGGAGTACTGCTTCATCGTCGACCTCGAAGGGCATATCGCCGACGAGGTGATCGCCGACTGCCTGCGCGATCTCCATGCCGAATTGGCGGGCGTCAAGTACCTCGGGTCGTATCCGGCCGCCGGTGCCGCCGGACCGGCGATCCGACGGGAGGTCGACGCCGCCTGGCGCCAGGCCGACGCCTGGATCGACGACTTGCGGGCGCAAGTGAAGCCTTCCGACCCTCCTCGGGGGTGAGGCGCACCTCCGCTGCCGGGTGAGACCGCGGCTACCCTGACTGGCGCTCGGAGGGATGGCAGAGTGGACGAATGCGCGGCTCTTGAAAAGCCGTGAGACGCAAGTTTCCGTGGGTTCGAATCCCACTCCCTCCGCTGGTCAAGGGTCCTTTCTCGTCGAGCAATACCGTGCGGCTCAGAGCATTCTTCCGAGAACCAGCTGTCCCAGCGAGGCCGCCACGTTTCGATCGGGGCCACCATCCCGACCCGCCGGAATGTTACGCGTCGATGCGATCGTTGCCCCTCGCATCGGCGGTGACGCTCCACCCGGGTGCCGGTGAGTAGCGGCAGGTGATTCCGGTAACCAGGCTCGTTCGCAGGTGGAGGCCGAGGTCGGGTTCGACGGCTTCGATCGCAGTCAGGGCTCGCATGAGCGCCTTGCGCACTGCAGTTCGAGCCCGCTCGTTGTCATGGGGAAATGTCCGTGCCCTACCGCCCAACCCGACAGAGGATCGGAGAACGTCCGTGAGGGTGGCGAGCTCCCGGCGGTAACGATTGGCAACCGAAGCCTCGAGATCGTCGCGGCCGAGCAACGTGGTCAGCTCCCGGGAGCGACGGCGGTAGCTCGAAAGAGCGCGCTCGTCGGTGAGCGCATCCGGACGGGATGCTCGCTGAAGGCCATCGGAGGCAAGACTCAACACATCGTGGTCCAGTTCAGGTCGGACGATCAGCTTGACCAGGTATGAGAACCCAACGCGATCGGGTAAGAGCGTCGCCCGACCGTCGACGGCGATCCGGAGACCACCTGGGCAGGACCGTAGCGACGCCTCCCGGGAGCGCTCTGCGGTCGGCGACGCCAGCTTGCCCCCGACCAACCAGGACGGTGGTGCAGGAAGCACCATACCGATACGACTCGCCCGGACCTCGGCGCGCTCGGCCAGTTGTTCGGCTCGAGTCTGATCACTTTGACTTCCCCCGGCACGCAAGATACCGGCAAGGGTGTGCTCGGTGAGCACCGCCATCGGGCGGTTCCCAAGTCGACGGTCGGCACGAATTGCGGCGTCGAGATGGTGCACGGCGGCGTCTACGCGACCGTTCGTGGCGGCACACAGCCCGAGGGCTCGTTCGGCCGATCCGAGGCAGACCACCGCCAAAGACGGCATGACCGGAAGATGGGCGTATGGGGCCAACAGCTCAGCCGCACTCGCGGCAGCCTGGGCGTCACCGAGGAGATATGCGGTCTCGGCCACCAGGAACTGGGTCGTCAGCCAGCTGCTTGAGGGCGGCAGCCTCTCGAGGCCGATTCCGCTCAGACGAGCGAGTGCCTCCTCCGAGGAGTCGAAGTCACCGATAGCCGCAGACAGCAAGGCATATGCGGACACGTACACGTGGTCGTTGAATCCCAGACGAGGTGACATCGAGATGGTCCGAACGAGCTCGGTGACCTCTTTTTCTCGGCCTTGCCACCACCGCAAAGCGGCGAGTATGGCCCCGTAGTAGGCAGGCGCATCGGGATCGCCGGCTGCCGTGCCTCGCTCCAGCGCCTTCGTCGCGGCGGCCTCAGCCTTTTCGAAACTCCCGGCCCGGGCCAAGACCATTGCCCCGAGCACGTCGGAAACGAAGCAGAGCGCTTCGCAGGCCCCGGCTGCGGATCGCTCCCGTAGCTCTTCGAGGGACTGGCCGGCACGGGTGTCTCCGAGCAGGAAAAGATCCACCGTCCGCCAACAAAGGCCCATGAGGGTGAGGAGTGAGTCTCCCGCACTCGCAGCCAGACGAACTATCTCTTCGGCCAAGCCGAGACGCACCTCGGCATATCGCGGGCTGAGTAGCACGTGGTGGAGTAACGAGAGTGCCTCGGCGGTCGCGGCGTCGTCGCCGAAGGCGCGGACGGCCTCGACGCCAGCCATCACCGTTTCCACCGGCCCACCCTCGTAGACGGCTTCGGCGGCTAGGCGCACGGCCAGTCGGGCTTCCTCGACCGAGCCGGCCGGAGCCAGGGAGCGAGCCCGCTGCCAGAGAGAATCGACGGCCACTCGGGCGACGACGTCGCGGTGCTCGTGGACCCAGATGCCGCCAACACCCAACGCGGCACTCACGAATGAAGATGGATGCCCTCCCACCTCGGCAGCCTTCGCCGCCTCCATGAACCCGGATCGGGCTTCGGCCAGGAGCCCGGCCCGACGTCTTGCTTCTGCCTGCTCCAGGAGGGAGGTGACCGTCTGCCCGTCGCCCCCGGCGCCCGCCATCTTCCAAGTTTACCCCGGCACCCGGCTCCGTCCAGGGGTTTGTGCCATCCGATGGCACAGGGGGCGTCACGCCTTAAGTACGAATCGTCGGTAGCGGGGACGAGGTCGAGGAGAATTGCCATGTTGTGGATCGCCCTGGCACCGCTCTTGCTCTTGCTCCTGGGCCTGCGAGTCGGATTGTTCGCGGTGAGACGCACCGAGCGCCGTGGGCGTGCTTCGGCGCGACGACGGCTCGGCCTGGGCCTGTCGATCCTTCTGTGCGCGACGGCCATCGGAGCCGCGGCACCCGGGGCGGCCCAGTCGTTGTCACTCCAACGCCCGGCGTCCGGCGCGTCTGACGGCGTCCTGGGCGCGCCGGCCATCGGAGCCGCGACGCCCGGGACGGCGCAGGCGTTGTCACTCCCAGCCTCGGCATCCGGCGGGCCGAACGGCATCCTGGGCGGACTTGGCGGCATCCTAGGGGGACTGGGCGGGGTTAACGGCATCCTGGGCGCGACCGGACTGCCGGGCACGACGGCCCCCAGCCTGAGCTCCGTGTTCAATACCCCGAACCTGGGAAACCTGCTGGCTGGGGCCGGCTGCCCGATCGCCAAATCGCTGCCCAGCCCGCCGGTGCCGAACCAGATCCCGCAGGTGATCTGCGCGCTGGGCGAGCTCAACTACGCCTACCGGACCGTGTACATGGAGCCGAACGGCACCACGCTGACCCGCATCACCCGCGCGCTGCTCGGCGTGCCCACCCCGATCAACGTCGACGGCAGCGGCCTGCCCGACTTCCTGGGCACGGTGCTCCCCAGCCTGTCGGGTGGTCAGGTGGGGCTCAGCCTGGACATCTCCCGGGTGGGCTTGCTCCCGGCCAGCGGACGGGTCTCGGTGGAGGCGATCGCGCTGGATCCGGCGGCCCCGGGGACGTACGTGGGCGCCGGGGAGGACGGGCTGGCCGCGGGAACCGACTCGGACTGGTCGGCAACCCTGAGCTTGGTGTCGGACAGCACCGCCGGGAGTGAGATTCAGCTCACCCAGAAGAACTCCGGGGCGCCCTCGATCGTGGGCGTCCTGGGCGAGCTGTTCTCGGGCTCCAGTCCCGATTCCCCGACGGACGTGTCGCGGGGCGACGTCTCGTTCACGCCCGTGCCGTCCACCCTGACCACCGACGTCAAGCTGGGGCAGTCCAGCCAGGAGGCCTCGGTCACCTCGTCCGCCCCGACCACGGTGGGGGCGACCGTGAGTCTGATCAGCTCGGGCGACGACAAGGAGATAGCCGCCACCGTCAACAAGCTGAACAAGTCGCTCGACCTGGCTTACACGCACCCCAACGGCGACACCAAGGTGAACTACACCTCGGACGCGGCGGTGGGAGCGCTGGGTGCGCGGTATTACGACACGGTCAACGGCGTACTGGCCACCGCCGCCGCCCTCGACGCCCGCGGCGTGCCCACCGGGCTGTCGGTCGATCAGGCGGGCCCCCAGACCGCGGTCACCACCTCGGGTGGAGCCATCGGTCTGGTCGAAGCGCGTTACGGCGCAGGACGTGATGTGCCGGCCTCGGCCCCGGGTGACGCCTACGCCGCCTACCACGCCTACACCGACGGATCCTCGACGGCCGGCGTGAGGCTGCCCAACCTCCAGGCCCTGACGCTGAACGCAGCCGAGCCGTTCAGCGGCGATCTGATCCTGACCACACCCGCTGGTATCCGTGGCGCTATCCGCCCAGGACGACACCCAGGGCTACGTGGTGAGCGGCCATATGAGCAACCTCCCGGAACACACCACCGTGGGCATCAACCTGAGCAGCAGCGGCGGCGGCACCGTGACCTTCGACGGCCATGGCACCGGGATCGATGAGATTGCGGTGGACGCCACCAACAGCAAGGGAACCTTCTTCAGCCGGGCCAGCCGGATCGACGCCGATATCCTTCAGATCCCGGCCTCGGACACGATCACGTTCGCCGACGGCAGCAGTGACTCTCAGACCACCCAGTCGTCGGCGTCGGCAACCGCGCCGATCGGCACGATCTCGCTGCTGGCCAGCGACGGGTCCGATGCCCCGGCCGTGACCGGCTCGGGCGTCTGGTACACGGACACCCAGTCGAGCTTCAACGCCTTCGCCCGGATCGACGGGCTGAGCGGGTTCAACGTGTCGCTGACCAGCGATGGCGACTCGCTCGAGGCCCTGAGCGGCTCGATCCAGACCGCCAGCCAGGATCCGGGCTGCCAGGGGTCCGGCGGCCAAGACCTGACCCTCGATGCCCAGACCGATGCGGGCACCTTCGACGGCACGATCGACGCCTTGCCCTCATCGGTCAGCTTCAGTATGGCGCCCGACTCCTCCGGCAACACGATCGTCGACTACAAGGCAAGCGCGCCGATCGGGAAGATCACCGCCGATGCCACCGGATTCTCGGCCATCGCCGCCCTCGGCGTCGGTGGCGACATCGCCCCGGCGATGGACAGGTTCCACGCCGAGGTCGATTGCCTGCCGGCGCACATGACGATGGCCATGGACAAGAGTGGCGAGACGAACCTGAACACCTACGGCGACCACATCGGCGAGGTGATCGCGCAGGTGTACAACCATCAGCTCGGACCGGCAACCCCGGCCGACGTCGGCTACGCCGACTCAACCGACACGATCGTCCCGGCGCCGAGCGGCGACCAGCTTGCCTACTACGACCCGGCCACCAAGGGGATCAGCATCGACCTCAAGAGCGTCGGCGGGTTCGACTTCCTGGACGACAGCACGACGAATGTGCTCAAGCTCCAGTACGACCTCGCCTCGAGCACACCGCTGGCGTTCGACTACATCAGCCAGTCACTGACCTCGCCATTGGGCCTGTCGGGAACTGTGGAGAAGCCCCAGCCGGGCACGCTGACGGTGGACACGAACACCGACGGAACGATGACCATGCAGTTCGCCGCCAATAGCCAGAGCAGCAACCTGACTGGCGACGGGGGCCTCGGAACCGTCAACTTCGACGGCTTCGTCAAGAGCAACTACCTGCAGGGCGAACTCGGCAACGTGCCCGCCAACCTGAGCATCTGCCTCGACTATTCGACCGGCGTCGAGGACTGTGGCCCGCCGTGGGTCTACCAGGACGCGCTCGGCAACCCCTTGATCGACAATCCTCCGCAGCTGTTCGCCGTCCACGTCGTCCCGACCGACCTGAACGGCAACGTAACGAGCACGCCGCTCACCCTCAGCGGCGAGTTCTGCTTCGGCAGCGCGCTCAAGAGCGATTGTGACAAGACCGGCGCCAACCAGGGCGGGGGTCCGGCCGGCCTGTTCATGCCCGCCGGCCAGCCGCTGGCGTTCGACACCCTCTGGCTCGGGTTCGGCCAGCACACCGACGACTGCCACCTGTCGTTCACCTGCGGCCGTGCCTGGGCGGGCCTGGACACCACCAACGAGGGTTCCGACCCGGGCGGAACGCTCACCGGTAAGGCCGAGTACTACCAGAACCACGACAACGACGTGACGATCACGTTCGACACCAACGGGGCCGGCTACGTGAAGACGAACCAGCTCTACGTCTACGCCAGCTACAACATCGGGGCGGACTTCAGCTTCGAGGAGCTCTCCCAGGGGTCGATCAGCTGCGGGGCCAGCGGACACCAGGGACTGCTACTCAACGAGGGCCCGGGCATCGACCTGTTGACCAACTCGGTTCTCGGACTCTGCCCGTAGTGCCATAACCGAGGCCCCTCAGTCTGTCGAGGCGAGCCGGTATGCGATCGGCCACGGATCACCCAGACACCCACCGGGACCATCCGGCTCGCCAGCGCCTGGGACTCGGCCTGGCCATCATTTGGGCCGTAAGTTCGGCGGCATCGCCGGACCATTTGTTGGCCGCGAACGTTACCCAGGGGTCGATCGCCGTTGCTCGGCTACGGGGCACCCACCTTCTCGTTGACCGCCAACTCCTGGTGGATCTTCGACAACTCCTTTGCGACCAGGCGCTCGTGGTCCTCAAAATCTCGCTTGGCGGACCTCGGGCTCCACCGGCCCTTCATGGTGAACACCAGTAGCCCGAACAGGACCTGGCCCCCGAGACAGACCCACCACCAGCGTTTCCATTGGGCGGGCGACGCCTTCTGCGCGGGAACCAGCGCTTTCTCGGCTCTGAGCAGGCTGGCGAGATTTTGCGAATGAGCGCCCACCTTGGCCGCGATCTCGTTGTCGCTCACCGCCTGCCCGTTTTCGATGGCAATGGCCAGCGGGTTGTAGGCCAGGAGCCCCTGGACCTGGGGGTTGGAAAGCCCACCGGCCGCGGCCACCGCGGCCGACAGATTGTGGGACTGGTCGCAGGCGATGATCACCTTGGCCAGCGTCTGGGGACCCGGTTCGCCCGTCGTCTGCAGCCCCGCGATGACGCTCGCCGGGGCACTCTGAGTTGCGCACGCCGTGGTGGAGGGGGCATAGGGCACGGCGGCCTGGATGGCCTGCAGCGTGCCGGCCGCTCCCTGATTGTCGACCAGCGTCGTGGAGGTGGTGATCACCCACGGGAGGACGAGGAAGGAGAGAGCCACCACGATGCGAAGGATCCAGCCCCACACGGCCAACCCGGTCGCGGTGAGCGTGGGATTGTGCCGCTCGATCTGCTCGGTATAGCCGGCCATCCATGGCGCGTAGGCGCATCCGATGGCTACGGCGAGCAGGACCACGATGAGAACGTTCGAGTAGTAGCCGCTATGGGGATGATCGACCTGCAGTATCAGGAACACCGTCATCACGATGCAGGCCACCGCACCGACGAACATGAAGGGCTTTCGCACGCGCAGTCGGTCAGACAGGACGCCGAAGAGGATGAGGGTGCCGGACAGGCAGGCGGCATACCAGACATTGATGCCGTTGGCGTCGGCGGTGGAGCGCCCGAAGACCACAACCCAGTAGAGGGTGAGCACGCTCACCGACGCGAAGTAGAAGAGCAACAGCAGCGAGATGGCCAACGAGGACGTGATCAGGTCAAGCCGAAGCATCGATCGGAACGGGTGGGAGGAGGCGACGATCACGTCCTCGTCCGACAGCCCCCGGGCCTTGGCTTCGACCAGCGCCCGGTCCCGTTCCGAGACCATGAGCTGGTCCCGAAGCCGGGGGGACAGCTCGCGCAGGGTGAAGAAGGAGATCACCACCACGCCCAAGCAGGCCAGGCCAGAGATGGTGAATTGATCTTGCCAGGGGTGGAGGTGGGTGAGGGTGTGGGTGGCGACCAGGCTGGCAGCCAGGGCGCCCATGGTGGGCCCGAGGGCCCAGAATCCCATGGCGGCACCCCGTCCCATCTGTGGAGAGAAGTCGCGCATCAACGCGGGAGTGGACACCAGGATGACCCCCTCCACGAACCCGATCACGCAATACGCGAGGGCAAAGCCGAACTTCGAGTGGATGTCCGGTATGCCCAGCTGGACCAGCCCGACGACCAGCGTGCCGTAGATCGTCATGTTGGCGCGGCCGATGCGGTCCGAGAGCCCTCCGATCAGAGCGGAGAATGCACCGATCGCGTTCGACACCACCAACAGGTAGAGGAAGTACTGGAACGACATGTGGTAGTAGGGGAGCATCAGCGGCGTGAGGGCCCCCTCCTCGTAGTAGAGGTAGTAGAGCATGATCGTGGTGAGCGTCACGATCCCCAGGTACCCGAGGCGGGGCACGGTGTTCGGGTAGCGATCGAGCTGCCGCCTGCCCAAGGCGTTCCTAAGGCCACTCGAGTGCGATGGTGTCTCGGCTGCGATCACCGTCATGGTCGTCGTCCTCCCCTGTGCTGCTTCGTGACGACCTGCCGCCCTCGTTCGCCACTCCGTTGCGATCGGCCTCCAGAGCAGTGGATTCGCACGACAAATCCACCAGCAGGCTACTGCTGCAGTAGCCGGCCGAGTAGGGCCGAAAGCCTCAACGTGGACTCGTACCGGTGAGCGACAAAGGCGTCGAGCGTCGCTCTGGAGCGACTCCGTACTCGCGGCAGTCGGGCCGGGTGGCCTTTGGGCGTGCTCGACCTCATGCGCCGATAACGCCTCTCGGGTTAGCGGCCCGTGGCCGGAGGACTCACCCAGGTCAGCCCCGCTTAGCCCTTTCGGTCCGGCCGAAAACGACCAGCCCGGGCAGCGGCTGGGTTATTCGCTTGTCTCGACGATGAGAAGATCGCAGTCGACTTTGCGCGACACCTTGTTGGCGATCGGCCCAAGCAGGAAGCGGGCGGTCGACTGCATGCCCTTGGATCCGACAACGAGCAAGTCGGCCTGCTGCTCCTCGGTGACCCGGATGAGCACCTCGGAAGGTTCTCCGGCAACGGCCTGGTGAGAAACGGCGGTTACACCCTGAGCGCTGGCATTCTCTGCCGCCTGGCTTGCAACTGATTCGGCTGCACTGTGGGCAGCGGCGACCCACCCCGCATCGATGGAGATTCCAGCCCTCGCGACACCGGTCGGGCCTCGGTCGTTGAAGGCGGAGACGATGATCAACTCGGCTCCGACCGCTTTGGCCAGTGCGGTTGCCTTGTAGACCGCGCGCTCGGCCGTGACCGAGCCATCGGTCCCGACGACGATTCTGGTGGGGACTCCGCTGTCCGATTGTCCGCTCATGGTCCGGTTCTCCAACTCTCGACTGACACCTCGACCGTCACCCGATACCGAAGGGCTCGCACAAGAGTGTGCACGGCCGCAGGTTTGCGCCGTTCGTTGGTAACCATGCTAGCGCCCGTCTGTCTCTCGGACATTGGACAATCGCATCCGATCTGTGCCCCAAGCTGCGAGGCTAAGCAGCGATGTCCAGGCTGGCGGCTCGGAGCGTTGAGACATGGACGACCTTGTCCGCCACCGATGGGGCGATGTGCAAGATGGTCCGGAATTCGCTCGCCGAGCTGACCAGGACGGTGAGGTCCGTCGTCGCCGTCACCGTGGCCGTCCTGCCCGTACCGGCCAGGAGCCCCATTTCGCCCAGGAAGTCGCCGGTTCCGACTTCCGCCACCGTGACAACCCCCTGTTTCGTCTGCCGCGACACTTTGGCGGTTCCGCTGCCGATAACGACGAATTCGTTCGCCCGGCCACCCTCCCGCATCAGGACTTGATCCCTGTGAAGCTGAAGGTACGTCATGAGAGAACTGATCTGACGCAACTCCGACTTGGTGCAGTCGGCGAACAATTCGAGGTCGGCGATGCGTACGACGGGAGCTGTGGCCATACCCACTAGCTTAGTATCCGTATCTGCAAAAGACATCAGCATGGGCGATGCGATCTGTTAGTCAGATGCAACAGATCACAAAAGCCGAAGCGAGAGGCACGGTTGCTGTCGCGAGCAACCCCCGGCGACCCATCTCGTCGCCGAGAAGTCCGCCGCGACCAGCATTCGCTCAGTCGCTGCACACCGTCCCCACCGCCGGCAGGGTCCCGGCGATCAAGTAGGCCTGGTCGATGTCCCTTACGCAGTTGCTGTAGTAGTACGAGACGTGGTCCTCGCCCTGCCAGGTCAGCAGGAAGCCGTGCTGGAGCTCGTGGGCCAGGTTGACCGCCCATTGATACGGCGTGACCGGGTCCTTGGTGGCTCCCGTCACCAGAATCGGCGCCGAGCCCGGCGCCACGGCCGGCGCCGGCGTGCGGGTCGGGGCTGCGGGCCAGACGGCACAGCCGAGGACTCCCCAGGCGAGCAACGGTCCGAACACCGGTGCCGACGAGCCGACCGAGGCCGCGAATGCGGCATAGCTCGAGGTGTCGCGGGAGACCGGGTGGTCGAGGCAGAAGATCGCCTCCGCCGCATCGCTGCCATTGGTCGAACCGTTCTGGCGGTAGCCATCGGACATCGAGAGGACGGCACCCGAGTTGCCGGCCGCGGCCGCTCCCAGGGCGTCGGCCAGACCCGGCCATGAGCTCTGGGAATAGAGGCCGCTGAGCAGGGCATCGTAGATCTCGCCGGGTCCGGCGCTCCGCCCGTTGCCGCCGGGGATCGGCTGTTGCCGGCTTTGGGCGAGGAGGGAGAGCAACGCCGAAGTCGGGCCTCCGGTGAACCGCCACCCGCACGAAGACGAGGTCCGGCACCAGGCGAGGAAGTCGTCGAGCACTGACTCGAGACTCTTGGCCTGGTCGAGGGTGTACTGGAACGTGCTCATCCCCGGGTCGATGGCCGCATCGAGCACCATCGCCCGCACGTGGGTCGGGAACATCTGGGCGTAGGTGGCGCCGAGGAGGGTGCCGTAGGAGTGTCCGATGAAGGTGAGCTGGGTGTCGCCCAGCGCGGCCCGGATGCGGTCGAGGTCGCGGGCGGTGTCCACCGTCCCGACGTACGGCAGGAAGTTGCCGCTGTCCTGATCACACTGCGCGGCATAGTCCTCGGCGTTCGACAGCAATGCCTGCTGGGCATCGGCGGTGGCCGGTGCCGGGTCGGGGAGCGCACTGGTGGTGTCGGCGGGACCGCCGTTGCTCCCGCAGACGACGGGTGCGC
The DNA here is from genome assembly GCA_963819695.1 of uncultured Acidimicrobiaceae bacterium. GTDB lineage: Bacteria > Actinomycetota > Acidimicrobiia > Acidimicrobiales > RAAP-2 > DASZIT01. Next base: position 54,559 of record CAWFXD010000003.1, on the reverse strand, counting down.
TTCGCTGCACGCCTCGAGGATCGAAGGAGACGATGTCGAAATCATCGAGCAGCCCGGACGTGAGGACGCCCAGTTCGTTCGGGAGGTCGTTGATGCCCGAACCGCCGGGCCCACCGGGGTTGATCACCAGCGATCCGATCCTCTGCGACGGCACTTCCGCCGGATGACGCTCGACGGCGATCTGGATGGTGGTGCCTTGGGGATGCGAGTAGTCGAGAGGGACGGTGACCGAACCACACTGGAGATCCGAACCGCATCCGCTCCACTCCACCGGCGTCACCGGCAACGGCGGCTCGGTCGTTCTCGCCGTCGTCGTTCCGGTGGTGGCCGGGGACGCGGTGGTCGCTGAGGACGAGGGCGCCGACCCGTGCTTCGCAACCGCGGTGCACCCTCCGAGGAACCACACCCCGGCCGCGGCGACGACGAGCAGCCGAGCGGGCGCCCGGCCGCGGCCACCCGCTGCTCTGACCCGGCGGAATCCCCCACATCCACGCACGCCATCACCTTGGCATGTCCGAGGGCGGTACCCGTGGCGGCAACCCGCCGGACAGGCGGCACTGAGTTCGAGAATGGACCGGGCGGGGCTCGCCCGCCCCTTTCGGGAGCTGCTGAAACCGGTGCCAAGATACCGGTAACCTTCGTTGTCCCTTGGGCCGATGACTGAAGCCCGAGGACCGGACGTCTCACGCACCTTGCGGGGCCGGTTGGCCAATGATGCGGAGAAGGAATCGAATCGCGGGAGGCGAGCCCACTCAGGTCGCGGAACGCCGGCTCCGCAGTTGGGGAGGTAGAACTGACCTTGACAGATCGCAAAGAATCTGGCCGGTTGCTGGTAGCCGAAGACAACCTGATCAATCAGAAGGTCGTCGTCGCCATGCTCACCAGGGGCGGCTACACGGTGGACACGGTGCTCAACGGAGCGGAAGCCGTGAAGGCGGTTGCCACCGGCTCCTACGAAGCCGTACTGATGGACTGCCAGATGCCGGAGATGGATGGTTACGAGGCGACCGCGGCCATCCGGGCCATGAAGGATTCCAACCGGTTCACCCCCATCATCGGTGTGACCGCCGGAGCCCGGGAGGAAGACCGTCGTCGGTGCCTCGACTCCGGCATGGACGCCTATCTTTCCAAGCCCCTGAGCAAGGAAACCCTGTTGGCGCTGGTGGCCCGATGCGTGAAGATCGGGGCGGACCGGGCGTCTCCGGCTCCGGAGTGACGGCGTCGGCTCAGTACCGAACCGTCACCCGGTGAGTAGCCGGACCGAGGCGAGCTAGCCGTCCCGACGGCGTCGGAGGCCGGCCTGGCGGTTGGCCAGGAGCATCAACTCGGCGTCACTCCAGGTGACCTCTTTGGGAACCATCAGGTTCGCCAACGCCGCGCAGGCGGTCTTGGTCATGGCCAGGGTGAGAGGGTCCATGGACAGGAGTCGTTCCGCCATCGCCCGCGCGGCGGCCGGAAGCTCTTCATCGGGATGGACGTGGTTGAGGAAGCCCCACGCCTCGGCCTGCTGAGCGGTGAAGCGCTCGCAGGCCATGGCCAACTCCTTGGTCCGGGCCGGGCCCAGTTCCCGCATGAGACGGGGCAGTGCCTGCCAGCTCAAAGGAAGGTCGAGCTCCACCTCGGGGATCGAGAACCAGGCCGACTCGGCGGCCAGACGGAGGTCGCAGCAACTGAGCAGTACCACGCCACCGCCGATGGCCAGCCCGTTGGCGACCCCGATGATGACCTGGGGAAGCCGGTCGAGCAGTTCGCAGGTCCGGCCCCCGAGGTGGACCCGGGCCCGTCGGTCGATGTCGTTGACCGGCGGTTCGGCTCGTCGATCGCGGAGCTCGGCGCCGGCGGAGAACGCCCGGCCGGCGCCAGTGAGGATCACCACCCGGGCCGAGTGATCCGTCTCCAGGTCGACCAGCAACCCCTGGAGTTCGTCGTGCAGGGCAATGTTGAGGGCATTGAGCTTCTCTGGCCGGTCCAACGTGATGGTGAGGAGCCCATCGAGCTGTTGGTCTCGCTCGACCCGGAGGTATTCGTAGTCTGCCATCGCGCCAGTCAACCACCCGTCGGAGGTTGCGCCCAGCTCACGTCGTGCGACGATCATGCCGGTGTCAGGGTCGCCGCCGGTGAACCCGGGCGTGCTGTCGGTCCGGGATGGGGAGCGACCCGGTGAAGGCGCCGGGGTCGCGGCGCTCGAGTTGCGCGTGGACCTCGGGCCTTGACCGGGATCGGCCAGCCGGGCTCGGAATAGGCCATGATTGGACTCGGTTGACCCCAACTATGGAACTCGACAACGCCCTCAGCTTCGCCCGCGATCATCGCCAGGCGGTCCTGACCACCATCCGGTCGAACGGTCGTCCGCAGCTCTCGAACGTGCTGTACGTGGTCTTCGGCGACGGGCTCCTACGGGTTTCGATCACCACCGACCGGGCCAAGTACCGGAATCTGGCCCGGGAGCCATGGGCAGCACTCCATATTTCCCGCCAGGACTTCTTCGCCTACGTGGTGATCGAGGGCGAGGTGGAGCTCTCGCCGGTTGCCTCCCGCCCCGACGATGCGACGGTGGACGAACTCGTCGAGTACTACCGGTTGGGGAACGGTGAGCACGAGGATTGGGACGCCTTCCGCCAGGCCATGGTCGATGACCACCGGGTCATGGTTCGGCTCACCCCCACCCGGGCCTACGGAATGCTGTGAGGGCTCACCGCCGCACCATGAACTTGGCATGATCTGATCCATGGTCACCATGTCGGTCGAGCAGTTCGAACAGCTGGTGACCGACGCGCTCGACGGGATCCCGCCGGAGCTGGGGGCCAACATGGACAACGTCGCAGTGGTGGTGGACGAGCTGAGTCCGCCCGGATCGCTGCTGGGGCTGTACGAGGGGATCCCGCTGACCAGCCGCGGCAACAGCTACATGTCGGCGGTACCCGATCGCATCACCATCTACATGGCGACGATCTGCGCCGCCTGCACGACCACCCACCAGGTCGTGGACATGGTGCGCAAGACGGTGATCCACGAGATCGGCCACCACTTCGGTATCGACGATCGGCGGCTGAAGGAACTGGGATGGGCCTGAGCCGGCGACGACCCCCGGCCCCCGCCGTTCTCCTTCAGTATCGTTGACCCGTGCCCGCGCGGTCGTACGAACCTTGACCGAGGCGTCCCCGAACCGGCCCGGCTCCGTCCGCCCGGCGGCACCATCCACCGCGATGAGGTCGGAAGCGAAGCTGACCGTGCGGGAGATGCCGCTGGCCGAGGTAGATCTTCGGATCGACTACTTCCACCACTCGTCGGACGAGCACCTGCGCACCCTGGGCGTCGACCGGGCCCGGTTGCCGACTCCGGAGGATTGGCGGTCTTCTTACGAGGAGGACTACGCCCGTCCGATCGAAGCGCGAGAAACCTACTCGCTGGTTTGGGAACTCGATGGGCAGACGGTCGGATTCAGCTCGACCGACCGGATCGTCTTCGGCCAGGAGGCCTTCATGCACCTCCACATTCTGGAGCCGACCCGGCGACACAAAGGGCTCGGAGCCGAGTTCGTGAGAATGTCGGCCGAGTCCTATTTCCGGACCCTCCAACTGCAGCGACTCTTCAGTGAGCCGAACGCCTTCAACACCGCCCCGAACCGGGCCCTGCAGCGGGCCGGGTTCCGGTATCTGTTCACCCACGAAGCCCAGCCCAGCCCCATCAATTTCACCCAGGTGACGACCCGATGGGTCATGGATCAGCCCCCGCGTCCCTGACTCCGCGTGCCAGCATGGTCGCATCGAGACCACTCGCATCGACCAGTGGCTGTGGGCGGTCCGCCTCCAGAAGACCCGCTCGGCGGCCACCGCCGCCTGTCGGGGCGGGCGGGTCCGGGTCAACGGCGTCACCGCCAAGGCCTCCTCCCCGGTGCGTCCCGGAGACCGGGTGGAGATCCGGGCCGCCGACCGCTCCCGGATGGTCGAGGTCGTCAGATTGATCGACAAGCGGGTCGGCGCCCCGGTCGCCGCCGAGTGCCTCATCGACCACACCCCGCCGCCACCACCCCGGGAGTCCGTCGTCCCGACCCTCTTTCGGGAGCCGGGGTCGGGCCGGCCGACCAAGCGGGACCGCAGAAATCTGGACAAGCTACGCCGGCAGTGATCACCCACCGGTCGTCGGACGCCGCGGATCGGTGGTGACGATGCCCATCTCGAAGTCGAACGACTGGGAGTCTCCATGACCGATACCGCCACGTTCCGCTCCTTGCGATATGAGACCACCGAACGCAAGGCGTACATCACGCTCAATCGTCCGGAGCGGCTCAACGCCATCGACCGGTTCATGCCCGGCGAGATCGACGCCGCCGTCGAACGGGCCAATGACGACGCCGAGGTGCACGTCATCGTGGTGCGCGGTGAGGGGAGGTCGTTCTGTTCCGGCTACGACCTCAAGGACTTCGCCGAGGGAGGGATCGGGACCCAGGGAATGGTGTGGGATCCGATCAAGGACTTCCGGGCCATGAAGCGCAACACCGACCAGTTCACCAGCCTCTTCCGCTCGTTGAAGCCCACCATCTGCAAAGTCCAGGGCCACGCGGTGGCCGGCGGCAGCGACATCGCCCTGTGCTGCGATCTGGTGGTGATGGCCGACGACGCCCGTATCGGGTACATGCCCGCCCGGGTGTGGGGTTGCCCGACGACCGCCATGTGGGTCTACCGGCTCGGTGCCGAGCGGGCCAAGCGGATGCTGCTCACCGGCGACACCATCGACGGGCGCCAGGCGGCGGCGTGGGGATTGGTGCTGGAGTCGGTGCCGGCCGATGAGTTGGACGACCGGGTGGAGGCTCTGGCCGATCGGATGGCCGGGGTGCCGATCAATCAGCTGGTGATGCAGAAGCTGATGATCAATCAGGCCTACGACAACATGGGCCTCCACGGCACCCAATTGCTGGCGACCCTCTTCGACGGCATCACCCGGCATTCGCCGGAGGGCAGATGGTTCCAACAGCTGGCCGCCGATGAGGGATTTCACGCCGCGGTTGCCTGGCGTGACTCCGGCCGCTGGATCCCCGAAGGCGGGATCGAGTAGCGAAGTCCCTAGCGGCTGCCCGGGGAGCCGCCCTCACCCGGGCCCCGGCCGCCCCCTCCGACCCGCCACCGGACCGCCCGGCGTCCATGTCCGATTTCCGCCAGACATCCAGCTCGGAGCGTGCGAAACTGGAGGGGTGATCGAGGACTTCGAACAGTGTTACCGGGCGGTGCAGAGCCGGGACACCCGCTTCGACGGGTGGTTCTTCACCGGGGTGACGTCGACCCACATCTACTGCCGACCCAGCTGCCCGGCGATCACCCCCAAGCGCAGCAATGTCCGGTTCCATCCCACCGCGGCCTCGGCCCAGCAGGCCGGGTTCCGGGCCTGCATGCGATGCCGACCCGATGCCTCCCCCGGATCCCCGGAATGGGACATGCGGGCCGACGTCGCCGCCCGGGCCATGAAGCTGATCGCCGACGGGATCGTCGACCGGGAAGGGGTCGCCGGGCTGGCCCGCCACCTCGGCTTCAGTGCGCCGACAGGTGCAGCGGGTACTGGTCGCCGAAGTCGGCACCGGGCCGCTGGCCCTGGCCCGGGCCCAACGGGCCCAGACCGCCAGGATCCTGATGGAGACCACCGACCTTCCGGTGGCGCAGGTGGCGTTCGCCGCCGGGTTCGCCAGCGTTCGCCAGTTCAACGACACCATCCGGGAGGTCTTCGCCAAGACGCCCACCGATCTCCGCCAGAAGAGCCAGGGACGGGGGGACGGCGGCGCCGGTTCCATCCAACTCCGGCTGCCCTACCGGAAGCCCTTCGACGCCGAGTCGTTGTTCGGGTTCCTCGCCTTCCGGGCGGTGCCCGGCGTCGAGTCCTACGTCGACGGCACCTTCCTGCGGAGTCTGGATCTTCCCCACGGCGAGGGGATCGTCGAGCTCACCCCCGATGACGGGTGTGTGCGGTCGACGTTCTATCTGGCCGATCTCCGCGACCTGACCGCCGCGGTGACCCGGTGTCGCCGGCTGCTCGACCTGGACGCCGACCCGGTGGCGGTTGACGAGACCCTCTCCCTCGACCCGCTGTTGCAGCCCTCCGTCCATCGGACCCCCGGAAAGCGGATGCCCGGCGCCGTCGACGGGGCGGAGTTGGCGGTGCGGGCGGTCATCGGTCAACAGGTGTCGGTGGCCGGTGCCCGGACGGTGACCGGTCGACTGGTGGCGGCCGCCGGCCGACGGCTGACCAATCCCCGACCGACCCTCACCCACCTCTTCCCGACCGCCGAGGAGATCGCCTCGGCGGCGGACGACGCCTTCGCCATGCCGGGTAGCCGGCGCCGGAGCCTCGGGTCGCTGGCCGGTGCCATCGCCGAGGGCAGGGTGAGGATCAATCCGGGCGAGGACCCCGACGAGCTCGAGCGCCGCCTGCTCAGCCTGCCCGGCATCGGACCCTGGACGACCGCCTATGTCTCGATGCGGGCGCTCGGCCATCCCGATGCCTTCATGCCCACCGATCTCGGTGTCCGGCGAGGCATCTCCCGCCTGGGCCACCACGACGACATCGAGACCGTCAACCGACTGGCCGAGAAGTGGCGCCCGTGGCGGGCCTACGCCATGGCCCACTTGTGGACCACCCCTGTCGAACCCGAAGGAGAAGCCAACGCCGCATGAGGACCGCAACGAAACCCCATTCCCGCCCGAGGCGGAGCCGACCGAACACCGTCAAGACCATGCAACTCTCCACCCCGGTGGGCGAGCTGCTGCTGTGCGCCGACGACGACGGGTTGACCCACCTGGTCCTGCCCGGCGCGCCGAGACCACCGCAGTCGCCCGGTGTCGAAGAGGACGATGGGGGCCAGGACGTCGGGATCCATCACCACCTGCTGGAGGCGGCCACCCAGCTCGATGAGTACTTCGCCGGGGAACGCAAGACGTTCGAGCTTGCCCTCGACCCCCAGGGCACGCCGTTCCAGCGCAAGGTGTGGTTCGCCCTGGCCGACATCCCCTACGGGGAGACGATCAGCTACGCCGAGCTGGCCCGCCGGGTCGGGAGTCCCAAGGCGTTCCGGGCCGTCGGCCAGGCCAATGGGAAGAACCCGCTGGCCATCATCCTGCCGTGTCATCGGGTCATCACCTCGGAGGGGACGATCGGCGGCTACGGGGGCGGCCTCCCGATGAAGCGTGAACTGCTGGCGCTGGAGGGTGCGGCGTCGTTCCGTTGACCGAACGGCCGACCTATTCGCCGAACAGCAGCCCGTAGTTGGCGCCGCGCCGGAGGTGATGGCCGCCGTCGACGGCCAAATTGTCCCCGGTGATCCACGACGACTCCGGCCCGGCCAGGAACCTCACCGCCGAGGCGATGTCCTCGACGGTGCCCAGCCGGCGGATGGGCATCTCCGCCAGATAGTCGTCGAGCAGCGGGCCGCCGGCGGTGATCGGGGCCATCAGGTCGTCATCGACGATCCCGGGCTGCACGGTGTTGACCCGGACGCCCGAACTCCCCAACTCCTCGGCGGCGCACTTGCACAGCATGTCGATCCCGGCCTTGGCCGAGCCGTAGGCCCAGAGATAGCGGTGGGGGAATGCGCCGGCCCCCGACGACATCCCGATGATGGATCCTCCCGGGGCGCTGCCCCCGTCGACGCCGGTCCCCACCCCGGCACCCATCAAGGGTGCCCCGTGCTTGATGCAGAGGAACGTGCCGATGAGATTGAGGTCGACGGTGGCCCGAACCTGGGCCAGGTCGGCGCCGATGATCGGTCCCATGTGGTGGGCGCCGCCGGCATTGGCGAAGAGGATGTCGAGCCGGCCGCGCTCCTCCGCGGCCACCGCGATGGCGCCGGCGATCTCCTCCTCGATGGTGACGTCGGCCACCACGTAGCGGGCGGTTCCCACCGCGGAGCCGGATCCCGGGGTGGAGGACGCCGCCACCGCCTCCAGTGTCGTCACCGCCTGTTGCAACCTCTCCTCGGTGCGCCCGCAGATGGTCACATGGGCACCGTCGGCCACCAGGCGGGAGGCGGTCCCGAGGCCGATGCCGCTGCCGCCGCCGGTGACCAGGGCCGACAGCCCGACGATGCCGGCCGGCTCCGAGTTCGCACTTGCCATTTCGCTGCCCTTTCCTTGCCATCTCACGAGACCGCCGGTACGACGGCGAGCCGTTGATCTGCCCCCGGACCGACGCCGGCCGGTCCGTGCTACACAATGACCGGCCGAGTGGCGCATGATACGGCTCCGGGCCGGTGCCCGGCGCCGGAGAGGTTCGGAAGGACGGGGAGGACGCAGATGGCTGACAGGGAACTGAACCTGGCCGACCTGTTCGAGGTCGTGGTGGACACGGTGCCGGCACGCGAGGCGTTGATCGCCGGCCCGGCTCGGCGGACGTATCGGGAGTTGGACGAGCGGGCGAATCGGGTGGCGCACTACCTCCAAGACCGCGGGGTCGAGCCTGGCGCTCACGTTGGGATCCTCGCCCACAACTGCGTCGAGTGGCTCGAAGTGATGATCGGCTGTTACAAGGCGAGAACGGTGCCGATCAACCTCAATTTCCGCTACGTGGCTCCCGAACTCCGCTACGTGACGGACAATGCCGACCTCGAAGTACTGGTGTACGAACGTGCCCTGTCGGGGTTGGTGGCCGAGGCGTTGGCGCCGCCGACCGGGGCCGGCGCCCGCCGCCGGAGACGACGCCGGCGATGCGAATGTCGTGGCCCCCCGTCTGCTCATCGTCATCGAAGACGGCTCCGGCCCGACGGCGGACCCGGGGCTTGCAGCCGTCGAGTACGAGGCGGCCCTGGCCGACGCCAGTCCCGACCGTGACTTCGCCCCCCGATCTCCCGACGATCTCTACCTCCTCTACACCGGCGGCACCACCGGGATGCCCAAAGGTGTCATGTGGCGGCAAGAGGACATCTTCTTCGCCGCCATGAGCGGTGGCGGCTGGGGTCGGGAGCCGATCACCGCCGCCGAGGAGTTGGCCGAACGGGTGCAAGTCGACGATGCCAAGCGGGCGGTGCTGCTGGTGCTGGGCCCGCTGATGCACGGCAACGCCCAGTGGGTGGCCTGGAACGGCTTCATGATGGGCGGGACGGTGGTGCTCTACACCTCGCACCGCTACGACGCCGATGAGGTACTCCGGCTGGTCGGAGACGAGGGAGTGGTGTCGATGGGACTGGTGGGCGACGCCATGGCCCACCCACTGGCGGAGGCCCTGGCCGCCGCGGCGCCGGGCACCTACGACACCTCGAGCTTGGTTGCCGTCGGATCCGGCGGAGCCATGTTTTCGAGGACGGTCAAGGACGAGCTTCGCCAGCAGCTGCCCAACCTGTTGATCCGGGACACCTTCGGCTCGAGCGAGAGCGGGGCGCAGGGGTTGGTCGAGCCGGGTGCCACCGGACCCCGGTTCGCGATGGGTCCCGAAACCACCGTGCTCGACGACGATCTCCGGCCACTGGCTCCGGGGGACGGGCGGATCGGACGACTGGCCAGAACCGGGCGGATCCCCTTGGGCTATTTCAAGGACGAGGTGAAATCGGCGGTCACGTTTCCTGTCGACGCCGACGGGATTCGATGGTCGGTACCCGGGGACCTGGCCACCGTCGAGGCCGGACGGGACGATCACGGTCCACGGCCGAGGTTCGGCCTCGATCAACTCGGGGGGAGAGAAGATCTTCCCCGAAGAGGTCGAAGCGGCGGTGAAAGCCCACCCCGCGGTGTACGACGCCATCGTGGTGGGGATCCCCGACGACCGGTTCGGCGAGCAGGTCGCGGTGGCCGTCCATCCCAAGTCCGGGGCAGCGGACGTGAGCCTCGAGAGCATCCAGGATCACTGCCGATCCCTGATTGCCGGGTACAAGGTTCCGCGGCAGATGATCCTGGTGGAGGAGATCCCGCTGACCGCGGCGGGCAAGCCCGACTCCAAAGCCGCCAAGGCGTTGTTCTGAACCCGGCCGGCTGGTTCCTGCCGAGCCCGCCTCGGTCGCGTCAGGTCACCGTCGTCAGGCGGGCCTCCACCACCGCGCGGATGCAGGCGATGACCCGATCGACGGCGGCGGCGAGGGTCGCGAAGGTGATGTCGACCGACCGGGACTCGCCGGCATCCGGCCACACTCCGACCACCCGCGCCGGCGCCGGCCGGGTGGGGGACCGCAGCGACGCCACCAGGGCCAAGAAGCCGAGCTCGGCCTCCCACCCGTTGGCGGGTATCCCGCTCGCCACCGAGACCAACGTCGTGTTCTCCGTCCGGTCCCCCTGCCCTGACGTCTCCGAGCGCAAACGCACCTCGCACCGCCCCTTGAGCCGGACCGTCCGGGCCGCCGGGCAGACCCATTGATCGTCGGGTCCGCCGAGTCGAATCGAGCCGCCGAAGGGGCGCCAGTCGATCGATGACCACAGGGCGGTGGACCAGGTCGCCGCCTCGGCCAGCACCGCCGACCGGGCGGCCGGACTCAGCGCGGCCATCCACGGCTCCCAATGGAAGGTGCGCCATCCGGTTCGCCTCCACTCGGCCACCGCCTGGTCGGCGATGGGTCCGATCGCCTCGCCCGGAGTCGAGAAGCGGCGCTGGAGACACCCGTCGATGGCCGACAGGCCCAGGGATCGGCGAACGAATACCGGCTTCCAGAAGAAGGGCTCGTCCGGGGCGACCAGAGACTCCGGATCCCGGTCGGCCTGGCGGAGGAGGGGGAGCGTGACCACCATCTGATCGCCCGGCGGCCAGGTGTTCGACCAGGGCCGGAACCGCGTCGAGCAGGCGCTGGCGCACGAGCTGGCGGTCACCCGGGCCGACGGTCGCCACCGGCGGGGCCAGGATCACCCTGGTGAGCTCTTGGGCCCGGGTCACTGCCGTCGCCCGACCGGTGTTGCCGACCAACCCCTGCCGATCCGAGCGGCCGGCCGGCACCCCGGCCGGCGTCCCGGGACGGCGAGCCGCCGGGCCGGACGCCACCGTTTCACCTGTCGGCCGGCAAAGAGCCCCGATCCCGGCCAAGGTCCGCCGGGCGGCGGAGGCCAGCAGGTCATCGCTCACCGGTTCCACATCCAGTTCGCCGGTGCGGGTGTAATAGGTGGCGACCGCGAACGGAGGAGCCGGGCTCCGCAGGGTCTCCACCAGGGCGTAGAAATGGAGGTCCATCCGATGTTCGAGTCGTCGTGCCCCGGACTTCACCTCGACGATGGCGACCGAGGCGACGGCGAGCCCCGGTCGCCCGATGGCGAGGTCCACCCGACCGGACAATTCGATCGATCCGCCGGCCAGCCCGACCCGCATGGGCACCTGGGTGCGCGGGAGCCAGGAGGGGTCGAGCCTCGGCCACCGGTTGACCAGGTCAATGGACTGACGTTCGACTTCGGCGGTCAACGCACCCCGCTCCGTCACCGGCAGGTTGCCGATCCAGGTGACCAGATCGCCCTGCCGGTCGTCGAGAGCCAGGGCGTCCATCGCGTCTTGCATCGGATCGCCGATCGACCCGGTCGTCACCAGCTGCCGGAACAGCGCATCGATGAGGGCACCGCCGGCCATCGGCAGGGTGGGGGGCTGGGCACCGGATGGCTGGGCCCCGAGCCGAGATTCCCGGTCGAGTGCCCGGGTCAACCGGTCTTTGGTGACGACCAGTGGCTTGGGGGAGCCTGGAGCCGCGGGTCGCCCACCGCGCCCCCCGTCGCCAACGGTTCCCTCACGAAGCCCGTGCTCGATGCTCTCTCGAAGTCGGGCCACCCGGTCGGGGTCGGCCAACGGGCGGGGCCGACCGGTGACCCGGAGGCGGTCGAGGAGGGCGTCCCCGGCCAGGGGGGTCCAGCCCGAGGCGAGGGTGGGCGTGGACCGGTCGACCGCCCGATCCGCCCCTCTGGACCTCGAGGTCCTTTCTCTCGACATCGATCACAACCATGGGAGCAGTCTCGCGAATGGCTGTGACGGTCGGCCATGGCCGGTCCCCGTGACAGGTCCGCTATAGCCTTTTCCCAATGATCCCGGCCGCCGCCAACACGCTGTTCGCTGTCGGATTCACCCTGTTTGTCGTGGCGTTCTTGATCTTGACCGTGCTGGTCGTCCGTTTCACCCTCAAACGGGGGCGGATCGCCCGACAGGAGTGGTTGGCCCGCCAGGACGGCCAACTCGAGGAGGACGGCGCCCACACCGACGACGGGGCACCGCCGAGCCCCCAACTCACCGCCCTGGTACTGGCCGGAGGCGGCACCCGGGGAGCCGCCCAGGTGGGGATGCTCGAGGTGCTGGCGGAGAACGGGTTTGTCCCCGATCGGATCTACGGCGCCTCGGTCGGGGCGATAAACGGGGCAGCCTTTGCCGGCGATCCGACGGTGGCCGGGGTCGAGCGGATGGCCAACATCTGGCGGGGGATCACCGGGGACGACATCTACCCGTCGCGGTTCGTGCATGGACCCTGGCAGTACCTGCAACAGCGCGAGTCGATACATCCAAACTCCGGGCTCCGGAAGATCATCGAAGCCGGGATCACCTTCGACCGGATCGAGGACGCCACCATTCCGTTCGAAGTCGTGGCCACCTCGATCACCGACGGAAGAGAACGCTGGCTGATGTCCGGTCCCGCGGTGGAAGCCATCCTGGCCTCCGCCGCCGTCCCGGCCATCTTCCCCTCGGTGGAGATCGACGGCGACCGGTTGGTCGACGGCGGGGTGGTCGACAACGTCCCGATCAGCCGGGCCATCGACGCCGGTGCCACCCGGATCTTCGTGCTCCTGTGCGGACCGCTGACGTTCATACCCCCACCGTCGAAGCGCCCGGTGGAGGTGATGCTCAGCGCCCTGTTCATCTCCGTCCATGCCCGATTCAGCCGGGAGTTGGCCCGGTTGCCCGATGGGGTCGAAGTCATCGTGTTCGCCGGCGACGGGAGTTCCTCCCGTGACTACACCGACTTCTCGGAGACGGAGGCCCTCATCGAAGCCGGCCGGTCGGAGGCAACGGAAGTCCTCCGGCGACATGGGCTCATCAATCCGGTGCAGCAGCCCCGGGCCCACCCCCCGGCTACCGATGCGGCGGCTACCGAGGCGGCGGCAACCGCCGCGCCGGCGACCCAACCTCCGGAGGTCCCGCCCATCCCGCCCGAGCGGACCTCCGAGGACCTGACCACCCACTGACCCACCAGGCCGGCCACCCCAGCTGGCCGAACAACGAATCCGTTGGGCCGTCCGGACGAGGACGCTTTCGGCGAAAACCGCGCCCGGGCTACATTCGATGCTCGTGCCGACTCCTCTGCCCTATCAGGCCGGTGGCGGTGAGCCGTTGGTGCTCCTGCACGGCTTCACCGACACCTGGCGAGGGTGGACACCGGTGCTCCCGGCCCTGAGTGCCCGCCATCAGGTCTACGCCTGGAGCCTGCCCGGGCATCTTGGCGGCGAGCCGTGGGACAGGTCGGTGCCGGTCTCGATCACCGCCGTCGTCGATGCCGCCGAGCGCCAACTGGACGACATCGGGCTCGACCGTGCCCACCTGGCCGGTAACTCGCTCGGCGGCTGGTTGGCCCTCGAGTTGGCCGCTCGGGGCAGGGCGTTATCGGTGGTTGGGGTCTGCCCGGCCGGAGGCTGGGTGCCGGGTGGCCGGGAGGAGCGCCGAGTGGCCCGGTACTTCCGGCGCAACCAGCTGCTGTTGCGCTACTTCGGGCCCCTGCTTCCGTGGGTTGCGCGTCATGCCACCCTGCGGAGAATCGCCCTGCGCGACCTGGTGGCTGACGGTCGCAAGGTACCGCCGGCCGGTGCCCTGACGTTGTTCGAAGGGGCACGGGGATGTGCGATCGTCGACGAGGTGGTCGGTCTCGGGGGGACCGGCGAGTCCTTCGGCGATCTGGGACCGATCGATTGCCCGGTCCGGATCCTGTACGGATCGAAGGACCGGCTGTTGCGCTGGCCGCACTGCTTCGAACGGATGCGGGCGATGCTGCCGGACGCAGACTGGGTGTGCCTCAACGGGCTCGGACACCTTCCCATGTGGGATTCGGCTGACGCGGTGGCGACCGCCATTCTCGAGCACACCAGCCGATCGCTCGGCCGGGCCCCGAGCCGCCCGCCGATCGAATCGGCAGAATCGGCCTGAGCGCCTTCAATACAATTTGGGGCTCGGAACCGAGGTCCCGCCGCCCGTCAGTCCTCAGGGAGCGAGGTTGAGGGGAATTCCCAGTGCCTTGGTCAGCCCGTTGACCGCGCTGTTCGCAGTCGAGAGCGGACTGTTGGCGCCGGTACCCGAACCAGCCGCCCCGGCTCCGGCACCCGTGGTCCCGGTGCCCGCCCCGGCACCGCTACCGCTACCGCTAGCCGCACCGGTAGCCGGAACTGAGGTGATCCCGTTGACCGTCTTCTCGGCACCGCCGACAATCGGTGCGACGACGGGGCCGATGGTACCGGCCAACGCCTTGGCCGCCGACCCGGCATCGTTGATCGCCCCACCCACCGGGCCGCCGATGGCCGAGCCCAGATTGTTGATCGCGCCGCGGTCCCTGACCACTGAGGATGGTGCCGATGCCGAACTCACCCAGACCGAAGGGTCCGGGTGCAGCGCTCGATCCAATTGAAGAGGCCACTCCGGTTCCGGCGACACCCGATCCTGTAGCCGTCTTGGTGGATGCCGCACCCGTCGTCGCGGAGCCCGTCGTCGGAGCCTTGGGCGCCGACGTGACGGCACTGGCGATGGGTGATGCCAGGGCTGGCAACACCGTGGTGATCGGGGCCGGGTTCGAGGGTCCGGTGTTCGACGCGGGTCCGCCGGTCGGCAGCATCAGGACCGTCCCGACGGTGATGGCGACCGCACCGGTGGCGGCGGCCACCGAGGGTCCGAACACACCGAGGGCGCCGGTGCCAAAATCCCCGAACGCTCCCGATCCGAGGGTCCCGACTGCGTTTCGGGTGCCTTCGACCGCGTGGCTCACGCCATGTTTCATGGCCTTCGGCAGACGGGCCACGGCCCGGGCCGGGAGCACCACCAAGAAGCCGATGAGCGCCCCGATCTTGCCCCTCTGCTCGTCGAGAATCAGGAATTCACGTTTGAGCGCTTGCCGAGCTCTCCACAGCAGCGTCTCGACGGCGGTGACCCCGACGCCCTCGTGCTCGGCGATCTTCCGGTAGGACCACTCGGATCCCTCCCGCATCTGCAGCACCCGTTGGTGCCGGGTCGACAGCTGTCCGAAGGCAGTGGCCACCATCTTCGAGTCGACCTCGTGAAGGATGCCGTCTTCGATGTCGTAGGTCCCGGTGTCGGCCGCGGTCATCCGCGACTCCTCGACGGGGGTCAGCCGTGAGCGCCGCCGCAGGGTGTCGACGCAGAGGTTGGCGGCGATGACCGTCAGCCATGGGTAGAAGCGGCGCTCTCCGGCGAACCGGGGAAGGGCGCGCCAGGCCCTGACGAACGACTCCTGCACGACATCTTCCGCATCGTGGGCCTGGCCCACCCGTTGCAAGCAGAATCGGTACAGCCGGCGTTGATAGCGGAGATACAGCTCGTCGAAGGCGGCCCGGTCCCCGGCCTGGCAACGCTCCACCAGAATTTCTGTCCCGGGTTACGTCGACGGCTCCGTCCCGCGAAGGCCCCGGGGCGCGGGTACGGAGAAGATCCTCAGTAAGCCGGTCTACCTGCTCAACATCATCGTGCCGGAGCGCCACGCGCCCAACCTCCCCAGTTTGATCCCCGTAAACCCCGTTGCAGGTTCCTCATCCCGACCGACTCCCGGAATCAGCTCCACCTTGACCCCCAGACGCAGGGCCTTCGTGAAAGATTAGGCGAAATGAAAGGAAATGGGAAGCGCGAGATCGACATTCTCACCGCCGTCGCCCGACGGGTCCGATCAGCTGCGTTCGGGACCGATCCGGGGTCGCCCCGTCCCGATGCTGATTCCAGGCACGAACCGACCCCTCGACCCCGCCCGTCGCGGCGAAAGCCCTATCGGTTGACATCTGCCGTTCATGCTGACGACATGAAAAGTTCACAGGCAGGGTTCCAGGCACGAATTGCTCCTCGCTGGGCACATATGGACGTCGATCCGCGCCCGGCCCACCCGACCGGAACCGGGCAGAAATCCGCCTCCCGGAGACCAGCTCGTCGGCCGGCCCGAAACCGCCCGTTCCAGGCACGAACCGACGCCATGCCGCCGGGCATCACCGGAAGCGCCAAACCGGCAACCTCCAGCACCGAAACACCCATCCGTCGGCCCCGGTCGGAGGCGGGCGACGATCGTTGTTTGAAGTGCTCATTTTGAGGTAGGTTGACCCTCAGCGGGCGAACGGGCCCCGCGGATCCTCGAGGAAAGCAGAGTTAATTCCATGAATTCATCCCCCACATCCCGAGGGCGCTCGGCACGCCATGTGCACTCGGCCCGCCGTGTCGGGTTTCTCCGTCGGGTTGGCCTGTTCCGCATGGTGGGCGCCCTGTTGCTCGCCCTCGGCGCGGCACTTGGTTCTTTCGCGTTCCTTGGCGGCGCGGCGTCGGCGGCGACCGATTCCGGCACCGGAAGCGCCTTCGGCCTCCAGGCGGTGTTGGCCGGTACCAACCTGATTCCCCCGACTCCGTCCGTGACCCTCCCCGCCGACGGTTCGGCGGTGTCGGACACCCTGATCCCGGTGCCCCTCACCGGGGTGCTGGTAGCCGGCGTGGCTTCCGCCTCCTCGATGTCGACCAACTTCGGGACCGCGGCTGAGACCATCACCAGCGCGGCCAGCTTGGCCAACGCCACCGTTTTGAGCGCCCTCACCATCGGCGCGGTCAAGTCGACCTGTACCTCGAATGCCCATGGATCGACCGGTGGGACCACGGTCGCCAGCATCAGCGCCGCCGGCACGCCGGTTCCGATCCCCACCAGTGGCCCGGTCGCCCTGCCCGCCCCGCTCAACGCCTTGCTGAGCGTCACCATCAACGGCCAGACGGTCGCCAACTCACCGGGATCCACCAGCATCACGGTGGACGCCCTCAAGATCACCGTGCTCGCCACCGCCGTTCAGATCACCGTCGCGGAGTCGAAGTGCGCGGCCACCGGCCCGGACATCAACGTGGTGTCCACGCCGCCGACCGTCACCGGTGTGACGCCGAGCAGCGGACCGTCGACCGGTGGCACCTCGGTCACCATTAGCGGGACCGGGTTCACCTGCGTGACCGGAGTCAAGTTCGGCAACACGCCGGCCACCACCTTCACGGTGGTCAACTCCACCACCATCACCGCCACGTCTCCTCCGGGGACCGGCACCGTCGATGTCACCGTTACCAACTGCAACGGGACCAGCCCGACCGGTACCGGTGACCAGTTCACCTACACCGGTGGCGGCAGCGGCGGCGGCGGCGGGTCCGGAGCTGGAGGCGGAACCGGCTCTGGCGGAACCGGCTCTGGCGGTACCGGAGCGGGCAGGCACGGAACCGGAGCCATCTCCGGGGTCACTGCGGTGCACACCGGTGAGCCGTGGGCCGGATCCATTCCTCTGGCCATCGTCGTGTTCCTCCTCGGCTGTGCCCTCTTCTGGCGCCGTGGCTTGACCTCCTCTGTGAGTCGGGCCACCAACGCCATGGCGACGCTTCGCCGAGGTGACGACCAACGGTAGCGATGGAGGTCACCTCCCGTCTGTCTCACCGGGCGCGGAGGGGGCTCAGATTCCGTCGGCCCTCGGCCGATGGCCATACCTCCTGGCTCCAGTGGGTTCGTGCCCGGTCGTGGTTGAAGCGGTCCAGGAAGATCGCGGTCACGGCCCTCGGCGCGGTGCTCATCTGGGCGTCGCTGGCCTTCGTGGGGTATGCCACCGGATGGACCATCCATAAGCACAAGGCCAACGCCGTCCTGGTTGCGCAGGTCCACACCCCTGCGCAACCGGGCGCGGCCTGTGTGGAGGCGACCCCCCAGCCGGGCCAGTTGGCCGGGGTGATCGATGTCGCCAGCCTGTCGTTGACCGCGCCGGTGGAGCAGGGTACCGACGATGCCGAGTTGAACGTGGCGGCAGGACACGCACCGGCTTCGGTGTGGCCGGGTCAGAACGGGACCTCGGTGATGCTGGCCCATGACGTCAGTTACTTCGTCCACCTCGGGGACCTGAAGCCGGGGGATCTGATCTCCTACCGCAACCAGTGCCAGCGGTGGACCTTCCAGGTGACCGGCAGCAAGGTGGTCAACGCCGGGGACGACATCTTCAACACGGCCACCCCGACCCTGGTGCTCGACACCTGCTGGCCCACCAACGCGCTGTTCTACACGTCACAACGGCTGCTGGTATCCGCGGCCCTGGTGGCCAATCCGCCGGCACCGGCGAGCAAACCGGCCAAGAAGGGGAGCACGACCACGACGACCAGCCCCCTCCAGGCACCGGCGATAGCCACCGTCAACTACACCACCCCGGCCCCGCCGGCCCTGGTGGCCCAGGGCCTGACCCTCGACCAGAATTCGACGCCGATGGGGACGATGACCCTGACCGGCAGCACCTCGCAGGCCTTCCAGCAGTCGCCGAATCCGCTGGGCCTGACCGCCGCCTCGCTCCAGGCGTACTTCGGGGGTATCCACGCCGCCGAGCAGAACCGCTCCGATTGGTGGGCCGCCATCGCGCCAGGGGTGACGATGCCGAAACCCCTGGAAGGGGCCACCATCACCGGGCACGATTCACCCCTCAACGTGGCCATTGATTCGCAAGGGGGCGCTGTCTCCAGCGTTACCCTTACGACTACAATTTCGGTCAGCGGCTACAACGGTGGGAAATTTGACCAATCGGTCACCCTCGGGGTGGCAGGCCCGGTGGTCACGATTCGACAATGGGGAATGACACATGAGTGAGAGAGGGAAAGTGCACCAAGCGCCACGTGGTCGTCACTCGCCTGGCGCCCACTCCGTGAGTGGGTACATTCCGGCCGCGCTCGACGCCGCCGGCGAGGACATCAATCCCTTTCGGGCCTCCTCCCGCCCCACCTCCAAGTTCGAGACCGCGGCGGCCGTGGTGGCCGGCTGGTTGGAGCCCCTGACCTCCCGCCTGGTCTACGCCTTCCGGGTGGCGGCGGTGGCCTCCCTCGGGGTCGGTGACCTCCTTCGTCGCCGTCTCGGCACCGCACTGGTGATCGCCGGCGCGGTGATCAGCCTGGGAATCGGGGTCGTCCTCGGCGGGGCCGGCAATTCCGTCTCGGCCTCCCTTCCCGGCGTGCAGACCTCCACCCACGGCACCACCGCCAAGGATTGGGGCGAACTGAATTCGGCGTTGCCGGCCGGGACCACCGGGTCGTCCTCCGGAAAGAGCCAGGCCCCCAACACGCCGGCCTCGGCCGGAAGTGTGGTCGGAGGCGGAGCGCTGGCCGGCTCCAACACCACCGGCCCCTTGAGTGGCGCCAACAACTCCACGTCCCACTCGCAACCCCCGTCGACGACGGCACCGGCATCGAGTGGCGATGGCGCGGCTCCCGCGAGTTCTGGCGGCAGCGGGTCGGGGGGTGGGACCAATCCGGCCAGCACCCCGACCACCAGCCCACCCACCGGCGGCACGACCCCGACCACCCGCCCGCCAACCACCACCACCACCCGCCCGCCGACGACCACCACCACGACGAGCCCGCCGACCACCACCACCACCCAGGCGCCCCCGCCGACCACCACCACCACCACCCAGCCGTGCAGCCAGCTCCAACATTTCCTCGGCCAATGCTGAGCGTCTAGATCGTCCGGACTCCGGTTGATCCCACCCGCAAGGTGATGGCGGGTTGGCACCGTTGATGTCGGCGGCTCCGGAGGTCGACGAAGGGGATCCGCCGGGTACCTGGTGACCGATCAACCCTCGGTCAACTCCGTGGCCGATTGCCGGACGGTCAGATGGCCCCGAGCGTCCGGCGGCGGGTGGCCCGCACGACGACGTCGTCCAACCGGACGGTCCGGCCGGCGTCGTCGGTCAGGCTGCGGACCGGTTCGTCGGCGGTGACGATGTCCCACCGGGTGGCGTCGAGCCCCACCGTGATGCTCGCGGCGGTGACCGACGCCTCTTCGGGAGGGTGGTGTCCGAGGCCCGGCTCTTCTGAGGTGTGCCGGTGTCCGACGATCAACAGGGTGCCACCGGGTGCCACCCAGCCGGAGATGCGGGCGTAGAGCGCTAGTTGCGGCATGGCCGGGTGCGCGTAGTGGGTGGTGACGAGGTCGAACTGCTTGCCCGGTTCCCAGACGCTCAGGTCGGCCTCGACCCACTCCACGCGCTCGGGGGCTGCAGATTCCTTTGCCGCCCGCTCGGCGGCGCGGGAGAGGGCCTCGGTGGAGATGTCGGCGGCGGTGACCTGCCAGCCCTCCGCAGCCAGCCAGATGGCCTCGGCTCCCTCGCCACAACCGGCATCCAGCGCGGTGCCCGGGGCCAAGCTGCCGATCTCCCGTGCGAGATACGGGTTCGGAACCATCTCCCGGCCGGGGGTGTGCCCGTTCGCCTGCTGCCAGTGGGATTCCCAGTAGTTCTTGTCGAATTCCGGCTTCATCACGGCTCCGCAGGGCTTGTCTCGACCCGCCCTTTGGGGGGTCACGAGGTCACGACAAGTATGCGCTCATCCGGACCCGGGTCGGCTGACGCGGCACTGGAACGGGGAGGAACGTCAGGACCGGCTGCGAGCGAGCCCGTCGGCCCGCCTATTTTTTGGGGCCGGCGACCAGTCCCCCGAGCCCGAGGGCGCTGACCAGACCGAACACCGTGCTGTTCACGGTCGTCTCCAGGCCGACCACCAGGCCGGACACCGGCCCGGTTGGGGTTGTCGGCGGGACCGTCCCGGTCGGGCCGGTCGGCCTCGTGGAGCCCGGAGGGGTGGTGGTGGGTGTGGTTCCGCCGGAAGGCCGGGTGGAACCCGGGGTGGTCGTGGATGTCGTTCCCGTCGAGTTAGTGGTCGTGCCCGGGTTGAAGCCGGTGACCAACCCGACGGGTGATGGGTTCCCTCCGCCGGTGGATCCGGTGGAGCCGGTAGGCGGCGTGGTCGACGGCGTTGTCGATGAACTCGGGGTGGTGGTGGTCGAGGTGCCGCCCGGGCCGGGGAGCGTGGTGTGCGTATGGCTCGGCGGACTGGCCACCTGGGGGCCGGGCGACAAGGTCAGCACGCCGGCCAGGGTTCCGCCGATGGCGACGAGTCCGGCGGCCACCCCGACGCTGACCCGTCGCGAGATCCGGGTTCCGAGCGACCCATGGGGACGCCGCAGATCCACCACGGCGCCGGCTCCGCCTGCCAGCGCTCCGGCTCCGGCCACGCCGACGCCAACCGCCCCGGCCAGCGCCCGATCCACGCCGCGGCGGCGATAGAGGTCGGCGTCGGCGGCGTCGAGGAGCTCAGCGGGTCGTTGATGCTCGACACCGAGGGCGGCGGCTCCCCAGGTGAACTCGGGGGTACCGCCGTCGGAGATCCGGTGCATGAGGGGCTCGACCTCGCTGAGCCCGATCCCCTGCAACACCAGGGCGAACTCGTCGCCTCCGGTCCGGTACACGGTGTCGGTCGTCCGAAGCCCTTCGCCGATGGCGTCGACCAGCGAGGTGAGGGTCCGGTCGCCCTCGGCGTGACCCCGCGAATCGTTGATCCGCTTCAAGCCGTCGAGGTCGACCGCGACGACCACCAGTTCGGAACCGGTGCGACGAGCGCCGGACATGGCTCGGTTGAGCATGGCGTCGAGGGCCCGACGGTTGCCGACCCCGGTGAGCGGGTCGATCAGGGCGGCTTCTTCCAACTGGTTCAGGGATGTCCAGGTAGCCGCGTCGGTGAGGATGCGCCACGCCCGCTGGTAGGCGGCGCGATCGGCTTCCGACCCGGAGTCGAGTTCGGCATCCATCGAGGCTTCGACTTCGTCGAGCCGGCTGCGCATGAGCGACGCCGACTGATGGGCCAGGGCCCACCGCCGACCGGCTTCGGCCAGGGAGTTCTCGACGGGTCCGCCGTCACCATTGGATGCCGCAAACGGCCCGTCGGTCCCGTTTCGCGAGTCAGTCGACAGCTGGGGTCGCGGGGCCGCCACCGCCGATCGCACCGCGTCGACCACCAACTGCATTTCGTCGTCTGGCCACGGCTCCTCGAACGGAGAAACGGCATCGTTCATGAGTGGTCCCGGTTGTGTGGAGGGATCGGGCGCAGCCGACAATCCGCCCCCGCCTGGTCAAAAATCCTACTTGTGCCGTCTGGTGCCTGTTTCATTTGCGTTCTACCTGGTGGATGTATCGTCCAAGCGGCGCAATAACTTGATGTTATCACCGGCCGTAGTGAGGAACTCACTGACAGTGCGTGACTTGCGATCGGATCCTGACCTGGGGAATTTCGCCAGGTTGACGGCACTTCTGCGTTCTCTCAACGAGAGGCAATCGGCACTAGGCCGACGGAGATCGCGCGGGGAGGTGAGCATGGGGAATCTGGGTGGCGGACGGGTACCCATGCGCACCGTAGGCAACAAACCCAGCGGCTCCGAACCTCACACCCTGTCGGCGTTCCTGTGCCTAGCACCTTCCGGGTTCCCCGTTCCCGGACTGACCGAACGTCGGCATGCTGCCCCCCTTCGGGCTCTCGATTCCCCTCATACCATCCGGTATGTCGGGCGGACGGACCGCCGAAGCCTGTGCCAACCTGCCGGCCCTGGCTTCGGCGATTTCCGGATGCTCGACATCGAGCGGGAGCATCGGAGGGGGGTGGCTCTTTCTCTGTATCGGCAAGCCAACCTCGGAGGCGCCCCCCGGTTCAGGTCGAGGAGACATCCGAGTGTTTACCGGACTACGACGCCGACGCCTTGGCGATTGACCTGATGCCAACGCTGCCATCAAAAGGCAGCGTGGGCGCCGCCACCCCTAACGACGACGGCGAGGCACGGTCCTAACTGGTGGAGAAGCAAAGGTGTCACCCGTCTGACTAGCAAGTTGTCGTTCGAGCGCGGTGAATGCCTCTATGACATCTGGTGCTTCAAATGCGCGGTTGCGGCGTCCGATGTTCACTTGGGAGAGCACCTTCGAATCAAGTAGTCGGTTGATCGCTTCGTTGGCCGCTTGAAACGACCGACCCGTCAGCGTGGCAGCACTCTTGGCGGTGATTATTGGTGCACCGGGTAGCGCTCTGACCAGTAGGTCTGTCGTTGATCCAGCCCGGACTCGTCCCAGCCGCGTTCTCCAATCGGCTTGCAGTTCTCGTGTCCGCTCTTCGAAGCTCATTGCGTCCTTCACTGCCCGACTACAGGCCGCCGCAAAAAATCCCACCCAGCGATTGAGGCCTTCGTGGGCTTGAGGCGAGGTCAACGGGCCAACGTATCGAGTCCCATCCAGCCTTGCGATGTAGTCCTTGGACCATGTGGCGAGGATCAGCGATGCAGGAGGTAGTACGCGTTGAACTAGTCCTCGCCGTCGTAGGACTAAGTGGATGAGCGCTCGACCTGCACGTCCGTTTCCGTCGACAAACGGATGGATCGTCTCGAATTGCGCATGAGCGATTCCGGCCTGTGCGACTGCTGGCAGCGAGTCTTCATTGCAGAAGTCGCATAGATCATTGAGAAAACCATTGATCATCTTCGGTGGCGGAGGCACGAATGCGGCAGAACCGGGGTTGTAGTTACTGCCACCAATCCAGTTTTGTTCTGTTCTTATCCGACCGGCGTGCTCGTCGAGTCGCGTCCCGGCGAGCAATCGTCGGTGGATTTCGAGGATGTGATCGAGAGAAATCTTCTGGTCATGCCTCACAGCATCGATGGCCCAAACCATTGCATCGATGTTTCCCAAAACCTCTGCTGCGGTGACGTCGATCGAGTCGTCGCCTAGCTCGCGAGCCACTTCGGCACGTAGAAGGCGACGGCTTCCGACTTCAAGTCCCTCGATCTTTGACGACGCCACTGACTCGGCTCGCAAGAGGATTCGTGCGAGCGCTTCTGTATCGACAAGGGCGCTCGCTTCTAGGTTCAAGCGGGTAATCGCTGTCTCTGCGTCAGCCACGTCGGCTGCGACGTCTCCGTCCAGTGTTATCGGCCGACCAGCGAGTTTGTCGGGGACGTAGGCTTCGTAGTCGCAGGATTGACGATCTCGTCGGGATAGTCCCGAGTCGAAATTGCCTTCCCATCGCCGTTGAACAACCTTGGCCATCTGATCCTCTTATTCAAGGATAGCGTACAACCGTGAATAAGAGGCGGATACGTTCAAGGTTCCGTCGCCTTGATTCGTACCCACCCGGTCAGCTCCTGGGAGTTCGATCTATCGCCGTGACCGCCGGGAGTGGTCGCCAGACGCCGGCGCCGCCACCGGAGCAGCCCGACCGGCGGTACCGCCGCTCGGCCGGTATTCAGCCGGAGCCGCAACCCCGGCGGCTTGAGCGGAAACCGGGGCGTCGGGGACGATCACCGCCGGAGCCGCACCCGCCGCGGCTTGAGCGGCAACCTCGGCGGTCGGTCCGTGTTCCGCCTGCGCGGCCGCGGCCGGCGGAGGGAGAGCCTTGGTCGGTTTGCCGTGGGACGGACCCGTCGACGCCGGAGCCGTGGTCGGTGGCCTGGAGGTGACGGGGACGGTGGTCGGCGGGATCGCCACGGCCGCCGGGCCACCGGCCGGATTGGCCGGGGCCGTACCTATCGTGACGGCACCCGGGCCGGGTGTGGACACGTCGGCCAGCTGGACGTTGGCGGTGTTCGCGCCGCTGGCAACCGGAGTCGTAGGAGTGGCCTGACTCACCGTCGGGGTCGGTGCCGGCGAGGCGGCATCGGGCGGGGTCACGACGGCGCCACCCACCCGTCCCGATGGCGAGCCGGAGGGCTTCAGGGGGAGTGCCGCGTGGTTGGCCGGCGACAAGGGGGTCACCGCCCCGAGGGTTCCGGCGATGGCCACCAGGCCGGCGGCCACCGCCAGGCTGGTCCGGCGCGGGACCCGGGTCCGGCTCGACCCGTTGGGGCGGCGGAGGCCCAGGATGGTGGCCCCCGCACCCAAGCCTGCACCCGCATTCGGCACCCCCGTCGGAGCCTTCACCGGTACCGGCCCCGACCGCCTCCCGCTCCACTCCTCGCCGGCGATAGAGATCGGTGTCGGCGGCGTCGAGGAGGTCGGCCGGGCGTTGATGCTCGATGTCGAACGCCGCGGCTCCCCAGGTGAACCCCGGAGCGCCGCCAGCCGAGATTCGGTGCATGAGGCCTTCGACGTCACCCAGTCTCATCCCCGGCAAGACGACCGCGAACTCGTCGCCCCCGGTCCGGAACACCGTGTCGGAGCCGCGGAGCCGTTCACCGAAGGCGTCGACCAGTGAGGTGAGGGTCCGGTCGCCCTCCGCGTGCCCCTGCGAATCGTTGATCCGCTTCAAACCGTCGAGATCGACCGCCACCACCGCCAATTCCGAACCGGCCCGCTGGGCGACGGAGGTGGCCCGGCTGAGCATCAGGTCGAGGGCCCGGCGGTTGCCGACGCCGGTGAGCGGGTCGAGGAGGGCCGCCTCTTCCAGCTGGGTGAGTGAGGTCCAGGTGGCGGCGTCGGTGACCGTCCGCCACGCCCGGTAGTAGGCCATCCGGTCGGCTTCGGACGCGGTGCGCAGCTCGGCCTCCATGGAGGCCTCGAGGTCGCCGAGCCGGGCGCGCATGAGCGACGCCGACTGATGGGCCCGGGCCCAGCGCCGGCCGGCCTCGGCCAGTCGGTTCTGGGTGGCGCCGCCCGGGGCGGTGACGGCCGATCGGACCGAGTCGACGACCAACCGGGTCTCGGCGTCCGGCCACGGCTCCTCGAAGAGAGGACCAGGGTCCCTCATGAGGGGTGTCCGGCGGGACCGAAAATCGGGCGCTGCCGGCTGTTCGCTCCCGCCTGATACCTGACTGGTGCTGCTCCTGCCCGGTGAATGTGCCATCTGCCGTCCTGCCCACTGCTCTTGGCGTGGTGATTACATTACCACGGAAAGTAGTGATAGAACCACTGACAGTGCCTATGCCACAAGCTGGAAGGCAAGGAGCCTGGCAGGCGAGGCCAGCCTGACGCAGGCAAGCACACCAACCCGGACCGGTCAGGTCAGGGCGTCGGCTCGGTGACCCATCCGGACCCGGGCACGTAACGACGGACGATCCGAGCCGGAACCCCGACGATCACGCAATGATCCGGGAAGGATCCCCGCACCACCGAACCCGCCCCGACCACCACGTTGCGTCCGAGGGTGGTCCCCGGGAGGATCACCGCGCCGGTCCCGAGCCAGCTGCCCGACCCGATCCGCACCGGCCGGTCGGTGGGCATCTGGGAGTACACCGGCTCGTCGGGGTCCTCGTAGCCGTGGTTCTGGTCGGTGATGTAGATGTAGGGACCGGTGTAGACGTCGTCACCGATGTCGATGTTGAAGTGGCCGACGATGTGGCTGCCGCGGCCGATCATGCACCGGTCACCGATCCGCACCACCGGGTCGGTGACCATCTTCTGGCCCGGGACCATCCCGGCCGACAGGCTCACGTAGGGCCCGAGGAGGGTGTGGTCGCCGATGCGGATCCACCGCTCACCGAAGGTCGCTCCCGGCGGGAAGGCCAGGTAGCTCCCGTCCCCGAAGGCACCGAACTTGGCCGCCTTGGCACTGGTCGGCCCGGTGGCCCCGTGGAGCCCCAGCCAGTCCCACCCGTGCTGGATGGCGGCGTTGAGCCAGCGCCGCCGGCGCGGTCCCCGGGGTTGTGCCGACACCGACCGCGCCCCGGCGAGACCCTCGACCGGCGCCAACCCTGGCACCGACCGCCCGCCAGCCGAGCCGGTGACGTCCGGGGTCGGGTCGGGCATCGGGAGGTGAGCAGCCACCCAAGCACGCTACTCAATGCCTTAGCATCGCCGGGATGGGCGCCACCGGCCGACGCCGCGGATCCACCCGGGACACCCAGGGACGGGTGGGGTTCGAGACGGCTTCCGACGTCTACGAGCGGGGCCGCCCCGGCTACCAACCGGACCTGGTGGCCTGCGTGGTGGAACGGGCGGGTATCCAAGCCGGGACCCGGGTGCTGGACCTGGCCGCCGGCACCGGCAAGTTCACCCGGGAGCTGCTTCCGTTCGGGGCGCGCTGCCTGGCCATCGAACCGTCGGCCTCGATGCGGGAGATGCTCTCCCGGGCGGTTCCCGGGGTGCCGGTGATGGCCGGCGTCGGCGAGGCCATCCCGCTGCGGGCCGAGACCATGGAGGCGGTGGTGGTGGCCCAGGCCTTCCACTGGTTCGACCCCCCGGTGGCGTTGGCCGAGATCGCCCGGGTGTTGCGCCCCGGTGGGGTGCTGTCGCTGGTCTGGAACGAGCGGGACGAGCGCGATCCCGTGATGATCGAGCTGAACCGGATGACCCGGTGGGACAAGTGCATGCCCTACCCGGTGGGCATGGACTTCTCCCCGATCATCGACGCCAGCCGTCGCTTCGGGCCGGTGACCCGCTCCGAGTTCCACTTCACCCAGCCGCTCGACCGCCAAGCGCTGGTCGACCAGGTGGCCTCCCGCAGCTACGTCCGGGTGCTGCCCGACGACGAGCGGGCTGCCTTTTTGGACGAGGTCGCCGCCTTCGCCGACACATTGGCGGAGCCCATCGTGATGCCGTACAACACGCAGTTGTTCACCGCCACGGTGGCCAACTGACCCGGTTGCCTCCTGGAAGCCGACCTGGTTCCGGCGCCCGTCTTGCGCCGAGGTGGCCGGGCCGACTACGGGTCGGGCACAGGGAGGACGATTCGATGGTGAAGCTGACCTGTCTGTTGAAGCGCTATGAGGCGCTTGGATCCGCGGAAGGATTCAACCTCTTCCGACCCTCCTCCTTGACGCTCACAAGAGGTATCTGTACCGTTCGCGGCGAATGAGATCGCGACCACCGCGGGCATTCGGCGCGGTTTGAACCGAACGTTTCGGGAGGTTTCTTGCGCCAGAGAACCAGAGCAGCCATTGCCGGTGCCGGGGTATCGCTTGGGCTCGCGATCGCCCTCCCCATGGTTGCCGGGGCTCGAGGCAGCCGACCATTCTGTTCGGGCCGTGCGGTCGCCGCAGGCCGTCCAGGAAACCACCACCACGGTGCAACGCACCACGACCACCACCACGCTGCCGCCCACCACGACACCACGCTGCCGCCCACCACGACCACGCTGCCGCCCCCCACCACCACCACCACCACGCTTCCGCCCACCACGACCACCGGCACGCGGACCCACCACGACAACGGGCACGCTTCCGCTGACGACGACCACTACGGGGAAGACGACCACACCCACCACGCTCCCGTCCCCGACTCCCACCACCCTTCCCCCGCCGACACCTGGCAGCCCACCTACGACGACGACCGGCCAACTCAACGTCAATCGTCCGTCGGGAACCCCCGGGTCACCCGTCACCGCCGCCGGGCAGGGCTGCGACCCGGGGGCGGCGGTCATGGTCAGCTTGGGCGGACTCGAAGTGGGGCAGACGACCGCCGACCCAAATGGAACCTTCTCAGTTCCGCTGACGGTGCCGAACATCCCGGTTGGCCAATACCCGGTGGTGGCCCAGTGCGGCCCGACCCTGACGACCATCCTGGGGGTGACCCTGCTCGCCAACGCTGACCCCGGCTCCTTGGCCTTCGTGATCCTCATCTTCTTCGTTCTGGCTGGACTTCTCCTTCTGCAGCTGATGCTCCGACGAGGAAAACGCACGATGAACCGGGATTCTTTGTCGACGGTTCGGGACCGGCCCCCTGGACGGCGCCCCTGGTTCTTGTCGCCGGTTTCGCCCTCGCTCCGCTCCTGCTGATCCTTCCGTCGGCGCGGCGACCCCGGCGGGGGCTTCCACCGGCGTCACCCTCACCGGACGGATCAACGGCCAGTCTCTGGCTACCTCCTCCCAGTCCAACCCGGTCCGGCTCTATCCGCTGCGGCCGGCCACCATCGCGGTGACCGTCCGGAACGACTCGTCGGCCACCCTCCATGTGGCCACCGTCCGCCTGGCCGGCGTGGTGATCGGTCTGACCTTCTTCGCCTTCGACAACACGCGTGGCCTTCGCGGTACCCCCGCACAGCACGGTGACCAACCGGTACTCCATACCCCTTGTCGGCCTGAACGGCCAGGCCACCGGTCTCATCCAAGGCTCGCTGTCGGTCCTCGACCCCGGCCAGCAGGTGGTCGCTTCCCAGGGCATGGTGGTGGACGTGCGCGGGTCGCTCGCCTCCGTGTACGGCGTGTTCGGTCTGGCGGTCGCCCTGCTGGCGTTGCTGGCCTTTGTTGCTTGTTCTCCTGGAGTTGGCCCGTCATCGGCTCCACCCCAACCGGTTCCGCCGCGGCTTGTACTTCGTGGTTCCCGGTTTGGGGGTCGGTCTCGTCCTGGTGTTCACCCTGTCGGCCAGCCGGGTCTTCGTCCCCTCCGTCAGCCACTGGGTACCGCTGGTCGTCTTCAGCGCCGTCATCCTGTTCGTGGTCGGCTTCCTGACGCCGGATCCGGGAATCGAAGATGATGACGAGGACGTGCCCTTGGAGTCGCTGGCGCTGACGGCGGCGTCAGTCGGGCTCGACGCGCGACACGCCCTGCCCGTCCAGACCGCCCCGGCGACGGCCCCGAGGCACCCAGCCGACGATCCCCCAAGCCGGGGCCCCGAAGATCGTGGCCCTCCGGCGACCGGAGACTCCGGCCGGCAAGGATCCCCGGCGTCGGCATCCGGGGATCGCAAGCCGGCTCCTCCGACGGTGGCGGCACCGAACCCGTCCGTCAACCCCGGCCCCACCGGTCTCCTCGGCCGCCCCGCCGGACCCCGGGACCCCCGAGCCCCTGACCCATGAGCTCCAATATCAACACGATTGCCGCCGCCCTCCCGAACTATCCGGTCGACGGGGAACTCGGTCGGGGTGGCTTCGGGATTGTCTACGCCGGGCGGCACCTGCGGCTCGACCGGCCGGTCGCCATCAAGGAGCTTCCAAGTTGGCTGGTCGACAACGCCGAGGTCCAGGCCCGCTTCGTGATCGAGGCCCGGGTCCTGGCGTCATTGGACCATCCCCACATCGTGCCGGTCTACGACTATGTCGAGCAGGGTGGGCTGTGCCTGCTGGTCATGGAGAGCCTGGGTGGCGGGACGGTGTGGGAGTGGTTCCAAGAGCGCGGCATCGAGCTTCGAGCAGGCCTGCGCCATCACCGCCGTCACCGCCGCCGCCCTGCATCACGCCCATGAGAACGGAGTCCTGCACCGGGACGTCAAGCCGGAGAACCTGCTGTTCTCCTCGAGCCCAGCACCTCAAGCTGACCGACTTCGGGATTGCCAAGGTGGTGGGAGGGAACGACGCGCTGGTGACGGGTGCCGGCGGCATCCTCGGCACCCCGGCGTACATGGCCCCGGAGCAGGCCGAAGGTGGGGAGCTGACCGCCGCGGTGGACGTGTACGCAGCCGGCGTCATGCTCTACGAGCTGTTGTCCGGCCGTCTCCCGTTCTCCGAAGATGGCGGCGGGCTGGCCATCGTCTACCGCCACGTCCACGAAGACCCCGTCCGCCTCGAGGAGGCGGCACCCGACGTCCCCAAGCCGCTGGCCGAGGTGGTCATGCGGGCCTTGGCCCGCTCCCAGACCGAACGGTATGCCACTGCCGAGGAATTCGGCATTGCCGTCGGCGATGCCGCGTCGGCTGCATTCGGCGCCGGTTGGTTCTCGCGGGCCGGGGTCCCGGTGCTGGCGTCGGGACGCATCCAGAGCAGCCTCGAGGTCTCAATCGCCCCCGGAGCACCGGCCACGCCCGAGACCCCGTCCGCCCCGGTGGCATCGGCGGCCAGCGGCGGGTCCGGGAGCCGGCAGCCGGAGACGATTCGGGTGTCGGGAGCGCCGGGCGGGGGCGGAGCGAACGGACCGGCCGCGGACACCCGGCAGGACGTCGCGGTCATCCGCCCGAGAGTCACCGACCACGTCGGCGGCGCGTCGCCCGACCACCCGGGCGGCGGCTCACCCGACTACGAGCCACCGGTCCCGGTGCGACAAGTCCTCGACCTCCCTCCGCGGCCCTGGGCTCTGTCGCTTGTCGCCATCGGCTTGAGCCTCCTGGTGGTCGTGGCCGCCTACCTGGGTTGGGGCTCCACCACCCACTCGCGGTCTCTGCCCGCCGGCGCCACGGTCTCGGTGGCCGGGCACGACATCACCGACGGAGGCAACGTCAAGCTCAACGTCGACAACCCGGTGCCGGTAGTGATCGCCGGCGTCCCGGGCGCGGCGACCGCCAGCCTCAAGCTCACGGTCCTCGGTGCCCAGATCGCCAACTCCGTCGCCAGCCCGCTCACCGCCACCGCCGGGGGGCTGTCGGGCAGTCTCCACCTCACCACGGTGCTCGCCTCTCCCCGGTACCTCGTCCCGGGCAAGGTGGACGCCACTCTCCAACTGGCCGGATCCAACGGCGCCCCGGCCGGTAGCCAGCAGTTCACCATGTCCCCCACCGGGGCCGGATTTGCCACCGTCCCCGGCGTCGTAGTCATCGTTCTGATCCTCTTCGTCGGGGCCAACCTCGAGGCGCTGTTCAGATCGCTCCGACGGAACGGTCGGTGGCGGACGAGCTCGGGAATCCGCCTGGCCATCGTGGGCGCGGTGGGCGGCGTGACGTTGGCCGGTTTGGCCTGGGTGCTCGGGAAAGCCGCACCGGCCGTCAATTCGCTGTTGATCTGCGGACTCCTGGGCGCGGTCGCCGCCGTGCTGATGGGATTGTCAACCGCTCGCAATGGTCAGCGGTCCCGTGCCCGCCGGATCGCCCGTCAGCAAGGATTGTTGGCCGGGCGGCGGTAGCCAGGACCAGCCGATAGAGCGACCAAGTTCTGTACCCTCACGGTTCGTCCGAGCTTGGATGAGGCGCTGGTGCATCGATTGACCGTGCATGTGCTGCCCGGCTGAGGTGGCGTCTGCCTTCAAGGTGAATTCGACAAAGTGCGCCGAAACTGGACAAGGAATGGCCCGCGGTTGCCGAGGTCGGCGGGAAGTAATCGTTTTCGTTTAGCGAAATTGCAAGGCTACTGTGCGCGCTGACGACAGCTCCAGTACCGATGAGCGGGGCCACTCTCATGACGGTGCTCCACTGAATTCACATTGGTGCCACAGATGGGGCATCGTCAGCTTCGGGGACGTCCTGTCCGTGGGACGACCGGAGCCCAAAAGCTGAACCAGCAGACCTTGGGGGTGACCGGCTAGCTTCGATGGGCGGGCGGCGAGGAGTCACCTCCTCAGAGCGCACACTCAGCAGTGCGCACGGAACCGGTGGCGGCCAGTCAGTCATCATCCCAATGAAGGAGATCACGATGAGAGCAGTCCGAGACGGAGGTGCCACTTCGGCCGGAAATCAGCCGGGATGACGGCACGTTGCGGGCGGCCTTGGCGGCATACGTGGTGGCCGGTCTCGTCTCCTTCCCGGGTCGAACGTCGGTGCATTGTCCCCACCCCCCAGCACCGCCTCGACCGCCCACTCGGTCGCCCACCTGATAACCAGCACAACCGGCAACGCCTATGTGGCCAACAACGCGTCGAGCAACGTCACCCCCATCGACACCGGCACCCACCCGGCACCCCATCCCGGTGGGCACTGATCCGCCGGCATTGCCATCACCCCTGACGGGACAATAGCCTATGTGGCCACGAGTCTCGGCAACGTCACGCCATCGACACCGGCACCAACCGCCCGGCACCCCCATCCCGGTGGGCGGCAACACGGCCGGCATTCCATCACCCCCGAGTACGACCGCCTATGTCACCAACTTCTCGAACGTCACCCCCATCGACACCGCCACCAACACCCCCGGCACCCCCATCCCGGTGGGCAGCGGCCCGTTCGGCATCGCCATCACCCCTGACGGGACAACCGCCTATGTGGCCAACGAGTCCTCGGCGACGTCACCCCCATCAACACCGCCACCAATACCCCCGGCACCCCCATCCCGGTGGGCGGCGACCCGTTCGGCATCGCCATCACCCCGACGGGACGACCGCCTATGTCACCAACCTCTGAACGTCACCCCCATCAACACCGCCACCAACACCCCCGGCACCCCCATCCCGGTGGGCACTGATCCGCTCGGCATCGCCATCACCCCTGACGGGGCAACCGCCTATGTGGCCAACGAGATCTCGGGCAACGTCACCCCCATCAATACCGCCACCAACACCGGCGGACCCCATCCCGGTGGGCGGCCTCCCGTGGGGCATCGCCATCACCCCCGACGGGACAACCGCCTATGTCACCAACCTCTCGAACGTCACGCCCATCGACACCGCCACCAACACCCCCGGCGCCCCCATCACGGTGGGCAGCGTGCCGGCCGGCATCGCCATCATCGGGGGTCTTTTTCGCGCGTCAGCGGCCCCGGCGCCCTCGGTCTCTTCGATCAGCCCGAATACCGGGCCCAGCACCGGCGGGACGGTGGTGACCATCACCGGGCAAGGCTTCGCCGGGGCCACCGAGGTCGACTTCGGGGGGACCCGCCGGCCACCAACGTGAGCTGCACTTCGACCACCTGTACGGCCACCTCGCCGCCGGATACCCCCGGCACGGTGGCGGTGACGGTGAAGGGCCCGGGGGGCACCAGCGTGCTCTCCCCCCGTGACCAGTTCACCTACACCGGAGGCCCGACACCGCCACCACCCGCCGGCGACGCGGCAACGGCTACTGGCTGGTGGCCGCCGACGGGGGGATCTTCGCCTTCGGCGGCTCCCAGTTCTTCGGCTCCACCGGGGCCCAGAAGCTGAACAAGCCGATCGTCGGGATGGCCTCGACCCCCGACGGGCGGTGGCTACTGGCTGGTGGCCGCCGACGGGGGCATCTTCGCCTTCGGGGACGCCAGGCTTCTTCGGCTCCACCGGGGCGATGACCCTGAACAAGCCCATCGTCGGCATGGACTTTGCCCCCGGGCGGCCAGGGCTACTGGCTGGTCGCCTCCGACGGGGGCATCTTCGGCTTCGGCAACGCCAAGTTCTTCGGCTCCACCGGCGCCCAGAAGCTGAACAGTCCCATCGTGGGCATGGTGTCGACCCCCGACGGGGGTGGCTACTGGCTGGTCGGCCGCCGACGGGGGCATCTTCGGCTTCGGGAACGCCAGGTTCTTCGGCTCCACCGGGGCCCAGAAGCTCAACCAGCCCATCGTGGCCATGGCCTCGACCCCCGATGGGGGGGCTACTGGCTGGTGGCCGCCGACGGGGGCATCTTCGCCTTCGGTAACGCCAGCTTCTTCGGATCCACCGGGGCCCAGAAGCTGAACAAGCCCATCGTCGGCATGGCCTCGACCCCCGACGGCGGGGGCTACTGGCTGGTCGCCTCCGACGGGGGCATCTTCGCTTCGGCGACGCCCCGTTCATGGGATCGACCGGGGGCCAGAAGCTGAACCAGCCGATCGTGGGGATGACCACCCTGTTCTGAGCGGCGTCCGGTGCCAACTGGCCGTGGGTCATTTCCGGTCAGTCGGCACCGGGCCCTCGACCGAAATCAGGCGGCAGTCGTCGACCGGACTTGATCTAACCCAGGGAATCGATCCGGTCGGCGAGTTCGGCCGCGGTGGCCGGGCGCTTCTCCGGCTCCGGCTCGAGGCAGGCGCCCACCACGTCCCGGTCCTCGGGACTGAGCCGCTCACTGATCACCGGGCGGGTGGTGAGCACCTTGCGGATGATCAACAGCGGGTCGCTGGTGGACAGCTCCCCGTAGACGCTCTCGCCGCTCAGCGCCCAGTGGAGCGTGACCCCGAGGGACCAGATGTCGGAGGCCCGGGACCCGGGCTGGCCCTGGAGCAGGCCGGGATCCATGTACTCGACCGAGCCGACCGGGCCCATCGAGGTGACCTGCTGGCCGGGGGCCAGCAACTGGGCGAGCCCGAGGTCGGAAAGTTTGGCCCCATCCTCGGTGAGGAGGATGTTCATCGGCTTGATCCCACGGTGCACGATGCCCACCTCGTGAAGGGCATCGGCGGCCCGGGAGGCGTGACCGACGGCCCGCAACACCTCGGGGCGGGAGAGCGGGCGGGACGGATTGCCCAGCGACCCGAGTGGGAAGTACTCCATGGCGTAGTAGAACCGCTCGCCGTCCTGGCCGGCATCGAGCAGGCGGACCAGAAACGGCGACGGCGCGCTGGCAAAGGCCCGGAGCTCCCGGCTGATACGTCGGAGGGCGTCATCGGTGCTCGGTGCCGCCAGCACCTTGACGGCGACGTAGTCCGAGTCCTGCCCCCAACCGTGATGGAGGAGGCGGCCAGAAAGAACTGCCCATGGTTGCCCTCGCCCAACGACTCGGTCAATCGATAGTCAGCGATCTCGTCCATGCCGTCCCTTCAGAGAGATATCGGCCTCACCGATCGCCGGCTGACGTGAGAGCGCTCGGTTTCGCGGTCGGCTCGAGGCGGTTGCCAGCTGGGCCACGTCGGGGAGTGACGACCGATCGACCGAACCATTGTTCCCCCCAACGTCCGTGCCCTGCGCCGACCGCTTTCTTTTTGGCTGCCGATGGAATATCTTGCCGTCCAAGTTCCCAAATAGCAAGGTGGACTGCGTGCACCCGACGACCCCGGACCAGATCGTGGCGGTGGTGTTACTGGACATCGCAGTCATCGTGCTGGCGGCACGGGGAATGGGGATCCTGGCCCGCCGAATCGGCCAACCGGCGGTGGTCGGTGAGATCGTCGCCGGGCTGCTGCTGGGCCCGAGCCTGCTCGGGCAGTTTCCCGGGAATCCGTCGCTGGGCCTCTTCCCGCTGACCGTCCGACCCTTCCTGAACGTGGTCGCCCAAATGGGGCTGGTCATCTTCATGTTCATCGTGGGCCTGGAGCTGGATCTGACCCTGGTTCGCGGCCGCGAACGGATCGCATCGGTCATCTCCCTCTCCTCGGTCGTCCTCCCCTTCGGGCTCGGCATCATCCTCGCCGCGATCATCTACCACCACCACGAACACGTGGCGGGAAAGGTCGTGTCGTTCTGGCCGTTCGCGCTGTTCATCGGGGTGTCGATGTCCATCACCGCGTTTCCGGTGCTGGCCCGGATGCTGACCGAGCGGGGCATGCAGCGCATCGAGATCGGGGCCATCGCCTTGGCCTGCGCGTCGGTGGATGACATTCTGGCCTGGTCGACCCTGGCCGTGGTGGTGGCGGTGGCCAGCTCCAGCGGCGTGGGTCAGGCGCCGAAGCTGGTCGGGGAGGCGATCGTCTTCGTCCTGGTGATGTTCTTCGTGGTCAAGCCCTTGCTGCGCCAGGTGGCGGCCGCCTACCACCGGGCCGGCCGGCTGACGCCCAACATCCTGGCGACCATCGTCGCCGGCTTCCTGGGTGCGGCGTTCGTCACCGGATGGATCGGCCTCCACGTCATCTTCGGCGCCTTCCTGTTCGGCGTGATCATGACCCGCGAAGAGACCGCGCCGATGTTCCGGGAGATCCTCGAGCGGCTGGAGCAGGTGAGCGTGTTGTTGCTGTTGCCGGTCTTCTTCGTGGTGACCGGCTTGGGTGCCGACGTCACCAAACTCGGCCCGGACGGAGTGCAGGTGCTGTTGGGGGTGCTGTTGGTGGCCATCACCGGCAAGTTCGTCGGTGCCGCCGCCGCCGCCCGCCTGCAGGGCCTGAACGGGAGGAAGGCCCGCGCCCTCGGGGTCCTCATGAACAATCGGGGCCTGACCGAACTGGTTATTCTCACCGTCGGCGTCAGCCTCGGCGTCCTCGATCAGTCGCTGTTCACCATCCTGGTCCTCATGGCCATCGTCACCACCATCCTGACCGGGCCGCTCCTCAAATTGGTCTACCCCTCCGACGTCCTCGAGCGGGAGATCATGGAAGCTGAACGGGCCAGCCTCGGCCTGGTCGACGCCTACCGGGTGGTCGTCGCCATTGACGAGCCGGTCGACAACGCACTCATCGAGGTGGGAGCGGCCCTCCTCGCCGACGAGTCGCCCGCCGAACTGGTGTTGAGCCGCTTCATCGAGTCCGGCCGGCCCCTGGAGGTGGCCAGCGGGCTCACCCTCGATTTCGCCCAGGTTGCCTCGGGCCTCGCCGAGATGCAGACGTTGGCCAAGCGTCTCCAGTCCGACGGGGTGCCGGCCGTCGTGCGGTCTCAGGCGACCGGAGACCTGGTGCAGTCGCTGCTCACCCAGGTCGAGGCCATCGGCGGCGATGTGCTGTTGGTGCCGGCCGACCTCCAGTCCCGGGCCTCCCCGACCGCGGCGGCGGATCGCCTGGCCCGTCAGGCCACCGCCACCGTGGCGCTGTGGAGCAACCCGGAGAGAG
This sequence comes from uncultured Acidimicrobiaceae bacterium, assembly GCA_963819695.1. Classification (GTDB taxonomy): domain Bacteria; phylum Actinomycetota; class Acidimicrobiia; order Acidimicrobiales; family RAAP-2; genus DASZIT01. The sequence goes on along the minus strand of CAWFXD010000003.1, from coordinate 17,496 downwards.
TCGGGGTCCGCTCACGGCCAGGTCGTCGCCGTACGGATGGGTCCCGGGGTCGATGGCGATGTGGCCTTGGAGCTGGCCGTTCGGGTCGCCGACGGGATCGGCGGGAGACTCCGTGCTGGCGGCCAACGATCGCCGCCAGGGTCGCCGACTGGAGCACCTGGTCCGGGCTTTGGGTGAGGCGGGACTGACCGCCGAGATACAGGACGATGGCGAGTCCGGATCGCCACCGCTCACCGGAGGACCGGTCCTGACCTTCGCCAGCGCCTCGTCGCTGCCGGCGGGGACCGGCGACCTCGGAGCCGCTGTCCGCGACCTGGCCGAGCGCACCCGGGGCCCGGTTCTGTTGGTCAGGGCCGGACGGGGTGAGAGCGACGAGGGCCTGACCCACCAGCTGTCCCGCCTGCGGGCAAAGTCGGCCAGTTCCGGCAAGACTGCCGGAAACGACGGAAGCCGGATCGCCGACCCGATGCCATCGGGCGCGGTCGCCGAAGCCACGGGATTGCCCGAACCGACGGAGGGATGACCATGAGCAGCGAGGGCACCATGAAGGCCCGGGAGACGATCGCGGTGCCCCATCAGGTCGGCACCACCATGGAAGAGCCTGACCCGGTGGAGCCGTCGGGTCGGGGCGACCTCACCGACCAGCTCATCGCCACCGACTTTTGGACCGACGCGATGGTGGCGGCGGCCGGCATCCCCATCCGGGACGTGGAGTACGTGTCCGTCGGCGGCGGCATCGGCTCGTTCGTCACCGTCGACTACCTCCGCATCTGCGGTGTGCCGCTCGACAAGATGAAGGTGCTCACCCAGCTCGATTATCCCTGGCAGACCTACGAGTACCTCACCCAGGTGTCCCAGATCCCCGCCGGGGAGCGATTGCGGTCGGATTCGGCATCCCGCCCGGACTGCATCTGGGGGTTCCCCTCCTATGCGTTCGCCGAAGCGTTCCGGGCCAAGAGCCTGAGCGGTTTCATCGCCCCGCTCTTCCAGGTGCTCACCGAGCCCATCTTCACCGACTACTACACGCCCAAGGCCGGCCAGGTCTTCACCATGTTGCGCCGGGAGGCGGATCGGATCTCCTACGACCAGATGGTGGACACCGGCCTGGTCCGCATGGTGCGCCGCCGCACCGGTGGTGGTTACTTCACCATCCTCACCCCCCCGGCCGGCACCCAGCCGACCAAGCGGATCGCCTACCGGAGTCGATTCGTGCATGTGGCGGTGGGCTACCCGGGATTGAAGTTCCTGCCCGACCTCCAGGCGTACCGGACGCAATACAACGACTATCAACACGTCCTCAACGCCTACGAACCGCACGAGAACGTGTACCAGGAGCTCCGGCACCGGCAAGGGACGGTGGTACTGCGAGGCGGCGGCATCGTCGCCTCCCGGATCCTGCAGCGGCTCATCGATGACCGGGACTATCACGGCGCCCAGACCAACATCATCCATCTGTTCCGCACCTACATAACCGGGTCACACGGCCCCAGTGCCTTCATGCGACGAAAAGGCGGGAACGGGTGGGCCTACCAGGGGTTCAACTACCCCAAGGCGGTGTGGGGAGGCCAGTTCAAGTCGCGGATGCGCCGACTGGAGGGGGAGCAGCGCGCCGCCCTCTACAAGACGATCGGCGGGACCAACACCCCGCACCGGAAACTGTGGATACAGCAACTCGCCCGGGGGCGAAAGGAAGGCTGGTACAAGACCATGATCGGCGAGGTCGAGTCGGTGATGCCCGGGCAGCCGACCGGCACCGTCACCCGGATCAAGACCTCGGAAGGCCTGCTGGAAGTGAAGGCCGACTACATCATCGACGGGACCGGGCTCGAAGCCGGCATCGAGGAACACCGTCTGCTGGCCGACCTGCTCGACCATGGTGGAGCCGGCCGCAACCCGATTGGCCGGCTCGATGTCGAGCGGAGCTTCGAGATTCGGGGCACCCGCAACGAGAACGGCCGGATGTACGCGTCGGGCGCCTCCACCCTGGGTGGGTACTTCCCGGGGGTGGACACGTTCCTGGGCTTGCAGATCGCCGGTCAGGAGATCGCCGACGACCTGATCGGCCTGGGCTTCGCCAAGCGGCTGGGTCCGCTACGGTCGACCCGGCAGTGGCTGCGCTGGGCCCGGAACAAGAAGATCTGAGGAGAGGCACATGGTTCCTACGCTGTCCGGACGCATCCAGACCCGGATTTTCTCCCTGGTCGTCGTCGGTGGGTTGTGGTTGCTGATCATCTCGCCGTTCCTTCCCCAGACCGCGTCGGTCAGCCAGAAGTACCAGGCGACCTTCCTGGTGCTCGGCTTGGTCATCGCGGTCGGCATCGTCTGGGAGCTCATCTACCACGGGCTCCAGCAGTTCCGGTGGGAGAAGGACTGGCCGGCCCTCTTCACCCTGGTTCTGGCCATCCCCGAGGGCATCGTCGTGTGGGTGCTCCTCAAGACGGTGATCTCGAACAGCCTGGCCAAGCCCAACGGAGCCTCCTACATCATCGCCTTCGCCACCGTGTGGCTGGTGGTCTGGATGTTCTTGAACGGGCCGATGCGGGTGCCGGCCATCCATTGGCGCTTCCGGGGCGGGCGCGTCATCTAATCCGCCTCAGAGGAGGGGACCACGACTGTGAATGTTGCCGATCTGCAATTGCGGGTACACCCCGGAGACGGGCTGGTGGCCCACTTGGGCGGGGCGGTCGTCGTGCTGCCCGAGACGTCCTCAACCCAGGCATTCGACGACGAGCTCCTGGCCCTGGTGGCCCAGGCCGCCGACGCCTATGGGCCGCTGCCGGGGCGGAAGCTCATCCGCAAGCTGGCCGGCCTGGTGACCAGCGCCGAGCCGGACGAGGTGAGCTCGTTCGCGGTGGTGGCCGCGTCCGAGGAGGGGCTGGCCCTCATGCTCTGCGGCTCGATGGACCTCCTCCTGGTCGAAGCCGGACACGAGGATGTGGTCCTGTCGGGACGGGATGTGGCCACCTGGGTGGACCGGGTCGTCCGGGACCCGTTCGACCGGCTGGTGCTGTCGCCCAGCGGCGTCGACGAGTCCGCCGGGGACCCGCGCGTCGACCTGCGGGAAGGCGTGGTTGTCGGCTCCGGCGTGACCTTGTCACCGCGGCGAGGTGCACCGTCGCTCCCGGCCTCCCCCCCCGAGGAACGGGTGGATGTCCCAAGTGCCGCGGAGGTGAGCCCACCCGAAGCCGCCACCCCCCCGGGTCCCCCGAAGATGCCGCCTTCACCGGCTCGCCGCCCCGAACCCGCCGGGCCCCCGATCGGGGAGCCGGCGGCGCCTCCCGCACCGGACGAGCCGGCCCATGCCGGCTCGGGGTTCGTCTCCATTTCGCTGGACGAACCGCTCCCCGCCGAGGATCTCCAACCGCTACCCAGGGCCACTATCGGGGCGTCAACTCCCGAGCCGACTCCCGATCCGGGTCGGAACCGGGGACCGGGGAGATCGTGGTCCAGGGGATCTCGTGCTCCCGGGGACATTTCAACGATCCGAAAGCACGGTTCTGCGGGTTGTGCGGCATTTCCATGGTCCACCAGACCCACGATCTGAGGAGCGGGCCCCGGCCGCCGCTCGGGGTGCTGGTGCTGGACGACGGGGCGACCTTTGCCCTCGACCAGGCCTACGTGATCGGGCGAGAGCCCGAAGGGTCCGAGCTGGTGCAGTCGGGGGAGGCCCGGCCGATGATGATCGACGATCCGGAGCTGCGACTCTCTCGGGTGCACACCCGCATCCTGCTCAAGGGGTGGGATGTCTGCGTCGAAGACGCCCATTCGGCCAACGGGACCCGCATCCTTCGGCCCGGCTCTTCCGAGTGGATCAAGCTGGACCCGGACCAATCGGTGGTCATCGCCCCGGGCACCCGGATCGGGATGAGCGATCGCGAGCTGATCTTCGACTCCCACTTCGGCGCCGGCGGCTGACCGGACCCGGTACCCGTCGGTCAGTCGACCGACAACCCGGACAGCGCCCGATCGAGGTTGGCCGCCGCACTGATCAGGGCGAGGTGGGTGAAGGCCTGGGGGAAGTTGCCGAGCGCCCCGCCGGCGGGCCCGATCTCCTCGGCGAACAGACCGACGTGGTTGGCATAGGTCAGCATCTTCTCGAAGACGTAGCGGCTCTCGGTGATCCGGCCCGCCCGGGTCAGCGCCTCCACGTACCAGAACGAGCACAGGTTGAACGTGCCCTCGTCGCCGTCCAGGCCGTCGGAGCCGTCGGTCTCGTAGCGGCGGACCAGGCTGTCGTTGACCAGCTCGTCGCTGATCCGGTCCAAGGTGGCCAGGAACCGCGGATCACTGGGTCCGGCGAACTTGACCAGCGGCATGATCAGCAAGGAGGCGTCGAGGGCGGAACTTCCCGGGTACTGCACGTAGGCGTTGCGCTCGGCATTCCAGCCGTCCCGCTGCACCGCGTTGTAGGCGTTGTCGGCGCAGTCCCTCCAGCGCAGGATCGGGGCGGGCAGTCCGCGCTGGCGGGCGAGCCTCATCGCCCGTTCGAAGGCAACCCAGGTCATCAGGGACGAGTAGGTGAACCGCTGTCGGCCGCCCCGGGTCTCCCAGATGCCGTCGTCCGGCTGCTCCCAGTGCTTCTCCAACCAGTCCAGTTGGCGGGAGAGGGCGACCCAGAGGTCGTAGGCGATGGGATGGCCGTGCTTGTTGAACAGGTAGACCGAGTCCATCACCTCGCCGTAGATGTCGATCTGGAATTGCTCGGCGGCGGCGTTCCCGACCCGGACCGGGCGGGAGCCCCGGTAGCCCTCCAGATGGTCGAGGATCGACTCGGGTATCTCCGGGCTCCCGTCGATGGTGTACATGACCTGCAGCCCGGTTTCCGGCGGCGCCTCCCGGCAGCGGGCCTCGAGCCAGGACATGAAGCTGGCCGCCTCCTCCATGAACCCCAGCCGCATGAGCCCGTAGAGGGTGAAGGCGGCGTCCCGGATCCAGGTGTACCGGTAGTCCCAGTTGCGGCCGCCCCCGATGAACTCGGGCAGCGAGGTGGTCGGCGCCGCCACCAGGGCCCCGGTGGGCTGGTACACCAGGAGCTTGAGGACCAGCGCCGACCGCTCGATCATCTCGCGATAGCGCCCGTGGTAACGGGAGCGCCGGAGCCAGGTCCGCCAGTACTCCAAGGTGCGGTCGAAGAGCATCTCGGCCTCCCCCTCGACCGGCGGACGGATCCGGCTGCCCCATTCGAGGATGAGGTCCACGCCCTCGCCGGCCTCCAGTCGAAACACGGCGGCGGCCGCCGGTCCGTCGACCGACAGCGGGCGGGTGCTCCGAAGCACCATCTCGGCCCCCGGCGCGGTGAAGATCACCCCACCGTGGTCGAGTCTCTGCACCGTGTGCGGTGCCCGGGCGAAGTCGAAAGCCGGTGTACACCGGACGTCGAACTCCACCGTTCCTCGGACGGCCTGCAGCCGCCGAACCAACCGGTGCGGCCAGCTGGTGGTGGCGAGCCCGCCGTCGTGGGGCACCATGAAGTCGACGACCTCCCCGACCGAGTCCTTACCCAAAAACCGGGTCACCAGCACGTTGGACTCGGGCATGTACAGCTGCTTGGTCCGCTCCGCATGGCACTTCACCGAGAAGCTCCCCCGCGGTCGGCATCGAGCAGCGATCCGAAGACGGCGGGGGAGTCGAAACGGGGGAGGCAGCACCAGTCGATGGTGCCGTCGGTGGCCACCAGTGCGACGGTGTGGAGGTCGCCGATGATGGCGTGGTCCTCGATGGCGTGGTAGCGGTCAGCCATGGCCCCCCAATCCGATGCTGAGCCGAACTGAGTATGCCATGGAACGATCCGGCGCTCCCCGGTTCGAGGCACGCCGGGAGTCGTTAGGGCCGTCTTCACGGACCGAAGCGGATCGGTAACGGGTCCGAGTAGCCGTAGGGGTAGAACTGACCCAGGTTGACCAGGTTCGCCTCGAAGTAGACCGGGTCGTCGGCGGCCTGGGTGCCGACGACGACGAAGGTCGCCACCCCGTGGGCGTTGGTGTAGGCCACCACCGGCGTCTGCCCCGGCGCGCTGCCGTTGATCACCGCCCGGCTCAGCCGCAACCCTTCCTGGGCGTAGGTGATCTGCCCGAGGTAGATCGGCTGGCCGGCCTCCGCCACCGGGGCATCGAGCGAGTTCAACAGGTCGGCGTGGATGGTCACCGGCCGGCCCACCGGCACCACGCCGTTGACCGCCGATGGGTCGAGGCTCACGTGTGACGTCGTCGGGCGGTAGGTTCCGCTCCGGCTCACCGAGTCGGGGTTGCTGGTGAGGGCGACCACCTGGAACCCGCCGGTGATCGGGGGCTGGGCGTAGAAGTTGGGCGCCAACAGGACGTAGTTGGCGCGGTGCCCCGGAGCCAGGTCCTTCGGTCCCCGGGTCACCCAAAAGGAGGTCAGGGTGCCGCCGCTGTCCACGCTGAAGTGAGGCTGCACCGGGGTTCCGGCGTTGTTGGTCACCGACATGCCGATCTCCACCACCGTGGCCAGTTGCCCACTGGTGCGCACCGCGGTGATGTCGATCGACAGGGGAGCGGCATAGAGGAACACCACCAGAATCGCCACCGCCGAGGACGTCGCCCCTCCGGCGACCACCCATTTCCAGTGGCGCCACATCGGTGGCCGGGGCTGTCTCACCAGGTTGACATCCGCGGGGGTTTCGGGCGTCTCGGGGAGGGCCTGGCGACCGTTGGATCGTACCGGCAGCCACGATCGCCGCCGGGAGCAGGGCGATCAGGTAGCTCCCGAACGATCGCGCCGAGAAGAACAGCACCACCGAGGGCAGCACCAGAGCCAGCGGTTTCATCACCGGGTACGTCACCAGGTAGGCGGCAAGCAGGGATAAGAACACCACCACCAGTGCCAACGCGTAGGCCGACAGCGAGCCTCCGCCGAGGCCGAGGAAGAGGCTGAGCTCGACCAGACCCTGACCCGCCGGGACCGCGTGGCTGACGAGCGGGGTCAGGATCCCCGACAGCCAGGCCGAGGGGCTCCTCACCAGGAACACCAGGTTGGGCACCAAGAAGGCACCCAGGGCGATGGCCACGTACTGGCCGGCCCTCTTGACGCCCTGCCCGGCTGATCCCTGGAGCCGACCGGCCTCGACACCGATGCCGACCGCCAGGAAGGGCAGGATCAGCCACGGGGTCTGCTTCACGGCCATGGCCAGGCCCAGCAGTATCGGACCCCGCCAGGCGCTCGGTCCCCGTTGGGTCACGAAGCGGTCCCAACGAAACACCGCGCCGATGAGCAGGGGGATGAATACGGGGTCGGTCACCCCGCCGACGGCGTAGCTGACGTAGATGCCGAGGCTGCCCACCACCAGCGCCAGCGGACGATAGGAACGGGGAAGCAGCTTGAAGGCCACCACGATCCCGAGCGCCCAGGCAACCACGTTCAACACCACCGCGGTCTGGGTGGTCCAGCCCAGGGCCACGAACGGGACGTAGAACAGAAAGGACAGCGCCGGGTAGGAGAGCGACGTCACGTGGTTTCCGTTGAGCAAAAAGGTGTACCCGTTCGGTGAGACGTGGAACTGCGAGAAGGCCGGCGCCATCGAGTGGGTGTACGGGTTCAGGCCGTGAGCGACCAGTTGGGCGGCATATTGATCGAAGGCGATCTCGTCGGTCCCGTAGCCCGGGGCACTGATGATCTGCAGCAGGGCCCAGGCCACGAACGCCCCCACCACCACCCCCACCGTGGTCCAGGCCAGCGCGCCGGCCAACCGGGGATCGACGGCTCTCGGGAAGAGGCTGGCCGCGACCGTGCCCAGGCCCCAGATACACAGAAAGACGACCAGCAGGCTGACCCAGGGGTAGATGTCGACGTAGCCGAACAACTCGAGTCCCCACAGGACGATGGTGATCCCGGTCACCGCCCACCACACCCGGTGCATCTGCCCGGGTGCTCCAGCGGCCGAAGGACCCGCCGCCTCGGCGCTCAGGGTGCCGGGGTCGGCAACGCGGGTGGACACGCCGGAAATCGCCTCAGGAACTCACGGGGAACACCTGGATGTTCCCGAATGTCGGCGTTCCGACCAGGTCGTAGACGAACCGACTGTCGTTCGAGATCTGCAGGTCCACGCAGTTGGTGGGCGCCGGCATCGAAGACACCTGGGACTGGGTGGATGTATCGACGACCCCGACGCTGCACGATCCGCCGCCACCCTTCAGGACGTACAACTGGGTTCCGTCGTTGTTGAGGACCATCCGGGTCGGGGACCGGCCGACCGCGAAGGTGGCGACCGGCTGGCCGGAGGAGAGGCTGATGGTCGTGACGTTGCCGTCGTTCTCCAGCACGTAGAGCTGGTGCTGCAAGGGATCGGGGAGTGCGACCAGGCTGTCGGGAGGAACCGCGATGCTGTTCCCCACCGCGTTGGTCTGGGCGTCCACTGCGTTCACCGAGCGCGCCTTGTCGACGGTGACCAGCACGTAAAAGGTGAAACCGTCCTGGGCGGCGGCGATCGACGTCACCGGTCCGGCCAGGGGGATGGTCGTGACCAGCGCCCCGGTCGAACCGTTGCGGAACTCCAGCGATCCGGCGCCGCCGTCAGCCTGCCCCACCGCCAGCAACCCCGAGTTCGACTGGGCCAAGGCGTCGGCTCCCGGGCTCATCGGGACGACGGGGGCCGCCTGGAGGTTGACCAACGAGATGCTCTGGAGGGTCCGCGCCCGCTGATCACCGGCGAGCACCCACATCTGGCCGTTGGGCTGAGGTTGGGAGCCCGCCTCCAGGCCCGCGGGACCGGGGACGATCTGGTTGGGGCGGACACCGCTCGATTTCGGGGCGGTGGTCGACGGGCCCGAACTCGATTTGCCGGCGCCACAGGCGCCGAGCAGCAGGCAGGCGATCACCAGGACCGCCGACCGGTTTCCCGGTCGCCGGGACATCCATGTGGTGCCGGCCGGCCCCCGGCCTACCGGGGCTAGTCGGGACAGGCGGCGACATCGAGCGGTACCGGTATCGGCGGGTCACCCATCACCAGCTCCGCGCCCACTTCGAACCTGACGGTCCTTGGTCCCCAAGGTGGCAGACCCGAGGACGACCACCCTTGTGTGCACCGCGGGAAAGCTAGCCCTCGCCATGCCCGGCGGCAAGGTTGCACCGTCCGGCCCGTACTCGCCACCGAGTGGGTGGGCCAGCCCGGTTTGCACCCGAGGGTCGGGAAGGGGCAGCCTCGGGCTGGCTCACCGCCGATGGTGGGCCAAGAGAGGGAGTGGCATCGATGGTGAAGTTGACCTGCCTGTTGAAGCGGAAGGAGGGGTTGACCCCGGCGGAGTTCCAGGCCCACTGGAAGAACATCCACGGGCCGCTGATCGCCCGCAGCAAGAGCGGCAGCCATGTGATCCGCTATGAGCAGCACCCCCGGCCCCTCGACGACTACCGGGGCGACGACGACCGCTCCGGCTACGACGGGGTCACCGTGCAGTGGTTCCCCTCCATGGACGAGTACAAGGCCCACATGGGGGAGGACGACTTCCCCGAGGTGATGGACGACATCGCCAACTTCCTCGACCTCGACCATCTCGACTTCGTCGTCACCGAGAAGCCGTGGGTGGTCATCGACGGGAAGGCTGACTGGGACTGACCTCCACGCAGCTAGCTAGGGACGGGTCCAAAGTGCGCCGGCCCACAAATTCGGGGTCGAACAGCGCCGGTGACCGCGGTTGCCGGTTAGAGACAGCACCGCTTGCAACGGATGTGAATGCACGGGGATATGTCTCGGATCCGGTACCTTTAGGTCGTGGCAAAGATCCGCCCCTACGTGGGAGACCTCGTGGAAGACGACGAACTCTATGTTGGGCCGGGTCGGCGTATGCCTACGCTGGCGTCGGCCCTCGTCGTCCAAGCCCGCCAGCGCACGGGGCTCAGCCAAGCTGAGCTCGCCGCCCGGGCCGGAACATCGCGGAGCGCCATCAGCGCCATTGAGCACGGGAAACGAGACCCGGGCCTTGAGCACCTGCAGAGGATCCTGCTGGCCGCTGGCTTTGACATCCTTACCCACCTCGCCCCGCATGATGACCATGATGATGTGCTCAAAGCCCTCGGTGCTCGTATGGATCCGAAACTTCGCCGGGCGCGCAATGCGGCCATCCGCGAGTTCTTGGATGCGGGCCGTGTTGCGATGGCTTCCAGCCGCCCACTTCCTCAATAAGGCACCAGGTGATCCAGCCTTTTGGCTGCAGTGCCGTCATCCCACCCGCGTTGACATCGTTCCGCTTCGGACCTACCATCTGACTTATCGGACGCAGTGTCCGATCTATTGGAGGGGCGTCCGAAACATGACCGAAGCCGCGATCGATTTCAACGACATCGACCTCACCGACTCCAAGCACTTCGTGGATGGGGTTCCCCACGAGTGGTTCACGTTCCTGCGCCACAACGCCCCGGTCTGGTGGCACGAGGAGACCGACGGTCCCGGATTCTGGGCGGTCACCGCCTACAACGAGTGCGTGGCGGTCAACCGCGATTACGAGCACTTCTCGTCGGCGAAGAAGGCCACCTTCATCTGGGAGCTGGAGGAGGAGCTGCTCGAACAGCACCGGCTGATGATGCTGAACATGGACCCGCCGCTCCACACCCGGTACCGCCGGCTGGTCAACAAGGGCTTCACCCCCCGCATGGTGGCCCAGCTCCACGACCGCATCCACCTGGCCGCCGACCGGATCATCGACAACGTCATCGAGCGGGGCACGGCCGAGTTCGTGACCGACCTCTCCTCCGAGCTCCCATTGGTGGTGATCGCCGAACTGCTGGGCGTCCCCAACGAGGACCGGCACAAGATGTTCGACTGGTCCAACCGGATGATCGGCAACCAGGATGCCGAGTACCAGACCGTGTCCGGGGATGCCCACGTGACCAACGCGGCCGAGGACGCCCAGGTGGCGTCGATGGAGCTCTTTGCCTATGCCGCCGAGTTGTTCAGCCAGAAGCAGGCGGATCCCCACGACGACCTGATGAGCGTGCTCTCCGAGGTGGAGATGGAGGGGGAGAAGCTGTCCGAGCTCGAGCTCGAGCTCTTCTTCTTGCTCCTCACCGTGGCCGGAAACGAAACCACCCGGAACCTGATCTCCGGTGCCATGGTGGCGTTCTTCGACAATCCCGACCAGTGGGAGCTCCTTCAGCGGGACCGCTCATTGCTGCCCTCGGCGGTCGAGGAGATGCTCAGGTACGTGAGCCCGGTGATGAACTTCCGCCGCCAGTCCACCGCCGCCTTCGAACTCGGCGGCCAGAAGATCGGCGCCGACGAGAAAGTCGTCTTCTTCCACGTCTCCGGCAACCGGGACGAGACGGTGTTCGAGAACCCCCACGCCTTCGACATCACCCGGGATCCCAACCCGCACATCGCCTTCGGCGGCGGCGGTCCCCACTTCTGCCTGGGAGCCAATCTGGCCCGGATGGAGATCCGGGTGATGTTCGAGCACCTGCTCGACCGGATGCCCGATATCCGGCTCGATGGTGAAGTCCAGCGGTTACAGTCTCAGTTCATCAGCGGCATCAAGCACATCCCCGTGGCCTTCACCCCGTCCTCCCGCGTGTCGGCGTAAGTGGCGACGAGCAAATCCTCGGGCAACCTCAAAGAGGTCATTCGGGACTTCCGCCGGGATCAGGTCATCGACGTGGCCCGGCGTCTGTTCGGCGAGCGGGGCACCACCGACGTCTCGATGGACGAGATCGCCGCCGAAGCCGGCGTGGCCCGTTCGACCGTCTACGTCTACTTTGCCAACCGCGACGAGCTCCTCGGGGCCTGTCTCAAGCGGATGCTCGACCAACTCCTGGAGGGCATCGCCGAGGACTGGGACCGGGACACCGAGCCGCGGGCTCGCCTGCGCGTCCTCATCGAAGGGATGTTCGAGCGGCTCGACGACAACCCTGCCTTCTTCCGGCTGGCCCTGATCGGCCAAGGCTCGGTGGCGGTGGGCTCCGAGTTGGCCCTGATCGGCCTCGAGGTCGCCGGGATGCTCCAGGGCCTCTACCTCGAGGGGCTCTCTACCGGGCTGTTCCGGTCGATGGACCCGGACCGGGCCATCTCCCTCATCGGCCAGCAGATCTACGGGGCGATGTCGGTGCGGGCCGGCGAGCCGGTCCCCCTACCTCGGGCCGATGCCGCCGCCGAAGTCACCGAGTTCGTGCTGCGGGGGCTCTCGGTCTGATGCGATCCTGTCGTTGCCGTCGATTGGGCCAGGGGGCCGTTAGACGCGAATAACACGCGATGATTCGGTGGCAGACCCTCAGGAATGACCCCAGTGGTTCCATTCAACCTCGAGGTGCGGTTCAGATCGCGGCGTCGGAACGGCCAGACACTGAAGAGCCGGGGATCCGCCTCGTGATCATCGGCGCCCTTAGGCGTCGTAACCGTGGTCGGCATGGCAGCGGTTTACGGGAAGCCATTTGCCGCCATTCAGCGAAGTCGCGGGTTAGTATTCGTGCCGTCTCCCTACTGACGACCAAGGAGCCCCACTCATGACGATGCACGACCGAACCCATTCTCGGCGGACTTGGAGGGCCACCGCGAGGAGATCGGCCGCCGCGGCGGTGGCTGCGTTGCTGGTCGGGGGCGTGCTGACCGTGGTCGGTGGGGTTCCGCAGAGTGCTGCGTTGCCGGCGGGGGCGTCACGTATTCGTATGTGGCCAACCAAAACACCAATTCGATCACCGAGTACGCCTTCGGAGCCAACGGCAATACCGCCACCGGTCGCCACCATCTCGGGTCCCGACACCGGGCTCAATACGCCCTGGTCCCTGGCTCTCGATACCTCGGACAATCTTTGGGTGACCAACTTCTTCGGCAAGTCCGTCACCGCGTACGCCCCGGGCGCCAGTGGCGACGCTTCCCCGATCGTCAACATCTCGGGGGGCAATACCCAACTCGCCGATCCCGCCGGCGTGACACTCGACCCCTCAGGAGACGTATGGGTGTCGAACGTTGGCGACTAGGCACCATCACCGAGTACGCCCCGGGGGCCACCGGCAACGTCGCCCCGATCGCCGTCATCTCGGGGGGAGTCACCGGGCTCGTCGCCCCTATGGCCTGGCCATCGACGGCTCCGGGAACCTGTTTGCCGCGAACTACGGCGACCAGCACCATCACCGAGTACGCCCCGGGGGCCACCGGCAACGTCGCCCCGATCGCCACCATCTGCCGGGCCAGCTACCGGGCTCAACGGCCCGTTAGCCCTAAGTTCGACGGCTCCGGGAACCTGTTTGCCGGTAACTACAACGTCGGCTCCATCACCGAGTACGCGGCGGGGGACATTGGCAGCATCGCCCCGGGCACCACCGGCAACCTCGCGCCGATCGCCACCATCACGGGGGGAATGACCGGGCTCAGTGGCCCGCTCGGTCTGGTTGTCGACCCCTCGGGGAACCTGTTCGTGGGCAACCGGAACGGCAATACGGTGCCTGAATTCGCCGCAGGGGGCCACCGGCAACGTCGCCCCGATCAACACCATCGCGGGGCCCGGCGCCTCCGGGCTCAACCAGCCGAGTGGTGTAGCCGTCGAGGGCACCTTCGTGGGCCCCGCCCCCGAGCCGGCGCCCTCGGTCTCTTCCATCAGCCCGAATACCGGGCCCAGCACCGGCGGGACGGTGGTGACCATCAACGGGTCCGGCTTCGCCGGGGCCACCGAGGTCGACTTCGGGGACCCGCCGGCCACCAACGTGAGCTGCAGCTCGACCATCGTGTACGGCCACCTCGCCGCCGGATGCCCCCGGCACGGTGGCGGTGACGGTGAAGGGCCCGGGGGGAACCAGCGTGCTCTCTCCGGCTGACCAGTTCACCTACACCGGGAGCAGCCCGACACCCCCGCCACCGCCGACACCACCGGTGTCCGGCAACGGCTACTGGCTGGTGGCGGCCGACGGGGGCCTCTTCGCCTTCGGCGGCTCCCAGTTCTTCGGCTCCACCGGGGCCCAGAAGCTGAACAAGCCGATCGTCGGGATGGCCTCGACCCCTGACGGTCAGGGCTACTGGCTGGTGGCCGCCGACGGGGGCCTGTTCGCCTTCGGGGACGCCGGGTTCTTCGGCTCCACCGGGGGGATGACCCTGAACAAGCCCATCGTGGGCATGGACTTCGCCCCCGGCGGCCAGGGCTATTGGCTGGTCGCCTCCGACGGGGGCATCTTCGGCTTCGGCAACGCCAAGTTCTTCGGATCCACCGGGGCCCAGAAGCTGAACAGTCCCATCGTGGGCATGGTGTCGACCCCCGACGGGGGTGGCTACTGGCTGGTGGCCGCCGACGGCGGCATCTTCGCCTTCGGCAACGCCAGGTTCTTCGGCTCCACCGGGGCCCAGAAGCTCAACCAGCCCATCGTGGCCATGGCCTCGACCCCCGACGGGGGTGGCTACTGGCTGGTGGCCGCCGACGGCGGCATCTTCGCCTTCGGTGACGCCAGGTTCTTCGGCTCCACCGGGGCCCAGAAGCTGAACAAGCCGATTGTGGGCATGGCCTCGACCCCCGACGGCGGGGGCTACTGGCTGGTCGCCTCCGACGGCGGGATCTTCGCCTTCGGGAACGCCCCGTTCATGGGATCGACCGGCGGCCAGAAGCTGAACCAGCCGATCGTGGGGATGACCACCCTGTTCTGAGCACGCCCCCATTCCGCCGATATCAGCGAACTTGCGGGTTAGTATCGCCCGCGCCTACGTCTCGCGGACCAAGGAGCCACACTCATGACGATGCACGACCGAACCCACTACCGGCGGACTTGGAGTGCCAGCGTGAGGAGATTGTCCGCCGCGGCGGTGGCGGCGTTGCTGGTCGGGGGCGTGCTAACCGTGGTCAGTGGGGTTCCGCAGAGTGCTGCGTTGATGGCAGGGGGCGTCACGTATTCGTATGTGGCCAACCAAAACAGCAATTCGATCACCGAGTACGCCTTTGGGGCCAACGGCAATATCGCCCCGGTCGCCACCATCTCGGGTCCCGACACCGGGCTCAATACGCCCTGGTCCCTGGCTCTGGATACCTCGGACAACCTTTGGGTGACCAACTTTTTTGGCCAGTCCATCACCGAGTACGCCCCGGGGGCCAGTGGCGACGCTTCCCCGATCGTCAACATCTTCGGGGGTAACACCCAACTCGCCGATCCCGCCGGCGTGACACTCGACCCCTCAGGAGACGTGTTGGTGTCGAACATTGCCGCAGTTCAACACCATCACCGAGTATGCCCCGGGGGCCACCGGCAATGTCGCCCCGATCGCCGTCATCTCGGGGGGATCCACCGGGCTCTCTTTGCCCTATGGCCTGACCCTCGACGGCTCCGGGAACCTGTTTGCTTCTAATTACGCCGGCTCCACCATCACCGAGTACGCCGCGGGGGCCACCGGCAACGTCGCCCCGATCGCAACCATCGCCGGGCCAGCCACCGGGCTCAACGGCCCGGCATCTCTAACGCTTCGACGGCTCCGGGAACCTATTTGCCGGTAACTACAACGTCGGCTCCATCACCGAGTACGCGCCGGGGGACATTGGCAGCATCGCCCCGGGCACCACCGGCAATCTCGCCCCGATCGCCACCATCACGGGGGGAATACTGGGCTGAGTGGCCCGCTTGGTCTGGTTGTCGATCCCTCGGGGAACCTGTTCGTGGGCAACCGGAACGGCAATACGGTGCCTGAATTCGCCCAAGGGGCCACCGGTAACGTCGCCCCGATCACCAGCATCGTGGGGCCCGGCGCCTCCGGGCTCAACCAGCCGAGTGGTGTAGCTGTCGAGGGCACCTTCGTGGGCCCCGCCCCCGAGCCGGCGCCCTCGGTCTCTTCCATCAGCCCGAATACCGGACCCAGCACCGGCGGGACGGTGGTGACCATCAACGGGTCCGGCTTCGCCGGGGCCACCGAGGTCGACTTCGGGGATCCGCCGGCCACCAACGTGAGCTGCAGTTCGACCACGTGTACGGCCACCTCGCCGCCGGATGCCCCCGGCACGGTGGCGGTGACAGTGAAGGGCCCGGGGGGAACCAGCGTGCTCTCTGCGGCTGACCAGTTCACCTACACCGGGAGCAGCCCGACACCCCCGCCACCCCCGACACCACCGGTGTCCGGCAACGGCTACTGGCTGGTGGCGGCCGACGGGGGCCTCTTCGCCTTCGGCGGCTCCCAGTTCTTCGGCTCCACCGGGGCCCAGAAGCTGAACAAGCCGATCGTCGGGATGGCCTCGACCCCTGACGGTCAGGGCTACTGGCTGGTGGCCGCCGACGGGGGCCTGTTCGCCTTCGGGGACGCCGGGTTCTTCGGCTCCACCGGGGGGATGACCCTCAACAAGCCCATCGTGGGCATGGACTTCGCCCCCGGCGGCCAGGGCTATTGGCTGGTCGCCTCCGACGGGGGCATCTTCGGCTTCGGCAACGCCAAGTTCTTCGGATCCACCGGGGCCCAGAAGCTGAACAGTCCCATCGTGGGCATGGTGTCGACCCCCGACGGGGGTGGCTACTGGCTGGTGGCCGCCGACGGCGGCATCTTCGCCTTCGGCAACGCCAGGTTCTTCGGCTCCACCGGAGCCCAGAAGCTCAACCAGCCCATCGTGGCCATGGCCGCGACCCCCGACGGGGGTGGCTACTGGCTGGTGGCCGCCGACGGCGGGATCTTCGCCTTCGGTGACGCCAGGTTCTTCGGCTCCACCGGGGCCCAGAAGCTGAACAAGCCGATTGTGGGCATGGCCTCGACCCCCGATGGCGGGGGCTACTGGCTGGTCGCCTCTGACGGCGGGATCTTCGCCTTCGGGAACGCCCCGTTCATGGGATCGACCGGCGGCCAGAAGCTGAACCAGCCGATCGTGGGGATGACCACCCTGTTCTGAGCACGCCCTCATTCCGCGATTCAGCGAACTCGCGGGTTAGTATTCGTCCCGTCTACGTCTCGCGGACCAAGGAGCCACACTGATGACGATGCACGACCGAACCCACTATTGGCGGACCCGGAGGGCCACCGCGAGGAGGTCGGCCGCCGCGGCGGTGGCGGCATTGCTGGTCGGGGGCGTGCTAACGGCGGTCAGTGGGGTTCCGCAGAGTGCTGCGTTGATGGCAGGGGGCGTCACGTATTCGTATGTGTCCAACCAAAACACCAATTCGATTACCGAGTACGCCTTTGGAGCCACCGGCAATACCCCACCGGTCGCCACGATCTCGGGTCCCGAACCGGGCTCAATATCGCCCTGGGGCTTGGCTCTGGATACCTCGGACAATCTTTGGGTGACCAACTTTTTTGGCGAGTCCGTCACCGTGTACGCCCCGGGGGCCAGTGGCGACGCTTCCCCGATCGTCAACATCTTTGGGGGTAACACCCAACTCGCCGATCCCGCGGGCGTGTCACTCGACTCCTCAGGAGACGTATGGGTGTCCAACATTGCCGCTGGTCTCGGCTCTATCACCGAGTATGCCCCGGGGGCCACCGGCAACGTCGCTCCGATCGCCGTCATCGGGGGGATTCACCGGGCTCTCTTTGCCTGGATGGCCTGGCCCTCGACGGCTCCGGGAATCTGTTTGCTTCTAATTACGCCGGCTCCACCATCACCGAGT
>CAWFXD010000002.1:0-786508 GCA_963819695.1 uncultured Acidimicrobiaceae bacterium | reverse complement strand
AGGCGCGGCCTCCAGGCTGCGCCTTTTTCTATTGGGGACTAATTCATGAAAAATAAGGGCAGTCAGATAAAGAATCACAAGTTACGGGGCGAATGGGCTGAATTGCGCTTCATGGCGCGAGCTGCAGAACACGGGTTGGGAGTCTCGAAGCCATGGGGCGAATCCGCGCGCTACGACGTAGGTGTCGAGCACAATGGCAGGTTCCTGCGAGTGCAAGTCAAGTCCACGGTATACCAAGTGGGCGGGTCTTATGTCTGCAACACCCGTCCCGACAACGACGACCAACCCTACACCTGCGGCCAGATTGATTTCATGGCCGCGTATGTTATTCCGGCGAACGTCTGGTACATTCTCCCCGCCCGAGTGGCGACTGCACTAAAAGGCAACATCTGGCTATCGCCGCACAAGAAGGGGCACAAATATGAACGCTACATGGAGGCGTGGAACCTCCTATGTGCGATGCCGAGAGTCAAAACTTTGCCTTCTCCCCGCTCATCTGCCAAACTGACGACTGCTCGCTGAGAACTGACAACTGATCCTATGGGCCGCATTCACGTCCTCCCCGAACACGTAGCCAACAAGATCGCCGCCGGCGAGGTGGTCGAGCGCCCTGCCTCGGTAGTGAAGGAACTCCTGGAGAACGCGCTGGACGCCGCTTCCACCCGCATCAAAATTCAGATCGAAGCTGGAGGCAAGCAGTTAATCCAGATCACCGACAACGGCTGTGGCATGGTGCGCGACGACGCTCTCCTCGCCTTCGAGCGCCACGCCACCTCGAAGATCAATAACGCCGAGGACCTCCTCAGCGTAGCCACTCTCGGTTTCCGCGGCGAAACTTTGCCGTCGATGGCCTCGGTCTGCCGCTCCGCCTGGAAACCGCGCTCCCGATCAGGACTCCGGCACTATAGTCGAGATCAACGGCGGCAAGATCTTAAAAGTGGAGGAGGCCGGCCTCCCCGCCGGAACTTCCATCACCATCCGCGATTTATTTTTCAAACACCCCCGCGCGTAAGAAATTTCTAACGGCCGAGTCCACCGACTTTTTCACATTGCGTTCCTCGTAACGCATTACGCTCTTATACCTGGCGCTCGCTTTCCAACCGGCCGGCGGAGACCGGCCGGTAGGCGCTGACCAGGTGGAGCCGGGACTTGGGCTGGGTGGCCGCCAGCTCGGCGGCCCTCCGGACCGCAAAAGTCGCCGTCGTCGAACCGTCAGTGCCTACAACAATGGCGTCGTACATCGCTGTCGCCCAGCCTCTCTTCAGCAGTCGGTCACGGAGCGCCCATGATAGGTCGACCCGAACGTCTCTGGCTCTGTGACGGCTCGCCGGCGCATGCGGGGCTCCCCGGTTCCGTAAGCTGAGCCGGTGGATCTCAGCATCACCCTCACGGTGTTCCTCCTCATCGTGTTGGCTGAGCTCCCCGACAAGACGATGATCGCGGTGCTCATCATGGGGAGCCGGTACCGGCCGGCGACCGTCTGGATCGGGGCGGTTGCCGCCTTCGCCGTCCATGTGACGGTGGCGGTGGCGGTGGGCCGTCTCCTCCAACTCCTTCCCCACCGCTGGGTCGAAGGGATCACGACCGGGCTGTTCGCGGCCGGCGCCGCCTATCTGTTGCTGGTCCCCGAAAAAGAGCAGGAGGAAGCCGGCGAGAAGGAAGCCGACCGGGCCCAGAAGGGATGGCGACCGGTCGGCACCGCCTTTCTGGTCATCCTGGTCGGCGAATTCGGGGACCTCACCCAGATCCTCACCGCCAATCTGGCGGCCAAGTACCACTCGGCCGTCTCGGTTTTCGTCGGGGCCCTGGCCGGATTGGCCGCCGCCTCTGCCTTGGCCGCCTTCGGGGGCCAGGCCCTGCTCCGGGTCCTGCCGGTCGCCATCATCCGCAAGGCCGGGGGGGTGGTGCTGGTCGGATTCGCGGTCTACACCCTCGTCACCCTGGTCCGCGGCTGATCTGGTGTTCGAGCCGGTCCCCGGCGACGTGCCAGGCTGAACCCATGGACGCAACCGTCACCTCTCCCTCCGGTAGCGGCCGGACCCCTCCCGACGGGCGCCGCCAGCATCTCTTCGGGTTGGCCCGGGAGGCCACCGGCTTCATGCCCGATGACGAGGGCGAGGCCCTCCATGGTGCCGCCCGGCGGGCCGGCACCAGCTTCGACGGCGCCACCTTCGTCGAGATCGGGGCGTGGTGCGGCAAGTCGACCGTCTATATCGGCGCTGCCGCCGAGGAGACGGGCTCGGTGCTGTTCAGCCTCGACCACCATCACGGATCCGAGGAGAACCAGGCCGGCTGGGAGCACCACGACGCCACCCTGGTGGATGCCGGCACCGGTCGCATCGACACCCTCCCCCACTGGCGCCGGACCATCGTCGGCGCCGGACTCGAGCCATCGGTGATCGGGCTGGTGGGTGACTCGCCCACCATCGCCTCCCGGTGGTCGACCCCGTTGGCTTTCTGCTTCATCGACGGTGGTCACGGGACAGAACCGGCGTGGGCCGACTTCCGGGGTTGGTCACCCCATGTCGCCCCCGGCGGTTGGCTGGCCATCCACGACGTCTTTCCCGACCCCGCCGACGGGGGTCGCCCTCCCTACGAACTGTGGCGGGCCGCCCTCGACTCCGGGGAGTTCACCGAGGATGGCGAGTGTGGTTCGCTCCATTGCTCTCTCCCCCTCCTGCGAGTGTTACGGCGAACCGCTCGAGCGGATCTCTGAGCACCGGTTCGGTCCCCTTCACCCCCGCATCTGCCGGGCCGTCCGGCCGAGGGTCGACCCCACGATGTCGAAGGCGGCGCGACTGATCTTGGCGAGAGACTGGTGATCCACCTTGTCCAGGGTGTCGGCTGGGTCGAACAGGTACCACGGCGCGGTCAGGTAGTTGACCAGCGGGACGCCTTCAAGATGGAAGAAGCCCCCGTCGGTAGTGGGAAACGGGGCCAAGGCGTCGGGAGTCAGGACCAAGGATCGGTCGAGTCGATGTTCCACGATCGCATTCCACACGACCTGCTCCAGAACTGGATGCTCGGTCGTGAACCACCACGCGGGGTGACCCGTGGACGTTCATCCCCGTATCCGGCGTCCGGGCTGTCGATGGCGGCGTGCTCCAAGTGGACTTCGAGGACGATGCGATCCATCATCGCCCGATGGCGCTCGATGAAGGCACGGGTGCCGGCACCGTGGGCCATGTGGGCGGCCATGGCCGCGAAGATGATTCGGTGCGGTCGTTCGGATGCGGGGAGTGCCGCCCAAGCTGTCGCCTGGGCCAGGAGCATTGCGATCCCGGTGCCGTCTTCGACGGCCGACGCCCATGGCGCGTCATGGTGGGTCCCGACGACTACCCACTCGTCGTCAGCTCCCGGCAGTTCACCCACCACGTTGCCGCGAAGCCGTGAGACCTCTCTCGGCCACGACTTCGATCCGCGCGGTGGATGCGCCGTCCTCGAGCCCCGCCAGCAGCCGACCCCCGTTGTCCTCCGAGACATAGACCCCAGGGATCGAGCGGAACTCCCCGTCATAGGGCACGTAGTACTCGCAGCCACCGCTTGGATACCCGCGGAGCACCCCGACATAGCCGAGGGCGCCGGCGGCGATGGCCGGATCCATCGTTCCCTGGAGTTCAACCGCGAAGGGAAGGCGATGCCGTCCGTCAGCGAACGTCCGGTCAGGATCGAATGCCCACCCCGCTTCGACCAGGGCTTCGGGTGACGAGGACGCCGATCCCTCGGCAACCCGGCGCCGGAGCACCGGGAACTCGACAGGCAGGGAGTCGAACTGAAGCTCGTAGACGGCGATCTTGCCGGCGACGGCCCCCGGATTGGCTGGATCCCAGCGAGCCAGCTCACCCTCGACGTGGGTCGGCTCCGACAACGGGACCGGGAAGCATTCGACGGCCACCGGACCTGCATCTGCCCCCACCAGCAGCTCGGCGTGGCTGTCCTTCCAGAATGCCGACTCCACCGGTTCGAAGCGGACCGACTCGAGCCCGAGGGACTCGAACTTCCCGAAGATGAACTCCTCCGTCCATTGGTCGGCGGGATAGCCCGGCCGGCGGATCCCTTGCTCGACCACCTGTTCGATCCAATCGAGCATGTCGTCCACGGATGGCAGGTTCGGACGATCGGTCAAACGGGTCTCCTTCATCGACTGCCCTCGGGGCCGTCGTTGATGGTAACCGCCGATGTGACCTTGCCGAAGTTCGCCATCCGAGCGCCCGGCGAATGCCAGAATCGGTGGCATGAGGCTTGGCATCGCCCATCATTACGGCTGGGCGGTGGCCGTCACCGCCTCCGCCGACCACGAGGTCGTCGACCGTCGGAGGATCGAGTTGATCGAGCCCGGTGTACCGGCCGCACCGATCCACCACCGCGGAGGGCCCCACCTCCTTCACCGGTCGGCGGAACCCCTCGACGACCGCGGTCTCGCGGCATTGGCAGCGGACGTGCGGGCGTCGGTGGTTCGGGCGGCGTCGGCGGCCCTCGACGAACTTGGGACTGCCTTACCTGAACCGATCGACACCATTTTGCTTCGGGCCTGGCCAGCCGACTTCCCCGAGGACATCGCCGTCCAACGCCGGGCGCCGTACGAGAGCCGGGCCGACTCCGTCATGTACGGCAAGGTGCTGGCCGAGCTCGCGGGGAACGCGGCTGGGTGGTCCGTACCTACAACGCCAAGCATGTCGAGGACGAAGCCATACGCATCCTGGGCGAGCGAGCCGACGACGTGCTTCGAGGCCCGCGGGAGACGCTGGGGCCACCGTGGTCGAAGGACCATCGGACAGCACTCGCCGCGACCATCGTGGCGACCTGACTCCCGAACGGGGCCTACCGCCAGCGATCGAGGCTGTCGGCGGACCGTCCCGAAGACTTGAATGACTGCCGGTGCCCGGGGCGGGCGGCGTACAGCGCGACGGCGGCGGCAGCGATGCCGATCTCGAGCAGGATGCTCAGGCTGCCGATGTGAAAGACGTGCCGGCCGATGAAGCCGCCGACGACGGAGCCGATGAGGCCCAGCATCACCGTGGCCAGCAGCCCGATGGCCTGGCGCCCGGGGATGACCAGGCGGCCGAGGGCGCCGATGACCAGCCCGACGATGATCGAGCTGATGATGGTGCTGATGGCCAGCCCGATGATCGGGAACACGATGAACAGCACGATGAGGACAACCAGCAGTATCCACAGCACCCCACCAATTTACCGGCCTCGGAAGGGAAATGCGCCGCGAGCCCTACCCCAGCACATCGGGTGACGGCCAACCCGGATGTTGACCGGCTGACCTGTCCTCAGCTGCCGGACCCCGACCCCGCCGACCGGTAGGCGGGCTCAACCGGGGCCTTGGGCGCCGGCTCGGTGAGGTCGAGGTGCGTCGGCAGACCGTCGCCGCGGAACAGACCTGATGCCAGGGTGGTCCGGCTGAGAGCGTCGACAGCCAAGATGATGGCCCCCGCGGTGTAGGTCGACCGTTCGAGCGGCGGGAATGTCGCCTCCTCGGGATAGACCATCCCCGTCCAGTACGACCCGTCATCGTTGCGGAGGGCCTGGACCCAGGTGAGCAGGTTCCGGGCGGCGTCATCCATGCCCAACGCATCCAGGGCCAGTACGCACTCCGCGGTCTCGGCAGCGGTCACCCACTCCCCGGTCGACACGCACCGGACTCCGAAGCCCTCCATCACGAAGGTGGACCAGGACGCCTCGATGCAACCGCGGGCCGCCTCGCCGGTGACCGCCCCCGACAACACCGGGTAGTACCAGTCCATGGCGAACTCCACCTTGGGCGCGAACGCCGAAGGGTTGTAGGCGATGGCGTGGGCGAGCCGGCCGGCGGCGAACTCCCAGTCGGGCCGTTCATGGCCGAGTCGCTCGGCACAGGCGATGGCACAGCGCAGGCTGTGGTAGATCGACGATGAACCGGTGAGCAACGCGTACTCCTCGGCGAACCCCGACGCGTCCAGGGACCAGCGGATGGAGCCATCGTTGCGTCGCCACCGCAGCACGAAGTCCACCCCGGCCTCGAGCGCCGGCCACAGCGCTTCGAGTCCCTCGATGTCGCCGGTGGAGATGTACCGATGCCAGGCACCGGTGGCCAGATAGGCGCAGACGTTGGTATCGAGCCGTGCGTCCTTCACCCCGCTGGCCACGTAGTAGTTGAACCAGCTGCCGTCCGGAAGCTGGGAATCGACCAGCCACTGGTAGGCCCGGTCCGCCTCGGTGTCGAAGCCGCAGGCGGTCAGGGCCATGGCCGCCTCGACATGGTTCCAGGGGTCACAGTGGCCACCGGGAAACCACGGGATCATGCCGTCGTCGAGCTGGAGGTCGGCGATGGTCTGGGCCGTCTGCATGACTTGGGCGGTACTGAGGATGCCCGGGACTTCGGGGACAGACCTCATGCTCCGACCCCTGCCTCGACCTCGACGTCCGATACCGACGACCGCCCCGGGGTCGCCGTCGCGACCGACGGGCTGGAGTCGGCGTCCAACCGGCGTAAGGCCGCCGACCGGTCTCCCGACTGCCCGGCGCCAGGGTTCGGCTTGGACAGGTACACCACCAGGCTCTTGCCCATCAACGGGTTGAGGGCCCGCTCGGCATACCGGGTGACTTTCGGCGCCTTGACGATGTCCCAGGCCAACAGCCGGTGGTAGGCGGCGACGGCGGGATGGTCGTCCTTGGACGGACCGACCAGGCAACGGAGCCACCAGTAAGGCGAGTGCAGCCCGTGGGCGTGATGGCTGCCGACCTCGGTCAACCCGGTGGCTTCGAGTCGACGGGTGAGCTCGGGGTGCCGGTAGATCCGAATGTGCCCCCCCGGGACGTTGTGGTACTCGTCGGAAAGGGCCCAGTTGACGAATTCGGGCCCGCACCGGGGCACGGTGACCGCCATGGAACCGCCGGGGCGCAGGACCCGGGCCAACTCGGCCATGGCCGTTTCATCGGCGGGGATGTGCTCGAGGATCTCGGAGGCGATCACCCGATCGAAGGAGTCATCGGCAAACGGAAGCTGCAAGGCGTCCCCCTGGACGGAGCCGACCCGGCTGGTCACGGCATCCAGCTCCCCGGCATCCGCCATCGCCCCGAAGGTGTCGAGCACGTTCCGGACTTCGTCGGCCCCGGCATCGAAGGCCACCACCTCGGCGCCGAGCCGCGCCGCCTGGTAAGCGTGGCGACCGAAGCCACAGCCGAGGTCGAGCAGTCGATCCCCGGCCTGGAGGCCGAGTTTGGCGTAGTCAACGGTCAGCACGTCGAGGTCTCCACTGGTTCGGTCACCGGGCTCGGAGCCGCGCCAAGGTCGTGGAGCAGCCGGTGGTACTCCGCCGAGGTCCCGAGGGCCGTCACCTGCCAGGTGAACCGACCGAGCACCCGCTCACGCCCGGCGACGCCCAGCCGGTTTCGCAAATCCTCATCGTCCAGCAAGCTCCTGATGGCGCCGGCCAGCGCGCCGGGATCGTCGGGCGGAACCAGCAGGCCGGTCACCCCGTTCTCCCCCACCACCTCGGGGAGGGCGCCGCCGGTAGTGGCCACCAGCGCCACCCCGCAGGCCATCGCCTCGATGGCCGGCAACGAGAACCCCTCGTAGAGGGACGGCACCACCGCGACTTGCGCCTGGGCATAGTTGCAGGCCAGCTCGTCGTCGCTGATCCCGGATACGCATCGCACGATGGGTCCCAGGTCGAGCCGTTCGATAGCCCGGGCCACCCGGCCTTCCGGTCGGGGGTTGCCCACCACCACCAGCTCGACGTCACGCTCGGTCCGGAGCTTGGCCACCGCCTCCAGCAGCGGCACCAGCCCCTTCATGGGAACGTCGGACGACGAGGTGACCATGATCCGACCGGGGACCGGAGTCAGGTCGGGACGGGGGCGGAACACCGAGTGGTCCACCCCCACCGGGACCACCGTCATCCGATCGGAGGCCACCCCCAGCTGGGCGGCGATGTCGGTCTTCGACGACTCCGACACCGTCACCACCCGCGGCAAGGAACGGGCCACTCGCACCTGCATCCGCAGGAAACCGAACCAACGGCGCTGGGTGAAGCGCTGCCACGGATTGGTGGCGTGGCTGAGGGCCAGCTGCCGGTCCACGGTGATCGGATGGTGCAGGGTGGTGAGCAGCGGCCACCCGTCGTCGATCATCCCCAGCATCCCCTTGCCCAGGCACTGGTTGTCATGGATCAGGTCGAATTCGTGTCGACGGGAGGCCAGCAACCGCCGGGCCCGGAGGCTGAAGGTCCAGGGCTCGGGGAACCCGGCCGTGCACATGACCGCGAACTCGAGTGCGTCGACGGCGGTGTGGAACTCGCGGGGCTTGGGAATCCGGAAGGGGTCGGGTTCGCGGTAGAGGTCGAGGCTGGGCACCGGTGTGAAACCGACCCCTTCGTCGACCTCCGGCCAGGGCTGGCCGGCGAACACCTCGACCGAGTGGCCGAGCTCCACCAACTCCCGGGCCAGATGCCGGGTGTAGACGCCCTGGCCCCCGCACCGGGGGTTCCCCCGGTAGACCAAGAAAGCAATCCGCAGACCGCCGGGTCCCGGGGGCCGGGGCGGGATCCGCTCGGGAACCGGCGGCGGCCGCTTCGGTCCCTTCACCTTGGCGCGGCGACGGCCGAGCCTACGCACAAGGTCCCCCTGCATATGAGCACATAAGGGGGCAAGCCTCCCCCGGCTCGGCACTTCTGCGCAAACCGTTCCACCAGACCGGTCAAATGACCGGGTCGTCGACCCCTTCCTCCGGCGCCGCAGATCCCCCCGGCCGGTCGTGGACCAGCCAGGAGGGCGGTCAGGGCGGTCGGTCCGGCCCGGGATCGCCCGACAACCAGCGCACTAATGTCAGGTGCATGGATCTGGACTACCCAGCCGAAACGGAGCCGTTCCGCAGCGAGATCCGGGCCTGGCTGGTGGAAAATCTCCCCGATGACTGGGGAACCCCGGGATTTTCGATGGCACCCGAAGAGAAGAAGGCGTTCAACCAAGCCTGGACCCGGAAGCTGTTCGACGGTGGGTGGATCTGCGCCTCGTGGCCGAAGGAGTACGGGGGCAAGGGGCTCACCCTGATGGAACAGGTGGTGTTGAACGAAGAATTCGCCCGGGCCCAGGCCCCCCTCCGGGCCGACTTCTTCGGCGACACGTTGGTCGGCCCGACCATCCTCCAGTGGGCATCAGAGGAACAGAAACAGGAGTTCATCCCGCGGATCCTCAACGGGACCATCTCCTGGTGCCAGGGCTTCAGCGAGCCGGACGCCGGGAGCGACCTGGCGTCGTTGAAGACCCGGGCCGAGCTCGACGGCGACGAATGGGTCATCAACGGCCAGAAGGTCTGGACCACCCAAGCCCAGTTCGCCGACTACATCTTCTTGCTGGCCCGCACCGACCCGGAGGCGCCCAAGCATGCCGGCATCTCCTATCTGCTGGTGCCGATGAAGCAGTCGGGCATCGAGGTCCGTCCCATCGAGCAGGTCGATGGAAGCGCGGATTTCAACGAAGTCTTCTTCACCAACGCCCGCTGTCCGAAAGCGAACGTCGTCGGCGGGGTGAACAACGGCTGGAAGGTGGCGATGACCACGCTCGGGTTCGAGCGAGGGTCCTCGGCCACCACCGGCCACCGTCGTTTCCTCCGGGAGCTCGACCAGATCATCGACGCGGCCAAGAAGAACGGGCAGAACGCCAACCCCCTCATCCGCCAACGGCTGGCCACCGCCTGGTCGAAGGTGAAGATCATGGAGATCAACGGGTTCCGCTCGTTGACCGACTCGCTCAACGACACCCACCACATGGCTGCACTCAGTGCCTGCAACAAGATGTTCTGGTCCGAATTCCACCGTGACACCCTCGACCTGGCCATGGACATCCTGGGTCCCGAAGCCCAGATTCTCACCGGTTCGAGTTCGGACCGCGACGAGATGCGCATCCACCGGGGCCGTGACGACTACCCGGTCAGTGATCTCCAGTCGCTGTTCTTCTTCTCCCGCTCGGAGACGATCTGGGGAGGGACCGCGGAGATTCAGCGCAACATCGTCGGCGAACGGGTGCTCGGGCTGCCGAAGGAGCCGAAGCCGGCGACCACCGCGGCAGGCTGAGGCCGACCGGACCCAAGCGCCCTGGCGGTGGGGTGCCTAGGCGGGTCGGGCGATAGTGGACTCGACGTCGAGGACGGCTCGGGCCTCGACCGCCCGGGCGACGGCGTCAGCCGGTAGCCGGGTGTCACCCCGGCCGGCGAGATGGCGCCAGGACAGCACCCCGGCGGCCAACACGGTGGCCACGCCACCCACCGCCATCGAGATGCGAGGGTTGCTCCACTCGGCGATGGCCCCCACCAGCGGAGCACCGATCGGCGTGCTCCCGAGGAAGGCCATGGCATAGAGAGCCATCACCCTCCCCCGCATCGCCGGCTCCGCCTGCAACTGGAGGGTGGCGTTGGCGGTGGCGATGAAGCCGATCGACGCCGCCCCCATGAACACGATCAGCACCCCAGCCAGGGCCAGCGTCGGGGCGAAGGCCACCCCGAGCAGGAGCGCCCCGAACACCAGGGCCAGGGTGTGGAGCAACCGGCGAGTGGGCTTGGCCCGGTGGGCGGCCAACAGTCCCCCGATGATGGCCCCCACCCCCATGCAGGAGGTGAGCAGCGAGTAGGTCCCGGCGCCGCCGTGGAACGTCGTCTTGGCCAACAGGGCCAGGGTCACGGTGAAGTTGTAGGCGAAGATGCCGATGACCGCCATGGCGATCAGGGTGTTGCGCAACGGCGGGGTCCGCCACACGTAGCGGAGCCCGTCGCGGATCTGGCCCCGCGCCTTTTCCACCGGTGGGGTCCGGTGGAGGTCGGCGGTCCGCATCAACGACAACCCGACGAGCACGGCCACGTAGGACACCGCGTTGACGAAGAAGCAGACGCTGAGGCTGAAGAGAACGATGACCAACCCGCCGATGGCCGGCCCCACCACTCTCGAGGCGTTCATCACCACCGAGTTGAGGCTCACCGCATTGGGAAGGTCGTCGCGGCCGACCATCTCCATCACGAAGGTCTGACGGGCCGGGTTGTCGAAGAGGTTGACGACCCCGAGACCGGCGGCCAGCACGTAGACGTGCCAGAGCTGCACCACGTGGGTGGCGTCGAGGATCCCGAGGGTCAGGGCCAGCAAGCCCCCGCCCGCCTGGGTGGCGAACAGCAGATGGCGCTTGTCGAAACGGTCGGCCACCAAGCCCCCGATCGGCCCGAACAGCAGCATCGGCAGGAACTGCAACCCGGTCACGATGCCGAGGTCCACCCCGTTGCCGGTCAGTCGGAGGACCAACCAGGCCTGGGCGATGGATTGCATCCAGGTCCCGGATACCGAGATGAGCTGGGAGATGAAGTAGACCCGGGTAATTCCGCACCCGGAGGGAACGGAAGGTCTGGTTCCAGGCGTTGCGAATGCTGGTCAAGGCTCGAGTCCCTCGGCCAGTCGCTCGAGGACCGCGGTCAGCCCGCCCAGGGCCTCCCGCTCGTCCGGGGTCAGCCGGTGGAGCTGGCGGGCCAGGTACACGTTCTTCCGGGATCGGCTTTCCACCAGCACCCGGCGACCGGCGTCGCTCACTTCCACCCGCACCACCCGCCGATCGGAGGGGTCCACCACCCGGGCCACCAGCCCCTTCTCCTCCAGGGCGGCGATGATCCGGGTCATCGACGGGGGCTGGACCGATTCGAGAGCGGCGAGCTCACCGAGGGTGGGCGCACCCAGCCGGTCGGTGCTGGCCAGCGCCGAGGTCTGGGCCGGGCTCAGGCCCCCGACTGCCTGCTGTCGCAGCCGGCGGTGGAGCCGGGTAACGGCCAGCCGGAGCCGGGAGGCCAGCTCGGCTTCCGCCGCATCGATATCCGGCTCCCCGGCGATCAGCTCACCGGGATCGATGGTCGGTGCGGAAGCCGGGCGATTCATGCCTCCAGTTTAGTTAGTTTCGCTAAGTAACGCAACAGGAGGGCCCGGGCCCGGTGGGTCAGGTGGCGGCGGCCACCCCGTCGGCGATGGCGGCGTCCATGGCCGCCCGCTGCTGGACGTCGATGTCCTCGGCGATCGACTCGTCCTCGGCCATCACCGCGTCGAGGTCGGTGGACTCGTAGCCGATGACCCCCATGTCCGCGAAGGTCTGGCGCATCTTCGGGCCCCACAACCCGATGTCCTTGAGGGTGGGGACGATCCGGGTGAACAACAGGCTCCGGAACACCTTCTGGGTCTCAGAGTTGTTGACGTAGTCGAGGCAGTCCTCGGGGTCGTAGCCCAGGCACTGCCAGAGCTCTTCTCCGAGGAAGCGGTCCCGCATCCGGTAACAGGCGTCGGCGCAGAACTCTTCCCGGTCGTCCCGCTCGGCCTGGGTCAACTGGGGGTAGTAGTCACGGAGGGCCAGCCGCCCGAACATCACGTGGCGGGCCTCGTCCTGCATCACATAGGCGTTGACCGCTTTTCCGAGCGGATCGCCGGCGGTATTGCGGATCAACCCGAACGCCGCCAGAGCCAGTCCCTCGATGAGGATCTGCATGCCCAGGTAGGTCATGTCCCAGCGTGAGTCGCTCAGCACGTCGTCCAGGAGCGACTTCAGGTTCGGGTTGATCGGGTAGGCGGTCTCGATCTTGTCCAGATACCGCGAATAGGTCTCCACGTGCCGCGCCTCGTCCATCACCTGGGTGGCGGCGTAGTACTTCGAGTCGATGTCGGGCACGGTCTGCACGATCTTGGCCGTGCAGATGAGCGCCCCCTGCTCGCCGTGGAGGAACTGGCTGAACTGCCAGGCCACCATGTGGCGGCGGACGTTGCCCCGCTCGGCGGTGTTGAGCTTGTCCCAGACCGGGGAGCCGAAGATCGGCACCAACTCGTCCGGCACCTGAAGGGGGTTCTCGAGATCAGGGTCGTGCGACCAGTCGATCCGCTCCTTGGCGTCCCACTGCTTCCTCTTGCCCTTGTCGTAGAGGTTGATGAGCTTCTCCCGCCCATCGTCGTAGTCCCAGGTGAACCTGGCGGTGCCGGTCTTGTCGGCGGTCTGCCAACCGGTCTTGTCCACCGGCAGCTGATACACCTTGGTCGTCATCGCGCCTCCCCCGGGTCGTGCTGGGTGCTGTGATCCATCATGACCCAAACCGCAGGAATGGGGAAACAGCCGACCAACGGCGGGTCCGGGGACTAGAAGCTGGGGACGTAGCCCCCGCGGCCCATGGCCTCGCTCTCGAACGGATCCGCGGTCTCGTCAACCCCGCCCAGCACCTCGGTCACCCACGGGAGTCGGTCGTGGAGGATCCGCTCCACCCCGCCCTGCAAGGTCGACGGCGCTGATGGCGCAGGAGCTGCACGAGCCCTGCAGCTGCACTTCGACCACGCCGGAGACCACGTCGGCGCTCAGCAGCGCCAGGTCCCCGCCGTCGGCCTGCACAGCTGGGCGCATCAACTCGATGATGCTGTTGAGCTGGGCCAGGCGATCGGCCCGCTCCTCGTCGCTCAGCTCGGTGGCCGCTCCCGGGGCGCTCGGTGGCCCCCGGGGCCTCCGCATCCGCCTTCGC
This sequence comes from uncultured Acidimicrobiaceae bacterium, assembly GCA_963819695.1. Classification (GTDB taxonomy): domain Bacteria; phylum Actinomycetota; class Acidimicrobiia; order Acidimicrobiales; family RAAP-2; genus DASZIT01. The sequence goes on along the minus strand of CAWFXD010000002.1, from coordinate 773,004 downwards.
CGTCGTGGCTGGGGTGTCCTGTCCGGAATCCACCAGATCATCCTCTCATCGGGAACCGGGCCGACCGGCCTGCGTTCCGCCCCCCATTCTGCCGCGGGCAACGGCACCGTCGATCACCGCCGGCCGCGGAGGTCGTTCAGCCTGGCCGGTCGGCCGTAACGGAAAACCGGCAAGGCGAACAATGCGGTTACCATGAGGCGTGCTCCTGGAGCGACCTGCCACCGAACTGGGTCCTGTCGGGCTGATTCTTCCGACCCTGCCCCAGAACACCATTCCCGCCTGGGCAACGGCCCCATCCGTTGCCGGCGGCGGTGCCGAGGGTCCGGAACCGCCGCCCGGCAATCCGATGGCCGGGTTTACCGCCCTCTGCCAACAGGCCGAAGCCCTGGGGGCCTCGGCCCTCTGGGCGACCGACCATCTCTTCTGGCACGGGCCGCACCTCGAGTGCATGGTGGCCCTCACCGTCGCCGCCACCGCTACCCAGCGGTCCCGGATCGGAACCTGTGTGATGCAGCTTCCCCTCCGGCACGCCCCGGCGGTGGCCAAGCAGGCCGCCGCCGTCCAACAGCTTTCCGGCGGCCGATTCGTCCTCGGGGTGGGGGTGGGGGTCCACGCCGGCGAGTACCAAGAGGCCGGCGTCGACTACCACACCCGCGGCCACCAGCTCGACGCCGGGATCGCCGAACTTCGCCGCTCATGGCAGAGCGGCAATGGGGTCGCCCTCGGGGACATCACCGCCGACGGCCCGTCCCGCTACCGCCAGCTGCCGGCACCCGCCACCGTGCCGGTATGGGTAGGGGGCTCATCGGAGGCAGCTCTGCATCGAGCCGCGTGGCCGCCGATGGCTGGATGCCCCTCTTCCTGGAGCCGACCCAGTACGCTGACGCCCTCCAGCGTCTGGCCGAGGAGACTGCCCGGGCCGGTCGTGATCCCGGCGCCGTCACCCCGTCGATGGTGCTCTTCGTCTCCATCGATGACGATGTCGACAAGGGCCGCCGTCGTGGAACCGAATGGATGTCGAGCATGTACGGCATCCCGGCCAGGGCGTTCGAACGTCACCTGGTCGCCGGGACCGCCTCCGAGGTCGCCGAAATTGTGGCAACCTTCCGACGTTCCGGTGCTGAGCACGTCGTGCTCTACGTCACCGAAGACGAGCCCCTGGACCAGTTCGAACGCCTGGTCACCGCCCTGCCGGCCGCCGGTATCGACCCCCGAGAATAGCGAGGACACCATGGATCGCGACGTATTTATCGTGGGCACCGGGATCATCCCGATGAACCGCCGGGACCGGTCCATGGAAGACATGTCCCACCAGGTGGTGGCCGAGGCACTGGCCGACGCCGAGGTCGACCCGGCCGACGTCAACCTGGTGATCTTCGGGAACGCCATGGCCGGGCGCCTGGTCGACCAGGGATGCCTCCGCGGCCAGTCGTTCCTCCGCCGAGCCGGACTCCGCAATGCCGGGGTGGTCAATATCGACAACTCCTGCGGCGGTGGATCCTCCGCGCTCCATATGGGGACCCTGGCCTCGATGGGCGGTTCGCCCACCGTGCTGGTCGTCGGCGTCGAAAAGATGTGGACGGGTGACCGGGGCGAGACGCTGGCCGGCATCGAGGACGGCGTCCCGCGGGTGGAACGGATCCGCATGCACCGGGACCTCGAGAACCCATCAGGGTCGGTCCTGATGGCGCTCAACGCCTCGTGGTGCAGGAAGCAGATGGAGGAGCGGGACGCCACCCCCGAGCAGTTCGCCGCCGCCGCCGTCAAGTCCCGCTACCACGGTGCCCTCAACCCCAACGCCCAGTTCCAGTCGGAGGTCACCATCGAAGAGGTCCTGGCCTCCCCGTCGATCGTCCCGCCCCTCACCCGGCTGATGTGCTCGTCCTTCACCGACGGAGCTGCTGCCGCCGTCCTCTCCCTGACCAAGACCCCCGGGGCCCCCCGGATCCGCACCAGCACCATCCGGTCGGGGAACGGCGACATCGACTACCACGAGCGCCTGGCCGAGGCGGCCCTGGCCGCCTGGGAGGATGCCGGCATCGATCCCACCGATGCCGACCTGGTCGAACTGCACGACGCCACCAGTGCCGAGGAGCTCTACGCCCTCGAGTCCCTCGGGTTCTTCAAGCCCGGCGACGCCGGGCCGGCCACCCTGGCCGGGGACACCAAGGTCGGGGGCCGGGGGGTGACGGTGAACACCAGCGGCGGACTGGTGGCCCGCGGACATCCGCTGGGGGCCACCGGCATCGCCCAGGTCGTCGAGTTGACCACCCAGCTGCGCGGCCAGGCGGGGGCCCGGCAGGTGGAAGGGGCCCGACTGGCGATTGCCGCCAATACCGGTGGCATCATCGGTACCGACGCCGGGTTCATCGGGATCCATGTCCTCGAGGCGGGCTGAGCGCTGATGAACGCCAAAGGAGGCATCGTCACCGGCTGGGGGATGGCCGTCCCCAACAAGGTGGTCACCAACCAGGATCTGTCGGAGCGGATGGACACTAACGACGCCTGGATCCGGGAGCGAACCGGTATCCGGGAGCGCCGGATCGGCGGGACGACGTCGGGGCTGGCCATCGAGGCCGGCCTGGCCGCCCTCGAACGGGCCGGCCGGCGACCGGACGAAATCGACGCGGTGGTCCTCGCCACCACCACTCCCGACCAGATGGTGCCGGGAACCTCGGCCACCGTCCAGGACGCCATCGGGGTGCGGGGGGGTGCCTTCGACGTCAACGCCGCCTGCACCGGCTTCGTCTACGCCATGGTCGTCGCCCACGGCCTGTTGGCCATCGGGGCCGAGCGGCTCCTGGTGATCGGGTCCGACACCCTCAGCCGCATCACCGACTGGGACGAACGAGGGGTCGCGATTCTGGTCGGCGACGGAGCCGGCGCGGTGGTGCTCGAAGCGGTGGAAGGACCCGGCCAGCTCCTGTCCTGGAACCTGGGGGCCGACGGGTCGCTCCGCCACCTCCTCTACTGTGACCACGGCGGCCATCTGGTCATGAACGGCAAGGAGATCTTCCGCAAGGCGGTGACCACGGTCATCGAATCCGCCCAGAAGGCGGTGGACGAAGCGGGGTTGACCATCGACGACATCGACCTGCTCGTCCCCCACCAGGCCAATCTCCGGATCATCTCCGCCGCCTGCCAGCGTCTCGGGATCCCGGAGGAGAAGGCCGCGGTCGTCATCGACCGCTACGGCAACACCTCGTCGGCATCCGTCCCCCTCGCCCTGGTCGACTCCCTGGACACCGGCCGCCTGAAGAAGGGCGACAACGTGCTGATGACCGGATTCGGCGGGGGCATGACCTGGGCCAGTGCCGTGCTGCGCTGGGGCGGCTGACGCCCCCGGTGTCCCCGGCTCCATCCCTGGTGGTGCTGGCTGCGGGCATGGCCCGCCGGTACGGCGGATGCAAGCCGTTGGCCCCGGTCGGCCCGCATGGGGAAGCCGTCATCGACCTGCTGGCCAGCGATGCGCTGGACGCCGGATTCGGCCACCTGGTCCTGGTGATCCATCCCGAGACCGGCCCGGCCATCCGCTACCACGTGCGAGCGGACGTGGCCGACATCGATCTCGGTGTCCTTCGCCGAACAGCGACTGCCGCTGGGAACCGTGCACGCGGTCCTGGCCGCCCGCTCCGACATCGCCGAGCACCAACCGTTCGCGGTGGCCAACGCCGATGACGTCTACGGCCAGGCGGCCATGGGCCTCCTCGCGGCTCGGTTGGACGCCGAGGGCGACGAACACGCCCTGGTGGGGTATCACCTGGCCTCCACCATCGTCACCGATGCCCCGGTGACCCGGGGAGTGTGCCGGGTCGACGCCGAGGGTCGGCTGACGGCCATCGACGAGCGACGCCAGGTCTCCCGGCTCCCGGACGGGGCCAGCTTTCTGGCTCAGGACGGGGTACTTCCCGACAAGCTTGCCGGCGACGAGTTGGTCTCCGTCAACCTCTGGGGGTTCCGTGACTCGATCTGGGCCACCTTCGACGCGGCCATGGAGGAATCGGGTCTTGACGAGGACGCCCTGGTCGCGGCCGTCGAATCCGGGGCGGCCATCCCCAAGACCGAGGTGCTGCTCCCCGAAGTCATCGGCGCGATGATCGCGTCCGGTCAGGGATGGCCGGTGCGGGTGCTGGAGACCGATGCGAGTTGCCTCGGGGTGACCCACGCCGAGGATCTCCCCATCGTCCGGGCCGAGCTGTCGCGGCAGGTGGCGCTGGGTACCCGGGCGGATCGCCTGTGGAGAGGGATCGGCTGACCACCGGATTCCGACCCCTCCCCCTGTAGGCTGGGTGGAGGCGACTCCATGAACCGAACCCGACGGCTTACCCTCAGCCTGGCCCTGAATATCCTGCTGGTGGCCGTCCAGATCGTCTTCGGACTGGCGGCCCATTCGACCGGGCTGTTGGCGGATGCCGGCCACAATGTCACCGACGTTGCCGCCCTGGTGCTCTCGTTGGTGGCCGTCCGGCTGGCCCTCCGTCCCCGGAGCGCGGAGCATTCCTTCGGCAACCATCGGGCGACCATCCTGGCGGCATTGGCCAATGCCGCGGCCATCGCGGCGGTCACCGTGGTCATCGTGTTCGAGAGCATCCGCCGCCTCAATCAACCCGCCCATGTTCATGCCGGGACGGTCGTGGTAGTGGCCGCGGCCGCGTTGGTCGTGAACGGGTTGGCGGCGATCGCGCTCCGAGACGGAACCAACGACCTCAACATGCGTTCGGCTCTCCTGCACATGCTCGGCGACGCCCTCGCCTCCCTGGCCGTGCTGATCTCCGCGGCGCTGCTGATGGCCTACCCGTCGGCCAGCTGGCTCGATCCGGCCGCGGCGCTGGTGGTGGCGGCCATCATCGTCTACGAAGCCGCCCTCGTCTTCCGAAGCAGCGTGTCGGTCCTGCTGGAGTCGACGCCCGCCGACGTCGACCTGGCCGAGCTCATCGCGGCCATGAGGTTGGTCGACGGGGTCGACGAGGTGCACGACCTCCACGTCTGGAGCCTGTCGAGCGAGATGCGGGTGCTCTCGGCCCACCTGGTGCTCTCGGGGCATCCGACCCTCGAAGAGGCCCAGATAGTCGGTGACCAGGTCAAACGTATGATCGGCAGCTCATTCTCGATCTCCCACAGCACCCTCGAACTCGAGTGTGAACGGTGCATCGACAGCGACGACGACCCGTGCCCGATGGACTCGCCGGAGTCGATGGTCACCGACCCGGTCACCGCCGATCATCGCTGAGAGGCCATTCGCTGAGACGCAATTCGGTTTGCCCACTTGCCTCCGGACGCGACGCGGCCCCGAGTAACCGGGCGACCGAAATCGCCCAAGCTCCTCGGGGCCACGCACTCGGAATGCCCGGGTTCTGTTCGCGCTGAGCCGTGTCGGACGACCCTGCGGCGGACACCGATCCAGTGCGCCCTGACGAGCACGCCGGTCCGTCCCCCTGACAACCCTGCCGGAAAACCTACGGCCTCACCAACCTCGGAAGCGCGCCTTGCGGCACTGCTTCCTCGGCGCCTCGATCCGGTGTCGGAGCCGAACCTTGCGGTCCAACTCGTCGCCTCGTCGAACGGCTGGCTCGTTGGTCGGACCTTGCGATCCTTCCTCCTTGTCAGCAACCCGATCCGGTCATCGGAATGAGCCTTGCGACCCATTCGTCTTCATCTCGTCGAACGACTGCCTCGCTGAGTCGCGCCTTGCGGCCCTTCCTCGTTGGCAGCCACAGAATTTGGCCTTCGGATCGAGCCTCTCGACTCTCTCCTCGTCCTCCTCCGGCTTCTGGTGGAGCTTCGGTTTCCCGAACTACGACACACTGCGCCGACCGCCACCCACAATCAAGAGCCTGGGGGGAAATCCTTACCTTATCCGCCGGATTATTTGCCCTTTCCCCAGGAATCGATGAGATGTCCACCGGTCTTCCCCAGCTGATGAAATCGGCGGAGCCAGCCGGACCCTCGGATCAGTTCGCCACCGGCTCGCCGAAGCGGTCGACGCCACAGAGCCTCCGCCACAGGCGAGAGACGTGCCCGGCGGAGATGACCCCCGGAGCCACCAGGGCCGCCAACACCGGCCGGATGGCCTGATGACGCATGTCGGTCTGGTGCTGGCTCTTGGCCACCGCCCGCCAGGTGGCCCGGCCGGGCAGGCCCACGGTCTCGAACACCCCGGGATGGACCAACCAATCGAACATGGTCCGGATGACGACGGGAAGGAGGTAGGTGACGGTGAACCTGTCCACCCAGGAGGCTTCCGCCCACAGCTCGGGAAGCACCATCCGGGCATAGGCCAGGTGCCGGGCTTCCTCCTGGCGGTGATACCGGTTGACGCTCTTCAGGAACGGGTCGGTATCCGGGTGCTCGACCAGCTTCTTTTGGATGAGGTCGGGAATCTCCTCCCCGGCCAGCACCAGCACGCACAAGGCCGCCGGCCGGTGGATCACGAACCGAGTGACGTGGCGGAAGAGGAAGTTGGCGATGCCGGCATCGGCCGGGCTCGTCGCCGTCGGAGCCAGTTGCTCGACCAGCCGGAGGAAGAGACGCGAGTGCCGGGTCTCTTCGCCGATCTCGTGCAGCATGTAGACGATCCGGGGATCGACGATGTTCCGAGAGTGGGCCACCTGCTCGGCGAAGCCGGACATCAGGATGGCCTCGAAGCGGATTCCGGCCACCACCACCGAGGCCATCTCCTCCCGGGACAGGGTCACTTTCTGCTCGTCGGTCAACTCCAGCCCAAGGTCGGCGGTCACCGACAGTTCGGTGGCGAACACCTGTCCGGGGCCCAGGGCGCCGACGACATCGGTGTCGGGCTCGATCACTCGGCGGAGCGACGCGGTGTTGAGCCGATCGACCCGACGGGTGATCGGGTGGGCGGCGTCGCTGTCCTCGGCGATGGTCCCGCCGTCGGTGGGGAGGGTTTCGGTCGTGGTCATGAGGTTCTCCTTCGTTTGCTGGCGAGGGGTGTGACGACACCCGGGGGTGGGTCGGTGTGGCTGGCCGATGGCGTGCCGGCGGCGGCCGGGTTCGACCCGACCTCCGGCAACCAGGTGCTGGCCGGCCCGAGCGAATCTGCGTTCGGCAGTCCGTCGTAGATGAGGGTGGTGAGGTATTCCGCCAGCCGGGTCCGGGGCATGGTCTTCCGGTCCATCCACCAGTCCCCGGCCGAGTGGACCATGCCGACGATCCCGAACGCCCAGGGCTCGGCGGGGCCGGAATCGCGGCCGGCGGCTCGCAGCCCCTCCCCCAACACCAGGGCCACCTGGCGGCCGGCCCGGGAGATGTACTCGTTGAGCATGGTTCCGGCGTCGGCGCCTTCGCGGGCGGCCCGGTGCACCAGGAACCGGTAGACATCCTGGTCCGATTCGATGAACGCCAGGTAGGCGTCGATGGTGGAGAGCACCATCTGGCGCGGGGTCACGTCGGCATGCAGCGCCTTGTCCAGCGCCGCGCTCACCTGTTCGAAGGCGTACTCGCCGATGGCGGTGACCAGTCCGGCGCGATCGCCGAAATGTCGGTAGAGGATCGGCTTGGTCACCCCCGCCTCCGCCGCCATCCGATCCATCGAGGCTCCGGGTCCGTCACGTCGGATCACCGCGAGAGCCGCCTCGACCAGCGCGGTGCGGCGAGCGTCCCTTCGGACCTGGCGATCCGTCTGGCCCGAGGCCGGCTGATCCGGAGCCGGGTTGGTCACCGGTAGGCCGGACTCGATGTCCCGACGATGTCGTCCCCCTCGTACCATGTTACCGATAGTAACGTTACCGGCCGTAACATGTCAACCGGGTCGGGCCGGAACCGACACCCATTACATGGATGTTGGCGCCGGAACCGAGGCGACCACAGAGGCAAAGGTCACAAATCCCGGCAGGTATTTCTGCACCAGAATTTCTATCCCGCGCCGGAATACCAACTTTCTGTTAGAAGTTGCTGGCTTCGTTCTCCCTGGTCACCGCCGGTCGGCGGCCGGCCGCTTTATAGCAGCTCGGGGAACCAGGACCTTGGACCCTTTAGGTAGTTCGGGCGGCTGCCGATTAAACTCACCATGCGGGGGCATTTTCTTTCAGTTTCATGGGCGGCCAGGGAAGGCCGAATCGGAGGTGCCGAAAGCGGTCGGCAACCCCTCCGCCTTCCTCGGGTCCTGGCCATCTGCACCTTGATCATGTGCTCCAGCGTGGGTGGCTTCCTCGGGCTCGGCACCGGGTTCTCGACTCCGGCGGGGGCCAACCCCACCACTTCGACCGGTGCGCCGGTGTCGGTGGGGAGTCCGGTACCGGCCCGCGCCGGGAGCGGCGGCGCCGCCACCTCGACACCCGCGGTGTCCAGTCATCTCCTCGGTCTCGGCATCGGGATCCTGCCGCCGGCCAATCCGGTGGGGAACATCCTCTCCAATCCGAACCTGTTCTCCTCGGGCACCTGCAGCCTCATCGGCACCCTGTTGTCCAACTGCCAAAACCCGTGTGCCGACGGAGCAACCTCCGGCGGGTTGTGGCCCATCCTGATGGAGACGCTGGGCTGCACCAACTATTCGCTGGAAGCGGTCAACAACGCCGCGGCCCGGGAGGGGGTGAGCCCGATGACGCTTCCCTCGAACTTCGACAGCCTGTCCGTGCCCGAGCAGCTCTTCGTGGTGGCCGATCTCGAGCGGGTGGACCGTGGCCTGCCTCCCTACCTCGGTTTGGTTCCCGCGCTCTCCGACGCCGCCCAGCAGGCGGCGGTCAGCTTGGCCGATCCGCAGGTGCCCGCCGGTTTTCCGGTGGCCACCGACTCGGGGGGCTACCTGATGATGGGCGGGACCTGGGCCGGCGGGTACCAGTCGGTCCTCGGCGTCGACTACGCGTGGATGTACGACGACGGCTGGGGCGGTTCACCGGCAACCACCTCCAACATTGCCTGCACCAGTGCGACGGATCCGGGATGTTGGGGACACCGCGACGAGTTGCTCGGGAGTGATCCCGGGTTCAACCCCGGTGTCGGCCTCGCCTGTACCAACTGCGTGATGGGCGCCGGGTACGCCTCCTCGCAGACCAACCCTCCGGCCGCCGGCGGCCTTTCGTCGTCCTACACCGATCTGGTGGTGGCGCCGACGGTTCCCGTGGCCATGACCTATACCTGGAATGACGCCCTGGCCGCCGGTGCCGGCGGCAGCTCCGGGCACATAACCTCGGCCGCCAACGCCAACGGATACTGGGAAGTGGCGTCCGACGGCGGGATCTTCAGCTTCGGCAGCTCCAGCTTCTACGGGTCGACGGGCGCCATCCACCTCAATCAGCCGATCGTGGGCATGACCTCCACCCCCGACCATCGGGGCTACTGGCTGGTGGCGTCGGATGGGGGGATCTTCTCCTTCGGCGACGCCCGGTTCTACGGCTCCACCGGGGCCATCCACCTCAATCAGCCCATCGTGGGCATGGCCCCGACCCCCGACGGCCGGGGCTACTGGCTGGTGGCCTCCGACGGGGGGATCTTCTCCTTCGGCGACGCCGGATTCCACGGGTCGACCGGTGGGATCCCTCTCAACCGGCCCATCGTCAGCATGACCCCGACCCCCACTGGCCAGGGCTACTGGCTGGTGGCGTCCGACGGCGGGATCTTCACCTTCGGGAACGCCGGCTTCTTCGGATCGACCGGTGGGGTCCCCCTCAGCAGCCCGATCGTGGGCATGGCCAAGAACCCGGACGGCGGCGGTTACTGGCTGGTGGGGTCCGACGGCAGTGTCTTCGCCTTCGGCGATTCCGGCAAGTTCGGGTCGTTGAGTGGCTATCCCCTCAACCGGCCCATCGTCAGCGTGACGGCCACTCCCAATGGTGGTGGCTACTGGTTGGTGGGGTCCGACGGCGGGGTCTTCAACTTCGGCGATGCCGGGTTCATGGGATCCACCGGTGGGTTCCCGCTCAACCGGCCCATCGTCGGGTTGTCCACCTGATCGGCGGTCAGCCCCGGAGCCGCTGGAGCTCGGCCATCACCGCCTTGCCGTTGGCCTGGCCCCGGGTCACCTTCATCACCTGCCCGATGAATACCTGGGCGAGTTTTTCCTCGCCGGCGCAGTAGCGGGCCCAGGCGTCCGGATCGGCCTCGATGGCCTCGGCCACGGCGACCGACAAGGTGTTGTCGGACATCGCCTCGAAGCCCTTCGTCCTGGCGATGGCCGCCGGGTCGCCGCCGCCGGCGGCCAGCAATTCGGCCAGCACCGCCTTGGACTGGGTGGCACTGAGGGACCCGGCCGCCTCCATGGCCAGCAGGGTCACGTACGAACCCGGGTCGAGCCGGCGGGCGGCTTCGGCGTCGGTGGCCGCCTCGTTGGCCGTTCGGGCCAGGGCCAGCGCCGCCGGCACCCCGCCGGCGATCGCCTCGACCACCAGATCGTCCAAGCCGAGATCGACCACCGTGGCGATCTGTTCGGTGCGGGGACCGGTCCCGGCGTCGGCTTCCCGGAGGAGTTCCGCCAATCGGGCGCGGCGCTCGGCCGGCATCATCCCGAGGGCGTCGGCCACCGCCCCCTTCCAGGAGGCATCCGGAACCAGTGGGACCAGATCCGGCTCGAGGAAGTAGCGGTAGTCATAGGCATCCTCCTTGGAGCGCAGCGCCTGTGTCTTTCCGGCGTCTTCGTCCCAGTGCCGCGTCTGCTGGATGACCTTGTCACCCGACTCGATGAGGGCAATCTGTCGCTCGGCTTCGTAGTCGATGGCCCGGCCCACCGACCGCACCGAATTCAAGTTCTTGATTTCGCAGCGGGTCCCGAACGGGTCGGCGTCGGACCGGCGCACCGAGACGTTGGCGTCGACCCGCATCGATCCCTCCTCCATCTTCCCGTCCGAGGCGTTGGTGGCGATCAGCACCGACCGCAGCTCGGTCACGTAGGCCCGGGCCTGTGCCGAGGTGCGGATGTCGGGGGCACTGACGATCTCCACCAGTGGCACCCCCGAACGGTTGTAGTCGACCAGCGAATGGTCGGCGCCGTGGATGCGCCCGGTCGAGCCCACGTGGGTCGTCTTTCCGGTGTCCTCCTCCATGTGCGCCCGTTCGATACCCACCCGGAACCCGTCCGGCAGCTCGAGCCAGCCGTCGACGTTGATCGGCTCGTCGTACTGGCTGATCTGATAGTCCTTCGCCTGGTCGGGATAGAAGTAGTTCTTCCGATGGAAGGTGGACGGTCGTATGTCGCAGTGGAGGGCGGTGCCGATGGCCATGGCCAACTCCACCGCATTCTGGTTGAGGACCGGAAGTGAGCCGGGAAGGCCGAGGCAGACCGGGCATATATTGGTGTTGGGCTCGTCGCCGAACTCGTTCGGGCAACCGCAGAACAGTTTGGAGGCCGTCTTCAGCTCGCAGTGGACTTCGAGCCCGATCACCATCGCCCAGCCGTCGCTCATGCGGCACTCCCGTTCATCGAGTTGGCGGCCGCTTCGATCACCGCCGCCGCCCGCAGCAGCGTGTTCTCGGCCAACGCCGGAGCCAGGAGTTGCACGCCGATCGGCAACCCGTCGCCCCCGGTTCCGAACGGGATGCTGATGGCCGGGTGCCCGGCCAGATTGGAGGGAATCGTGCACACGTCCGAGAGGTACATCGACATCGGGTTGCTCGATTTGGCGCCGATGGAAAAGGCGGTGGAGGGGGCGGTGGGACCCAGCAGCACGTCGCACCGGCGGTAGGCGCGGTCGAAGCCCTCGATGATCTTGGACCGCACCCGGAGTGCCTGATCGTAATAGGCGTCCTTGTAGCCGGCCGACAGTGCATAGGTCCCGAGCATGATCCGGCGCTTGACCTCGGCCCCGAAGCCGGCGGAGCGGGTGGCCGTGTTCATCGCGGTGGTGTCGTCGGCGTCGACCCGCAGACCGAAACGAACCCCGTCGTAACGGGCGAGGTTGGAGGAGGCTTCCGCCGGGGCGATCAGATAGTAGGCGGACAGACCCAGGCGCACCTCGGGTACGGAGATCTCCTCGACCCGGGCGCCGGCGGCCGCACAGGCCTCAGCCGCCTGCCGGATGCGGGCGACGACATCGGCGTCGGCGCCGTCGAGGTATTCGTGCAGCACACCGACGGTCATCCCCTGGATGCCCTCATCCAACACCGACAGCACCCGGGGGGCGGGTCGGTCGAGGGAGGTGGAGTCGGCCGGATCGTGGCCGCCGATCACCTCGAACACCAAGGCGGCGTCGGCCACGGTGGTGGCGAAGGGACCGATCTGGTCGAGCGAGCTGGCGAACGCCACCAACCCGTAGCGGGAGACGGTGCCGTAGGTGGGCTTCATCCCCACCACCCCGCAGAGGGCGGCGGGTTGGCGGATGGAGCCGCCGGTGTCGGAACCCAGTGCCACCGGGCTGAACCCGGCGGCCACCGCGGCCGCGGAGCCCCCCGACGAACCCCCCGGCACCCGACTGGTGTCGTTCGGATTGCGGGTCGGGCCGAAGGCGGAGTTCTCGGTCGACGACCCCATGGCGAACTCGTCCATGTTGGTCTTTCCCACCACCACCGCCCCCGCCTCCCGCAGCCGGGTGACCACGGTGGCGTCGTAGGGAGGGTGCCAACCCTCGAGGATCCGGGACGAGCAGGTGGTCGGCACCCCTCGGGTGCACATGTTGTCCTTCAACGCCACCGGCACCCCGGCCAGCAGCCCGGGATCCTGGCCGTCGGCCACCTGTTGATCGACGGCCGTCGCCGCCTCCCGGGCCGCGTCGCCGATGACCAGGTTGAAAGCGTGGATCTCTCCGTCGCCGGCGTCGATGGCGGCCAGGTAGCCACCCAGGACGTCCAGCGCGCTGGTCTCACCGGCCCGGACCGCGGCGGCGAGATCAAGGGCCGAGCGGGGAGCCGTCAAGGTGCCTCCCCCAGGATCCGCGGCACCCGGAAGCGGTGGTCCTCCACCGACGGGGCGGCGGCCAGGACCTCGTCCCGGTCGAGGGTCGGGGCCAAAGTGTCGGGTCGGAGCACATTGGAGACGGCCATGGCGTGCGCGGTGGGGGGAACGCCGGTGAGGTCCAACTGGGCGATATCGGCGGCATGGTCGAGGACCTCGGCCAACTGCCCGGTGAACAGTTCGAGTTCCTCATCGGTCAGATGGAGCCGGGCCAGGGCGGCCACGTGGGCCACGTCGTCCCGGGTCAACCTCGGGGCACCCGCCACTAGGACGCCTGCGGGGTACCCGGGCCGCCGAGGACCTCGCCGGCGAAGGCCACCACCCGCTCCTCGATCACCGGTGCGTCCCAGTCCAGGGTGGCCACGTGGTAGCTCCGCTCGAGATAGACCCGCTCGACCGGACCCGCCACCCGCTGCTCGAGGACGTCGCCGGATTCAATTCCCACCACGTGGTCGACCCGGCTGCTCAACAACAGGGTCGGGCAGCGAATCTCTCCCAGCCGGGGCTCCACCGCGTCCACCCCTTCGAACAGCGACAGGGCGGCCGCCAGTGGGGACTTGGGGTAGGCGGCCTCCACCGAACCCTCCATGGCGATATCCGAGCCGATCCCGTCGACCACCTCCGCGCCCCCCGCCAACAGGTCCCGGATGACGGCCCGGAAGTCTTCGGCGGGTGGGTCGACCAACGGGTTGACCACCGCGATCCCGGCGATCTCCGGGTGGCGGGCGGCCAGCCAGCAGCTCAGGGTGCCCCCCATGGACAACCCGGTCACCAGCACCTGGTCGCAGCGGGCCGACAATCCCCGATAGGCGGCTTCGGCCGCGCCCGACCAGTCCTCCCACCGGGTGGGAATCATGTCCTCGACGGCGGTGCCGTGTCCGGGGAGGAGGGGCAGGTCGACGGTGTACCCGGCCTTCCCCAGCGCCATCGCCAGCGGTCGCATCGACTGCGGGTTCCCGGTGAAGCCGTGGAGGACGAGGGCGCCATGGGAACCACCGTCCGAAGACCACGGTTCGGCACCGGACATGATCGGGGCAGTCATGGTCCGGCATGCTACCGGCGATACCGGGGCGGCCCGACTGTCGCCTCGGGTCGCGGGTTCCGGCGGGGCTATGGTTACCCGGCAACAGAGACCCGCATTCACCGGCAAGGAGTAACGCACCCATGGCCACCTATCTTTTTCTCAGCGACGAATGGCTCATCGAGGCCAGGGGCATCCGGGCCGAGTTCGAGGGCAAGGGTGAGCCCATTCCGCACGCAGTGAGGATGAACCTGGTCATCACCGCCGTGCCCTTCGGAGACGGCACCGTCCACGCGCACATGGACACCACCTCGGGCCAGCTCGAGCTGGACATGGACCACATCGACCCGGCCGACCTCAAGGTGACCCTCGACTACGACATCGCCAAGGCCATCCTCATCGAGGGGAACCCGCAGGCCGGCATGCAGGCGTTCATGTCCGGCAAGGTGAAGGTCGAGGGCGACATCGCCAAGCTGATGGCCATGCAGACGAGCGGTGCCGACCCGACCACGGAGATGGTGGCGGCTCGCATCAAAGCCATGACCGAGTAGTTCAACCGCGCCGGCGGGCGCCCCGTTTCTGTCGTCCCGGCCGGGGCGTGTTCCTCATCACCACCGCACAGACGGTGGCGGCCAGGGCCACCACCACGCCCACCAGATAGGCCCGGTGGAACGAGGCCAGCGATCCGACGCCGCCGTGGGCCGACGCCTGCACGGTGACCATCACCTGGATCCCGGCCACCACCCCGATCTGGGTCACCATCTGCTGGGCGGCGCTCATCACCCCCAGCTCCTCGGGCGCCACCTCGTTGGAGGAGGACGAGGTGGTCGAGGGGGTGACGATGCCGATGCCGGCCCCGGAGAGGGCCAGGGCGATGAAGATGACCACCAGCGACGGGTGCACCCCGATCTGGGTGAAGATCACCATCGAGGAGGCCAGGACCAGGGTCCCGATCACCGTCGAGATGCGCTCGCCGATCACCACCGCGGTGTACCCGGCCACGGGGGCGATGAGCGAGAACAGCAGCGGCCGGGCGGTCGACACCAGGCCGGCCCGGGTTTCGCTGTAGCCGTAGATGCCCTCCATCAACAATGGGAACAGGAAGAAGCCGCCCATATAGGAGAAGTTGGTGAGGGCTTTGGCGGCCAGCGGGAAGGTGAAGTTCCTCAAGCGGAAATAGCGCAGCGGGATCAGCGGGTGATCGGTCCGCTGCTCCTGGACCACGAACCCGAAGCCGGCGGCGACCGAGATCCCGAAGATACCCAGGATCAGCGGCGACCCGAAGCCCCGGGCCGGTGCCAGGTTGAGCGCCATCAGGCCGGCGGTCACCGCCGCGGCCAGCGTGAAGGAGCCGATCCAGTCGAGATGGCGCCAGGGGCTGTGCGGCCGCTCGACCACCGCGTCTCGGCCACCGCCCATCTCCTCCGGGCCGGGATTGACGGTCTGGTCCCGGCCGGGCAGCACGATGAACGCCAGCACCGCGGCCATCGCCATCAACGGCAGCTCACCCCAGAACAGCGCCCGCCACCCGAAATACTGGATGATCGGGGCACCGACGGTCACCCCGATGACCGGGCCGCCGGCGCCGACCAGCGCCCACCACCCCATGGCCTTGACCCGGTCCTCGTTGGAGAACACCTGCAGCATCAGCGCCATCGACGCCGCCCCGGTGGCGGCTCCCTCGACGCCGTCGAGCAACCGGGCCCCGATGAGCACGGCGGCGTTGGGGGCGGTGGCCGTCAAGATCACGCAGACCGCCGCCCCGAGCAGGCCCCACAGGTAGAGGCGTCGGTAGCCGCCGATGTCCCCGAACTTGCCCAGCACCGGCGCCGCCACCCCGAAGGCCAGCAGCGGGCCGGTCGACGTCCAGGTCAGGGTCGAGACGGAGGTATGGAGTTGGTGGGCGACCTGCGGGAGGGCCACCACGAAGACGGTGAAGGTGATGTTGACGGAGAGGAGCCCGGCCAGCACCGTCCACAGCACCCACCACTGGTACCGGTCCGAGGTCCGGACCTTGCGATGCATCCGGTGGCGGAAGAGGAGCGGCCAGGGAACCACGATCGACCCCTCGGCTCCCGCCCCACCGCCGCTGAGCATGGCCTCGGCCTCGATGGCATCCGAGGCATCGAAGCTGCGCTCTCTCCCCGCCGCTCCCCCCCGATCGGGTGACGCCACCTTTCAGCCGCCGAGCCGGTGCATCTCCGTCTGGAGCTCCGCGACCGTCCACCGGTCGTTCTTCTCGAGAGTGTCGGTCATCGTCCAGGGTTGGAACCGGCGGATCTGACCGCCCTGGACCAGGTAGACCTGGCCGGTGGTCGGCGCGTCCCGGGTGGCCAGATAGGCGACCAGAGGCGACACGTTGGCCGGGTCCCAACTGTCGAAGGTCGACGCGTCGGCCGGGGCCTGCACGAGCTCGGAGAGCCCGGGCGTCTGCTCGGTCAACCGGGTACGGGCGGCCGGGGCGATGGCATTGACCCGGATCCCGTAGCGTCCGAGCTCTTCGGCGGCGATGATGGTGAGCGCCCCGATCCCGGCTTTGGCGGTGCCGTAATTGGTCTGGCCCGGGTTCCCCAGCAGGCCCGAGGTCGATGAGGTGTTGATGACCGATGCCCTGACCTCGACGCCGTCCTTGGTCTGCTGACGCCAGTAGGCGGCGGCATGCCGGAGGGGGACGAAGTGACCCTTCAGGTGGACCTTGATGACCGAGTCCCACTCGTCTTCGGACATGTTCACCAGCACCCGGTCCCGCAGGATCCCGGCGTTGTTGACCAACACGTCCAGGTTCCCGAACGCCTCGACCGCGGTCTCGACCAATCGCTTCCCGCCGTCCCAGTCGGTGATGTCGTCGGCATTGGCGACGGCGTCACCGCCGGCGGCGGTGATCTCGTCCACGACTTGTTGGGCTGACGACGTATCCCCGCCCGAGCCGTCGGGTGCACCACCCAAGTCGTTGACCACGACCTTTGCCCCTTCAGCGGCAAACAGGAGTGCATGTTCGCGGCCGATCCCCCGGCCCGCGCCGGTGATGATGGCAACCCGCCCGTCCAGTGCGCCCATGCTCCAAACCCCCTCTTCGACCAACCGGGTGACCGGGCGATGCCTCGGATCGCAGTCGGCTGTCAATCGTGCGCCTACGTTGGCAGGGCCTCATGCGGTGGTCAAACCGGGACGGCGCCCGTGCGGGTTCCGCCGCGCGGGGGTCGATCCACCGCCACCCCCAGCCCCGGGTCGGTCACCGAGCGTGCCATCCGGCGGGTCCGGCCGCGGTCCCCGGCAATGAGGACGTATTCGGTGTTCCGGAGATGGGACACGGTTCCCACTTTGTGCCCGGCCGGATTGTGGATACCGATCCTCGCCCCGACGTAACGGGCCGAGTCGAAGGACACCACCTCGACGTGGCCTCTCCGGGTACACATCTCATAGAGCTCCTCGAGGGTCAACCACGATTCGTTGTTGTAGGAAAGGACAACGGTGTCGGCCTGGACCGAGGCGATCACCCCGGCCAGGGCGGCCGGCATGGTCTGGCGGCGGTTGAACGGGCTCCTGCCGGTGGGGAGCCGCAGGTCCTCGCGCTTGCAGGCGATGCCGTAGTGGATCGGGGCATCCCACTCCACCAACGTCTCCCAGACGTGGTAGTTCGACTCGTACCGGTGCTGGTTGTAGGGAGGGTCGAGATAGGCCAGATCGACGGCGGACAGGATGCCGGTGCCTTCGGCGACCAGCGCACAGGCATCGCCCCGCACCGCCCGGCCGGCTCCCGGCACCAGCTCGGGCACCCGCAGGGCAAGAGGTCGATCGGCCCGGGAGGCCCACTGCTTGAGGTACGCCATCTGCACCCCGGTGGTCGAGTCGACCCGGTCGGCGGCTTCGAGCAGGCTGGTCATCAGCACCGGCCACAGCGGGGTGCCGGCGTAGCCGGCCTCGATGGCGTCGCGGATGGCATCGATGCGAGCCCCGTTCTCCGGCCGGAAGAACCTCGACGACCGGCAGAAGGTCTCGGTGACGTATCCGGGGCACCCGTCCAGCCCGTTGAGCGCCTCCACCGCCTCGGCCATCTCGGCCGGGAACGACGGCGACTGTTGCGGATCGGTGGCCACGTAGCACCGGGCCAGCACATGGGCGGCCCGGGAGCTGTCCACCGCGGTGGTGTGGATGCCGAGCCGCTTCAGGGCCTGCGCCACCCGGGTGGTGCCACAGAACAGGTCGAGGGCGGTCACCGCCCCCGAGGCCAGCGCCATCTCGGTGAGTGCGGGGACCAGCCGGCGTTTGGATCCGAGGTACTTGATCACCGGTGGATGGATCCGGGGCCGGTCACTTGCGCCCGAACCGGCGGAACCACCAGTTGGGGTCGCGGGCGTGGGCGTGGAAGTGATCGGGGATCTGCCGCATGACCCGGTCGAACGACCAGCCGTCCACCCCCAGACGCTCGTCGGCCACCGAGCCCAGTCGGGCCAGCATGTGTTCCACCTCCGACTCCGGCGGCTCGCTGCCGTGGGACTTCCAGACCACCATGGGCACGTCGCAGATCTCGCAGTCGGCCACCCAGCAGGTGTCGTCCTCGTAGAACCACTCGGTGATCCGGGCGGCCTCGCACAGCTCGCAGTCGGGCACCGTGCCGGGGGCGGTCATATGGTGTAAATGCTGACGGAGGTGCCCGGCGAGACGTTGGTCCCGGCGTCAGGAGTGGAGTGGAACACGTTTCCCTTCGACGGCCCGTAGACACTGCCGAGGGTGAGCCCCGCCTTCTGCAGCGCGGTGGTGGCCTGGGCGACGGTGTCGCCAGAGAGATTCGGCACCGGAACCGGCTGGGGACCGAGAGAGATGTTCACCGTTACCGTCGACGCGTAGGGCGCGGGACCGGCCGAGGGGTCCGGCGAGGTGCCGATGACCTGACCGGCGGGAACCGACGAGCTGTAGGCGTTGGCCTGGGTCGGGTTGAACCCGACCGCGGAGAGGGCGGCGGCGGCACTGGCATAGGTGGAGCCGGGCCCGGTCACCGGCGGGATCGGAACCGGGGCGTGACCCTTGGACAGGATGATGGTCACCGTCGAGCCGTAGGTGGCGCTGGTCGGCGGGCTGGTACCCAGGATCTGGCCGGCCGGCACCGTCGGGTTGTACTGGGCGGCGCTGTCCGGGCAGACGCCCACCAGGTTCACCGCCTTGAGGGCCAGGGTGGCATCCGCGCAGTTCTGGTACTGGGTCAGGTTGGGGATCGCCACCGGCGGGAGTCCCTTGGAGACGACCACATCGATGGTGGTTCCCTCCTTGGCCATCGCCGGATTGCGACCGGGTTTGGCGGCCGGCTGCTGGCGGAGGATGAGACCCGGACCCACGGTGGTGCTGTACTCGGCGCCGCTCTGGTGCACCTTGAAATGGTCGGCGGAGGTGGCCTGGATGGCTGAGGGCACCGTTTTGCCCACCAGCGACGGCACGGCATGACTGGCGGTGAACAGCTGCTGTCGGACCGCCAACACCACCCCGGCGGCGATCAGCACCGCCACCAAGGCGGCGATCCCGGCCCACCAGGGCCACCGTCGTCGTGATCGCGGATCTCCGGTCCCGGGCGCCGGCGGCTCGGTGACGCGGCTCGGCGTGCCGGACGACTTCTCCGGGGTCAGGAGGGCGGTGGCGACACCCAATTCGGTGGCGTCGGCGCCGCCGGACCCGGTTCTCTCGCCGATGCCCGGTCCCACCAGGGCTCGTCGGGGGTCCCTCACCGGCGCGGCGTCGACCAGCACCAGCGGCTCGGGTTCGGGGAGGGCGATCTGCAGGGCCTGGAGTCTCAGTATCAACGCCGCCGCGTCGTAGCGCTCGTCGGGCTCGGGAGCCGCCGCCCACACCAGCACCTCATTGAGCGGGCCCAGCGCTTGGTGCTCGGGCAACAGGGTGCCCACCCGGGCCATGAGCGTGGCGATCGTCGGTATCCCCGGTGAACGGCACCTTCCCGGTCACACCTTCATAGAGGACCAGGGCGAGGGAGTAGACGTCGGCTCTCCCGTCGAGCGTCCACCCTTCCACCTGTTCGGGCGCGGCATACCGGGCGGTTCCCAGGATGGCCCCCTCCGGTTCGGTCCAGGCCGCCTCGGCCAGGGCCCGGGCCAACCCGAAGTCGGCGATCCGCAACCGGCGCTCGGCGTCGAACAACAGGTTGGCCGGCTTGATGTCCCGGTGGACCAGGCCCCGGCGGTGGGCGTAGTCGAGGCCGGCGGCGGCCTCCAGGCCGATCTGGACCGCCTGCTCGGGGGTGAGCAGTACCCCCGAATCGTAAATCTGGCGCAGGCTGCCTCCGGCCAGGTATTCGAGGACCAGATACGGCTCGCCGCCCTCCTCACCCCAGTCGTAGACCTGGAGAATGTTCGGGTGGTTGAGGGCGGCCACCGCTCGTGCCTCGGCCCGGAACCGCTTCAGAAACGAGACGTCACCGGCCAGGGCCGGATGGAGCACCTTGATCGCCACCTTCCGGTGGAGGTTGACGTCCTCGGCCAGATACACGTGGGCGGACGCGCCGGTGCCCAGGGCGGTTACAAGTCGGTAGCGGTCGCCGAGGACCCGCCCGATGGAGTCCGTAATGCTCGGCATCGTTCCTCTTAGGGTACCGATCAGTCAAGCACTTGCGGTGGAGGGTATTGCCCACCTGGGCATTCCCGCGATTCGGTGGCCGAACCCCGGCAATCTCGATGCGCCGGCCCCGGCTGCCGGTCGGCGATCGGGCTCCCCCCTCAGAATCAGGGACTCGGCGATGGTAGACAGAGGCGATGGGCCCCGACGTCGACGGTGAACCCGATGAGATGCAGTCGGCGCTGTTCGCGCTGCAGGTCTGGAAGTACAAAGAGGGCGAGGTCGTGTCACTGATGATCCATCTCGGTGACCGGCTCGGGCTGTACAGGGCGATGGCGGGGCGGGGACCGGTGACCGCAGGGGAATTGGCGGTTGCCACCGGTCTGCACGAACGGTGGTTGCTCGAGTGGTTACGGAGCCAGGCCGCCGCGTCGCTCATCGACACGCCGGACGGAGACGAGTTCGAACTGAGACCCGAAGCCGCCGACGTTCTGGTCGAAGATGTCGACAGCCTGTGGTTCGCCGCCGGCGCCTTCCAGGGAGGCGTCGCGGCTCCCGCGGTGATCGACCGCCTGGCCGATGCGTTCCGGACCGGGATCGGCCTCAGTTACGACGACCTCGGCCCGTCGGCCGCCCACACCGTCGAGCGGATGCTGGGGCCCTGGTCACGGTTGGCCCTCGTCCCGGTGGTGCTTCCCGCTCTCGACGGCGTGGTCGACCGCCTGGGCCGCGGCGCCCGGGTGGCCGATGTGGGCTGTGGATCGGGGGTGGCGCTCCTCACCATGGCCGCATCGTTTCCCAACTCCCGCTTCGAGGGATATGACCCATCCGTCCACGCCATCGATCGGGCCAAGGCCAAGCTCGAAGCAGGAACCTCCTCCAATGTGGACTTCCACCGGGCCGGGGCGACCGACCTACCGGCGGAGCCCACATTCGATCTGGTTCTCGCCTTGGACTGCCTGCACGACATGCCTCGCCCGGCCGAGGCCCTGGCCGCCATCCGGCGGTGTGTCAAAGACGACGGGACCCTGTTGGTGAAGGACATCCGGGCCGGGGTCACCTGGGACGAGAACCAACGCAATCCTCTCCTCGCCATGATGTACGGGACGTCGGTCGCCACCTGCATGTCGTCGGCACTCTCGGAGCCGGGCGGTGCCGGGCTCGGCACCCTCGGCCTGCACCCGGAACTGGCCGAGGCGATGTGTCGGGAGGCCGGCTTCACCCGCTTCACCCTTCACGATTTCGACGACCCGGCCAACCTCTACTACGAAGTTCGTCCCTGAACCCGGCAGCAACGCCTATCCGTCGTCCGAGGAAACCCCGAACAGATCGGCGAACGACTCGATGTCCTCCGGGCGTCCGGGGTCGGCGGCGATGCGCAGAACGAGGGTGTCGCCCCGGTGAACGATCGCCCATTCCACGAACTGACAACACTGTCGTTCGGCGGTCACCAGCGACTCGAGTTCCTCGCCGGCGTCGAGCGGGTAGCTGATCTCCAACGTCGGCCCGATCCGACGGGCAGCCGGACCGGCCGTCTCGGCCAGCGCTTCCCACCGCAGCATCCGGGCCCGGCCGTCATCCGCTCCCAACGTGCAGGCAGCAACGGTCATGGCTTGACGCCACACGGGCAGGTGGTTTGTCCGAGTCTTCGCGGTATGACAACCAGGATGGCCCACATATCGAAACCCGTCAATGCAACCGGCTCTGGCTACCGGTCCGCCCCCGTCATCGATCGGGCGATGACCTTGGTGAGTCCGGGAACTCCCGCCTGCTGTCGCCTCATTAGTACCGAGTTTTGACTATCTAGTTAGTTGACTATATGGTGCACCGATGAGCGGCGACCAAACCCCGTGGTATCAGGATGTCGTGCTACCCCAGTTGCTGGGGGCGGCCCGCCGGACGTACGCCGCCGCCATCCGCGCCGCCCTGATCGGCGCTGGATTCGACGACATTCCTCGGAGCGGCGGCTCGTTGCTGGGGCGCATCGCCCGTAGCGGTCACGACCTACGTGACGTGGCCGGCGAGCTGGCGGTATCCAAGCAGGCCGCCAGCCAGCTCGTCGACACCCTGGTCACCCGGGGTTACGTCGAGCGTACCCCCGATCCGGGTGACCGGCGCAGGGTGACGGTGGGGCTCACCGGACGCGGGAGGGCGGCCGCCGCCGAGATCCGCAAAGCGGTCGAACAGGTCGACGCCGGGCTCGCCACCCGGGTCAGCCACCAGGACCTGGCTCGGGCCCGAGCCGTTCTGGGAGCCATCGTTGAGATGGGCCATGGCCGTTCCTGACCGGTCGAGCCTTTCGCCGGTGGGCTGGACGGCGGTGGCGGTGGCCAGGTGCCGGGCCATCGAGAGTGTTCGTCCCGACAAGTGGTTCGACGATCCGTTGGCCGTCCATTTCGTCCGGAACGTCGATCATTTCCTCCCGGCCGCACGCCCCGGCCTGGTGGCGTGGGTGGCGGTCCGGACCCGATTCCTCGACGCGCTGACGATGGGTGCGATCGATGACGGCGTCCGCCAGGTCGTCATCGTGGCCTCCGGCCTCGACGCCCGCGCCTTCCGGTTGCCGCTGCCACCCGACACCACCGTCTTCGAGGTCGACCGGAGCGACATCGTGGACATGAAGGAAGCCTTGGTCGAAGACGCCGGGCTTGCCCCACGCTGCGGCCGTGAGACGGTGATTGCCGACATCCTCGACCCCGAATGGATAACTCGGCTCGCCGACTACGGCTGGGATGCCGGCGGATCGACGTTGTGGATCCTGGAAGGCCTGCTCATCTACCTCGGCCACGATGAGCGGGTGCGACTTCTGTCCCAGCTGTCCACCGCCTCCCGCGCTGGCCGGCTGGGTGTCACCCTGAGCACGGAGACGGGTTCGATGCGGCATCCGCTCTGGCGCCCCGCCGTCGAGGCCGACCCGGAGGTCTGGATGTCGTCCTCGGGTTGGCAGGCCCGGACAGAGACCATGGCTGAGGCCGAGCGCGTCGTTCGGGCGGCCGCTGCCCACTACCGCCAACGCCAGCCGCTCGTGGCGCCTGGTCAGCGCCACCGCCCTCGCCCATCGATAGGTGATGAGTACAAGGATCGAGTCACGGCCCTTGGCTGGCGGCTTCCCTTCGTCGAAGTGCGGACCATCGAACTCGTGGGCGGCCACGGCTCGTATGAGCACCCAGCCGGACAACCCGGGACCCATCAACGCCGAAGCCGGCGGGCACCACCAACGGCCTGCGCTCAGGTTGTCGGGGGAATTTCTCCGGTTTCGAGTAGGGCCCTGAACTCGTCGACTCCGGTCACCACCGGGATCCCCAACTTTTCCGCCTTGGTCAATTTCGAGGCTCCCGGGGATTGGCCCAACACCACCGCGAACGTCTTGTTGGACACGCTGCCCGGCGATTTCCCGCCGCGGGCCATGATCGCCTCTTCCGCGGCTTCCCGGGTGAGGCCCTCCAGCGTCCCGGTCACCACCACCGACTTGCCGGCCAGGGTCTGATCCACCGGGGCATCCCCGGATCCGGCCCCGCCGTCGCCCCGAGCCCCGGGCTCCTCGACGTTGACCCCGCCACCGCGCAACCGGTCCACCACCCCGCGGTTGACCTCGGAGGCGAACCACCGGGTGACACTGGCGGCGATGATGGTGCCCACCCCGTCCACCGCCGCCAAGGCGGCTTCATCGGCCGCCAAGATCCCGTCGAGGTTCCCGAACGCCCGGGCCAGGGCCAACGAGCCGACCTGGCCCAGGTGGCGGATACCCAGTCCGAACAGCATCTGGTGGAGCGGGCGGCGGCGGGAGGCATCGATGGCGGCCAACAGGTTGGCGATGGAGAGCGGCCCGAACCCCTCGAGCCCCGCCAGGGTGTCGGCGGTGAAGGAGTAGAGGTCGGCGACGTCGGAGAGCAATCCTTGCCGGACGAACAGCTCCACCCGCTGCTCGCCGAGCCCCTCGATGTCCATGGCCGACCTCGAGGCGAAGTGGGCGATGCGCTGCACCCGTTGGGCGGGACAGTCGAGATTGGTGCAGAAGGTGTCGCTCTCCCCCTCCAGCCGGATCAGCGGCGCACCACAGCTCGGGCACACCGTCGGGAATCTCCACTTGGGTGGACGGCGCTTCTTCCGGTTCCCGTCGGCGCCCACCAGCACCGGTCCCACCACCTCGGGGATCACGTCGCCGGCTTTCCGGACGACGACGTCTTCACCGGGGCGCACATCCTTCAGCCCCACCTGGTCCTCGTTGTGCAGGGTGGCCAGCGACACCGTCGATCCGCCCACGAACACCGGCTCGAGCACCGCGAACGGGGTGGCCTTGCCGGTGCGCCCGATCGACACCTGGATCGCCCGCAGCCGGGTGGTCCGCTCCTCGGGCGGGAACTTGTAGGCGATCGCCCACCTCGGGGCGTGGGACGTGGCGCCCAGCTCCCGTTGCAGGGCCAGGTCGTCGACCTTGATCACCACCCCGTCGATCTCGTAGCCGAGGTCGTGCCGGTGCTCCTCCCAATGCCGGCAGAAGGCCAGCGCCTCGTCGAGGCCGTGCACCGCCCGGTTCTCGGGGTTGACCGGGAACCCGGCCCGCTTCAACCACTTGAGGGTGGACGACTGGGAGCTGAGCAGTTCGTCGGGGAGCGCTGATCCCGGAGGGTCCGTCCCGGGCTGGAGGTCGCCGACCTGATAGGCCCAGAACGACAGCGCCCGGGAGGCGGTGATGGAGGCGTCCTTCTGTCGGAGCGACCCGGCCGCCGAGTTCCGGGGATTGACGAACAGCCTGCCCCCGGATTCCTCCTGCCGCCGATTCAACTCCTCGAAGGCGGTGCTGGGCATGTACACCTCGCCCCGCACTTCGATGACCGCCGGGGCGACGACCTTCTTGGCGAGGGCCGGGGGGATGTCGGCGATGGTGGCGACATTGGCGGTGACGTCTTCGCCGACGTTGCCGTCCCCCCGGGTGGCGGCCTGGACGTAGCGCCCCTCCTGGTAGGTGAGGGACATGGCCAGCCCGTCGATCTTCAACTCGCACACGAAGGTGGTGTCGGCGGGGATGCGCTTGGCCAGCCGATCGGCCCAAGCCTGCAACTCGTCGGGCCGGATGGCGTTGTCGAGGCTCATCATCGGCACCCGGTGGGCGACCGGCGAGAACAGGGTGGACACCGGCGCCCCTACCGACCCGGTGGGCGAATCCGCGACGGCCAGATCGGGGTGCTCGGCCTCGATGGCCCGAAGCTCGCGCACCAGCGCGTCGTACTCGGCGTCGGGAACCTCGGGCGCGTCGAGTTGGTAGTACTGCTGGTTGTGGAAGGCGATCAGCTCGCGGAGCCGGGCCGCCCGCCCCGCCGGATCGCCCTCGTCGGACGACTCGGTCATGCGGCGATGCCCGAACCGATGACGGCGTCGGGGTCGGCGGGATCGTAGAGCGCCACGGTCTGGCCGGGTGCGATCCGCCGCTGGGCGGTGGCGAACGTCACCGACAGATGGCCGGTCCGGCTCCGGCGCACCGTGCAGGCCACCGGACGGCCGTGGGCGCTGCATTGGGCGATGGCCGCGCACTCCGGGGCCCCGCCCACCCGGTCGTCGTCGACCCAGGTCACCGTGTGCAGCTCCACCCCGAGGGCGTTGGCCGCCTCGGGAGTCCCGATCCGCACCCGGCGGGCGGAAACGTCGACGGCGGTGACATAGCGGCGGCGCCCGTCGGACCCGTGTCCCATCCCCCGGCGCTGGCCCACCGTCACCAGCTCCACCGCCGGCACCGGGCCGAGATCCTCCCCGGTGGCATCGTCGATCAGCCGACCGTCATGGAGAGGCAGCCGGTCAGCCAAAAAGCCATCCCGGCCCTCATCCGACCGGATGAAACACACGTCCTGGCTGTCGGGCTTCAGGGCGGTGCGGAGACCCAGGCGGGCGGCCTCCTGGCGGACCTCGGCCTTGGTCAGCCTCCCGACCGGGAACCGAGACCGGGCCAGCTGCTCCTGCCCCAGCATGGCCAGCACGTACGACTGATCCTTGAGCGGATCCGCTCCCCGGATCAGCCGGTGACGGCCGTCCTCGGTCGTGGCGCGACGGGCATGGTGCCCGGTGGCGACGGCGTCGAACCCGAGCGAACGGGCCCGCTCGAACAGCCGGTCGAACTTGAGGTACCGGTTGCACTCGATGCACGGGTTCGGGGTGCGGCCGATGGCGTGACCCTCGATGTAGGGGTTCACCACCCGCGCTTCGAATTCGGCGGTGAAGTTGAACACGTGGTGGACCACGCCGAGCTGATCGGCCACCCGGCGGGCGTCCTCCACATCGGCCACCGAGCAGCATCCCGAGTCCGAGGGCCCACCCCAGAGCTTCAGGGTGGCCCCCACCACCTGTTCGCGCCCCAACTCCTCCACCAGCAGGGCGGCGGCCACCGAGGAGTCGACCCCTCCGGACATGGCAACGAGTACTCGCACCGATCTAGTTTCGCAGGCGGGCGACCACGTCCGGGACCGTGGCCAGTACGTGATCGACATCGGCGTCGGTCGACGTCGTCCCCAGTGAGAACCGGACCCCGCTGCCGGCCGCCTCCTTGCCGAACCCCATGGCCAGCAGCACATGGCTGGGCTCCACCGCCCCGCTCGAGCAGGCGGCCCCGGCCGAGGCGGCCACCCCGGCGTCGTCGAGGAGCACCACCATTGCCTCGCTCTCGACCCCGTCGAAGCGGACGTGGGCATGCCCGGGAACCTTGGCCCTTCGGTCCCCGGTTTCCGCGGTCCCGGCCACCGAGGCCGACAGCCCGTCAACCAACCGGTCACGGAGTGCGGTGACCCGGACCAGGGTGTCGGCGCGCTCGGCCACCGTCGCCGACAGGGCGGCGGCCATGGCCACGATGCCGGCCACATTGTGGGTCCCGCTCCGCCGCTCCCGCTCCTGTCCCCCGCCATGGATCACCGCCTCGATGGGCACCCCGTTGCGGACCACCAGGGCGCCCACCCCCTGTGGACCACCGAACTTGTGGGCGCTCAACGACAGGAGGTCGACGCAGGCGGTGATCGGCGGCATGTCCAGCCACGGCGCGGCCTGGACGGCGTCGGTGTGGAGCACGGCGTCCGGCGACAGGGTGCGGACGAGGCGGGACACCTCGTCGAGTGGCTGGACGGTGCCGATTTCGTTGTTCACCGCCATCACCGACACCAGCCGGACATCGGGAGTGCAGGCTTCGGCCAACCTTTCGAGATCGACCATCCCCGAACGGTCGGCGCCCACTTCCCGGAGCCCGCGGCTCCCGGGCCCGGCCGCCGCCCGGCAGGTGTTGAGCACCGCATGGTGCTCCATGGCCGTGCACACGATCGCTCCGGTCCGGCCGCCGGCGGAAACCGGCCGCGCGCCGAGGGCGCCGGTGATGGCCAGATTGTCCGCCTCGGTGCCGCTGCCGGTGAACACCACCTCGCCGAGGTCAGCCCCGAGAAGACCGGCGATCTGCTCACGGGCGTCGTCCACCGCCAGCCGCGCCCTCCGGGATTCGCGGTGGCTCCCCGAGGGGTTGCCGGACATCCCGGCCCCGCCAAGGTAGGGCAGCATGGCCTCGACCGCCTCCGGTCGCATGGGCGTGGTGGCCGCATGATCGAGATAGGCGCGCACCGGTGCAGTCTTACGCAACCGGGCCCCGGATCGAACACCGCGGCGTCTCGACCGGGCCCTGACGGGTCCGCGGCCCTTCGAGATGAGAAGCTTCATGCCGGCCGGCTCGCCCGTCAGTCCATCGCCCCGAACGACAAGCGACCGAGAAAGCCGGCCCCTGCCAACCATGAGACGAACATCGCGATCGAGGGCGCCCAGACGCCGGCTCCGGGTCACCATCATCTCCCTGGTGGCACTGGGGGTGGCCGGGACAGTCGCCGCCATCGTCTTCGGAGGGCGACCGACCCCACCGGTGGTGGCCTCGATGTGCACCTTCGGGAGTGGCTCGGCCGGCGGCCCCTACGCCATCACCCCGACCCAGGCGCAGAACGCCGCCATCATCACCGCCGTCGGGCAGCAGAAGGGATTGCCCGACCATGCCGCCACCGTGGCCCTGGCCACCTCCTTCCAGGAGACCCAGCTCCAGAACCTCCCCTACGGCGACCTCGACTCCGTCGGCCTCTTCCAGCAACGCCCCTCCCAGGGTTGGGGAACCACCGCCCAGATCATGGACCCGGCCTATGCCGCCGGCGCCTTCTTCGACCATCTGGCCCAGGTCCCGGGCTGGGAGTCGCTCCCGGTGACCGAAGCCGCCCAGCTGGTCCAGCACAGCGCCACCCCTGATGCCTACGCCCAGTGGTCCCTCGAAGCCCAGGCCCTGGCCATCGCCACCACCGGTGAGGTCCCCGCCGGCCTTGCCTGCCACCTCACCAGTTTCGGAGGGACGACACCGACCCACGCCGCCCTGGTGGCGGCGGCCACCGCCGAGCTCGGCCCCAACCCGTTCGGGACCCCGGCGACCACCCAACGGGGATGGCAGATCGCTGCCTGGGCCGTCGCCCACGCCTACAACTACCACCTCACCTCGGTGTCCTACGGCGGTCGCACCTGGACCTCGACATCGGGAGCCTGGGCGGCGGCCCCCGTCGTCGACCACGTGGTCACCTCCACCCAGTAGCCGGTCGACCCGGCCGCGGGTGGTGGGCCGGGCTCAGGCCACCCACACCGACTTGACGTTGCAGAACTCGCGGATCCCGTGCTGAGACAGCTCTCGGCCCACCCCCGAGGTCTTGATGCCGCCGAACGGGAGCTCGGGCATCGACACCACCATGCCGTTCACGAACACCTGGCCGGCCTCGAGCCCGGCGACGAACCGCTGCTGCTCGTCGGGGTCATTGGTCCACACGCTGGAGCCGAGCCCGAAGTCGGTGCCGTTGGCCACCGCCAGTGCCTCCTCGCCGCTCGCCACCCGGAAGACCAGGGCCACCGGCCCGAACACCTCTTCGGTGGCCACCCTCATCTCGGGGGTGATGCCTTCGATCACGGTCGGAAGGTAGAAGAAGCCGGCCTTGTCGGGGCCCTCGGGGCCGACCATCCGCTCGCCGCCGCAGAGGATGGATGCGCCGTGGTCGCGGGCGTCGTCCACCAGGGCCTCGATGTTGTCCCGGGCTATTGCGGTCACCAGCGGGCCCACCTCGGTGGCGGGGTCGAACGGGTCCCCGACGGTGAGGGCCTTCACCTGGGCCACGAACGCGGCGATGAAGGCGTCGGCCACCTCCTCGTGCACGATGAACCGCTTGGCGGCGATGCACGACTGCCCGGTGTTCTGCATCCGCGCCTGGACCCCGACCGATACCGCCCGCTCCAGGTCGGCCGACGGCAGCACGATGAACGGATCACTGCCGCCGAGCTCGAGGACCACGTGCTTGATGGCGGCCCCGGCCTGGGCGCCGACTGATCGGCCGGCGCCGACGCTGCCGGTCAGGGTCACGGCTTTGATCCGCCGATCGGCGATGATCGCCGGCACCTGATCGGTCCCGACCAACAGGGACTGGAAGACCCCGGGCGGGGCCCCGGCCCGGCGGAAGAGATCTTCCAGCAGCAGCGAAGTCCGGCTCACGTTGGGCGAGTGCTTCAACAACCCGACGTTGCCGGCCATCACCGCCGGGGCCGCGAACCTCACCACCTGCCACAGGGGAAAGTTCCAGGGCATGATGGCAAGCACCGGTCCGAGTGGCTGGTAGGTGACCAGCCCCAGCGAGGCGTCGACCGGCATCTCCTCATCGGTGAGAAAACCCTCGCCATGGGCGGCGAACCACCGGAAGGCGTTGGCGCACTTGGCCACCTCGCCCTTGGCCTGGGCAAAGGGCTTGCCCATCTCGGTGGTGACCAGATGGGCGATGTCCGGCAGCTCCGCCTCGAGGTGCTCGGCCACGGTGACCAGCAGCCGGGCCCGGTCGGCGAAGCTGGTGGCGGCCCATTCGGGCGCCGCCTTGGCCGCCAAGGCCAGCCGGGTCTCGACCTCGTCGGCGTCGAACGGCTCGAAGGATTGCAGCAGTTCGCCGGTGGCGGGGTTGACGGAGGCGAGTGGGGGTCCGGCGTCGCTGGGGCTCATGGATCGATTCTCCCTCATCGGTGAGCCGCCTAAACCCCGAGCTGGGCGGCAACCTCACCGCGCTGGAGCTTCCCGGTGGCGGTGGTCGGGAGCGCCTCGACCACGAAATACTGCTTGGGCCGCTTGAACCCGGCCATCCGGGCGGCGGCATGGGCCTCGAGTGCCCCGATCAAGCCGGCGGGATCGGCGAACCCGGCGCGGGTGTCGGGAACCACGACGGCGCAGACCCGCTGGCCCCAGGTCTCGTCGGGAAGGCCGACCACCGCCACCCCGGCCACCCCGGCCACCTCGGCGAGGACGTGTTCGATCTCGGCCGGATAGACGTTGACCCCGCCGCTGATGATCAGATCGTCCCGGCGGCCGTCGAGGTACAGGTAGCCGTCGGCATCGAGCCGGCCGAGGTCGCCCACGGTGAAGGCGCCGTCCCGCCACGCCGAGGCGGTCTTGTCCTCGTCCCGCCAGTACTCGAACTTCCCGAAATCGGGAGGCCGGCACCAGATGGTGCCGTCGTCGTCGACGGTGATGGTCCGTCCCGGGCGGGCCCGGCCCACGCTGCCGGGATGGTCCGACCACTCCTCCGGCGAACACGCGGTGAACTGCCCCTCGGTGGACCCGTAGAACTCCCACAGCACCCCGTTGCCGACCCGCTCGAGGGCCTTCCGCTTGAGCGTCTCCGGGCAGGCCGATCCGGCGTGGACCAGCAGGCGGAGGGCGTCGAACCGGTCGGGGAGCTCGTGGCCGAGCGCCAGCAGCCGGGCCAGGGCCGAAGGGGCCATGAAGGTGGTGGTCGGGGTGACGCCGGCCGCCCCCATCAGCGCCCGGAGGGCGGCGGACGCCTGGAACCGTTCGAGGATGACGCAGGTCCCCCCTCGGAGCAGGGTGCCGGCCGCGAACCTCACCGACACCGAGTGGTACATCGGCGAGCACACCAGGTGGACGTCGTCGGGACCGAAGGACCAGAGGTCGGCCTCGTCGGCGAAGGCCTCGGCGGAGGTGGCACGGTCCCAGACCCCTGACCACACCCCTTTGGACTCACCGGTGGTCCCCGACGTGTAGTGCATCGGCCGTCCCCGCGGATAGGGATCGAGTTCGACCGGGGTGCCGGCATCGAACGCGGCCAGGTCGGCCGGGCCGGTCACCACCAGGGCGGGGGAGGCGTCGGTGATCAACCGGTCGCGTTCGGCCTCGAGCAGGGTGGCATTGAGGAGTACGGGGATGACTCCGGTCCGCAGTGCCCCGAGCACCGCGCACAGCAGCGCCGACGAGGACGGAAGGCAGAATGCCACCCGGTCGCCATGGCCGAGACCGGCCGAGGCCAGGGAGCCGGCCGCCCGGGCCTGGGCCGCCTCGGCATCGGTCGGGGTCAACACCTCGATGGTGACCGGGCCGTCCGGTTCCCACGGCGGTCCACCGATCACGGCAGCTCCTCGGTCGGGACGATCTCCGAGGTGTCATCCGGGACATCGCTCAACGCGCCCAGCAGTTGGGGCCGGAACGTCGCCACCAGGACCAGGACGCCCAGGAGGATCACCGCTCCCCCGACGGTCACCGCCCGCACCCCGATGTGGTTGGCGATCTGTCCCTGGATCACCGCCCCGATCGGGTACACGATCCCCAGGGCCATCATGTAGAACCCGAGGACCCGGCCCCGTGACGCCTCGGGGGCCCGAAGCTGGACCACCGTGTTGAGGCCGGCCAGCACCGCGATGTAGCCGGCGCCCACCAGCAAGAACGTCACCAGTGACCACCACAGCGCCGGCGCCAGCCCGTAGTTGATGAGGAGCAGGGGCAACAGGAACAGCGCCCCGCGCACCATCTTCCGCCGCCCGACCTGCTCGGCCAGGGAGGGGAGCACCATGGCGCCGATCACCGCGCCGATGCCCTGGGCGGTGACCAACAACGCAGTTCCCCCCGGGAACGGGTGGCCGTGGTGGAAGGCGGCAGCCATCACGGTGACCAAGGCGATGAACGGGGAGGCCAACAGGGCCACCACCGCAATGAGGATGATGGCGCTGCGACACCCCGGCTCGCGCATGGCGGTGCGGGCACCGTCGGCAATCCGGCGGTACATCCCCTGGTTGCCGACCACCGGCGTCGGCGGGGGCAGCCGGACCAGGGTCAATGCGATCACCACCGCGGCGAACGACGCGGCGTTGACCGCGAAGGTCAGGGTGTAGTCGTTGTGGAGGAGGGTGAGGCCGGCGGCGGCCGGTCCGACCACCCGGCCCAGGTTGAACTGGGCGGATGACAGCGATATGGCCCCCAGGAGGTCCTCTTTGGGCACCATGTCCGGAAGCATGGCCTGATAGGCGGGGAACCCGACGGCGCCCGCTGCACCCCCGAAGAAGGCCACGATGACCACCAGGCCCGGCTGGTCGTGCCCGGTGGCCACCAGCACGGTCAGCACGGTGGCAAAGGCCATTTCGAACAACGTGGTGAGTTGCAACCACCGGCGTCGATCGAACCGGTCGGCCATGGCCCCGCCGACCGGGGCCAGCAGCCCGATCGGGAGGAAGCTGGCCGCGATGACCAGGGTGGTCCAACCGGCTTGGTGGCCGCTCCGGGAGTAGACCAGCAGACCGAGGGCGATGCTCTGCATCCAGGTCCCGACATTGGAGATCAGCGCCGACGACCACAACAGGGCGAAGTTGCGTGACCGCAGGGGCCGGAGCGAAGCCAGGGGCACCGGTCGAGGCTACCGGTCGAGGGCCGGGGTCGGCCGGGGCGGCCGAGGACATCCCGGACCGGCAAGGCAGGTCGCCAGGCGGATCCGGGAGGTCCGCCGGCGGTGCTACCCACCGGATTCACGACGACCTACCGCCGATAGGGTGAGCGGCCGAACACCATCTGACGGTTCCCACCGAAAGGATCGCACCGTGGACAGCTTCGAACGCGACGGGCTCACCTTTGACGTGTCGGACACCGGCCCGACCGACGGCAGGGTGGTCATCGCGCTCCATGGGTTCCCGGAGGACCGACACTGCTGGGACCCCTTGGCCGGGGCCCTGGCCGGAAGCGGTTACCGCACGTTGGCACCCGACCAACGGGGCTACTCTCCCGGCGCCCGCCCCACCGGCCGGCGGGCCTACACCCTCGACCTTCTCGCCCAGGATGTCCTGGCGCTGGCCGACGAGGCCGGCGCCCGGCGCTTTGACGTCGTCGGTCACGACTGGGGGGCCGCCCTGGCCTGGTATCTGGCCGGTAGCCACCCGGACCGGGTCCGCACCCTGACCGCGCTGTCCGTGCCGCACCTCCAGGCGTTTCTGGAGTCCATGACCAGGAGCAGCCAGGCGTTCCACTCGTGGTACATGGCGTTCTTCCAGATCCCGAAGCTGCCCGAAGCGATCCTGAGCCGCGGCGGTGAGAAGCGGTTCGTCGCCCAGCTGCGCCGGACCGGCCTGGACGAGGATTCGGCGTGCCGCTATGCCCGCCGGGCTGTCAGTCCCGGGGCGATGACCGGACCCCTCAACTGGTATCGGGCGCTGCCTTTCGAGCTACGCGGCCGGACCGGCCCGGTCACCGCCCCGACCCTTTTCGTCTGGGGGGATGCCGACCCGTTCATCACCCGGGTTGCCGCCGAGCGATGCGCCCGGCATGTCTCGGGCCCGTTCCAATTCGAGACCGTGGTCGGAGGTACCCACTGGCTTCCCACCGGCTCGGTGGCCGACATCGCCCCCCGTCTTCTCGGGCATCTGGCCGGCACCGCCGACTGACCGGTCGTCGTGCCAAGCTGAACCGATGAGCCCGATGGAAACCGGTGCCGAGTCTCGAGCCGATGCCAGCCTCCGCCTCGCTCAGCGGTTGTTGGCCGAGGCCGAATGCGTCGTGGTACTGACCGGCGCCGGCATCTCCACCGACTCGGGAATCCCCGACTTCCGGGGCCCCAACGGGTTGTGGACCAAGAACCCCGAAGCCGAGAAGCTGGCCACCTTGTCCGCCTACCTGGCCGACGGCGAGATCCGGCGCCGAGCCTGGCGCAACCGGCTCGACTCGCCGACCTGGGCGGCCCAGCCCAATCCCTCCCATGTGGCCCTCACCCGGTTGGCGGAGTCAGGGAAGCTCCACACCCTGGTCACCCAGAACATCGACGGGCTCCACCAGGCGGCCGGCACCCACCCGGATCTGATCGTCGAGATCCACGGCACCCTGCACCAGGTGATGTGCATGTCGTGCGACCGGCGTTCCCCGATGGCCGAGACCCTCGAGCGGGTGCGGGCCGGCGAAGAGGATCCGCCCTGTAGGGGGTGCGGTGGGATCCTCAAGTCAGCCACCATCAGTTTCGGCCAGGACCTGGTGGTCGAGGACCTGCGGAGAGCCACCCGGGCGGCTTCCGGGTGCGACCTGATGCTGGCCATCGGCTCGAGCCTGGGGGTGTTCCCGGCCGCCGGACTGGTGCCCATCGCCCGTGAGAACGGTGCCGCCCTGGTGATCGTCAACGGCGAGGAGACGGGGTTCGACTCCATGGCCGATGCGGTGGTGCGGGCGCCGATCGGGGAGGCTGTTCCCGCCCTGGTGGGCTGACCGCCGGGCTCACGGCGGTGCGCGGCGGTGCCCGAGCTGGCTATTTGTCGAGCTTGATCTTGCGCCGGGGCCGGAGGGCGAACCACCAGACGCTGGCCATGGTGGCCACGATGGTGACGGCTGCCGCCGGTTTGACGAGCTTGCGCGAACGATCTGACATGCCCTGACGTTACCTGCCGGGATGCGACCGGCGGATGCGGGCGCCGGAATTGCCGGATTCTTCGCCGACTCATATGCGCTCCATACCGTTTTCTTAGGCACCGGTCCGATGCTGGGATCATGGCCAACTACCCGACGCCACTACCCAGCGAAGCAGCCGACATCCCGGGCCACGGGCTCGGCAGAGAGCCCTTCGAGCCGCCGCGGGTGTGGAAGGGCGTCGCCACCCTCGCCGCGATGTTCGCGCTGGTCGGCGCGGTGATCGGGGCCGGGGTGTTGGAGTCCGACAATCTCCACGCAATGCCGATTTCCAGTAGCGCCACCGCCACCGCCCCGGCGGCCGGACCTTCCCCGGCCCCCTCCTGATCTCCGGATCAACCCTGGCGGGGTTGGCCGGGGACCGGCAGAGGGTCGCCACCGTTTGCCGGCGGCCTCCCTACCGGCAAGAGTCGGGAGGTGGCCGACGACCGAGCGGTGGAGTGGCTGGCCTTCGACCTCGGCGAGACGCTGGTCGACGAGACCGAGAATTGGGGGCGCTGGGCTGACTTCCTGGGGGTCCCCCGATTGACCTTTTTCGCCGTCCTGGGTTCGGTCATTGCCGATCGACGGCCCCACGCCGACGTCTTCGGGTATTTCCGCCCCGACTTCGACCTGGAGACCGAGATCGTCAAGAAACTCGCGGCGGGGTACCCGTGGACGTTCGAGGAATCCGACCTCTACCCGGATGCCTTGCCGACTCTGTTGGCGCTCAAGGCGTCCGGCTACCGGTTGGCAGTGATCGGGAACCAGACCGCGTCGGCTTCCCGGTTCATGGCGAAGCTTCCGGTGGAGTTGACTGCCACCTCGGACGAGTGGGGGGTCGCGAAACCTGACCCGGCGTTCTTTGCCCGCATGAAACAGGAACTCGGCGCTCCGGCCAGCCGCATCGCCTATGTCGGCGATCGGGTCGACAACGACGTGTTGCCCGCCCGCCGGGCCGGGATGGTGGCGGTGCACCTGAGGCGGGGGCCCTGGGGCATCACCCACGCGGGATGGACCGAGGCGGCCAAGGCCGATATCCGGCTCGATTCGCTGTCGGAGTTGGAGGGTGCGCTGACGAAGTTCCGCCCCCGGGACCACTGACCGCCGGCGGCGACAGTGACGCCTCCAGGTCGTAATGTCGCAGTGTGCGTGACTCCGTGACCATCCATATCGAGGCGCCTCCCGAGCGGGTCTGGGCGTTGGTGAGCGACATCACCAACACCGGGAAGTGGTCTCCGGAGACGTTCGAGGCCGAGTGGCTCGACGGGGCCGCCGGGCCTGCCGTCGGGGAGCGGTTCCGGGGCCACGTCCGTCGCAACGGGCGCGGGCCGGTCTACTGGACGCGGTGCAAGATCACCGCTTGTGAACCGGGGCGGGAGTTCGTTTTCGGCGTCGAGGGTCCGGGAGGGAAGCCGGTCAACACCTGGGGCTACCGCTTCGAACCCAGCGGCGACGGCACCGACGTCACCGAGTCGTTCGAGCTGACCGATACCCCGATGCTCCGGCTGTACTGGAAGCTGGCCGGGAAGGCCCGGGGGCGCACCAACCTGAGGGGGATGCGGACCACCCTCGAACGGATCAAGGCATTCGCCGAGGCGCCCGACCCCGCCCCATAGGCGATCCTCCCCATCGGCGGCGCCCCGGCACCTCGGCGCGGTTGGACCCTACGCTGAGTGGATGGACGCAGCCCGATGATCGTCGGCGAAGCCCAGGCCACCGTGGACGCGTCCCCCACTGACGTGTTCGACTTCGTCCTCGACCTGGAACGGTACCGGCGGGCGGACCACAAGATCGGCCGGGTCGGCCCAGTGAAGCGCGACGGCGACCGAGGAACTGCGGTGTTCTCCGGGCGGATCAAGGGCATCCCGGGGCCGAGCGGTACCTACCCGTTCACCCTGACGCCGACCTCCCTCAAGTTCGGATCACCGATCGCCGGACCGGCCCGATGGTTCCTGAACTTTGAAGGCTCGTTCGATTGCCACCCGACCGGGGGCGGGACAGTGGTGGTCCACCGGGAGGTGTTCGACTTCAAGCCTCCCTGGAGCTGGTTCGTCGAGCCGTTCCTGCGCGGCTGGCTCGAGCGGGACACCGCCGACGAGATGACCCGCTTCAAGGAGCTGGTCGAGGGCGGGGGCGGGGGCGGCTGCTGACGGTGGAGCTGGCCATCGACCTCCCGGGTCATGAGGTGGCCACGAAGACGTTCTTGACCTCGCTGTAGGCATCCAACGCCTCCAGGCCCAGCTCCCGGCCGAAGCCCGACTGCTTCATCCCGCCG
The DNA here is from genome assembly GCA_963819695.1 of uncultured Acidimicrobiaceae bacterium. GTDB lineage: Bacteria > Actinomycetota > Acidimicrobiia > Acidimicrobiales > RAAP-2 > DASZIT01. The sequence goes on along the minus strand of CAWFXD010000002.1, from coordinate 735,590 downwards.
AAGCTCGTCTGCACCCGGACCGAGCCATTGGAGTTCACCGAGAGGTTCCCGGCATCGACGGCGCGGGCCATGCGCAGGGCTTTGGCCCCGTCACCGGTCCAGATGGACCCGGCCAACCCGTAGGGCGTGTCGTTGGCCAACCTCACCGCGTCAGCCTCGTCGTCGAAGGGAATCACCACCACCACCGGACCGAAGATCTCCTCGCGGGCCAGCCGCCATTCCGGCCTGGCCGGGGCAACCACGGTCGGCGGGAACCAGAATCCCGGACCCGAAGGAGCGCCGCCGCTGGCGTACGGCTCCACCGCCCCTCGATCCGGGTCGCCCATCCCTGCCCCCAGAAACCCGGCCACCACCTCACGGCGACGGGCCGACGCCAGTGGCCCCATCTCGGTTTCGGGGTCGGTTGGGTCGCCCACCCGCCAGGCATCGACCGCCTGGACCAACTGGGTCAGGAATCGGTCGAACACCGACCGCTCGACCAATATCCGGCTGCGGGCACAGCAGTCCTGGCCGGCATTGCCGAAGACGCTGCCCGGCGCGGCTGCCGCCGCCTGCTCGAGGTCGGCGTCGGCAAACACGATGTTGGCCGATTTCCCTCCCAATTCGAGGGTCACCCGCTTGATGGTCCCGGCCGCGGCCCGCCATGACTTCCCGTCCGACGGCCGTCGAGCCGGTGAACGCCACTTTGGCTACATCGGGGTGCTCGGCCAGCCGGGCTCCGACGGTCGGGCCGGCCCCCACCACCACCTCGAACACCCCCTCGGGGATACCGGCGTCGAGCGCCAGTTCGGCCAGCCGGAGGGCGGTGAGCGGCGTCAGCTCCGCCGGTTTCACCACAATGGTGTTGCCGGTGGCGAGGGCGGGGCCGACCTTCCACGAGGTGATGGCGGCCGGAAAGTTCCAGGGGATGATGGCGGCGACCACTCCCAGCGGCTCATGGAAGGTGAGGTCCACTCCCCCGGCCACCGGGACGGTGGCGCCCCGGTGCTTGTCCACCGCGCCGGCGTAGAAGTGGAGGACCTCGGCGACCATGCCGACCTCTCCTCGGCTGTCGGTGATGGGCTTCCCGACGTTGGCCGTCTCGAGTTGGGCGAGCTCCTCGGCGTGGTCCTCGACCTCGGCGGCAAACCGCCGCATCAGGCGGGCCCGATCGCCCGGGGCCAGCGCCCGCCATGCCGGACCCGCCTCCCGGGCCCGGGCCACCGCACCATCGGTCTCCTCGATGCCGGCCATCGACACCGTGGCGATCACCGTTTCCGTCGCCGGGTTGACCACCGAATACTTGTCGCTCATACCGGCTCCGGAGTTCGGCGGGATTCCGGCACGAGGGCTCCTCCCGGTACGGGCATGGCCCAGTATCCCATTCTCGACGAGGTGCCAGTAGCGTGCGGGCCTACTATCCCTGCGCACCACGGAGTACTCGATGGCTCGTCTGGACGGCAAGGTTGCGGTGATCACCGGGGCCGGAAGTGGCATCGGCCGGGTCGCCGCCCTGCTGTTTGCCGCCGAGGGGGCCAAGGTGGTGGTGGCCGATGTGGTCGGCGGCCACGCCGAGTCGGTGACGGAGGAGATCATCGCGGCCGGCGGCTCCGCGCTGGCCGTCACGGTCGACGTGTCGAATGAATCCCAGGTGGAGGCCATGGTGGCGGCCGCCGTCGATGCCTACGGCGGGCTCCAGGTGTTGTTCAACAACGCCGGGATCTTCCCCGATGACGACGGTGGGGTCCTCGACACCCCGCCGGAAACCTGGCAACGGGTCATGGAGGTCAACCTGAAGGGGGTGTGGCTGGGGTGCCGGGCCGCCGTCCCGGCCATGCTGGCCTCCGGCGGCGGCTCCATCATCAACGTCGCCTCGTTTGTCGCCCTGATGGGGGCGGCCACCGCCCAGATCGCCTACACCGCCTCGAAGGGCGGCGTCCTGGCCATGACCCGGGAGCTCGCGGTGGAGTATGCCCGACAAGGAATCCGGGCCAACTCGCTGTGCCCGGGCCCCATCGAGACCCCGTTGCTGGCCGAGCTGCTGGCCGATCCCGAACGCCGCCAGCGGCGCCTGGTCCACATCCCCATCGGCCGTTTCGGACGACCCGAGGAGATCGCCAAGGCGGCCCTGTTTCTGGCCTCCGACGACGCGTCGTTCATCACCGGATCAGCACTGGTGGTCGACGGTGGGATCACCGCGGCCTACGTGACACCGGAGTAGCGCTGGACGGGCGGCGCCGCCTGGGTCAAAGTGCTGAGGTGCTGACCCTCGAAACCCTTCCCCGCCAGATTCAATCGGGGGACATCCACACGGTGCTGGTGGCCTTCCCCGATCTCCAGGGCCGTCCGGTCGGGAAGCGGGTCACCGCGCCGTTCTTCCTCGAGCACGTCATCGACCACGGGATCGAGGTCTGCGACTACCTGCTGGCCGTCGACGTCGATATGGAGCCTCTCCCCGGGTATCGGTTCGCCAACTGGGACAACGGCTACGGCGACCTGCACGCGGTCATCGACCCGCACACGGTCCGGTCGATCCCCTGGCTCCCGGGGAGCGCGCTGGTCCTCTGTGACCTCCTCACCATGGACGACGAGCCGGTGGAGGTGTCGCCCCGCCGCATCCTGCAACGGCAACTCGAGCGGGCGGCGGGCCACGGACTGGAGATCAAGTGTGCCACCGAGCTCGAGTTCTATCTCTTCCTCGACACCTACGCGGAGGCGACGGCCAAGCACTGGCAGGGGATCATTCCGCATGCCGACACCATCGAGGATTATCAGCTGCTGCAGACTTCGCCGCGTCGAGCCGATCATCGGCCAGATCCGCAACCAGATGCTGGCCGCCGGCATCCCCATCGAGTTCTCCAAGGGAGAGGCCGGGACCGGCCAGCACGAGATCAACATCACCTATGGCGGAGCCCTGGAGGTCGCCGACCGCCATCTGGTGTTCAAGAACGGGGTGAAGGAGATCGCCTCCCAGCACGGCAGGGCCGCCACCTTCATGGCCAAGTGGTCGATGGAACACGCAGGTTCGTCGTGCCACATCCACACCAGCCTGTGGGACGCGACGTCAGGAGCCGCGCTGATGGCCCCGACCGATGCCGCCACCAACCCATCGGGGTTCTCGAGGATCGGCCAGCAGTTCCTGGCCGGGCAACTCCACGGCGCCGGTCAGCTGGCGTGGTGCTTCGCACCCTACGTCAACTCCTACCGACGGTACGTCCCCGACTCCTGGGCGCCGACCGCCATCGTGTGGGGAGAGGACAACCGCACCTGCGGGTTCCGGGCCGTCGGCTCCGGACCCGGACGACGGATCGAGAGCCGGGTGCCGGGGGCGGACGTGAACCCCTACATCGCTCTGGCCGGGTCCATCGCCGCCGGGTTGTGGGGCATCGAGCACGAGCTCGAACTCGAACCGGCCTTCGAGGGCAACGCCTACGCCGCCCCCGAGGTCACCCGGCTCCCGTCGACCCTGACCGAAGCCATCGACAACCTGGCTTCCAGTGAGGTGGCGTTGGAGGCCTTCGGCCCCGACGTCCACCACCACCTCCTGAACACCGCCCGCCAGGAGTGGAACAAGGCCAACACGGTGGTCACCGACTGGGAGCTGGCCCGCAATTTCGAGCGCATCTGAGGCAACTCCCGGCCTGATTCCCAGCCTGAGCCGTCCCCGGCCCCTTGACGGACTCCAGCCGTCCTGCCACCATGAAGGGCATCATGTATCGCACTCCGACCTCGGACCTCCTTCTCACCTGACGGCGAGCGCCCCATCGCGTTCGCCCGCAACCTCCTGAGCCGAAAGGCCAGGGGGTTTTTTGATGGGCCAGCGCCGACCGCGCCAACCACCAGGGGACGACGGAATCCGAGGACCCGGAGCCGAGCAAGACACAAGGGAGCAACCGTGAGTACCGATCAGCCGAAGACGAAGACGACGGAAACCACCAGCCGGGCCGGACACCGTCTCGAGCTTCCCTGCGACGTGTCCCCCATGCCGTTCGGGCTGTACCGGCCGTACCTCCCCCTCCAGCTGGCCGACCGTACCTGGCCCGACCGACGCTTCACCCACGCCCCGCGCTGGGCGAGTGTCGACCTGCGGGACGGCAATCAGGCCCTGGTCGACCCGATGGACTCGGAGCGGAAGCTGAAGCTGTTCAACGCCTTGGTGGGGATCGGCTTCAAGGAGATCGAGGTGGGCTTCCCGTCCGCCTCCCAAACCGACTTCGACTTCCAGCGCGAGATCATCGATGGGGATCTGATCCCCGACGACGTGGACATTCAGGTCCTGGTCCAGTGTCGGGAGGATCTGATCGAGCGCACCTTCGAGTCGCTGGGCGGTGCCCGCCGGGCCATCGTCCATTTCTACAATTCGACATCCGAGCTCCAGCGCCGGGTTGTCTTCGGGCTGGACCGGGCCGGGATCATCGACATCGCCGTCAACGCCGCACGGCTTTGCCGGAAGTTCGAGTCGACCGTCCCCGGGACCGAGATCCGCTACGAGTACTCGCCCGAGAGCTTCACCGGTACCGAGCCGGAGTTCGCCATCGAGATCTGCGAAGCGGTGATGGACGTAATCGAGCCCACCCCGGAGAGACCGATCATCCTCAACCTTCCCGCCACCGTGGAGATGTACACGCCCAATGTCTACGCCGATGTCATCGAGTGGTTCGGCCGCACCATCAAGAACCGCGAGTCGGTGATCCTCAGCCTCCATCCCCACAACGACCGGGGCACCGCGGTGGCCGCCGCCGAGTTGGCCGTCCTGGCCGGCGCCGACCGGGTGGAGGGGACGTTGTTCGGCAACGGCGAGCGCACCGGAAACGTCGATGTCGTCACCCTCGCCATGAACCTGTTCTCCCAAGGGATCGATCCGGCCCTCGACTTCCGCGACATCGAGAAGGTCCGGCGGGTGGCCGAGTACGCCACCCGGATGCCGGTGCACCCCCGACACCCCTACGCCGGTGACCTGGTCTACACCGCCTTCTCGGGATCCCACCAGGACGCCATCAAGAAAGGGTTCGCCGCCATCGGCGACGACTACCAGCAGTGGGAAGTGCCGTATCTGCCCATCGATCCGAAGCACACCGGACGAACCTATGAGGCCATCATCCAAATCAACAGCCAGTCGGGCAAGGGGGGCGTCGCCTATGTGATGGACGCCGAGCACGGACTCGACCTTCCTCGAAATCTCCAGGTGGAGTTCTCCAAGAAGGTCCAGGCGATCACCGAATCCAGCGGCACGGTCATCCGGCCGGGCGAGATGTGGGACGTGTTCTCGGAGACCTATCTCCCCGACGACGCCGGGGTGCGGCTGATCGGCAGCGAGGTCACCACCGGCGGGAAGCGGACGACCGTCACCGCCCAACTGCTGGTCGACGGGCAGCCCCGTACCGTGCTCGGTGAGGGGAACGGGCCGATCGACGCCCTGGTCACCGGTCTCCGCCGGGAGCTGGGTGTCGAGTTCGAGGTGAAGGACTACCGGGAGCACGCGCTGACCTCCGGAAGCGAGGCGTCGGCGGTGGCTTACGTGGAGGCCGAGGGCCCGGACGGATCGACCTGGTGGGGGGTGGGGATGGACTCGAGCATCCTCGATGCCTCGCTCGGAGCGGTGGTCAGCGCGGCCAACCACTTGATGCCCAAGCAGGCCCCGCCCGCACCGGGCTGACGGCGGACACCGCCGGTACCGGCTGGCCCGGGCGCCTGGCCATCTCGCCGTGCGGCCCTACGTATGTGACGATGGGGCGCATGGACGCTGAGCGGGTGACTTTCGACGGTTTCGAGGGCGTGCACCTGGTGGCCGACGTCCGTGGTGATCCGGACGCCTGGCCGGTGCTGTTCCTCCACGGGGGTGGCCAGACCCGGTATGCGTGGGGATCGACGGCCGAGATGGTGGCCGCCCAGGGATGGCGGACGGTGGCCCTCGACCTCCGGGGCCACGGGGACAGCGACTGGGCACCCAACGGCGACTACTCGTTCACCGCCTTCTGCGCCGACTGCGTCGCCGTGGCCGACCAGTTGGGACGGCCGCCGGTGCTGGTCGGCGCGTCGCTGGGAGGGATGTCGGCCATGCTGGCCGAAGGGACCAGTGACCGACCGGTCTCCAGCGGCCTGGTGCTGGTGGACATCACCCCCAAGGCCAACCCGGTCGGCATCAACCGGATCAAGGACTTCATGCTGTCGGGCGTGGAGGGATTCGATTCCCTCGAGGACGCGGCCAAGGCGATCGCCGCCTACACCCCGCAGCGGACCCGGCAGGTCAACCCGGCCGGCCTCATGAAGGTCCTGCGCCAGCGGGACGACCGCTGGTACTGGCACTGGGATCCGAAGTTCATCGGTCTGGACCGCACCGAGGTGGTGCCCGATCGTCTGGCCGGGCTGCTCGACGTGGCCATGAGCAATATCCAGGTGCCGACCATGCTGGTCCGGGGACTCCTCAGCGACGTCGTCACCCAGGAGGGGGTCGACGAACTGCTGGCCGAGATACCCGGTGCCACCGTGGTCGACGTGGCCGGCGCCGCCCACATGATCGCCGGCGACCGCAACGACGCGTTCTCCGACACGGTGATCGCCTTCCTGCGCGAGCGCATCCGACCGCTGATCGGCTAGCCGGGCCGGGATCGGAGCCTGCGCCGGATCTAGACGAGCGCCTCGATGAACTCTGACTGGTGCTCGGTCCACCAACGACGCCGGCGGTCGTATCGCTCCTGGCCGCCCATCTCCTTCCACATCCGGATGAAGTTCGGGTCGCCCGCCTCGGCTCGGCGCTGGACGAACTTTCCACCGTGCTCCATGGCGCTGGCCAGGATCTGCAGGAGCTCGCCGCGTTCCTCATCGTCCAAGCCATAGACGTCGGCCACCAGCCGAAGCCGCCGCGGCCGATCCGAGGGTTCCCATCCCAGGCGGGAAGCACTCAGGTCGTCGTCGACGGGAACGCCCATGCGGGCAAACTGGGCGAGGTCGTACACCGGCCGACCCGGCGCAGCAAAGTCGAAGTCGATCAGCCCGACGGCCACCCCGCTCCGGAAGACCACATTCTCGAGGCACACATCGTTGTGGCACACCACCGGCCCCCCGACGGGGTCAGCCAACTCGTGGCTCCACTCCAATCCGGCGAAGTCGAACTGACGTGACGCGTGGTGGAACTCCCCCATCAGCTCGGTGATCGACCCCAGTGCGTCATCTGACTGTGCCCACGCCGGGTAAGGAGGAAGCGGAACCTCGCCCTCGATGTACACCAGACGCTCCCGACCGTCCTCCTGGATGGCGACCGGCTGGGAGGCGCCCTCGAACCCGGCCCCGGCCAAGGCCGACAAGAATTTGTGGACGGATGCCGAGTGTGGATTCGAGGGCCGGAGGACGTGATGGTTCTCTCGGGAGACCTTTCCGGCATTCGCGACTCCTCCGGCCAGCTCTTCCTCCACGCCCCCAGTTTGGCCCGGTCAGCCCCCGCGGTGTCCATGGCGCCCGCGATTGGTCAATCGCGGCCGAGGACTTCCGCCTCCCGAGCGGCCGAGCGCGACCGGACCAGCTCCACGATGTCGGCCGGGGCCTTGGACGGAGCCCCGGCGTCAAAGGGAGGCTGCGGGTCGTATTCGATACCGAGTTGGATGGCCTGGGCGATGGCCGGACCGTGAGTTTCGGCGACCAGGGTCAGGGCCAGGTCGATGCCGGCGGAGACGCCGGCCGCCGTCCAGATCTTTCCCCGGTGCACGACCCGTTCCTCGGTGGGCTTGGCCCCGTACTTGGCCAACTCGTCATAGGCGAACCAGTGGGTGGTGGCATCGAGCCCGTCGAGCAGGCCGCCGGCGCCGAGGATCAAGGCGCCGGTGCACACCGAGGTGGTGTAGGTGGTGCGCGGATGCACCGCGGTCACCCAGTCGACGATGGGGTCGCCGTCCCGAGCCAGCCGGCGGGTGATGAAACCGCCGGGCACGACCACGATGTCGGGGGCGTCGACGTCGTCGAAGGTGTGGTCGATGTTCAGCCGCAGCAGGCCGATGTCGTCGGCCAGCACCCCGGTCTGGGCCGCGCAGAGGACGACCTCGGCGTCGGGCAGCTGGGTGAACACCTGGTAGGGACCGATGGCGTCGAGGGCGGTGAAGCCCGGGAACAAGCCGATGGCGATCTGCATCCGCAGCTTCCTCGCTTCCGTCGGGGTCAGAACCTACAGTTTGGCTCATCGACGCCATAGGTTGGGGCTGGCCATGAGTACGTCCGATCTCGATCCCGGTCTCCTCGACCCACCCCGGGTCGAGGAGGTGAGCGAGGGCATCTATGCCTACGTCCAGCCGGATGGCAGTTGGTACATCAACAACACCGGATTCCTGGTGGGCAGCCGCGGTGTGATCAGCATCGACTCGTGCTCGACAGAACGGCGCACCCGGGCCTATCTGGACGCGATTGCCGGAACTACCGACCAACCGGTCCGCACCTTGCTCAACACCCACCATCACGGGGACCACACCCATGGTAACTACCTGTTCGACGGGGCCACCATCGTGGCCCACGAGTGGTGCCGGAGGGAGATGATCGCCACCGGCCTCCCTGCCAACGTCGGGGTCTGGACCGATGTGGAGTGGGGCGCACTGGAACTGGCTCCCCCGTTCCTCACCTACCGGGACGAGGTCGCAGTGTGGGTGGACGACCTGCGCTGCGAACTCCGCCAGGTGGGATCGCCGGCCCACACCACCAATGACTCCATCGTCTGGATACCCGAGCGCTCGGTGCTCTTCTCCGGGGACCTGCTGTTCAACGATTGCACCCCCTTCGTACTGATGGGGTCGGTCACCGGAGCCATCGACGTCCTCCAAACCGTGCTGAAGCCGCTCGGTGCCGGCACCGTCGTGCCCGGCCACGGACCGGTCGGCGGTCCGGAGTTGATCGACGACGTGCTCGCCTACCTGCAGTTCGTCCTTACCACCGCCGAGGAAGGGCTGGCGGCCGGGCTGTCACCGTTGGCCGCCGCCCAGGCCGCCCATCTCGGTCCGTTCGCACACCTTCTCGATTCCGAGCGCATCGTCGGGAACCTGCACCGGGCGTACGCCGAGCTCAACGGGGCGGCGCCGGGCACGCCGATTGATCTCATCGCCGCCATCGGCGACATGATCACCTTCAACGGAGGTCGGCCCCTCACCTGCCTGGCCTGAGCGCCGGCGGGCGAGGTAGTGGCGTCATGTTTGGCTCTGGCCCGCCCGTCCCCACCGGATCGTCAACCCTGGTGGCCGATGGTCTCCAGGATGTTCAAGCTTTCACGGTAGAGAGCCTCCTGGGTCTCGACATCGTAGGAAGCCTCAGACGATCGCCCCGGCCGGGTCCCGGCGAAGTAGACACCGGTGGTCTTCTCGAGATCGGGATCGGTGACCAGTCGGGCCAGGTTGACCCCCGACCGCTTCGGGGTGTTGACGCCGGGGAGCACCACCAGAGCTTTGGCCACCGTGGCGAACAGAGCCCGGGAGAGCGCTCCGGCGTCCCGGGCCAGTCCGGTGCCCGGCATCAAGCCCGGGTCGAAGGCGTTGACGGTCACGCCGCGGTCACCGAGGTGGCGGGCCAGCGTGTAGGTGGTGAGGACGTTGGCCAACTTCGACGTGGTGTACCGACGCCGTCCGTCCTTGACGGCCGACTCACCCACCACTTCGGTGGGCGGGTAGGCCAACTGGTAGGCGCTGGCCTCCAACGGGTGCGGCATCCCGGTGCGGTTGGATGGATCGTGGGTGCCCGAGGAGACGAACACGATCCGGGCCGGCGCTTCGAGGTAGGGGAGCAGCCCTTCCACCAGGGCGAGGTGCCCGAGATGATTGATGCCGAAGGTGGCTTCCACCCCGTCCTCGGTGCGGGCCCGATGGGTGAACTGCAGCCCGGCGTTGCACACCACCGCGTGGAGAGGTGGGAGCCCGGCGGTGGCCAACTCCCGGGTGAAGCTACGGACCGAAGCCAGGGAGGCCAGGTCGAGGACCATCGGGTGGGCACCGATCGGTGCGGCGGCGGATTGGACCCGGCCCGGGTCCCGACTGGTGATGACCACCGCCAGCTCCGGATCGGTGGCCAGGGCACGGGCGCACTCCCGGCCCAGCCCACTGGTCCCACCGGTGATGATCACGGTGCTCCGGGCCGTCGCCATGGATGCCAGCCTGCCACGACAATCCGCAACCGGGTCGGGTGACTTGGTTTCCCCCGGCGGGGCGGGCCATGCTGGTGCCATGTACACCGGGCTTCATCACATGCAGCTGGCGATGCCGGCCGGCGGCGAGCCGACCGCCCGGCAGTTCTTCGTCGACGTCCTCGGCATGACCGAGGTGCCCAAGCCCCCAGTGCTGGCGGCCCGGGGTGGGGCCTGGTTCTCCAGCGGTGGCGTCGAGTTGCACCTCGGGGTCGAGGACGACTTCCGGCCGGCGAAGAAGGGGCATCCCGGCATCCTGGTCGACGACATCGACGACATCGTGCGCCGATTGGCAGCCGCGGGGCAGGCGGCCGCCTGGGATGGCGACTTCCCCGGTTTCCGGCGCGTCTACGCCGCCGATCCGTTCGGCAACCGGCTCGAGTTTCTGGAGCCGATCGACAGCTGATCGGGACCTGCGACCGTTACGCGGGCAACTCGTCGCGCCATGACACCGCATAGGTGCGAGTGGGTTCCGGCATTCCCTTGAGCATGAGTTCACCCAGATCGTCAAAGCGGAACGGTTTGCCAATACACAGTTCGCGGACGGCGATCGACACAGCTATATCGCCGGAAGATGCGGCCGCGCATAACCGGGCGGCAAGTTGAACCGCCGCGCCGAAGAGGTCGTCGTGGTCGTCAGTGACGGGCTCGCCGGCGCTGATGCCGATGCTCACCTCCAGCGGTATGGGCGCCTCTTGATTGAAGTCGTGAAGTTCCCGTTGTACCTCCACCGCGAAAGCAACGGCCGAAACGACCGACGTGAAGGCGGCCATGATGCCGTCGCCGGTATGTTTGACCTCACGACCTTCATGGGTGGCGAGTTCGCGACGAACAATCCGGTTGTGCTCACCCAGCAGTTGCATGTGGCCGTCATCGCCGAGTTGTTGGGTTTGGGCAACCGAACCGCACACATCCGTGAACACGATCGCCCGCAAGGCCGGCGCGGCGTACGCAGTGCCTACCGGATGATTGGGCAGTGACCCGAGGAACTTGTTCAGGGGCGCAGTCGAATCAAGCTCCAGAATGGTGCTCGCCAACAGGCCGTGGGATTCCTGGTGCACGGTCTCTATGGCTTGTTTGCTCGGCCCCTCGGCCAGACAGAACACCGATCCGTTTTCGGGGTCGAACCAGTAGGTGTGATACTGAACACCATGCTTCTCTTGGATCGCCACATCAAGCCGGTGGGCGTCGGCCAACTCCTCCGGCGTTACTCCCGGGGCATCGTGGCGATCTAGGAACATCGGCACCCGGTCAAAATACACCTCCGTCGATCTGACCGCGCCGGTTGATTCAGCCTGGTGAAGATGCCGATGGCGACGGGTTGGTACGGGTCAGAAGCGGTTGAGGCGCTTGTGGATCCCCTTGGTCTGCTTGTACAGGGTGACGAATTCCTTGTACAGGTGGTCGTAGACCGGGGAGGCCGCCGGATCCGGGGTGAAGGTGCGGCGGACGGCGACCATGGCCGGGATCTGGTCGACGGAGATTCGCCCGAGGGCCAGCAGGGTGACCAGGGCCGCCCCCCGAACGTTGGCCAGGACCGGCTCTTCGACCTGGCGGATCTCCCGGCCCAGCACGTCGGCATGGATCTGGCACCACTGCTCGGAGTTGGCCCCCCCGCCGATGAAGGCCATCGAATCGAAGGTGCGGCCGGCAAACCGCTCGACGGCATCCAAGAGCCACCTGGAGTTGAAGGCCACCCCCTCGAACACGGCTCGGACCATCTCGGCCGCCGACGTCGACAGCGAGAGGTTGTGGAATCCGCCGCGGATGGTGTGGTCGTCGACCGGCGTCCGCTCCCCGTTGAGCCAGGGGGTGAACAGCACCCGCCCGCTCCCGGGCGCCACCGAGTCGACCATCTCGTTCATGGCGTCGAAATCGTCAGCCAGGCCCAGGGTGTCCCGGAGGAAGGTCAGGCAGGCTCCCGCCGTCTCGTGCTCGTTGACGACGATGTACTTTCCGGCCAGGGCCGCGGGGATGGAGGCCACGTTGGTGGTGATCGACGTCTTCTTGAAGGGAACATGGGTCGAGATCCACGACGACGTCCCGATGTAGAGGTGGGCGGAGAAGTCGGCCACCGATCCGGAACCGAACACCGCCGAGTGCACATCGCCGGTGCCGACCGCCACCGGGGTCCCTTCCCGAAGCCCGAGGTCGTCCGCCGCCCCGGCGCTCAGCGGACCGACGATGCTCCCCGGCGGCACCAGGTCGGGAAGCTTGGCCCGACCGAGCCCGGTGATGGCGAGCAGCCGGTCGTCGTAGTCCACCCGGTCGATCCGTCGATTGTCGGTGACCCAGTGGGCGGCGATCGAGTCGAAGGAGGCACAGGTACGGCCGGTGAGCTTGAGATTCAGATAGTCGACCGGCTCTAGGAAGGTGGCGGTGTCCCGGTAGATCTCCGGGAACTGATCACGGATGAACAGGATGTGCGCCACCGGGTCCTTGCCCGACAGACCGGGGGCCCCGCCGGTGACCCGCACCCACCGGAGGATCTTGCGTGGGTCGTAGCCGAGCACATTGACCGGGCCGCGGGCCGCGGCCCGGATGGCCCGGTTCCCGCGGGAGTCCATCCAGATGATCGCCCGCATCAACGGGCTCCCGTCGGCACCGACCGCCACCGTGCCCGACCACTGCGACGTGCACCCGACGCCGATGAAGGCGCCGGGAGGGACCGCGGCATCGGCCAGGGCGTCGTGGGCGGCCGAGCAGATGGCCGACCACCAATCGGCCGGATCCTGTTCGGCGCCCCCGCCCTCGAGGAGATGCAGCGGCACCGGGGCGAAGCCGTGGGCGACGATCCTTCCGGTGGTGGACACCACCGCGACTTTCGGGCCTCCGGTCCCGAGGTCGACCGCCAGCACGTACTCCTCGCCGGTCAACGCATGACTTCGAACACCTTCCGGCCCCCCGTCAGATGTCACGCCCGGCGGATCCAGATCGTCGCCTGTCGCAGAGCCCCCCGTCGTCGAACTCGAACCGGGTCCCGGCTCCGGTGCCGTCGCCCTCCGCGGGTGGGGTGGCGACCACCGTGCGGGCCAGCACCTCGCGGCCGATGAGGTCGAACCGCGGAGCCAGGTCGTCGAGACCGACCAGATGGAGATGGATCCAGTCCGACACCTCCAGGCCCGACGCCTTGCGGAGATCCTGCACGTTCCGGATCACCTCCCGGGCCAGTCCCCGCCGGCGGAGGTCGTCGTCGAGGGTGAGGTCGAGGGCCACGACTTCGGCGCCGTCCCGCGACACCGCGAACCCGGTTTGGGCCCGGACCCGCAGCTCCACCTCGTCCCCGGTCAACTCCACCGCGCCGTCGTCCAGCGCCACCACCACCGGCCGTCCCTCGGCCAGATCGTCGGCGGCGGCGGCGGCGTCGACCGACGCCATCGCCGTCCGCAGCTGTTGCACCTTCGACCCCAGCCTCGGGCCCAGCAGTTTGAAATTGGGGACCAGCTCGTAGGCCAGCACGTCACCCAACTCGCCGATGGGCTCCACCCGGTCGACGTTCAACTCGTCCTCGACGATCCCGTCGGGCAGGGTCGGGCTGTTGGGGGGCAGGTAGACGAGGGCGCGGGCCAGAGGCTGGCGGACCTTTATCTCCGCCTCCGCCCGGGCGGCCCGGCCCAGTGACGACAACCGGCGGGCCAGAGCCATGCCCGCCTCGAGCCCGCCGTCGACGGCTTCCGGCTGTTCCCGGGGCCAGTCGGCCAGATGGACCGAGTCGTCCTCCGCCGCCCCGGTGAGATCCCGCCACATCCGATCGGCCACGAACGGGCACATCGGGGCGAGCAGGCGGCCCACGGTGACCAGCGTCTCGTAGAGGGTCGCCTGGGCCCCGAGCGAGTCGGCCGGATCCGCGTCCGGATCCGTGCGCCAAAAGCGCCGGCGGCTGCGGCGGACGTACCAGTTGGAGATGTCGTCGACCAGCTCGGCGATGGCGCTGGCCGCCGGGAACGGCTCGTACCCGTCCAGCGACGCGGTGACGGTGGCCACCGTGGCGTAGAGGCGCGAGCGCATCCACCGGTCGAGGACCGACCGGTCCGCGGGCCGGGGGATGGCCGGATCGGCAGGGTCGAACTGGTTGAGCGACGCGTAGGTGGTGAAGAACGACCAGGTGTTCCACAGCGTGAGGAGGGTGTCCCGCATGGCGGCATCGATCGCCTCGAAGCTGACCCGGGTCGGCGTCCACGGGGAGCCCTGCGAGAACATCCACCACCGGAGCGGGTCGGCGCCCCGGGTGTCGAGGATCTCCCAGGGGTCGGTGACGTTGCCGAGGCTCTTGGACATCTTCCGTCCGTCGGCGTCGACCAGGTGGCCGAGGCACAACACGTTCCGGTAGGGGGTCGAGCCCCGAACCAGGGTGTTGACCGCCAGCAGCGAATAGAACCAGCCGCGGGTCTGGTCGATGGCCTCGCAGATGAAATCGGCCGGATAGACGAAATGCTCCTCCGACCCGGGAGCCACCGGATAGCCCCACTGGCCGGATGGCATCGAGCCCGAGTCGAACCAGGCATCGATCACCGGCTCCACCCTCCGCATCTCCGACGACGACTCCCGGGTGTCACCGGCGCAGTCCGGGCAGGGGAAGACGACCTCGTCGATGGCCGGGCGATGCGGGTCGACGTCACTGACATCCCGGCCGACCAGCTCGGACAGCTCGGACAGCGATCCGACGCAGCGCAGGTGGGCCTGGTCGCACCGCCACACCGGCAACGGCGTGCCCCAGAACCGGTCGCGGGAGAGGGCCCAGTCGACATTGTTGGACAGCCACTCCCCCATCCGACCGTCGCGGATGTGCTCGGGGTGCCAGCCGATGGTCTGATTCTCGGCCACCAACTCCGACTTCCGGGCCGAGGTGCGAACGTACCAGCTCGGCTTGCCCCAGTAGATGAGCGGGGTCGCGCAACGCCAGCAATGAGGGTACGAGTGCCGGTGCGGCGCACGGCGGAACAGGAGCCCGGCGGCCTCCAGCCGATCGTTGATCGCCGGGTTGGTCTCTCGCACCGGTTGGCCGTGGAGCCAGGGCACCTCGGAGGTGAAGGTCCCGTCCGGCCCCACCGGGTTGAGGGTGGGCAGTCCCTCCTGGCGGCCCACCATCCGGTCGATCTCTCCGAAGGCGGGGGCCAGATGGACGATCCCGGTCCCCTCATCGGCTTCGACGAACTCTCCGGGCACCACCCGCCACCCCTCGCCGTCATCGCCGGGAGGGACGTCGACGTCGCCGAACGGCCGAAGATAGCGGAGCCCGACCAGGTTCCGTCCCAGGATCCGGTGATCGGCGGTGGCGCCTTCGCCGAACACCGGTTCGATCAGGTCGGCCGCCACGATGGCATCGCCGACCACCGCGTACTCGAGGTCGGGCCCGACCGCCGCGCCGGTATTCGAGACCAGCGTCCACGGGGTGGTGGTCCACACCAGCAGCGACAAGCCGGTGAGGGTGGTCATGCCCAACGACGCCTGCAGGGCGGCGGCGGACGGGCCGTCGTCGGTCAGCGGGAGCCGGACATAGGCCGACTCGTCGACCACGTCCCGGTAGACATCGGGCTGGCCGAGTTCGTGGCTGCTGAGGGCCGTCCCGCACCGGGTGCAGTAGGGCACCACCTTGATGTCCTCGTAGAGCAGGCCCTGGTCCCAGATGGACTTGAGGTTCCACCACACCGACTCCACGAACTCGGACGAGAAGGTCCAATAGGCGTCGTCGATGTCGAGCCAGTACCCGATCCGCCCGGTGAGGGTCTTCCATTCGTCGACGTAGTTGCGCACCGACTGCCGGCACAGCCGGGTGAACTCGCCGATGCCCACCTCCTCTTCGATCTGGCGCTTGGCGGTGATGCCGAGCTGCTTCTCCACCTCGACCTCGACCGGCAGCCCATGGGTGTCCCATCCGGCCTTCCGGGGAACCGCGTACCCCCGCATGGTCCGGTAACGGCAGAACAGGTCCTTATAGGCCCGGGCCCAGACGTGATGGAGCCCGGGGCGCCCGTTGGCGGTCGGCGGACCCTCGTAGAAGACCCAGGGCTCGGCGCCCTCCCGCAGCTCCACCGATCGCTCGAAGACGCGGTGCTTCTCCCATCGGGCCAGCTCTTCGGCCTCGAGGGCGGTGAAATCGGCGTCGGTGGGGACCGGACGGAACAACGGTGACTCCCTGTCGGTGGGACGGCGGCGGGCGAGGACCAGATACTAAGGGCGCATACACTGACCAGCGGACCCGTGCCCGAGCTCCCCGAGGTAGAAGCCCTGACATCGCTGCTGGCCGAACGGATGGCCGGCCATCAAATCGTCCGGTGCGAGCTGGGGTCGTTCTCGGCCCTGAAGACGGTCGACCCGCCGCTCGGTCAGGTGATCGGTCGGACGGCGAACGGGTGTGAGCGCCGGGGAAAGTACGTCTGTTTCGACTTGGACGGCATCTGGTTGGTGGTCCATCTGGCCCGGGCCGGATGGGTCCGCTGGTACGACAAGGTCCCGACGGCCACCGCCCGGCCCAGCAAGGCGCCATTGGCCCTCCGGGTGGGACTCGACGACGGGTCGGGCTTCGATGTCACCGAGATGGGCACCGAGAAGCGCCTGGCCCTGTGGGTGGTGACCTCGCTCGACCAGGTCGAAGGCATCGCCGGGCTCGGGGTCGATCCGTTGAGCCCGGAGTTCTCCGTCGCCGAGCTGGCCCGGATCCTGGGCGGGGCGTCGGCCAACATCAAGACCGCCCTCACCAGCCAATCGCTCATCGCCGGGGTGGGCAACGCCTACTCGGACGAGGCGCTCCACGCCGCCCACCTCTCTCCGTATAAATCGGCGGCGAAGTTGAGCCCGGCCGAAATCGAGAGCCTGCACGACGCGCTGGTCGGCGTGCTCACCGAGGCGGTGACGAGATCCGGTGGGCTGGCGGCCGCCGACCTGAAGGGCGACAAGAAACGTTCCATGCAGGTCCACGGGCGGACCGGGGAGGACTGCCCGGTGTGCGGTGACACCATCCGTGAGGTGTCGTTCGCCACCAAGTCGATGCAATACTGCCCAACCTGTCAGACCGGCGGCCGCCCGCTGGCCGACCGGCGGATGTCCAAGCTGCTCAAGTGAGGGTGCCCATCAGGCGGAGTGTGAAGAAGGCGTCACGGCGATGAATCCGCCGGCCATCGGCCCGATCGACCGGGGTTGACGTGGCGGCGCCCGCTCTATAGTCTGGTATTCCTAGTCACTTACTAGATTTAAGAGCCGTACACGGCGCAACCAGCCCGAGGTGACTGTGCACATTGATCCCTTCATCGTCCTCGGCAGCGCGGTGGTCGGCTTCCTGGTCGGGATGACCGGGGCCGGGGGTGGCGCCCTGATGACCCCGATGCTCATCCTGCTGTTCGGGGTCAAGCCCTCCACCGCCATCTCCAGCGACCTGGTGGCCGCGGTGCTGATGCGGCCCTTCGGTGCCGCCGTCCACCTGCGCAACCGGACCGTGAACCTCGCCCTGGTGGGCTGGATGGTGTTGGGCTCGGTGCCCATGGCGTTCTTCGGCACCTTCCTCCTCCACCAGATGGGGAACAGCCCCTCGGCGGAGAAGAACGTACAGACCGCCCTGGGCGGGGCCCTGCTGGTGGGGGCGGCGGCCATGGCCCTGCGCTACCTCCTCGACCGGCGAACGGGCCAGGTCGAGAAGGTCGCGGTCCATCACCTGACCATCCGACCATTGCCCTCGGTGTTGATCGGCATGGTCGGCGGGATCATCGTCGGCATCACCTCGGTCGGCTCCGGCTCCCTGATGATCGTCTTTCTGCTGTTCCTCTACCCGATGCTGAGCGCCAAGCAGTTGGTGGGCACCGATCTCACCCAGGCGGTGCCGCTCACCCTCGCCGCCGCCCTGGGTGCGCTGGTCTTCGGTCATGTGGAGTTCCCGGTCACCGCCTCCCTGGCCATCGGCAGCATCCCGGCGGTGATCGTCGGATCCTTCCTCTCCTCCCGGGCACCGGATCGCTACATCCGGCCGCTCATCACCTTCGTGGTGCTGGCCTCCGGGCTGAAGTACGTGGGCGTCAGCACCACCGCGCTCGGGTGGATCCTGTGCGGGATCCTGCTCGTCGCCGGCGGTGTCTGGCTGGTCCAGACCCGCCCCTGGCAGAACCCGGACGACCGAACCGAGGGAATGATCGACGAGGGCCCGGCGTCGTCGGTCTCCGCGGGCGGGGGCTACGACTAGGTGTGATTCCCGGCGGTCATGGCAGACTCCAGTCCATGTACATCTCGGCCAAGGTCGACTACGCGGTGCGGGCCATGTGCGGCGTGGCCGCGGCCGGCAATCAGCCGGTGACCGCCGAGGCCCTAGCGGTGGCCCAGGGCCTGCCGCCGAAATTCCTCGAGAGCATCCTCAACGACCTCCGGAGAGCCGGGCTCCTCCGAAGCCAGCGCGGCGCCGACGGAGGGTACCGCCTGGCCCGGCCGGCCAAGGAGATCACCGTGGCCGACATCATCCGGCCGCTCGACGGCCCGCTGGCCGAGGTGCGCGGCCTCCGTCCGGAAGCCGCCAGCTACGAGGGAGCCGCCGCCCACCTCCAAGACGTCTGGGTGGCGGTACGGTCGAGCCTGCGCTCGGTCCTCGAGGTGGTCACCCTGGCCGACATCGTGGGTGGCAAGCTGCCCAACTCGGTGGTGAAGCTCACCAGCCGGCCCGACGCCTGGGTGTCCCACTGAGGGGCGCGGTCAATCGCGGCTCAACGCGCCCCTGCTCAAAGAACGCGAGGCGAAGGCGGTGACGATCCGTCGGCATCGTCCCGGGCCCGCCGCAGTGACCGGGGCCAGAGCCTCCGGGTCACCACCATGTTGAACTCGGCCCCGTAGACCGAGATGGTGGCGCCGAGGGCCAGCCACCACATCAGGCCGAGCACGGTGGCGAAGGTCCCGTAGAGGGCGGAGAGGTGCTTGAGCTGGTGGGCCACCAGCTGGGCCCCGGCGAACTGCAGGATCGTCCAGATCGAACCGGCGAACAGCGCTCCGGGCCAGTAATTCCGGTCCCGCCGCGGGATCTCCAGCAGGATCCGGTACGCATAGCGATACATGACGATATTGACGGCCAGGGAGCCGACCAATCCGATCCACACCGAGTAGCCGCCCATCCCGCCGAACGCGCCCAGTCCGGCCAACGCTCCCGCGCCGATGAAGCCGACGCCGAGCACCGCCAGGAACCCCACGCCGCGGAGTTGCCGGGGCCAGAACCCCGGAAGCTCGTCTCTCCGGATACCCCAGACGCTCGCCATCATCGCCTGCGCACTCCGGCTGAGCCGCAAGGCGCCGTAGGTCAACCAGAGGAGCCCGACACCCAAGCCCAAGAGATTCCCGGTCGAGAGTTGGTGCACGCTGTTGGTGACATCCGACCCGACCACCGGGAACTGGCGCACCGCCGAGTTGATGATGTCGTCCTGCAGGCGTTTGTCACCGTGCAGGACCACCCCCAGTCCGGTCAAGAACACCAACAGCAGTGGGAACACCGCCATGAACGAGGAGTAGGCGATCTGGCCGGCCAGCCGACCGGCCTCGTCGTCGGAGAACTTCCGGACGACCGCGGCCGGCACCGCGGTGGCCGGGTGCCGTTGTTGCCATCCGTCGAAGGCATCGACGATCCGGGTGACCGGTCCCTTGACCGTCGCCCATCCCTTGGCCAGGACTCTGCCCAGCTGGCCGATCACACCACCCCGGGCGACTCGGGCCGTCGGTTGGCTCACGGATGGCGCCCGCCCGCCGACTTCACCAGCCGCATCCGAGCCGGCCGTTCAAAGAATCGGCTCGACCAGCAGGTCCTGCACGGCCCGGCCGATCCGCCCCTCCAGGTCCCACAACACCGATTCGGTGCTGCCGATGCCCGGGGTACCGAAGCGGGTGCGGGAGTCGAGGCAGATCCACTCCCCCGTCGGCGGACGGTTGAGCGATACCGAGATGTCCGGATTGATGAAGATGTTGGAGGCGAAGTCGAGCTCGGCGGAGATGCCGTTCCCGAAGTCGCTGACCGCCGCGGCTCGCTGCCACGGGGAGGGCTGTTCGCCAGCCACCACCGGTTGCCGCAACCGGAACCAGGCGGCCGCCGGGCCAATCGCGTCGAACCGACCCTTGACGAAGCGGATCTCGACGCCCTGGTTGTGAAAGGCCCGATAGCCATCGGTCATGTTCGGAGTGAGGACGCCAACCTCCGGCGGGGGCGGCGGATCGTCTTCGGCCACCGTCGCCACCGCCCGGCAGGCTTCGGGTGCCACCCGGATCCGCAACGCCCGGGCCCATGCAACTTCTACCCCGCCGGACTCGACCACCGCGTCGACCAACTGCACTTTCCGGCCCGGTCTCACCAGGAAGGCGGTGACGTTCAACCGGGACGTCGGTACCGGGCGGAGCAGTTCCAGGGTCAGCCGGGCCAGCTGCTGGCCGCCCTCGGGCGAGCACTGCTCGATGGTCCGGACCACCAGGGCGGCCACCGGTCCGCCATGGAGTGCCTTCGGAGTCCACGGCCCCCGGGCCAGGTCGGTGGGGAGGAAACTGTTGCCATCGGGGATGAACAGGGCTTCATCGGATCCCTCCGGTCCTGGGTGTTCGCCTCCGGGTGGGGTTGACGTCATCTGCCTCCTCTGGTGCCCGGCCAGCTCCGTCAACGCGCCGGGAGGGCGGCGGTGATGAGCGTGGCGATCTCGGTATAGCCGACCGTACGCGGATGGATGTCTTGGTACTGGCAGAAGAAGGTCAGTTGACAGACCCGGGCCACCGCCACCGGGATGGTGCCGTAGGGGGAGAGGTTGGTGGTCTGGGAAAACGGCGTGTAGGCACCGGTGGCCGCGGTCACATCCACGAACGACGCGCCGATGGCGGCGTAGTCCTTCTGAAGCGCGGGATTGATCAGGCTCATGAACGCGGTCACCGACACCGACGCCAGGCTCTTGTCGGCGGGTTTGGCGGACAGGTAGTCGCCGAGGATCACATCCGGGTAGGTGGTGCCGACGATGGGCACACCGGCACCCGCCGCCGCCCGGAGGGCGGGGAGCAGGACACCGAGATCGGCGTTGATGGTGGTGAGGGCCTTGCTCACGCACCCGACCGGATCGGGATTGGTGGCGCAGGCGGTGAGGTCGTTCCCCCCGATGGAGACGGTGACCAGCCCGACCTTTCCCGGGTGCGCGGTCATGAACGCCTCGGCCGCCGCCGCCTGGGACTCCTTCGGATAGGTGGGCGCCCCGGGTCCGAGCAGTGGGCAGCCCTTGCGGTTCAGCATCGATGCCGAGGTAGCCCCGCCGCACCCGAAGTTCACCAGCGTTAGGTGGTAGCCCTGGGCACTGGCCAACGCCGGAAGCTGGTAGGCGAACCCGTTGGTGGTGGTGTGTCCGACACCCTTGGGGCCGGTCGGCTGAAACCCGGCCGCGTAGGAGTCGCCCAGGGACACGTAGTACTGGCCATCGGCGGCCAGGGTTGTAGTGGTGACCGCGGTCGGCGACGACGTGCCGCAGGCGGAGATCCCGAAAGCCAGGAACCCGCAGGCGGCGGCCAGAGACAGGGTACGACGCCGGTTGGGCCCGATCATTGGATGGAACCTAGTGTCTGGGCACCTGCTTGTCCTCGATTCGGACCCGCAACACCACACCGCTAGTGTCTGCGGCACCATCCGAACAGACATGACGAGCATCCAGGGGGCAACGTGGGACACGGACAGGCAGCAATCGACATCGACGCATCGGCCGACGACGTATGGGCGGTGATCGGAGACTTCGGCGGGATCGGCGACTGGATGCCGGGGATCGAATCCTGTCGGGTCGAGGGCGATGATCGCATCCTCGAGACGATGGGGATGGAGATCACCGAACGGCTGGTGTCGAAGGATGACGCCGGCCGAGTCCTCACCTACTCGATCACCAAGGGGGCTCCGGTGGAGAGCCATCAGGCTGTCATCGCCGTCTCCCCGACCGGAACGACCTCGCACGTGACCTGGGACATCGACGCCACTCCGGATGAGATGACCGAGGTGATGGCCACCATCTACCAGCAGTCCCTCGAGGCGCTCAAGACCCGCGTCGAAGCCTGAGCCCGGGGTCCCAGGTCCGATGGCCAACCACCACGTCGGCGAGGTCAGCGAGATGCCCGGCACCCGAACCCGGTGGTCGTTCACCCAGGTGTCCCGGTCCCGGGCCCCGGTGGATGCCGTCTGGCCGCTGATCGGGGAGGCCCGGCGATGGAAGGAGTGGGCCTTCCTGACCCGCAGCGACCTGGTGCGAGAAGGCGTCCCGGCTCCTGACGGGGTGGGAGCCGTGCGCCGGTTCACCATGTTCGGGGTCGGGTCCCGCGAGGAGGTCCTGGCCTGGGAGCCCCCCACCCACCTCGGCTATACCCTGCTCCGCGGGTTTCCGGTCCGCGACTATCGGGCCGACGTCATCATCACCCCGAACCGGGGTGGGACCATCCTCACCTGGTCGGTCCGGTTCAATCCCAAAGTCACCGGGACCGGGGCGGTGATGTGGGTGGTCCTCCGGCTCCTCATACGTGGATTTGCCCGGAACGTCTGCCGTTTTGCCGATGGCCAGCTGGCCTGAGGCACGACCGCCTCGACACTTTCAGCCGACCAGGAGCCGGCGCGACCGGGCTTCCACCTGACGGCGGGCCTCGTCGATGTCGACGGTCAGGCAGTTCCCGTCGGCCACCACCTGTCGCCCGGCCACCCAGACATCGGTCACCAACCGGCTCGCCCCCGACCACACCACGTGTTCGACCAGCTGGGGATCGTGGTGGAGCGGACCCAACACCGAGTCCTCCAGGTCGACCAGCACCATGTCGGCCCGGGACCCGGGAGCCAGGGTGCCGAGGTCCGGACGGCCGAGCACCGCTCCGCCGCTTCGGGTGGCCAGGTCGAGGGCGGTCGCCGCCGGCATGGCCGCGGCGTCCCGGTCGCGGATGCGGGCCACCAGGGCGGCGAACCGCATCTCCTCCCACATGTCCAGGCCGTTGTTGGAGGCCGGGCCGTCGGTCCCGAGCCCGACCCGGATCCCCTCGGCCAGCATCCGGGTGAGCGGCGCCACTCCCGAGGCCAGCTTGGCGTTGCTCCGCGGGCAGTGGGCGACGCCGACGTCGTGACGCCGGTAGAGGGCGATATCGGAGTCCGACAGCCAGATGCTGTGGGCGGCGATGACCCTCCCGTCGAGGGCCCCGACCGCGGCCAGCGCCTCCGGCACCGATCGACCGTGTTCGGCGGCGTAGCTCGCCACCTCCCCCTCCGTCTCGGCGACGTGTATCTGCAGGATGGCGTCGAGCTGCTGGGCCGCGGCGGCCACATCGGCCAGTACCGGCAAGGGCACGGTGTAGGCGGCGTGGGGCCCGAAGCCGACCTCCAGCCGACCCCCCTCGCCATGCCGGCGCCCATGGAAGTCGATGACCTCGTCGAGCCGCTTGGCCCACCAGTCGACCCGGCCGCTGCCGTCATCGCCGGCCGGGATCAGCGGGATCACCGCCGGGGTGATGACCGCCCGGGACCCGGCCGCCATCACCGCGTCGGCCACCGCGTCCTCGAAGAAGTACATCTCGCAGGTGGTGGTCACCCCCATCGACAGGAGCTCGGCGGTGGCCAGGGTCATCCCCCAGAACACGTCGTCGCCGGTCAATCTCGCCTCCCGGGGCCAGAGCACCTCTTCGAGCCAGCGGAGCAACGGCAGGTTCTCCCCGGTCCCCCGGAACAGGATCATCGGCGAGTGGCAGTGCACATTGACGAAGCCGGGAAGCAGGAGCCCGGTGACTCGTACCTCCCGAGGGGTGGCGCCACCGGTGTCCTCCCGGTCACGGGGAGGGCCGACGTAGGTGACGGTGTCGCCGACCACCTCGACCTCGCCGGGTCGGAACACCCGCCCGGTCCCGTCGCTCGGGAGCACGGCATCAGCCCGATAGCGGACGGGCTCGGGGGTTCCTTCCATCAGAGGATGGACGGTCCGGGCCCGGACCCGGTATCAATCACCGGGAGGAACGCGCCGCCGGTCCCCATGGGCACTCACGAACTCCAGCGGAACCGGGGCAACCGATCGGGCCGGACATACCCGGCGTCGGCAAACCAACGGGCGGCGCGGGCCAGAGCCGCGGCGGCCGGACGCGACTCGTAGCCCAGCTCGCGACGGGCCCGGGAATCGTCGAACGACATCTGGGTGGTGGACATCCGGGCGGCCTCGAGGGGGATCGTCGGCTCCCGGTGGAGGAGTCGGCCCTCGATGACGTCCGAGACGGTGGCGGCCAGGACAGCCAGGGAGCTCGGGACCCGCCGGGTCGGGGCCGACAGCCCGGTGGTGTCGGCCAGCGAGGCGAGGATCTGCTGGAGCGAGAGATTCTCACCCCCGAGGATGTAGCTCCGGCCGATCGACCCTCGCTCGGCGGCCAGCAGGTGTCCGTGGGCCACGTCATCCACATCGACGATGTTGAGGGTGGTGTCGACAAAGGCGGGGAAGCGGCCGTTGAGGAACTCGAGGACGGTGCGGCCGGTCGGCGTCGGTCCCCGGTCGCCGGGACCCACCGGGGTGGTGGGCTGGACGAGCACCACCGGGAGCCCCTGGGCCGCGGCCCGCAGCACTTCGTGCTCGGCGACGTACTTGGACTGCTTGTACAAGCCGAACAGATGGTCCACCTGGGCGTAGGAGGTCTCGTCCACCGGGGCTCCGGCGGTTGCGCCCCGGAGGCCGAGCGTCCCCACCGTCGATGTGTAGACGATCCGTCCGACCCCGGCATCCCGGGCTGCCTCCAGCAGGTTGCGGGTTCCGATCACATTGACGTCGTAGAAGGACTGGGGGTCGGCGGCCCAGAACCGGTAGAGCGCGGCCAGATGGAACACGGTCCGGGCCCCGTTGACCGCCTTGGCCACCCCGTCGGCGTCGCGGAGGTCGACGACGACCTGCTCCACGTCCAAGCCGTCGAGGTTGCGGGCGTCCCCCTCGGGTTGCACCAGCGCCACCACCGGGATGCCGCGGCCGAGCAGTTCCCGGGTCACCGCCGAGCCGATGAATCCGGCGGCACCGGTGACCGCCACCCGCTCCCCGGGCTCCAATGGATAGGTAGCCGGGAGGGTCACCGAGGCGCCGCGACTTTGTGGCGGCGCAAGGTGTTCATGGTCATCGACTTCCCCACCTCGAGCAGTAGCCCCGAGCTCCGCTCGGCATCGCCGAGGACGTCATCGAGGGCGGACACGAACAGCTCGATCTCCGGATCTCCGATGATGAGGGGGGGCAGCAGTTTGATGATGTTGACGTTGTCCGCCGCCACCTGGGTGAGGATGTGATGGCGGTGGAACAACGGCACCACGATCAACTGCGAGAACATTCCTTTTCGGGCCAGCTCCATCAGCCGGTACCGGGCGCGCGGGCCGCGGCCGGTGGGGGCGGCGAACTCCAACCCGATCATCAGGCCCATGCCCCGCACCTCCTGGAGCACTTCGTACCTCGCCACCAGCGGGGCCAACGCCTCCATGAAGCGCTCACCGTTCCGCCGGGAGCGTTCCACGATGTCCTCGTCGTCGATGACCCCGAGGGTGGCGAGGCCGGCCACCATGGCCAGCTGGTTCCTCGAGAAGGTGGACGAGTGGACCACCGCCCGGTCCATGGTGTTGTAGACGGCGTCGAACACCTTGGCCGAGGTCAGCACCGCGCCGACCGGGATGTAGCCGCCGGACAGCGCCTTCGACACCGTGATGATGTCGGGTTGCAGGTCCCAGTGCTCGTGGCACAGGAACCGGCCGGTGCGCCCCAGGCCGGTCTGGACCTCGTCGATGACCAGCAGTGCGCCATGGGCCCGACACCGGGCCTGGGCTTCGGGCCAGAACCCGTCGGGCGCCATGTAGACCCCCTTCCCCTGAATGGGCTCCACCACGAAGGCGGCGACATCCCCCCGCCCCAGCTCCCGGGCCAGAGCATCGAGGTCCCCGAAGGGGATCTGGTCGACCTTGGGAAGGAGAGGTTCGAATCCGTCCCGGAACTCGCGTCCGCCGTTGAGGGAGAGGGCGCCGTTGGTGAGCCCGTGGAAGGCGTGGTCGCAGTAGAGGATCCGCTCCCGACCGGTCGCGCACCGGGCGAACTTGATGGCCGCCTCGGTGGCTTCCGCGCCGGAGTTGGTGAAGGTCACCCGCTGGATCCCGGGGTGGGTCCTGGCCACCAGGGCTTCGGCCAGCAGCCCGGGGAGCAGAGCGCAGTCGAGCTGCACCATGTTGGGCAGATCGGCATCGAGGGCCTGATGGAGGGCGTCCTTGATGACCGGGTGGCTGCGGCCGAGGGCGTAGACGCCGAAGCCGGAGAGGAAGTCGAGGTAGCTGTCGCCCTTGTCGTCGACCAGGTACGACCCCTCGCCCCGTACATAGTGCCGGTCGAAGCCGATGGTACGGAGCACCTTGACGAGCTGCGGATTCAGGAACTGGGTATGCAGGTCGAAACTGTCCCGTTGGTATCCCCCCAGTACTGCGTTCAGATCGAACGCCATCGATGGACTCCTGTTCTGCGGTTCACGCTTCGGTGCCGGACGTGGCGGAAGCGGCCATGGACGCCGCGGTGTGCCGGCGCCCGCAAGCCGTCGCCCACCAGCGGGGCCACATTAACGCCACCCGACCTCCCGGCCCGTTCGCGGCGACTCCCCGAGCCGGTGACCGCGCCGATCCCTACGGTGAGTGCAATGGCGCGTACGGTCCGTCAGGTGAGTTTGTTGCAGTTGGTGATGTCGATGCCGGTGGCCGCGGTCGGCTGATAGGGATCGGGCGCGGCGATCCCGGCAAACCGGTCGGAGATCCAGTGGACCATGTCCGGCACCGACACCGGGATCACGCCGGCGTGGCTGAGCCCCGGGTAGACCCAGCGCTGGGCCTCCTGCCCGATGGCGCACTCGTGCTGCTCGAGTAGCTGGGTGGTGGCCACCGGGATCTGCTCGTCGGCGCCCCCTTGGATGATCAGCAGCGGGGCCGGGCTGGCCGTGGTCAGCTGCCCGGGGTCGTTGGCGACCTCGAGTTGCCGCCAGGCCGGAACGGTGGACGGGTCGACCTTGATGAGCTGGCTGGTCGGATAGCGCTGGGTCTGGGCGGCGATGTAGCCGGAGCATCCCTGCTCGAGGATGGGCAGCAGCGAGATGGCCTTGGGCGTGGCCACCTCCGAGAGGGGGGCGACGGCGTTCCCGTAGGCACTGTTCCAGCCGGCCCCGACCATCAACAGGTAGTACTTGAACGGGCTGGTCTTCAAGAAGTCGTAGATGAACTGGAACTGGGAGGGCGGCGCCCCGGCGACCACTCCCTTCAGGGTCAACTCCGGGGCATAGGTGTCCCCGATGGCCAGAGAGAACATCGCGGTCTGGCCGCCTTCCGAATGGCCCCACACCACGTAGTTGGTGCCGGCCTTGGCTGCCGCCAGGTGCCGGGCGGCGCGCACGATGTCGATGGTGTTGCGGGCGGCCGACACACCCACCACGTAGGGCAACAACCCCGGGGTCCCCTCTCCCTGGTAGTCGCTGGCCGTCACCTCCCACCCCTGGGCGAGGAGCGCGTTCTGCTCGGGTACCGCGCTGGCCGGTGCCAGTGACGGCGCGCACTGGTCGGCCATGCCGTTGGTGCCGTGCCCCCAGCTGACGACCGGATACCCGGTGGCCGGTGCCGGTGTGTTCGGGACCATGATCAGCCCGGTGACCAGTACCGGGGCCCCGTGGACGTCCTCCGACACGTACATGACCCGGTAGACGGTCCCGTGAATGGCTCCGCTGGGGACCTTCTCCGATCTGACCAGCGCTCCCGGGGTGTTCGACGGGAGTGGGCTCG
The DNA here is from genome assembly GCA_963819695.1 of uncultured Acidimicrobiaceae bacterium. GTDB lineage: Bacteria > Actinomycetota > Acidimicrobiia > Acidimicrobiales > RAAP-2 > DASZIT01. The sequence continues at coordinate 707,718 of CAWFXD010000002.1, read as the reverse complement.
GCACCGCGTAGAAGGCGGGCATGGTGAACGACTGGCTCGCCGATGACCCGCACCCGCTGACCGCCAGCGCCGCCACCATCACCAGCGAGCCGATGGCGCCGAGGCGGCCGAGGCGACGTCGCCTCCACCGGACGGTCACGACCCGGTCCTCCACCCGCTCGACTGCACGCATACGTGGCCCCCCGACGCGATGACCCAGAGGGTAGTACGGGCGGCGACCCGGACGGTGAACCCCGGTGGTCCCCTACGAGTGGGGCTTGGGGACGATCCGGACGTGTTGAGCGCCGTGCACGCTGCCGACCACGAAGGAGTAGAAGTGATACGGCGTCGGCTTGTCGTCGAGGAAGTGAGCGATGCAGACGTGGGGACCCGAAGCCGGATTGGTGCAGCCGTTCTCCGGAAGGATGCGTACGTTCGTCTGGCTCGAGACGTCCCAGCCGTTGTCGAATTGGTCGTAGCCATCCACGGTGACGGTCGTCGCGGTGTCAACCGTCAAGGCCACCGGCAGGATGACCACCCTCACCAGCGAAGCGTGTCCGATGTGGATGCCGGTGGCGGAGCCGGTGATGGTCGCCTGGGCGGTGTCGGTGGCGGTCAGTGACAGGTCGCCCTCCTTCTCGAACCGGAAGCCGCGGTGGAAGGTGTGGGATCCCCGGTCGGCGGCGGTGAAGGTGTAGTCGTTCGGCACCACCCCCGCCTTCGAACCGTGGAGCTTGACCGTGCCCCGGTATCCGATGGCGGTGGTCCCGGCGGCGTCCTTGGCCGTCACCGTCACGTCGTACGAAGTCCCCGCGGTCATCGTCTTCGGTGCATCGACGGTGAGGGTCTTGGCCGGTTGGATGATGTGGTCGGGCGTGATGCTCACCTCCGGGGCGCCCGGGTGCGGGGTCACCACGATCAGGACATGGGGGGTGATGAAGCTGGATCCGGCCCCACCCCCGCCGCCGCTGGTGCCCTCGGATCCGGCGCCGCCGCCGCCGCCGAAGTAGCCGCCGCCCCCACCCCCGCCTCCGCCGGCCAGATTCGGAAGCAGCCCTGCACCCCCGTTGCCGCCGCCGTAGCGACCCCCGCCCTTTCCGTCGCCGACCAACGGGCTGCTGTTGTGACCACCGGCGCCCCCGGCAGTGAGGGTACCGCCATGCCCGCCCTCCGGGGTCCCCAGCGACTCCGACCCGTTCTGGCCGTCCAGGGTTCCCGGCGGGTTCTGGGGTCCGCCGACCCCGCCGCCGGTGCCGCCCCCGCCGCCGGCGGCGATGACCAGATGGGCTCCGTCGGCGGCCTGCACGTAGGAGAACCCGCCGCCCCCGCCGCCCCCCTTCGAACCATCCCCGCCGCCGTTGTACCCGCCGTGCCCGGAGTTCGGGTGCTTTCCCCCGCCCTCGCCGGTTCCGCCGTTACCGCCGACCACCACCCGGAGCTGGGTACCGGGGGTCACCGATACGGAGTGGGCGGTGACCTCGATGCCGCGCCCGCCGGCGGCTCGGTAGCCATGGCCGCCATTGCCCCCGCTGGCCAACACCGTGACGCTGTCGACGTCGTTGGGCACCGTGTACGCCTCCGGGTGCCCGGTGTAGGTGAACACCTGGGTGGAATGCACAGCGGCGGCGGACTTGGCGCCGGCGGCTCCAGCCGGGCCGATCACCAAGGCCGCCACCAACATCGCCGCCACCAAGGTCACGACCGTCGCCGCGCGTACCCGGCCTCGCAAAAGCTCCATCGATGTTCCCCTCGCCCCCGTTCCGACCATCAAACCAAGGGCAGATCGAGTGAACGAGGCGCCTTCAGTTGGCAAAGGCTACACAGCGCGGCATTCGACGTCAGTACGGGGCCGACCCTATCGACGGGGATCACCCGGGGCTCCCGACCGGTCGGCCAACGAGCCGCGGGCGCGCGGCCGCCGGTGGAGATCGCCAGCCGAAATCAGATGTCGAACTTGATCACGCCGCGGATGTTGACCCCGGCGGCCAGGTCGTCGTAGCCGTTCTGGACCTGGTCGAGGGTGTACTCCTGGGTGACCAGCTTGTCGATCTCGAGCAGCCCGGCCTGGTACAGGCGGAGCAGGTTGGGGATCTGCACCCTCGGGCTGCACGAGCCGAAGACGGTTCCGAGCAGGGACTGGTTGAACATGGCGAAGTTGAACAGGTTGAGGCTGACCTCCTCCTGGTTGAACGGGGCGATGGCGGTGGTGACCACCCGGCCGTCCTTGCTGGACAGCTGCACCGCCGGCCCGATCATGTCTCCGGTCAGGACCCCGGGAGTGAGGATGACCACGTCGGCCATCCGGCCCTCGGTGAGCTCGGGGAGCAGGAAGGCGGCGTCGAGGATGGAGGCGGCGCCATGGGTGGCGCCGATGGCCTTGGCCTTCTCCACTTTGAAGGGCAGCGGGTCGACGGCGACGACGTGACGCGCCCCGGCGATCTTGGCCCCCTGGACGGCTCCGGAGCCCACCCCACCGCAACCAATGACCACCACCGTCTCGCCCGGCTTCACCTTGGCCCGGTCCACCGCCGAGCCGAACCCGGTGGAGATGCCGCAGCTGATGAGGGCGGCGGCCTTCAACGACGCCCCGGGGTCGATCTTGACCAGCGAGGCCTCGTTGGCCAGCACCGAATCCTGGAACGTCCCCAGCTGGGTCATCCGGTTCAGGTTCTGACCGTCGAGATGGTGCCGCCACTGACCATCGCTGAACATCGGCCCGGCCAGGATGGTCATGCCCAGGTCGCACAGATACTGACGGCCGGAGGCGCACCAGAAGCAGCGGCCGCACGACGGGATGAAGGACATGGCGACATGGTCGCCCTCGGCCAATGTCTCGACCCCCGGGCCCACTTCGGAGACGATCCCGGCTCCCTCGTGGCCACCGATGATCGGGAACAGCGACTTGACCCCGAACACCTCGAGCACCTCGGGGGCGGCATCCATGTCGCCGGTCCGGAGGTGCTCGTCGGAGTGGCACATGCCGGCGTAGGCCATCTGGACCCGGACCTCGTGCGGCCCGGGCGCGTCGACCTCGATCTCTTCGACCTTCCAAGGCTCGTGGAGCCCAGTACAGACTGCTGCGCGGGTCTTCATGTGAGTCGTCCTCCCCTAGTGGCTGCTTGAATTGAGCGGCGTCGACGTCGCACCGCTCCCGGCCAGCATCGCGCCGACCCGGCGGTCGCGTCGAGTCAGGCCCCCGACGTCCTCGAACCCGAACCCCGGTGAACCCAGAGCCGGAGCCGGTCCTCGTCGAACCCGTCAGCCAGGAGCCGGAACGCCCCGTCGACCTCCCCGGTCAGGTCATCGGTCTCGTGCTGGGCCCAGCAGGCGAACGCCGCCATCGCGGTGCCCAGCGACGCCCGCGCCACGGCTTGCGGCCCGAGGTCGTCCCGAGAGCCGCCGACCCGCCCGGCCACGAAGTCGGCGACCACCTCGCACCACTCGGTGTACCTCACCGCCGAGTGGGCCACCAGGGCGGGGACCGTGTTGATGAGGCCCATCCGGATCCGCAGCTCGTCGAGCTCCCCGGCCCCGAATCGGTTGGTGGCCACCACCGCCCGCCGCACCACGTCCATCATCGGCTCGTCCGGCGGGGCACTCATCAGCTGGTCCCGGAGCCGGACCAGCTCGGCGTCGAATTCCCCCCACACCACGTCCCGCTTGGAGCTGTAGTACCGGAAGAAGGTCCGCCGGCTGATCCCCACTGCCACGGCGATCTCGTCGACGGTGGTGGCGTCGAACCCGTTCCGCTCGAACAGGTCGAGCGCCAGCCGGGCGATGGCCTCCCGGGTGGTGCTGGGCCGCCGGCCGCGGGCGACCTCGGGCCCGGAGCCCCCGGCTCCCGCCTCGACCCCGTCCGCTCCCCCTGGGTTGGTGCCGGTCACAGACTTCCATTTTGGCATCGGGTGCTATAAAGTCAACACACAGTCCGTCATCCGGCCCGCGCCGGTCGATTTTCCGGAGGTTCCCATGCCTGATCCCGTCATCGAACACCGCGACCCGTCCCCCGCCAGCCCGGACCCGGCGGTCGACGAGGGCAGTGCCGAACCACCCCTGGTCGAGGCCGATCTTTTGGTCGAGGACGTCTCCATCGACGGCATGTGCGGCGTCTACTAGGTCTCGCCGGATGCCCCCCGCCGTCCCGGCCGGGACCTCCGCCTTCGACCCCTCGCTTCCCTGGATGCTGCACCCCCAGGTGTCGCTCCGGCCCGAATCCTTCGGGGCGCTGGCCTACCACTTCGGGACCCGCCGCCTGTCCTTCTTGAAGAGCCCCACCCTGTTGGCGGTGGTCTCGTCCCTGGCCGCCCAGCCCACCGGCCGGGACGCCTGCCAGGCGGCGGGGGTGGCCACCGATGAGCTCCCGGCCTACGAGCGGGCCCTGGCCACCCTGGCCGAGTCCGGGATGATCTGCGAGCGGATCGCCTCATGACCCTGATCGCCGCCGAGCGCCCGACCACCCTCCGGTTGGTCGACCAGTTCCAGCTGGGGCTCGATGCCCCCATCTGTCTGACCTGGGAGCTCACCTACGCCTGCAACCTGGCCTGCGTGCACTGCCTGTCGAGCTCGGGCCGACGCGATCCGAACGAGCTGTCCACTGCCGAGTGCAAGCGGCTCATCGACGAGTTCGAGCGGATGCAGATCTTCTACGTCAACATCGGCGGCGGCGAGCCCACCATCCGGAGCGACTTCTGGGAGCTGGTCGACTACGCCACCGCCCACCACGTGGGGGTCAAGTTCTCCACCAACGGATCGAGGATCACCCCGGCGGTGGCCGAGCGCCTGGCCGCCAGCGACTACGTCGACGTGCAGATCTCCCTCGACGGCGCCACCCCCGAGGTGAACGACGCGGTGCGGGGGGTGGGATCGTTCGACACCGCGGTCCGGGCCATGGAGCGGATGGCGGCGGCCGGCTTCGTCGGATTCAAGCTGTCGGTGGTGGTCACCCGCCAGAACGTCTCCCAGCTCGACGCCTTCCAGGCACTGGCCGACCGGTACCGGGCCCAGCTCCGCCTCACCCGGCTGCGCCCGTCCGGACGGGGGGCCGACGTCTGGGACGAGCTCCATCCGACCGCCGCACAGCAGCGCACGCTGTACGAATGGTTGCTGGCCCACGGCGAGCAGGTGCTGACCGGAGACTCCTTCTTCCATCTGGCCGGCTACGGCGAGTCGCTGCCCGGACTCAACCTCTGTGGCGCCGGTCGGGTGGTCTGCCTGGTCGACCCGGTGGGCGACGTCTACGCCTGCCCGTTCGCCATCCACGACGAGTTCCTGGCCGGCAACGTGCGCGCCCCGGGTGGATTCGACCGGGTCTGGAAGTCGCTCCGCCCTCTTCGGCGAGCTCCGCCGGCCCGACACCGGGGGTGCCTGTGCCTCCTGCGGGAGCTACGACGCCTGCCGGGGCGGGTGCATGGCGGCCAAGTTCTTCACCGGCCTCCCGCTCGACGGGCCCGACCCCGAGTGCGTGCTCGGCAACGGCGAGGCGTTGCTGGCCGGCGTGGGTGACGCCCTCCCGCCCCAACCGTCCCCCGACCACTCCCGCCGGCCCCCGGGCTCGGTGGCGCCGGTGGCGGTGGCCCTCCTCCCCCGCCGTCCCGGTCGAGCCTGCGACGAGCACCCGCTGGCCGCCCCCGACGCCGGCCGCCATCCCCACTGACCGGTGTCCAGCCTGGTCGACGCCATCTCCGTGGCCGGAAGGACGGCACCCTCGAGGGTGATCTTCGGCCCCCACGAGACCAATCTGGGCGACGATCGCCGGATCAGCCAACGTCACCTGGCCTACTACCAGGCCCGGGCGGCCGGAGGCAGCGGGATCATCGTGACCGAGACCGCCTCGGTGCACCCGTCGGACTGGCCCTATGAGCGGGCGCCGCTGGCCGGTGACTGCGGGCCGGGATGGGCGGCGGTGGCCGCCGGGTGCCGGCCGTACGGGACCCTGGTGCTGGCCGGGCTCGGGCATGCCGGCGGCCAGGGCTCCAGCGCCTACTCCCAGTCGGTGATGTGGGCCCCCTCGCGGGTGGCCGACGCCATCAATCGGGAGATGCCGATGGAGATGGAGCAGACGGAGATCGACCAACTGGTGGACGGCTTCGCCGGGGCGGCCCGACTGGCCGCCGACGCCGGCCTCGACGGGGTGGAGATCGACATCGGGCCCATCTCCCTGTTACGGCAGTTCCACTCCGGGCTCACCAATCTGCGGGCCGACGACTACGGGGCCGACAAGCTCCGGCTCACCACCGAGGTGGTGGCCGGCGTCCGCCGGGCCATCGGCCCGGACCATCTGGTCTCGGTCCGGCTGTGCTGCGACGAGCTGGCCCCGTGGGCGGGGATCACCCCCGACCAGGCCGCCGATCAGGTCGCCGCCCTCGCCGGCCAGGTGGACATGCTGGTGGTGGTGCGGGGCGGCCCCTTCTCGGTGGCCGCCTACCGGCCCGACGCCCACGCGCCGCCGACCTTCAACGCCGACCTCTGCCGGCGGATGCGGGACGCGGCCGGCGCCCGGGTGCCGGTGGTGCTGCAGGGAAGCGTGATCGACCCCGGGGCGGCCCAGGCGGCGCTGGACGACGGCACCGCCGACCTGGTGGAGATGACCCGGGCCCAGATCGCCGACCCGCGACTGGTCTCCCGGGTCCGGGACGGCGCCGCCCATCGGATCCGGCCGTGCATTCTCTGCAACCAGGCCTGCCAGGTCCGGGACAACCGCAACCCGATCGTCAGCTGCGTGGGCGAGCCCCGCAGCGGTCACGAGACCACCGATCCGGACCCCGAAGGCACCGACCCGGCGGTTCACCAGGTCCTGGTGGTGGGGGGCGGCGTCGCCGGCCTCGAGTGCGCCCGGGTGCTGGCCGGACGCGGCCACCGGGTGCGGCTGGTGGAGCGTGGCCCGCAACTGGGCGGGGTGGCCGACCGCCGCGTCGGTGGGCCCGGGGCGGGCCCGCATGGCCGACTTGGCCGGGTGGCTGGAGTCCGAGTGCCGGGCCGCGGGGGTCGAGGTGGAGCTCGGCACCGAGGTCACCCCGGCCGATCTCGATGCCGCCGTCGCCTCGCGGCCGGTCGGTGGTGATCGCCACCGGCTCCCGGCCGCGGCCGGTCGATGTTCCCGTCGACGGGACCGTCACCGTCGTCGACGGGCTCACCGCACTGGCCGGTGGCCCGGCCCGGGTCCCCGACGGCCCGGTGGTGGTCCACGATCCGGTGGGAGGGCCCATCGGGGTCGGGGTGGCGGAATGGCTGGCCGGCGAGGGACGCCGGGTGGCCATCGTCACCCCCGACCCGATCGCCGGCACGATGCTGGCCCTCAGCGGGGACCTGGCCGACGCCAATACCCGGCTGCAGCGGGCCGGGGTCCGGCGCGAGCTGCGGGCCATCCTCCGCGCCGCCAAGGGAGGCCGGGTCCAGCTCGACGACGTCTGGACCGGCGACCGTCGGGAGATCGACGCCGCGGTCATCGTCGACTGCGGCCACCGGCTGGCGGAGGAATCGCTGTACCAGGCCCGGCCGGGCACCCCGCGGGCCGGTGACTGCGTGGCCCCCCGCACCATCCTCGAGGCCGTCCTGGAAGGGCGGCGCCGGGCCCTGGAGATCGGCGCGGGAGCGGCCTGCCGGGCCGGTCGTCCGATGAGCGCCGGCAGCCACTACCGCCAGCTGTTCACCCCGCTCCGGATCGGGCCGGTGACCGTCCGCAACCGGATCGTGTTCTCCGCCCACCTGACCAACTACGCCGCCGGCGGGCCTGCCCACCGAGCAGCATGCCGCCTACTACGCCGCCCGGGCGGCGGGCGGGAGCGGCCTGATCATCACCGAGGAGCACTCCACCCACGTCACCGACTGGCCGTACGAGAAGCTGATCCACGGCTTCAACCCGGCGGTCCTCCCCGGCTACCGGCGCATCACCGAGGCGGTGCACGCCCACGACGTCCCGATCTTCGCCCAGATCAACCACAACGGCGGCCAGGCGTCGAGCATGTACAGCCGGCTGCCGGTGTGGGCCCCCAGCCCGGTGCCCGACCCGCTGTTCCGGGAGGTGCCGAAGGCGGTCGAGCGCTTCGAGATCGCCGAGATCGTGGCCGGCTACGCGGCAGGTGGCCGAACGCTGCATCGCCGGCGGCTTCGACGGCATCGAGCTCCAGTGCTCCCACTCGTCCATCGTGCGGGGATTCCTCTCCCCGGCCACCAACCGCCGGACCGACGGCTACGGGGGGCCGCTGGAGAACCGGGCCCGCCTCCTGCTGGAGATCGTCGACGCGGTGCGCGAGGCGATCGGCACCGACCGGGCCCTCGGCGTCCGCCTCTGCGGGGACGAGCTCATCGAGGGGGGCACCGGCATCGACGACGCGGTGGCGGTGGCCAAGATGGTGGATGCCGGCGGCCGGGTCGACTACATCAACACCTCGATCGGGGTGGCCACCGCCACCTTGTTCATGATCGAGGCCAGCATGCAGGTCCCGCCGGGGTACGCCATGTTCATCCCCAGCGCCATCCGCCAGGCGGTGGGCCTCCCGGTGGTCGGGGTCGGTCGCTTCAAGGACCCGCGGCAGGCCGACCGGGCCCTCGACGAGGGCCAGTGCGACCTGGTCGGGGTGGTCCGGGGCCAGATCGCCGACCCCGACTTCGCGGCCAAGGCCCGGTCCGGCCACGCCACCGACATCCGGACCTGCCTGTCCTGCAACCAGGAGTGCGTCGGCCGGATGGGCCTCAACCGGTGGCTCGGTTGCATCGAGAGCCCCCGCACCGGCCGGGAGGCGGTACCGCTCCCCGTCCCGCACCGTCGGAAGAAAGTGGTGGTGGTGGGCGGGGGCCCGGGTGGGCTGCAGGCGGCGGTCACCGCCGCCGAACGCGGCCACCGGGTCGTCCTCTTCGAACGGCAGGACCGCCTCGGCGGCCAGGTGCAGGTGGCGGCCACCGTGCCCAGCCGGGCCGAATTCCTCGACATCGCCCGCAACCTCATCGTCAACGCCCGCCGGGCCGGGGTCGACATCCGGACCGGCGCCGAGGCCGACGCCGTCGCCATCCGGACCGAACAACCCGACGCGGTGATCCTGGCCACCGGCGCTCGCCCGTCCCGGCCCTGGTGGGCCGCCGACCATCCCCGGGTGGTCGACGTCCGCGACGTGCTCGAGGGCCGGGTCTCCCCCGACGGGGAGGTGGTGGTGGTCGACGAGCTCGGGTTCCACCAGGCCACCTCCACCGCCGAGTTGCTGGCCGACCGGGGCTGCAGGGTGGAGATCGTCTCCAACGCCATGGTCGTCGGCCAGGACCTGGGCATCACCCTGGACATGGAGACCTGGAACGTGAAGGCCCACGCCAAGGGGATCACCCAGAGCGTCGACCTGGTCCCGATGGGGGCCGGACCCATCGAGGAAGGCTCCCATCCCGGTGGCGTCGAGCTCACCCTGCAGCACCACCCCACCGGCACCGACCAGCAACGCCGGTGCGACTGGGTGGTGCTGTGCCGTCCAGCAGCAACCCGAGGACGCCTTGTGGTCGGAGCTGCGCGACGCCGCCTTCCCCGTCTACCGGGTGGGCGACTGCCTGGCCCCCCGGCGGGCCCACGCCGCGGTCATCGAGGGCCACCGGGCGGCGGTGGCGCTGTGAGCGGTTTGGATCCCGGGCGACCGGTGGCGGTGGTGGTGGCCCGCGACGGTCGGCTGCCGGTCGGGGCCGACGAGGCGGTGGCCGAAGCCGGGGGGCAGGTGGTGGTGGTCGGCTCCGGCACCGCTGGAGGCGGCCCGGTCGTTGCGGGCCGCGGAGCGGGCCGGGTGCGACGAGACGGGTCCCGGGCTGCGGCCGGCGGCGCTGTCCGGGGTGGTGGCCGCCCGGGTGGCCGGGGTGCCACTGGTGGTGATGCCCGCCTCCCCCGACGGCCGGGATCTCGGCCCGCGGGTGGCGGCCCGACTCGGGGTGCCCTTCCTCGCCCACGCCGTCTCTGTCGGTGTCCGGACGGGTCCGGCCGGAGCCGGGGTCCGGGCCGAGGTGTCCCGGCTCGACGACCGGATCCTGGTGGTGGTGACCGTCGACGGCCCGGCGGTGGCCACCCTGGTGCCGGGGAGCCGCACCGTGCTCCCGGTGGACCGGCCGCCGTCCTGGGAGCCGGAGCTCATCGCCCCGGCGGAGACCGCGCCGGCGGGGGCGTCCGGCCCTCCGCTTGACCCCGAGGTCATCGAGGTGCTGAAGCCCGACCCCGCCACCATGGACCTGGCCGATGCCACCCGGGTGCTGGCCGGCGGGGCCGGCCTGGCCTCGCATGCCTCCGACCGGCGGGCCCGGGCCACCTTCGAGCTCCTGGTCCGGGTGGCGGCGGCGATGGGGGCGTCGGCCGGGGCCACCCGGGTGGTCACCGACGCCGGCTGGATCGGCTACGAGCGCCAGATCGGGACCACCGGGGTGGCCGTCGATCCCGACCTGTACATCGCCTTCGGGGTGTCGGGGGCCACCCAGCACGTCGGCGGGCTCGGGGCCCCACGCCATGTGGTCAGCGTCAACACCGACCCCTCCTGCCCGATGACGGCGATGGCCGATCTCGGACTGGTCACCGACGGTCCCGGGCTGCTGGCCGAGCTGGCCCGGCGGTTCGGCATCGCCGTCCCGGCCGGCGCCATCCCCGACCCGGCGGGAGGCGGGTCGTGACCGGGACCGGCGGCGCGCCGGGGTCCCCGGTGTTCGACGCGGTGGTGGTCGGTGCCGGACCCGCCGGCTCGGCCGCCGCCCTGGCCTTGGCCCGGGCCGGCCGTTCGGTCGTCCTGGTCGAGCGCGGGCCGTTCCCCGGCTCCAAGAACGTCTACGGCGGGGTGGTCTACGGGCGGATCCTCGACGAGGTGGTCCCCGGGTGGTGGGAGCAGGTCCCGGTCGAGCGCTGGGTGGTCCGACGGTCGACCATGATGATGACCGACACCCAGTCGGTGTCGGTCGACTACCGGTCGACGGCGTGGGGGGAGGCCCCCTACAACGGGATGACCACCGTTCGGTCGCGGCTTCGACAGCTGGCTGGCCGGCAAGGCGGTGGAGGCCGGCGCGGTGCTGGTCACCTCCACCGTCGCCACCCACCTGTTGCGGGACGCCGGCGGGCGGATCGTCGGGGTCCGTACCGATCGGGAGCAGGGAGAGCTGTGGGCCAGGGTGGTGGTGGCCGCCGACGGGGTCAACTCGTTCCTGGCCAAGGAAGCCGGGCTGATGCCGGTGGCCGAGGCCTCCCACCACACCCTCGGCGTCAAAGAGGTCCTGGACCTCCCCCGCCCGGTGATCGACGAGCGGTTCGGGCTCCGGGGGGACGAGGGTGTCGACATCGAGATGCTGGGCTGCACCCGGGGGATTCCCGGGGGCGGGTTCCTCTACACCAATGCCGACACCGTGAGCCTCGGGGTGGTGCTCTCGCTGACCCACCTGGCCGAGGCCAAGGTACGGCCGGAGGAGTTGATCGCCGACCTCAAGGGCCACCCCTCCATCGCTCCCTACCTCCGGGACGCCACCCTGCGGGAGTACTCGGCCCACCTGATCCCCGAAGGGGGCTACGACACCATGCCGGTGATGGCGACCGACGGGATGCTGGTGGCCGGCGACGCCGCCGCCATGACCCTGGCCGCCGGGCTGTGGTTGGAAGGGGTCAATTTCGCCATCGGCTCCGGGTTGGCCGCCGGCCGGGCCATCGACCGGGCCATCGCCGCCGGTGACTGCTCCGCGGTGGGGCTCGCCTCCTACCGGGCCGACCTCGAGGGCCAGTTTGTGCTGGCCGACCACAAACGGCTGCGCAAGGCCCCGGGGCTGGTCCTGTCCGAGCGGATCCAGCAGCGCTACCCGGGGCTGGTCTGCGACCTGGTGGAGGGGATGTTCACCGTGACCAATCCCGACCCCCAAGCGGGGGGGCCTCCGGATCACCCGGGCGGCGGCGGCCAAGCACGGGGTCAAGCTCCGGCAGATGGCCGCCGACGCCGCCCGGGCCGCGAGGATCTTCGGGTGAGCCGGCCGGCCGGAGCGCCCGGCAGCCAATCCGGGGACGGGTGGCCCCTGGCGGGGCATCGCCTTCGAGGACCGGATGGCCACCGTCGAGTTCCGGGTCGGGCGCCCGGGCCCACATCGTGGTCGACTCGCGATGTCTGCCGGTCGTGCACCACCCAGGCCTGCGTCACCGCCTGCCCGGCCAACCTGTTCGCCCCCACCGTCGGAGGGAGGCATCCTCTTCAACTACGAGGAGTGCTTCGAGTGCGGGACCTGCTACATGGTCTGCAACCACGACGGCGCCATCGCCTGGACCTACCCCGACGGCGGCCAGGGCGTCGTCTTCCACCATGGCTGACCCCGGCTCCGGCCCGATGGTGGTCGCCTGCCTCCGGATCGGCGACCTCCGGCCCCGGGTCGATCCGCTGACCGGTGCCGTCGTCCGCGACCAGCTGGGCGCCGGGCTGTCGGCGGCCGACGCCGCCGCCCTCGAGCATGCCTTTCGCATCGCCGGGGCCTGGTCCGGCCACGTGGTGGTCGGTCACCGCCGCCCCGCCGTCGGCCGACCCGTGGCTCCGGGAGGCCGTGGCCGCTCGGCGCCACCGCCCTCCGGGTGGCGGTCGACGGCCCGTCGTCGGATCAGGGCTACGCGGAGGGCCTGGGGTCGGACGAGCGGGCCGAGGCCATCGCCATCGCCGCCGCCCTCCGCCCGTACGGCGGGCCGGCCCTGGTGTTGTGCGGCGACCGGTCGGCCGACCGCGGCACCGGGGCGTTGCCGGCGTTTCTCGCCCATGAGCTGGGGGCGGCCCAGGCGCTGGGTCTGGTCGCCCTCGCCCCCTCGGATCAGCCGCTGACCCTGGTGGCCGACCGACGGCTGGACGGGGGCTGGCGGGAGCGCCTCCGGGTCGCCTGCCCGGCCGTCTGTTCGGTGGAGGGGGCCGGGATCCGGTTGCGCCGGGCTTCGCTGACCGCCACCCTGGCCGCCCAGCCCACCGCCATCCCCGCCATCCGGCCCAGCCCCGGACCCGTCGGTCCGGGACCGGGTCAGCCGGCGGAAGGCCCGGTGCGACCGTTCCGGCCCCGAACCCGGGTGGTCCCCCCGCCGGAGGGCGATGATCCGCGGCTGCGGCTGCTGGCCCTCACCGGGGCGCTGGTGGCCCATGACCCGCCCACCGTGATCGGGCCGGTCGACGCCTCGCGGGCGGCCGACGCCCTGTTCGACTTCCTGAACCGTCACGGCTATCTCGATGGGCCGACCGAGACCGAGGCCGGGCGGTGACCGTCCTGGCCGAGCTCGCCTGGCCGGAGGTCGGGAACCTCGCCGGGCCGGGGCGGGGTCCTCCTGGTCCCGGTGGGATCCACCGAGCAGCACGGTCCGCACCTGCCGGTCACCACCGACACCGACATCGCGGTGGCCATCGTCTCCCATCCCGCCATCGGCCTCCGGCTCCCGCACGCCGTCGTCGCCCCCCTCTCCCCTTACGGATCGTGCGGGGAGCACGACGGGTTCCCCGGGACCCTCTCCATCGGCCGGGACGCCACCGAGCTGCTGTTGGTGGAGCTGGGCCGATCGGCCAGCGCGGCGTTCGCCGGGGTGGTGATGGTCTCCACCCACGGGGGGAACTCCGTCGCCGGTGGAACGGGCGGTGTCCCGACTGCGCGCCGAAGGCCGGGAGGTGCGCGGGTGGACGCCTCGGTGGCAAGGTGACGCCCATGCCGGTCGAACCGAGACCTCGCTGATGCTGGCCATCGATCCCGACCGGGTCCATCTGGCCGTGGCGGAACCCGGAGACCCCCGGCCGCTGGCCGAGCTCCTCCCCCGGCTCCGGGCCGAAGGGGTCCGCTCGGTGAGCCCGAACGGAGTGCTCGGCGATCCGACCTCGGCCACCCGGGAAGAGGGGGACCGGCTCCTGGCCGACGCGGTGGACGACCTGATCAGATCGGTGGACGGATCCGGCGGCGAGGAGGCACCCCGATGAGCCGGGTGGCACTGGTGACCGGAGCGGCCCGGGGGATCGGGGCGGCCACCGTCCTGGCCCTGGCCGCCTCCGGATGGTCGGTGGTGGCCGTCGACCGCGCCGCCGACGACCCCCGGCTCCCCTACCGGCTCGGCACCGAGGAAGAGCTCCGGGCGGTGGTGGTCTCCACCGGGAGTGCGGAGGTCCTCGCCCACCGGGCCGACACCTGCGACCCCGGGGAGATGAGGGCGGCGGTGGCCCGAGCCGAGGAGAGTTTCGGGGGTCTCGACGCGGTCATCGCGGTCGCCGGCGTGATCGCCGGAGGGGTGCCCCTCTGGGAGATGCCGGAGGCCGAGCTGCGGGCGGTGATCGACACCGACCTCGGCGGCCCGCTGACCGCCGCCCGGGCCGGGATACCCGCGTTGCTCCGCCGTCCGCCGCCCCGGGAAGGACGGTTCATCGCCGTCGCCTCGGCGGCGGCCACCCGGGGGCTGCCGGGGCTGGCCGCCTACGGGGCGGCCAAGGCCGGAGTGGCCGGCCTGGTCAGAGGGCTGGCGGTGGATCTCCGGGGGACGGGGGTGACCGCGGTCGGGGTGAGCCCGGGCTCGACGGCCACCCCCCTGCTCGACGAGAGCGCCCGGCTCTACGGCCTGCCCGACGCCGAGTCGTTCGCCGCCCAGGTGCCGGTCGAGCGGCTGTTGTCCCCCGAGGAGGTGGCCCGGGCCATTGTCTGGCTGGCCGGCCCCGACACCGGGGGCATCACCGGCGCCGTCGTCCCGGTGGACGGTGGACTGTCTCTTTGAGCCCGCCGGCTCCCGGGTCCGAACTGCCGGCCGGGTTCCACCTGCTCCTCGACCCGTCGGTGAGGACCTTGGCCGGTGGCACCATCCTGGTCGGCGGACAACCGGGAAGGATCCTGAGGCTGGCCGACGGCGGGACGGTCGGCGCTGGCCGCCCTCACCGGCGGCGGCCCCCTGACCGGGGCGCAACGGCAGCTCGGCCGCCGGTTGGTGGAGGCGGGAATGGCCCATCCGGTCCCCCCCACCGGAACGTCCGGGGTGGTCGCCGACGTCACCGTGGTGATCCCGGTTCGGGACCGGAGCGAGTTGCTCGACCGGTGCCTCACCTCGCTGGGCCCCGACACTCCGGTACTGGTGGTGGACGACGGGTCGCAGGACCCGGGCCCGGTGGCCGAGGTCTGCCGCCGGCACGGTGCCCGGTTACGGGTCCGCCGCGTCAACGGAGGCCCGGCCGCGGCCCGCAACGAGGGCCTGGCCCAGGTCGACTCCGAGTTGGTCGCCTTCCTCGACAGTGACTGCGTGGCCGGCCCCGGTTGGCTGGGCCCGCTGGTGCGCATGCTCGACGACCCCGCGGTCGGGGCGGTTGCCCCCCGTGTCCGGCCGGTCGGGTCCTCCGGGTCCTCCCGTGACCGATTCAACCGGGGACGCTCACCCCTCGACATGGGACCCCAGCCGGGCGCGGTGGGACCCGACCGGCGGGTCAGGTACGTGCCGACCGCCGCGCTGGTCGTCCGCCGCCGGGCGGTGGCCGACGGGTTCGATCCCGGCCTTCGGTTCGGCGAGGACGTGGACCTGGTCTGGTCCCTGGTCGATGCCGGATGGGAGGTGAGGTACCTGCCGTCGGTGGAGGTCGGACACCACGCCCCCGCGACCTGGGCCGGCCTGCTCGGCCGACGGTTCCGCTACGGGACGTCCGCGGGTCCGCTGGCCCAGCGCCACCCCGGCCGGCTGGCCCCGGTGTACCTCCGGCCCTGGCCGGCGGTGGCCGCCCTCGCCCTCCTGGCTGGCCGGCCGCGGACATCCGCGCTGGTCACCGCCCTCTACGGCGTCAATTTGGCCTGGCGGGTCCGATGGCTGGACATCCCGCCGGGCCTGGCCCTGCGCTGGAGCGCCCAGGGCACGGCCTGGACGCTGTTCGGGCTGGGGCGGGCGGCCACGGTGGTGGCGGGCCCGGCGCTGGTCGCCCTCGGGCTGGGACCCGGGAGGCGAGGACGCCGGGTCCGGCGGGCGGCGGTGACCCTGGCCGCGGTCCCCCCGCTGGTCGAGTGGTGGCAACGGCGCCCGGGTCTCGACCCGGTCCGGTGGTCGGTGGCCTCCATCGTCGACGATGTCGCCTACGGGCTCGGGGTGTGGGCCGGATGCGTCCGGGCCCGGACCCTTTCCCCCCTCCTCCCGTCGTTGCAGATCGACGGCCCCGACCCGGACCCGGCCGCCGGTTCTTGACGCCGCCGTCCAGCCTCATCCGCATCGCCAACCCACCGAATCCGATCGGTGATCGGCCGACCAGGCATCAAATTGCCGCTTTCCGAGACCTCACCGGCACGCTGGGTGCCCGGTGAGAGGGTGGCGATTCGCCGGGATCCGAGGGGTCGGACGCATATATTCCCTGGTCAGGGGCCATGCCGAGGGATCGTGCGGCGGCCATGTATACTTCTGCAAGCGCAATTTGGCTGGGTTGTCCGGATTCCTCGGAGAACCCCACCCGGGTTGGAACTCACCGACACCTGGTGCCGAGGCCGACGCCGTCAGACCCCTGGCGGATGAGCGCAACCACGTGGGGGAACGTGTGGCGTGACGCCGCGCGCCTGCGTGAGAAGACGACGACGATGATGAACGAGGACTGACCTACGAAGCAATTTTGGGCGTAGACCAACCGGCCGCACACCCTACGGCGTAAAGCCAGGACGAACGAAGCCTTCCCGCTCGTCGTCCGGGGACCGAATGCAATGGGCCGGAGCCCGCCAACACCGAGCAGAGGAAGGCGCTCACGCGCCCTACGAAGGGAGGTGCCATGCGGACCCGCATTGCACTCGTGGCGGTTTTCACCGTCGCAATCATCATTGCCATCAGTTCCGCCGTCCTGACCCGGCCTGTCAGCTCACAGGCCGCCTCGACGGCATCCCATCACCCCTCGACGCCCGGTTCGTCGATACCGAGCGCGTTGGTTGCGTTCGACTCGTCGAACTCGTCGGGAAGCCACGCCACCACCGTCTCCGGCCTGGGAGCCTTGCTCTCGCTGGGAGCCGGACAGGTGGCCGCGGCCAGCACCAAGACGGCTCCGGTGGCGGCTGCCCGGCGCCGTGGCAACGCCGGCACCGGTGGCAACGCCGGCACCGGTCGTGGTCCCAGCCCCGACGCCGGCCCCCGCGCCGGTCAACGCCGGCCCCCGCGCCGGTGGCCCCGGCGGCGGATACCGCCAGCTCCGCCGGCGCCGACTCGGCGTATACCGAATGGAGCCGGGTGGCCGTCTGCGAGGAGGGCGGCTGGGTCGGTGCCGCCAGCGCCGATTACCCCGACTCGCTGGGATCAATGCCACCAACTGGTATGCCAACGGAGGCGGTTCCGACGTCTCCCCGGAGGCGCAGATTGCCGTGGCCCAGCGGATCGAGGGCACCAGCTATGTCCCCGACCAGAACGGGTGCGGGTCGTGGTAGCCGGTCCGGCCCAGGCATGACGCAGAAAATCCGGTACGGCGGCGGCCGGCAACCGGATCAGGATCGGAAACGGCCCGGTCGGCACTCAGCCGGCCGGGCCGTCCGACGTCAGGGTGCGCAAACAAGATCGGCACGATCGGTTGGTGAGCTGTCGGTCGAGGTCGGCCGGTCTGGCTTTGGACACGACAGAACACGGGGCGGCCCGGCTTCTGGTCGAACCGGGGGCCCCAAAACGAAAACATCCGCCAGGAACCGGGGTTCCAGCGGCTTCAAACGCCACCGGGTGCCGGCCCGACGATCACCACCGGAACGGTGAGGCCGTCGGGTCGACACCCGGTGATCGTCGAATTCAGATCTTGCGGACCTGGCTTGCTTGCAGGCCCTTTTGGCCCTGCTTCGTCTCGAACTCCACACGCTGGCCTTCCGCGAGGTCGCGGAAGCCTTCCATCTGGATTTCGGATTGGTGGACGAAGAGATCATCCCCGCCGCCGTCGGGCGTAATGAAACCAAAGCCCTTCTCGGCGTTGAACCACTTGACTGCACCTACTGGCATAACTGTTACTCCTTGAGCTGACTTCACGCACATAATCGCGGGGATCCATTTTGAAGCCCAACCACCGTCAGCCCGCGTGAAATGGGTCGACGGTGGCAATACCCTAGGCGCATCCTGAGCCGGAGTGTCGAGAATTCGCCAATTCGTGCCTGGTGGTGCCTGGCGATGGGGCAGAAAACCGGTGGCGCTCAGGCGTTCCCGGTGGTACGGACGCCGTCCCATTCGGCTGCCTCCGCCATCGCCGGTTCATCATCGGTCGCGGCGCTGCCGAGTCGACTCTGCCCACCGGTTCGAACAGCGAGACGATGATCATGGCGGAAAAGGAAACGAAGAAGACCGGCTCGACGAATGCACCCAGCCGATCGCTGAGGTAGACGAAACCCAGCATGGGTAGCCGACGATCAGCACTTTAGGATGACCCGGTAGGCACGGGCTTGCCAGGTCGTCTCGCCCCGGGTGCGGCGGACGGCCACGATCACGGCCACCGTCAGAAACGCGAACTCGGCGATGCCCGACACCACGTGGATGTAATGGTGCAGCTGGCAGCTGCAAGTGCCACTCGAGGTTGCGACAGGTGGCACTCAGCCCCTCGGAGCAGACGTAGGGGAACCTGCCCCCGATGGCGCCGGCGGCGGCGAAGGCCACCAACCATTTCCATTCCCGGCGGGCACCATTCCGGCCGGAGGCGCCCCGCATCAACAGGGCGATGAGCAGTACCACCCCGGCGACCAGGTCCGCCCGTTGCATGAGGTCGGCATCTCGCAGGCCCGGCACTTCGAGGTCGGAGAAGAATTCGTTGTGGGAGGTCATCAGCCCCGGGACGAAGGGCACCGCCACCCACCAGTTGTAGGCCACCACCCCGCCGATCCCCAGGGCCCGGGCCACATCAACCCGGGCGGCGGTGATCCCTGATGTCCCGATCTGGCTCGGAGGAAAAACCGAGCGCACTCACGAGCTCTGCCAACGTCCGGGTGCCGGCGACCATTCCCGGGACCGGCCGCCCGGGGGCCTCGTCCCGACCCCCGCTGGTACTCTGCCGGCGGAGAGGATCCCACCCGATGAACATCGTCAGCCTGGTCCCGTCGGCCACCGAGACCCTCATCAGCTGGGGCCACCCGCCGGTGGCCTGCACCCGCTTCTGCGAGCAACCTGACATCCCCCATGTCGGGGGGACCAAGGATCCCGCCTATCGACAAGATCGTCGAGCTCGACCCCGAGCTGGTGGTGGTGGACGAGGAAGAGAACCGGCGCGAGGACCACGACGCATTGGTGGCCCGGGGCGTGCCCGTCCACGTGTTGCGCATCCGCTCGCTCGAGGACGTCAACCCCGCCATGGAGGAATTGTCGCACCGAATAGGGGCGCGATGTCAACCATTTATCTTGCCCGGAGCCGGAACTAACCCGAATGACCGCGTTCGTGCCCATCTGGCGGCGACCGTGGATGGCGCTGGGCATGCCTACCTATGGCGCCTCCCTTCTGGCCCACCTCGGCGTCGCCACCGTGTTCGGTGACGACGGCCCCTACCCGACGATCGAGCTCGAAGACGCCATCGTCCGCCATCCCGATGTGGTCCTGGCCCCGAGCGAGCCCTACCCGTTCACCCGGCGGCAGCTCCCCGAGCTCTCAGTCGGTCGCCCCCACCACCTTCGTCGACGGGAAGGACCTGTTCTGGTGGGGGGCCCGCACCCCGGGCGCCATCGAGCGGCTGTCAGCCGTTCTGGGCGGTCTGTGAACCCCGGTCATCCATGGAAGTCGCCCTGGCCGATCCGGAGGGATCGGATCAACGAGAACAGCGTGTCCGCCTGGTCGCCGGTGAGGCCGGGGTCGGTGAACACCTGATCGTTGAGGGCCTCGGTGGCCAACCCGACCACCCGCCTTCCTTCCGGGAGGATCTTGGCCAGGGTGGTGCGCCGGTCGGTGGCGTGCGGGAGCCGGGTGATCAGCGATTGCGCCTCGAGCCGATCGACGGCGTTGGTGACACTGGCCGGATGCACCTGCAGGCGGGCACCGACCCGGGAAAGTGGCAGGGCCCCGGTCCGGCTCAGACTCAACAGCATCAACAGCTCGTATCGGGCAAAGGTCAGGTCGAACGGGCGGAGGGCGGCGTCGACCCGAGCCAGGTAGATCTGGTGCGCCCGCATGATCGACG
Source organism: uncultured Acidimicrobiaceae bacterium (assembly GCA_963819695.1). GTDB lineage: Bacteria > Actinomycetota > Acidimicrobiia > Acidimicrobiales > RAAP-2 > DASZIT01. Next base: position 687,696 of record CAWFXD010000002.1, on the reverse strand, counting down.
TCACCGCGGCCATCCCCGGCGCCGCGGCATCCCACCCGTGGGCACGCCATTGGCGGCGTGCCTCTTCGATGGGATCGAAGTCGAGGGATTTCCGCGGGTGCTGCCATCGTGCTCCATTGCCGGTCCGAGCGCCTCGCGCGTCGACGCGGCGCTGCCGGCGCAGACGTCGAACTCGACCCTACCAGCGGAGTCCGGCCCAGCTCAGGGCTCGAGGCGCTCGAACCCGGCGGTTAGGGTCGGTCGGATGACGACCGGGCCCAAGGGCAGACAGGTGGCTCGTCGGTTTCTGCCGGCAACAACTCGTCACCACCTACTTCCTGGACGGCACCCTTCCCGCCGCCGGGACCGTGTGCGGCTGAGCGAACACCGGACCCAACGGTGACGTCGGCATGAGTGCACAGCCGCCGCAGCTGGCTGGCCGTGGCCGCGGTGATGTTCGGGGTCGGCTGGGGGCCAACCAGTTCACCTCGCTCCTGATCGCCTACCACCAGCACCGGGGTCTGACCCTCAGCGTCAACGAGGCGCTGTTCGGGATCTACGCCCTCGGGCTGATTCCCGCCCTCCTGGTCGGCGGGCCGGCGTCGGACCGATGGGGCCGGCGAACGGTGGTGGCGCCGGCGGCCGTGATGTCGGTGGTGGCCACGGTGGTGCTGATGGTCGGAGCCGACTCCACACCGTTGCTCTTCGTGGGTCGCTTCCTGGCCGGCACGGTGAGCGGGGCGGTCTTCGCGGCCGGCACCGCCTGGGTCAAGGAGCTGTCGGTCCCCCCGTTCGACATGGCCGCCGGCGAACAGTCCGGGGCCAGGAGAGCGGCGATCGGGCTCTCGGCCGGCTTCGGGCTCGGACCGCTGGCCGCCGGCCTCATCGCCCAGTGGGCCCCGGCCCCGTTGGCTGTCTTCCTACCTCCCCCACCTGGCGGTGATGGCGCTGGTGCTCCCCGGTTTGTGGCCGGCCCCCGAAACCGTCCCCCGCCGGGCCGACCCGGGGCCGAGCCTGGCCGCCCGGCTGCGGGTGCCGGCCGCCACCCATTCCCGGTTCCTCTCGGTGGTGGTGCCGATGGCCCCCTGGGTGTTCGGTTCGGCGTCCGTCTCGTTCGCGGTGCTCCCGTCGGTGGTGAGCGGGCGGACCCAGGGCTTCGGGATCGCCTTCGCCGGCCTGGTCGCCGCGCTCACCCTCGGGGTCGGGGTGGCCATCCAACCGGTGGCCCGCCGGTTCGACCGGGTCGGGAGCCCCCGGGGGGCGGTGGCCGGACTCACCCTGGTGACGATGGGGATGGCGGTGGCCGCCTTGGCCGCGGAGCTGACCAGCCCGCTGGTGGTGGTGGCGGCCGGTGCCGTGCTGGGCGCCGGATACGGGGTCTGCCTGGTCGGCGGGCTCCTCGAGGTCCAACGCATCGCCGGCCCCGACGAGCTGGCCGGGTTGAACGCGGTGTTCTACGCGTTGACCTACGTGGGTTTCGCCCTCCCCGTCGCGTTGGCCGAGCTCGCCCGCTTCACCAGTTTCACCGTGTTGCTGCTGGGCCTCACCGGGTTGAGCGCCGTCTGTCTGGCGGTGGTGGCAACCGGCGGCAGCCCGGTGCCACGTCCATGAGGGAGTGGACCCGGGCGGCACCGTGGGACACCGACCGGGTCTCGTGGTCGAGGGCCGTCGCCAGCTGTCGGTCATCGATGGTGGCGTCGGCCCGGACGCGCATCGATGACCGCGGCCGACACCGCATCCGCCTGGCCGATGATGCGACCGGTTTCGGCCCGGGCATCCACCGAACCAGCCAACCGGTACGCCTTTGCTGGCCAGGATCAGCACCTGATCGTGGCGCTGGGCCTGATCGCGGAGATGGCCGACCAGATGGGGAAGCTGACCCAGCGGGGTGCCGGTCGCGTCGGCGGTCTTGACCGCCGACCTCCGCGGCGCTCACGTGCGACCACAGGTCCCGGCGCAACCACATCGCCTCCCGACGGCTCCCGCTTCTCACCATGGCACCGGCCGCCAGTGATGTCCGGTAGGCGTGGGACCAGCCGGACGCCAGCAGGTCGGGGCCGGGCTTGGACATCGTCCGGGGGAGGACCAGCTCGAGCCGGGCCCGCCATTTCCGCACCTTCCGCACCATCCTCCACGCCATCACCCCGACGAAGGTGACCAGCGCCACCATCCCGACCGCCAGCGGTGATGATCACAAGGTCGGCGGCTTGGCTCATGACTGACTCCTTCGAACCAGCGGGTGGGCACCGTGGCTCGTCACCATTCTCCACCACATCGCCGTCCCGGCCACCGCGAGACCGGATTCGGCCGCCGACCAGCCCTCGGGGGCCAAGCCGGCTGGTCTATCCGGCCGGTACCGAGCAGGTCGGATCTCATCCGGTCGAGGTCGCCCGCCGACACGCCGGCATCGATGGCCCATGATCGGGCGCCCCCGAAGATGGCCTGGAGCCCATCGAGGAATCGCTCCATGGTGCCGGCCTCCACGGTGAATCGGGAGGCGGGGACCTTCGACATCCCGGCCGAGTAGGTCGGGTCGGCCCGGATCCGATCAATGATGAGCTCCAACCGGTCGGCGGTGATCACGTAGTCGGCGACGATGACCTCCCGGTCGACACCGAGGATGTCCAGAACCAGAGCGGCCAGCACCCCGGTCCGATCCTTGCCCGCGGTGCAGTGGAAGACCAGCGGGTGGTTGGCGGGCTCGGCCACCAGGCCGATGGCCTCGACCAGGGCCTGGCGGCCGGTGTCGAGATACCAGAGATAGCGTTCGGCCAGGTCGTCACCCGCCGGGGCCGGGGCTCCGACGGCTTCGCCCCCACCCCGTTGCACGACGGCGAGGTGGTGATAGCGGATCGCCTCGTCCCCCAGCAATCCCCGGCCGGTGTTCTCCACCTCGCCGGGTGTCCGGAGGTCGATGATGGTGGCCAGCCCGATGGAACCGAGGAGGTCGATGTCGGCGTCGGTCAGCCGGTGGAGACCGTCGCTCCGGAACAGCCGGCCACGTCGGACGACCTCGCCGTCCCCGGCCGGGTAACCGCCGAGATCGCGAAAATTGAAGGCACCGCTCAGTGGCACCAGACGGTCGGAAACATCCATCCGGTCATCATGGTCCACCGACGAACAGGCCCGGGCTCGAATGTCGCCGCCCGCTCATCCTCTAGTACCATGAGTCCTTCAAGAGGCCGCACGGGGCGAGCTTTCGGCTCAGAGGGCAAGCCCAGATCTGTGATCGGGACAACGTTCCCACCAAGATCGTCGACGTTCACCTGAGGCCAACGCCGATCCGCCACCCGAACCACAATCGCAAGGAATCCTCCCCAATGAAATCGCTTGCTTCATGGTGTGTCCGCCATCGCCGCTGGGTACTGCTCTTCTGGCTGGTGGCCCTGGTCGGCATGTCGTTTCTCTCCAACGCGGTCGGCACCGCCTACTCCAACAGCTTCACCCTCCCGCACACCGAATCGACCCAGGCGCTCTCCCTCCTGCAGTCGGCGGCACCCAGACAATCGGGCGACACCGAGCAGATCGTGTTCCAAGCCTCCGGCGGCACCAAAGTCACCGACCCCGCTGTCGCGGCCGCGGTGAACCAGATGATCTCCCGGGTGAAGACCGTCCCCCACGTATCCAACCTCGCGCCGCCGCGATGGGCATCCGGCGTATCGAGCCAGGTCAGCCAGGACGGGACCATCGGGTTCGTCACCGTGACCTTCAACCAGGAGAACCTCGGCAACAACACCTCGTTGGCCAAGCAGTTCGTGACGGCGGCGAAGACCGCCCAAGGTCCGGACTTGCAGGTGGCGGTGGCCGGCCAGCTGGCCGAAGCCTCCAATCCGCAATCCTTCGGCGGCATCAGCACGCTGCTGGGTGTCTTCCTGGCCGCCATGGTCCTGGCCTTCATCTTCCGGTCGGGATTCGCGATGGCGCTTCCGTTGATATCGGCGCTGGCCTCGTTGGGCACCGCCATCGGCGTCATCGGGCTCCTGAGCCACCTGTTGAAGATGCCCCAGTTCTCGGTGGAACTGGTGGCACTCATCGGGCTGGGGGTCGGGGTCGACTACGCGTTATTCATCGTGACCCGACACCGACAGGGCCTCATCGCCGGTAACGACACCGAGGAGTCGATCGTCAACGCGGTGAACACTTCGGGCCGGGCCGTCCTCTTCGCCGGGATCATCGTGTGCATCGCCCTGCTCGGCATGTTCGCCCTCGGGGTGAGCTTCCTCTACGGCCTGGCCGTGGCCGCCGCCATCGGGGTGGCCTTCACCATGCTGGCCGCTCTCACCCTGCTGCCCGCCTTCCTCGGGTTCATCGGGCCCAAGGTGCTCAGCCGGAAGCAGAAGCGCGAGCTGGCCACCACCGGCCCCCGGGTGGTCGGGAGCGGCAACACCGGTTTCTGGCCCCGGTATGCCGGACTGATCCAGCGCCACTCGGGCGTGCCGGCCGTCCTCGCCCTCATCGTCATCGTGCTGGTGGCGCTACCGTTCTTCTCACTCCGTCTCGGCAACTCGGATCAGGGCAACGATCCGACGTCGACCACCACCCGCCAGGCCTATGACCTGCTGGCCAAGGGCTTCGGGCCGGGCTTCACCGGGCCGCTGGAGCTGGTCACCGCCAACCCGGGCACCGCCAACCGCCAGGTCATCAACCAGCTTGCCGACGCGGTGAAGACCCAGCCCGATGTCGCCCGGGTCTCCCCGCCGGTCATCTTCCCGGCCAAGGGCGGCCAGCAGGTTTCGCTGATCCAGGTCTATCCCGCATCGTCGCCCCAGGACGCCTCCACCGCCGACCTGATCACCCACCTCCGAACCCAAACCGTCCCACAGGTGGTGGCCGGGTCGGATGTCGCCGTCTACGTCGGGGGCAACACCGCCATCTTCGCCGACTTCTCCAAGGTGCTGACCTCCAAGCTTCCGCTCTTCATCGGACTGGTGGTGGTGCTCTCCTTCCTGTTGCTGGCCCTGGTGTTCCGGAGCCTGATCATCCCCCTGACCGCGGCGGTCATGAACCTCCTGTCCATCGGGGCGGCGTTCGGGGTGTTGGTGGCCGTCTTCCAGTGGGGCTGGCTGAGCGCCATCTTCGGGGTGAACCGGGCCGGGCCCGTCGAGTCCTTCCTGCCGGTCATGCTGTTCGCCATCCTCTTCGGACTGTCGATGGACTACGAGGTCTTCCTGGTCAGTCGCATCCACGAGGAGTGGGTCAAGTGCGGCGACAGCCGCGAGGCGGTCCGCAAGGGACTGGCCGCCACCGGAAAGACCATCACCGCCGCGGCTCTCATCATGATCCTGGTGTTCGGCTCGTTCATGTTCGGCGGCCAGCGGGTCATCAAGGAGTTCGGCCTGGGTCTGGCGGCCGGGATCCTCATCGACGCGGTGATCATCCGCATGACCATCGTCCCGGCGCTCATGTTCCTGTTCGGCAAGGCCAACTGGTGGTTCCCCGACTGGCTCGACGAGCACCTCCCCCACCTGTCGGCCGGAGGGGAAGAGGCGGTGCCCGAGCCGGCCCTCGAGCCCCGGCCGGAGCCCGACCCGCTCCCGGTCTGACCGCAACCGTCGCGGTCCGCGCCTGCCTCCTGGCGACCCGTCGCCCAGTCCAACCGGCTTACGGCGCCATCCCGGAGTCGACCCATCCCCGGAATACCTGGACCCGCTCCGCCGGCCAGGCGCCATCGCAGGGCATCGAACCGTTCTGCACCCGTTCGAGGATGGCCGAAGCATGGGCCCGCACGTCGTCGTAGGCCCAGAGATCGAAATGCCGGGCCATCGACTCTCGATCCCGTTCCCGGAAGAGCGGCTGGATGTCGGTCGCATAGCTCGAGGAGCTGTCGTTGGTCGCGTCCATCCGGGCATGGTAACCGCCGGTCGGCGTTTGCATCGACCCGTCCGGCACCGACACCGGGCGGCTCCAGCGGGTCCCTCAGTGCCCGGGAATCCGCCGGGGAGCGCCGGGCTCCTGGGTGGGCATGACCTGGATGGAGGCCATCGGGTAGGGGGGCTGACCGCTGTTGATCTCGACGATGTCGGTTGACTGACAGCCCTCGGCGGTGACGGCGGCCACGGTGTCGCCGGCGGTGGACGGGAGGTTCGGTCGAGTGGCGTCCGGCTTTGCCATTTGCAGGGTAGAGGTCAGGTCTCCCACCGTCTGGCGTCGCCAGGCGGAGATGTTCGGTGCCCGCACTCCGAAGCGCTCCTCGAGGAAGCGCAACTGAGACGTGTGATCGAACACCTCGGAGGCCACGTAGCCGCCCCGGCTGAAGGGGGACACCACCAGCATCGGGACTCTGAATCCCAGTCCCATCGGACCGTTCACGCCCTGGGCGTCGGCCGGCAGCGGGTTCACGGTCAGGAACTCACCGGGGGTGCCCGGTGGAGGGGTGGGAGGGGGAACGTGATCGAAGATGCCGTCATTCTCGTCGTACATGACGAAGAGGACGGTCTTCGACCACACCTCGGTATTGGAGATCAGGGTCTGGAGGACCTGGTCGATGAACCAGGCCCCCAGGGCGGGCGGAGCCGGAGGGTGCTCGTCGTAACCGAGGGGCGGGATGATCCATGACACCTTGGGCAGGGTTCCACTCTTGACATCCTGGGCGAAGTCGTTGGGGAAGGTAGGGATGAACGCCTTCTGGTAGAGGGCGGAAGCCGGATTCGAGTACTGGGAGAAATACGGGAGGATGGCATCGGAGACCAGCATGACCAGCGGAGAGTCCACCCGGTACTGGGCGTCCGGTGGCGTGTAGACCTTCCACGACACCCCGGCGTCCTCCAGCACCTCGGGCATGGTCGGCCAGTTCACGCTGAAGCGAGCGTCGGGAGAAGGGTTGGTGATCAGCACCGGTCCGCCGTGCTTGCCGTCGGGGTCGATGGTTCCCGACACCGACATCAGCCGGTTGGGATGGGTCGGTCCCATGATCGAACAGTGGTAGCCGTCGCAGATGGTGAAGGCATCGGCCAACGCGTAGTGATAGGGGATGTCCGCCCGGGTGTGGTAGCCCATGGTGATGAGCCCGTTGGACGGGCCTTCGTACTGGGTCGACGTGTGGGTTGTGACGAAGGCGTCCATGGCCCCGTTGTTCCGGCACAGGTGCTGGGGCAGCCAGTTGTGGGTCAGATCGTGGGTGCACTCCCCCATGCCGGTGGCCACATCGAGATGGAAAGGAAGCTGGCGGCCGGTCGGGGTCCGGGAGGTGTTGGCGGGGAACGGCTGGGAGAACGCCCCCAGACTGCCGGCCGGGTGATCGCCGAAGCCGCGCACCCCTTTGTAGGCGCCGAAGTAGTGGTCGAACGACCGGTTCTCCTGCATCAGGAACACCACATGCTCGATGGCGCCGAGATCCGACCCGGCCGGCACGGTGGTGGCCGCCTTGGAGACCGTGGGCGACGACCCGCAGGCGGCGGCCAGCACCCCGGCCCCGGCAGCCAGCGCCCCGCCCAGAAAGATCCGCCGATCGAACGATGCCCCGCCCGCGCCTCTTCGCGCTGTCCCCCATCGTTCCCCCTCCTCACCGGGCAACGCCCGGGATATGACTACACAGGAGCGTGACCGGAAAGTGAACGAAGCGCAACTGGTTCGGCGCGGAGCCGGCCGAAGAGCCCCGAGGCGCCGATGTCGGCAAACCGAGCCGGCCGCCGGGGACCCGGGCCCGGCGCCTTGACATCCCGCCGCGAGGAGTCGAAGCTGATTCGGCGAACAACCCGGAACCTGCGAACACTTTGGGGGAAACATGTCCGACTTCGTCATGACCATCGGGGGCGACTCGGTCCCGGCCGGAGAGTCCTTCGGCGTCCACAATCCGGCCACCGGCGAGGTCTTCGCCCATGCGCCCGAATGCAGCCGCACCCAGCTCGACGCGGCTTTCGATTCCGCCGCCAAGGCCTTCCAGGACTGGAAGTCGGACGAGGCGGCCCGGCGGGCGGCCCTGCTGAAGATGGCCGACGTCCTGCTCGCCTCGGCCGGGGAGATCGCCCCGGTGCTCACCGCCGAGCAGGGCAAGCCGCTGGGAGACGCCAACATCGAGGTTTTCGCCGCCGCCATCTGGTGCCAGTACTTCGCCAACCTCGAGACCCCGTCGCAGACCATCCAGGACGATGCCGACGCCCTCGTCGACGTGGTGCGGCGCCCGCTCGGGGTGGTGGCCGCCATCACCCCGTGGAACTTCCCTTTGACCCTGGCCTTCTGGAAGATCGCCCCGGCGCTGCTGGCCGGCAACACCATGGTCCTCAAGCCCTCCCCCTTCACCCCGCTGGCCACCCTGAAGACGGCGGAATTGCTGCGCTCGGCGCTTCCCCCCGGGGTGCTGAACGTGGTCAGCGGGGGCGACGACCTCGGCGCCTGGATGACCGGGCATCCGGTCCCCCGCAAGATCAGCTTCACCGGATCCATCGAGACCGGAAAGAAGGTCGCCCAGTCGGCGGCCCCCGACCTCAAGCGGGTGACCCTCGAGCTCGGCGGGAACGATCCGGCCATCGTGCTGGAAGGCACCGATCCCGCCTGGGTGGCCAAGGCCGTCTTCGCCGGCGCCTTCAACAACAACGGCCAGGTGTGTTCGGCCATCAAGCGGGTCTACGTGCCCGAGAGCATCTACGACGATGTGGTCGACGCCCTCGCCGCCCACGCCTCGTCGACCAAGGTCGGAGACGGGACCGAGCCCGATTCCCAACTGGGCCCGATCAACAACGCGCCGCGAATTCGAGCGGGTGAAGGAACTGGTGGCCGACGCCATCTCCGGCGGGGCCAAGGCCGTCACCGGGGGCCACCCGATGGATCGTCCCGGTTACTTCTTCGAGCCCACCATCCTGGCCGGGCTCACCGACGGCACCCGGATCGTCGACGAGGAGCAGTTCGGCCCGGCGTTGCCGGTCATCTCCTACCGTGACGTCAACGACGCCGTCGAGCGGGCCAACGCCACCCATTTCGGGCTGTCGGGATCGGTGTGGGGCCCGGACGTCGACCGGGCCTCGGAGGTGGCCGGCCAGCTCGAGTGCGGCACCGCCTGGGTGAACACCCACCTCGCCCTCGGGCCGGCTCAGCCTTTCGGGGGCTTCAAGTGGAGTGGGATCGGGGTCGAGAACGGGCCCTGGGGCCTGGCCGAGTTCTCCGAGCTGCAGGTCGTGCACCGGTCCCGCTCGGCCGACGGCTTGAACATCTCCACCGCCGGACTCGTCTCCTGACCTCCGGCTGGGAGGTTGGCGGTAACCCCGGAACGGACCGGGGCTGAACGGCGCCCGGAGTTCCTTCGATAGTCTAACTATGTGAGTTCCAAAGCCGCGGGTGAGCGCGCCCGGGTACGAGAACGGGAAACCGTGGGTCGGACAGCCGCCTGGATGGCCAAACAGGTGGAGCTCGGACTCGCCTCGGTGGACCTGTCGGTTCCCCAGTACCGGGTGCTCGGTCTGTTGGACGAGAGCTCCGCCTTCTCCTCGGCACTGGCCGAGCGGCTGGCGGTGCGGCCGCCCAGCATCACCGCCATCATCGACGGCCTGGTGGCCCGCGGACTGGTCGAGCGGCGCCCGGACGAGTCGGACCGGCGGCGGGTGGACCATGCCCTCACCGGGAGCGGGCTGACGGTGCTCACCGCCGCCGACGCCGCGGTCACCGCCCGACTCTGCGACATCGCCGGGTGCCTCGACGATCCGGTGGAGACCGAGCGCGCCCTCGACGGCCTGGCCACCTGGCGCCACGCCTTCATCGCCTACCGGGCGGCCCGGAGGTCCGGCCCATGAACGTCCCGACCTTCCGCCGCCACCACCGTGGCGTCTCCGAACCCGCCACCGAGTTCATCCCGATGGCCGAGGTCGCCCGCAACGACGCCCCCCGGGCCTCCATCGACCCCGACAAGTCACTGTCGTGGTTGCGCCGGGCCCTGCCGGTGATGAAGGCCCATCAGGGGATGTTCGTCACGTCGTTGGTGCTGGCCTTCATCGGGCTGATCCTGCAGGTGCAGATCCCGAACCTGTTGAATCATGCGCTGAACAACTCCATCGTCAAGCACACCGTCCCGCTCAACCACTACGTCTGGTGGATCGTCGGCCTGGGTCTGCTCGGCGGGGTGGCCGGCTACATCTCCCGGCTCTACCTCTTCGAGACCGCCTACAACATCGAGTACGACCTCCGGAACATCATCTACGAGCACCTGACCCGGATGTCGTTCTCGTTCTACGACCGGGTCCAATCGGGTCAGCTGATCTCCCGGGCCAACTCGGACATCCGCTCGGTGCAGATGTACATGACGTTTGCCCCCCTGATTCTGGTCCAGTGCTCGATGGCGGTGATCGCCTTCGTGTTCATGCTCTCCATCAACGTCCCGCTGGCCTTCATCGCCATGGCCACCATGCCCTTCGTCTACTTCACCGGGGTCAAGATGCGGAAGTCGATGTTCCCGGTGTCGTGGATCATCCAGGCCCGCCTGGCCGATGTCGCCACCATCGTCGACGAGAACGTCAACGGGGTCCGGGTGGTCAAGTCGTTCGCCGCCGAGGAGCAACAGCTCCGAGCCCTCTCCGGGGCCGCGGAGCGAGTGAAGTGGGGCTACATCAAAGACGCCGACCTCCGGGCTCAGTTCACCCCGCTGGTGCAGAACCTGCCTCAGGTCGGGCTGGCCCTGGTGCTGGTGTTCGGCGGCTACATGGTCATCCACGGCGGCCTGGGTGTCGGCGCCATCCTTGCCTTCAACTCCTACCTGTTGATGCTCCAGGCCCCGTTCATGATGCTGGGGATGCTGATCATGATGGGTCAGCGGGCGGCGGCCTCCGCCGACCGGATCTACGAGATCCTCGACGAGCAACCCACGGTGACCGACAGCCCCGGCGCCGTCGACCTCTGGGACGTCCGGGGCGATGTCCGGTTCAACCACGTCGACTTCTCCTACAACCCCGATGATGAGCGCCTGGTGCTCGCCGACTTCGATCTCCACATCGCCCCCGGGGAGACGGTGGCGCTGGTCGGGCGGACCGGGGCCGGCAAGTCCACGGTGGCCAGGTTGCTGACCCGCTTCTACGACGTGAACGCCGGCTCGATCCGGATCGATGATCACGACATCCGGGAGGTGACCCTGGCCAGTCTGCGGGCCAACGTCGGCATCGTCCTCGACGAGCCGTTCCTGTTCTCCGTCTCGGTGCGGGACAACATCGCCTACGGGAAGCCCGGGGCCTCCATCGACGAAGTGGAAGCCGCCGCCCGGGCGGCCGGCGCCCATGAGTTCATCAGCCACTTGGAGCACGGGTACGACACGGTGGTGGGCGAGCGGGGCTACACCCTGTCGGGTGGCCAGCGGCAGCGCATCGCCATCGCCCGGACCCTGCTGGTGAACCCGCCGGTCCTCATCCTCGACGACGCCACCAGTGCCATCGATGTCCAGGTCGAGCAAGAGATCCATGCCAACTTGGCCGTGCTGATGGAAGGGCGGACCACCCTGATCATCGCCCATCGCCTCTCGACCATCTCCCTGGCCGATCGGGTGGTGCTGCTCGACAGCCAGAAGATCGTGGCCGACGGCACCCACGCCGAACTGCTGGCATCGACCCCGCTGTACGCGGATGTCCTGGCCCAGGCGGGCGAACTCGAAGCCCAGCCGGAAGGGGTGGGCCGATGACCTGGGGGGGTGGATTCGGCGGCGGCGCCCCCGGCGGGTTCGGGAGGCCGGCGGCGCCCGGGCTCCCCTTCGGGGGGATCCCGTCCGAGCTTCAGGACGGGGTCGACCGGCTCCTGGCCGACGAGCCGGAGCATCCGGAGCCGGACATCGCCTTCAGCCAGAACGGTTCGGAGGAAGAGATCCGGCGGCTCACCCTCTGGCGCCTGATCTCCAAGTACCCGGGGATGACCGCGCTGGCCGGGCTGCTGGTGGTGGTCATCGCCGTGCTGTCCCAGACCGGCCCGAAGCTCACCGAGATCGCCATCAACGACGGGATGGTCCCGCACCACGGGAACTTCAAGGTGGTGGCCATCACCGCCGCGCTGTACCTGGTGTTCATCGTGGTGACCTCCTACGCCCAGCGGGTGCAGGTGCAGGTCACCGGCCGGATCGCCGCCTGGGTCATGAACGACCTGCGGGTCAAGATCTTCGCCCACCTTCAGCGGCTGTCCCTCGGCTTCTTCACCGAGGAGAAGGCCGGGGTGTTGATGAGCCGGATGACCAGCGACATCGAGAACCTCCAGCAACTCCTCCAGGACGGACTCTGGCAGCTGGCCCTCCAGGCGCTGACCATGGTGGTGATCACCGTGGTGCTGTTCACCATCAATGTCCAGCTCGCCGCTCATCACCGTGTTCCTGATCGTCCCGGCGTTGATAGGCGCCACCCTCTGGTTCAAGCGCGCCTCGGAACGCGGCTACGACCGGGTCCGGGACGGCATCGCCAACGTGCTGGCCGACCTGTCCGAGAGCCTCCACGGGGTGCGCATCGTCACCGCCCACAACCGGCAGCGCCAGAACGTCGTCCACCATCGCAACGTGGTGGGCGACTACCGGGACGCCAACATCTACACCGCCCACGTCAACGCCATCTACGGGCCGGGCACCCAGCTGCTCGGGGTGCTCTCCCAGGGTGCGCTGCTGGCCATCGGCGGCACCATGGTGGTCCACCACACCCTGTCGATCGGCGGCCTGGTGGCGTTCTTCTTGTACCTCAACCGGTTCTTCCAGCCCATCCAGCTGCTGGTCCAGCAGTACAACACCCTCCAGCAGGGGCAGTCCTCGGTGTTCAAGCTCCGGGCGCTCAGCGACACCGAGCCGACGGTCCGGGAGTCCCCGACCGCGATCGACCTGCCCCACATCGAAGGCGAGATCGTCTTCGACCATGTGTCGTTCGGGTACGACCCCGGGGTCGAAGTCATCTCCGATGTCGACCTCCGGATCCAGCCGGGCGAGACGGTGGCCTTCGTCGGCCCGACCGGCGCCGGCAAGTCCACCCTGGCCAAACTGGTCACCCGCTTCTACGACCCGACCTCGGGCCGGGTTCTCATCGACGGCTATGACCTCCGGGACGTGACCATGCGATCGCTGCGCCAGCAACTCGGGGTGGTGCCCCAGGAGCCGTTCCTGTTCGCCGGGACCATCGGCGAGAACATCGCCTTCGCCCGGCCCGATGCCAGTGACGAGGAGATCCTCGACGCGGTCCGGGCGGTCGGTCTCGAAGAGGTGATCGAGCGGGTCCCGGACGGCGTCGACACCGTCGTCCACGAACGGGGACAGACCCTGTCCTCGGGAGAACGCCAGCTGCTCGCGCTGGCCCGGGCCTTCCTGGCCCACCCCCGGGTGCTCGTCCTCGACGAGGCCACCTCCAACCTCGACCTCCAGTCGGAGACCAAGATCGAAGCCGCCCTCGACGTGCTCCTCGAGAACCGCACCGCCATCCTCATCGCCCACCGCCTGTCCACCGCCATGCGGGCCGACCGGATCGTGGTCGTCGACGACGGCCGGATCGTGGAGGTCGGATCCCACGACGAGCTGGTGGCCCGGGGCGGTCGGTATGCCGAGATGTACGCCACCTGGGTCCGGCACACCGAAGCCCCCGACGGCACGAGCTAGGCGGCGGCGGCGGGGCGACGTCTGCCCGCTTTGGCCCACTGGCCACGCCACCCGATCATCGGCAGGATGGAGGTGGCATGAAGAAGCTCGTTTACGGCGTTGTCGCCGTCCTCGTCGCTTACGTCCTGGTTCCGGCTCTGTTCGAGCGGTTCGCGCCACGCCATTGGGTCCGGGCATTCCGGCGAGTGACCATGGCCGTCTACCGCCCATGGGCCGGCGTCGCCCCCGGCTGGGCGGTCATCGAGACCACGGGACGCACCAGCGGGCTGCCTCGCCGGACGCCAGTAGGCGGACGGCTCGCAGGCGACGACTACTGGCTGGTGGCCATCGATGGCCGACGGGCCCACTTCGTCCGCAACCTCGAAGCCAACCCCGAGGTACGGGTCCGGGTGCATGGCCGGTGGCGGAGCGGAAGCGCCGTGGTTCTTCCCGACGACGACGCCAGACGCCGACTCTGGCGGCTCAACCCGCTGAACAGTCTGTTCTTGTCGACATACGGCGGACTGGACCCGCTCACCATCCGAGTTGATCTCCGGCCGTCCGCCTGACCCACCCCCGGAGGCTTCCCCAAGGCGTTTCTGCTGCCCGGCGACGGTGGCGATGAGTTCCCGGCTCGTGGCCCGTGTGAACGCCCGCGGTCAGGCGATCCCGAGGAGCTCGGCGCCGTTGAGCCAGAAGAACCGCTCCTGGGTGTCGTCGTCGAAGGCGTCGAGCTCGGCGCCAAAGCGCTCGAAGGGTCGTCGCCCACCCTCGGGGTGCGGGTAGTCGGTGGAGAACATGAACAACTCAGGACCGCACTGCTCGATGAGCCAGGCCGTGTCCTCGAAGGAAAAGGGTGTGAAGCGCACCTGACGTCGCAGGTACTCCGAGGGAAGCATGGGCAGGGCCTTGAGGTCAGGCTCCGATCGCGAGAAGGACCGAAAGGCGTGGTCCACATTGCGCAGGAGTCCCGGCACCCACGAGGCACCCAGCTCGATGGCGGCGCCGCGCTAGGTCCGGGTGGCGCTCGAAGACGCCGTCGAGGGCCAGGCAGGCCAGGAAGCGCTCGGGCGAATGATGCAGCACGGGAAAGTCCTTGGCCCGCAGGTTCTCGCCGCCGCCGAGCCAGTCCTTGGGCCGTGGGCGTCCGTTGTTGTGGAAGGCCTTGGGCAGGAGCTTGCCGCCACCGACATGGAGGACGAAGGGCACGCCCGCCTCGGCCAGACGGGCCCACACGGGCTCGAGGTCGACGTGCGCCGGTGAGAAGTCACCGGGGGCGTCGGAAGGGATCCACACCGCCGCGACGCCGTCGGCGAGCGCCTCGTCCAGTGCGATGACGGCCAGAGCCGGGTCCCGCAAGGGCAGGAAGCCCACCGCGTTGAGACGCCGGTCGTGGCGGCAGAAGTCGACCATCGCCCGGTTGAGAGCCTGGGTGCCGCCGTAGAGAAGCTCGAGATCGTCGCTGCCCGTGAACTGCGACAGCGAGAAGGTGGGGAACACCAGCTGCGCCGAGATGCCGAGCGCGTCGAGGACCCGGGTGCGCACGTCGGCGTCCAGCGCGCCGGGCGCCATCCATCCTTTCGGACCGCCGATGACGTCGGCGGTGACATCCTCGTCGCGCTGGTGCGCCCACAGTTCGGGCAGCGACGACATGAGCTCGGCGGCGCCGGCACCCGCCTTGTCGAAGCCGAGCGGGCGCAGTCGGTCGCGCACCTGGGGATCGGCGTAGGCCGGGAGCCACTCCTCGACCTCCATGAGGTGGCTGTCGGCGTCGAACACGGAAGAACTGCGCATGACTCCCCTCCAATGTCGAGGCGGCTGGCCCGGCAATTGCGCTCGACAGCCGTCTCGGGGTTGTCCCGAGGCTACCCGGCGAAGTGGCTCCGAGGCGAGCAGGGTGACGGTTCGGGCGCCTCGACCCACCCCATCGAACTCCGAAGACAGCCAGCAAACAATGCCTGGCGCGGCATCAGCCGCCTGGGGTACCACCTGACGGTGAACGAGGCTCACCGAACGAGGCGGCCCGGGCGACCAGAAATTGGCTCGCCGCCCGGCACCCGCTGTCGTAGAGCTGCTGCTGGTCCTGGAGGGTGAGGGCGAAATCGGTGGAGTTGATCGTCCCGCAGTCGACGAAGATCGTCGAGCGGGCGGTCTCGGCATCGAGGTGGTAGCGGTCCCATTCGGTGATCATCGTCCGGAGGCAGTCAATCGCCTCGCCCACGGTGTTGCCGGCCGGACGATCCGGGCTCATCTGGATCTGCCTGGCCGAGAGCTTGATCCCGAACGTCGGCCACCGGGACGGCGCCTGGTCGGCCCGATCGAAGGATTGCAGCGGGAAGTTCGACAGCATGCCCCCGTCGACCAGGGTGACGGTGCCCCCCGGCCAGTCCCCGTACTCGGGAGACGTGGACGGCTTGGTCTTCATCCGAACCGGTTCGAAGAAGAACGGAATGGACATCGAGGCCCGGACGGCGGCAACGATGCTCTGGTCGCCGGCCGGAAGTCCGTAGATCGGGTAGTCCCACGGCATCCGGACCAGGGTTCGCCGGGTGATGTCGGAGGCGAGCACCAGCAACCGGTAGCGCTGACCAACGGGAATGCTGTCCCCGGGATCCTCGCCGGCCGGGATCTCCAGCTGCCGGAAGGAGGTGACTCCGAGGTCGGCAAGGATCGGGGACAACCATTCGGCCAGGTAGTCACCCGAGTACAGACCCATGTCGAGAAGGAGATGGGCGGCGGACCCGAGTCCTCCGGTGAGTCTCCCGATCAGGCTCTTGTCCTCGAACCGAAGGTAGTCGACGCTGCCCAGGTACCCCCGGAGCAGGCTGAGGCTCCGACCTGACTGTTGGATGGCAGCGGCCAGCGAGGCGGCGATGGCTCCGGAACTGGTGCCGGCGATCCGGGGAAACCGGTAGCCAGCCTCGTCGAGCACCAGCATGGCTCCGACCAGGCCGATGCCCTTGACCCCTCCCCCTTCGAGCACCAGATCGGCCGGCATCGAACTCACACCGGTGGCCGGATCCACGTAGGTGTCATGCTCCTTCAGCACGGCCGTGGCCTGATCGAAGGCCTGCTGATCCTGGGGCGATCGAGGAAATGGCTGAACTTCGGGCACGCCACCATTCTGCCCCGCTGCGGCGCCGAAGAGCCGGCCCATTCGGTGTTTGGAGGCAGGAGCAGAACGACCGGACACATCCCCGTTTCGAGCAGATGGCCGTGACACACTGGCTGACGATCACGGGCCGGCGGGTTGGCGCCGGCCCTCCGAGCAACGGAGGTTCGTCCATGACTGCACGGAAGCTGTTCGCCGAATGCCTCGGGACTGCGCTGCTGGTGTTCATCGCCGTCGGGGTGGCCACCCTGTCGTTCGGGAAATGGGCCTCGGGACCGCTCATCGGCGGATCCACCGGGACCAGCATCGCCGCCGGCGTGGTCGCCACCGCCCTCGCCTTCGGACTGGTGTTGCTGGTCCTCGCCTACGCCCTCGGGCCGATCTCCGGCTGCCACGTCAACCCGGCGGTGACCATCGGTTTCGTGGTCAGCGGGCGGATGTCCATCTTCGAGGGAATCAGCTACTGGGTGGCCCAGGTGGCCGGAGGGATCATCGGCGCCGGCGCTCTCTACGAGGTGTTCCGCTCGACCACCCTCTACTCCAAGTCGGGCACCGGCCTCGGCACCGACGGGTGGGGGAAGCACTCGATGATCGGCATCCCCTGGGGCGGGGCGTTCGCCGCCGAGGCCATCCTCACCTTCCTCTTCGTGCTGGTGGTGCTGGTGGTCACCAGCCGGATCGGCAACTCCAACGTGGCCGGGGTGGCCATCGGCTTCGCACTGGCCACCGTGCACCTGATCGGCATCCCCATCACCGGAACGTCGGTCAACCCGGCCCGCAGCCTGGGGCCGGCCATCTTCGTCGGCGGCGACGCCCTCCACCAGGTGTGGCTGTTCCTGGTCGCCCCGTTGGCCGGCGGCATCGTGGCCGCGCTGGTCCACCGGTTTCTGGTGCCGGCCGAGTCCGATCAGGCCATCGCCCTCCCCGGTGACGAAGCTGATCGAGAGGCAACCCAGGCGGCGCCGGCGGGGTAGACCTCCTCGTCTCGCGGCCGAGCCGTCGGAGCGCTTGACAGTCTGCGCCCTCTCGTCCATGATCGCGCCACCAATAACGTGGCAGAGGGAATGACAAAATGACAAAGCTCCGAGTAGCGGCTCTGGTGTTCTTCGTGGGTGTGGCGGCAGTTGGATTCACCGCGTGCAGCAGCAACTCGAGCAGCTCGACCACCACGGCGGCGGCCTCCACCACCAAGGCCGCATTCTGCGGGTTCAATGTCACTCTGGACAAGGCGTCGGCCAACGTCAGCTCCGCCGCTGACTTCTTGAACCTCCTGAAGGCGAACAAAGCGGCCATCGACGGCTTGGCCAACAACCTGCCCAATGACAGCATCAAAGCCCAGGCGCAAGCCGTCATCAACGCCGCGCGCCAAGCGGTGGCCAACAATGACGCCAGCAACTTGGGCAGCCCCACGCTTAGTGCAGATGGTGCAGCCATCGACACCTACTGCGGGGTCGCCGGCGACGGAACCCCGCTGCCAGCGAACTTCGCGGCCGGCAAGGGCACCCCTTTGTGTGCCGCTGACGCCACCCTTTCGGCCGGCGCGGGGAACGCCGCCACACCCGCCGACGTTCTAGCGTTTCTGGCGGCCAACCAGACCACCATCAACGCCTTCGCCGCGGCGATCCCAAGTGCCCCGAGCGACGTACAGACCGCCGCCACGACATTGGTAACTTCCACAAATGCGGCCATCGCCGCCAACGATCCCAACCAGATCCAGACTTCGGCATTCCAAGCCGCCGGCAGTACCGTCGATCTCTACTGCGGGATAAACCACTAGAGCACCGATGTTGGTTGAGCCCCGGCTGACCACGGAGGTCGCCGTCGTCACCGGTGGCCCGACGGGCCTGGGTTGTCGGTCCGGGTGCTCTGGATGGCACCGTAACCTGGGACGGTGTTCTTCAGCCCCCGGCCCACCGGACACGCACCGCGTGAGCTGACCCCGCGTTCTCGGCCGAACGGAGCGGGTTCATGACCGGCGCCGGCCGAACCGCCGTGCACGGGATGCCCCGGATCGGGCCCGGCCGATCCCTCAAAAAGGCGCTGGAGGGCTACTGGGCCGGGAGAATCCCGGCCGAGGAGCTCCAACGGACGGCGAAGGGGATCCGACAGGACAACTGGCAGTCGCTGTCTCATGCCGGGATCGACTTCCTCCCTTCCAACGATTTCTCCCTCTACGACCACGTGTTGGACGCCGCGGTGATGATCGGGGCGGTTCCTGACCGCTTCCGACCAAAGGCCGGCTCCCTCGACCTCGATCGCTACTTCGCCATGGCCCGGGGCGGGGACATCGACGGGCACCCGGTCGCTCCACTCGAGCTGACCAAGTGGTTCGACACCAACTATCACCATCTTGTCCCCGAGTTCGGGGACACGGCCGCCCTCGTTCCCGACATTTCGAAGCTGCGGGACGAGCTCGCCGAAGCCACCGCCCTCGGCATCGTCGCCACCCCGGTGCTCCTCGGCCCGCTGACCCTGCTGCTCCGGGGGTCCCATCCGACCGGGACGGGTGCCCTCGACCTGCTCGACCCGCTCGTCGACGCCTACGCCGAGGTACTCGCCGAACTCGCGAGAGCCGGCGTTTCGTGGGTGCGGATCGACGAGCCGGCCCTGGTCGAGGATCGCGATGCGGACGAGCTGCTGGGCCTGCAACGCGCCTACCGGCGACTGGGCGAGCGCGGCGACCGACCCGGCCTGGTGATCTCGACCTACTTCGGCCACGTCGGTTCGGCCCTGCCGGTGCTGGCCGATCTCCCGGTGGAGGGGATCGGGCTCGACTTCTGCCGGGGCCCCGAGAACCTCGAGCTCCTGCGAGCCGCCGGTGGGCTGGGTGCCAAATTGCTGATCGCCGGGGTGGTCGACGGGCGCAACGTGTGGGCCAACGATCTGGACGGCTCCCTCCAGCTGCTCGACCGGCTGGGCGATCTGTCCGACGAGGTGGTGGTGTCCACCTCGTGTTCGCTGCTGCACGTCCCCCTGAGCCTCGGGGCCGAGCCTGACCTTCCCGCCGAAGTGGTCCCCTGGCTGGCGTTCGCCGAAGAGAAGGTGGCCGAGGTGGCCACCCTGGCCAAGGGCCTCGGACGGGGACGGGAGGCGGTGGCCCAAGAGCTCGACGCAAGCCGTAAGGTCCGCCGGACCCGAGAGGGTTCGGGGTGGGTGGTGGATGCCCGGGTTCGGCAACGGGCGGCCGGCTTCGCGGCATCCGACCCCCGCCGGTCATCGGGGGCCGAGGCAAGGGCCGCCGCCCAACAGGAGCGGTTGGGCCTGCCCCTCCTCCCCACCACCACCATCGGGTCGTTCCCCCAGACCGCGGAGCTGCGGTCGGCCCGGGCCCGGTGGCGAGCCCACCACCTCGACGACAAGGCTTACGTGGGGTCGTTGCGCGACGAGGTCGATCGGGTGATACGCACCCAGGAGGAGATCGGGCTGGACGTCCTGGTCCACGGGGAGCCGGAGCGGGATGACATGGTCCGCTACTTCGCCGACCAGCTGACGGGGTACGTGCTGACGGTGGAGGGATGGGTGCAGTCGTACGGTTCCCGATGCGTGCGGCCCCCGGTGCTCATCGGCGACGTGTCCCGCCCGAACCCGATGACAGTGGACTGGGCCGGCTACGCCCAGTCCCGAACCTCGAGACCGGTGAAGGGGATGCTCACCGGCCCGGTGACCATGCTCCGGTGGTCCTTCGTCCGTGACGATCAACCCGAGTCGGAGACTGCCCTGCAACTGGCGCTGGCCATCCGGGACGAGCTGGTCGACCTCCAGTCCGCCGGCATCGCCGTCATCCAGGTGGACGAGCCCGGTCTGCGCGAGGGCCTGCCCCTCCGCACCGGTGAGCACGCCGACTATCTGGCTTGGGCCACCCGGGCATTCCGGGTGGTCACCGAACCCGCCGATCCGAACACGCAGATCCATACCCATATGTGTTACGCCCAACTCGGCGACATCATCGATGCCTTGGGTGAACTCGAGATCGACGTGGTCTCGCTGGAGGCAGCCCGCTCGGGCATGGCATTGGCGGACGAGCTGAAAGCCGCCGACTACCGGGGCGGGGTCGGGCCTGGCGTCTATGACGTCCATGCCCCGGGCATCCCTTCGGCGGAAGACATCGACGGCCTACTTCGCCGGGCGATCGAGGCACTCGGCCCCGATCGGGTGTGGGTCAACCCCGACTGCGGGCTCAAGACCCGAAGTTACGAGCAGGTGGTCCCGGCCCTCGAACACATGGTCGAGGCGGCCGGCAAGCTACGAGCCGAGCTCGAGACCGGCTGAACCGTTTCAGCCCGCCGAGAGCGGCGCCAACTGGGCTTCGGTGGGCTCGCTGCAGCAGAACCACGACTCGGTGAGCCGGGCCCGGGGTCCGGAGGGCCCACTCGAAACCGCGCCGTCCACGGGGCGGGGCCGGATGGTCGTGGCCCGACCGCGGACCAGCTGGTCGATCTCCGCGAACGTGAGTGCCGATTCCTGGTCGACCCGGGCTTCGACCAGGGCCGACAGCTCCTGTTGCAATTGGTCGACCGCGGCATCGGGATGCGTCCAGGTCCAGCCCAGCCGCTCGGCGTCGAACGGACCCAGGTGGGGCGTCATCTCCGGCTGGTCGAGGAGGAGGGATCCCTCGGGCAGTAGCAGCCGGACCGTGTACTGCACCGGGTCCACGTTGCGGACCAGGTCGTGGACGATGACGAAGTCGAGGAGGTCGACGAGTCCGTCGATGGTGGTCCACGGGGTGAACGGCAGCCACGACGGCCGCACCTCGATGCCGTGGCGGCGCAGGAGGATGACCGCCTCGGAGGCTTCGGCGGTGGTGTGGCCCTTGTCGAGGTAGCCGAGAATGGTGTCGTCCACCGACTCGAAGGCGGAGACGATGAACAGGCAGCCGGCCTGGGCCAGCCCGGGCCAGAGGGCGGGATGGCGCAGGACGTGTTCGACCTTGACGGTGCAGTCGAAGCTGAGCCCCGGATGGCGCCGGTCAATGGCCGACACCACCCGGCGGGAGTGGTGCGGCGCGTTCAAGAAGTCGGGATCCGAGAAGGTCAGGTGCTGAGCGCCGGCCGCCACCAACTGATCGACATCGGCCACCACTGTTGCTTCCTCCACCGGGCGCACCCGGCCGTCGTAGACGACGGGCACCGGACAGTGGCGGCAACGGTGCGAGCAGCCCCGGCTCGCCTCCACCGAACCGACCAGCCGTTCCTCTCCGCCGACCGCCAGCCGGGTGTAGCGGTCGAGGGCCGGCAACCGGTGGCGAACCGGCAGGCGGGCCTGTTTCCGGGTCAGTTGGACGACCGGGCCGGGGTCGAGGCCGTCGACCCAGGCCAGGAGGCCGGATTCATACTCGCCGGCGATCACCGCGTCGTCCGGGGACCTGACGGTGAGGTCGCGACTCATGGTGGCATAGAGGCCGTAGAAGCACACCGGAAGCTCGGGCCGGCGGGCCCGTACCGACTCGGCGACCTGGAGGGCCAGGCGCATGGCGGTGTGCATGGGCACCGAGAACGCCACCCGCTCCGCCCAGTCGAACTCGGTGACGGGAATCGGGTCGACCGCCACATCCAGACACCGCACCTGGTGACCGGCCGCCTCCAACGCCGCCGCCGGTTTGGCCAACCCCAGCGGCTGGTTGCCGAGCTCGTAGGTGGACACCAGAAGGACTCGCACTCCGGCGAGGTTAGTGGCGCCCGACAACCCCGCCGATCGGGACGTCGCGGAGCTGGACGTCAAGACGGGACTCCGCCTGGCGCAACGCATCCTCGACGTCACTGGCGGTTTCACCGCGGGCGAAGATGAAACCGAGATAGCGGTCGCCGTCCGGGAGGGGCACCACTTCCCGCCCCCGCGGGATGCTGATCTCGAGGCCGACCACCCCGTCAACCGCCCGAGCCTGGTCCTGGCCCGACACCCGGTCGAGTATCCCGGCCGACCGGATGGGGAGCATCATCACCCCGGAGGCCTGGGTCTCCCGGCGGAGCCCGTCCAGCCCCCGGCCCAGGGCGTGCCGGAGGATGACCTCTTCGAGACTGACCCCCGCCCCGAACCGCAGGGAACGGGAGCACAGGCCACCGATCGAACGGGCGGCCAGCTCCAGGATCGTCACCTCGCCGGTGGCTCCGATACGCATCTCGGCGTGCACCGGCCCTTCCCGAAGGCCCAGCGCCTCGGCGGCAACCGCGGTGAGCTTCTCCACCTCGGCGAGCGTCGGGCTCGGCTGCCGGGACGGCGTCACGTAGATGGTCTCCTCGAAGTACGGGCCGTCCAACGGGTCCGGCTTGTCGAAGACCGCCAGCACCTCCAGTTCCCCGTCGACCATCAGTCCTTCGACCGCCACCTCGGCTCCGGGAACGAAACGCTCGACCACCAGTGGCTCCGGGCAATCGCCCAGGAGGACCTGGATGCGGGCCGCCGCCGCCCGGGCCTGGACGTCGTCATCGACCCGGATCACCCCCTGGCTGGCCGCCCGGGAGGTGGGCTTCATCACGCACGGGTAGCCGATCTCGTCACCGGCCGCCACCGGATCACCCCCGGGCGGAACCGTGCGGAAGGCGGGTTGCGGAACCGAGGCAGCCTCCAGACGCTCGCGCATCGCGGCTTTGTCCCGGGTGGCGGCCACCGCGTCGGGTGGATTGTGCGGGAGGCCGAGGCGCTCCGCCGCCCGGGCAGCCACCACCACGCCCTGATCGTCGACGGCCACCACCGCGTCGAGGGGAGTCCGCCGGTGGAGGTCGACAATCGCCTCCACCGCGGCGTCCGGGTCCGCCAGCGGGACCACCACGGCCCGGTCACCCATCGACCGGGCCATGGCCTGGCGGCGCTCGGACCCCACCACCACCTCGACTCCCAGCTGGGCGGCGGCGGCCAGGAAGTCCGGGGCCCGGTAGGTGGCGGTAGGCAGCAACAAGAGAACCCGTCCCATAGCCCTATGATGCACGTATCCGACGAGTTCCGAGGCACATCGACCATGAGTGACGCCGACACCGACAAGTTGACCGTCCTGCGGGCGACCGAAACCGCGGTCGCCATGGTGTCGGAGCTGCGGGCCAGCGAGGACGACCAGGAGTCACTCGCCCTCTGGATCGAAATCACCGGCACCAACGGGAGCGCCTACAGCTACGACATGTACTTCCAGCCGTTGGCCGACGCCCAGGCCGCCGATTGGTCCGATCAGCAGGGCGACCTGAAGATCGTGGTACCGGCGGACAGCATCGCCAACATGACCGGCGCGGTGCTCGACGTCAACAGCGACGGCGGCGAGACGGGGATGGTGATCATCAACCCCAACCAGCCCCCGGTGGTGGCGAGCCCGGCCATGGCCGGACCCCCGGCCGACCTCAGCG
The DNA here is from genome assembly GCA_963819695.1 of uncultured Acidimicrobiaceae bacterium. Lineage (GTDB taxonomy): Bacteria > Actinomycetota > Acidimicrobiia > Acidimicrobiales > RAAP-2 > DASZIT01. The sequence goes on along the minus strand of CAWFXD010000002.1, from coordinate 663,776 downwards.
GGGATGTGGCCCAGCGGGTCCTGCAGGTGTTGGAAGCCCAGATCAATCCGTCCATCGCCGCCCATGGCGGCCGCGCCGATCTGGTGGCGGTCCAGGACGATGCCGCCTATCTACGACTGAGCGGGGGGTGCGCCGGGTGCGGGATGGCGACGGTGACCCTGAGCCAGGGCATCGAGGTCGCCTTGCGGGAGTCGGTCCCCGAGATCACCAGGGTGATCGATGTCACCGACCATGCCGCCGGCACCAACCCCTATTACGAGGCCGCCAAGAAGTAGGGCTCAGACCGGCAGGAACCGACGGGCGTCCTCGGCGGCATAGGCAGCCACGGTGGCGTCGATGGCCGCGGTTGTCTCGATCCGCTCGATGACCTCCTGCAGCCGACTGGCGGGGATGGCGCAGGTCATCTCCGTCCGGGGCATGTTGGTCCGGGTGCGGCTGAGCATGCAGCCGACACTGGCCGCCACCTCACCCTGCTCCTTGGCCATCGCCACGATGTGGCATTGGGGCTTCCCGCTGATGTGGAGGCCGGGAAGGGCGTCGGAGAGCACCATCAACTGCTTGCCGTTGACCCGGATCAGGATCACATCGGGATCGACCGGGGTCTCGGCCAGCGGTCCATAGGTCACCGCGCCCGGGCGATCGGTCACCACCGGGATGCCGGGGACCATCTCCATGTTCACCCAACCCGACTCGAGCAAGGTGGCCACATCGGAACGACCTGCCACCTCCTCGAGGGTGGCGAACCCATGGGTGAGAAGGCCGACGCTGCAGTTGCCATGGTCGGCGGCGACGGTGGAGAAGGTCCGGTCGGTGGCCTTGGTCCAGAACACGCACCCGGCCGGGACCCGGCCGGTTCGGCCGTCGGGCATCGGCGCCGGCATCGGGGCGTCGTAAGGGTCGACGCCGGCGGGGGCCGCATCCGAGAAGGTGATGGCAATGGGGGCGGTGGTCAGGCCCAACGCCGAGGTGATGGCGGAAGAGGATTCGGACCAGCGGTCGGCAGTGTTCATGAGGCCAGTATTGCCGACCTCGGCGATCGGTAAAACACGAGCCCGCCTCCGATCGCGGCCGGCATGAGGCTGACTAACGTCGGGTGACGTGACCCCGGACTCGAAGCCATTGGTCGAAAGCGGCGCCGACCCCGACCCGCGGGTGCAATTCGGCCGATGGTTCGACGAGGCGGCGGCCGTGGTCCCCCACCCCGAGGCCATGGCGGTGGCGACCGCCGACCACCGAGGACACCCATCGGTGCGGATGGTGCTGCTGAAGGGTTGGGATGCGGATGGATTTGTCTTCCACACCAACTTCGACAGCCGGAAGGGCCGCGAACTCGCCGAGAACCCTTACGCCGCGCTGCTCTTCCACTGGGACCCGCTGGGTCGGCAGGTGCGGATCGAAGGTCCGGTGGATCGCATCCCCGAACGGGACTCCGACTCCTATTTCCAGACCCGGCCCCGGGGCGGGCAGATCGGAGCCCGGGCTTCGCAACAGAGCCGGACCATCGAGAGCCGGGAGGAGCTGGATCGGGAGGTGAAGATCCTCGAGGCCCAATTCGCCGGGCAGGAGGTGCCTCGCCCCCCTTGGTGGGGAGGCCTCCGGGTCCAGCCCCGGATGTTCGAGTTCTGGCAGAACCGGGAGGACCGCCTCCACGACCGACTGCGGTACACGCCGGTCGGGGACGGATGGAAGATCGACCGCCTCCAACCCTGAGGGTGGGACCGGGCGCTACGAGGTCCACAAGGCGGGATTGAAGAGGGCCGCAATTGGGTACAAGAAGGGAGCCATTCAAACGAAAGGAGTTCCACATGGCTCTCGGTAATTGTTGCCGCATTGTTGGTGCTGTTGTTCTTCGGTTTAGGATTCGCCATCCACTTTCTTTGGTTCGTCGCGGTCGTCTTTTTCATTCTCTGGCTGGTCGGCTTCGCCGTAGGCAGGGGGGAGACCGCTGGACGCCGGGGCTGGTATGGGCGTTAAACTGTATTGTTTGCTCCCCACCGATGACTATTTCGGCTCCTAGCGGTCTTAGCTAGGGAAATGGCACAGATATGCCGGCCGACCACACCTGGCCGAAAGGAGATGCAATGGCTCACAGCATTTGGACGGGTTCGGTCAGCTTCGGGCTGGTCAATATCCCGGTGGGCATGTATTCGGCCACCGAGGAGCACACCGTTCGCTTCCACCAGTTCGAGGCGGGCACCTCGGATCGGGTCCGCAACTTGCGGGTGAATGAGCGGAGCGGCAAAGAGGTCGCCTACGCCGACATCGTGAAGGGATACGACCTGGGCGGCGAGAGCGTCATCGTCACCAAGGAAGAGCTGGCGGCGGCCTCCCCGGAACGCTCGTCCACCATCGAGATCTCCGATTTCGTCGAGCTCAGCGAAATCAACCCCATCTTCTACCGGTCGACCTACTATCTGGCTCCCAAGGGTGAGGCGGCGGTCAAGCCCTACCGCTTGCTCCTGCAGGCCATGGCCAAGACCAACATGGCGGGCGTCTCGCTGTTCGTCATGAGGAACAAGGAATACCTCTGCGTGGTGCGGGCCGATCGGGACATCCTGGTCCTCGAGACCTTGTACTTCGCCGACGAGATTCGCGACCCGATCGATGTACTCGGGGACCTGCCCGATGCCAAGCCCTCCACTCCCAAGGAGCTGACCATGGCGGTCGAGTTGGTGAATGCCCTTTCCGGGCCCTGGGAACCGGAGGCCTACCAAGACACCTACGCCGAAGAAGTCAAGGCACTCATCGCCCGGAAGCAGAAGGGCGAAGACGTGGTGGTCCACGCCGAGGTGACCAAGGGGGCGCCCATCGTCGATCTGATGGACGCGCTGAAGCAGAGCGTCGACCGCTCGCGAGGGAAGGCCAAGGCCGGATCGGAATCTGGCGGTTCAGGGTCCAGCCGGTCGAAGGCCAAGAAGCCCACGGTGGCGGCCAAGCCGGCCATCTCGGGCCGCACCTCTCGTCCGGTTGCCAAGGCCGCGAAGCGTCCGGCGGCCGGCAAACCGGCGGCCGGGAAGGCCCCTGGACGCAAGGCGGCAGCACCCGCCCGGGCTGGGACCGCCCGGCGGAAGGCGTCCTGAGCCGGCTCGAAGACTAGGGATCCAACGGCGCGAAGAGGTCGCCACGGTCGTCCACCCGGGCCAACACCTCGTCGGTGGTGAACCGGAGGTCGGCCGGGTCCCCACTCGCCTCGCAGGCCGCCACTTCGTCCCAGTCGACCGGGGTGGAAACCGTGGGCTCGGGGCGGGCTCGCACCGAGTAGGCGGCCACGGTGGTCTTGGATGCAGAGTTCTGGCTCCAGTCGATGAACACCTTGTCCTTCCGAAGCGCCTTGGCCATGGTGGACACCACCAGCTCGGGATGATCGTGCTCGAGCTGGACGGCCAGGTCGTGGGCGCGGTCTCGGGTCCGTTCCCAGGTCGGTCGGCCGCTCAGCGGGACGTAGAGTTGCAGCCCCTTGGACCCACTGGTCTTGGCCAGCGGACGGCTGTCCAGGTCGACCATGGCCTCGGCGATCCACTGGGCCACCCGGCAGCACTCCACGATGGTGGCTCCCGGTCCGGGGTCGAGGTCGAACACCATGTGGTCAGGAGGGGCGGGGAGTTTGCGCCGCCGACCGACACGCCAGAGTGGTACGTGAAATTCGATGACAGCCAAATTGGCCGCCCACACCAGGGTGGGAAGATCGCTTATCAACGCATGCTCGACATCGGACCCGCCGCCCCGGCTGGACGTCGATGGGACCTCGACGGTCCGCACCCACTCGGGCGTGTGGGACGGCACATGCTTCTCGAAGAAGGACTTGCTCTCCACCCCGTCCGGGTACCGGCGAAAGGTCACCGGCCGGTCGATCACGTGGGGGAGCATCACCGGGGCGATGTGGGCGTAGTAGTCGATCAACTGGCCCTTGGTGAATCCCGTCGCCGGAAACATCACCTTGTCGAGGTGGCTGAGCGACAACTGGCGGCCGTCGACCCTGGTCTCCACCCGTTCACTCCGACTCACGGACGATCTCCTTTGCCGACTTGTCCGGCCTCAGCCCTCGCCACGAAGGGTGACGCAGAAATCCGTCCGGGGTCCACTCGCTGAACTGCACCTCGCCGACCACCGACGGTCGGGTCCAGGTGACCCCGGAGCCCTTCGGCAACGGGGGCGGCGTCGAGAACGGGCTGGTCTTCCGCGGCGCCCGCCGCAACCGTTCCACCAGCTGGGTCCGATCCTGGTCGGAAAAGCCGGTACCGACCTTGCCCACATAGGCCAACCCGTCGGCGGTGGGTATCCCCAGGAGCAGTGCCCCGAACGTTGCCCGACGCGAGCCGTTCCCGGCGGTATAGCCGCCGATGACCACCTCCTGGGAGCGGACGAACTTGGTCTTCACCCATTCGTCACTCCGCCGCCCGAGCCGGTAAGGACTGGAGGCCCGCTTGGAGACGACCCCCTCGAGGCCATTCTCGATGGCGGTGTTCATCACATCGGCCCCGTCGCCGGTGAAGGACGGCGCCACCACCCAATGATCGCCGCCGATGCCCAGCGAGTCGAGCACCTCGCGGCGGTCCCGGTAGGGCAGGTCCACCAATGACATCCCGTTGAGGTAGAGCAGGTCGAAAAGCATCAGCGACGCCGGTGTCTCCTGGGCCAGCCGGGCGGCGACGCGGTGGTTGTCGACGTGAAGACGATGCTGGACGAGGGAGAACGCCGGAACGCCCTCCGGTCCGGTGACCACCACCTCGCCGTCGAAGAAGGCGGTGGTCATGCCCAGCGACGCCCCCAAGCCCTGCAGTTCGGGGAACGCTGCCGTCAGGTCGAGGTCGTTGCGAGATCGGACATGGACCCGGCCCCCCTCCACCGACACCCCGGCTCGGATGCCGTCCCACTTGAACTCGTAGGCCCACCCCCGCCCCTTCGGGAGCTCGCCGGGCGTGGCCAGCATCGGCCGGAATTCGGTCGGCAGTGGCTCCCAGCCGTCGGGGACCGGGTCCCGCCGGTGGATCATCCACTGCTTCCCGTTGGTCGGGAACAGCACATAGCGACCGTTGGCGCGGTCCCCGTGCAGCACCACGGCAACCTCTTTCTCCATCCACTTCTCGACGGCGTAGGTGCCGGTGTCCCACACGGTGACAGTCCCGCCTCCGTATTCACCGGCCGGGATCTCGCCCTCGAAGCTGGCATAGTCCATCGGGTGGTCCTCGGTGTGCACGGCCAGGCGATTCTGGTGAGGGTCGACGGGGAGCCCTTTGGGCAGTGCCCACGAGACGAGCACGCCGTCGTGCTCGAGCCGGAAATCCCAGTGGAGGGCGGTGGCGTGGTGTTCCTGGATGACGAACATCGGTTCGCGCTTGGACCGAGAGGCGCGGCTCGACCCGGTTCCCTTCGGTATCGGCTCCGGAGTCCGCCCGGTCCGGCGCTTGCCCCGGTACTCGTCCAGGCGGTCCGCCTTCCCACGGGACGGGGAGGCTGAAGCCGAGGTCATGCCCTTGGACCCGGTCGAGGCCGGCGTGGTCCCCTGACAACCTGGTACCCGGGGCACATTGCCCGACCGCCGGGGCGCTGGAGTCCGAGATCACGCGAAGCCCCGCCCGAGAAATGGTTTCGCCGGGCGGGGGCTTCTGGAGCCGATCTCTGAGTGGGGGATTTGCGCCGAGACCGACGGATTCCATTGTTCCCCGCCCGCCGGCCTCCAAAACCTCTCCCCCGGGCTCGGCAATCCCGCTGGTCACCGGCGAGTCGGGTCACCCTCCACCCCGCCGGTGACAGGCTTTCCGGGTCATAGGGAGAAATCGGGGCTGGCCCCGTGGGCGTTGGGAATGCGGCCTTCCGGCTTCTCCCATTCCTCTTGGCGTCCGAGCGCGGTGAGATCCAGGAAGTAGTACGAACCACCCAGGGCTTCCGCGCCTCGGGCGTACATCGAATAGGTGTGGAAGACGCTGTCTCCGTCGCGCAGGAACATACTGTGGCCGGGTTGCTCGGACGACCCGTCCGCCAGCCAACCCATGCCAACCTGCTCGAGCTCGGCTTTGTTGCGATAGTTGAACTCTACGGGAGCCACCGACTCGTCCAGAGTGACGTGGAAGTCGTAGTTGAAATCACTGCCGTATGACGAGTACCAGGGGAATCTCCAACCCTTGCGGAGCCGGTACGCCTCGATCTTGCCGAGCGGTGCCCGGGAGACCGTCACAAAGGAGGTGTCCCGGGCGTGCAGATGGGCAAGCAGGCCATCGGACACCTCGTCGGACGCCGCGGTACAGCTCGGACAGCCTTCGTCCCAGCTCGGGTCGAACATGAAGTGGCGGATGATGAGCTGGCGTCGTCCGAGGAAGAGATCGAGCAGGCTGGCCGTACCATCCAGTCCTTCGAAGGCATAATCCTTCTCGATCTTGACCATCGGCAACTGGCGGCGCCTGACGTTCAGCGCATCGCGGGCCCTCGTCATTTCCTTTTCGGCTTCGAGCAATTCCTTGCGCGCCACCAGCCACTCTTGGCGGGATACCACCTGCGGAAAGGTCATCTGCACTCCTCTGACCGGGCTCGTTGAAACCGCCAACCGATGGGATGTTGCCAGAACACCGCACCTGTCCATGCCTCACTACCCCGCGGGGTAAGCCTGAAACGGTTGCCGATCCCTCAACCGGTGGAGACCCGGGACGGATGGACAAACTCATCGGCCGGCGGCCACGAGCCCGAATGCCCTGCCTGCGGACCAAATTCCGGAAGGCCCTTGACATCGGCTAACGCCGTTAGCTACAGTAGCTAACAGCGTTAGCCGACCCGCCAGACCCGAGCCAAGCAAGGAGACCAGATGTCCGAATCAAGCACCCACTACCAGAAGCCCGGATGGTTCACCCAACGGGTCTTCAATCCCTGCGTGGCCGCCATGACCCGCATCGGCATCAGCATCTGGGGCAGCCGGGTGCTGGAAGTCAAAGGCCGTCAGAGCGGCGTCCCCCGCCACACCCCAGTCAACCTGCTCGATTTCGAGGGCCGCCAGTACCTGTTGGCGCCGAGGGGCGAGGCTCAATGGGTCCGGAATGCCCGAGCCGACGGCGGCCGACTGGTCCTCATCCTGGGCCGGCGACGCGACCCCCGGATCGCCACCGAGCTTCCGGACGGCCAGAAGCCCCCGGTCCTGCGTGCCTACCTTCGCCGATGGAAGGCAGAAGTCGGTGTGTTCTTCGGCGGGGTGAGCGCTGACTCCAGCGACGAGGACCTCCTGCGGATTGCGCCCGACCATCCCGTGTTCGTCCTGTCGGAACCGACCAGCTGAGATGTCACCGACGGCAGTCAGGGATCGTCCTCTCGCCCGTCGGGGTCCTCCCCTCCCCTCCTACCAGACGGGGTCCCACCCGATGATGGCCAACCTGGTCCTGCGGTTCATGGTGGAGATGACCGCTTACGCGGCTCTGGGTTACTGGGGCGCGGCCAACCCTTCCCCACTGGTCGTCCGGGTCGCCCTGGCTATCTTCACCCCGCTGGCGGCGATGGTCCTGTGGGGACTGCTGTTGGCACCCAAGGCGCGTTGGCGTCTGGGAGATCCGATGGCCATGGTGGCGGAGTTGGCCGTCTTCGCCGGTGCCGCCGTCGCCCTCGGCGTGTCCGGGCCGAGGTGGCTGAGTGAGTTGTTCATCGTGGTCGCGGTGGTCAACACCCTCCTGGCCCGCGTCTTCGATCGACGGACTTCCGCGTTACCGTCGGAATCGTCGGCCATCCGGAGCGCCGGATGACCCGCGGGGTCAACAAGGACTCGGATGGGCCCGCCGAACGACTCCTGCCGGGAGAGATCGAGCGCCCCGAGCCATTGCCGCCCCGACCGGCACGGGTGGCCCAGATCATCGAGGCCGCCCGCCGGTTGCTCGAAGAGGAAGGCCCTGACTCCCTCACCATGCGCCGGCTGGCTGACGAGCTCGGAATACAGGCCCCGTCCCTCTACAAGCACTTCGCCGGAAAGGCGGGTGTCGAATTGGCTCTGATCGAGGACGGGTTGGTCGACATCGGCCAGGTGAGCCATCGGGCGATCCAACAGCCCGGCTCCGAAAGCCGACTCGACGCCCTCCTCACCGCCTATCACCGGTATTCGGTGTCCCACCCGAATCTCTACCGTCTGGCCACCAGCGGGCCACTGCCCCGGGAGCAGTTACCGTCGGGCCTGGAGGAGTGGGCCGGTAACCCCTGGTTCGTGGTCACCGGCGACCCGTCCCTGGCCCAGGCACTCTGGTCCTTTGCTCACGGGATGGTGATACTCGAGCTCGACGACCGTTACCCGCCCGGCTCTGATCTTGACCAGACCTGGCGGACCGGGGCGGCCGCCTTCAGCCGATCCGTCAACCTGGGCTGACCAGGGTCGGGAGGTCGCCCGCTTGGCAGGTACGGGTGACGGCTCTCGATCGAGCCTGGGTGGGTACGAGTCGAGACAGTTAGGTCGCCGCCATACCGACGATCGGCCGATTGAGAGGGATGCCCCCCATCGAGCCGTTGAAGGGGGCGTCGCCGAAGGCGAAGATCCCGCCGTCGGAAGCCACGAACCAGTAGCCCTGGCCGTCCGGGGTGGAGGTCATGCCCACCACCGGTTGGTCGCGGCCCGACCGCTCTGCATGGTTGTTACGTTTGTTTCGTAGGCGTCTGGAAGTGCAGGTGTCTGGCGCCCTCGAGTTGTTCAGCCGGCTTCGGACAGTGCCGAGAGGGCGGCGTCGGCCAACGTGGGATGGCAGACGAGCAGATCCGGCAGCCATGGGTCAGGAAGCCCATAACGCAGGGGTGAGCCGTCAATCCGGCTGGCGTGCAGGCCGGTGGCGAGAGCCACTGCCACCGGCGCGGCCGAGTCCCACTCGTACTGTCCGCCGGCGTGGACGTAGATGTCGGCCTGGCCGCGGATCACCGCGGCGATCTTGGCCCCTGCCGAGCCCATGGCGATGGTGGTGGCTCCCAGCCGGTCGGCCACCGCGTCGGCGACCGCCGGCGGGCGGGAGCGGCTGACCACCAGCCTCGGCACCGGTGCGGGCTCCGAAAGCGCCGGGGGCGCTGAGGTCCCGAGCACCACCCGGAGTGCCGGGAGGGCAACCGCCCCGACCGACGGGTGGCCCCCGATGGCCAGGGCCACGTGGACGGCCCAGTCATCCCGGCCCTCCCCGAACTCCCGGGATCCGTCGAGCGGATCGATGATCCAGAGCCGATCGCCTCCGGGCCCGTCGGCTCCCTCCTCCGATCGGATCTCGTCGCCGGGGAACCGCGACGCCAACTCAGCCATCAGGAACTCATGGGAGCGCCTGTCCCCCTCGTCACTGAGCTGGCGCCCCGACTGCGGTGACCGGGATCGGAGCTCCATCAGCAGGTCGCCGGCCGCCCGGGCGAGCTCGACGGCCACCGGGTGTTCAGATAGGGGGACATCAAGGTCTTCAGTCAGATCGGCGGCAGCCACCGGGTGCTCCTTGTCAACGAGTCCGAGATGTCGTATCTATAAGGGACGTGTCACCCACCGTCAAACACAGATTCCGCGGGTGACGGTGACCGGAGACGGACCCCTGACGCTGGAAGCCTGGCGATTCGTGCGCCAGATGCTCGACGACCTGACCAAATCGGTTGAAGCCGAGGCCGAGAACGAATTGGAGCTGCTCGAGGGCCTGCGGGTCCTGGCCCGGGCAACCGCGTTGTGCTCCGAGCTCTCGCTCGACATCGACCACCAGGCTCCCTGGTTCTTCTCCATGAACACCGAGGCCCGTCTCATCGGTGGCCCCGCTCCCGACGGGGAGTACTTCCTGGCCATGATCGACGGCCACCACCGCTACCGGGTACGCGGCCACCGGGGGACCAGTGCCTATCTCGGCTTCCAGGTGCTGGCCGGGGCCGGGCTCACCCCGCGGCGCATGGCCGCCTACATCTCCGACCGCGATCTGTCATTGACCGACGATGGCGCCTTTTCCCTGGTGCTGGCGGCCCAAGAGCCGACCGCCGAGGAGCTGGGCGATGGCCAGTGGATCCCCATTCCCGAGGACAGCTCGGCCATCCTGGTCCGCGAGTACATCGCCGATCGGGCCACCGAGACGCTCGCCGGCATCGACATCGAGCCGCTGGATCCGCCGGCTCTTCCTCCCCCGCCGACCGACGAGACCCTCGCCGAACAGCTGACCGGCATGGCCTGGAGCATCGCCAAGCTCACCACTTTGCACCGGACCATCCGACCCGAGCTGCTCGAGCAGCCCAATCATCTGGTCACCGCCGAGGCCGCCGAGCTCGGTGCCGCCGACACCACCCCGGACAACCTCTACATGATCGGCACCTTCCGCCTCGAGCCCGACCAGGCACTGGTCATCGACCTGGTGCCGCCCGATACCCGCTACTGGAGCGTCACTGTCGAGAACATCTGGCACGAGTGCATCGACCCCCGGCGGCGGCGCAGCTCGATCACCAACGCCGGCGCGGTTGGCGACGGCAAGGGTGGCGCACGGATCATCGTCGCCGCCGCCGATCCCGGGGTCGACAACTGGCTCGACACCGGAGGCCGTCATCGGGGGTTCGTCACCGTCCGATGGCTCGACAACCCCGATCCCCCGCCGGTCACCACCCGGGTACTGCCCATCGCCGAGGTATGTCGCTGATGGGCGCCGAACGCTTCGACCGCGACCGCCTGGTGATCGAGGCGGTCGCCGCCACCGGCGAGGACGACTTCGGCGGCATCGCCTGGCAGGAGGGCCTCGACATCCTCCTCGACTCGTTGCAGCAGGAAGCCCGGCTGAACGACCTGGGGGTGGAGATCGCCGGTTCCGAGATCGCCAATTACCTCGCCACCCGGCTGGCCATCAACGCCTGGCGACGCGACCACCCTGAAGTTGCCGCCGGCACCATCGACCGGCCCCTGGTCATCGTCGGTCAACCCCGCACCGGCACCACCATCCTCCATGACCTCCTGGCCCAGGACCCGGCGCTGCGGGCCCCGCTCACCTGGGAGGTCGACCGTCCGCTTCCTCCCCCGGAGACCGAGACCTACGAATCCGATCCGCGGATCGCCGAGGTGCAGGCCAACATCGACATGGCCGAATCGCTGATGCCCGGGTTCACCACCTTCCATCCGATGGGTGCCCGCCTCAGCCAGGAGTGCGTGCGCATCACCGCCGGCGACTTCCGCAGCATGATCTTCTCCATCCAGTACCGAATACCGACCTACAACCGTTGGCTCCTCCACGAGGCCGACCTCGGGTCCGCCTACCAATGGCACCGGCGCTATCTCCAGCACCTGCAGTCGCGACATCCCGCCGATCAATGGCTCCTCAAGTCCCCTGCCCATCTCTGGTCCCTCGACAACCTGGCCGCCGAGTACCCCGACGCCATCGTCATCCAGACCCATCGGGACCCGCTGAAGGTCATCGCCTCCACCAGCGCGCTGGCGGCCCATCTGCGGGGGATGGCCACCGACGAGACCTCGCTCCCCGAGATCGCCGCCGACTATGCCGACGACATCTTCTTGGGACTCGACCGGGGTATGGAGGCGCGGGACCGCGAGATCTTTCCGCCCGACCAGGTGGTCGACGTCCAGTTCTCCGAGTTCGTCGACGACCCGTTCTCGACCATCAACCAGCTCTACGCGGCCCTCGGCCGGGAGCTCACCGGCGACACCGAGCATCGCATGCGCGCTTTTCTGGCCGGCAACCCCGGCGACGGGGGCGGGGGCGGAGCCCGCTACCGGTTTGCCGACACCGGGCTCGACGCCGACGAGCTCCGTGAGCGGTCGGCCCGCTATCAGGAGCGCTTCGGGGTGGTCTCCGAACCGGTGCGCTGAGCTTCGGGCAACAACAGTTCGACCACATCGCTGAGTGACCGGTACACCTCTTTGATGGGCAGCCGTCCGGCCGACCATGCCCGCAGCGAGCTGTCGAGCACGGCGTCCGCCACCCGCACCATCCGCAGGGCGACCTCGGGTTCGAAGCCTTCGAGCGCGGCCAGATAGACCTGGTTGGTGGTCGCATCCAACCGGTTCAGCACATCGGTGGCGAAGGGGTCTTCGGAAACCTCCAGGCGGGCGACCAGTTTGGCCAGTTGAGGGCGGCGTTCGAAGGCCCGAACCGATCGGTGGAGCGCGTCCTCCAGGCGGGAGGCCGGATCCGTGCCGGCCAGCGACCGGCGGGTGATGTTGGCGGGGAGGGTCCCGGCCCACTGCACCAACACCTCGCCGAAGAGTTGCTCCTTGGACGAGAAGTAGTGGTACACGGTGCCCAGCGCCACCGAGGCGCCTTCGGCCACGTCCTTGACCTGGATACGGTCGTACTCGCGGACCTCGAGCAGGGCCAGGGCGGTGTCAACGATCCGTTGACGGCGGGCAGCCTGGTTGGTGCTGAGGCCTCCGGCGGTCGGACCTTCGTCGAGGAGCACGATGCTCCTCACCAGTAGGTTGCCGCGGTTGGTGGGGGAATCTGTGGTCCCATTCCCTGCTCCTTTTGCGATCGTGGCCGGAAAATCAGTCGGCTTGACCAGGTCGTTTGACAAACCGAAACTAGATTCTAGTATTAGTATAGACCGTGAGCAACATCCGACCGCGCCGCCGCGGCGCATCGAAGGGGGAAGAACGGCCCATGGGCATGCCATCAGACATCGGGGCCGTGGACACCATGTTGGGGTTCCCCCACCCCGACATGAAGGAGGTCTACCGGTTCATCACCCGGCAGACCAAGGACACCCAGTCGAAGGAAGAGTTCGACTTCCCGGTCGAGTACATGTTCAAAGATGTGCCGGAGAAGGCGCTGGAGGGCTCCGACGACCCGATCGGGGTCACCCTGCGGGAGATGGACCTCTGGGGGATCGACAAGGGGTTGATCGGGGTGGGCGACCCGTCAGGCATCGGAGCCGAGGCGATGAAACGCCACCCCGACCGCTTCATCGCCTCCTCGAGCGCAGATCCCAACGACGGCATGGAGGGGATCCGGCGGCTGGTTCGTGAGCACGAGACCTACGGCACCCGGGCGGTGGGGGTGTTCCCGAGCGGCACCTTTCCTCAGGTTCCCATCAATGACAAGAAGATGTACCCGCTCTACGCCAAATGCGTGGAGCTGGGGATTCCCATCTTCTGCTGCGCGGGTATCCCCGGACCCCGGCTCAAGGCCGCCCCCCAGCACGTCGAGCTGATCGACGAAGTGATGTTCGACTTCCCCGACCTCATCTTCGTGACCCGGCACGGTTGCGAGCCCTGGACCGAGCTAGCCGTCAAACTCATGCTCAAGTGGCCGGGACTGCACTATTCCACCAGCGCCTTCGCCCCCAAGTACTACCCGCAGGACATCATCAACTACGCCAACACCCGGGGTGCCGACAAGATCATCTACGCCGGCTACTTCCCGATGGGTCTCTCCATCGAACGGATCATGACGGAGATGCCGAACGTCGGATTCAAAGACGACGTCTGGCCCAAATTCCTCCGCACCAACGCCCTACGGGTGCTGGGCCTCGACTGATCGGGCGGCACCTCCAAGCAGACCGAATCGCCAACTGAGCCAACTGAACCAAGAGGAGCACCTGTGACCACCACCATCACCGAAGTCCCGGCAGCGAAGACGGAAGAGCGCTCCCCCGCGGTCGACTACACCACCTTCGATGCCGACAACCACTACTACGAAGCTACCGACGCCTACACCCGGCATATTCCCAAGGAGATGGCCAAGCGAGCCATGCAGTGGGCCGAGATCAACGGGCGACCCCGCTTGCTGGTCGGAGGCAAAGTGAGCAAGTTCATCCCGAACCCCACCTTTGACCCGGTGGCCAAGCCGGGCAGCCTGGACGAGTACTTCCGGGGCCGGAATCCCGGTTCCAAGGACATCCGAGCCCTGTTCGGTGAGCTCGAGCCGATCCGGCCCGAGTACCGCGACCGCGACGCCCGCCTGGCGGTCATGGATCGCCAGGGCCTCAACGGATGCTTCCTGTTCCCTACCCTGGGGGTGGGCATGGAGGAATCCCTGGCCTCGGACCCGCCGGCACTGGTGGCGGCGTTCAGCGCCTTCAACCGCTGGCTGGAGGACGACTGGGGGTACGCCTACCAGGAGCGGATCTATGCCGCCCCCATGATCACGCTGGTGGATGTGGACGCCGCGGTGGCCGAGCTTTCCCGGGTGCTCGAAGCCGATGCCCGGATCGTCTGCATCAAAGGGGGGCCGGCCCACTCCCCCATCGGTTTGATCTCCCCCGCCGATACCCGGTTCGACCCGTTCTGGGGATTGGTCAACGAGTCCGGGGTGACCGTCGGCATCCATTCGGGTGACGCCGGATACGGTCGTTACATCAACGACTGGGAGCCCTACGGCGACCTGGAGGCGTTCCGGCATTCCCCGCTGCGCTCGGTGATCAGCTCCGACCGTCCACCGTTCGAAACCATGGCCGCCCTGGTCTGCCAGGGCCTGTTCGACCGCTTCCCCAATGTCCGGGTCGCCACCATCGAATCCGGCGCCGAATGGGTACCGCTGCTGATCAAGAAGCTGGCCAAGTCCTACGGGCAGATGCCGACATCCTTCCGGTCCGACCCGGTCGAAGCATTCCGGGAGCACGTCTGGGTCGCCCCGTTCTACGAGGACGACATGGGGGTGCTGAAGGACGTGCTGGGGGTGGACCGGCTGCTGTTCGGGTCCGACTGGCCGCATGCCGAAGGCCTTCCCGAGCCCCGGGACTTTGCGCTGGACCTGCGCCGCTACGACTTCCCCGAGGAAGACATCCGCCACATCATGCAGGACAACGGCCGGGCGCTCACCGTCCGGTCAACCTGAGCGAGACCGACTGGTAGGAAACGCCGGATTGGTGAAGATCAGGCAGTTCCATCCGCTTCCGGTCCGGGGACCGGCGTCTCGGGATCCCTGACATCGGAGCCCCGCCTCTCAGTGGAGATTCGCGAGCGCCTCGTTCAGCTGGAGGACATCGATGAAACTGCTGCCCAGGAAACCCAGCTGGGGGCTGTTGGTCTCCCGAGCGATGAGCGCCTGCAGCGCGGAGGCGGAGATGCCGGTGGCCCTGGAGACCATGGGGATCTGGACCTCCGCGTCGGCCGGGGTGATGTCGGGGTCGTAGCCGCTCCCCGAGGTCGTGACCAGGTCCGGAGTCGGGTTGACGCCCAGATTGTGCCAGTAGGCGACCAGGGCTTGAGTATTCGTCAACAGGACCTTGGAGTGCGGGCCAAGATTCTGCGCCCCTGACTCGCCGCTGTTGCCGTTGGCGACGAGCGGGTTGTCCCCTCCGGCGACCGGCGGGGTGGCTTTTGGATCGGCGGCATAAGGGCCGGTGTCGTCAGGACGGCCATGGAACCACTTCGGGCTCGACCAGTTCTGGCCGATGAGCGTCGACCCATTGGGGCCGATCGACCCGTTGGCCTGGTTTTTGAACAGCACCTGGGCGACACCGGTTCCCGCCAATGCATAGACGAAGCCGAAGATGATCAAACTGATCACGGCCATGGTGAATGATCGGCGAAGGTGGACGAGCATCAGCGGGCCTCCATCAGTAGGCGTGCAGCGCGACGAGCACGAGATCGATGAGCTTGATGAAGATGAACGGGACGATGATCCCGCCCACGCCATAGATCCAGACGTTTCGACGGAGAATCGCCGCCGAACCTGCGGCACGGAACCTGACGCCCCGGAGAGCCAGCGGGATCAATGCCACGATGACCAGGGCGTTGAAGATGACCGCCGACAGCACCGCGCTCTGGGGGGTATGCAGCTTCATGATGTTGAGGGTGTTGAGCTGTGGGTAGGTGGCGACGAACAGCGCGGGGATGATGGCGAAGTACTTGGCGACGTCGTTGGCGATGGAGAAGGTGGTGAGCGATCCGCGGGTGATGAGGAGCTGCTTGCCGATCTCCACCACGTCGATGAGCTTGGTCGGGTTGGAATCGAGGTCGACCATGTTGCCGGCCTCCTTGGCCGCGGTGGTCCCGGTGTTCATCGCCACCCCGACGTCGGCTTGGGCCAGAGCGGGGGCGTCGTTGGTCCCGTCCCCGGTCATGGCGACCAACTTGCCGCCCTCCTGCTCGTTGCGGATCAGGGCCATCTTCGCCTCGGGAGTGGCCTCGGCCAGGAAGTCGTCGACCCCGGCTTCCTGGGCGATGGCGGCGGCGGTCAGCGGGTTGTCCCCGGTGATCATCACCGTGCGGATGCCCATCCGCCGCATCTCGTCGAACTTCTCCCGGATGCCCTGCTTGACCACATCCTTGAGCTCGATGACCCCGAGGATGTCGGGGCCGTCGGCCACCACCAGCGGCGTGGACCCGGCCCGGGATACCCGCTCGACGATGGCGTCGAGATCATCGGGGGCGGTGCCGCCCTGCTCGCCGGACCATGCCTTGACCGACTCGGCCGCCCCCTTGCGGATGCGGCGCCGGTCGACGTCGAGTCCGGACATCCGGGTGGTGGCGGAGAACGGGACGAAGGTGTGCTCCCCCTCGAGTTGGCGCTCCCGGATGTCGAAGCGCTCCTTGGCTAGCACCACGATGGAACGGCCCTCGGGGGTCTCGTCGGCCAGGGAAGCGAGTTGGGAGGCGTCGGCCACCTCCTGTTCGGTGTGACCCCCAACCGGGAGGAACTCGGAGGCCATCCGGTTGCCGAGGGTGATGGTGCCGGTCTTGTCCAGCAACAGGGTCTGGACGTCGCCGGCGGCCTCCACCGCCCGGCCACTCATGGCCAGGACGTTGCGCTGGACCAGTCGATCCATGCCGGCGATGCCGATGGCCGACAGCAACGCCCCGATGGTGGTGGGGATGAGACACACCAGGAGCGCGATCAGAACGACCACCGATACGCTCGCACCGGCGTAGTGGCCGAACGGCTGGAGGGCCACCACCACGGGCAGGAACACGATGGTGAGGACGGCCAGGAGGATGGTCAGGGCGATCTCATTGGGGGTCTTCTGGCGATTGGCCCCTTCCACCAGGGTGATCATCCGGTCGAGGAAGGTCTGGCCCCGCTCGGCGGTGATACGCACCACGATCCGGTCGGATAGCACCTTGGTGCCGCCGGTGACCGCCGACCGGTCGCCTCCGGACTCGCGGATAACCGGGGCCGACTCGCCGGTGATGGCCGACTCGTCGACCGAGGCGATGCCCTCGATGATCTCCCCGTCCGAGGGGATCAGGTCGCCGGCCTCGCAAACGACCCGGTCGCCCTTGGCCAGGGTGGCCGCCGCCACCAACTCCTCGGTCCCGTCGGGGAGCAGGCGCCGGGCCTCGGTCTCCGACCGCATTCGGCGGAGAGTGTCGGCCTGGGCCTTGCCCCGGCCCTCCGCCATCGCCTCGGCGAAGTTGGCGAAGATGACGGTCAGGAACAACCAGATGGTGATGGACCAGCTGAAGGTGGAGGGAGTCCCGATCGCCTCGATGAAGGTGATCACCGTGCCCACCAGCACCACGAACATCACCGGGTTCCGGATCTGGGTCGTCGGGTTCAGCTTCAGGAAGGCGTCGAGTAGCGCCCGACGGAGGATCTCGCCATCGAACAGTCCGCGGGCCCGGGCCACCCCGTGAGCCTGGGTGGTCGGCCCCGGCGGGGGGCCGGGCTGGGTGGTCGTCATCGTCATCAGAAAAACGTCCCGTGGCTGAGTTGCTCGACGATCGGGCCGAGGGAGACAGCCGGGAAGAAGGTGAGGCCGCCGATGATCACGATCACCCCGATGGTCAGTCCGATGAACATGCCGTTGTCGGTGCGGAAGGTTCCGAGGGTGGCGGGTACCACCTTCTTGGCGGCGAGCACGCCCCCGAGGGCCAGGGCGGGGATCATGATTCCGAACCGGCCGATCAGCATGTCGATCCCCCCGATGATGTTGTAGAAGGCGGTATTGCCGGTGAGGCCCCCGAACGCCGAGCCGTTGTTGTTCCCCTGGGAGGTGAGGCCGTAGAGGATCTCGGTGAACCCGTGGGGGCCGGAGTTGAGCGGGCCGGCTCGGCCGGCGTGGATCGACACCGCGATGGCGGTGATGATGATCACGATGATCGGCATGACCAGGGCCCCGAGGCCGGCGAGTTTGACTTCCTTGGCCTGGATCTTCTTTCCCAGGTACTCCGGCGTTCGCCCGATCATCAGGCCACCGATGAATACCGCGATGATGGCGTAGATGAGAATGGTGTACATCCCGCTCCCGGTCCCGCCGGGCGTCACCTCCCCGAGCATCATGCCGGTGAGCAGACCCATGCCGCCAATAGAGGTGAACGAGTCGTAGGCGCCGTCGGCCGAGCCAGTCGAGGTGCTGGTCGACGACACCCCGAACAACGCGGTGGTGGTGTCGCCGAACCGCGACTCCTTGCCTTCGGTGTTCCCGGTGGTCGAGTGAATACCGGCGGCGGCGACGGCCGGATTCTGCTGGTGCTCGGCGTAACTGGTGAAGCCAACCCAGACTCCGAAGATGAGCACCATGGCGGCCAACAAGGCGGCGCCGTGGCGGATGCTTCCCACCATCTTCCCGAATGTGTAGGTGAGAGCGAAGGGAATGCTCAACAGGAGGTAGATCGAGAGCCAGTTGGTCACCGCGGTCGGGTTCTCGAAGGTTGTGGCCGAGTTGGCGTTGAGGAACCCGCCCCCGTTGGTCCCGAGCTGTTTGATCGCTTCCATGAAGCCGATCGGACCCCGAGGGATCGTCTGGGTCACATTGTTGAGGGCGTCGTGGGTGTTGACGGTGCCTGCCAGCGTCTGTACCGCCCCCTCGCCGACGAAGAGGATCCCGGCGAGGAAGGCAACGGGGAGGAGGATGTAGAACATGCAGCGGGTGATGTCCACCCAGAAGTTCCCTACCGTGGCTGAGCCCCGCCGGGAGAAGCCCCGGATCAGGACGATGGCAACTGCGATCCCCACCGCCGGAGAGACGAACTGCTGGACGGTGAGGGCGCCGATCTGCGAGAAGTACGACATGGTCGTCTCTCCGCCGTAGTTCTGCCAGTTGGTGTTGGTGACGAACGATGAAGCGGTGTTGAAGCTGAGGGCCTGGGGGACGGCTCCCAGGTGCTGGGGATTTAGCGGAAGTGACCCCTGGATGCGGATGATCACATAGGTGAAGGCGATCGACACGGCCGAGAAGATGACCATCGCCCCGGCGTAACGCTTCCAACTCTGCTCCTGCTCCGGGTCGGTCCGCAGCAGCGCGTAGACGGGGCGCTCGATGAATCCGAGGAAGTGGACGCGCCCTTCGAAGACGGCGGCCATGTAGGACCCCAGGAAGCGCCAGGTAAGCGCCAGGGCGATGACCAGGGTGACGATTGTCCAGGTGAAGCCCATCTAGAACTTTTCGGGCTTGAACATGGCGTAGCCCAGATAGAGGAACATCAGTGCCGCGACACCGAGAAGGATGCCTTGGGTGACGGTCATACCCGGTCCAGAGCCCAGATGAGACCCAGGAAGACCAGGGCGAAGCCGATGATGCCCAGCGCCACGAGGAAATCTGCCATGGAGACGATTATCTGCCGGCCGCCCTGAACAGGTTCTGAACAGGAGCCGGTCCTCCTTAATAACTTCTTAACGGCGCTTCCCGAAACTGGTGGCCCGCTTTGGTACGACAATGGGAAGGTGCGCAGAAATCTGATTGGTTCGACGACGGGGATCGCCACCGCCGTCGGTCTGGGTGCGGCCATGCTGCCCCTACGCCCCCACCTGAGCATTGCCACCACCGCGCTGGTATTCGTGATCCCCGTGGTAGCCGGAGTCATCGTGGGTGGCTTCCCAGCCGGGGTCGCGAGCGTCGTCGCCGGATTCCTTGTCTACGACTACGAGTTCATCCCCCCTTTTCACACCCTCACCGTCGGCAATGCTCAGGACTGGGTGGCGCTCGGGGTGTACGTGGTCGTGATGTTGCTGGTAGCCCGGGTGGTCGCCAACCTCGATTCCGCCCGCTCTGAGGCCCAGAGGAGATCGGTGGAAGCCCGCCGGCTCTTCGACCTGTCCGAGCTCTTGGTGGAGAACCGATCGGTCGGAGACCTGTTGCGGGCAATCGTCAACGCGGTTGCCACCATCTTCGAAGTCTCCGGCGTTTCACTTCTGGTCCCCGAGTCCGGTCGTCTGAGCATCGCCGCCTCTGCCGGAAAGGCGCTTTCTACCGAGGAGCTCCACCAGCTCGACCCTCAGTCGGGGATGCCGGTGAGCGTCGGGACGGCACCCGGAGGGCTCGATGAGATGCGAACGGTGGCGCTGTCGGCCTCGGGTCGTCCGATCGGCATGCTTGTCCTGCGGGGAATCCCGCCATCCGATGCAGACCGGGAGCTGCTTCGCACCTTCGCGAATCACGCGGCCCTGGCCCTGGAGCGGGCCCAGCTACGGGAGCAGGCCATGCGATCAGAGCTTCTGGAGGAAGTGGACCGATTGCGGCACGCGCTGGTCGGGGCCGTGTCCCACGACTTACGTACCCCGCTCGCCACCATGAAGGTGGCGTCTTCGACGCTGTTGGATCCCGCGACCCCCCTCTCCGATGCCGATGCGCACGAGCTGCACGGTCTGATCGATGTCGAGACCGATCGGCTGACCCGCCTGGTTACCAGCCTCCTGGACATGACTCGCATCGCCGCCGGGTCTCTCGAAGTCCGGCGGGCACCCAAGTCGGTTCCCGACCTGGTGAACGACGTCCTCGGCACTCTCCAGTCGGCCCTCGGTGACCGTCCGATCAACGTGGACATCCCCGGGCAACTCCCAGATGTCGATGTCGACCAGCTTCTTATCGGCCAGGTCCTCGCTAACCTCCTGGACAATGCCAATCGCCACGCCCCACCCAACAGCTTGATCACCGTGGCCGGTGCGCTGCGCGGCAATCGAGTCGCCCTGTCGGTCACCGACTCGGGACCCGGAGTTCCACCGGGTGAACGCGAAACGGTCTTCGACCGATTCGTTCGCTTCGACACGGGTGGACGGACCGGACTCGGGCTGACCATCGCCAAGACGTTCGTAGAAGCCCATGGCGAAACGATCTGGGTCGACGAGGCGCCGGAAGGAGGTGCCCGGTTTGTCTTCACCCTGCCCCCGGCGGCCACCAACGGTGCCCGCCGGTAATGGCCGTGGCTAAGGTCCTGGTGATTGACGACGACCCGTCCCTGCTGCGGGCGCTCCGGGTCGGACTCCAGGCGAGCGGTCACCAGGTCACCACCGCGGTGAACGGCGAGCAGGGGATCTCTCAGACCGCGGTCACCTCCCCTGATGTGGTCGTGCTCGACCTCGGACTGCCCGATCTTGACGGACAGACGGTATGCCGGCGGATCCGCCAATGGAGCGAAGTGCCGATCATCATCCTCTCGGCCAGCGGCTCCGAGGACCGCAAAGTCGCCGCTCTCGACGGCGGGGCGGACGATTACGTCACCAAGCCATTCGGCATGGCGGAACTCGAGGCCCGTATCCGCACCGCCATCCGTCATCGGGCCGGTGATACCGACGACCAGCTGCCGGCGACGCTCTCCCTCGGCTCGCTCCAACTCGATCTCGTCCACCACGAAGCCCGCCTCGACGGCGCCGTCGTCGATCTCACTGCCAAGGAATTCGAGGTGTTGTCCTACCTGGCCCGGCACGCGGGACTCACCTGCACGCACCAGATGATCCTCAACGCGGTGTGGGGTACGGGATACGGCCGTGAGGCGCAATACCTTCATGCGTACGTTCATCGACTGCGGCAGAAACTCGACGATGGTTCCGGCAGGCTGATTCAAACGGCGCCGGGTGTCGGCTACCGGCTTCACCCGGATTCCGAGATGACGCCTACTCCGTAAAGAAGGCTGGAAAAGATCTTTGAACGGGATCGTGACCAGGGGCAAAACGGTCCACCACCCCCCGATCGCCTCCCTCACCCCCGCGAGGAACCCGATCATCTTGGAGCCGACGGGTAGGTCAGACCCGGGCCGCACCGGCCACCCGGGAGAGAAGGAGAATGCCGGACATGAACATCCCTGACCGGCCACTGAGTTTCGGCGTCAAGACCAGCCAACAGGGTCTCAGCTACGACGAGATCCTCCGGGTCTGGCGCGAAGCCGACCAGATCCCACTCTTCGAGCACGCCTGGCTCTGGGATCACATGGTGCCGTTGCGAGGCGACATTCGAGGAGCCGCCCTGGAAGCCTGGACGCTCCTCGCCGCCCTGGCCGCTCAGACCCGCCGCTTACGGCTGGGGGTCATCGTGACCAGCAACCGCCTCCGAAGGCCCACGCTGCTGGCGAAGATGGCGGCCACCGTCGACATCATCTCCGGCGGTCGACTCGACGTCGGGATCGGAGTCGGTGGGAGCCGGGTGGCGGGCGAAAACCCCGCGATCCGAGAGTACGAGGCCTACGGGGTGCCTCTGGTCCCGCCGGGCGACGCGGTTGGCGACTTGGCCGAGTCCTGCGAGATACTGCGACGGATGTGGACGGAGATCGAACCGTTCGATTTCGACGGCCACTCGATCCAACTCAAGGGCGCGGTATGCGAGCCCAAGCCCCTCCAGCATCCCCATCCGCCCATCCTGATCGGAGGCTGGGGCGAGCGAGTCCTCGGCATCGTCGCCGAATACGCCGACATCTGGAACTGCCCGGCCAACACCGCCCGGCAGTTCGAGGAGAAGAACGCGATTCTCATCGGGCACTGTGCGGCCATCGGAAGGGATCCGAACGAAATCGTCCGATCGGTCCAGATGATTGTCCGGTCCGACGAGCCGGGTGCGCCCGCCACTACCCGCGCCGGGATCCTCGAGATGATCGAAGCCGGCATCACCCACTTCGTCCTGGCTGCCGTCCCCGGCGGCCGCCCGGTGCAGTGGCTGGTCGAAGAGATCGTCGAGCCCGTCCTCGCCGAGGTGTCGCCGGGCTGACAACTTTGCGGAGTGCGGCACCTGGCGCCCGAAACGTCAACCGCCGAGCCGCGAAACGTGTCGGGAGGCGGTCTCGTCGAGCCAGTCCAGAATGGACTGCTCGTAGGCGATGCCAAAGCGAATGACCGGCAGGCGATCGTCATCGGTGGCCAACGAGCCCTCGACATCTCGGTAAAGGGAAAGGCGTTGTTGGTGGTCCTGGCGGGTGGTTTCGAGAAGTCCCCCGAGCACCTCGGGATCGATGTGTCGGGCAAACCAAAGGGTCACCAACAGCGGAAACCGGATCTGCTCAGGACCCGGCGGCTGGGCGATCCAGCGGCGAAATGCCCGTCGGCCGGTGGCGGTGATGGTGAGGGGTCGCCGATCACGCGGCCCGGGGTCACCCGCCTTCACCAGGCCCCGCTCTTCGAGGGCGCGTAGTTCTCGGTAGACATGGCTCGGCGTGATATTCCAAAAGCGGTCAAGGACGCCTTCGACCTGCTGGAGCAGATCCCAGCCGGTCTTCGGCCCGTCATGCAGGAAGCCGAGCAGCGATCCCTGGGTGGCGTTCAGTTCGTTCACCTTGACATTCCCTTCAGGAAGGTAGAGGGTGACACAGGACATTCCCTTTAGGAGGATAGATGGTCGAGAACAACGGCGAGGTGGATCGGATCGTCGCCCGGCTCGAAGAGGAGGGGTACGCCACCATCTCCGATGCCATCGACACCGATCAGGTGGATTGGGCGCGCACCGACCTCGAGGAGGTCCTGACCGCCACCCCGACCGGGCGTGACGACTTCGAAGGACGGCGCACCCGGCGGGTGTACGCCCTGTTCGCCAAGACCCGATCACTCGACGCCCTCGCCACCCATCCGGTGGTCCTGGGAGTCTTGGACCGGGTGCTCGGCCACTACCAGTTGAGTGCCCCGGCCGGCATCGCCATCGGACCCGGGGAGACCGAACAGCCCCTCCATCCGGACGACGCCATCTACCCGATCCCCCGGCCTCACGACGAGCTGGTGGTGAACGTGATGTGGCCGCTCGAGGAATTCACGGAAGCCAACGGCGCGACCCGGATGGTCGCCGGGAGCCACCGCTGGGTCGACCAGCGCCCCGGGTCGGACACCGCCACGGTGGGGGTGGAGCTGAGAGCCGGCTCGGCGCTGGTGTACCTGGGCAGCATCTGGCACGGTGGCGGCGCCAACCACACCGACCGGCCCCGCCTGGGCGTCGTCCTCCACTACGCAGTCGGATGGCTCCGGCCGGTCGAGAACCATGTCCTGGCCGTGCCGCCAAACGTCGCCCGAACCCTGTCACCCCGTCTGCAAGAGCTGCTCGGCTACAACATCCACCCACCCTTCATCGGCTACGTCGACGGTCGCCATCCGGCGAAGGTCCTGGCCGACGTGGTCACGCCGGCCTGACCGGGCACCGCCGGCGGCCGGCTTGCTATTCCCGCCGGGTGGGGAAGAATCTGGGGAGACCTGTCGATCGGGGCACCTCTCGCTCGTCGTAGTCAATGAGTGGCCCCGAATTCGGGACCGAAACAGGAAGGAGCACATCATGGCTGAGTACCTGATCCTCATTTACGGGGACGAGGCTCGCTTCGAGAACGCTGACCCCGAGACCGGTGGGCAGATGATGAAAGAGCACATGGTCTTCGGCGAGCGCAATGCGGCGTCGCTCCGGGGCGGGAACGCCCTGCAGCCCAACAGCACGGCCACATCCATTCGCACCGACGCCGCCGGGAATGTCTCGGTGACCGATGGGGTGTTCGCCGAGACCAAGGAAGCCCTTGGCGGCTATTACCTCATCGAGGCCGCCGATCTCGACGAAGCGCTGGCGATCGCCAAGCAAGTACCCGCCCCCACCGGTGGAGTCGAGGTCCGGCCGATCCGGGTCTTCGACTGAGCCACGCCCGGCATCACATGGACGCCTCTGTCGAGGCCGCGGTCGCCGAGGCGCACCGTCGCGAGTGGGGCTTTGTGCTCGCCGCGACGGTGCGGGTGACCGGCGATATCGACCTCGCCGAGGAGTGTGTCCAGGACGCCTACACCCGGGCCCTGGCGAGCTGGTCGACCGGTGGCATCCCGTCGAAGCCGGGTGCATGGTTGACCACCGTGGCCCGGCGCCGCGCCATCGACCTGGCCCGCAGGACCTCCACTCATGACCGCGCCCTACCGCTGCTGGTCGAACGGGTGGAGGCACCCGAGCCGGGCGACCCGGACACGCCCGAGATCATCGACGACCGACTCCGCCTGATCTTCACCTGCTGCCACCCGGCCCTGGCGGCTGACTCCCAGGTGGCCCTGACCCTCCGACTGCTCTGCGGGCTCACCACCGCCGAGGTGGGCCGAGCCTTCCTGGTCAGCGAGGCGACGATGGCCGCCCGCATCACCCGGGCCAAGAAGAAGATCGCCACCGCCCGAATCCCGTATCGAGTGCCGCCCGCCGAGGAACTTCCTTCCCGGATCGACGCCGTCCTCACCGTCGTCCATCTGCTCTACACCACCGGCCACACGGCTCCGGCCGGGGCCGATCTCATCCGCCGGGACCTGGTGGAACGGTCCCTCGACCTGGCCCGGATCCTCCGGACACTCCTGCCTGACGACGCCGATGTCGCCGGCCTGCTGGCCCTGATCCTCCTCACCGACGCTCGGCGGGTCACCCGGCTCGGCGACGACGGTCACCTGGTGCTGCTGGCCGACCAGGATCGTTCCCGGTGGGACCGCGTGGCGATCGGCGAGGGGATCCTGCTGGTGCGCGAGGCTCTTGGGCGGAGGCCACCCGGGAGGTTCGCGCTGATGGCCGCCATCGCCGCGGTGCACGCCGAAACCCCGTCGTGGGACGCCACCGACTGGCAGGAGATCGTCGGGCTCTACGACCTGCTGGTGGAGATCTGGCCGTCACCGGTGGTCGCCCTCAACCGGGCGGTCGCCGTCGGCCTCGCCGAGGGGCCGACCGCCGGCCTCGAGGCTCTCGACGCCCTGGCCGCCGAGCCCCTCCTGGCCACTTACAGCTACCTGGCTTCGGCCCGGGCCGATTTCCTGCGCCGGCTGGGGCGAACCCTCGAGGCACGGGACGCCTACCAGGAAGCTCTCCTTCTCAGTGAGAATGCGGTCGAGCGGGCGTTCTTGGCCGACCGGCTAGGCCAGGTCGAAATCTGAAATCGCCATGAAGGCAGCTTCGGTGGCATGCCTTCCGAACAACGGCGAATAGAGTCAGTCCGACCAGGAGCGGGAGGGATTCCGGATGACCACGTCACCCACTGATGCCGAATCGGCGGACGGAGTCCCAGTGGGCGACCAGGTGAGCACCACCATTCGTCGGCTCCACGACCGGGCCCTCGGAATATCCCACCTGGTGAACCGATTGCTGGCGGCACCCGATGGGCAGACCGAGCTCCTCACCGCGATCGGCGACCGGCTGGCCAACTCGGTGATCCGGCCTCTCGGGGAGGCAGTCGGCGCACCGGCCACCGGAGCCGAGGCGAGGAATTCATGGAGCCACGTCGAACCGGACGATGTCGACGGTCCAGCCGAGCTGGCCGGGGAGCTCTGGGCCCTGGCCCGGCAGGCAACCACCCTGCGGGTGATGCCGGAAACCTCCCCCTGGTTGATGGAGGCGACCGCCGGACTCCACGACCTGACGGGTTCGAGCGCTTCGCTGGGTGACCTCGATGACGCGGCGGCCCGGTTGGCGGATCTGGCCGAGATCCAGTCCGGATTGGCGCCGGAAATCCGGGCGGCGACCGACGGGCCCTATCTCGTCACCAATGTGGCGAGACTGACCGACTGGCTCGGCGAGGAGATCCCGCCACGGCCGCAGATGGCGCTCTGCCGCTGCGGCGCCTCGTCGATGAAGCCGCTCTGCGACGGGAGCCATGCGCGGGTCGGGTTCCGCTCAGCCAAGAGCCCCGACCGGGTACCTGACCGACGAGACACCTATGTGGGCCAGCAGGTGACGATCTTCGACAACCGGGGCATCTGCCAGCACTCCGGGTATTGCACCGACCGCCTGGCGAACGTCTTCCATACGGGCGGCGATCCATTTGTCACGCCGAGCGGCGGGCGGATGGACGAGATCCTCCGCGCCATCCGGGACTGCCCGTCGGGGGCTTTGAGCTTCGCCATCGATGAACGAGAAGCTCGGACAGAGGTCGACTACGCCGACACCCGGGCACCGGCCATCGAGGTCACCAAGGACGGTCCGTACCGAATTACGGGCGGCATTGCCCTCGACGACGGGGAGGGAAACGACGAGCCCCGAGCCGAGGGGTCGTCCCGGGAGCACTACGCCCTCTGCCGCTGCGGGCAATCCCAGAACAAGCCGTTCTGCAGCGGCATGCACTGGTATGTCGACTTCCACGACCCGGTCCCGGACCCCGACCGGGAGCCGACGGTGTACGAGTGGTGCGGGGGCCTACCCGCATTGACCCGGATGACCCGGCTGTTCTACGAGAAGCATGTCCCCCAGGAACCGCTGCTGGCACCCTTGTTCGCCGACATGTCGCCGGATCACCCACAGCGGGTGGCGGCCTGGCTCGGAGAGGTCTTCGGCGGGCCGAAGTCCTACAGCGGGTCCTACGGCGGGTACCCACGGATGATCTCGCAGCATTTGGACAAGGAAATCACCGAAGAGAAGCGAGCGAGATGGGTAGCGCTGCTCCAGCTTTCGGCCAGGGAAGCCGGGATGCCCAACGACCCGGAGTTCCGCTCCACCTTCGGCTCCTACATCGAATGGGGGTCCCGACTGGCGGTCGAGAACTCCACGACCGGCGCCCAGCCTCCCGAGCACATGCCCATGCCCCATTGGGACTGGCACACTGCCGCCGGTGCCCCCGGATCCCGGGTCTCCGCCGTCCACCTCTCGGCCGGCGATGACCCGCCCATGGTCCTGCCGGCCCCGGACGAGCCGGTGAGCTTCGAGCGCCACATCAAGACGTTGTTCCGGCGACACGACCGGCAGTCGATGACCTTTGCCTTCGACCTTTGGGACTACCAGAGCGTCATGGACCACGGCGAGGAGATCCTCCGTCGGCTGGTCGACGGATCGATGCCCTGTGACGGCGCATGGCCGGCCGACCGGATTGCGGCCTTCCGCCGATGGGTCGAGTCGGGCATGCCGGCGTAGTGCCACCCCCGGCCGGATGACTGACCGATGAGCAAGCTCCGGGTGGAGGCCTTCAGCGACGGCGTCTTCGCGATCGCCATCACCCTGCTGATCCTCACCATCGCCCAACCCACCAGCAGCAACAACGCCTACAACCAGCTCGGGAACCAACTTGCCGAACGATGGCCCTCGCTTGCCGCCTATGTCGTGAGCTTCGCGGTCATCGGCATCATGTGGCTGAACCACCACACGATCTTCAATCACCTCGATCACATCGATCGCGGCATGTTCTACCGCAACCTGCTGCTGTTGATGACGGTCGTGTTCATCCCCTATCCGACCGGTGTCTTCGGCGAAGCGCTGCGCGTCCACAACGGCGAGAAGACGGCCGCGGTCTTCTACAGCGCGGCGATGACCGTGAACGCCATCGCCTGGACCGCGGTGTGGCTGCACGCCTCGGTCGGCCGTCGCCTGCTCCATCCCGACTTCCCCGAGGAACAGCGGAAGATCTCAACGCTCCTGTTCTCTGCTGGCGTGCTGTTCTACGCCATCGCCACCGGAATCGCCTTCCTCAACCCCTACGCCTGCCTGGCCTTCCACGGCGCACTCGCCGTGTACTACGCCTTTGACCCCATCTCCCGCCGGGTGGAACGACAACAGTCTCCCTAGCGAGTGGACATTTGTCCGGGCGCGGGCGGCTGAACTGCGGCCCACCGCATTGCAGCTTCCTGTCCGTATTGACGGCGACCGCCTGGGTGTTGGAAGGTCTCGGGATGGGATCGGATCGGATCAGGCTCGGCGTCATCGGGGTGGGCAATATCGCCCGGCTGAACGTTCAGGGATATCTGGATCACCCGAATTGCGACGTCGTCGCCCTCTGTGACGCCACGATCGAACGAGCTGAAGGCCTGGCCAAGGAATGGGGAGTACCCGACGTCTACGATCGGGTCGAAGACCTCCTCTCTGACGAGTCGATCGACGCAGTGGAAATCCTCACCCCCACCTACCTCCACCACCAACACGTGATGGCCGCCCTCGAGGCCGGCAAGCACGTCTCCGTACAGAAGCCGATCGCCAACACCGTCGAAGACGCCCGGGAGATGGAACGGAAGGCCATCGACGCCGGGCTTACGCTCCGGGTGAGCGAGTGCTACACCCACTACCCGCCGTTGGAACAAGCCAAAGCCTTGATCAGGGAAGGGGCGATCGGAACACCAACCGCGATTCGGATCAAGACGGTGGTCGGCCAGACCGACTCTGCCTTTCAGGCCGGGCTCGAGGCCGGCGGTTACGTCTGGAGGCTCAACGCCCAAAGCCCCGGCGGCCACCTGTTCGATGACATGGTCCACAAGTACGCCATGGCCCTGTGGCTGGTCGACCAGGACATTGTCAACGTGCAGGCGGCGGTCCGGCGACGGGACTTCTTCTTCGAGCCTTGCGCCGCCATCTTCGAATATGAAGACCCCGGGCTGCTCGGGACGATGGAGGCTTCCTACTCGCCAAAGATGTGGATGCGCTCCAGTTACTTCGGGGCCGACGAGTTCTTCGAGGTGCAAGGGGACGAGGGGTTCGTGTGGGTCACCCGCTGTACCGGCGAGATGCTGGATCTGGCGCCCCTGATGCTCTACCGGGGGGATCAGGCTGGCCCGTCCATGACCGAGTACGAGGACACCGAGACCGATTGGGGCTCGGGATTCCGGCGGTCGTCCGCTCATTTCATCGACGCACTGCGTAACGGGACCCAGCCGGATATGTCCGCGGGCGACGCCATCAAGGTCTTGCAACTTTGTTTTGCCGTCTACCAGGCCGGCAATACCAACTCGAGGGTGGATCCCCGCACCATCACCGGCTCGGTGACTCCCACCGGCTGGGCCGAATGGTAAGGATGGGCCTATGACCGTCGTCGGACTCGCCAATCTCGCCATCAAGGTCAGCAACCTCGACGAGGCGATCGCCTTCTACCAGGGCATGGGCTCGACAGTGCGCGATCGGATCGAGTGGGGCGGCGGGGAGAGGGTGGACGTGTCCGTGGGGGCGTTGGAGATCACTCTCTTCACCCGGGCCATCTACGAAGACGAGCTGGAACTCGACCCCGACTGCTTCTTGCATCCAGCCCTGTTCACCGATGACCTCGACCGCGAGCTGCAAGGCCATGCCGTCATCTGGGGCCCGGCCGAGGTCTCGGGGCCGTTCGGGCGACGCCGCATCGCCTTTGTGAATGCGCCGGGCAACATCCGACTCGAGTTCATGGAACAGCTCGACGATCCAAAGGCTCAGGACCGATGAACGTCACCAGAAATTCTGCACCACAGTGTCAACATCGAAGGCTCGCTCGATCCGGCCGTCGAGTTCTACCGGTCACTGCTCGGGCTGGAGGATGCCCAACGCCCGGAGATCCCCGGAGTCGGGGGCCATTGGTTCCGGGTCGGAGACGCCCAGATTCATCTGGTCGACGTGCCGGCGGGAGAAGATTCGATCCGACCCACCGGTCCCCACGAGTGCTTCGGGGTCGAGGACATCGACGCCGCCATCCGCGAGCTCGACGCTCGGGGCATTGCCTACAAGCGTGGGAGCCAGGGCAGCGTCGTACAGATCTGGTTCGTCGATCCAGCTGGACACACCATCGAGATCCAGCAGGATCCTGATCGGGGGCCGTGATCCTGGCCGGCAGTGACTCAGGCAGGCGGCCTGGCCCGTACCGCGGGGATGATCACCCCAATCAGGCCGCGAAGCATGGCGACGGTGAAGTTGGCCCAATCGAAGTAGTCCTTCCACAACACGATTTCGCCGTCTCGAACGTCGAACCGGCCGCATACCCAAAACTGCATGCGCAACGCGCCCCAAGTGAGCACGTCGGTGCGCTCGGTGAGGACGGCTCCCTGATCATTGGATATCGAGTGAAAGTAGACCTCGAACCCCGCTCCCGGTAATCCCATCGCCGCCCGGAGCACCCGGCGAACGTGTTCCCGACCTCGGATCGTCGGGGTGGACACATTGATGTACTCGACGTCCGGCGCCAGCAGATCGGCAGCACCGTCGAGGTCCCCCGCCGCCAGACCTTCCAGGAATTGCCTCACCACGCGGATGGGTGACGGATCCGCGGCCGGCTTTCCGTTGGCGTGCCCGGTGACCTGGCTCTCAGAAAAGCTCATACCGCCGAAGATAGTGCGCGTGGCCACCGCCGTCACCCGCCTTCCCCGGCAACGGATGCCCGAACCGTTCGCCCGACATATTCAGCCGGAGCCCATTTCCACCGGTTCGGGGTCCCCGTCCATCATCTTGAGCATCATGGCCCCTCCAGAACGGAAGAACCGCCAGAGCAGCGCGGCTCCGGCCACGATGAAGATGATGTTGAGGTAGGTCGTGTAGTCCCAACTGATGGTCGGATTGAGGACCTTGGCATTGCGGGTTGCCGGTATCAATCCGGCGGCGCCGAAGATCAGCTCGACGGCGTAGCCGGCAATGACCATGGTGGCGTAGAACGTTCCCAGAACGAACAGCATCATCTTCGTCCCGTAGTACTTCCGGTAAATGATCAGGATGGGCAAGATGATCAGGTCGGCAAAGATGAAGCTGACGACCCCGCCGAAGCTGATTCCTCCATTCCAGAGGACGGCGGCCAGCGGGACATTCCCGATCGAACAGACGAAGGAGAAGATCGAAATCAACGGTCCGATCAGCGGACCGGAGATCTTGGCCAGCAGCGGATGGCCGGTGGAGAACAAGTCCTGCCAAAAGCGGTTGGGGACCCATGCACCCAGAGCGCCGGCGATGAGCAGTCCGCCCACGATGTCACGCAACACCGCGGCCCACTCCATCACGAAGATGTGGGACACCGCAGTGAAACCATCGGCTGAGGTCAGGCGAGAGATAAGACTCCCGTCGGCCTTCACGCCCATGTCCATCGCCGCATGACCTTCCATGGATCCGGCCAGTCCTCGATCGGCTTGGTGTTTGGCGGCGTCGATGAGCCGCTGCCGGAGGAGCAATCGGAAGAGGACGGCGATGGCCACGATCATGATCGGACCCCCGACGAACTCGGCCGCGGTGAACTGCCAGCCGAGCAGCAGGGCCATGATGATCCCGAGCTCGACCACCAGGTTGGTCGAGGCGATCTCGAACACCATCACCGCGGTGAAGTTGGCCCCTTTCCGGAAGAGGCCCCGGGCCAGCGCCACGGCTGCGTAGGAACACGACGAGCTGGCGATACCCAGCCCGGTCGCGACTCCGAGCGTCTTGGGCGAGTCGTTCCCCAACATCCGCTCGATGGTGCTCCGGCGCACCAGAGCCTGGACGATCGCCGACAATGCGAAACCCAAGACGAGCGACCAGAGGATCTGCCAGGTCATTCCGCCCGCAACGGTCAGGGCATGACCGATGGCATCGAGGAGTCTCATCGGAGAACCCGGCCGCACTGAGCCACGGGCAACGCCGGTCCTCCGGCGGGATGTGCGCCGGGCCAGAGGAAACCTCGCCGCCTTGGTTTCGGAGCCTGCGCCCATGTGACCCTCGTCTTGTCCCCGGATGGCCGACCGGAAGGGACGGCGGCGTTCGCTTCCATCCCAATCCACTATACCCTATGGGGGTATAGTAGGAACGAGGTGACCATGTACGGATATACCGAGCACAAAGAGCAAGTAGCCAAGCGATTGCGGCGGATCGAGGGCCAGGTTCGTGGCCTGCAGCAGATGATCGAAGACGACCGCTACTGCATCGAGATCCTGACCCAGATCTCGGCCGCGACCAAGGCCCTCCAGGCGGTAGCCGTCGAGCTGATGGGCGATCATCTGAGTTCCTGCGTGAGCGAAGCGATCGAGGCCGGCGGACCCGACGCCCAGGAGAAGATCGCCGAAGCGACCGACGCCATTGCCCGGCTCGTGCGCTCGTGAGCGGCTGAATCTGTCAGGGGGCAGGTGATGGCCGGCGATGACCGGCCTGTTCGACCAACCAGGCGAACAGCCGCATCTGACGAGCTTGGTCGGGTAGCTGTTCGGGATGCCATTGCACGGCGACGATTCGCCGGTCCCGATCCTCGAGCCCCTCGATGGTCCCGTCTTCGGCCCAGGCAACGGCCCGCAGGTCATGGCCGACCCGGTCGACCCCCTGGTGGTGTATCGAGTTCACGCCCAGGTCATCGGCGCCGATGATGCTCCCGAGCTCGCTCTCGGGGTCGACGTGGACGGTATGGACGAGCTCACGTCGGCGTTCGATGTCCTGGTGGGGCTCGGAGGTCACCGCGGGCAGGTGCTGCACGAGCGTGCCTCCTCGAGCCACGTTCACCAGTTGCATGCCCCGGCACACAGCCAGGATCGGAAGACCTGCGGCCGTCGCGTCGCGGAAGAGGGCGAGTTCCGCGTGATCGCGTTCGATGTCCATCCCGCCGGACTCGGGATCGCGGACCGCCCCGTAGAGCTCGGGGGCGATATCGCCCCCGCCCGGAAGCACGATGCCGTCCAGATGGGAGAGCACCGCGCTGAGGGGTAGGTCAGATCGCCCGAGGAGTTGAATGGGAAACCCCCCGGCATCGGCGATCCGATCCCCGTAATCGCGCTGGGTCCCATCGACAATCCGATCGCTGATGGGAATACGACCCACGGCGATCCCGATCAGCGGTCGCTCAGCCGGCATGACACCGGCCCTGGCAGTGCTCCATCCCTCATTGTGTCATCAGAATTGGTGGCCAGCACTCAAGCACAGGCAGGTACCGCATCCGGAACGTATGTTCTGTTTTCGGCTCAGGGGCCCGTCCAGACTTTGCGTCTTGTCGCCGCCACTCCCGTTCTCGCTACCATCGCGGTGCCGGTCGTAGCGGTAGAGCGGGCGGACCGATCGACGCAACCGATCAGCCTCAAAGGAGCAACTGTGCCGTTCGCCGACCAGATCTCGCCCCCGATCCAGATCCACAATCTGTTCACCGCGTGGCAGACCGACTGGATCGGCCTCACCGCGCTGTGCATCGAGATCGGCATCGCCGCCTGGTATGTCATGTTGACCGTCCGGCTCGGTCGCCGGGGTCGCCGCTGGTCGCCATGGCGCACCGCCTCATTCCTCTCCGGGACCTTGGCGGTGGTGGTGGCCACCCAGTCGGGGTTGGCCTCCTACGACGATTCGGTCTTCCAGTTGCACGTGGTCCAGCACCTGCTGCTCATGAACGTCGCCCCGATCTTCTACGCCCTGGCTGCACCGATCACCCTGGCCCTGCAGGCATCAGGTCGGGAGACCCAACGGCGGCTGCTGTCGGTGCTCCACAACCGAGCGATCGAGCTCATTACCCACCCGGTTCTGGTGGTCATCAACTTCGCCGGGACGATGTTGGTCTTCTTCCTCACGCCGTTCTACCAATTCTCCCTGGAACATCCCCTGCTCCACGAGCTCACCCACCTCCACTTCCTCATTTCCGGGATCCTCTACTGGTGGCTGATCGTCGGGGTCGACCCGTCACGCTGGCGGCTGTCGTTCCCGGCCAAACTCGGCTACCTGGCGGTTGGGATCCCCACCACTGCCGTCCTCGGACTGGCGCTGACCCAGAGCCGAGTCTCCATTGCCCCGCTGTTCCACACCACCGCCGACACCCATGCCGGCGGCGCCATCCTCTGGATCGTCGGTGAGCTGTTCACCCTCGGGGCAATGGGGATCGTGATCGTCCAGTGGGCGCGTGTCGACGACCGGGAGGCGGTCCGGGCCGACCGCAGAGCCGATGCTGCCGACGCCGGTTCGCTTGAGATCCAATCGGCGGGTGACAGTGGCACGAGTGCACCGGCCCGCGCCGGTGATGGCGAGCGCAGCACCAGGGTCACGGTGGTGGATGGAAGGCTTGTCCCCGCTAAAGGTGAGCGACCCGGCGGCGTCTGACGCAGCATCACTCGGGAATCCAGTCCTCAGATTCGTCCTGATGGTCGGCGTTGTCCGGTGCCGGCTCTCGCGACAGGGACCGTGATGATCCGCACCCGGCGGGGTGGAGACGGATAGGTTTGTCCCATCTCCGCAACCCGACGGGTCCTGCTCCGATCTACTTGCCACCGAAGGCTGGTTTAACCATGCCTGATCCCTCTGTCGTGACCGAGACGACTGCCCCTCCCTCGTCGTCGCCGCCACAAACTGGCAGCGGCGGTGCTCCAGGGGCCGAATCCGAAACCGAGAGAGGCCCCCGAGTCGGGAAATTGATTCTTTTCCTCGTCCTAATCCTCCTCGTGGTCGGAATCGCGCTCCTCATTGCCTTCTACGGGGCCGTACAACACTGGCTGGCTCTTCACACGGGGACACTCCACGGCGGGCCGGACCTGTACTACAACTTTTGGTCCGGCTTCGGTTCCGACCTCGGCGAGGCAACCCTCATCAGCGCGGTCGGCATTGGGGTGTACACCGGTGTCAGGAAGGTCAATTGCCACTCCAAGGGTTGTTGGAGAATCGGCCATCACACGCTCGAAGGGACTCCCTACATCTTGTGCCGGCATCACCACCCGAACGTACCGACCAGGGGCGCTTCGCATGAGCACATCCTTGAGCAGCACCGTAAGTACAAGGAAGCCAAAGAAGCACGAGAGGCTGCGGGAACCTAGAGAGCGAGAAGGTTCGACCCGGTCCTCGATGCCATCACCAACGCTCGCAACCCTGGGTGAGAGCGGTAAACGATGACGAAGTACCTCGTGACCGGCGGTACCGGGCTCATCGGATCCAACGTCGTGCGGTTGCTGCGGGAGGCGGGCGACGAGGTGCGAGTGCTCGTCCGACCGGGAAGCGACTACGAGCCGTTGATCGCCGTCGGAGCCGAGCCCTTCGAGGGCGACGTCCGCTCGGCCGCCGACTTGCTCCGGGCGGCTGAGGGATCCGACGCCATCATCCATGCCGCGGCGCTGCTCGGTGGGGCGGATCAGGCGCTGGATGAGTCCCAAAAGACGAACACCCAAGGGTCGTTCAACGTCTTCGACGCCGGCGCTAAACACGGAATCCGCGTGGTGACCCTCAGCTCAACCCCGTTCCTCGACCACACCACAACCCTCACTGAAGCGTCGCCAGTCATGGAACACTGGAGTGACGATCCGTACACCTTGACCAAGGGCGGGGCCTACGTGGAGGCAATGCGACGGGTGGCCGAGGAAAGCGCGAACATCGTCGTCACCATTCCCGGAGGCAGCTTCGGTCCGGGCCTCTCGCTTTCCCGCTCCATGGGCGCCTCCAGCTTCAATCGGGTCATCCGCGGCGGGGTCAACGGCAAGATTGCCGAGTATGTGAGCTATCCGGTCCCGTGGGTTTGGGCCGAGGATGTTGCCGCCGCGACCATCGCCGCAGCAACCAAGGGGGAACCCGGGCGAAAGTATCTGTGTTTCGGCCAGGAGGACGCTCAGACGACCGCGGCCTGGCTGAATTTGGCGTGCGAGGTAGCCGGCGTCTCCCACCGGATCGCGGAGGCAAGCGTCGATCCCGATGATCCGGAGGACGTCCGCCGCTACGGCGAAACGTTGGTATCGCTGTCGCGGCGCCAATACCCCGTACCTTGGTTCGACAATACGATCACTCGCCGGGACCTCGAATACGAACCTCGCCGCCTCCCGGATGCGATGCGGGTCACCATCGGGTGGTTGCGGGAGAACGGCCAGATTCCGTAGCCACACGTGTCAATCAACCTACGGCCTTAGGAGGCAACCATGACTGATCAACTGCTAGCAATTCCAAAACCTGTCACAACTCGACACCACCTTGCCCAGGCTGTCAGCATCAAAGGATTGAAGGCCGATATGCAAAAGGTGGACGGGTTCAACGCCAAGATCGCCGTGTTCGTCACCAACATTGTTGGTTCGATGTGGTGTGCCTATCTCTTCTGCCTCATTGCCTTAACGTCGCTCCCGGCGATTATCACCGGTACCGGATGGATTCCGAAGGACACGTTCCCATCCTGGCTCGTGTCCGTCAGTCTCATTGCCATCGTGGCGTGGATCGCCCAGACATTCATCCAGTTGGTACTTCTCTCCGTCATCATGGTTGGCCAGAATGTGCAATCCATTGCCAGCGACGCCCGGTCAGAGCACACCTATGAGGACACCGTGAAGATCATCGACGCGCTCAACATGCACACCGATGGCGGGATCAAAGACCTTCACGATTCGTTGGTCGAATACATTGATGACAAGTTCAAAGCGCTCTCAAAGCCCTGATGGCGTTCCAGGGCAGTGCCCAACGGGTACTCTTCGACTTCGATTCGGGAGGCGCCCACGCCAACGAGCGGGCAGAGGGGGCGGATCAGGACCTCATGCGAATGGAGTGGAGCCCATCCGGCCGCAACCCATCGAACGGTCAAACCAGGCTGATCCTCCTGCCGGTGTCTGCGTCAGTTTCCGAGAGTCCCCTCAGATGGGGCCAAGCGTACGCTCGCGCCGAGCCCTTCGAGTTCGATCTTGAGCGCTTCGGCCTGAATTCTTGAGATTTGGGGGATCGCGATCTGTGGCGCGGCATTGACCAGTTCTCTCGACCGCGTGTTCGACACTGAGGTCGCACGCTGAACCACCTTCGCCACCAGGTTCGGCCTGTCTCCGCCATCCTCGACGATCAGGTCGAAGAGCCCGGTACCCTCATCACCCATTGTCCGTCCATTTCTATCTGGCCCCGAGTCTCCCGACTCGAGGAAGCCCAGCTTCGGGTGGCCCTGAAACGGTAGCAAACCAACGATCCTGCTGAATGGGATGCACCACCTGATTATGCGATGATGACCACCACGGGCCAGTACCGGTCGAGGTCGCCCGCGTATGACCTTTGCCAGAGGTGCGTTCAAGCCCGGAGGAGATCCATATGGCAAATGAGAAGCCGGATGCTTCCAAGCTGATCGACGAGGCGATCAGAGATCTGGGCGACTGGCGCGGCAAGACGCTCAGCAAGGTGCGCGGAATCATCAACCAAGCGGATCCCGAAATCGTCGAGGAGTGGAAGTGGGTGAAAGCCACGAGCCCCGGCACGCCGGTCTGGTCCCACAACGGCGGAATCTGTACCGGTGAGACCTACAAGAACGTCGTCAAGCTGACGTTCTTCAAGGGTGCGGCCTTGAGCGATCCTTCCGGTCTGTTCAACTCCAGTCTTGAAGGGAAGGTCCGGCGGGCCATCGACATCAAAGAGAATGACAAGATCAACGAGGGCGCACTGAAGAAACTCATTCGTGAAGCTGTGGCGCTGAATCTAAAGAACGAAAAGGCTTGATAATGCGCAGCCGATGCCTGCTCGACCCGAACTACTAGATCGCCCCTTCTCCTGAGAGTTGTGCAATATCGTCCCAAGAGAAGCCGGCCTCCAGCAGAACCTCCTCGGTGTGCTGACCGAGTTCGGGAGCTGTAGCTCCCGGCGCCGCAGGTGTATCGCTGAAACGCACCGGCGAACCCACGACGGATACCTCTCCTGAGGGCGAGTCGAGCCGAACCAAGTATTCGTTGGCCCAAACTCCGGGATCGGCGGCTACCTGTGCATAGTCCCTGACCGGAGCGTGACGGATGCCGGCTTCGGTGAGCATCTCACACCACTCGACGGTTGGCCGACGGGAAAATGCTTCCGACAAGAGCGGGAACAATTCGGCCTTGTCGGACTCTGAGTACAGCAGTTGCGAGAAGCGGGCTGCCAATTCGGGTAGTCCGAGCTTCTCGTAGAAGAGGTCCCGAACAGGACCGACAACGCCGACAACCGCGATCCAACCATCCGACGTCGGATAGATGCCATAGAGCCCAGGAACCATGGAATTACCATGATTGGCTCGAGCCGGCACCTGGCCCGAGAGCAGAAGGGCGGTGTATTCGCTCGCCTGGGCCCACACCTGACCGCCGAGAAGCGAGGTCTCGATTCGTTGGCCGCGGCCGGTCCTGCCCCGGGCCAGCAACGCGGCCAGAATGCCGGAGACCAAGTTCTGGGAAGCAATATGGTCGGCAATGGTCGCACCCACCGGGGTCGGATCCCCGCCGTTGACGCCCGTCGTGCTGATCAGTCCGCCGGCTGCCTGACCGCTGAGGTCAGCTCCCTCTCGTTTTGAGTCATCACCCGCGGGGCCGAACGTCGAGCCGGCGGCATAGACAATCAGAGGGTTGTGGACCTGCAATTCCTCATACCCGAGGCCCCATTCTTCCATCGTCCCCGGTTTGAAGTTGGTAATCACGACATCGGCATCGGCCACCAGTCGCAGGAACACTCTACGGCCCGACGGCGTTCGCAGGTCAACAGTTGCGCTCCGCTTGCCCCTGTTGCAGCCAATGAAATATGCCGACCGCGAGTCGACAGCGCTTACCGGAAGCCACCGGCTTTGGTCCCCAAAATCTGGCAGCTCTATCTTGATCACTTCGGCCCCCCAATCGCTGAGGGTTGCCGCCGCCTGCGGACCCTGCACCAAGAGCCCTGCCTCGATGACTCGGATTCCGTCTAGTGCCCCCATACCGCCCAACCATAGTGAGATGGACAAAGGGATGGACGGGCACGCGGGTTGCTTCGCTTACTTCCAGCCCCAAATGCCGTCTGAGTTGGGGCCCCGGTCATTTGAGTAGGCGATGGTGGGACCCTGTCGGAATATGGTCGGTTTCCGTCCCTCGGGGCGCACCATGCTCCTAGGTGCATCGGTACTACGGTTGCGTTGACTTGCAGAGAGGCGTCAGGACAATGAAGCCGACCGGACTGTCCCGAAGACGATCAGTGGTCGCCATCTGCCTCGTATCCATTTCGATCGTCGTCCCCACCTTGGTCATGGCAGGCACCCGAAGTGCCGGTGCCTTACCAACTCGCCCAGCTCCATGGGGGGAACCACTCCCGCCGAGTAGGTCACAGCCACACACTTCGCCTCTGCAGGTTGGGGGTCAGCATGTGCGTATTGCCCGAACAACTTCAGCTGAGGTTTCCACCAACTGGTCGGGGTTGGTGGATACCGGAGCACAGTTCACTGGCGTGAGCGCTCAGTGGGTAGTGCCACAAGTTCAGCCCTCGAGTGTGAGTGAGGTCTCGTGCACCTGGATCGGCATCGACGGAACGACTGGTACCTCGTTGATACAAACGGGAACCAACCAGAACAGCTCCAGCGGCGAGACCAGTTATTCCGCCTGGTACGAGATCCTCCCAGCGCCACAGACGATTCTCGGCGGGGTCTTGCCGGGCGATCACATGCAGGCCTCCGTCGTGGAGACCTCGCCCGGGATTTGGACGATCACCATCAATGACACCACGTCGAACCAAGGCTTCTCTCGGGCGTTCAACTACAGCGGACCCGGCGCATCTGCCGAGTGGATCGAGGAGGCTCAGACCATTGCGGCATCGGGCCAGATCGGAACGCTCGCGGATTATGGCACCGTCCAATTCACCAATCTGCAGATCGGCGTATCCGGTGCCAACACAGCCAGCCCAAATTACGTGGCGATGGAGGACGCTGGTGGGAACATCATCTCCTACCCCGCCACTTTCGACGCCACCGACGATTCACAACAAATCACTTATGGATCCCCTCCGAATACCCCGCCACCCACGACCACTACGACCACCACCACTGCTCCACCCACTACGACAACAACGACTACTAGTCCTGCACCCACGACCACGACGACCACAGCGCCACCACCGGTGAGCTGTTCTCCGGGAGCCCAGCAATCAGCCGGTCAGGTAACCGCGATGGTTGCAACCCGGGGACCGAACGGGTGTCCCGGTTACTGGGTCGTGAATGCCGGGGGCCGTGTGTTCAGCTTTGGGAACGCCTCAAACCTTGCCGACCTCGGTGGCAGTGTGGCCTCTCCCGTGATCGACATCATCGCCACCCCAGACAGTGCGGGCTATTGGCTCGTCACCGCCAACGGCGCCGTTAGAGCCTTCGGCGATGCCGGGTCCTTTGGGGACATGAGCGGGCACCAGCTCAACGGGCAGATCATCGCCATGGCCACAACCCCCGATGGTGGCGGCTACTGGCTGGTCGGAGGCGATGGTGGCATCTTCAGTTTCGGTGACGCCCAGTTCTACGGGTCGACGGGCTCCATGCACCTCAACCAACCCGTCGTGGGCATCGCTGCCACTCCTGATGGTGGTGGATATTGGTTGGTAGCCGCCGATGGTGGCATCTTCAGCTTCGGTGACGCCCAGTTCCTCGGGTCGATGGGAGCCACCCCGCTGAACCAGCCCGTGGTGGGCATGACCGCCGACCCTGCCGGTCGTGGCTACCGCATGGTGGCCGCCGATGGTGGCATCTTCAGCTTCGGTGCGCCCTTCTTCGGCAGCTTGGGCGCCAACCCTCCGGCGGCACCGATCGTCAACATGGCCCCTTCCACCGACGGCAATGGCTATTACATGCTCGATGCGGGTGGCGGCATTTACAGCTTCGGCGATGCGCCCTTCCTGGGAGCCGCGTCCTAAATCGTGCAGATCGCGATGAGCGCCAGCCCCCAGAGCGCTCGAGAATCGTGTCATTCACCCGGCCGTGTGGGGCAGCCCGGGTGGCGATCTGCTGTGTCAGTTTAGGTTGACAAAGGGTGGACTGTCAGTCTATACTGACACGGGTGGACATCGAGGAACTCAGCGTGAATCTCTCGTCTGACGACCCGGCAATTGGGCTCCGCGCCTCGTTGGCGCTCCATCGCCTGGCTGAGAGGGTCGAAGCGAACCAGGTCGCGTCAGCCCGGGAAAAGGGCTGGTCGTGGCAGCAGATCGGCGACGCTTTGGGCGTCACCCGCCAATCCGCGCACACCAAGTACAACAAGGAGTCATCATGACCACCAAATCCGTTGCTCCAGAAGTGCTGCACGCCTGGGCCATTTACCTGCAGGCGAGCGAGGAGGCTCGTCGCCGAGGTGATCGCCGAACTGGCACCGATCACCTCTTGCTCGGCTTGTTGGAGGATCCCTCGATCGGAGTCGCCTTGGGCGTGAGCCTGCAGCAAGCTCGTCAGGCCCTCGAGTCGCTCGATCACGAAGCCCTGGGCGCCCTCGGCCTGGGGTCGGGCGCCGACGCTCCCCCGCTGCCGATGCGCGCGGTGCCGAAGAAGCCGAGGATCAGAGATGTCGCAAAAAGAGATCGGTTCCGCCTGACGCCCGCGGCAAAGAAAGTGCTGGAGGAGGCGTACAAGCCCAAGGGTCATCGGAAGCTCCAGGTCACCGGCCCCGAGGTGCTGGCCCAGATCCTCATTCTCCAACCACCGGATCCCGCGGCGGTGCTGCTGGGCGCTCTCGGCGTGAACACGTCAGAGGTTCGGCGCCGTTTGGATGCGGTGACGCCCGACAGCTGAGTCCCCAGCGACACTCACGACTTCGACCTGTATCTTTGCTCGCAGTCCCAACGGGATTTGAACCCGTGTCTCCACCTTGAGAGGGTGATGTCCTAGGCCTCTAGACGATGGGACCGTGCCACGCTGCCCCTCCCGAGGCAGATTGGTGATGCATGGTGATGCTGCCACGGCGCCCATGGCGGGACGTCGCAAGCGCTCGGGGGGGAGGGCTCGAACCTCCAACCTCATGAACCAGAATCATGCGCGCTGCCAGTTGCGCCACCCCCGAATGGGCGAACCGCCAATTTAGCCGACGCCGGCCTTCACCGGGAATGGTCCCAGCTCAACGATCTCTGTCTCGGCCCGGGCCGGGGTCAGCCGAGCGACGAGTGGAGCGAGGTCAGATGGTTGAACCCGATGATCCGGCCCAACCCCACCCCCACCGTCTCCTTGGCGTAGTACGGGACCGTCGACCAGCCTTTGATGGGGGAGGTCTGGGTGGGAGTCGCCGAGGCAGTGAGCCCCACCGAGGAGGCGATGGCCAGGCATCGGGCTTCGTGGAAACTGTCCGTCACCACCAGGATGCTCTTGTCGCCGTGGGCCAGCAGCACCCGCGAGGCGTCCGCCAGGTTCTCCCAGGAGTCCCGTCCTCCCACCTGATAGATGTCCCGACCGGGGACTCCGTTGGCAACCAGGTACCGGGCCGACGCCTCGGCCTCGGTGAAGATATCGCCGGGCTCCTTGGATCCGGTGACCACGATGTTGGTGGCGTACCGGTGTTGCCACAGGAGCTTGGCCTCATTCAACCGCGCCTGCAGATCGGGCGATGGGACTCCGTTGTACTGGGCGGCGCCCATCACCACGATGGCCCCCGCCGCGTGCGGTTGGTAGCGGCGACCGGTCAGATACACCTGGACGGCCGTCACCGCCAGGTAGACGACCATTGCGGCCACCAACAACAGGACTATCCGGAAGATCAACCGCACCAGCCGTAGCCCGGCGAACGTGGCGAGAAGGCCCACTGGCTAGGTTTTCTCCGCCCGGAGCCGCTCCAGCGCCGAGCTCAGCCGGTCCAGCACCTTTTCCGGTCCCAGTACCTCGAGAGCTTCGAACAAGGGCGGCCCCACCCGCTTCCCGGTGATGGCCACCCGGATCGGCGCCTGGGCCTTGCCCAATTTGCGACCCACCCCTTCCCCTACCGCCAAGGTGGCGGCGTGCAGGTTCTCGGCGGTCCAGTCGCTCAGGGCCAATCCCTGATAGGCAGCCACTGCCGCCACCAGGATGGTCTCGGCCATATCGTCCCCGGCAATCGCCCGGGCCCAGGCGTCCTCCTCGATGGCGGCTGGGTCGAGGAACATGAAGTCGACCATGGCCGGCACCTCACCGAGAACCGCCACCCGCTCCTGGACCAGCGGGGCCAGCCGACGGAACACGTCGGCGTC
The DNA here is from genome assembly GCA_963819695.1 of uncultured Acidimicrobiaceae bacterium. Taxonomy (GTDB): domain Bacteria; phylum Actinomycetota; class Acidimicrobiia; order Acidimicrobiales; family RAAP-2; genus DASZIT01. The sequence goes on along the minus strand of CAWFXD010000002.1, from coordinate 620,297 downwards.
GAAGGCGCCATCCGGCCACGGCGCCGACTCGCCGGTCAGCCACGGTTCGCAGGCGTCGATGAACGTGTCCACCGACATGGCCCGGATGTACTCGCCGTTGATATGGGTGAGCTTGACCACGTCGAAGAACGCCGGCGAATGGTTGACGTGTTCGAGGTCGAACCATCCCACCAGTTGGTCGATGTCGAAGATCTCCTCGCCGCCGGGCGGGCTCCAACCCAGCAGGGCCAGGTAGTTCACGAACGCGGCCGGCAGATACCCCTGGTCGCGGTAGGACTCGACCGCCACCGGGTCACGCCGCTTGGACAGCTTCTTCCGCTGCTCGTTGACCAACATGGGCAGATGGGCGAAGACCGGAAGGGCCGGGACCGGCTCGGGCTCCGCCCCGGCGATTCCGTCGGTGATCCAATCCATGGAGGCCAGCGCCTCCCACATCAGGATGTTCTTGGGGGTGGTGGGCAGCAGGTCCTCGCCCCGGATCACCTGGGAGATCCTCATGTCGATGTCGTCCACCACGTTGGCCAGCACGAAGAGCGGGGCCCCCGAGCCCTTCACCGCCACGAAGTCGTCCATGGCGGAGTTGGGGAACTCGACGTCTCCCCGGATCACGTCGACCACCGTGGTGATCCCGGTGTCGGGGGTCCGGAACCGCAGGGCCCGGCCGTCCCCGCGTGGCAGGTTCCGATCCCGGCAGTAGCCGTCGTAGCCCGGGGTCAGGATCCCGGCGGCCTGGTTGCGGGCGTCGATCTCCTCCCGGGTGCAGTCGCAGGCGTAGAGAAACCCGCCGTCCCAGAGGGCGTCGACCGCCTGGTTGTACCGTTCGGTCCGCCCGGACTGGTGGTAGGGACCTTCGTCGGGGTCCATCGACAGCCAGTGCATGGCCGTCACGATCCCGTCCACCCACTCCTCGCGGTTGCGCTCGGTGTCGGTGTCCTCGATACGGAGCACGAAGGTTCCGCCCGACTGGCGGGCGACCAGCCAGTTGAACAGCGCGGTTCGGGCGCTGCCTACGTGGAAGAAGCCGGTTGGCGACGGGGCGAAGCGAACTCTGGGAAAGTCCCCGGGCACGCCGGGCTTACTCGTCCTCGACGATGGTGATGGCCCCGGTCGGACAGCCGTTGGCCGCTTGGCGAACCTTTTCCTCCAGCTCGGCGCCGGGGTGCTCGTTCAGCACGTAGAGGAACCCGTCATCCCTCACCTCGAACACCTCGGGGGCGATTCCCATGCAGACGGCGTTGCTGGCGCACTCGTCATAGTCGACGACAACCTTCATGTGACCCTCCGGAGCTCGGCGAACGGATCCGAGTGTATCGGCCCGCGTCATCACTACCCGGCAATCCGCCAGTTTCGGCTAGAACTCATGGCGTGACCACTCCCGCCATGACCGCCCGCCCCTCCCGAGCGACTGCCCATCGTCCCCGCCCCCACCGAATCGCGGGAGCCATCCTGGTGGCGGTGGCGGTGGCGCTGACCGCCTGCTCCTCGGGATCCTCGTCATCGTCGACCGACCACCACCACGTCCGCCGGTGGGTCCACCTCGACCACCGGGTCGGGCACCGGGCTGCCCGGCATCCGTCACGTGTTCGTGATCGTTCTGGAGAACGAGGGTTACCCGGCCACCTTCGGCAACCCGACCTCCGACCCCTACCTGGCCACCACCCTTCCGGCCAAGGGCGCCCTGTTGTCCAACTATTACGGCACCGGGCACTTCTCCAACGACAACTACATCTCCTTCGTGTCCGGTCAGGCCCCGAACCCCTCCAACCAGGCCGACTGCCAGACCTTCGCCGACTTCCCCGCCACCGCCACGTTCGACGCCAACGGTCAGATCTCCGGCTCCGGGTGCGTCTTCCCCGCCTCGGTGCCCACCGTGGCCAACCAGCTGACGACCGCCGGGCTCACCTGGAAGGGGTACATGGAGGACATGGGCAACCTCGCCACCCGGGAAGTCGACGACCTGCGGCCACCCCGCGGTCGGATCCGCCGACCACACCCAGGCGGCGGTGCCGGGTGACGGCTACGCCACCCGGCACGACCCGTTCGTCTATTTCCACTCGATCATCGACAACGCCGCCCAGTGCAGTTCCCATGTGGTCCCCCTCGGCACCACCACCGGGGCCCTGCCGTCGGGGACGCCGGCCGGCACCACCGGCTTGCAGAAGGACCTGCAATCGGTGTCGTCGACGCCCAACTTCAGCTTCATCACCCCCAACCTCTGCAATGACGGCCACGACACCACCTGCGTGAACCAGACGGGTCAGGCAACGCAGCTGGCCAACGTCGACGCCTTCCTCCAGCAGTGGGTGCCACTGATCACCAACTCCCCCGCCTTCAAGAAGGACGGATTGTTGGAGATCACCTTCGACGAGTCCGACGTCGGCGACGCCACCGCCTGCTGCGGGGAGGTCGCGGGCCCGGCGGCGGCACAACCCGGGATCAGCGGCCCGGGTGGGGGCCGTACCGGCACCGTGCTCATCTCGCCGTTCATCCACCCCGGCACCATCAGCACCGTGCCCTACAACCACTACTCGTCGCTGGCCACCATCGAGGACCTGTTCGGCCTGGCCCGGCTCGGCCAGGCCAAGACCGCGAGCGCGACCTTCGGGAAGGACGTCTTCGGTTAGGGCTTGTCGGCCCCGAGCACCCACATGGCGAAGAACTGGGAGCCGCCGCCGTAGGCCTGGCCGAGGGCCCGGTTCACACCGTCGACCTGGTGCTCGCCGGCCTGGCCCCGCACCTGCATGGCGACTTCGAGGAAGCGCAGCATCCCCGAGGCGCCGATCGGGTTGGACGAGAGCACCCCGCCTGAGGTGTTCCAGGGGATGTCGCCGTCAAAAGCGGTGGCCCCGGCTTCGGTGAGCTTCCACCCGTCGCCCAGGTCGCAGAAGCCGAGGTTCTCCAGCCACATCGGCTCGTACCAGCTGAACGGGACATAGACCTCGGCGACGTCGATCTCCGCCCGGGGGTTGGTGATCCCCGCCTGGGCATAGACGTCGGCCGAACAGTCCCGGCCGGCTTGGGGATTCACCTGATCCCGGCCGGCGAACATGGTGGGCTCCGACCGCATGGCCATGCCATGGATCCAGGCCGGCGGATAGCCCCCGGACACCGAGTCCTCGGCGGCCAGCACCATGGCGGCGGCGCCGTCCGACGACGGACAGGCCTCGAGATAGCGGAGCGGGTCCCACAGCATCATCGACTCCTCGACGGTCTTCATGTCGATGTCGGGAAGGTGGAGGTGGGCGTAGGGGTTCCGGAGAGCGTTGAGCCGGTCCTTGACCGCCACCATCCGCCCGATGTACTCGGGTGCGCCGGAGCGTCGCATGTAGGCCCGGATGTGGGGGGCGAAGTACCCGCCGGCTCCGGCCAGCAGCGGAGCCGCGAACGGCTGGGGCACCGACAGTGCCCACATGGCGTCGGAGTCCGACTGCTTCTCGTAGGCGACGGTCAGCACCCGCTTGTGGATCCCGGCGGAGATGAGGTGGGCGGCCACCAATGAGGTGGACCCTCCCACCGACCCGGCGGTGTGGACCCGGAACATCGGCTTGCCCACCGCCCCGAGGGCCGGGGCCAGGTACAGCTCCGGCATCATGGATCCCTCGAACATGTCGGGGGCCTTGCCGATCACCACCGCATCGATGTCCGACCAGGTGAGGTCGGCGTCGGCCAGGGCCATCTTGGCGGCTTCCCGGACCATGCCGGCGATGGAGATGTCATCCCGCTTGGCCTTGTGGTGGGTCTGCCCCACCCCGATCACTGCACAGCGTTCAGCCATCACTCACCACCCTCCAGCACGCAGACGAGGTTCTGTTGCAGGCACGGCCCGGAGGTGGCGTGGGCCACCGCCCGCCCGGCCTCTCCGGAGGCGATCCGGGCGGCGGCCTCGCCGATCCGGATGAGGCCGGCCGACATCATCGGGTTGGCGGCCAGGGCCCCGCCCGACGGGTTGATGCTGACGCCGTCGCCCAGGCCCAGCGCGGCTTTGAGGATGATCTCCTGATGGGCGTAGGGGGCATGGAGCTCGGCCACGTCGATGGCGCCGTCGGCCACCCCGGCGACCTCGCCGGCCTTGGCCGTCGAGGGCGACGAGGTCAGGTCCCGGGCCCCCAGCGAATGGGTCTCGATGCGATGGTCGAAGCCGGAGATCCACACCGGGGTGTCCGACCACTCCCGGGCCTTGTCACCGGCGGCCAGCACCATGGCGGCAGCCCCGTCGGTGATCGGCGGCAGCGCGTGGCGCCGAAGCGGGGACACCACGTAGTCGTCCTTCATCAGCGCCTCGGCGGAGATGTCGTTGGCCACCTGCGCCTTGGGGTTGCCCAGCGCGTCCTTGCGGCTCCGGGCGGCGATGGCCGCGAAGTCCTCCTCGGTGGCCCGGCCGGCGTCGAGCAGCGCCCGGGCCTGGAGGGCGGCCAGGCTCACCGGGTCGGGCCACAGCGGGGCCAGGTAGTACGGGTCGAGCTGGAGGGCCAGTATCTCGCGGAGGTTCCCCGGCGACGAGCGGCCGAACGAATAGACCAGAGCGGTATCGATCTCTCCCTCCTGCAGCAGGACCCAGGCCTCGTACAGCGCCCAGGCCCCGTCCATCTCGACATGGCTCTCGGCCCGGGGCGGCCACACCCCGACGGCGTCGAGCGCGGTCACGAAACTGAAAGGGCCACCGATCAGATAGTCGGTCGACCCCGAGCAGATGAAGTCGATGTCGTCCTTGTTGATCCCGATGTTGGCGAACACCTCGGCCACCACCGGCTGCAGCATCTCGACCTCGTTGCGCTCGTTCTCCCGGCGCACGTTGTCGGACTGGGCGAACGAGGCGATCGACACCGGCCGACGCACCGGCTGGCTGGCGTTGGCGGCGCTCACAGGTACTCCTTGTAGGTCTCGTAGTCGGCATCCGGCTCCCCGTTGGGGCGGAAGTACTTGACCGAGGCCAGGGTCGGGGTCAACTCCTCCGGGTCCACCCAGACGGCCTCGACCCGCATGCCCATGCGGATCTCGTCGGTGGGGATCTCCTGGATGAGACCCATGAACGAGAGGTTGGCCCCGTCGAGCAGGACCTGGGCACAGATGTAGGGGATCTCGATGGACTGGCCGGCGAAGGGCACGTTGACCACGCAGTAGGTGGTGACGGTGCCGGCGTTGCCCAACTCGACTTCCTCGGTGGTCGGCACCCCGTCGGTGGGACAGGAGCCCCGGGACGGGACGTAGACCTTGCCGCACTTCGGGCACCGCTGGCCGATGAACTTGCCCCGCTCCAGGCCGCGGAGGAAGCGGGAGAGGGCGATCCCCGGGGTGAACTCGAAGTCGAGGCGAATGGGGGTGGCCAGCGTGGTCACCGGGCCCAACTCATCGGTGGTGGTCTCTTCCGCCATCAGGACCCACCCCCTTCGGGGACGAAGGATTCGATGTCGGCCATGGCCCCGATCCGCTCGGCGGCCGGCCGGAAGCGCACGGTGACCCGGTCGCCGGTGGCGATCTTGTCGGGGCCGCCGGCGTCGACGGCGTGGAGCATGGCGGTGTCGGCCCCGTCCAGCCGGATGAGGGCCCAGGCGAACGGCTCGGAAAGCGGGTGTTTGGGCAGTGGGTCGGACACCCACGCCCAGGACTCGACCACTCCGCCGGGACCGACGTCGACCATCTCGCCGGTGTCGTCACCGGTGGCCGGGTCGTACTCGGTGGGAGGCACGATGACCGAGCCCCCGGACCCCCGCACCCCGGTCAGCTTCCCGTCCCGCAAACCGGTGAGGAACGCCCCGATCACCGGCCCCACCGAACGTGAATACGGGTATTCGAGGACGTGGCTCGCGTGCAACGCTTCGCTCTCGGGCATCCGACCCCTCCCTCTGATGGCTCGTCGAACGTCAACTCAGAAAAGTAGAACACATTTCAGTTTTGTGCGCCAACACGGGGCTCCCGGCCCGGTTCGGCCGGCCGGATCCCACTAAGGTCGGACGGGGCTCCGCCCGAATTCGGCGGGACCGTAGAGCGAAAACGAGGTGACGTGGACACTCCCGGTGGACCAGACCCCCAGGGCGGCAGCGGTTCCCGGCGGCCGAACATCCTGCTGGTGGTGTCCGACCAGGAGCGCCAACGCTCGTGGCTCCCGGCCGGCACCTCGTTGCCCTGGCGGGACCGCCTCCGCGCCGAGGGGCTGGAGTTCACCAACTACTTCACCCACTCGTCGCCCTGCTCCCCCAGCCGGGCCAGCCTGTTCACCGGGCGCTACCTGGCCGGCCACCGGGTCAACGACAACGTGATCATGCCCGAGCACCACGAGCTGCCCACCTCGGTTCCCACCCTCGGGTCATTGCTCGACGGGGCCGGCTACCGGTCGTCCTACATCGGGAAGTGGCACCTGTCGCAGTCGCCCACCCCGGACATGGAGGCGTACGGCTTCGCCGACTGGGACGGCAACGACCGCCACTTCATGGGGTGGGCCGGTACCGGGGTGCACTTCGACCCGATCATCGCCTCCAACGCCGCCCACTGGTTGCAGGCCAATGCCGCGCCGGCTTCCGGAGCTGACCGACCGGACCCGGATCCGTGGTTCCTGACGGTGGCGCTGGTGAATCCCCACGACGTGATGTGGTTCCCCATCGACCAACCCGGCTACCGGGAGCGTCATCCCGACGATGTGGCCGGGGTGCGCTCCATCCTGGAGTCGGCCGCTTGGAAGGACGACGACCCGCTGCCCGTCTACACCGATGCCTACGACGAAGTCGTGGACATCCTGCCGGCCAACTTCGACGACGACCTCCACGCCAAGCCCGAGGCCCACCGGCAGTGGCGCTGGGACCAGCAGCATGGCCTGTGGGGCTACATCGACCCCTCCGACAAACGCGCCTGGCTACGCCATCTCGACTACTACGTGCACCTCCACCAGCTGGCCGACCGCAACCTGGGCACCGTCCTGGCCGCGCTGGAGGAGTCGGGGGCGTGGGACGACACCATCGTCATCTTCACCTCCGACCACGGCGACATGTGCGGCTCCCACGGGCTCCGGTCCAAGGGCCCGTTCGTCTACGACGAGATCATGCGGGTGCCGCTGTATGTGAAGGTCCCCGGGGTCACGACCCCCGGTTCGGTCACCGCCGCCCTCGGGTCCCACGTCGACCTGGCCGCCACCATCTGCGCACTGGCCGGGGTGGCGCCGTCGGCGATTCGCCCTACCGTCCAGGGAACCGACCTCTCCCCGGTTCTCGCCGACCCGTCGGCGTCGGTCTGCGACCATGTGCTCTTCGCCCAGGATTCCGCCCAGACCGAGAACCTCAACAAGGTGCGCTACGCGCTGCGCGGCTTCTTCGACGGCCGGACCAAGTACGCCCGCTACTACGGGGTGGGCGGGGGGAAACCGTCGACCGGGCTGTGGGGGAAGTCCCCCGGTACCAAGCTGTTCGACGTCGACTGCTCCTTCGACGACAACGACCACGAGTGGTACGACCACGATTCGGACCCCGACGAACTGGTCAACCTGGGCAACGACCGGGCCCGCCGCCAGGAGCTACGCGACGTCTACGAACGGCTGCGGGCCTACGAGGCGGAGTCATTCGTTTCCTTCGGCGCCCCGGTGGGCTGATCGGCCAGCTGCCGCCGGAGGTGCTCGGCCAGCCCCCGGCAGCCGGCCTCGATCATGGTCAGGCAGGCCTCGAACTCACCGGTGTCCCCGTAGTAGGGGTCGGGCACGTCCATTCGGCCCTGGGCCTTCGGGTCGTAGGACCGCAGCAGCACCAACCGGGGCTCGTGGTGGTCTCCGCCCCCCGACCGGTGGCGGGCCAGGCTCCGGAGGGTCTGGTGGTGGTGGCGGGCCATGGACACCACCAGGTCGGTGTCGTCCAACCAGGAGGTCTCGAAGGCCCGGGCCCGGTGCCCGTGGTCGACGTAGCCGTGGGCATGGAGGATGGCGGCCGCCCTCGGGTCCATCGGCTCCCCCGCGTGCCAGTTGCCGGTCCCGGCGCTGGAGATCTCCAGATGGTCGGCCAGCGTCGAGCCGTCGGCCATCGGGGTCCCGGCGGCCAGGTGGCGGAGCACCACGTCGGCGATCGGTGACCGGCAGATGTTGCCGGTGCAGACGAAGCAGATCTTCATCTGGAGGCGTCGGCCGGACGGGTCGGAGGCAGCGTCGAGGTGAGGGTCGGGGTCGGGGCCGACTCGAGCACCGACTCGTAGAAGGCCCGGTCACCGAAGAGGGGCACGTCGGCGAGGAACATCTTGCCGTAGCGCTCGAAGTACATCAGCTGCTTCCCCAACAGGAAGGTGCCCCGGTCGAACTCGGAGTCGGTGCCTCCCGATTCGTCGGCCAGCCGCCGGAGCTTCCGTTGGGCCCGGAGCCGTCCGGCCACCGCCCGGACCGAGCGGTTCTGGGCCTCGATGCCCTGGGCCTTGGCCGCCTGCACCTGGGGCGCCTGGATCAACGCCCCCAGGCTCACCTCGCCGAACGGGCGCATGAGGATCGGCTCGATCAACCCCTGGACGAACACCGCCAGGTCGGCGTCGGACAGCCCGAGCCCCTGCTGCATGGCCGGACCGTAGGTGCGGGTCAGATGGGCGGCGATGTCCCCCCAGGCGTCCTGGTTGCCGAGCACCGCCTCGAGCAGGCGGATGAAGAAGTAGTGGGTCTCGGGATCGAGCCGTCCGACGATGCCCCAGTCGATGACCCCGATCCGGCCGTCCCGGAGCAACAGCATGTTGCCGGCGTGGACGTCCCCGTGGAACGCCCCCCACCGGACGGTGGTCAGGAAGAAGGCCCGCACCACCTGCTCGACCAGCGGGGCGGGGTCGATCCCGAACTTGGCCGCCCCGGAGAGGTCGTCGATGGGCACCCCGTCGAGGAACTCCATGGTCAGCACGTTGGGCCCGGAGAGCTCCGGGAACGGCTTGGGCACCACGATGAGGGGGAGGTCGAACTCCTCGAGCAGCACCCGGAAGGCGGCCAGCGCTCGCGCCTCGTTGCGGAGGTCGAGCTCCTCCCCGATCTGGACCCGGAACCCGGAGAACAGCTGCATCAGGGTGCCGGCCGACTGGTCACCGGTCTGCTTGGCCACCATCTCGAGCAACGGCTGCAGCAGGTCGAGATCGATCGACACCATCGACTCGATGCCGGGGCGGAGCACCTTCACGGCCACGTCGGTCCCGTCGTGGAGGGTGGCCCGATGCACCACCGCGATCGACGCCCGGCCGATCGGGTGGGGGTCGAAATGGGTGAAGGCCTCGTGCAGCGGCATCCCGAGATCGCTCTCGATGACGTTCCGGACCGTCTCGAACGGGACCGCCGGGCCGGTGTCGAGGCAGGCCCGGAACTCGTCGGCGAAGTCGTCCCCGAAGACGCCGGGGGACGAGGCCACCAGTTGGCCGAACTTCATGTAGGTACCCCCGAGGTCCTCGAAGGTCTTGCGCAGCGGCCGGGCCAGCACGGTGAGGGGGAGCGGGCCATGGCGGGCGTGGCGGAGCTGCCGGAACGCCACCCCGCTGAAGTGCTTGGCCGACACCTCCGCGATCACCGCACCCCTTCGGGCCAGTTCCCGGCGGGTGGGGCGAGGCAGCCTCCGGGCGTGGATCCGGGGGATCCGCGGATCCGAGCTGGCGATGGCGAACACCATGGCGGGCAGCCTAGGGGTCGGGCGGCCGCGCGGATTTCCGGGTCGAGGCGGTGGCGGTCGCGAAAGATCGATGGTGATGGCGCCGACCGGGGGGGCTGGTTAGGGTGACCCCGACCGAGACACCACCTGCCGGCGGTGGTTCCGGGCGACCCAGGAGGTTCCCATGGACGTTCCGTCAGTCTCCCGCCGTAGCTTTCTGGCCGGTGGTCTCGGCCTGGCCGCCGGCGTTCTGCTGGAGGCGTGCGGGGGTTCGTCGGTGGTCAACCAGGCGGCCACCACCCTTCCGGCCGGCTCCGACCTCGGGTCGGTCGAGCACGTGGTCATGCTGATGCTCGAGAACCGGTCGTTCGACCACTACTTCGGCGTCTATCCCGGAGTCCGGGGCTTCGACGACCACCCGGCCGGGAGCCACGGCGTCTTCGCCCAGAGCTGGCCACAGGCCTCGGGTGCCGCCCATCCGTCCACCCTGTTGCCGTATCACCTCGACGTGGCGACGACCATGGCCCAGTGCGCCGGCAACTCGGACATCCCGATCCACGACTGGGCCCCCCAACACCACAGCTGGAACGCGGGCGCCATGGACTCCTTCGTCAGCACCCACAGCCAGGCGGCCAACGATGGCGCCGCCCAGGGCCCGCTGGTGATGGGCTACCTCACCCGGCAGGACATGCCCTTCCGCTACGCGGTGGCCGACGCCTTCACCATCGCCGACGCCTATTACTGCTCGGTGATCGGCCCGACCATGCCCAACCGGCTGACCTGGCTGTCGGGAATGATCGATCCGTCCGGCACCCAGGGCGGCCCGGTCCTGGAGACCCCCGGCTTCGCCGAACGCGGCGGCGGCGGTCGGCAGCTGCGAGTGGACGACGGTGCCGGAGCTGCTGGAGGACAAGGGCGTGAGCTGGAAGGTGTACCAGCCCCCGGGGACGGCCGTCGGACCGTTCCTCGACTCCAACCTGGCCATCGGCTTCAACGCCCTCCTGTACTTCAAGCAGTTCCTGAAGGCCGGGTCGTCCCTCTACAACAAGGCCTTCCTCCCGGTGTGGCCGGACGAGTTCACCAGCGACGTCGCCCACAGCACTCTCCCGGCCGTCAGCTGGGTGGTGCCCTCGCTCGTCGAGTCCGAGCACCCTTCCGCCGCGCCCCTCAACGGGGAGGTCATGATCAGCGGGGTCCTCCAGGCCCTGACGGCCAACCCCGAGGTGTGGGCCAAGACCGTGCTCATCGTGTCCTACGACGAGAACGGCGGGTTCTTCGACCACGTGCCGCCGCCGGTGGCCCCGGCGGGAACCCCCGGCGAATTCGTGACCTCCAAGGCGCCCACAGCCCAGTCGGGCGGCATCCTCGGTCCGATCGGGCTGGGATTCCGGGTCCCGATGCTGATGGTCTCCCCGTTCAGCCGGGGTGGTTACGTCAACTCCGACACCTTCGACCATACGTCGCAGATCCGGCTGCTCGAGGAGCGGTTCGGGATCCACTGCCCGCACATCTCTGACTGGCGGCGGAAAACGGTTGGTGATCTCACCTCGACGCTGAATCTCAAGGGCAGCGACACCTCCCTCCCGTCCCTTCCGGCCACCTCGGAAGACGGCCCGGTGGTCAGCGCCGAGTGTCCCGAAAATCAACAGGCCACCTCCCTGCTCGCCCCCGCGCCGGCCCTCAGCATCCCGATCCAACAGGCCCTGCCCACCCAGGAGCCGGGGACCGCCCGCCGTCGACGGACCTGACCGCCTTCGCCAAACGAGGCGGGCACTGCGTCTCCGGCGGGCGTCGACACCATCGTTGGTACGCTCGCATCCACATCCGAATGGGGTCCGGCGACCCATTGGCGTGGGCCGCCGATCGACCAGGCAAAGGGGAACCATGAGCGAGCCGGCAGAGGAAGCACCCCAGCAGATGGGACACGGGGTGAACCAGCGGGCGGCGATCAAGATGACGCCGGAGGAGATCGACGCCTTCATCCACGAGCGGCGACCCATGACCATGTGCACCCTCAACCACGACGGCTCCATCCACGCGGTGGCCATGTGGTACGGGTTTCTGGAGGGGGCGGTGGCCGTCGAGACGAAGGCCAAGTCGCAGAAGGCGACCAACCTGAAACGGGACCCGCGCATCACCTGCATGTTCGAGGACGGCGACTACTACGAGGAGCTGCGGGGAGTCGAGCTGGTCGGCCGGGTGGAAATTGTCGAAGAGCCCGAGCGGATGTTCGAGCTGGGGATCGACCTGTTCGAGCGGTACTACGGCAATTACTCCGAGGAGCTCCGGCCGTTCGTGGAGACCATGCTCAACAAGCGGATCGTGGCCAAGGTGATCGTCGACCGGGTGGTGTCCTGGGACCACCGCAAGCTCGGTCTCCCGTCGACCCGGCCGGCCTAGGCTGCCGGTGCGGTGCCCGCCCACCCGATGAGCCGGGACGAGCTCCTGGCCTTCCTCCAATCCGATCCTCCGCACACCGCGGTGGTGTCGACGGTCCGGGCGGACGGGAGGGCCCACGCCGCCCCGGTGTGGTTCGCGCTCGACACCTCGGCGGCCGGGGGGGACAACCCGATCGGGGAGATCGTCTTCAACACCGGGGAAGACACCGTCAAGGGCAAGGCGCTCCGGAGGGATCCGCGGGTGGCCATCTGCATCCAGGACGACCGACCTCCCTACTCGTTCGTCACCATCGACGGCGAGGCCGCCTTGAGCGACGAGCCCGGCGAGCTGTTCCGGTGGGCCAGCCGGCTCGGTGGTCGCTACGTGGGGGCGGATCGGGCGGAGGAATTGGGTCGCCGCAACGGGGTGCCCGGCGAGCTCCTGGTGCGGGTGCGGCCCGTGCACATCGTGGGGCTGGTCGACCTGGCCGACTGACCGCATCATCACGGTACCGGGATAGACGTGTATCAACACCCGCCCGGTTTCGCCACTCCGATCACGTGGCGCCACCCCGCCTTCGACTGCTAGACGTGTCGGAATGAGGGGGACGATCGATGATCCTTGACCGTTTTCGTTTGACCAACCAGGTGGCCATCGTCACCGGGGCCGGGCGGGGTATCGGCGCGGCCACCGCGGTGGCCCTGGCCGAGGCCGGGGCGGACGTGGTGGTGTCGGCCCGCACCGAGGACCAACTGGCGGTGGTGGCCACCGCCATCGAGGCCGCCGGTGGGCAGGCGATCGTGGTGCCGGCCGACCTCAGCGACCTGGAGGCGGTGGCCGGACTGGTCGACCACGCCCGCCAGGCCTTCGGTCGCCTGGACCTGGTGGTCAACAACGTCGGCGGGGCGATGCCCCGGCCGTTCCTCGATACCTCGCCGGGTCGCCTGGAGCAGGCCTTCCACTTCAACGTGGCCACCGCCCACGCCCTGTTGCGGCCGGCGGTGCCGCTGATGCTCGAGAACGACGGCGGGTCGGCCGTCAACATCTCCTCGGCCATGGGCCGGATGGCCGGCCGGGGGTACGTGGCCTACGGCACCGCCAAGGCCGCCCTGGCCCACTACACCCGGTTGGCGGCCGCCGACCTCTCCCCCCGCATCCGGGTCAACGCCATCGCGGTGGGGTCGGTGGCCACCTCGGCTCTCGACATCGTCATGCAGACCGACGAGCTGCGGACGGCCATCGAAGCCGAGACCCCGCTGGGCCGGATCGGCGACCCCGAGGACATCGCCGCCGCGGTGGTGTACCTGGCGTCCCGGGCCGGGAGCTACATCACCGGCAAGGTGCTGGAGGTCGACGGGGGCATCGAGCACCCCAACCTGGACATGGGCCTCCCCGACATCATCTGAGCCCGACCGCTTGACGCCCGCCCGAACGACACCGACGGCAACGACACCGACACCGACACCGCGAGACCGAGGAGGCACACCGTGAGCCGCACCTACAAAGTTGTCGCCTGGAGCACCGGCAACGCCGGACGGCATGTCATCGCCGGGATCGACGCCCGCCCCGACCTCGAACTGGTCGGCCTCTGGGTCTCCAACCCCGACAAGGTCGGACGGGATGCCGGCGAGCTCGCCGGCCTCGACCGGCAGCTGGGTATCCTCGCCACCAACGACGCCGACCAGCTCCTGGCCCTCAGGCCCGACGTGGTCGCCCACACCGCCATGGCCGACAACCGGCTCACCGAGGCGTTGGCCGACATCGAACGGATGCTCCGGGCCGGGGTGAACGTGGTGTCGTCGGGCCCGGTCTTCATGCAGTACCCGTTCGGCGTGGTCGACGACTCGATGATCGAACCGCTCCAGACCGCGGCCACCGAGGCCGGCGTCTCGCTCTTCGTCAACGGGGTGGACCCCGGCTTCGCCAATGACGCCCTGCCCCTGGTGCTCACCGGGGTGAGCGAGCGGATCGACGAGCTCCGGGTGTCGGAAGTCCTCAACTACAACACCTACAACCAGGGCATGGTCCTCTTCGACATCATGGGCTTCGGCCGGCCGATGGACCAGGTGCCGATGATCCTGCTCCCGGGGGTGCTGACCACCGCCTGGGGCAGCGTGGTGCGCCAGCTGGCCGCCGGCCTCGACGTCGAGCTCGACTCCATCGAGGAGTGGTACGAGCGACTGCCGGCCACCAGAGACCTTCGAGGTGGCGGCCGGGACCATCGAGAAGGGGACGGTGGGGGCGCTGCACTTCGAGGTCCGGGGGATCCGCAACGGGAAGGCGGTGATCGTCCTCGAGCACGTGACCCGGCTCGACGACTCGCTCGGCCCCGACTGGCCGCAACCGGCCGGGCACGGCGGCTACCGGGTGCAGATCCGCGGCGAGCCGAACTACACCCTCGACCTCCAGCTCCTCGGGAGCGACGGCGACCACAACACCGCCGGGCTGAAGGCCACCGCCATGCGGCTGGTCAACTCCATTCCCGCGGTGGTGGACGGTCCCCCGGGGCTGCTCACCGCCCTCGACCTCCCGCTGGTCACCGGGAAGGGACTGGTCACCCGCTAGCCCCGACCCAGGCGGCCGCCCCCCGGTGGCGGCGGACCTCCCACCCGCCAACGGTATGGTCGCTGGCATGATGCACGGAGGAAGAGGGGGTACCGGCGGCGGCGGGGCGTTCGGCGGAGCCCTGCGCCAGATGCGCCGGGACGCCGACGTCGTCCAGCAGACCATCACCAAGGGCACCGCCAAGCGGATGTTGAAATTCAGCCGCCCGTACCGCAACATCCTCATCTTCTTCATGGTGCTGATCGTGATCGACGCGGTGATCGGGGTGGCCAACCCGCTCATCTTCCGGGACATCATCAACAACGGCATCCTCGGGCACAACAAGGGGCTGATCATCACGCTGGCCCTGGTCGCCGGGGGCCTGGCCCTGTCCGAGGCCGGCCTCTCCATCGCCGAACGGTGGGTTTCGGCCAAGGTCGGCGAGGGGCTCATCTTCGACATGCGCTCCCAGGTGTTCAGCCATATCCAGAAGATGCCCATCTCCTTCTTCACCCGCACCCAGACCGGCGCCCTCATCAGCCGGCTGAACAACGACGTGCTCGGGGCCCAGCAGGCGTTCACCGACATCCTGTCGTCGGTCGTGGCCAACCTGGTCAGCGTCACCCTGGTGCTGATCGCGATGTTCTTCCTGTCGTGGCAGATCACCCTGGTCAGCCTGGTCATCCTCCCGGTGTTCGTCCTCCCGGCCAAACGGGTGGGGCGGCGGCTGTCATCGATCACCCGGGAGTCCTACGGATTGAACGCCCAGATGAACACCACCATGACCGAGCGGTTCAACGTTTCCGGCGCCCTGCTGGTCAAGTTGTTCGGCCGCCCGTCGGAGGAGCGGGGCTCGTTCGAGAACAAGGCCGGCCGGGTGCGGGACATCGGGGTGACCCAGGCCATGTACGCCCGGGTGTTCATCGCCGCCCTGACGCTGACCGCCTCCCTGGCCACCGCCCTGGTCTACGGGTGGGGAGGCATCCAGGCCATCGACGGGGGCCTGAGCGTGGGGACGGTGGTGGCGCTGGCCGCCTACCTCGGCCGGCTCTACGGGCCGCTGACCTCGCTGTCCAACGTGCAGATCGACGTGATGACCGCCCTGGTGTCCTTCGACCGGGTCTTCGAGATCCTCGACCTCCCCCCGATGATCAGCGACAAGCCCGATGCGGTGCCGGTCCCGCCCGGTCCGGCCCGGATCGAGTACCGACACGTCGACTTCCGCTACCCGACCGCCGAAGAGGTGTCCCTGGCCTCCCTGGAGTCGGTGGCCGTCCTCGACACCTCCGTCTCCCAGCAGGTCCTGTTCGACGTCAGCTTCACCGCCGAGCCCGGGCAGATGGTGGCCCTGGTCGGACCCTCGGGAGCCGGCAAGACGACCATCAGCCACCTCCTCCCCCGCCTCTATGACGTACGGTCCGGCTCGGTCCGGATCAACGGTGTCGATGTCCGGGACGTGACCATGGCCTCCCTGACCGAGACCGTCGGCCTGGTCACCCAGGATGCCCACCTGTTCCACGAGACCATCCGGGACAATCTGCTCTACGCCAAGCCCGAAGCCACCGACGCCCAACTCGACGCCGCCCTGCGGGGGGCGCAGATCTCCACCCTCGTCGACAGCCTCCCCGACGGGGTCGATACGGTGGTGGGCGACCGCGGCTATCGGTTGTCGGGAGGCGAGAAGCAACGCCTGGCCATCGCCCGGCTCCTGTTGAAGGCGCCCGAGGTGGTGGTGCTCGACGAGGCCACCGCCCACCTCGACTCGGAGTCCGAGGTGGCGGTGCAGCGGGCCCTGGCCACCGCCCTGGAGGGGCGGACCTCGCTGGTCATCGCCCACCGGCTGTCGACGGTGCGGGAAGCCGACATGATCCTGGTGCTGGACCATGGCCGGATCGTCGAGCAGGGCCGCCACGACGAGCTGCTCGACGCCGACGGGGTCTACGCCGAGCTCTACCGCATCCAATTCCAGGGCCAGGAGCGTCCGGAGCCGGCCTAGCCGGTTTGCTCAGTTGCTGTAGATCCGGGTCGGCCGGACCAGCACCGCCGTCCGTCGCTGTTCGGCCATGGTTCGGTCGTAGGCCTCCCAGTCGTCGTGAGCACCCCCGGCGGCCGCAAAGACATTGCGGAGGAGCAACCGGAGGCCCTCGGCGTCGACCACCGGGTTCGGGTCGTCGGGACCGATCAACTCGGCCCGGCCCTCCACGGTGGCCCATTGCCACCCGGCCCGGAAGGTGATGCTCACCTGCGGTCGCAGGCGAAGGTTGCCCAATTTGGCCTTGCCGTAGGTCACCAAGCCGACCACGTCTTCTCCGTCGACGGGATGGGCGAGGACACCGGCGTTGACAACCGACGACTGGATGGTGCTGTCGGATCGCAGTGTCGACACCACCACCAAGAACTGATCCTGTCCGGCGATTTCGATGACATCCTGGAGTGTGGTCATGGTCGAATTATGGCTCAGAGGGGATCAGGCGGCCTCGCCCACGCACAGGGAGAGCTCACCCTTGTCGTGGGTGTCGCCCGGGTCGAAGAGGCGGGTTCCCCACTCCTGTCGGGCGCGATCGGTGGCCGACCGGGTGGTGGCCGGGTCACGCTGGTACAGCTGGTTGTGGTCTTCGTCATTCATTGTCGTCCTCCTTTCGAGGAAATCGATGGTGGTCGGAACAGCTCCCGTGCCTGCGGGTACGGGTGTCTCGAGCCGATTCCGGGGAAACAAAAAAGGAGCCGCTTCCTGAGAAGCGACTCCTTTACGGTCCCCGACCATGTTGTTGGTCGGTTACTCCGTCAGGAGTGCCTCCGAGATCGCCTTGGCGCCGGCGGCCGATACGGCAGGCACGCATACCATGGCGTCGAGCCCGCGCGCGAGCGCCCCAGACCCGTGGCCGGGACCCGGAAGCCAGCTGGCTCCCGGCCCGTCGGAACATCCGACTTGCGGCCACATCGGTAGAACGCATGATCGCCAGTGTATCGCGTCGGCTCGCCGGCTCCGACATCGTCGGACAGCGCAACACCTTCCCCACTACGGTTGCCGGGTGGCTCGCGTCGTCATCGACATCACCCCGTTGCGCCGTCACCGCGACTTCCGCCGTCTGTGGTCCGGCCAGGTGGTGTCGGGCATGGGCTCCCAGCTGACATTGGTGGCCGTCTCGTTCGAGGCCTACGCGCTGACCCGCTCCACATTGATCGTCGGTTTGACCGGCGTGGTGGGGCTGGTCCCGCTGTTGGGCGGCGCGCTGATCGGCGGAACCCTGGCCGACGCCATGGACCGTCGGAAGGTACTGATCGTCACCCAGTTGGCCATGGCCACGGCCAGCGGTGGGTTGGTCGTCAACGCCACGCTCCCCCATCCCCAGGTCTGGCCGCTGTTCGTCTGCGCGGCGGCGGCCGCCGGCTTTCAGGGCGTGGACTGGCCGGCCCGCCGGGCCACGCTGTACATGGTCGTGCCCGAGGAGGACGTCATCGGTGCGGTGGCCCTGCAGACATCCATCCAGCAGCTGGCACTGGTGGCGGGGCCGGCCCTGGCCGGGGTGCTGATCGCCAGCATCGGGCTGGGGGCCGTGTTCGGGATCGACGTGGCCACCTTCGGCGTGGCCCTGGCCGTCGCCCTCCTGCTGCCCCCGCTGGTGCCCACCGGCGGGGGGACCCCGATGGGGCTCCGTTCGATGGCCGAGGGCTTTTCCCACCTCAAAGGCCAGAAGATGTTGTCGGCCACCTACTGGATCGATCTCAACGCCATGATCTTCGGCATGCCGAGGGCAGTGTTCCCGGCCCTCGGGGTGGGCCTGTTCCGGGGCGGTGCCGGGGTGGTCGGACTGCTCTATGCCGCGCCCGGGGCCGGGGCCCTGGTCGGCTCCCTGCTGACCGGTTGGTGCCAACGGGTTCGCCATCAGGGGAGGGCCATCGCCGCCTGCGTGACGGTGTGGGGCACCACCATCGCCCTGTTCGGCATCATCCCGGTGCTGGGGATCGGCCTGGGGCTGCTGGCCCTGGCCGGCGCCGCCGATGTCATCTCCGCGGTGTTCCGCCAGGCGGTCCAGCAGCGGACGGTGCCGGACCACCTCCAGGGCCGGCTGTCGGGGACCTTCTTCGCGGTGGTGGCCGGCGGCCCCCGGTTGGGGGACGCGGAGACCGGTCTGGCCGCCGAGCTCGGCGGTCCCCAGTTCGCGGTGTGGTCGGGAGGCGCGGCTTGCGTCGTCGGGGTGCTGGTGTTGCTGTGGCGGGTCCCCGAGCTGTGGCGGGACACCGGGGGTGGCGAACCCCTCGCCGCCGGAGCCGCCGAGCGGGCCATCGCCGACACCACCAGCGAACTGGGAGAGGGAGAGCCGCTGTAGCCGGCCGGGACGATGGGGTGTCACAGGTCCGGCCTAGGTTTGCCCGTCGGGGACAAGGAGTCACACCGTGCGCCACCGCCAGCTGTTTCGAGTCTCGCACCGCTATTCGCCCGCGGTTTCGCCGCGGCCGCCGCCTGTGCGATGGCCATCGGCCTGACCGCCTGCACGGCATCGCCCCTCACCTCCCCGGCAACTACCGCTCCCGGCTCCGGCGCGGCGCTCCCGACCACCCCCGCCACCGCGCCGCCCGCCCCCGCGTCCACCTCACCGGGATCGACCGGCCCTTCGGGGTCGGCCCTGATCGCCGAGCCCGATCAGGGGATGGCGCCGATCTACGCGTCGCTGGGCTCGCCCCGCCGTACCCTCGACCTGTCGATGTACGAGTTGGTGGATACCCGGGCCGAGTCGATCCTGGCCAGCGATGCCGGCCGCGGGGTTACGGTGCGGGTGATCCTCGACCACGGCCCGGAGGCCACCCAAAATCAGCCGGCCTACTCCTACCTGGCCGCGCACGGAGTCGAGGTGAGGTGGGCGCCCCGAACATTCGCCGCCTTCCACGTCAAGGCGTTCTGCGTCGACAACTCGGCCTGCTCGGTGATGACCCTCAATCTCACCTCTCGTTACTACGTCAACACCCGCGACTTCGCGGTCGCCGACTCGAATCCCGCCGATGTGGCCTCAGTAGAAGCCACCTTCACGGCGGACTTCGACGGCACCCCGACGACTCCGTCGGCCGGCACCGATCTGATCTGGAGCCCCGGCAGCTCGGCCGGGCTGGCCTCCCTCATCGGATCGGCCACCTCCGAGCTCCTTGTCTACAACGAGGAGATGAGCGACCCCACCATCGTGGCGGCGTTGGCGGCGGCTTCCCGGCGGGGGGTGGTGGTCAAGGTGGTGATGACCGACCAGAGTTCGTGGAAACCCGAATTCTCGACCCTGAAGGCGGCCGGGGTGCAGGTCCGGGTCTTCCACGGCGAGACGCCCATCTACATCCACGCCAAGATGATCGTGGCCGACCGGAAGGTCGCCTTCATCGGGTCGGAGAACTTCTCCCGGGCCTCCCTGGATTCCAACCGCGAGCTCGGAGTCGCCCTCGGCGACCCGGCGGTGGTCTCCGCCGCCAGCTCCACCTTCGCCGCCGATTTCGCCGCGGCCCAGCCGTGGACGGGGTGAGCGAACTGCCGGCGGTCAGCTGCGTTGTGGCGGGCGCCGGAGAGGCCCCGGATCCTCACGCCTTCGCCGCGCCCACCAGTTCTTCGCTGACCGCCCAGAGCCGGCGGGCGGCCGCCTCGTCCTGGGCGGCAGCCGAAGGTTTGCGAGCCTTGCACTTCACGAAGTACTTGCCGGTGACGGCGGCGACGGCTTCCGACGAGGCCAGGTACACCGACGTCCGGGCCCCCTTCTCCGGGGTGAGGACGAACGGCTTGATGACCTTCAACCCGAAGGCCAAGAACCCTCGGGTGTCGCCGTCGCGTCCGTAACCGGTGGCGACGGTACCCGGGTGGACCGAGTTGGCCGTCACCCCTTTGCCCGACAAGCGGCTGGCCAGCTCGGCGGTGAAGAGGATGTTGGCCAGCTTCGAATTCCCGTAGACCCGCATTCCCTTGTAGCCCCGGCGTGACTGCAGGTCCTCGAAGTCGAGGCCGTGGCGCGCCGACCGGTGGGCGGTGGAGGCCACATTCACCACCCGGGACGGAGCCGATGCCACCAGCCGTTCGCAGAGGAGCTCAGTCAACAGGAACGGCCCCAGGTGGTTGACGGCGAAGGTGGCTTCGTACCCGTCGACGGTCTCGGCCCGGTCGGTGAGCACCAGGCCGGCGTTGTTGATCAGCACGTCGATGCGCGGGCACCGATCGAGGAGCTCGGCCGCACCAGCCCGGACCGACGCCAGGTCGCCGAGATCGAAGACCACCAGTTCGACCTGGTCGCTACCGCTGGCCTGGCGGATGTCCTCCACCGCCTGGTTCCCCCGGCTCTGGTCGCGGGCGGTGATCACCGTTCGGGCCCCCGCCCGGGCCAGCGCCACCGCAGTGGCCTTACCGATCCCCGAGTTGGCCCCGGTCACGATCACCGTCTTGCCGGTCATGGACCTGCCGGTCGGCGCGGTGGCATCGCTCATGGGTGGATATCCGTCCTGTCGTGGGCCGCTGACCTCCGGATCCTAACTGCCACCTGCCTTGAAAACGGGTTGACAGCCAATGTTCGGCGCGCCTAATATTTTTTGTGACCCACACCTGAGAAGTGCAGTTCGTCGGATCCGTTCTCCCGCTCCCACCGGGGAGCGGGACCCAAGAGATCGGAGGCAGCGAGCGATGACCGTCCCGGGCACACCGATCACCCGCCCGTTGGCCGATCCGGTCGCCCACCCCCGGGTGACCGCAGCCCGCCTCCCTCGGTCGTCGGGGTCCGCGGCGGTTCGATGATTCCTGTCTTCGTCATCTTCCTCCGCGAGGGGATCGAGGCCAGCATGATCGTGGCCATCCTCTTGGCTTACCTGGACAAGATCGGGCAGCGCCGTCATTTCCGCGACGTCCTGCTCGGGGTGGGCGCCGCGGTGCTGCTGATTGCCGGCGGGGGGGTCGCGGCCTACTTGGTGATCAAGCAGTACAACGGGTCGACGGTGCAGCGGGTCTTCGAGACGGTCACCTATCTGCTGGCCGCCGCGGTTCTGACCTATATGACGTTCTGGATGCAGTCTCACAGTCGGACGATGTCTTCGGATCTGAGCCGGAGGTCAGAGGCAGCCCTCAACGGGAAGGCGCGGTTCGGGATAGGCCTTCTCGCCTTCCAGGCGGTCGGCCGCGAGGGGCTCGAGACCATGGTGTTCACCCTGGCCATCGTCTTCGCGTCGACGACCCAGGCCGCCACCGACGCCCGCGGCTCCGGGCTGCTGGTCGGGGCGGCGGCTGGGCTCGGGGTCGCCATGGTCATCGCCTACATGGTCTACAAGCTGGGGCGGCGTCTCAACTTCGGGGTGTTCTTCCGGGTCATCGGCGTGGTGCTGATGGTATTCGCCGCCGGCCTGCTCGCCGATGCCATCCAGAACATGCAGGAGCTCGGCTGGCTCCCCTTCCTCGGACACAGTGTGTGGAATTCGAGTGGCGTGCTGAGCCAGGACAGCTCCCTCGGCGACGTGTTCCACAGCTTTCTCGGTTACGCCGACCATCCCACCGTGCTGCAGATCATCGCCTGGGTCGTCTACGTGGCGGTGGCGGTGACCCTCTTCATCTACCTCGGACGTCGAGCCCGGAGAGGGTTGCCGTCCGCCGCCGGCAAATCTCCGGCCCATGCCCCCAGCTGAGAAACCCGTCCGATCGGCCGGCTGACCTCAGCGCTCTTGTTCGGTGGGACGGATCAAGACCTCATTGACGGTCACATGCCGCGGGCGGGTCACGGTGAAGACGATCGCCTCGGCAATGTCATCGGCCTGCATCCTGACGAAATCACCAAACGTCGCCTGAATGTTCTTGATGATCTCGGGACGGTTGTGGCTGGCCAACTCGGTGAGCACCGCGCCCGGCTCGATGATCGAGACCCGCACATGCCGCCTGGTCACCTCCTGGCGCAGCGACTCGGAGAACGCCCCGACCCCGAACTTGGTGGCGTTGTAGACGCCACTCCCCTGCCGGGCCACCCGGCCGGCGACCGAGCTCACGTTCACGACGTCGGCGACCCGGCGCGGATCACTCTCGGCCGCAGCCAGCAAATGGGGAAGGGCGGCATGGGTGGTGTAGAGCAGTCCGAGCACGTTGAGATGCACCATCTGTTGCCACTCCTCCAGCGGGGCGCCCACGATGGGGCCGAGGAGCATGACGCCGGCATTGTTGATCACCGTGTCCAGCCGACCGAACTCGGCCACCGTGCGTTCGACCATGGCCCGCGCCTGATCCGGGTCGGTGACATCCGTCTCGAGCACCAGGGTCCGGCTGTCGCCGCCGATCCGTGCGGCCAACGCCTCCAGGCGGTCGCGGCGCCGGGCGGCGATGGCCAGGGTGGCACCTTCGGCGGCCAGGGCCAACGCGGTGGCCTCGCCGATCCCACTGGAAGCCCCGGTGACCAGGGCGACCGTATCAACCAACCGATCCGTCATCGCTCTCCTCTCCATCTGTCGCTGACTGACCAGTTTCCGGCTCGACCGCCCACCAGAACCCGGCTACCTCCGAGGCTCCCAGCTAAAGTACCGGGCCGCCAACAGCAGGCCGGCCGCTCCCCAGGCGGCCACGATCAGCACGTCGCTCCAATGAAAGGTCGCCCCGAGAAAGCCGGCCTGCAGACCGTCGGCAAAGTGCTTGACCGGGAAGATCCGACCCACCCACACAATCCAGGCCGGCGCATGGTCCCCGATGGGAATGAATACGCCGGACAGGAAGAGGAGGGGGAGGATGGTGGCGTTCACGATGGCGGCGGACGAGTCGGCGTTGGGGACCACCGCGGTGATTGCCAGACCCAGGGCGCAGAAGCTGGCCGAGCCGACCACCAACATCACCAGAAAGAACACCAGGCTCCGGCCCGCCGGAATCGCGGCATGGTAGAAGCCCTTCCCGAAGGCGGCGGTGATGACCACCAACAACACCGATGTCAACATCGAATGGATCACCCGGGCGGTGAGGTAGGCCGGCCCCGGGAGCGGGCTCCCCTCGATCCGCTTGAGTATCCCTGTCTCCCTCTGAAACGTCACCCCGATGCCCATGTTGACGTAGGACGCGCTGATGACCGCGAATGAAGCCATGGCGGCGACGTAATAGGTGGACAGGTCGATCCGCCTGCCGCTCAGGGTGATATGGCCGTGGCCGAGGAGGGACGTGAAGATCACCAGGAACATCAGCGGGAAGGCAAAGGTGAAGAAGGCGGCCGCCGGGTTCCGCCAGTAAGCCTTGTTGGTATAGCGAAGCTGCCAGAACGTGAGGCGGAGCGTCTTCATGTCGGCTCGGTGTCCCCGGGCCCGACCGGCGGGCCGGGATCACCGGCGTCCTCGCCGGTCAGCTCCAGATAGGTGTCCTCCAACGAGGGCCGCACGATCTCCAGCCGATCGATCTCCACCCGGTTGTCGATGGCCCAGGTGGTGAGGGTGTGAAGGTCCCGGGTGAGGTCGTGGGTGGCGAAGCTGCTCACACCGTCCGGGGCGGTGCTGGCGGCCAGTTCGGCCGGAGGTCGGGTCCCGGCCGGCACCCGGAACCGGACCCGGGGCCGAGCCTGATCGCGACCGCCGATGGTGGCCGGGGTGCCAGCGGCGACGATCCGGCCCGACGCGATCACCGCCACCCGGTCAGCAAGATACTGGGCCTCGTCCATGTAGTGGGTGGTGAGCAATACCGTCTTGCCCAACGCCGCCAGGTTCTTCACCACCTCCCATGCCCCGCGGCGGGCCGATGGATCGAATCCGGTGGTGGGCTCGTCCAGGAACAGCAGTTCGGGATCACCAGCCAGCGCGATGGCCACGTCGAGTCGGCGCTGCTGACCACCGGAGAGCTTGACCACCCGGCTGGTCCGCTTCTCGGTCAGACCGACAAGTTCGATCACCTCGCCGACCGGCCTCGGATGCGGGAAGAAGTGGGCAAACATCCCGATCATCTCCTCGACGGTGAGATAGGGGTCGACCGCGCTGGACTGGAGGACGATCCCGAGGAGGTCTCGCAGCTTGCTCTGATGTTGCCCGGGGTCATAACCGAGGACCGAGACCTGGCCGCCGTCTCGCTGCCGAAACCCCTCGAGGATCTCGACGGTGGTGGTCTTGCCGGCGCCATTGGGTCCGAGGAGGGCGAAGACCTCACCGCGGGCGATGTGGAAGTCGATGCCGGCAACGGCACTGACCCCGCCGTAGGACTTGGTGAGCCCCCGGACCACCACCGCGTAGTGATCGTCGTCGGGCCCCGGGCTGGTTGCCGCTTGGTCGACCATGGTCAAGTCCCGAGGATCGAGGGTTGGTGATCAGGACGCGGGTTGGAACCGGCTGCTGAAGGAGATGAGCTCTCCCGTCGAGTGCTTACGGTGCTCTTCATAGATCCGTCGGTAGCCAGAGTGCTTGAACTTCCACTGGTTGTCGACCTGGACATAGGTGTCCTCATAGATCCCGGTGCCCTCGAGCATGAAGTCGGCCGCCGGGACGATCACCTTGTCGAACAGGTACCACATGCCCGACGCGGTGCCATCGTCATGAACGTCGATCTCCGGGTGGTGCCCGTTGTGAAGATGGACGATGCCGGGGTCGCTGAGTGAGTTGACAAGAAACTCCACGATCTCCGCTCGGCCGTTGTGAGGGGACGGCGCCGATTGGTAGTCGGTGGTTGCGTCCTCAACGAAGAGCTCGCCCAGTTCGACGAAGCGTTTGGTGTCCAGTAGCCGGAAATACTTGTGCTTGAGCCGACAAATTGCGTCGGTCGCGTCGTCTGACATACCCACCTCGCCGATTCTCGTGTGGCCGAAGTGTACTGACTTTCGGTTTCTCGGCGGTTACCTCACCAAGAAGTGGGTAGGTAAGGACTCAGGACCCGAAAAGGCCCACCGCCCAAGAGAGGGGACCGGGCCACGACATGAACCTCATCACGGGGATGGCGGAGATTCCGTTCAGAAGGCAGGGAGCGCACGCTCGTCGCGCCACCTTCGCCTCCTGGGTCGGGCCGCTCGCCTGGGCGCGACCGGCCCGGCGGACTCTTTCGCTTCCCCCCGACCCGTCAAGCGCCTCGGTGGCTCGCATCTTCGTCCGCGGCGTGTTGTCCGACTGGGGCCTCACCGCGATGGAACCTGATGCCTGTCTTGTCGCCACCGAATTGGTGACCAACGGGTTGCGGCACGGCGGCGGTGCCGAATCGATCACCCTCACCGCCGATAAGCGGCATCTGCAGATTGCCGTCTGCGACAAGGCGGCATTGCGATCCCCTCGACGCCTCTATCGCGAGCTGACCGCCGAGGGAGGGCGAGGCATCGCACTGGTGGAGGCGGTGGCTGACGCCTGGGGCACCACCCGGTCGAGGGCCCACCACGGCAAAGCCGTCTGGTGCAAGCTGAAGATCTGAACCAGGACTTCAGGCGGATCTGGCCACCGACGGCCGGCGCCGCCGCCGCCGAGCAAACCCCTTGGCCGGTGACGAGGACAGCATCGACACATCGTGCAGGGCACAGCACTCGGAGCTGTTGTACATCGACAGCCGTACCTCACAGCCGTCGTGGGCACAGATCCGGTTCAACCCGTAGACCTGTGGGCTTCCCCGGTCTCCCAGACGTTCTGCGACGATCGAGCCATTCGGTGTCGGATGTTCGAGCACGGCACAACCTCCGTAACAAAGGAGCCGGGGGATGGCTCCTCGCCGGTGCGATACCCGCCGGCCGATCCGCCCAAACATTGCCTCCGCTCAGAGCTCGCCGGAAAATGCCTCCCGCAGCTGGGCCAGGCTGGTGGCCAACAGCCGGGAGACGTGCATCTGGCTGATGCCGATTCGGGAGGCGATCTCGGACTGGGTGAGGCCGTCGATGAACCGGAGCTTCACGATGTCCCGGCTCCGGGTAGGAAGGAGTGCGAGGGCGGGCTCGAGCACCGACCGCTCCTCCACCAGCTCCGTGGCCGAATCCCCGGTGGCGAGGGTGTCTCCCAACGTGGCCCCTCCGACCGCCGGCGCATCCAGTGACGCGGACCGGTAACCCTGGCCGGCCTCGATTGCCTCCACGATCGACTCCTCGGGAGCCCCGGTGACCTGGGCCAACTCTGACACCGTGGGTGACCGGCCCAGTTCGTGACCGAGTGATTCGATGGTGGCCCCGAGCTCGAGGTAGAGCTCCTGGATGCGGCGGGGTGCCCGCACCGCCCAGCCCCGGTCGCGGAAGTGCCTCTTCAGCTCCCCGATGATGGTCCCGGTGGCAAACGTGGAGAATTTCACGTTCCGCTCGGGGTCGTACCGATCCACCGCCTTGATCAACGCGATGGAGGCAACCTGGGACAAGTCGTCGTAGGACTGCCCACGGTGGGCAAACCGATGGGCAAGTCGCCGAGCCAGTCCGAGGTTTTCAGTGATGAGCCTGTCGCGCAACGAGGGATCGCGGGTGGAGGCGAACTCCACCCACAACTCATGGGGCGTGTGCGGACTCTCCGCGGCGTCCAACATCAAGAGGCAACCTTGCTCCTGTACTTGCGGATCCATGCCTGACGCCGACCATCCGCGATTTCCTCTCCGTACTCGTCCACCAGCGCCTCGATGATCCGCAGGGACAGCTCGTCCGGCTCACTCTGACCCCGGGCGTCATCGCCGCCCTCGCCCCAGAGTGAACATGCCACCGTGATGGCTCCGTCCTTAGCGGTGAAGCGAAGGTGGAGGGTGCCGTCGGTCACGGTTCCGATCACCGAGATACAGAGCTCCTCGACCACCAGTCGAAGATCCTCGATGTCTTCGATGCCGAATTCGGCTCGGGCGGCGATGGCCGCCGCCGTCAGCCGGGCCAGGATAATAAGGTCGGATCGGACCGGGATGGTCAGCTCGACGGAGTCGTTCATCCGCGTACTGCCTCGTCGACACTGGCGAAGACCGGGAACACACTGGTCAAATCGGTGATCTCCAGCACCTTGAGGACCCGCGGCTCGGTCACCACCAGTTTGAAGCTTCCTCCGGCATCCTCCTGACGGCGGTAGGCGCCGACCAGCACCCCCAGGGCGGTGGAGTCGATGAACGACACTCCGGTGAGGTCGACGACGATCGCCGGGACTCCGGTCGGCCTCCTGGGCCAGCAGACACTCTCGCAGATCGGGGGCGGTGGCCACATCGATCTCGCCGGTCACCGTCACCACGGAGACACCATCGATCGTCTTCTCGGCAATCTCAAAGGTCAGGTCCACGGGTGCAGTCCTTTCTCGGACATAGGCAGGTCAAATGGCCAGGACATCTCGAACCGGTTGGTGTCAACGATATTCGCCCTTCCCTCCCCCAGCCGGACTCCCTGGCCACGCCGCAACCGCGGGTCAGCGTATCTCCCGAAGCCAACCGGCACGAAGCCCGGGGGGAGCTTCCCGGGGAGGGGGCGACGGGCAACTCCACGACGCAGTAGCTTCCATTTCCAGTGGCACCGGGGATCCAGGGGGAAACAGCATGGAACCACATGAAGTAGTAGGAGTGTCACGATGAGGAACGTCTGGAGCTGGTTGGGTCTCAACCTCGGCAAGCGGGCGGGCACCGTGTCGGTGGTCGGGCTGCTCATCACCATCGGGCTTGGCATCGGCATCACCCAGTTGAAGTTCTCCACCAGCAATGCCAGCTACCTCAACGCCAACGACACGGCCCAGATCGACAACGGGCACTATGAGTCGCTGTTCGGCGGTGACCCGATCGTGACCATGTTCACCATGCGCCCGGGCACCACCATCGCCAACCTGTTCACCCCCAACAACATCGCCCAGTTCAATTTCATCCAGTCCAAGTTGAAGAGCGATCCGTCGGTGTTCAGCGCCATAACCCCGCTCGACGATCTCAACCTGTCGAACGCCCTGGCCACCAGCCCCGATGGCAACCCCACCGACAGCCCCGCCGGGAAGCTCCTGCTGTCGGCGTTCGCCCGGGATCCATCGGCGGCGAGCCAGGCCGTCCGCCAGAAGAACATCGTGGCGCTGGCCAGCGGAGAAGCCGCCATCCCGGCCAAACAACAGGTGATCACCAACCCGGCCTGGGTCAACTATCTGACCCACAACCCCGACGGCACCTTGCGCACCGCGTCTGCCACCTTCTTTCCCAACAACGGGCACGCGGCAATGGTGGTGGTGCTCAAGGGGAACCTGACCATCGAACAGGAGTCGGCGGCGGCCGTCTCCGTCCAGAACATTGTGAACTCGGCCAACTTCCAGAACACCACCACCCTTACCACCGGCGTCCCCGCCCTCCTCCGGACCATCAACAACTACCTGAAGGGGGGCATGCTCACCCTCGGAGCCATCGCCGCGGTGGTGATGATCATCATCTTGCTGCTGCTGTTCAACGTGAGATGGCGGTTGCTGCCCTTCCTCATCGTGGTCATCGGCCTGATCTGGGGCTTCGGGCTCACGGGATTCTTCGGGATACCGCTCACCCTGGCCAGCATCGCCGGCCTGCCGGTGCTGCTGGGGGTGGGAATCGACTACGCCATCCAAATGCATTCCCGGGTCGAGGAGGAGGTGATCCTGGCCCGCGCCCCCCATCCGATTCAGGCCACCGCCCGACATCTGGGTCCGGCCCTGCTGGTGGTCACCTTTGACGCGGTGTTCGCCTTTGCCGCCCTCCTGCTGGCCAAAGTGCCGATGCTCCGCCAGTTCGGCTGGTTGCTCATCGTCGGCATCATCGCCGTCTGCGTCTGCAGCATCATCGGCCCGCTGGCCTTCCTCGGGATCCGCGAATACAAGTCGCCGACCAAGGGGGTCGACTTCTCCCACGGCCGGCTGGCCCGGCTCACCGCCTGGTTGGGCAGCGTTCCGGCCACCGCGGCGATCCCCTTGGCGGTGGCCGCCATCGCCATCCTCATCGGCGGACTGGCGGTGGAAGGCCATATCCAACTGCAGACCGACCCGTTGCAATGGATCGACCCGGGTTCACAGACCGTGAAGGACGTCAACGCCTTGAAGGCGGGGACGGGGACCGACAACGAGGTGGCCGCCGCCATCCACACCGCCAACCCGTGGAGCGACCAGACGGTGGCCTACGTGTCCTCCTTCTCCAATGACCAGGTCACGACGTTTCCCAGCCAGCTGTTCCCGGCCGCCGGCATGGTCAATCTGGTCGATGAGTTCATCTCTCTGCCCGGCACCACCCCGGTACCCCCGCTGGGCAGCCAGGTGAAACAGGTCTACGGCCTGACGCCCCCCGACATCCAACACGCCACGGTGGCCAATGGCGGGGCCGATCTCGGTGTCATCTTCCGCTCCAAGACGTCCACCGTCGGTGACCTGAAGCCGGTGGTCGACCACCTCCAGAGCAATCTGCACCCGCCGGCCGGGATCACCGTCGAGCCCGGCGGCATCGCGGTGGTGGGGGTCGGGTTCCTCGACAACCTGGCCAAGTCCCGGACCCTCCTCACCTACCTGTCGATCATCTTCGTCGGGATCTTCCTGGCCTTGCGGCTCCGGAGCGTGATCCGTTCGATACTCTCCCTGATCCCGGTGGTGGTGGCGGTCGGAGCCGTCTCGCTGGTCGCCTGGGCCCTGAGCCTGAAGCTGAGCCCGATGACCGCGGTGTCCGGCCCGTTGGTGGTGGCGGTGTGCACCGAGTTCACCTCGTTGATCCTGCTTCGCTTCGTGGAGGAGCGCGCCCGAAAACGGACTCCCGTCGAGTCGATGCACGAGACCGCCACCCGGACCGGGCGGGCGTTCATCGTCTCGGGGCTCACCGCCATCGCCGGAGTCGCGGTCATCGCCTCCTCGCCCTGGCCGCTCCTGCGGGGGTTCGGCATCATCGTCGGCATGAACGTCCTGGTGGCCCTGCTCTGCGCGCTGGTCATCCTCCCGCCGATTCTGGTCTGGGCCGAGGGCGACGGGCGCAACTGGGTGTCGCGCCGTCTGATCCGCTCAGCCGAAGAACCGGTGGCGGCGAGGGGCTCGGCGCCGGTCCCGGTGCCGGAACTCCCCATCGAGCCGCTCCCGGCCTGATCCGGCCACGACCGGTGTGGTCAGGGCGAATCCACCAGGGCTAACGTCATTTCCCGTGGGTACCGTCGAGGTCAGCGAACAGGTCCGGGCGCCATCCGAACGGGTGTGGGAGCTGATCCGCGACCCGACCCTCATGGGCGACATGACCGCGGAATGCACCGGGATGAAATGGACCGGCCCGGCCTCCGGGCCGGAGGTGGGGGCCAGATTCCGGGGGAGCAACCGCCGGGGCTGGCGACGATGGTCCACCACCTGCACCATCGTGCGGTACCGGCCGGGCCAAGAGGTCGCCTGGGATGTCCGGGTCGGGCCCGTCCCGGTTGCCGAATGGAGCTACCTCATCGCCGATGCCGGCGAGCCGGGTCAGATCACCGTCACCGAGCGGTTCGTCGACCACCGGAGCTCGGGCTTTCAGGCACTGAGCCCGCTGCTTCGGGGGGTGAAGGACACCGACGCCCTCAACCGCCGGAACATGGTGGAGACCCTCGTCCGCCTGAAGGCCCGCGCCGAGGCTTGACCATCCCCCCGCGCCGGTTATCGGCGATACCCGTGCCCCCGACCCCCTGGTGGAAGGGCGCGGTCGTCTACCAGATCTATCCCCGATCCTTCGCCGACACCGACGGCGACGGGATCGGGGACCTGGCCGGAATTCGTGCCCACCTGGATGACCTGGCCTGGCTGGGTGTCGACGCCATCTGGATCTCGCCCTTCTACCCGTCGCCGATGGTTGACTTCGGCTACGACGTCAGCGACTACTGCGATGTGGATCCCCTGTTCGGAACGCTCGAGGAGTTCGACGCCCTGGTGGCCGGGGCCCACCGGCTCGGCCTCCGGATCATCATCGACTGGGTCCCCAACCACACCTCGGACCAGCATCCCTGGTTTTTGGACGCGCTGACCGGCCTCGGCAGTGATCACCGCAATTGGTATGTCTGGCGCGATCCGCCCTCCGACGGGCCCCCGCCCAACAACTGGGTCGCCTCCTTCGACCGGTCGGCCCCGGCATGGACATTCGACCAGGCGTCCAGCCAGTGGTATCTCCACCTGTTCGAGTCCGCCCAACCCGATCTCAACTGGGATGAGCCCGGCGTGGTGGAGGCGATGCATGATGTCCTCCGGTTCTGGCTCGATCGCGGGGTCGACGGGATACGGGCCGACGTCATCCACTGCATCGGCAAGGATCCCCGCCTCCCCGACGATCCGCCGGAGATGGCGGGCATGCCTCATTCCGCCCTCAATGACGTCCCCGTCACCCACTCGCGACTGCGGGACATCCGCCGGCTCCTCGACAGCTACCCCGGGGACCGGGTCATCGTCGGCGAGGTCTTCCTACTGTCCACGGAAAAGGTGGCGACCTATTACGGCCGGGGCGACGAACTCCATCTGTCCTTCAACTTCCCGCCACTGTTCGCACCGTGGTGGGAGTCCCACTGGAGCCGGTGCATCGCCGCCACCGTCCGAGCCCTGGAGCCCAGAGACGCCTGGCCGACCTGGGTGCTGTCCAACCACGACAACCGCCGGCACCGGTCGCGCTACGACGCCGCCGCCCGCTCCCGAGGTGAACCTGCGCAAGTTGCCCAACGCCGGAGTGAGCTCCGGGCCCGGTCGGCGGCGGTGTTGCTGTTGACCCTGCGGGGGACCCCGTTCCTCTACCAGGGCGAGGAGCTGGGCCTCCTCGATGCCGACATCCCCCCCGAGCAGGCGGTCGACCCCGGAGGACGGGACGGATGCCGGGCTCCGCTCCCCTGGGACGGGACGGACGACCACGGCTGGCCAACACCCGGCGGCGTCAGGCCCTGGCTTCCCTTCCCCGCGGAATCGGCGACCCGCAACTATGCCGATCAGCGCACCGAACCGAACTCGATCCTGCATCTCTACCGCCGCCTGATCGCCCTTCGAAGGCAACATCCGGCCCTGGTCCTCGGCGACTTCACCCCACTCGACGCCCCGGATGGCGTCCTCGCCTACCGGCGGGCACTCGATGACGACGTCTGCACGGTTCTGATCAATTTCACCGATGCCCCGGTGGACGTCGGCGGACTGAGCGGGAGCCGGGATCCGGCGACGGTGGCCGCATCCAGTGACGGGGCAGGCGACGGCTCCCGGTTCGACGGCCGCCTGCGGCCGGATCAGGCCGTCATCCTCGCGACCTGAGCCCCGGTTCCGGTGCCGGTACCGCTCACCCCTTGGCCACCGGCTGGACGTGGGCGTCGAACCAGGCGAGGGTCCGCGTCCAGCCATCGGCTGCCGCAGCCGGGTTGAAGACGGCCGGGCGGTCATCGCAGTTGAACCCGTGGTCGGCATCGGGGTAGCGGACGATCTCGGTCGGGACCGGCGCCCCTTTCACCGCACTCCGCAGCTGTTCGACCTGGTCGGAGGGAATGCCTTTGTCGAGGTCGCCGTAGAGCCCGAGCCAGGGCGTCTGGAGTGTGGGCGCCAGGTCGACCAGGGACGGCAGCCCGAACCGGCCCTCCAGCACGCCGCCGCCGTAGTAGGTCACCGCCGCCCCCAATGGGCGCAGGGTGGCGGCGAGAAAGGTGACGCTGCCTCCCATGCAGAACCCCACCACGCCAATTTCGCGGAGCGGCAAAGTCTCGGGCTTCGAAATGATCGAGGGCGGCGTTCACGTCGACGGTCAGGCCCTCAGCCGACAGATTGCCCATCAGGGGCATCACCGAGTCGAAATCGTCGTACTCCAGGACCGGCGATCCGTCACGGTGGAAGAACGCCGGCGCCACCGCGAACCAACCGGCGTCAGCCAGTCGGTCGGCGATGTCCTGGATGTGCCGCGTGACCCCGAACGCCTCCTGGATGACCAGGATG
Source organism: uncultured Acidimicrobiaceae bacterium (assembly GCA_963819695.1). Taxonomy (GTDB): domain Bacteria; phylum Actinomycetota; class Acidimicrobiia; order Acidimicrobiales; family RAAP-2; genus DASZIT01. The sequence goes on along the minus strand of CAWFXD010000002.1, from coordinate 587,055 downwards.
GCGCCGCGGGCAGCACGTCCGGGTGACGCTTCGTAGGCCGGCATCGGACCGTCGGCCGTCTCGATGGTGATCTCTGCGTTGGTGCTCATTCGGCACTCCTCTCGGTGGCTGGCGGGGGTCGTTGGACCACCCCCACCCCATCTTGGGCGAGGGAGCCGCCTTTCCCGTCCTGTTGACGTTTACGTTATGCTTAGTTTTCGTCCACGTAAACCACAAGTCAGCCTCCCGGAGTGCGATGCTCGACGTTCAGCCACCGTCCCAACCCGCCGTCCTGCCCCACACCGGTGCGGTCCCCGACGACGGCTACAAGTGGGTGGCGCTGTTCATCTCGACCCTGGGCATGCTCATGGCGACCATCGACGGGTCGATAACCCTGATCTCGTTGCCGGACATCTTCCGGGGCATCGGCATCGACCCGCTGCAGTCCGGCAACAGCTTCTTCCTGTTGTGGATGATCCTGGGATTCCTGGTGGTCACCAGTGTCCTGGTCACCACGCTCGGCCGACTCGGTGACATCTACGGCCGGGTGCGAACCTACAACCTCGGTTTCGCCGTCTTCACCTTCTTCTCCCTCCTGCTCACCATTACCTGGACCCACGGTCGGGCGGCGGGGATCTTTCTCATCGTGATGCGGATCTTCCAAGGAGTCGGCGCCGCCATGCTGATGGCGAACTCGGCGGCCATCCTCACCGACGCCTTTCCCCAGGGTCAGCGAGGGCTGGCCATGGGTATCAACCAGGCCGCCGCGCTGAGCGGGACGTTCATCGGGCTGGTGCTGGGCGGGCTCCTGGCCCCGATCAACTGGCGGCTCATCTTCCTGGTCTCGGTGCCCATCGGCCTCTTCGGCACCGTCTGGGGTTACATCAAGCTCCGCGAGCTCAGCGCCCGGCAACCGGCCCGCATCGACTGGCCCGGGAACATCACCTTCGCGCTGGGTCTCATCCTGGTCATGGTCGGCATCACCTACGGGATCGAGCCGTACGGCCACGACACCATGGGGTGGACCAATCCGAGGGTGATCGGGGCATTGGTCACCGGTGTCCTCCTCCTGATCGCCTTCGGCTTCATCGAGACCAAGGTCCCGCAACCCATGTTCCGGCTCCAGCTGTTCAAGATCCGCGCCTTCACCGCTGGCGTCTTCGCCAGCTTCCTGGCCGCATTGAGCCGGGGTGGGCTGATGTTCATGCTCATCATCTGGCTGCAAGGAATCTGGTTGCCGCTGCACGGCTATGACTTCGCCCGCACCCCACTGTGGGCCGGGATCGCCCTGCTCCCGCTCACTGCCGGGTTTCTGGTCGCCGCGCCCTTCTCGGGCATCCTGTCGGATCGTTATGGTGCCCGACCTTTCGCCACCGGCGGCATGATCGGCACCGCAGTGATCTTCGTGCTCCTCGAGTTCTTGCCCATCGACTTCCCGTACATGGTGTTCGCCATCCTGCTGTTCGTGGCCGGGCTGTCCATGTCCTCGTTCGGCGCGCCGAACCGGGCCGGGGTGATGAACAGCCTTCCGCCCGAGCACCGGGGGGCGGGCTCGGGGATGAACACCACGTTCCAGAATTCCGCCCAGGTCCTCTCCATCGGAATCTTCTTCAGTCTGATGATCGTCGGGCTGTCTTCGTCGCTGCCGGCCAACCTCTTCCACGGGTTGGTGGCCAACGGCGTGTCGCCGTCGGTCGCCGCCCGCGCCTCCCACCTGCCACCGGTCTCCACCCTGTTCGCGGCATTCCTGGGTGTCAACCCGGTCCAGCACCTCATCGGACCTCAGGTCCTGTCCCATCTGACCGCGGCCCAACAGGCCAAGGTGACCGGCCGAAGCTTCTTCCCGGGGCTGATCACCGCGCCGTTCCGGGCCGGGCTGCACGCGGCGTTCGACTTCGCCATCGTGGCCAGCCTGCTGGCCGCCGCCGCCTCCTGGACCCGGGGTGGGCACGTCCGGGTGTCGGTGCCGACGACCCGTGACCCGCTGGCCGTGGCCGCCGGTTCCGACAATGGCAGCCGGGCCGACGGCCCGTCACCTCGAGAGTCGGCCAACACCGGCTTTCCCCGCAGCCGGCCGGCGATCGATTCATGATGTCCAAGCGAACGACCGAGACCGAGCCGGTCCTGTGGCGCATCGGCGAAGTGGCCAAGCTGAGCGGGGTGACCACCCGCACCTTGCGCTATTGGGAGGAGCTCGGGCTGCTCCGTCCCAGCAACCACAGCCAGAGCGGCGAGCGCCTCTACGTTGGCACCGACCTGGCCCGGGTGACCCGGATTCGCAAACTGCAGGACCTGCTGGGACTTTCTCTGGCCGAGATCCAAGCCGTGCTGGGGACCGAGGCCGTCGATGTCCTCGACCGGGTGCATTCGGAGATCGATGCGGTCGACCTCAGTCCATCACGCCGGAAGGAGCTTCTCGACGAAGGCATCGTGGCCAACGACCAGCTCCTGGCCCGGCTGGACGAAACCCTGTCCCGCATCCAAGCGTTCCGTGACGAGCGGGCGGCGGTCGCCATTCGGCTTCGCGAGTCCCGAGCCGAACTCGATGAGAAGCCCAAAGCCGGTGCCGGAGGCTCCGGTCGGGCGGCGCGGCGCTAAGCCGCGACCGACCGGGAAGCTTGCCCCCGGCGAACCCGGGCATCAACGGATGGTCCTGTGCATCCGGCGGCCGGGGTAGAAATCGGTTTCGACCATCTGGTCGGCAATGAACCCCAGGCTCTCGTAAAAGCCCTTGGCATGCGGGTTGGCGGTTACTTCAAGTCGGTCAAATGACAGATCGCGCGCAATGGCGACGGCGTCGAGCACCAACTCCCGGCCCGTCCCCCGCCGCATCCACGGTGGATCGACGAAGAGGTCCTCGAGTTCGATCATGTCACCGACAATCAGGTAGGAAGCGAAGCCGACGATGGTGCCGTCTACGTCAGTGGCGACCCGGGTGCGTCCTTGTCGAACGCCTGCATCGGAGAACGACAGCCCCTCGGGGTGCTGGAGCAAGTGCTCCCGATCCCCATCGTTGGAGAGTGACGCACGGCGATAGATCCCGCTCAAGCTGTCCATGTCTGACGGGCTTGCGGTACGGATGACAATGGACACCAGGCCAAATGGTAACCACCCGTGCGAGGCACCCAGAACTAGCAACATCGAGCGTCACGGATTTGATGGTCCGACCGGTGGCGGGTTATGCGCCGTCGAGCTCAGGCTGCCGCCGGAGAACGGAGCAGGCCGCCCCGCTCGATGACCGCACCGGTGCGGCGGGTCTTGAAGTAGAGGACGCCGGTCCGGCTGGCTACCTCGGCCATAGCCATGAGCACGAACGCCGCTCCCCACGCAGCTCCCGAGGTGATGTTGTGGAGGGCACTGAATCGGGCCACGGCAGCCTGCCCGCCGTGGCTCACCCACAGGGCAAAGCCCATGCGGGCGCCGATGCCCACGATCCAGAGAGCGGCCGCCACCATCCCGGCCTTCGCGAAGGCGCTGGCCCCCTGGCGCCGGACGGTGGTCACCAACCCAGCGCCGGTACCAAGGGCGGCACCGAGGGCGGCGAGCCCGACGATCAGCACCAGGTCGTTGCCGGCGGTGGGGATGGCGTGGAGGAATTGGGTGGCCACGAAGACGGTGGCGACCAGCGGGAACACCAGGCGGGCCCGGGTCACCTGGTGCCCCCGGATCTGGAGGACGACCAGGGCGATGAGGCCAATGTTCATGAGGTAATCGGTGATTGTCATACCGCCAGCGTCTCAAATCGGAGCCCGGCTGGCGTCAACCCACGGGTGGATCCATGGGTGGATCCCGTGTCCACCCTGGCGCCGGGTCGTCCAGCCCAAATGGCCCGTCCATGCCGTCGCGAGCCATACGATGCCAGGCCGTTACATAGCCAGTTATTAGGTATTTTGCAGGCGCTCCGGGAAGGAGTCGAACCTTCGAGCGCCATTGGCCGATCTCCGAGCCACGAGGCTCAGACGCTCGAAAACGGGTCTTGCCCGCCGGTTGGTCCTTCGATGGTCAGATGGGGCCGAGACCTCTATCATCGTTTCTTAGCCACGGTTGTTGCTCACGGAGCAACGGTGAAACACCCATGGAGCAAACGGTGAAGACACCCATGGAGTTGACTCAGCTGTTCCGGGACAGGGGTCTCAAGGTGACACCCCAACGCCATTGCATCTTCCGGATCCTGCACGACAACGGGTCGCATCCGACCGCCCATTCGGTCTTCCGGTCCGCCTGCAACGAGATGCAGCAGTTCGACGTGGGCACAGGCGCGGCTCGCTTCGACCCCGCGAAGGGCACCCACCACCACCTCGTGTGCATCAGGTGCGGGGCGATGCGCGACGTCCACTTCGACCTCGCTGGCCTGCGCCTCCCGGCACGCCGGGATCAGGGCTTCGCCGTCTCAGGCGCCGAGGTCATATTCCGGGGCCTGGGCGCCAAGTGTTCACGAGTAACCAGCCATCAGAAGATGGCCTCGAAAGAGCAGGAGGACCAACATGTCTGACAGCGAGAGCCCGGCAATCCCCTCTCCGATCCCCACGCCGCATCGGCCCATGTCGAACCGGGACTGGTGGCCGAATCAGCTGGACCTCTCGATTCTGCACGAGCACTCGCCTTTATCCGATCCGATGGGCGAGGGGTTCAACTACAGAGAGGAGTTCAAGACCCTCGACGTCGAAGCGCTCAAGCAGGACATCTTCCAGGTGATGACGACGTCGCAGGACTGGTGGCCTGCCGACTACGGCCACTACGGGCCGCTCTTCATCCGGATGACCTGGCACGCGGCCGGCACCTATCGCATCGCCGACGGCCGGGGCGGTGGCGGCGAAGGTGCTCAGCGTTTCGCCCCCTTGAACAGTTGGCCCGACAACGGGAACCTCGACAAGGCGCGCCGGTTGCTCTGGCCGGTCAAGCAGAAGTACGGCCGCAAGATCTCCTGGGCCGACCTGATCATCTTCGCCGGCAACTGCGCCTGCGAATCCATGGGGTTCAAGACATTCGGCTTCGGCTTCGGGCGGCGGGACATCTGGGAGCCCGACGAGATCTTCTGGGGCCCGGAGGATACTTGGCTCGGTGACGAACGCCACGGCATGGGCGGGGAACTCCAGGGGCCCCTCGGTGCCGACCATCTGGGCCTGATCTACGTGAATCCGCAGGGGCCCGGCGGCAACCCGGATCCGCTCGCGGCGGCGAACTACATCCGAGAGACCTTCCGCCGCATGGCCATGAACGACGAGGAGACCCTGGCGCTGATCGTTGGCGGCCACACGTTCGGGAAGGCCCATGGCGCAGTCGGTGAGGAGTATGCCGGTCCCGAGCCCGAGGGTGCCCCCCTCGAGGAGCAGGGCTTTGGCTGGCGAAACACCTTCGGCAGCGGCAAGGGCGACGACACGCTTACCAGCGGGCTGGAGGGCGCCTGGACCAACGAGCCGACGAAGTGGGACAACGGGTTCCTGGACAACCTGTTCAAGTACGACTGGGAGCTCACCGAGAGCCCCGCCGACGCCAAGCAGTGGAAACCCAAGAACCCCGAGGCGCAAGGCACCGTTCCCGATGCCCATGATCCGTCGAAGCGACACGCGCCGATGATGTTGACCACGGACCTCTCGATGAGGCTGGATCCGATCTACGGGCCGATCGCGAAGCGCTTCCATGAGAACCCGGACCAGCTGGCAGACGCGTTCGGTAGAGCGTGGTACAAGCTGCTGCACCGTGACATGGGCCCCATTACCCGATATCTCGGCCCGTGGATTCCGGAGCCGCAACTGTGGCAGGACCCCGTCCCCACGGTAGATCACGACCTGATCGACGACGACGACATCGTCGCGCTCAAGGGCCGGATCCTGGCTTCGGGGCTGTCGGCCTCCCAGCTGGTCACCACCGCGTGGGCGTCGGCGGCTACCTTCCGCGGCACCGACAAACGCGGCGGAGCCAACGGGGCACGGATTCGCCTGGCGCCGCAGAAGGAGTGGGAGGTCAATGACCCGGCCGAACTGGCCAAGGCGCTGCCGGCCCTCGAGCAGGTCCAGCTGGACTTCAACAGCTCGCAGTCCGGCGGGAAGAGGGTTTCGCTGGCTGATGTGATCGTTCTGGGTGGGTGCGCGGCCATCGAGCAAGCAGCGAAGACCGCCGGCCACGACGTGACGGTCCCGTTTGCGCCGGGGCGCACTGACGCCTCCCAGGAACTGACCGACGTGGAGTCGTTCGCGGTGCTCGAGCCCACCTTCGACGGGTTCCGCAACTACCTCCGAGACGGAGAGAAGCGGCCGGCGGAGGAGCTACTGGTCGAGCGGGCATTTATGCTCAACCTGACTGCTCCCGAGATGGCGGTCCTCGTCGGCGGCATGCGAGCCCTGAACGCCAACTCCGGGCAGTCAAAACACGGCGTCTTCACCGACCGGCCTGCGACCCTCACCAATGACTTCTTTGTGAATCTGCTCGACATGGGCACCGAGTGGAAGCCGTCGGTCCCTGCTGAACACGTGTTCGAAGGTCACGATCGCGCCACCGGCGAGGTCAAGTGGACCGCCACGGCCGTCGACCTCGTCTTCGGTTCCAACTCCCAGCTCCGAGCCATTTCGGAGGTCTACGCAAGTGACGACTCGAAAGAGAAGTTCGTGCGTGACTTCGTGGCGGCGTGGGACAAAGTCATGAGCCTCGACCGCTACGACCTCGCCTGAGCGCCCACGGTAGAAATCGGAACCTACGGCCTGCGGTTTAGGAAACCCAAAAGGGCACTTCGGCCCGAGTGGCCGGAGTCAGCTGGCGTTCCCGGCCGGCACACTCACCAGACGGTGTTGCCGGGCGCTCACCGCATCAGCCGGACGTTCCGTCGCCGTCGCTCCCCGGCGATTGTGCTTCACCGGGGTGGACAGGTTGGCGGCGCGCCGCAGGTGGCCCAGTTCCGTGGTGATGGCGCGCGCCAGAGCCGGCAGATCCGGCACCGCGGTAGCACAGGCGTTCATGCCCACGAACAACGAGTCGCGGTAGCTCTGCACAGTGATGTTGAGCGCTACCCCGTCGATGACCGGCCCAAGCGGATGCACGGCCTCCATGCGCATCCCGGCGAAGTAGAGCGGGAAGGTGGGCCCCGGGACGTTGGAGATCACCAGGTTGCCTGCACGCAGCCGGCGGAGCACCCCCATGCGAGTTCCCAGACGGATGACCGCCCGGGCTACCGGGGGTGGCACCGCGTCGCTGACCGCCGACGCCATCGGGCCGTAACCGACGGATCGCTCCTGGGCCTTGGTCGAAGCGCTGGCCCCTGAGATCGCCCGCAAGCGGTCCAAGGGCTTCTCGAGGTCGTTGGCGAGTGCCACGAACATGGCCGACAGCCGGTTCCCCACCGCCGCGCCCTCAGGGAGCGCCGGCACCGAGACGGGCACGATGGCCACCAGCGGGTCGCTGGCTTCCTGATCGTGCACGGCCAGAATCCGGCGCAGCGCGCCCGAGCTCACCGCGAGCACCACGTCGTTGACGGTAACCCCGAACTGTTCTTTCAGCTCCAGTACCTCACCCATCTTCAGCTCGGCGAAGGACACGGCCCGGCTCGCCCCGACCGGCGACTCGAACGTCGAGGGAGCGCCCAAGGGAATCGAGATCGGGCCCGTCTCGCTGTCGGCGGCCAGGCGGGCCAGCCGGACGGCGGTGCGCCCGATCTCCCGGATCGCCCGCAACGCGCGGATGGGACTGGTGATGAGGTTGGGGAGAGCGTCGGCCACCAACTGGGCGCTCGACGGCAGCGCCGGCGGGAGCCAGGGCGGGCAGAAGTCGGTGATGGCGCGGCCTTCGGCGGACAGGTCGAGCAGCTGCGCCATGAGCTGCGCCCCGGCCACTCCGTCAATGACCGAATGATGGATCTTGGCGACCAACCCCACCCGGTCGCCGCTGAGTCCTTCGATGACGTGCATCTCCCAGGGGGGTTGGTCTTTCATGAGCGGCCGGCTCATGATGTCAGCCACCATCTGGGTCAGCTCCACCTCACCACCGGGGTCCGGCACGGCCGCACGGTGCAGGTGGTTGTCGAGGTTGAATGCCGGATCGTCAACCCATCGCGGGTGATCGAGCCCAAACGGTACGGCCATGAGGCGCCGGCGGAACGGGGGCAGGGTGGGCACCCGTTCGGCCAGCAACCCCTTGACGGCGTCGAAGGAATACCCTCCGGGCGCGGTCGCCGGGTCGAACGTGCAGGCGTACGCCACCTCCATCGGGGTCACCGGGGTTTCGGAGTAGAGGAACATCGGGTCGATGCCGTTCATCCGCTGCATGGCTTCGCTCTCCGCTTCTTGGCCAGGAGCCCACGGACTCCTGTGGCACACGCTGATCCCGAAGACCCTGGCTGTCGAAGGCCGGATGCTTCCGGTCGGGACACATGCACGCTCGACCCGAAAGCCCTCCATGTCGATGGTAGGTCCATGCATCGCACCGCTTCCACCGAGACGGGTAAAGTTCTCCTAGCGTTCACCTGTTCGTAACATTGCCCGTCGACGCCTCACGCGTCGGACCACATCGAACGGGCGGCGCGAGCGCAGCGAGGGTCAGCGAAGGCGGCCTCATAATCACGCTGACCTCAATTCACAATGGCGCCCACGGTAGGAATCGAACCTACGACCTGCGGTTTAGGAAACCGTCGCTCTATCCCCTGAGCTACGTGGGCGAGTTTGAACGAGAGGTTGATCGGGCCATCGTGCCCCCCTCTTCTCGTTCAACCCCTCATCGTAGGCCGCGGAGGCTGCCCGGTCTGTTACCCGAATCCGAAGGATCGGGCATCTTCCATCGCATGCCGATGACTCAGAAAGGACCGGTCAACTCCCCCAGAGACGCGGTGAGACGCAGGTTCTCGGAGTAGTCGACCGGGCAGGCGATCACCGAGACGGTGTCAGCCGCCAGTGCGTCTTGAAGAGCCGGAAGAAGCTGGTCGGCCGCGGTGATCCGGTAGCCCCGGGCTCCGAAACTCTCCGCATAGGCCACAAAATCCGGATTGGTGAATTCGATCTCCGTCGCGTGCCCGATCTCCATTTCCATCTTCCACTTGATGAGACCGTACGCATCGTCGACCCACACCAGGATCGTGATCGGGACCTTCTCCCGAAGAGCGGTTTCGATCTCCTGGGAGTTCATGAGGAACGCCCCGTCACCGACTGCCGCCAGCACCTTGCAATCTGGTCGGGCCAGCTTCGCCCCGATGGCGCCCGGCACCGAGAACGCCATGGTCGACAGCCCATTCGAAAGGAGACAGGTGTTCGGCTCATAGGTCGGATACAAACGGGCCATCCACATCTTCACCGCCCCGGTGTCGGCCAGGACGATGTCGTGGCGATCGAGGGCGGCCCGGGTATCGGACACCACTCGCTGAGGTATAAGCGGAAAACTGTCATCGGTCTTCCCCCGCTCCAACTCCTCGGCCAGTAGCCGGCGGATCGTCTCGCCGCTGGTCGCCGGATCGAATTGCCGGTTGGTGGCCTTCGACAGCGCGTCGAGGGTCCGACCGAGATCCGCCTGCACCCCGACCTCGACGGTGTAGTGATTGTCGACTTCGGCCGGAAACGGGCTCAAATGGAGTATCCGCTTGTCGGCCCTCGGATTGATCCGTACCGGATCGAACTCTTGCAACTCGTACCCGACCGAGACGATCACATCGGCCTCATCGAATCCGAAATTGACATAGTCGTGTTGCATGAACCCCACCGCCCCCAGCGCATTCGGATGGTCGTCGGGAAATACCCCTTTCCCGTGGAAGGTGGTGGCGACCGGTACGCCCAACTGCTCGGAGAAACGGACGAGGGCGTCCCCGGCTCCAGCCCTCGCCGCGCCGTGTCCAGCCAGCACCACTGGACGCTTCGCGCCGAGAAGCACCTGGGCGGCTCGTTCGATCTGGGACTGCGACGGTTCGTCGGTCCGGGGGATATTTACCGGCAGGGGAACCGATTGGGCCGGGGCGGCCATCGCCTCCACGTCCTCGGGCACGGCTAGGTACACCGCCCCCGGTCGCTCGGTCTGGGCCAGTTTGAAGGCCTTGCGCATCATCTCGGGCACCGCCCCGGGGGTGGGGATCAACGCCGCCCATTTGGTGACGGGGTCGAACATCGAGACCAGATCGACGCTTTGGTGCGATTCCTTGTAGATCCGGTTGAGCCCGACCTGGGCGGAGATGGCCACGATCGGGGTGCTGTTGGTGGTGGCATCCGCCGTCCCCAGGAGCAGGTTGATGGCCCCCGGGCCGAGGGTCGACGAACACACCCCGGCCCGGCAGGTGATCCGACCGTAGATCTCCGCCATGAACGACGCCGCCTGTTCGTGGCGCACCAAGATGTACCGGATCGATGCTGAGCGCGAGATGGCCTCGGTGAAGAGGATGTTCTCCTCCCCCGGGATCCCGAAGACGAATTGCACCCCCTCGTTCTCGAGACACCGCACCAGGAGATCCGCAACCGTAGGTTCTTGGCTCACCCACCCGATGGTAGGCGGATCGATTGCTTACGGCATCCGAGGCTCCGGCTGCGCTGTAAGACTGATTGGCGGGGCCCGGCCGACCAACTGAGAAGGCCTGAAGGAGGAGATATGGACCCGACTCCGTTCACCACAATGGTGGGATGCACCGCGCCCATTCAGCTGGCCGGGATGGGTGGCATTTCCACCCCGGAGTTGGCGGCTGCGGTGTCGAATGCCGGTGGCTTGGGCATGGTGAACCTCTCGAGTGTCGCGACCCCGGACATTCCCGGTGTCTTCGACGACCTGGATAGGCGTACGTCCCGTCCCGTCGGGGCCAACTTCTTGATGCCGTTCCTGGACGTGCCCGCCGTAGACCTGGCTGCTCGCCGGTGCCGGCTCGTCGAGTTCTTCTACGGAGATCCCGTGTCGGGGCTGGTTGACCAGGTCCATGCGGCTGGCGCGTTGGCCGCCTGGCAGGTCGGCTCGCTCGACGAAGCACGCTCTGCGGCTGACGCGGGGTGTGATCTTGTCATCTCGCAGGGGTGTGAGGCCGGTGGCCATGTCCGGGGCACTATCGGGATGCTCTCCCTCCTGACTGGCATCCTCGACATCGTCGAAATGCCGGTCATCGCCGCTGGGGGGATCGGCGACGGGCGGGGCATGGCAGCTGCGTTGGCGGCCGGAGCCTCCGGTGTCCGAATCGGCACCCGGTTCGTCGCGGCCGAGGAGTCGCCTGCCCACCCTCGGTATATCGAAGCGATGATTGCCGCTGGCCCCGGCGACACCACCCTGACTACTGCCTTTTCTGTCATGTGGCCAGACGCACCGCACCGGGTGCTTACGAGTTGTGTCGAAGCACTGGCTGCCTTCACCGGAGACCAGGTTGGCCGAAGCATGGTTGCCGGATCGCCGGTAGACCTGCCTCCCGGTGCGGTAGTGCCACCCGATATCCATACAACCGGGACCATCGAGGCGATGCCGCTCTATGCCGGCCAATCGGTCGGGGCTGTGCGCCGTCGGGAACCGGCCGGACGGATCATCGAGGATCTCATCGCCACCGCGGATACCTGTCTCGGTTGACCGGGTGCTCGTGATTGCGGGTCAGTCGCTCCTTCTGCGTCCGGTCTTGGGTCGGCAGACGTGACCTACAGTTGACCGCGTCGAGCCCACCGATGGCGTCCACGGGTCTCACAGAAAAGTTGCCGAAATGAATTCAGCTGACACTTCGGAATACCCGGTCATCCTTTTCGACATCGACGGCACTCTGATCATCACCGGCGGTGCCGGCGCGGAATCGTGGCGGAAGGCATTCGATGAGCTCTACGGGATCCCGGCCGACATCGGCGAGTTCACCGACACCGGGATGACCGACCCCGACGTGGGACGAAAGACCTTCGAGGCGGTGCTGCATCGCAAGCCCACCCGAGCCGAGTTCAGCAAACTGCTCGAGCGGCGCCTGCACTATCTCTATTCCGCGGTCGCCGACTCCAAGGACTACCGGGTCCTCGACGGGGTGGAGGAGCTCCTCCCCGAATTGATCGACGAGGGCTACCTGCTCGGCATCGTGACCGGCAACGTGGAGGCCGCCGCCCACGTGAAGCTGCACCGAGCCAGACTCAACCGGTTCTTCTCGTTCGGAGGCTACGGATCGGACTCCACCGACCGGGGCAAACTCACCAAAATTGCCGTCCAGCGGGCCAGCCTGGTCTTCGGCGAGCCGGTGAGCCTCGACGAGTGCCTGGCGGTTGGGGATACCCCCCACGATGCCGAAGGTGCCCATGCGGCCGGCATCAAATGCGTGGGGGTGGCCAGCCACAACTTCAACGCTGACCAGTTGCGGGAGGGCGGTGCTGACTACGTCATCAACTCGCTCACCGAGGGACTCCCCCTCTGACCGGCCACGGACATCGGGGCCCAATCTAGGATCGTGACACGATGGCGCATCACCGATGTGCCGCGGGAGAGGGAGAACTACGTTGTCGAGCGAGGACCTGCATGCCCCGCGTGAGCGGCTGACACCCGAGACCATTGCGATCCATCAGGCGACGGTCTCGCTGATGGAGGAGCTGGAGGCGACGGACTGGTACCGCCAGCGCGCCGATGACTGCAATGATGCCGAACTGAAGGCGATCCTCATCCACAACATGAACGACGAGATGGAGCACGCCTCCATGCTGATCGAGTGGATGAAGCGGAACGTGAGTGAGTTCGACGTCCAACTCCGTCGGTTTTCCAAGACCAAGGGATCCATCGCCGGCGCCGGGGACTGATCCGGCGGAACCCGGCAGCTGAGCGCGGCCTCGATGGAAGGCGGCTCGTTTCCTAGGGGCGGCCGGAGGCCGACGCGATGGCCTCAGCAACGGTCTCGTGAACAGGGAAAATCTCGGTGAGCTGGGTGATCTTGAAGATCTTGAGGACCTTCGCCTGAATGCAGGCCAGGTGCACCGACCCGTCTTTGGCCAGAGCCTTCTTCCGGGCGCCCACCAGGGCACCCAATCCCGTCGAGTCGATGAAGTCGACACCGCCCATGTCGATGATGAGGTCGACCTGACCTTCGGCGATGAGATCGTCGAGCTTCTCCGTCAGCTGAGGAATGGTGGAGAGGTCGATCTCCCCCTGGGCAACGACAACGGTGGCGAAGCCCTCCGTTCGAGTACCCAAGCTCAGGTCTGCCGAGCCGCCTTCCACCATCTACCGTACGCTCCTGACGTTCACGCCGTGAAGAATGGCCTCAAGATGATCACAATGTCGCCATGCTCGGCGCACCACCCTAACATGACGACGCCGAGGGCCATCCGTGGGGAATTGCCAGTTCATCCGGCTCTTTACGCTCTAGGAAACCGTTTGTAAGGTGGGCAAATGGTCGAACCGGCCAATGGCCCGGCTATGCGAGGTAGGGCCGACATCGTCGGCGAGCTGCTGGCGGCCAGCGGCGAGGTGGGTGGCGAGATGGCCGCGGTTGACTGGGCTTCGACTCCGGTCGGGGTGCCCAGCTCGTGGCCGGAAAGCCTGATCAGTGTCATCCGACTCATGATGGGCTCGCGTTTCCCGATGTGGATGGCGTGGGGCCCCGAGCTGACGTTCTTCTGCAACAACGCCTACCGCCGCAACACCCTCGGAAACAAGTACCCGTGGGCTCTGGGAAGGCCGGCATCGGAGGTATGGGCCGAGGTCTGGGAAGACGTCGGCCCCCTCGTTGAGCAGGCGATGAGCACCGGCACCGCCACCTGGGACGAAGGGATGTTGCTGTTCCTCGAGCGCAACGGCTACGAGGAGGAGACCTACCACACCCTTTCCTACAGCCCGTTGACCGACGACCAAGCTCGCGTCGTCGGCATGCTCTGCGTGGTCAACGAAGTCACCGACCAGGTCATCGGCGAGCGTCGGATGTCCATACTCATCGAATTGGGTTCCGGGCTCACCAAAGCGGAATCCGAGTCCGATGTCTTGGCGGCGCTCGACGGGCGCCTCAGCGCCGAGCCCCGCACGTTTCCGTTCACCCTCATGTACCTGTTCGATGAGGACGGGACCAGTGCCCGACTGGCCTGCTCCCCGGGGATCAAGGCAACCCACCCGGTTATGCCGCCGGTGATCGCGGTGTCACACGATGATCCGCCCTGGCCGATCGCGGCTATGGCCGCCGGGGACACCGTGATCATCGAGGAGCTCGGCCGGCGTTTCCCCTCCCTCCCGCCCGGCGCCTTGGACAAGGCTCCGACGCAGGCACTGGGGGTGCCTCTGCTCCAGCGCGGCCATGCGGATCCCTACGGGTTCCTCGTCTTCGGATTGAATCCGTATCTGCCGGTGGACGCCGGCTACACCGGATTTCTCCACCTCATCGCCGGCCAGGTGGCCGCCAGCATCACCCGGGCACGCGCCTTCGAGTTCGAACGGGTACGCACCGCGGAATTGGCCGAGTTGGATCGGGCCAAGACCGCCTTCTTCACCAATATCAGCCACGAACTTCGCACACCCTTGACCCTGCTCCTCGGCCCGGCAACCGACGCCCTCGCCGACAAGGACAGTCCTCTGCCCGCCACCCAACGGGCTCGTGTCGAGGTGATGCAGCGCAACGCCGCCCGGCTGCTCAAGTTGGTCAATGTCCTCCTCGACTTCTCCCGGCTGGAAGAGGGCCAGGCCGAACCGAAATTCGAGGCCCTGGATCTGGCCCGTTTCACCGCCGACGTGGCCAGCATGTTCAGTTCCGCCGTCGAACGCGCCGGGCTCTCGTTCACCGTCGACTGCCCCCCGTTGGACGAGCCCGTTTACGTCGATCCGGACATGTGGACCAAGATCGTCTCGAACCTGCTTTCCAACGCACTGAAGGCGACCTTCGCCGGTGGTATCAAGATCCGACTCCGCGCCGTTGACGGCGAGGTCGTGCTGGATGTCTCCGACACCGGGATCGGGATCGAGTTGAAAGAACTCGGTCGGCTGTTCGAGCGTTTCCACCGCGTCACGGGGGCCCGCTCCCGGAGCCACGAAGGTTCGGGAATCGGACTGGCGTTGACGGCCGAGTTGGTCAACCTCCACGGCGGTACCATCGTGGCCGAGAGCGTCCCGAGCCTCGGCACTCGATTCTCGGTGCGGGTACCGCTGGGAACCGCGCATCTCCCCGCCGACCAGATCGTCCTGGCCCCCGCCGATGGAGGCGCCAGCGTCGTTCGGGAAACCGAGGGATTCCTGGCCGAGTCATCCCGTTGGCTCGACTACGAAGCCCGGTCGAGGGGGACCGAGGCGACACCCACATTCTCAACACCTGACGTCTCCGAGGACCCAGACCGGTTGAGAGTGTTGGTTGTCGACGACAACCTCGACATGCGGGAGTACATCGTCGGGTTGCTGGCCGACCACTACGCGGTCGACACGGCTCCGGACGGAAATACGGCTCTCGAGATGGTCCGAGCCTCTCCGCCGGATCTGGTGCTCACCGACGTGATGATCCCCGGCCTCGACGGTTTCGGCCTGCTGGCGGCCATGCGTTCCGATCCCGCCACCATGCATGTTCCCATCGTGATGCTCTCGGCTCGGGCCGGTGACGAGGCCACCATCGAGGGATTGGAAGCGGGGGCCGACGACTACCTGACCAAACCGTTCACCGGCCGCGAACTCCTGGCCCGCATCCGCTCCAACCTCGAACTCGACAGAGTTCGGCGTCTGGTAACCGAATTGGAGGCACAGCAGGCTCTCCTCGATCAGGCCCAGCGGATGGCCCACGTCGGCAGTTGGGAATTCGATTTCAAATCGCAGACCATCACCGGTTCAGACGAATTCTTCCGCCAAATCCAACTCGATCCAAAGGAGTTGCATCGCAACGGCATCGCCAGGGTCATACGCCGTGTACATCCTGACGACGTCGACCGAATCAACGTGGCGATAAAGGCCGCGTCGGAGGGCGAGGTGATCAACTTCGAAGTACGGGTGCTGGCCGTGGAAGGGGACGAGCGGACCTATCACACGGTGGGCGAGATGGTCAGCGACGCCGAGGGCCAACCGGTCGGGCTGCGAGGAAGCATCCAGGACATCACCGAGCGGATTCAGGCCAAGGAGGCGGCCGACCTCGTCGCGGCGGAGAAGGAGGCGGCGGCTCGGGAGAAACTGATCGCGGAAGAGTTGCAGCGGAGCCTTTTGCCCGAGCACACATTCGCGCCTCAACAGTTGAAGGTGGCTACCCACTACCAGGCCGGCGTCGACGACGCCCGGGTCGGAGGAGATTGGTACGACGTCATCGAGTTGGATCGCGGGCGCACCGCTCTGGTTGTCGGCGATGTCATGGGCCGGGGCGTTCGGGCCGCGGCGGTCATGGGTCAACTCCGGGCAACCATCCGGGCCTACGCCCAACTCGACCTGTCACCCTCCCGGGTCCTCGAGTATCTGGACGCCACCATTCGCGACATCAGCGAAGAGAAGATCGCCACCTGCGTCTATGCCGTCTTCAACCCGGAAGACCGGAGCCTGATCTATGCCAACGCCGGCCATCTCCCACCGCTGGTGCGGTCCCCGGGCGGACCAACCCGGCGCCTCACCGGGACCTTCGGCCCGCCACTGGGTACCGGACCCCACGATCTGGCGGAGACCAGGTTGATCCTGTCCGCCGGTGACGTCTT
Organism: uncultured Acidimicrobiaceae bacterium; assembly: GCA_963819695.1. Lineage (GTDB taxonomy): Bacteria > Actinomycetota > Acidimicrobiia > Acidimicrobiales > RAAP-2 > DASZIT01. Next base: position 570,550 of record CAWFXD010000002.1, on the reverse strand, counting down.
GACGCTGTACACCGACGGCCTGGTGGAGCAGCGGGGTAACGACATCGAGGATGGGATCCGCGCCCTCGAAGCTGCGATCGCTGCCAATCGGGGACGGGTCGAAGACCTGCCCTTGGCGTTGGTCGAGGCGCTGCTCCCCGAAGGGTCCGACGACGATGTGGCGGTACTCGTCGCCGAAGTGCCCGGCGACGGCCCCGAGACGGGATTCGTCGTCCTGGCTGTCCCGCCGGTCGCAGAATCGGTGGCCGGAGTCCGAAGGTTTGCCGAACATGTGCTTACCGATTGGGCGATCGCCCCAAGCGTGACGGGTGATGTCGTCCTGGTGGTCAGCGAGCTCGTCACCAACGCCATTCTTCACAGCCGGTCGCCGATCGAACTCCGGCTGAGCCGCACTTCTGATCGGTTGGTGGTTGCCGTTCACGACGGCACTACCGCGGTCCCCCGCCGGCTGCAACCCAACCTGGATGCCGAACACGGCCGTGGCATACAGCTCGTCTCGGCCATCGCTGGGCAGTGGGGGGTCCGGCCCACCGAACACGGCAAATCCGTGTGGTGTGAAATCGATATGGGGCGGGCGCCCACCTGAGCCCACACCGGTCGAGCCGGTCTCCGAGGCCGTCGCTGTGGATACCGCGCAATCAGGTAACTCCGCGCGGGCGCAACTGGACGCTGATGCGTGGCCCGACCGGTCGGACGGTCTTGGGGATGGTGTGTTCCCAGGTGCGTTGGCAACTGCCGCCCATAACCAGGAGGTCGCCTTCGCCGACCTCGAAACGGCGCGCCGGCCCCCCGCCCTTCGGCCGGAGTAGCAAGCGCCTTCGGGCTCCCAGCGAGATGATCGCCACCATCGTGTCGATGGTGCTGCTCCGCCCGATGGTGTCCCCGTGCCAGGCAACGCCGTCCCGGCCGTCTCGATAGAGACAGAACCCAGTGGTGAGGAACGGACAACCTGGCTCGTTGGCAAAGTGCGCGCCGAGTGCGGCCCTGGCCTGGTTGAACACCGGATGGGGCAGCGCCTCGTCCTCGCCATAGAAGGCCAGGAGACGGGGCACGTCGACCGTACGGTCGTACATCTTCCGGCGCTCCGACTTCCAGGGAACCGCCTCCACCAGCAGTTCGAACAGCGGGGCGGCGCCGGTGACCCAGCCGGGGAGCACTTCGACCCAGGCGCCATCGCTCAGGTCGGTTCGCTCGGCCGCCTCGAGTGAGCGGATCCCGATTTCCTCACCGGCATCGAAGAGTGAACCTTGCAGGGCTGACATTCCTGTCCGAGTGTATACGAACACATGTTCGGTCCTGTCGCTCGGCTCCCGCCCTTGTCCACCTCTCGTTCCGCCAGCTCACGGGCCCGGGCGCCTCATCGTCTACCGGGCAACGGCTTTCTCGAGCTCCGCCTTGCTCATGGTCGAGCGACCCTTCACCCCCTTCCGGCGAGCCTCCTCATAGAGCTGGTCACGGGTCCTGCCGCGGGCCCCCTGGTGCGAGCGCAAACCACCCCGGCGTCCCGAAGAGATGTCACGCGTAGAGGATCGACTCGACGTTTCCGCCTCACCCGACCTGGCTCGCTCTTTGTTGACGGTGCGAGCCGCGATCTCTTCGGCCTTTGACTCGCTTCCGCCACGATCTTCCAATCCCTTCTTGATGTGCCTGTACTGACGTTCGCGCTTGTTACTCCAGGTCCGTGATGGCAATGGGCCCCTCCTTTGATCGTTCGTTCCTTTCACCTACCCAATCGTTGCCTCGGGTATACGCCGCCACCATCGACGACGCTTGTCCCTCGTCAATGCGGACGTTGAGCGCGATCGACCGCGATCCATGTTTTTCGCATTGCCGACCCGGGTACAAAGTTGAATACACAAAATGCGCGGCGAGCGCATCCGCCAGCCGCATACATGGAGAAGGAGGAATGAGATGGTGGACAAGGAAGAAAGCGGTCCTCGATCAGGCATCAAGGGAATGGTTGAAGGAGCTAAGGGCAAGCTCAAGGAAGCCGCCGGGGCTATGACAGACAAGGACGAGTTGCGCAAGGAGGGACAGGCGCAGCAACAGAAGGCCGATGCCCAGCGTGAAGTGGCCAAGAAGGAGGCTCAGGCGGAGAAGGCCCGGGTCACGGCGAAGGCCCACGAGGCCCAGCAGCGCAGCCACCAGAGCTAGCCGCGGCCCATGACCCGACTGGGCTCCGCCTGATTCGATGGTCTCCGAAAGCCCGGCCGCAGCTCTTACCGAACGGGTGGACAACCCGATCTACGTCATCTGCGCCGGCCATGGCGAACAGAGGGCCGGATGTGTAGCCGGCTACGTGACCCAGTGCAGCCTCGACCCGGTACGGTTCCTGGTCTGCATTTCGAAGGCCAATTACACCTACGGCGTGGCGAAGAACTCGGAAGGGTTGTCCCTCCATCTACTCGGCTCGGGGCAGCACGACCTAGCCGTCTTGTTCGGACATCTCACCGGGGACACGTCGGATAAGTTCAGCCAGTGCGAGTGGACGACCGGAAAAACCGGAGTGCCCTTGCTTCAACGGTGTGCGGCCTGGATGGAAGGGACGGTGCTGGCCACCCATGATGTCGGCGACCACGTCGCGTTTCTGGTGGCACCGATCAACGGGGGATTCGGCCCCGAGGAGGGTCAGCTCACCGTCAAGCAGACAACGGACATCGAAGCCGGGCATCCCGGCTAACCCCGAGCTGGCTCAATTGGGGGGCCGGCTCCGAAAAGTCCAGGCGGGGCGCAACTATCGGCGGGCGCGGTTTTTTCCGGGCGCCAAGCGGGTAGAACTGAAGGGCAAGTAATTCTGGGGGTAGTACGAAAGGTGAACGCCTTGTCGAGCATCCCGTTCGAAGAAGCCGACGCGATGGATCACGAGTCGCAGGCATTCCCGGTCTCCCGGATCGCCCTCGGCGTCGGTGCCAGCCTCGTCGCGTTGTGGTTATGCCCGCTGATCGTGGCTCTCAGTGCGATGAGTTCTCTCCGTCGCCACGTCCATGACCCGATCCCGGATTCGGGACCGGTGCACCAGTCGCGAGGGGTGCCGTACAGCCAGGCCGCCTGAGCCTTCGGCGTCGGGCCGGCGACCACCGGCCTCCCTCACCCAATGACCGTCGGGCGCCACCGTGACCGGCGGGGCTCCCGCCATATCACCGGAGACGGCATGCAATAGTTGGGCAGCTGGCGCCTGACGTCCTGGATTCGGGGCCAGAGCGAGGAGACGCAGGATGCCCAGCGATCACGACCAGATCTCGGTTGCCGACGACGGTGGTGTCCGCATCGTCACCATCGACCGTCCCGAGCGGCGCAACGCGGTGGACCGGGTGACGGCAGGCGCGTTGGCCGATGCCTTCCGGGACTTCGACGCCGATCGTGATGCGTCGGTGGCGATTCTCACCGGTGCATCCGGCACGTTTTGCGCCGGCGCCGACTTGAAGGGCCTGACCGAGGGCCGCGGCAACCAGGTCACCGAGGTCGGTGACGCCCCGATGGGTGTGTCCCGCCTCCGACTGTCCAAGCCGGTCATCGCCGCCATCGAGGGATTCGCGGTGGCCGGAGGCCTGGAGCTGGCCCTGTGGTGCGACCTGCGGGTGGCCGCCCGCGACGCCATCCTCGGCGTCTACTGCCGGCGGTTCGGAGTCCCGCTGGTCGACCTCGGGACCATCCGACTCCCCCGCCTGATCGGTCACAGCCGGGCCATGGACCTCATCCTGACCGGACGGGGGGTGGGCGGCGAAGAGGCGTTGACCATGGGTCTGGTCAACCGGGTCACCGAGCCGGGGGCGGCGTTGGAACAGGCACTGCAACTCGCGCATCAACTGGCGGGCTTTCCCCAGAGCTGTATGCGGCACGACCGACTCTCGGCCATCGAGCAGTGGGACCTCGGGGAGCCCCAGGCGGTGATCAACGAGGTTCGCCATGGTCTGGTCACCATCGCCAGCGGCGAGACGCTCGAAGGCGCGGCCCGCTTCAACGCCGGTACCGGTCGCCACGGCGACTTCGCCGCCGGGTAGCGCCAAACCCGTCGACCGATACGGTTGGACATGCCAAAGATGACGGTCGCCGAGCTCCAGCAATTCCTCCTGGACGGGTTCCCGCTCGACCCGCCTGCCTTTGTGGTCGAGGACATGGGCGATCACACCATCCGAGTCCGACTGCCGATCCTTCCGTCCCATGGTCGGCCGGGTGGCACCGTCTCGGGTCCGGCGTTGATGTCCCTGGCCGACTGCACGGCCTGGTTGGCCATCGTCGGTCACATCGGACCGGTGCCGTTGGCGGTGACCACCAGCCTCCACATCGACTTCTTGCGCAAACCCGCGCTGATCGACGTGGTGGCCACCGGGACCGTGCTGAAGCTGGGACAACGGCTGGCCGTGGTGGAGGTGGCCATGGCCTCCGAGGACAACGAAGCCGTCATCGCCAAGGCCCAGGTCACCTACTCGATCCCTCCTAACCAGCCGGAGGAACGCCGGTAAGGTGGGGTGGGCATCGAAGGGGCTCGACATCAGGAGGGGATCTCGTCATGCACGACCTTGTCATCCGAGGGGGGACCGTCGTCGACGGCACCGGGGCGGCGGCCCGGACCGCGGACATCACGGTGGACGACGGCCGGATCACCGGAGTCGGAGCCTTTCCCGGGGTGAGCGCGGCCCGGACGGTGGACGCCGACGGGCTGCTGGTCACGCCGGGGTGGGTCGACATCCACACCCACTACGACGGCCAGGCGACCTGGGACGAGGTGCTGGCCCCCAGTAGCTGGCACGGGGTGACCACCATCGTCATGGGCAATTGCGGCGTCGGTTTCGCCCCCGCCCGGCCCGATCAGCACCAGTGGCTGATCGGCCTGATGGAAGGGGTCGAGGACATCCCGGGCTCGGCGCTGGCCGAAGGCATCGCCTGGGAGTGGGAGTCGTTCCCCGAGTACCTCGATACCCTCGATCGGCGGCGCTGGACCTTGGACGTCGGCACCCAGATCGCCCACGGCGCGGTCCGCTCCTACGTGATGGGCGAGCGCGGGGCCCGCAACGAGCCGGCGACCCCCGGGGACATCGCGGCCATGAAGCATCTGGTCAAAGAGGCCATCGCCGCCGGAGCCCTGGGATTCTCCACCTCGCGGACCATCGCCCACACCGCCATCGACGGGGAACCGGTGCCCGGGACCTACGCCGCCGAGGACGAGCTGTTCGGTATCGGGAGTGCCCTCGGGGAACTGGGTACCGGGGTCTTCGAGCTGGCGCCCGCCGGGGTGGCCGGAGAGGACCTCATCGGGCCGGCCAAGGAAGTCGACTGGATGCGGCGGCTGTCGATCGCCATCCAGCGACCGGTCACCTTCGCCCTGGTCCAGGTCGACTCCGCCCCCGACCTCTGGCGGGAGCTGATGGCCGAGTCGTTGCGGGCGACCTCGGAAGGGGCCGACATCTGGCCCCAGGTCGGCGGCCGGGCCACCGGGCTGCTGTCCGGGCACTTCACCTCGTTCAGCCTGTTCGACCAGATTCCCGCCTACCAGGACCTCAAAGCCAAGGGACTGGCGCCTGCCGAGCTCATCAACGGCCTCCGCCGCCGGGACGTCCGGCTGTCCATCGAGTCGTGGATCCCGGAAAGCCCCGCTTCCCGGGCCCGGATGGAGCAGGCCTACCGCTCCACCTATGCCCTGGGGAGCCCTCCGGAGTACGAACCCGGGCCCGAACGGTCGCTGGCCGGTATGGCCGCCGCCTCCGGACGGACACCACTCGAGGTCGCCTACGAGGCGATGCTCGACGACGACGGGCGCGGGCTGCTCTACGTGCCGATCCTGAACTACGCCAACGGTGACCTCGAGCCGGCCCGGGACATGCTCCTCCACCCTCGTTCGGTGGCCGGTCTGGCCGACGGGGGGGCCCACTGCGGGGTCATCTGCGACGCCTCCCAGCCCACCTTCATGCTCACCCACTGGACCCGCGACCGGGTACGCGGCGAGCGGCTGCCGCTCGAGTGGATGGTGAAGAAGCAGACCCACGACACCGCCCGGCTCTACGGGCTCACCGACCGGGGCACCCTCGAGGCCGGGGCCATCGCCGACCTCAACCTCATCGACTACGACGGTCTGCAGCTGGGAAATCCGACGGTGGTCGCCGACCTCCCGGCCGGGGGGATGCGACTGGTCCAGGATGCCACCGGCTACGTCGAGACCATCAAGTCCGGAGTCACCACCTTCTCGGAGGGAAAGGACACCGGGGCCCGACCCGGCGCGCTGGTACGCGGCGCCCGCTGACGTTCCCGGTCGCGCCGTCCCCGATCGCCCGGATGGCGCCCGATCCACTCTTCAGGTTCCGCCGGTCTCGACGGAGCCGCGGCCCTACCGGTCGGCCGTGTCGAGACTGGGCGGCGGCAAGGACGCCCCGGCGGCCGCGGCGGCCCGCTCGGCGTTCATCCGCCGGGTGACCCAGCGCTCCACGAAGAAGGCGAGGAAGGGCACGAATCCTCCGCAGACCACCAACAGGATCCTGCCCAGGTGCCAGTGGGCCCGGCGGGCCAGATCGGCCCCGGCGACCAGATAGACGATGTAGAGGTAGCCGTGGATGGGGGCGACGATCTCGGCGACGATCTTGTGATGCCCCCAGTACTGGAGCGGGATGGCCACGAACACCAGAATCACCAGGGCGGTCCCCACGATGTAGGCCATGACCCGGTAACGGAGCATAGCTCCGCCGATCGGGTCGGCGCTCCGGGTCCTGGGTGCTTTCGCTTTCGACCCGGATTCGGGCACGTCTACCATCGCTTCCTGTCCGGGCCGGCGTTGAGCTCGGCCAGATACCGGTTGTACTCGGCCAACTCCGGGTCTTCAGCCTCCGCGGGGTCGCCCTCGCCTTCGACGTCGTTGGGCTGGTGCCCGGCTCCCGACCCCGACGGTGCCCGGTCGGCCGTCGAGCCGACCAAGGTGGCGCCACCGGTGATGGCGTCGGCAGTGGCGGTGGCGACCGCGGCGACCTGGTGCTTCGATCGCCGGCCCCCGCTGAGCGCCCAGCCCGGTTCCTCCTCGGGACCCAACGGCTCACCGTCCGGCCCGCGCCTCGCCCCCGGGCGGCGGGTGAAGGGAACCGGGTCGTCGTGGATCAGCTGCCACCACACGTAGATGGCGTACCCGGCAAACAGTGGCCACTCGAAGGTATAGGCCCAGCTCAGGGTGTTCCCGTCGTACGCCCGCTGGAACTGCCACTTGGTCAGCAACACGAACGTCGGCAGCACGACCAGCAGGGTGATGTGCATCCCGATGCGGCGGGGAGTGAAGAATCGCTGCACCCACCCAGCGTATCGCCCGCCCCCGGCGGGTCCCATTCGCCGCCGGCCCCGGAGACGGAGATCCACCAGGTTGGGCCCGCGGTTTCTTAAGATCTCGTGGCATACCGGGGTTGTCACACCCCCGCCGTACCTTCCCCTCCCATGACATACACCACAGAACCCCCTGACCTGTTCCGACCGGATGTCGAAATTCGGGTCAGCACCCGAAGGAAGAAGACAGCCGGGGCCCATTGGGAAGGCGACCGGATCATCGTGGTCGTCCCCTCCCATCTGCGGGGCGCCGACCGGGACGAGATGGTGGACCACCTGGCCCGCCGGCTGCAACGTCACCGCCCCCACCTCCACGCCTCCGATGCCTATCTCGAGGAACGGGCGGCGGTGCTGGGCGACACCTACCTCGGCGGCATCCGGGCGGCTTCGATCCGGTGGTCCACCGCCCAGACCAAACGCTGGGGATCGTGCACGCTGCTGTCCCGGGAGATCCGGATCTCCGAGCGGCTCCGGCTGGCTCCCGGTTGGGTGCTCGACGCGGTCATCGTCCACGAGTTGGCCCACCTCATCGAGCCCAACCACAACCACCGTTTCAAGGCGCTGGAGAACCGCTATCCGCGCCGACGGGAGGCCGACGCCTTCCTGGACGGATACTCGCTGGGTCTGTACATGCCCGAGGACGGCGAGACGTCCGCACCCGGCGAGTGCGACGACGAGAGCGACGTGGTCGCCTAACCCACCCTCATCCCCGGCGGTCGAACCCCAACCGGAATGAACGGGCGGCGCCCACGAAGATGTTCGCCTCGATCTCCGGCGGCTCGATCACCGAGAGGTTGGTGATCCGCTGGGTCAGGCGCTCCATCAGCATCCGCAGTTCGAACCGGGCCAGCGGGGCGCCGAGGCAGAAATGGGTACCGAACCCGAACGACACATGCGGGTTGTGCTCCCGTCGGATGTCGAAGCGGTAGGGGTCGTCGAATACCTCCTCGTCCCGGTTGGCCGACGGGTACAGGAGGATCACCCGGTCCCCCGCTGCCATCCGCACTCCACCGACGGTCACCGGCTGGGCCACGGTCCGGAAGAAGTTGTTCAAGGGGGTCACCCACCGGACCATCTCCTCCACCGCGCCGGGAATCAGCGCCGGGTCGGCGGCCATGGCCTCCCACTGGTCGGGGTGCCGGCAGAATTCCGCCAACGACCGGGTGATGACGGTGCGGGTGGTTTCGGCGCCGCCGGAGATCATCAGCCCGGTCTCGTTCATGATGGTGTCACCCGACAGCGGGCATCCGTCGATCTCCGCCTGGGTCCACACCGAGATCAGATCGTCGGCCGGTTGCACCCTCCGGGCCGCCGCCACCTCGTCCAGGACTCCGGCGAATTCGATGATCGCCTCGAAGAACCCCTGCCCCGCCTCCGGGTCGTTGGCCGCCTTGTCGTAGCGCATCAACCTTTCCGACCACGACTTGATGTCCGTCCAACGGTCTTCGGAGAATCCCAGGAGCCGGGCGGTGAGCCGAGCCGGCAACGGGGCGGCCAGCTCGGAGACGATCTCCACCTCGCGGCGATCGATCCAGGCATCGATGAGCTCGTCCATGATGCCGGCCAGCGCCGGCTCGAGGCGGCGCACCGCCTTGGGGGTGAACCGGCGGGAGATGAGCTTCCGCTGCTGGCTGTGACGGGGATCGTCGAGGGAGATCATGTTGTCCTCGCCGGGGGCGAAGAACGACCGGTACCCCTGACCGCTGAGGAAGACGTCGTCGCGCCGCTCGATCTCGACCACGTCGGCATGGCGGGTGGCCGCCCACAGGTCGTTCTTCTCGTCTCGGGCCAGCGGGCGCCGATGCCGCAATTGTCGGAGCGTCTCGTGCATGGCCTCGATGTCGACGTAGAACGCCGGGTCCAACAGATCGGGCATGGCCGACGGCGGCAGGGCGGACGGGATACCGGTGGCGGCGATGTCGGCCATGGCAAAAGGCTAGCGAGCCGTGGACCGGTTGGAAGGGCCCGACTGGGTGGGTGGCTCGATGCCGGTCCCGGACCGGCGGCGGGCAACCCGGTCGCCGACGCGCTACAACTGTCGGGTGTCCTACGTCCTGGCGGTCACCTCTGCCTTCGTCAATGCCCTGACCTCGGTGTTGCAGCGGCTCGGGGTGGAGTCGGCGCCGTCGTCCGCCGCCATGCGGCTGAGCCTGATGGCCCACGCGGTGCGCCGCAAGATCTGGCTGGTCGGGTTCGCCCTGATGCTGGTGGTGTTCGCCCTCCAGGCCACCGCCCTGCGCCTCGGCCAGCTGAGCGTGGTCCAGCCGGTGCTCACCACCGAGCTGTTGTTCCTGTTGCTCATCCTCGCCGTCTGGTTCCACTATCACCTGGGTTGGCGGGAGTGGGCCGGCTCGGTGGCCATCGTGGCCGGACTCGGTGGATTCTTTTTGGCCGCACACCCCAGCGGGGGCAACCTCAACCCTGACAACCGACAGTGGTTCGTGGCTTCGGCGCTGCTGATCGTGGCCATCACCGGGTTCATCCTGGGCGGCCTGCGAGGCCCCCGATGGTGGCGGGCCGCCTCCTTCGGCACCGCCACCGCCATCACCGCGGCGTTCAGTGCCGCCCTGACCAAGTCGACCACCATCTTCGTGTCCCGAGGGTGGGGGCACGTCTTCACCCATGCCCAGCCCTACCTGCTGGCGGTGACCGGGCTCGGAACCGTCTTTCTCATCCAGAACGCGCTGCACGCCGGGCCGATCACCGCGTCACGGACGACGATGGTCACGGTGAACCCGCTGGTCAGCATCCTCATCGGGGTCAACCTGTTCGGTGATCGGCTCCGTGGTGGTCAGCTCCGGACGGTGGCGGAGTGCATCGCCTTGGCCGTGCTGATCACCGGGGTGGTGGTGCTGTCCCAGACCAAACTGGTGGTGGGCGAGATCGGCGCCGATGGTGCCGCGGAGCTATTGGCGACAGCCCGTCAGCGCGGGTCGCAACCGGCGGTCATCGTCCCCGAAGCCGACATCGCCCCAGAACTCTGAGCACCGACGATCTCGGACGGAAGGGCGGGCGGACGTCGCCCCCGGCCACCCCACCCCACTGGCCCGGGCCAGCAATTCCGAGATCTCCAGCGCGTCGCGCCCGAGCTTGTCGGCCATGGCCGTGAACAGCGCGGCGGTGACCCGGGCGTCTCCCAAGGCGCTGTGGTGGTCGTCCCAGGTGAGCCCGAAATAGTCGCAGCAGTCCACCAACTTGGCCTTGCCGCACAGACCCATCCGGGTGCGGGCCACCGTCAGGGTGTCGAGGATCGGCACCTCCCCGACCATCAGGCGGTCTCCTCCGTACCGATGGCACTCGGCCCGGAGGAACCCCAGATCGAACCCGCCCACGTTGTGTCCGACGATGACCCGGCCCGAGAGCAGCTCCGCCACGAACGGGTGGACGTGTCCGAAGGTCGGTGCTCCCTTGACCATGGCGGCGGTGATCCCGTGGACGTGGGTTGGGCCCGGATCGCATCCCGGATCCAGCACGGTGCAGAAGGCGTCCACCTCCACCCCGGCCGGATCGATGACCACCACCGCCAACTCCACGATCCGGTCGTTGGTGGCCGAGAACCCGGTGGTCTCCACATCGATCACCGCGAACCCCGGACGAATCACACTGGTGTTATTCACAACTACCAGGGTAAATGGGGGGTGTGACAAACCCGGGGATGGCACCTAGCTGGGCATATGACGGGAAACTCCGCCGGGCCGAGGCGGAGCCGGGAAGCAGTCGCGGCTCAGGCGTCCGATCCGACCAGCTGCTTCAGCTCGGCCGCCACCCGCTGGTCATGCTCGATCTTGTCGCGCTTGGCCCGGCCCGGGCTCCAGCGTCCCTTGATCAGGAAGATGCTCGGGATGAAGAGGACCATGCCGCCGATCGATACCCAGAACCAGTGCTGCCACTGCTTGGGGGATGCGTTCACCCCATTCTGCAGCGCGGTGAGCTGGGCCTGGTGGGCGGCCAGGTAGTTCAGCTCGGTGGCGTACGGGAGCACCAGCGTCTTCAACTGGGTCTGGTAGAGGACCAGTTGCCCGAAGACCTTGGATCCGAGCGCATTCTCGGCCCGGGTGATGTTGGCGGCGGTCGGGCTGGCACCCAGGGCGGCGACAATGGGCGCATTCTGGGGTTCGTTGAGGATCCCCAGCAGGGTGGCGTGGGCCTGGGCGAACGCCACCGACTTCGGGTGCTGGACGAGGAAGAGCTGGACGTTGGTGTTGGTCCCGGGGATGGTGGTGATGGCGAGGGGCTGGTTGTCGACCACCGGGTTGACGCTGTTGATCACCACGGGGAGGAAGATGAAGGAGATGCCCACCACCAGGCGGATGATCCATCCCCAGAGGGCGAGTCCGGTGCCCACCAGGGCCGGGTTCTTGGCCTCCACCGTCTCGGTGTAGGCGGCCATCCACGGGGCGTAGGTGATGGACAGGAACATGGCCAGGAACACCTCGATGACGGACCAGGGTGTAGAAGCCGGTGTTGGCGTTGTTGGCCTGCATGCAGGAAGACGATGAGCAGGGCGATGGACCCGAGCGCGCCGATCAGCATGAAGGGTTTCCGCACCCGCAGCCGGTCGGAGAGGAGGCCGAAGACGATGAGGGCGACGGCGTCCGCCGCCCAGAACCACTCATTGAGATGGTTGGCCTGGGTGACCGAGAAGTTGGAGCCGTCGGGGTTCTTGAAGGTGGTGGAGTAGTAGATGGTGAAGAACCCGGCCGCCGCGAAGTAGACCAGCAGGAACACCGAGATCCCGGCGGCCGACCCGACCAGGTCCCACCGCAAGATCTGCGACCACGGTCGCTTGGTCGCCGCCAACAATTCCGTTTCGGACACGCCCTGGGTCTTGGCCTCGACCAGCAACTGGTCGCGTGTGGAGACCATCAGTTGATCCCGCAACCGGGGCGACAGATCCTTCATCAACAAGAGGCAGACGACGAACACGCCCAGGGAACTGATCCCGGAGATGATGAACTGGCTCTGCCAGTCGCCGAAATGGGTGAGGGTGTTGGTGGCGACGATGCTGGTGAGCAGGCTCCCGGCCACCGGTCCGACCGTCCAGAATCCCATGGCCGACGCCCGCCCCAACTGGGGGCTGAAGTCGCGCACCAGCGCGGGGGTGGCCACCAGAATCGCCCCCTCCACCAGGCCGATGGCCGAGATGACGATGGCGAACCCCCACTCGGTCCTCACATTCGGCACCCCGACCGCCACCAGGAGCCCGACGATCAGCAGTCCGTAGATGACGACGTTGGTCCGACCCAGCCGATCGGTCTGACTGGCCGGGAGCGAGGCGAACGCCCCGATGAGGTTCGACACGATCACGATGCCCACATAGAAACTGAAGGACATGTGGAAGTAGCGGAGGATGTTCGGGGTCACCCCGGTCTGGGTGTAATAGGTGTAGTAGAGGACGATGGTGGCCAGCACAGCCAGGGCCAGGTAGCCGGTCCGTCTTCCCGGCCTCGGATACTGGTCGACTTCGTGGACGAACAGAAAGCGGAACAGGGCGCTGTGCTCGGAGGACCCGGGAAGTTCCTGGCTGACCTTGGCTGGACCCTGTTCGGTTGTCATCCCCCTGCCTTCCCTCACCGGCTCGTCTCGCCGCCGCTATCTCACAATTCACCGTAGCGCCGACGGCACGTGATCACACGCCGGTTACCGAGGAGGTACGGGATTGGCGCTCAGGCGTCGAGCACCGCCGCGGCCACCAGGTCCTCGAGGTAGCGGGTGTCCCACCACGAGATCTGGAGCTGCTTGGCCCGCCGGAAGTAGAGCTGGATGTCGAACTCGAGGGTGAACCCGATCCCCCCGAAGATCTGCTGGGCGGTGGCGGTCACCTGGCGGTAGGTGTTGCCGGCGAAGAGCTTGGCCATCGGGGCCAGCTTGGAGATGTCCCCGCGGGTGGCACTGGCCCAGGCCGCCTCGTGCACCAGCACTTCGGCGCCGTCGACGGCCGTCACGCTGTCGGCCAGGTAGTGGGCCAGAGCCTGGAAGGCGCCGAGCGGCTTGTCGAACTGGTGGCGGTCCTTGGCGTACTGCACGGTGATCTCCAACGCGTACTGGGCCCCGCCCACCGCCTGGGCGGCGGCCAGGATGATCCCCTCGTGCATGACCGCGTTCCAGGTCGACCAGCCCGAGCCCGCCGGGCCGATGCGATCGTCGGCGGTCACCCGGACCCGGTCGAGATCGACCCGGTACTGGGCGTCGGAGGCGATGGTCAGATGCTGGGTGAGGGTGACCCCGTCGGTGTTGGGATCGACCAGGAACAGGTCGATGTCCTCCCGACCGTCGCCGGTGCGGGCCAGCACCACCAGACGGGTCGCCGCCCGGGCGAAGCCGACGTGACGTTTCACCCCGGAGAGCAGGAACCCGTCACCGTCGGGCTCGGCCCGGAGCTGGACCCCCTTCGGCCCGAACCCGTTCTCCGGCTCCAGCCAGGCCGGGGTCAGGATGGCCTCGCCGCTCACCATCCGCGGAAGCCACTCGGACTTCATCGCCTGGCTCCCGGAACGGGCGAGGGCGCCACCGCTGAGCGCGGAGCTCACGAAATGGGGCGAGGGGGCCAGCGACCGGCCGAACTCCTCGTAGACGACCACGCCCTCGAGGGCGGTCATGCCCGAACCGCCATACTCCTCGGGGAGCTGCAGCCCGATCAGATCGAGGTGGGCCAGCTGCTTCCAGAGATCGGCCGAGTACCCGATCGGGTCGTCCTGGAGCTGGCGGACGACGCTCAGCGGGCTGGTGGTGGCGCACACCCCTCGCACCGTCTGGCGCAGCATCTCCTGCTCGGCGCTGAACTTGAGGTCCAACATGGTCAGTACTCCTCTGCTGTTGGGATGAGGCTCATGGTTTCCACTGGTCCCCCTGGCGGGTCCACGGGTTGTCCTCGGGGGAGAGCGGGACGGCGACCCGGGCCTGGCAGGTGGTCTTGGCGTCCCCGCCGACGGTCAGCGAGATGTCGATGGCCACCCAGCCGCACCCCACCTCGTCGACCCCGGTACCGGTCACTTCACCCCGGAAGACCATGGTGTCGCCCGGGAACACCGAGCCGAGCATCCGGAAGGTCATCCGCTGCAAGCGGCCGTAGGGGCCGGTCCAGTCGGTGACGAAGCGCTCGAACCAGGCCGCCTGGTTGGGGGTGTTGAGGAAGATGTCCTGGGTGCCGTTCCGGTTGACGGCGAAATCCTTGTCGTGGTGCATCGGCCGCCAGTCCCGGGAGGCCAGGGCACCCGAGCACCACGGTGGTGGCGGTGACCGGATAGGCGAGCTCGGGAAGTTGGTCGCCGGGGTGGACGTCGGCGTGCAAGCGTGACGGCGTGATGGTGGGGCTCACTGACCGGCTCCCGACGGCTCGGCCGCCACCCGGTCGCCGGCGGGGGGCCGCATCCGACCGGCGGTAGCCGAAGCCGGTGTAGCTCTCCACCGCCACCAGCTCGCCGCGCTGGTTCTGGTACTCGACGTCGATCACCCAGAAGCGCCCGGTCCCGAGCCGGGTGGTCTTCTCCTCGCTCACCGAGCGGAGGATCTGGCTGGTCCGGAGGATGTCCCCCGGCCGCACCGGCTCGTGGAAGACCATGGTGTTGTCGCTCATCACCGCTTCGGGCAGGCCCAGCCCTTCCTTGAGGTCGAAATGGACCTGAAGCGGCAGAGCCACCTGGCTGCGGCCCGGCGCCCAGTGATGGGGCCGGAACCAGACCGACGCCATCGAGGGTGGGGCGATGGGGCCGCCGGTCACCTGTTCGGCCACCGCGTCGTCCCAGAACAGCGGGTTGCCGTTCTCCACCGACGAGCAGGTCGTCCAGATGTAGCCGCGTTCCACCGGGAACTCCCCCACCTCGATGTACTGCTCGACCCCGATCAGCTCGTCGATGTCCGCTTCGCCGATACCGCTCATGCCAGCACTCCCCTTTCTTTCAATTCCGCCACCCGCCCGGGCGGGATACCGGCCGCCTCCAACAGGCGGTCGGCGTCGGACACCGCCGGTGAGCGGACCTCCACCGCGCCCTCCGGGCGGACCATCCCGGCCAGGACCGGACCCACCTGGCGGAACCCCGCCGGCCCCCGGGTAGCGGCGTCAGCGCCGTCGGTGACCACGTCGACCAGGGCGCGGCGGGCGAGGAACTGATCGTCGCCCACCAGCTCGGCCACGGTCTGCACCGGCGAGACACAGGTGTCGGACCCGGCCAACTCCTCCACCCACTCGGCCCGGTTCCGGGAGGCGAACGCCGTCCGGAAGTCGGCCCGGATCTTCTCCTGGACGCCGTCGTCGAGTTGGTGGCCGACCCACTGCTCACAGCCGAGGTGCCGGCAGAGATTGGCGTAGAACTTCGGTTCGATGGCCCCGACCGCCAGCCATTTCCCGTCGGCCGCCCGGTACGAGTCGTAGCAGGCGTAGCGCCCGCTGATGATGTCGTGACCGAAGCCCACCTCGGCCCCGGTGGCCAGGTACTCGTCCACCGCCAGCGAGGTGAGCCACAGCACGCCCTCGGCGATGGAGACATCCAGGTGGGCCCCGACCCCGGTCCGGTCCCGGCCGATGAGCGCGGCCATGATCGACATGGCCGCCTGCATGCCGCCGCCGGCGGCATCGGCCAGGGTGGCTCCGGCGATCCCGGGTCCACCGTCGGCCCGGGGCTCGGACGATGCCAGAAAGCCACCGACCGCCAGGTAGTTGATGTCGTGCCCGGCCCACTCCGCCCTCGGCCCCGACTGCCCGAAGCCGGTCGTCGAGCACAGGACGATCCCGGGGTTGACGGCGGTCAGGGCGGCATAGCCGAGGCCCAGCCGATCGATGACCCCGGGCCGGAAGCTCTCCACCACCACATCCGCCTTCTCGACCAGGCTCAGGAAGGCGTCGCGGCCGTCAGGATCCTTCAGGTCGATGGCGATCCGTTGCAGCCATCTCGAGGCGCTGTAGGCGAAGAACGGCGGGGTGATCGGCTGGGGCCCCCGGCCGGGTACCGCCCCCACCTTCACCACGGTGGCGCCGTAGTCGGCCAACAGTCGGGTGCAGCGGGACGCGGGACCCACCGTCGACAGGTCGAGCACCACCACCCCCGCCAACAGCCCCGGCTGGGAACCGGCGGACAGGGCCGATGACGGCGCGCTCGGTGAAGCTGGCTGGGTCACGGGAACCGGGCGCCGATCAGAAGTTCTTCGGCAGGCCGAGTTTGCGCCGGGCAATGATGTTCTTCTGGATCTCCGAAGCGCCGCCGCCGATGGTGTCGATCACCGTGTAGCGGTAGGTCGACTCGGGCCGGCCCTTCATCGGAGCATCCTCGGACCGGACCCGGAGCTGCCCACCCGGGCCGGCGAGGTCCATCGAGGCGTCCGCCAACCTCCGGGAGTACTCGGTGGCGAACAGCTTGTACTCCGAGGCTTCCGAGGTCGGCGGCGCCCCACCTTCTCCCGCCTTGAACACGAATTTGAGCCCGAGCACCCGGGCGACTTCCGCCTCGGTGTGGAGCTGGGCGATCTTCTCGCGCACCACCGCGTCGTCCTTCAGCGGTTCGCCGTCCCGGGTGGCGGTGGCCACGTACTCGGTGAGGAGATCGAGCCGTTGGGCGATCGGTGAGTAGGTGAAGAGGGTGAACCGCTCGAGGTCGAGCGCTTCGGAGATGTACTGGAATCCATGGTTCAGTTCGCCGACCACGTAGTCGTCATGGACGAACACGTCGTCGAGATAGACCTCGTTGGTCCGTTCGTCGCCCATCGTCCAGATCTCTTTCACGGTGATGTTGGGATGGTCCATCGGCACCAGGAAGAGGGTGATGCCATGGTGCTTGGGGGCATCGGGGTCGGTGCGGGCACCCACCCAGTACCAGTCGGCGAAGTGGGCCGAGGTGGTCCACGTCTTCTGGCCGTTCAGCCGCCAACCGTCCCCGTCCCGGGTGGCCTTCAGCTGCATGGAGGCGGCATCCGACCCGGCATTCGGCTCGGAGTAGCCGACCGCGAACTCGACCTCGTTGCAGAGGATCTTGGGCAGGAACTCCTGCTTCATCCGCTCACTGCCGTGGCTGATGATCGTCTTGCCGATGATGCCCACGCCTTTGCCGATCTGCGGGCCGCCCCGGGCGGCCAGCGCCTCGTTCAACAGGTACTCGTAGACGCCCTCTCCCTCGGAGCCGCCCACCTCCTTCGGCCAGGTGATCCCCAGCCAGCCCTGCTCCCCGAGCTTGGCCATGAACTTCCGGCGCCGGGGGGTGTCCACGATCTGGGCCATGTTCTCGCGGGTGACATCGAAGACTTCGGGATCGTCGTTGGCGTCGAGGAACGCCTCCACATCGGCGACGAACTGGTTCTGCTCGGGGGTGAACTCGAAGTCCATGGGATCCCTCCTCGGTCGGCGGCGCGGCTGCGCCACCGGTGGTTATCTGACTGACCGTCAGATACTGTGGGCATCATAGGATGAGGGTCGAGCCCAAGCCAACACTGTCGGTATCGATTCGATTGTCCCAGCCCAGCACCGTTGTCACCGGCTGGCGGTCGAATCGGAGCCACCAGATGACCCACCCGGACACCGCCAAAAACGAAGGGATCGTCAGAGGAATGAGAGGCATCGTCAGCGCCGCCGGGTACGTCCCCTACCGCCGCCTCCAGCGGTCGGCCGTCACCCAGGTCTTCGGAAGCGGGGGCGGGAGGGGCAGCCGGGCGGTCGCCTCCCACGACGAGGACACCACCACCATGGGGGTGGAGGCGTCCCGCCTCGCCCTCCGGTCGGCCCCCACGGTCGCCCCCGACGGGCTGTGGTTCGCCACCGCCACCCCGGCCTACCTCGACAAGACCAATGCCACCGCCATCCACGCCGCCCTTCGACTCCCGCCCGAGGTCCCGGCCTTCGACTTCGGCGGGGCCCTCCGTTCCGGGGTCGGCGCCCTGGTCAGCGCGCTGAAGGCCGACGGGTCCGGCACCACCCTGGTGGTCCTGGCCGATATCCGTGACGGCCTGCCCACCTCGGCCGACGAGTCGGCGGGGGGCGACGGCGGTGCCGCGCTGGTCGTCGGTGATGACGGGCCCGGGCATCCGGTGATCGCCGAGTACCTGGGCGGGGCGTCGGTCACCGACGAGTTCCTCGACCGGTGGCGCACCGTCGGCGACCGGCGGTCGAAGACCTGGGAGGAGCGGTTCGGGGAGACCCGCTACGTGCCGCTGGGCGAGCAGGCGTGGGCGGCCGCCCTCAAGGCCTCGGGGGTGACGGCTGAGGAGATCGACAAGGTGCTGGTGACCGGCATGCACGGCCGGGCCACCAAGGCCCTGGCCCGGAACCTGAACGTCGATGCCGACCGCCTGGTCGACGACCTGTCGACCACGGTGGGGCAAGCCGGTTCGGCCCATGCCGGTCTCCTGCTGGCCTCCATCCTCGAGCAGTCCGAACCGGGCCAGTTGGTGGCGTTGGTGGCGCTGGCCGACGGAGCCGACGTGCTGGTGTTCCGCACCACGCCGGCGCTGGCCCAGTGGTCGTCCGCCGGGCCGATTGCCGACCAGATCGCCGCGGGGCTGATCTGCCCTACGGGAAGTTCCTCACCTGGCGGGGCATGGTGACCCCCGAGCCGCCCCGACGGCCGGAGCCCCAGCGGGTCTCGTCCTCCGCCGCCTGGCGCAATGAGGACTGGAAGTTCGGGTTCGTGGGCTCCAAGGACCGATCCTCGGAGTCGGTGCACCTGCCGCCGTCACGGATCTCCATGAAGGGCGGGGCGGTCGACGACATGGAGCCGATCGGCCGGGCCGACGCCATCGCCACCATCGCCACCTACACGGTGGACCGGATGGCCTACTCCCCCAGCCCTCCGACCGTGTTCGCGGTGCTCGATTTCGACGGCGGCGGCCGCTTCCCCGTCGAGTTGACCGATGTCGATCCTGACCGGGTGGAGATCGGCGACCGGGTGACGATGACCTTCCGGAAACTGTTCACCGCCGACGGGATCCATGACTATTTCTGGAAGGCCAAGCCGCTGCGGAGCGGCAACGCCGGGTAGACCGACCGCGGTGGTCGGCCGTCCGCCAAGTCGGCCACCCGATCTGCAACCACGACCACGACGACGAGAATCAGAGGAGACGAGCGATGGGATCGCATGGGATCAAGGACCAGGTGGCAATCGTGGGCATGGGCTGCACCCGGTTCGCCGAGCACTGGGACAAGAGCCTCGATGACCTGATCGTCGAGGCGGCGGGAGACACCTTCACCTCCGCGGGGATCGGCAAGGACGATGTCGATGCCTACTGGTTCGGCACGGCCCAGTCGGGCATGAGCGGGATCACCCTGGCCCGGCCCCTGCAGCTGGAGGGCAAGCCGGTCACCCGGGTGGAGAATTACTGTGCCACCGGATCCGAAGCCCTGCGGGCGGCCGCCTACGCGGTGGCTTCCGGCGCCTACGACGTGGCCATGGCCGTCGGGGCCGAGAAGGTGAAGGACTCGGGGTACCAGGGGCTGAATTCCTTCCCGATCCCCAACGACGGGACCACCCGCACGCTGACCGCCGCGGCGATGTTCTCCATGGTGGCCCCGGCCTACGCCAAGAAGTACGGCGTCGGCGAGGACGAGCTCGGCGAGGTGCTGGCCCGGATCTCGTGGAAGAACCACCAGAACGGGGCCCGCAACCCGCGGGCCCAGTTCCGCAAGGAGGTCTCCACCGAGACCATCTGCGCCTCGCCGAGAGTCGCCGGCCGGTTGGGGGTCTTCGACTGCGCCGGGGTGGCCGACGGGGCGGCGGCGGCCATCGTCGTCCGGGCCGAGGACGCCCATCGCTACACCGACACGCCGGTCTTCATCAAGGCCCTGTCGTTCGCGGCCGGAAGCGGCTCGGGGCTGATCGATCCCGACTACGACTACACCTGGTTCCCGGAGTGCACGCTGGCCGCCGAGGACGCCTACCGGCAGGCCGGGATCACCGACCCGAGGCGGCAGCTGGCCATGGCCGAGGTCCACGACTGCTTCACCCCCACCGAACTGGTGCTGATGGAGGACCTCGGCTTCTGCGAGCGGGGCACCGCCTGGAAGGAGATCCTGGCCGGCACGTTCGACCGGACCGGTGAGCTCCCGGTCAATCCCGACGGCGGCCTCAAGAGCTTCGGTCACCCGGTCGGGGCCTCGGGTCTCCGCATGCACTTCGAAGCCTGGCTGCAGCTCCGGGGCGAAGCCACCCCCGAACGGCAGATCGAGACGGATCGCAAGCTGGCCCTCATCCACAATCTCGGCGGGTACCCCGGAGAAATGGTGTCGTTCGTGTCGGTGGTGGGGACCGAACTCGGGTGAGTGTGAACGAGGGGCTATCGGGGTTGGGCTGGGGGTCGGCCGGACCGCGGCACGTCGCGACCATCCCTAAGATGAGCCGATGTCCGATACCCCGGTAGGCCTCAATGTCGTCCTCGCTCCCGAGGAGAGCGCCGGGCAACGGCGATCGCGGCTGCGATTGGCCGGGATGCTGTTGGTGTCGAGCGTCGGCCACTTCCTCATCCCGAAGCCGTTCATGAAGATCGTGCCCCGCTTTTTGGGACATCCCCGTTTCTGGGTCTACGCCTCCGGCCTCGTCGAAGCCACCGCCGGGGCCTTGATGCTGTCCTCCGACCTGAACACCCGCCGCCGGGGCGGAGTGCTGGCCGCCGCCACCCTGGTCGGTGTCTATCCCGCCAATATCCAGATGGCGGTGGATGCCGGCCGACCTCGTTCCCTCAAGTCGTGGGTGCCTTGGCTGCGGCTCCCGATGCAGGTGCCGATGGTGATGACCGCGATAGGCGTCGCCCGCCGCTAACGGGCGGTTTCGCCTCCTCTAGCTGGACCGGTTGCTCAGACGGCGCGGGAGCCGGCGCCGACCGGGGCATCGGCTTCCCGTTCGTCGAGGAACGCCCACCAGGCGTCGGCGGCCAGCCTGGCCGCGTCGGCGACCACATCTGGGTCGGCATCGAGCTGGGTCAGAGCCTCGATCGCCCAGTCGCCGTGGTCGGCATCCATCGCCGCGTGCACGTCCCAGAAAGCCACGCCCGCATCGTCCATCCCGTACCAGCGGCGCAGACCTTCCGCCTTCGATCTGGCGATCGCCGATGCCTGGGTCTCATAGGCGGCCAGCGCCGAAAGGGCAGCTACCGGTCCGGCTTGAACCAGGTCGGTGTAGGTGGCCACCAAGGCATCGGCCGCCGGACCTGCCTCGGTTCCGGTATCGCTCGATGGGTCCTGGGCCGAGACCGCGGTGGCGAAGCGGTCGAACAGGACCAGGTGGGGCTCGGGGTGGGCGAGCTCATCGTCCAGGTTGCGCCGCACCAGATCGGCCACGTCAGTTGAGCCGTCGGCCACCAGACGCCGGGTGACCCCGGACAGGATCTCAGGAAGCGCGGCCTCGAAAGACCGGTACTGGCGGGCATAGCTGTCGAGCTCACCGGCAAGCAGGTCGCCCGCCTCCCACCGCAGGTAGAAGGGGTGGGTAAGGAGGATCCGGCCGGCGAGGGCTCCTTCGATCGCCTCGGCGATCGCCGTGCCTGTCGATCCGGCGGTGGTGTCAGGGGTGTTGGCCATGCCGCATAGTACCCAGTCGTGCGGGCGGATGCCGCGACCCGGTCCCGGGAGGACTCCCGGCCGGCTCCCGGCCTAAGCGGTGGTGAAGGTCGCGGCACGGATCTGTCGGGGCGCCATGGAATTGACCCCGGTGTTGATCGTGACGGTGATGGTCCCGCCCAGCGAAAGACCCACCCCGCTGATGCTCGTCTGGATGGAGAGACGGGCCCCGGGGGCAACCGGTACCACGGTGGTGGCTGTCGGAGACCCTGCCCCGCCGGTCCAGGTGTTGATGGTTGTGCTGGTTCCGCCGCAGGTGGTTGTCCATGTCACCGTGCACGTCTTCAGGGTGGCCGACGGCGTGCCCACGATGACCCCCGACTGGGAAAGGGTGACCGTGTAGGTGGTCGCCACCAGATTCACCGTTCCCGAGTTGTAGCTGAAGAAGTTCTGCGGCCCTGGGCTACCGATCAGCGAGGTCGTAAAGGTCTGGACAAGTGCGCCGGCCGACGGCGTACCCGAGGAGGTGGTGGTCGGGATGGACCCCCAGTTGGCTCCGGCGCTGAAGGTGGTTTTTCCAAGTGTTGCCCCGGCTGTCGCGGTGATCGAGGCCGCACCGGCCGCTCCGGAGCCGCTCCCACCGAAGACCGGGAATGCCAATGCCCCGAGCACCAGAAGGCATCCGCAGAACGCGTAGGCACTCGCTGGCACTCGGGGCATCGAGGCGTATTTATGAGGTGGTTATCTGTGCTGCCCGCTGCGCCTCGTTGAAGCTGTAGGTGAGGACGGTCGACAGTCCTTGGATGGTCGGGCTGGGTGGCGTTCCGTTCAGGGTGTTCTCACTTTGGTTCGGAAGGGTGAGGTTCACCTGGAGGAACAGTGATGCATTGACCCCGATACTCGCCGCGACGGTTCCGGGAGTGGTCGAAAGGGTGGCCACCGGGGTCGACGCCAGCAGGGGGGTCGTGGTTCCCCCGCAGGTTGCCGAACCCGGAGTACCCAAGGTGACCGTCCAGGCGACCGAACAACCATTGATGGCGACCGCCAGACCCTTGACCGCGTCGGTCGTCAGAAGGGTCCCGCCGGTTCCTGTGACTCCGAGGGTCACGCCCGTGGCGGACAAGGTGCCGCCGTTAGTCAGTTTGACATACACGTTGTCCTGGTCACCGGGCGCCATATCTGACACGGTCTGGCCGAAGCCGCCGCTCGGAGCGGTGGCCGAAAGGGTCAGGCTGAGGGTACCCGAGGTAACCGTCTGGGTCCCGGTGGCGGTTGCCGTCAGGCCGGCATAGACCCCCGCGCCGGTCAGGGACAACACCCCGATTCCGAAGACTCCGGCAATCAGGTAGGTCCAACGTCGACGGTGCGATCCGCCTTCTTCGTTGTCCAGGTTGTTTTCGCGGTTGGCGCGTCTCATAAACGTCTCCCGTTCCCCGATGATGTGACTTTGTGCCCTACCATCGGCAAGTTCGGAGGAGTACATGAGCCAACGCGAGAACCAGTTCTATTTTTTTGGCTCCCCAGGCGTGGAATCCATCGTCCCGAGGCCGATTCCTACTGCGCCGACCGGTCTCCGGGGATCGACGCCGGGTCTGGCCGTCTCGGTGGACGACCTGATCGGATTATCCAGATCATCCCGACCCCGCAGACGATGATGCCCGCGAACGCGATCACCGCCGCCCGGGTGACGCCACTTCCCAGGCCGTTGAGGACACTGCCAACCAAGGGGACTTCGGCTATTACCTCGGGTGTGGTGTCTGAAGCCAGGCGGGCGTGCCAAGCGTCCGGGGTGGGATTGTTGTCGCCCTTGGTCATCACGACCGGATGGTCTGCTGGTCCGGTGAGCGAAATAATTCGGTGGGCATATTGAACGGATTGGCCAGGTGGGGTGAAGACGATGATGTCGCCGACCTTCAACGTCGAGGTGGACACCGGCCGAGTGATGATGGCCCAGCCCGGCCCGTAGGTCGGTTCCATGCTCGGTGACAGAACCGGCCGGATGGAGAGATGGAGCGCCAGGGTGGCCACGGCCACCGCCACCATGGCGGTTCCGACGATGGCAAAGATGACAAAGCCCAGCGCCCGCCAAAGGTTGCCGAACGGTCGATGGCGGGCGGGCGGGCTATCGTTCGGTCGATCCAGCAGGTGGGGCACCTCCTGAGGTGGCACCGGTGCCGCCTCCCTCGCCTCGCTCGATTCCGGTGCCACCTCGCCAACTCGTGCCGCGTCCGCAGTCGGCACGACCGGCGCCGCCGGTACGACCGACGACGCCGGTATGTCCGGAAGGGGTTGGGCCACTGGGAGTGCGACCGCCGGTGCCTCGAGGTCCCCGTCACCGACTTCTTCGGGGGCCGAGGAATCGTCAACACCCGAGGCCACCGATCCCCGGCGAATGGTCACCTTCGAGGCGACCACCGTCTGGATCTCCCACAGAATTGCCCCTTCGCCATCTCCACCGGATTGGTCGCCACCAGGCAAGGAGCCCAGTCCGGCGGCGGCGGCTGTCGCCGCGGCCGCGGCTACATCCATCCAGCCGGGCTTCACGGTGGCGGAGGCTTGATCCAGCGGCACCTTCGACATTCCCTCGATGGCCCGCTGCAACTGCACCTGCAGGGTGGTGGTGGTCACGTCCGACCGGCTGCGCTCGAGAACCGCCCGGAGGGCATCAGTGGCTCGGCGGAGCCCCCCGGTGATGGCGTCGGGAAAGTCGACCGTCACCAGGACGTCGTAGCAGTCGCCCATGGCGTCCAGGAGCGCCGACCCCCGGGCCAGGTCGCCGTCGCGGATGCGGTCGAGAAGATGCCGGCGGAGCTCGGAAGCCGCTTCCGCCAGCCCGTTGAGCCAGGCGGGGATGGCGACACCCAGGGCGCGGTGGTCCGGAAGCGGGGACCCGGCCACCAGTGCGGCCGTCAACCGCGCCTCGGCATACTCCTTTTCGGCATCGTGCAGAAAGCCGGCGGCCGCCAGCCTCGGGAACGGCTCCAAGGCCTGCTGGGCGATTCGAAGCGAGGCTTCGGCGGCCGCGGCGTGTTCCCGGAACTGGTCCGGCAAGAGCCGGTGAACCGCCCGAATGGCCAAGCTGCACTGCCGGATGGTGTCCCGGCAGGCCCGCAACGAGACCTCCCGGGCCTGGTGGGCGCCGGCCAGCTCTTCCCGTAATGACGGACCGACCATCGCCAGCTGGTCAGCCAGGCGGGTGTCGGATGCTGGGGCCAGACTGGATGAAGTGGGATCGAATGCCGAAGGAAGCGATTCGGTCAACGGGAAGCGGCGCGGCCAGCCGGGTGTCCGTACCGGCCGTCCTGATCCTGCATTCCCGCCATCGCCAGATACTCGTCTCGAGTACCGCCCTGCCCCACGGTGGGACGAAGGTAGTGAAGCTTGCGTTCGCCTTCCGCCATGACTGTCTGCATGTGGACCAGCATCGCCACGTAAGCGCCGAGGGCTACGCCGGCGATGGCGGTGACCACCCAGGCGGGCCGTGCTCCCGGGATACTGCCGATCACCAAGGTGAGGGTGAACACCAGCGCCAGCACCGTCAACGTGTCACGTCTCCGGCGCCGGGCCAGGACGCGGGCTTCGGGGTTGGCCAACCGAGGCGTGGTGATGCGTTCGGGGTACGCCTGCCGGTAGGTGGGTTCCGGCTCCCGCGGAGTGGCCGCTTCGCCCAAGAAGGCCAGCGCCGGCCGTGGCAGTTCCTTGGCGCCCACCACGGTAAGCACCGGCCTCACCGAGCTGTCAGGGGAATTCGACTGGGCCGGGGTGCCGTGGCCGGGAACCGACTGGAGGCGGAACGCCGGGAAGACGATCGGCTCCCCCCTGGACTGTTCCAGCACCCGAAGCTGATGGTGAAAGTGTGAGATGGAGTTGACTCCACCCCCGTGTTCGGAGCGTCGCCGGAACATCGAGGGACCAAGAATCACCAGCCATGCCACTACGAGGATCACCACAACGATCATGAGCGTCAACTCCTCGACCTACCTTCTTCCTGAAAAACCCTAACGACAGGCTTTTCCGCAGTGGTGGATGGTCAGAGAATGACGATGCCGACATGGAACACCTGGGTGTCCGCCACGGCCTCCTCCGTTTGTGTTGGGACTGTTGTACACCGTCCGCCCCCCGCGCTCAAACGGTTTCTGATTAGTCCAGGTCGAGGCGGGTGGTCACCCGGTATCGTCCTGCGGATGACCACGGTCTGGAGCCTCATTGCCGTGGCCGGGGTGGCCGCCCTGGCCGATTGGCTGGCCGTGGGGACCGCCAATGACCGGCTTCAGTATGCCGCCAAGCCGGCGGTCCTGGCTCTGCTGGTGGCGGCCGCCGCCCTCATTCCCACGGCTTATTCCGTCTCGGTTGGCCGAAGAGGCTGGTTCGTGGTCGCCCTGGCGTTCTGCCTGGTCGGGGACGTCTTGTTGATGGTCCCCCGAAATCTGTTCATCCCCGGGCTGGCGGCGTTCCTGGCTGGCCACGCCTTCTTCATCGTGGGGCTGCTTCAGCCCGGTCCCTCCTCCTCCATCCGGCCATTCGCGTTCTCATCGCCGGGGCTGGCGCTGGCATCCGGGCTCGTCTTGCTGGTCGAAGCTTTGCCCGCCACCATCATCCTCCGATCGATCCTCCGGCACGGACAGGGTGCCCTGGTCGGCCCGGTCTGCCTGTACATGGTGGCCATCCTGACCATGGTGGTGTTGGCCACCAATGTCGGCCGAACCTCGGCCGCAATCGGTGCCGTCTGTTTTCTGGCGTCCGATACCCTG
Source organism: uncultured Acidimicrobiaceae bacterium (assembly GCA_963819695.1). GTDB lineage: Bacteria > Actinomycetota > Acidimicrobiia > Acidimicrobiales > RAAP-2 > DASZIT01. Next base: position 544,033 of record CAWFXD010000002.1, on the reverse strand, counting down.
CTGGCCACCGATCGGTTCGTCCGCCCGATCCGTCAGGGCACATTGTTGGTCCACATCACCTATCACGTCGCCCAAGTGCTGCTGGTGGTCTCACTGGTCCGCTAGCTCGCGGTCGCGCGTGCCTCGATCCTCCAGTCGATCAAGTGCCGCGTTCGGGTCAGACCTCGCCGACGCTGCCCATCGGGTCGAGGGTTCCCTCGGGGTCGACGTGGGGAGGCGCCGGCGGTGGCTCCTGATAGGCGACCAGTCCGGCGTTCGCCGGGGAACGGTCGTGGGGTTGTTCATCCCGGCCCGGCGATTCGGCTGGCTCATCCGTCGGCGCCGTCTCCGGATCGCCGGCAACCACCGCCAGGGCGACGGCGGCAACCCGGTCCGGAGTCCCCGGCGGGTCATCCCCTTCCTCCGTCCCCGTCGAGGCCACCACCGGGGTTGGCGCACTCGCCGGTCCGGCTCCGGCGGCCGGGACCGACGGGATCGGCCGGGTTCTCGGGCGGGGGGCCGGAGCCGCGGCCAGGGCGTCTTCGTGACAGGCAGCCATGAGCTCTTCCAGCGCGGCCCACTCGCTACCGTCGAGCACTTTCAAACGCCGGGACATCGAGGCCAGCAGGTCGGCGGCCTCGTCCCGGTAGCGCTCGGCCACGCTTCCCATGGCAAAAATCGTCAACGGGGGCAGGTCCGATCCGTGTTCGGCCGTGATGGCCAACAATTGCTCGGTAGCCACCTCGGCATCCTGCATCAGGCCCAGGGCATCTTGCAGGCGGGCCATCCGACGAACAAAACGGTCGGTGCCACCCCCGTAGAGCCCGGCGCTGAACTCGAGGGAGTAACGGAGCCGCTTGCACCGGATGCGCAGCCGGTGAAAGTCGGTCGCGACCCCGCTCCTCCGGGCTCGCTTCGCTCCCTTCAGCACGCTGCCGTGCCGCTGTGCCACCAGATCGGGCATCGCGATCACCGCCGGCACCCCGGCGGCGGCGAATCGCCGCGAGGGCCCCTGGACCACAAGCGAAATGAACCCCTTCAGCAGTCGCTGGTAGCGGGCGGAGTCGAGCGCTTCCAGGAGACGCCGGCGAGCCGCGACTCGCTGATCGACGAGCAGTTGACGCAGATGGACGAGGGGATCCTCGGCCGCCTCCGAGGTTGCCCAGGCGATACTCCACTCGCCCATGTTGTCCATGTGCTCGAGTTGGACGTCGAGGTCACGCACCTCGCCCAACGCCGCGGCCAACCAGCCGAGCTCTTTGCGGAGACCCTGGATCCGAACCGGCAGGACGGCGACGAACACGTCGATGGCGGCGCGGAGACGCCGGGTAGCCACCCGCATGTCGTGGAGTTCCTCGATGTCCTCACCGAGCCGGGTTCCGGACTCCCGGGCGAGGAGCACCCCGAGATGGCGCCGCAGCACCGCGTAGGCGAGTTCTCCCATCGAAGACTCGGGAGAGACCGCTTGCGGCCCAAGATCGGGCAGTCCAGGAATGGTGATGCCCAGGGCCAGGAGCCCCGCCTCGAATTTCGAGAGAGTGGCCGGGCGCAGCCCACAGGCATCGCGAAGGTCGCGTACCACCGGCTCGAGGGCGGCTACCCAACGGTGGACGACCTCGACTTCGACCCGCCGGAGGTGGGCCGGCCTGGCTCCCGAATCGCCGACGATGGTGGTCTCGTCCAGCGCGACCTCGGCCACATCTTCGCCGTCTACCCGCAGCGAGAATGCCCGGCGGCGGGTGCGGATCTCGAGTACCTGGTGGAGAGGACGATTACCGACGACGGCGTGCAGGCGACGACCTACCGGGCCGCCGGGTCCGAGGGCGCCGATTCCTTCCGGCGGCAGGGACTCGGTCACCTCGAGCCGGCGGCGAAGGCCCCCGGCGTCGGCTGGGCGCGAGTCCTTCAGGGTGCCCTCGTCACGTCGGCCCTTCCGACGGGTGCGGAGGACGAGCCCGGCCCGCCCGATCCGCCAATCCTCGGTATCGAGGTAGCGGTCGACCTGGCGGACGGCCGGCTTGGCCAGAGCGGTGAGGGAAAGGGTCCCCGGGTCCCCCCCCAACCGGGTTCCGGGAAGTGCGGCCATCCACCGCTCGACCGGCCGCAGATCGAGCGCGTCGAACTGCCACTCCACCTCGACGTCGTCGCCGGCCGCCGCGGCCTCTTCGAGCGCTCGGTCCGCCATGGCCCAAAGGCTACAGCGCCCATACCGGGACGCGTTCTGAGGGTCTTCCAGTCATCGTTCGACAAATGCCCCAAATTGACGGTCCACGGCGGTAGTCTCGCAAATGTGGGAAATAGCCGCAGCAACTCGCTCGAGTCAGAGCGAGATCGTCAGGGCGGGCGGCGGGTTGGTGGTGCGGAGGATTCGCGGCCGATTGGAAGTGGTAATCGTCCACCGCCCGGCGCGAGCGGACTGGACCTTTCCGAAGGGCAAACTCGAAGACGGTGAGACGTTGGAGCAATGCGCCTTGCGCGAGGTCCACGAGGAGACCGGGCTCATCTGTCGATTGGGCCGGTTCCTCGGCCACACGGAGTACCGCGACCGCAAGGACCGCCAGAAGGTGGTCGCCTACTGGAAGATGACCGTCGAGAAGGATGAGGGATTCACGCTCAACGATGAGGTGGACGAGTTGCGGTGGCTCGATGTCGCCGATGCCTTGGCCCTGCTCAGTTACGAACGCGATGCCGAACTTCTTGCTGCCCTCGCGGCATCTGACGACGTGGGAGCCAAAGCTTCTTAGTCTCAGAGCACCTCGGCTGCTTGACCCTCCGGCGCCGGAGTCATTCCCGGGCCGAAGAACGCCACGCTCGCCCCGCTAAGGACTGGGATCCCCAGCTCCTCGAGTGTCTGCTTACCGGGGCATCGCCCGAGCCGACCAGCGGCCCTCAGACTGCGATACGACCACCTCGACGCCGAAGGCATCGGACACGGCCCGATCGGTGAGGACCTGGTTCACCGGTCCGGCCGCCACCATCCGGCCCTCGCGGAGGAGCGCGGCATGGGTCATCCCCGGCGGGATCTCCTCCACATGGTGGGTCACCAGCACCAACGCCGGGACCGACGGGTCATCGGCCAGCACCGACAGGCGCCGGACCAAGCGCTCTCGTGCCCCGAGGTCGAGCCCTGCCGCCGGCTCGTCCATCAACAGGAGTTCGGGTTGGCCCATCAACGCCCTCGCCAGCAGCACCTGTTGGCGCTCTCCTTCGGACAACAACCCGAATGACCGGTCGTCGAACGAGTCACCCCCAAATCCCGCCAACCGCAACAGCCGATCGGCCTCGGCTCGATCGCCAGCCGTGAAGTCGTGCCACCACGTCTCCAGCACGGCATAGCGGCCGGTCAGCACCACCTCGAGGGCGGACAACTGAGGTCGGAGCGATCTACTGATCGACGCGCTGACCGTCGCGATCCGTTGCCTCAGGATGCGCATGTCGACGTGACCCAGGCGTTCACCCAAGATCTCCACCACGCCTCGGGTGGGCCAGAGGGCCGAGCCCACCACCCGTAGCAACGTGGTCTTCCCCGAGCCATTGGGGCCGAGCAACGCCCACCGTTCGCCGGCATTCACGACCCAGTTGATGTCCTCGATCAACGCGGTCCCGTCCCGAACCACGCTGAGCCCGGTCACCCGGATGACGGGGTCAGCGGCCACGGGTTGATGCGGGACAATCCGACCCCGACCGCGACCCGCTCGTGCGCTCTCTCAACTGGTCTCTTGCCTTCAAATTCGCGAACTCGTTGCAGACGGGGACGGGTACGGGGACGGTTGTGCGATCGCCTCGGCGGCCGGGGTAGACACCCGGCCGCGCCCCAACGCTAACGGGGGTTCGTGCCGGGGCGCCAACGACGCAGCAGTGCGAGATCAGATCCGATGGCCGGTCCGGAGTCCCCGACCCCGAGACCACCAAACCCGCCAAGGGCGGGTCCAAGGCGATCGAGTCGTCCGGGTCGGTGGCCAGCTCCGGCACCGGTCCGCTGTCCCGCCAGGCATGCCAGAGATAGCCGATGAGCGGCGAGAGCACCAACAGGGCGGCGATGGCCCAGCCCCACCACGGGAGAAACGCCGTCTGGTGCACCACCAGGGGCCGGTTGGCGGACGCCGGGCCGGAGAGCACGGCCCGGCCGGTCGACGCGATAGGCGCAGCGGTGGTCCCGCCGGGAATGTGAAAGGAGACGGGAAGGATGCCCGTGTTGACCACGCTGACACTTGCCCAGTGCGGGTGGGCCTTGTCAACAGTCGAGGTGATGACCGTTGCTCGTACCAGCGGACGGAGCATCCAGATCGGGAGGATCACCAGGATCGTTGCCCAGCCCAGGTCCCAAGCCCTCCGTGACCGCCTCGCGACGCTGGGGCGCGCCAGTACCCAGGCCATCACGCCGACGGCCAGCAGGGGGAGCGCCTTGTACACCCACCCGAGCCCCCAAATGCTGAAGGCAGTACGGCCCACGATGTCCGAGCGGGTGATGAGCCAGGGATCGTGCTGTGGATTTCCCACCCCTCGGGTCTGGATCATCCCATTGGGGAAGATGTGGGAGATCTCGTGGGTGTAGGTCTCGGCCCGGGTGTTCGGAGGGTAGAAGGTGATGAGCTCTCCGACGTGGACCGGACCCACCAGCGGCCGGTCGGCCACCAGCGACCCGACGCACACCGTCGGGCACATGGAAGGGGTCTCCATCACCACGAGCTTTCCGCCGGTGAGTTGCCACCCCAGCACCCCCGCCACCGAGAGAACCACGGCAGCAATGGCCAGCAGCGAGAGGACGCCTCCACCGGTGGGCCGGCGCTGGCCCTTGGTCGCCTCCGGTGCATTTCTATCCCGATGGGTCAGCCGACGCCTGGACTCACTACCCTCCGTCACGGAGTACCGTGCCGGCGGCACCACGATGGCGGTCATGGCCTTCCCCGGGTCATAGCCATGCCGACGCGCTGGCGTAGGCGATCTCGGCGGACCAAAGCGTCGAACCCTTGGTCGTGGTGAAGGACACGTCCGGGAGGAGGTGAAGGCCCTTGACCGCGGTACCTGAAGCCGAGCTCAACTCGAGGGTGATCTTGATCGCCACGGTCGTCCCCGAAATCGGGCACGGTGATCGTGCGGGCGCCGACTCCGGTGATCAGGTTGGCCGAGCTCGGGGCGGCGCAGGTGCCCGTGGCGGCCGGGAAGATGCAGGTGTTGGTGGACCCCACCGTCTGCTGCACCGTGAGCTCAGTGGTGCCGCAGACATTCGACGACGAATCACCGAGCGGCCAGTAGGAGATGGGCGAGAGCGCGCCCATGTCCACGGTCAAGTCGCCCACGGAAGTGTCCGTGTACAGGTTGGAGATGCTCGATGCCGAGAGCTGGGTAGGGACGATCGCCACCTGGGCCAACGATCCGGACAGGTAGCCGCTGGTCGGGGCGTCAGGCCAGGAGCTTTCGTAACCCCAGCCGAGGTGCCAGTAACCCGTATAGTTCTGCGCGGTGGTCACCGAGGCGTTGAATGCGACCCGGGTGCCGTCCACCCACAGTTGCTGTCCCGACGAGCCGATCTCGACCACCGCCATGTGCCAGTTTCCATCGTTGTAGGCCAGGGGCGAGGTAACCTCGCTCGTCGACCCCGGATAAACCCCCCACACCAGCTTGCCGGAGTTGTCGAGCCAGAGGGTACGATCCCAGCTGCTGGGGGCTGCGTTCGTCTGCGACGTAGTGAAACCAAGGACGGTGCCGCCCGAGGTACCCGATGCTTTGAACCAGGCGACGGCGGAGAACCCCTCGGGGTTCGAGTAGGAATTGGCGGTCTCCACGTAGCCCGAAGAGCCGTCGAGGAAGACGGCGTTGCCGCCGAGCGTGGTAGGACCGGCTGACTGCAGGGTGACCCCGCCTTGTGCGCTGCCAGTGTTGCCGTTGCCGGAGGCATCGGCGAGCGTCGTCGACGCCGTCGCTCCAGGGACCGAGCCAAGGTAAGGGACCGTGCCCGAGTCGCTGAGCCCCCAGCTGTCGACGGGGTTGAAGGCGTTGACGGCAGACGTATAGGTACTCAGTGAGCTGCGATCGGCGTAGAGGGTGGAGATCTGTGACCCGGTCAGTTGCGAAGGGATCACCGCCACTTGAGCCATCGAGCCGTTGAAGTAGTAGTTGGTGGGGATATCGTTCCAGCCGGCCAGCGAGGCGTAACCCAAGCTCCACCATCCGGTGAAACTCTGGGCGGCTGTGTTGGTGGTGGTGCCGGTGCCGACTGATGCGCCGTTCACGTAGAGCAGTTGCCCGGCGCTCCCGACCGTCGCGGCGGCGAACTCCCACGATCCGCCGTCCACGGTCGAGGAGCTGGTGACCTGGTCGAGCCCGCCGTTATAAAGACCCCAGACCAGCTTCCCGCTCGAGTCCACCCAGAGCTGGCGGTCGTGAGTTGCCGGCGTCGAGGTGACCGGGTTCGTCTGGCTCCCGAACCCGATGAGGGCCCCGGACGGAGACGACGTCTTGAACCACACGAGCACGGTGAAGGTCTCCGGATTGACGTAGGAGGCGGTCGTCTCCGCCCATCCCGTCGATCCGTCGGTGGTGATTGCCTGGCCACCGGTCATCGGCCCCGTCGCCTGGTAGGTGATGCCGTTGAAGACCAGCGCGGTGTTGGATCCCGAGCCGCTCCACTGGACATTGGTGCCGGCATCGGCGAGCTGGGCCACCCCGCAGGTCGGCGAGCTCACCGTCGCCGCCGAGGCGTTCGCGTTTCCTACAGACGTCAAGGTGGTCGTGGCGTTCGACGACGCGGAACTGGAAAGCGACCCTGATGGAAGCGGGGATCCGGCCGCGCAGTTGGTCGAATTGGAGTTCACCGAGCCGCCTGAGCCGGTCCCCGTCGAGTAGCAGTTGACGGCGGCCGTCGTCCCCTCTAATTGCATGGTCGCCGAGGAGAATTTGGTGGTGTTGCCGACCAGGTGTGCGCCGAATCCCGCCGCCACCGCCGCGGTGCCCAGGACGAGGAGCAAAACTCCGACCGTCGCCACGATCCCGAGGGCCTTGTGCGCGCCATGTCGAGAAACAAACGGGACTACGCGCATGGTCCTCGTCCTCTCGAAGCTCGCCGAGGTCGGCTGCGCCCGGGCCCGGAGAGGCCACGGGCACAGCTGGCCTCGTGGGTTACTGGCGGATGCTCCAGGATTACTGGCTGATGCTCCACGTGAAGGGCACCGTCGCGGTCAGGCCCTGGTCGGCGTTGGTGGCCGCGGCATCGAGCTGGACCGTCACCACATAGGTGGCCGTCCCGGCCGGGGCCAGGGCTGACATCGGCGTGGTATTGAACGTCGCCGCCGTCGCCAGCGTGGTCAGATTGTAGGTATTCGATAGCCCGGGGCAGACGGCGGCCTGGGTCGGGTAGACGCACTTGTCTGTGGCACCGGTCGTGGTGTTGGCGATGGTGACGTCAACCTTGCCGCAGAAGGCATTGCCGGCCAGGTCGGCGCCGACATAGAGGTTCGAGTCAGAGGCGGCGGCCGCCGTGCAGGCGCCCACCGCCAGAGTCGCCGCCGCAGCGGCATGGTTCCCGACATTGGTCAGGGTGATCGTGCTGGTGAGTGCGGTGCCCCCCGGGACCTGCCCGAGGGTGCCGGTCAGCACGTTGATGCCGCAGCCCGCATTCGAGTTGGCGGCGGTGACTGAGCCGCCGGTACCAGTGCCTGTCGAATAGCAGGTGGTCACGCCGTTACCCTCCTGAAGCTGGATGGTGGCCGACGAGAAGTTGCTGGTACTGTTGACGATGGTGGCGCTGAAGGCGCCGAGTGTGAACGCCGCGGTCGTCGCCAGGGCAACCACCGCGGCGACGGACACAAGCAATCCCCGCTTGTTGCTCCTGATATGACCGACGATCTTCATGGCAATTCCCTTTCGTAAACGAGCCATCGAGCGTTCTCTGCTCCATTGCCTTCGTCGCCCCGGGAAGTGACCATGAGAGAATTGCCGAAAATTTGTGACAATAGTCCCTTTTTCGTGGGCTTTTTTGCACGAAATAACGCTGTGCGTGGTATCGGGCCTGCTCCTTTGACCTCGACGTCCGGAGAGGGACCGTGGCAACCGAGGGTGACTTGCCGCCATTGACAGCCGGGTACCGGGCCCCCGTACGCGGCGAGGGTGGGGGCGGCGCCGGTCCGTCGTCTGGTCGGGGATTTCCAGCCGGACTTGAGCACGATGACGGGTCTGACCCTTATGTCGTAACCCAGCCTGCCGTCAAGCCTGGTGAGCTGCCTTGAAACAAGCGTTAATCTGTCGTCGTTAGGTCGAAAGGGAGGGTGTGAATGCCGCGATCGTCATCGGCACGGGCGGTCGTCGCCACCACCCCTGGGGGGATATCCGAGCCAACCGTGGAGGATCGGTTGGTCGAGATCGTCGGTGTCGCCAACGTCGATACCGGGGTCGGCGTGAACGAGGACGACACCCACGACGAGGCGCTCACCGCCGCGCCGGTCCGGCCGCTGGCGGTGGTGCGCCCCGCGTCCACCGCCGAAGTGGCTGCCGTCGTGGCGCTGGCCAGGTCCGAGGGGGTACCGCTCACCCCCAGGGGTTCAGGGACAGGGCTGTCCGGGGGGTCCACCCCGGTGGAGGGCGGGCTGGTGGTGTCGTTCGAGCGGATGAACCGCATCCTCGAGATCGACACCGACAACCACGTGGCCGTGGTCGAGCCGGGGGTGACGCTGGCCGACCTCGACGCCGCCCTTCTCCCTTACGCCCTGCTGTACCCGGTGTTCCCCGGTGAGCAGTCGGCCAGTCTGGGCGGCAACATCGCCACCAACGCCGGAGGGATGCGGGCGGTCAAGTACGGGGTGACCCGCCACCACGTCCTGGGCATCGAGGCCGTGCTCGGCACCGGTGAGGTCATCAACGCCGGCGGCAAGTTCGTGAAGTCGACCAGCGGCTACGACCTCACCCAATTGATCATCGGATCGGAGGGCACCTTGGCCTTGGTGACCCGGGCGACCCTCAGGCTGCACCCCCGACCCGAGCACCAGGCCACGCTGCTGGCTCCCTTCGCCACTCTCTACGGGATCGCCGCCTCGGTGCCGCCCGTGGTGGCCAGCGGGGTGGCGCCGCTGATGGTGGAGTACATCGACCTGGTGTCGATGGCCGGGATCACCGCCAATGCCGGCATCGACCTGGGGATCCCCGACGATATCCGGAACCAGGCGCTGGCCTACCTGGTCATCGTCCTCGAAAACCATCGTGCCGACCGGCTCGACGAGGACACCCAGACACTGGCCGAGCAGCTCGCCGGGCTTGGGGCGCTCGATGTCTACGTGCTCCCGCCCAGTGCCGGCACCCAGCTGGTGGAGGCACGTGAACGGGCCTTCTGGGCCGCCAAGGCCGCGGGCGCCGACGATATCGTCGACGTGGTCGTGCCGCGCGCCTCGATCCCCGGCTACCTGGACACCGTGAACGACCTGTCGACGCGGACATCGTCTCTGGTGGTGGGGTGCGGCCATGCCGGGGACGGCAACGTCCACCTTTCCGTGTGGCAGTCCGACCCGGAAGTCCGTCGTGAGCTCGTGCACGCCATCGTCGCCGCCGGCGTGTCGTTGGGCGGTGCGGTGTCCGGCGAGCACGGGATCGGCACCGAGAAACGGGCCTACCTGGCCGAGCTCGAGGACCCGGGCAAACTCGCTCTCATGCGCCGGATCAAGGCGGCATTCGACCCCGACGGCATTCTCAATCCGGGCACCATCTTCGACCCGGTACCGGCGGCGGGAGACCCCCGATGAACGGAGCCCAGGCGCTGATCCGCACCCTCGTCGAGCAGGGTGTCGATACCTGCTTCATGAACCCCGGCACCTCGGAGATGCACTTCGTCGCCGCCCTCGACGACGTCCCCGGCATGCGCAGCGTGCTGGCCCTGTTCGAAGGGGTGGCCACCGGTGCCGCCGACGGCTATGCACGGATGGCCGGACGACCCGCCGCCACCCTTCTCCACCTCGGTCCGGGGCTCGGCAACGGTTTGGCCAACCTGCACAACGCTCGTCGGGCCAACAGCCCGGTGATGAACATCGTGGGCGACCATGCCACCTACCACCGGAAGTATGACGCCCAGCTCCAATCGGACATCGAGACGGTGGCCCGGAACGTGTCGTCGTTCGTGCGCACGTCGGAGTCCACGGCCCGGCTGAGCGACGATGCCCTCGACGCCCTGACCGCGGCGGTGGGGCCCCCCGGTTCCGTGGCCACCCTCATCCTGCCGGCCGATGTTTCGTGGTCGGAGGGCGGCCAAGTGGCCGGCCGGCGCGCGGCGACGGGTCAACCGGTCGGTGCCCATGGCGCCGCGCCGGTCGAGGACGACCTGAAGGCCGCGGCCAACGCGTTGCGGTCGGGAGAGCCGTCGGCCATCCTGATCGGCGGACGGGCCTGCTCGGGGAACGCGTTGGACACCGTGGCGGACATCTCCGCCGCCACCGGGGCCAAACTGCTGGCCGAGACGTTCCCGGCCCGACTCGAACGGGGCGCCGGACGCCCACCGGTGGAGCGATTGGCCTACCTCGCCGAGTTCACCGCCATGCAACTCGACGGTATCCGGCACCTGGTACTGGTGGATGCCAAGCCGCCCGTCTCCTTCTTTGCCTACCCCGGCAAGGCCAGTGACCTGGTCCCCGAAGGCTGCACGGTTCACCTTGCCGCCGGGCCGGCCGACGATGTCGATGTTGCGGTAGAGGCACTCGGCGCTCTGCTCGACGTTTCCGGCGGGAATGCCCCCCGCCAGGAGTCTCGGACGCCGGCTCTCCCCACCGGTCCGCTCACCGCCACCAGTGTGTGCGATGCCCTCGGGGCCCTCCTCCCCGAAGGGGCCATCGTGTCCGACGAGGGGAACACCTCGGGCCTGTTCGCCCCGGGTTCCACGGCCGGAGCTCCGCCGCATGACTGGCTCTGCCTGACGGGTGGGGCCATCGGCCAGGGCCTCCCGGTGGCGGTCGGGGCCGCGGTTGCCTCACCGGGGAGGCGGGTCGTGGCCCTCGAGGCGGACGGAAGTGCCATGTACACCCTGCAGGCGTGGTGGACCATGGCCCGTGAGAGCCTCGACGTAACCACCGTGCTCCTCAACAACCACTCCTACGCGGTCCTGAACATGGAGTTGGACCGGGTCGGGGCAGAAGCCCCCGGGCCCCGGGCACGGGACATGCTCGACCTCGGTCGACCGGACATCGACTTCGTCCAACTGGCCACCGGCATGGGCCTTTACGCCGCCCGCGCCGAGACCGCCGATGAATTCAGCGACCAGTTGGCCAAAGCCCTGGCCACGCCCGGGCCCAGCGTCATCGAGGCCATCATTCCGTCGCTGCTCTGACCTGAGCTGCGACTCAGGCCGCCGGGCTGGCCTCGAATCGTCGAAGCTCGCGTCGAGCGATGGTCATCTTGTGCACCTCGTCGGGACCGTCGGCAATCCGAAGGGTACGGGCGGCCGAGTACATCCGGGCCAGGGGGAAGTCCTGGGAAACCCCGGCCCCACCGTGCACCTGGATGGCCCGATCGATCACCTGGCACGCCACCCGGGGGGCGATGACCTTGATGGCGGAGATCTCGACACGTGCCCCCTTGTTTCCCACGGTATCCATCAACCACGCGGTCTTGAGCACGAGTAGTCGGGCCTGCTCGATCTCGATCCGTGATTCGGCGATCATGTCGCCGACCACTCCCTGTTCGGCCAGGCGCTTGCCGAACGCCTCCCGGGTCTGGGCCCGTCGGCACAGGAGATCGAACGCCCGTTCGGCCATGCCGATGGCGCGCATGCAGTGGTGGATGCGGCCAGGTCCGAGTCGGGCCTGGGCCAGCGCGAAGCCGCTGCCCTCTTCGCCGAGCAGGCTGGTGACCGGGACCCGCACGTTTTCGAACAGGACCTCGGCATCGCCCCCACCCTCCTCGTAGCCGAACACCGACAGAGGTCTGACCACCGTGACACCGGGAGCGTCGAGGGGAACCAGGATCATGCTCTGGCGGTGATACGGGTCGGCGTTCGGGTCGGTGACGCCCATGACGATGCACAGCTTGCAACGATCGCTCATTGCCCCGGTGGTCCACCACTTCCGGCCGTTGATGACGTACTCGCTGCCGTCGCGCTCGACGCGGGTGCGAATATTGGTGGCGTCCGAGCTCGCCACGTCGGGCTCGGTCATTCCAAAACAGGATCGGATCTCTCCGGCCAGGAGCGGGACCAGCCACTGGTCCCGCTGCAACGGAGTTCCGAATTCCGCCAGCAGCTCCATGTTGCCGGTGTCCGGCGCTGAGCAATTGAGCGCCTCCGGGGCGAGAGACGGACTATGACCAGTGACCTCGGCCAGCGGCGCGTACTCGAGGTTGGACAGCCCGGCACCCCATTCCCCGTTAGGCAAGAAGAGGTTCCACAACCCCTGGCTGCGTGCCTCGGCTTTCAACTCTTCGATGATGGGTGCGTGGTAATACGGTTTGCCGGACTCCGCGACCTGCCCGGCATACACCGGCTCCGCCGGATAGACGCGGTTGTCCATGAAGTCCAGCAACCGCTGGCGTAGTTCTTCCACCTTGGGCGAGAACGCGAAGTCCATACGCTCCATTCTGCCTGGCCGGTCTAGCCGAGGCCACCGCCATCGGTTGCATCCTCGATGACTGGTCGGCTCTTGACGATCCTTTCCACCAAGGCCACCAGGGCGTCCTTGATCACCGGCTTGGAAATATAGGCGTCCATACCCGCGTCCAGGCAACGCCGACGGTCCTCCTGCCGCGCACCCGCGGTGACCCCGATGATTGGAATGAACCGGCTGGGGCTCTTGAGCGCCCGGATGGCCGCCGTCGCGTCGTAGCCGTTCAGATCCGGCATCTGGCAGTCCATCAATACCGCGTCGTAGGCCCCGTCGGCCACCGCCTTGACCGCCTCGGCACCGTTGAGCACGGTATCGACCCGATACCCGGCGCTGGAGAGCATGCCGACCGCAACCTTTTGGTTGATGAGATTGTCTTCGGCCAGCAGCAGCCAGCCCTCCCCGGAATCATCCGCATTCGAAGGAGATGGGGTCGATACCGCATCGAGGACCGGGTCCGACGGCTTCGGGGTGGCCTCAGCTGACATCAACCCGCGTTTCGCCACGCCATCCGTGCCGACCTTTATCGTGAACCAGAATGTGCTTCCGACTCCAACTTCGCTCGATACGCCGCAGCCACCTCCCATCAGCCCGATAAGTTGGCCACTGATCGACAGCCCCAGGCCAGTACCCCCGAACTTCCTGGACGTCGACATGTCCGCTTGAACGAAAGGATGGAAAATCAGATCGAGCTTTTCGGCGGGTATCCCTTCTCCCGTGTCGGACACCTCAAATCGGAGAACGGAATGAGCACCCACGGACTCGCCCTTGGTGGCCCGGACGGCAATGTGCCCGGCCTGGGTGAATTTGATGGCATTGCCGACAAGATTGATCAGGACCTGGCGCACCCGAGCCGGGTCGCCGGTGACCGTGGCCGGAACCGAGCCATCGACCGACGCCACCAACTCCAGCCCCTTGGCCTCCGCAGTTCGCGCCAGCAGGTCCACGACACTTTCGACGATGGTGGTCACGCTGAATTCGACGTCCTCGATCTCCACCTTGCCGGCTTCGATCTTGGAGAAGTCGAGGATGTCGTTGATGACGGTCAGCAGTGCCTCACCCGAGCTATGCACGGTCTCGGCATAGTCACGCTGAATGGAATCGAGGTCGGTCTCGAGTAGAAGCTCGGACATCCCGATGACGCCGTTCATCGGCGTGCGAATCTCGTGGCTCATGTTGGCCAGAAAATTCGACTTGAGCTGAGACGCCTCATTCGCCTGTTCTGCCATCTCCTCCAACTGGCTCTCGAATTCTTTTCGATCCGTGATGTCGAGATATCCGACCAGATAGTGATCGGCGGCCCCGTCGGTGCCGTGGATCCGGGCCGCTCTGACGACGCACCAGACGACCTTCCCGAGCGCATGGATGAACCGCCTGGTGAAGTTGAAATCCTCGATATCGAGACGGGGTAACTCGGCCATGATTTGACGGATCACGTCTACATCATCGGGATGGCTGACCTCGGCGGCGGTCATGGCCCGGAGCTGTCTGGCCGTGTAGCCGAGGATCTCCGACAGCGCGGGGTTGACTTGGATGAAGTGGCCGTCCAGCGACAGCTCCGCCAGGCCGACCGGCGCAAGATCGAAAGCGATTCTCCAGCGTTCCTCCGACCTGACCAGCGAGCGCTCGAATTCCTTCTGGTCGGTGACGTCGACGAAGTGCACCACGAAATAGGCGAAGGTGCCATCAGACTCGAACACCGCAGACCCGCTGACATCACACCAGACGAGCTTCCCCTCCGCATGTACCAGACGTCGCTCGGCATGGAATTGCTCGGATGGCGCCAGCTGCGGTTCGGTACCACTTTGATGAGTCTGATCGACGGGTGGCTGGACAAGCAGCTCGTCGTCGTCCGGGTGACAGACGTCGGCAAGCGTCATCGCCGTGAGTTGCTCAGCGGAATAGCCGAGGATCTCGCACAGCGCCGGGTTCACGTGCACGAAGCGGCCGTCGACGGCGATCTCGGCGATCCCGGATGGCCCGCGTTCGAACGTCGATCTGAATCTGGCTTCGCTCACCCGGAGAGACTGCTCGGCGGCGCGCCGGGAGGTCAGATTCGTGGCCATCACGACACTTCCGGTGTAGCCGCCTGCCGGGTCGTAAAGCGGGGAAGCCTCCACCTGGACCCAGATCGTTCCTCCCTCGGCATCGAGCAACCGGGTTTCGTAGGAACCGAGTTGGCCCGCCCGGCGCGCTTCGTCGTTCCCTTCCGTAGCTGCCTGAGCTTCTTCGTCCATGAAATCGAAGACGTGCCGCCCGACGATTTCGCCCTGATCTCTCCCGAGCATGTCGGCAGCGGCACGGTTGACGAACGTCACAGTCCCCTCGGTGTCAATCGAAAAGATTGCTTCGGCGGCAAGGTCGACCAGCTGTCGGTACCGGCTCTCGCTCACCAGCGACTTCCGGTGCGCGATCGTCACTCGCCGTGCGGCGACGAGCCGGGCCTCCAGCTCGTCCAGCGAAATGGGTTTCTGAATGAAGTCCTCGGCTCCCTCCCGCAACAGGTTGCTCACCGTCGACCGTTCCCCCCGGTCCGAAACCGTCACCACCGGGATCCATTCCGTTTCGACCGATGATTTCAATTCCGCCAGCACCCAACGCCGGTCGGAATCGGGCGGGCCGAGATCGAGGACGATCACATCCGGTTGGCCTTCAGAGGCCATGGCGATGGCCTCCGTCCCGGTGGATGCTTCCGAAACAGTCCACCCCGCGACGTCGAGCCCTCTCCGAATCGCGGTCCGCGGTTCGCCGTCATCGTCGACCAACAGGACCTTCGGCTGGAGCCCGTCCGCGGAAATCCCCTCGGGATGCACCTCCCGAATCATAGGCACTACGTCCCCGGGGGGTTGAGGAGCACGCACCCGACTCGATCCGCGTTGGCTTGGCTCGCCGGATTCGCGCTGGTTCCAAACGTCACCGAGGGGTGAGGCGGTCGCGGGCGCTATCCCGCCACTATCAATTCCGGATTCCACGAAACATTACCTAACGTCCTCGACGGCTCGACAACGCGAAAGCCTCATCGACCCATCACCCGGGTTCAGGATCTCACTATCCCCTCAGAGGCGGAGAACACGACATCGATCAGCTCTTTCGGCGGAACCGGTTTCTTCAGATACTTGAAGACTCGCCGACCGAGATGCTGTCGGAGGTCGGCGCCAAAGTCGTAGGCCGAGACCATCACGATCACCGGCGGTGGAGGTTCAGGATCCAAATCAGTCACCACCGAAATGCCGTCCAGTTTGGGCATCCGTACGTCGAGCAGAGCAACATCGAACGCCTCCTGGCTGAGTGCCTCCAGAGCCGCCTCCCCATCCGGTGCCTCGGTCACCGTGTACCCGACGTCCCGCAGGATCGCGGCCGTGGTGTTCCGGATGCCATCGTTGTCATCGGCCACCAGTACGAGGACCTTGACGTCATCGATCATCGTGTCACCTCGGTGGTGGCGTTTGGTAGTCGGATGGTCACACGCGCCCCACTTTCGACGCCATTCTCGATCATGACGGTGCCGCCATGGCCATTGGCGAAGCGCTGGACGATAGCCAATCCGAGGCCGGTTCCGACCGGCTTGGTGGTGAAGAAGGGTTCGGTAAGCCGATCAGCAACCGTGGGGTCAATGCCAACTCCGGTGTCCTCCATGGTGATCTCGACAACGCCATTGTTCCGGGAACCAGCTATGCGCAGCGAACCCCCATCGGGCATGGCCTGATACGCATTGTCGATGACATTTGTGAGCATCTGTACGAGCTGGGCGCTGTCAGCCTGTACGTCAACACCGTTGTCCTGTACCGAAACGTCGATCCCGGCTGGTGGCGGGGTCGATTCGAGGACTTCAGCCACCACCGTACCAAGGTTGAGGTTCACGAAGACGGGTTGGCGTTCGCGCATGTAGGAAGTGAGATCTTCACACAAGGCGGCGGCTCGGTTCGTCTCCCGCTCCGCCCGAACCAGGTAGCCGTTGAGTTCGGGGTCGTCGCGGTCGGCGACCCGGTTGCGGGCCAGGTAGAGCAAGTTGATGGCCGCTCCCAGCGGGTTACGCAATTCGTGCCCGATCACCGTCGCCATCTCTCCAACGGCAGAGAGTCGCTCCCGGCGAACCAACGCGGCCTGGGATCTGGTCAGTTCCTGGGTGCGCTCATCGACCAGTGCTTCGGCATAGCGCTGTCGTCGAACGAGGATCTCGATGGCGATCCCGATGATAAGGGCCATCACCAGACCGAGGACGAGAACGATAATTGAAGAGTACCTGGCGAACCCTCCGATGAAGGGGCTGCGGGCCACCGCCACGAGCGTCCATTGCGAGCTCCCTACGGAGGCATGCTGCGCGCCACCGAACCGCTGAGGGGCAGCGAACTGCTGGTACTTACCAGGAGGTTGTTGCATGCTAATCGGTCCAGCGCCGTACAGCGCGACCTTGAGTTGTGCAAAAGGCTTCCCGGTCGTCACCGGAGTCGCGGTGAACGGGTTGAGGGAGAACTGTTCGTAGATGACCAGGCCAGCGGGCACCGCCGTCCCCCCGATGGCAAATCGTGCCGTGCTCAGCTTGCCGTCGTAGGTGACCGGACCTGCGTTGAACTTGGACCCGGCCTGTGCCACCGTGGACAGGGCGCCTCCCTGAAGGGTCTGGCCGGGCTGGAAGCCGGAGCCCGAGCCCGCAGACACGACATAGTCGGCGCCGGTCTTCTTGACCAGGAGAAGAACCAAAGGCGGTGTAGACGGCTCGGCTTTTTCGAAAGCGGTCGGGGATCCGTTGGTCGAAGTCACGATGGCAGCCGCCGAGGTGAGGTCGTCGGCAATAGCCGAGAAGATCTCCGATACATAGGCGGCGGCTTGGCCGGTATTGCTTTGGAGGAGTGCCTGTTCCTGTTGATCGGTGTTGCGCTTGGTGAACACAAACCCGACCACCGACACGACGGCCAAGACAACAACAACGGCCAAGGTCAGGACCGAGGGTCGCCTGCGGCTCGCGGTCACTACCGAACCCGATCGCTGGTGGTCGGCCGTCCCGTTGTTCTGGCTAGCCTTCGTTCCTCCCGGTAGCACCAGATCGCTTCCCCGTTTGTGCCAGATCGCTGTTCATCGGGTTGGAATCCAACTCTTTGACATCACCGTGATCGGTGAACCTGCAACGAGACTGACTTCGTTAGCTCGAATCAGGCTGGAAGATCCACGATCCGGCAACGTGATTCCGTGGAACCTCTCAGGCCCCTACCCGTTTCACACCTCCAGACTGCGCAAGATGTATGACTCAGTGTGCCAGACCAGCAATTCGGCCAGCTAGGGACCAAAGTCCCGACGCGTCTTGGACGTCGGTGCAGGGGGTGCCCAAGGCCCCCACCTGGCCCATTGGACTCCCCTAGACGTTGAAGCGGAATTCGACCACGTCGCCGTCGCGCATCACGTAGTCCTTGCCCTCCA
The DNA here is from genome assembly GCA_963819695.1 of uncultured Acidimicrobiaceae bacterium. Classification (GTDB taxonomy): domain Bacteria; phylum Actinomycetota; class Acidimicrobiia; order Acidimicrobiales; family RAAP-2; genus DASZIT01. Next base: position 526,073 of record CAWFXD010000002.1, on the reverse strand, counting down.
CCCGGGCCTTGCCCGCCGCCCGCACCGCGGCCAGAGAGCCGGCCTCGACCAGGTCGTCGTACCCGACGATCTCCGCCTTGATGAACCCCCGCTCGAAATCCGTATGGATGGTCCCGGCGGCCTGGGGGGCGGTGTCGCCGACGTGGATGGTCCAGGCCCGCGACTCCTTCGGGCCGGCGGTCAGGAACGTCTGGAGGCCGAGGGTGGAGAACCCCACATGGACCAACTGCACCAGGCCCGACTCGCTCTGGCCGTAACCGGCCAGCAACTCGGCGGCGTCGGCGGCGTCGAGAGAGGCCACCTCCGCCTCGATCTGGGCGCAGAGGATCACCGATTCGGCCGGGGCCACCAGTGCCGCCAGCTCAGCTCGCAACCCCTCATCGTCCAACGCGTCCTCGTCGACGTTGAACACATAGATGAACGGCTTGGCGCTCAACAGGTGCAGATCGGCCAGGAGCTCGGCCTTGACCTCCCCGGCCGACACTGCCGAGGCGATGGTCCGGCCTGAGTCGAGTATCTCCCTGGCCTTCTCCGCCTCCCGCACCGCCGGCACCAGATCCGCCTGTTTCCGGGCTTCCTTGGCCAGCTTGACCAGCCGGCTGTCGATCGTCTGCAGATCGGCCAGCATCAGCTCGGTGTTGATGGTGGCGATATCGTCGGCCGGGTCGATCCGACCGTCCACGTGGATGACATCGGGATCAGTGAAAACCCGCACCACCTGGCAGATGGCGTCGCTCTCCCGGATGGCGGCCAAGAACTTGTTGCCGAGACCCTCGCCAACCGATGCCCCCTTGACGATCCCGGCAATGTCCACGAAGGTGACGGTGGCCGGGATGATTTCCTTGCTCTCGAACAGCTCGGCCAGGCGATCGAGGCGGGGATCGGGCACCGCCACGACCCCGACGTTGGGATCGATGGTGGCGAACGGGTAGTTGGCCGCCAGCACGTCGTTGCGGGTCAGGGCGTTGAACAGCGTGGACTTCCCCACGTTGGGGAGGCCCACGATGCCGATGGAGAGTGCCATTGGCGCACCCTACCCGGTCGGTTCTCGGCCTCCTCCCCGGCCACCCGGCGGGTCCGGTGGTCAGGTCAGCGACTTGAGCAGGTACTCGCTCATGGTGGCACTCCGGAGCCGATCGAGGTCGAGACAGGCGGTCACGCTCTCGAGCATCCGGGAGATGTTGGCGTTCATCTCTTCCTGCGACCCGGCGTTGAAGAACAGCATCGGGTCGGCGACATGGGCGGCCGACGGCCAACCTTCCTCGACGATGCCATCGATGGCAGGGGCACCGACGGTCAACGGCCGCACCACCTCGTTGCGGACGTAGCGGGTACGCGGCTGCAGTTCGCCGGATACCGGCGACTGGGTTCCGTGCCAGCGCCGGATCCATTCGCGGTAGGCGAGACCGGCAGGGCGGTGGATGAGCGCCACCGTCAACACCCCCGGCGACCGTTTCCCGTCCTCCCAGTCCCTCGGCCCGGCGTGGGGGGTGGTGCCGTAGTCGTCGTAGATCGATTCGACCACCAGGTAGCCGGCCCACGGCAGCCCGACCTCGGCGATGGCGGCGTCCACCCCGGCCCGCCGCTCGTAGCAGTCGAGCCACACCGACACCTCAGCCACATGGGGCGCCTCCCCGTCCGGCGGAGGGGCGGGAGACGGCGCCAGGGCTGCCGCTCCGTCGTGCACATTGATCCCCAACCCCCGGACACCGCTGTCCACCAGGCGGTCGGCGGTCTCCCCGAGCAATCGGGACCGCAACCGGTCTCCCGACTCCGGGGCGACGCCCGCCCACAGCAGGTAGATCAGCTTCTCCATCCGAGTTCCTCCGGTGCCGGCCGGTCGGGCCGCTACTGATGGGTGGGAGACGCCGCCGGTTCATCGAGACCCAGCGCGGGTATCCGCCGGGCCACCCGTCCGGCCAGGCCGGAGATGAACTGGGCCCAGATCCGGTCGCCGACCAACCACAGCCAGAGCTCGCGACGGTAGGCGGTCACCAGTTCCACGAACTGGTCCCGGGTGATCCCGGCCGGCTCCAGGGTCGGCTGCCATTCGCCCCACAGCCACACTCCGATGCAGACGTCGTCGCTCAAGCCGTCGCGCCAATCCTGGCCGGCGAGCAACGCATCGCGCAGACCGACCTTCAATTCGACGGGCTCTTCCGGGAGAGCCAATCGAGCACCCCCCGCTAACTCGACGATCGTCATCGGCACCACCCTATCCACAACGTCCCCCGGCCTGCTGACTGATTGCTGGCGGAACGAATGACAATTCTGTGTTGGCTGGTCAACGGTCGATTTCAGCCGGAGCGCGGTCGGTGCCGCGGTAGTTCGAGAGGTGCTCCTCGTAGTCGATGAACAACGGGGCGTCAGGATCGAACTTCCGCTGCAGACTCTTGAAGGCGATCCGCTTGTCGAAGGCGTCCAGCTTCACCAGGGCGTCGGGATTGTCGAGCTCGCGCAGATCGAGACGGCCCCGGGCGTTGTCCACCGCCATCCGGCCCCGCTCGGTCCGCACCAGCAGGCTGCTCCAACCCTCGATGGCCCCGACGCTTCCCACCGACAGGTCGGCACCCCGGCCCAGGAAGTCGGCGCATTCGTCACAGCCCTTGAGGGCGGCGCCGTGGAAATTCTTCACCGGCTCGTCGACCGCCACTTCACCATCGAGGTACTCGACGATCATCCGGCCGTGGATCACGTCGACCTTGCTCACCCGGTCGAGGTCGATGCCCCGGTCGTCGCGGAGCAGCCGCAGCATCAGGCCCTGGTAGTCGAAGCTCTTGGTGCACAGCAGGGCGATGGTCAGGACCACCGCGTCGACCCGGTGCACGCCCGACTCCCACCGGCGCGACTGCATGGCCCGGATCCCCTGGATCTCACACGGGGTCCCCACCACCGCGATCCGGGGATTGCGGGGCAGGTCGTACCTGGAGAGGTCGAGCTCGGCCAGGGCCATGGTCTGGTTGTAGTAGCTGCCGGCGGCGTCGACGATCTCCTTGGCCGTGGTGGCCAGATGGGACACCCCCTTCCACGGCTCGTCGGGGTCGGAGCTGGGCTTGGTCACCAGGGCGCCGTCGATCTCCCCGCCGGCCAGCGCCCCCAGCAACAGGGCCGAGACCACCCCGCCGTCCTGGACGAACTCGGAGCGGCTGCCGGCCCGGGCGGCGTAGGACTCCAGCACCGCGCCGAGGCCGTCGCCCGGGGGCCCACCGGTGATCTTCCAGTAGGGATCGGCGGGGTCGGGCCGCTCCACGAAGTTGACCGGGGACTCGTCGGCCATCGGGGTCGACGGCGGCCAGGCGGATTCGTAGCGGAGCCCGCCCCGGGGACAGAAGTCCCAGCACAGCGAGCAGCCGGTGCACATCTTGACCAGCTCGGGCAAGAAGGTGTCCTCCCCGATGCCGATGGAGTTCGACGGGCAGACGGCCACACACGTTCCGCACTGGATGCACCGGTCAGCCTCGATGACCCCGGCCTCGAGCTCCCAGAACCAGGTCTTCCCGGGCGGCTCGGCGATCCCGTTGATCTCGTCGCGGATTCGATAGCCGTTCACTTGACCCGCGCTTCCGGTTTGGTCGTCAACATGACGGGGGTTCCCGTCCCGGCTTCGCCCAGGGTGACCCGGAGGTCGTCGTTGGGGACCCGCCGGGCCCAATTGTAGAACGGCTCGTCGGGACGACGCTCGGACTGGTAGCGCCGGACGATGCGGAGCAGGGCATCGGGGACGTCGTTGACCGGCCGGGACCCCTCCACCCAGTCGATGAACCCGGGGGCAGACCCCAGCGATCCCCCGAGGCCGATGTCGACGGCTTCGGCCAGGTGGGTGCCCACGTGGGTCACCGCCCCCCGGAACCCGATGTCGGCGATCTGGGGCTGGGCGCAACTGGCCGAGCACCCGGAGAAGTGCATCCGGATGACCCCGGCGTCCTCCCGGGGGCCGGACCACCCGTTGGGCGTCGGGGCGGCACCCACCGGTTCCCCGGCCAGCTCCGCATCCAGGAAGCGCGCCCACTTCACCGCCCGCTCCTTGGTCTCGACGATGGCGTAGCGGCAGAACTCGGTGCCGGTGCAGGCCACCACCCCCCGGGAGAACGGGCCCGGATACGGCGAGTACTTGGCCAGGATGTCCTCGGCCAGCAGCTGCTCGACTTTGTCGCCGGGGACACCGGTGAGGGTGAAGTTCTGGTCGGTGGCGATCCGGATGGTGCCGTCCCCGTAGGTCTCGGCCAGCCGGGCGACCTCCACCATCTCCGGGCCGTTCATCCTCCCCACCGGGACCGAGCACCCGACGTAGAACAGCCCGTCCTCCTTCTGCGGGTGGACCCCGATGTGGTCGCCGCGGTACCGGCGGGTGAGCGACTCCCCGGCCGGGACCAGATCGAAGGCGGCCCGGGCCGCCACCTCGGCCCGGAATCCCTCCGGGCCCAGCTCCTGGACCAGGTACCGCATCCGGGCCAGGCCGCGGTTCTCGCGGTTGCCGAGCTCCCCGAAGGTCTGGGCGATGGCCCGGCAGACCTCCAGGGCCTGGTCCTGGCGGACGAAGACGTCGAGATCCGAGGCCATCCGCTCGCCGTCGGAGAGGCCGCCGCCGGCCAAGAGGTTGAACCCCAGGGTCCCGTCGTCGGCCCGGGCCGGCCAGAGCCCGATGTCGTTGATGTCGGCCTGGGCACAGTCCTCCAAGCAACCAGTGATGGAGATCTTGAACTTGCGGGGGAGGTTGGCGTACTCGCGGTTCCCGGTGAAGAAGGCCGAGACCTGCTTGACCACCGGGTAGGCGTCGAACGCCTCGTCGGCATCGACGCCGGACACCGGGCAGCAGAGCACGTTGCGAGCGCCGTCCCCGCAGCCCTGGATGGTGGTCAGACCCACCGAGGCGAACCGCCGCCAGATGCGGGGGATGTCCTCCATGCGGATCCAGTGGATCTGCACCGACTGCCGGGTGGTGAGATCGGCGTACTTGGAGCCGAACACCCGGCTCTCGGTGCCGTCGGGTCCCTCGCCGAAGGCGTCGGCCACCACCCCGATCTCGCGGAACTGGGCGGCGGTCAGGTGCCCGCCGGGAACCTTGATCCGCATCATGAAGGCGTCGCCGCCCTGCTTCTGCGGATAGATCCCGGCCCACTTCAGGCGTTCCACCTCGCCGGGCACCTTGGCGATCGCCGAGGGTCCCTCCTTGGCGTAGACGTTGATGATGGAGTCGACCACGTCCAACGGCGCCCGGGCCAGCTTCTGCTTCTCGATGTCGTTGAGCTCGCCGTGGGTCCGGTAGGGGTTGATGAAGGGCATCACCCGGTCGGTGCCCCGAATGGTCAGACCGTAGAGCTCGTCCTGGTCCTTGGCCATCTCAGAGGTGCAGCCCGCACTCGACCTTGTCCGAGTCGGACCAACGCCCGGCTCTCGGATCCTCGCCCGGGGCCACCGGGCGGGTGGTCGGTGCACACCCGATGGACAGGTAGCCCTGCGACAGCAACGGGTGGCGGGGGATGCCGTGGTCGGCCTCGTAGCCGGCGATGTCCTGGTCGGTCCAGGTGGCCAGGGGATTGATCTTGACCATCCCCCAGTTCTCGTCGAAGGACACGATGGGGGCGGCGGCCCGAGTCGGGGCGTCCACCCGCTTGACCCCGGTCATCCACGCCTCCTGGCCCTGGAGTGCCTGCTTGAGGGGGAGGACCTTGCGGAATTCGCAGCATCTTTCCGACCCGCACGGCCAGTCCTCGGCCCCTTCCACCGGGTGGGTGGTGGTCAGGTTGAGGTTGTAGCGCTGGCGGATGGTCTCGACGTAGGCCAGGGTCTCGGGAAAGTGCGCCCCGGTGTCGAGGAAGACGACCTCGATCCCCGGATCGGCGGCCACCGCCAGGTCGACGATGACCGCATCCTGGAAGGAGCAGGCCAGCGAGACCTTGGACCCGAACCGCTCCAGCGCCCAGGTGATGACCTTCCCGGCCGGGGCCGACTCGAACTCGGCCGAAACCTCAGCCAGCTCGTGATGGAGGGTCGTCAGTTGGGGCTGGCTGGACAAGGTGGCTCGCTCTCGTCGAGGGGTTCGTGCGGGGGGCCCCGGGACCTTGCAGGTATCCGGCCCCGCTAGTATATATGACTAATCGGATCATCTTTTGGTGGAATCACCTCGGGCTTCCCGATGTTGTACACAACCGGGCCGGCCCATCGGCCTATTCCATTCTTCTTCAAGCCGCCACTGACCAGGGACAGGAACGATTCCCACCATGACAACCACCCTCGATCCCCCCGCCTCCGGATCCCTGGAGGCTGTCACCGGGAGGAACCTCCGGCCGACCGTCGACCACCTCGATCTGTTGGAGGCCCACGCCGTCTTCATCATGCGGGAGGTGGCCGCCGAGTGTGAACGCCCGGTGCTCCTGTTCAGCGGGGGCAAGGACTCGGCGGTGCTGCTCCGGCTGGCCGAGAAGGCCTTCCGTCCCGGTCGCTTCCCGTTCCCGGTCATGCATGTCGACACCGGCCACAACTTCCCCGAGGTCATCGACTTCCGGGACCGGCGCATCGAGGAGCTGGGCGAGCGGCTGCTGGTCGCCTCGGTACAGGAGTCGATCGACACCGGCCGGGTGGCGGACCCCGGTCACGGAGGCATGCGGAACCGCCTGCAGACGACCGCGCTGCTCGACGCCATCGGTGCCCACGGATTCGACGCCTGCATCGGTGGCGCCCGGCGGGACGAGGACAAGGCCCGGGCCAAGGAGCGGGTGCTCTCCTTCCGGGACACCTTCGGCCAGTGGGACCCCAAGCGCCAGCGGCCGGAGCTGTGGCAGCTCTACTCCGGCCAGGTGCAGCCGGGCGAGCACCTGAGGGCCTTCCCGTTGTCGGACTGGACCGAGCTGGACATCTGGCAGTACATCGAACGCGAGTCGATCGAACTCCCGTCCATCTACTACGCCCACCGACGCTCGGTCATCGAGCGGGACGGCATGCTGTTGGCCGAGTCCGCCTGGGTGGTGCCCGGCCCGGGCGAGACCGCCTTCGAGGAGACGGTCCGGTTCCGCACGGTGGGCGACGCCACCTGCACCGGGGCGGTGCGCTCGGAGGCGACCACCCTGGCCCGCATCATCCAGGAGGTGGCGGTGTCGCGGGTCTCGGAACGGGGGGCAACCCGGGCCGACGACCGGTTCTCGGAAACCTCGATGGAAGACCGCAAGCGCGAGGGCTACTTCTAAACCGTGGCGGCAACTGCAGACGGCACCGGCACCGCGGTTGACCCCGGCCGGGTTCCGGACGACGACAGGTTGGTTGCCCACGGTCATGGCTCCCAGGGAGCCGACCAGCCGGTGATGGACCTATTGCGGTTTGCCGCCATCGGATCGGTGGACGACGGCAAATCCACCCTCATCGGCCGCCTGCTCCACGACACCAAGCAGCTGTTCGACGATCAGATCGAAGCGGTGGAGGCGGCCTCCCGCCGGCGGGGCGTGGACGGCATCGACCTCTCCTTTGTGACCGATGGGCTCCGCGCCGAACGGGAGCAGGGGATCACCATCGACGTCGCCTATCGCTATGCCGCCACCCCCACCCGCAAGTTCGTCATCGCCGACTGTCCCGGCCATGTGCAGTACACCCGCAACATGGCCACCGGCGCTTCGACGGCCGACCTGGCCCTGGTGGTGGTGGACGCCCCCAAGGGGCTGCGGGAGCAGACCCGCCGCCACGTCTGCATCGCCGCGCTGCTGGGCGTCCGCCACCTGATCGTGGCGGCCAACAAGATGGACCTGGCCGATTGGGACCCGTCCACCTACCAGCAGGTGGTCACCGAGATGACCCGCCTGGCCGACCGGTTGGGCGTGGAGTCGTGCATCGTGATCCCGGTGTCCGCGCTCAACGGCGACAACGTGGCCGTTCGCTCCGGCGCCGCCCCGTGGTACGAGGGTCCCACCATCCTCGAATCCCTCGAGCAGGCGCCGGCCGGTGAGTGGGCCGGGGCCCACGGGGACCGCCAGGGCTCCGGCGCCCGGCTCCCGGTCCAGTGGGTGCTCCGCCAACCGGGTGGCGGCCGGACCTACGCCGGCATGGTCAATGGAGGCCCTCTCCGGCAGGGCGACGAGGTGGTCGTGCTCCCCGGTGGGCAGCGCTCGACGGTGACCGCGGTGGAGACCCTCGACGGGCCGCTCGAGGAGGCCGCGGTGGGACTGTCGGTGTCGGTGGAGCTGGCCGACGACGTCGACGTCAGCCGGGGTGACCTGCTGGCCGCCGCCGACGACCCTCCCGACGTGGTGACCCAGCTGGTCGCCACCATCTGCTGGTTCGACCCGCGCCCGCTGACCGCGGGTGCCCGGTATCGGATCAAGCACACCACCCGGGTCACCCCGGCCAGGGTGGTGTCGGTGGACGGCCGGTTGGACGTCAACCGGCTGGAGCTGCTGCCGGCCGACTCCCTGGCCGAAAACGACATCGGCACGGCCACCATTGCCGTGGCCACTCCCCTGGCTGCCGATCTCTACCGCCGCAACCGGATCACCGGGAGTTTCGTGGTGATCGACCCGACCACCAATGGCACGGTGGCGGCCGGGATGGTGGGCCCCCCGGCGCTGACCCCTCTGGAGATGGACCCCGCCCCCCTCGACGTGCACGGCTGATCGGGCAGACGTGGCCCCAACTGCCGTGCTGTACCCGGTCTCGCTGGTGGTCTCCGGCCGGCGATGCCTGGTGGTGGGCGGTGGGCGGGTGGCCGCCCGCAAGGTCGAAGGGCTCCTGGGTTGCGGTGCCCTGGTCACCGTGGTGGCCCCTGAGGTCATCGGCGACATCCGCTCCTGGGGGACAGATCCGCCGGCCGGGGGGAGGGCCGGGTCGCTGACCATCGAGACCCGCCCCTACCGGAGCCCGGAAGCCGCCGACTACCGGCTGGTGGTCACCGCCACCGGCCGTCCGGAGGTCGACCATGCGGTATTCGCCGATGCCGACGCCGCCGGGGTGTGGGTGAACAGTGCCGACGACGTCGACAACTGCAGCTTCCTGCTCCCGGCGGTGCACCGGGCAGGGTCGGTGACGGTGGCCGTCGCCACCGGGGGCGCCAGTCCGGCTCTGGCCGGGTGGCTCCGGTCCCGGGTCGCCGGAACTCTCGACTTCGACGTGGCCGTGGTGGCGGAGCTGCTCGACGAAGCCCGATGGTTGGTGAAGGACACCGGCACCTCGACCGAGTCGCTCGACTGGGACCGGATCCTCGAGAGCCAGGTGGTTCCGCTGGTCCGACAGGGTCGGATCGACGAAGCCCGCGTGGTCCTGCGCACCTTCGTCGTCGGTTGACCGTCTGCCTCAGGGCTTGGCCACCATCACCACCATCGACGCCACGAAGATGATCAGCAGCGCCGCGGAGGTCCCGGCCACCCGCCAGGTCAGCGACCGATGGGCCGAATCCTCCCATTCCCCGCGGCCACCAACTGCTGAAGTCCGCGCTCGCTGGGCCACAGCACCATCTCCGCCGCCAGCGCCGCCACCACCCAGAGCAAGAGCCCCACCATCACCCAGGCGTCCGAGAACCCGTAGCCGCCGCGGGTGCTGTGGCTCATCCCGATGAGCACCAACCCGAGGACCGGGACCACGAACAGGACCCGGCCGGCCCAGTTCACCCCGGGCCGGTAGTACCTCACCACCGACTCGGTCGTCGGGCCTCGGCGGCCGAGGACCACCGCGTAGGCGCCGGCGACGCCCACCGCGCCGAACCCGATCACCGCGGCCAGGACGTGGGCCAGCACCACCACCTCGTAGCCGGCACCCCGGTTGACGGAAACAGCCACCAGACGCGGCGACCGACGGTGTGGGGGTGGACATCGGCGACGATTCTTTCATCCCGACGCCCCCAGGCCGAAGCCGGGATTGCCGCCCGACGCGCAAGAACCGCCGTCCTGAACCGTTTCTTATGGACCCCCCTACGCCACCTGAGCCTTGGGGATTGCTACGTTGGGGGTGCACACCGGCGCCCCGAGCCGCTCAGGAACCATCGGAAACCTGCCGATAACACCTAGGTGGACACGATTAGCTTCGATCCCGAATACCAACCTCATGGGACAGACACCACGCAGATGAACCAGCTCCGCCTCGATCCTCTCACCGGCCGATGGGTGGTCGTCAGCACTGATCGTGCCAACCGGCCCATGGCCTTCTCGCCGATGGCGACGACCCAGGCGGACACCTCCCGACCCTGCCCCTTCTGCCCGGGCAACGAGGAGACCTCTCCCCCGGCGCTGGAGACCTATGGCCCCGAAGGTCGTTGGCTGGTGCGGGTGGTCCCGAACCTCTACCCGGCCTTCGAGGGTGACGAGCCCTTCGTGGTCACCAACCGCGGTCCGGTCTTCACCCAGGCCACCGCCGGCGGCATCCACGAGGTACTGGTCATCTCCGCCGAGCACGACAAGACCTGGGCGATGCTGAGTGACGACCAGACCGGACTGGTCATGGCGGCCATCCGCGATCGGATCGAGGAGCACTCGACCATCCCGGGCCTCCGCTACAGCCAGGCCATCGTCAATTCGGGCCGCGAGGCGGGAGCCTCCGTCGACCATCCCCACGGTCAGTTGTTGGGCATGTCGTTCGTCCCCCGAGAACTGGTGGAGGAGCAGGCGGGTTTCGCGCGGTTCGCCGGACGCTGCCTCCTCTGTACCGCCCTCGATGCCGAGGAAAACGTCGGCCACCGGGTCGTCTACGCCGACGAGCGGGTGCTGGTCATCTGCCCGTTCTGGAGCGGGTCGCCCTACGAGATGATGATCATCCCCCGCACCCACTGCCCGCACCTCCACCACAGCCCCCCGGCCGACCTCAAGGCGGTGGGCAAGGCGCTGAAGGAGACACTCGGAAGTCTCCGCGATGTGGTCGGCGACGTGGCCTACAACCTGGTCTTCCACTCCGCCCCCTACCGCGCCCCCGAGCCGTACCACTGGCATGTCCACGTGGTGCCCAAGCTGACCACGGTGGCCGGATTCGAGCTCGGCACCGGGGTGCTGATCAACATCAAGAACCCGGAGCAGGCGGCCGAAGAGCTGAAGGTCCGGGTACCGGTCTCCAGCGGCCACTGACTGACCGTCTGAGTTGATCCGCCTGACTCGACCCTGCTTGACCCGCCTTCTGACCCCGCTGACTGACCCCGATCGACCGTCCCCGTCGGGCCGGCGGCGTCAGCCGAGATAGAGCCCGGCCACCTCGTGGTAGAGGTGGGGATCGACGGTCCTCGGCTTGCCGGCGGCCTCCGACAGCGGGATGCACACGATGTTCCCGGCCTGGAGCGCCACCATCGCCCCGAAGTCCCCGTCGTGGACCGCCTGCAGGGCGGCGGCACCGAACCGGGTGGCCAGCACCCGGTCGAAGGCGGTGGGTGACCCGCCTCGCTGAATATGGCCCAACACCGTGGCCCGCGCCTCGTAGCCGGTCCGGCGCTCGATCTCCTGGGCCAGCCACCCGCCGATGCCTCCGAGCCGGGCGTGTCCGAACTGGTCGGTGCCCCCGAACGGGACCCTGGCACCTTTGGCCGCCAGCGCCGCCGTCTCGTCCCGGGGGAGGGCTCCTTCCGCCACCACCAGGGTCGAGAAGAAACGGCCGCCGGAGTGCCGATCCCGGAGACGTTGGCAGACGGCATCGATGGAGAACGGCTCTTCCGGGATCAGGATCTCGGCGGCGCCACCGGCGATGCCGGCGTGCACGGCGATGTGACCGACGTTGCGCCCCATCACCTCGCACACCATGACCCGATGATGGGACTCGGCGGTCGTCTGGAGCCGGTCGATCGCCTCGGTGGCAACCTGGACGGCGGTATCGAAGCCGAAGGTGACCTCGGTCCCCGACAGGTCGTTGTCGATGGTCTTGGGTACGCCGACCACGTGGAGACCCATCCCGGCCAGCCGGTCGGCGGCTCCCAGGGTGTCGTCGCCCCCGATGGCCACCAGCGCGTCGATGCCCAACCGCCTGATGGAGGAGAGGACGCGATCCGGCCCTTCGTCGGTGGCGAACGGGTTGGTGCGCGACGAGCCGAGGATGGTGCCCCCCCGGGTCAGGATCCCCCGGCACTCGTCGGGCCGCAGCGGGATGGTGGCGCCTTCGATGACTCCCCGCCACCCGTCCAGGAACCCGACCGCCTCATCCTCGAAGCGAACCGCGCCGCCGACGACCACCGCGCGGATCACCGCGTTGAGGCCGGGACAGTCGCCCCCTCCGGTGAGGATCCCTATCCGCATCTCAGTTCCTCACCGTCAGGCCCGCAGGGCCATCATCGAGGCCGAGCGCTCGAGCTCGAACGCCGCGGCCAGGTTCCGCACCATGTCCCGGGTCGGGGGCACCAGGCTGCCGATCCCCGGGGTGACCAGATACTCGGAAAGGAATGCCCGCCGGTTTCGGACCTCCCAGGCATGACCCAGCTCGCTCAGTCCCAGGCGCCCATAGGGGTCGCGCTCGGTGGCCGCGACCACGGCCACGTGGTGGAACGACCACAACATGTCGGCCACGTCGGCCAGCGGCGACCGGAAGTCTGTCCCGTCGGCGGTGATCACCCCGGCGGTGAGCGCCGACCGCCCGCCGGGCGAGAAGTCGAGCACGTACCACCCGAGATCATTGCGGGACACCCGGCCGAGGTGGAAATCGCCGTGGGTCCGGATGGCCGCACACCGGGTGTCCGACGTCCGAAGGTCATCCAGCAAGCTGGCCACCGTGTCGGTGGCCAGCAGGCCAGGGTCGACCAACCGGACCGCGTCTTCGACCTCGGCGACCCAGGCGGCGATGTCTCCCATCTGGCGACCGAACGCCTGGTCGAGTCCCAGGTGCATCCTGGCCGTCATGGTGCCGAGACGCCGTGCCTCGGCGGCGAAGTCGCCCCCCGCCCGTTCGGGCTCGCCACCGGCGGCGTAGAGGTCCCGCAACGAGGTGAGGGCCAACGACCAACCCCCGGTGTTGCCGGTCTGGTACTCCCGCACCACGCCGAGATCGGTCCGACCCCGGCGCCACACCGCGATGGGGGCGAGGAGATGGTTGAACCCGACTGCGTCAAGGCCGAGGAAGAGCTCGAGCCCGGGATGGGGGCCCCCGTCGGGCGGCAGCTGCTGATAGACGGTGAAGGCCACCCGGTCGTCGAAGGTGAGCGACACGGTGTCGTCGGTGATGGCGATCCGGCGCACCCGTTCGTAGTCGCCCCCACTCGCCCCGCCGACCGCCTCGAGCAGGCATCGCATCAATTCGGCGTCGGAGGTGGCGTCGAAGACGACGGCCAGACCGTCTCCGTCCTCGAAGATCCCCAGCGGCGAGTCGTCGGCGTCGACCAGGAATTGCACCTCGTCCCCCGGGGCCCGGAGACCGAGCACCGCGTGGACCAACCGGCCGGGGACGTCGGCGATCACGCTGATGAGCCCGGGCCGACCCGAGCGCACCACATCTGCGCTCCGGATGGTGACCGACTCCGGGGCGACATCGGCGAGGTCTTCCCCGATGGTCACACTGCCATCGTCGAGGCCGTCACTGCCGACGGCGACGGCATCGCCATCGGCGCCCCACCGGGGGCGGTGACTGGCGAAGGCCGCCACCAGCTCACGCAGGGCCGGATAGGCGGAGGCGGGGACCTCCTCCAGGGCGAGACCGGTCTCCGACCAACTCACAGCGACCCCTCCCGGGGGAGTTCCCCGGCCAGGAGGAGCTCTCCGGCCAGCGTCTGGATCGGTTCCACCAGTTCGAACAATTGGTAGCCGTAGGGGGCCATGGTGACCGGATACGGTTCGGTTCCCACAATCGGAAACGGTACCCGCCCCAGAAGTTCCACGGGCTGGCGACCCGCCCACCTGCCCAAATACAGATCGGCCGGTTGAGAGAACCGGCTCAGGTTGTGAATGCAGAGAAGCGGGTTGATTTCTTCGGGATCCTCGCCCGGCGCCAGGTACCCGTCCGCCCCGACCTCGGCGGAGGAGGCGCCTTCCATGGTGACTCCCGAGCCCCGCTCGGTGTCGTCGTCCCCCGGCGGCGTCGAACGCACGAAGGCCAGCACCGACGGGTTGGCGCACGGGAGGGCTTCGAACGATCCGGTGCCGAACAGGGAGAACTGGCGGCGCACCGCCAGCATCCGCCGGAGCCAATGGAGGAACGAGCTCGAATTCCGTTGCTGGGCCTCCACATTCACCGCCGCGAATCCGTAGACGGGGTCCATCAACGGAGGCAGGTAGAGCTGGGCGAAGTCGGCCCGGCTGAAGCCGCCGTTGCGGTCAGGGGTCCACTGCATCGGCGTGCGAACCGAGTCACGATCACCCAGATACAGGTTGTCCCCCATCTGCAGCTCGTCCCCGTAGTAGAGGACCGGACTTCCCGGGAGGGTCAACAACAACGAGTACAGCAGCTCGGTCAGCCGCCGGTCACGCTCGAGCAGCGGGGCCAGCCGGCGCCCGATGCCCATGTGCCGCTTCATCCTCGGGTCCTTGGCGTACTCGGAGAACAGGTAGTCGCGATCTTCATCCGACACCATCTCCAGCGTCAGCTCATCGTGGTTGCGCAGGAAGATCGCCCACTGGCAACCGGGCGGGGCTTCGGGGGTCTGGGCCAGGATCTCGGTGATCGGATAGCGCTGCTCTCGCCGTACGGCCATGAACAGGCGGGGCATCAGGGGAAAGTGGAAGCAGAGCTGGCATTCGTCGCCGTCCCCGAAGTAGTCGGCGACGTCGGCCGGCCAGCCGTTGGCTTCGGCCAGCAGGATCCGGCCCGGATAGTCGGCTTCGAGCTCGGCCCGCACCCGGCGGATGAAGGCGTGGGTCTCGGGAAGGTTCTCCCCGGACGTCCCGTCCGACTGGAACAGGAAGGGCACCGCGTCAAGACGGAACCCGTCGAGCCCGAGGTCGAGCCAGAACCGGACCACGTCCAGCATGGCCTCGGCCACTTCCGGGTTGGCATAGTTGAGATCGGGCTGGTGGCCGTAGAAGCGATGCCAGAAGTACTGATCCCGGACCGGGTCGTAGGCCCAGTTCGAACGCTCGACGTCGACGAAGACGATCCGGGCCTCGGGCCACCGCTGGTCGTCGTCGTTCCATACATACCAGTCGGCCCGGGGATTGGTGCGATCCCGACGGGACTCGAGGAACCAAGGGTGCTGGTCGCTGGTGTGGTTGATCACCAGGTCGGCGATGACCCGCATGCCCCGGGCGTGGGCCTCGCTCAGCAGCTTCTGGAGATCCTCGACGGTGCCGTAGTCGGGGTGGACCGAGTAGTAGTCGCTGATGTCGTAGCCGCCGTCCCGGAGGGGCGAGTCATAGAAGGGAAGCAGCCACAGGCAGTCGACCCCGAGCCACTGGAGATAGTCGAGTTTGGCGGTCAGTCCGGGGATGTCGCCAGTGCCGTCGTCGTTGGCGTCGAAGAATCCCCGGATGTACACCTCGTAGAAGACCGCCCGCCGGAACCAGCCGGGATCCTCGGCCGGAGGCAGCAGTGGCCCGCCGATGGAGGTGGGCACCGACACCGGTTGGCGCCGCGCCTCGATCTCCACTTGCGGGTTGCTGGTCACACTCAAACGCTATCGGTATCGTCGTCGGCGATGGCCGACAGCATCCGGTCGGCGGCTTCGTAGGGATCGATGTCCCCGTCGACCAGCGCGTCGGTCACCTCGCTCAGCACCTTGGCGAACCGTGGGCTGTGGATCCTCTGGTCGACCCGGCCGGTGACGATCTGGCGGAACTCGCGCTCGAGACGCTGACGCCGACGTTCCTCGAGCAGACCCTGGGCCTCCAGATGGGCCCGGTGCTCACCGATGGCATCCCACAACGGTTGGCAGCCCTCGCCGGAGGAAGCCACCGTCTCCACAATCCGTGGCCGCCAGTCATCAAGGGTGTCAGGGGTGGCGAGATCGAGCATCTGGTCGAGATCGCGCCGCGTCTCCCGGGCGCCGGGACGATCGGCCTTGTTGATGACGAACAGGTCGGCGATCTCCATGAGCCCGGCCTTGTTGGCCTGGATGGCGTCGCCCCACCCCGGGTTGACCACCACCACCGTGGTGTCGGCAGCCGATGCTACCGAGACCTCCTGCTGGCCGACCCCCACCGTCTCGATGAACACCAACGGAAACCCGGTGGCCGACAGCACCCGCACGGCATCGGGAACCGCCACCGCCAATCCACCGAGGTGGCCACGGGTGGCCATCGACCGGATGAACACGGCATCGTCGAGGGCGTGGTTCTGCATGCGGACCCGGTCGCCGAGAATGGCCCCGCCGGAGAACGGCGACGACGGATCGATGGCCAGCACCCCGACCTGACCGGCCACTCGGGCAATGGCGATCAACCGGTCGGTGAGGGTGGACTTCCCCGCCCCGGGGGCTCCGGTGATGCCCACCGTGTAGCTCGCCAATTTCGTCTGGTAGGCGAGACCGGCGATCGCCCGCGACGGCGGTCCCCCACGTTCGATCAGGGACAGCAACCGGGCCAGGGCCACCCGGTCGCCGGCTTGGGCCGCTCGGAACAGGGAGGCCGGGTCCTTACGGTCGGAGGACGGCTGGGAGGGGGACGCCATGAGGTGCCGAGCGTATAGCGGAACGGATAGCGGTCAGTCCCGGGATACCTTGGCGCCGAGCGAGGTCAGCTTCCCGGCCAGGTCCTCGTAGCCACGGTCGACGTGGTGGGCGTCCCGGATGGTGGTCTCCCCGTCGGCCACCAGGCCGGCCAGCACCAACGCGGCCCCGGCCCGGACGTCGAGGGCCCGAACCTGGGCACTGGAGAGGTGATCCACCCCCCGCACCACCGCATGATGCCCCTCGGTCCGGATGTCCGCCCCCATGCGCTTGAGTTCGTCGACGTACCGGAACCGCCCGAAGAAGAGGTTCTCGGTGACGATGCCCACCCCTTCCGCCACCGTCAGCAGGGTCACCAGCAGTGGCTTGTAGTCGGTGGCCACCCCGGGATACGGCAGCGTGGCCACGTCCACCGAATGCAGCCGCGTCGACGAGTCCCGGGCCGCCCGAAGCCCTTCGGGCTCCTGGGTGATCTCGATGCCGGTGGCCGTCAGCTTCCGGAGCAGCATGTCCATGTGATCGGGCCGGCCGTCCTCCACCACCACCTCGCCTCCGGCCAGTCCGGCCGCCACCAAGAAGGTGGCCACCACCAACCGGTCGGGGATGACCGCGTGCTGCGCCGGATGCAGCCGTTCGACCCCCTCGACCTCGATGCGGGACGATCCCGCCCCGGTGATGTTGGCGCCCATCGCGTTGAGGAATTCGGCCAGATCGAGCACCTCGGGCTCCCGGGCGGCGTTCTCGATGACGGTGGTCCCCTTGGCCAGCGCCGCCGCCATCAGCACGTTGTCGGTGCCGGTGTGGCTCGGGTACTCGAGCACCACCTTGTTCCCCACGAGCCGGGGCATCCCCGCCACCGAGGACTCGACGGTCCCCTCGATGTAGCCGTGCGCCGACTGGAAGGTCGCCCCCAGCGACTCGAGCGCGTGGAGGTGCATGTCGATGGGCCGGAGCCCGAAATCGTCCCCGCCGGGCATCGACACCCGGGCCCGGCCGCACCGGGCCAGCAACGGGCCGAGCACCACCACCGAGGCCCGCATCTTCTCCACCAGGTGGTAGGGGGCCTCGGGCGCCAACTCGGCCGGGGTGGTCACCACCAGTTCGTCGGGGGCCTCCCCCCGCTCCACGGTGGCTCCCATGGCCGAGAGCACTTCGCCCATGGTGTCCACGTCGGAGATGCGGGGCACATTGGTGAGCACGTGGCGACCCTCGGCCAACAGGCAGGCGGCCATCAGCTTCAAGACCGAATTCTTGGCCCCTCCGGCTCTCACCGTCCCCGACAATTGCCCGTTGGCGGTGACCGAGAAGCTATCCACCCGGCCAGTATGGCGCGTGGGCGCGGCCACCCCGAGGATTCCTCTCCAGCGTGGCGCCCACCTCACCCTTCGTCGCGGTTTCTCCTTCATCACGGGTTCTTCCGGCCGCCGGCTCCGACCGATGTAGCCTCATGGCCCGTGACACCCTCATCGCAAGCCCCCGACCGCAACCTGGCCATGGAGCTCGTCCGTGTCACCGAGGCGGCGGCCATGGCCGCCTCCCGGTGGATGGGACGGGGTGACAAGGAGGGGGCGGACGGGGCCGCGGTCAACGCCATGCGCATCGTCCTCTCGAGCATCGCCATGGACGGGATCGTGATCATCGGTGAAGGGGAGAAGGACAATGCCCCGATGCTGTTCAACGGCGAGCGGATCGGTGACGGCTCCCCGCCGGAAACCGACATCGCCGTCGACCCCATCGACGGCACCACCCCCACCGCCCTCGGGCGCGGAGGGGCGCTGGCGGTGATCGCCGCCTCCGAGCGGGGAACCATGTTCGACCCGGGGCCCTGCGTGTACATGGAGAAGTTGGCGGTCGGCCCGTGGGCGAAGGGCGCCATCGACGTGACCGCCTCGGTAGCGGACAACCTCCACTCGGTGGCCAAGGCCAAGGGGACATCCGTGAGGGACCTGACCGCGGTGATCCTCGATCGCCCTCGCCACGACGATCTCATCCGTTCGGTGCGCGAAGCCGGCACTCGGATCCGGTTGATCACCGACGGGGACGTGGCGGGTGCCATCGCCACCGCCTGGCCCGACACCGGAGTCGACATCCTGTTCGGGATCGGCGGCACCCCCGAGGGCGTGATCGCGGCGGCGGCGCTCAAGTCGATGGGGGGCGAGATCCAGGGGCGCCTGTGGGCCCGCAACGATACCGAGCGGGACGCGGCGATTGCGGCCGGCTACGACCTCAACGCCGTACTCACCACCGATGATCTGGTCCGAGGCGACAACTGCTTCTTCGCCGCCACCGGCATCACCGACGGTGAACTGCTGAGCGGGGTTCGCTACGACCACTTCGGGGCCAGCACCCAGTCGCTGGTGATGCGGTCCAAGTCCGGCACCGTGCGCCTCATCGATGCCCGGCACCCGCTGCACAAACTCAGCGAGTACAGCGCCATCGAATTCAACTGACGGCGGCCACCGGCCCCTTCGCGGACGCTAGGAACCGGCCCCAGCGGTCACCCCGGCGGCTTCCAGGCGAACCTCGGAACGCCGTAGCGCCGCCTCGGCTTCGATGACCTCGGCATCGACTTCATCTTCAGCCCCCGACTCCGAGGTCCGGCCGGCGGATGCCAACTCGGTCACCCGGGCCTCGGCGGCATCGTGGGCCAGCTGGGCCCGGTCGGTGTCGATCTCCTCGGCCAACTCGGCGATGCCGGCCAGCACGGTGACCAGTGTCCCGCCGGTGCCCGACGACGGGGAGGAGGGGGACGAAGGAGAGGAAGGAGACGACGAGGACCCACCCTCGACATCGGCGTCGACATGCTGCTCGACCTGGACGAAGCCGCCGTGGACGGCGATCCGCTGCTCCTCGCCCTCTTCCCGCACCACCCGGACCAGGCCGGGCTCGACGGTCCCCACCAGCGGGCTGTGGCCGGCCAGGAAGGTGATGTCGCCGTCGGCCGTCCGGAGGATGACCTCGGTGGCAGGGCCACTGAACAGCACCCGCTCGGGGGTGACCACCTTGGCGGCGTAGACCGCGTCGTCAGGCATCGATCAGGATCCGTCCGCTCATTCTTTTTCGAGGGAGCGGGCTTTTTCCAGCACCGACTCGGCCCCCCCGACGTTGAGGAACGCCTGCTCGGGAACTTCGTCGAGGTCGCCGTTGACCAGTGCCTCGAACGATTCCACCGTCTCCTCCACCGGGACGGTCACGCCCTTCAGCCCGGTGAACACCTCGCCGACGTTGAACGGCTGGGACAGGAACCGCTGGATCTTCC
This sequence comes from uncultured Acidimicrobiaceae bacterium, assembly GCA_963819695.1. Classification (GTDB taxonomy): domain Bacteria; phylum Actinomycetota; class Acidimicrobiia; order Acidimicrobiales; family RAAP-2; genus DASZIT01. Next base: position 506,343 of record CAWFXD010000002.1, on the reverse strand, counting down.
GGGCCCGGTAGACGGTCTCGCGGTCCTCCTCGGAGAGCTCGTCGAGGCCGAGGATGGCGATGATGTCCTGCAGCTCCTTGTAGCGCTGCAGCACCCCCTGGACCCGGCGGGCCACGTTGTAATGGCGGTCGCCCACGATCTCGGGGGCGAGGATGTTCGAGGTCGACGACAGCGGGTCGACGGCCGGGTAGATCCCCAGCGAGGCGATGTCACGGGAGAGCTCGGTGGTGGCGTCGAGGTGGGTGAAGGTGGTGAACGGCGCCGGGTCGGTGTAGTCGTCGGCCGGCACGTAGACGGCCTGCAGCGAGGTGATCGAACGACCGCGGGTGGAGGTGATCCGCTCCTGCAGCTGGCCCATCTCGTCGGCCAGCGTCGGTTGGTAACCGACCGCCGACGGCATCCGGCCCAACAGGGTGGACACCTCGGACCCGGCCTGGACGAAGCGGAAGATATTGTCCACGAACAGCAGCACGTCCTGGTTCTTCACGTCCCGGAAGTACTCGGCCATGGTCAGGGCGGCCAGGGCCACCCGCAGCCGGACACCCGGGGGCTCGTCCATCTGCCCGTAGACGAGAGCCGCCTTTTCGATGACCCCCGACTCCTGCATCTCGATCCAGAGGTCGGTGCCCTCACGGGTGCGCTCACCGACGCCGGCGAAGACCGAAACCCCACCGTGGTTGGTGGCGACCCGGTTGATCATCTCCTGGATGAGGACGGTCTTGCCCACGCCGGCCCCACCGAACAGGCCGATCTTGCCTCCCTGTACGTACGGCTCGAGAAGGTCGATGACCTTGATGCCGGTCTCGAACATCTGGGCCCGGGGCTCGAGGGCGTCGAAGTCGGGGGCGGGGCGGTGGATCTCCCAGTACGCCTCGGCCTCGCCGATGGAGTCGGTGTCGAGCGGCTCGCCCAGGACGTTGAAGACGTGCCCGAGGACGGCGTCGCCCACCGGGACCTGCAGACCGCGGCCCAGGTTCCGGACCTCAGCCCCCCGGGTCATGCCGTCGGTGGCTTTCAGGCAGATGCACCGGACCCGGCCGTCGCCGATCTGCTGGGCGACCTCGGCGGTCACCACCATCTTCTTCCCCTCGAGGACGATGTCGACCTCGAGGGCGTGGTTGATCTCGGGGAGGGCGTGCGGCGGGAACTCCACGTCGATGACGGGACCGGCGATGGCCACCACCCGGCCGGGTTGCAGGGTGTGGGTCTTGGTGGGTTCGGCTGCGGTGGTGGTCATGAGCGTTCGGCTCCCTTGGGGTAGTGGTGGCAACAGCAAATCTCAGTGGTGGCGGTGGTGGCGGTCATGGGCAGGGTCATGGACAGGTTCGGGTTCATGTTCAGACCCTGGCCTCGATGACCAGTCCGCCCTCGTCCTCGTCGGCCCCGGCCCGCAGGGCTTCGGCGCCGCCGACGATCTCCATGATCTCGGTGGTGATGGTGTCCTGCCGGGCCCGGTTCATGATCCGCGTGTACTTCTTGACCAGTTCCTCGGCATTGTCGGTGGCGGCCGCCATCGCCCGCTGCCGGGCGGTGAGCTCGGAGGCGGCGTCCTCGAGCAGAGCGGCGAAGATGGCGGTCTCGGCGGCCCGGGGTACCAGCGTCTCGAGCAGCTCGGCGGCGTCGGGCTCGAATTCGGTGTATCCGGCCCGCACCTCGTCGCCGTCACCGGCGCTGGTGGACGACACCGGGCCGGAACTGCCGTCGCCATCGTCATCGCCAACCGGGAGCTGGCGGGGGTCGACCAACGGCAACAGCTGCCTGACCTCGACCCGCTGGGTCCCGGCGGAGTGGTAACGGGTGGAGACGATCATCACCTGGTCGACCTCGCCGTTGACGAACGGGGTGAGGACGGCGGCGGCAACCACCCGGGCGTCTTCGAAGGTGGGCCGCTCGCTGAAGCCGGTGAACGATTGCTCGACCTCGCGTCCCCGGAAGCGGAAGAAGCGCTGGGCCTTCTTCCCCACCGTGAACAACCGGTACTCGATGCCTTCGGCTTCCCCCGCCACCAGGTGGCGATCGGTGGCCCGGAACACCGAGGTGTTGTACCCGCCGCACAACCCGCGGTCGGCAGCCATCGACAGGACGGCCACCTTCTCGATGGTCTCCGGGGTGCCGAGCAGGTGGCCGGCGGCCACCGGGTCACCGGCGGCGGCTTCGAGGACGATGCGGGCCATCCCCGCCTCGTAGGGGCGGGCGGCGGCGATCCGGCCCTGGGCCCGGACGATCTGGGAGGCGGCGATGAGCTCCATCGCCTTGGTGATCTTCTTCGTCGACTGGATACTCCGGATCCGTCGTCGAAGGATGCGCTCCTGACCGCCGGCCATGGATCAGTCGCCCTGGCCGGTGTCGAAACCGTCGTTGAAGGTGCGGAGGGCGGTTTCGAGCTTGTCGCCTTCGGGAAGCTGGCCGGAGGTCCGGATGCCGTCGAGGAGATCGGCGTGATTGGCCCGGAAGAAGCCGCGCAGCTCAGCCTCGTAGCGCTGCACCTCGGGGACGGGTATCTCGTCGACATAGCCGTTGGCGCCGGCGAAGATGACCACCACCTGCTCCTCCACCGGGACCGGGGAGTTCAGCCCCTGCTTCAGCAGCTCGGTGAGCCGGTAGCCGCGGTCCAGCTGGGCCTGGGACACCTTGTCGAGCTCGGAACCGAAGGTGGCGAACGCCTCGAGCTCCCGGAACTGGGCGAGGTCGATCTTCAGGGTGCCGGACACCGCCTTCATGGCCTTGACCTGGGCGGCACTTCCCACCCGGCTCACCGACACACCGACGTTGATGGCGGGGCGGATCCCGGAGTAGAAGAGCTCGCTCTCCAAGAACACCTGGCCGTCGGTGATGGAGATCACGTTGGTCGGGATGTAGGCGGAGATGTCGCCGGCCTTGGTCTCGATGATGGGAAGGGCGGTCAGCGATCCCCCGCCCTCGGCGTCGGACAACTTGGCCGCCCGCTCGAGCAGCCGGCTGTGGAGGTAGAAGACGTCACCCGGGTAGGCCTCCCGGCCGGGCGGGCGGCGGAGCAACAGGGACAGCTGGCGGTAGGCCTCGGCCTGCTTGGAGAGGTCGTCGTAGACGATGAGGGCGTGCTCGCCGTTGTCCATCCAGTGCTGGCCCATGGCGCATCCGGTGTAGGGAGCCAGGTACTTGAACGGGGCGGGGTCACCGGCCCCGGCCAATACCACCACGGTGTACTCGAGGGCGCCGTACCGCTCGAAGGTGGCCACCGCCTGGGCCACCGAGGCGGCCTTCTGGCCGATGGCCACGTAGATGCACTTCACCCCCAGGCCCTTCTGGTTGAGGATGGTGTCGATGGCGACGGTGGTCTTCCCCGTCTTGCGGTCGCCGATGATCAGCTCCCGCTGGCCCCGGCCGATCGGGGTCATCGAGTCGATGGCCTTGATGCCGGTCTGCAACGGCTCGTGCACCGGCTGCCGGCGAACGATGCCGGGCGCCTGGACCTCGAGCCGGCGGGTCTCCTCCGAGTTGATCGGGCCCTTGCCGTCGATGGGCTCGCCGAGGGCGTTGACCACCCGGCCGAGGAGGGCGTCGCCGACCCGGACGGAGAGGATCCGGCCGGTGGCCTTCACCAGCTGCTCCTCTTCGAGGCCGGTGTCCTCGCCCAGGATGACCGCGCCGATGGTCTCCTCGTCGAGGTTGAGGGCCAGGCCCTCGGTGCCGTCGGCGAATTCGAGGATCTCGTTCACCGCCGCGCCGGGAAGGCCGGTGATCCGGGCGATCCCGTCGCCGACTTCGACGATCCGCCCCACCTGCTCGGTGTCGACCTCCGGGGTGTAGTCATCGACGTGCCGCCGCAGGGCGGCGGTGATCTCGTCGGCGTTGATGGTCAACTCAGCCATCGGCTGTTTCCCTTCCTTGTGGAATTTGGTAGTCCGATTCGAACCCGAGGAGATGCTCCTCCAGCTCGTCCAACCGGTGGCGGGCGCTGCCGTCGACCAGGAGGTCGCCGACCTGGACGACCACCCCGCCGAGCAGACTGGGGTCCACCGTCACCTGCAGCTCGACCGGCGATCCGGTCAACCGGGCCAGGGCCTCGCTCAGGCCACGTCGTTGGGCGTCGGCCACCTCGTCGGCCGACACCACCCGGGCGACCCGCCAGCCCCGGGCGCGGGCGGCCGCGGCCACCAGGGCGTCGAGGGTGCCGACGATGTCCCGGGCCCGTCCACCCTTGACCGCATAGGCGGCCAGGCGGGTGGTGGCCGGGTTGACCTTGTCACCCAGGAGGTCACCGACCACCGACTGGCGTATCGAGACCGGAAGGTCGCGGTCGCCCAGCGCCACCCGGAGTGCCGGGTTGGACTCGACGGTCCGGGCGAACCGGAACAGCTGGTCCTCGATCTCTTCGATCTCGCCGGTCTCCACCATCTCGAACACCGCGGCGGCATAGCCCGCCACCCGGTTGCGGGAGGCCAACCGCCCGAGCACCGGGGCATCCTCGTCGACCCAGCCGTCGGCGGTGCGGGCCACGTTGGCGGCGCTCTGGTGGGCCAGCCAGTGCAGCGCGGCGGTGAGCTCGGAGGCGGGGACGACCGTCACCGTCCGGTTCACCAGTCGCCGGACCTCGGGGAGCACCTTCCCCTCCAGCAGGTCGTCGAGGACGGCCCGGCGGGCCGGGACCGGCACCGAACCGTCGTCGAGGGCCAGGGTCAACTCGTTACTGCCGTCGACCAGGCCGGCCACGGCCGACAGCTCGGAGGCGGCCTGCTCGAGGGTGCCGTCGGCGGCCAGCCGTTCGGTCACCGCGGCCAGATAGCCCTGGAGGGCAGGGTTCACCGGGCGACCCCGGCGGAGCCGGCGGTGTTCCCCGACTCGGCTTCCGCGGAGATGGCGGCGACGGCCTCGTCGATCAGGTCCCGGTGGTCGGCGGCCTGGATCTCCCGGCCGATGACCCGCTCGGCGGCGGCCAGCACGATCTCCCCCACCCGGGCGGTGACCTCCCCGACCGCGGCCTGACGGGCGGCGGCGATCTCGACGTCGGCGGCGCCGACGATCCGGTCGTACTCCGTCTGGGCCCGGGCCTGGGAGGCGGAGACCACCTGTTCGGCGGTGGCGTTGGCCTGGGACACGATCTCGCGGGCGTGGCGGCGCGCCTCTTCCAGCTCGCTCCGGCGCTCGGCGTCGGCATCCTCGGCATCGGCCTTGGCCTTGTCGGCGGCCTCCAGCTCAGACCGGATCTGATCCTGGCGCTCGGTGAGCGCCTTGTTGAGGATGGGCAGCACCTTCCAGCCCAGGATCCCGAGCACGATGATGAATGCGACCAGCTCGAAGATCAGGGTGCCGTTGGGAACCAGGAAGTTACTGTTGGCGGCGATGGGCGCGTTGGGCATGTCCTGTCAACCTTGCTTCGTTGGGGGGTCGATGCCGTCTCCGCCCGAAGGGGAAGGGACGGCGCTCGAATTCACTGACCTACTTCTTGTACAGCGAGAAGACGAACAGCGCGGTGAAGGCCAGGTTGATGAAGTACATGGCTTCGACCAGGCCGACGGTCAGGAACATGATGGTGAACAGCCGGCTCTGGGCCTCGGGCTGACGAGCCACCCCGGCGATCGTCTGGCTACCGGCCAGGCCGTCACCGATGGCGGCGCCGACCGCGCCCCCGCCCAGTGCGATGCCTCCGCCGACCATGGCGCCGGCAAGCTTTACTGCCTCTGCCATCGTTGGGTCTGCCATTTGGTGCTTCTCCTTTTTCTTGTGATCTTTTACGACGATCGGTGGGTGGGAAGAATGAGGTTGGGTGGGCCCGGTCGGCTAGTGGACATCGCTCATGGCGGTGTCGAAATAGAGGATGGTCAACAGGGCGAAGATGAAGGCCTGGATGATGCCGATGGCCAGGTCGAAGAGCTTCCAGACCGGGTCGAAGACGATGAACAGGATCCCGCCCACCGGGATCGCCCCCAGCTTCCACTGGACCAGGAAGGCCAGCAGGGCCAGCATCAACCCTCCCGACAGCAGGTTGCCGAAGAGACGGAGGGCCAGGGTGACCGGCTTGGACAGCTCCTCGACGAAGTTGATGAAGATGTTGGCCGGGAACAGGAAGATCGGGAACGGCTGGGTCACATAGTGCTTGACGTAGCCCACGATGCCCCGGGCCCGGATCGAGGAGACATGGACCAGCACGATCACGAAGATGGCCATGGCCAGGGGCAGGTTGATGTCCGCCGCCGGCGGCAACAGGAAGTCGTAGGTGGCGCCCAGGCCGACCACGGTGAACAGGTTGGCGATCAGGATGAAGACGAACAGGGTCACCGCCAGCGGCACGATGCGGGCCCCCCGGGGGCCGATGGAGGTTTCGACCTGACGCTGGGTCGACGTGACCACCATCTCCCAGGCCAGTTGGAACTTGCCGGGGACGCCGGAGGAGTTGGAGGTGGCCTGGTGGCGCACGATGAGCCCGAGGGCGATGGTGATGATGCCGGCGGCGATCGTCGACCACAACAGGTCGGCGTCGATGCTCAGCCCGAACACCTTCCGGGTGACATGGTCGCCGACCGAGACGTCGGCCAGCAGGCCGTGGAAGCCCATGAGGTTCTGGGTCAGGCTCATCGGCTCAGGCCTCGCCCCGCCGGTCGTCGGCGCCGTCGGGGCGGTTGGCCGCGTCGAACAGGGAGACATCCAGGCCGTCGCCCTGGGGCCCGAACTTCATCATCGACCGGGCCACGTTGGCCAACAGCACCAGCTGGAAGACCGCGAGTCCGGAGAGCACCCCGAACCCGAGTTGGAAGGAGAGCAGCAGCAATCCGATGGTGATCACCGAGATGACCCCGAGTCGGCCCACGGTGTTGAGGGCCAGCGGCCGGCGCTTGTTCTCGTCCTCCCGCTTGCCCACCTTGATCACCGAGGCGCCGACCAGCCGGAAGTTGAGGGTGCCGAGGGCCAGCCCGATGCAGGCGCCCAACCCGATCATCGGCTTGCCGAACGAGATGCACCCGACCAGCCCGGCCACCCCGATGATCAGCGCGGCGGTCACCGTCCGGCGGGACACCGCGGGGATGTCGGGCAGCGAGAAGCGGGCGAACATCTAGGCCACCCGACCTGGGCCGTCGACGGCCGGAAGGGTGGGCATGGCGGGCGCCGGCGCTACAGGTCCTTGAAGTTCTTGCGGACCTGGGCCACGGTGACCAGCACTGCGCATACCACTCCGAAGCCCAGGCCGACGAACGTCCAGAGCGGAGAGGTGTGGGCCAACGCGTCGATCCCGACCCCGATGCCCCCGCCCAGGATCAGGCACAGGGCGCTGGCCACCCCCATGGACAGGAAGTCGATGATCCCGGGTGCAGTACGAGGCCCGGAATCCGGGTCGGGCCCCGGAGCAGCCGAAGGGTCCGGTTTGGGAAGATGGGAATGGTCCGCCAAGGTCGGCTCGTGCCGCGTCAGGCGGTGTGGAGAGGAGGTGCTTCAACAGAGTTTTCCGAAATCACCGAAACCGTCGTCCATCGCTGCCGCGGGTGGCGGAGGTGGCGAGGGGCCTGCAATTCACGGGCGACATCATCGCACTTCCGGACCCCTATCGGCAAAACGTGGGGTCAGTGTGGCCCGCCCGCTAGCGCCGGGTTACTTCCAGGTCACCGGGGGGCACCGGAAGGGTGGTCTCAATCCCCAGGTCAGAACCGTGGCCGGGCGTGGCGCCGTTGTCCTCGACCGCGGCCGGCTCGGCGTCGGCCTCCCCCGCCCGCAACCCGGGATGGAAGGTGGCGAACAACAGCACCCCGAGGGCGGCCGCCCCGAAGGGGATCGCGGCGTTGACGCTCGACACGTACAGCGGGAACAGGATGAATCCCGACAGCAGGGCCGTCCACGCCCACAGGATCAGCACCGATCGCCGATGGCCGTGGCCGAGCCGGAGCAGGCGGTGGTGGAGATGGTTCTTGTCGGGGGTGGCGAACCCGGTGCGGTTGGCCGTCCGACGCACGAAGGCGAAGGCCATGTCGAAGATGGGCACCCCGAGGATGAAGAAGGGGATGAACAGGGGCGCGAAGAAGAAGTAGGTCTGGCCGCTTCGGACATCGCCGGCGGCCCGGCCCCCGATGAGCATGGTGGAGGCGGCCATCAGCAGTCCGAGGAGCAGGGCCCCGGCGTCACCCATGAAGATCTTGGCCGGGTAGAAGTTGTGGGGCAGGAAGCCGAGGCAGATCCCGCAGGTCACCACCGCCACCAGCGGCCCGATGTTGTCGGCCGGGAGGTTGCCGACCGCCTGCAGATGGAGCCCGTAGACGGCCAGCGCCCCCGAGGCGATGGCCACCACCCCGGCGGCCAGCCCGTCGAGGCCGTCGATGAGGTTCACCGCGTTGGTGATGGCGATCACCCACAGAGCGGTCAACAGCGGCGTGTAATCGGAGCCGAGGACCACGAACCCGGCCAGCGGCACCTTGAACTGGAACCAGGTCACCCCGAGGAAGTAGAGGATCATCGCCGCCAGCACCTGGCCGGCCATCTTGGCCGGCGCCGACATGTCCCGGATGTCGTCGATCACCCCGACGATGAAGATGGCCGCCGCCCCCAGCACCAGGCCCAGCGGCTCCGACGACCCCTGGAACAGTGACGACAGGGCGGGGACCGACGCGGCCACCGCCACCGTCACCAGCAGGGCCAGGAACATGGCCACCCCGCCGGCCTGCGGGGTCACCCGCTGATGGATCTTCCGGTCGTCGGGTTGGGCGACGTAGCCGACCCGGGCGGCGACCCGGCGGGTGGGAAAGGTGAGCAACCAGGCGGACACCGCGGCCACGATCAGCACGATGCCGTACCAATTGAGGGGGACGCTCGAGCTCACCTGGCCGTCGACCCCTGCCCGGTCACCGGGTGATCAGAGTCGGGCAGGTTCACGCCCCGACCAGGGTCGGGTACGGCGGGAAGCCGGCGCACAGCTCGCGCACCTCGGCCCGGACGGCCCCGAGCTCGGCCTCGTCGTCCCGGCCCCGCAGCGTGCGGCTGATGAGCTCGCCGACCAGCTGCATCTCGTCTTCGCCCATCCCGGTGGTGGTCAGCGCGGCGGTGCCCAGCCGGAGCCCGGAGGTGATGAACGGCGTGCGGGGATCATCGGGGATGGTGTTCCGGTTGCAGGTGATGCCGGCCCGGTCGAGGGTCTCCTGGGCCACCTTCCCGGTCAGCTCCTCGTCGAAGGCGCGGAGATCGAGCAGCACCTGATGGTTCTCGGTCCCGCCGGACACCATCCGGAACCCGTTGGCGGTCAACGACCGCCCGAGGGCGCCGGCGTTGGCCACCACGTTGGCGGCGTAGGCGCGGAACTCGGGCTGGGCCGCCTCGGCGAAGGCCACCGCCTTGGCCGCGATGACGTGTTCGAGCGGGCCGCCCTGCAATCCGGGGAAGACCGCACTGTCGATGGCCTTGGCGTGTTCGGCATTGCAGAGGATGGCCCCGCCCCGCGGTCCGCGCAGGGTCTTGTGGGTGGTGAAGGTGACGACGTCGGCGACTCCGACCGGAGACGGGTGGGCCCCGCCGGCGATGAGCCCGGCCGGGTGGGCGGCGTCGAACATGAACAGGGCACCGACCGAGTCGGCGATCTCCCGGAACGGCATCGAGTCGATGATCCGGGAGTAGGCGGTGGACCCGGCCACGATCAGCTTGGGCCGCTCCCGGCGGGCGACGTCGGCCACCTGGTCGAAGTCGATGATCTCCCCCGGCTTGTCGGCGTCGCCGGTGGCCGGCGACACCCCGTAGGAGACGAAGCGCCAGATCTTCGAGGTGATGCTGGCCGGCGACCCGTGGGTCAGGTGACCGCCGTGGTCGAGGCGCATGGCCAGGATGGTGTCGCCGGGCTCCAGCAGCGCCTGGTAGACGGCCAGGTTGGCATTGGCCCCGGCATGGGGCTGGACGTTGGCATGGTCGGCCCCGAACAGCGAGGTGGCCCGGCCCCGGGCCAGGTCCTCGACTTCGTCGATGATCTGGTTCCCCCCGTAGTACCGGCGACCGGGATAGCCCTCGGCGTACTTGTTGGTGAGGACCGATCCGGTGGCGGCCAGCACCGCCGGCGAGGTGAAGTTCTCCGAGGCGATGAGCTGCAGGGTGGTCGACTGGCGCTCGGCCTCCTTGCCCAGCAGCCCGGCAACTTCGGGATCGCCGGCCAACCAGGCGTCGAACGGGGAGGCGGGAAAGGAGGGGCTCATGATGGGGGCTGCCTTTCGGGCTCGGCGCGGGGAGAACTCGTACTCGGTGATCTCGTCCAATCGCGGCTGGTGGCGACCGCCTTCGTAGGCGGTGGTGAAGAAGGTGTCGACCGCATCGGTGGCCTCGGCCAGCCCGGTGATCCTGCCACCGAGACACACCACGTTGGCATCATTGTGGCGGCGGGCCAGGCTGGCGGTGGTCACGTCGTGGACCAGGGCGGCCCGTATCCCGTTCACTTTGTTGGCGGCGATGCCGATGCCGATACCGGTCCCGCAGACGCAGACCCCCCGCTCGGCCCGGCCGGCGGCCACCGCCCGGCCGACGGCGAGCCCGAAGACCGGATAGTCGACCGAGACGTCGGGCGAATCGGTGCCCAGGTCGATGACCTGGTGCCCGGCACCGGCCAGGTGCTTCCCCAACGCCGACTTGAGGTCGAACCCGGCATGGTCCGACCCGATGGCAATTCTCATGGCAACGAGTGTACTGACAGGGAATCGGGCCGAGCGTCGCCGGGGTACGATCCGGAATCTCATGGTCCTCGACCCCCGAACCCCGGTCATCGTGGGCCTCGGCCAGGTCACCAACCGCCCCGACGACGGCGAGGCGGCGGCCCGCCCCGAGCCGGTGGAGCTGATGGCCCAGGCGGTGCTGGCCGCGGCCGAGGACTGCTCGGGGGCCCGGGCCGGGGGGGCCGCCGGCGTCGGGCAGGGGCTGCTGCAACGGGCGCAGTCGCTCCGGATCGTCAAGCCCGCGGAGTTGGGAGTACGTCAATCCGGGAGAATTGGTCGCCGAACAGACGGGGATGGGGCCCCGCCAGTTCATCCTCTCCACCCGAGGCGGCAACAACCCGCAGCGGCTGATCAACCAGACCGCCCTGGCCATCGGGCGCGGCGACCTGGAGGTGGCGGTGATCGCCGGCGCGGAATGCGGCTACTCGGTGGCGGCCGCCCGCCGGGATCCCAACCGGCCGGTGCTGCCGTGGACCGGCCAGGGTGCCGACACCGCCAAGCCGGAGTCGTTCGGGAGCAGCCGGCCGGCCACCACCGATTCGGAGGCCGAGCGCGGCCTCGACGTTCCGGTCAATGTCTTCCCCCTGTTCGAGAACGCCCTGAGGGCGGAGTCCGGCCGCCGGCTCGACGAGCACCGGGCGTGGATCGCCGAATTGTGGGCCCGGAGCTCCCGGGTGGCGTCGTCCAATCCGTACGCCTGGCTCCGGGAGCCGAGGACCGCCGAGCAGATCGCCGTCCCCGACCTGGCCAACCGGATGGTCGCCTACCCCTACACCAAGCTGATGGTGGCCAACGTCCAGGTCGACCAAGGGGCGGCGCTGATCCTGTGCTCGGCCGAGGCCGCCGAGGCCGCCGGGGTTCCCGACGATCGGTGGGTGTTCCCGTTGGCCGGGGCGGACGCCGACGATCACTGGTTCCTCTCCCATCGGGCCGACTTCCACTCGTCGCCGGCCATCCGGCTGGCCGGGGGGGCGGCCCTGGCGCTGGCCGGGACCGACATCGACGCCGTCGCCCGGCTCGACCTCTTCCCGTGCTTCCCCTCGGCGGTGGAGATCGCCGCCGCCGAGCTCGGGGTGGCGGTGGACGACCCGGGCCGGCCCTTCACCACCACCGGGGGCCTGACCTTCGCCGGCGGACCCGGGAGCAACTACGGGACCCACGCGGTCGCCTCGATGGCGGCCGCCCTGCGCGCCGATCCCGGCTCGATCGGCCTGGTCTCGGGGATCGGCTGGTGCATGACCGAGCACAGCTTCGGCGTCTACGGCACCCGGCCGGGTGACGACCGGGTCGGAGCCGCCGGCGACACCGGCGACCTCCCCGACCTCACCGCGGTGGAAGCCGCCGCCGGCTACCGGTGGGCCAACCCGTCGGCGGCGGTCGGCATCCTGCCCCAGTGCTCACCCGACGCCGAGGCGAAGGGGGAGATCACCGTGGAGACCTACTCGGTCGTCTACGAGCGGGACGGGACCCCGTCCCGGGCCATCGTCGCCTGCCGCACGGTGGACGGCCGCCGGGCCTGGGCCACCACCACCGACCCCGACCAGCTGGCGGTGCTGGTCACCGAGGAGGGGTGCGGGCGGCTGGGCACGCTGCGGGAGTCCGGCGTGGTCGACCTCACCTGACCGCGGGATCGACCCGGCGGTAGTGCCGTTTGAACAGGGTGTAGGCGACCGGCCCGGAGGCCAGCGGGATCCAGTAGGAGGCCAGCCGGTAGGTGAGGGTGGCCAGCACCGCCTCGCCGGTGTTCAGCCCGGCCAGGACCAGCAGGCCGGACAGGCTGGCCTCCACGATGCCGAGGCCGCCGGGGGTGATGGGGATGAGGCCGATGGCACCGGCCACCGCGTAGGCCAACAGCACCAGGGGTGGGGAGGCGTGGCTGCCGACGGCCAGCACCGCGGCCAGCAGCGAGAAGTAGTCGAACCCCAACCGGCCCGCCGACAGCAGGGTGGCCTGCCACCACTGCCGGCCGAGCACCGCGAAGACCAGATCCCGCTGTTCGAGGAGCCGGCCGCCGAGCCCGGCGATCGGCTTCCGCTTGCGGGCGAACCGGTTCCTCGCCTTCTCCACCACCTTGCCGATCCACCGGAGGGGGGCGTCGGTCGCGGTGACCAGGGCCCCGAGACTGGTGAAGAGCACGAAGGCCACCGCGCCGATGATGGCCGCGGTGAACAGACCGGAGCTCACCGGGGCCCCGAACAGGACCACCGGGAGCACCAGGACGGGGAGGGCCAGGAGCCCGGCGATCCCCAACAGTGAGAAGGCGGTCAGACCCCCGGCGGCGTCGGCGGCGTCCATGCCGCTGGAGGCCAGCATCCGGAACTGGACGGCGGCCCCGGCCGCCGCCCCCCCGGGGACGATGAGACTGATGGCGTTGCCGGCCAGCTGGGCGGTCACCACCGGGAACCACTGCTTGGTGCGGAGAGCGATCCGTTGCAGCGCGATGGTGCAGGCGAAATGGGCGCCCTGGGAGGCGAGGGCGACGAAGAGCCAGATGAGGTTCAAGGTGGCCAGCCGCGGCCAAGAGTGCAGGACGGCGATGACGCTGGGGGCGACCAGGTACAGCGCGACGCCGGCGATGATCACCACGATGGTGCGCTTGAGTACCGCCTTCCACGGGAACGGGGTGCTCTGCTGCTCTTCGAACTGGGCCTCGAAGGACCGGGTCCCCTTGGCCCGGGCCGGATCGGCTGGGCCGGGTGGGTCGGGTGGGTCGGGTGGTTCGGTCACCTGGCCTACAGGTGGTTGAATCCGCCTGCCTCTTCGGAGGTCATCGCCACCGACACCGGGTGCTGGTCGAAATGAGCCACCGAGGCGGCAAAGTCGTCGAGGAGGATGGAGGCGAGATCCCGGGAGATCCCCTGGCGGACCAGGATCCTCTGCACGGTCACGTCGGACACCGAGCCGGTCAAAGGGTAGGCGGGCACCTGCCAGCCCCGCACCCGGAGCCGGTCGGCCAGGTCGTAGAGCGTGTACCCGGGGTCCACCCCCTCCTTGATCCTCCAGGCCAGCGCCGGGATGCCGGTGGCCGGGTCACTGGCACTGATCAGCTCGAAGGGGCCGATGGTCGGGATCTGCTCGGCCAGGTAGGCGCCGATGTCGTAACAGGTCTCGTGCGTCCGTCCGTAGCCCGTCCTTCCCAGCCGGATGAACTCGTAGTACTGGGCGATGATCTGTCCCGCCGGTCGGGAGAAGTTGATCTGGAAGTCGGGCATGTCACCCCCCAGATAGGAGACGTGGAAGATCAGCCCCTCGGGCAGTTCGGCTTTGTCCCGCCAGATGACCCACCCGACCCCGAGGGGGGCGAGGCCGAACTTGTGACCGGAGGTGCTGATCGACTTCACCCGGGGGATGCGGAAATCGAACACCAGCTCCGGTGCGCAGAAGGGAGCCAGGAAGGCGCCGCTGGCCCCGTCGACATGGATGTCGACGTCGAGCCCGGTCTCGGCCTGCCAGCCGGTCGAGCGCCTCGGCCAGCTCGAGGACCGGTTCGTACAACCCGGTGTAGGTGACCCCGAAGGTGGGGACCACCAACATGGTGTTCTCGTCGACCAACGGGAGCATCTGCTCGGCGTCCATCATGTAACGGCCCGGGGACATCGGGATCTCCCGCATCTCGATGTCCCAGTACCGGGCGAACTTGTGCCAGACCACCTGGACCGGTCCGCAGACCATGTTCGGCTTGTCGGTCGGCTTCCCCGCCGCTTCCCGCTTGGCCCTCCACCGCCACTTGGCGGCCAGGCCGGCCAGCATGCAGGCTTCCGACGAGCCGATCGAGGAGGTCCCGATGGTGTTGGGGGCATCGGGCGCGTTCCAGAGGTCGGCCAGCATGTGGACGCACCGGCGCTCGAGCTCGGCGGACTGGGGGTACTCGTCCTTGTCGATCAGATTCTTGTCGATGGCCAGGTCCATCAGCTTGTGCACCTCCGGCTCCTCCCAGGTTTGGCAGAAGGTGGCGAGGTTCTGCCGGGCGTTGCCGTCGAGCAACAGCTCGTCCTCGATGACCTGGAGGGCGACTTCGGGAAGGGTCTCGTGCTGGGGGAACTTGTATTTCGGCAACGCCTCCTTCAGCGCGGCGGAGGCGAACAGCGAACCGTCGATCTGGTCCCGGATGGTGTTGCGTTCGTGCAGCGGCATGGCTGGCTCCCTACCTCAGGTGACGGGCGGGACAGTTCCTCGGTCCTGCGTGAGTCGATCAGTCGCCGGTCAGTCCGGCCAGCGCCGCCATCACGATCTCGGCGCCCCGGACGTCCCCGGCCAGCCCACTCTCCATCCGGTTCATCATGTAGGCCACGGTAATCCCGGCGTCCTGGTCCATGATGATCAGGGAGCCGCCGTACCCGCCCCAGAAGCAGGTGCGGGGCCCCAGCGGCATGGTCTCCGAGTTCAACCCGTACCCCATGCCGAACCGCATGGGGATCCCGAGGACCAGGTCCTTGCCGTCGGCCTGCTCCTCGAAGATGGCGTCGCAGCCCTTCTCCGACAGCAGCCGGACCCCCCGGGCCTCCCCGCGGCCGGCGATGATCGACTGCACGGTGGCCACCGACCGGGCGTTGCCCTGCCCGTTGGCGGCCGGGATCTCCGCCTGGCGCCACCACTGGTTGTAGGTCCAGGTGGCGTCCAGGACCGGGTTGGACAGGGCGCGCATGGCGACGTCGGAAGGGGCCATGGCCTCGAGATCGACCGGCGGCGGCGGGATGACCGGCGCCACCCGGTGGTCCTCGGTGGCCGGCAGCCCGATGTGGAAGTCGGCCCCCAGGGGGCCGGCCACCTCGTCGGCGAACCAGGCACCGATCGACGTCCCGGTGATGCGGCGGACCACCTCGCCGATGAGGAAGCCCTGGGTCACCGCGTGGTAGCCGGAGGCCGTCCCCGGCTCCCACCACGGCTCCTGAGCGGCCAGCAATGCGGTGCACCTCTCCCAGTCGGCCAGGTCCTCGGTCTCGATGGGCTCGGTCCATCCGGGCAGCCCGGCGGTGTGGGCCATCAGGTGGCGGACCTCGACGCCCTGCTTGCCGGCGGCGGCGAACTCCGGCCAGTAGTCGGCCACCGGGGCATGGAAGTCGAGTTGGCCCCGATCGGCCAGCATCAGCGCACAGAGGAAGGTCATCGTCTTGGTGGTGGACCAGACGTTGACGATGGTGTCCCGCTCCCAGGGGGTGGTCTTCCCCTCGTCGACGAAGCCGCCCCAGATGTCCACCACCGGTTCGCCGCCCACCATCACCGCCACCGAGGCGCCGACATCCGCCCCGGTATCGAGGTTCTTCGAAAGGGTGGTGGCCACACCCTCGAACTTCTTGTCCCAGGTTCCCTGGACGTCGGCCATGGTCAGGCCCCCTCTCGATCTGCCGGCCACGATAGCCATCCGTGGCCGGCAGCCGACAGTCGACGGATCCGGCGGCGGCGGGCGGGCGCGAGCCGTCGACCGGGCCGTTCGCCGGATAGAGGCCCATCGCAAACCCGTTAGCCTGGTACCCCATGAGTGACACGTCTGCCACCCAGCTGACCCGCAGCACCTACGAACGGCTCCAGGCGGAGCTGGAGGACCTCACCACCCGTGGCCGGGTGGAGATCGCCGGTGCCATCGAAACCGCCCGGGCCCTCGGCGACCTGAGTGAGAACGGCGACTACCACGCGGCCAAGGACAGCCAGGGCAAGATGGAATCCCGCATCCGCCAGCTGCAACGGCTCCTCAAGACGGCCGAAGTGGTCGACGGCGAGCGGGCATCCGATGGCACCGTCGCCCCCGGGTCGGTGGTCACCCTCCGCTACGACGGGGACGATGACGACGACACCCAGAGCTTCTTCGTCGGGTCCATCGAAGAGCGGCAGGGAGGCCTCACGGTGGTGTCGCCCGGCTCACCGCTGGGCTCGGCCATGATCGGCCATGCCGCCGGGGACTCGGTCGAGTACGCGGCGCCGGGGGGAACCCTCCGGGTCCACATCGTGAAGGTCGGTGAGTGACAGATGCCGGTGCAGTTGCCCCAGCCGGATTCGCCGCGCACCCTCTCCGAGAAGGTCTGGGACCGGCATGTCGCCCATGCCGGGGCCGGTGAAGATCCCGACATCATCTTCATCGACCTCCATCTGGTCCATGAGGTCACCTCGCCCCAGGCCTTCGAGGGGCTGCGGATGGCCGGGCGGGGCGTGCACCGCCCGGATCTGACCATCGCCACCGCCGACCACAACGTCCCCACCACCGACATCGACAAACCGGTGGCCGATCCCATCTCCGCCAAGCAACTCGAGGTGTTGGCGGCCAACTGCCGCGAGTTCGGGATCACCTGTTACCCGATGGGCGACGCCAACCAGGGGATCGTGCACATCATCGGGCCCGAGCAGGGACTCACCCAGCCGGGCATGACCATCGTCTGCGGCGACAGCCACACCTCCACCCACGGCGCCTTCGGCGCCCTGGCCTTCGGCATCGGCACCAGCGAGGTCGAGCACGTGCTGGCCACCCAGACCCTCCCCCAGCGGCGCCCGGCCTCCATGTGCGTGACCGTCGACGGTGACCTCCCCGCCGGGGTGACGGCCAAGGATGTGGTGCTGGCGGTGATCGGGGAGATCGGCACCGGAGGTGGCATCGGCCATGTGATCGAGTACCGGGGGGCGGCCATCCGGGCGCTGTCGATGGAAGGCCGGATGACCGTCTGCAACATGTCGATCGAGGCCGGGGCCCGGGCGGGGATGATCGCTCCGGACGAGACCACCTTCGCCTACCTGGCCGGGCGGGACCACGCCCCCAAGGGCGCGGCGTGGGAGGAGGCGGTGGAGGACTGGCGCGGCCTGGCCACCGATCCCGGCGCCGTCTTCGACAAGGAAGTCAGCATCGACGCCACCCGGCTGGTCCCGCACGTCACCTGGGGGACCAACCCGGCGCAGGTCGCCCGCATCGACGGCTCGGTCCCCGATCCCGAGTCCTTCGCCGCCCCCAGCGAGCGCGAGGCCGCCACCCGGGCCCTCGAGTACATGGGGTTGACGGCCGGCACCGCCATCCGCGACGTACCGGTCGACACCGTCTTCATCGGCTCGTGCACCAACGGTCGCATCGAAGACCTCCGGGCGGCGGCCGACGTGCTCCGCCACCGGGTGGTGCGGGACGGGATGCGGGCGATGGTGGTGCCGGGATCCCACCGGGTCAAGGTCCAGGCCGAGTCCGAGGGTCTCGACGCCGTCTTCATCGCCGCCGGTTTCGAGTGGCGGCAGCCGGGTTGCTCGATGTGCCTGGCCATGAACCCCGACAAGCTGGCCCAGGGGGAACGGGCGGCATCCACCTCCAACCGGAACTTCGAGGGGCGCCAGGGACGCGGAGGCCGGACCCACCTGGTGTCGCCGGCGGTGGCGGCGGCCACCGCGGTGGCCGGCCACTTCGCCACCCCCGAGGAGCTGGGCTGATGGAGGCCGTGCGGGTGGTCACCGGCCGGGGGGTCCCGCTCGACCGGTCGGATGTCGACACCGATCAGATCATCCCGTCGGACTGGCTGAAGCGGGTGGAGCGCACCGGGTTCGGTGCCGGGCTGTTCGCCGAGTGGCGGGACGACCGCGACTTCGTGCTCAACCACGAGGAGTACGCCGGGGCCACCGTGCTGGTCACCGGACCCAACTTCGGCACCGGCTCATCCCGGGAGCACGCGGTGTGGGCGCTGCAGGACTACGGATTCCAGGCGGTGGTGTCGCCGGGGTTCGCCGACATCTTCCGCAACAACTGCACCAAGGTCGGCCTGGTGCCGGTCCAGGTCGATGCCCGGATGGGACGGGAGCTGCTCGATGCCATCGTGGCCGACCCGTCCCTGGAGATCTTCATCGACGTGGTGGCCGGGACGCTCGGGGCGCCGGCGGCCGGCATCGAGACCACCTTCCCGATGGACGAGTTCACCCGTGAACGCCTGATCAACGGCTGGGACGACATCGGGCTCACCCTTCGCTACTCCGACGAGATCGATCGGTACGAGACCGAGCGGCCGGACTGGCTGCCGGTCACCCGCTGATCGTCGATCGGCAACCCGTCCGCGCCCCCGGCCATCAGTCCTCGTCCTCGAGCCCCCGCCGCTGCGGGTGGAGGGTCTCCCCCCGGGCCAGCATCCCGACGAACTCGGCAACCTTTCGCGCCCGGGTGTCGGCCCGCTTGGCGCCCCCGATGCGAAACAGGATGGCGTAGCGGTTCTGGCGGGTGAGGATCTCGAACATGGCCTGCGCCCGGGGCTGGGCGGACAGCGCGGCGGCGAGGTCGGCCGGAACTTCGATGGTGCCCTGACCCTCGTAGGCGACCTCCCACCGGCCGTCGGCCTTGGCCCGCTCGACCTCGGCCATCCCGGCCGGGTGCATCCGGCCCTGTCCGATCAACCGATCGACAGAGTCGGCATTTCGTTTCGACCACCGGCTCCGGGCCCGGCGGGGGGAGAAGATCTCCCGGAAGGTGAACTCGTCGAGCCGATCCTTCTGCCCGTCGATCCATCCATGACACAACGCCTCCTCGAGCGCCTGCGGGTAGGTGAGGGTGGTCGGTTCGGTGGTGCCCTTCTTGGCCAGGACCAGCCACACCCCGGCGTCGTCGGCGTGGTGCCGGCCCAGCCATTTCCGCCAGGCGGCCTGGTCGGCAACCGTCAGTTCGGGAAGATCGCGGGCCGGCACTGGTCAGCCCCCGGCCGATGGCAACAGTTGCCGGCGGTGCCGCCAGGCCCACCCGAGGATGCCAGCCGACAGCACCAGGGTGGCGATGTTGATCCCCAGCTCGACCAGCCCGTTGCCGCCCTTCCCCCAGATCCCGTGCTCGATGTCGTAGAGGGTGTCCATGCCGAAGAGATACAGCCCGGCTCCCCCGCCGGCCAACAGCCAGAACAGGGCGGCCGGGCGGCGGGTCCACAGCGAGATGGCGGCGCCCACGAGGCACAGCACCAACCAGCCGTCGGCCAACGGGAAGGCGTTCTCGAACTGGTAGTAGGCGGTGGTGTGGACGGAGGCCACCAGCGAGCGGTGGGCGTACCAGGCCACCCAGTACAGGACGGCGACGGCGGCCACCGCCACCAGCAGGATGGACAGCCGGCGGCGGGTCAGGTCGGAGACGGGCATGGCGGATTCCATCCGGTCAGGGTAGGCGTGGCCGGCGTCCCGGGGTGAGAATCCAACCGCTCGGAGCTTGACTTCTCACCTATGTGAGGTGTCTAGGCTGGGCGCATGTTCAAGAAGCTCCTGAAGTGGACGGTCAGGCTGGCGGTGGTTGCCGCGGTGGCGACCGCGGTGTCCCGGGCTCTCGGATCCAAGCCCGGCGACGGGACCAGCGGGCCGATCGCCACCATCGGCGGGGACACCTGGCCGCCGGTGCCCCCCAAACCGGATCGCCCGGGCTGACCCACCACCCGTCGCCGGTCTACGACCGGATCGGCATCGGCTACTCGGAAGGCCGGCGCACCGATCCCACCTGGGCCGCGGCCATCGACGCGGCGTTGGACGACGCCGCCACGGTGATCAACGTGGGCGCCGGGCACGGTTCCTATGAGTCCGGTGGACGCACCATGATCGCGGTCGAACCCTCCAGGGTGATGCTGGAGCAGCGTCCGCCGGATGCGGCGCCGGCGATCCGTGCCGTGGCCGAGCGCCTCCCCCTGGTCGATGAGGCAGCCGACGGCGCCCTGGCGGTGTTGACCGTCCACCATTGGGGCGACTGGCGGGCGGGGATCGACGAGCTCTGCCGGGTGGCCCGGCGGCGGGTCGTCGTCCACTTCGACCCCTCGCACCACGACCGGCAGTGGTTGATCCGTGACTACGTTCCCGAGATCGGCGATCTGGACGCCAGCCGCAATTCGTTCGACGCGGTGGTCGACCGGCTGCGGGCCGAGGTGACGGTGCTCCCACTCTCCCGAGGGTTCACCGACGGCGTCATCGGGGCCTACTGGTGCCGGCCCCACGCCTATCTCGACCCGGAGGTGCGGAGCCACATGTCGGGATTCGCCCAGATCGATCCGTCGGTGGTCGATGCGGCCATGGCCCGGTTGGCCGATGACCTCCGGAGTGGGGCCTGGGCCCGGCGCAACGCGGCGCTGGCCGACCTGACCAGCTTCGACGCCGGTTTCCGACTGTTGGTGTCCGACGGCGGCTGACCCCCTTGGGGCCCGGGCGGGCCGCCCATCGACACTCCACAGATACGAGCTGCCGCGGCCGCCGAACACGTCGACTACCGGGTGGCCTGAAGAGCGAGTCCGCCAGTCCCGTGCCCTCCGCTCGATGAAGGCAGTGGAGATCTTCCTCGGTGGCTGCCGGACGGTTTGAGCTTTAGACCCGCCGAACTCAGTCCGGCGCGCCGTACTCCCACTGCCACTTCCGGACGTGCAGGCAGTCGGTGACCTGGATGGAGTACTCCTGATAGAACTCGTCGCGACCCCGCTTTTGCGCGGCTCGGTGGCGTGGATCGTCCCGCCAGGCGCGCTGGGCCTCGGCCGTGGCAAAGGTGATCAGCGACACCCGCTCCCCGTCGGGGGCGGTGAAGACCTTGAAGTCCACGAAGCCCGGGGTCTTCCGGGCGGCCGCCTCCATCGCCTCGGCCACCTCCCCGTAGGCGGGGTTGGCGTCGGGACGCAGCCGCGAGCGGAAGACGGTGACCACCTGGGAGGCGGCTCAGCTCCGGCTTCGGCTTCGGCACGGGTTCAGGTCTGGACGGTGTGGACGTCACTGATCCCCGCCGAGCCGCGTAGCCGCTCCAGCGCATCGCCGGGGACCAACTGGTCGGTGGAGAGGACCATCAACGCGGTGTTGCCGGTGGCGGACGGTCCGACCGCCATCGACGAGATGGAGACGCCGGCTTCACCCACGATGGTGCCGACCACCCCGATCATGCCGGCCCGATCGTCGTTGCGGACCACCACCATGTGGGGCGCCGGTGGCACCTCCACCGTGTGGTCGTCCATCATCACCAACCGGGGCTCGGTACGCGGCCCGGTGAGGGTGCCGGCCACCGAGTGGTCGCCGGAGCGGAGGGTGATCAGGTTCACGTAGTCATGGGCGGTGACGGTGGAGGTCTCCCGGACCTCGAGGCCGCGCTCGGCCGCCAGCTGGGGCGCGTTCACATAGGACACCGGTTCGGTGGTGGCGGCGGCGAACACCCCCTTCAACACCGACAGGGTGAGGATCCCGGTGCCGGATCCGGCCAGGCCGCCCTGGTACTCGATCTCCAGGGTGTCCGGCAGCCCGTCGTTGAGACACGAGAAGATGCGGCCGAGCTGCTCGGCCAGTCCCATGAACGGCCGCACCGTCTCGGAGACGTCGCCGGCCGACACGTTGACCGCGAACGGGACAAAATCCCCGTCCAGGGCCAGGATGACCTGTTCGGCGATGGTCACTCCGGCTTTGTCCTGGGCCTCGGCCGTCGAGGCGCCGAGGTGGGGGGAGACGATGACCGAGGAGAGCTCGAACAGCGGGGACTCGGTGGTCGGCTCCTTGGCGAACACGTCGAGGCCGGCGCCCTGGACCTGGCCGGAGCGGATGGCCTCGGCCAACGCCTCCTCGTCGACGATGCCGCCCCGGGCGGTATTGATGATGCGGAGCCCGGGCTTGGACTTGGCCAGCAGGTCCTTGCCGATGAGGCCCAGGGTCTCGGCGTTCTTCGGCAGGTGGACGGTGACGAAATCCGACTGCGCCATCAGGTCCTCGATGCCCATGAGCTCGACCCCCATGTGCTTGGCCCGATCCACCGACACGAACGGGTCGTAGGCCACCAGGCGCATGCCGAAGGCCAACGCCCGCTGGGCGACCAGCGCGCCCACCCGGCCCAGCCCCACCACGCCGAGGGTCTTGCCGTAGAGCTCCACCCCTTCCCATTTGGACCGCTCCCATTTCCCCGCCACCAGGGCGGCGTGGGCCTGGGGGATGTTCCGGGCCTGGGCCAGCAGCAGGGCCATGGCCTGCTCGGCGGCGGACAGGATGTTCGACTGGGGGGCGTTCACCACCATCACCCCGCGCTCGGTGGCGGCGGGAACGTCCACGTTGTCGAGGCCGATGCCGGCCCGTCCCACCACCACCAGGTCGGTCCCGGCGGCCAGGACCTCGGCGGTCACCGTGGTGGCCGAGCGGATGACCAGGGCCTGGGCCCCGACCACTGCCGCCAGCAGCTCCTCGGGGGACAGATCCAGCTGGACGTCGACCTGGTGGCCGGCCTGCGCCATCAGGTCGAGGCCGGTCTGGGCCAATTTTTCGGTGACGAGCACCCTACCCATGGGGTTCCTTCCTTCGAGAGATCGACGGGATCTCGGTGGTCATGTGACAGCCGCGTCAGTGGGCGTCACTGAAGAGCTTGGCCAATCGGGTGACCCCCTCGACGATGTCCTCGTCGCCCAGTGCGTACGACATGCGGAAGTACCCGGGCGCCCCGAAGGCCTCGCCGGGCACCACCGCCACCTTGGCTTCGTCGATGGCCACCTCGGCCAGCTCCGCGCTCGACGAAACCTTGCGGCCGCCGACCTCCCGGCCGATGATCCCCTCCACCGACGGGAAGGCGTAGAAGGCGCCGTCCGGCTCGATGCAGGTGACCCCGTCGATTTCGTTGAGCATCCGGTGGATGATCACCCGCCGACGGTCGAATGCCGCACGCATCTCGGCCACCGCCGACAGGTCGCCGGACACCGCCGCCAGCGCCGCCCGCTGGCTGACGTTGGCCACGTTGGAGGTCTCGTGGGACTGGAGGTTGGTGGCGGCGGTGATGATGTCGTTGGGGCCGATCATCCATCCGACCCGCCAACCGGTCATCGCGTAGGTCTTGGCCACCCCGTTTACCACTACGCAGGTGTCGACCAGCTCGGGGACGACGACCGGCATCGAGTGGTGCTCGGCACCCCCGTAGACCAGATGCTCGTAGATCTCGTCGGTGATGACCCAGAGGCCGTGCTCCACCGCCCAGCGCCCGATGGCCTCGATCTCCGGCCGCGGGTAGACCGCCCCGGTCGGGTTGGAGGGAGAGACGAAGAGCAGCACCTTGGTCCGGGGCGTCAGGGCGGCCTCCAGCTGATCCACCGAGACCCGGAAACCCGTCGACGCGTCGGTGGAGATCACCACGGGCACGCCCCCGGCCAGGGCGATGGACTCCGGGTAGGTGGTCCAGTACGGCGCCAGCACCAGCACCTCGTCGCCCGGGTCGCAGAGGACGGCGAAGGCGTTGGCGATGGCCTGCTTCCCCCCGTTGGTGACCAGCACCTGGGAGGCGGTCGCTTCCAGTCCCGAATCCCGGCGGGTCTTGACGGTCAGCGCCTCCCGCAACTCGGGCAGGCCGGCGGTGGGCGAGTACTTGTGGGACTTGGGGTCCCGGCAGGCAGCCTCGGCGGCGGCCACGATGTGGTCGGGGGTCGGGAAGTCGGGCTCGCCGGCCCCGAAGCCGATGACATTTTCCCCCTGCGCCTGGAGGGCTTTGGCCTTGGCATCCACCGCCAGCGTGGCCGACGGCGAGACCGCGGCGATGCGAGCCGAGACACGGTTTTTCGTCGGGTGGGCCATGGGTGCCATGATTCCATATGTGACCGAGACCTCTGACACCCCCCCGATCATCATTCCCGCCAACCTGCTGCCGGCCGACGGCCGGTTCGGTTCGGGACCCTCCAAAGTCCGCCCCGAAAGCGTCGAATCCCTGGCCAAGGCGGCCAACCATTTCCTCGGTACCAGCCACCGCCAGAAGACGGTCAAGGCGGTGGTCGGCAGCCTCCGGGAAGGCCTCCGGGAACTGTTCTCGTTGCCCGACGGGTACGAGGTGATGCTCGGCAACGGGGGCACCACCTGCTTCTGGGACGCGGCCACCTTCTGCCTCATCGAACAGAAGAGCCAGCACCTCAGCTTCGGGGAGTTCTCCTCCAAATTCGCCGCCGCCGCCGCCGAGGCGCCCCATCTGGGGGAACCGGAGATCATCGCCTCCGAAGTCGGGACCCACCCGACCGCGGTGGCTCGCGACGACGTCGACCTCTACGCCCTCACCCACAACGAGACCTCCACCGGGGTGATGATGGAGATCACCCGGCCCACCGGCGCGGCGCGGCCGGCCGACGGGGGCGGGCTGGTGGCGGTGGACGCCACCTCGGGGGCGGGTGGGCTCCCCGTCGACCCCCGACAGTTCGACGCCTACTACTTCGCCCCCCAGAAGTGCTTCGGCTCCGACGGTGGCCTGTGGGTGGCGTTGGTCTCCCCCGCCGCCCAGGAGCGGATCGCCGGCATCAAGGCGTCGGGCCGGTGGGTGCCGGCCTCTTTCGACCTGAGCATCGCCCTGGACAACTCCAAGCTCGACCAGACCTACAACACACCCGCCCTGGCCACCGTGTTCATGTTCGACAACCAGGTCCGCTGGTTCAACGACAACGGCGGCATGAAGTTCTCCACCGGCCGCTGCGACCGGTCAGCCGAGATCCTCTACACCTGGGCGGACAGCTCGGACTTCGCCACCCCGTTCGTGCAACGGGAGAACGAGCGGAGCCACGTGGTGGCCACCATCGACTTCACCGACGCCATCAACGCCGCCACCGTGGCCGCGGTGCTGCGGGCCAACGGGATCGTCGACACCGAGCCGTATCGCAAGCTCGGGCGCAACCAGCTCCGGATCGCCATGTTCCCGGCCATCGACCCCGATGACGTGGCGTCGCTGTGCGCCTGTATCAACTACGTGGTGGGGGCGCTCGCCTCCTGAGCGCTCCCGGCGGACGGGGACGGGGGTGGGGGTGGGGGTGGGGGTGGGGGTGGGGCCGGACCTGACCGCTCCCGACCGTCGGGCAACCGACTCCGGTTGTCGGCGGTGATGCCTCGCTGGTCGATTTCCGCCACGTTTGAGCGAATGCCCGTGCCCATTCGCTCAAACGTGGCGCGAATCAATGCCCCCTAGACCGGAGCCTCGAGCAACCTTGCTGAGGAGTCTGGGCCCGCGAGCCCGCGTGTGTCCGTCCCCCTACTGAGGGGCGTGGCACACCGCCTCGACATTGTTGCCGTCGGGGTCGCGGACGAAGGCGCCGTAGTAGTCGGGGTGGTACTCGGGCCATACCCGGGCTTCGTGCAGCACCTCGGCCCCCGCGGATTTGGCCGCGGCCAGAAACGAATCCACCGTGGCCCGGTCAGCTGCGGTGAAGGCGATATGTGACTCACGGAAGCCGTCGCCCACGGATAGGCGACCGAGCCAGAATTCGGGCCTGGGCGGGACCCCGTACCCGATGACCTCACCGAAGTCCATCACCCGGGTGGCTCCGAGCGGCGCGAGGACGGTGTCGTAGAAGGCCGCACTGGCGGCCAGATCGGCACACTGGATCGCCAGATGGTCGAGCACTCCCAAAGTTTGCGCACAACGCCCGTGCCCCCGCAACCGATCGCGCCGACGGCGCCCACACGAATGCAGGCAACGGTGGTGAAGGCCACCACCGATTAACTTCGCCGTCATGCCGCCGATCCCCCTCCGCCTGGCGCTGGCCGCCAGCCAAGGCTTCGGTGACCTGGACGACGGCTGGCCCCTCCTACGTGAAGCCCTGGCGGAGGCCGGCTTCGATCCACACGTCGTCATCTGGGACGACCCGAAGGTCGACTGGCCGTCCTTCGACCTGGTCGCGGTCAACTACGCCTGGGGGTATGTGACCCGGAGACGGGAGTTCCTCGACTGGGCCGCGAGGGTGGCAACCCAGACCCGGCTGGTGAACCCGGAGCCGATCGTGAAGTGGAACAGCGAAAAGACCTACCTGGCTGACCTTGCCGCCGACGGGATCCCCATCGTGCCCACCTGGTGGGTCCCTCCGGGCGGGGCGTGGGCTCCGCCTTCCGATGACTACGTGATCAAGCCGTCGGTGGCCAGCGGCAGTCTCGGCGCCGCCCGCTACGTGCGGGCGGGAATCGAGACCGCCGAGGAGCACGTTCGCCGGTTGCACCGCGGCGGGCAGACCGTGATGGTCCAGCCCTATCAGTCGGCCATCGACGCCAACGGCGAGGTGGCACTGATCTACTTCGATCACCAGTTCAGCCACGCGGTGTCCAAACAGGCGCTGCTCCGGCCGGATGTCGGTGAGATCGATCGGCTCTGGGAGCAGCACGTCATCACCTCGACCGAAGCCACCGACCAACCGCGAAGGCTGGCGGAGGCGACTCTCGAGGCGGTCACCGGGCGGGTCGGGAAGGCGGCCTACGCCCGGGTCGATGTCATCGACGACCTCGATGGCCATCCGGTCGTCCTCGAGGTCGAGCTCATCGAGCCGGCCTTCTACTTCACCCAGGGTGCTGGCGCTCCGGAGCGGTTCGCCGCGGTGCTTCGCGGCCTGGTCGAGTAGCACCTCCCGCTCCCCGCCGGCCAGCTGGCCGTCGCGGCAACCGGACGGGGGTTGCGGCTCTGGCGGGGTGGCCGACATTGGTCTTATCCTGGCGGACCGTGTCCAAAATCCGAGCCACCGTCATCCGGCCGAAGGCGATCCTCTGGCTGTCCTTGGCCATCGTGAGCACCGCCGCACTCCTCTCGAGTTGCGGGTCGAGCCCGGCGGCGACCTCGGCGGCGACCTCCCCGCTCGGCGTCACCTGGATGGCGGGCTACGCCGCCCCCGGCACCCCGGCCCAGTACAACAAGGTGGGGGTGATCAAGGTCGGGCCGAGCAACGCCAAGAACGTCCTGGTCCTGGAGCCGGGGACCTCGGCGGCCGCCTCCTACTTCGTCCCGCTGGCCCAGTGGCTGGTGTCGAAGACGAGCAACTGGCAGGTGTGGGCAGTGGAGCGGAGGGAGAGCCTGCTCGAGGACCAGTCGGAGCTCAACCTGTTCAAGGAGCACAAGGCCACCGCCAGCCAGCTCTACGACTACTACCTCGGTTACCTCAAGAACCCGAGCGTCACCCATCACATAACGCCGGTTGCCGACTCGACGGTCGAGTTCGCCAAGCAGTGGGGAATGCGGGTCGCGGTCCAGGACCTCCAAGTGGTGATCGGGGCGGCCAAGAAGGCCGGCGGGAAGGTCGTCCTCGGTGGCCACTCGCTGGGTGGGTCGGTGGTCACCGCGTACGCCACCTGGGACTTCAACGGCCGCCCGGGGGCCGACGACCTGGCCGGCCTGGTGTACATCGATGGCGGCAGCAGCCCGACTCCGGTGGCGGCCCAGGCTGCCACCCAGGAGCTGCAGGCGCTCGACGCCCCCAGCGCGACTCCCTGGCTGGCGTTCGGCGGGATTCCGGCGCCCTACGCCGGCATCTTCAACGCCACCGGATCGGCGGCGACGCTGCTGGACCCCAACGGACCGTCGTTGGGTCAGGCGTCCGGGCTGTTGCCGGCCAACATCGTTCCTCCGGTACCGGTCACCAATGCCGGCCAGTACGGCTTCGCCCTCAACGCCGCCACCTCGCCGTCGAGCCTGCTGGCCGCCCAGGCGCACCTCGGCCAGGGATTGGCCGCCGCCGGCCCCGTTCATGGCTGGAACGGCAGCGGAGCCCTCACGCCGCTCAATCGATTCGCCACCATGTTCTCCGGTTACCCGATCCAGAACGCCGACGGCACCGAGTGGTACTTCCCCCAGCGGTTGACCGATGACACCGGGGCGGTGGACAACGGAAATGCCAATCCGGCCCAGAGCGTGCTCGACGTCCCCGCCACCATGGGTCACGATCTTCCCAAGAGCCTGCTGATCTACGCGTTCGGCGCCCGCCTGGGCGGGGCCGGAGTGCCCCAGGATGCCCAGCTGCTGGCCGCCCAGTCGGGGATACCGATGGGCAACCTCACCCTGGCCAACTACCAGAGCACCTACTCCCACAACGATCCGGCCGGCGCCTACCCCGACAACGCCTTCTTCGACCGGCTGGTGCCGTTCCTCGGCAAGGTCGCCGCCCAGAAGTAGTTCACCGGTCAACCTGGTCCGTTCCACCGGGCCGGTGCACGACCCGGGACAACCGGTATCAGGACGCGGAACCCGCTCAGCCGGTCCCGGACCCGATCGCCTGGGCGGCGAAGGCGGTTCCTTGCTCGCCCACCAGGGTGACCAGATTTCCGAGGGCGATGTTGACGTCCACCAGATGGAGGCCCCACGTCGGTCCCAGCGCGGCGCTCACCACCGGCCGGGTGTCTCCCGCCGGGAGCCACGTCGGTGACCTGCAACCAACTCGCCCCGTCCTGGTACGCGCACTGGGCGGTGTACAGGTTCGGGTAGGTGACCCACGGGGTTGACGGCTTCCCGGCGGCCGCCGCTGTCGAGGTCGGGAAGTAGGGTTCCAGCGGCCCCGGGGTGGCCGGAGAGCTCAGCGAGGTCGGGTTGACGCACAACACCTGGAAGGCGCGGCTCGGGTCCGGGTGGCTGCCCCGAAACCAGGCTGACCCCGGTCCCGGCCCGGGCGAAGAGGCTGTTGGCCGGCGGGGTCTGGCTGAAGCTCGAGTAGGCAACCACACACCCGGTGGCCGAGGTCGAATTGCAGGCGGGGATGTTCTGGAAGCTGCCGCCCACGCCTTGGCCCACCGGGACCTCGACGTTGCCGCCCAGGATGATGGCCGACACCAGGAGTCGGCGCTCGGCGGGACTGGGGTCGACCTGGGAACGGAGCAGCCGGATCAGCATCGACGACCCCTGGGAGTGACCGATGAACACCACCCCGCGGCCGGCGTTGTCATGGGCCAGGTAGTACTGCCAGGCGGCCAGCACGTCGCTGTAGGCCAGCGCCACCGACGACGCGTTTGCCCGGGCCACCCCCGAGGTTCCTTCGAGCGCACCCACGGTGAGCTGCCGGTACATGGGGGCGAAGATGCGGCAGTGGGGGGTGAAGGGGGAGGCCTGGGCCTCGGCCACCAGGCGTTCGGCCGGGTCGATGTGCAGGTTGGCGTTGGTGGTGGCCTGGGTGCTGACTGTCGGGTAGACGTAGAAGCAGTCGATGGCCGGAGTCGTGGGCGGGGGATTCGGCTGCACGGTGGTGGATGAGATCGGCGAGGGACCGGGTTCCACCGTGGCGGCCAGGTTGGCGGTGCACGGATCGTTGGCCAGCCCCGGCCGGCACAGCCACACCGGTCCCGAGGCGGCGGGTGCGGTGGTGGCGCGGGTTCCGGTGGTCCCGGCCGGGGACGAGGTGCAGGCGGCCAGCAGCGACGACGCGGCGACCGCGGCGGCGGCGACAAACGCGCCGGCCGCACCTACTCCCCCTCGGCGGCGCAAGGTCAGCCGCCCGAGATGTCCTGGATCTTCTGCTTCCCGGCCGTCACGAACGGCATCATGTCCCGCAGCTCGGCGCCCACCTTCTCGATGGGGTGATCCATGCCGGCCTGCCGCAGCTTCTTGAAATTCGGGCGCCCATTGGCGTTCTCGTCGACCCACTCCCGGGCGAAGGTGCCGTCCTGGATGTCTCGGAGGATGCGG
This sequence comes from uncultured Acidimicrobiaceae bacterium, assembly GCA_963819695.1. Classification (GTDB taxonomy): domain Bacteria; phylum Actinomycetota; class Acidimicrobiia; order Acidimicrobiales; family RAAP-2; genus DASZIT01. The sequence continues at coordinate 476,394 of CAWFXD010000002.1, read as the reverse complement.
CCCATCTCGTCCCTGACCGCCTGATTGATGACCCGCGGGCCCCGTGTCAGGTCGCCGTACTCGGCGGTGTCGGAGATGGAGAAGCGCATCCCGCTGATCCCCTGCTCGTACATCAGGTCGACGATGAGCTTGAGCTCGTGCAGGCACTCGAAGTAGGCCGACTCGGGCTGGTACCCGGCTCCGACCAGCGTCTCGTACCCGGCCTGGACCAGGGCGGTCAGGCCCCCGCACAGCACCACCTGCTCGCCGAACAGGTCGGTCTCGGTCTCCTCCGCGAAGGTGGTGTCGAGCACCCCGGCCCGGGTCGCGCCGATGGCGTGGGCGTAGGAGAGCGCGAGGTCGTGGGCCTTCCCCGACGGGTCGGCGGACACCGCCACCAGCGACGGCACCCCTCCGCCCTCGGTGTAGGTCCGGCGCACCAGGTGGCCGGGGCCCTTGGGCGCGACCATGGCCACGTCGACGTCGGCCGGCGGGGTGATCAGCCCGAAGCGGATGTTGAAGCCGTGGGCGAAGAGGACGACGTCGCCGGCATGCAGGTGCGGCGCGATCTCGGCCTCATAGACGGCGGCCTGCTCGGTGTCCGGCAGCAGGATCATGATCACGTCGGCCTCGGCCGAGGCCTCGGCCACCGACAGCACCCGGAGGCCGGCCTCTTCGGCCTTCGGCTTGGACGACGAGCTGTCCCGGAGACCGACCCGGACGTCGACCCCGGATTCCGACAGGTTGAGGGCGTGGGCGTGGCCCTGCGACCCGTAGCCGATCACCGCGACCTTCCGACCGCCGATCAGACTGGGGTCGGCGTCTTTTTCGTAGTACAGCGTGGCCATCGTCATCAACCTGCCTTCTCTGTGGGTTTTGCGAAACCGACCACCTTGGCGTCGGCCCTCGATCGGTCGTCGGTGCGGTCGAGCTTAGGCAATGCCACCCGCCCGGAACGCTGCAGGTCGACAATCCCGTAGCTCCGGATGAGATCCTCGAAGTCGTCGACCTTGGTGGGGGCCCCGGCCAGCATCACCGTGAGGCGGTCGTGGCCCACGTCGACGATCTTGCCTTCGAACACCCCCACCAGCTGAATTACCTGCCCGCGGGTCTCCGGAGACACCTCCACCGTGACCAGCAGCAGCTCCCGCTCGCGGGCGGCCGACGGAGCCAGCTCGGTGATAGAGACCACCGGGATCAGCTTGTCGAGCTGCTTGATGATCTGGTCCAGGGGGGCCGACTCGACGTCGACCACGATGGTGATCCGGCTGAACCGGGGGTTGTCGGTCGGGGCCACCGCCAGGCTGAAGATGTTGTAGCCGCGCCGGGCGAAGAGGCCGGCCACCCGGGCCAGCACCCCCGACTTGTTCTCCACCAGGATGGTCAGGGTGTGGTGGCGCTGGTCGACTCCGTAGGCGGACATCAGCCCTCCTCCCGGATCTGCGAGGGATCGACCATGATGTTGTCATTGGAGTCCCCGGCCGCCACCATCGGGTACACCTTCTCCGACGCGTCGGTCCGGAAGTCGATCACCACGGGGCGGTCGTCGATGGCGTTGGCCTTGTCGATGGCCGGGCCGACCTCTTCGGGTGTCTCGACCCGGATGCCCACACAGCCCATCGACTCGGCCCAGCCGACGTAATCGGGCAGATCGGGTGACAGGTAGACCTCGGAGTACCGCTCCCCGTAGAACATCTCCTGCCACTGTCGGACCATGCCCAGGTAGGCGTTGTTGAGGAGGGCGATCTTCACCGGGATCCGTTCCGAGCTGGCCGTCACCAACTCCTGGGCGGTCATCTGGAAGCACCCGTCGCCGTCGACGGCCCACACCATCCGGTCCGGTCGCCCGACTTTGGCCCCGATGGAGGCGGGCACCGCGAAGCCCATGGTGCCGAGGCCCCCGGAGTTGATCCAGGTGTTCGGGTAGTCGAACTTCCACCACTGGGAAGCGAACATCTGGTGTTGCCCGACCCCCGAAGCCACGATGGCGTCCTCGGGGGTGGCGTCGCGCAGCGTCTCGAGGACGAACTGCGGCTTCAGCTCCCCGGGGGCGTCGGTCTGGGCGTAGACCAACGGGTACCGCTGTTGCCACTGGCTGAGCGTCGCCCGCCAGGGGTCGACCCGATCCCGGGGGAACGACGCCGCCGGGGTGCCCGGTGCCGCCGGCGCCCCGGGAACCGCGTCGGAGGGCGTGCCTCCCGGGGCGGACCGGGTGGCATCCGAGTGCGGGAGGCCCAGGCCGTCGAGGGCGGACAGCAGCTGGTCGATGACCAGCCGGCAGTCGCCGGCGATGGCGACGTCGGCGTGGCGGACCTTGTGGTGCTCGGCCGGATCGATGTCCACATGGATGATCTTGGCCTCGGGGGCGAAGGCCCCCACCCGGCCGGTCACCCGGTCGTCGAACCGACTGCCCAGCGCGATGAGGAGGTCCGAGCGCTGCATGGAGGTGACCGCGGTGTAGTTCCCGTGCATGCCGGGCATCCCCAGGCACAGCGGGTGGGAGTCGGGGAAGGAGCCCCGGGCCATCAGGGTGGTGACCACCGGGATGCCCGTCCGCTCGGCCAGTTCCCGCAGACCCTCGGCGGCCCGGGCCTTGAGGATCCCGCCCCCGGCATAGATGACCGGTCGCTCGGCGGCCAGCAGCAGTTCGGCCGCCTGCCGGACCAGCTCGGGGTCCCCGACGGTCACCGGGTGGTAACCGGGCAGGTCGAGGTCGGACGGCTTCGGCCAGTACCACTTCATGGTGGCCTGGGCCACGTCCTTGGGCATGTCGATCAGCACCGGGCCGGGCCGGCCGGTGGTGGCCACGTGAAAGGCCTCGGCCACCACCCGGGGGATGTCCTTGGCGTCGGTGATCAGCCAGTTGTGCTTGGTGATCCCCATGGTGATGCCGGTGATGTCGCTCTCCTGGAAAGCGTCGGTGCCGATCGCCGACGTCGGCACCTGACCGGTGATCACCACCATCGGGATCGAGTCCATATAGGCGTCGGCCAGCGGGGTCACGATGTTGGTGGCCCCCGGCCCGCTGGTCACGATGGCGACCCCGGGCCGCCCGGTGGCCTGGGCGTAGCCCTCGGCCATGTGACCGGCGCCCTGCTCGTGCCGGACCAGGATGTGGCGGATCGACGAGTCGATGATCGGGTCGTAGACCGGGAGGATGGCGCCGCCGGGGAGGCCGAACATGACCTCTACCTGCTGCATCTCCAAGCTCTTGATCAGTGCTTGTGCTCCTGTGAGTTCCTTCGGGTCCATCGGGGTGCTCCCTTGTCTGATGTCTCGGCGATGGTCGGGCATGTGGTGGTCGGTGGCGGTCGAATGTGGCGGGGAAAACAAAACGACCTCCCATCTGGGAGGTCGGAGAGCGCACACGGCGAAAGATCGTCGCGTGCGCTACGAAACGAGTACCAAGGTGATGCTGGGGTTGATGGGGCCGGTACGCATGGTGCATGCATTGTGGCACGACCAGGTGGGTCCCGACAAGTGCCAGGCCCGAGTCAGCCCGGAGCCCGGGTCGGGACCCAGGTCCGGACGTCGTGGTCCTCACCCACCACCGCGAAGTAGCCGACCTCGGTGATATCGATGGCGAACAGGTGGTACTCCTCATCTCCGGGGCGCCAGCCGATGTGCGCTTCCAGGGCCACGCAGTAGCGCTCACGCTCAGTGGCATCGGTGATGTCCTGCGCCCGGCCGTAGATCTTCACGTCGCCTTCGGCCCCGCTCTTGTCGGTGACCACGGTGTGGACGACGCAGCGTGGATCCCGCAGCAGGTCGACCGCCTTCCTCGACTGCCACATCATCCCCAGGTACAGGGTCCCGCCGAACACCAGCGGCTCCACCGGGCTGATCCGCGGCCATCCGTTGGCCCGCAGGGTCCCGACCAGCACCAGCCCGGAGGCGTCCATCCGCCGGCCGGCGATGGCGGCCAGGTCCGGGGCCCCCTCGGCGAACTCCGTCCAGCTGACCATCCGTCCGACCCGTCCGACCGTCCGACCGTCCGACCGTCCGACCGGTCAGGGCTCGGTGACCGCGCCCCGCTCGGCCCCGGTGACCAACCGGGCGTACTTGGCCAGCACGCCGCTGGTGTACCGGGGCTCGGGATGCTTGAGCTCGGTCCGGCGCCGCTCGAGCTCGTCGTCGTCCACCACCAGATCGATGGAGTGGTTCACCACGTCGACCACGATTCGGTCGCCGTCGGCCACCAGCGCGATGGGCCCGCCGTCGACGGCCTCCGGGGCCACGTGCCCGATGCAGAACCCGTGGGTCCCGCCCGAGAACCGTCCGTCGGTGACCAGGGCGCAGTCGGCACCCCGGCCCACCCCCTTCATGGCACCGGTCACTGCCAGCATCTCCCGCATGCCCGGGCCCCCCTTGGGGCCCTCGTAGCGGATCACCACCACGGTGTTCGGCTGGATGGACCCGGCCAGGATCGCCTCCATGGCCGCGGCTTCCCCGTCGAACACCCGGGCGGTGCCGTCAAAGGTCAGCGAATCGATGCCGGCCACCTTCACCACCGAGCCGTTGGGAGCCAGGGTCCCCCGCAGCACCGCGATGCCCCCCTGGACGTGGATCGGGTCGCCGATCCCATGGACCACGTCACCGTCCGGCGGCGGCGGGGCGAGGGCGGCCAGGTTGTCGGCCACCGACTTGCCGGTCACCGTCATGCAGTCCCCGTGGAGCAGCCCGGCGTCGAGCAGCTCCTTCATCACCACCGGCACCCCGCCGATGCGGTCGAGATCGCTCATGTGGTATTTCCCGTGCGGCTTGGTGTCGGCCAGGTGGGGCACCCGGGCCGCCACCGCGTTGAAGTCGTCGAGGGCCAGTTCCACCCGGGCCTCGTTGGCGATGGCCAGCAGATGGAGCACCGCATTGGTGGAGCCGCCGAGGGCCATGGTCACCGCGATGGCATTCTCGAAGGCCTCCCTGGTCATCACCTGCCGGGGCCGGATGCCGGCCCGGAGGAGCCCGACCACCGCCTGGCCGGAGGCGAAGGCGGCGTCATCCCGGCGGCGGTCGACGGCGGGAGCCGACGAGCTCCCCGGGAGCGACATGCCCAGCGCCTCGGCCACCGACGCCATGGTGTTGGCGGTGAACATCCCCGCGCAGGATCCCTCGGTCGGGCAGGCGTTGTGCTCGATGAGGCTCAGCTCCTCGTCGGAGAGGGCGTCGACCGCATGGGCGCCCACCGCTTCGAACACCGAGACGATGTCGAGGGCCCGGTCGCCGGCCCGTCCCGGGAGGATCGAGCCGCCGTAGAGGAACACGCTGGGGAGGTTGAGCCGGGCGGCGGCCATCAGCATGCCCGGCAGCGACTTGTCGCACCCGGCCAGGGTCACCATCCCGTCGAAACGCTCGGCGTGCATCATCACTTCCACCGAGTCGGCGATGACCTCCCGGCTGACCAACGAGGCGCGCATCCCCTCGTGGCCCATGGAGATGCCGTCGGACACCGCGATGGTCACGAACTCGAACGGGAAACCACCCGCGGCCCGCACCCCGGCCTTGGCCCGCTGGGCCAGCCGGGCCAGGGGCAGGTTGCACGGGGTGACCTCGTTCCAGGACGAGGCGACCCCGATCTGCGGCTTGTCCCAGTCGTCGTCGGTCATGCCCACCGCCCGGAGCATGGCCCGGGCCGGCGCCCGGTCCGCCCCGTCGGTGACCTCGAAACTTCGGGGCTTCACCCCGACCAGCGGCTGCTCCGACGGGTCGAGGCGGGTGTCTTCGCTCATGCCGTCATGGTACGACGTCCCGCACCGACCCCGTCCCGTACGCTTGGTGGATGGCCATGGTCGATGAGATCAGCTTCGCCCCCGGAGACGTCGCCCGGCTGGTGGCGGCGATCGCCGCCAACGGTTTCGGCCTGCTCCGCGGTGCCCTCGACGAGACGGCGGTGGCCGCCCTCCAAGGCGAATTGGAGGCCGCCCAGCAGCAGCTGGTGGACGGTACCCTCGGCCGCCGACACGGCACCGCCATCCTCGACGCCCCGGACGCCACCATCGACGGCCGGCCGTTCGCCCACTACGTCACCTTCGCCACCGAGGTGTCCCCGCTGGCCGCCGCCGCGGTGCGGCTCCCGGTGATGGTCGAGGTGGCCAGGGCGGTGCTGGGGGCCGACGCCTGGCTGCTCGACTACGAGCAGTTCGGCGTGGTCTACCAGGATGCCCGGCCCGGACCCGGCTCGGCCTACTCCCGCATCGGCTGGCACACCGACCACCAGTCCGGTCCCCACCTCTCGATCTGGCCGGGTCTGGCCTTCACCCTGCACCTCGATGCCACCTCTCCGGCCAACGGCTTCCTCCGGGTGCTTCCGGGAAGCCACCTCGGGGGCACCGACGGGATCCCCCTGGGGTTCGAGCGGGTCCCCGGGGAGATCGCCGTCTACGCCGAGCGCGGGGACATCCTCTTCCACCATTCCGACCTCTGGCACGCCGCCGCCCGGGCCACCGCCGACGGGGACGACGCCGTCCGCCGGCACCTCCGGGGAAGCTGGCACGGGGGCGACCGCCTGGAGGTCGGGCACGGCACCGACGACTTCGTGAAGAACGCCCGGCGCTAGGGCGTTCCCCGGTGAGGATGAGACGGACACTGACCGTACTGACCGCACTCCCAATCGCCGTCGTCCTCGGATCGGGGCTCGCCGCCTGTGGATCTTCCGGCCTCCCGGCCCCGTCCGCCAGCTCGTCTTCCTCGACGGCGACGACGTCAGGTTCCACCACCACGCCACCCGGCACCACCGGCTTTGCCGCCACGGTGACATCGCCCGGAGAAATCAACTCCGCCGCCATCCCCTTGGGCGACGGGTATCTCTCGACCACCCCCAGGGTCGGGTCTGTCCAATCGTGCCAGACCTCGTTCCCCCCGGTCGGAGGCGCCCAGGTGGTAGGGCCGTGGATCAACACCACCGCCAAGACCTGGGACTCGCTGACCAAGATCCAGGTCCGGGGCGCAGTCAGCTGGCCGTCGGCCAGTTATTCGGTAACCGTGTCCGGCGAAAGCCGCATCATCAGGACCAACGACCTGCCCACCGGCCACGACACCGGCACCTTTCCCGTCGCTGGCAGCGACCCGGCATCGGCGTACGACCGCAACCCCAACTCGATCACCGCCCAGTCGATCAACTGGGCACTGCCCCTGAACCCGACGGCGGCGGCCACGCCGTCGTGCACGCCGGGGGGGCCGATCGGCGTGCTCAACGACGGGGTGCTGCTCTTCAACGCCCTCGACGGCGAAGGTCGCGACGCCGGAGCCCACGAGATCCTCGACAGCTGCGACGAACACCCGCAGATGAACGACGAGCTGCATCACCACTTCGTGCCGTCCTGCATCCTCGACGCGTCGACCGGCAGCTCGACACTCGTCGGCTACGCCCTCGACGGCTACGGCATCTACGTCGAGCGCGACTCCTCCGGCCAACTGTTGACCAACACCGACCTCGACGCCTGCCACGGTCGTAGCTCGGAGGTGCTCTGGAACGGGAAGGAGCAGACCGTCTACCACTATGACGCCACCCTCGAGTACCCCTACACCCTGGGATGCTTCCACGGCACCCCGATCCGCACCGGGGGCGGCTAGCCCGGGCCCGCCTTCACCCGGTCCCGCGGAGCCGGGACACAACTCGGCGACGACCAGACCCTCGGTCAGCGCGGCGAAGACACCCCCTGTCCGGCCAGGGCCCCCCGGCTCATCTTGTCGGCGGCGTTGGCCGGCACCTCGACGTAGCGTTCGAATGTCGAGACGAAGCTTCCCTGGCCACCGGTGAGTGACCGGAGTTCGACCACGTAGTGGGCCAGCTCACTGCTGGGAACCAGCGCGCTGATCAGCTGGGTCTCGCTGTCGGCCGGCTGGTTGTCGATCACCCGTCCCCGCCGGGTATTGAGGTCGGCGAGGACACCACCCTGGTAACGGATGGGAACGGAGACGTCGATACGCGAAATCGGTTCGAGCAGGACCGGCCCGGCGCTGGCCAGGGCGGCCGACACCGCCAGGGCCCCGGCGAATTCGAAGCTCATCTCGTTGGAGTCGACGGCATGGAACTTGCCGCCGTCGCAGGTCACCTTCACATCCACCACCGGAAACCCGAAGACCCCGCCGCGCCGGAGCTGGCGACGGACACCCTTTTCCACCGCGGGGATCGAATTGTCGGGGGATGGCGCCGCCCACCACCGCGTCCACGAACTCGAACCCGGCGCCGCGAGCCAGCGGCTCGACCCGGAGGTGGACCACCGCGAACTGCCCGTGGCCGCCCGACTGCTTCTTGTGCTTGCCCTCGGCCTCGGCGACGCCGGTGATCGTCTCCCGGTAGGGAACCAGCACCTCCTCGCGGTCGACCTCCACCCCGAACCTCCGTTGCAACCGCTCGCAGGTGACCAGGAGGTGGGTCTCCCCCATGCCGGAGAGCACCGTCTGGTGGGTCTCCTCATCCTGGTTGACCTCGAGGGCGGCATCCTCTTCGGCCAGCCGGTGCAGACCGGTCATGAGACGGTCCTCGTCCCCGGTCGCTTTCGGGCGCACCGCGATGGAGAGCATGGTCGGCGAGCGGGGTGCGACGTCCACGACGACCGGCGTCGACTTCGGCGCCAGGGTGTCGCCGACCTGGAGCGAGGCGAGCTTCGGCACCGCCACCACATCCCCGGCCTGGGCTTCAGCGACCGGAATGACCTCCTTGCCCCGAAGCATCTCCAGACCATGGAGCCGCTCCTCGGAGTGGGTGCGGGTATTGGTCAGCACCATGTCGGTGCGCAGGGTTCCGGACAGTACGTGGAGGAGGGAGATCTTCCCCACGAACGGGTCGACGATCGTCTTGCACACCCGGGCCAGAGGCTCGGCCTTCGGGTCGGAGGGGATGTCGATCTTCTGGTCGCCGGCGTAGGCCACCGTCGAACGGGAGACCGGCATCTCACAGATGAGCCCGGCCAGCCGGTCGAGGGCGATGCCGGCGGTCGCCGAACCGCAGATGACCGGGAACACCGACCGGTTGGCCACCCCCTTGACCAGGGTCGCCTCCAACTCCTCGAGGGAAGGGGTGTCCCCGTCGAGATAGCCGGACATGAGGTCGTCGTCGGCCACGATGATCTCTTCGACCAGATGATCGTGGTCCCGGTGCTCCCGGGGTGCCAGGTCCTCGGGGATGTCCACCGTCTTCGGCTGGCCGTTCAGGTAGACGGTGGCCGAGTCGGCCAGGAGGTCGACGATGCCTTCCAGCTCCGACGCCGCGCCGATCGGCAGTTCGAGCGGGGCGACCCCGCTGCCGAACGCGTCACGAAGTTGTTCAACCGTCCGCTCGAAATCCGATCGCTCGCGGTCGAGCTTGTTGACGTACACGATGCAAGGCAGGCCGGCCCGCTCGGCCAGCTTCCACACCGTCCGGGTGTGGACCTGCACGCCTTCGACCGCGCTCACCACCACCACCGCCATGTCGGCCACCGAGAGCGCCATCTCGACCTCGGCGACGAAGTCGGCGATCCCGGGAGTGTCCAGGATGTTTACCTTGTACTCACCGAAGACAAAAGGGGCGATGGCCGTCGAGACGGAGCTCTTGTGTTTCCACTCCTCCGGCTCGAAGTCACAGACGGTGTTGCCGTCTTCCACTCGCCCTTGTCGGGCGATGGCCCCGTTGGCGAACAGCAGCGCCTCGGCCAGCGTCGTCTTGCCTACACCGTCATGGCCGAAGAGGGCCACGTTGCGGATTCGGGAGGATGGGACCGCTGCTTGCATGCGCACCTCGTCTCGAGCCGGTGAAGACTGGAAACGAATCTACCGCCGGCTCCCGGTACTTGCTCGGGCCGCGGAATCGGACGCCTCTGCCGGCCTGGGCCGACACCCAAATTCCGTCATCAGGAATAAAGATAGAGTATTCTGTCTTTAATAAGCCATCGAACCATCGTTGGAGCCGCACCAGGGAGGGCACGACATGTCCGTGGCAATTGTGACCGGAGCGTCGAGGGGACTCGGAGCCGCGTTGGCGGCGGCCCTGGCCAGAGACGGGTGGTCGGTCATCATCGACGCCCGGGGCGAGGCGGCGCTCATCGCCGCCCGGGACGACGCCATCGCCGTCGCCTCGTCGGGAGCGACGGTGGTGGCGGTGGCCGGGGACATCACCGATCCCGGACACCGTCGGGCACTGGTGGACGAGGCCGAACGGCTCGGGGGGCTCGACCTCCTGGTCAACAACGCCAGCCGGCTGGGACCCTCCCCCCAACCCAACCTCACCGACTACCCGTCGGATGAACTGCGGGCGGTGTTCGAGGCCAATGTGCTCGCCCCGGCCGCGCTGACCCGGGAGGCGGCCGTTCTCCTCCGCGACTCGCCGAATCCCCGGGTGGTGAACGTGACCTCCGACGCGTCGGTGGAGGCCTACGACGGCTGGGGCGGCTACGGAGCGTCCAAGGCTGCTCTCGATCATCTCGAGCGCGGTGCTGGCGGTGGAGGAGTCCGGCATCCGGGTGTGGGCGATCGATCCCGGCGACATGAGAACCCAGATGCAGCAGGAGGCCTTCCCCGGTGAGGACATCTCGGATCGACCGCCGCCGGAGTCGGTGGTCCCGAATCTGATGGCCCTGCTGCACGGCGACCGTCCGAGCGGCCGTTACCGCCTGGCCGAGATCGCCCTGACCTCCGCCGAGGCGAACCGATGACCGCCGCGAGTCCGGCCACCGCCGGCCGGACCCTGAGCGGGCTGCCGGTCTTCGATCTTCCTCCCGAGCTCGAGGCCTCGTCTCCCCCCGAGGCCCGCGGGCTCACCCGCGACGCGGTTCGGATGCTGGTGGCCAACCGCCACGACGGCAGCCTGATCGACACCCACTTCTCCGAACTCCCACGATTCCTCCATGACGGCGATCTGGTGGTCATCAACACCTCGGGGACCCTGGCCGCCGAGATGCCGGGACGGGACGCCCTTGGACGGGAGACCGAGGTCCGCCTGTCCACCCAGTTGCCGGCCGGCCTCTGGACGGTGGAGCTCCGGCGGTCGGGGCAGCCCTACTTCGATGCCCCGGCAGGACTCCGGCTCGATCTGCCCGGGGGCGGGACCGTCACCCTGCTCTCCGCCTACGCGGAACATCCCGAAGGAGTCCGCCTGTGGGTGGCGTCGGTGGAGATCCCCGGCCGGCTCCACAGCTACCTGTCCAGCTACGGCCGGCCGATCCGGTACGGCTACATCCAGGGCGAGTGGCCGATCTCGGCCTATCAGAACGTCTACGTCACCGAGCCGGGGTCGGCCGAGATGCCCAGCGCCGGCCGGCCGTTCACCCCCGAAGTGTTGACCCGGTTGGTGGCCGCCGGGGTCGGGATCACCCCGATCGTCCTCCACACCGGGGTGGCTTCCCTCGAAGCCTCCGAGCCGCCGTATCCGGAGTACTTCCGGGTTTCGCCGGTGACGGCCAACCGGATCAACCACACCCACCGCCACGGCGGGTTGGTGATCGCGGTGGGCACCACGGTGGTCCGGGCGCTCGAGTCGGTGGTGGACCAACAGGGCCTGGTCCATCCGAGCACGGGATGGACCGACACCGTCATCACCGCCGATCGCCGGGTGCGGGCGCTCGACGGACTGTTGACCGGCTGGCACGAGCCGGAAGCCTCCCATCTGGCCATGTTGGAGGCGGTGGCCGGCCGGGAGCTCCTCGAAGCCTCCTACGCCGAGGCGCTGGACCAGGGGTATCTGTGGCACGAGTTCGGTGACGTTCATCTGGTGCTGCCGTGAACCAGACACCGACGGGCGAGCAACTCCCGCTGGAGTCGATGCCGTCTACCCGGCGGGCGATTCTGGCCTCCCTCAAGCGCAACGGTGCTCTGCGATCGCGGGATCTGGTCGAGGAGCTCGGCATCACCGTCACGGCAGTGCGCCAGCAACTCGATCGCCTCCGACAGGACGGCTTGGTTGTCCACCGTCAGGAGCCGGAGGGGCGTGGGCGCCCTGCGCACATCTACGAACTGGCTCCGGCGGCCGAGGAGTTCTTTCCCAAGCGATACGGCGATCTCACCAATGAACTGCTCGGCTACCTGGGCGGACCCGACAGCGACGACGTCGCCGAGTTGTTCGAATTGCGCCGGCAACGGCGCCTGCACGACGCCCAGATCCGCTTGGGAAACCTGAGTCTGGACGGGAAGATCCGCGAGTTGACCCGCATCCTCGACGAGGACGGTTATCTGGCTGACGTCGAGGAGACCGATGACGGGGGCTGGCGGATCGTCGAACACAACTGTGCGATCCTGTCGGTCGCCTCCGGGTTCCGCCAGGCCTGCACCAGCGAGATCCGCTTCATCAGCGATGCCCTGCCCGAAGCCAACGTGGTTCGGGTCGCCCACATCCTCAGCGGTGCCCATGTGTGCGCCTACGAGATCCACCGGCGGAGCGCCTGACCGCCCCCAGGTGGAACTCAGGGGCTGAGCGGAACCCGGTGCCGTAGCCGGTGCATCACCCTTCGCTTGAGCAACAGCGCCCGCTTCTCGAGGCCGCTCAGCTCCATCTCCGAGGACTCGTTGACGGAGCCGTTGGTGGCCGGGCCGGGGGCAGGCGAAGGAGGCGATCCCGGCGGTGACCCCGTGGCGATCACCTTGCGGGCGGCGTCCACCGAGGCGCGTTGCCGCGCCCGGATCCGACTGCGCTCCTGCCCGAGATCCACCTTGCGCAGGCTCACCTGGAACTCGAAGGTGTTCACCCGGGTGTCGAAGAAGGCCCCGATCTCAAAATTGACCAGGTCCAGCTTCACCAGCTTCTCGAAGATGTCCAGGAACGACGTCGGGGTGAACACCTGGCAATGGATGTCCACGAAGGAGGGCCGCTTCTGCTGGTCGAGACAGATCCCGAAGGCGGCGATGTCGCTGTCGGGGACATCGTCCCGCACCACCCCCGAGTAGTCGGCGGTGCCCGCCCAGATCGCCGGGGTGTCCACCATGCCATCGATGGTCACGGTATGGGCGAAGAAGTCGAACAACTGGGCGAAGGTGGGCGCCTTGATGTTGCGGAGATGGGCGTCGAGGACCTCGCCGAACTCGGTGACCCGACGGTTCACGTCAAAGGTGAAGCGCTTGTCCGGTACGACCAGCGACAGAATGCCGCCGGTCACCAGCACCGATTCCACCTGGTGCAACCAATCGACCATGAACGGGATGTGTTCGAACACGTGGGCGGCAATCACGTAGTCGAACAATTGGCCGGGGCCGACGGCATCGCCCAGGGTCTGGTCTTCGTGCTGTACGACATCCACGTCGACCAACGAATCGATCTGACCGGCGAGCTGACCGTTGGTGGCGTACTTCCTCTTGAGCTCCTCGGTGGTGGCGTGATCGAGATAGGTGATGCTTCCCTGGTCCTTGCCCACCTTCGGGTTGGCCAACGGCCCGATTTCGAGGCCCCGCATCGATGCGAAATCGATCAGCGCGAACTCCGGCGGGCCCTCCTGCATGCATCTACCGTAGTGAACCGGCGGAATCGACGCGAAGCCGGCCGCCCGCGACCTCCGGCTCCCAGTGGCCGGCGACGACGCTTCGAAATCCCTGGTCGAGGCCACCATCCGGGTTGGCGTCGCCACCGTCAGCGGTAGCCCGTCCGCCGTCCCGGAAAGGTCGGGTCGCGAAGGGGCGGAGAGGAGTACCCTTTCCAATTGGTAGGTGCCTTCGACAACGAGGGATTTGACGGGTCAGAGCCCACCCCCACGGGTGTGTGCATGGAGGTAAGCGGTCCCCGTGTCGAGCCCCCTGACCCGCCACAACCGCGACGTGACCGTCTTCGCCATGTTCGGCGCCAGGCGTTGAAGAGGCATCCGTGGTCAGAGAGGCTGACGCCCGGCTGGATCGGGCCCGACATGACGCTCACCTGTCCGAGAGCGAATTCTTCCTGGCGCGACTTTGCCCCGGGCGGCAGGAGAACCTCGTTGCCGGTAGAGGCCTTCCTGCTCGGTGCCCTGGTGCCCAGCCCCCATGACCACGACGTCTTGGCCCAGGCGCGGAACGAACGGTTCTCCGAGCTGGTAGCCAATCGTCCGGTCCCCTACTCGGGCGATAGCTAGGTTCGAAGCGGTGGGGAACGAGAACTCCGATGCCGCGCTCATCGTCGGCATCGAGCGCGGCCACGAGGAGGCACTGGCCGAGGCGCACCGTCTCCACGGTCCTTCAGTGTACGGATTGGCCAGCCGCATGTGCGAGGGCGGCGAAACCGGCGACGCCGAGAATGTGACCCACGACGTCTTCCTGGCATTGTGGCGAGCACCCGAGCGATACAACCCGGAGCGAGGTTCGCTGCGAAGCCACCTGCTGACCCGGGCGTACAAAGAGGCCAGCCGGCGAGCCAGGATCAACAGGTCTCGGGGCCTCCGGCCCAGGTCCGGACCCGAATCGGCGCCGAGAGGGCGGGCCCGGCTCACCGGCGACGAAGCGTGGGCGTTGTTGGCCCACCTTCCCGAAGTCAAGCTGGGGGCCATCGTCTCCGCCTACTTCGGCGAGCACACCTACGACGAAGTCGCGCAGCTACTCCAACAGCAGGGTGGCGCGGTCAAGATTCATCTCCAGGCCTGCATGACCGAGCTCCGGGCCAGGTTGGCCGTCGGTGCCTTTTTCGATAGAATGGTCCCAGGAGTTGAGGATATGGCCGACCCCGACACCACCACCGTGGAACTCACTGCCAATCTCTCCGAAGTTGCCCGCGCCCTGTTCGCCGCCGGGAGCGTGGCCGGCACCCTGCAAGCGGTCGTCGAGCAGGCGGTGGCCGCCATCGACGGATGCGACTTTGCCGGCATCTTCATCGTGGACGGCGACGAGGTGGCGACCGCGGTGCACTCCGATCCGTTGGTGATCGAGATCGACGGTCTCCAGCAGATGACCGGTGAGGGACCCTGCCTCGACGCGATCGACCAGCGAACGACCGTCTACGCCGAAGACCTGGCCGACGACCGGCGATGGGCCGCGTTCGGGCCCGAGGCGGCCGCGGCCGGAGCCCGGTGTGCGCTGGCTTACCACCTCTACGCTGAACGCACGCTGGGGGCGCTCAACCTGTACGCCCGCTACCCCCGGGCGTTCGGGGCGACCGACCGGGCCAAGGGGCTGATCTTCGCCACCCTCTCCGGGCTGGCCCTGGGCGGAGCTCGCTCCCACGAGGACGAGGACCGGCGGGCCGTCAACCTGAACCAGGCCCTGGCCACCCGCGAGCTCATCGGTCAGGCCCAGGGCATCCTGATGGAGCGGGAGCGCATCACTTCCGACCAGGCCTTCGACATCTTGCGTCGGGCGTCCCAGCATCTCAACGTCAGGCTCCGGGAGGTGGCCCAGGACCTGGTCGACACCGGCGACCGGCCGCCGACCCGACCGGAACCACCACCCACCTGACCGCGGCGACGGTCAGCCCACCGGCCGGAGCGGCACCCGCGAATAGCCCGCCACGTTCGACATGTGGACCCGCCGGCATCCACCTTCGTCCACTTCGTACTTCGGCCACCGACGGGCCAACTCGCGGATGGCGATGGCGCTCTCCAGGCGGGCGAGGGCTGCACCCAGGCAGCTGTGGATGCCGTAGCCGAATCCGAGGGCCAGGCTGGCCGGGCGATCGATGTCGAAGGTGTCGGGCCGGTCGTAGAACCGCTCATCCCGGGTGGCCGATCCGGTGACCAGGATGGTCGGGTGCCCGGCCGGGACGGTTACCCCGTTGAAGACCGACTCGCGCACCGAGAACCGTCCCTGGTATTGGGCAGGGGGCAGGTAGCGCAGGACCTCTTCCACCGCGCCCCCGATCTTGCCGGGATCGTCCAACACCTTGTTCCACTCGGCCGGGTTTCGTGCGAAGAGCACCACCGCGTTGCCCACCAGTTTGGTTACCGTCTCCGCTCCGGCACCGCCCAGCAACACCGCGAACCCGGCGATCTCGAAATCGCCCAACCGGGTGACCTCCCCATCACCCCGGTCGACCTCCGCCTCGATCAGACGGCTGACCATGTCGTCGCCGGGGTGGTTACGTTTGTCGGCCACCAGCTCCAGAAAGTAGGAGACACTGTCGGCGGCCGCCTCCGAGCCCTCGGGCGTCGGGTCCATCTGGCCGGGCTCCCGATGGAGCATCAGGTCGAGCCGGTGGCGGATCTGCTGCCGGTCGGGCTCAGGGACCCCGAGCATGCGGGAGATGATCTCCACCGGAAACGGGCCGGAGAAATCGGCAACCGCGTCGAAACCGTCGCCGTCGACGGCGTCGAGGAATCCAACGATCACCTCGGTGATCATCGGTTCGAGGCTGGCTACCGCCCGGGGAGTGAAGGCCCTGCTCACCAGGGCCCGCAACCGGTCGTGTTCGGGCGGGTCCTGGGTAATGATGCCGGCGAACTGCCGTTCCGAAGGCCGGCTCAGGGTGGCGAGATCGACGCCGCGGCTCGAGGAGAAGGACTGCCACTCCTTGTGGGCCCGGCACACGTCCTCGTATCGAAACAGCGCCCAGAAACCGTAGTGCTGGTTGAACGACACCGGGGCTTCGTCCCGCATCCGGCGGTAGAGGTCGTACGGATCGTCGAAGTACTCGTCCGAGAACGGGTCGAACTCCGGCAGCGGATTCACCACGAGCCGTTCTCCACGAGGTCCCTCGGTTCAGCGTGGGCGGCGGCGGAGGGAGGGGTCGGCCACTGCGGGTGGAACCCAGCCGATGTCGGTGGCGTTCAGGTCGGTGCCCGGGGGCACGATCTCGTCGATGCGGTCGAGGATGTCGCGGTCGAGTCGCACCTCGAGGGCGGGGAGTTGCGACTCCAGGTGCTCCATGGTCCGCGGCCCGATGATCGGGCAGGTAACCGCCGGGTGCTCGAGCACGAACCCCAGGGCCAGCTCGATCAGCGTCAGGCCGGCCTTGTCGGCCAGCTCCTGGAGGGAGATGACCGCATCGAGCTTCTCGGTGTTCCCCGGGACGGTCATGTCATAGTGGTGCGGCAGCATCACCGATCGCCGGCTGGTGTTGTCCTTGCCCTGCCCGAAGGCGCCGGACAGCCATCCGCCGGCCAGCGGGCTCCACGACAACACCCCCATGCCGAACTGTTGGCACCGGGGCAGGACGTCGGCCTCGATGCCCCGCACCAGGATCGAATAGGGCGGCTGCTCGGTGACGAACCGCTCCCGGACACGGCGTTCGGCCACCCACTGGGCCTCGACGATGTCGTCGGCGGGGAACGTCGAGCTCCCGATGTACCGCACCTTGCCCGAGCGGACCAGATCGGTGAGCGCGCCGAGGGTCTCGTCGATATCGGTGTCGGGCGAGGGCCGATGGATCTGGTAGAGGTCGATGTAGTCGGTGCCCAGCCGGCGCAGGCTGTTCTCGCACTCGGCGATGATCCACCGGCGGGAGTTCCCCTGGGCATTGGGATCGCGCCCCATGGCACCGTGGACCTTGGTGGCCAGGACGATCTTCTCGCGCTTGATCTGGGCGAGCGCCTTGCCGACGATCTCTTCGGACTCGCCGGCGGAGTAGACGTCGGCGGTGTCGACGAAGTTGATGCCGGCGTCGAGGGCGCGGTGGATGATGCGGATCGACTCGTCATGGTCGGGGGTTCCCCAGGCCCCGAACATCATGGCTCCCAGACAGAGCGGGCTGACCTTTACACCGGTACGACCAAGGGTACGAAGCTCCATGGGCAGATGGTAGCGGCGAACCTCGCGCCCATGAGGGGGCCGTCAGCCGACCGCGTCCAGGTCCTCGCCGATCAGCCATTCGTCGAATCGAGGTCCGACCAGGTGCGCACCGGGCGGTGGGAGCAGGGCGCCCGACCTCATCGCCTGGCCGGCCTGGCCGGGAACCCGGAGGGGAACCACCGCCATCCGGTGCCCGAGACGGGCGGCGGTGGCCCGGGCCAGATCGATCATCTCGGCCGGTTCGGGACCGGCGACCTCGATGGTGGTCTCGGCGAGCGGGGCGCCGGCCACCTTGACCAGCACCTCTCCGACGGAACGGGCGGCGATCGGCTGGACCCTCATCTGGGGCATCAGGGCGACGGGCCCGATGCGCAGACGGTTGAGCGCCTGGGCGGGGAACTCGTGGAACTGAGTGGCCCGCACGATGGTGGCCGGGAGCGGGCCCTCGACGGCGGCGGCCTCCTGGGCCAGCTTCGCCTGGTAGTACCCGAACGAGACCCGGTCGATGCCGACGATTGACAGGGTGACCAGCCGCGAGACCCCCTGGGCGGCTCCGACCCGTTGCAGGCGGCGGGTGGTCTCCGTGAAGATCGCCGTCGCCTTGGACCGGCTCATGGATTCTGCATTGATGGCGTCGACGACCACGTCCACGCCGACCAGAGCCGCGTCGAGCCCGTCGCCGGTCTGCACGTCGACGCCGACCCTCCGGCTGAGCACGACGACCTGGTGTCCGGCCTGTTCGGCCGCCAACACCACGTACTTCCCGACGGTGCCGGTGCCGCCGGCCACGGCGATTCTCATGTCAGCCTCCCATCGCCAGGGGATCGTAGTTGCCGGCCACTACCTGGCCGCCCGCAACCGGGCCTAGCATCGGATTCCAACCGAGGAGGAACATTCCAATGACCGCCGTGCACCCACCGGGGGGCAGTGCCGCGCTCGAGCTCCTTGACGCGTTCTTCGGCGTCCGGAGCCTGGAGGCATCGTTTCCCGGTGACCCTCCGGTGACCCTGGGGGGCGGTCGCGGCGTCTTCGAGTGGGCGGCCGGACCGCAGTACCTCTCGTCGACGAGGCTCGGGTAGACGGGTGGCACGAGGAAAGCTCCGGCTCTACCTGGGCGCGGCACCCGGAGTGGGCAAGACGTTCGCCATGCTCAACGAGGGCTGGCGGCGCAAGGAGCGCGGCACCGACGTGGTGGTCGGCTGGGTCGACACCCACGGTCGGCCGCAGACCGAAGCCCAACTCCGGGATCTGGAGGTGCTGCCTCGCAAGCCGATCGTCTACCGGGGCCAGACATTCGACGAGCTCGACCTCGACGGGCTGCTGGCCCGCCACCCGGAGCTCGCCCTGGTCGACGAGCTGGCCCACACCAATGTTCCCGGATCCCGCAACGCCAAACGGTGGCAGGACGTCGAGGAGTTGCTGGATGCCGGCATCAATGTGATCTCGACCGTCAACCTGCAACACCTCGAGTCTCTCAACGATGTCGTCGAGGGGATCACCGGGGTCGTCCAGCGCGAGACGGTTCCTGATGGTGTCGTGCGTTCGGCGGACCAGATCGAGCTGGTCGACATGGCTCCCGAGGCGCTCCAGCGACGGTTGGCCCACGGGAATGTCTACCCGGCGGATCGAATTGACGCCGCCCTCGGCAATTACTTTCGTACCGGCAATCTGACCGCTCTCCGGGAGCTCGCCCTGCTGTGGCTGGCCGACCGGGTGGACGAAGAGCTGCAGGACTACCGGGAGCGCCACGGGATCGCCGGCCCCTGGGAGACCAAGGAACGGGTGGTCGTGTCCTTGAGCGGGGCGCCGGGCGGCGCGGTGCTGGTGCGCCGGGCGGCGCGGATGGCCATGCGGACCAAGGCCGAGCTGGTCGGAGTCCATATCCGTTCCGAGGACGGCCTCACCGGTTCCGGATCCGACGGGTTGATCAGGAACCGCACCCTGCTCGAGGAACTGGGCGGTCGGTACGTCGAAGTGGTCGGCGCCGCGGTGGCACCCACGCTGGTCCAGGTGGCGAGGGCGGAGAGCGCCACCCAGTTGGTGCTGGGCGCCACCCATCGGAGCCGGCTGACCGAGTTCGTTCGGGGCTCGGTGGTCAACTCGGTGATCCGGGCCTCCGGCGGTTCCCTCGATGTCCACGTCATCGCCACCGACGAGGACCAGGCGGACTCCGGAGCCGCCGGAGACTCCGACGCCATCGCCGCCCGTCAGCGGGCCAGGCGACGCGTGCAGGTCGGCCGGATAATGGCCTCCCCGTTGCCGCTCCGCCGCCAGATCGGTGCGGTCCTCCTCGGCGTTTTGACGTTTCCCCTGGCAACCCTGGTGCTCACGGCCAACCGCTCCCACATCGAACTCTCCACCGCCCTCAGTTCCTACCTGATCCTGGTGATGGCCGTGGCCGTCGTCGGCGGGATGTGGCCGGCGGTGTTGGCGGCGATGGCCGGGTTTCTGCTTTCCAATTACTTCTTTACCCAGCCGATCCACACCCTGACCATCGCCAACGCCCGGGACGTCGTCGCCCTCGTCATCTTTCTGGTCGCCGCCGGTGTGGTGAGCACGCTGGTGAACCTGGCCACCCAACGGTCGATGACGGCCGCCCAGGCCCACGCGGATGCCCATATGTTGGCCCGGGTGGCCGGCCGCCTGGTCTCCCCCGAGGGCAATCCCCTGCCCGACCTCCTGGAAGACCTGGCGGTGGCCTTTCGACTCGATGCTGCGGCCATCTTGCGGCGGCAAGCCGACGGGGAGGACGCCGGCCGGTCAAGCCCGGCGCCGGTCCGCAATCCGGGTCCGGCCCTCTGGGAGACGGTGGTTGCCGTGGGTTCCGACCCGCCCCGTTCGCCGGAAGACGCGTCGGTGGCGCTCCCGCTCAGCTTCCGGGCGACGTTGGCCCTGCGGGGGCCCCAGCTCTCCGCCGAGGACCGGGAGATACTGGCCGGCTTTGCCGCGCAACTGGCGGTCGCCCTGGACAGCCAACGGCTGCACGCCGAAGCCGCGGAGGCCGACACCCTTTCTCGGGCCAATGACCTGCTCTCCGCGCTCCTGGCCGCGGTGAGCCATGACCTTCGAACTCCATTGGCCTCGATCAAGGCGGCGTCGAGCAGCCTCTTGTCCGATCAATTGGAGTTCGATCCCGGCGAGATCAGGATCCTGGTGCAAACCATCGACACCGAGTCGGACAGGCTCTCCGCGGTGGTGGAGAACCTGCTGGACATGAGCCGGCTGCAGACCGGATCGATGGACGTCATCGCCCGGGACGTCGATATCGGCGATGTTGTCGACTCGGTGCTGGCCGGCCTCGGGCCGCGAATTACTGGGGTCAGTGTCGAGGTCGCCGAGGACCTCCCGCGGGTGCATACCGACCCGGTGCTCCTCGAACGGGCGGTCGCCAACCTGGTCGACAACGGGCTGGTCCATGCGGATGGGGCCGGATTGCGGATCGAAGCCGGGGCGGTGGCCGGACGGGTCGACCTGCGGGTGGTCGACCGGGGCCCGGGGATTCGACCCGAGGCCCGCGCGTTGGTGTTCCACCCGTTCCAGAGATCGGGCGATTCCGAAAACCGGGTAGGGGTGGGGCTGGGTCTGGCCGTCGCCCGCGGTTTCGTCGAAGCCGTCGGGGGGGAACTCGACCTGGAGGACACCCCGGGGGGCGGGACCACCATGGTGGTCCGCCTGCCGGCGACGCCGGACACCGTCACCGATCCGGACCCCGGAAGACCGACGATCGCCGATCCCGCCACCCCCGCCAGGGACCACCGACCATGAGCCCGGCGTCGTCCGGGTCGGTTCCGGTGGCGGTGGACCGCGAGCCGGGTGCACGGGTTCTGATCGTCGACGATGACGTCGCGTTGCTGCGCGCCCTCGGGGTCAGCCTCAAGGCCAAGGGCTACGAGGTGACAGTGGCCCGCCGTGGCGAAGACGCCTTCGGGCTGGCGGCCGAACGCCGACCCGACGTGATCCTCCTCGATCTGGGTCTCCCAGGGATCGACGGCGTCGAGGTGGTGCGCGGGCTGCGGGGATGGAGCGCGGTGCCCATCATCGTTCTCTCGGCTCGCCACCAGAGCGTGTCCAAGGTCGAGGCGCTCGACGCCGGCGCCGACGACTACGTGACCAAACCCTTCGGGATGGACGAACTGCTGGCCCGGCTGCGCGCCGCGCTGCGGCGGAAGCCGTCCGGCCCGGAGGATCCCCGGGTGGAAACCGAGGACTTCATCATCGACCTGGCTTCCAAGCAGGTCACCCGGGAGGGATCCGACGTCCACCTCACCCCCAAGGAATGGGACATTCTCGAGGTGCTCGTGCGGAATCCGGGAAAGCTCGTCTCCCAACAGCAGCTGCTCCACGAGGTGTGGGGGCCGGAATATGACACCGAGACCGAGTACCTCCGGGTGCTCATGGCCCGGGTTCGCCGGAAGCTCGAGTCCGATCCCTCCCGCCCGCGGCACTTCCGTACCGAACCGGGCATGGGCTATCGGTTCGTGCCCTGACCCGGCACCGGTCGGTCGGCGATCACTCGTCGAGGAGCCCGACGAGCTTGGTGACCGTGTTCCAGTTCCGCCCGGTGGTGGTCACCGACCAGTGTTTCTCCGCGAACCCACCGACCGGGGGGGCGGCCAGGATGCCCTCCGGGCACCACTGGTAGATCACCCGGTCGCCGAGGCGGATCTGATCGGGGGCCAACTCGACGGGGTCGTGTTCGGCCAGGCGCTTCGGATCCGGCGGCTCGGAGAGGAACACCAACAGCAGTTTGGAGCCGTCGGTGGCCACCCGGCCCAGAGGATTGGCGGCCATCACCGCTACCATCTCCTCCCGGCTCCGGACGATGCAGGAAACCTCCAGCCCGAGCTGTTTCCGGATGGCAGCCTCGATGCGCCGGGCCAGCACCTCCGGCTTGGTCCGCCGGCAGCTGAACACCGCATTGCCGCTCTGCAGGAGGGTGGCGACGTCGGTGAACCCGAGTCCCGACAGCAGCTCCCGCAGATCGGCCATGGCGACCCGCTTGTTGCCACCGACGTTGATCCCGCGCAGCAGGAGCGCGAATCTGGGCAAGGCTTCCTCCTTGAGCTCCGTCATCAACGCTATTCGCCACGACGTTGGCCCGTGTCCCAGCGGATCGACACAGCACCGCACCCATGAGACCCTCTGACCCCCGACCCGACCCCATCCAACGCCTGCGGGAGATCTGCCTCGGCTTTCCCGAAGCGACGGAGAAGTCGTTCGGCGGCCATTCCGCACCCTCCTTCCGGGTGCGGGACAAGCTCTTTGTGATGACCAGCGAGGACGGCACCTACATGACCTGCAAGGCACCCCCGGGCGACCAGACGATGCTGGTCGCCTCCGACCCGGATCGCTATTTCGTGCCCGCCTACGTGGGAAGCAAGGGTTGGGTCGGGATCCGACTCGATCCCGGCCTCGACTGGGACGAGATCTCCGAGATTGCCGAGGAGAGCTACCGGATGATCGCTCCCAAGAGGTTGACCGCCGAGTTGGACGAGCGCCGGACCCCGCCGGAGTAGCCTCCCCGGGGCACTGAAAGGTGCCGCCGGAGAAGCGCTGCCGGAGGGAATTGGCAGTTCACCAGCCAATTTGGCCCCGCTCCTCTTTACCCAATCTTTACCCGGCTCTCAGCTAACCCCCAGCCTGGGTGGGTAAGAACTACGCATGGCCCTCGTCCTCGACCAGATTCAGGGTCAAACCCCGGCCCCCCGCGGGTCGGAAAGCCCCGAGGCGAGCCGGCCGGCGCCGCAAGCTGACGCTCACCTGTGGCAGATCGACATCTTGCGGCTTCTGACCTTCGCGGCGGTGATCGGGGTGCACACCATCGGCAACACCGGGATCGCCCTCACCACCGGGGCCAACGGGACGCTGATGCTCCTGCAGTTCGGCCGGGAGGTCTTCTTCACCCTGACCGCCTTCGTCCTCGTCTACGCCGCCATCCGGCGCCCGGTCTCGGCCCGGCCGTTCTGGCGGAAGCGGTTCACCCTGGTGCTCATCCCGTACCTGACCTGGAGCGTGATCTACGAGGCGGTGCGCGATCCCACCTCCCACGGGTGGTCGTGGACCCATTTCGGCTACGACCTGGTGACCGGCACCGCGGAGTACCACCTCTACTTCCTCCTGGTGACCATGCAGCTGTACCTGGTGTTCCCCCTGTTGTGGAAGTTCGTGAAGCGAACCGCCGACCATGCCGTGCCGGTGCTGGCGGCGGTGGCGGCGGCCAACCTGGCCTGGCTGGCGATTCTGCAGTACAGCCATTCCAGCTCGCCCACCATGATCTGGTTCTACACCCGGGCCTACGAGCTGCTCCCCACCTATGCCATGTACGTGCTGGCGGGGGCGTACGCGGCGGTGCACTACGACCGCATCCAGGCGTTCGTGGCGCGGAATCAACGACGGCTGCTGGTCATCGCCGGCGTGTCCGGGGTGGTGGCCATCGGCGCCTACGTCGCCCAACTCCGAATCATGGCCAACTACCAGGCGGCCAACGTCCTTCAGCCGGCCATGGTCGCCTCCTGCCTGGCCGCGGTCATCGTGATCTACCTCATCGGCAACAAGTGGGCCTCGGGCCGGCGCCGGGGCCTGCGGCTGGTGGCGGTGGGATCGGAGATCTCCTTCGGCGTCTACCTGGCCCACCCCCTCGTCCTCAAGCTCCTCACCGACCACGGGTTCGGCGGTGGTGAAGCCTGGCTCCCCGGCCCCCTCATCGCCTTCTTCGCCTATCTCCTCACCGCGGTGGGGGCGACGGCCATCGCCTACGCGGTCCGCCGGACGCCCTTCGCCCTCCCCTTGGGTGGCCGGCCCCGCCAGCGCAAGTCGGCGGCGAAGCCGGCCGTGGCTTTGGCGCCGGTCAGGGCCACGGTGGCCTCCCTCCTCACGGCCCGGGCGGCCCGGGACGAGCACCAGGTGGTGTTCACCGAGGGTGCCACCGGGCGGGTGCTCACCGCCGGCGACCTGGGCCGCACCGCCGAGGCCTGGCGGGGGGTGGCCGATTCGGTCGGCGACGCCCGGGTCGGGCTGGCGGTGGCCGACCCGCTGGACATGGTCAGCTCCTATCTGGGTGCGCTGGCCAGCGGAGTCACCGTCGCCCCCCTCGACCCCAACGCCACCACCGCGGAGTACGGCTCCCGGTTCGCCGCCCTCGGCCTCTCCGCGCTGATCACCGACTGTCCGGAGGCCGCCGCCGCCGCGACCATCGCCGGTATCGACCTGTGGCGGACCGGCCGGCCGGCACCGGTCCAACTGGTGTCCCGCTATCGGGGAGCCCGACCCAGTGGAGGCCGGGCCGCGCTCATCATGGCCAGTTCGGGGACCACGGGGGCGGCCAAGACCATCCCCCTGACCGAGGCGAACCTGTTGGCCACCGCCCGGCAGGTCTCGATCCACCTCGGGCTCACCGCCGAGGAGCGCGGCTACAGCCCGCTGCCTCTGTTCCATATCAACGCGCTGGTGGTCGGGGTTCTCGCCTCGATCCAGGCGGGGGCCAGCCTGGTGGTGGACCGCCGGTTCTCAGCCCGGACTTACTGGACCACGGTGGCCGAGCAGCATGCCACCTGGCTCAACGTCGTTCCGGGGATCGTCTCGATCCTCGCCGATCCGGCCACCCCGCCCCCCACCGCGGACATGACCTGCGTCCGACTGGCCCGCAGCGCGTCGGCGCCGTTGGCCGTCATCACCCTCGAGCGGTTCGAGCAGCGCACCGGCATCCCGGTGGTCGAGACCTACGGGATGACCGAGGCCGCCAGCCAGATCACCGCCAATCCGATCGGCGCCCGCCGTCCGGGATCGGTCGGCCTCCCGGCCGGGCTCGCCGTGCAGGTGACCGGCGCCGACGGTGAGCCGGTGCCGACCGGCGCCGTCGGGATGGTGGCGATCTCCGGTGACAGTGTCGTCCAGGAATACTGGTCGACGGCCGATGGCGCCGTCCCCGCCCGTCCGGCCGTGGATGGCGACGGCTGGCTGGCCACCGGCGATCTCGGGCATTTCGACGATGAGGGCTATCTCTACCTCGACGGTCGGGCCGACGACGTCATCAATCGCAGCGGCGAGAAGATCCACCCCCGGGAGATCGAGGAAGTCCTTCTCCGGGAGCCAGGGGTGATGTCCGCCTCCGTGGTCGGGCGTCCGCACCCGGTCTACGGCGAAGAGCCGGTTGCCTTCGTGGTCCCGGCCGGCAAGCTGGACGACGCCTGGGATCTCCCCGCCCGGTTGGAGGCGCGTTGCCAGCAGTTCCTCGGGCGCCAGAAACAGCCGGCCGAATTCATCCTCATGGCCCGCCTCCCCGTCGGGCCCACCGGCAAGGTCCGCCGGGCGGATCTCCGTCGCCTTCCTCGAGAGGCGGTCGCAACGTGACCGCCACCTACCCAGAATTCCCGTCCTCTTCACCCTTTACGAAAGGAAACACCATGGCTCACGACCTGCTCAACCTGCCTTACCGCACGATGAAGCCCCGAGACCGGGGCCTGACCATGGTCATGGACACCGGCCTGCCGACCGCCTACTTCGAGGACGCCATGACCAGCGCGTCCACTCACATCGACGTGGTCAAGTTCGGGTGGGGCACCTCGCTGGTGACCGCCGATCTCGGCCGCAAGATCGCCTGCCTCCGCGACATGGGGATCCGCTTCTACTTCGGCGGCACCCTGTTCGAGAAATTCGTCGTCCAGAACTCGTTCGCCGGATACGTGAAGTGGTGCCAGCAATGGGGCGCCGACACGGTGGAGATCTCCAACGGCACCATCTCGCTGACCAACACCGAGAAGGCCGGCTACATCCGGGCCTGTGTGGGGAGCTTTCGGGTCTTCAGCGAGGTCGGTTTCAAGGACCCGGTGCGCAACCAGCTCCTCTCGCCCGAGCAGTGGGTCGAGAGTATCGAGGAAGACCTGGGGGCCGGCGCCGAGATCGTGGTGACCGAGACCCGGGAGAGCGGACGCAGCGGACTGTGTACGGCTGACGGCGAGCTTCGGGTGGACCTCCTCGAGCACATCCTGTCCGGATCGGTCGATGTCGACCAACTGCTCTTCGAAGCGCCCACCAAGGAATTGCAGGCGGAGTTCGTGCGCCGGGTCGGAACCAACGTGAACCTGGGGAACATCGCCGTCGCCGACGTCATCGGGGTGGAGACGCTCAGGTTGGGGCTGCGGGCCGACACCCTCCCGTTCTTCGAGTCTCAGATCGTGCTCGTGTGATCCGCTAGTTCATGCGTGACCCCGAAAGCGCATTCCACCTCGCGATTCCGGCCCGGGACCTCGACGAAGCCCAGGAGTTCTACGTCAATCGGCTCGGGTGCCATCTGGCCCGCCGGTACGACGATCGGATCACCCTGGACTTCTTCGGCGACCAGGTGGTATGCCACCTGTCCGACGCCTGGGACCAGGAGCCGCTCGATCTCTACCCGCGGCATTTCGGGGCGACCTTCCGGAACCGGGACGATTTCGAATCCCTCGAACGGCTCATCGGGGCGCGAGGCATTCCTTTCCACCGTCCCCGGCAGTCCCGCTTCGAAGGTCTCGCCGAGGAACACCTGACCATGGTGATCCGCGACCCGTCCAACAACCTGATCGAGTTCAAGTGGTACCGGGACCCCCGGATGATCTATTGATCGACGGGGACGCCACCCCCGGGCCCCGATTGGTGCTGGCTCGGCACGGGCGTACCGCCTGGAATGCCGCCGGGCGCTTCCAAGGTCATTCCGATCCCCCGCTCGACTCGACGGGCCGGCAACAGGCCCTCGAACTTGCGGCCCAGCTGGCACCGCTCGGACCCGACCTGGTCATCTCCAGCGACCTCCGCCGAGCGAGGTCGACGGCCCAACGGGTGGTGGCGACCTCGGGGGCGGACTTCGAGATCGACCCTGACCTGCGGGAGGTGTACCTGGGCGGGTGGGAGGGACTCAACCGGGAGGAGGCACAGGCCGCCTTCCCGGAGGAATTCAGGGCCTGGGGCTCGGGGAGCCCGGCCCGCCGCGGGGGTGGGGAGACCACCGACGAAGCCGGTCGGCGAGCCGCGTCGGCGATCGGGAAGGCGATGGCCGGACAGCCGGGGCTGGTGGTGGTGGTCTCCCATGGTCTCGTCCTGCAGTCAGCCATGAGATTTCTCGCCGTCGACGGATCGATCCGCGACGTCGGGGACCCGCTGCATCTGCCCAATGGGGAATTCGTCGCCTTTTCCGCCCGCGGCGATCCCTGGTGTACTGCCGAACGACCCCCCGGCCCCGTATAGTTGCCCGGCGGACCGCCCCGGTCCTTCCCCAGCCTCGACCGACGGAGCACGAATGCGACACATCTCGCGCCGGGACCGACCGGGGCACCTGCTGCGCCGGTTGGCCGCCGGGGCCGGCGTGGTCGCCTGCGCTTCCCTGCTGACGGTGGGGTTGCCGGGGACGTCCCACGCCGCGCTGCACACGCTCACCGGGATCCGCACCGCCGAGGTGGCGGCCCGGGCCCATGGGGCCGGCGCGACGCCGGCGTCCTTCGAAACCTCCCCGCCGCCGTCGGTGGCGGATCCGACGGATTCATCCGGCGAGCCGGATCGGGTTGCCCAACCCGACCTACCCGGCCTCGGCCCGTCGGTGGGGGTCCGGGTGCCGGCCGGCTGGAC
This sequence comes from uncultured Acidimicrobiaceae bacterium, assembly GCA_963819695.1. GTDB lineage: Bacteria > Actinomycetota > Acidimicrobiia > Acidimicrobiales > RAAP-2 > DASZIT01. The sequence continues at coordinate 448,233 of CAWFXD010000002.1, read as the reverse complement.
CTCGACGGTGCAGCAGGTCCAGTCCGGAGTCCTGTTGCGCGACTACGTGGTCGTCAGGCCGACCGCCGGCGGGTCCGGACCGCTTCCGGTGCTGGTCGTCCTCCACGGTCACGGGATGACCCCCGCTGGCGTCGCCCGGGTGACCGGATTCCTCCCCGTCGTCGGGCGGGCGGTGCTGGTCTACCCCGCCGGATTCGGCCAGTCGTGGAATGCCGGCGGGTGTTGCGGCCTGGCGCGGGCCGCCGGGGTCGACGACGTGTCGTTCTTGACCACCGTGGTCCACGATGTCCTGGCCAGCGTGCCCGGAACCTCCGCCCAGGATGTCTACCTGGCGGGTTTCAGCAACGGGGGAAGGATGGCCTACCGGCTGGCCTGTGCCAATCCGGGTCTCTTCGCCGGAGTGGCCGCGGTGGAGGCGGTGCCGGTGCCGGAGTGCATCCCGCCGCGACCGGTCTCCATCGCCATCGTCGCCTACCAGCAAGACCCGTATCTGAGCATCTCCTCCCAGGATCCGACCCGGGTGGTGCGCGGGATGGCCGAGCCCCGGGTCAACGATGTGGTGGCCCAGTGGCGCCAGATCGACGGCTGCGTGGGTAACCCGACGGTGAAACAGACCGGGACCGCGATCGTCAGCCTCTGGTCGACCTGCCAGAACCAGACCCGGGTCCAGTACGCCTTGTACGTGGGCGGCGCCCACCGCTGGCCGCAAGGCGATCCGGGCACACCCTCCGCCTCGCGGCTGATCTGGAGTTTCCTCCACTAGGAGCCGCACGGTCCCTCCTACCTCTCACTTCCAGTCCCGGCTCGTGACGTACATTGTGGGCAATGAGAAGTGAGCTGGCCGCCATCGACGTTGCCACCATGCGCGGGCTGGAGATCGGTCCGCTAGCCAACCCAAGGGTCAGCAAGGACGATGGCCCGGTCCGCTACCTCGATCACGCCAGTGCCGAAGAACTCAAGCAGAAGTATGCGACCAACGCGGAGATGCAGGACCGGCTCGAACAGATCGTGGAAGTCGACTACGTCGTCGGCGAGGGCAAGCGGATCTCTGAGGCCGTCGAACAGGATGCGCCGTTCGACTATGTCATCGCCTCCCACCTGATCGAGCACATTCCCGACCCGGTGGGCTGGATGGCCGACGTAGCCAGCATCCTGAAGCCCGGTGGCATCCTCTCCCTCGTCATCCCGGACAAGCGGTACTGCTTCGACATCAACCGCACGCCGACCGACATCTCTGACATCGTGGATGCCTATCTGCGCCAGCTGGTGAGACCCAGCTACAAGCAGGTGTACGACTTCACCTCCCGGGCGATCAACGGGGCGGTCGACACTCACGCGGTATGGACTGAACACGCTGACTACACCGGTGTCGTACGCACCGACTGCGACGACCCGGACGTCGCCGCCCTGGAGGCGTGCCGTCGGATGGACACCTCCGACGAATTTGTCGACGTCCACTGCCATGCCTTCACCCCTGACTCCTTTCTCGAGCTGCTGGAGAAGCTGGCGCGGTTGGGTCTCATCGACTTCGAGTTGGCGCGCTTCTTCCCGACCGAAGTCGATACGCTCGAATTCCACGCCAGTCTGCGCTTGCTCGATCCGGCGGTGGCTCGGTCCACCGCTCTCCTGCGACAACTCGCATCCATCGCCCGGGCGCGCGCCGGAGATATCCAGAACCCCCGGGTCGAGCCGGCCCCGGCTCCCTCGTCGGCCGTCACCCTGGATCTGAGCGAGCGTGAGCGACGGTTGCTTCTCTTCAAACGCCGAACGATCGAAGGGATTCGAGGAGCCCTGGGGCCATCACGATCCGGGTGAGGGAAGAACGTCTGTCGCCACCAGCCCCGGGACGTGCGTATCGGGGCGACGAAGGGCGTGGGGTAGCGCCCCGGGCTGTCATCCGATCGTCAGGTGCGGCGGGTACATTGAGCCGATGATCGCCGTCACCAGGCAACCGGGGGGCCGTCGGCCGTGAGGGTACTGGTGGCAGAAGACGACGATCCGCTCCGTTCGGTGTTGGAGCGCGGGTTGAAGGAGCACGGCTATGCAGTCGACGCCGTCGCCGATGGCGACCAGGCGATGGCCCACATCCGGGAGTACCAATACGAGGTGGTGATCCTCGATTGGCGGATGCCCAAACGAAGTGGCATCGAGGTCGTGCAGGGCATGCGAGAACAAGGTGACCGAACCCCGATCCTGATGCTCACCGCCCGGGACGCGACCTCTGACCGTGTCACCGGATTGAACCTCGGAGCCGACGACTACCTGGTGAAGCCGTTCGATTTCTCCGAATTGGTAGCCAGACTGCAAGCGTTACAGCGCCGACCCGCCCTCACCGTCGTTCCCCAGATCGTCTGCGGCGATCTCCGTTTGGATACCGTCACCCGGGAGGTGACCAAACACGGCGAGCCGATCACCCTCACCGCCACCGAGTTCGGCCTCCTCGAGCTGCTCCTCCGACGAGCTCCCGCGGTGGTGACTCGACGGAACATCGCCGTCCAGATCTGGGACAATGAGGCGGACGCCGTCGGATCGAACACCATCGACGTCCATGTGGCCCGGCTGCGGGCCAAGCTCGGCGCCGACAGTGCCCGCATCGAGACCGTCAGAGGCACCGGATACCGATTGGTCGAATGGTGAGAACCAGCGCCGCGCACCGTCGCCATGCCGCCAAAGTGGCGGCGGCGGCCACCGTTATCGTGCTCGCCTGCTACCTGATCGCGGTGGTGGTGCTCAACGTCTTCGTGGTACACCGGCTCACCAGCCAGGCCGATCTCCGCCTTTCCGAGCGTCTGGTCGACGCCCAGAAGGAGGTCCTGAGTCTCCCGACACCCGGAACCCCCATCGTGCAGAAGGACCGTGACGTCGATGACGCGCCCGCCTTCGTGTGGTCGGTCTCCGCCTCCGGATCGGCCACTGCGTTGACCTCCGATTCGCCTCCCCTCCCGGCCCACCGTTGGACAGCCGGCATCACCACCATCGATACGGGGGGCACCCCCTTCCGATACCAAGCCACCCCAACGGGTAACGGGTGGCTGGTGGCCGGCGAGAGCATCGGTCAAATTCGCCGGGTGCAGAGCACCCTCATCATCCCGGAGATCCTGGTCGGCGGGGTCGCCCTGGTCGTCGTCTTCGCCGGCGCGTTGGCCATCGGGCTCCGGGCCTTGGCGCCGCTCGAGGTCGTCCGTCGCCGGCAGACCGAATTCACCGCCGACGCCTCGCACGAACTGCGAACGCCGCTGAGCGTCATCGAAGCCGAAGTCGACCTGGCCTTGAGCCGTCCCCGGGATGCCGACGCCTACCGGGGGGTACTCCAGCGGGTCGCCGGCGAGGGCCGGCGACTCCGGAGCATCGTGGACGACCTGTTGTGGTTGGCCCGGGTCGACGCCGAGCGCCCGCCAACCGCCGAGCGCGACCGGGTGGATGTGGCGGCAGCCGCGGAGACATGCGTCGACCGGTTCCAGGCGGTGGCCACCGCCCGAGGGGTGACTCTGGGTTTCCAACGCGACGGCGGGGAGCCGGCGATCCTGGTTACCGATCCCTCCTGGATCGACCGCCTGATCGGGGTGCTGGTCGACAACGCCTGCCGCTACGCCGACCGCGGCGGGGTGGTGACGGTCGGGGTCCGAACCACCGGAGCCCGGATCGTGCTCGATGTGGACGACTCCGGGCCCGGGATCCCCCCCGGTGACCGAGACGTGGTCTTCGACCGTTTCCATCGGGGGGTGGACGATCAGGGGGGAACCGGCCTGGGCCTGGCCATCGCCGATTCGGTGGTCCGGGCCACCGGGGGCAGCTGGTCGATCGGCACGGCTCCGATCGGGGGGGCCCGGATGGAGGTGTCGTGGCACCCGGGAGGGCAGCGACCCAACCGACCCCGCTCGATCTTCCGTCTCATTTCACGAACTTCCCAGGTCAAGCCCCCAAACACCGACGCGCCGGGTCCGGCCGCACCCCAGGATTCCGCCCGGATCTGAGCCTCATTTCTTACCCGATTCTCACCTGGGTGTCATGTGATCTTCAGGGTGGATCCCTAGCCTGGATGACATGGCAGATATCAGGTACGGAAGGCACGCGGGCCGGCGCGAAGGGGCCCGTCGTGACGCGGCGCTGAACCGGATCGGCAAGCTCACCAAGCGAATCGCGGTGGCGACCGTCGCCGCGGTCGGCATCCTGGGCCTCTACGTCAGCAAGTCGTTGCCCGGGCACGCCACCACCCCGGCCAGCCAGAGCCCGGCCGCCACCACCACGCCAACCACGTCAGCTCCGGCGACGGCACCCTCAGGAGGATCGTCGACCGCGCCGACCACCGCGCCGGCGCCGCCGGCCAGCCCACCGGTCACCACCCGGCGACCGGCTCACGTGACCAGCGGAGCCAGCTGATATCCGTGTCCGTCATCGTCCCCGGCGACCCGGAGGTCGCCTATCGAATCCCCGCGCTGGGCACCCAGGCCGAGCTGGTGGTCACTGATCCGGATTCGCTGGTTGCCGCGGCTTCGATCCTCTGGACCGAGCTCGACAACCTCGAGCGGGTGGCGAGCCGGTTCCGGGTCGATTCCGAGATCAGCCGACTCCAGAGCCCCGGGGGGCGGAAGGTCGTCGTGAGCGCCGACCTGCTCGAGCTCATGCAGGTAGCCATTCGGGCGGCAGAAGTCACCGATGGCGCCGTCGACCCGACCGTCGGTGGTGCCATGAAGCGGATCGGCTACGACCGCGACTTCTCGGAGATCGTGGGTGGCGTCACTGGGGTCATGCCCGACGAGGCCCCGGTGCCGGGCTGGAAGACCATCGAGCTCGATATCCCCGCCGGCACGGTCCGGATTCCGGCGCACACGCAACTCGATCTGGGGGCCACGGCCAAGGCGTGGGCGGCAGACCGGGTCGCAGACCGGGTATTCGGCCAGCTGGGCTGCGGGGTCCTGGTATCGCTGGGGGGTGATGTGGCGGTGGCGGGAGACCCGCCGCATGGTGGCTTTCGGATCGGCCTGAGCGACGTGTCGGGTGGGATGCCTACCGGTGGGTCAGTGGCGATCAGCTCCGGCGGTCTGGCCACATCGGGAATCGCCGTCCGCCAATGGCGATTCGGTGGCCGTCAGGTACACCACATCATCGACCCGGCGACGAGCCTGCCGGTCCGGCCCCTGTGGCGCACCGTGTCGGTGGCGGCGGCGTCGTGTGTCGACGCCAACACGGCCTCCACCGCCGCCATGGTGAAAGGGCCCGGGGCGATGGCATGGCTCGCCGCCCGGAACCTCCCCTCCCGGCTGGTGGAGTGGGACGGCAGGGTGTCGTGCATCGCCGACTGGCCCGTCGACAGCCGGAGCCTCGTCGAAGACGGGGCTCGATGATCCTGCCCTCGGTGGCTGCGGTGGGAACCGGTTCCACCGCGATGTGGTACCTGACCCGAGCCACCGGACTCGTCTCCCTGGTGCTTCTCACCGCCACGGTCGTCCTGGGCGTCGTCGCCTCGGTGGGATGGACGACGGAACGGTGGCCGAGGTTCCTGTCCCAGACGGTGCACCGCAATCTCTCATTGTTCTGCCTGGTGGTCATCGGCGTGCATATCGTCACCACCGTGGCCGATGGCTACGTTCCGATCGGCTACCTCGACGCGGTGATTCCCTTCCGAACCCCCTACCGGCCGCTCTGGGTGGGCTTCGGCGCACTGGCGTTCGACCTGCTCCTGGCCGTCGCCATCACCAGCGGCCTCCGAAGGCGCATCGGCACCCGGGCGTGGCGGAGCGTGCACTGGCTGGCCTATCTGTGCTGGCCCATCGCCCTGTTGCACGGTCTCGGGGCAGGCACCGACACCCGCCTCTCGCTGACGTTGCTGATCAACGTCCTCTGTGTCGTGGCGGTGGTCGGCGCGGTCGGTTGGCGCCTGGTCACCGGCCGGACGTTTTCACCTGGGCGTCGGATCGCCGCGGCGGTCATCGGGGTCACAACGGTCATCGGCATCGGCATCGTCGCGGTGGTCGGCCCTCTCCGTCCCGGGTGGTCACAGCGGGCAGGAACCTCCGCGTCGGTGCTCGCCCAGCTGAACGCCAGCTTCCAGTCCGGGAGCGCTTCCGCCGCCGGGTCGTCATCGACCACGGCCCCACCGGCGTCGACCGGCGGGGTCCCTTCCGCACCCTTCAACCAGTCGGTACAGGGCACCTACCAGACCTCGGCTCCGAACCGGGAGGGCCAGGTCTCGGTCGTCTTGACCATGACGGCCGCGGGGTCCGGCGCCGCCCCCCTGGTGGTCACGCTCAACGGCGACTCGGTCAACGGCGGCGTGGCCATGTCTTCGAGCCAGGTCACCTGGGGCCCCGACACCGGCACGGTCACCGCGTTGCAGGGCTCGACGATCGGCGCCAAAGTCAGCGGTCCGAGCGGATCGGTGGATCTGACCATCCAGCTGAACCTCGATCAAGCCAACGGGACCTTGACCGGGACCGTCTCGGGGGCGGCAGGCGGACAATGAGAACCCCGGTCACGGCCAGGCCCGGTCCGGTGCCGGAGGCAACCTCCTTGCCGCGATTGCTCAGCGGGCTCACCACCGATGCCGCCCCGGTCGGGGTTGAGGAACATCTCGCTCGCTGGGGTCCCGCCCCCGTCCAGTCGGCCGGCCACGACCTGGTTGACAAGCTGAGTGCCAGCGGGGTGGCCGGCCATGGCGGGGCGTGGTTTCCGGTGGCGACCAAATGGCGTTCCATTCCTCACGGGCGGTTCTCGCGACCGGTGGTGGTGGCCAACGGGGCCGAAGGCGAACCGGCCAGCAGCAAGGACGCCTTCCTGCTCACCCGGTTGCCCCACCTGGTGATCGACGGGCTTTCGTTGGCCGGGGCCGCGCTCGGGGCCTGCCAGGCGGTCATGTATGTCCCCGGGCGTCTGGTGCGAGAGGTGGAGGCGGCGGTCGACTCCCGCCGTCACTTCGGACTCGATCCACTCGAAATCCAAGTGATCGCGGCCCCGGACAGGTTCATCGCCGGCCAGGAATCATCGGTGGTGAACGTGCTCAACGGGCGACGCGATGCGGTGCCCTCGTTCATCGGCATCCAACCCATCCGCGAACGGGGGGTGAACAGCAGACCCACCTTGGTGCAGAACGTCGAGACACTGGCCCACGTGGCCCTCATCGCCCGGTTCGGCCCTACCTGGTACCGCGGGTTGGGGACCGAGGAATCCCCCGGCACCATGCTCACCACCGTCACCGGGAGATGGTCGGCCCCTCGGGTGATGGAGGCGGCGCTGGGGCGACCGCTCCGGGAGATCCTCGACCTGTCACCCGCGGATGCCCGCAATTACCTGGGCGCACTCCTCGGTGGCTACGGCGGCGGGTGGATCACCATGTCGGCCCTGATGGACCTCCGTCTCACCGAGGGTGCCGCTCGCCGGGAACACTCGTCCCTCGGCGCCGGTGTCATCGCGCTCCTTCCCGACAGTGTGTGCCCGCTGATGGAGATGGCTCGGGTCGTCAGGTACATGGAGGAACAGGGGGCTGGGCAGTGTGGGCCGTGTATCCACGGCTTGGCCGGACTGGCCCAGATGACCAAGGCGCTGGCGGTCAGGCCCGCGGTCTTGACCGGAGGTACCCGGGCCATCCTCGACGTGTGTGACCTCGTCGATGGCCGGGGGGCCTGCCGCCATCCCGATGGGGTCGCCCGCTTCGTTCGGAGTGCATTGGTGGTGTTCGAGGACCATGTCACCGCCCATCTCCAGGGCCAGCGGTGCCCTCTGACCGGTGCTCCAGGTGTGTTGCCGTGCCCCCGGCCGGTAGCCCCAACCGTCGGCGGGGGAACTCGATGGTGAAGCGACAGGTGACGATGGTGGTCGATCCCACCATGTGCGATGGCCACGGGGTCTGCGCCGAGCTCTTCCCGGAACGGGTGAGGATGGACCCGTGGGGGTACCCGATCGTCGACAAGAAGGACATCCCGCCACAGCTACGGGAACACGCCGAGCGGGCCGTCAACTCGTGCCCCCGGCTGGCGCTCCATCTGCTAGAACGCCGTCAGTCATCCGGTCGGGTCGACCGCAAGAAGAAGGACCTCGCATCATGACCGATCTGGCTCCATCCGACACCCAGCCGCCGAGCCGACTTCTCCATCGTCGGAAGAACGGCGTCGAGGCGAATGCCCGGCTCACCGCGTCGGTGGCCGTCGTCCTCTTCGTCGTACTCGCCGCCGAAGGAGTGACGATCCTCCGGATCCGGCCCCTGCTCACGCCCCATGTGTTCATCGGCATGCTGCTCGTGCCACCGGTGCTACTCAAAATCGGCAGCACCACCTGGAGATTCGTTCGTTACTATCTCGGTTCGCCCGAGTACCGGCGCAAGGGCCCGCCGCCCATCGTGCTCCGTCTGCTCGGACCTGTCTTGGTGACGCTGACACTGGTCGTCTTCGCCTCGGGCATCGCCCTGTTGCTCATGCCCACCTCGTGGCATGCCCGCCTGCTGTTCGTGCACAAGGCCAGCTTCATCCTCTGGATCGCCGCCATGGTCATCCATGTCCTGGGGCATCTGCTCGACACCACCCGGTTGGCCCCCCGGGACTGGATGCACCGAACCCGCCGAGAGGTGAGCGGAGCCGGACTTCGCCAGTGGTCGATCGCCGGCAGCCTGGTGCTGGGTCTCTTCCTGGCGTTCATCACCGTTCCCGAGGTGGGCCGCTGGCTGGCCACCGGTGGATTCCATCCTGGCGGTTGAGCCGACTCCTCCGACCTCGGAGCCGCGGTGACGGTGGCCGAGGGCAAAGATGAGGATTCTGTTAGGGATCAGGGGATTGGAACCACACCGGACTCGGGAGGTGTCAGGCTGGATCCGATGAGTGATCAGACCGGCACAATCGTCGTCATCGAAGACGATCCCCATATCGCCGATCTGGTCGATCTGTACTTGCGCAAGGACGGCTTCCGGGTGTTGCTGGCTCGAGACGGAGACGAGGGCCTCGCCCTCATCTCGCGGGAACCCCCGGTATTCGTCATCCTCGACGTCGGCCTTCCCGGCGGGAGGAACGGGTTCGACATCTGCCGGGAGATTCGAGCCAATGACAACATCCCGGTCCTGTTCCTGACCGCCCGGGACGACGAGGTCGATCGGATCCTGGGCCTCGAACTCGGTGCTGACGACTATTTGGTGAAGCCGTTCTCGCCGAGGGAGTTGGTGGCCCGGGTCCGGGCCATTCTTCGCCGAACCGGAGAAGCCCCCCGCTCGCAAGAGAATGTTTCGCTCGGTGATCTGGAGGTCGACCTCCGACGCCGGGAAGTGCTCCGTAGCGGAGTCGTGGTTGCCTTGACGACCCGCGAGTTCGATCTGCTCGGGTTCTTGATCCACAACATCGGTCTGGCCCTCACCCGGCAGCAACTATTGGATGCGGTCTGGGGTGCCGGCTGGTACGGAGACGAACGGACCGTCGACGTCCACGTCGCCCAACTGCGAAAGAAACTCGGCGACGCTCTACCCCTGGCCACGGTGTGGGGCGTTGGCTATCGGCTGGGCTGAGATCGCCCGACCGCGGACGGTGGGGGTGGCATGCGACGACGACTGATGGTCGCCCTGGTGGGATTGGTGGCCGGCGTCCTGCTCATCGCCGGGGCCGGGAGCTTGGTGCTGACCCGGAACTCCGCCCGCGATCAGGCCACCCAGCAACTGGTCGCCGAGGCCAAGTCACTCACCTCGGGCACCGCCCACACCCAGTCGTTGACCGTCCTCCGGGTCATCGCCCGGGTCCTCAACCTCGAGGATGCCCGGGTGGTGGCGATCAACGCCCGGGGAAAGGTGACCTCGCCGCTCCCGGCCGGGGTCAGCGCCGCGGATCTCAACTCGGGGTTGCTGCTCGACGGGCAGTCGATCTCCGGCCGAATCGGATCGCTGGTGTTTGCCGCCGCGCCGGTGACCCTGACGGCTCAGGATCGGGCCCGGCTGCACCTCAGCGGCCAACTCGCCATTCTCCTGACCCGGCAAGTCGGGGATCTGGGTCCGGGTTGGGGCTATTTCATCATCGCCGGAGGGGTGACGCTCCTGGTCGCGGCGTTGGTGGCGTGGCAGATGAGCCGGAGGATGTCTCGCCCCTTGATCGAGGCGATGCAGGTGACCGGGCAAATCGCCTCCGGCGATCTGCAGAGCCGGGTCTCGGTACGCGAGCGCGACTACGCGGAGTTCTCGTCCCTGGCCAACTCGATCAACGTGATGGCCCAGAGCTTGGCCGATGCCCGGAGTCGAGAGCGCCAGATGCTGTTGTCGGTGTCTCACGACCTTCGTACGCCGCTGACCTCGATCCGCGGCTTTGCCGAAGCCATCCAGGACGGCGCCATCGATGACACCTCCGAAGCGGCCGCGGTGATCATCACCGAGTCGCGTCGGTTGGAGCGCCTGGTGGGCGACTTGCTCGACTTGGCCAAGCTCGAGACCAAGCAGTTGTCCATGCAGATCCGTCCGACCAACGGAGCCGAAGTGGTGACCATGGCCGCGAACGGATTCCGTCCAGTGGCCGACAGAACCGGATTGGATCTGGTCGTGCACGCGCCTGACCAGCCGGACGTCGAGCTGGCCGCCGATCCCGACCGGCTGGGTCAGCTGATGGCCAATCTCATCGAGAACGCCCTCACCTACGCCCGCACCACCGTCACCGTGTCGCTATCGGGCTCTGCCGATCCTCGACTTCCTTCGGCACTGAGCATCGTCGTGGAAGATGACGGGCCCGGCATCGCGCCGGGGGACCTCCCGAGGGTGTTCGACCGGTTCTACCAGGCGGACCGGGGGCCCAACCGCCAGATCGGTTCCGGCCTCGGGCTGGCTATCGTCGCGGAGATTGCCGCCGCCATGGGCGCCGCCATCCGGGCAGAATCCCCCATCAATGCCAACGGCGGCTCCCGCTTCATCGTGACGGTGTCGCGGTGGGACGGTTCGGGTGGCAGCGGCGAAGCTCCGCGCCCGGGCTGACGTCAGGCCGGGCCACTCGATGGGGCAATGGTCGTCGGTGAGGACGTGGCCGGCGCCGTGGGCTCGAAGCCGACACCGATCGCGCCGCCCAGGGCGATGAGGGCCACGCCCACCTCGGCGAGAACCCGATGGGACCGAATCAATGCGGTGAACTTGGCCATAATGACTCCTTGTCCGTTGACGTTGGTTGGGGATGTGAGAAGAGGAGGTCTTCTACACGAACGGCAGGGTCTTGAATGAGCCGTTGAGAAACGGCTTCGGGTCGACGCCGAGGACGTTGTCGAACACGGTGGCATAGACCGAGCGGAAGTCGGTGGTGTAGATGAGGTTCCCCTCGGAAAGCTTGGACAGGCTTGGTGGGTCCCCGAAAAACCCGCCGCGCACCGGCTGCCCGGCGGCGAACACCACATTGGCCCATCCGTGATCGGTGCCTTCGCTGGCGTTGGCCCATACCCTTCGGCCGAACTCGGTGTAGATCACCACCACGGTGTCCTGGCCGCGCGGATGGGTAGAGATGGCGTGCAGAAAGGCCGGCACCGCGGCATCGACCTGTCCGAGCAGATTCGACTGGGTGTCGGCCTGGGCCGAGTGGGTATCGAAGCCGCCGAGCTCCACGCTGTAGACCTCGGTTTCGGCGCCGGCCAGGATGAGATTGGCCACCATGCTCAACTGGGTAGCCAACACGTTGGCGCTGGAGAGTCCCCCGCCTCCGTTGGCGATGGACAGCGCCGCCTCATTCCCGCCGGCCCGGCTGTTGGAATCCGAGCTCTGGAGATGGAGCGGATCGCTGTTCACCGATTGGTTCAGGGTCGGGCCGATGGCGCGTTGCACGTCGAGAAGGTTGGCGTTCGCCACCGCCGCCTCGGTCAGGAGGCGGGTCTCCGAGCTGGCGGACCGGGCCATCGAGGCGTACAGCGCCTGCTCGGTCGCGTCGCCGGGCAGCACAAAAGTGCCGGCGGGTACCGCCGCACCTTGGACCTTCTCACCGGTCAGAGCGGTGGGCAACGTGGGGCCGATGCCAAGGGCCCGGAGCGGGCTGGCGTTGGTGCCGTCGAGCCAGCGCCCCAGCCAACCGGAGGTCACCGGCGTGCCCGGGACCCCGCTCTGCCAGATATCCATCGACTCGAAGTGGCTGTAGTTGGGATTGGCGAAGCCGACGCCCTGGACCACCGCCAGCTGTTTGGCGTCCCAGAGCTTCTTGAAGCCGGGCAGCGCCGGGTGGAGGCCGAATCCCTCGCCCAGCGGGAGCACGGTCGACTCCTTGATGGCCAACTGGCCCCGGTAGCTGGCATAGGCGGGATCTTGATAGGGGATGACAGTATTCATCCCGTCGTTGCCGCCGTAGAGGGTCAGGAGCACCAGGGTCCTTCCGGTTGACGAGCCGAGTGCCCCTCCGGTACCGGTTCCCCCACCGAACAGTGAATCCCAGGCTCGGGGACCGAGCGTCACCCCGAGGGCTCCCACCGCACCCATGCCTCCGGCCAGGGCCAGGAACCTTCGCCGGCTGAACCCACTCGTCGGCCGGTCAGGATCGTCGGCGTCCGCCACCGGGCCGGCCGACCGGGCAAACGGCGGAGCAGGGACGAACGGGTTCTCTTCCGGGAAGTCGTGCATGGCGCCTCAGTTGCTCACGTACTCGGGGGATACCAGACCCAGGGTCACCAGGGTCTCGGGATTGCCGGCCGCCGGCTGGAGAGCGGCCGCGGTGGTGGTCGACCACCCGGTGAGTGACAAGAGGGCGGCGGTGGCATCGACCCGGGCGGCGGCCGGTTGATCGGCGACCGACGAGATGTCGGCGGTGGTGGCCAGGCGATGGGCGAAGTCCCAACGGGTCAGAGCGGCAGCCGTCGACAGCCAATACTCGTTCTGATCCCAACCGCCGACGCTGGGCGGGTTGAACAGCACCTGCCCGAGCCCGGCGAGGGTGGCTTGGACGGGAAGGGTGCCCAGGCTGGCTGCCTTGACGCCGAGAGCCCGGAGGGCGCCGACGACGTACTCGGTGGGTTGCTTGATCAGCCCGGTGATCGATGCGTCGGACACGAACGACGGATGCTGAAAGATGGCGCGCAGCAGATTGGCGACGTTTCGATCGGCTGCATACCCAGGGGAAAGGTCGGCCACCACCGGGTCCTGGGTGGTGACCGGATAGGCCAGATGGCTCCAGAGAGCGGCGGGCACGAATTTCGCCGACGCACTGCTGTGGGTGACCAGATCGATGGCTTGCTGGCCGGAGTTGATCTGGTTCCCGAGGAATGTCTGCGGCGAGTTGTTGTGCTGCTTGGCATCGATGGTGAAGGCGCTGGTCACTCGACTGAGCCGCCAACCCGAGAAGCAAGCCGCGCCGGCCCGCACGTCGTCTTCGGTGTAGTTGCCGATGCCCATGGTGAAGCGCTCCATCAACTCTCGAGCGAAGTTCTCATTCGGACTCGAGCCGATATCAGACGCGGCGTCGAGCCAGATCAGCATGGCGGGATCGGTCGCCACCGCCTGAGTGAGGGCGTCGAAGTCGCCCGACCCCTTGGTCCGAAAGAGCTGGTTCTGTCCATACATGTAGATGGGAAATCGGACCTTGGAGATGGCGGTGGGGAAATGACCGTGGAGAAGGAAGGTGAGCTTCTCCTGAAGCGGGTTGGTGGTGGAAACCATCCTCCCGAGCCACCAGTTGGTCAGGGCGACCTTCTGGACGGCCAGGGTGCGGGCCAGGGCCTGACGGGCCGTCGCGTCATTCTTCAGTTGGGCATAGTTCGTGGGCGGCGGGGACAACGGGGGCACAGGGATGGTGTCGGCGCCGGGGTCGGGTCCCCCCAGCGGCCCCACCAGCTGGTCCACGGTGGTGGAGTAGGGCTGAGCCGACAGGGCGGCGATCTGCGAGGCCGACGCCCCGAATCCCGCCCGGCGGTAGAGGAGGGCGACCGAGGCGGACGGGTGGGTACTCACACTGATCGCCCCAACCTCGATTCCGGTGGCGGCCCGACCGAGTCGGGAGCCAGATGGCCACGTCTCGTCACATCTCCATCATGGGCGCGAGATATGAGATGCCGGTGAACACCATGTGAGGGAACTGTGAGGACGGCGGGAGGTCAGTCCTCGGCCAGCTCCGTCGTCAGGCGGGCCGCCTCTGTGATGAGGTAATGCTGCTCACGAAGATTGGTAGTCAGGGCGGCGGCGGTCCGAAGTTCGGCGATGGCGCCCTTGCTGTCGCCGGCCATTTCGAGAAGGTGGCCGCGCACGGAATGAAGGCGGTGGTGGTCACCGAGCCGCGGGCCGAGATCGTCGAGCATCGCCAGGCCGGCACTTGGCCCGATGGTCATGGCCGCGGCCACCGCCCGGTTGAGGGTCACCATCGGATTGTGAGTCATCCGTTCGAGCAGCCCGTAGAGGGACAGGATCTCAGACCAGTCGGTGTCGGCGTAGCTGGGAGCCTGGTCGTGGACGGCGGCAACCGCCGCTTGGACCTGGTACTCCCCCACCCTCCCCTGTCCCAGAGCACCGGTGATGAGCGCCACCCCCTCGGCGATCAGCTGCCGGTCCCACAGCCTCCGATCCTGCCGGGAAAGGGGGACGAGTTCGCCGTCTGGACGGGTACGGGCGCTCCGACGGGCGTCGGTCAACAACATGAGGGCAAGCAAACCGGTCACTTCGGGATCTTCGGGCAGTGCGGCATGCACGATCCGAGCCAGGCGGATGCCCTCACCGGACAGATCGCTACGGGCCAGGTCAGGGCCGCTGCTACTGGCATAGCCCTCGTTGAACAGGAGGTAGAGGACATGGAGCACCGAGCGCAGGCGATCGGCCCGCTGGTCGGGTGACGGAAGTGCGAACGGTTCGTCCGACCCTTTGAGCCTGGCCTTGGCCCGGCTGATCCGCTGGGCCATGGTCGACTCCGGGACGAGGAAGGCGGAGGCGATCTCGCGGGTGGTGAGCCCGCCGACGGCTCGGAGGGTCAGGGAGATGGCCGACGCCGGCGAGAGCAACGGGTGACAGCACATGAAGATCAGGAGCAGCGTGTCGTCGGCCCCCGGGGCCGGATCCGGGGTGGAAACGGACCAGGATGCGGCGAGGTCCTCCCGGCGGCGGCGGTTGGCGTCCTGGCGGTACTGGTCGGCCATTCGGCGGGAGGCCACCCGGATGAGCCAGCCCAGGGGGTTCTCGGGCTCTCCGTTGGTGGACCAGGTGGTGGCGGCAGTGACGAGAGCCTCCTGGACGGCGTCCTCGGCGTCGGCGAAGCTGCCGTAGCCGCGGACCACCGCACCGAGGACCTGCGGCGCCAGCTCGCGGAGCAGGCCCTCGGTGCTTCCGGCGGTCGTCACACCTCGGGATCAGGGGCGCTCAACACCTCGCGCATCTCGATGCGCTGGCGGATCGGCAATCCCCTCTGGCCGGGCGCCGCCGAGGCCTGGGCGGCGATCTCGATGGCTCGCTCGACGGTCTCGACATCCACCAACCGGTAGCCGGCCAGCAGCTCCTTGGACTCCGGGAAGGGGCCATCGGTGATCACCGGAGCGCCCGACCCGTCTGACACCACGAATTTGGCCGCTTCCGGCCCGGCCAGTCCCTGGGCGTCCACCAGCTCACCTCGCTCGATGAGCTCTTGGTTCATCGCCTGCTGGAAGTCGATATGGGCCTTGATTTCCCCGGGGGTCCATTCGGTCATCGGCTCACAGTCCGACTCGACCCCGCCGTAATTCTGCAACAGCATGTATCTCATGGTTCCATCCTTCCTGACATGGCAGCATCTGGGTGGCGCCGCTCACCTGGACATCGATGCTGCGAACGGATTCTCGACATCCGGCGAGGAAATATTCGGCATTTCGGCTGTGGCCCATCGACCGGCCGGGTCGGGCGGCACCCGGCGCCCCGGGACTTCAGGGGTCTGCGAAAGCCAGTCCCCGCTCGGCGCGCCGTCGACGGAGGGCCTCGAAGGCCTCGGGGCCCGGTGGCGGCCGACGCCGATCATGCCAGCTGCTGGATAGCCAGGGATGCGTTGACGTTGGGTTGTGTACCCCCAGCCAGGGACTGGAGGGTAACGGCTGCCGCAGACGTGTGGTTGACCAGAGTTAGGACGTCCCCCGCAGCCAGGACCAGCATCGCCTGACCGTGGTTCTGCTGAGTGCCTGCACCTGAACCGTAGGTGGATGCTGGGACCGGTGCGCCGTTGACGAACACGGTGAACTGATTGGGCTCGATTCCTGATACCGAGAAATTGACCAGATAGGTGCCGGCTGAGAGCGCGATGATCGATGAGGACCCGGCTACATGTGTGAACCCGGCGAGTGGGCCGTTGGAGTCGAAAGTGATTGACGCTTCGATCGCCACGACCTGGGCGCCAAGGTTGTAGACCTCCCCGTAGTTCGGTTGGCCTGGCGCTCCCTGAGGCCCCGGAGGGCCCTGCGGTCCAGTGGACCCACTGGCCCCTGCGGGCCCCGTACCACCGGTTGCTCCGGCGGGCCCGGTGGCTCCGTTGGCACCCGTCGCACCGGTTGCGCCGGTTGCACCGGTTGGCCCGGCGGGTCCGGCAGCACCTGCCGCTCCCTGGATGGCCCCGGCGACGACCGGGGCGGACGTGCCCGTTGCGCCTTGCGAGCCGAGGAAGGTTGCGTCGCCGAAGGCGAAGACACCCCCATCGCTGGCGAACAGCCAATAGCCATTGCCGTCAGGAGTCGAGGAGATGCCGATAATTTGCTTATTGAGTTGCTGGCCGTTCATCCCGCCGAAGTAGCCGGCACCACCATAGGCATAGACCTGTCCGGCAGAGGAAACGAGCCAGTAGCCATTGCCTGTGGCCACCGACGCCCGGGCCACGACCTGTTGCGCGGCAACAGCAGATCCGGGCGGATTCAGCCCAGATCCCGAGGCGATCACCGCTGCGATGGTTAGAAGCCCGACCGCAGTCAGGCACCTCGCAAGGCGATGGCTCGGTCTGCCGTCTTCATTTCGGTAAACACCTCGGCCCGTACCGACCTTCGTATAGAGAGAGCCAATTTTGGCAACCTTCATGGCAGCAACCTCCTCGTTGGTGAGCAATACATCGCGGACTCCGCCGGCGAAGCTCAGGTCAAGTGTGGCGTAAAACACGGGCGGGTGTAAACGACACCCATGGCGGCAGCCGGACCTGAATGGCGTCGGGCGTGAACTATCAGGGCCACCACTCATCGATCTCGGTGTAGACCTCAGGCCGATGAGCCAGAGCGATGTGGTTCATCTTGGGGAACAACCGCACCGTCGAACCGGGAAACAGCCCTAGGTCGGCGGACTCGCTGATTGTGCCCGAGGCACTCGATGCAGTGACGAACGCGTCGCCGAAGACTTGAGCCAACGGATGGGCCGGGTCGCCGGTGACGCCCCCGGCGACGATCAGATAGGCCGCTCGTCGGAGCGCGGCCACCCGATGGGGTACCGGCCGGACTCGTGCGTCGGGGTCCTGTTCGAGCCAGTCCGCGTCGGTGATCGAACCGAACCGGAGATCCCGTATCCCTGCGCTCCTCACGTCGAGACCGAGACCCAGCAACCGGGTCGCGGGGATCGGAAGCGACCACAGCGCGGCACTCGTCCAATTGGCGAACGCCTCCAGCGGCGCCCCGGTGTTTGGCACTCCGATGAGGACGACTCGACTGACTCTGGATGTCCACGATCGCCGAAGGTGGGTGTAGTCGTGCCACGGTCGTGTGGCCGAGGAGTAGTAGCACGCCGACCGGATCACCAGGCCGCCCATGCTGTGTCCGATGAGGGTGACGTCCCGAACCGGAACGGGCCACGCCGCCACCAGCTGATGGAGCATCCGGGCCAACTCCCGTCCGTTGGTCGAGATATGCCGGCCGGAGTTGTACCGCAACCAGATGGGTGTCACTCCGTGGTCCCGCCCGAGCAGGCTCCCGTAGTTGGTTTTCGGATCCCCGGGGAAGTTCCACACCGACTCGGTCGACATCAGGCCGTGGACGAGCAGAACGATGCGACCGGTTGCATCCGGAAACGAACGTTCGAGGCTGATGCGATCGACGGAGACCTCACGGGAACCGGTACGGAAAGTCATGGGAAGGGCCAGACTCGACCCCTGATCATCGAGGGCGTCGCCGAAGAACCCGTTGACCACGGCAAGCGCGTCATCCCGACGGTTGGGCACCGCGGCGAGGAGGCGGAGAAGTCGGATGGCGCCGGGGGGGATCACACCGCGCCTCGGGTCGGAGAGATCACGACTCGGTCGGGTCGGTGGATCCGCTAACCGGTTTGAGGATGGGTCGGCGTGGTCCCGTTCGGGAGAAGCAGGTCGAAGCCGTCAGGAATGCTCAGGAGCCCCACCGACGTCCCGGCTTTGTCGGTCAAGCCGTACTGCCAGACGATGGCGTTGTACTTCGGATCGATGACGACGACTCGGTTTCGATAGTCATCATTGACCATGATCAAGCCGTTCGGCAGCTGCTCCGCCAACGAGGGCTTCTTGAGCATCCCGTTGCCGGCCGTCACATCGTATGTCCAGGTGATCTGGCCTTGACGAGTGAAGGAAAGTATGCGACCTTCGGCCGGTGGATCGTAATCGCACATCAAGTAGAGGTTCGGTCCGAGCTGCTGAGGGTCAGACGGGTAGTTGACGCTGGGGATATGCAGCGTCCAAACCAATTGCCCCGTGGGCGTGTACTCGGTCACCCAGGATCCATTGATCTCCGACACGAGCACATCGCCGTTGGTCAACGGCGTGTCGCCGTTCGGATAGCCGATTCCGGTTGGTGGATTGTGTACCGCTACGCCATTGGTTCCGATCTGGCTGGTAACCGTGCCGCTCGGCGATATGAAGAGGATCCGATCGTTCAGCGCATCGGCCACCGTGATGGTTCCATCTTTCAACAGATACGCGTCATCGGGTTGATTGAGGTACCCCGGAGAGCTTCCGGGGATCCCCGGGTGTCCGTACTGAAACAGGATCTTCCCGGAAGGAAACCCGATCTCGACGATCGTATGGTTCTCTTCCTGGTTGGAAATGATTCCCGTGCCGTTTCGGAAGAAGAACGCGTCGTCGGGAAAGTAGAAGCCCCCGGGCGGTGGGGGCATGGTGGCCGAGGGGTATTCCCACTGGAGGCTGCGAGCCGTGTCCATGACCAAGAGCCGGTCGTTGCCTCGGTCGGCGACGAGGAGTCGTCCCGAATAGGGGGCGCCGGCCGAGGGTCCACCTACCGGGCCTCCGTAACGGCTGGGGCGGAGGAAGATGACGCTCTGAAGGGATCCCGATGCGATGCCGGCTTGGTCCGGCCCCGACTGGCTGGCGACTTCGCCGCCAACCAGGTAGCCCACCGCCGATGTTCCCGTCCCAATGGTGGCAAATCCGGCAAAGGCCACCGCTTGCGGAAGGAGCCCGGCGTCGCTGACCTTGAAGGTCGAACTGTCGATTTCGTACAGCTGCGTAAGTGTCTGGCCATCGGCCGTCTGGCCGCCGGCCACATAGAGATGGTTGTCGATCACGAAGGCCGCGGCCCCGTAGAGAGGTTGGGGCAGCTTTCCCACCAGCTTGGCCGAGTGAGTGGACGGGTCGATCTGTTGGATGGCGTCCGTCGCGGTTACCGCCGTACCGGTTCCCCCGGTTTGGCCGCCGATCGCGTAGATCTTGCCGTCGAGGGAGGTCGTCGCCGGGTACCGGACCGGTACCGGAAGCTTGGCCACGTCGCCGAAATGGGTTCCATCACTGGTGGTCAGGACGGTAGGCAGATAGTTGGTGCCGTCGTAGCCGCCCACGATGTAGAGGGTGGTCGACGGATGCGATCCACCGGAGATGATCGACGCGACAGCAAGGTCGGACCGGGGCTGAGGGAGCTGGCCAGCCACCTGGCCCTGTGCGGTCGCGGAAGGCGACGCCGAGGGCAGCCCAATGGACTGCACCGTGGCGAAGGTGTTCGGCGAGCCCCCACCGAACACGAATGACGACGTCCCCAGGGTTGCGCCACCGCCGTCATGAACAACTGCAGGCAGAGACCCCGAGGCAGTAAAGGTTCCGGTCGCCGGGTCGAGCGAAGTCACGCTGCCGATCGAACTCCCGGAGGGAGTCAGTCCCCCAAGGATTCGAAGTTGACCGTGGTCAGTCGTGACCGTCTCCCTCGAGAGCGGTGCGGCAAGCTGCCAGGGTTCGCTGCCGGCCTCGAGCGACGGTGCGGCCTTGGACGAATACGCCAGCCCGACGGATGTGGAAGTCGAAGATCGAGAGGAACTGGGGGTACCGCCGCTTGGCAGGGTGAGGTAGAGAACACCACCCACCACCAGCAACGCCACCAATGCCACCATCGACCGGCGCCTCCGAATTTGGGCACGGCGCTGCATTCGGCTGCGAGGCTGCATCCCCCTTTTGTACATGATCCCGTAGCCCACCGTGGCCATTTGGATTGTTATTACCCGGGATTGCTGGGTCCGTGTTTCCTTCGGCGAATCGCGACCCAGGCACTTGGGGGATGGGAAGCCAGCTGGCGGTAGCAATATCTGACGCAACCCAAGGACAACGACGAAGCCAGGGTCCCGGCGCGGAGCCGGCTTCTCTATGAGTTGCCTCTGGATCCGGTGAAAGAACCAGCTTGGTTCACTAACCCCCAGGTCGGAAGGGGCAAATCATCCTTTAGGTGGATGCTTTCCGACCACGGAATTGCCTACGCTGTGTGGTAATGCGGAAGCCCAGGACGGTTTGCACGCGGTCTGCATCAAAGACTGGCGAGTGTGGCCCGTGACAGTCTCATTGGGGGAACGCGGAGCGACATGGTTCGAGACCGCCGGTCCCGACGACGTTCCAACGGCAACAATCTGTCGACCTTCGGATCGCTAGGAGTACATCGTGGAGCATTTTCTGGAAACGTGGGGATACCTCGCCGTCTTCGCTCTGAGTTTCATCTCGTCGATGGGGCTCCCGGTAGGGTCCGAAGTCGCGATCATCTTCGGGGGTGTGCTCGCCAGTGGCCAGATTGCCAACGAACCGCATCATCTGAACTTGATTCTGGTCATCGTCTTCGCCACGCTCGCCGAGGTCCTCGGGTCGCTGGCCGGATACCTGATCGGGTATTACGGGGGTCGGCCTCTGGTGAACAAGCTGGGAAAGTACGTCCTTCTCACGCACCGAGATCTCGACCGGGCCGAGGCGTGGTTCGCTCGCCGAGGTGAGCCGGTGGTCCTCTTCGGGCGGTTCATCCCCCTCCTGCGATCGTTCGTCTCCTTCGCCGCGGGTCTCGGCGAGATGGCCATGGCGAAGTTTGTGACATTCACGGTGATCGGCTGCGCGGTGTGGTGCACGGTCCAAGCCAGCGTGGGGTACGGGCTCGGCAGTAGCTACCACCGAGTGCTGAAGGACTTCAGCTATGCCGGCTACGTGGCCGCGGCGCTGCTGGTCGTCGCCGTCGCCGTTCTCTTCGTTCATCGATTCCGGGTGGTCCGTCTCGAGCGTGCCGAACAAGTCGGGTAATCGACTTGCCAACCTCCCGGCGTCACGACGATTTGACCGGCGTCTTCGCCACTCCAGTAGTGCTCAGCTCGGCAGTGGCAACCGCGGCCAGGGAGGCCCGGGGACCGAGGACCTCATCGACCAACCCATAGGCAACGGCATCGTGACCACCGACGATGTAATCGCGCTCGGTGTCCTTGGCGACGCGCTCGATCGGCTGGCCACAATGCCGGGCCAGGATCTCCTCCAGGCGGCCGCGGAGATAGGCGATCTCCCGGGCCTGGTTCTCGATGTCGATGGACTGCCCCTGGGCCCCGCCGTGCGGCTGATGAATGAGTATCCGGGCATTGGGCAAGGTGAATCTCTTTCCCTGGGCCCCGCCGGCCAACAGCACCGCCGCCCCGGAGGCGGCCATCCCCAGGCACATGGTCGAGACGTCGGGGTGAACGAACTGCATGGTGTCGTAGATGCCCAACGTGGCGGTTACCGAGCCCCCCGGGGAGTTGATGTACAGCGAGATGTCCTTGTCCGGGTCCTCGGCCTCGAGGTGGAGGAGCTGGGCGACCAACAGGCCGGCGCTGTCGTCGTTGATCTCGGTGTTCAACATGACGATCCGGTCCTTCAACAGCCGTGAGTAGATGTCGAATGCTCGCTCACCCCGGGGCGACTGTTCGACGACCGTCGGCACCATGTAGTTCTTGACCCTGTAACTGTTCACTGTCGTTCTCCTCGCTGCTCTCCATTTGCTCATGCCGCACTCCTGCAACCTGTAAGTTGCACGTTAGCGGCCGGGGAGGCGGACGTGCAACTGCGGAGTTGCGTGTAATATGAGGACCGAGAAGTCCGAGACCAGGAGGCCATCGTGTTCCGTCGCCAGATCGCATTTCCCGTCGATGTCGACCACCTGTGGGAACTCCTCACCGACCCGTCATCGGTGGCTACCTGGTTCGGTTCCACCGTCGAATGGGAGCTCGTGCCCGGCGGCGACATCCGATTCGCGGACGGCGAGGACGGAGTGCGAATCGGTCGGGTGGAGTCCGTGGACCCGCCCCATGAGTTGCGATTTCAGTGGTGGCCCGAGGACAGCGACGCCGACATCTCGGAAGTGACGTACAACCTTGCATCGATCGAGGATGGGACGCAGCTGACGATCACCGAGGATCCACCGCGAAGCCAGCGCGTACCGACGGTGGACGCGGTGGTGCGATCGGCATCAGCAGCGAATCCTGCGGATATTGACATCGCCTTGGCCCTCGACGTGGCGAGTCGCGATGAGCAGCCCGCGTGGTCGCCATGGGACAGCCGGTTGGCTGGCGTGTGGTGCATCGCTTCGATGTCCGCATTGCTGGTAACTGCTTGACGTGGATGGCGGACGATGACGCCGTCTTCGCAGCCCTCGGCGATCCCACCCGCCGCCGCATCCTCGACCGCCTGTCTGCCGACGGACCCCTGACCGCCACCGAGTTGGCGCCGGACTACCCGATATCCCGCCAGGCGATTGTCAAACACCTGGGAACCCTGGCTGGGGCCGGACTGCTGGTCACCGAGCGGGTCGGACGAGACGTGCGATACCGGGTGCGGGCCGAGGCGATGAGCGAGGCGGCCGGCTGGTTGGGCGACGTCAGCGCCCGGTGGGACCGCCGGCTCGCCGCCCTCGACCGCCAAGTGCGCAACGAGGTGTGATCGATCAGTACCTGGTCGCTCCGACCGATCACCGTCGGATCGGTAGGCTCGGTGCGTGCCATCCCCCCCACAGACCGCGCGCAGCGAGCGGACACGGGAAGCCCTTCGTCGGGCCGCGCAGGTGCGGTTCCTGGCCCAAGGGGTCGAGGAGACTTCGGCGGAGGAAATCGCCCTCGACGCCGGAGTGACGCTTCGTACGTTCTACCGCCACTTCGCCTCGAAGCACGACCTGCTGTTTGAGGACTACGACGCGAGCCTGCAGTGGTTCCGGTCCGCCCTGGAGGCCCGCCCGCCCGAAGAGACCATCACCGAGGCGGTCCTCGCCGCCATTCAATCGTTCCCGTTTGACCGTGAACAGATGTACGAGATCGCCGCCCTTCGCGATCGCGAGCTCGATCGCGATCGAGTGGAGAGGCATATCAACCTGGTCCAGGCTGAGTTCGCCGTCGAGGTGGAGCGCCACCTGGTGCGCCATGGCATCCCCGACGATGTCGATGCCAAGTTCCTCTCCTCGGTCATGGCTCAGTGTGTCGCCGCCGCTACCTTCGCGGCATTAGATACATGGATGCGATCTGACCACACCAATCTGGACGAACTCACTCGGCTGACCGAACTGGCGCTGACCCAGTTGGAACATGGCCTCGCCGCCCTCCCCAGGAACCCGCTCCGATCGTAATGTCAAATTAGACAAAACTCCCTCCCCTGGCTACCGTGACGAGGATGTCGGACTACGACGCCATTGTCATCGGAGCCGGCCACAACGGCCTGACGGCGGCGACGGTCATGGCCCGGGGCGGGATGCGGGTCCTGTGTCTGGAGAAGAACCACTTCATCGGCGGGATGGCCACCACCACCGAGCTGGCCCGCGGCTACCGCTTCGAACTGGCCGGGTCGATCCAGTTCCCGATCCCGACCGAGATCTTCGACGACCTGGGCTTCGCCGCCTGCCCGATCTACGAGCCCGAGATTCAGTCGGCCAGCACCGGGGCGTCGGGTGAGCCGCCCATCCTTCTCTACAGCGACCCCGAGCGCCTACTGGAGCATCTCAGCGACTCGTTCGGCCTCGACGCGGTGCTCGGCATGGCCGAGGTCGCAGCCTGGGCGGAGGCGCCGGCCCGGGCCATCGGCCGGCTGGACGTACGGAAGCCGCCCAAGTCACTCGACGAGATGTGGGCGTCGGCATCGAACGAGAAGGAGCGCCAGGCGATCCGCACCGCCATGTTCGGCAGCGTGATGGATGTCGTCGACAGGTTCCTCCCCGATCGCCAGAAGCATGCTCGAATCCGCAGCATGTTCGCCTTTCTGGCCGTCAACTCCACCTACCTCGGCCCCTACTCGGCCGGAAGCGCGCTCTGCCTCGCCTTCGCCCTGGCATCTCCGGGCGATGCGACGATGTCCAAGGTCCAAGGTGGGATCGGCACCATGTCCGACCATCTCCTGGGGCTGTTCGAGCAGTACGGCGGCGAGCTGCGCCGTCACGTGAAAGTCTCCACGATCGCCACCGCCGGCGGTCGGGTGGAGGGGGTCGTCCTGGCCGACGGGGAGGCGGTGACGGCGCCGGTGGTGGTGTCGAACCTCGACCCCACCGCCACCTTCACCCAGTTGCTCGACCGGGACGGGTTGCCGGACGCCTTCGCCCAACGCATCGACGCCATCGACCATCGGGCGGCGTACTTCCAGATCCATTTCGCCCTCAACGGGCTGCCCGAGTACGCCGGTCCCAACGACACCCTCAACCAGGGGGATCTCCGCCACAACGTGACGTTCTTCGGAACTGCCGAAGAGATGCAGCACGACTTCGAGCGATCGGTCCGCGGGCTGGTCCCCGACTCGCCCTCGTTCAACCTGTCGATTCCGTCGTTGCGCGACCCGGACCTGGCGCCGCCGGGAAAGCACGTAGCCAGCGGCTTCGCCTTCTACTCCCCGATCGCCTCCTCCCGCGCCGACCAGGCGAGACTCCGAGACGAAATGGCCGACCGGATCGTGGCCAAGCTCACCGCGATGGCGCCCAACTTCCCGGATTTGATCGAGCGCCAGTTCAACTATCCGGCCTACACCTATGAGCTGATGTTCGGATGCACCGGCGGAGACTTCACCCATGGGCTGCTGCAGCCGGCGTTCATGGGCCCGTTCCGCCCGGGACCCCGGGGCTGGCCCGACGCTCCGATCCCGATCGAAGGTCTCTACCTCTGCGGCGCGGGCTGCCACGGCGGGCCGGGTATCACCTTCATCCCCGGCTACAACTGCGGGTACGAGGTGCTCGACTCCGCCGGCACCACCCGGGCGTAGCGAATCTGTCGCTCGACAAAGGCCAGGTACGCCGCCACCGAGAAGGCCAGGCTGGTGAAGAGGCTCATCACAAAGAAGATCCACGGAATTCGGATGCCCCGGCGCCGTCCGTCGGTGATCGACCACAACGGGAACAGGATGACGTTGACCATGATGTAGTCCTGGGCGGCGGAATCCGACGCCCAGTTGGCAAACAACGCCTTGGTGTACCCCCAATAAGTCGCCTGGTGGCCGTACTGGTGGGTGTAGCGGACGTTGAAGTACCAGCCGAGACCCAGCGAGGCCAGACCGAAGACGTAGTACAGACCCTCGAGCACCGACACCCGTCCAGCCCCACCGCGGACGAAGAGCCGGCGATTGCCGATGACCGCGACGGCGGTACTGATGATGCCGAGGATCCCAAAGAACACGAGCGAAGTAGTCATGACCCTCCCGATTCGCCAGCTGATGACGTCCGCCATACTAAGTGTCAATTTTGACAAATTGAGGATGGTCGGCCCGGAGCGGTCGCAAGCTAATTCGCCCGCCTGCTAAATTTCCCATAAAACCGACTTGATTAGTCAGCTATTGCCTCGTACGGTGGTGGCATGACGATTGGCAGGCATTCCCCCGACCCCTCTTCCCTCTGGCGTTACCCGCCGCGCATCGTCGGTACCCGGCATGACCACCTCGCTCCTCCCCCGCATCGAGTCAACCGAGGCGCCGGCGAATCCCCGATGGTGCGAGGCCCGACATTCCGGTCGCCTCCTGCGTCCCGCCGCGGATCCGTCATTCCTGGGTGTCGGCGAGCTCCTCGCCATTGCCGAAGGACTGGCCGTGGTCGCCCCCTCGTGGCCCGGAATGAATCGCCCGGCCCGGCGGGTCTGGGACGTTATGGTGGCGTCGGACGCCTTCGAGGCCTGGGTGATCGCCTGGCCCCCCGGCGGTGCGATCGAGTTGCACGACCACGGAGAATCATCGGGTGCCATTGTGGTGGCGAGCGGAGAGTTGACCGAGACGACGGTGACCGCACAGTCCGACGGGTTGGTGAGGGCGGAGACCACCGTTCTTCCCGCGGGGGCATCGACCACCTTCGAGGCCCCGCACGTCCATGACCTCGTCAACGTCAGATCCCTGCCTGCCGTCACTGTCCATGCCTATGCTCCCCGCCTGACCGCGATGACCCACTACGACGTGGCCAATGACCGAATGGTGACCGGTCGCACGGTGCGCTACCAGTTCGGAGCGGCGATCCCGTGAGCATTTCGGCCACCGACCTGCTCGAGCGGGCCCGCCGGCGCATCCATCGAGTCGGGCCGCACGAGCTCCGCGGCATCCTGGCCGAGGGAGGCCTCATCGTCGACATCCGTCCCGATGCCCAGCGCCGGGAAGAGGGCTCGCTCCCCGGGGCCGTGATTGTGGAGCGAAACGTTCTCGAGTGGCGCTTCGATCCCACCGGAACCCATCGATTGCCCGAAGCTCGCGGCCTCGACCAGCCCGTGGTGATCGTCTGTTCCGAAGGGTACGCATCGAGCCTGGCGGCCGCGTCGCTGGCCGACCTCGGCTACGCCCGAGCCGCCGACCTGGTCGGTGGGTACCGGGCCTGGCAGGCCTGGTTCGCGTCGGAGGCCGATGGCGAACGCCGAGGATCTTAGGTCTGACCGGTCTCTCGGGTGCCATTAGCTGATGCGGCCGATCTCCCGGAGCCACCCGATGGTCGACTCCAGACCTTGGTCGAGGCTGATGGGGTCGTAGCCCAGTCGCTTGTAGGTCTTGGAGTCTGTCAGATTCCGCCGCGCCGGACTCCCGGCTGCCGCCTTGGTGGCGATCGCCACCAGCGTCGGCCCGAACACCTCGGCCAACTCCGGATCATCCGAGGGTTCGACGTCGACGACGCGGTGATCCAGGCCGGCCAGTTGGCAAATGCGGTTGCAGGCGTCGGCCACGCTCACCACGTCCTCCGGTTGGCCATCGAGCATGTAGCGCTCGCCGGCCACCCCCTTGTCGAGGGCGAGGATGCACCCCCGGGCGATGTCTTCGGCGAAGACCCAGCTCACCGGAAACGTTATGTAACGGTCGATCCGCTGGCGGAGGGCGGACATCAGCACCCGGTTGAAGCTCGTCCGGCCCAGTGCGTTGCTCTCGACCGGTGAGGGGCCGAAGATCGCCCCGGGATGGGTGCTGACCACGTCCTGACCCTTGGCAGCCCGGGACATGGCGTCGAGGAACGCCGCCATTTTGGTGATCGTGTACGGATCCGAGCTCGGCTCCTTGGACACCTGAGCATCCTCACGGTCGAGCCCTCCGGCGGTATCGAAGAAGGTGCCGGTGCTGACCGCCACCACCCGCCGCAGGCCCACGGCTTCGGCGGCGTCGAGCACATTCTTGGTGCCCCCGACGTTCACTGCCTCGAAATCAGCCAGGTTCTGACTGGCCCCACCCAACAGGGCCGCGCAGTGGATGGCGGCGTCGCTGCCGGTGGCCGCCCGCCGGACGGCATCCGCATCGGTCACATCTCCGGTGACCACCTCGACCCCCAGGGCGGCGATGGGACCGGTGTCGGCCGTCTCACGAGCCAGGGCGCGCACCCGGTCGCCGCGGGCAACCAGCAATTTGCAGATGTTGGCTCCGGCCAGCCCGGTGGCTCCGGTGACCAGGACGGTCTGGGTCATGCCGACGCGTGGGCCGACGGATCCAGCCGGCCGGCGTCGACCTGTTCGGCGCTGTAGGGGATGACCGGCGCGCTCTCCCCGAACACGTCGAGGGTGTGAATGAAGCGATGGAGCCCCATGGCGTTGGCGCAGGTGAAGCCGAGCTCGACGATCTGAGCCGCGGTGAACACCTCGCCGAGTTGGCGGTAGAAGTCGTCGTCGATGGCATGATGATCGGCGGAGAGAAGATCGAGGAACGCCACTGCCAGCCGTTCCTGTTCGGTGAGGTCCGAACCGCCCGGACCGATGAGGCAGGCGACATCCTCATCGGTGATGGAGTCGTGTTTCCTCGACTGCATGCACGGCTGGCACTCGCCGAGCTGGGCACTGCGGATCCGCAGGAGCTCCAGAATCCTTCCCCCCAGGAGAGACTGCTGTCCCCAGGCACCGCGGGCGGCATTGGTCATCAGGATCTGCGACGTCTTGTAGGCGAATATCTGCAGAGGGACCGGGGTGGCGTAGGTGCCGTTGGCTACCCCCTCTTCAATGATCCGGCGCGGCTCCGGCGCCAACTCTTCCAACGGAATCGGCTCAATTCTCGGCACGCAATCCCCCGGTTCTTCCGGCGTGGCCGGAACCCACTTGCTCGTACGCCGCGAACCTATTGTACTGTCGCCCCTGTGTCCATCGAGCCCTCGTCAGTGTTGCTCACCGATCGGGTAGCGGTGGTGACCGGAGGCGGTTCCGGGATCGGCCGGGGTATCGCTCGCGGCCTGGCCGCCTTCGGGGCAAGGGTGGCGATCTGGGAACGCAATCCCGACACCGCGGCAGCGGCCGCCGATGAAGTCGGCGGCATCGGCATCACCACTGATGTCCGTGAGTCTGATCAGGTGGACCTGGCGCTGCAGCGCACCTTGGCGGAGTTGGGACCGGTGAGCATTCTGGTGAACAACGCCGGCGGCGTCTTCTCCTCTCCGATCCTGGAAACGTCCGAGAATGGCTGGGACGCGCTGTACCGCTCGAACCTCAAGCACGTCATCCTCTGCACCCAGCGAGTTGCCCGGGTGATGGTCGAGAACGGCAGTGGGGGCAGCATCATGAGCGTGACCTCGATCGAGGGCGTCCGCGCCGCACCCGGGTACGCCGCCTACGCCGCGGCCAAGGCCGGGGTGATCAATTTCACCAAGACCGCGGCTCTGGAGTTGGCACCCTACGGCATCCGGGTGAACGCCCTCGCCCCGGACATCACCATGACGGAGGGGCTGGCGGCGGTGGCCCCGCCGGGTGCAGCCGCCGGGTTTGAGCAGGTCATCCCGATGGGTCGGACCGGCCACGTCGACGAGATGGCCGGTGCCGCCGTATTTCTGGCCGGAGAACTTTCCAGTTACGTGACAGGCCAGACCATCCACGTCGACGGCGGCACCCAGGCGGCCGGCGGCTGGTATCACCGTCCGGAGTCGGATGACTACATCCTCGGTCCCTCCTAGCGGTCCCTCGTCGTCGGCTCAGTCGGCTCCGCCCAGTCCGACGTGGGCCGACATCCCACCGTCGATGACGATCATCTGCCCGGTGATGTAGCGAGACTCATCCGACGCCAAGAACACCACCAGGTCGGCGATGTCGTCGGGCTGACCCAGGTACGGCGTCAAGGTGGCTCGCCCGAGTCCGGCCAATGTCTTCTCGTCCAGGTGGGCACGAACGGCGTCGGTGATGATGAGCCCGGGCACGATGGTGTTGACCCGGATGCCGTGTTTGCCGTGGCTCGTCGCCACGTACATGGTGAGGGCGTTGACTCCCGCCTTGGAGACGCCATAGGACGTTCGGGTCCGGTCGCCTTTGAGCGAAGCGCCGGACGACATGTTGATGATCGAGCCACCGCCGTGGCGCACCATCTCGGGAACTGCATGCTTGCAGGTCAGCATCTGGCTGCTCAGGTTCACCGCCAGGGTCCGCTCCCAGACCTCGAGCGATAGATCGCTCACCGCGGTGTCTCGAGCGAGGAAGTCCGATTCGGTGAGCGCGGCGTTGTTGTGGAGCACGTCGAGGCGCCCGAACCGAGAAGCGGCGGCGTCGATGGTCGACGCCACTTCAGCCTCCTTGGACAGGTCGGCCTGGAATGCGAGGGCGCGGCCGCCGGTTCCGGCGATTTCCCCCGCCACCTGCTCGGCCGCCTCGCCATCGATGTCGGCGACGACGACCGAAGCGCCCTCCCGGGCCAGAGCTCGGGCCGTCGCCCCGCCGATCCCTCCGGCGCCGCCGGTCACGATCGCAACCCTGTCCATCAGTCGTTCCACGAAACTTCCTCTCCGACCCGGATGTGACCGGTTCAGTTCTTCACCTTTTCTTAATCGTTTCTCAGTCGAGACCCAGTTCCGGAGCCGAGAATCGACATCGTGCTCGTCGACCTCGAACCCCGCATCGATCGAACTGAAGCCGCCGAGATCACGGCGGCCTTCGAGACGGCCCGACCCGAGGAGGTCATCGAATGGGCGATCCGTCGCTTCGGGAGGGATCTTACGATCGCCAGCTCGTTCCAGCACTGCGTGATCATCGACATGGCGGTGAAGTTCGATCCCCGCGTCGACGTGCTGTTTTTGGACACCGGCTTCCATTTCGCCGAGACCCTGGCCTTCGTGGAGGAGGTCCGACAGCGCTACGACCTGAATCTGCGGATTCGAAGGCCAACGCCTGAGGCCGACGGCGTCGGGTGCGGCACCGAGGGGTGCTGCCAGCTACGCAAGGTGAAACCCCTCGATGCGGCGCTGGCGGGCAAGTGCGCATGGATGTCCGGCCTCAAGCGGGTGGACACCGACCATCGTGCTGATGCGCCCGTGGTGATGTGGGACGAGCGTCGCCACCTGGTGAAGGTCAATCCGCTGGCCACCTGGTCGGATGCCGACGTCGAGCGTTACGTCCACGACCGTGCCCTGCCCATTCATCCTCTCATTGGAAGGGGCTACCTTTCGATCGGTTGCGCCCCCACCACCCGGCCCGTCTCCGATGCGGGGGACCGTCGTGCCGGTCGGTGGTGGGGGCAAGCAAAGACCGAGTGCGGCCTGCACCTCTGATACGAGGCGCGATTGTTCCCGGGCGTCCGACTGATACGGACATGGTCGTAATGTGGGCCCGTGGCTACCGAGACTCTCCACGACGTTGCCGTCATCGGAGCCGGCGCGGCCGGGGTGAGTGCGGCGATCGAGTGCTACGACATCAAGCTCGATGTGGTGCTGCTCGAGTCGGCCAATGGGGTCGGGGGGCAGATCGACCAGATCCCCCATACTGTGCGCAACGTCGCGCCGGCACCGGACGGCAACGAAGCCCTTGTTGATGCGCTGGCTCGTCACGCTTCGACGCTCGGCGACCGCCTGCAGCTCGACCGGACGGTGATCCGGGTGGACCTGGCCGGTGGGTTCATCGAAACCGGAACCCATCGATACCGGGCACAGAGCGTTCTGGTGGCCACCGGATCACGCCGACGCGAGCTCGACAACGCCCCCGATGGATCCTTCGGCGGGGATGTGACCTACCTGGTCGAGCCGCATCGGGCCCGCTTCGCCGGATTGCCGATGGCGGTCTTCGGTGGCGGCGACAGCGCCCTTCTCGACGCGCTGGAACTGGCCGAGGCGGGGTCGCCGGTGACGCTGGTTCATCGCTCGCCCCGCTTCACCGCCCGAAGCGACGTCGTCGAGCGTGTCCGGTCGGAGGGACGCATCACCGAGATGGCCGGCTGGACACTCGACACGATCGTCGGGTCGGACCGCGTCAAAGGGATCGACATCTTGGAGCCGAAGAGCGGTGAGCATCGGCGGCTCGAGGTCGCCGGCGTCGTCCTCAAGCTGGGACGGACGCCGTGCACCGACCTGGTCCGCGGCCAGGTGGAACTCGGCACCCATGGGGGGATCGCGGTAAACGGCGACCTCCGCACCTCCGATCCGCGCACATTTGCCGCCGGGGACGTGGTCGACGGCGCCTACGAGCGCATCGCCACCGCCATCGGTCAGGGTTCACTGGCGGCCCGCTCCATCCTCAATTTTCTCGAATCCACTCCATGAACGCCATCGGTCTCCCTACCGCCGCCACCATCCTCGACGCGCTCCTCCATCCACCGGCAAACCGGGGCAGGACGGTGCGGGACGAAAGGTTCGGCGACATCATCGATCCGATTCTGGCTCTGCACCGCAACAACGCCGAGCAGTGGGATCGAGAAGACGATGTCCGCAGGGACGACGGGAACGACGCGGCGGTTGCGGCGGCGAAGCGGGACATTGATCGGCTGAACCTCGCCCGTCACGCTCTGATCGAAGCGATCGACCAGGCGATCACGAAGGCCGTCGAACTCCGCATCGAGGCTCCGATGGTCACGGAGAGCCCGGGGATGGCTATCGACCGGTTATCGATTCTGGTGATCCGACTGGCCTCGACCCAAGCCGGTGCCGCCTCCGGGACCCCCGATACCGGGGTCCTCTCCGAGCGGATTCCCCGATTGTGCAGCCAGCTCGCCGCCCTCGAGGAGGCGATCGACACGTTGCTCCGCGACTTGACCAACGGTTCCCGGAGGTTCCTGGGCCACGAGAGCCTCAAGCTCTACGGGTCGAAGGGTCCCGGACGAGCTGGCTGAGGGTCGGCAACGACACCGGGTGGAGCTGGTAACCGCCGCGGTTGAACCCGATGACGAGCTGGTCACCCACCACCGCCATATGGGCGATGCCGAGTGGCTCGGCAGCCAGCCCGCCGGTGAGTTGGGTGGTTACCGGCTCGCCGGGAGCCAGCGCGTGCAACTCGCCGCGCCGGCCGAGGCCATAGGGAATGTCGTCCGCCACGACCACGGCGACACCGCCACTTCCCCATGCCAGGTCAGCGCCGAAACGAGCCGACGCCACCAGCCTTCCCGTGGCCAGGTCGATCTGAGCCAGGCCGCCTCCCCCCAAGCTCTCCCAGGCGTAGTCGTCAAGACTGGCGCCGCCCAGGGCGCTGCCCGCCGCCCAGAGGGATGAGCCACCGCCCACCAGGGCGGCAGCCAGGAAGTCGACCGCTACCTCCCACCGGACGGCTCCGAGGCGTCCCTGCTCCGCCTCGACCAGTCTGACCCGTCCGTCTCCGCCGAGGGCGACCCAGCCGGTGCCGTCCGGTGTCGAGCTGGCCGCCAGTGCGGTGACGAAGCCGAAGGACTCCTGTTCGGTGACGGCATCGAGGTGTCGGTGCGCAGAATCGATTGGTTGGGATACCAGAACGCCGCCTAACCGTCGGCTTCGTGGTCGTGAGGTCACCAGCCGACCTCCGAGCCCGATCACCCTCTCGAGGTCCTCCAAAAAGTCCAGTGTTCGCTCCTCTTTGAGATGAGGGCCAACGGTGGTTCCCGGTCGGAGGGCCCATGGAGTCTCGAAGATCCGCACCGAGCCCAGGTGATTCACGATGGCGATCTGCCCGGTGTCGGAAAGCTCGATGATGGCGTGGATGTCGAGATCGAACTGCGAGGTATCGTCGTCTTCGGGGTACGAGGTGTCCCCGAAGATCGCCACCGGCCGCAGGGTGGCATCCGCGAACACGACATTGCGACCGAGGTTGTTCCAGGCGCACCGGCTGTCGAAGGACGCGATCCGACCGATGCCCGCCGGTTGAGAGTTCGCCACCCGACTTTCCGGGCAGGAGTCCATCAACAGAAGTCACCCAACACGCTCAACACCGAATCGGGCCCTATCGAGTCCAAGCACCCCACTCCGGCGTGACATGCACGGGGTGCCGGGTGGTCTACGCCAACCTGTATCCGTTGGTGGTAGGCGTAGTCCGTTTCCGCCTGCTGGCACACCGGATCGCAAGAAGATCCGGCGACCAACCGGGTGTGGTCCCAGTTCCGGAAGTACACGGCGGGCAGCCGGCAAAGGGTGACGGTGGGTGTCCCCTGTTGGGCGGCGATGTGGGTCAGCCCGGTGTCCACACCGACAACGGCGCGACAGCTACTCAATACATCGACCGCCTCACCGGGAGTCGGAGCTACCAGTCTGGCAATTCCACCGCCCACCAGGGAGTTGTCGCCTTGGTCGCGAGTGACGACGGCGACCTCGAGGCCCCGACGTCTGAGCAGGGCCGCGAGTTTGACCCATCGATCGGGTGCCCACCGCTTGGCGGTTCCATCGGAGTCGGCAACAAAGAGGACCAGACCTTCGGCGTCAGGCCGGTCCCGGGATTCGAGAGGAACCGGTGCAGAGAAGTCGCCGACCACTCCGAGATCGGCTCCGATCCGGGCAATGATCTCGTTGATGGTCAGGGCGCCGTAGGCGGCGGCAAACTCTGGGGTTCCCCACCAGTAGTCACGCTGGAGCGGATGGTCGCGTAGGTCGACGAGGGTGTCGGGAGGCTGAATCGCCCGGTCGCCCTCGGGCAACGTGCCGGCCAGGCCGTCGATGCGTTCGGCCAGAGCTGCCTGGCTCTGCGACCGGGCCACCAGCCATGTCTCGGTGCCGGAACGTCGGTCGGCGATCACCGCCGCCTGCAGCACCGGAAGGGAAACGACCAGATCGCCTAACCCGAACGAAACCGGGGCGATGAACCGTCGACCGGCAGGAGTCATGCCGTCGCGTACTCGGTGGTGTCGGTGATGCCGAGCACTTTGAAGGCAAGTTGACGCTCCGCGCACTTGTTGCAGAATCCGCAATGCCGTTCTGAGCGGGGGGCGATGCAGGAAAACGTCAGTTCGAGCTGGAATTGCCGACCGACTTCGAGGACCTCGTGCTTGGCAAGACCGGCGAACGGAGTGACCACCTCGAGTGGGTAGCCGAGTGCCCGTCCGGCCAGTGCCGAGAAACCCTCGAAGAATTCGCGATCGGCATCGGGAAACGGATTGGCGGCCAAAGTGCCGAGCGCGACGGTTGAGATCCCGTTGAGCGCGCACCACACACTTGATTTCGCCAGCAACAGGAGGTTGCGTCCGGGCAGGTAGACAGCTTCGTCGGGCGATTCGTCGTCGGGGACATCTTGTCCGGTAACGCTCCAGTGCTTCCCGTAGATGTCGGCGACCGGAAGATCGAGCACGACAAGGTCCCGGATGTCCGGGAACGGCAAGGAGGCGAGGAACCGCTGGAGGTGGCGGACCTCCACCTCCTCCCAGGCAAGGCCAAACCGCATGTAGATGGGCGTCACCTGACGGCCCTCGCTTGCCAGTTGAGCGACCAGAATCGCACTGTCGAGGCCGCCGCTGGCCATAACCGCGACGGCGGTTGCGTCGGCCACCGTACCTACGGCTCTCCCCGGTAGACGCAGCCCGACGTGCACGTCTCGCGCACAGTGACCTGGGAGAGCTCGGGCAGGGTACCGGTCAGCCGGCCCCAGATCCAGCGAGCCAGCACCTCGCTGGTCGGGTTCTCCAGGCCCTCGATGTCGTTGAGATAGTAGTGATCGAGTACCTCGAGGAGCGGCTCCATGGCCCCGTTGATGTCACCGAAGTCGCGGACCCAGCCCTCATGGGGGTCGACCGAGCCGGAGAGGTACACCGAGACCTGATAGGAGTGTCCGTGCAGGCGGGCGCATTTGTGGCCGGGTGCGACATTCGGCAGCCGATGAGCGGCCTCGAACGTGAACTCCTTGAAGATCTCCACGCTGGAGACCCTAATGTCCGGCGCCGATCCGGGGCGACCGGCCACCGGGGACGGAACCCTGGTCAACGGCTTGGTCCGGCCCCGGACTCCCCCTGGCTCGTCACCTGGCCTGCCACCGGGGCGGCCTACCCTCCGCGGTGGCCCGGAAGCCCTCGGTGGCGTCCTCGGTGGCCATCGCCACGATGCGCATGGTCTCCCCGAATCGAAGGGCTTCGACCGGAGGCAAACTTTGAGACCGCACCGCCACCTCCTTGCTGGCCCGCGCGGCCAAGGGGGCGGCGGCAACCAACCGATCGGCGAGTGATCGTGCCTCGTTCATCAGCTCGTCGTGGGGCACCACCCAGCCGGCGAGACCGATCTCCTTGGCCCGTACCGCGTCGACCCGGTCACCGGTCAGGAGTATCTCCATGGCGTACTGCCAGTTGATCCGCTGCGGTAGCCGGATGGCTCCGACGATGGTGGGTACGCCGAGCCGGACCTCGGGAAATCCGAACTCGGCCCGATCGCTGGCGATAACGAAGTCGCACCAGGTGACCAGGGTGAGCCCGTATCCAAGGCAGTAGCCGTTCACCGCGGCGATGACCGGCTTGAATATCTCCCAACCGCTCTCGAACGAGTTGACGGTGGGCTTCTCCCAGAAGGTCCCGGGGAACTCGCCGGTAGCCCCCGCGCCTTCACGGATGTCCGCGCCCACACAGAATGCCCTGCCGGCGCCGGTGACGATGGCGACCCACGCCTCTTCATCGTCGCGGAACCGGGAGAACGCATCGTTGAGTGCCCGACGCATCTCCGCGTTGATGGCGTTGAGGGTATCCGGTCGGTTATAGGTAATGGTGGCGACGTGGCCCTCGAGGTCATAGCTGGCAAGCGTGTTCATCACCACAGCATGCCTTACCGCGACCGAAGAGCCTAGGAAGGAGCCGGAGTCAGGTGCCCAAACGAAGTGCAGGGATACTCCCGTTCAGGGTCTTGCCCGACCAGAGCATTGAGGTCCTGATCGTCCATCCGGGCGGGCCATTCTGGAAGAACAGGGACGACCATGCGTGGTCGGTCGTCAAGGGAGAGCACGACCTCGATGAGCTGGCCGAGCAGGCGGCAGAACGCGAGTTCTCGGAGGAACTCGGCTTACCGGTCCCCGAGGGCGAGCGGTTCGATCTGGGCGAAGTCCAGCAGTCGGGAGGAAAGCGGGTTCGGGTGTGGGCGATTGAAGTGGAGGATGTTCCGATCGGAGACATTGTCAGCAACCGGTTCGAGATGGAGTGGCCGCCCAATTCGGGTCAGCGGCAATCTTTCCCAGAAATCGACCGGGCCGAGTGGGTGCCGCTGGAGCAGGCGCGAGGTCGGCTGGTCAAGGCGCAGGAGGAATTCCTCGATCGTCTCCGAGTCGGTCCGTTTCGCCACCTGAGGGTCTCAGGAATACTGCCAGCGGTGATCCGGCTCCTTGCCCACCGGCCACTCCATGCACTGCACGTCGAACCAGATCGGCAGGAGATGCTTCAGATAGAAGGCGTGCACGGTAACCGTCGGTCCCGTGAGATCCTCGTACTCCTTGATGCGAAGGCGCTCATCCTTCTCCTGGAACCGCCGGCATTCGGCGAGCACGGAGTCGACCTCGTCGCGGGTGTCCATGAGGAGCCCGAGGTGGTCGTAGCCCGGTGACGACATCGGTTCCTTGCCCTCCGCCAGCAGGATGAATTGGCCGCTATCCGGTCGGAGCAGATGGCAGGACTGACCGACCACCTCGGTGTCGAGGGCCTCCCACCCGAGTACGCCGCAGTAGAAGGCGTCCACCTCATCGCGGAACTCTTGGGTCAGGGCCCCAATCGGGAAGGACAGCTCCATGTGGTTGAACCGCATCCGGGTCATGGTCTGGCTCCTTCTCGACGATCCATTTCCTCGATGTTGGCACACCACGCCCGCGGGGCCCATCAGTTCGAGCCGGCCAACCAGGTGGCGACGATGTCAGCTACTTCAGGCTCCCGCTTCCGGAGCGAGTGGTCCCCTTCTACGAAGACCAGGGTGACGGGTCCGGGAATCGCGGCCGTCTCCTGTTCCAACTCAGCAGGGGCGCCGAACGGGTCGCGCCGACCGGAAACAAAGAGACAGGGCAGGTCAAGGGCGGGGAAGTGATCGGTCCGTAGCCGGTCGGGACGTCCGGGCGGGTGCAGCGGATAACTGACCAGGACCAGCGCGGCCACTTCCAGACCCTGAGCGACCGCCATCGAGCACATCCGGCCGCCCATGGATCGGCCACCGATGGCCACCCGGCGGGTCGGGACCTTAAGTCGGTCAGCCAGTTCCGCGGTAGCGGTGCGCACCGTCTGGATGCATATCTCGGGTGGGTCGGGGCGGCGCTTCCCGGCGGCGCGCCCAGGGAACTCGACCCGCTCCACCTCGATGCCGAGCCGGGTGACGGCCTGGTCGATGGCCACCAGCCCCGACTGGTCCCGTCCGGCACTGGCACCGGGCGTGAGCAGGAGGCCCACCGGTGCCCGATCGGGTCATCGCACCATGATGGTGACTCCGCCCCCACCCGTCACCTCCACGCGATCAGCGGATCGTCGGCGGTTCGGGCTTGCGCTTCTCGAAGACTTCCTGGCTGCTCCGGAGCGACTCCGGCGTGGTGGCGAGGTTGAGGAAGAGGTTGCCGAGTTCAACCATCTGCCCGGGCAGCAGCTCACGCGAGGCCCACACCGTCCGCAACGAGGCCTGGACGGCCGCAGGAGAATACGACGCAATGGTCAGCGCCAGTCCCCGGGTGACCTCGGCCAACTCCGAAGCCGGAACTACTTGGCTGACCAGGCCTATCTGTTCCGCCTTCTGGGCCGAGATGCGCTCTCGATTCCCCATCAAGGTCATCCGCATGACCTCTCCGAATGGCATCTTCTCGACCATGAGGGCCGGCTCGAACACCGCCGGCATGCCGTAGGTCACATGGGGGTCGAAAAACGTGGCGTGATCGGCGGCGACGATGAAATCGACCTGGCCCAGAAGATAGAAGGCCCCTCCACACGCCATTCCGTTCACCGCGGCAATGATCGGCTTCCACAACCCCTGGCTCCGCGGGCCGATACTTCGGCTCGGGTCCTCGTAGGTCAGGGCATCGAAGTAATACTCACCTTCCTCCGTAGGAACATCAGCCCGGTCAATCCCGGTGCAGAACGCCTTCTCACCGGACCCGGTCAGAACGATCGATCGAACCCCATCGTTGGTCTTCAGCCACCGCCACAACTCACGAAGCTCGCTCTGCATGACTTCGTCGAAGGCGTTGTAGACGTCGGGGCGGTTGAGGGTGACGACGGCCACGCCATCGGCTTCCTCGTACAGCAAGGTCTCGAACTCGATCTGACCAACCTCCTACTCACCAGAATGGCCAAATCTACTCAATTGGTTGTAGCCGCTGGAAAGCCGCCGGCCGCAATCATTTCGGTGAGAACCGGGTGCCCCCATCGAGTCGGAACGTCGTCCCGTTGAGCATGGGATTGTCGATGATCGACAAGGCCAACTTGGCATACTCCTCGGGTCGACCGAGGCGTCGGGGGAAGGCCGAATCACGAACCAGGTCCTTGGCCATGTCATCGGGTATCCCCTGGGTCAGCCCGGTCGCAAAGAGGCTGGGGGCGATGGTGAGCACCCGGATACCGAGCGAGCCCAGATCACGGGCCATGGTCAGGGTCATGCCCACCAGCCCACCCTTGGCCGCGCTGTAGGCGACTTGACCGATCTGGCCCTCGAAGGCGGCAATCGACGCGGTATTGATGATCACCCCCCGCTCGTCCCCGGAGTCGGGATCGTTCTTGCTCATCTGCCATGCCTGAAGTCGGTTCAGATTGAAGGTGGCGATCAAGTTCAACTCGACGATGCTTGTAAAAAAGTCCAGCTCCATCGGTCCGTCCTTGGACACCGTCCGTTTGCTCAAGCCGCCTCCCGCGGTGTTGACCGCGATGTGGATCGTGCCCAGCGCCTCGATCGCGGCCGCCAAGGCCTCTTCGGTTCCGGCGGAATCCGTCACGTCACAGGGATGAAAGCTCGTGCCGTGCCCGAGCTCGGCGGCAGCTTCGGCGCCCTTCGAGGTGGGTCGATCGAGGATGGCCACGCTCGCCCCTCCCGACACCAGGGAGGCCGCGGTCGCCCGGGCCATGCCGGAGGCACCTCCTACCACCACTGCCTTCTTACCCTCTAGCTCCATTGATCTCTTCCCTTCTCGTTGGCGGTCCCCGACGCGTGGGAACCAGCCGTTGTTTCAACGAAACCCCGACAGTCAACCACTAACGCCGGGCGCGACCGCAGCTCAGATGTACATCCCGCCGTTGACGCCGATCACCTGACCGGTGATGTAGCTTCCTTCGTCGGAACACAGGAACGAGCAGGCCGCGGCGATGTCCTCCGGGGTCCCGGCCCGTCCGAGTGGGACCATCGGCCCGACGACGTCTACCCCGGGGAAGTCCCCGGCGGCTTCGGCTTTCCGGGCCATCGGGGTGTCGACCAGACTGGGCGGAATGGTGTTGACGGTGATGCCGCGACGGGCGAGCTCGACCGCCAGCGCTTTGGTCAGCCCGATGACACCGCCTTTTGACGCCGCATAGTGGGCCATATTCGGCGCCCCGGACTGGGCGCTCGAGGAGGAGATGGTGACGATGCGCCCCCAACCGGGGCCAAGCATGTCGGGAAGGGCGGCCTGGATGCAGGTGAAGGTGCCGGTGAGGTTGACCCCGATGATCCGGTCCCACCCGTCAGCGGTGATGTCAAGAACCGGGGTAAACGCCTCGATCCCGGCACTGGTGACGAGGATCTCCACTGGGCCGAGGCCCGACCGGACGCGGTCGAACCCGGTGTCAACCGATGTCCGGTCGGCGACGTCGACGTCGACAGCCATGACCGTCGCACCCTCACCTTGCAGTTGGTCAGCCGCCGCCTTGGCCGCGGCTCCGTCGAGGTCGAGAATGGCGACTCGATGGCCGTCGGCCGCGAACCGGCGGGCGACTCCGAGGCCGATTCCTGAAGCTCCGCCGGTGACGACCGCGACCCGGCTCACCGAGAGACCTCGACAGGGTCGAATTCCAGGTACAACTTGGAGAGTCCACGGAGGATCCAGGTCGGCTCGTAGCGGAAACGCCGAGCGCCGGCCGGTCCATGGTGCTCCTCGGAAAGGCGGATGTTCCGGGTGCGGTCGAGTATCCGCTCGATGCTGACCCGACCCTCGGCTCGAGCCAACGGACCGCCGGGACACGAGTGGGCGCCTCGTCCGAAGGCGACGTGGGATTGGGAGTTGGCGCGATCCATTCGGAACTCGGCGGGGCACTCGAAGTGCCCGGGGTCGCGGTTGGCGGCGCCGTTGAGCAGCATGACCGGCGTGCCGGCGGCGATCTCGAGGCCGCCCACCGACGTCGTGCGCCGGGCGAGGCGAAAGTCGGCCTTCACCGGGCTCTCGACCCGCAGAACTTCCTCCAGGAAGTTGGGGATTCGGTCACGGTCGGCCCGTAGCTCATCCTGCAACTCCGGGTGCTCGGCGAGATGTTTCAGCGCGGCGGCCAGTAGGCGAGCCGACGTCTCCTGGCCGGCGGCGAACAGGAAGGTCGAGGTCCGCACCACCGCGGAGACCTCCGGCGTGGTGCCGTCGGGGTAGGTGGCCAGCGCCAGATCGGTGAGCACATCGTTTCCCGGCTGGCGCCGCCGGGCCTCGATGTACTCGGTGAACCACTCGTCGAGCCAGGCCAGCGGGTTCTCCCCCGGGCTCCCGCCC
This sequence comes from uncultured Acidimicrobiaceae bacterium, assembly GCA_963819695.1. GTDB lineage: Bacteria > Actinomycetota > Acidimicrobiia > Acidimicrobiales > RAAP-2 > DASZIT01. The sequence goes on along the minus strand of CAWFXD010000002.1, from coordinate 406,973 downwards.
TCGCCGGCGCCGACCTCGCCGACGGTGCCGGTGAGGCCGAAGCCATCACGGAAGCGTTGGTGGTCCTCCTCGGGTACCCCGAGCAGGTCGGCGACCACCAGCATGGCGAAGGGTTGGGTGTAGGCGCTGATGAACTCGCAGCGCCCATCGCCGACGAATTCGTCCATCTGTGCGTCGGCGAGTCGCCAAATGAATTGCTCGTTGTCCTTTAGCCTTTTCGGCGTGATCAGCCGCATCAAGAGGGCGCGCTCGCGGGTGTGATCGGGCGGGTCCATCGTCACCATGTGCTCATGCATCGGAAGCTGATCCCGATAGCGGTCGACGATGTCGTTCACGTCGTCGCCGTCCAGTGGCACCGGGAAGGTGGCGAACGGGCCCGATGACCGAGTTGCACGATGAGAAGGTCTCGTTGTCCCGGTACACCTCGTTGGTCTCGTCATAGCCGGTCACCGCCACCACCCCGAGGTGGGGAAGCCGAAGGACCGGACACTCGGAGCGAAGCTCCTCGAAGTACGGGTACGGATCCTCGACCAACCCCTGGTCGAAGAAGAAATCGGTCGTCTGCCAGTCGCTCAACCCGGTCTCCCCTTGGTACGGACGGATGCTGCGCACTTGCACAGCAATGCTGAGCAAGTGCTTAGCACGGCGGTCGTCGGTGTGGCAAGGTAGCGGGGTGACGTCTGCCTCCTCGCCCCGTCGGATCGGTGCGGTGGACTCCAAGACTCGTGCCCAGCTGCTGGACGCCGCCGAGCGGGTGCTGCTCGAGGAGGGATATGCCGCCGTCACCTCGCGCCGGGTGGCGGCGAGAGCCGGGCTGAAACCGCAGCTCGTCCACTACTACTTCCGGACGATGGACGACCTCTTCTTGGAGGTCTTCCGGCGCCGAGCCGAGGAGAACCTCGCCCGTGTCGAACGGTTGATCGCCGCCGACGGATCGTTGCGGGTGCTGTGGCGGCTGAACGATGACCCGCGCAGTGCGAGGTTCAACATCGAGTTCGTGGCGCTGGCCAATCACCGCAAGGCGATCCAGGCCGAGATCGCCCGCTACGCCGAGCGCTTCCGGGCCGCCCAGCTGGAGGCGGTGACCACCGCCCTACGCGGCGTTCGGCACGACCGAGGACCAGCTCCCACCGATCGTCGCCCTGCTCATGATGACCGGCCTGTCCCAGGTCTTGGCCCTGGAGGACGCCCTCGGCGTGACTGCCGGCCACGACGTCACCCGCTCGTTCATCGAGCGAACCATCGGCCGGGTTGATCCGGCACCGGCTGACACCTGATCCGGGAATTGTCTCTACCATCTGGCTATGCCTTCCGACCGGCTTCCGCCGCAGTTCCCGGCCTTTGACAACAACGAGGACGAACGCCGGCACCGTAAGCAACGCCTCGCCGCCGCCTTCCGCCTGTTCGGGCATTTCGGGTTCGACGAGGGTGTCGCCGGCCACATCACCGCCAGGGATCCCGAGCAGCTCGACCACTTCTGGGTCAACCCACTGGGGATGAACTTCAAGCTCATCCGGGTGAAAGACCTCCTCCTGGTCAACAACCGTGGTGAGGTGGTTCACGGCAACTGGCCGGTGAACACGGCGGCCTTCGCGATCCACTCGCAGATTCATGCCGCCCGGCCGGACGTGGTCGCCGCCGCCCATGCCCATTCCGTGCATGGGAAGGCGTGGTCGTCGCTGCGCCGTCGGCTCGATCCCCTGACCCAGGATTCGTTGGCCTTCTATGACGACCATGCGGTGTACGGCGACTACGCCGGCGTCGTCCTCGACCTGGAGGAGGGTAAGCGCATCGCCCACGCGCTCGGGCAGCCATAAGGCGGTGATCCTGTCGAACCACGGATTGCTGACCGTCGGGCAGACGTCGGTCGACGAGGCCGCATGGTGGTTCATCACCATGGAGCGCACCTGCCAGGCACAGTTGCTGGCCGAGGCCGCCGGGGTCCCGGTACTCATCGATCAAGAACGAGCCTCGGAGACCGCCTCACTGGTCGGACCGCCCATGGCGGGATGGCGGGCGTTCCAGCCGCTCTACGAGTGGATCGTGTCGATCCAGCCCGACCTGCTAGAGGATTGACCTCTGCATTCTCGGGTGGCGCTGGTCACGTCAAGACCCTTCGCTGACCCGATCCCAGCCGTCCCCCGGCGCCTCGACGTGGATGATCTCCGGCACTGCCGCCAGGAGGTGGGCCATCTGCTCACCTGCCGCCTTGAAGTGGGCCGATTCGACATGAGCCTTTCCGGCGTCGGCGTCGCGGAACAGCTCAACCAGTAGCCACACCTTGGGGTCTTCGGCACTCCGGTACCACTCGAAGGAGATATTGCCCGGTTCCGCCCGTGTGGCCGCAGTGAACTCCTCTACCAGGGACGGCCAGTCATCCGCGTACTTGGAACGCACCGGGTTCTTGACGACGATGAGAATCATCTCACTCTCCTCTGATGGGATCGACGGGCGTCTTGTTCCATCAGCCGGCCTCCGTCCCGACGGGGGTGAACTCGAGGTTCAGCTCCATCAGGCCTCGGAGGATGTAAGTCGGCATGTACCGGTAGCGGCGAGCGTCAGCCGGCCCGTGGTGCGAGGCGGAGATGCCGATCTCCGCGGTCCGGTCGAGTAGCCGCTCGATGCTCACCCGGGTTTCCATGCGAGCCAGCGATCCCCCGGGGCAGCTGTGGACACCGCGCCCGAAGGCGAGGTGCTCGCGGGAATTGCCGCGATCGACGCGGAACTCGGTCGGATCCTCGAACTGGCGCGGATCTCGGTTGGCGGCGCCGTTGAGCACCATCAGCGTCGTGCCCGCGGGAATGTCGACTCCGGCGACGGTCGCCGGCCGCCGGGAAAGGCGGAAGTCGCCCTTCACCGGGGCCTCCATCCGGAGTGTCTCCTCCACGAAGTCGGGGATGAGTTCGCGCCGATCTCGTAGAAGCTGTTGCAAATCCGGACGATCGCCGATGAGCTGCAGGGCGGTCCCGAGAAGCCGCACCGTCGTCTCCTGCCCGGCGGCGAAGACATTGGCGGCGACCCGGACGACATCGATGACCTCGGGCAGCGCGCCATTCGGAAACGTCGTCGTCGCCAGCGCGGTGAGCACGTCATCGCGCGGCTTGCGTCGGCGGTCCTCGATATAGCCGGCGAAGCGGTCGTAGAGCCATTCAAGCGGGCTGTGGGACATGGTGTCCTTGGTGCTACCAACCGCGGCGTTGCCCGGTCGGCGCGCCAACGCATGCTGGAACTCATCATGTTCCTTCTCCGGCACCCCGAGGAGGTCGGCGATAACAAATAGCGTGAACGGATTGGCGTAGTCGACGATGAATTCGCACCTACCGCGTTCGATGAACTGGTCGATCTGCCGATCAGCCAGCCGCCACATGAACTCTTCGTTCTCCTTCAGGCGCTTCGGGGTGAGCTGCCGCATGACCAGGTGTCGGTGGTCGTGGTGCTTCGGCGGGTCCATAGTGGTGAGCTGATCACTGAACGGCAGTTCGTCGCGGTGCCGCTCGATCAACTCGCTCACATCGTCGCGGCCCTCGAGTTGAACCGGAAAGCCGGGGAACGGACCGGTTACCGAGTTGCATGACGAGAACGTGTCGGCATCGGTGTAGACGGCGCGGGCCTCTTCATACCCGGTGACCATGTAGACGCCTAGTTGCGGCTCGCGGCGCACCGGGCACTGAGTCCGCAACCAATCAAAGTACGGGTACGGGTCGGCAACCAGCTCGTTGCCTCGGAAGAAATCGATGGCGTCGTAGTCGGTGATTGGATCGCTCATACCGGTTCCTTTCAACCTCTGCGGAGGTCATGCTCGGGTCTCGTGGCCAGCCTCCGAGCCGCGCCGCGCTTGGTTCAGCATCACGGTCCGCCTACTCAGAAGTCGATTTCGACGACAGGGCGCTCGAGAGGATTCAGGTTGACCGACTGCAGTGCCGGCAGCAGTTTCTGATAGGGAAGGCCGGCCAGGAAGCCGTCGACGGTGCGTTCGAAGTTGGCGATGCCTCCCTCCGCTCGTTCCGACAGGCGCATGTACTCGAATCCGTTTGCATGCAGGCCCCGCTGCTGCCTGGGCAGGTTGGAAAAATCCTGAGCCGGGATCGGCGGCCACCGTGGGTCGTCGCACTCCCACCGCTCGGGCGGTACGGGCTTTCCCGGCTCGTCGCCCTGGGGGAACCGGGTGAGCGACCAGATCTCCAGCAGCGTCTCCTCCGGTCCGAGGGGGCGGAAGCGGTATGAGGATGCGCTGCTGTACATCGGCAGCACGAAGTAGTGCGGGAAGCAGTAGCCCATCGGCTCGTTGAGCCCTCGCTCATCGAGATCATTGAGGTCGGGAATGTCGGATCCTGCCTCCCGGTGCCAGCGCACGACAGCTTCGTTCATGGCTCGGTGCCACGTTGACGAGGCCAGGGTCGGGTCGACCGGCAACTCGATGTCCCGCAGCCCCTCGGCGACCCGTACATCGTTGGCGTGCACCATGCCGGCCATGCCCTCGCTCATCATCCGCAGGTAGTGGATCTCGGCCTCGATGAAGGCCTGGGGGTCGATCGACCCACCATTGCGCGGCGGGTACCTCCCGGGTATCACGAGCTGGGGATGGGTCTCAACTACGTGGTACTGCTCCATGAACGCCTCTTCGGCGAGCTTCCAGTTCACCGGTAACCGGCAGGCGTACCACCACTCGGTCCGGAGTGACTCCACCTTCCAGGCGTCCATCATGGTGGCGAACGGTTCGATGCACTGCCGCAACGGCGGAGCATCATCATCGAGGTTGATCCACGCGCAGCCGCCCCACGCGTCCGATTTCACCGGGGTGAGATTGATGTCCGGCGGCTGCAGATTGTGCTCGGCAAACGTCCTGGCTTGGGGAACGTAGGTGTTCTTGCCATCCGGGCCGTAGCACCACCCGTGGAACGGGCAGATGAACCCCGTGTCGCACTTCCCCCGGCCCTCCACGACCTTCACGCCGCGATGTCGACAGGCGTTCTGGAACGCTCTCACGCCCAAATCGCCGGTACGAAGGACGATGATCGACTGATCGAGTATCTCGTATTCGACGAAATCACCCGGCTCGGGGATCTCCTCGAGCCGGCACGCCATCTGCCAGACCCGAGGCCACAGCAGTTCGACCTCCATCTGGTAGAAGTCCGGGTCGAAATAGCGCTGCTTTGGCGCCCGGTCGGGGAACTCGACCGCGTGGGGCACCCGGAGTCCCGATCTCTTCCGATCTACGATCGCCACGGGCCCTCTATCCCCCTCGGAGTTCGTTGTGAAAAGTGTATACTAACCGGTCGGTACAATTCCGGCCGGGCGCTGATGGAGCGACGGCGTGCCTGCCGGTCGACACGACGCCTACCCCCTCACAGGCTGATCGACGCGGAGGCATATGACAACCCCCGAACCTGCGCGGCACCCGACTTCCATCCAGCCGGCTGAGAACATTGACGTCGTGGTGGTCGGCGCCGGCATCACCGGTATCTACCAGCTCTATCGTGCGCTCGAGGCCGGGTTCTCCGCTCGCTTGCTCGAAGCCGGGGCCGGGGTGGGGGGTACCTGGTACTGGAACCGCTATCCCGGGGCCCGGTTCGACTCGGAGAGCTACACCTACGCCTACCTGTTCTCCAAGGAACTGTTCGAGGACTGGAAGTGGAACGAGCACTTCGCCGAACAGCCGGAGATCGAGCGCTACCTCAACCACGTGGTGGACCGGTTCGATCTTCGCCGTCACATGCGATTCGGGGCCAAGGTCATTTCAGCCGTCTACGACGAGACGTCGGAGAAGTGGACGGTGGTGACCGGCGATGGCAGCGAACTTCGAGCCCAATTCTTGATCGCCGCCACCGGCGTCCTGTCGGTGCCGTACTTCCCGGACATACCCGGGCGCGAGGACTTCGGAGGCGAGTCGTACCACACAGGAATGTGGCCCCCGACCGGGGTCGACTTCGCCGACAAGCGGGTTGCCGTCATCGGGACAGGATCGAGTGGCGTACAGCTGATCCCCTCCATCGCCACCGAGGTGTCCTCCTTGACCGTGTACCAACGCACGGCCAATTGGTGCACACCGCTCAACAACGCACCGATCACTCCTGAGGAACAGGCTCGCCTCCGAGCTGGCTTCGAAGCGATGTGTGAGACGCTGAACACGTCGCCTTCCGGATTCCTCCACCCTGCCCACGATCGCACAACCTTCGATGACTCAAGCGCCCAACGAGCGGCGTTCTTCGAGAAGATGTGGAACAGCCCCGGGTTCTCGAAGCTCACCAGCAACTACACCGACTTGACGGTCGATCGCGCCGCGAACGCACTGTGGTGCGAGTTCATCGCGGCCAAGATCCGCGGCATCGTCAAGGACCCCGAGACCGCCGAGCAGCTGATTCCGACGGACCACCGGTATGCCGAAAAGCGCCCTCCATTCGTGACCGGATATTTCGAGGTATTCAACCGGCCCAACGTCTCACTCGTCGATCTGAAACAAACGCCGATCGTGCGAGTCACCGAAAACGGGATCGAGACGGCTGACGGCCTCCAGGAGTTCGACATCATCGTGTGGGGAACCGGTTTCGACTTCGGCACCGGCGCGCTGGCCCGCATCGAGATCCGCGGTCGGGGCGATCTTCCGCTCGAGGAACATTGGGCGGACGGCCCGAAGACCTTCCTCGGCATCCAGACCACCGGCTTTCCGAACTTCTTCTTTCCCGGTGGACCGCACGCCGCCGCCGGCAACAACCCGCGCTACAACGGCGACCAGGTTGACTTCGTCACCGCTACCCTCGTCTACCTGCGCGACCATGGGTACGGCGCCATCGAAGTCGACCCGGCGGCAGAAGAGCGGTGGACGAAGATGATCGACGACGGCGCGGCGATGTCCCCCTTCGGCGAGATCAGCTATTACTTCGGCAGCAATATCCCCGGAAAGCCCCGCAAGTACCTATTGAACTCCGGCGGCCGGCCCAAGCTGTTCAAGGAAATCGCCAGAGTTCTCGCCAACGACTACCAGGCGTTCAGACTGTCCCGTTCGCCCAACTCGGCCGAAGCCACCGCTTGAGGTTCGCCCCGCGACGGGCCGCACTCAAACCGTGGCGACAGGAGTCAGCGGGGAGCCCACGATGCCCGGCATCCGCAACGGTGGCGCGGTAAGCAGGAACCGGCTGCGGTTGTGCTCGCGCAACCACGCTGCCAGCTCGTGCAGATACCACATCTCGCCCAAGGGGACGCCGAGTCGAAACAGGCAGAGGTGATGGATCGGGAGGAGCGAGTGCCGGCTCTCGTCGCGGTCTCTGCCGACCAGACCTTCGACCGCGTAGTTGTCGGCGACCAGCGCGGAGATCTGCGAATCGCTGATCCACTGCAACAACGCCGGGTCCCTGGCGTCGAGGTAGGTGCACATGGTGTGGATCTTCACGGGATCCGGGTCCCGGTTCCACTGAAGGACCTCGGTGGCGAAACCGGTGTGCAGCAGGAGCATGTCGCCCGGCTCAACCACGACCTCGTCCTGCTCCATGATCTCCTCGAGCGTCTTGAGGTCGACCCCCCGCCAGTCGTGACCCAGGTGGTGGGCCAGGTCGACGAGGACTCCCCGCCCCTGCACGCCCTGGTAGGCCATGTGTTCCAAACCGAGATGGTGGGCGAAGCAGCGGTGGTCGCCGCCATCCCCGGCGGCGTCGGGCAACGGCCCGACCAGGTCGATGCCAGCCCGGTAGCCGTTGTAGTAGACCGGCTCCTCGACCCCGTCACCGTCGGCGTCGAACTCCGCGCCGACGTGGGCCAGCGCGTCCCACTGCGTCGAGTACTGCAGCGAGAGGGTCACGACATCGTCTGCCCACACATCGACAAAACGCGGGCCCCCCTCTTTCATCCGGCTCATGTGGACGTTGTAGAAGGTGCCGGGGTTGCCCGCCATGTCCTCGGTCGGCGCCAGGACCGGTGGGTGGCGGCGTTGGTTCAGAGCTGTCCCGCCCGGGTAATCGAGTGGCAAGCTCAGACAGAAACTGATGCCCGCCTCGACCTCCTGCACGCCTTGGAGGACTTTCTCCGGGGTGAGCAAGTTGATCCGGCCGAGTTCGTCGTCGTCGCCCCAATCCCCCCACGTCGAGCCAGGTGGTCGCTGTTTCCACCGCTTGGTCACTGCCCTCTTCTCCTCTGGTCCGGTCTGCGTTGCGACGGTCTCGCCGCGTTGCGTGTACCGACCGGTTGGTCTAGGTTATGGCGCAGGGTAGCGCGGGTGCGCCGCGTCTGCCATCGTGATCTTGCGTCCCCACGCAGGAAGGTTGCCACCATGACGAAGGTCACCGCCACGGCCGAGAAGCAACTTGTCATTTCCGCTGACGGGCACATCCTCGAACCCACCGACCTCTTCGTCACCCGCCTGCCCAAGCACTTGCGTGACCGGGCGGTATGGGAGGACGACTTCGAGATCGAACCCCTGGTCGAGGGTGGGGCCCGGATCTTCCGGCGACTGCACACGCCCGGGTTCGAGGGATGGACGATCTCCCGGTACCGTCAGACGAGCGGACGAATCCCTGAGGGCGACCCCGAAACCATCCTCGACGACCTCGATCTCGACGGCGTGGACGTGGGGGTCATGCATCCGAACCTCTCGCTCTTCGGCCTCTATTCTGACGACCACGAGTTGTCCATGGCGCATGCCCGTGTGTACAACGACTACATCGCCGAGCGCTTCACCCCGTACTTCTCCCGCCTTGCCCCCACGGCGCCGGTTCCGCTCACTGACGTCGACGACGCCGTGACCGAGATCGAGCGGGTCGCGGCCCTCGGCTTCCGCGGGATCCTCCTCCCGGCGATCGCGCCAAAGCCCTACTACTCACGGGACTTCGACCCGGTGTGGGCGGCGGCTCAAGCCAACCGCGTTCACGTCTTCATCCACACCCAGACCGGCGGGGTGAAGGTCAACGACCCCGAATCCACCACGCTCAAGGTCGTCATGGAGTCCGCCGCCCAGGTCAACCAGCCGATGACCGAGAAGTCGGCATCCAAGCGGATGATCACCCAGTCGATCTACAGCACGATCGTGCCGCAGCAGATCATCTGTGAGCTCATCGGCGGCGGCGTGCCCGAGCGCTACCCCGACCTCCACTTTGCGCTGATCGAGTTCAACGCCAACTGGCTCGGTTCGCTGGTGGGGAGCATGGACAAATGCTGGGTCACCGGGATCGGCCAGGACCCCGACTGGTGGCTGGGCTACTGGGACGACACCCGCCCGGCCAACGACCAGCCCAACATGGCGCAGCTGTTCCGGCTGAACGAGAAGTGGCCGTATCCGCTGAAGCCCAGCGAGTATGTCCGGCGCCAGTTCCATGTGTCGTTCCAGGACGACCCGGTGGCGGTCGCCTGCCGGCACATCACCGGTTTGTCGACGATTGTGTGGGGCAATGACTATCCCCACGCGGAAGGCACGTTCCGCGGCAGCCGGCAGCTCATCGAAAAGCTGTTCGCCGATGTCCCCGAGGACGAGCGGGCTGCCATGGTGGGCGGCACCCTCGGCGAGCTCCTGGGATTCGACGCTCGGGTGGCCGCCGTCGGGCCGCGGACCTAGGGCGATACCGCTGAAACTCGTCCAAGCGCACGACAGCGCCAAATTCGGCGCCGAGAGGGACTTCCATACGATCCCACCGCGGCTCCCGGTCCGGCGATAGCGAAAGACAGGGTCGGGTGGACGAGCACAGCTTCGAGGGTCGGGTTGCCATCGTCACCGGTGCGGGACGTGGCATCGGCCGGTCCTACGCGCGGCTGCTCGCCAGCCGGGGCGCCCGGGTCGTCGTCAACGACCTGGGTGGTTCGATGGAGGGCACCGGAGCGGACGGCGCGGTGGCGTCCACCGTCGTGGCGGAGATCAACGACGCCGGCGGAACTGCGATCGCCGACACCAACGATGTGGCCTCGTCGGCCGGCGCCCAGGCACTCGTCGACGCCGCCGTCAATCGGTTCGGGAGCCTCGATATCTTGATCAACAACGCCGGCATCATTCGCTGGGCGGGCTTTCCGGATGCCGATGCGGACAACCTCGCGATCCACCTCGCCGTCCACGTGACCGGGTCGTTCAACACCACCCGCGCCGCCTGGCCACACATGGTTGAGCGAAGCTATGGCCGTATCGTGATGACCACCTCCACCGGCATGTTCGGCCTGCCCGACAACCTGTCCTACGCCACCGCCAAGGGTGCGGTGATCGGACTCACCCGTAGCCTCACCCTCGCCGGCGCGGCTCACGGCATCAAGGTAAACCTCATCGCCCCCGCGGCATTCACCCGGATGGCCGGCCAGCCCGAGGCCGAGGTGGACTCCCCCGGCCGGGCCGCCGGCTCGACTCAGATGTCCCCGGATCTCGTCGCCCCGATGGTTGCCTTCCTGGCTCACGAGGCCTGCCCGGTCAGCGGCGAGATCTACGCCGCCGGTGCGGGTCGATTCGCCCGGCTCTTCATCGCTTCTACCCCGGGGTATGTTCCATCGACCTCTGAGCCGACGATCGAAGACGTCGCCCGCAACTGGGCAGCCATCAACGACGAATCCGGCTACTACGTCCCCACCGACCTCATGGCCTGGTCAGCCGTCTTCATGGCCCACCGGTCCCGCAGCCGCGGAGCATCTTCTGCCTCCTGACCCTCCGGGAGGGCGAGATTTGTACTGCTCGGTCCAATAGGATCCGGCCGTGGACCTCTCACTGACCGAACCGGAACGGGATCTCGTCGACCTCTGCCGTGACTTCGCCCAACACGAGATCGCCGGCCGGGCGCCGCGGGCGTGGGAAGAGGGACGGTGCCCGACCGACCTGCTCCGTGAGATGGGTGAGCTGGGCCTGCTCGGCATGCTCATCCCGGAGCAATGGGGCGGGATCGGTATGTCGACAGTCGGCTTCGTCGCCGCCATGGAGCAGATCGGACGAGCCGACCAGTCGGTGGCCGCGGCGTGGCAGGCCCACGTGACGATCGGCTCCTTGCCGCTGTATCTGTTCGGCAACGACGCCCAGCGGGAGCGCTGGCTCCGACCACTGGCCGAAGGCCGGGTGCTCGGCGCCTTCGGGCTCACCGAGCCCGACGCCGGGTCCGACGTTCAGGGCATCCGCACCCGCGCCGACCGGCAAGATGAAGGGTGGCTGATCAACGGTCGGAAGACGTTCATCTCCAACGCCGGGACGGATATGTCGTTCGGAGTGACGCTGCTGGCCCGGGTCGATCCGGCCGAAGGCCAGAAGCCGAGGTTCGGGAGCTTCGTGGTCGAGAAGGGCACTGCCGGCTTCTCCCTGGGACCGAAGATGCAAGGCATCGGGTGGCGTGGTCTTGATACCCGGGAGCTGTACTTCGACGATGTCTGGATACCAGACGATCAGCTGCTCGGCGATCCGGAGCTCGGCCTCAGCCAGTTCCTACGTACGCTCGAGGTCGGACGTATCTCGATCGCCGCCCTGTCACTCAGCCTGACCCAGGCGGTGCTCGACCTGGCGATTGCCTATGCGGGCGAACGGGTGCAGTTCGGTCAGCCAATTTCCAAGTTCCAGGCCGTGCAATTCAAGCTGGCCGACATCGCCACCGAGCTCGAGGCGGCGCGCTGGCTCACCTACCGCGCCGCCTACCTGCGAGACAGCGGTCAGCCGTTCCAAAAGGAGGCGGCCATGGCCAAGTTGAAGGCCAGTCGCGTGGCGGCGTGGGCGGCATCGGAAGCGGTCCAGATCCACGGCGGCCTCGGCTACATGCTCGAGACCCCGGTCGCCCGTTTCTACTGCGACGCCAAGGTGCTGGAGATCGGAGAGGGCACCAACGAGATCCAGCATCTGGTGATCGCCCGGGAGTTGGGCTGCTGAACTCAGGATCCACTACCGGTGATGTCCATGTGCAGGCGCGTCAACTTCGACGACTTGATCCGCCAAGCACCATCGACCTTCTCATACGTCTCGTGATAGTGGCCGTAGCCCTGGAGCCGGCTTCCATCGGGCCAGATGATCAAGTCGTTCAGGGCCCAGATACCAGTTGCCGTGGTGGGCGACGTCGAGCTCGATCTCCGGCATGTGGCCTTGATGGACGGTTACCGAGTTTGCCAGTGTCTGCTGGAGGAACTCGAGAAACCCATCCGCGCCGGCGACGACGCCGCCCCCTGATTCGGTCGTGTCAATCACGACATCGTCGCTGAGGACCTGGCGCATGCCTACCCAGTCCTTGGCGTCCAAGGTTCGGAAGTAGCGGGCCTTGAGTTGTCCAATTGCTTCGAGGTCGTCCACGGGTCTCGTCCTCTGGGCCGTCGACGGCTGTGGCGTCTGCGCATCGCCGGCTACCGACAGGTAGGCCGGCGCAGCGTAACGCATGCCGTCGGTAGGCGCCCGCGGCTGGGGCTATACGGCCACCAGGCGACGGATGCCGGCGGCGATGTCGTCGCGGTCGGGGAGCCAGGCCTCTTCCAGGTCAGGGGCATAGGGAGGAGGGGTCGCCGCGGCGCCGATCCGCTCGATCGGGGCGTCGAGGTCCCAGAAGCCCTCCCGAGCCACGGTAGCGGCGATCTCCGCGCCGATGCCGAACGGGACGGCGGCTTCGTGGGCAATGAGGAGCCGGCTCGTCTTGTGTACCGAATCGAGGATCGGGACAGCATCGAGAGGGGCCACCGTTCTCAGGTCGATCACCTCGACGGAGATGCCCTCCTCCCCCACTCGCTCGGCGGCGGCGATCGCCTCGTGAACCATTCGTGAGACCGACACGACCGTGACGTCGGTTCCGGGACGCACGACCGCCGATTTGCCGATCGGGAGGATGAAGTCGGACGGCGGCTGGGGTCCTTTCATCCCGTACAGCAGCCGGTTCTCGATGAAGACCACGGGATTCGGGTCCTGGATGGCCGCTCGGAGCAGGCCGTAGGTGTCGGCCGGGGTCGACGGCATGACGACACTCAGGCCGGGGATGTGAGCCAGGAGCGCTTCGAGACTCTGCGAATGCTGGCTTCCCGAGGAACGCCCGGCACCGAACTGGGTTCGTACGGTCAGCGCCATCTCCGCGGCTCCGCCGGTCATGAACGGCAGCTTGGCCGCCTGGTTGAGCAGCTGGTCGAAGCAGACGCCGAGGAAGTCGAGGTACATCAGCTCGACCACCGGACGCATCCCGGCCATCGCCGCCCCGACGCCGAGTCCGACGATCGCCGTCTCCGAGATCGGTGTGTCGCGCACCCGCGGCCCGAACTGATCGGCGAGCCCCCGGGTCAGCCCGAAGACGTTGCCCCCGGCACCGACGTCGATGCCGGCGACCAACACCCGGTCATCGGTGGCGAGCTCGATCTCGAGAGCGGAGCGGATCGCGTCCATGGTGCGGAACACCGGCGCGTCTACCGCGGGCGGCGGCGGCTCCACCGTCGCCGGTCTCGCCCGCACCACGAAGTCGCCCAACGAAGCCGCCACGGGATTGGCGAGCCGACGGGCGGCTTCGACCGCGTTGTCGAGTTCGTCGGCCACGGACGATTCAATGGCCTTGAGCTGATCCTCTCCGACGCCCGCGTCCCGAAGCCGGACCTCGTGAGCTGGGATCGGGTCGCGCGCCTCCCAGGCATGGAGCTCGTCGGCCGACCGGTAGCGCTGAGGGTCGCCTTCGTAGTGGCCGTGCCAACGGTAGGTGGAAGCCTCGACCACTGCCGGACCGCGGCCGGACCGGGCGGCCGAGACCACCTCCCCCATCACTGCGGCGGTCGCCGCCACGTCGTTGCCGTCAACCGCGACGTAGCCGATGCCATATCCGGCAGCCCGCTGCTCGAGCGACGCGGCATGCTGGGTCGATGCCGGGGAGAACTCGGCGTAGCCGTTGTTCTCACAGAAGAAGATCGCCGGCAGGTGCCACACTGCGGCGAGGTTCAGCGCTTCGTGGAATGCGCCCTGCGCGGCGGCGCCGTCACCGAAGAAGGCTACTGCCACGCTGCCGTCAGCTCGAAGCTGCGCGGCTGTCGCCGCCCCCACCGCGATGGGCAGACCGGCCGCCACGATCCCGTTGGCGCCGAATATCCCGAGCTTCGGGTCGGCGATGTGCATCGAGCCCCCTCGACCCCGGTTGGTGCCCTGCTCCTTGCCCATCAGTTCGGCGAACATCCCGAGCGGGTCCAACCCTTTGGCCAGGCAGTGGCCATGGCCGCGGTGGGTCGAAGTGATGACATCGACCGCGCTCAGCGGCCAACAGGCACCCACCGCCGTCGCCTCCTGCCCGATCGAGAGGTGGACGAAGCCCGGGACCTCCCCGTCGCGATAGAGATCGGCCACCCGTTGCTCGAAGCCGCGTATGAGCAGCATCCGGCGGTGCATTTCGACGAAGTCAGCCGTCGAGAAGGCGGGCAGAGAGGACGGGCCGGTGCTCACGTACTGTGTACTGTACTGGTTGGTCGGTACAACGGGAGGAGGGCGATGATCGATCGGATCGATATCCGCAGGTCGTTCTCGGCCCGATGACGCCGCGGCGACGGGTGATCGCGATCACCGGGGCCGGCGGCGCACTCGGTGGCGCTGTGTCGCGGCAACTCGCCGGTGAACCGGCCACCGATCTCGTCTTGAGCGACGTGAGTGCGCCTTCGCTCGAGGCGACTGTCGCTGGTCTTTCCGAGATCGGTGGGTCGGTCGAGACGATGATCGCGGATGTGAGCGACTTTGCCGAGGTCGAGTCGGTGATCGCGCGGGCGGTCGATCGTTTCGGCCGCCTCGACGTCCTGATCAGCAACGCTGGTGTGCTCTCATCGAACGGTCGGATTCACAATCTTGCCAACGAGGAGTGGGAGCGCGCCTTTCGGATCAATGTCCTCGGCGCCGTCAACGGCATCCGTGCTGCGGTAGCCGTCATGCGACCCCAGCGGGAAGGATCGATCGTGTTGACCGCGTCGGTCTCCGGCCTGACGGCCTGGTCCCATGCGGCCCCGTACTGTGCCACCAAAGCTGCAGTGATCCAGCTCGCCAAAGTCGCGGCGATCGAATACGCACGCGACGGAATTCGAGTCAACTGCGTATGTCCGGGGACGTTCCGGTCGGCGATCCACGACGATCTTCCGCCGGACGCGCTCGACGCCGTGGCCGCACGCCATCCCCTGGGTCTCGGAGCGGCCGCCGACCTCGCGGGCGCCTACTCCTATCTCGCTGGCGATGGGTCACGGTGGACGACCGGATCGGCGCTGGTCGTTGACGGCGGATACTCGGCTCCCTGAAAGAACAGAAGCTAGGGGCGCGACTCCCCGGCCGGGTTGACGATCCCTTGCATGAAGATCTCGGCGAACGGCTTCGCCACATCGCGAGCCGACAATCGCCCCCCCGCCTTCAGCCACAAGTAGGTGTAGTTGTGCATCCCGAACCAGGCCATGGCTGTCAGCCTCGGCTCCAACTCACGGAACTCGCCCGAGTCGACGCCGGCCTGGAGAACCGCCTCGACCCGCTGCTCGTACGTGCGGCGGCGCTCCCGGAACTTCGCCGCCCGCTCGCCGGTAAGGGCGGGGAACTCGTGCAGGAAGACCCAGACGTGGTCGGGGTACCGGTGGATCACATCCAGCAGTTCCTCGCCGAGATTGGCCAGCTGCAACGACGGGGAGCCGCCAGCCTCCGCGACCCGATCGGCGCCGAGCATCACCTCGTCCATCACCCGGTCGTGGATAGCGGCGAGAAGCTCCTCCTTGGAGCCGATGTAGTGGTAGAGCGCACCCTTACCGAGATCGTTGGCGGCACAGAGCTCCATGATGCCGGTGGCGTGATACCCACGCCGGGCGAATACCGGCGCGGATATATCGACGATCGCCTCGCGACGTGCCTGCCACTTCGCCCTGCGCGGGGAGTCGCCGGTCACATCGGTCCGTGGCATCGGTAGCGAGGTTAGCGGGCTGCTCACCGGGAGTCGGCGTCTCCGTGAAGGCGGCCGGACCGCACCATCCATCGGGGAACGTCCTCACAGGCGGGCTCCCCGACCGCGAGCGGGACCGGCGGAAGCTACGAGTCCTTGGTCTTGGCGCCAGTCCCGATGCCATGGAAGATCAGGTCCCACAGATCCTCGGCCGAACCCTCGCCTCCGGGACGGGCGGACAGGCCACCGATCGTCGAGGAGAAGGAATTGAACATGATCGCTTCCAACACGACACCGACGATCGGACCATGGCGGGGTCCGGTTCGAACGGCTCCCGCGGATGCGGCGCCGTCCAGGATTTCCTCGAAAAAGGTGACGAGGGGAAAGAAGACCCGAGCCGCTTCCTTGGGATGCTCCGTCAACAGCTGCTGCGCGAACTCGGCCATGAAGGGTGCTCGCCCGCTCACCGCGGTCCGGCCCTCTTCCGTGGGTCGGCAGAGTCGGTAGTACTCGACCACGAAGCAGTGGAGGCGCTCGAGCGGATCGTCTTCGCGCAGGACCTTGTCACGGAGGTATTCGGTGGTGGACTGGACCGACTCTTCGAACAGGGCCAGCAGCAGCTCATGTTTCCCGCCGAAATACTGGTAGAAGCTGCGAAGCGACTGCCCTGAACGGTCGACAACTTCCTGGACGGTGAAATCCTTCGCCGATCCGGAATTGAACAGCTCAATGGCAGCGTCGAGGAAACGTTGCACCCGGGTTTCGGCTCGAAGCCGGGCGGAATCCAGCGAACGCGCCACCGCCTGCTCTCGCCAGCTGAGGCTGTCAGGTTCGACCGGATCGGCCGCCAACTCGTGATCTGTCACCGTGAAAAGGGTACCCGACAATTGAGTACACGGTGGATCTCTCGCAACACCGACCTGGCCGTCAGCCACGGAGAATGTTGTTCTACCATTTGGGGAAGTCGGGCTAGCCCGGATGGGGGCCGGGTTCGTGGCTCTTGGCCAAGAGCCGGTCGAGGTTGGCCCGCAACTCCGGCGACACAAACGACCGGTCCTCGGCGCTCAGCGCGAAGTCGAGGGTGGCAACCACCGCCCGCTCGAGGTGGAGGTTGAGGATTCGCTTGGTGTCCTCGACCGCTCGCCGGGGTAGCCGGGCGATCCGATGGGCGCAGGCCATCGCCTGTTCGACCACCTCGCCATCCGGGCAGACATGGTTCACCAGGCCGATTTCCGCGGCTCGATTTGCCGGAATCCGGTCACCGGTGAGGGCATACTCCTTGGCCAGCTGCAGGCTGATCATCAGGGGCCAGGTCACCGGGCCGCCATCCGCCGCCACCAGGCCCATGAGCACGTGGGGATCGGCCAAATGGGTGGTCTCGGCCATGTAGACGATGTCGGAAAGCGCAACCAGGCTGCAACCAAGCCCCACCGCGGGGCCGTTCACCGCGGCCACGATGGGGACCCGGCATCCGACCATGCCGGTGACAATCTGGCGACCATGGCTCAGGGTCGTCTTGCGCCGATCGGCGTCCCGGGCCAGCTCGTCCAGGTAGGCGAAGTCACCGCCGGCCGAGAATGCCTTCCCGTTCCCGGTCAGCACGACCGCCCGGGCGTCCTCGTCGGCGTCGATCTGCGGAAAGAGACCCGCCAGGCCGCTATGGAGCTCATAGTTGGTCGCATTGAGATGATCCGGCCGATTCAATCTGACCACTCGAACCGGTCCGTCGATCAGGACCTCGATCTCATCGGGGACGTCGAAGGGGTTCATCCCGACCCCGCTCCATCGACCCGTTGCTCCATTCCATTCCTCCCGATCGCCGGCGAGAACGAAGGATAGCATCGATCTCGCAGAGACAGAATGGTGTTTCCGCTCGGGATCCGCCGATGCCTTCCCCACCGTGAGCAGGCATTGGGCCGGGGGATCACGACCCGGGGAGGCCCAGAATTTCGGCGGGCCACCAGATTCCGCTGGATCTGTGACGTGCCTCCCATGACGCTCTGCGCCCGGCTGTAGAGGTAGGTGTTCAACGGTGTGTCGTCGCCACCACCGTGTTGGATCCTGCCGATCGAGAGGGACGCGTGTCCTACGTCCTGCTCCACCCAGGTCATGAGCAGCTTGTCGACGGAACCTTGCGGGCCATGGGAGATGCCGTCGAGTCGATCCGACAGTCGCCGCATGACATGCAAGCGCAGCATCTCGACCTCCACCACCGCCCATCCGAGATCCCGGATCTGCCCCGGTCGAAATCGTTCCGGATCACTCCGCACCTGGCGGACCAGGTCGTTGACCACCTTGCTGTACCGGGCCACATAACCGAGCTCTCCCGGTTCCCGTTCGTGACTCACAACGGTCATCGCCAGCGGCCAACCCTCGCCCGGCTCCCCGATCATGTTTTGGTGAGGGACTCGAGCCTCATCGAAGAGGACCTCACCGAATTCTTTGGTGACTCCGTTGATCATCCGAAGCGGATGCTGTTCGATGCCGGGCTGTCCCATCGGCACCGCGAAGGCTGAGATACCCCGGTGCTTGGCAACGGCTAGATCTGTTCGGGCAAGTACCAGACACCATTCGGCTTCATCCGAGTAGCTCGTCCACACTTTGTGGCCGGTAATGACGTAGTCGTCGCCATCCCGATCAGCCCGAGTGCGCAATGACGCAAGATCGGACCCGGCGTCCGGCTCGCTGAAACCCTGGCACCATCGATCGCGACCGTTGATGATTCCGGGAAGGAATCGCTGTTGGATCTCGCGGCTCCCGTGCTCGAGGATTCCCTGTACCAAGTAGCCAAGGCTCGGCCGTGGAGGAGCCCCGACGGCAGAGAGCTCCTCATCGACGATCACCTCATAGACCGTCGAGAGACCCTGTCCCCCGATGCTCGTCGGCCACGACATGCCGAAAAACCCCGCGTCGTACAGGGACCGGTGCCAGGCGGCGGCACCCGCCCAGTAGTCGTCATCGGTGGATGAGGCCGGAAGTCCCGGGTTGTTGGTCACCAACCATTGGCGCAGCCGGCGGCGGAACTCCAGCTCAGCCCCTGAGTCACCGAAGTCCATCGCCACCCCCGATCCCCCGGTGCTGGAGCACTCGTGAGAGGCAGACCTCGGCATCGCCGAAGAGGTCGCCAGACAAGAGGGCACGTCGAAGATAGACGTGGGCGAGACAGTCCCAGGTGTTCCCGACGCCGCCGTGCACCTGGATGGCCGTCTCGCAGGCCGTACGAGCGGCTCGGGCGCAATAGGCCTTGGCCAGGGCCGCCGCTGCCAGCGCATCCGCCGCCGACAGCGCGTCCACCGCCCAGGCGGCATGGAGGGCGACGCTGCGGGCCCCCTCCGACAGCACATAGGCATCGGCCAACAGGTGTTGAATGGCCTGGAACGAGCCGATGGCGGCGCCGTACTGATGGCGCTGGGTGGCATAGGCGGTGGCAAGTTGCACGGCCCCGCCCATGGTTCCGACCAGATCCGCGCACGCCAGCGACAACCCGAGGGCGGTCCAGCGCTCCAAGTCGTCCGGACTGATCGTCGAGTCGACCGTCGCCAGGGGTGTGGCTCTCACCCGCTCGTCGATCGTCACCGAGGGCCGGGTGAGATCAACCCCCGCCGGTCCCGATCGCAGGTCGACCTGGGCCAGCTGATGACCGTCGGGCCCGTCCACGAGGAGGAGGGATCGATGCGATCCGTGGGCATCGAACGCCACCCCCGCCAGTGCCTCGCCGTCGACCGCCAAGGCAATCGAAAACAGATCGGCGGTCAGGGCCACGGTCTCGACGTCTCCACTCGGTGGTGCTCCGGCCATTCTGCGGAGTTCGCTGGCCATGGTCGGCCCGAGAAAGGACACGTCGGCGAGTCCTCGGCCGAGCTGTTCGGCAATGATGGCTGCCTCCACCCCGGACGCCAGCGGGGAAGCGCCGGCGGCGGCGTTTCTGAGTTCCCTCCAACCGGCATCGCCAATGGCAGCTTCGAGCTTCGCAACCCGTTCCGGGTCGCCGATGTCTCTGACGGCATGAGGCCCGAGGCGGTCGACGAGCCGGGCGGCGGACTCGCGTAGCGCCTGCTGCTCGTTCGACAGCCGGACGTCCATCAACCGTCTCTCTGGGCCAACAGCCGCGGGACGGACCATTGGTCCCGGAGCGTGCGACGCAGCACCTTCCCTGATGGCAACCGCGGGATGTCGTCGACCACCACGAGATAGTGCAGACGTTTGTAGCCGGCCAGCGCGTCGGCGACCAGGCCCTGGAGCTCGCCGTCGGCTACCGCCAGCTCCGGGTCGAGCGCCACCGCCGCCGCCGGCACTTCCCCGGCCCGCTCGTCGGCCACGCCGAACACCGCGCAGTCGAGCACCGCCGGATGGCGGAGCAGGATGGCCTCCAGCTCGGCCGGAGCCACCTGGAAGCCGCTCACCTTGATCATCTCCTTCGACCGGTCGGTCAGATGGACCCAGCCCTCCGGCTCGAGCCAGCCGACATCGCCTGTCCGGTACCAGCCGTCGGCGAACGCATCGGCGGTGGCGTCGTCGGGGAGGTAGCCGGCCATCACCGACTCGCTCAGGACCTGGATCTCCCCGGTCCCGCCCGGTGGGAGTACCGTGCCGGTCTCCAGATCGGCGATGCGGAGCTCGACGCCGGCGGGTGGCAGTCCGGCGGAGTCCAACCGCCACTGATCGGGACGTTCCACCGGATTGGCGGCGATCACCGGGAGCTCACTGGCTCCGTAGGCCGGGAGCCAGCGCACCCCGGTGCGCCTGGTAACGGTCTGGGCCACGCTCGCGCTCACCGGCGTCGCCCCCCACATGATGTAGCGAAGCGACGAGAGGTCGTAGTCCTCGAGGTGGGGATGATTGGCCAGCGCCAGGGCGATGGGTGCCACGGCCATCTCCAGGGTCATCCGCTCGCCGCCGATCCGACCCAACACCTCCTCGAGATCGAACCGCCGGTGCAGCCGGACCGTGGCTCCAGCCGACACCGCGGCAAGCAGGTTGAGCAGCCCGAGGATGTGGGAGGGCGGGGTCGCCACCTGAAACCGGTCGTCTTGACCGAGGCCCAGGACGGTGCACCAGTGCTCGGTGGCCAGGCCGATCGAAGCATGGGTGTGACGTACCGCCTTGGGCAGACCGGTGGTACCGGAGCTGAAGACAAGGACGGCTTCGGCATTGCCACCCACCCGTTCGAAGTCGGTCCGGGCCTGGCTGTAGGCGAAGGGATGGGTCGACCGGTCCTCGAGGTCAGTGACCCGCCCGGCGCCCAGGCATTCGGAGACCAAGGTCGAGGCGTCACCATCGGCCACGGCATGCACCGGTTGGGTCACCTCGACAGCGTGTCGGACTTCGGCCAGCTTCCAGGCGGGGCTCAAGAGCACTGCCGCCGCCCCGAGCTGGCTGGTGGCGTGGATGGCCACGACGAACTCCATCCGATTGGCCATCATCAGGGCCACCCGGTCGCCGGCCCCGACCCCCTGGGCGGCCAGATGGCGGGCGAAGGCGTTGCTGAGGCCATCGAGGTCGCGGAACGACCACCTCTCATCCCCACTCCGCAGCGCATCACGATCTCCGAATCGGCGAGCGGCTCGCTGGAGGGCTTCATGCATCAGGACCGCCCTCATCGGAAACATTCTTCTCCAAAATGAGATCGACCGTCAACATTTATCAGAGTTACACTTCTCATTTATGCAGACGACCGGCGGGACCCGATGACCGACGCCGAGGTCCGACAGGAGATCATCGACACCGTCCGCCGGTTCGTCGCCCGGGAGGTCACGCCCGTCGCTTCTGCGCTCGAACGCGAGGATCGGTTCCCGGCGGAAATCGTCGAGCAGATGCGCGGGCTCGGGCTGTTCGGGGTCACCATCCCCGAGGCCTACGGTGGCCTCGGCCTCGACCTCTTGACCTATGTCGGGATCATCGAGGAGCTGGCCGTTGGGTGGATGAGCCTGACCGGGGTGGTCAACACCCACACCATGGTGGCGACCCTGCTGCTCGAGCACGGCAGCGATGAGCAGAAACAGCGGTGGCTGCCCCTCCTCGCCTCCGGGGAACGACGCGGCGCGTTGTCGCTCTCCGAGCCGGATGCCGGTAGCGACACCCGCAACATCGCGTGCAAGGCGCGACGTGATGGCGACGAGTATCTGGTGAATGGGACCAAGTCCTGGGTCACCAACGGCGAGCGCGCCGGTCTGGTCGCCTTGGCCGCCCGCACGCCAGAAGGCATCTCCGCCTTCATCGTGGAAAAGGATCCCGGGCCGCAGTTCGAGGGAATCTCGGTCAGCCGGCACATCGGCAAGCTCGGGTACAAGGGGATCGAGACTGTCGAGATGGAATACGCCGACCATCGGGTACCGGCTGCCAACCTCATCGGCGAACCGGGCCGAGGCCTGGCCCAGATCCTCGGTGTTCTCGAAGTCGGGCGCATCAACATCGCGGCTCGCGCCGTGGGCGTGGCTCGGGCCGCCTTCGAGGCTTCACTCGCCTACGCCCAGCAACGCACCACCTTCGGCAAACCGATCGCCGAGCATCAGGCCATCCAGCTCAAGCTGGCCGACATGGCGACCCGGCTGGAGGCGGCCCGGCTCCTTACCCGGAACGCCGCCGAGCGGAAGACGGCCGGCCTGCGCTGTGACGTGGAGGCCGGCATGGCCAAACTGTTCGCCAGCGAGACCGCCCTCGAGCTGGCCACCGAGGCCATGCGCATCCACGGCGGCATCGGTTACAGCACCGATCTGCCGGTCGAGAGGTACTACCGGGATGCTCCGCTCATGGTCATCGGCGAGGGGACCAACGAGATCCAGCGGCTGGTGATCGCCCGAGGGCTGCTGGCCCGAGCCCGGACCTAGGCGCCGCCCCGGTCCACGGCACGTTGGCGAAGGATGTCCTTCATGACCTTGCCGGTCGCGTTCACCGGCAGGTGCTCGACGATCTCGACGAACCTGGGCACTTTGTAGTTGGCCATTTTGGCCCGGCACCACTCCACGACGTCGGCGGCAGACAGTGTCCCGGGACCGGTCACCACGAACGCCATCCCCACCTCGCCCAGGCGCGGGTCCGGGATGCCGATCACCGCGGCCTGCTGGATGCCGGGATGGTGGAGCAGGAAGTTCTCGATCTCGGCGGGATAGGCGTTGAATCCGCCGACGATGAACATGTCTTTGATCCGCCCGACGATCTGCAGGCAGCCGGCGCCGTCGATCATGCCGAGGTCGCCGGTCCGTAGCCAGCCGTCCGGTGACAGAGCCGCCTCGGTCGCCTCGGGGTCGTCGAGGTATCCTGTCATGATGCTGCCTCCCCGCAGCACGACTTCGCCGGCGCCACCGGCACCGACATCGCCGTCCTTCCCGACGATGCGGAGCTCAAATCCGGGCCGCGGCCGGCCGACGGTGGTGGCGATGGTCTCGACGTCATCTCCGGGCGAGGTGGCCGACGCCGTGCCCGCCTCGGTGAGGCCGTATCCGGTGATGACGGTCGAGAAGGGCAGCTCGTCGTGGATGCGTCGCACCAGTTCCACGGGGATGTCGGCGGCACCGGTCACTGCCACCCGGAGTGTCGACAGCCGGTGTCCGGCGCGGCCGGGATGGTCCAGCATGGCCTGATAGAGGGTCGGTGGTCCGGGCAGCACCGACACCTGACCCCGGTCGACACGCTCGAGGATGTGGTCGACGTCGAACACCGGTTCGGGGAGCATGGTGGCGCCGCTGGCGACGCAGGCCAGAATCCCGGCCTTCAAACCGAACATGTGGAAGTAAGGATTGACCATCAGGTAACGGTCATCGCTACTGAGCCCGGTCATCTTCACCCAGTCGGTCGCGACGCGGAGTGTTCGGCCGTGGGTCATGACCACCCCCTTGGGCACCCCGGTCGTCCCCGAAGTGAACAGGATGTCCGACCGGTCGTCAGGGCCGAGTTCGGCGCGCCGTCGATCGATGGTCTGCCGGGTGGCCGGGCTGGCCCGGGCCATGAATCCCTCCCACGACTCCGTGCCGGCCGGGGTCGGGCCACTGGCCACGACCACCGTGATGAGGTCGGGAAGTTCGATGCTGGCGGCGCCGAGCATGGCCACATAGTCGGTGCCCAGAAAGTCAGTGACCGTGACCAGGGCCCGGGCCCGGGTCCGGGCGAGGAGGTCGGCAGCTTCGCCTCCTTTGAAGCGAGTATTGATGGGGACCAGCACCGCGCCGGCCTGCGAAAGGCCCAGCAATGCCACCACCCACCGAACGCAGTTGTTCGCCCAGATGGCCACCCGGTCGCCAGGCTCGATGCCGGCATCGACCAGCGCGGCGCCGAAGGAACGGGCCTCTTCGAAGAGGTCGGCATAGGTCAGCCTGGCCGAGCCGTCCTCGATGGCGGTCCGATCAGCGAACTGATAGGCCGCCGCGGCGGTGAGGGCCGGAATGGTCGACCCCGAACCGCCGACAGTGGCGTTCATGAACCGACGACATCGGTGACGTTCATCAACCTCGCCAGGTTCCCGCCCATGATCTTGGCCACGGACTCCTCGTCGAGACCGTCGAGCTCGTCCAGGTAGCTCACCGGTTCGGCCAGGCCCTCGGGATGGGGGAAGTCGGACCCGAACAGCACATGGTCCACCCCGATCAACTCGGCCAACGCGCCGAGATCCTCTTCCCAGAAGGGACTGATGTAGATGTTGCGCTTGATGACCTCCACCGGATTCTCGAGGAATTCCTGCGGCATCTTCTTGTAGATGTCGGCCATGTTCTTCAGGAGCGGTTCCACCCAGCTGCTGCCGTTCTCGATCACTGCGACCTTGAGATCGGGGAAGCGTGACAGGGCGCCGTGACAGACGAGTGCCGAGACGGCGTCCTCCACCGGCCGCCAGGCGGAGAGCATGCGGAACGCCTGGGGCTGGAACGGGAGCATCTCGCTGTCACTGCCCATCCAGTCGTTGGCGTAGCGCTCATACCCGCTGTCCGAGGAGTGCATGGCCACCAAGATGTCGTTGTCCACCACCTTCTGCCAGAACGGATCGAACTCCTCCAGGCCGAACGACCGCGGCCCGCGGTAGCCGGGGACCGGCGCCGGACGGATGAGCACCACCCGGGCACCCCGCTCGAGCACCCAGTCGAGTTCCTCGATCGCCCGCTCCACGATGGGCAGGGTGATGACCGGGGTGGCGAAGATCCGTCCCTGGTAGTCGAAGGTCCACGTCTCGTGCAGCCATTGGTTGAGGGCGTGGATGGCGGCATGGGTCAGCTCGGGGTCGTCACGCATCCGCTCCTCGATGAGGCTGGCCAGCGTGGGGAACATGAGGGCCCGGTCGATGCCTTGCTCGTCCATCAGCTCGAGTCGAGCCGCCGGCTCCCGAAAGGCGGGAATCGACTTCATCGGTTCTCCGAAGATCTCCCGCCGGGTCTTGCCGTCCGGGATTGCCGTAGCGGAAGTAGTCCTCCTGGGCGCCCGGGCCGGGCGACCACGTCGAAGGTCGGGTTGGGGATGTACTCGCTGATCTGACCGCGGACGACGATCTTGGTCCGACCGTGCGACGTCGACGTAGTCGATGGCCCCCCGGTAACGGTCGGGCAGGTACTTGGTCAGCGCCTCCCGGGTCTCGTAGAGGTGGTTGTCCGCATCGAACAGGGGGGTACTCAGCGCTCGCTTCGACATGGCTCCGCTTCCTCCGGTCTCGCTGGATGAGAATGACCCTACGTTGAAATGAGAGTACCGTTCATCGCCTGTGGCTTCGCCATGCGGCCCCACCACCGGGCGCGGCCAGGCCGACCCGATTGGACGACGGACGTGGCCGCCGGCTCGGATCGCTCGGATGCGCAGCGGGCGACCCGGCCCCGGCTCCCCGGGGCCGGAGCCGGACCCTGGCCACGACAGCTGAGAACGGCCTTCTTTATTCTGTGCCATGCTGTGTTTCCTGGTGACACGCAACCGCCAGGGATGGGGACCGAGATGACCACGATGGACTCCAGACATCTACTACGACCCGTACGACTTCGAGATCGACTCGGACCCGTATCCGATCTGGAAGCAGCTGCGCGACGAGCAGCCGCTGTACTACAACGCAGCGCTACGACTTCTTCGCCGTGAGCCGTTTCGACGACGTCGATCGCTGCTCGATGGACTGGGAGACCTACATCTCCGGCAAGGGAACCGTCCTCGAGCTCATCAAGAGCAACATCGAGACTGCCTCCCGGGTCGATCATCTTCGAGGACCCGCCTGCCCACCACATCCATCGTCGCCTGCTCTCGCGGGTGTTCACGCCTCGCAACATCAACGATCTCGAGCCGAAGATCCGCGAATTCTGCGCCCGCAGCCTCGATCCCCTGGTCGAGAAGGGGGGATTCGACTTCATCGCCGATCTCGGTGCCCAGATGCCGATGCGCACCATCGGCATGCTGCTCGGGCATTCCCGAGGCCGACCAGGAGGCCATCCGCGATCGCATCGACGACGGCCTCCGACTGACGGAGAGCGCCATGCCCGACTTCGACGCCGCCTTCAGCGAAGGCATCAATGCCGCCGACGGCTTCGCCGACTACATCGAGTGGCGGGCCACCCACCCGTCGGACGACCTGATGACCGAGCTGCTCAACGCCGAGTTCGAGGACGAGACCGGGACGTTGCGCCGGCTCACCCGTCAGGAGGTCCTCAGCTATGTCAACCTGCTCGCCGCGGCCGGCAACGAGACCACCACCCGCCTGATCGGGTGGACGGGCAAGGTGCTAGCCGACCATCCTGATCAGCGCCGGCAGCTGGTCGAGGATCGCAGCCTGGTGCCCGAACGCCATCGAGGAGCTGTTGCGCTACGAGTCGCCCTCGCCCGTGCAGGCCCGCTACGTGACCCGGGACGTCGAGCACCACGGGCAGTCGGTTCCGGCGGGGAGCACGATCCTGCTGCTGACCGCCTCGGGCAACCGCGACGAGCGCCGGTTCCCCGATGCCGATCGGTTCGACATCCACCGCAAGATCGACCATCACCTGGCCTTCGGCTACGGCATCCACTTCTGTCTGGGATCGGCGCTGGCCCGGCTCGAAGGCCGCATCGCCCTGGACGAGGTCCTGCAGCGGTTCCCGTCGTGGGAAGTGGACTGGGACAACGCCGTCCAGGCCCGGACCTCGACGGTCCGGGGTTGGGAGAAGCTCCCCGTCGTCAGTCCTGAACTGACTCGCCGCCCGCCGACCGAGCGAGAGAGGACCTCCTACCCATGAGAACAGTCGTCGTCGGGGCGTCGAGCGGCCTCGGGCGGTCCATCGCCATCGGGCTCGGACAGCGGGGTGCCACCGTCGCCCTCCTGGCCCGGCGCCTCGACCGGCTGGTCGACGCGGCCAAGGAGGCGGGTCCCGGAGCGCTGGCCATCGTCTGCGACGTCACCGATGACCAGTCGTGCCAGGCGGCCATCGAGGAGGCGGCCGACGGCCTGGGCGGGATCGACGCCCTCGTCTACGCCACCGGGGTCGGCCCGCTGGGCCGGCTGGTCGACATCAGCGGTGAGACCTGGCGGCACACCTTCGACACCAATGTGGTCGGGCGCGGCGCTCATCACCGCCGCCGCCATCCCCCACCTCACCGAGACCCGGGGAGTCGCCGCCTACCTGTCGTCGATCAGCGCCTCGTTCACCCCGCCGTGGCCCGGCCTCGGCGCCTACGCCACCAGCAAGGCGGCGTTGGACACCATGGTCGAGGCGTGGCGCAACGAACACCCGGCGGTCGGCTTCACCCGGGTCATCGTGGGCGACTGCGCCGGGGGCGAGGGCGCGTCGGCCACCGAGTTCGCCAATGGGTGGGACTGGGACCTCGCCGCCGAGTTCCATCCGATCTGGCAGGCCCGCAACTACCTGACCGGATCCTCATGGAGGTCGACGAGCTGGTGCGGGTGGTGGACACCGTGCTGCGCTGCGGCGCCAGCGCCCATATTCCGTCGGTGGCCGTCACCCCCCGACCCCCGGTCTGAACCCGCCGGCCGGGCACGCCTGAGGCTGCCCGTCGGAGTCCGTTACCGGAAGAGCAGCATGTTGGCGATGGCGGTGGCCCCCGGGAAGGAGCCGGTGATGCCGGAGCTCATGTAGCCGGCGTCGGTGATCATGATGATCCCGGTGATGGCGGTGGCGGCGTCGCTGCACAGGAAGACCAGCGGGTAGGCCTGCTCCAGCGGGGTGGACGCCTCGATCCCGACCTCGCCGCGGTAGTCGGCGCCGAACCCCAGCCACATCTCCTTGTTGGCCTGGGCCAGCGGGGTGTCGGTGGGGCCGGGGCAGATGGCGTTGATCCGGATGCCTTGCTTCAGGAAGGGGAAGGCCTGGCTGGCCACGTAGGCGCACATGGCCTGCTTGGTCGACATGTAGTCCGCCTTGCCGTGCTCTTCCACCCAGGCCACCGCACCGTCGAAGTCCGGGATGGCCAGCAGCTCCTGGATCTCGGGCAGGTTGGCCTCCCAGCCGAGGCCGGCCGCCGACGAGATGAACCCGATGGCCGATCCCCGGCCCAGCATGCCGCTCGGCCATCAGCCGGTCGATCATGTACCGGTGGCCGATGAAGTTGATCCGCTCGATGCCCGGCGTGCCGTCGGCCACCCCGGCGCAGGACAGCAGCACGTCCACCTGTCCCCCGCACTCGCCGATGGCGGCGTCGATCGACGACCTGCTCGGCCAGGTTGACGTGGATGGCCTTGGCTCCGGCCAGGGTGACCTCGGCGAAGTCCATCACCACCACCTCGGCGCCGGCATCCTGGGCCAGCTGCGGCGGCGGCCGCACCCATGCCGGTGGCGCCACCGACCACCAGGACCCGCTTCCCGTCGTAGCGGAATGCGTCAAAGAGCGTCATGTCATGTTCTCCTGTCTAGGTCTGATGGTGATCAGGCGATGGCTGGATGCGTCAGGCGACGACGCCGCGGATCTTGAGGTCGATGATGGCATCCTCGTCCAGGCCGATGTCGGCCAGGATGCGGTCGCCGTGCTCGTTGAACTCCGGGGCGCGGCCGGGTACCGCCGGCTCCTCGTCGAACTGGACGGGGGCCGCCACCAGCTGGAACGGGGTCCCGGTGGCGGTCTCGCAGTCCTGGATGTAGCCGTTGGCCATCGTCTGGGGGTCGACGGCCGCCTCCAGGGTGTCCTGCACCACGGCCCACTGACCGATGAAGCCGTCGAGCCGCTCGCGCCACTCGGCCAGGGTGGCCGACGCGAACACCTCGTTCAGGATCTCGACGGCGGCGTCGCTGTTGGCCATCAGGGACTCGTAGTCGGCGAACCGGGGGTCGGTGGCCAGCTCCGGGCGGCCGACGGCCTCGCACAGCGGCGGCCAGTACTTGGCCGGCTGGAGACAGGTGAAGGCCAGGACCCGGCCGTCCTTCGTCTCGTAGTTACGCGAGAGCGGATTGGACCCGATGCGGTTCGCCGGCGGGGGCGCCCAGGGCATCCCCAGCACCAGCGAGAGGGCGATCGCCTGGCCCATGGCCCACATCCCCACCCCGAGCAGCGACACGTCGACGATGGTGGCCTCGCCGGTCCGCTCACGGTGGAACAGGGCGCCCATGATCCCCCCGGCGATGGTCATGGCGCCGATCGAGTCCCCGAAGCCGGGGGCGGGCGGGACCGGCACCAGGTCGTACTCGGGCCGCTTGGCCCCCACCGCCACGCCGGACCGGGCCCAGAAGGCCAGGGAGTCGTACGAGCCCTTGTCGGCGTCCGGGACCCCGCTCGCCCTGACCGGTACCGCGCACGTAGATGATGTCCGGGATTGTGGGCGCGGATCTCGTCGACGCCGATCTTCAGCTTCTCGCGCACGCTCGGGAGCTTGTTGGTGAGGAAGACGTCGGCAGTGGACGCCAGCTTGTAGAGGATCTCGAGTCCGTCGGGCGACGTGAGGTCGAGGCCCAGGCTCTGCTTCCCCCGGTTGGAGTGCTCCAGCAGGGCGTGGACGTCGCTGGGCACGATGGCCAGTCCCGATCGAGGCCAGCCCGCGCATGGCGTCCCCCCGCTCCACGTGCTCGATCTTGATGACCTCGGCACCCCAGTCGGACAGCAGCGCCGATGCCGCGGGAACGAAGGTGTGCTCGGCGACCTCGAGGATCCGGACACCCTGTAGAACTGCGGTCACTTCCAACCTCCGACGATCTCCGCACGGTAGGGCACAGCAGTTCCGCGGTCCCCCGGACTGGCGCCGAACCGGCGGGTCCGGCAGGCAGAGCCTGACCCCAGATGCGGCAATGCGACTCTAGCGTGAAGAGACTGTGATTCTCAAACCGTCGCCAAGTCGGCTAGCTTCTTGGAATGACGACCAAAAGGGCAGCGGGCGGGCGCTTGCTCCTGGTTCTCGGTGTTGGGCTGGCCCTCGTCGGGCTGATGGTGGCCACACCGGTAGGGGCCGCCGCAGCCGGGAATCACACCTACCCCGTGCCGTACTCATTTCTGACCGAGGCCGCCCTCTCCGCGCCAGCCGGCCCCTCCGCCTCTCCTCCCGGGGCAAACAACTGGTCGTGCAAGCCGTCGGTGGCTCATCCTGAACCGGTGATCCTGGTACACGGACTTCTGGCCAATGAGAACGACAACTGGCAGACGTTCGCGCCGCTCCTCGCTGACAATGGCTATTGCGTCTTTGCCCTCACCTATGGCAACGATCTCTCCACTCAGCCACCTCTCGACTTCATGGGTGGCCTCGCCCCTATGAACCAGAGCGCGCGTGGTGCTCGGCACGTTCGTTCACAAAGTGCTGGCGGCGACCGGTGCCACGAAGGTCGATCTGGTCGGCCACTCCGAAGGGGCCACCATGCCCTACTGGTACCTGAAATTCGACCGCGGCGCGGCGAAGGTCGCCCACATGGTCGGCTTGGCACCGGCCGTCCACGGCACCGCCCTTACTGGTCCGTCGATTGTCGACGAGCTGGCGACCGCGTTCGGCGTGTCCGAGGCCGAGGCAGCGCTCGTTTCGCCCGTTTGTGCATCGTGCCTCGACTTTCAGCCGACGTCCGTCTTCGTGCAGCGGCTCGACGCCAATGGGGTGGCGGTTCCGGGCGTCGTCTATACACAGATCATGACCCGTTACGACGAGTTCATTCTGCCCTACACGAGCGGGATCGTCGTCGCCCCCAACTCAACCAATATCGTCGTGCAGAACCAGTGCCCGCTGGACTTCTCCGACCACCTCGAACTCGGTTCCGACCCGGTCGCCGCCCAAGACGTGCTGAACGCCCTCGATCCGGCGCACCCGCGGCCGGTACCGTGCCTGCCCGTGCTGCCATTGGTCGGTCCGTCGGCTGATCGGGCGCAGCCTCAATTCCGGCTCGCCCACGGGGTACCGACCCGGCCTCGACTGAACCGGGGTCGGACTGGCATTAGGAAGGTGACTCCGGCGGCACCCAGCTCGGCGGCCGCTTCTCCATGAACGCCTGCATGCCCTTCACGCGGCTCGTCCGAGTGCTCGAGGGCCCAGAACATCGTCTGGTAGTCGATGCGCCGTAGCGCTCGTTGAGCATGCGCTTGACGTGGGCGCGGGCCGACGGGGCGGTCTGGAGCACCTGGTGGGCCGCCTCCAACGCCGCCGCCCGCAGCTGGTCGTGGGGAACCACCCGGGAGATCACCCCGAGGCGCTGGGCCTCGGCCGCGTCGAACCTTCGGCGCCGACAAGCAGGAGGTCCCGGGCCATGGCCAGACCCACGTGGGCCGGCAGGGCGGCGGCGTAGGTGGCGTCGGGGATGCCCCGGAGGAGCTCCGGCACCCGGAACGTGGCCCGATCGCTGGCCACCGCGATGTCCGCCATCATGGCGATCAGCAGGCCGCCGGCCTGACAGATCCCGTTGACCGCGGCGATCACCGGGGCCGGGCTGTCGCGGATGGCGAGGAACGGGAGGACGTCCTCACCGGCCTGGTCGGGCTGGTGACTCCCCCGGCTCCGACCGCCCACCCAGGTCGCCGCCGGGAGCGAACACGTCCCCGACCCCGGTGATGATCAGGGCGGCCAGCTCGGGGTCACGGTTCACCAGATGCACGGCCCGCTTCAGGCCGTAGTACATGGCCGGCGTCAAGGCGTTCCGGGCCCCGGGCCGGTCGATCACGCACCAGGCGATCGACCCGTCCCGTTCGAGGCGCAACATCGGCGTGCCCAGTTCGTCGTTCCATCCGACCTCCCCTCCCCGTCGTCAGGGCCCACCGGCTTGCTACGATATTGCGGCTCTCGCAATTCAGCAATCCATGTACTGATTTTTGCGACAATCTGGCTTCCGCAGGGGTTCACCCGCACCTGCATGCGTCCGTCCGAAGGAGCACCTGATGGCCCGTCCTCGCCGTCCCGGAACACATCCACCTGCGCAGCGCCCGCATGCTCGACGTGGGCCGGGGCGAGCTGGTGTCCCCCGGCGACCTGCTGATCGGAGGTGAGCGCATCCTCGAGGTAGCTCCGGCCGTCGGTGCCCGACGATGCCGTCGTGATCGACCTGGGCGACCTGACCCTCATCCCCGGGCTCATGGACATGGAGGTCAACCTGCTCCTCGGCGGGCCCGACCATCGCAGCCCCCTGAACGCCGTGCAGGACGATCCGGCCGTGCGCACCCTGCGGGCCGTGGCCAACGCTCGACGCACCCTGCGGGCCGGGTTCACCACGGTGCGCAACCTGGGCCTGTTCATCCAGACCGGCGGGCTGCTCCTCGACGTGGCCCTGAAGAAGGCCATCGACCTCGGCTGGATCGACGGGCCCGCGGGTCGTCCCGGCCGGGCACGCCATCACGCCCGACCGGCGGCCACCTCGACCCGACCATGTTCCAGGCCTTCGCACCCGCACATCATGCCCCTCACCGTCGAGGAGGGCATCGCCAACGGCGTGAGCGAGGTGCGCAAGGCGGTCCGCTACCAGATCAAGCACGGCGCCAAGCTCATCAAGGTCTGCGCGTCGGGCGGGGTCATGTCCCACACCGGTCCGGCCGGGGCCCAGCAGTACTCCGACGAGGAGTTGCGGGCCATCGTCGACGAGGCCCACCGGGCCGGGCTGCGGGTCGCCGCCCACGCCCACGGCGACGACGGCATCCGCGCCGCCCTCGAGGCGGGGATCGACTGCATCGAGCACGGGTCGCTGATGACCGACGAGACCCTCGACCTGCTCATCGAGCTCGGCCGTTCCTGGTGCCGACCACCTACCTGGCCGACGGCATGGACGTGTCGCACGCGGCGCCCGAGCTCCAGGCCAAGGCGGCCGAGGTCTTCCCCCGGGCCAAGGAGACGATCCGCAAGGCCATCGCCCGGGGGGCCCGCATCGCCTGCGGCACGGATGCGCCGGCCATCCCCCACGGGAAGAACGCCAAGGAGCTGGTGGCCCTGGTGGACCGGGGCATGACCCCGCTCCAGGCCATCCGGGCGGCCACCACGGTGGCCGCCGAGCTCATCGATGTCGACGACCGGGGCCGCCTCGAGGCCGGGCTCTTGGCCGATGTGATCGCCGTGCCCGGCGACCCGCTGGCCGACATCGGTGTCACCGA
Organism: uncultured Acidimicrobiaceae bacterium; assembly: GCA_963819695.1. Taxonomy (GTDB): domain Bacteria; phylum Actinomycetota; class Acidimicrobiia; order Acidimicrobiales; family RAAP-2; genus DASZIT01. Next base: position 373,785 of record CAWFXD010000002.1, on the reverse strand, counting down.
GGACGTCCGCTTCGTGATGAAGGGCGGTCAGGTGTTCCGCCACGACGGACGGCCGCCTAGGTCGACCGGACGGCCGCTCAGCGGTCAGGCCGGGGCGTCCGTCCCGATCCCGTGCAGGATCGAGGTCCCACAGGTCCTCGGCCGAGTCGCCCTCGTCGGCCGCAGGGACACGCCGCCGATGGTGGAGGAGAAGGTGTTGAACATGATCACCTCGAGCACGATGCCGACGATGGGGCCGTGGCGGAGCCCGGCCGCACGGATCGCCTTGGCCGCCGTGGCCTCGTCGAGGACCTCCTCGAACAGCGAGACCAGCGGCGAGAAGACCCGGGCCGCCTCCTTCGGATGCTCGGTGAGCAGCTGCTGGGCGAACTCGGCCATGACCGGGCGGCCGCGCGCTTGGCGCGGTCGTCGACCCTTCCGGCGGCCGGCACAGCCGGTAGTACTCCACGACGAAGCGGTGCAGGCGCTCGAGCGGATCGTCCTCGGCTGCGATCTCGCTCCCGCAGGCGCTCGGCCGTCGACCGGACCGACTCCTCGAACAGGGCCAGGAGAAGCTCGTGCTTGCCGCCGAAGTACTGGTAGAAGCTGTGCAGCGACTGGCCCGAGCGTTCGACCACCTCCTGGACGGTGAAGTCCCTGCCCGGCCCGGAGTTGAACAGCTCCATGGCGGCGTCGAGGAAGCGCTGCACCCGACTCTCGGCCCGGAGCCGGGCCGAGTCCAGCGACCGCGCCACCGCCTGCTCCCGCCAGCTAGCCCTCTGGCTCGAGGGTATCGGCCGCAGTTGTCCTTCGTCACCGGAAGAGCGTACCCGAGGGAGCAGGGCACTCGGATCTCAGTCAGGGGATCACGCTGCGCTGGAGAGACCCGTGGTCGCCAGGCGGGCCGGCCAGACGGCCGGCTCGATCAGCATGTCCATGCTGGCCGCACCGCTGTCGGGCACTCGGGGCTGGCGCCACACCTCGACGGGAAATGAGGCGTTCACCAGGGAGTAGCACAGCCACAGCAGCCGCCTGGCGCTCCTCGGGGAGCGCGTCGAGGTCGAACCGGTCGAGATAGTCCATGGCGTCTTCGAGGCGGGGGAAGGCAGCGTCGTAGAACGCCTGGAGCTCGTCCATGTGCTGGACAGGCGCTTGGCATAGCGCTCGGCTTCGGTCGCGAGCGACCAGTCGGCGAAGGGCTCGAGGTCGGCGAACTCGGGGGCAGGTGGTCATCGGTCGTGTCTCCTCGTCAGGAGGCGGCCGAGATCCGGACCGGAGTGGCGAACCTCTGCTGGTACTCGGTCACCTAGTCCCGGGCCGTCTTGTGCAGGTGGCGGAGCAGGATCTCCTGGTCGTTGAGCGGGAACTGTCGACGACCGCTCGGGACTCGAGCATGGTCTGGGTCGCCTCGAGGGTGTTGCCGTCCTGCAGCGCGTACTCCTTGAAGGTGACCGCCGCCAGCTCCTGCTGCAGGCGCTCGCGGGCGTTCTTCGGCGGGACGAAGTACAGCGTTCCCTCGAAGATGTGCGTGTTGTAGGAGGTCGGCCAGTAGTGGTAGGTGAGGTACCAGCCCGGCTCCCAGATCAGCAGCATGAAGTTGGGGAAGAACACGAACGAGTCGACGCCCCAGGCCGGGTGCCGGGCCGGGTTGACCGCCGGGGGCAGCTGGTCGAGGCCGTCGATGTCGGGCCGGTCCCACGGACCGAACAGCCCGCTGCGCAGGACGCGCTCGATCGGCTTCACCATGTCGAGGTCCTTCGGCGGCGACATGCCGCCCCAGGACGACACCATGCCGTGGGGCCCGTCGAGCTTGTAGGCCAGCGCCTCGAACCCGTAGCCGGAGAGCTTGCGAGACTCTTCGGCGGTGGCCTGCTTGGCGTGGAGGATCGGGGCATGGTAGAACTCGGCGAAGGCGTCGATGAACAGCTTCCAGTTGGCTCCGACGTCGGCGCGGTACTTGTAGACCTGGGTCATCTTGTCGAACGGGTAGCCGGCGATGCCCGCGCCCGAGACTCCCCCAGGTACTCCCTGCACCGACGTGGTGTTGTCGGGATCGAGGTTGACGAAGATGAACCCCTCCCACGTCTCGACCTGCACGGCGGCCAGCCCGTAGTCGTCCTTGTCGAGGTCGAAGAACTCCGACTCCTGCTGGACGAAGGTCAGCTGCCCTCGAGGGCGTAACGCCAGCCGTGGTACTTGCAGGTGAACTGCCGGCAGGTCCCGCTCGTCTCCTCGCCGGGGTAGTCGTTCCACACCAGCTTGTTGCCCCGGTGGCGGCAGATGTTGTGGAAGGCGCGGATCTCGCCGTCGGTGCCCCGGACGACCACGACCGAGGTCCCGGCGGCGTCGAGCTCCTTGGTGAAGTAGCTCCCGTGCGGGGCAGCTGCTCCACCCGGCCGACGTTCAGCCAGGTCCGGCCGAAGATGGCCTTGCGCTCGAGCTCGTAGTGCTCGGGCGAGATCGAGTCCTCGTAGGACACCGGCCCGGTGCCGAGCTCGGGGTAGTGCTCGGTCCAACTGCCCTCGCTGGGCTTCGCGAAATGCGCCACGTCGTCTCCTCCAGGTCCGCTCGAGACGCCGATACGATAGCATTGATCTTCAAATATGAGAATATCATTTCCGCCCGAGGTCCTCGTCGAGCTCGACGCCGAAGGATCGGAAGGCCATGGCCAGGATCTCGTAGGCGCCGACGGTGAAGACCAGGTCCATCAGCTGCTGGTCGTCGAGCTCGGCGGCCAGCAGTCCGCCAGGTCGCGTCGGCGATCTCGCCGTCCCCGATCAGCTCGTCGACCGCCCGCAGCATGGCGCCCGTCCAGCGGGGACCACCCGGGCGCGTCCGGGCCCGGCCGCGATCCGCTCGACCTCGTCCGGGTCCAGCCCGACGTCGCCGGCCAGGACGCGCGTGCTGCTCCCACTCGTAGTCCGACGCCGCGCAAGGCGGCCACCCGGAGCACCAGCAGCTCCCGCTGGCGGGGCGACAGGGTCGAGGCGAACAGGATGTAGCCGTTGAACGTGTTGAAGGCCGCGGTCAGCGCCGGGTGGCGGGCCAGGGTGCCCGAGCGCGTTCAGCGCCTTCGGCCGATCCTTCGTCCGCGGAAGGGGGTGGCGGGGGTGGGCGGGACGCAGCGCGGCCAGCGCCGCCGCGCATCTCCGGCGGCCACTCCCTGGGCGGCAACGGCGGGATCCGGGCCACCTCAGGTGTTCCGGCCGCCGTTGACCCCGATGACCTGCCCGGTGATGTAGCCGGCCTCCTCGCGCACGAGGAACGCGCACGTCGCCGGCGATGTCCTCGGGGCGTGCCGACCCGGCGCACCGGCGTGCGCGCGGCATGGTACTCGACGCCCTCGCCCAGCCGGCCCTTGCGCCTCGGACGCCCGCAGCATGGGGGTGTCGATGAAGCCGGGCGGGATGGTGTTGACGGTGATCCCCTTCGGGCCCGAGCTCGAGGGCCAGTGCCTTGGTGAACCCGATGACTCCCGCCTTGGCGGCCACGTAGTGGGTCATGAGCGGCTGCCCGCCGTGGGCGCTCGACGACGAGATGTTGACGATCCGGCCCCATCCCTCCTCGATCATGTCGGGCACGACGGCCTGGCAGCAGTCGAAGGTGCCCGGTGAGGTTGACGGCGAGGATGCGGCTCCACTTCTCGGCGCGTGATGGAGAGGAAGCGGTCGAAGCCGTCGAGTCCGGCGCTGTTGACCAGGATGGTCGGCCGCCCGAACCGCTCGCCGCACCTCGGCCACGCCGTTGTCGATCTGCGCCCGGTCGGTGACGTCGACCGGCAGGCCGACGGCGGCGCCGCCGGATGCCGCGATCTTGGCGGCGGCCGCCTCGGCGGCGCGCCGTCACGGTCGAAGATGGCGACCGCGTTGCCGTCGGCGGCCAGCCGCTCGCTGATGGCGAACCCGATCCCGGATGCCGCCGCCGGTGACGATGGCTGCTCGCTCGAAACTCACTGGATCGGCTCGTCTCCGTGCAGGGTCGTGCGGTGCATGTCCCGGGCTGACGCGGCGTCGTACGGGCAGGCCCGGTGCAGGACGCCGCGATTGTCCCAGATCACCATGTCGCCCACCTCCCACTGGTGCCGGTAGATCCGCTCCGGGCGTGGTCGACCGCGCCGAGGAGGTCGTCCAGCAGGGCCCGGCCCTCGTCGAGGTCCATGCCGACCACATGGGACGGCCGTGGCCCCGAGGACCAGCGACCGCCGGCCCGACTGGTGGGTCCACACCAGGGGTGCTCCTTCGAGGGCCGCGAGCGCCAGATGGCCACCTCCTCGGGCGACGGGTCGTTGTTGACCAGCCGCTGCGAGGCCTCGATGGTGTGGACGACCCGGAGGGACAGCGTAGCGCTCCTTCTCCTCGTCGGAGAGATCCTCATAGGCGGCGTAGGTGCTGGCGAACTCCGTCTCGCCGCCCGACTCGGCCACGGCGTGGGCGCTCAGCAGCGTGGCCATGATCGGGACGTCGTCGGTGCAGCCGTCGATGTGCCAGTCGAACGTCCCGCGCAGGTACTCGGCCGCCGGGTTCTTCGCCGGGTCCAGCGTGACCCGGAAGATCTCCGGGTTCTCCCCCGGCCGAAGACCTCCACCCGGCCCAGCCTCTTGCTGAAGGCCACCTGCGTGGCGTCGTCGATGTGCAGGCCGCGGAAGACCAGGGCCCCGTGGGTGTCGAGGGCGTCGAGGATCCACTCCGGCAACGACGCATCGTTCAGCAGGCGGTCGGGTCGATATCGATGACCGCGGCACCGACGGTCGGGCCGAGCTTCTCCGTGGTGAGGACGGTCATTCGGTTTCTCCTTCAGGGCCGACCAATGATAGAGGAAGATTACTCGTTTTAAAGAATATCATTTCCAACACGGCGTTGACGGACGTCCGACCAGGCCGCGCCGCGGAACTCCCGAGCGATCGCCGGGCCCCCGCCGGCCTCTCCCTGCCCCCGGCCTCCCTGTCATGTCAGCGCGATTGCCAATGAAAGAGAACTACGTTATCGTTTGGAAACATGGCACTTTCGCGCCCTTCGAGGGCGCAGCAGGCACGGCACATGACCACGGGTTCCACCGGCTGCGCGTGGCCCGGGTGATCTCCGAGACGGCCGAGGCCAGCTCATTCGTGCTCGAAGTGCCCGATGAGCTCAGGCCGTTGTTCGCCTACGAGGCCGGGCCAGTTCTGCACCTTCCGGGTGCAGGTCGACGACCGGGTGCACCTGCGCTGCTACTCCATGTCGTCCTCGCCGGCGGTGGACCCCGAGCTGAAGGTCACGGTGAAACGGACGCCCGACGGCGTGGTGTCGAACTGGATGAACGACCACCTGACCGAGGGCGACACCGTCGAGGCCACCCGTCCGGCCGGGGTGTTCCGCCTGGGACCCGGCCCCGGCGACGTCGTTGCGTTCAGCGCGGGAAGCGGCATCACGCCGGTGCTCTCCCTGCTGAAGACGGCTCTCGCCACCACCACCCGCCGGGTCCGACTCCTCTACGCCAACCGGCACCGCGACGCCGTGATCTTCGCGGTCCGAGCTCGACGCACTCGGCCGGCACTACGGCGACCGCCTGTCGGTGTCACACCACCTCGACATCGACCGGGGGCTGGTGCGGACCGAGACCGTCGCGGGACTTCGCCGACGGCGCGGACGATTCCGAGTTCTACGTCTGCGGGCCCGGCCCGTTCATGGACATTGTCGAGCAGTCCCCTCGCTCGCGGCGGGGTCGCCGCCGGGCGCATCCACATCGAGCGGTTCACCCCGGCCGAATTGCTGCCGGAACCCGAGCCGCCGACCGCGCGCGGCGACCGCCACACAGGTCACCGTGGAGCTGGACGGGCGCACGAGCACCGCCGACTATCGGCCGGGCACGACGATCCTGCAGACGGCCCGCCAGATGGGCCTGTCGCCCGCCGTTCTCCTGCGAGTCGGGAAGCTGCGCCACCTGCATGGCCAGGCTGGTGGAGGGGACGGCCGCCATGCACGTCAACAACGCCCTCACCGACGACGAGGTGGCGGAAGGCTGGATACTTACCTGTCAGGCTGTGCCGACCAGCCCGTCGGTACACGTCGTCTACGGCTACGAGGAGGGGTAATGGAAAACCGGCCGATCGACGATGTGATCGAGATCGAGCAGCTGCTGGCCCGCTACGCCGTGGGGATGACCAAGGACGACATCGACACCGGTCCTCGAGGTCTTCACCCCCGACGGCACCTACAGCGCCTTCGGGGACGCCTACCAGCTGGCCGACTTCCCGGCACTGGTGGCGGCGGCGCCCAAGGGGCTCTTCCTGGTGGGCCCCCCGTCCTCGACCTCGACGGCGATGTCGGGGACGGCCAACAGCCACTGTGCTTCGTCGACCAGACGACGCACGACATGCGCATCGGCTACTACACCGACACCTACCGCCGCACCGCCGACGGCTGGCGCCTGCACACCCGGTCCATGACGTTCCTCCGCAAGAGCGGCGCCCGGGACTCCGGCCGGGCCCACGACCCGACCCGGCCCGCGCCCACGCCTGCTGATGGAGCTCGACGAGTTCCGCTGTCGCTGGACGCCTGGCTCGACGAGAACGAGTCCGGCCTCACGCCCGACCAGCCGGGCCGCGGCGACGCTCGACGAGCAGATGGCCCACCTGGCCACGGTCAAGCGGCTCACCTACGAGGCCGGCTGGATGCGCTGGGGCTGGCCCGACGGGTGGGCGGTCTCGGAGGGTCGACGCTGCTGCGCGCCTACCTCGGAGAGGCCCTGACCGCCCGGGACCTGGTCGAGCCCGGCATCTACTCGATGACCGAGGTCCTGGCCCCGACGATGATCGACTACGCCCCGCCGGAACTGGCCGCCGCCATGGTGCCGCGGCTGCTGCGGGGCGACGAGACCTGGTGCCAGGGCTTCTCCGAGCCGGGCACGGGAAGCAACCTGGCCTCGCTCGTCTGCCGGGCCACCCGCACGGCGACGGCTGGCGGGTCACCGGCCAGAAGGTGTGGACCAGCCTGGCCCAGTACGCCGACCGCTGCGTGCTCCTCACCCGCACCGGCACGCCGGACTCGGCCCACAAGGGCATCACCGCCCTGTTCGTCGACATGGACAGCCCGGGCATCACGGTGCGGCCCATCGAGACCATGCACGGCGCGGCGGAGTTCTCCGAGGTCTTCTTCGACGACGTCGCCGTGCCCTTCGACCGCACGCTCGGCGAGGAGGGCCAGGGCTGGGCGGTGGCCATGGACCTCCTGCCCTACGAGCGGAGCACGGCGCTGTGGCACCGGGCCGCCTACCTCCACCGGCGGCTGCAGCACCTTCTCGAGGCCGCGCCGCCCGGAGCCCTCGACCCCGCCGCCGTCGGGCGAGGTCGCCCAGCTCCTCTACGCCCTGCGGGCCCGCTCGCGGGCCACCCAACACCGGCTGGCCGCGGGCGAACGCCTCGGTCCGGAGACGTCCATCGACAAGGTGCTGGTGGCGACCGCCGAGCAGGCGGTGTTCGACCTGGTCGCCGACGGGCTGGCCACCGAGGTCCTCTCGGCGACGACCCGACCAGCGACCGCTGGCGGCGGGAGTTCCTCTACTCGCGGGCGGCGACCATCTACGGCGGGACGGCCGAGATCCAGCGCAACATCATCGCCCGCCGGCTCCTCGACCTCGGGCCGACCGCTGATGGACGACGGACGACCGGAACGCTGTTCGAGCGGCAGCCTGCGCCACGCCGTGCGACACGCACAGCGGCGCGGCGCTCGACGCCGCGCTGGCCGAGCTCGGATGGCACGATGCGCTGGCGGTCGACCCGCAGACGGCGGTGTCGATCCTCTTCGAGCTCCAGGGCTCGCGACCAACGCCACGTCCTCGGCCCTCGACGCAGGTCCTCGCTCCGGCCTGGGGCTGACAGGGACGTCCGGCGACGGCGTCGTCCTGCCCGCGCTCGGCGACTGGGCGCCCCCGGGCGAGATCGCCGGGCGAGCGCCTCGTCGTCCGCGGACTGGGACGGCGCCACTGGCCGACCACGCCACCGCGTCGTGGTGGCCCGGCTGCCGGCGACACGCGATCGCCGCTGGAGGTGCCCACCGCCGACCTCGCCCTCCGGCCGGTCCAGCGGCATGGACCCCGCCCTCGGGCCTGCGTGGAGGTGACCGGCGACGGCGTCGCCGGTTCGCGGCGCAGCACGACCTTGCCCCCGGCCGTGGCCGCCGGCGGTCGGCGCTGGCCCAGCTGGCCATCGGCCACGAGCTGGTCGGCGCGGCGAGGGCGATGCTCGAGCTGGCCCGCGCGCCACGCCCTCGAGCGGATCCAGTTCGGCCAGCCCATCGGCACGTTCCAGGCCGTCCGGCACCGCCTGGCCGAGACCCTGGTGGCCATCGAGGCCGCCGACGCCGTGCTGGGCGCGGCCTGGGAGGACGGATCCCCGAGACCGCGGCCATGGCCAAGGCGCTGGCCGGGCGCGCCGCCCGGACCGCCGCCCGGCACTGCCAGCAGGTGCTGGCCGGCATCGGCTTCACCACCGAGCACCAGTTCCACCGCTACGTCCGGCGGGTCCTGGTGCTCGACCAGCTGTTCGGCTCCGCCCGTCCCTGACCCGGAAGCTCGGGCCGCGAGCTGCTCGCCACCCGGCGGCTCCCGGCTCTGCTGCCCCTCTGACGGCGAGCCGTGAGGGCCGCCACCGCATCCAGCTCAGAACGACGAGGCCAGCGAAGCCAGCAGCGCACGGGTGCGCTTGGACGAGCGATGAGCTCGTCGCGGCCTTCCCCGATGGGCACCACCCGGAAGGAGATGTCGGTCACGCCGGCATCGGCGAAGGCGTGCAGGCGCTTCCCGATGGTCGACTCGCTCCCGGCGACCAGGATGTCGCCGACGGTCCGGGCGTCGCCGTGCTCGAGCAGCTTCTGGTAGTTCGGCGACACCTCGGCCTCGGCCAGGATCCGGTTGGTGCGGGCCACGGCGACCTCCACCTCGTTGTCGCCGCACAGGCAGACCGGGATGCCGGCCACCACCCGGGGCGCCGGTCGGCCGGCGGCCTCGGCGGCGCGGGTCGAGGGCGGGACGACGTGGGAGCCGATGGCCCGCTCGTCGGCCATCCACAGGATGGTCCCGTCGGTCCGCTCGCCGCACAGCTGCAGCATCTGCGGCCCGAGGGCGGCGAGCAGGACGGGGGTCGGGGTGACGTCGGTGATGTCGAGCGGGTTGTGGACGCGGAAGCAGCTCGTTCTCGACGTCGACCGGGCCCGGGCCCGGCCAGCGCCTGGTCGAGCACGTCGAGGTAGGCCCGCATGGTGGCCACCGGCTGCTCGTAGGGCAGGCCGAGCATCTCGTCGATGATCCAATGGTGGGAGACGCCCAGGCCGAGGGCCAGGCGACCTTCGCACACGGCCTGCACCGACAGGACCTGCTGGGCCAGGGCGATCGGGATGGCGGGGCTGCACCGGCACCACGGCCGTGCCGATCTCGATGCGGGTCGTCCCGGCGCCGACCACGGCGGCGGCGGTCAGGGCGTCGAACTCGTCGGGGATCTGCGGGATCCAGACGGTGGCCAGCCCGGCCTCCTCGGCCCAGCGGGCGTCGGCCCGCAGCCGGTCCACCTTGGTCCGGTAGCGGCCCCGCTCCGGGCCGATCATCAAGCCGAAGCGCATGCCACAGGTTCCTTCCGACGCCGGACTGCAAAAGAGAACATACTTCTTATTTTTATGCCATGCTAGTTCTACTTGGTAGTGAACCCCAGGGCGCCGTCCTGGCGGATGTTCTCGCCGGAGACCCTCGCCGCCCCGGGGCTACCGGCGCCACTCGTCACCATGGCCGAGCGCCCTTGCGCCATCAGTTGGTTCTCCGCTCGTTTCGCCAGGAACACCCCCGGAGCTCGTTTCACTAGGGAAGCCGCGGGCGCCAACGTCTCGAGCGGCCAATCGGGGGGGCGATAATAATCATCTCGCCAGCTTGTAACCGGACTATTGGCAATTTACCAGGCGACATTGCATCTAACGGAACGCTATTATCGCCTCGGAGGCCGAAAGAGGGCCCAGCCGGCCAGGACGTCCGCTGACTGCGTTCGTCGCGGTCGAGGTGGGGAAGGGAGGGCGTGGGGATGAGACCCAAGGTGACCCGGAGCCGAGATTGCTGAACGACGGGGGACTCTTCGTGTCCCGAGCCGGGGGGAACGTTCACCAACGTGCACCCGGCCACCGACGAGGAGCTCGTCAAGATGACGACGCCCTCCGGCTACGACATGCGGCGAGCCATCACCGTGGCGGCCGGCCTTCGGGACCGATTGGTCCACCAACCGGTCCTTCCGTCGTGCTGCCTCGCCTCCGGACGGAACCCGGGACCATCGGGGCTCGTCGAGCAACCTTGCCGATCGGCTAGCTTCGTGACGGCTAACGATTCCGGCGGAAGAGGGGGCTGGATCTTGTCGTGGAGACGATCGACAAATAGGTTAGCCGGTGCGCGGCCGAAGGCAGTCGCGATAGCCGGGATCTGCCTCGCCTTGATCGGGAGCGGGTGCGGCACGAGACTGGCCCATGGGGCCATCGTGGCTGCCGGGCAACAGATCGTCGCCGGCGCCACCTCCGGGGGGAGCCAGGCGTCCGGGCCGGGTGCCAGCAAATCGAGCAACTCGGCAGGAGGTACCGCTGGATCGGACGCAACCGGTACGGCGGGCTCGGGCGGTTCAGGTGGTTCGGGGTCGGCGGGAAGTACGGCTTCGGGGGCGGCCGCCTCCGGCGGGCCCACCGCCGCCAAGGCCGGCGCCGCCAGCGGATCGACCATCAACCTGGGAAATGTCGGCACCTACAGCGGCCTGATCGGTGCCATCTTCTCGGGTGCGCAGCAGGCACTGCAGGCATGGGCGGCCTACACCAATGCGCATGGGGGACTCAACGGCCACCCGTGCGCCTCTTCATCGAGGATGACGGAGGCGATCCGTCCACCAATCAAACCGAGGTTCAACAGGAGGTCACCCAGGACCACGTCATCGCCTTCGTCGGGAATCTGGTACCGCTCACCGCCAGCGCCAGCGTGTCCTATTTGCAGCAACAGAACATTCCGGTCATCGGGGGCGACAGCACCGCCCAATGGTGGCAAAGCCCGATGTTGTTTCCGCAGGCCTCGTACATCGGCGGTGAGGACAAAATCAGTACGAGCAGCGGTGGCGGCGGGCTATACGAAGATGGGCGTCTCTACTGCATCGAGGACCCGACCTGCACCCTCGGATACAACGAGCTCATCCAGCAGGGGACGCCAAGGCCGACGGGGCCAATCCGGTGTATTCGGCCTCGTTCAGTATCACCCAACCGGATTTCACCGCGCAGTGCCTCGCCGCCCAGCAAGCGGGGGCACGGTCATCTACTTTGCCGGAGACGGGGACAGCCTGGTGCGTCTGGCCCGCGACTGCCGGCGCAGGGCTATAAACCGCTGTACGAAGCCGACAGCATCGGCGTGACCGCAGCCGTGCAGGCGGACAGCCTTTGCTCAACGGCTTGCTGAGTACCCAATCGAGCTTCCCCTGGACCGACAGCTATACGCCGTCGCAAGCCGCCTATCAGGCGGCGATGAAGACCTACGCCCCCAGCGTCGCCGGGTCGGCCACGACCGCCGCCGAGTGGGCAGCAGGCCAGCTGGCGGTCGCGGCCGACCAGAACCTCGGGGCCACTCCGACGTCGGCCAATTCCTCCAGGGGCTCGGTCCATCAAGAACAACGATCTGGGAGGACTGGCGCCGCCGCTGACCTTCACCCAACGCCCTGCCGACCCCTTCGAAGTGTTACTTCGAGATGGTCCTGAAAATGGCCAATTCTCCGATCCGAATCATGGGACGTACAAATGCACGTCCCGTCGCCTGAGCACCATGCCGCAGCACCTCGCGCGATGCGGAAGCAGAGGGAGGAATCGATGAGCCCGGCGAAGTGGCTTCAGTTGCAGTGGGACCGCACCTTGGCGTGGGTGCTGGTGGCGGCCGGGCGCGGTCGCCCTTATCGTCGGCTGGGTCGGCGTGAGCGGCACCGCCTATTCGGCTGAGCAGCTTCCGTACATCATCTCGGGCGGCATCGGGGGGATTTTCCTGCTCGGTGTCGGGGCCACGCTGTGGCTTTCGGCCGATCTCCGCGACGAGTGGCGCAAGCTCGACCGGATAGAGGAGGCGCTGCAACGTGACGCGATGTCGACCTGTGCGCGGCAAGGCCGACACCATCTAATGGCCCTGGCCACGGCGGAGGAGAATGCCCGCCTGGCGGCGTCCGGCCCGAGGACGGCGTCGGGGAGCGTTCAGTGGAGCGCCGAGGACCTCATCCGCTGGGTTCTGGGGGCTCGGTGCGGGGGCATCGTGATCGCGGTGTCGTGGTACGTCTGCTCGGGCGATGCCAGTTTCAGCCGCGCAGATCGGCCCGACTCGACGCCGCAGTGGCCGGACTCGTCTTCGCCGGCCTTGGCAACGTCATGTGGCTGTTGCGGGGTCGGCGCGCGCTCGGGGAGCGCCGACGAGCCCTGCTCCCCGACATTGCCGCCATCGCCGGGGGCTTCGAGCGTCAGCCGAAGCTGAGGTGGTGGTGGACGGCTCGGCTGGCGTAGACAGAGATCTTTTCGTGGGAGGCGAGGGGATGGTGCGGTTCCACCGTCCCGACTGCACCCTGGCGGTCGGCAGGTCGTGGACGGCCTCGACCCGCCAGGTGCACGAGGAGGCGGGCCGCTTGCCCTGCGGGGTGTGCGAGACCGTGAGCACCGTCACCGTTTCCGCCGCCGGCCACACGCTCCGCGGCATCGATCGCGACGCCCCCCGGGTACGGTTGGCAGTGGCAGCCGGCGTGCTCGCCCTCCTGGTCCTCGGGTAGCCCTTGCCGCAGCCTTCTCGCTCGGCCCCTATGTCGTCACCGGCGTCGCCGACGGTGCCATCTATGCCCTGGCTGCTCTCGGCCTCGTTCTCACCTACAAGACCTCGGGAATCTTCAACTTCGCCATTGGGGCACAGGCGGCAGCTTCGGCCTACGTCTTCTACAGCCTCAGGGTGACCGCCGGCGTGCCCTGGCCTCTCGCCGCGCTGGGTTCCATGGTCATCGTTGGGCTGCTCGGTTCGGTCCTGCTCGAGCGGATGGCCTATCTGGCTGACCGGCGCGCCGGCGGCGATGAAGGCCGTCGCGACCATCGGGCTTCTGGTACTGCTCCAGTCCGCGCTGACCGGTGCCTACGGGGTGGCAACCATGGCTTCTCAGCTTTCTCCCGATAAGGGCATCCATCTCTTCGGTGTCAACGTGCTGGGCAGTCAGATCATCGAGGTCGCCATTTCGATTGTCGCCACTGTCGGTCTCTACCTCTTCTTCAAGCGGGCCCGGGTTGGTGTCTCCATGCAGGCGGTCGTTGACTCGCCGACGTTGGTTTCCCTCGACGCCATCAATCCGGTCGCGGTGCGACGCTATGCCTGGGCCATCGGGTCATGCTTCATCTCCATTTCCGGCATGCTGCTCGCGCCAATCCTGGGCATCGACGTCAATCTCTTTCTCCTCATCTACATTGCCGCCTTCGGGGCGGCTGCCGTCGGTGCCTTCTCCAGCCTTCCGATCACTTTCGCAGCCGCCATGGGCATCGGCATCACCATGAGCGTCATGAGCGACAAACTGGCCGGGCAGACGAACACTGGTTCTGGCCGAGTTGTACACCCAGGTCCCCTTCCTGGTGCTGGTGGCCGCCCTTCTGTTCGTTCCACGAACGAAGCTCGTCGAGCGGGGCGCAACCATGGTCCGGAAACTGCGGCCGGCGATGACCTTCTCACCCCCGGTCGTCGACCGCCGGCGCGCGTCGGGGATCGCCCTCGCCGTCGCCATCCCCTTCCTGGTCGGGTCGGTCTACGTGAACCAATACACGACGGGCATCGGATTCGCCGTCGTACTGGCGTCACTCGGTCTGCTCCTATGGACTTCTGGGCAGATCTCCCTGTGCCAGATGTCCTTCGCCGCCGTCGGGGCCACGACTTTCAGTCACGCCCTCGGTGCGGGCTGGCCGTGGCTGGCCGCCTTGCTGGCTGCCGTCGGTGTGGCCATCGCGGTAGGCGCCATCGCCGCCATCCCCTCGTTCCGGCTGAGCGGCATCTACCTGGCCGTCGCGACCTTCGGATTCGGGCTCCTCGTCCAGAACCTGCTCTTCCCGACATTTCTCATGTTCGGGCAGACCGAAAGCGTCAAGGTGAACCGCCCGCACCTCATTGGTATCAACGCCACCTCGGACCGGGCCTACTACTTCTTGGCTCTGATCGTGGCCGGGGTGTGCGCCGGCATCATCGTCGGCGTGCGCCGAAGCCGGCTTGGACGCTTGCTGCGCGGACTCTCCGACTCCCCGGCCGCTCTGGAGGCGCACGGCACCAATACTCGTCTGACCCGTCTGTATGTTTTCTGCATCTCGGCAGGAATCGCCGCCATCGGCGGTGTGGTGATCGCCGGAGTAACCCAGAACGCCGGAGGCACGCCGTCGGGTCCGTTTGGCTACTTCAACTCTGTCGTCATGCTCGCCATCCTCGCCTTCAGCGGATCCCAACCCCTGGTCTCCCCGGTCATCGCCGCCTTCGTCTTCGAGGTTGTACGGGTATATCAGCCATTCAACAAGTCCTGGTTCACGAACTACGAGGGCGTCTTCTTCGGTCTCCTGGCCATTGCGGTGGCGGTGGTCCCGGGCATGAGACTGAAGACGTCCGGCCTGCGCACTTCCGAGCGGGCGCGGCGTAGCCCGGTGGCGGCCCGGGGTCAGCCCGGCGCCCTCAGGGTTTCGCACCTCGGTCCGTTGCGAGGCAGGCTGTTCCGGGCGGGAAACCCGGGGTCCGAGTCGTGACGGGCATGCTGCCTGATTTGGCGATCGACAATCTCACCGTCCGCTTCGGGGGGCTGGTGGCGGTCGACGGGGTGTCGATCAACGCGCCGGCCGGCACCATCACCGGATTGATCGGGCCCAACGGTGCAGGAAGACCACCATCTTCAACGCCTGCACGGGTGTCGTGTCCGCCGCACGCTGGCCATATCCGGCTCGGCGACCTCGAACTCGACCACCTGTCGACTCCGGCACGGGCCGCCCGTGGGCTGGGCCGGACCTTCCAGCGCATGGAGCTCTTCGACTCCATGACGGTGGTGGAGAATGTCGCGCTCGGGCCCGAGGCGCACTACGCGGCGGGGAGTCCCTGGAGCCAGCTGACCTGCAGCCGGCGTCAGCGGCGCGAGATCACCGAGCGTGCCGGTGAAGCCATGGCGCGCTGCGGGATCGAGGAGTTGGCCCGTCGCCGGGCCGGCGACCTTTCGACCGGCCAGCGCCGCCTCGTCGAGCTGGCCCAGGTCATCGCCACCCCCTTTCGTTTCGTCCTGCTGGATGAGCCATCCTCGGGTTTGGACGTGATCGAGACCGAACGGTTCGGAAACATTCTCCTGGACTTCGTAGCCGAGCGGGGCGTCGGCCTCCTGCTCGTCGAGCACGACATGACGTTGATCGCCACTATTTGCAGCTACATCTATGTTCTCGATTTCGGACAGCAGATCTTCGCCGGTCTCGACGAAGAGACGCCATGGCATCGGAGCTGGTACGGGCCGCGTATCTCGGATCCGATTCGGTGCAAATTGGCGTTGGCGATGATGAAACAACCGCCAATCCACCCCGAGGTCGTACCCCATGCTTGAGCTCCGAGGTATCAGTGCTGGCTACGGCACCGGCAAAGTCCTCGACGACATCGACCTGGTGGTGCCCGACGGCGCGGTGGTGGCGCTGCTCGGGCCCAACGGCGCGGGCAAGACCACTTTGCTCAAGGTCGCCTCCGGCCTGCTCCGTCCGACCCTCGGTCGGGTCTTCTTCGATGGCGCCGACATCACGGGTCGGCCTCCCCATGAGCTGGCCCGGACTGGAATCTGCCACGTCCCCGAGGGCCGCGGAATCTTTCCGACCCTCTCGGTGGCCGACAACCTGCGCCTCCAGGCCCCGAGGAACCTCGACCGGGGGGCGATCAATGCGGCGATCGGGGCATTCCCCCGTCTCGGCCAGCGGCGGCGGCAGTTGGCGGGAACGCTGTCAGGCGGCGAGCAGCAGATGCTCGCCCTCGCCCACGCCTATGTGGCGGAGCCGAGCATCGTCCTGCTCGACGAGGTCTCGATGGGCCTTGCCCCCCTCGTCGTCGACGAGATCTTCGACTACCTTCGCCGGCTTTCGGCCGATGGACTGTCGTTGCTCATCGTCGAGCAATACGTCGCCCGGGCCCTCGAGTTGGCCGACTACGTCTACATCCTCAATCGGGGCCGGATCCGTTTCGCCGGAGAGCCGGCCGAGGTGGAGGACGAGGCGGTACTCGAGTCCTATCTCGGAGCTCTGGCGTCATGAGCATCAGGCACGGTAGCCCCGGACGGCACCGGCCCAGGTTGACTCCGGTCCGAGCGGTCCAGGGGCTGGCGGCTGCCGCACTCGCCGCCGGCCTGGTCGGTTTCGGCTTCAGTGGTAGCGCCGGGGCTCAGGGGCCGGACGCGACAACCTCGACGACGACCGCCACCAACTCGAACACCTACAACCTGTCCGCCCAGGCCAACGCGCTCGATGTCGCTCGTGACCGACCCGAACCTTCCGGTGTCGAGCCTCTTGACCATTGAAGCCGGACCCTACGGCGCATCGGCGGCGCTCAACAGCCTGGGCCTTTCCATGGCCGACGCCGGGGCCCCCTACTCGCCTTCCATCTCGTCGCTCCCCGGCACGGTGAATGGCCTAGGTTCGGGCTCCTTCCCACCGCTCCCGCCGTTGCCCGGATACGTGTCCGCCAATTTCCCAGGCACCCCCAGCAACCAGCAGACCCAGGGCGGCTACCAGATCACCGCCAACTCATCTCCCACCGATGCCAAGGGCGCGGTCGCCATCGGCGTGCAGCCGGCCGGATCGAGCAACGCCACCATGTTCGCCTCTGCCGAGACCGCCGCCCACAGCGATGGCAGCGTCAGCGTGAACGCCACATCCGGTCTCGACGCCCTGTCGTTCGGTCAGCTCTTTGACCTCGCCAATGTCTCCTCATCGGTGTCGCTCACCCAGCAAGCCAACGGGAAGCCGACCATCAAGTCGCAGACGAATCTGGGGACGATCACCCTTCTCGGTCAAGCATCAGGCCTCCAGGCCAATGGCCTGAATCTGCTGGGCATCAATGTGCCGATCGACATCAACCAAGAGATCATCGGCGCGCTCGATTCGATCCTGGCCCCTGCCGGGGTCAAGCTCACCTACCTGCCCGAAACCATCAGGTACAGCGATGGCACCACGAGCACGGGCTCGGCCGTCAACGCCTCCAAGACCTTGGAGTCGGTCGACTCCGGTGCCCTCCAGATCAGCGCCACCCAGAACCTCCATGCGCAGGGCATCGCGACCGCCACCTTCACCGTTGGCCGAGGGTACCTGTCGACCTCCAACGCGCCCGGCATCGCTCCGGCGGCCGGCGACAGCGGGAATGGAGTGGATTCGGGTGCCGCGGCGGGCCCGACCTCGACGCCGTTCGACAACAGCGGGGCAGGTACCGAGGTGGCCTCGGCGGTCCCGGGAGCCATCCCGACCACACCGACGGCATCGTCGGCTTCCTCACCGACCCCCAACGCGCAGCCGACCTACGCGTTGGAGAAAGGACCGTCGGCCGAGAGCCTGTATCTGATGCTGATCCTGGTCGCGCTGGCGGTACTGTTGGGTTCACAAGCCGTGAGGCTCTTCTCGGTGCGCTTGGCGTTGAGCTCGAGGCGGAGCGCGTGATGCGCACAAAACCGAATCCCGAAGAGTCGCAGATCCGAAGAGAGGAACCATGAACACTCGAACTCTCATTCAGAGGCGGTGTCACCGGCTTGGCTTCACCCTAACCGTCGCGGTTTTCTGCGCGGTCGGCGCGCTGGTGGGCACCTGGGGTGGGTCAGCCTCGGCGACCGGAACGACCAGTACGACCACCGACGCCAACTCGGGGGGCTCCAAGACCGCGGTCGTGACACCACTCCTCGAGATGTTCGTCTTCGGAAATACCATCGGCCTGCCGCTCGCCTGCAGCGACGCCGGGTTCGGTCGTGTCCATCATCGGCGCCCAGACCCAGTCGTCCAAGATACTGTCACCCCTCACCGTCGAGTTGGACAAGGACTGCAGCCAGCTGTCGTCCCAAGGAAACGGGTACCTGCAGCAGGCGATGGCCAAGAGTCAGGCCCTCTCACTGGTCAATCCCCTGGTCGACCCGTTCATCGCCGACCTGGCCGGCGGCCTCACCACCACCGGTACCCAGTACGGCCCCTCGCTGTCCCCCTTCGGACCCACGGTGGCCGGGCTGGGCGGCACCGTGGCATTCTTCGAAGGTACGTGAGTGGCCGAGGGCCCCGGTCGGCGACTCCTCGCCGCGGCCCTGATCGTCACCGCCCTCGGCGCCGCCGCCTGCGGTGGTCGCGTCGGGTTCGCGCTCGGCCGGAACCGCAACCGGTGCCGGGCCAGCGGGCGCGGGTTCGGCGGGAAACGGAGGTGCATCCACCCGCACCACCGGCGCGACGTCCGGCACCGTACCGATGGCCGCGGGGCAATCCGGGTCCCAGTCGCCGACCCCGAACCCCGACACCACCGCCCCTCCAGTTGGGGTCGCCGAGAGTGCGATCACCAGCGCCTACGAGACCTACCTTCTCCGGCTGTCCCAGTTGGATGACACCTTGAACAAGGCCTACGTCGGTCCATTGGCGGCGGTCACCTCAACCCGTCTGGCTCAAGCCAGCGTGCGCCAGGCGGCGGCGTTACTCGGTGCGCAAGAACATGCGGTCGGTAGTCTGCATGACGATCACATCGCCATCACCATGACCGGCTCGACCTCTGCCGCCCTCGCTGATTGCCAGGACCAGGAGCACTTCTACCTGGTGGACGAGTCGGGGACGCCGGACTCCTTCGTCCAACGGGGATACTTCGTCGGCTCGGCGCAACTCGTGTTGCAGGAGGGCCACTGGCTGGTCGACACCTTTACGACCACCCACGTGCCGTGCTCGTTCTGAGGCCAGAAGGTCGATCGTTCAGGGACGCTGATGAGAGGCGCCCTGCAGGGGTTGGTTCGGTACGCCTTTGAACAAGGGAGCCGTGGGCCCTGCCGTCACCCGACCTTGCAACTTCGTAACGAGATGGGGGGCCAAGACCGCCCCATAGAGCGTGGTTCCGATGACAACGACCGCGACGATGGAGAGGACCGACGATCGAAAACGGCTCGTCGACCTCGCATCGGCCCACATGTCGATAACGGTGCGACCTTGTGGATCCGTGCGTCCGAGGATGTAGGTGAACACCATCATCTGCACCCCCATGGCGAGAGCGTCGTAGAGCGGGTACTGGTGCTTGGTCCCTTGCCACAGCGCAAGACCGGGAATCACGCGGCCGTAATAGAAGACGCCGAGCCGGGCCCCGAGGATCGCGTTGAACAGGAAGGCCCACAGGATCCCCACGACCAACCCAACGGCGAGGAGAGTGGTCGGCCGGCGCCAGTGGAACCTCGAGCTCAAGCGCCGACCGAGCGCGGCGCCGATGACGGCCGGCAGCACGAAGTAGGCGATGTAGCCGGGGGGCACCGACGCCGGCAGGCCACCCCAGGTCATGTTCAACGGCCACCAGGACGGCATGCGGGGGATGGCGGGCGCAAATTGGGCGTAGACCGCCCAGTCGTAGGGCGCCTCGATCCAGGAGAACGAGAGCGCCGAGATGCAAACGAGCAGGAGCGGATGGAGTCGGCGGTGACGGTAGGTGAGGTACCCGCCGATTACGACGAACGCGATCCCCCCGGCGTAGGCGAAGCCGATAGACGCCTTCAACAGTGGCGTCAACTCAGCGATCATCGACGCGCTCGTGCTTCGGAGGACGACGGGCTTCTGGGTCATAGCGAAGCACCACGCCGAAGATGAGGATGATCAGTCCGAACAGAGTACCCAGCATGATGACTGCGCCCACGTCTGAGCCCCTACCTGGATTGCACTGGTCGTCGCCCGGCTCCGGGCGCCATCATCCGAAGCGCCATGGCCCGGACGATCGGTTCGGGATTTCGATCGTCGAGGTGGTATCGGGACGGTTCGGGATCGGTCGCCATTGCGCCCAAACCTATGTTGAAACAGATGTTTGGTTCAAGTGCCGCGCTAGGCTGGCGGTGTGCGATTGCCGATGGACATTACCTTCTGTCCGTGCCGAGGGTGCGCTGCCAGCTTCGGTACCGTCGTCGCGAGCAGTTCAGCAATCAAGGAGTGGACACCGTGACGAGCAGCGGAGGGCGAAGGACAGAGATCTTGGACACGGCGGCCATTCTGTTCGCTTCGTCTGGCCTACGGACCTCCCTGAAGGACATTGCCGATGCCTGCGGAATTCTGCCTGGGAGCCTCTACCACCACTTCGAGTCGAAGGAAGCCCTGATCGTCGAATTGGTGGAGCGATACCAACTCGAACTCGACCAACTGGCCAAAGAGGCGTTCGACGTCCTCGGGCGCCCCATTGCTGAACCGATCCCGGAGCGAGTGGTGGCCCTGGGAACGGCCATCGCCCAATGCTCGATTCGGCATCGTGCCGCCTTGCTCCTGACCCTGTATGAGCCACCCTCGGGCGCCGGCGACGACCTGGTTCGTGTCACGCGGCGATCCTCCTCTGAGATCGAGCAGGCGATGTTTGCCACCCTTCGCGCCGGTCAAACCGATGGCTCGATTCGGACGGACATCGATCTCGAGGCGATGGCCGATCGACTGTGCCAGACGTTGCAACACATCAGCCTGGGGGTTTTCCAAGACGTGCGCGGCGGAGAGGAGGTCCCCGCCATCCGCTGCCGAATCGTATTGGACGGGATCGTCCTCGATCCGCCCACCGATGCCGCACTCGATCGTTCGGAGCCGTTCTTGGCCGCTACACGCACCCTCGAGTCGTGGGCCCATCAAGAGGAGGGGGAGGACGAGCGAATTCGAACGCTTCGGGCGGTGGCCCGGGCTGAATTCGGCCGGCGGGGCTATGAAGCCACCACGGTCCGCGACATCGCCGGCGCCGCCGGACTCAGCGTTGGCAGCGTCTACCGGTTGATCGGTTCAAAAGATGGTCTTCTCGAATCGATCATGCGCGGGTTCTCGGCAAAAGCGCGCCTGGGATGGTCAAGCGTTCTGCGATCGGACGGCACTGCAGTCGAGAAGCTCGATGCCCTCATGTGGATCAATATCAATGCCGTCGTCCGCTTCAAGGACGAGTTCAACATTCAACTGGCTTGGATCCGAGAGTCACCTCCAAGTACGACGAATCTTGGCTCGTCGTTCTCAGCCCGCTTGGGCGATCTGAAGTCACTGCTGGCCCAGGGAAACCGATCCGGTGAGCTTCACCTGCAAGGCCCGACCGCCGACATCCGGGCCTGGTCACTGTTCGAGCTCCTCTGGATGCCTGAGAACATCGTCGACAAGCTCGGGCCCCGCGGCGCGCTGACCCTGGCGCGGGAGACCACGCTGCGAGGTGCCGCGCACCGTCAGTGAACGGGAACCGAGGCGTCAGCCGACAGGCCAGGCGACGGACTTGACCTCGAGGTATTGATCGAAGCCAGCCATGCCGTTCTGCCGACCGATGCCACTCGCCTTGTACCCGCCGAAGGGGACGTCGGCCCCGTAGGCGGCGCCACCGTTGAGCCCCACGCTTCCAGCTCGGAGGCGGCGGGCGACGGCCACCGATCGATCCAGCGAGTCAGACAGCACGAACCCGGCCAGGCCGTACGGGCTGTCGTTGGCAATTCGGATGGCATCCTCCTCGTCGTCGTAGGGGATGACGACGAGGACCGGGCCGAAGATCTCCTCACGGGCGATGGTCATGCTGTTGTCGACATCGGCGAACAGCGTTGGCGTTACGTAGAACCCCTTGTTCAGGCCGGCGGGAGTCTCCGGACCGCCAACCAGGAGGTTGGCGCCCTCGGCGATGCCCTTCTCGATGTAACCGATGATGCGGGCGCGCTGTTTGGCTGAGATCACCGGGCCGCAGAGCGTGTCGGGGAGCTGCGGGTCACCGACACTGACCGTCTCATAGATGCCCGTGAGGAGCTCGAGCCCCTCGTCGTAGCGGGACCGAGGCAGGAGCATCCGGGTCGGGGTGGCGCATCCCTGTCCGGCGTGCATGCACACCCCGAAGCCGATCATGCTGGCCACCCCGAGGTCGGCATCGTCGAGCACAATGGCCGCCGACTTGCCGCCGAGCTCGAGGAACAGACGCTTCATGGTGGCGGCGCCCTTCTCCATGATCCGGATGCCCACGGAGGTCGAACCGGTGAAGGAGATGAGGTCGACCTTGGGCGAAAGCGTCAGTTCCTCCCCGACCAGATGATCGGACGCGGTGACGACATTGACCACCCCGGCCGGAATGTCAGTTTGCTCGGCGATGAGCCGTCCGATGCGGGTGGCGTTGAACGGTGTATCCGGAGCGGGCTTGACCACGACGGTGTTGCCGGTGGCCAGGGCCTGTCCAAGCTTGTGGAGGGTGACCTCAAACGGGTAGTTCCACGGGACGACCGCGCCGACAACGCCGACCGGTTCACGCCAGACCTTCCGTGTGTTGATCTGGCCGGTGAGCTCGACCATGGCGTCACCGAGCTCAACGTCCCACGGATAGTGGTCGATGAGCTCGGCCGGATACTTCAAGGCATCGGCGAGAGGCAGGTCGAGCTGCGGGCCGTGGGTGACCATCCTTGGACACCCCACCTCGAGGATGAGTTCCTCCCGCAGTGCCTCCTGCTCGGACTCGAGGGCGCTCTGCAGTTGGCGGAGGCAGTTCTGGCGGAACCCCCGGTTGATTGACCAATCGGTCTCGTCAAAGGCCCGTCTGGGCCGCGTCGATGGCGCGGTGCATATCCGCGTTGGAAGCGTCGGTGACCTGGCCCAACTCCTCTTCGGTGGCCGGGTTGACGTTGGCAAACGTGCCGGCCTGGCCTTCGACAAGCTTCCCGTCGACCAGCATCCGTGATTCGAACTCGACCGTCGGCGTTTCAGTCACACACTTCCCTTTCGTTGGCACTGGTACGGGTAGAGGCGGTCTGGAGGGGATGGCCGCGGAACGCGCCGGCCGCGGGGATGCCGGTGGCCCGACCGATGATGCGCTGGAGCCATCTGGTGGGCATCAAGCGGCTTCCCAACATCAGGAGCCGCGCATCGAACCCAACGGTGGCCCGGGAGAATGGCCGGTGATCATCGAGGGCCCTGGCCACCGCCGGCGCGAACCGTTCGGGCGCTGAAGCAAACCGCAGGAACCGTTGACCGAAGCTCTCCAGGCCGGCATGGAGCGGGGCGTAGGGGCCGTCACTATCGGCGTAGGTCGTGGTGAGCTCCAAGATGTCGGTCTTGAAGGATCCGGCCACCAGCACGGAGACGCCCAGCCCGAACGGGGAGATTTCCTGGGCGAGCGACTCCGCCCAACGCTCGAGTGCGCCCTTCGCCGCGGAGTAGGCACCGATGGCCGGCATTCCCCGGATCGCTCCCTCGCTCGAAACCATGATGATCCGACCCTGGCCCGCGTTCCGCATCAACGGAAGGAGCTCCTTGGTGAGTCGCACCGGCCCGAAGAAGTTGGTACGGAAGATCTGTTCCCACACGCTCATGGGCATCTCCTCCAAGCATCCGACGCCCGCGACGCCGGCGTTGTGCACGAGCCCGTCCGGGGACCCCACGGCATTCTGGATGGCCCGGCTCGCGGCGGCGATGGAGTCGCCGTCATCGATGTCGAGCCGGACCCCGATCAGACGAGGGTCGTCTTGACCGGAGCCGGTGATGGCCCGGAGGCGCTCGAGCCCCTGTTCGGGTGACCGCATGGCGGCCACCACCGTCCAGCCGACCCGGTGGAGGTGGGCGGCGGTGGCCAAACCCAGGCCGCGGGACGCCCCGGTGATGACCACGCTCCGGCTAGCGGCCACTGGCGCATCGACCTCCGGAAGCGGGCAGGGTAACGAGGGGTCTCCCACCGGGCTGGGCGCTCGGCCAGCCTGACCAGATGCCGGAGGAGTACGGGCCCGCCTGGCCGTTCTTCTCATAGAACCCGTTCGGGTCGTAGACCTTCGCCTCGGGGAAGGGCCAGGGACAGGCCACCGAAGTGGCGATCTTTGTGTCTCGCAGCAACGCATAGCCCCCGCCGTAGCAGAAGTAGGCGACATTGATGATGGCGAACATCACCAGAAAGGCTCCGAGGGCCGGACGGGAGCGGAAGGCGCGGATCCGCTGACCCAGCTTCTCCGCCTGGGTGCGGCCGGTGTCGTCCCGGTAGAGCAGGACTCCGGCAGGAATCATCACCAGCGTGACGAGGGTGGCCTCCCAGATCAACGGGAACTGGTACCACTTCCCGGTCCAGATCGACCCGAAGGGGACAACCTGGGAGTAGATGTACAGCTGGGTCCGGATGAGGAACGTCTCCAGCAGGGTGTCGAACACGAACCCGATGGCGAGCATCAGCAGGGAGAGACTGATCAGCGGGTGCCGCCAGACGATGGAGCCCACCGGACGCCGGGCCTGAACACGGCGTAACAGCCACACGGCCGGGAAGAACGGTGCCATGTAGAAGGTGGCGTACCCGATCACGATGAACGGCTCGACGGTCGGCGACAGCGACTCCAAGCCCCAGGTCGTTGGCCAGTGCCAGAGCTGCGGGTTGTACACCGCGTAAGGCGCCCAGTTCATGATCGGGTCCTGCCAGACGAGCAGCGTGGTGACCAGCACCATCAGCAGAATCGGGTGTCGCGGGTAGCGGCGCCAGGCCACCACCACGGTGACGATCAGCGCGGCCATGGCGAGAATGGTCCCGATCTGCAGCAGGCCGAGCCAGTGGTGGAAGCCCCAGAGCGGCGCCACCGGACGGGGAGCGCCGGTGACCGCCGGGTTGGTGATCCGTTCACCCACCGCACCGTGTCGGGCGTTGACGGCCACGACGACAAGCCCAGTGACTGCCGCCGCCAGGGCGAGGACACCGACGGTTCTGCTTCGGCGGACCGTACTGGAATCAATGGCGGGCGGCGGTAGTTGTTGAGACGGCAGTTGTTGAATGGTCATGTCGGTCAGTCCTGTCCGAAACGCTCGACCAGGTGGGCGGTGGTGCCATCAGGATCGAGTCGACGAGCCACGAGATAGCCGGCGCCCATCCAGCCCCGGTGTGACCACTTCCCGAACGAAATACGGGTCCCGGGGGATCCGGATGCGGCCGGGACCATCCGCACCCGCTCCAGCGCTTCCTTGACGCCCCGCGGCGAGAGAGGCCGGGCATCGGCAAAGGCGTGCAGCAGAACGGTGGCGAGGTCGCGGTTGACCACCGGGACGCAGTATTCGGGCCGTCGGCCGTAGCGGGCGGCGTAGCGATCGAGGAAGTCCTGACCCACCTGGTTGCCGTCGTCGTACTGGTCGACGCCGATCCATCCGACGACGGCGTCCCAGACGATCGGGTTGATCCAGGCGTTCTGGAACGCCGTCCCCATGAATCTGGGTGGATCCCAGCCCAACTCCTGGAGGACCTGGTTGACCAGCACCACCCCGAAGCCGAAACCGCAGTGCACGACGACCCCCACATTGGCGCCGTGCAGGTTCCGGACCGCGTCGCCGACGTCCTGGGCGGTCTGGGCGATGGGCTCCTCGGCGACAACACGGATGCCCTGGTCCCGGCAGGCGGCACGGAAGGACTTGATGTAGGTCTCGCCGACCAACGACTGCTCGACGAGGACGCCCACGTTGTCGAGACCGCGCTTGGCGATCAGATGAGCCCAGAAGACGGGCTCGTCGGTCATCGAGCCCATCGACAGGGAAAAGGTCCATTCACCCAGCCAGTCATCGGTGCCGGTGACGCTGATGGCCGGGACGCGGAAACGCTCTTCGATCGCTTCTTTGACGGGAACGCAGTTGTCGGTGATCGACGGCCCGAATATGGCCAGGCAACCCTCGTCGACCAGCTCGCGGTAGGCGTCGATCACCGATTTCACCGAGCCCTTGGGGAGTCCTTCCACCTCACGGAACACGATTTCCACCGGTCGGTCGATGATCCCTTGCTCGAACCCCTCCTCAAAGACCAGCTGGAAACTGTCGGTGAGGTCGGCTCGCATCTCCTTCGGGAAACCCTCCGGCAATACGAAGTCGAACAGATAGCCAAGCTTGATCGGCGTGGCATTGCTCTCGTAGGCCAACGATCCCCCTAGAACCTAATAGTTGTTCCGCATACTATCGACGGCCCTCAGGGTGGTCAATCTGGGGGACCCAGGTACGTCGAGATCATTCGGACGAGGCCGGCTCCCACCGTCGGATCATCAGTGAGGGGACCGGCGATAGCGGCGCGGGCGGCGGTGACGAGCGGAACGCCGTCGCCGAAGAGTCGGGCGGCCGCGATCAGGACCCTGGTCGATGCGACCTCCCGGAGACCGGCAGTCTCCAACCGGCGGATCGCCTGCGCGAGTCGCACCAGTTGGGCCGCCGGCTCCGGATCGACGCCGGCCTCGTGAGCGACGACCTTCTCCTCCACATCCACGGGGGGGAAGTCGAGTTCGATCGCCACCATGCGCTGGCGGGTGGAGTCCTTCAGGTCTTTGAGCACGCTCTGGTACCCGGGGTTGTAGGAGACCACGAGACAGAAGCCCGGTGGGGCGTCGAGGACGACTCCCAGCCGATCGATCGGCAGTTGACGACGGTGGTCGGCAAGGGGGTGGAGCACGACGGTCGTATCTTGTCGAGCCTCCACGATCTCGTCGAGGTAACAGATTGCCCCTTCGCGCACGGCGCGGGTCAGCGGGCCGTCGACCCAGCGGGTCTCCCCACCTTCCAGCAAGAATCGGCCGACGAGATCGGTAGCAGTGAGGTCGTCGTGGCACGAGACGGTGATGAGCGACCGGCCCAGGTCATACGCCATGGCTTCGACGAACCGCGTCTTCCCACATCCGGTCGGACCCTTGAGGACCACCGACAGGCCCTGCCGACAGGCCGCCTTGAACACCTGTTCCTCGTCGCCAACCGGAAGGTAGAACGGGCGACCTGCGGCGGTCATCATTTCCCCATCTCGATCTCGAATCTCTCTCTTGTCCGTTGCTGACGCTGGAAGGCCCGGTGCTGGCGTTCTGCCGAGCGCAGCGCCGCCCGGAAGAGGGGGGCGATCACCGCGGGCAAGCCGTCCGGTTTCGGCATCACCGCATGGGCCGCGGAACCGAAGACGCGCCGGAGCGCCTCGGGCTGGGCGTCCGTTCCGACGCTGAGGCACACGCATCCGACGCCGCGATATCGCGATTCGGTCAGAGCCCTACGTGCATCGGCTTCGCCGTAGCCCCCCTGATAGCCGTGGTCATAGGCCAAGCCATCCGAGACGACCACCAGCAGGCGCCGGGGGGTCCCGCTCCTCCGCTCCAAGATCGAGGAGCCGTGACGGATGGCGGCACCCAGCCGGGTGTATGCCCCGGGTTCCAGACCCGCGAGCCGCCGCGTCACCTGGACGTCGAGGCGGTCGTCGAAGCCTTTCACCCGGAGGACCTGGACCGCCTGGCGGCCGCGCGAGTTGAAGGCGTACAGCGCGACACGGTCACCCAGATCGTGCAGCGCCGTGGTGATGGTCACCGCGGCAAGCCGTTGCTGCTCGTGCACGGACCGGCCGGTGGCGCCGGGCTCTCCCACCGAACCGGACACATCCAAAAGGACCAGGACGCCAAGGTCGCGCCGCCACCGGCGGCTGGCAACGTAGGCGTCGTCCCCGTGGGGCCTGCCGGCCAGGGTGTCGATATGCGCCTCCACCGCGGCATCGATGTCGATGTCGTCGCCTTGTGGCTGTCGTCGACAGCGGATCATGCCCGTACCCAGGCTGGCCAAGGACCGGCGCACAGCCAGCCCACTTGGCAGCTGCATCCTCGAGGCGACGTCGGCTCGTGCGTCACTCTCGATGACCGTGCACCATTCCGGGCGGTACCGGCGGCGGCTACCGTCCCATTCGGGGTACACCGTGCTGGTCGACGCGTGGCCAACCTCAGGCGCTACCTCGCGCTCGCCCATCGAGCTCATGACGGCCGAGGCGTACCCTCGACTTCCCGGACGGGCCGAGGAGCTGTGGGTGGGAGAGTCGGCTCCGACCGGTCCGCCACCGGTGCCCCGTCGAACCGGTCGGAACATTTTCTGCAATAGACGGCCAACCGGGCCGCCGCCGCCGACCGGGCTCAACAGCAGGTCGCCGATGGCCACCTGGTCGTACTCGTCCGAATCGAGGTCGGTGAGCGCGCGGTGCTTCCCACGCGGCCGAACGTCCAGAGGCCGTCCGAGGTGGATCTCTGCCCCGCGATGCATCGATGCGAGTGAGCGTTTCACGTCGATCGCCCCAAAAACGAGCGGTACCTCACCGATCGCGTTGCGCCCCCGGGCCCAGTCGAGTGATTCCTCAACACTGCTGCACGAGCTAGCCAGCTCGCGGTCGATGAGCGAGCACACCCATGGTGGGAGCACATGTTCATTGGCCAAGAGGGCACGGTGGCCCTCGACGGCCAGGTATCGCCGAGTGAGCTCGGGCCGGCGCACGAGCTGTCGGAGGATTTCCGGGTCGAGGCTTCCGGAGGCCACCAGCGATCCCTGGACCGCCAGCATCCGAATCTGGTTGCCCGGATTGACGGTGCCTTCGAGAAACATCGTCTTTCCGTCGGTCCACGACCGGTCCCCGCGGGTGGCCGCGGCAACCTCCATGGGCCGGCGGGCCACCGCCGAGGCGAGGAGCCGGAGTGACCCGAGGTCCATCTCGTCGCCGACCAACGCGTGCATTGTCTAAACCTAACATTTGTTCCCGACGAGGCAGCGAAGCTACCGTACGCTGGCCAGACACCTGAGCAACCCCCGAAGGGACAAATCGTGATCGATTTCGACAGACAGGTGGTCATCGTGACCGGAGCCGGCCGAGGACTCGGGCGCCTGTACGCCTTCGACCTCGCCCGCCGAGGTGCATCGGTGGTCGTCAACGACCTCGGGGCGACGATGGACGGTGACGGAGCCGATGCCGGGATCGCCGACCAGGTGGTCGACGAGATCCGCGCCGCCGGTGGCACCGCGGTGGCGTCCTACCAGTCGGTCGACACCCCGGAGGGCGGCGAGGCAATCGTGCAATCCGCATTTGATGAGTACGGCCGCCTCGACGCGGTCGTCAGCAACGCCGGCATTTTCCACACCGCTCCTTTCGAGGAATTGACCACCGAGGATTGGCGCCGCATGTGCCGGGTCCACCTCGACGGTGCCTTCAACATCAGCCAACCCGCCTACCGCGCCATGAAGGCCCAGGGCGCTGGCCGGTTCGTGTTCATCACCTCTTCCGCCGGGCTGTTCGGTCAACCCAACTCCGCCCACTACGCGGCCGCGAAGGCCGGGGCGCTCGGGCTGGCCAACGTCATCGCCATTGAAGGGGCCCCTTATGGGATCCGGGCCAACTGCGTCCTCCCTTTCGGGTATTCGCGGCATGGTGTTCGAGACCGTCGGCGACCGCGACGAGGTCGAGGCCGAGCCCGGATTCCTCCACGCTATCGAACCCGAGCTCGTCGTCCCGATCGTCGTCTATCTGGCCAGCCGTGCCTGCCAACTCACCCACCACAACTTTTCGGCGTGTGCCGGTCGCTTCGCCCGTGTCTTCGTGGGCCTCGCCGACGGGTGGATCGCGGAGCCTGGGACCAACCCCAGTGCCGAAGACATTGCGGCTCACCTCGATCAGGTCACTGCCGCCGAGCCCTACACGATTCCGGGGTCCATTTTCGACGAGGTCTTCCAGACCTGCGCCCAGCTCGGGATCGGCTGAGGCAAGGACAACCCGACCGCCCTGGTCGGGTGCCGGATCTCGCCGAGATCAGCTGGAGACGCCGAGCAACATTGGGAAGGTGTCGAGCGTACGGATCCCGGCGGTGAAGTTCAGCTCCACGCCGGGCTTGATGCTGTAGTCGGGGATCCGACGGTGCCACTCCCGGAGGGCCACTCGGAGCTCCAGTCGGGCAAGGTGAGACCCGAGGCAGCGGTGGACACCGCCCCCAAACGCCAGGTGCCGGTTGGCTTCCCGATCCCAGACGAGAGCACTGGTCTCGGGAAACTCGGCTTCGTCGACGTTCGCGGCCCCCAAGAGCGCCATAACCTGCTCGCCTTTACTGACGGCGAAGCCCCCGATTTCAGTGTCGCGGGTTGCCACACGGGCGCATCCCATGACAGGAGTTTCCCAGCGCAGCATCTCCTCGACCATCGCCGGGACGCCGTCGGGGTCATCGACGATCCTGTGCCTGTCCGCTGGGTGCTCAGCCAGGTACCGGAAGAAGCAATCCAACGACGCGGTCACGGTATCGAGGCCGGCGATGAGAAACAGGAAGCAGATGTCGACGATCTCTTCGTCGGTGAGCCGACTCCCGTCCGCCTCCGCAAATATGAAGTGGCTGAGGAGATCGTCTCGCTTCTCCCCCACTCTCCGCTCTTCGATCACCTGTTCGAAATAGGCGTAAATCGAGTCAGCCGTCTGCTGTTGGTACGCCTCGGTCTCGGGATGACCGAATTCGTGACCGACGACCTGGTCAGGACGGATGGCGCCGTCTTTCATCTTCAGGAAAAGCGGTAGCTCCTCCAGTGGCAGTCCGAACATCGTGAGAAAGACCTGCGATGGGAACGGACCTGAGAACTGCTTCGAGAAATCAATTTCCTCATCATCGATGAATTTGTCAATCAGATCGTTGACCAGCTGGACGGTCGAACCTTCCATCAATCTCATGCGCTTTGGCGCGAATAGTAGGTCGAGGATCTTTCGGTACTTACGGTGATCGGGAGGGTCGATCTGCAACGGGATCAGGGGGCGCCGTGTCTTGAGGTCGTGAGCGGAAAGGCCGGACGAAAAAGCTTGGGGGTCACGGACCACTTCGTCGACACCCGAGCGAGATGTGACGATCACACCGACCCCGTCGAGTCGAAACACCGGTGTCGTTTTCTGCAGCATCGAATAGATGGGTTGCGGGTTCCTCGCCACCTCCGGGTTCATCAGGTCCGCCAACCCGGCCCCGTAGTTCTCGTCGCGTTCGGCCATCCCGTTAGTGTGGACCGAATGTTTGGTTTACTGCAAGTTTGAGGCACATTCTGATGACTCATACGCCGGGTCCAGCCGTGTTGCCCTACTCGTCAGGCAGGTCGAACAGCCGGCGAGCGGTGCGGATCAGCTCAGCCTCCAAGGTGGCATCGTCGAGGTCCGCAACCAGCGGGTGGACGACGGCTCCGCCGAACGCGGCCGAGAGTATGGCGGTACGGACACGGGTCTCCGTCGTGGCGTCCTCGCCGTTGAGCACGGAGTACAGGCGGTTGATGAGGTCGAGAAACGGCTCGTGCTCACCCAGCACCCGGACCATGGCCGGGTCGTTCTGGAGCGTGTACACCCACCGGCGGCGCTCGACGGCCAAGCTCACCACCTGCTCGAGGAGTACGGCGCGGGCGTGGGCATCGTTTGCCTCCGCCTCCGCGGCATCTAAAGCGTCCTCGAGCCGGGAGAGCTCCACCTCGGCGACCGCGAGAACGATCTCCTCCTTGGTCTTGAACTGGTGGTACACCGCGGCCTTGGTGACCCCGATGGCGCCGGCGATCATCTGCAGTGAGGTGCCACTGACTCCGTGGATGGCGAAGAGGTCGAGGGCGGCCCCGATGACCCGCAACTGGGCGGCGCTGTACCGGTCGGCATGCAGCTGGCGCTGGACGACGTCGATCCCCCGGGTCATGGACCGGAGTCTATACGGGCCTTGTTCGGGCCTAGCCGATCGGCTAGCCTGGCATAGGCCAACCACAGGCCGGCGCTGGCGCCATCAGCACAGGAGGAGACCGATGCCTGTCGACGACACCGATCCGGAACTCGACGAGTTCCTCGAGATCCGAAAGCCCGGGGCGCACCTTCAGGAGGACATCGTTGCCGACGACTTTGTGCTGGCCCTCGGCGTAGACCTGACCAACTTTCCCAAGTTCCCCCGGGTCGATGACCGTGTCACGTATCCCAAGGCGGCCCTCGACATCCGACAAGAGCTCGACGTGGACTCCGGCGCCGAACTGCCCGACTACAGCGGTCCATACCGTGGCGACCTCCGCTTCACCGACTTCTCGAAGGACGCCCTAGCCGCCAAATTCCTGCCCTGGAGCGAGCGATACATGCAACTCTGTGTCGACGGTTGGGCCGCGGAAGTCGCGAGGCGATATGGCACCGAGACGATGGCCGAAATCGAGTGGACGGCATGGAATGACCAGGTGGTACCGGAGTTGGCCCGCATGCGGGACGAGTTCCTGCCCGCAGACACGGTCTACATGGATCCAAACCAGCAGGTGGGAGCCGAGGAACGGGTCAATACCCGGGTCGACTACACCGGGCTGTTCACGCCACCGTCCCGGCGCGCTCGATCTCTCCAAGAAACAACTGGTGCAGTGGCTACTCGGGAGCCACGAATACCTCCTGCAGTGCATCGAGGCCTGGGCCACCCAGATCACCGTTCGCTACGGGCTCGACGTGATGTTCGACATCCAGTGGACATTGTGGGGGCAATCGGTGCTGCCCGGCGTCAAGAAGCTCAAGGCCGAGTACCTCGGCATCACCGGCAACACGGTGGCCGACTGGATGAAGGACCTGCAGGTGGACGCAACCGCCATGCCCGGCAAGGCGTTCGACGTCTCCTTTGAAATGCCCGAAGACGAGGTCGGGATCATGACGTTCAATCGGTGCGTGGCGGCCGACCAGTGGGAGGGAATGGGCCGGCCGGACATCTTGGAGAAGAACTGCCACTCCACCTGCCCGAAGTCGATGATCGAGACCACGAAGATGTACAACCCGAACATGAAGGTCGACATCCTGGCCATCCCGCCCCGCCGGGATCCGGGCGACGTGTGCTGCAAATGGAAGTTCAGCATGCGATCGCCCGACGATCCGGAGTACGTCCCGGTCACGCTGACCAGCCGGCCGCGAGGCTGATGCCTCTCCGATCAGCTGGGAACCGCCGCCGATAGCCTCGACAACACTGGCGGATTCTGGATACTCATGAGCGGGCGCCGCCGCGGGGCACGTCGCGGAAGGCCACGTCCCGGTCGAGGGCGCGCTCCCGGGGCATCCCGAGCACGCGCTCGCTGATGACGTTGCGGGCCATCTCGGTGGTGCCGCCTCCGATGGTCGACACCTGACGCAGCAGGAAGTCCGAACCGCAGTTGGCGAGCTCGCCGTCCTCCGCGGTCCAAGCGGCCCCGGCCGCCCCGGCGATCTCGAAGGCGATGGTCCGGATACGGGCCGAGGTGACCCCGGTGAACAGCCGGCCGATGGCCGCCGACTGGTCGGGCATGGCACCGGTGGCGATCCCTTCGCCGATCCGCCGCCGGAGGGCGCGGTCGACGATCTCGAGCATGCGGGCCTCGCCGACCAGGTCTCGCACGTAGGGATCGTCGAGGCGGCCGGCTTCCCGGGCGAGGGCGTCCATGGACACGTCACCACCCCCGTGGGTCATGCCCGCCGGGACGGTGACCAGCGGGGAGTTGGTCAGCATCCGCTCGTGGAACATCCAGCGGGTCCCCACCGTCCAGCCGTCGTCGATGTCGCCGATCCGGTCGGAGTCGGGGACCCGGACGTCGGTCAGGAACTCCTGGCAGAACTCCTTCGAGCCGTTGAGCATCTCGATCCGGTGGACGTCGAGGCCGGGTTGGCGGATGGGCAGGATGAACACAGTCAGGCCGCGGTGCTTGGGGACGTCCCAGTTGGTCCGGGCCAGACAGAGACCCCAGTCGGACCACCAGGCCCCCGTGGTCCAGATCTTCGATCCGTTAAGAATCCATTCGTCGCCGTCCCGCACTGCGCTGGTCAGGGCGCCGGCGACGTCCGAACCGCCGCTGGGCTCGGACAGGAACTGCATCCAGATCTCCTCGCCCTTCAGGATGGCCGGCAGGTGCTCGAGCTTCTGTGCCTCGGTGCCGAAGTCCAACAGGACCGCGGCGCAGGGCGAGAGGGTCGGGGCCTGGATCCGGGCCGGGTACTCGTAGCCGGCCAGCTCATGGTTCAGCGCCCGCTGGTGCTCGGGCGTGAGGCCCTGGCCGCCGTACTCGCGGGGGAAACAGATGCCGGCCAAGCCGGCGTCGAACAGCATCCGCTGCACCTCCCGGTCCCGGGCCACCGCCACCAACTCCTCCTCGTCGGTGCGCTCGTTCCGCAGCGGACCGATCGACTGTCTCGAGTCCAACGGCCGGAGGTTGGCGCGGACGAAGGCCCAGGCCCGGGCCCGGAACTCCTCGAGGTCCTCCACCTCCTGGGTGCTCACGCCACCGGCTCCCGGGTTTCGATGATGTCGGTGATGCGCTGGCGGTGGTCAGCCGGCGTGCCGAACAGGGCCCGGTTGACGGTATGGCGGCGGAGGAAGAGGTGGATGTCATGTTCGAAGGTCACCCCGATCCCACCGTGGATCTGGACGCAGTCCTGCAGCAGCTCACTGCCGTAGTCGCCGATGAACGACTTGGCGGCGCTCAGCAGCTCCCCGGCGCGGGGGGATCCGCTGGCGGTGGCGGCGGTGCCGGCGTCGCTGACGGCATGGCTGGCCTCCAGCCACGACTTCATGTCGGCGAACCGGTGCTTGAGCTCCTGGTAGGAGGCCAGTGGCCGCCCGAAGGAGTACCGGTCGAACGCCCATTCCACGGTCATGTCGAAGGCAGCCTGCATAGCCCCGACCGACTCGGCGTTGCTGATGGCGACCGCCCGCTCGAGCTGGCGGGCGACCTGTTCATCGGCCGACCCGATGTCACCGACCACGGCCGTGGTCGGGAGCCGGACCTCGTCGAAGGTGACCACCGAGAACCGGCGGGTCAGGTCCACCGAGTCCATGGGGGACACCGACACCCCGTTGGTGCCGGCCGGTACCAGCACCTGGGTGAGCCCGGAGCCGGTGCGACCGGTGACCAGCAGGACGTCGGCACCGGACGCCGATTCGACCGGGCGCTTCACCCCGTTGAGCACGACCTCGTCGCCTTCCCGGTGCACCTCGAAGGCAATGTTCCCGAGCCGGTCGTTGGGTACCGGCTCACCGAAGCACCAGGATGCCGTCGACGCCCCCGAGACCAAAGCGCTTATCAGCTCGTCGCTGCCGGCTCCCGTCTCGCTGAGGGTGGCGATCACCACGTTGGTCACGGCCAGCGGCCCGGGGGCGGCATGACGGCCGAACTGGTAGGCGACCAGGGCCAGGTCGACGAGTCCGTGCTCGCCGATGGAGCCCCCGCCGTGCTCTCCGCCGACCAGGAGTGATGTCCAGCCCAGTTCGGCGCCCCGACGCCAGTACTCGGGGTCGAAGCCGACCGGGTCGTGGCGAAGGCGCCGGAGCTCGCCCACCGGGACCAGCTCGTCGAGCAACTTCGCCGTGGTCTCCGAGAAGAGCTCCTGGTCGGAGTTCAGCGCCAGCAGCATCGTTCGCCCTCTCCCCCGTCATCCATGGCCGATGTCCTCTGCGGTGAAATTACTGTGAATATGCGGTGAAACTACCGTGAAAACATCATTTTGTCCATGTGAATGGATCACTTCCGAAAAAAGAGAGGGTTACTTCACACTCTATTGATTTGATCACCGGCGCGCCATTCAGGGCCGACGCGGACCTTGACCCGGCGAACAACCGCGGTATGACTGGAACCCTGGCTGTCGAGTCGAGGTTGATATGCGTCCGAGGCCGAAGCCAGGCCGACATCTTCAGCATCCGTTCTGAACGAGCTTCGCGCCAAGAATGGTCGATGCGGTGCCCGGGCCACCGGATGCGCCGGTGAGCAGGACGATACGGTTTACGCGGGCACGCGGTTGAAAACGAGCGGGAGGTGCTCGACCTGGCGAAGCAGCGGCGCGTACTCGAGCTCGACCTCGTCGGGGACGTGGTACTCGGGGATACGCCGATGCCACTCGCGCAGGCTGGCCTGCAATTCGATGCGCGCGAGGTGTGACCCTAGGCAGCGGTGGATGCCGCCACCGAAACCGAGGTGGCGGTTCGCAACGCGGTCGAAGTCGACGACGTCCGGTCGATCGTGGGCCCGCTCGTCGGTGTTCGCCGCTCCCAACAACAGCACGACCTGGTCGCCTGCCCTGACCGGGAACCCGCTGAGCTCGGCGTCCTTGGTCACGATCCGCGGTACGAACGGCACCGGTGACTCGAATCGCAACAGTTCCTCGATGGCGGTCGGGATGATCGCCGGATCCTCGGCGAGCCGACGCCGGTGCTCAGGGTGGGTACCGAAGAGGGCGTAGAAGCAAGTGAGGCTGTCGGTCACCGTGTCAAGCCCAGCCACGATCATGAGTTGACAGATGCCGAGTAGCTCTTCGGTGGTCAGCGGTTGATCATCGATTCGGGAGTTGACGAGCTGGGTCAGTAGGTCATCTCGTGGGTCCTGCCGTCGGTCGGCAAAGAGACCCTCGAAGCGCTGATTCGCCCGCTCCTTGGCCGCCAATAGGTATTCGTTGCCTTTCGCCTGGCCGCGCAGCATGTCCTCCTTCAGCTGGAGGAAGAAGTCGAGCTCGTCACTCGGCAGACCCATGAGGTCGAGGAACACTCCGCAGGGCAGGGGAATCGCAAACTCTTGGGCGAAGTCGCACTCGCCGCGTTCGATGAACCGGTCGATCAGCTCGTTGGCGCGTCTGGTGATGTCGGACTCGAGTCGTTTCATGGGTTTCGGACCGAACAACGGGTCGAGGAGCCGGCGGTATTTTAGGTGTTCCGGAGGATCAATGTTTTCTGGGATCAGGGGAAAGGGTGTTACGTCAGGAGGCAGGAAGTCCGACGAGAACAACTCGGGGTTGCGGAGCACGTACTCGACGTCGCTGTGTTTCGCGACGAAGACGTTGCTCCGATCGGAGCCGTACATGTCCGGCATGCGCAGCACGGGGTTCGTGTCCCGCATCCGCCGGTAGTACGGCTGGGGAGCCCTCGAGAACTCTGGCTGCAGGAGCGAGTCGAATTGGAATTCGGATTCGACAGACCGATGTTCGTCGGTCACCGTGCGATCAATTGACGGCGGGGACGAGCCCGGCATAGTCCTCGCCGGTCAGCATCTTCCCGATCAAGCCGGTGTCGAAGTAGTCAGTCCAGCGGATGATCTTGCCGTCCCGCACGACGAACGTGCCCATTACCGGCACGCCGTGGAGGCTTCCATCGAAACCATTGATCATGTCGACGCGTTCGGTCAGCACGACCTCGCCGTCCCCGGCGATGTTCACCATCCGGTACTCGTAGGTGTCCGGGAACAGCCCGAACTGGCCGGCCAAGTCGGCTAGCACGTCCTCCACACCTTCCTTCGCCGGCATGCCGGTGTTTTGGTACACGACGCCGTCGGCCAGGAACTCTCGTAGCGCCTCCGGTTCACGCTTCCTTATGGCGTCACAGAACGCCTCCACCACATGCGTGGAATCAGCCATCGCACCTCCTTAACTGGAACCCGTACTGACATACAGACGGTATGTGGACCATACTGGCTGCATGACGATCAGTCAACGAGATGGCGAGAGGGTACGCAAGGCACCCTCCGCCGCCGTAGCCGAGCGCGCTGAGGCCACGCGCGACGCTCTCGTCGTCGCCGCCCGCCAGCTCTTTGTGGAACGCGGCTACCACGACACCAGCACCGAGGAGATCGTCGCCCTCGCCGGGGTCGGCACCCGCGGCGCGCTCTACCACCACTTCACCGACAAGCGCGCCCTGTTTGTCGCCGTGTTCGAGGCTGTCGAGGAGGACCTCGTAGCCGCCGCCGGCGCCCACCTCGTTGAAGCGCCACCGCTCGACCTGCTCCGGAACGGGCTCCTCGGGTTCCTCGATGCATCACTGACCCCCGAGGTGCAACGCATCCTCCTCATCGACGGACCCGCAGTCCTCGGCTGGCAGGAGTGGCGAGTCATCGAGGCGCGCTACGGCCTCGGCGGTATCCAAGCCATGCTCGAGCTCGCCGTCGCCGACGGTTCGCTCCCCGAACAACCGCTGACAGTCTTGGCCCATCTCTTGCTTGCGACGACAGACGAAGCGGCACTCTTCATCGCCAACGCGGAGGATCCCCAAGCGGCCCGAGATCAAGCTGTCGCTGCGATGGACCGGCTGCTCACCGGACTCCGAAACAATAAGTAGGAGCGTATGGTCGGACGACTTCGTCAACTCCGGCGCGCAGTTCGGCGCCGGCTGATCGCAAGGCGGAAGACGCGATCGGCGACCACTTCCAACAACCATTCGGTGAGCCGCGCCGTGATCGCGCGTCCCTTTCCCCTTGGCCGTTTGATCAGAACCCATGTTTCAGGCCAAATCTCCCAGTGTTCTCGAAGCTATTTGGGGACCAGCTGCGAAACGGCGGACCATCAAGGCCATTGTCATTGTTAGGAGGAAGGCTGGCCACCGCTTGAGCCGACATGAAGCACGCAAACGGTCGGTTTACGACGGATCAGCCCAGCCGCTAGGACAGAGCACTTTCAAGCACCGAGAGCTTCATAGTGGTTGCCATCTCTTGGTAGCCAAGGAGGTTCGGGTGCAGATGATCCGCACTCGAATAGCGGGGATTGAGCACCGCCGGGTCATTCGGATCTCGCAGCTCGGCATCGAAATCGATGACGCCATCAGCGAGATGCTGGCTTCGGATCCAGGCGTTGACCTGTTCTCGGTAGATTTCGCTCAGAGGTGCGCTCGTCGGGCCGTCGATGATGGAGTTCGAGGCGGGGAGTAGCGTCCCCAGCCAGATCTTCACGCCCCGGGCGTGGGCCATGCCGATCACTTCCTCGTAGCCGGCGATGAGCTGGTTCGGGGTGGTGATGGCCGGAGGGATGCCGAAATCGTTGATCCCCTCTTGAACGATCACACCTTTGACGCCCGGCACATCGAGGGCGGCACGGGTCTTCAGGAACCGTGCCCCTGAAGGAGGAGCACCCCGGACGGGGTGCCGCCACCCGACGTGACGACGGCGGTGGTGGCATCGGCAACTTGCCGGTCGCCGGCATCGTGCCTCAGTTGCTGGATGGCCTCATAGAGAAATCCGAAGCCATGGGTCCGTCCCTCCGAGAGCTGGCCCCCATGGGGATTGACCGGCAGCTCACCGTCCAGCGCGATCCGCCGGCCATTGTCCAACCAGTCGTGGGATTCCCCGAAGCCACAGAACCCAAGGGCTTCGAGCCAGGAGACGGCGTTGAAGGTGAAACCGTCGTAGAGCAGGGCGAGGTCGACATCAGCCGGTTGGAGGCTGCTCCTCGACCACAGGTGGGCGGACTGGCCCAGGACTTGAGGTTCGTGGGTGATGGTCCCCTCGTCCCACGAGACCCGCTCGAGGATCTGGGTGCCCACCGCCTCGATGCGGATGGCCGGGTTGGGCAGGTCGGCGGCCACCGAGGCGTCGGACACCACCACCGCGATCGATGCGTCGCAGGGCACGTCGCAGTCGTAGAGCCCGAACGGGGAGGTGATCGGGCGGGCCGACAGGTAGTCGTCCATGGTCATCGGGTCCCGGTAGATGGCCGCGGGGTTGCGGCCGGCGTTGGCCCGACCGTTGAGGGCGATCAGCCCGAGCAGCTCCCGGGGGGCGTTGTAGCGGTGCAGGTACTGATTGGCGTTCATGGCGATCCAGTTGGCCGCCGACATCGCCCCGAACGGCGCCCGCCAGGCGTTCCCGCCCGACGCTCGGGCTCCTCCCCCGCCTGGCGCGCCCAGGCGAAGGGTGGCATAGGTCGACTCCCAGACGGTCCGGAAGCACAGGACATGACGGCAGAGCCCGGACGCCACCGCCAGCATCGCCGCCACCACCGCGCCACCGGGACCGGGCAGGTCCCCTCCCCCGTTGGCCCAGGTGGGGTGCAACCGGAGGGCCTCCTCCACCGCGGTGATCCCGCCTTCGCTCATACCCATGCCCGCCGCGCCCGGATAGGTCGACAGGCCGTCGATGTCCTCGAGCTCGAGTCCGGCATCGGCGACGGCCTGGAGGCAGGCGTCGACGGTCAGCGAGAGCGGGTCGACCATCAGCCGGCGGCCGAGGGCGGACCGCCCCACCCCGGACAGCACCGAGCGGTGTTCGAAGCGGTCGTGGCTCAGGGGTGGACGCGGCCGTGGGCGTTCGGGCTCGGGGACGGGATTGCCCACCGACGGCTCGCCGGTCGGCGCGAAGAGCGGGAGCCAGACGTCGTCATGCTGCTCGAAGCGCACCGCCACCTCTTGCCCGATGGCCACGCCTGTCCCGGATCGCAGCCCACGATCATGGTGGTGAGTCTGACTGTCGGGTCCTCGGCCAAGGCCACCACCGCGATGACATAGGGGGGCTCGAAGTCAGGGTGCCACTGGTGGTGGTTCACCGTGTAGCCGACGATCGTGCCCTGCCCGGAGACCGCGGCCGGCTCCCAGTCCCGGCTCCGGCACGCCGGGCAGATCGGCACCGGGGGATGGACGAAAGTGGCGCATTCCCGACAGCGCTGCACGCGGAGGCGACCGTCGGCTCCCGAGGTCCAGAACCAGGTGGTCGCCGGCGTCAACTCCGGGAGGGGTCTCACGACGCCGGGTCCCGCAGGGTCGCGATGACCTGCGGCAGGTCCACGGTGGTGCGGATGCCCGGAGCTGCCTCGCAGACGACGGGCACCGCGTTGACCGCCCGGTTGGCCGTGTACCCGGGCGTGTAGGCACCCATGTCCTCGAGCGGGACCGCGAACCGCATCTCGACGTTCAGCGGGGCGTCGCCGGCGACCGTCAGCCGCCAGCCGGTCGGGCCGAGATCCCACTCCGGATCGAGGTCGGTCGTGCAGTACCAGTTGGCCTCGAAGCTGATGAGTGCCCGGCCTCCGCGTCGGCCCACGACTTTCATGCGTTGGGCGGCCACCGTGCCGGCCTCGAGCCGCCCGGCGGCGATCTCCGTCCGTCTTTCGGGCCACCGCCACCTCGCCGGTGGCCTCCACCGAATCCATCGGAAGCGAGAGCGCCTCGGCCAGCAGCCGGAGCGACGGGCCGAAACTCTGCGCTCCGTGCGACCAGCGACCGGAGTCGAAGGCCGCCGGGTCGGACCCGTAGCCCATCAGGTCGAACAGCAGCTCCGGTGAGTTGCGACGGGACAGGTCGGCGAACTCCTCGATGAGCAGGTGGTCGAGCTCTCGTTGGATCGAGCTGAGGACCAGCGGCACCGCCTCGGTAATGAACCCGGGACTGCTTCCGGTGCTGTGGATCGAGGTGCCACCCGTCCGGCACGCCGACTCCACCCGCTCCCGGACCACCGGGTCCATGCCCGCCGGGTGATGGAACTCGCCCCGGGTGGTCACCATGTTCGCTCCGGACGCCAACAGTCGGCATACCTCGTCGATGTCGCCAGCCCGAGGCATGTACAGCACGCAGTCGGCGCCGATCCCGAGGATGTCATCGAGCTCGGTGGTGGCGACGATCCCGGTGGGATCCAGCCCGCAGAGCTCCCCGGCGTCCCGGCCGGCCTTGTCCGGCGAGTACACGTAGAGCCCGGCCAGCGACAGACCGGGGTGCTCGATCACCCCCCGGAGGGAGCGGGCACCGATGTTGCCGGTGGCCCACTGGACGACCCGGTACGTCGTCATGTCATGTCCCCGGTGATGTGGTCAGGTCGCCGCCGTCGGCCAGCGACGCCTTGTAGAGCACGTTCTCGGCGAGCCGCATATGGGCGGCGTCGACCAGCTTGCCGTCGCGGCCGATGGCTCCCACACCGTCGGCCTCGGCCCGGCGGTAGATGGCCAGGGAGTCACGGGCCTCCTCGATCTCCGTGGCCGTGGGGGCGAACACGTCGTTGGCGATGGCGATCTGGTCGGGGTGGATAGCCCATTTGCCGTCGAAGCCCAGCAGGCTGGCGTGGACCGCCGACCGTCGGAACCCCTCGAGGTCCTGGTAGGCCGGGTGGGGCGCATCGATGGCGTCGATGCCCGCCCCCCGGGCGGCGGCCAGCACCTGCACCCGGGCGAAGTGCCAGAAGTCACCGGGGTACTCGCTGATCGGGTCGAAGTTGCCGTCGACCCGCGCCCGCAGCGACGCCGACAGGTCACCGGCACCGAAGATGACCGCCTCGAGCCGGTCGCTGGCCCGGGCGATGTCTGCGGCGTTGCCCAGTCCCTCGGCCTCCTCGATCAGCACCTCGAGGCCGATGCGCTTGGTCAGGCCGAGCTTGGTCTCGAGCTGGGTGAGGAGAACGTCGACCCACCAGACGTCCCGCGCCGACCGGGCCTTGGGCACGATGAGCACGTCCAGCGACTCCCGGGCGCCGGTGACCACCTCGATGATGTCGCCGTGGCACCAAGGCGTCTCCAGGCCGTTGACCCGGACGGCCCGGACGGTGCGGCCCCAGTCGAGGTTGGTCAGCGCCGCCACCGCGGTGCCTCGGGCCGACTCCTTGGCCACCGGAGCGCAGGCGTCCTCGAGGTCCAGGAAGACGAGGTCGGCACCGGACCCGGCCGCCTTCTCGCACATCCGCTCGCTGCTGGCCGGGGTGGCCAGCTCTGATCGTCGGGCTCGGGGTGCGTGCATGGTCGTCTCCGTCCTGAGGGGGGTCAGATGACCCCCGCCGCCCGGAGGGCGGCGAGGTGGTCGGGCTCGATGCCGAGCAACCCGCCGGTAGATGGCGTCGTTGTCGGCGCCGAGTGGCTGGCCGAGGTGGGTGATGCGCCCGGGGGACTCGGAGAGCCGGGCGACGGGCGCTTGGACGGTCACGGGACCCAGCTCGGCGTCGTCGACCCGGGTGAAGGTTCCGCGAGCCACCAGGTGCTCGTCGGCCAGCAGCTGCTCGGCGTCGTAGACGGGCGTGGCCGCCACCTCGGCGTCCGAGGAACACCTTCATCGCCTCGTCCAGCGTGCGCTTCTCCGACCCAGTCGGCGACCAGCGCGTCGACCTCGAGGCCGCGCTCCTGACGGCGGACCGGGTCGACGTAGTCGGGGTTCTCGGCCAGGTCGGCTCGGCCGATGGCGCGGTACACCCGCACCGCGATGTTGGATGCCGCGCTCGAGATGGCCAGCCACTTGTCGTCGGCGGTCCGGTAGGTGTTGCGGGGGGCGCTGGCCGGAAGGTGGTTGCCCGCCCGGGTGGGGATGATCCCGAGCTGGTCGAAGGCGAGCGTCGAGGACTCGATGAGGCGGGCCAGCGGTTCGACCAGGTTCACGTCGACCAGCTGGCCGCCGCCCCCGTGCAGATCCCGGTGGTAGAGGGCCATCATCACCGCCCAGGTGGCGGCCTGGGCGGCCACCCCGTCGGCCAGCATGAAGGGAGGGAGGGTAGGTGGACCGTCGGGCTGTCCGGTGACCTGGGCGAACCCGCTCATCGCCTCGGCCAGGGTGCCGAAACCGGGGCGGTCGCTGAAGGGTCCGCCCCGGCCGTACCCGCTGACGTGGAGCATCACCAGCTGCGGGTGCCGCTCGTGGACGGACTCGTAGTCGAGGCCCCACCGGGTCAGCGCGCTGGGCCGGTTCCCGACCACCAGCACGTCGCTGACGTCGAGCAGCTGGTGGAAGAGCTCCTGGCCTTCCAACTGGCGGAGGTCGAGGGTGACGCAGCGCTTGTTCCGGCTGACGCTCTTCCACACCAGACCGATGCCGTCCTTGCGATCGCCCCAGGTGCGGAGGGGGTCGCCCACCCCGGGCTGCTCGACCTTGATGACCTCGGCACCGAACTCGCCCAGCATGGTCGCCACCATCGGACCGGCGACCAGGGTTGCCGCGTCGACCACCCGGAGCCCGTGCAGCGGCCCGAACGCCTCACCCATGGGCGACGCACTCGGGCCGGGCGAGCCCGAGGTTCTCGCGGAGGGTGGTGCCCACGTAGCGGTCGCGGAAGACACCGCGGCGTTGGAGCTCGGGCACCACCTGGCGCACGACATCCTCGTAGGCGCCGGGCGAGTGGGTGGCCGCCACCACGAACCCGTCGCACGCCTCGGCCTCGATCCACTGCTCCATCTGGTCGGCCACCTCGGGACCGGTGCCGACGAAGCGGGGGCCCTGGAGCAGGGTGGCCCGGTGGCCGGCCAGATCGGCGAGGGTCACGGTGTCCCCACCGATGTGCTTCTTCAGGTTCTGCACCAGGCCGCGGATGCCCGACACCGACCCGATGAGCTCGTCGGTGATCGGGGCGTCGAGGGCCAGACCGGAGAAGTCGTAGTTCATCAGCTCGGAGAGGAGGGTCAGCGAGGCGTGCGGATCGACCAGGGAGTGGAGGAAGAGATCCTCGCGCTCCTCGGCGTGGGCATGGGACTCGCCGACCACGGTGTACACCATCGGCAGCATCTTGACCGACTCCGGGTCCCGCCCGGCGGCGGCGATCGACTCCTTCTGGTCCTGGTAGTGCGCCCGGGCGATCTCCAGGTCGGGGTCGCCGGTGAAGATCAGCTCGGCCCAGCGGGCGGCGAAGTCGCGGCCCCGGCCCGACGACCCGGCCTGGAGCAGCACCGGCCGGCCCTGGGGGGAGCGGGGCACGGTCAGCGGTCCTCGGGCGCTGAACCACTTGCCCTGGTAGTCGAGCGGGTGGACCTTGTCCGGGTCGGCGAAGATCCCGGCCGGCCCGGTCGAGTATCAGGGCATCGTCCTCCCAGGAGTCCCAGAGTCCGGTGACCACTTCGAGGAACTCGTCGGCCCGGTCGTAGCGGGCATCGTGGTCGAGGGCCTCATCGAACCCGTAGTTCTGCGCCTCGCTGTCGTTGACCGAGGTGACGATGTTCCACGCCGCCCGGCCGCCGGACAGGTGGTCGAGGGTGGCGAAGGTGCGGGCGACGTGGAAGGGCGCGTAGTAGGTGGTCGAGTAGGTGGCCCCGAGGCCGATC
This sequence comes from uncultured Acidimicrobiaceae bacterium, assembly GCA_963819695.1. GTDB lineage: Bacteria > Actinomycetota > Acidimicrobiia > Acidimicrobiales > RAAP-2 > DASZIT01. The sequence goes on along the minus strand of CAWFXD010000002.1, from coordinate 329,163 downwards.
CGCTGGGTGGCCCCGGCCACGATGCCGAGCACGATGCTCAGGTCCAACTTCACCGGCCGGGCCCCGAGCCGGACGGCGTCGGCGACCGATCCGCCATAGATCCCGGGCATGGCCAGGCGGTCGTCGAAGAACATCATGTCGAAGCAGCCCTCTTCGAGGGTACGGCCCAGCTTGGCGTAGTAGCTGGCGTCCAGGAACCCGTGTTCGGTGGCGGGATGACGCCACGATCCGGCGTAGACGGTCGTGCTCCCCGCCTGCATGAACCCCACCAGGGACATCTGCCGCTTTGCCATGGTCACCAAGACCCTCCCTCTTCATTGCTGGTCGCCTCAGTGCCGGCGCCAATCGTCGTTTGCAGTTCTTCGTCCCCGATGCCGGTACCGCCCTGGGTGACCCGGCGCCCGGCGTGAGGCCAGAGATGTCTGACCCGGGAACCGTTCGGCCGGCCGGCTCAGGAGGCGGCGGCCACCGCCTGTCGGGCCCGCCTCCGGTAGCCCTCCAGCTTCTCGTCGGCGGTCCGCACCCGGGTGCTCCTCGACATGGTGGACACGTCGTGACCCGCGGCCCGACGTCGCAGGGCGCCGACGGTGGCCTCATCTCTGGTGATGCGGGAGAAGGGGTCGAACGAATACCAGCGCATGGCGTTCTCGTGGGTCATCTTGCTGACGTGGTCGTCCGGGACGTCGTTCTTGATGAACTCCGCCTGCAGCTCCTCGGGCGCCTCCGGCCACATCGAGTCGCTGTGCGGATAGTCGGCCTCCCAGGCGATGTTGTCGATGCCGATGTCCTCGCGCAGCTTGATGCCCACCGGGTCACTGATGAAGCAGGTCAGGAAGTGCTGGCGGAAGACGTCGCTCGGGAGGCGACCGCCGAAGTCCTGCAGCGTCCAGGCGCGGTGCATCTCGAACGTCCGGTCGACCCGGGAGAGGAAGTAGGGGATCCACCCGGTCCCGCCCTCGGAGAGCGCCACCCGCAGGTCGGGGAAGTTCTTCAGTACCCGGGACCACAACAGGTCGGCCGCCGCCGACTGGATGTTCATGGGCTGCAGGGTGATCATCACGTCAGGCGGGGAGTCGACGGCCGGGATGGAGAGCCGGCCGGACGAGCCCAGGTGGATGGAGAGGACGGTGCCGGTGTCGCAGCAAGCCCGCCACACCGGGTCCCAGTACTCGTCGTGGAAGCTCGGGTACCCGAGGGCGGCCGGATTCTCGGTGAAACTGAGCGAGTGGCAACCCTTCGCCGCCACCCGACGGATCTCGGCCGCGGTCTGCTCGACATCCCAGATCACCGGGACGGCCATGGGGATGAAACGCTCGGGGTAGGCGCCGCACCACTCGTCGATGTGCCAGTCGTTGTAGGCACGCACCAGGGCCCGCGAGAGGTCGGCGTCGTCGCTGGCGAAGACCCGGGCGGTGAAGGTGGGGAACGACGGGAAGTTCATCGAGGCCAGGACCCCGCCGGCATCCATGTCCTTCACCCGCTCGTGGACGTCGTAGCAGCCGGGTCGGACCTCGTCGAGGCTCTGCGGCTCGAGGCCGTATTCCTCCTTGGGCCGGCCGGCCACCGCATTGAGGGCGGCCGTCTCCATGACCACCTTCCCGAAGGTCCACACGTCGGAGCCCTCGGCGTTGCGGCTGAGTTTGGGGGCACGATCCTGGTATTTGGCGTCGAGGTGGCCGACGAAGAGGTCAGGCGGCTCGATGACGTGGTCGTCGACGCTGATCAGGATGAGGTCATCAACCCGGGCATGGCATCCTCCCGAGAATGCTGTTCTTGGAAATGCATAACCATCCTATCGCCACCTACCGGCGGTGGGCCAGCGGCCGGTCCCACGGTCACCGCCCCGGCGTCGACCCCTCCGGGGAATCCAGGGGGCCTTTCCCGCCGTTGCCGGTGGCGGAGTCGGGTCCGGCCTCCCCCGCCCCGACCGACGCCGGCTGATCCGCCCAGGTAGATGGCGGACAGCTGGTCGACGTCGAGCGAGCTCGCCGGCCCTGCCCAGGTGATGGAGCCGAGCTCCATGAAGATCAACCGGTCGGCCACTGCCACCGCGTTCTCGGCGTTCTCCTCCACCAGCAACACCGCGGTCCCCTGGTCCCGGAGCTCGACGATGGCCCGGATCACCTCCCGGGCGGCCAGCGGGGCCAGTCCCAGGGTCGGCTCGTCGGCCACGAAGACCTTGGGGGGCTTGGCCAGGGCCGGGGCGAGTCCGAGCATCTGCTGCTCCCCACCGGAGAGCAGGCCGGCCATCTGGGCACGGCGCTCGGCCAGCACCGGGAAGCGGGCATAGGCGCGTTGGCGGTCCCCGTCGTCGCGGAGGGCGAGCGTCAGGTTCTCCTCGACGGTCAGCCCGGGAAAGATGCCGCGGGCCTCGGGCACCAGGTGGAGACCGGCGCGGGCCCGTTGGTAGGCCGGCATGCTTGGTCAGATCGACGCCGCCGAGGTAGACGACACCCTCGGTCGGCTGCAGCAGACCGGCGATCACCGCGCACAGCGAGGACTTGCCGGCGCCGTTGGCCCCGAGCAGGCCGACGATCTCCCCGGCGTGCAGCTCGAGGCCCGACCCCGTGGAGCACCTCGGCGTCGTCGTAGCCGGCCACCACCCTCTGGACGGCGAGGGTCGCGTCCAGGGAGACGGGGAGGATGATCGGGGGGGCATCGGGTTCGAGCCCGTCGGTCCCGACCGGAGCGCCGGTGGTGCCCTCAGGCGGCAGGGCCGGAACGCCTGCCTCGGCGAGGGGGGCCGCCCCCTCCACCTTGGCCCGGGCCCGGGTGCGGCGCCTGGCCAGCCTCTGGCTTCCGGTCAAGGCCAGGATGCCGTCCGGCTCCTGGGCCAGGGAGATGGCCCCCAAGCCGAAGAGGATGGGGAGGAAGTAGGGCGAGGCGATCAGGGTGTGCAGCGTCTGCCCCGGGAGCCAGTTGGTGAGCTGATTGAGCAGCGGGGTGCCGCCCGCCACCGCCAGCCCGGCGAGGAGGGCGCCACCCGGCCGTCGGACTCCGAAGACCACGACGAAGGCGAGCCAGGTGAGCCCGACCAGGGGCGGGGCCGTCGAGTTGGAGACGGAGAACGAGAACAGGCTGAGCATCACCCCGCCGATCCCGGCGATCCCCGCCCCGATGGCGAAGACCAGGATCCGGTTGCGGTTGGCCCGGATGCCCGACGCCATGGCGGCGGTCGGCGAGCTGCGCACGGCCAGGGTGGCCCGACCGGTCGCCGAGTGGGTGAACAGCCAGATGATGCCGGTGATCAACCCGAAGACGGCGATGAACAGCAGGATCTGATCGTTGAGATTGGCGAAGTTGAGCTGCCAACCGAAGATGTCGACGGCCGGGCTCCGGATGGTCCACCCTGGCTGGCCGTTCCCGATCGCCTGGGTGTCGAACGGCACCAGGCTGAAGAAGAGGCAGGCGGCCAGCGACCAGATGGCCAGATAGACGGCACCGAGCCGGGTCGCCGGCCAGGCGATCAGTGCCCCGATGGCGGCGGCCACGAGGGCGCCGATGACCACCGCCCAGAAGAAGTTGAGCTGGCCGTGCGAGGCGATGAGGGGGAGGTTGATTCCCCAGTTGTGATTGAGTGCCCACCCGGCCGCGAAACCGCCGGCGGTCACGAAGGTGGCCTGGGCCAGGCTGACCATCCCACCCATGCCGGTCACCACGATGAAGGACAGCAGGATGATCGAGATGGCCAGTCCTTGGGCGATGGCCGTCTGGGCCGTGCCGCTGGCCTGGAGCCCGGAGGGGAACCAGTGCGATGGAATAGCCGATGAGCAGGAACAGGAACGTCACCCACGGCCACCATCGACGAGGGAGGGACATGCCGGCCCGATGGTCGCTCGGCGGCCGGTCCTCGGCGATCGACCCCGCCTGACGGGAGCGGTCGCGCCCGACGATGAGCCCGAGCAGGATGACCAGGAGGTACGGCACCGCGCTGGAGAGGCCGTGCAGGTTGGCGATGAACGCCGGATAGGCCGTCGAGTAGCCGGCCACCAGGTTCTGGACCACGCCGAGCAACACCCCGCCCACCACCGCGATGGGGATCGAGCGCAGCCCGCCGAGGACCACCGCAGCCAGGGAGCCGAGGACCACCAGGGTGAAGATGATGGGATCGAGGCTGAAGAGCGGGGAGATCAGGATCCCGCCGAGCCCGGCCAGCACGGTGGTGAGCACCCAGGCCACCGCCGACGTCTTGGAGGCGCTGACCCCCTTCAAACCGGCCAGGTGCCGGCGGTCGACCACCGCCCGCATCTCCAGGCCGATCCGGGTATGGCGAAGGACGATCCACAGCACCAGGGCCGAGACGAGGGCGGCGCCGAACACCGCCAACTGGTCCGAGGTGAGGGCCACGTTCTGCATGACGTGGAACACCTTTGGGGGAGTCGGCCCCAGCCCGGGGGTGAGCAGGCCCTGGTCACTAGCCTTGTTGCCGACCAGCCCGGCATGGAAGACGTTGTTGCCGACGGTCACGATGGCCCACTGCATGAAGCTGGGAATGGCCACCAGCAGGCCGATGGTGCCGACCACCCGGGCGTAGACCGGGGCCTCGGCCAGGCGCCGAAGGAGCAACCGGTCGAGGGCGAAGCCCATGAGCGGGGCGAAGACGAGGATCGAGAGGATGGCGGCCGGCACGATGGGCATCCCGCCCGAATTGAGCTGGTAGTAGAAGTACGCCACCGCGAAGGCGATGGCGCCCTGGGCGAAGTTGAAGATGCCTGACGTGGTGTACGTGAGAACCAGACCGGAGGCGATGATCGAGTAGATGCCGCCGGTGACGGTGCCCGAGATCACCAGGCTCAGCAACTTGTTCATGTTCCGGTTGCCTCCCCTCGCTCAGACGACGTGGCCCAAATAGGCGCTGCGCACGGCCGGGTTGTTCTGGACCTCGGTGCGGGGTACCGTCGGCCAGTATCGAGCCCAGGTCGAGCACCACCACCCGGTCACAGTGGGACATCACGAATCCGGCGTTGTGCTCGACGAGGAGCACCGCGCAACCGGCGGTGCGACGGACGTCGTGGATGAGTTGGCCCAGGCGCTCGATCTCCTCGCTGTGGAGGCCGGAAGCCGGCTCGTCGAGGAGCAGCAGCGTCGGCGGCTCGACCGTGGCCCGGGCGAACTCGACCATTCGAGCGGTACCGATGGGCAGGGACCCGGCAAACTCGGTGCGCACGGTCTCCAGCCCGCACCGCTCGACGGCGGCGTCGACCAGTACCCGCCGTTCGCGCTCCCTCCGACGCCGGCCGCGCCAACCCACCAGGTCCCCGAGGACGCCCCCGCCGCCGCCGTGCCACTCGGTGGCCGCCAGCACATTGTCCTCGACCGTCAGCCAGCCGTAGGTCTGGACCCGTTGGAAGGTCCGGCGCACCCCGAGGCGGCTGCGCTTCACCGGGTCGGCGCCACTGATGTCGCGTCCCTCCAGGTAGCACCTGGCCGGCCTGCGGGCGCCGCACTCCGGACACCACGTCGAAGAGGGTCGTCTTCCCGGCGCCGTTGGGCCCGATCAGACCGCAGACCTGGCCAGCCGGAACCTGGCAGGCTGATGTCGGAGACGGCCATGATCCCGCCGAAGCGGACACTGGTGCCGGTCAACTCCAGGGTCGGAGGATCGGCCGGAGACGGGGTCGCGGCCGGGACCTGGCGCACCTCCACATCACTCATGAGGCCAGCCTCGCGCCAATGACCGCGCCTCATCACCACCCCCGGCGTGCGATCACTGGCACGGTCTCCGCGCCTGGGGGCCGCGATCGGGCCGACGTCGGCGAAGGTCGGACGGCGGGACCGGGACGCTCGGACGACCTCCCGCTCAACTGGCCTGCTCGGCCTGCGGTGTCACCTTGTAGGTCTTGGAGTCACAGGAGTACGGGTACACCTGCTGGGTAGACCCCCCGGTATAGGCCAGGAATTCCGTGCAGTACGGCGTCCCGGCCACCGATGAGGCCGGATACTGGACCGGCCCGACCAGGCCGGGGATCCCCCACTTGATGGTGGACAGCACCTTGCGGACATTCTCGGGGGTGATGGCCTGCTTGTTCGCCTGGACGGTGTGCACGGCGGTGACGAACATGGCGGCGCCAAAGTACGCCTGGACGTTGGAATACCCGGTCAGCTGGGTTCCCGGCGTGATGGCGTTCATGGCATTCTGCATCGTCGTCAGCGCCGCGCTGGGCGCGCTGTTGAACGTGGAGATGGTCACCGTCCCACCGAAGAGCGAATCGAGTTGGGCGATGGAGCCGAGCGGAGTCCAGTAGGAGCCGGTGTACCCGGCATTCTTGAGCGCGGTCCACATCGGGATGCACTGTTCCGTCAGCTGGCAGGCGATGGCCTGCGGCGCCTTGCCGTTGTTGGAGGTGAGCATCTGCTGGACATACGGGGTGTAATCGCTGGCCGTGATGGGCACGTCGGCCTTGTTGTAGACGACCTTGAAGCCGGCGCCCTTGGCCGATACCGTCGACAACTTGACCGAGTTGGACCCGGACGCATTGTCATTGGAGAAGATGGCCATGGTCGGGTTCGCGCTCCCGGTCTTCGTCTTCACGTAGTTGTAGTACTGACCGTACGTATCAGGGACGACCGGTGGGTTGGAGGGCACCAGGCAGCCGGCGAACGCGTATCCCCACAGGCTGGTGGTGACGGTGGGCGAGCAGTAGCTGAAATCGAACCCGCCACCCACGTAGAGGATCTTCTGGGACGCCAGGTAGGTGCCCGGGTTCACCGCCGAGAGGTCGGGGACGATGGCGAAGACATTGTCCTGGTTGACCAGCTGGCGAACTCCGCTCAGTGCGGTGGCCGGGTCCTGATTGTCATTCACGAAACCGGCGAACTTGATCTTGATCCCGTTCAGGTAGTTGGTCTGGTTGATCTGGGCGAAATACGCTTCGGCGCCGACCTCGGCACCGGGGAAGTTCGCCGTCGACCAGATGCCGCCGACGGTGAGGGTGTTGCCGGTCAAGCCTCGAACCGGTCCCCCACTCGTCTGCCCGGCACCGGTGGTGGTCGTCGAGCTCGAACTCGAGTTCGAGCACGCGGCAGTGGCCACGAGAAGCACCGTCAAGAGGACGCCCGCACCAACTCGAACCTTGTGCTTCATTGGTTCCCCCCTCATCGACTCTCCTAATCCCGGCACTCACCCAAGTGGTGTTCTCTTTTTGTAAGTATGTGACTTCCGCTCAGGCCCCCGGTGAGATTGCGATGAGCGTATACGAGATTCTGTCCGATGTCGACCACATTCTCAGGGCCGCCCGGCGGCCGGCCGGCGTCGCCCAAACTGCCGTGAAACCCCAGGTAGCGGCGGCGCAGAGCCACTCGGCCGGGGTTGCCGTCGGCCGTCAACCGACTTCCGTTTTCGTCCGACCGGTACAGAGTCGATCGAAATCGCACCATCTGCCCTCACCTGGCCGCCAGAAGAGGGCTCTGCACGGCGAATCCGGTCTGTTGGGGGCAGCAGCGAGGGCGGTTCCCGAGAGTCGCCCGGTTAGGTGAAGGCCGGCAGCACTTCATTCTCGAACAGCCGAAGGCTCGACCAGGCCAATTCGAGTGGCATCCCCCCGCACATCGGATGGAGGAACACGAAGGGAAACGGTGAGCCCTTCTGCTCCTCCACCAACTGCTCCGGAGTCAGAACCCGGTAGTTGCCGGTGGCCCGCAACTCGTCGGCGTCGGCAACGCTGCGATAGGGGCTGGCGACATCGTCTTGGGCCTGCCACCGGCCGTAGGCATTGGTCTCGTGGAGGAAGAACGGCGACATCCGCTCCCAGCCCTCTTCCGGATCCTCGGCCAGGGCCACCACCTGGTTCTCACCGGTCGGGCAGGGACCGGGATCGGGCCGGCCGAGTCTCTGCACCTCGTCACGGTAGAACGTCCACACCTCCGGCTTGGACGGGATGAACCCGTCAGCGATGCGGGCCGCCCGCTCGGCGGCGGGTTGGCTGCTTCCGCCGAGCGAGACGGACGGGCCGCCGGGCCGGAAGGGCGCCGGCGTGAGGTGCACGACGCGGCCTCGGTACTCGAACGGCTCACCGGAAAAGGCCGCCTTGAGCACGGTCACCGCCTCGGTCACCCGTTTGCCCCGCTCGTTCATGGGCACGTCGAACATGGCGAACTCCTCGTGCACATAGCCACCGGCGACGATGAGGTCGACGCGCCCCTTGCTCAAGATGTCGAGCACGATCATGTCCTCAGCCAGGCGCAACGGATCGTGGAAGGGGGCGATCAACGCGGCGATCATGAACCGGACACTCTGGGTGCGGGCCGCCATCGCCGCCAGCATCGGGATGGGGCTCGGTAGGTAGCCGTCCGGTGATCCGTGGTGCTCGGATACCGCAATATTCACGCAGCCCAAGCCATCGGCCCACTCGGCCATGTCGAGGGCAGCGGCATAGCGGTCGGCCATGTCGGTGCCGGCAACGTCAGGGTTGCGAAAGTCGAAGCGAAGGCCGAACAGCATGACGGGAGCCTAATCCCGGCCACCCGAGACCTACGGTCCGTCCTGGCCCGATTCAGCGATACTCGCGGGGGACGCCGTCCAGAATCACCGTCTTGGTCTCGAGGAACGGCAGCAGACCTTCGGTCCCGCCCTCTCGTCCGATGCCGGATTGCTTGAAGCCACCAAAGGCGATGCCGAAGTCGGTGCGAAAGGCGTTGTGGCCTACCGTGCCGGACCGTAACTGCCGTGAAACCTGGCGGGCCCGATCCACGTCGGGGGTGAAGACCGACGCGTTGAGCCCGTAGATGGTGTCATTGGCGATGGCCACGACGTGATCCTCATTGTCAGCCGGGATCACCGCCAGCACCGGGCCGAAGATCTCCTCCTGGGCGATGGTGGAGGAGTTGTCCACGTTGGCGAAAACCGTCGGCTCGACGTAGTAACCGCGATCGAGGTCCTTGGGACGTCCGCCGCCGGTCGCCAGGATGGCGCCCTGCTCCACGCCTTGAGCGATATAGCCCAGAACCCGGTCGCGTTGCCCGCCGGAGACGAGCGGACCCATCTGGGTGGCCGGGTCAAAGGGGTCGCCGACCCGGACTTGAGAGAATGCACTCGCCAGCGCGTCCACCAGCTCGTCGTGGCGCTGACGGGTGACGACGATCCGGGTCAGCGACGAGCAGACCTGCCCGGAGAGGGAGCATTCCGCACGAGCCAGGGTGGCGGCGGCCACATCGAGGTCCATGTCGTCGAGGATCAAGGCTGCCGACTTGCCACCCAACTCGAGCGTGCACCGGGCGATCCGCTCACCGCAGATCGAGGCGATCCGCCGGCCGGCGGCAGTCGAACCGGTGAAGGTGATCTTGTCCACCCGGGGGTCACGGACCAGCAGTTCGGACACCTCCCGGTCGGCGGTGACGACGTTCAGCACCCCGGGCGGGAGCCCGATGGCCTCGGCGATCTCGGCCACCACATAGGCGTCGCCCGGAGCCTCCGGCGAGCACTTGAGCACGACCGTGCAACCGGCCAGGAGGGCGGGGGCGAGCTTGTAGGTGATGAGCCCGATCGGGGCGTTCCACGGGATGATGGCGCCCACCACGCCCACCGGCTCCCGCACCAGCAGTCCGAACTCACCCATCGTCGGCTGGGCCAACTCCTCGAAGGGAAAGGTGTCGGCCAGGCCGGCGTAGTAGTCGAAAGTGCTGGCGATGCCGCCGGCGGCGCGCTGGGCCATGGTGTAGAGGGCGCCGGACTCTCGAGGCCAGATCTGGCCGATGTCCTCGGCCCGATCCCGGAGGCCGGCGGCGATGCCCTTGAGGAATACTCCCCGATCGGCGTGGCTCATGGTGGGCCAGGGCCCGGCGTCGAAGGCGCGCCGGGCGGCCGCCACCGCCCGGTCCATGTCGGCCGGCTGGGCTTCGGCGACCCGGAAGTAGACCCGTTCGGTGCTCGAGTCGATCACCTCGAAGGTGGCCTTCGACGAGGGGGCGACCCAGTCGCCACCGATGAAGAAGCGGTCGGCGTGTCGGACGGGTACCACGGTCTCGCTCAAGGTCACCTGGACTCTCCTCTTCGATGTAAGCATGCCGCTGCGGGCTGACGGCCTCTCATCGAGAGCGTAGCCACCGACCCGGGCCAGATGTCACTGCCGGTGGGCCGGTCGGTGGTGCAGACGCCCGGGGTCAGGGCTTCGGCGACAGACTGTCCCGGTAGGCGACCGGAAGGAGCTCGATCAACTGACCGTCAGGGTCCCGGATGAAGACTGCCGCGCCGACGTCCGTCTCCTCCATGATGTGGCCGCCCCACTCAACCGCCTTCTCCGCGGTGGCCCGCACGTCGTCGACGGAGATCGACAGATGAGTGAGGCCGGGCTCGTTCATCGTGCGGGGCCGGAACGGCGCCGTGGCCCCGGGTGCGGAATAGTGCATCAGCTCGAGGACGAAGCCATCGAGGGTCAGGTATGACGCGGTGACTCCCAACGGTGGCGTAAGCCCGGTCAGTCTGGCGGTCGGCCCGTCAGGCGGAGAGATTTCGTACCAGAACCTGAAACCGAGTACCTCCTGGTAGAACCGCTTGGAACGTCCGAGATCGGTCACCACCTGTCCGGTGTGGTTGTAGGTCCCCATGGGTTTGCCTCCGGTACTGCCCGTCCCGGTAATCGGTGCTGGCCCGTCAGTGTAACGACATCCGGGCGGGGCTCGCGATCCCACTTCCGCGCCGACCAACCTCGTCCGGACCCGAGTCCGTCGCGCCATCGTGCCCTAAGGTGAGCCTGCCATCGAGAGTCGGTGAACAGGGGATGGAGCGGATGGAATTCGGCGTCGCGTTTGCCAACATCGGTCCGTTCGTCGACCCGAACCACGCCATCCGTCTGGCCCGGGCGGCCGAAGCCGCCGGATTTGAGTCCATCTGGACCGTCGACCATGTGGTGGTACCCGCCGGGTACCAATCGAAGTATCCCTATGACCCGTCGGGACGGCTTCCGTCCGGCGAAGCGACGGCGTTTCCCGATCCGCTGATCTGGTTGGCGTACGTGGCCGCCGTCACTTCGACATTGCGGTTGGCCACCGGCATCCTCATCGTGCCCCAGCGCAACCCACTGGTGCTGGCCAAGGAACTGGCCACGCTTGACCAGCTGTCAGGCGGACGAATGATCCTTGGCGCCGGCATCGGCTGGCTGCAGGAGGAGTTCGACGCCCTGGGCATCCCGTTCGCCGGCCGCGGGCGCCGTACCGAGGAGGCGATCGGGGCCATGCGGGCTCTGTGGTCCCAGGATCAGGCCAGCTTCGAGGGGAGCACCGCAAACTTCTCCGACTGCTTTCTGCGACCCCAGCCCCCGGGAGGGACCATCCCCGTGCACGTCGGCGGTCACAGTGAGGCGGCCGCTCGTCGGGCTGGGCGGATCGGGGACGGCTTCTTCCCCTTCGGTGTCAACCCTGACGAGTTGCCGCGCCTGATCGCCATCGCCCGCCAGAGCGCCGAGGAGGCAGGAAGGGATCCGATGGCGCTGGAGGTGACGGTCCAAGGCATCGCCACTGGGCGCGAACCGGCCCTCGCCGAGGTGTCGGAGCTGCAGAAGCTGGGTGCCACCCGAATCCTCGTTCCGGCGGTTCTCTTCGGTCCCGACGTCCAGTCGTCCTTGAGCCGCTACGGCAAGGATGTGATCGGACAGAATGGACATTGACACCGGTGAGGTCACGTTGAGCGAGTCGATCGAAGAGTTCCAGATCCAGGTCGACGATTCGATCCTCCAGGATCTCCACCATCGCCTGGAGCAGACCCGATTTCCCGATCAGATCGAGGACACCGGTTGGGACTACGGCATCCCGGTCGACTACCTCCGCGAGCTCGTCGACTACTGGCGTGACTCCTACGACTGGCGCGCCGAGGAGGCTCGGCTGAACGGCTTTGACCACTACCGGACACCCATCGACGGCCAACGGATCCACTTCATCCACGCGCGATCGGCCCACCCGGATGCCCTCCCGCTCCTCATCACCCATGGCTGGCCCGGATCCATCGTCGAGTTCCTCGACGTCATCCCCCGGCTGACCGACCCGGAGTCCTTCGGCGGCCACCCCGGCGATGCCTTCCATGTCATCGCCCCGTCGCTCCCTGGCTATGGGTTCTCCGAACCGCCGCGCTCGCGAGGTTGGGACCCGCCGCGCATCGCCCGGGCGTTCGCCGAGCTGATGGGCCGACTCGGCTACCCGACCTACGTCGCCCAGGGCGGCGATTGGGGGGCGCAGGTGACGACCCGCATCGGGTCGCTCGATCCGGAACACTGTGCCGCCATCCACCTCAACATGGCTCTCGGGAGCCCGCCCACGAGCCACGACCCGCTCTCCGAGGAGGAACAGTCGGACCTGGCGGCGATGAAGCAGTTCGTGGACGAGGAGTCCGGCTATTCGCATGAGCAGGGGACCAAACCTCAGACGCTGGGCGTCGCCCTCAACGACTCACCCGCCGGCCTCCTGGCCTGGATCGTGGAGAAGTTCCGCGCCTGGAGCGACTGCGACGGGAACCCGGAGAACTGCTTCACCCGCGATCAGCTCATCACCAACGTCATGCTGTACTGGGTGACTCAGACCAGTGCGTCATCGGCCCGGCTCTACTGGGAGACCAAGCATCAGGACCTTCGGACCAAGACCCTGCCCTTCGTCGACGGTTCCCACCGGCGTGGCCCGCTATCCCAAGGAAGTCCTCCGGTGGCCCCGCTCGTGGGTCGAGCGCCAGTACAACGTGGTGCGCTGGAACGTCCTGGAGCGGGGCGGGCACTTTCCGGCCATGGAACAGCCCGAGCTGTTCGTCGACGACCTCCGCGAGCACTTCCGCATCGCCCGCTGACCGACCCGGGCGTGTCAGACCAGCTGGGGACGGGCTCCGGGACGTCGCTCGAGGTCGAGCTGATGCTCGTCGGCGCGGATCAGGGTGCCGTTGACCATCACGTGTCGCATCCCCGTCGGCTCCTCGTTGGTCAGCCGCTCCCCGTCGGCCGGAAGGTCGCGTAGGCGGCGCTGCGGACCGGGGGCCACCGTTGCCGGATCGAACACGGTCACGTCGGCGGCGTAACCCGGCCGGAGGTAGCCTCGGCCTTCGAAGCCGAACATGTCAGCGGGCTCGCCGGCCAACTTCCGAATGGCCTGTTCGAGCGGCATGATCTCCCGCTCGCGGACCCAGGTGCCGAGGAGATCGGTCGGGGACGGGGCATCGCAGAGCTGGTCGACATGGGCGCCGGCATCGGTGAGACCCAGCACCACGTGGTCCTCGGTGAGCAGACGGCCCACCTCCTCCCGGTCGTCGTTGGCGATGTACGCACGGAAACGGGTAGCGAGATCCTCGGCCAGCGACAGTTCGCACATCACGTCCAACGGACTGGTGTTCCGCTCACGGGCGATGTCGGTGACCCGACGGCCCAGCAGTTCGGGGAACCGCTCCGACTCCGAGACCTCGAACGTCTCCCAGCGGGGCTTCATGCCGGTGGCGATGTTCTGCAGGTCGTCGAACGCCCGCGTTCGCCACTCCGGGTCCCGGAAGGCCGCCTTCCGGACCCCCGGGCTGACCTTGATGAGCTCGCCGAACACCTCACCGACATTGAGGTTGTAGGCGTCGGCCAGGGTGAACTGCATGGTCAGCGGCCTCGGGGTGACCTGGGGCCAGACATTCGCCCCTTGAGCCAGCGCCTCCCGGTGGAATTTGACGACCTCACGGTGCTTCCCGTTCGACAGGGCGAACAGCGGGCAGGTGAACGGCCGGCCGACGCGGGGTTGCCAGGTGAAGACGTCCGGATACTCACACTGCCAACCCGGGGTGGCGAGCACCACCCCCTTGCCGGCCTTCCCCACGGCCATGAACAAGGCCTCGACCTCGTCCATCTCCGCAAACCGGCTCGGTACCGGCTTGCCGTCGACGCCGCGGTGGGCATACGAAAAGCTGGTGGAGAATCCGGCCGCGCCGACGCTCATCGCCTCGTCGACCAGCTGGCACATGCGCTCGATCTCCTCGGGGGTGGCGGCCCGCTCGTAGGCGGCGTCCCCCATCACGTAGAGCCGGAGGGCGGTGTGCCCGATGTAGGCGGTGAAGTTGAGAGTGGTTCCCCGACGATGCACCAGGTCGAGGTAGTCAGGAAACGTCTCGTACTCCCAGGCGATTCCGGCCGACAGCGAGTCGGCATCCATCCCCTCGACATTCTCGAGCGTGTGCACGATGACGTCGTGATGCTCGGGGCGACACGGAGCGATCGAAAAGCCGCAGTTTCCCGCCACCACCGTCGTCACCCCGTGATAGGAGGACGGCTTGAGCTCGGGGTCCCAGAACACCTGGGCGTCGAAGTGGGTATGGACGTCGATGAAACCCGGGGCCACCGCGCAACCGGATGCATCCAGTTCCACCGTGCCATCGAGCTTCGGGCCGATCTCTTCGATCAGTCCCCCGGTAATGGCCACGTCGGCCGCCCGGCCAGGCTCGCCGGTCCCATCGAATACGGTTCCACCGCGAATTACCAAGTCAGCAGCCATGTCCACCCTCCTTCACGTCGTCCCGATAGGTCATCCATTCGATGCGATTGCTGTCCGGAGCCCGAAGCCTGGCCGTCTCAGGCGACATACTCGAATCCGTACAACTTGGCGCAGTTGAGTGCGGTGATCTTGCGACGATCCTCGTGGGGAGCATGCCCAGCGTCTCTTCGATGGAGCGTCGAGACTCGGGGAAGGTGCTGTCGGTGTGCGGGAAGTCCGCCGCCCACATGCACGAGTCCGGACCCAGGTGCGGGATGTACTGGTAGGCCAATGCCTCCTCCTCGAAGGTGGCGATGACCTGTCTCTTGAACAGCTCGCTCGGTGCCAGCCCGGGCGCATAGTCGATCTTGTCCCGGAGGTTCTCCCATTCCAGGTCCATCCGGCCCAGGAAGTAGGGCAGCCAGCCGACGCCCGCCTCGGCCAGCACCAGGGTGAGGCCGGGGTGCCGCTCGAGGGCACCGGAAAAGACCATGATGGCCAGCGCCTCGTCGAGCTGGAGAGGGAGGAGGCTGGCAAACGCCGCCGACTGCCACGTTCCCACCTGGTAGCTCAGTCTCGGGGAAGCCCCGTCCTTGATGTGGAAGCTGAGAGGCAAGTCCGGTGTGCTCGGCGGCCGCCCACAAACGGTCCCAGGCCGGATCGCCGGCATCGAAGTCGAACACGTCGATGATCGCACCCCGGTGGCCGAGGCCGGCGACCCGTTCGAGCTCGGCGACAGCCGCCTCGGGCGAATGGCTGGGAAGGAACGGGAGCGCACAGAGTCGATCGGGAGCGAAGGCGTTGAACTCTTCGATGGCCCAGTCGTTCCACGCCGCGTAGCAGGCGGTCTGCAGGTCCGGTTCCGGGATCGAGAGGGTCAGTGGGATCGGGCCGTAGATGACCGAGGCCCACACCCCGTCGAGGTCCATGTCCTCCAGCCGGAGCTTCGGGTTGCTGACCCGGAAGCCGTCGTCCTCGAGGCCGGCGCGGCTGACGGCGCTGAGGACCTGGAGCTTGTCCCCATGGGGAATCCCGCTGCGGCCCAGGACGCGGTCGTTGCAGACCCACATCGGATCGCCGTCACCGGTCACCACCCGCGGGCCCCGCTCGATCAGATCCTTGGGCAACCGGGACTGCCACAGTTCCGGCGGCACCGCACGCAGGTCCAGGTGATCGTCGCAGGAGTAGATGCTGGTTTCGTCCATCTGGTTGCTCCCTTCTCTTTCGAAGTCTGGATTCGACGGCCCTGCTCACCGGGGGCTCCGCCTGCCCCGTTGGCGGACGCCGTACGGTCAGGTCAGGCGGTAGCGGATCGGCAGGTGCTTGATGGCGCCGTTGACCGACGAGCTCAGGCGCTCCAACGGTCCCGACTGCTCGAACCACTCCAGGCGGTCGATCAGGAGGCCGAACATGGCCGTCAGCTCAGCCCGGGCCACATGCGCGCCCATGCAGAGGTGGGGACCGAAGCCGAAGACGACCGGCTGGCTCGGTGGACGGTCGATGCGGAACTCGAAGGGGTCCTCGAACACCTCCTCGTCTCGATTGGCCGACGCCCAGTACAACGCCACCTTGTCCCCGGCGCGGATCTGTTGCCCGTGCAGTTCGCAGTCCTGGGTGGCCGTCCGGGAGAAGTAGCTGATCGGGGTGACCCATCGCAGGATCTCCTCGACGGCCCCGGGCAGGAGCTCCGGGTGGTCCCGCAGCCTCTCCCATTGATCCGGGAACTCGCAGAAGGCCTGCATGCCCCCGGCAATGGCGTCACGGGTCGTCTGGTTGCCCGCCTCGACCAAGAGCTCGCAGTAGGTGACCAGTTGCTTCTGAGTCAGCGGCACCCCGTTGACCTCGCTCTGCACCAGCTGGGTGACCAGGTCATCCTGAGGATCCTCGCGGCGCTCCGCCACCATCAGCTTGAAGTAGCGGTGCAGCTCGCCTCGGGCCCGCATGGAGGTCTGCTCGGGACTCTCACCGGGTAGGCGGTACTCGGGATCGTCCTTGCCGATGATCTCGTTGGTCCAGCGGAAGATGGTGTTCCCAGTCAGAGGAGCGGAACGCCGAGGACCCAGGAGATCACGGCGACCGGAAAGGGGGCGGCGAAGGTGTCGACGAAGTCGCACTCTCGGATCTCGCCCCGGTCGAGGCCCGGTCGACGAGGTCGGCGGCGATCCGATCGATCTCCTCACTCCGGGCCCGCACCGCTGCTCCGCAGAAACTTCCGGTTGGCCACCTGCCGCATCGGACCATGCTGGGGAGGATCGAGATAGACGATCATCTCGGCTGGCATCTCGATCCCGCTGAGGTCCATGTCCAAGGTGATCCCCTGCGCGCTCGAGAAGAGCTGGGGCTGCGAAGCCGCATACTGGACGTCGGCATGCTTGGTCACCGCCCAGAACGGCGGATAGCCCGGCGGCTCGATGTAGGCAACCGGTGCTTCGGACCGAAGCCGCGTCCACACTCGGTGCGGATAGCCGTTGCGGGCGAATCGCTCCGGGTCGACCAGGTCGAGCGGGTCGATATCGAGGCTCAGGGACATGCAGGGCTCCTCCTCACTCGAAGGTGATCACGCCGCGGAGGTTCACGCCGTCGAGCATGTCCTGATAGCCCTGGTTGATCTGGTCCAGTCGGTACGTCTTGGTGATCAACTCGTCCAGCTTGAGCTGGCCCGACGAGTACAGGGCCAGGAGATTGGGGATGTCGAAGCGGGGGTTGGCGGCACCGAAGATCACTCCTTTGACCTCCTTCTGCATCATGGCCAGGTCAAAGAGGTTCACGCTGGCGTCCAGTTGGGTCTGGGGGGCGACACCGGTGACGACGCAGGTTCCGCCCTTGCCGGTCAGCGAGAGCGCGCCAGCCATGAGGTCCCCGTACATCACGCCCGGGACCATGATCACCGCGTCGGCCATCTGCCCGCGGGTCAACTCGGTGACCATGGGCATGGCCTCCTCCATCGACCCCGCGGTGTGGGTGGCCCCGAAATCGAGGGCCGCCTTCTGCTTGAACACCACCGGATCCACCGCCACGATGTTCCTGGCCCCGACCATCTTGGCGCCCTGGACGGCGTTGATGCCGACCCCGCCGACCCCGACCACCACCACGGTGTCCCCGGGCTTGACCTCGGCCCGGTACACGGCCGAGCCCCAGCCGGTTGCCACCCCGCACGACACCAGGGCCACCACGCTCAGCGGCAGGTCGGGATCGACCGCCACCAGCGAGGCCTCGTGCGACACGCCGTGCTCCGCGAAGGTGCCCAGCTTGGACATGACGTTGAGCGGCTGGCCGTCGAGGTGGTAGCGAACGGTGCCGTCCGAGATCTGGCCGGGGGCGAAGGTGGCCGCGCCGAGGTCGCACAGGTTGGAGTGACCGGTGATGCACATCCGGCAGCGGCCGCAGATGGGGAAGAAGCTGGCCGCTACGTGGTCACCAGGCTGGAGGCTGGTGACGTCGGGGCCCACCTCGATGGACCACACCTCCCCCTTCGTGGCCTCCCACCATCGGGAAGAGTCCGGCCCTCACCGGGTTGCCGGTGCCCGCCTCCGAGCCCATTTCGCTCGAGCGGAGATGCTCGTCGGAGTGGCACAGGCCGGCCGCCGCCCATTTGACCAACACCTCGTGGCGCCTTGGGTGGATCGAGGTCGATCTCCTCGATCCGCCAGTCCTGCTCCCGGCCCCACAGCACCGCGGCATGCGTCTTCATCGTCCCCCATCCCTCGGGCCATCGCCGGCCGGCAGCCGTGCGCGCGCTTGACCATGCCACAGCTTAGTGTCACAGTACGACATGAAAGCAAGGGGAGGTTCCGGATGACCATCCAGAACACGACAGCGGTGTACTTCGACCCGTATGACGTGGATATCGACGCCGATCCGTACCCGGTCTTCCGCCGGCTGCGGGAGGAGGCGCCCCTCTATTACAACGAGCCCCACGACTTCTACGCGCTGAGCCGATTCGCCGATGTCGAGCGGGGCTATCTCGATCCGAAGACCTTCATCTCCGGACGGGGCGGCATCATCGAGCTCATCAGGGCCAACATCGAGATGCCCTCGGGTGTGCTCATCTTCGAGGACCCACCCGTCCACACCATCCACCGGCGACTGATGTCCCGGGTGTTCTCGCCGAACCGGGTGGCGGCGCTCGAACCGCAGATCCGGGACTTCTGCGCTCGCAGCCTCGACCCGCTGGTCGGAGCCAAGGAGTTCGACTTCATCGCCGACCTCGGCGCCCAGATGCCGATGCGGGTCATCGGCATGCTGCTCGGCATCCCCGAGCAGGACCAGGAATCCGTGCGGGACAAGGTCGACGCCAACCTCCGCACCGAGGCGGGTCAGCCGATGGAGGTGTCCGAGAAATTCGTCCCGACCGACATGTTCGCCGAGTACATCGACTGGCGGGCCGACCATCCCTCGGACGACATCATGACCGAGCTCCTGCAGGCGGAGTTCGAGGATGAAACCGGCACCGTCCGCCGGTTGACCCGTGATGAGCTCCTGACCTACATCAGCGTCATCACCGGTGCGGGCAACGAGACCACCGGCCGGCTGATCGGTTGGACCGGAAAGGTCCTGGCTGATCATCCGGATCAACGACGGGAGCTGGTCGAGGACCGATCCCTCATCCCCAACGCCATCGAAGAAGTCCTTCGCTTCGAGACCCCCGCGCCCCATGCGGCCCGGTACGTCACCCAGGATGTCGAGCTCCACGGCGAAAACGGTGCCGGAAGGCAGCATCATGATGCTCCTTCCGGCATCGGCCAACCACGATGACCGCCGCTTCCCGGATGGTGACACCTTCGACATCCACCGGAACGAGGGGAAGCCCCTGACCTTCGGCTACGGGATCCACCTCTGCCTGGGCGCGGCGTTGGCCCGCCTCGAAGGCAGGGTGGCCCTCGACGAAGTGCTCAACCGGTTCCCCACCTGGGAAGTCGACACCGAGCGGGCCAGGCTCGCACCGACCTCGACGGTTCGGGGTTGGGAGACGCTTCCGGTCTTCACCTCGTGAGCATCGGGACCCGACCGAGCCGGCGGCGGAGGCGCATGATGGGGTTGCTGGACGGCAAGGTGGCCGTCATCACCGGGGCGGGCTCCGGGATGGCAAAGGCATCGGTCAAGGTCTTTATCCGCGAGGGCGCCAAGGTGGTCGCCGCCGACATCAGCGGCGCCGAGCAGGACACCGCGGCCGAAATGGGTCCGGGCGTCCTCCCCGTGCACTGCGACGTCTCGAAGGAAGCCGACGTCGAGTCCTTGATGGCCGCCGCCGTCGAGGAGTTCGGCCGGGTCGACGCGGTTCTCAACGTGGCCGGCATCGCCGACGGCTGCATGCTCGCCGACCTGACCATGGAGTTCTACGACCGACTGATGGACGTCGACCTGCGGGGAGTGATGCTGGGGATGAAGCACGGCATCCGCACCATGCTCCCGACCGGGGGCGGCTCGATCGTCAACTGGTCCTCGGTCGGTGGCCTCAACGGTTCCGCCTTACCAGCGTCTACGCAGCGGCCAAGCACGGGATCATCGGCGCCAGCAAGTCGGCGGCCATCGAGTACGGGACCCAGGGGATCAGGGTCAATACCATCTGCCCCGGTTTCATCCTCACCGAGATCATGGCGGCCGGGGCCGAGGACTTCATTCCCGACATCGCCGCCAAGGCCGCCCTCAACCGCGCCGGTCTACCCCACGAAGTCGCCGAGGTCGGCGCATTTCTGGCCTCCGATCGGGCCTCGTTCGTCACCGGTGCCGTCATCCCGGTCGATGGAGGTTGGTCGGCGAAGTTGGCGTAGCAGAATGACCGCCGTGAGCCCCTCGAAGAGGCCCAGACCCGATCAAGTGGTACCCGCGGCGCGCGCCTACGACGGGACCCTGCGCCGCGAACGGGCGGCGGAGACCCGGGAACGGATCGTTGACGCCGGCTCCGAGCTCCTCCACCGCACGTCCGTCCGGGATTTCAAGAAACTGACCGTCCGGGCCGTCGCCGAGCGCGCCGGTGTCAACGAGCGGACCGTCTACCGCTACTTCGGGAATGAACGCGGACTGCGCGACGCCGTCATGCACCGACATGAGCAGGAGGCGGGCATCGACCTGGCCGGGATGCGGCTCGAGGACATCGCCAAGGTCGCGGCTCAGATCTTCGGACCATGTGTCGTCGTACCCGAGGGATCCCCGCCCGACTCTCGATCCGACCCTGGTCGATGCGGCCCAGCGGCAGCGCGAGGCGCTGCTCGGCGCGGTGGCCGGCCGAGCCGAGGGGTGGCCCGAAGCCGACCAGGTGATCGCCGCCGCCATGTTCGACGTGCTCTGGAGCGTGGCCTCCTACGAGCGCCTGGTCGTCGACTGGCAGATCGATCACCAGCGGGCGGTCGCAGGGGATCTCCTGGGTCATCGGGCTGGTCGAGCAGGCGGTTCGGGACGGTCGAGGGCCGAAGTGAGGCTGCTCGGCGTCAGGAGCCCGACCGCCGTCAACCGGCGGCGCCCGTCCGGGGCGGCCTGGCCCATGATGGCCGGCCGGACCGGTCGGCCGGCCACCGTCCCGCCGTCCACCGGGACAACGATGCCGGTGATCTGAGCCGACCGCTCGCCGGCCAGGAAGAGCACGGCCTCGGCCACGTCGTCCGGCGTCCCTCGACGCTGCAGGGGCTGGTCGAGCTCGATGGTGGGTCCCAGATCGTAGTTGGTGATCCCGGTGGGGATGTGGCCGGGGGCGATGCAGTTCACCCGGACGCCGTACTCGGCCAGATCGGTGGCGACCATCCGGCTGAACTGGACGATCGCCGCCTTGGACGTCCGGTAGGCGATCGGGGGTCCGCCCCCGGTGAGGCCGCCGATCGACGAGGTGTTGATGATCGAGCCACCTCCGTGGTCGGCCATGTGCCGGCCGGCACGCTGAGTCCCGATGATCACGCCGAACAGGTTCACGGCCATCACCCGGTCGAAATCGCGGAGATCGTCCCGCAGGAAGCGGCGAAACGAGCTGGAGATGCCGGCGTTGTTGAACATGACGTGCAGCCCGCCGAACCTGTCCACGGCGAAGTCGACCAGCGCCTGGACCTCGTCAGCATCGGACACGTCGGTCCGGCGGAAGGCCACGGCGTCGCCGAGTCCGGCCGCCACGGCCTCGCCCTCCTCCACCGCGACGTCGGCAACGACGACCTTGGCCCCTTCGGCGGCAAACAGCTCGGCGGTGGCCCGGCCGATCCCGCTCGCCCCCCCGGTGACGATGGCGACCTTCCCCGCGAGTTCCTGGGCCATGTTCAGGGGTTCCTTTCGACTGGTGTCGGAGTCCGAGCCGTGATCCCGGTTCCTCTGTCTCCGCCGCCCTCTCCGAATCCGGCGCGGCCACCGAACCTACCCCCGGCAATCGACCGGCGACGCACCGACCCGGACTTCATACCCATCCGATCAGGGCGCCGGCCCGCGACCACCCGGGAGCATCGATGAGCGACGAGCAGTTCGATTCCATCGACTTTTTCCGCACCAAGGACCTCATCGACAACCCATACCCGTACTTCGAACACCTGCGGGCACAGTGCCCCGTGATCCAGGAGCCGCATCACGACGTCTACATGGTGACGGGGTACGACGAAGCCGTCGAGATCTACCACGACCAGGCGACCTTCTCGAACTGCAACTCGGCCATCGGGCCCTTTGCCAAATTCCCGGTGCCCCTCGAGGGTGACGATGTCACCGAGATCATCGAGACCTACCGGGACGACCTTCCCTTCGGCGACCAACTTCCCACCTTCGACCCCCCCAAGCACACCGCCCAGCGGGGCCTCCTGATGCGGCTGATCACCCCGAAACGTCTCAAGGAGAACGAGGAGTCCCTGCGGCGCCTGGCCGACAACCAGATCGACCGGTTCCACGCCCGCGGCGAGTGCGAGTTCGTGAGGGACTACGCCGGCCCCTACACCCTGCTGGTGATCGCCGATCTCCTCGGCGTGCCCGAAGAGGACCACGAGGAATTCCTCGACAAGCTCATGCACCACGAGCACCTGGAAATGACCCACAGCCCGCTGGAGTACCTCTACGCCCAGTTCACCACCTACATCGAGGATCGGCGCCGCCAACCACGGGATGACGTGATGACCGGCCTGGCCACCGCCACCTTCCCCGACGGCACCCTGCCTCCGGTGGAGGACGTCATGAAGATCGCCTCCAACCTGTTCGCCGCCGGTCAGGAGACCACCGCCCGGCTGCTGGGCACGGCCATGCAAACCTTGGGCCAGCGCCCCGAACTCCAACAACAGCTGCGAGACGACCGCAGCCTCGTCCCCGCCTTCATCGAGGAGACCCTGCGGATGGAGCCTCCCATCAACGGCACCTTCCGACTGTCGAGGACACCGACCACGATACGCGCCACCGAGATCCCGGCGGGCAGCACGGTCATGGTCCTGCCCGCCGCCGCCAACCGAGACCCCCGTGAGTTCGAGCATCCCGACGAGTTGCGCCTCGACCGGGAGAACGCCCGCCAGCACATCGCCTTCGGCCACGGGATCCATACCTGCGCGGGTGCCCCGCTGGCCCGGGCCGAATCCAACGTCTCCCTCCAGCGCCTGCTCGACCGCATGGCGGACATCCGCATCTCCGAGTCGCACCACGGACCCGACCGGCGCCCGTCACTGGGAGTACACGCCCACCTGGATGCTCCGGGGACACGACCAGCTCCACCTCGAGTTCACCCCGCAGTAGCCGTCGGAGTGGACCCACTCAGCGGTTGCCCACTTCGATGAGCGCGGCCGCTACCCGGTCCGGCTCGGTGATCATGAGGTCGTGGCCGGTGTCGATGTCCCAGAGTCGGCCCTCGGCACGCGCCTTCGCCATCTGTCGGGCGTCCCGGGTGGCGAGGGTCGAGGAACAGACGATGTGGTACTGGGGGATCGACCACAGTGACGTCTCGTTCTCGAGTTGGAGCTTCTGTTCGAAACACCGCCAGGGGTGACCGGTCAGCCGGCCGGCCATCCAGGCCAGGTCGTCGGGATGGGTGACCCCGTAGAAGGCGCCGGCCTCCGGAGAAGGAAGGAGGACCAGTTCGACGCCGTCCACTACTCGACCGGCGGGCCGGACCATCTCGATCACCGGACCGGCCACATCGACCAGGGACTGACCGTCCACCGGGGTGGCGGCGTCGAGGTAGACCATCCGGCCGATCCGGTCGGATGCACGGTCGGCCACTCCGGTGATCACCATGCCGCCGTAGCTGTGACCCACCAGGATCACATCGTGCAGGTCCTCGAACTGCAGTACCGCCGCCACGTCACGGATGTGCATGTCGAGATCAACGTCCTCACTGAGCAGATGGGCGCGCTCTCCCAGGCCGGTCAGTGTCGGCGTGTACACCTCGTGCCCGGCCGACCGAAGGAGGCGGGCGAGTGGCTGATAGCACCACCCCCCGTGCCCGCCGCCATGGACCAGGACGTAGGTCGACATCAGCCGCTCCTCCCGAACGAGCCCACCCTCAGATCAGCCTCACCGTGAACGGGGAAGTCCCAGGCCCCGTTGCGCAATGATGTTGCGCTGGACCTCGCTGGTCCCGCCGTAGGTAGTGGTGCCGAGAGCAAAACGGAAGTCGTAGTCGGCCGCCCCGTCGACAGGAGCCGTGGGGTCACCCTGGCTCCGGATCCCGTCGGTTCCCAACAGGTCCACGAAGTCGGCCGACTGCCGGGTCAAGGCCTCGGAGGCGAACAGCTTGCTCATCGATCCCTCGACCCCGGGGAGTCCGCCCGACGCATGGATCCAGGCACATCGGCGACAGAGCAGGGTGGTGACCTCGTTCTCGGCGGCGGCCCGGCCCAGTCGGGCGCGGACATCGGGATCCTCGGACCGGAGGCGGCCGTCGTCGCTCTCTTTGGTCCGCGGCCCACGACTCCATGGCCGCCAGCAGGCTGATCGACTCGCCGCCCTGGTCCCCGGCCCGCTCGAAGGTGAGACTCACCTGCATGACGTCCCACCCCCCGTCCACCTCACCGATCCGCAGCGAGTCATCCACCCGGACATCGGAGTAGAAGGTGAGGTTGGTCCGCTCGCCCGACAGCGTGTACACCGGCTGGATCTCCACACCGGGCTGCCGCAGGGGCACCAGGAAGGTGGTCAGTCCCTGGTGCTTGGGAACATCGAGATTGGTCCGGGTCAGCATGAAGACGTAGTCGGCCTCCTGGGCGTTGGTAGTGAACATCTTCTGCCCGTTCACTACCCACTGATCGCCGTCCCGGACCGCCCGGGTCTGGGCGGCGGCCACGTCGGAGCCCGACTCCGGCTCGGTGAACCCGAGCACGATGATGATCTCCCCACCCAGCGCCGGAGGGAGAATGAGCTGCTTCTGCTCCTCGGTGCCGAGGTGCCGGATGATGTTGGCCACCATCAGGGTGGTCCCCACCGCGTAGGTCGGAGCTCCGGCCCGGTGGAACTCCTCCATGAAGGCCAGCATCTCGAGGGGATCCCGACCCTGGCCGCCGTACTCCTCGGGCCATCCGGGGGCCAGTCAGGCCGCGCTCGACCAGGTGGCGGTGGAAGTCCCAGTTGTGATGAACACCGGTTCGGTGCATCTGGTCCCGCACCTCGTCGGTGAGCACCTCGTCCAGAAACGTCCGGGCCTCCTGCCGGAACGCCTCGCTGCCCTCGCCGAGTCGAAAGTCCATCGTCGGAGAACCTGGGGCCGGATGGACGGAGGGTGGCCCGGCGGACCGGGCGGAGAGTCGATGACCCTCGGCCCGGGCGTAGAGGGCGGCCGGTTCGGCAAAGAGTGCGGGCCAGGCCTTGGCCCGCCGGAAGTACAGCTGAATGTCGTACTCGAGCATGAACCCGTACCCGCCGTGATAATGCAGGCTCCGGTAGCTCGCCTCCCGGGCCGCCTCGGCGTTGAATGCACAGGCCAGAGCGGCCAACTCGGACGCCCGGTCCGGCTCCTCGGCCGCGGCCCATGCCGCTTCCCGGGCCAGCAGGCCGCCACCGTCGACGCGGGTGGCGGCATCGGCCAGGCCATGGGCGACGGCCTGGAAGGAGCCGACCGGCACCCCGAAGGCGTGCCGCTCCTTCACGTACGCGACGCCGAGCTCGAGGGACCGGGTCGCGATGCCGGCCAGGGCGTTGGCCATCAGCACCAACCACTCGTCCCGCGCCAGGTCGAACAAGGTCCCGACCTCGGGTCCGGATCCGAGCAGCCGGGCGTCGGTGCCGACCGCGATGTCAGCCACCGGGAGTGAACCGAGATTGGCCACCCGGCGCCGCTCCTGGCTTTCGGCCGACCACAGCCGATTCCCGTCGAAGTAGACCACGGTGTCGGCCACCGCCCCGGACGGCACCATGGTCAGTACCCCGTTCCGAGGCGGGTGGAGGGCGAGGGTGGTCAGACGGTCACCGGCGAGGGCGGCAACCAGGGCCGACTTCGCCTCCGGGCTTTCCACCCGGGCCAACAGCCGGGCCGTCGCCTGGGCTTCCAACATCGGAGCCGACCCGAGAAACCGCCCGTGCTGCTCGGCCACCAGGGCCAGGTCGAGCAGCGAAGCTCCCGATCCTCCGGCCTGCTCGTCGACGGACATCTCGAGAGCACCGTTGTCCCGGAGTCTCTGCCACAGGTCGGGGTCGTGTCCCACCGGCTCGGCGGCCCGGACCCGCTCGGATGACGATTCCTTGGCGTAGAGCGCGCCGAACGCCTCGATCAGCTGCTGCTGTTCCTCGGAAGGGTTGAGGTCCATCTGGCCAGCTCCTCCATCGCCATCCACCCGCGGACCGCGAGTTCCGATCAGTGCACCGCCAACGATTGCCGGACACGATGCTGTCGCAAAAACACTTTTGCCCATCGCCGACGGAACACGGTCTCTTCCGGCCGGTACCCATCAAGCCGACGGTGGGTCAGGCCGCCTCCTCCAAGCCCATCAAGCGGGTCAGGTTGCCACCCATCACCTTCCGGATGACCTCAGCAGGCAGGCCCTCGAGGTCGTCGACGAAGGTGATCGGGTCGGACATGCCTTCGGGGTGCGGATAGTCCGATCCGAACAGCACCCGATCGGCGCCCAGGATGTCGATCAGACCCTTGGGGTCTTCTTCGTGGAACGGATGCACGTAGATGTTCCGCTTCAGCACCTCGACGGGGTTCTCATCGAACGAATTGGGCGAGTGGATCCAGGCGTGTTCCATGTCGGCGAGCATCGGCCGGACCCAGTTGCTCCCGTTCTCGACCGGAATGAAGGTGAGGCTCGGGAAGCGTGAGCACAGACCGTGGCCGACCAGGGAGGCCACCGTGTCGATGATCGGCCGACCCTGGTGCCCAGTGATGGCCCGGAAGCCCGAGTCGCCCTGGAACGGTGTCATTTCGCCATGGGTGGTGCCCTCCCACTCGTTGGCGTACCGCTGGTAGCCGCTGTCGGAGGCGTGCATCCCGACCACCACACCGGCTTCGGCCACCCGCTTCCAGAACGGGTCGAACTCCGGCAGGGCCGGCGACCGCGGGCCCAGAAGTCCCCAGGCCGGGGCGGGGCGGATGAGGATGATGCGGGCACCCCTCTCGACCAGCCAGTCCAGCTCCCCGATGGCCCGGTCCACGATGCCCAGGTGGACCACCGGGGACGGGAACATCCGGTTCTCGTAGTTGAACGTCCAGTGCTCGTGCATCCACTGGTTGAGGGCGTGGATCACCGCGTGGACCGCCGGCGGGTTGTCACGGATGCGCTCCTCGAGCAGGCTGGCCAGGGTGGGCCAGATGAGGGCCCGGTCCAGACCCAACTCGTCCATGAGCTCCAGACGTGGCGCGGGATCGGAGAACCCGGGCAGGGCGTCGATGGCCCGACCCAGCGTCTCCCGCCGGGTCTTGCCTTCGGGGTTGCCGATCTTGAAGTACTCCTCTTGCGCACCGGGTGCCGCCACCCGGGCGAAGGTGGGGTTGGGGATGTACTCGCTGATGACGCCGTTGACCGCGATCTTGGTCCGGCCGTCGACCTGGACGTACTTGATCAGCCCGGCGTACTCGGACGGGAGGTACTTGGTGAAGGCGTCCGTCGTCTCGTACATGTGGTTGTCGGCGTCGAACACCGGGAAATCGAGCTTTCGTGACGGCATGGGAAAACGCACTCCTCTTCTCAGTCGGCGGGCCGCGACCAGACCGATTCCTCTTGGATCAGAACGACCTTGGCAGCTTATCGGAATGCTATTACCGATGTCGGCCCCGGAATCTGCCGCCAGAGGGCCCGGCCTCAACGGGTGGGGTCCACCAGTACCTTGCCGGTGGCCCGGCGCTCACTCAGATCGGACAGGGCCCGACCCACCTGATCCAGGGGATAGGTCGCCGATATATAAGGAACCGCGCGGCCGGCCCGGGCCAGCTCGGCGAGCTCGGCCAGGTCCCGTTCCCGGTCCCCGGCCTGGTGGCGGGCGAAGCCCTCCATGGTGAACCCGGAGACCCACACGCCCTTGAGCAGGACCAGGTTGAGCGGGATGCGGGGGATCTCCCCCGACGCGAACCCGACGGTGACGAACCGACCACCCCAGCCGAGGGCCCGGAGAGCCTGTTCGGCGGACGACCCACCCACCGGGTCCACCACCACGTCAGCGCCGCCGCCGGTGATCTCCTTGATCCGCACCTTGAGGTCCTCGGTGTTGTAGTTCACCCCCGCTTCGGCCCCGCGTTGGAGGCAGAGGGCCAGCTTCTCGGACGAGGATGCCGCGGCCACCACCCGGGCTCCGAGGGCGGCGCCCAACTCGACGGCGGCCAGGCCCACCCCGCCGGCCGCCCCGAGCACCACGGCCCACTCCCCCGGCTGGACCCGGGCGACGCTGCGGAGGGCGTGGTAGGCGGTGCAATGGGCGACCCCGGAAGCCGCCGCGGTGTACAGGTCGATGGCCGGGTCGACGGTCCGGAGCGAGGCGGCCGACACCGCGACCTGTTCGGCGAACGCTCCGAACAGGGCCGAGCCCATCACCCGGTCCCCCACCGACAGGTTGCCCACTCCGCCCCCGACCGCCCTGACGGTACCGGCGAACTCGCTGCCCACGGTGAAGGGCACCGGGATGGTGATCTGGTACTTGTCCGCCACCACCAGGACGTCGGGAAAGTTGACGGCGGCGGCGGCGACGTCCACCACCACCTGTCCAACCGAGGCCACCGGATCGGGCACCTCGGCGACCACCACGGTGGACGGAGGCCCGTAGGCGAGACAACGGGCGGCTCGCATCGGTCGAGACTACGAGTTGCCGACGACGTGCTCGATATGGGCGGCCAGCTTCTCCCGGGCCGCCTCCCGCTGGGCGGGGAGGTGGGCGGTGGGCCACAGCCCCGGTGCCGGCTGGTAGTCCTTCAGCACCTCGCGGGCCACGGTCACCTTGTGCACCTCGGTGGGACCGTCCACCACGCTCATCACCGGCGCCATCATCCACATGCCCCCGAACGGCATCTCGTTGGACACGCCCAGCGCCCCATGGGCGTGCATGGAACGCCACACCGCGTCGTGGACGACCTTGGGGGTGAGCGCCTTGATGGCGGCGATGTTCTTGCGGGTGCGCCGGTAGTCCTTGACCTGGTCGATCTCCCAGGCGGTGTACAGCACCAACAGCCGGAATTGTTGGAGCTCGGCGTAGGAGTCGGCGATGTCCCCCTGGATGAACTGCTTCCGGGCCAGCAGGCTCCCCTGGGTCTCCCGGCTCAACACCCGCTCGCAGAGCAGGTCGAGGGCCCGCTGGCAGACGGCCACCGTGCGCATGGCGTGGTGCACCCGACCGCCGCCGAGCCGGGTCTGGGCGATGGCGAACGCCTGACCCGCGCCCCCCAGCAGACTGTCGGCCGGGACCCGGACATTGTCGTAGTGGATGAGGGCGTGCATCCCCTCACCTTCGGACTCGCCGGCCAGTCCGACGTGCCGGCTCATGATCACCCCGGGGGTGTCGGTCGGGACCAGGAACATCGACGCTCCCTGGTAGATGCTCACCTCGGGGTCGGTGACGGCCATAACGATGAGGAACGCGGCGGTTCGGGCGTTGGACGAGAAGAACTTCCAACCGTTGATGACCCACTCGTCGCCGTCTTGCACCGCGGCGGTGGTGAACTGCTGGGGGTCCGAACCGGCCTGGGGCTCGGTCATCGAATAGCAGGAGAATACCTCGCCGTTGAGTAGGGGCAGGAGGTACTTCTCCTTCTGCTCCTCGGTCCCGTAGTGGGCGATGATCTCGGCGTTGCCGGTGTCAGGCGCCTGGGTCCCGAACACGATGGGGGCCCACTGGGACACCCCGAGGATCTCGTTGAGCAGGGCCAGCTTGACCTGGCCGTACCCCTTGCCACCCAGCTCCGGTCCCAGGTGGGCGCCCCACAGGTCGTGATCCCGTACCTCCTGCTTCATGGGGTCGACGATGGGCCGAAGCTCGTCGTCCAACGGGTGGAATTGCTTGTGGGGGTAAAGCAGGTCGAGCGGCTCGACCTTGTCGCTGACGAACTGACGAGCCCAGTCCAGCTTCTCTTGGAACTCCGGTTCGGTGGAGAAATCCCAGGCCATTTGTCTTCCCTCCTGATGGTGCGGTCGCCCGAGGGCGGTGGGGTTGGTCGGATATGCGAGTCAGCCGGGCGATGCCTCCGGGTGGGCCGGCTCCGGCTGGTCGGTTGCCACCACCGGTGGCCGGTCGCCCACCCCGAGACCGGAAAGGAACTGCTCGTAGCACCGGGTGATCTCCCGCCGCGCGGCTTCAGGATCGTCGGCGTGGGCCACGTACATGGCGGCGGCCACCCCGAGGGCGGATAGCAGTTGGCCCAGCGGCTCGACAGGCTGTTGCTCGAGGACGCCTTCGTCCATGGCGTCCTGCAGGTACTGGAAGATCCGGTGGGTCGGTCCGTCGCGCCGTTCGGACACCGCGTTCCAACCCATCACCGCCGGACCGTCGATCAGGACGATCTGCCGGTAGGCGCGATTGGTGGAGGCCGCATCGAGGTAGATCTCGCTGTTGGCCTGAAACAGGGCCCAGGCGCTGAGGCGATCGTCTCCGGATCGTCGCTTCAGCAGCTGGGTCACCTCGCCGACGATCTCCTCATGGACGGCTCGGAACAGGTCCTCCTTGTCGCGGAAGTGGTGATACAGCGCCCCCCGGGTCAAACCGGCCCGCTGGGCGATCTCCTCGGTCCGGGTGGCCTGGAACCCGTTGTCGGCGAACACCTGCCGGGCGGTGTCGAGGAGCGCCCGTCGGGTGTCACGGACGTGGGCGGCCCGGAGAGACGGGGGCTCTCCGGCCTCGACGAGCCGGTCCGGGGGCGCTTGATTCATGGTGTATCTAACATACATACTGTTTGGACCCGGCGTCGGACGAGCCGCCTCAGGCGGGGGAAGGCAGGTCATGGACGATCTCGATGGGAAGGTGGCCCTGGTCACCGGGGCCAGCCGGGGCGTGGGGGCCGCCACCGCGGTGGCGCTGGCCGAGGCCGGCTGTCATGTGGCCTGTGCGGCCCGGTCCACCCGTGACCAACCCCAGCGCACTTCGGGCACCATCGACGAGACGGTGGCCCGGGTCGTAGCCACGGGACGGCTTGGGTTGGCGGTCCCGACCAATCTGGCCGTCGACACCGAGGTGGAAGCGATGGTCGCCACCACCCTCGACCACTTCGGTCGGCTGGACATCCTGATCAACAACGCGGCCATCACCTTCATCGGGGACCTGGACATCCCGCTGCGCCGGTTCGACCTGGTGATGCAGGTGAACATGCGGGCCCCGATGATCGCCGTCCGACAAGCGGTCCCGGCCATGCGCTCCGCCGGCGGGGGCTCGATCGTCAACGTCTCCTCGGTGGCCGCCCTCTACCCCCACCCGTCGCTGATGGCCTACGGCATGTCCAAAGTGGCCCTCGAGCGGTTGACGGTCGACGCCGCCTCCCAACTGGCCGGCGACGGTATCGCCGTCAACTGCTTCCGCATCGACATGGCGGTGGCCTCCGAGGGCTTCGTGGCCAACGCTCCCGGCGCCGACCACTCGAATTGGGAACCCTCCGAAGTCGCCGCCGAAGGCATCGTCTGGATGGTGCGCCAACCGGTGACCTACTCGGGTCGGCGAGAGAGCATGTTCGCCCTTCGACATCGCGAGGGCATCATGGCCTCGCGGGTCCGCAACCCGGCCGTCCAGGCGCCGCCCATCGAAATGCATGACGGCCTGGTGACCGCCACCCAGACCGCCTTCGTCGAGCCGTATCCCGATGACCCGGAACCGGTCGAATGAGCCGCGCACCCGACCGCCGGCGATCTCCGACAACACCGTCGCCCCGTTACCTCAAAGGAGCCTGAGACCATGGCGAAGCCCACCCCGGAAGAGGAAGCCGCCATCGCCGCCCGAACTGCCGGCCTGGTGAACGAGCCGCGCCTGGGTGCGTGGATGGACACCCAGGACCTCCCGGGGAAAGGGGAGCCGGTGACCTCGACGTTCATCAGCGGCGGGGCATCCAATGAGATCTTTGAGATCCGCCGGGGGGACTTCCGCGCCGTGCTGCGCCGACCGCCCCGGGTGGTGCCCCAGGGCCGGAACAAGACCATGATGCGCGAGTACCGGGTCCTCCACGCCCTCAACGGAACTGACGTGCCCCATCCCGAGGCCTATGCGGCCTGTGACGACGACGAGGTGATGGGTTCGTCTTTCTACTTGATGAGCCTGGTCGACGGCTGGTCCCCCATGAACATGGACGGCTGGCCCGCGCCGTTCGGCACCGACCTGGAGGCCCGCTACGGGCTGGCCATCCAGCTGGTCGACGGCATCGCCCGCTTGGCCCGGGTGGACTGGAGGGCCCAGGGCCTCGAGGGATTCGGCACGCCCGACGGCTTCCACGACCGCCAGGTGGACCGGTGGATGGCCCACCTGGACGCGGTCAAATTCCGGGACATCCCCGGCCTCGAGGTGGCGGCCGATTGGCTTCGCAACCACAAACCCAGCCACTGGGAACCGGGCATCATCCACGGCGACTACCAATTCGCCAACGTGATGTTCCACCACGGCGCCCCGGCCCGGTTGGCGGCCATGGTCGACTGGGAGATGTCGACGGTGGGGGACCCGCTGCTCGACCTGGCCTGGGTCATGAATGGATGGACGGATCCCGGCGAGGACCGGACCAAGGGGTATGTCGACTGCACCGGGATGCCCACCCGGGCCGAGATGCTGGACCATTACGCCACGGTCAGCGGGCGAAGCGTCGACGAGATCGACTACTACGTGATCCTGGCCCGGTTCAAGCTGGCCATCGTGCTCGAGGCAGGGTACGCCCGGGTGGTGTCGGGGGAGGCCGACAACCCCACCATGGCCGCCTTCGGGGACGTGGTCCTCGCCAGCATGGCGGGGGCGGCGGAGTTGGCGTCAACCACCCGGCTCGGCCGCTAGTCCAGGGAGGAAGTCACGTGCTCATTCTCAGAGAGCGAATCCAGCAGATCGAGGTCCTGACGCTCAACCGCCCGGAAGCGGCCAACTCCCTCAACCCGCCGCTGATGGAGGAGCTGGGGATCGCCCTCCAGGACATCCTCGACGACGACTCGGTCCGGGCGGTGGTCATCACCGGTGCCGGCGAGCGGGTCTTCTGTGCGGGAATGGACCTCAGCACCCTCGGCGACCGGGCCGACACCTCGACCGCGTCACCGTCGCGATCGGGAGCCGAGGGGTTCGCCCAGTTCATGAGCGGCTCCTATCCCAAGCCATTGGTGGCGGCCGTCAACGGTGCGGCGGTCGGTGGTGGTCTCGAGATCATGATGGCTTGTGATCTCGTGGTTGCAGCTCAGCACGCCCGATTCGGGCTCCCCGAGGTCAAGCGCGGGCTGTACGCCGCCGGCGGAGGAACCCTGCTCTCACTACGGATCCCGCAAGCGCTGGCCCTCGAGATGGGGCTCACCGGTCGGCTGATCGAGGTGGACCGAGCCGCGGCGGTGGGGTTGGTCAATCAGGTGGTCCCGGCGGAGGAACTCTTGACGGCGGCCAAGGTGCTGGCCGCCGAGGTGGCGGCGAACGGGCCGCTCGGGGTGCAGTTGACCAAGCGGTTGATGCGCGACGCCGTGGCTTTGGGATCGACGGCGGGCATGGCCACCTCCGAGCAGAGCCGCCGCATCTTCACCAGTGAAGATGCCCGCGAGGGCGCCCGGGCCTTCTTGGAGAAGCGCCCCGCGGTGTTCAGCGGCCGATGAGGTAGACCGCGCCACCAACCGCGACCGATCCCCACCGGTCCGGCTGTGGGGTTGTGTCCTAGGCTCGGCCCCAGTCATCGTATGAGTGCCGGCTCCCATCCGGCGGGGGGAATGGTGACACCAGCATTACTCGTTTCAGCCAATGCCGGCACAAGCAGAAGCTGCCAGCGTCATGCCGTTGGGTTCGTCCCCGCTATCGGGAGCTCCCCGACGGCGGGCGGTTCGGCCCGTAGGGAAAGTCAGGGGGAGGGATGCAGATGAGGACGTCCGAACCAGGCGACGGGATCTCGCGGTTGCCGTTACGGGTCGCAACCACGCTGACGTGTCTGGCGCTGCTGGGACTCGCCGGCTGTTCGAGTGGCAGCGGTTCGAGCACGACATCCAACGCGGCCAAGCGCCCGATCCCGCCGGGTCCGGCGGCCACGCTCTCCGCGCTCACCGGGGGGAACGGCGTGTTCATGGGGGAATCAACCCCACCCAACCTGCAAGCGCTCGGCTACGTCCAACACGAGTTCGCCGCGGCCGGAACCGCGACCTCCTACAAGGACGTCGGCGCGCTGACGTCCGACGGGCGCTGGACGTTCGTGACTGACACGGATGCCGCGTATCGCACCCGGGTGGTGGTGCGGGAGCCGGCCAAGGCTTCGGAATTCAGCGGCACCGTCGTGGTCGAGTGGCTGAACGTCAGCGGAGGAGTGGACGCCGACCCCGAATGGACCAGCCTCAGCGAGGAGATCGTGCGGGCCGGCGATGCCTGGGTCGGAGTCTCGGCTCAGCGCATCGGCGTGGAGGGCGGCCCTGTGCTGGTCAACGTCGGAGGCGTTCCTGGCGCCCAAGCCGCGGGCAAGGGTCTCAAAGCCATCGATCCGGCACGCTATGGCTCACTTATTCATCCCGGCGATGGCTACTCCTTCGACATCTTCACCCAGGTCGCCCGGGCGGTACGCAATGGCGCAGGACTGGGCGGGGCCCGTCCGCAGCGGGTGATCGCGGCGGGTGAGTCACAGTCGGCCTTCGCGCTGGTCACCTATGTCAACGGCGTGCAGCCCCTCACCCAGGTCTTCGATGGGTTCTTCATCCACAGCCGGGGGGCGGTCGGCTTGCCGCTGGTGGCGCCGGGAAAGGGTGCCGACATCGCCGGCGCGATCACCGGTACGCCGACGATCTTCCGTACGGATCAACAGACACCCATCATGGATATCCAGACGGAGACCGACGTGGGAAGCATCCTCAATTCCTACGCGGCCCGCCAGCCCGACAGCAGCCACTTCCGGCTCTGGGAGGTCGTCGGCACCGCTCACGCCGACGCCCATCTCCTCGGAGCTTCGGCGCAGTACATAAATTGCGGCGTGCCCATCAACAATGGGCCGATGCACATCGTGGCCAAAGCCGCCTTGCGTGGACTGACCAACTGGCTGACGAACGGCACGGCTCCGGCCACCGCTCCCCGCATCGAGGTGACGCCGGGAGCGACCCCGCAGATCGTTCGTAACAGTGACGGGATCGCCCAGGGCGGCATCCGGACGCCACCGACCGACGTCCCCGTGGCGACACTGTCCGGCGCACCCGGACCGAATCCTTCGACGATCTGCCTGCTGCTCGGTTCGACGAAGCCGTTCTCGGCGGCGCGGCTGGCCCAGCTGTATCCGTCGCGGGCCAAGTATCTGCAGCTCTATACAGCCGACGTGGACAAAACGATCAAGGCGGGCTTCGCTCTCCCTCAAGATCGCGCCGCCCTCCTCGCCTTCGCCGAACCATCTCTGATCGCGGGCTGACCGCGGGGCGCGCCGGGATCTGAAGATGGGTCTTCGACCACCGGCACGGGAATCGCGCCGTCACTCCTCGACGGTTGCCCGGGCCAGTGCGTGGGTCAGGAGTACTCCCGAGGTGACATCGTGCAGCTCAACTCGAACCCACGACCCGGGCTCGTCGCCCAGCCAAGTCGAAGTCGTTCTGACCGGACCCACTCTGACCTGCGAAAGGTACCGGACATCGAGGTCGCTGACGAAGGCCGGACGTCCGCACCGGGCGCTGATCATTTCCTCGGCCGCCACCTCCGCCACACAGGCGACCATGGCTCCCTGCATGGCACCGGATGGATTTCGAAGTTTGTCCCTGACCACCACTTCGACGGTGCCGGCCGAACCGTCGATGATGTCGATCTCCATTTCATCGGGAAGCGGGTTCTCGATGACCGGTCCCATGAACCTCCGCTGGGCCTCGGCGGTTGAACTGAAGACATGCTTGACCGGATCGCCCTCCCGTCGAGCCACCCGAACGAAGCTGAGCACGCCGTAGCCGTGGCGGCGACCATGTTCATCGACAAGGATTACCTCGCAGGTGGCCGATCGGGCACCTTGTCGAAGCACCGTCGCCCGGCCCTCGAGGTAGGTGGGTGCCGGCGCATGAATCAGGCGCACCGACATCTGGGAGGTGAACGTCCAGGTCGACTCGTCCCCGTCCACGGCAATCCCGGCGAGCGCATCGATGACGAAGCTGGCCACGCTGGTCCGCAATGATCCGAGCCGGCACGTCTGAGGGACCGGGTGAACTCGCATGGTGAGCTCCGGGCCGTGAAGGGACGACACATTGAGCCGATTGGGCAGGGACGTATTTCGGTCGAAGAAGACGTCGGTCATCGGCTCAGCCGTACTCTGTCATATTCGTCGGGTGAAGTCAGATCCGACTTCGATGTTGCCACCGCCGATGCCGTAGCATTCGATGCGTGTACAGCGAGATCGCCAGCAACAAACGTCGAAGCGTCATCTTCATAACCCTTTTCTTCGTGATCTGGTTGGCCATCGGCGCCCTGGTCGGCCTCCTGTTCAGGGCCATCTCCCACCACTCGGCGAGCTACGGTTCGGTGGCTACGCCCACCAGCACCAGCTGGGCCCCGGTCATCGTCGGAATAGTGATCGGCGGCCTCTTCGCGGTCGGCGGAATCCTCTACTCACTCCGCTCCGGGGCCGGGCTGGTGCTTCGGGTCTCGGGCGCCGAGCCGGCGGACCCGGTCCGGTACCAGCAGCTGCACAACCTGGTGGAGACCCTGGCCATCGGCGAGGGAATCCCCAAGCCTTCCGTTTACGTGATCAACGACCCCTCGCCCAATGCCTTCGCCACCGGGATCAGCCCGGACAAGGCGGCCATCACCTTCACCAGCGGGTTGCTCGACATCATGAATCGCGAGGAGCTCGAGGGGGTGACCAGCCACGAGATGAGCCACATCAAGAACCACGACATTCGGCTCCTCTTGGTGGTGAGCACCATGATCGGGATGGCCGCCCTGCTGGCCAGCATCCTGTGGCGGAGCGCGTTCTTTGCCGGCGGTGGGCGCAACAACAACAGTGGCGGCCAGATCATGATCGTGATCTTCGCGGCCGGCGCGCTGCTGGCGGTGGTCGGCTTCATCCTGGGACCGCTCATCCGCTTGGCCCTGTCACGCCGTCGGGAGTCGCTGGCCGACGTGAGCGGTGTGGAGCTGACCCGGAACCCGGCCGGCCTGCTCAGCGCTCTCCGCAAGCTTCAACAGAATGACAAGCCATTCGCCAAGTTCAACCACGCAACCGCAGCCATGTGCATCGATGACCCGCTGCAGCACCACGAGACCTGGTACCACCGCCTCTACGACACCCACCCGCCCATCGAGCAGCGGATCGCCGAACTCGAGAAGATCGCCTCGGGCCAGTCAGTCTGAGCCGCCCGAGCGGCCACCGGGTGACTCAGCCGGCAGGCGGCGGTCCCTGGGTGCCGGTGGCCGACGGTGGCCCCCCGGCGGTGCCCGGGGCCGGATTATCGAAGCTCACTTGGGGCACGGCGCGGCTGTCGTCGTCAGTGGCAAAGAACGCCACCGCCTTGAAGTTGAAGGGCCCGGCGATCAAATTCCGCGGGAAGGTCTGCAGGGCGGTGTTGTAGTCGCGGGCGCTGGTGTTGTAGTAGCGGCGGGCGAACTCGATCTTGTCTTCGGTCGCGGTCAGCGTCTCTTGCAACTGGAGGAAACTTTCGACCGCCCTCAGCTGAGGGTAATTCTCGGCCACCGCGAACAGCGACCGGAGCGCCCCGGACAGGGCGTTCTCAGCTGGGGCGATCTGATTGGGGTCCTCCGTGGCCCCTGCCGCGACCGCGTTGGCCCGAGCCTGAGTCACTGCTTCGAAGGTCCCCTGTTCGTGGGCGGCATAGCCCTGCACCGTCGATACCAGGTTAGGGATGAGGTCGTGGCGACGCTTGAGCTCGATGTCTATCTCGGACCACGCCTCCTGGGTCCGGTTGCGCTTCTTGACCAGCCCGTTGAAGGCAGCCCAGATGCCCAGGGCCAGGAGCACGACGATGACAATGACGACGATCAACACAACCACAATGAGGCGCACTATATCGGCTGGGTCCCGGAGCGGCCAGGGTCAGACCATCGAACCACCTCGATGATGGTGGCCAAGCCGAGTCAACCTGGCAGCGCGGGTGGATGGCGAGGGTCAGCTTCGGCGCGAGGACAACGGCGGCGTCGGAGCTCCCGTCAACCGGTCGTAGCCGAGCAGGACTGGGTTCCGGCTCCGCAGGAGCCGGTCACGTTGAAGGTTACCGGCTGGAATGGCACGACTGGATTGCCCACGTCGAGCTGGATGACCGCGTGGGGCAACAGCGGGACGTCCCGGGGACTTCCCGCGAATCGCTTGCCATTCTCGAATGCGACGACCGTGCCCTTTGCCGGCCCCACCTCCCCAGGGCCCAGCGGCTGCTGCCAGATGTCGAAGAATTGGCCCAACGTGAACGTGCCGCTGTTGGGCGATTCGACGTGGATGATGCCGTCGTTGGCGTGCACGTGGAGGAAGTACAGGCACCCATCCAGGCCGTTGTCGACGAACAATCCGTTGGCCAGATGCTCATCCAACCGTGGAGCGGCTATGCCGGCCCCGGCCGGAATCCGCTCCTGTTTGCCGTTCACGAAGATGGCCACATGTACATGGATGTGATACGTCACGGACTGCTGCATGGTCGTCCGGCAAACAATGCCGTCGACGGGCGCGCCGGACATGGTGGTGTCGGCCGGTGCCAAATCGGGCACTTGCTGGATGGGGACCCCTTCCGGGTACGACAGCGCGCTGGGCCCGCTCCCTCCTGACCGCCAAAGCCCGACGCCGAGGCCGGCGAGCACGAGGACGGCGACCAAAACCGCGACGGGAACCCACCGCCGGCGCACGGGGGGAATGTCGGGCTCATCATCCGACGGTTCGGCAGCGTCGTCCCCCTGGCCGGGTTCGTTCAACAACTCATCTCCCTTTGAACGCCGTTCCTCTTCGGGTGCCGGTCTTGACCGTCACAGTAACAATCCCAACTCACCCGATTACCAGCGACCTCTTGCGCATCGTCGCCGCAATAGCCCGGTTATCGGTCGGATGCCATTGGGAGGCCCGCCTCATCAGGGCTCCAGTTCCGATACAAAACCCTCGTAGCGGTCGCCGAAATGGGGGAGAAGCTCCCTTTTCCCCGAGGCCGTCGGCCTGCGACGGCCTCGATAGCTGTCAGAATACGGCGTGGCCCACGGGATCCCTGGCTCGGACGCGGTCCGCGAGATCTTCGTTCCCACGAGAACATTGGCGAGACTGGAGCCTGTCGTTGGGAGAAGCCGCTACGCCGAGCTCATGGGTGTGGCCGA
Source organism: uncultured Acidimicrobiaceae bacterium (assembly GCA_963819695.1). Taxonomy (GTDB): domain Bacteria; phylum Actinomycetota; class Acidimicrobiia; order Acidimicrobiales; family RAAP-2; genus DASZIT01. Next base: position 290,004 of record CAWFXD010000002.1, on the reverse strand, counting down.
AGCGACGCAGCAGGAGCTCAATGGCAGGGCGGTATGGAACGTCAGTTCGACGGCTGCAGGCGGTGGAGTGGCCGAGATGCTCCAGGTGCTGGTCGGCTACACCCTCGATGCCGGCTTCGACGTCCACTGGCTAGTCATCACCGGTGACGCTTCCTTTTTTGCCATCACCAAGCGGATCCACAACCGTTTGCACGGAGCGGAAGGTGACGGGGGTGCGCTCGGATCGACCGAGGCGAGCCACTACACAGCGTTGACCGCCGTGGCCGCGCAACGGGTCATAGAGCGCAGTCGGCCAGGTGACGTGGTGCTCCTGCACGATCCTCAGACCGCAGGGATGGCGCCACCGCTCGTGGAGGCGGGGCGCAGGGTGGTATGGCGGTGCCACGTAGGCCGCGACGAGAGCAACAACTGGACGGATCAAGCGTGGTCGTTCCTGCAGCCCCACGTGTCCGCCGCTCAGGCATACATTTTCTCCATCCAGAGGTACGTGCCTTCGTGGCTCGACGAGTCCAAGGTGTGGATCATCCCACCGTCCATCGACCCGTTCTCCCCGAAGAACGAGGATCTCGACGGGGAGGCCGTCCGGCGGACACTCCGGCATATAGGGCTTCTACCGGAGACCCGACGCGACGCGCCAGCTCCGTTCACGAAGCGCGACGGCACGAGAGGGTTCGTCGAGCGCCGAGCCTCCATCGTGTCCGGGGCTCCCCTCGACCCCGAAGCCCCCCTGGTGGTCCAAGTGTCCCGGTGGGACCGGCTGAAGGACATGACCGGCGTCATGGAGGGCTTTGCTCGCTATGTGGTCGGGCAGGCTGACGCCCAGCTGGCGCTGGTGGGCCCCTCTGTGAGTGAAGTGTCCGATGACCCGGAGGAGGCCGAGGTATTCGGCGAATGTCTGTCAGCCTGGAACGAACTCCCCATCGCGGCTCGGCGGCGCGTCCGGCTCGTCACCCTTCCGATGGACGACATTGACGAGAATGCCGCCATGGTCAATGCCCTTCAGAGGCACGCCACCGTGGTCACGCAGAAGAGCCTGGCCGAGGGTTTCGGTCTCACGGTGGCCGAAGCCATGTGGAAGTCGAGACCGGTGGTCGCCTCGGCGGTTGGGGGCATCGCCACCCAGATCACGCGCGGCACTGGCCGTCTCCTCAAGGATCCGAGCGACCTCGCCACCCTCGGGCAGATTGTCCTCGATCTCCTGGCACACCCCGACGAAGCCGCTGACCTCGGCGCCCGGGCCCACCGGCGGGTTCTGGAGGCGTTCATCGGCGACGAGCACCTCAAGCGGCACGCACAACTCATCAGCTGGTTGATTGGGGATTGATCCGAGCCATTCCCGCGTTCGGAGCCAGACCCCCGCAGACGCCGGTCAATGGTCGGGCCGTTCCTCGGGCGCTCACGTTCAAGATTCGGCGGCCGGCGCTCCGGAGAATACCTCGCGACTGTGCAATAGTTAGTATATGCATGTAACTGAGACGGGTCTCTCCAGCAGCGACTCGATCCTCGACGCCGTGGTGACGGCCAGCCGGGTCTTGGTCGCCATGGCCGCTCGTTCACTGGCCGACGCTGGGGAAGAAGTGACGCTCACCCAGTACCGGTCGCTGGTGGTCCTGGCATCTCGTGGCCCCCAGGGCGTCGCCACCTTGGCCGAGGCGGTGGCAGTCACTCCTCCGACCGCGTCCAGACTCGTCGATCGGCTGGTCCGTAAGGGCCTGGTACGACGCCGGACAGACCGTAACGACCGGCGTCAGGTTCGCATCGGCCTGACCGAGGCGGGCCGGCGTCTTGTCGATCTGGTGACTGAGCGACGGCGCCACGAGATCGCCGAATTGTTGGCTTCAATCGAACCTGAGGTGCAACGGTCGATGGCCGCCGGCCTGCAACAGCTGGCCCGGGCGGCGGGCGAGGTGCCCGAGCAGGACTGGAGTACGGGATGGGACCTCTGAAAGAGAGAGGCTCAGCCCCTGTGTCGAAGGAGTCGTCCACCGGTCAGAGTGCAACGAAGTCGCGAACGTCGTGGCGTGCGGCGATGGCCAAGGCGTCGCGATGGCTGGCCGGTGCTTCCTATCTGCAGAAGTGGCTGGTTCTCGGGGTGCTCATCGGCGCCATGGCCGGCACGGGCGCCATCGTCTTTTACGAAGCCCTCCTTGGCGCTACCCATCTGCTCCTCGGAGTCTTGGCCGGCTACCACGTGCCAACCCCGATCGGCGAAGGGGGGCGTGCGGCATCAGGCTCGTTCTCTCGTCCCTGGGCGCTGCCGTTGGTCGTTGGCCTCGGAGCGCTGCTCGGTGCTCTCCTCGCCTTCCGATTCGCCCCCGACGCCGAAGGACATGGCACCGACGCCGCCATCTCGGCCGTGCACCACAATCCAAGGGGCATTCGCTTCCGAACGGTCATCGTCAAGATCGTGGCCTCAGCGCTGACCATCGGCTCGGGCGGTTCCGGCGGACGGGAAGGACCAACCGGCCAGATCAGCGCCGGCTTCGCCTCGCTCCTGGCGAGAGAGCTCGACCTGAGCCCAGCCGATGGCCGCACCGCGGTGGCGACCGGCATCGGCTCGGGCATCGGGGCCATCTTCGGCGCACCCCTCGGTGGCGCGGTCCTGGCCACCGAAATCCTCTATCGAGACGACTTCGACGTCGAAGCCCTCCTGCCCTGTTTCATCGCCTCGATCGTCGGCTACGTCATCTTCGGTGCCGCCACCGGGTTCACGCCGCTGTTCGGCTTCAACGCCAGCTACCACTTCGGCGATCCCTCGCAGCTCCTCTGGTTCGCTCTGATCGGTGTGCTCGGCGGCATCACCGGACTGCTCTATGCCAAGGGCTTCTACGGCATCGCAGCACTGTTCACCCGCATCGCCCTGCCTCGCTGGGTCAAGCCAGCTATTGGCGGTGTGCTCGTGGGCTCCATCGCGTTGGCGATACCCGAGGTGCTCGGCACCGGATACGGCTGGATTCAGCAAAGCCTCGGTCACCAGCTTCTCTCGCTCCCCCTCTGGGTCGTCCTCATCTTGCCCTTCGCCCGCATCGTGGCGACTGGCCTGTCGATCGGATCGGGCGGGTCAGGTGGGATATTTGGACCGGGAATGGTCATCGGGGCCTTCGTCGGCGCCGGGGTGTGGCGACTGTTCGAACCGATCGTTCCCTCCATGGGACACAGTCCGACGCCCTACGTCATCGTGGGCATGATGTGCTGCTTCGGGAGCATCTCCCGAGCACCGTTGGCAGTGATGTTGATGGTGGCCGAGATGACCGGGAGCCTGTCGATCCTGGCCCCAGCCATGGTCGCGGTGGGACTGGCGTGGTTCATCGTCCGGCGCGACGACGACAGCATCTACCGAAGCCAGCTGCAGAGTCGAGCCGCATCCCCCGCCCAACGGCTCCTCGTCGGGATGCCTCTTCTGGGCAACGTGGCTGTCAACCAGGCCATGGCCCCGCCTCGCCTCGTACTCAAAGGCGGCACCCCAGCTCACCTGGCTCGACGTCAGGTTGAACGGGCCGGCGTTCCCGGTGTGCCAGTGGTCGACGACCAAGGCCGATTCGAAGGCGCGCTGTCGTTGAAGGACCTCGACCGGCTCGGCGAAGGGGCGGACGCTCATACCATCGACGCAGTCGTCGACCCATCCGCACCCACTGTCGCCGAATCATCCCACCTCGACGTGGCGCTCGACGCCCTGACCTCCGCTTCGCAACAATGGATCCCCGTGCTCGACAACGACCGGGCCGTCGTAGGGACGATCGCCATGTCCGACGTGGTCAGGGGCTATCGACTCGGCCTGCTGGCCAGCCTTCACCAGCTGGACGGCACCGATCATGCCGCCGGCACCCACGACATCGAGATCACTACTCGCTCGTCGCTGGTGAACGCGCCGCTAAGACACGCCAGACTTCCAGCCGGCGTCATCGTGACCTCGATCCAACGAGGACGAGAGCTCCTGGTCCCAGATGGCGACACCGTGCTCCAAGCTGGCGATCGCCTGGCGGTCATCGGCGCACCCAAGGACGTCGATGGGCTCAAGGCGGCGGCGTCCCATGCATCACAACGTCGGTCGACGGAAGGCGACCACTAACCCTTCCCCGACGGCGTCAATGTGGCCGTGCCAACAGGTACAAGATCCCGGCCGTGTGGGCAATGCCGTCTCATCGTGGGCGTCTACCTCAAACCTGGCCAATCGGGTTAGGTGCCCGCAGCCGTCTGAGGCCTATCCAGAAGCGCTCGGGGTGTGCTTCCGGTCACATGCTCCACAGCGCGAGCGGTACGCTCGTAGTCGGAGAGCCGGGAAGCCTGGTCGGCACATCGATGGTTCGCGCAAGGAGCTGACGTGTGTCGCTTGGATTCACTCCCATCTGTTCGTTTGGCCACACCCATACACCGGTTGGGCGGATGAAGAGCGGACCGGAGCGCGGATGAACGTGGCACTTTCCGTCGTGGCGTTCGTCGTCGGGGCGATCGTCAGCCTGGCAACGAGCTGGGTGCTGGTCTCGCGTCTGGAGCGGGTCGGCGAGCGCCTCGGCCTCTCTGAAGCCCTCCTCGGGATGGTTGCTGCCCTGGCCGCCGACGCACCCGAGGTCACGGCCTCCATCACGGCACTGGTGCACCACCAGGCGACCGTCGGCGCCGGGGTCGTCCTCGGGTCGAACGTCTTCAACCTGGCCGCGCTCCTTGGGCTCGGCGCGATCGTGGCCGGCAGTATCAGCCTTCACCGGAAAGTCGTGGTCTTGAGCGGGGCGGCGGCCATGGCGGTCAGTGCAGCGTGCCTACTCAGCGTCGGAGGCCAACTCTCTGCTGGTGCGGGCCTCGCCGTCGTCCTCGCCGTTCTCGTTCCCTTTATCGCTCTCCTCGGCGCGGCATCGAAGGATCCTGGGGCGTCTGCGTCTCCCGGTGAAGTGGGCAGCGTGGATCACCGCCGCCATCGTCGAGGAGGAGAGCGAACTCGAAGAGGCGATCCACCCTCGACGTGGGACGGCCCGGGATGCCTGGACCGCCGTGGGTGCATTGGTCGTCGTGGTGGTGGCCAGCGTGGCGATGGAGAGGGGGGCGACCTCATTGGGCGGCCACTTCGGCGTTCCCGAGATCATCATCGGCGGGCTCGTCCTGGCCGCCGTCACCAGCCTTCCCAACGCGGTCTCTGCCATCTATCTGGCCCGGCGGGGCCGTGGCGCGGCCACACTGAGCACCGCACTCAACTCGAACTCGCTCAACGTGACGGCCGGCCTCTTGATCCCGGCCACGGTGGTCGGCCTCGCCCAACCGAGCGGCTCAGGACTGCTCGTTGCTGGCTGGTATGTGGGACTGACGGCGCTGACGTTGGTGCTCGCCTACGCCGGGCGCGGCCTTCGGCGCGCTGCCGGCGGGCTGATCATCGCGGCATACGTCCTTTTCGTGGTTGTCCTGCTCGCCATCACCTAACCGGGCGAGAATCCGCGGCACGAGGATGGCCACCACTCCGAGCGGCAGGCGATTGCGGCTAGAAGACCTTCCTGCCCACGATATTGCCGAATCCTCTCTACGCCCAATTGTCGGCCCGAGCTGACTCGACCGAGTTGCCGACAAGGCCTCGCCGCGATCGCTAGACGTTGTTGATTGCGGACGATTCGATCATCGAGGCCAGTCGAGACCCCCACGCGCGAGCCCGTTCGGTCTCGCCCTTGACGAGCTGGTTCTTCTTGGTCACGAAGAAGCTTTCGGGACTCGTTACCAGCCTCAGACCGTGATTCGAAAGTCCGCGCGCGATGCCCTTCGACGCCCGACCAGTAAGAGCCGCGGGAGCTTTCAACCTCGTATCGAAAGCAGCTGCCCTCCCGTTGACCCGGCCCAGAGAAGCCAGCCACTCTCGCACCCCTGGTCCGGAGTCCGCACCCGGTTCAAGTACGAGATCACTGCCGGGTTTGTCGACGTATCCAGGGGCGCCCTTTCGAGTACTTGGCCGGGACATACCCCACGTGTGGGTCGGACCGCCCACAACGATCAGATCGGCGTTAGCAATCTCTCCGTGATCCGCCTCGCCGACGCCCAGAACCTGCGCGTCAGCCGTACCTCCTCTGACCCCTTCGGCGATTGACTCGGCAATCTGTTGCGTATCTCCGAACATCGACTCGTATACGATCACTACTTTCACCGGACTCACCCCGCAGCTTGACGACTGCTGCCAGGGTCTCACATCCAATTTGGATCACCCAGGGCCGAAAGTCCCAGCAATGGCCCGATCGATCCAGCAACCTTGCTAATAGTGATCGGTCCACTCATCGCCTCAGCTGGCTCCAATTGCGCCTGGCTGCCAAGCACTCGGGGACGTCATAGGGCGGGCATTGGGACGATCGCGCTCCAAGTCATGTTATTGGCCAGCGCTTGTGTCCAGCTATTTCGTCAATTGGCGGCATTTCTGGATCGGTCACCGAGGACTTGAGGTTTGGGGACTATCCCCGTGATTAGGCTGCTGATCGGTCCTCTTTGGTATCGTCAGAGAGCGACAGGTAGTTCTCGTCCTCCTGCGCGGTGTGCAACTTCAAGATGGCATGGAGGCCATAAAGCAGACTCCGGAGTTCGGTGATATCTGCCTCGTCGATCTTGTTGGGCCCGATGTCATCGATCAGCTGGCCCAGCCGACGGATCTGGTGGGCGATCTCGACGTGCGCGCGCGACTCATCGTGGCCATGGGATCCCTCCCGCCCAAGAACCTACCGAGTGCCGGATACAACTCCTGTTCCTCGGCTTCCTCGTGAGGCTGGATCTTCTCGATCAGCATCCGATGCACACCCAGCACCGCTTCCTTTGCCGTCTCCGGATCGAGCGTGCCAAGGGCATCGGCGACCTCATGGAGGCGACCGATCTCGCGCCGGACCACCAAGTGCTCTTCGCGAAACCGCTGGGTCAGCAAGGTGTCCTTCTCATCGAGCCGGATCTCGGTCCTTCCGGCGCGCAGCGCACGTAGGGCATTGACTATCACGGCTACATCGATGAGCTCCTGGAGGATCGCACCCGAGACGGCGGGAAGGTAACCGAATGCAGCAACAGCCATGGCCACCAACGAAAGGGCCATGCCTGCCACCATGCTCTCGATGGCGATCTGCCTTGTACGCCGGGCGAGCGCAGCTGCTTCACCCAGACGATTGAGCCGGTCGACGGTGAGCACCACATCGGCGGCTTCGGACGCTGCAGTGGCCCCGCGAGCCCCAAGGGCGACTCCAACGTCAGCCAGAGCCAGGGCGGGCGCATCGTTAATGCCGTCACCAACCATCATGGTCGGCGCCCGGCGCGTCTCAAGCCTTACCACGTCGAGCTTCTCGGCCGGGGAACGTTCCGCCAGCACCTCGTCGACCCCGATCACAGCACCGACGGTCTCCGCGACCTCGGTTCGATCGCCGGTGACCATCACGATCCGGGTGAACCCACTTGTCCTGAGCGAGCGAAGGGTCCGAGCCGCGTCCGGTCGTAGGGGATCATCGAAGACCAAGACACCAGCCGGGACACCGTCGATGCCCACGAAGACCGTGAGAGCCCCATCGAGATCCGCCTTGCGACGGGCCGAGCGGGCCCAGGCTGCCGCGCCGGTCATTCCAGTCCAAGACGCCTTCCCCACCGCCACCCGATGTCCGGCCACGATTCCTCGGATCCCCTGGCCGGGGATCTCCTCGACTTCTTCCGGGAATGAAAGATCGCAATCCTGCTCAAGCGCTGACTGAAGCACAGCGCTGGCCAGGACGTGGGGGGAAACCTGGTCAAGGGAGGCCGCCAGCTGCAGGAGTCGGGCGGCTGTCACCCCCTCGGTACACACGATGTCCGTCAACACCGGATGTCCTACGGTCATGGTCCCCGTCTTGTCGATCAACAAGGTCGTGCAGGCGGCCAAATGTTCGAGCACCGCGCCACCCTTCACGATGACACCTCGCTTGGCGGCCCGGGAGAGCCCGGAGACGAGGGCGACTGGTGCTGCCAGGATGAGGGGGCACGGCGTGGCCACCACCAGAACCGCCACAGCCCGGCTCGGACCTCCGACAACCCAAGCCGTTCCTGCAGCAACCAGGGTCACCGCGAGGAAACCCAGCGCGTAGCGGTCGGCGAGCCGAACCACTGGAGCTTGTGACTGCTCGGCCTCGGCGACAAGCCGAACGACACCGGCATAGGTACTGTCAGTGGCAGTCGTCGTGGCTCGGAGGTCCAGCGGGGAGCCGGCGTTGACCACTCCGCTACGCACCCGCTCTCCTCGTGATCTCTCGACAGGCAGTGGTTCCCCGGTGAGCGCCGATTCGTCGAGGACAGCCGAGGCGGAGACAAGGGAGCCGTCTACGGGCACCACTTCCCCGGATGCCACCATGAGGAGGTCGCCCGGGACCACCTCTTCGAGCTCGACAAGGGTGAGTTCGCCGCTCCCGTAGCGGTGAGCGGACTTCGGCGCTCGCTCGAGCAAGGCCTCTAGCTCTCGGCGCGCCTGGCCGGAAGCCCATCCTTCAAGGGCCCGGCCGCTGGCCAGCATGACGCTGATGACCGCCCCGGCCAGGTACTCCCCGACGGCGACGGCTCCGACGAGGGCCAGAAGCGCGATGATGTCCACTCCGAGCCGACCTCGGAGGAGGGTGTCGACGATCGAATAGAGGGACAGCGCACTGCCCGAACCGGCGGTCACGATCCAGACCAGGTTTCCTCCAGCGCCTAACCCGGCCCAGTGGAGAATGGCACCAGCGACTAACCCGGATATGGTGATGCCGAGCACCAAGAACCCTTCTGGGCCGGATGTCAGCCACGATCGAAACCTGGATTTCCTATCCACAGTCAAATGATGTGCCAGGTCAGCGACTGGGCGTAGGGCCAAAGGTCAGTACCGCCCTGAAAGGCCCAATCGAGCTTTGATCCTCGATCGCGTCGGCCTGAAGTTGGTGCGATGACAGCAGCAGGGGAGGCCCATGGCGGCATCGGCTCCGCTGGCGCCCTTCAGATCAGGCTATTCACATGATCGTGGTGACGGTTTCAGTCGACCATCTTGGTAAAGAGGATCGCCGAGTCTCGGCTCTCGAGTCTGGTCAACGGCGAGGACGAAAAGGAAGTAGAAGCCGCTCCGAGCTGCCCGAAACCGATCTACCACGGCGGCAGGCACGGCCTCGGTGGCGGTTCACTCGTGATCTCGAACGACCACCACGGGGCATGGGGAGTGCCTTACGCACTGCTCGCCAACGGAGCCGAGCAGCATCCCGGCAAAGGCGCCCCGACCGCGGTTTCCGACCACCAACATGTCAGCATCCCGCGCCGCCTCCAAGAGCACCGGTGCCTCGGCGCCCGGTATGACGTCGGCTCGGACTTCGATCTGCTCGTGATCTCCGAGGGTCTCGACTATGGCCCGATCGAGCGCCTCGCGGGCGCGGAGGCTTGGGTCGGCTCCTGAGGCAAGGTCGAACACGATTCCGAACGGCGTGCCGTGCTCGGGAAATGCCCATGCCGTGACGACGTGGAGCGAGGCCCCCGTCATCTGCGCCTGCCGTGCCGCCCACCGGAGGGCCTTCAGGGACCCCTCTGATCCGTCCACCCCGACGACGATCATGGACCCTGAAATGGATGCGTCCATGGGCCTCACCCCTGCGTGCCCGGCCCAGGCGTCGGGACCACCACCGGATCGGTGACATGCGTGGCTGGCCTGCCCCTTCCAAGCATTCAGACCCCCATGACGATCCCGTCCGAGCACACCGTGCCCACGAACGGTACTCCAACCGGCTCAGCTTTGCGGGCGTGGTGAACGAGCATGCGCGGTGGATGGACTCGCCGCCGCGATACCTCAATCGAAGTGCCGCCTAGCCGATCGAAGTTACTGGTCAGGTGGTCCGTCGGGACCTTCCAGATCACCGCCCTCTCGGCCGGAATCGGCCGCTCTGGCGTGAACATCCATGGGGGGTTTGTGGCGGGCCCCGACCACGAAGAAGCATCGAGGTTCGGGTTCCTCGTGGCGACCCCGATACTTTGGCGACATGAGTGCTCGAGCTGCCGTCTCTCGCCGAACCCGCCGGGGCCCACATTCGCGGGCAGGTCATCGTCGGATTCCTCGTCTGCGGCGCAGCGGCCTACCGGTCGTTTCGCTTCATCGTGATGTCCTTCGAGACCCTAACGACGCTCACGCGGTTGGCCATGTACCGCCTGGTCGTCGGAGCGGCAAGCGTCATTCGGTTCGCGTGAAGGCATGAACGAAGGCTCCTCTGGCCATCCAGCGAATGAGCGACGGGAGGTTGCGGATAGCCGGATGGAGACCTCACCATCTGGGCTCACCGAAGCCGAGGTTGCCCAGCGCCTGGCTCTCGGCCAAATCAATGTCAGCGGTGAACGAACCAGTCGGACCATCGGCGAGATCCTTCGGGCCAACATCATCACGCGGTTCAACCTCCTACTCGGCACGCTGCTGGCGGCGATCCTCATCTTCGGTCAGCTCCAAGACGCCCTCTTCGGAATCGTCCTCGTTTCCAACGCCCTCATCGGGATCGTGCAGGAACTCCGAGCCAAGCGAACTCTGGATCGCCTGGCCGTACTCAATGCTCCGCGCGCCGTCGTCTGGCGAGGCGGATCGGAACATGACATCGCCATCGAAGAGGTGGTATTAGATGACATGGTCAGCCTTCGTACGGGGGACCAGATACCAACCGACGGCGTCATCCTGACGAGCGTGGGCCTTCAAGTTGACGAGTCGCTCCTCACTGGTGAATCGGAACCGGTGGACAAGGTCTCGGGAGGCGAAGTGCTGTCCGGCAGCTTCGTCGTGGCGGGATCGGCCCGCTTCCGGGCAACTGCCGTAGGAGCTGACGCCTACGCCCACAAGTTGGCTGCCGAGGCCCGACGATTCACCCTCGTCCGCTCCGAGCTCATGGACGGTATCAACCGGCTGCTCCGCTATGTCACGTGGGCGATCGTCCCAATTGCGGCGATGCTGCTGTTCAGCCAGCTCCACGCGAAGGACAGCGTGAGTGACGCCGTCAGCGGAACCGTCGCCGGGCTGGTCGGAATGGTGCCGCAAGGGCTCGTATTGCTCACCAGCATCGCCTTCGGTGTGGCCGCCGTCACGTTGGCCCGACGCAACGTGCTCGTCCAAGAGCTTCCGGCCATCGAGGTCCTCGCGCGTGTGGATGTGGTGTGCTTCGACAAGACCGGCACCTTGACCGACGGATCCGTCGCATTCGACCGGATCGTGCCTCTCGACAGGGCGGCCCCAGTCGAGATGGCGCTCGGCGCCCTTGCCGATGATGAGAACCGTAATGGCACACTCGAGGCCATCGCCAAGGCCTTCCCGGCGAATCCCGGCTGGCACCGAGTGGCGTCCGTGCAATTCTCCTCAGCGCGTAAGTGGAGTGCTGCCAGCTTCGGATCCAACGGCACCTGGGTCATTGGGGCTCCGGAGATGGTGCTACTCGACACGGACCATTCGACCCTCAACCGGGCAAGCGAGCTCGCCCGGACGGGCCAACGCGTCTTGGTGCTCGCCGCAACCGATGTTCCGATCAACGGCGACGTCCTCCCACCGCGGCTCCACGCGGTCGCTCTCCTCGCCTTTGCCGAGCGGGTGCGTGACGACGCATCGGAGACCCTGGCGTATTTCGCAGCGCAGGGCGTGACGACCAAGGTCATCTCCGGCGATAACCCGCTGACGGTCGCTGCAGTGGCCGTTCGGGTGGGCATGCCCGATGCCGGAGAGCCCATTGACGCCCGCGAGCTGCCGGACGATTTGGACCAGCTGGCTGAGGTCCTCGAGCGCCACTCCGTCTTCGGCCGGGTGACGCCGCTCCAGAAGCAGGCAATGGTCACGGCACTGCAGTCACGTGGCCATACGGTGGCGATGACCGGCGACGGGGTCAACGACGCGCTCGCCCTCAAACTTGCCGACATCGGCATCGCCATGGGGTCAGGCGCGCCAGCCACCCGGGCCGTCGCCCAGTTGATCCTGCTCGACGGGCGATTCGGATCCATGCCCGGGGTGGTCGCAGAAGGGAGACGGGTCACGGCGAACATCGAACGGGTCGCCAACATCTTCATTACCAAGACGGTCTGGGCGACCGCGCTGGCCATCACCGTCAGCCTCCTGTTGTGGCCCTATCCGTTCTTGCCCCGGCATCTGACCATCATCGATACGCTTACGATCGGCGTGCCGACGTTCTTTTTGGCGCTCGCACCGAATACCCGTCGCTACATCCCGGGATTCGTGAACCGTGTGCTGCGTTTTGCGATTCCGGCCGGGATCATCGTTTCCGCGTCAGTGTTTGCGGCCTACTCAGTCGCCCGTCATCACGATCTGCCACTGATCCAACAGCGTACGAGCGCAACACTTGTTGCGCTCATGCTCAGCCTTACGGTGCTTGTGCTCATCGCACTTCCCATGACCTGGCGCCGGGCGCTACTCGTGGGGTCTGTAGGCGTAGCCTTTGTCCTCCTTTTTCCCCTCTCGTACGTTCGAAGTTTCTATGCGCTGGAGCTGCCGACCGCAGCACTTGGCACTGTGATCACCGTAGGGCTTGTCGGAATGGTCGTATTGCTCTTCACCTGGACATTCACGGGACGGCGCGTCCGACCCCGTGACCCGTCCGTCTAAACATCTGTTACTTGACGTGCTCGAACTCATCCTGGGCCAGGTCATCTGGTTCAAGCGATCCCGTCAAGGGTGACCTGTACCCCAACAAGTGGACTACCTGTATGACAATTTGGCCTTCCAGATGGTCGGTGACGGTGGTCTCGACTCCTGGTGGGGCCGCTTCCTCTCCATCCTGTTGACCCGGGCTGAGGGAAGCTCCCGCACCCACCTCCTTCACGGATCTGTGGACGATCCGTCAACTGGATCAGCTGTTCTCACGTTGATCGCCGAGCTCTCTCACCGTGGCCGTCAAATGAATACGTTCAAAACGGTCATGGCATTCGGCCGTCCGTTTCCGTTTCGGCGTCGGTTGATGGCGATGTAACCATCAGCTCATCAACGTCGTAGCGGTTCGAACCACCGATCTTCACGATCGCAACTCGCCGCGGGAGACGAGGCGTTCGACTGTCGCTCAGGAGACTCCCAGATAGTTGGCAGCATCCCCGACCGGCAGCAAGCGCTGAAGTCTCCCTTCGGCCAGTGGGCCTCCCTGCTGAACGGGGCCTGGCCGCCCGGCACTCCCAGTGTTGGCGGTGCACGCCGACCCAATTTTGGGGAGCGTCTTTACGGGGATTCCACCGCCAGCCCGTTGACCTGGGCTTTTACTGGTGGAGGTGAAGGGACTCGAACCCTCGGCCTCTACATTGCGAACGTAGCGCTCTACCAGCTGAGCTACACCCCCGAGCGTGTCAAGCATAGCGCCCGGTGAGGCACCTCTGAGCAGGACTTTCTCCCGTTTCGGAGCGGTCATCGCGACCGGCTCTGGGCCCCCTGAAACGTTGTCTTTACCATTCGTCGTCGCGCATGCACCGCGCCTACCTTCATCTTCGGCCGCGCCAAAAACCGCTCCCTCATCGCCTTTGCTGCATGGCTGTCGGCTCTTGCGTCGGTCGAGACGTAGAGCCCGATGGTCATCCTGGGATCGGCGTATCTCGCCCACGTCTGGGCTGCCTTCATGTCCTCCGCTCGGCGACAACACCAGCCGCCCAGCGCCGCAGATCAATCACCAAGGTGCTTGGCCCATGAGTTCGAACACTTCCGCACCTCATCGTTCACATCAGAAAGGGGATTGAATCACACGTAGTGCAGCGAGGGGACGCTACACGTCGGTGAAACGCCACGACTAGCTGACGAGTGAAGCTTTCATCCTGGCGATGGAGCGGTCCACGAGGTTCTCGCCGAACTTGTCGGGAGCCGCCTGGTACAGCGTTGCGTTGTAGGAGACGATGTATTGGCCGACCCGGACGATCTCCACCACGAAGCCCAGCAGCTGGCTCTGCCCGGCGACTTCGATCGTGACCGTGATCTGGTACGCGCTCGCAGCATCACCAGCGGCCGGAACCCCGAGACGCTGTACCTCGGCCGTCACAGTCGCCGCAGGGCCACCCTGGGCATTGAGCGAGGCCACCTGCTCTTTCACAAGCTTGTCGAAAATCTGTTGAAGGCAGGTAGACATCTCCGCCCCGGCGTACACGCCATACGCCGTTTTCGCTTGAGCCTCCGATGGGTAGCCGACGACGTCGTTGCTCACGTTGCTGGCGGAGTCACTGGACATCGCGGAGTCGGTGAAGGTTGAAGAAGTCAGGTCGGTGTACTGCTTCTCAATGTCTGCCTGCGCCACCAACGCACTGCATTCGGGGATCCCCTGTGCTGCCTTCCGGGTCTCTGCCTCGTTCGAGGGCGACGCCTTCGAGGACTCGACCCATCCGTTTGGGAGGTCGCTCGCCCGCAAAAGGACTGCGGTCATCGCTGCCTTGTTTACCGCGCTGTTGGCTTTTGTGCCCGAAGAACTCGACCCATTGCCCTGGCTGCTGCACGCGATCAGCGCGACTGCAACAATCGCGAGAAGAGATGCGACGAGCATCCCTTTCCGCCGAGCTGAACGTTGCTCATTTTCCACCAATGCCCTCATCATGCTGACCATCGTGATCGGTCTGATCCCACCTGAGCAGGGTCAAAGGTCCTGAATCGTCCCGGGAATCCTGGATGCTCCTGCTTCCCTTTGGACGGGACCCGGACCGGCGACACGCGGGGCGATGCCGGCCCCGACCCAGCCGATCAGGAAGGACGTCTGATCAACGGGACGCCCAGGAGGTTGGGCGCGGTCGTCGACGTGGTGGTCGTGGCTCCGCCGCCGGTACCGGAACTCAAGGCAGCGGTCGGGAAGCTCCAACTACCCGAGACGCAATCCTGAGGCTTGGCGGCAACGACGATGTCCACGCTGGGGTTGGTGGGCGATGACCAGATCTGCAGCGCCGGGCCGGTTTGGAGACAGGCCAGGCGTGGATCGTTGGTCTTGAAGGCAGTCAGGGTCCCGAGGAGGAACAACGTCGACGGGGTGGCAACCGCGGTGAGGGCGAAGGAATGGCCCTGCCATGTTCCCGTCGTTGTATAGACCGGTGCCGTTGTGGATGTCGAGGATGTGGACGTCGGGGGTGATGTGGTGGTCGGCGGCACCGTGGTTGGGGCGGTGGTCGCGGTCGGGCCGGGGGCGAAATCCTTGGCCGCCGGCGACTGCCCCAGCAAGGCGGCCAGCATCGCCGGGTCGTTGCCGTCCATGCCCAGGGCCCATATCCCCATGCCGCGCACCTTGAAGGAATTGGCCAATTGGGCCTTCAAGGCCAGCGAGGTCGGGTCGTCGAAATAGGTCTGGTGCCACTGGGCACCCACCTTGTAGGACGTCCAAGCCGTCTGGGTGGAGGGGTCCCAGTAGGTCGGGTTGTTTCCCGAAGCGATGACGCCGTAACTGAGGGGTGCGTCGGGGCCCGTCGAGCGGGAACCCTGGGTCCCGTCGACGGTCGGCCAGTCGTAGCCGTAGTAGGGCACACCCAGAATCACCTTGGCGGCAGGAACCACCGCGGTGAACTCCTGGAGGGCCTCGGTGTCGTTATATCCCCCGCCAACCAACGGAGCGGTGGCACTCGGGGTCACCGGGTCGTTCATGTCGTAGGCCATCACAAAGAAGCCGTCAAGGGCGGGGGCCAAGGCGGTGACGTTGTAGAACCCCGCCGAGTCGCTGGCGGCACTGGCATAGACGGCCATGGTGTTCTGCCAATGCGGATTGGCGGCGTGAAGGGCGTTGGACACCTGGGTGATGAGGTTGGTCAGCCCCACACGGTCCCCACTCCCCACCCCTTCGAAGTCGAAGTTCACGCCGTCGAGGTTCTTGGCGCTCACCGCGGCGATCAACGCCGCCGACAGCCGGGCGGGCGCCGCCGGATCCGAAGTGATCTTGTCCAGGGACTTCTGGTCGAAGTCGGTCACCGTCAACACCACCCGATCCCCGGCGGCGTGCGATCGGGTTACCAAGTTGGCCAAATCCTGGCTCTCGTAGCCGTTCCATCCGGATCCGCTTTGGTCGAGGGTGCCGTCAGCGTTGGCGTCGACGCTGAAATACGCCAGGGTGGTCAGATTCTTCACGTCGAAGCCACTCGATTCGGGAAGCGTCCAGTACGGCGCGTAGCCGAAGATCTCGTGGGATTGAAGCGGCGGGGATCCGGCCAGCGACGGCGGGGCCGGCGCCGGCGCCGACGACGCGGCCGGGAGGGGTGGCACCTTGGGGGCGTCGGAAGCTTGGATGACGTTGCCCAGCGCCACCGGGGCGCGGTGGGCAGCCGGCGGGGCCGAACGATGGGCCGGCGGGCTTCCCGAGGCGGTGATGGCAAACGAAGCGGCCGCCACTCCCGCGGCCAGAACCAGCACCACCAGGCCAACGACCGCCTTGCCGACCGGTTGCCGACCAGTCGCCGGCTCGAACTCCGTGGAACCGGCCCAACGGCGCGCCCGGCCGAGCGGAACCCGGGACGTGAACCAGGCCGCCGTCGCCAGGTACGCGCTGGGCACCACTCCCCGGGGTGGCACTCCTGATACGACCGGCTTCGAGTCGGCGGCCCGGTCGGTCTCGGCTCCCCGAAGCGCCGCCGCCCACGGTTTCGACCACCCGCCCACCCCCTTGAAGAAGTCCACCAGATCGGGAGCCGGGACGAGAAATCTTCGGACCTGCGGGCCGTCGCGTCGGTCGAGGGCGCCGACCATGATCTCGAGAATCTGACCGGTGGTGCCGTCGGCGGTCGTGACCCACCGGTCAGCCGAGAACCCCACGAGGAGCGACCACGGGACCACCGTGGGGACGACGGCCCGGCTTCCGGCCGAGGGCCCGAGGGTCATGCCCGCCGATGACAACCGAATGTCGAAGTGGGCGTGGGGTGTCGGCGCCCACGGGTCGGTGACCTCCCGAGCGGAAACCAACGTCACCGGAGGCGGTGGCTGGCTCGCGGTTCGGAAGGGTCGTTTCATCATGTCCCGGTCTGTCGAGCAATGCACCGCAGGTTTGAGGTGGGTGCATCCGTGAACGCAACGGTTGTGGCGACGCTATCACTCACAGTTGTTTTTGTGGCTCCACAAGGGATTTAGGCGCTTCAAGCACCCTCAACCTGGTCAGGACGGTACCGGTGCCGCTCAGGCGGCCTTGACCGCCGCCACCAGTTTGGTCAACGAGTCCTTGGCGTCACCGAACAGCATGGTGGTCTTCGGGTCGAAGAGCAGCTCGTTGTCGATGCCCGCGAATCCCGGTCGCATCGAGCGCTTCAGGAAAATGATGTTCTGAGCCAGGTCGGCGTGGATGATGGGCATCCCGAAGATGGGACTCCCGGGGGTGTTCTGGGCGGCCGGGTTCACCGTGTCGTTGGCCCCCACCACCAACGCGACATCGGCGTCGGCCAGTTCGGGGTTCGCCTCGTCCATCTCCTTCAGCTCGTCATAGGGCACGTTGGCCTCGGCCAGCAGCACGTTCATGTGCCCGGGCATCCGCCCAGCCACCGGGTGAATGGCGTAGAAGACCTCCACACCGCGTGCCATCAGCAGGTCGGCGAGCTCGCGGGCGGTGTGCTGGGCCTGGGCGACCGCCAATCCGTAGCCGGGGATGATCACGACTTTTCGGGCGTAGGCCATCAGCACCCCGAGGTCCTCGGCGGTCCCGGTCTTGACCGGTCGGGTATCCGCGGTCCCGTCGGCCCCTCCGGTGGCGGTGATGACCGAGCCGAATGCACTGAAGAGGATGTTCACCAGGGAGCGCCCCATGGCCTTGCTCATCATCCGGGTCAGCAGGGTCCCCGACGCGCCGACCAGGGTGCCGGCAATGATGAGCAAATTGTTGTGAAGGGTGAACCCGGATGCGGCCACCGCCAGACCGGTGAATGAGTTCAACAACGAGATGAGCACCGGAACGTCGGCGCCACCGATGGGCAGCACGAAGATCACCCCGAGCACCAACGCCAGCACGGCCAGGATGATCAGCACCGCCACGTTGGCCGTCACCGCGACGGTGACCACCAAAGCCAGGATCGCCACCCCGACGATCCCGTTGATCACCTGTTGGGCCGGGTAGGTCACCGGCCGGCCGGGCATCAGCTCCTGGAGCTTGGCGAAGGCGATGGCACTTCCGGAGAGCGATACCGACCCGATCAGCACCCCGAGGACCACTTCGATGATCTCATAGACGGCCGGCGACCCCGCCACCCCGCCTCGGGTCGAGGTCAGCACCAAAAACGCCGTCATGGATACCAGGGCCGCGGCACCGCCGCCGACCCCATTGAAGATGGCGACCATCTGGGGCATCGCCGTCATCTTCACCATGCGGGCCGCCGGAACCGCCACCGCGGTACCGATGACCATGGCCACCACCATCAGGATGAGATGACTGCCGGCGTGTCGCACCGACGGGATGGAGAAGGTCATGGCGATGGCCAGGAGGGCAGCCCCGGCGCCGAGCAGGTTGCCCTGCCGGGCGAACTTCGGCGAGCTCAACCCCTTGAGGGCCAGGATGAAACCGATGGCTGCCAGCAGGTAGACCAGGTCGATCCAGGTGAACAGGGTCATGGTGTGGATCCGTCCTCATCCGGACCCTGGGTGGTCGCCTTCGACCGCCGGTCAGTGGGTTTGGCCTTGAACATCTCGAGCATGCGGTCGGTGACCACGAATCCGCCGACCACGTTGAGGGTGGCCAGGAGCACGGCGAAGAAGCCCAGCACGACCTGGGCGGTTCCCTGGGCTTCACCCAGGATGGCCATGGTTCCCACCAGGATGATCCCGTGGATGGCGTTGCTCCCCGACATCAGCGGGGTGTGGAGGATGCTGGGGACCTTGGACACCACCTCGTTGCCGACGAAGATCGCCAGCACGAAGATGGTCAGGAGTTCGATGATGCCGACGTTGCCGATGTTCATGACGTGCCCTCCTCCTTCTCTTCCGCAGTGTCCACCGGGGTCGGGTCGACCGGCGCCGCCGGAGCCGGCGTGCCGACCGGTTCAGGAGCCGGCAGGCCCAGGGCCTCGGCGGTGGCGGGGTGGACCACTGCCCCCGCCTTCACCACGCAGGTGCCGGCCACGATCTCGTCATCGAAGTCAGGAGCCAGCTCGCCGTCCTTCACCACCAGCGCCAGAAAATTGGCGATGTTCCGTGAATAGAGAAAGCTGGCATGGGTCGGCATCGACGCCGGTGGATTGGACATCCCCACGATGGTGACGCCGTGGGCGAGGACGTCCTGACCGGCAACCGACAGTTCACAGTTGCCCCCGGAATCGGCGGCCATGTCGATGATCACCGCCCCCTCGGACATCCCTTCGACCATGGACTCCGTCACCAGTACCGGGGCCTTGCGGCCCGGGATCTGCGCGGTGGTGATCACCACGTCGGCGGCCGCCACCTCGGCGGCCAGCAATTCCTGCTGCTTGGCCAGGTACTCGGCCGACTGCTCCTTGGCGTAACCGCCGGCTCCCTCCTGGGTTTCAAGATCCAGCTCGACGAACTGAGCCCCCAGACTCTTGACCTCATCCTTGGCCGCCGCCCGAACGTCGTAGGCCCGAACCACGGCCCCCAGCCGCCGGGCGGTGGCGATGGCCTGGAGCCCGGCGACGCCGGCGCCCATGACCAGCACCTTGGCCGGCGGAACGGTGCCGGCCGCGGTCATGAACATCGGGAAGAACTTGGCCAGATGCTCGGCGGCGCTGAGCCCGGCCCGGTAGCCGGACACGGTGGCCTGGGAGGAGAGGGCGTCCATCGATTGCGCCCGGCTGATCCGGGGCAGCAGGTCGAGGCTGTAAACGGTGGCACCCTTGGCCGCCAGCGCCTCGACGACGTCGGCGGAGGCCACCGGTTGCAGCATGCTGATCACCGATACCCCGTCAGGAAGCTCGGCCACCTCCTCGATGCTCGGGGGCTGCACCTTGGCCACCATGGCGGAACCCGCCAGGGCGGCCGAGGCGTCGGCGACCACCGTGGCCCCGGCCTGTCGGTAGGCGTCGTCGGTGAAGCGGGCGGCACGGCCGGCACCGGACTGCACGACGACCTCGATCCCGGAACCGGCCAGCTTTGCCGCCACCTCGGGAACCACCGCCACCCGTGCCTCGCCCGGGAAAGATTCTTGAATCACCGCGAGTTTCACGGCCCGTTGTCTACAGGCAAATTGCCCTTCCGGACCACTCCGGCGTTGCGGTCAGCCGTCGGAGCCGCCGGCGGCCGCCAGATATGCCGGCATCTCCCCTCCACCGTGGGCCACCAGGTTGGCCCCCGACACGTAGCCGGCCACCGACGCGGATGACAGGAAGAGGCACAGGTCAGCCAGGTCCTTCGGGGTGGCGAAGCGGCCCAGAGGCACGGTGGCGGCCACGCTGGCCATCCCCGCCTCGCCGCCGTAGTGGGCGAGGCCGGCCTCGGTGGCCACCAGACCGGCGGTCACGCAGTTGACCCTGACTTTCGGGGCCCACTCGACGGCCAGGGTCTGGGTCAGGTTGATCAACCCGGCCTTGGCCGCCCCGTAGGCCGCCGCGCCCGGGGACGGCCGGATCCCGCTCACCGAACCGATGTTCACGATCGATCCGCCTTCCGCCTGGGTCTGCATCACCGCATTGGCCGCCTGCCCGCAGTAGAAGGGCGCCAGCAGGTTGAGGGTGACGATCGAGCTGACAAAGCGGGGCGACACGGTGGCGGCATCCGCTTCCGGCGATCCGCCGGCGTTGTTGACCAGGACATCCAGACGCCCGAATCGCTGGCGGGCGGCGGTGATCACCGACGCTGCCTGATCGGGGTCCCGGACGTCGGCGACCACGTGGACGGCCCGTCGGACTTCGCCGTCGGCGCCGACCGCGGACGGGAGCTCGCCGGCGGCCATCTGGCTCCGGCCGCACACCACCACGTCAGCACCGGCGGCCAGAAACCCTTCGGCGATGCCCCGGCCGATCCCCCGGGATCCTCCGGTGATCACCGCCACCTGACCGCCGAAATCGAACCGCACGGGCGGGCGGGTGTTTCCGGGTGTCACCACTGCTGCCTCCTGGTTTCCGACTGCTACTGTCCTATTCTGACGGTGTATCAGATCACACTGCGTGAGAGCCGGTGCCCGAACCTGGCCTGGCCGGCGCCCGGTGCCTGCTTCTGACCCGGAAACCGACCGACTCGGAGTTCTCCATGCCCATCGAGACCTATCAGAAACTGCCCGGCATCGCCGAAGTGGTCATCGACCATCCGCCGGTCAATGCGCTCGATGTGGCCGGGATGGTTCGCCCTGGCCGACGCGGTGGTGGCCGCCGGAAGGGTGGCCGACAACCGGGTGGTCATCGTGCGGGCCGAGGGACGGGGTTTCTGCGCCGGGGTCGACATCAAGGAGATCCAGTCCAAGGGCGACGAGGCGCTGATCGGCGCCAATCGAGGTTGCTACGCGGCGTTCGCCGCCATGTACGAGTGTGAGATCCCGGTGATCGCCGCGGTGCACGGGTTCTGTCTCGGCGGCGGGGTCGGCATCGCCGGGAACTCGGACATCATCGTGGCTTCCGACGACGCCACCTTCGGGCTCCCCGAGGTCGACCGCGGCGCCCTGGGGGCGGCGACCCATCTGTCCCGGCTGGTCCCCCAGCACCGGATGCGGTCGATGGTCTATACCGCCCAGGTGGCCACCGCCGACGAGCTGCACCACTACGGCTCGGTGCTGCGGGTGGTTCCCCGCACCGAGCTCCTGGACGCCGCCTACGAGGTCGCCGCCGACATCGCGGCCAAGAGCCCCACCATCCTGCGACGGGCCAAGGAATCACTCAACGGGATCGACCCGGTGGACGTCAAACTCAGCTACCGCCTCGAACAGGGCTTCACCTACGAACTCCACGTCGCCGGCGTGGCCGACGAGCAACGCGCCGCCTTCGTCGAGAAGCGCGACGCCGACACCTCCAAGTAGCCAACGGACGGACTGGGACAGTGCCTGACAAACGACTCTCGCTCGACGAGCTGGTCGGTGAGCTCGATAGCGGCATGACGCTCGGCATCGGCGGATGGGGCTCCCGGCGCAAACCGATGGCCGCGGTCCGGGCCATCCTCCGTTCCGACCTGACCGATCTGACCGTCGTGTCCTACGGGGGGCCGGACGTCGGCCTCCTCTGCGCGGCGGGCAAGGTCAGAAAGGTGGTGTACGCCTTCGTCACCCTCGACTCGATCCCCACCGATCCCCATTTTCGGGCCGCCCGTCAGGCCGGGGCCGTCGAGACCATGGAGATCGACGAGGGCATGTTCTACCTGGGCCTGCTGGCCGCCTCCCAGCGGGTCCCCTTCCTGCCCACCCGCGCCGGCCTCGGCTCCGACGTCCTGGTCCACAACCCGTCCATTCGCACCATCACCTCGCCGTACGAGGACGGCGAGGAGTTGGTGGCCATGCCGGCCCTCTCCCTCGATGCCGCCATCATCCACGTGAACCGGGCCGACGCCGGGGGGTCGGGGCAGATCCTGGGGCCGGACCCGTTCTTCGACGAGCTGTTCCTCGGGGCGGCTCAGCGCCGGTATGTCACCACCGAGCGGCTGGTCCCGACCGAGCAGTTCGCCGCCGAGGGGCCTCTCCAGACCATGAGCATCAGCCGGCTTTTGACCGACGGGGTCGTCGAGACCCCCGGGGGGGCCCATTTCACCGCCTGCGTTCCCGACTACCCACGGGACGAGGGGTTCCAGAAGGCGTACGCGTCGGCCGCCGGGGATCCGGACACCTGGGCGGCGTTCCGCCGCCGGTACCTCGAGGTGGACGAGGGCGGCTACCAGCAGGCACGAAGGGAGCCGGTCGACGACCAGTCCGGGGTGTCACGATGAGCGACCCCACCGACGTCAGCCGGGCGGAATTCTGCGCCATCGCCTGTGCCGAGGTCTTCCGGGGCGACGGCGAGGTGATGGCCAGCGCCTTCGGGACGGCTCCCGCCCTCGGGGCCCGGCTGGCCAAGCTCACCTTCGCCCCGGATCTGGTCCTCACCGACGGCGACGCGGCGTTGATGGTCGGGGCCCCGTCTCTCGGGACCGCCCCGTCGGAGCTGGTTCTCGAGTCGCACATGCCCTACCGGAAAGTGTTCGACGTGGTGTGGTCGGGGCGGCGAAACCTGATCATGATGGCCTCCCAGATCGATCGCACCGGCAACCAGAACATCAGCGCCATCGGGGACTGGGCCAGGCCCAAGGCCCAGCTCATCGGGGTGCGCGGAGCCCCCGGGAACACCGTCAACCATCCCACCAGCTACTGGGTGCCCAACCACTCCACCCGGTCCTTCGTTGAGCAGGTCGATGTGGTGTCGGGGGTGGGTTACGCCCGCGCCGCCTCCGCCGGGGCGCCGGCCACCCGGTTCCATGAGATCCGACACGTGGTGTCCAACCTCGGGGTGTTCGATTTCGAGACACCCGAGCACACCATGCAGTTGCGATCGGTCCATCCCGGCGTCAGCGTCGACGAGATCGTCGAGGCCACCGGATTCCGCTTGACCATCCCCGACGACGTGCCCGAAACCCGATTGCCGACTCCCGAGGAGTTGGGCCTGTTGCGCGACGTGCTGGACCCGAGGAGCCTCCGGGATCGAGAGGTGCGGGCTTGACCGGGAGCCGGAGCCGGGTGCATCCCGCCCTCCACACCCGGTTCTGCGAGCTGGTCGGGGTCGAGCTACCCGATCGTCCAGACCGGCATGGGCTGGGTGGCGGGTCCGAGATTGGTGGCGGCCACCGCCGAAGCCGGTGGGCTGGGGATCCTGGCCTCGGCCACCATGACCTTCGACGAGCTGGTCGAAGCCATCGCCGAGGTGCGGGCCCGCACCGACCAGCCCTTCGGGGTCAACCTCCGCACCGATGTGGCCGATGTCGCCGATCGGGTGGCCCTGATGATCGAACACGGGGTGCGGGTGGCCAGCTTCGCCCAGGCACCCAACCCGGACCTGGTCTCCCGGTGCAAGGAAGCTGGACTGGTGGTGATGCCCACCATCGGGGCCCGACGCCACGCGGAGAAAGTGGCCGAATGGGGAGTCGACGCGGTGATCGCCCAGGGCGGCGAGGGCGGTGGCCACACCGGCACCATCCCCACCTCGCTGTTGACGCCGGCGGTGGTGGACGCGGTGGGAGACAAGGTGGCGGTCATCGCCGCCGGTGGGTTCTTCGACGGGCGGGGGCTGGTGGCGGCGCTGGCCTACGGCGCCTCCGGCATCGCCATGGGCACCCGCTTCCTCCTGACCCAGGAGAGCCGGGTCCCCGACGCGGTGAAACAGGTCTACCTGGGGACGCCGGTGACCGGCACCGTGGTCTCGACCGCGGTGGACGGCGCCCCCCAGCGGGTCATCCGCACCGAGTTCGTCGATCATCTGGAGAAGGCGAGCTGGCTCCGGAACCTGCCCCGGGCCATGCTCAGCGCCCAGGCCTTCAAGCGCGAGACCCACACCTCATTGGGCGCGTTGCTGAAGGAGGGTCGGGCCATGAAGCAGGGCAACGAACTGTCGTGGCCCCAGGTGGTGATGGCCGCCAACGCGCCGGTCATGACCAAGGCGGCGCTGGTCGACGGGCGCACCGACGTGGGGGTGCTCCCCACCGGCCAGGTGGTCGGCGAGATCACCGAGCTGCCGACGGTTGCCGAGCTGATCAACCGGGTGGTGGCCGAAGCGACCGAGGTACTCGACCGGTTCGGGTCGCAGGCGGACCGGGCCGGCTGAACGGCCGGTATGCCCGGTGGCTGCCCGTCTGGCCCGAGACCCCGGGGCGCCTTCAGAACTGATCCGGACCCTCCGAGACCGAATGAGTGCCGGATCATCCGGCAGTGCAACGCCGGGCACATGGATGAAACCGCAGGTCAGCTATAACGGGTAACCATCCTCGCAATATCCGATCCGGCGGGCCATACTCGTGACCGGCGCCAGAATCGATCGTCCTGCCTCAGACCTCGGGGCATCCACCGTTTTTGCACCTGGGGGTGATGCCCGATGTCGACCTTGCCGGCAGTGATGAGTCAGCTGTTCGGGAGCCTGATCAACCTGAATCGCCCCGGGCACTACATCCACTGGGGATTCATCCAGATCTCGGTGGCCAACCTGGTCGTCATCGGGTTGATGGTGGTGGTGTTCCTTGCCGCCATTCTCATTCCGTTCCGCCGGCACGGGGGCCGAGGATGACGACCGCCAACACGGAGGCCCCGGTAGACAGGGCCGCAGACCTGCCCGAGGACGCCGACCAACTGACCGCGAAGCTGCGCCACGCGGCGGTGGCCGCCTTGCCACCCGAGCGCCTGTTGCCGGACCGCCAGCCCGCCTACGTAGCCTCCTGGATCTATGTGTTCGGCGTCCTCACCCTGTCGGCCCTCGCGGTGGTCATCGCCACCGGTCTGGTCTTGGCCATCTTCGGGCCGTCATGGTGGCACGTCTCGACGGTGGGGTTGTTCGTGAACTCCCTGCACCTCTGGAGCGTGGAGGTGTTCTTCTTTGCCATGGTGGTTCACCTCTGGGGCAAGTTCTTCATGGCGGCGTGGCGCGGCCGCCGGCGCGCGACCTGGATTACCGGAGTGGTGTCCTTCGTCGTATCCATCGGCGCAGCCTTCACCGGCTACCTCTCCCAGCAGAACTTCGACTCCCAGTGGATCGCCACCCAGGCGAAGGACGGGATCAACTCCACGGGCGCCGGCGCAATCTTCAACGTCACCAACTTCGGCCAGATGCTGATGTGGCACATCGTCCTCTTGCCGATGGTCGTTGTGCTCCTGGTGGCGGTCCATGTGTTGTTGGTTCGGTTGCGGGGCGTGGTGCCACCGTTTGCCCCATCCAAGAGTCCGGACCCTGAAGGTGCCCCGGTTCCGCTCGGCGAAGAGATCCCGACTGGGGAAGGCGGATGACAAGCTCCCCGGCATCCGCCAGCGGTTCCGGCCGGGTTCGGCGCTTCAGGCCCGATCGCGACGTCGAGGAATGGCACGGGAAGTACCTCCCCTACGACCTGGTGAAGGAGTTCCTCATCGCCCTGGTGGTGGTGGTGATCCTGGTGGTGGGGCTGACGGTGGTCTTCTCGTCTCCCGACGACCAGCCGGCCACGGTGCGTTCGTGGTCGACGGCCCAACCCGTCGACTTCGCCCAGACCGCCATCACCGAGCTCGACGGCTCCAGTGGCAGCGCCAACTACGGGCCTCCCTACAACCAGAGCAACCCGGGTGCCACCCAGTCGATCGGCCCCTTCTCGCCCGAACGTTGGTTCGGTGTTCATCACCCGATCGACACCGCCAATGACTTCGTCGTCGCTCCCCTGCTGACGCTCCCCAACCAGCCGGCGCTGGATGCGGCCGTCTCCGTGTACACCTCCGCTCCGGCGTCGCAACAGGGGAACTGGACGACTGCCTACGAGAAGGCGGTGGCCAACGCCACCTTCACCACTGCGGGGCTCCAGGTCCCGCCGGGCCAATACGGACCGGTCGCCCCGATGATCAAGGCGCTCACGTCCATGGCGCAAACTGGTGCCTTGGATGGAGCCCTGGTCAGCTCCCGCCAGTTCTACGGGACCGACTACACCAAACCGCTCCTGTTCATGGCCGATGGCACCTACCTGGCCGACCTGGGTCAGGCCCGCCATCTCCAAGGGTCCCAATGGGGGATGATGAACGAGACCGGGAACTACCCGGGGCAGGCATGGCTCTGGTTGTACACGCTGTGGTACCAGGTGCCGCCGATGAAGACCTCATCCAATGCGGATATCCAGGTCTGGGCCATCATGATGGCTCTGACCCTGCTGTTGGCCCTGGTTCCGTTCATCCCCGGATTGCGCTCCATTCCCCGTTGGACCCGCATCTATCGGGTCATCTGGCGGCGGCACTACCGCGACCTGGCCAAGAATGGCGACAACCTCGGGCCGTCGCCGCCCGCCGTTACCTAGACCTGAACTTCCGGGCGTCAGCCCAGCACCTTCCGCACCTGTCCGGCGATCTCGAGGTCCTCGCGGGCCGCGACAACCAGCACGCCGGGAGATTCCCCCGGGCGCGACACCAGACCGTCCCCGGCGTTCTCCTGGTTTGCGGAATGTTCGATATGCAGCCCGAGAAAGCCAAGTCCGGCACAGGCGTCGGTCCGCAGCCGCGCCGAACCTTCACCCGCACCGCCGGTGAATACCAAGCCGTCGATCCCGCCCATGGCCGCACACATGGCCCCCACGGCGGTCTGGATCCGGTAGACGTAGACCTGGTAGGCGAGGCCGGCCGCCGGTTCCCCTCCATCCGCCAAGGCGATCACCCGGCGGAGGTCTCCGGAGTCCCCCGACAACCCCAGCAGGCCCGACTCGTATTCCAGGGCCGTTTCGACGTCCTCGGCCGACAATCCACCGTGGCGTTGTACCCAGAGGAGGGCACCAGGGTCGACGCTCCCCGAGCGGGTCGCCATGACGAGGCCCTCGATCGGGGTGAACCCCATGGTCGTGTCTACCGAACGCCCGAAGGCAACCGCGGCCAGGGAGGCTCCCGCTCCGAGGTGAGCAGTCACCAACCGAAGGTGTTCCCGGGATGTCCCCAGGACCTCCCCCGCCCGCCGGCTCGCCCAGCTATGGCTGAGCCCATGGAATCCGTACCGCCGGATCCCCCACTCCTCTCGCCATGTCCGGGGCACCGCGTAGGTGGCGGCCTTCGCCGGCATTCCGGCGTGGAAACTGGTGTCGAAGCAGGCAACTTGAACAAGGCCGGGTCGCATCGATCGCAGAACGTGTATCCCGGCCAGGCCCGGTGGGTTGTGCAGGGGCGCCAGATCGGCCAAGCCTTCGAGCACGGCGTCGACATCGTCATTGAGGACGACGGGTTGCCCGAATGCCGAACCGCCATGGACGATTCGGTGCCCTACGGCATCGATGCCCGGGCACTCATCGAGGAATGTTCCGATGGTGTCGGCAAGGTCCAACGCCTTCGGACGTTGCAGATCCTCGGTGGCCAACACCTGATCTGCGTCATTGATCACCCGCAGCTTCAACGAACTCGAACCGGCGTTGACCACCAGGATGTTCACCTGTCCACCATGCCAGATCCGACCGTTCCGATGACGGGACCCTCATGCCGTCGGGAATCAGGTCGCGGCACCTGCGCCGTTGCTCTCCTTGGGCAACACCAACGTCCTCACCCGCCGCGATCGGATGTCTACAGGGTCGGCGTCACCGCGGCCTTCGCCAGAGGCGGCTGGGCGCGCATCGCGGCCGACCAGGTCAGGTAGCCGCCATCGAGATTGCGGGCGACAAATCCGAGCTCGCGCAATAGGGCCGTGGCGGTGTGCCCCCGTTGACCGACTTCGCAATAGACGACGACCGGTCGGTCGCCGAGACAATCGAGGTGGTCTCGGAGGGAATCTATCGGCAGGTTGGTCGACCCCTCGATCGCCCCCCTCGCGTGCTCCTCGGCAGTACGCACGTCGACGAGCGCCCAACCCTCGGATACCAGTCCGTCGAGGTCCTGCGGTTCCACAACGTCGCAGTCGCCGCTCAGGACATTTTCGGCCATATACCCGAGAAGGTTGACGGGGTCCTTGGCCGAGGAGAACGGTGGAGCGTACGCCAGCTCGAGGTCGGCCAGCCGATCAGCGGTGAGTCCGACCGTCATGGCCGTGGCGATCACGTCGATCCGTTTGTCGACACCGTTCCGCCCGACGATCTGGGCACCGAGGATCGTCCCGTCCTCCGGATCGAAGAGCAGTTTGGTTGCCATCCGGGTGGCGCCCGGGTAGTAGGTGGCATGGTCGAAGGGGTGGGAGTGAATGGCGCGAAACCGTCGGCCGGCGCCCCGCAAGCGGCGCTCGTTCCAGCCGACAGTGGCCGCCACCAGGTCGAACACCTTCACAATCGACGTTCCCAGTGACGCCGCCGGATGGGACGGTCGGCCGGCAATATGGTCCGCGACTCTGCGCCCCTGACGGTTGGCGACATTGGCAAGGGCAATCAGGGAGGTGGCGTGGGAGACGGCGTCTGGCTTCTCGACCGCGTCCCCGACCGAATAGATGTCGGGGTCGCTGGTCTGGTTCGCCTCATTCACCGCGATCCCGCCGCTCGGCCCGAGGGCCAATCCCGCCAGCTCGGCGAGTCGGACCTCGGGTCGAACGCCAATCGCACCGACGGCCAGATCGGCACGGAGGACGCGGCCATCGGCAAGGGTGACCGTCTGGTCCTCGACTGAAGCAACCGACGAACCCGTCTCGACATGGACGCCGTGCGCAATCAGCTCGTCCTTCACCAGAATGGCGAGCTCCGGGTCGAGTGGAGGGAGCACTTGCGGGGTCGCTTCGACAATGGTGACGTCTATCCCTTGGCTGACCAGGTTCTCGGCCATCTCCAGTCCGATGAATCCGGCTCCGATGACGACGGCAGCCAAAGGTGCGAAGCCGACATCGGAGGCAAGTCGGGCCGCGTCCTCGACGGTCCTGAGGGTGCGAACCCTGTCGTATCCGGGTATCGGCGGTCGCACCGGCGCCGCGCCCATGCTGAGGACCAGCTTGTCGTACGCAATCACGTCGTCCTCGCCGGAAACCGTGGAACGAGTGCTCACGGTGTGCCCGATCCGGTCGATGGCAACCACCTCGTCGTTGACTCTCACGTCCAGCCGGAACCGGTCGAAGAGTTGCTCCGGGGTCTGGAGGGTGAGATCCTCCTCTTCTTCGATGAGACCGCCGACGAAGTAGGGCAAGCCGCAGTTGGCGAAGGACACGTGGCCGGACCGCTCGAGGACGGTGATGCTCGCCTCGGCATCGAGCCGACGAAGGCGGGTGGCGGTGGACATCCCACCGGCAACCCCGCCGACGATGACCACCCTCTTGGGCTCCGGTTCAGACTTGGACAAGGTGGGATCCATGGCTTCTTACTCCAGCTCAGGTGAAGATGATCTGACCACCGGCGGCCATCGCGTAGAACTCGCCGACGGTGATGATGTCCATCACCTGGTCGATCAGATCATCTTTGGCCAGCGCGAAGAGGTCCACGGATGCTTTGCAGGCGTAGATCCCGGCTCCGGTGTCGGCGATCATCTCGACGAACTCCGGGATGGGGGGGATATCGAGCTTCTCCATCTTCTTCGCGAGGTAGTGGGTCATCACCGAGGAGACGCCTGGGAGCCCACCTGCCATGGTGGCCAGGTGCAGGCCGGGATTGCCGACCGTCGCGACTTTGATGTGGTCGATCGTCGACCGGTGGACGACGTCGAGGCCGAAGAACGTGAAGAACAGGTTGGCCTCGATCCCCTCGGCGCGAGCTCCGTTGGCCATGATCAGTGCCGGATAGACCCCCTCGAGGGATCCCTTGGAGACGATGATCGACACCTTTTCGATTGCATCACTCATGATGTACCTTCCTTGGTGATCGGGGCGGTCGGACGGTCAGATGCAGCCGCGGGGCTTGGGAATGCCGGCGATTTTGGCCGCCATCTTGGCCGGACCCTTCGGGAACAGCTGGTAGAGCTCCTTGATGGAAACGCCGGAGGTCTTGCCGAGGACCCGAACCGTCGGCCCGGTTCCCTTCTCGGCGTATTCGGCCCGCATGAACTTGATGACCTGCCAGTGCGGCTCGGTGAGCTCGTCGATGCCCTGGGCTCGGGCGATCTCGGGGGCCATGGCTTCCGTCCATTCGCTTGGGTTCTCGAAGAACCCTTCATCATTCACCACCACGGAGGTGCCGGCATAGGTAGCGCTGGGCATGGTTGATTCCTTTCAGACGGTCGTGTGATGGGTGGGCCGGGTCATCGCGCTACCTCGGTGTGCTTGCCCCGTAAGGGCATCGCCGACCCGACGCCGGGGAGGTCACGGCCGGGCAACAGGCTGTGCCAGTACAGCGGCTGGAACATCAGCTTGCCCAGGTGGTTGAGCCGCGACTCTTTCAGCAGCGGCAGGCCTACCGAGGCGGGGAAGTGCCCGGGGAGTGGCTCGGTGTCGTAGTTGAAGTCGATGAGCAGTGCTTTTCCGAATCCCGTCTCGATGAAACAGTTGGTGTGCCCGTCGAAGCTGGCGACGAGAGGCTCGCCGGCCAGGAAGTGGCGGATGTTCTCGACCAACACCTCCCCTTCGAAATGGGTGACCGAGCCGGCTTTGGACGCCGGCACTCCGGCAGCGTCGCCGACGGCGAAGACGTTCGGATTGGCGAGCGACTGGAGCGTATGCACGTCCACCGGCACGAAACCGAGTTCGTCACCCAGGCCCGGCGATCTCCCCACGTAGGAAGCCCCACCGTGCAGTGGCACGACGACGGCCAGGTCGAAATTCACTTCGCGGCCGTCGTAGGAGACCAACCGCCCGCCCGAACCGTCCACTTCTCCCGTGTTGAACTCGGTCACCAGGGCGACGCCCTTCTCCTCGAGCAGCCCGGCCAGCGTCCGGGACGCCACCGGTTTGGTGAACGCCGCGTCGAGCGGGGTCACATAGGTCAGATCGACCACATCGCGGATGCCGGCCTGTCGGAAGAACCAGTCGGCCAGAAAGCAGAATTCCAGCGGAGCGACCGGACACTTGATGGGCATATCGACCACGTTGACCACCAGCCGGCCACCGTCGAAATCAGTGAGGGCCTCGCGCAATCCGACCGCGCCGGCCAGGTCGTAGAAGGTGAAGACCCTCTCCATCCACCCAGCTCCGGTGAGGCCTTCAGTTTCCGATTCGACCAGGACGGAGCCGGTGGCCACCACCAGCACGTCGTAGGGGATTTCCGCACCATCCGCCAGGTGCACAGTGGAAGTACCCGTGTCGACGCGTTCGATCGGGACCTGGCGGAACTCGATGTCCTGATGAAGCTGCCGGTGCCGGGGGCGAACGATGTCCTCGCCACGAGCCAGCCCAAAGGGGACGAAGAGCAGCCCCGGCTGGTACACGTGGTCGTCGTTCTGGTCCACGACCACGATTTCCACATCCGCCGCTGGGAAGAGCCGCCGCAGCCGGTTGGCGCTCAGGGTACCCCCGGTGCCCGCCGCCGAGGATCACGATTCGCTTGGTCATCACCCCATTGTCGGCCCTGGGTCGAGGTACGAATAGAGTCCTTTGCCCCTCTCTGGTGAAAGGCGAACCCAGTGGCGTTGCATCCGAGCCGCCCATCGGGAACCCGGAGGGCGGCCTAGGGAACCAGTTGCGTCGCGGTCTTCGGGTACCCAGCCACCAGGGACCGGCGTCGTGCCCGTTCAATGCGACCCTTGGCCGCGCTCCTCCTTCGCCACCCGTTCCCAGGGACCAAATACCCGGGATCGAGTGACGAAGTGTGCATCCTCTCCGGCCGGGAGGGAGAACCCTTCAGGCGCTCCCTCACCGACATCGAGAATGAGCTGGGTGTGCTTCCACACCTCGTACTGACGGCCGTCGATATAGAAGGGGCATCCACCGACTGTTCCGAGCAACACATCACGGTCACCGATCACCAGCTCGCCATCGTCGAAACACAACGGGAGACTGCCGTCACAACAACCCCCGGATTGGAACAGCATGACCGGCCCTCGATCGGCGACCAGGTGATCCAGCGCGTCGATTGCACTCTGGGTGGCGACGACCCGAGGTTCGCGGTCCTGCTCGTCCACGCTCATCCCTGCAACGCTCAGAAGAACCCGAGGGGTTTGGTGCTGTAACTGACCAGGAGGTTCTTGGTCTGGGAATAGTGTTCCAGCATCATCTGATGGTTCTCGCGACCAACCCCCGAGATCTTGTAGCCGCCGAACGCAGCGCCGGCCGGATAGAGGTGGTAGCAGTTGGTCCACACCCGCCCGGCCTTTATGGCCCGGCCCATCCGGTAGGCAAGATTGCCATTGCGGGTCCACACCCCGGCACCGAGTCCGTAGAGGGTGTCGTTGGCGATGGCGACCGCGTCCGCCTCGTCTTTGAAGGTCGTCACGGCGAGAACCGGTCCGAAGATCTCCTCTTGGAAGACCCGCATCTTGTTGTGCCCCTTCAGGACCGTCGGCTCGAAGTAGTAACCGCCCTCGAGGTCGCCACCGAACTCGGCCCGATTCCCCCCGATCAGACAATCGGCTCCTTCTTGACGTCCGATGTCGACATAGGAGGAAATCTTCTCGATCTGCTGCTTCGACACCTGCGGCCCGATCATGGTGGCCGGGTCGAGCGGATTGCCTTGTGTGATCAGTCTGATCCGGTCGAGGCAGCGCTCCATGAACCGGTCATAGATCGACTCATGGATCAGTGCCCGAGACGGGCAGGTACACACCTCGCCCTTGTTGAACGCGTAGAGCACCAGACCCTCGATCGCCTTGTCCAAGAACTCGTCGTCCTGGTCCATCACGTCAGCAAAGAAGATATTGGGGGACTTTCCGCCGAGTTCCACGGTGGAGGGAATGAGATTCTGGGCGGCGTACTGCATGATCAACCGCCCGGTCGTGGTTTCACCGGTGAAGCCGATCTTGGCGATCCGAGGGCTCGACGCCAGAGCTTTGCCGATCTCGCCGCCGGGCCCGGTCACGATGTTGATGACCCCGGGCGGGACCACACCGCCGATCACTTCCGCGAGTTTGAGAATGGACCACGGGGTGGGCGACGCCGGCTTGACCACCGTGCAGTTGCCGGCAGCCAGCGCAGGGGCGATCTTCCACGCCGCCATCAGCAGCGGGAAGTTGAACGGGATGATCTGTCCCACCACCCCGAGCGGCTCGTGGAAGTGGTAGGCCACGGTGTCCTTGTCGATCTCCGTAGAACGTCCCTCAAGTGAGCGGGTGGCACCGGCGAAATAGCGGAAATGGTCAACCGCCAGGGGGATATCAGCCGCCAACGTCTCACGAACCGGCTTGCCGTTCTCCCACGATTCCGCCACCGCCAACATCTCCAGGTTGGCTTCGATGGCATCGGCGATTCGGTTGAGGACTGCGGCTCGCTCGGTCAGGGACGTTTCGCCCCAAGCCTCTTTGGCCGCATGGGCAGCGTCGAGAGCGAGTTCAACATCCTCGGGCGTGGACTTGGCCACCTCGCAGAAGGGCTTACCGTTCACCGGGCTGAGGTTGGCCATGTACTGCCCTCTGACAGGCGCTACCCAGGCCCCGCCGATGAAATTGTCGTAGCGAGGCCTCACGTCCACCAGGCTGCCGGGAAGACCGGGGGCCACGAAAGTATTGCTGGCGGATGGGGCCTCAGTTACATCTTCGGTGATTGTCATGACTGCCTCCTCATGCATGGCTGCGCTCGACGAAAGTTGGTGGGATCGATCTATCCGATCCCGTTCCAATCTCCTTCAACCGTAAGGCGACCCCGGCGGTAGGCGTAGGGCCGAAAGTCCTCACTCCGGCAACGCGACTTGCGTGGTCGCGCGCCTCCGCCCGGTCCGAGAGGGACCGGGCGGAGGAGAACAACTGGGTTAGGCAGTTGACTACACGGGTTCTGGCGTCCGCTCGGTAGCCCGATGGACCGCAATCTCTGCGCTCTCGGGAACCTTACGGGAGTGCCACAGACCGAGTCCGACCAGAAGGGCCATGATCCCGGCAAGGGCGAAAGCTGCGATGCCGGCCCAGAAGGCGATCAGCGCGAACTCCGAGAAGCCATAAGCCTCGAGCAGCAGGCCACGCAGGGTCGTGCCCTGGAACGAAGTCGTGACCTCAGCTTTGAGTGCCGCGTCGTTCGGGTTGGCCCTCGACGCCGCGCTCACCGCGGAGTACACCCCGCCG
This sequence comes from uncultured Acidimicrobiaceae bacterium, assembly GCA_963819695.1. Classification (GTDB taxonomy): domain Bacteria; phylum Actinomycetota; class Acidimicrobiia; order Acidimicrobiales; family RAAP-2; genus DASZIT01. Next base: position 255,517 of record CAWFXD010000002.1, on the reverse strand, counting down.
TACGGCATCTGGCTCAGGTGCACGGCAATGAAGTCGTTGGCGTAGACCTCGGCCTGCGCACCCGTCGTCAGCTTTTGGCCGGCGTATTGGGACACCGTAGGAATCATGCTCGGGGTGATCTCCGTTCCCGGCTTGGCGTTGGCGAACGCCGCCGCCGGCGGGAAGACGATCTGCTGCTGAGCCAACTGGTTGTGGACATTCGAGTTGGCGAAGCTGTAGCCCCACATCGCCAGTGAACCGGCCACCAGGAGCACGATCACCAGGACCGCCCCTCCCGCACTGGCCAAGACGTCAAACACATTGCGTCGCATAATTTTTCTCCTATTGTCGAAAAGGCTTTCGAGGTTCATTGTCGTCATTGGACTCGAAGACCACTAGGGTCATTTGACCCTTTGACAATGCCGCTATGCGATCTCAACCCGACCACGGGTCAGGTGATCGCGGATGAAGGTGAGAAGGCGTATGTGCTTGGCCGTGTCGAGCTCCATGACCTCCACCAGCAGTGACCACATCGTCGTGTCACGGAATGGCCGCAACTCCTTACGCAGGGTACGCAGCTGTTTCCGATCGGCTCGTTCGGCGGCCAGGAACTTTTTGGTTACCTCCTCGAGGCTGGGGAGGGGCTTGCCCTGAGGCATGTTGGGTACGCTGTCGGCGTCATTTCTCCAGGCGATTCCTTCGCCGATGGCGGTGGCGATCTCGCCAATGATGCGGTGGTGGCGTTGCTCGTCCTCAACCACGAGACGCAGTATGTAGCGCGCCGCGTCGGGGGTTCCGGGCGCCTCGGCAAGTTCCCGGTAGGAGGCGACGAGCCCGGTCTCCGAAGACATATGGTCGATCAGATGGCTGTGGAGCTTCTCCTCGAAAACGCTCAGGCCAAAGGGCACTGATTGAGATCGGCTGGTTTCGGTCATGGTCCCTCCTTCTTTCCGACTGGTGGCGCACGGCTAATCGCGCTTGAGATCGAAGAAAAATGCCTGCAACCTGCATTGTCGTACTCTCCCGCGACGACCAGTAGGGCCAATGGCCTCTTTTTGACCTCCCTGGGCTGGCAAGTCACCGGCGGTTCGATCGCCTCCAGCCCGGAGGCTGGTACAGGAGGAGAGCAAATAGCACGTTCTGCCGATTGGTGCGCGCTCCTGGTCCAACGCAGATAGACAGCATGAATCGGCCACGTTATGGCTGCCTTCCCGGTGCCTAGCGGCTGCTTGGGTCACTCGTCCGGCGAGCGATGTAGCTCCCGCGGCGATTGGGACCTTTTCCCCTATTTCTTCTCCCTCTCCTTCCCTACCTTGGAACTGAGAACGCGTGTCCGGGTCGAGCTGGTTCTGACCGAAAGGAGTCCCGATGTCCCTCATCGGCGATCGGTTGGCTGCCAAGGGGCTCGCGGCGCTAGCCCGGCCGGCAACCGCCGGTCGCCAGCTCTCTGGCCGGAACAAAGGGAAGTGTCGTGCTTTGGTCTGAGGTTTGCCACGGGTCTGGTGATCGGCAGCATCGTTGGAGCGGCGCTTTCACCATGCCCACGGTGATGCCGGGCGCCGGGACGATGGGCATCGTGATGGTCAGCGTCATCGCAGTCGACGCCATGCTCCTGGCCATGCTGATCGGCCAGCTGACCAACAGGTGCCCAACAGGGAGGGTGGGCTGTACACCTACTCCCATCATGAGTTCGGAGACTTCGCCGGCTATCTGGTCGGCGGGTAGGCCGAATGGATCAGCCCGGATCGGTGAGGGTTCGAATGGCGCAGGAACCGGCGGCAAGGGACCCAGGAGGATAGGAGGAAACCATGGCGACGAGAGCAGACGCTGAAAAAACACTCCGTACCCGCACGAGGCGGATCGTGGCTGGCGTCGACGGTTCCGCGAACGCGATGGTGGCCCTGGAGTGGGCAGCGACCCAGGCACAGCGGACGGGCGACGCCCTGGAGATTGTCACGGCGTTCGGCCGAGACTATGTCTTCCTTAACCCGAGCGAGGTCGACCGGGTCATGGACAAGGACATCGACGACGCCACCGTGCGGGCGAAGACCGTTGCACCCGAAGTCGTGATATCGAGCAGAACCTACGCTGGCTCGCCGGAAGCGGTACTGCTGGAGGAGAGCGCCGGAGCCGATCTCCTGGTCGTGGGATCGCGAGGTCGGGGTGGTTTCACAGGCCTCTTGCTCGGTTCGGTCGGCCGCAATTGCGTGCACCGAGCGGAATGCCCAGTGCTCGTCGTCGGCCGGCACGGAACCGGCGCGGGGACCAATACGACAGGAATCGGCAATCCATCCGGACCCACTCCCGACGAAATCCCTAAGCCACAAGAAGAGACGGGCACGAGACCACCAGCCACCCACCGGATCGTCGTTGGTGTCGACGGTTCATCCTCGTCGTGGGCCGCCCTGGAATGGGCCGCCTACCAGGCGCAGCTCACCGGTGCGGTGCTCGATGTCCTGATGACCTGGCACTGGCCCTACGGCTACCGATGGTCCCCGATTCCCAACAGCTTGGCCCCGGAGCACGCCAGTGAGAAGCAGCTGAACGAGCTTCTCGAGCCCGTACGGCGCACACACCCCAACGTTTCCGTCCAGCCAATCGTCGCCGAGGGCCGACCAGCACCCCTGCTGGTCAACTCCTCCCATGGGGCCGACTTGCTGGTGGTCGGCCGCCGCGGTCACGGCGGATTTTCCGGAATGTTGTTGGGGTCGGTGAGCGAGCACTGTGTGACACACGCCCACTGTCCGGTGCTGGTCGTGAGAGGCCCGAAGTAAAGTTCGCGGTTCCGGTCAACTGGCGCATGGAGCAACTCCCGTCCCGGTATCGAACGGTCCGGCGTCTCACCGGCCGAGCAGCCGACTAACGGAGTGAGCAATCCCGGGAATTCGCCCTGGCCTACCCCTCTGCGAGTTCCCTGACCTCCCGGTGCTCGAGGTCATCAATTCGTTTCATGAGTGATTGGGAGCGGACCGCGGTTGCCGACCTCCCCTTTGCCATACTTCGGTCGAACGAACCGGGTTCGGCCGACGGGTCGAGATTCACGACGCCACCGGAAGCTGGCCACGCTGCCGCGGCTCCCCGTGCGATGGGTGGTGAACCCAACTGGAAACATAAGAACGGACCTGTTCACAAGCCTCGGCCACCGAGGCGCCGCTGGCATAGCTGTCCAAGGCCAATACCACCGCCCTGTCTGCAACCAACCGGTCGTCAGGACACTGCTGCCTCGTCCAATCCCACACGGACCCCGCCAATGCGATTTCAAGATCCACCTCGACCACCTCCTGGTATGACCGTACGGCGAGGAAGGCGACTGGCCATAGGGCCGAAGGTCCCGAGCCGACAGCTCAGCGTTGGTGACGCACCCCCACCCGGTATTCGGCTGTCGGAGGGCCACGTCTGGTTCCTGCCGCGCCTATCCAAACGCAACCCAAATCCACATCCATCTCCGGGAGGGGTCGAAAGACCCTAGAACCTGGATTCCGCCCAGGCGAGAATGAGGTGTGGTCTCTCTTGTGAACTTCTCCCGGCGCGAAGGCAACCATGGTTGCCGCGAGCATCGCGGCGCGCCGAGCCCCGGGGTGCGATGAGGTGACCTTCTTCGATCTCATCCTCCGCAACTTGTGGAGAAAGAAGGCTCGGTCCCTCGGGTTGGCATTCGCCGTCGCCATCGCCGTGATGGCGGTCGTAACCCTGGACGTCACCAGCAGCGGTCTCGAGCAATCGGCGGCGGCCATCATGTCGGTGGGCAAAGCTGATTTCACCGTGGCCCAGAAGGGCACTTCAGACCTGTTGAGCAGCACCATCGACCGCCAGGAACTGGTTCGCCTCAGCCAGACCCCGGGCGTGGCTAACGCGGTCGGTGTGCTCGTCGAGACGGAACATATCAATGCCGACAACCCAGTCTTCATCGAGATCGGTATCGATCCCGGCGATCTCGCCGCATTCGGCGTCACCGTCGTCGACGGACAACCTTACTCACCGACGGCGACCAACCAGGTCATGCTGGGCTGGAGGGCGGCGAGCAACCTGGGCCTCCGTGTCGGGGACCGATTCAAGGCCAACGGCACAACGAACACCGTGGTGGGCACCTATTCCACCGGGAATTCCTTTGGAGATGCGGCGGCGATGTTCCCGCTCCCCGCGGTTCAGGGGTACAACCGGGTCCCGGGGATCGTCACCATGGCCTTCGTCAAGGTGACCCCCGGTGCTTCCGCGGCACGCGGTCGCCGCTCGCGTCGACTACGACCAACCGCAGCTGACGACGATCCGGACCGCCAGCCAGTTCGGCCGGGCTGATCGCAATCTGGTGTACCTCCAGGCGGCGGTCAACGGCAGCACGGTGCTCGCCATCCTCATCGGTGCCGTCATCGTGGGCAACACCATGCTCCTGTCCCTGTTCGAACGGACTCGGGAGTTCGGGCTGCTGCGGGCCATCGGATGGACTCGCCGCCGGACGGTCAGCCTCCTGCTCGGCGAGAGCGTGCTGCTGGCGGTGCTGGGTGCCGCCATCGGCGTGGCATTCTCCTTCGTCGTTCGTGCCATCCTGGCCAGGCTCCCGGCGCTCAAAGGGGTCCTCCATCCCAATTTCACCGAAGGCGCATTTTGGAGAGCACTGTTCACCGCCCTCGTCATGACACTGGTCGGTGCGCTGTACCCAACGATCCGGGCCGCGCTCCTGTCACCGCTGAAGGCACTCAGCTATGAGTAGTCCCGCTGGCAGCCAGATCGCGGTCGAGATGCGCGGAGTGACCCGCGTCTTTCCCGGCCAGGTCACTGCCCTAGCCGGCATCGATCTCTCCGTTGCCTACGGGGAGACCGTGGCCATCACCGGCCCGTCAGGTTGTGGGAAATCGACCTTGTTGCATCTGCTGGCCGCCATCGACTCCCCCACTTCGGGCTCAGTGACGGTGGCTGGACATGACCTGGCCCATCTGCGCGACCTGAGCGGGCACCGCCGGAAGGAGGTCGGCCTTGTCTTTCAGTTCCACAACCTCCTCCCCCAACTGTCTGCCCTGGCCAACGTCGAAATGCCGATGTTCGGTACCCATATGACCGCGCGGCGGCGGAACGCTCGAGCCCGAGAGCTGCTGGCCGATGTCGACCTCAGCCACTGTGAGCACCGCCTCCCGACAGAACTCTCCGGCGGTGAGCGTCAGCGGGTGGCAATCGCGCGGGCGCTCGCCAACGAGCCGAGGATCCTGCTGGCCGATGAGCCCACCGGCAGCCTCGATTCGGCGTCCACGGCACGCTTCTTGGATCTGCTCGAGCGGCTTGGTCGAACCGGAATGACCATCGTGATCGTTACGCATGCGCCCGATGTGGCCGCACACGCCGGCCGCGTCATCGAAATGCGTGACGGCACCATCGTCGGCGAACAGGAGGCACGGGCCTCATCTGTCCCGGTCTAGATACCACTGGAAATCGCTCTTTGCCCCGGAACACCGCTTCTCTGTTACCCGTAGCCGGGGTCCAGTCAGGCCGAACGGTGTCTTCGACGGTCACCGAGGATGGGGGCTTCCTCGATATCGACTGAGCGCCTGGCGAACCTCTTGGACGACCCGGCTCGGGCCAGTTCCCGGGGCGCCGGACGACGATCGATCCCATCCGAGCTCCAGACGGAGGAGGACATCCCGCTGGAGCTCCTCGACGCTGCAGCCCGTCCGTTCAGCGACGATGACCAGTTCTTGTGCCAAGAGTGCCACCGCTCCCCGCCAAAGAACGTTGAGGTTGTCGCGGTATCGCCTCGCGGGCCCTCCGGCGGCTACGGCCACCAGCACGTCGGCAGGCGCATGTGCCAGCAAGCTCAGCCATGCCCATTCCGGGACCGGGAGCCCTCGAGTTTGGAGAAACGATGGATACTCGCCGGTCAGGAAACTCTCGCACTCCCTGACCAGCCGCCGGCCCTCAATACTGAGGTGGCCATGCCTCGATCTATCCAACCGCGACCACATCGTCTCCTCCTTCGGCACCCTTCTCCATGGTCATTGTCGGGTCAGATCGCGGCGTCCTACAGTGCCAAAGGTCCCAAAACCCGGCAGGCCGGGGGCTATGCCCAATCTCGTCGAAGGGTCCCGGAATGGTGACGACTGCACGGGAATCCCATCTGGCCGACCGACCAATTCGTCGGCGGTCCCGCCGGCTGAATACGGAGCGAGGCCGACGTTCCGGCTGGCGCTGACGCGCCGGTTGTCCGCTCCATTCCACACGCAGCTTGTCTCGTCTGCGTTGCCGGCGACGGCCGGAGGGGCGTGCGGGGACGGGGGCGGCCGCCGCCGGCGGGCAGCCGACTTCTGGGAGTGACTTCTGGCCCTTCCACAACCCGCAATCCCGACCTAGCCTGCCAGGATGGACGTCGGCGATTCCGTGGTCATCAGTGCGGGAGGCCTTGATGCGCTGCTCACGACCCTGGTCGAACTCGGATACGACACCAGAGGCCCGGTGGTTCGGGATGGGGCGGTCGTTCCCGGGCCAGTGCGCAAGGTGTCCGATCTGCCCGTCGGCACCCATGACGTTCAGGCTCCGGGCGAATACCGTCTCGAGCAGGGCGATGACGAATCCGTCTTCGGCTGGGCCGTCGGACCCGGGTCCTGGAAGGCCGAGTTCTTCCCCCCGTCCCAGGAACTGTGGCGTTCCACTGCCGACGGCGGGCGCGTCACGATGACCGAGCCCGACCTCGAGATGCCACCGCTGGCGGTCGTAGGCGCCCGACCATGTGAGCTCGCCGCCCTGGACGTGCTGGACCGGGTGCTGCTCGAGGGAGCCGTCTCCGACCCTCGTTACGCCGCCCGGCGTGTCGGCGCCTTCGTCATCGCGGCTGAATGCGGTTCCCCGGCCGCCACCTGTTTCTGCACATCGATGGGCACGGGACCCGGGGTCGATTCCGGCTTCGACCTGGCGTTGACCGAGCTCGACGACGACGACGGTCACCGCTTCGTGGTCCGGGTCGGCACTGATCGCGGCGCAGAGGTGCTCGCCGGCGTACCCGCGGTCTGACCCGACCACTGCCGATTTCTCGACCCGCGAACGGGTCCTGGCTTCAGCCCGCGGGGCCATCGACCGCCGGCTCGATACCGACGGATTGGCCGACCTGCTGGCCCGCAACCTCGAGCACCCTCGATGGGCACAGGTGGCCGACCGCTGCCTCGCCTGTGGGAACTGCACACTGGTCTGCCCGACCTGCTTCTGCAGCGACGTGTCCGACACCACCGACCTGACCGGCGATGTCCTTCGCCAACGAACATGGGCATCGTGCTTCGATCTCGACCACTCCTACATCCACGGTGGACCGGTGCGGTCCTCCACCTCGTCTCGTTACCGCCAATGGCTGACCCACAAGCTGTCGACGTGGTGGGACCAGTTCGACACCTCCGGCTGTGTCGGTTGCGGGCGATGTATTGCCTGGTGCCCGGTCGGCATCGACCTGACCGAGGAAGCCGCGGCGATCCGGGACAGCGATGGCATCGTTCGGACCTCGCCCAGGTCAACGGGCCTGGCTCCATGACCGCCCAGATCGCCGAACTGGTCGCCTGCCATCCGCTGCTCGACCGGGCTCCCCGGGGACGCCGTGGCCCAGGTTGCCGGGTGCGCCCGGAATGTCGCCTTCGCTCCCGGCGAGTTGCTGCTGGCCGAGGACGATCCCGCCGACACGCTCTTCCTCGTGCGCCGGGGACGGGTTGCCATCGAGATCAATGCGCCGAGCCGGGGACCGATCGTCATCGAGACCATCGGCCCGGGCGGGACGGTCGGATGGAGCTGGCTGTTTCCGCCGTACCGCTGGCAGTTCGACGCCAGGGCCGTCGGCCCGGTCGGTGCCATCGCGGTCGACGCGGCCTGCCTGCGGGCCAAGGCCGACACCGACGACGCCCTGGGCCACCAGCTGGTGTCCAGGGTCGCCGGTGTGCTCCTCGAACGTCTGCAGGCGACCCGGATCCGACTCCTCGACCTCTATGGAGGCGATGGTGGCCGCTGAGATGGGTTCATTCCTGGCCGGCGGGACTGCCGACCCGTCTTCCAGTCGCGATGCGACGGGCGAGAGGGCCATGACACCCGTCCTCCACCGCGTCGTCGATCGGCGGGCCGACACCGATGACGTCACCACCTTGTCCCTCGCCCCCGAGTCGGTTGGCCCCATGGACTTCCGGCCCGGGCAGTTCAACATGCTCACCGCGTTCGGCGTGGGCGAGGCGGCCATCTCGGTCAGCAGCTCCCGACGGGAGCTTGGTCCCCTCCGACACACGGTGCGCGACGTCGGACCGGTGACCCGAGCCCTGTGCCGGGCCGACATCGGCGATGTAGTCGGCGTCCGCGGTCCGTTCGGCACGCCCTGGGGTGTGGACGACCCCGCCACCGCCACCGGCGACGTGGTGGTGGTGGCCGGCGGCATCGGGCTCGCCCCTCTGCGAGGGGCCATCGATGAGTTGGTCCATCGGCCTCGACCCCGGTGATGGCCGCGTCTTCGTCATCGCTGGCGCTCGCCAGCCCGAGCAGGTCATCTTCGGCGAGGACCTCATGGCCTGGGAACGGGATGGGGCAGTGGTCGCGCTCACCGTCGACGTGGCCACCCCGGGCTGGCCAAACCATGTGGGCCTCGTCACCTCCTTGCTCGACGAGGCCGCTTTCGACCCGGTCTCGTCGAGTGCCCTGGTCTGCGGGCCTGAGATCATGATGCGCTTCACCGCCCGGGCCCTGGTCGACCGCGGTGTCGACCCCCAGCGGATCCGGGTCTCGCTCGAGAGGAATATGCAGTGCGGGTTGGGTTGGTGCGGACACTGCCAACTTGGCCCGTTCCTGCTCTGCCGAGACGGACCAGTCCTCCCGTACGCTGGCGCGGTGGCTCGCCTCCTGACCGAGCGGGAGCTATGAGTACGCCCGGAGATCCCGTGGCCGGGTCGCGGCCTTCCCTGGCCGTGTGGAAGTTCGCGTCGTGCGACGGTTGCCAGTTGAGCCTCCTCGACTGCGAGGACGAGCTCCTCCTCCTGGCGGCGGCCGTCCAGATCGCCCATTTCACCGAGATGTCACGGGCCACGGTGGCCGGTCCCTACGACCTGTCCCTGGTGGAGGGGTCCATCACCACCCCGGCGGACGCCGAACGAATTGTGTCGATACGGGCCAACTCCCGCCGGCTCGTCACCATCGGGGCATGCGCCACCGCCGGAGGCATCCAAGGACTGCGCAACTTCGCGGCCTCCGGAACCTACGCCGACACGGTGTACGCCCACCCCGAGTACCTCGCCTCTTTGGACACCTCCACCCCCATCTCCGCCCACGTGGAGGTGGACTACGAGCTCCACGGCTGTCCCGTCGACCGGCATCAGCTCCTCGAGGTGATCGCCGCCGGCTTGGCGGGACGGGCGCCGGTCGTCCCTGGGCATTCGGTGTGCCAGGAGTGCAAGGGCCGGGGCACCGTCTGCCTGCTGGTGGCCGGAGGCACCCCTTGCCTCGGCCCGGTGACCCGGTCGGGCTGTGGTGCCCTCTGCCCGACCGTCGGCCGCGGGTGCTTCGGCTGCTTCGGTCCGGCGGACACCGCCAACACCGCGTCGTTGGCCAGACAGCTGCGTCACCAGGGCGTGGCTCCGATCGAGGTGTCGCGGCTCTTCGCCACCTTCAATGCCGGCGCCCCCGCCTTCCGGGACGAGGCCTCGGCGCAGGGCGGTCCGGTTCCGGTTGGCTTCGGCCGCACCCCTCCCCCACCAGACCGCGAGGCCCCACGATGAGCCACGGGTCCGGTTCGCGCCGCACCATCGGCGTCGAGGGCCTGTCCCGAGTGGAGGGAGAAGGTTCGCTTCGGGTCGTCGTGCACGACGGCACGGTCACCGACGTCGCCCTCGAGATCTTCGAGCCACCCCGCTACTTCGAGGCCCTGTTGGTGGGACGACACTTCACCGAGGCGCCGGACATCACCGCTCGCATCTGTGGCATCTGTCCGGTTGCCTATCAGATGAGCGCCTGCGCGGCGATGGAGGACGCCTGCGGCGTCACTGTCGACGAACGGGTGGCATCCCTGAGACGGCTCCTCTACTGCGGGGAGTGGATCCAGAGTCACGCCCTCCACGTCTACCTCCTCCACGCGCCGGACTTCCTCGGCTGTGCCGACGCGGTGGAGCTTGCCGAGCGTGACCGCGGCGCGGTGGAGCGGGGACTCGACCTGAAACGCATCGGCAATCTGATCATGGCGACCGTCGGGGGTCGAGCCATCCACCCGGTCAATGTCCGGGTGGGCGGCTTCTACCGCGCCCCGGACCCCGACGCGGTGGCCGCCCTGGCCGAGCCCCTGCGTCGGGCCCGCGATGCCGCCCTGGCCACGGTTGCCTGGGTCTCCGAGTTCGACATCCCTGACGTGCCCGGCAACTACCGCTTCGTGGCCCTGCGAGACGACGACCGGTACCCCATCGAACGGGGCCGGCCCTCTTCCTCGGAGGGACTGGACGTGAGCCCGGCCGAATTCGGCGATCTGGCGGTCGAAGAGCAGGTGGCCCGCTCCACCGCGCTCCATGCCCGACTGGGTGGCCGTGACCCGTACCTCACCGGACCCCTGGCGCGCTACGCCCTCAACTCCGGCGCGCTCCCCTCAATCGCCGCCCAGGCGGCGGCCGGAGCCGGGCTTGGCCCGGTGTGCTCCAATCCGTTCCAGAGCATCGTGGTGCGTTCGGTGGAGCTGGTGTTCGCCTGTGACGAGGCATTGGCGTTGGTCGAGGCCTACGCTCCCCCCGATCCCCCCGCCATCGAAGTCCGGCCGCGCCGGGGAGTCGGCACCGGCGTGACCGAGGCGCCTCGCGGCCTCCTCCTCCACAGCTACGAGATCGACGAGGATGGCACCATCCTCCAGGCTCGAATCATGCCGCCTACCTCACAGAACCAGCTCACCATCGAGGCCGACCTCCGCCGGGTCGTCCAAGGCGGGCTCGACCTGGCCGACGATGACCTCCAATGGCGTTGCGAGCAGGCGGTCCGCAACCACGACCCCTGCATCTCCTGTGCTGCCCACTTCCTCGACGTTTCGGTGCTGACAGCATGACCGGCCAGGGCGCTCGGGTGGTGGTGGCCGGCCTCGGGAGCGAGCACCGCCGCGACGATGGCGCCGGCCCGCTGATCGCCGCGCGGGCCATCGAAGAGGCCGGAATCGGCAATGACATCGGACCGCTGACCGACCCCCTCGATCTCCTCGGGGCCTGGGACGGCGCCGATCTGGCCATCGTCGTCGATGCGGTCCGATCCGGTGAAGCGCCGGGAACCCTGCGGGTCGTCGATCTGGCGGCCGGCATCGATGGCGTGGGCCCCGGACACCGCGCCGGCGGAACCAGCACCCACGGGATCGGGCTGGCTGGGGTGCTCCGCCTCGCCCGGGCGGTTGGCCACGCCCCCGACCGAGTGGTGGTCGTGGGCATCGAGGGGGAGGACTTCGGCCGGGGCGTGGGTTTGAGCCCGGCGGTCGGGGCCGCCTTGCCGGGAGCCGTCCAGCGCGTCGTCGAGTTGATCAGCGAGGTCCGAACATGTGCGTGAGCCGTTTACACCGGGTGGTAGCCGAGGGCGATGATGCCGTCGACGTGGAGGATATCGACGGGACCGTCCACCGCGTCTCGCTGCTCGCCCTCGACGGGCTGCCGCCCACCACCGGAGACTGGCTCGTGGTCCACAGCGGCTATGCCATCGACCGGGTCGACGCCACGGAGGCAGAAGCGGTGGCGGCCGAGCTACGACGGTCAGGAGCGGTCGGAACATGACCGGCCACCGGGCTGCCGCAGAGGAAACCAGCGGCGGCGGGTTGACGACCGCGGGAAGGGCCCGGCTGCCAGGTGTGGTGGTGGCCGGCATCACCGCACTGATCAGCGGGTTGTCGGTCTTCGTCAACAGCTACGGCGTGCATGCCGTTCGGGCACCGGCGGTGTACACCACGGCCAAGAACCTGGTGGCCGCGGTGGTATTGGCCGGGTGCGCTCTCGGCGCCTGGCAGGTCCGGCGACGGTGGCCCGGCTCCGCGGCAGCCCGATTCGTGTCCGTGGAGCGCGAGGATGCCGTCCCGGTGACGAGACGGCGGGCGCTGGGTGCGGGGGGTCTGCTGCCGTGGCTCGGCCTGGCCTATGTCGGCATCGTGGGCGGCGGTCTGGCCTTTGTGCTGTTCTTCGACGGACTGGCTGACACCACCGCGACTCCGGCGGCCTTCGGGCGGGACACCCTGGTCATCTGGGTGGCGGTGCTGGCCGTTTCCTTCCTCCACGAGCGAACGCACTGGTGGAACTGGGCCGCCATCGCCCTGCTGGTGGTGGGCGAGGTGGTGGTGGCCGGGGGCGTCGGCCACCTGGCCCCTTCCCGCGGGCAACTGCTCGTCCTATCGTCCTCCGTTCTCTGGGCAATCGAGGTTGTCCTGGCCAAGGTTCTGCTTCGCCGGGTGGCGCCGGCCAGCATTTCGCTCGTCCGCATGGGCGTGGGTGCCATCGCCCTGGTCGGCTACCTGGCGGCGTCCGGCTCGCTGCGCGCCCTGGCCGCACTCGACGCCGCGCAGGTCGGCTGGGCCATCCTCACCGGGTTGCTGCTGGCCGCCTACGTCGCCACCTGGATGACCGCGCTGACCCGGGCCCGAGTCCTCGATGTGACCTCCATCCTGGTGGGTAGCGCGTTGGTGACCGCCCTCCTCCAGGCAGCCGCAGGCACCAGGTCCTTGGCGCCCCAGGCCGTCGGACTGGCGCTCGTCACGATCGGGGCCGGCACCGTCGTCTGGATGGGCCTGCGCCATCCCCGTTTCCCGCGGAACAAGGCGTTGGCTGGATGATCCACTCGGCCACCGACTGCCAACAGACCACCGATCTCACCGATCGCGACGGGGACCGGTGGACCGAGGCTTCGACCCCGGGCCCGGTCCTCTTCGCCCGGTACGCCTATCCCCCCAACTCCCTCGGCTACTGCGGACCCGGGGATCCCTCCGCTCTGCTCGGGGCGGCCGCCGAAGGAACCGACGTCGTCGGCCTCGGGCACCTGGCGGCCCGATTCGAAGGAGCGTGGCCCTACCTCCAACTGCTGGCCGCGTGCAACGGCATTCGTGACCCTCTGGACCGGCGCGTCGTCGAGGCCTATTGGGTGGGAAATTCCCTGCTGGCCCGGGTGCCTGCGTCGGCCCTGATGGACTCGCTGAGTGACCGGTTCGAGCGCCGGGCCGGCCGGCGCTTCGATTCGTTGATCGCCGCGGTTCCCGGGGGCGGTGTTCCCCAGCACAGTTTCCATGTCTTTGCCGTCTATCCCTGGCTCGGGCTTCTTCGATCCGGGGTGGACGGGCCACCCATGGAGGTACTCGACCGATGCCGCATCCGGTGGGGGCGGGTCGAGGCGGTATCCGGGGATCTGGTCGCGGTGGCCAGCCGGGCCCTGACCTTCGATGGATCCCGCCTGATGCTCGGTCCCGTCCGGATCGAGCAGGCCCGCCGGAGCCTCGACGGCGTGGGCTTCGTCGGAGACCTCCGACCCGGGGACATCGTGTCGCTTCACTGGGACTGGGTGTGCGACCGCCTTTCTCCGTCGTCTCTCGCCTGGCTGCAGTACTGCACCAACCGGAACCTGGATTCCGCCAATTCGCCGGCTGTGCCGGGTCCTGCCGCGGTGTGCGGCGCCTGAGGCCGCCGGACCATCGCGGCAGGACCGGAGTTGGACCCCCGGCCCTGGCCCATGCCCAACCGGGTGCTGGATCCATGAGGACTGGCACGTTGGCCGAAGAATCCGCCCGCCTCTGAGCCGATGACCAACGTCGGACGACCGCTCCCAAGGGTGACGTCTTGGCAGCGACGCCACCCGAGGGGACGGCCGATCCGGCGAACCGTGTTATGTACCGCTGACATCATCACCGCATTCTCGGAAGGGCTATCGAGGCGGGGAACTATGAGCCGGCATCATCGCCGGCTTCTCTATGGGTACGATCACCACGGGAACCGCGGAATGCTCCGCCAGCTCGAGACTGGTGCTGCCCAGGAGCATTCCGGGGTGTGCGTGATGTCCCCGGGACCCGACAACCAACAGGTCGGCGGCTACGGAATCCCCGGCTCCAGCTCGGAGCATCACTGAGCATGGATCTCCATTCCCAACATGCCATCGGACCCGTGCCGGTTCGATCGCACACTCACCGGTAAGCCTCGTTACGGCTTCCTCGAGCTCAGTCCACCCTCGATCGGCGGCGTGTTCGAGCAAACCGACGGCATGGACGACGATCACCTCTGCTTCGGTCTGCTTCGCCAGAGTCATGGCCCAGCGCACCGCCGCTTCCGCATCGGGCGAGCCGTCGAATCCAACCGCGATCCTCTCGACCGGATTCATCGGACCCGCCTCTCGGAGGGAGCCAGCCGCCAAGCCCGACAGAGCGCTTCTCGGCGTTGGGCCCGGACCTGGCTCACCATCTCGGTTCCCGGGCCGCCAAACGTCGGGCCTTCTGACGGGTGAGAATCGCCGAGAAGGGACCCCAAGCTGCCGGCAACCGATTTCCGCAGAGCCCCGAGGTCGTAACCACCCTCGAGAAAGAGCACCAGTCGCCCTGTCCGTGGCGCGAAGCTGGCTACCGTCTTGGCCAGGTCAGCAAAATCGCCACTTGACAGGGCCAGCTCGGCCAATGGATCGGCTCGATGGGCATCAAATCCGGCCGAGACGAGAACCCAGGTCGGATCGAAGTCCTCGATCGCCGGAAGCGCTACCTGGTCGATCGCCTGCCGCACGATGTCGCCGGTGGCTCCGGCCCGGAGGGGAATATTGACCGTTCTTCCCAGGGCGTTCGGTCCACCGATCTCAGTGGCCGCTCCGGTGCCGGGGAACAGCGGCCACTGGTGGGTCGACACGTACAGGACATTCGGTTCATCCCAGAAGATTGCCTGGGTGCCGTTGCCATGATGTACATCCCAGTCGACGATCAAGACGCGCTCTCCTTCATCGACGAGCGCCGCCGCCGAAATGGCGATGTTGTTGAGGAGGCAGAAGCCCATGGCTCGGTCCGGCAGGGCGTGATGGCCCGGCGGGCGGGCGGCGACGAATGCGACGTCTCCTAATCCCCTCCTGAGCGATTCCACCGCGGCAAGGCCGGCTCCGGCTGCTTGACGGGCCGCGGTCCATGAGTCGGGCTTGGCATAGGTGTCGGGATCGAGGTCGCCGCCGCCGTTCTCGCAGAAGGCGGCCAATTCTTCGAGATAAGCGGGGTCGTGTACCCGCGCCAATTGCGCCGTCTCCGCCTCGCGGGGCGCCAGCATGTGCAGATCAGTACCCAGTTGCAGGTCGTCAATCCCGGCCATCACGGCCGCCACCCGTTCTGGCCGTTCGGGGTGGCCGTCGTCCTCGTGCTCGGATTGGCCCACCGGACCACTGAGGATCAACATGGCAAGGTGCCGGATTGCTCGTCCAGGTGCTGGGAATCACGGCGGTGTGCGCACGCTGACCGATAGGCGTCGTCGGGTTCGATCGAAAACCGCAGGTTGACCGTCCCAAACTCCCGGGTCGACGTGACGTGGAAGCCCGAGTTCTTGAATACGCCGAGCATGTCGTGGTTCTCGGCCAGCGTCTGGGCGACAAACGCGGTGATTCCGTTCTTCAGGGCGGCGTCGGCCAGATCTTCCAGCAGAATCATCCCGAGCCCGTGGTGCTGAAACTCGTCGGCGACCACAAATGCAACTTCGGCCTCAGTTGTACCAGGGGTCCGGTCATAGCGTCCCACCGCGACCAGTTGGCCATCGTGTTCGACGACGAGAGCCAGTCGGTTGACATAGTCGACATGGGTGAAATGTTCGGTCTCGGTGGCCGAGAGTTTTGGATGCACAAAGAAGAACCGACGATAGACCGAACGCAGCGAAAGACGCTGGTGGAATTCCATCAGCCGCTTTTCGTCTTCGGGTTGGATCGGTCGTAGGTGGACGATCCTTCCGTCCCTCGTCTCCACGTCGCGCGCCAACTCAGTCGGATAGCGACCGGGCTGACCTGCCAGTGCACTCGCGCTTGCCGTGCTATTCACTAGCGGACCTGTGTCTGATCCGACGACCGGTGACCACCTGCGGGATCAAGCGCACGAAGGTATCCCGATCGCCCCCGGCCCAGGGGCCGATGTCCAGGGATCGAGACTGCTCGAGTTCGGCCGGATCGGCTATTACCCGGCTGGTTCCGGTCAGAAGCACGCTCCAGCCCTCGGTCAGGGCCTCGTCAACATGGTCGACCTCAAAGGAGACGGCTTCATCGTCGAGATGGGCCAGGCAAGCCGCGTTGGATTCGGTTCGAAAGACAATGTCGTCGCCCAACATCTGATAGTTCACTGGCAGGGCGACCGGTCCGCGGTCGTCCCAAAAGACGAAACGACCGACACCCCCCGGTGCAACCATGGCCTTGGATTCGGCCGTGCTGAGTGACTCGAGCTTGGGACGGGCCGCCGGGATCGACCCTCCCGGAGGCGCCTCCATCCCGCTCCCCTCGATGTAGTCCACCGACGTCTCGAGCGCGGCAGCCAACCTCATGAGTGCGGTCAGAGGCAGCTGCGCCGATGGGCTCGACTCCACACCGCGGACGTAGACCGAACTCATTCCTGCCCGACGGGCAACCTCTTCAGGTGTCAGTCCGAGCTCGCCGCGGCGCTCAGCCACCCGACGCCCAAGGTCTCCAACCGTGCTCATCTACATTGCTCCTCGACGGACGACGCGGCGCTCGATGCGATGACCACTCGAACCGGTCGGAGTGGAAAAGGCCGAATCTCGAGAGCGGACATCTTCGGTCGATCGCAAGGAGCCCGAACCGCACGGTGCCTTCGCGGACACGTCATCTTCGGGGACCAACGATCGGGCCACGACCACGGTGCAGCTGGCGTGGCGAGCGCATTGATGGGCAATCGACCCCAGCAGCGCGTCCTTGAACCCCCCGTGACCTCGCGACCCGGTGACCAGGAGGTGTGCTCCTTTGGACGCGTCAAGAAGCGCCGGTACGGTGGCATCGAAACGCACGTCCACTTCGAAAGGGACGTCTGGTGCCAACCTCGCCGCGGACTCGGTGGCGGCCTGGACGATCTCCCTTGCGGCAATCGCGTATCCTTGAGCAGGGGGCAGCACGAAGGTGCCGATGGGAGGGTACTGCCACGCGTGGATGGCCTCCACCGACCCCGAGAGGATCTGCGCCTCCCCCAGCGCCCATCGCAGGGCCCGGCTGGATCCGAGGGATCCATCGAGGCCAACCACGATCCGCGGCTGCATCGCCCGCAACGGAAGTTTATCGGGGTCGGTGCGAACGACCGCCACCGGACAGTGGGCGTACTGGATGCATTTGTCACTCACCGAGCCGAGAATCAGCCCTTTGAACCCGCCGCGGCCACGTGCACCGACCACCAGCAGGTCGGCCGACCGGCTGGCATCGGCAAGGGCGGCTGCGGGCGGCTGCTCGGCAATGTCAACCCGCGCCAACAGCGAGGGGTGCCGGGTTGCCACCAGCCCGAACGCATCGTCGACAATCGCCTCGGCCGGCGAAAGACCGAATGAACCGAGCTCATACCAGATCGGCACGTTCTTGGGTTCCTTGACGAAGGCACATACGATCTTCAGGAGAGCGCCACGGCGCGCCGCTTCGTCGGCGGCCCAGGTCAACGCCATTCGAGAGTGTTCTGAGCCGTCGACTCCCACCACGACGGTCCTCTCGTCGCGTTGAATCCGTATCGGCTGAAGGTGGTCAGACATGGTCACTCGTTCCGCGGCTCGCTCGTCCCCGGTTACCGGGAAGCGACCAGGACCATTGGATGATTACTCCGGGCATATTCCAACTCCTCAAGTGTCAGAGCGATGTCCTCGATCATGTACGGGTTGAGATCCACCCTGGCCGAGCGACGACCCTCTATCCCCCGGTGGTGGTCGGTTGGAATATTTCATGGCTCTCTCCCTGCCTGGACGGTTTGCGAACCTGTCTCCCTTCTATTCGACCCGAACCGGGGGTAGACGAACAGGGCCATAAGTCCTCCAATCCGGTACCGGAGTGGAGCGGCCGTCCGGAGTCTCGAGGGGGCGCCCGAAGCGATCTTGGCCGGTGACCCGGCGCCGGCATGACGGAGGCGAGCAACGCTCGCGCTGGCGGGTCCGGGCCTCAGCCTCGAGCGTGCGTCGCTCCAACCACAGCAGCACCGTGGCCAAACGGGGCCCGCCCGGCCACGGACCGCGCACTGGACCTGGGAAGAGAGAGGGGGGCGCTCAAGTACCGGTGGCGTCGCTTCGCCGCGCGTTGGCCGCACGTTCGGCAACCCGCGTCGCATAGCTGGCAGCCTGTGTCCGTCGCTCCATGCCGAGCTTGGCCAAGAGGTTCGACACGTAGTTCTTCACCGTCTTCTCGGCCAGATAGAGCGAGGCCGCGATCTGGCGGTTGGTCTGCCCCTCGGCAACCAGATCGAGAATACGGCGCTCCTGGGGGGTGAGGCTGGCGATAAGGGGGTCTTCATCCGGTTGTTCCCGGAGCCGTGCGAGGACCTGTTGGGTGAGTGCCGGATCGAGCAACGACTCTCCCTTGGCCACCTTTCTGACGTCATCAACCAGGCTCGTCGCTCCCACCTGCTTGAGTACATACCCAGCCGCGCCGGCCAGTATCGCCGCAAACAGTGCCTCGTCGTCGGCATAGGAGGTGAGCATGATGCAGGCGACCTCGGGCCACTTCGACCGGATCTCGCGGCACACCTCGATGCCGGTCCCGTCGGGTAACCGCACGTCGAGCAAGGCCACGTCAGGGTGGGTGGGTGGAATCCGATCGAGCCCTTCGGCTGCCGTGGCGGCCTCTCCCACCACGACAAAATCGTCTTCCGCCTCAAATAAAGATCGGAGGCCGGTCCGGACAATCTCATGATCGTCGAGGAGGAACACCCTGATGCTCAACTACCCATCTCCCAACTTGGCCTCTGTGGCGCACCACCCGAAGGGCATCGGACCTGTTCGACAGGCAATTCTGACCCGCGGGACGATTGCCGGAACCCTGCGGAACGGGGTACGATGCTGAGTGTCAGTCTACCGTCGAAACATTAGCGGCTCCGGATAGAGGCTCTCGTGCCTTATCGTTCGATAGAGGATCCCGCTCACCTTCGACGCGTCCTCGAGGCGACACTGCTTCTCGAAGCGGATCTTGAACTGCCCACCTTGTTGCACCACCTGATTGACGAAGCCCGCTCGATGACCAATGCCCGTTACGGCGCGCTCGGCGTCCTGAGCGAGGATGGCACCGCGCTGTCAGACTTTCTGACTGTCGGGCTCGATCCGGAGGAAATCGAGCGCATCGGGGCCCTCCCGACCGGAAGGGGGGTGCTCGGCACCCTGATCTCCGACCCCCGGCCTCTGCGCCTGACACGGCTGGATGCCCATGTCGACAGCTACGGCTTCCCGCCGAATCACCCTCCGATGAACTCCTTCCTCGGTGTACCGATCAAGGTGCGGGACGAGATCTACGGGAACCTCTACCTCACCGACAAGATCGGCTGGTCGGAGTTCACCAGCGACGATGAGGCCCTGATCGGAGCGCTGGCTGTCACCGCCGGCATTGCCATCGAGAATGCTCGGCTCCATGGTCGGGTCCAACAATCAGCCGTCTACGAGGAAAGGGACCGGCTGGCCCGAGATCTGCACGACACTGTCATCCAGCGGTTATTCGCGATCGGCCTGTCGCTCCAGAGCATTTCGGCCGATCCCTCGGCGTCCCGCAACAGCGAGCGTTTGGCGGAGACGATTGCCGACATCGACAACACCATTCGCCAGGTCCGCACCACTATCTTCGAGCTCGGATCGGATGGACTCGGACGCGGCGTGCGGGACAACGTCCTCGAGCTACTGCAGGAATTGAGGCCGGTGGTCGGATTCAAGGTCCGGGCATCGTTTGAGGGCCCGGTCGACGCCGCCGTCCCCGACACCGTCAGGGAACATCTGCTCGCGGTAATTCGCGAAGCGGTCACCAATATCGGCCGCCACGCTCAAGCCAATGAGGCCACGGTAACCCTCGCGGTGAAAGACGGACGTTGCCAGCTCCGGGTCGTCGATGACGGCTGCGGTATTGCCGGATCCGGACCCGGCGCCGGGGGACTTGGGTTGGGCAACCTGCAGCGCCGCGCCGAGAAGCTCCACGGAGTGTTCATGACCGACAGCCCGGAGACGGGAGGAACGGCTCTCACCTGGAACGTGCCCCTCGAGCAGTAGCCCGCCCGGGGGTAGCCCGCCCGGGACATGATCCCGGTCGGGTCCAGACGCCATCGCCGCCGCCTGGCCGGGCGAGACCGGCCGGAATGTGACCTCCTGCCCTACCAGCGGCGCATGCGATTCCGTAGCGTTCTTGATGCAGCACGCACTTCGGTGATTCCCAAGGCACGAGCCTTGACAAAGCGGGCCGGAACGACGAAATAGAGGAGGCAACCATGACCAGCGTCCAGCAAGAAGGCGGCCGTCGGATCGTTGTAGGCGTCGACGGTTCTCCATCCTCCATTGCCGCAACGGAATGGGCCGCCAACTACGCCCAGCTCACGGGAGCCTCCCTCGAGGTCATCATGACGTGGGAGTGGCCATACAGCTACGGGTGGTCGATGATCCCGTCCAATTTCGACCCCGAACACGACAGTGAGACGTTACTCACCGAGGCGCTCAAGCCGGTGCGAGATTCGCATCCCGGCGTCACCATTCAGACATCGGTTCTGGAAGGCCATCCCGCCCCAGTCCTGGTGAAAGCATCCGACGGTGCCGATTTGCTTGTCGTCGGTAGTCGGGGTCACGGTGAATTCGCCGGGATGCTGCTGGGGTCGGTTAGCGAACACTGCGTGAGCAACGCTCGGTGCCCGGTACTGGTGCTCAGAGACCGAGGGTGATCCCGCCGACGCCGACGATGACGCCGGGCGAATCAGGCGGTCACCAACCGGGGTCTCGACGAGGCATCACCGATCGCCTTCGGTGATACCGGCGCCGGTCGTTCCCCTAACCAGGACCTTTGACCCTGCTTTGCGTCGGACCATCCGGTAATACTCGACGAGATATGGGAGACCAACCTGAGCTGGCGGCCAGCATGCAGGTACCGGCCATCCGGACGGTTGGATTGTCCAAGCGGTACGGAACCACCTCCGCGCTCGAGGGACTCCACCTCGAGGTCACTCCAGGGGAGGTATTCGGCTACCTCGGCCCAAACGGCGCGGGCAAGACGACGACCATCCGCCTGCTGTTGGGGCTGGCCCGTCCCACTGCCGGACGAGCTGAGATCTTCGGACTCGACTGCCAGACCCGGCCGGTTCAAGCGCACCGGCGCCTTGCCTATGTGGCGGGGGAGGTGAACCTCTGGCCCTCGCTCACCGGGGCCGAGACACTTCATCTCCTTGGTCAAGTACAAGGCCAGGCAGATCCGACGTACCGCGACGAGTTGATCGAGCGATTCAACCTCGACCCTTCCAAGAAGGTCAGAACCTATTCCAAGGGAAATCGGCAAAAGTTGGTGCTCATCGCGGCGTTGGCGAGTCGTGCCGACCTCTTGGTCCTCGACGAACCGACGAGCGGCCTCGACCCGTTGATGGAGCAGGCCTTCCGCGTCTGCATTCACGAAGCCAAGGAGCGAAACCAGACCGTACTGCTGTCCTCCCACATCATGAGCGAGGTGGAAGCCCTCTGTGATCGCGTGGGCATACTGCGGGAGGGTCGACTGGTCGAGATGGGAACACTGGGAGAGATGCGCCACCTCTCCGCCCTCACGGTCGAGGTCACATTTGACGGCCCAGTTCCCGATCTGTCCGGGGTACCGGGGGTAATTTCGCCGATGGGGCAAGGACAGGTTGTTCGCTGTCAGGTGAAGGGATCTGTCGAACCTCTGCTCAAGGTCCTGGCTGCCTCTCGAGTCCGAGAGTTGCTGAGCCGGGAGCCGTCGCTAGAAGAACTCTTCCTCGCTCACTATGGACCGATCGCCGAGCCGGAAGGCGACCCCGACCGATGCCGGCTAATACGATCTCCCTGGTTCCCGGCTGGGCCGGGCGCTCTCCCGGAACCGTCATCGCCCGCCTCACCGCTCGCAAGGCGATGCGGTCCGGTCTCCTCTGGGGCTACATCTTTGGCGTTGTCGTCGCCTCTTCGGCCGTCAGCTACGCGACCATTTACAAAACGCAAGCCGAGCGCAACCATCTCGAAGCCGCGTTCGGATCAAATAACGCCACGGGCGCCCTGTTCGGTCCGGGGTATCAGCTGCAAACCGTCGCCGGCTTCACCGTGTACAAGTCCTTCATGACCCTGATCATCCTCGGCGCCGTATGGGGACTCCTCACCAGCACCCGCCTCCTGCGGGGCGAGGAGGATTCCGGACGCTGGGAACTTCTGGCCAGCGGACAAACGACCCGAAGGCGCGCCACCGCGCAAGCCCTCCTCGGCTTGACCGCAGGTGGGACCAGCCTTTGGGCGATCACCGCGCTCATCACGGCAGTCAGCGGACGGTACTCCAAAGTCGATATCGCGACTGGCCCGGCCCTCTTCTTTGCTCTGGCCCTGGTCGCGACCGCGATCATGTTCTTGGCCGTCGGCGCTCTTACCAGCCAGCTTGCCGCCGCCCGGCGCCAAGCGTCTGCCTACGCGGCGGCCTTCCTCGGCATCAGTTATGCCGCTCGCATGGTCGCAGATTCTGGTGTCGGCCTCCACCGGCTCATCTGGGTATCTCCGCTGGGATGGGTCGAAGAGCTCCAACCTCTGACCGCCCCTCAGCCACTCGCCCTCATTCCAATCGTCGTCTTCACCCTGATGATCTCGGCCATGGCCATCGGGCTGGCCGGGCGTCGCGACGTCGGGGCCAGCCTTCTTCCTGACCGGCCGGCCCATCCTTCCCGGGTGTTGTCGCCTTCCGGACAGCTGGGCCTGACCGTTCGACTGGTCCGATCCACCGTCACCGGATGGGCGGTGGCCATCGCTGCCTCGTCTCTGCTGCTCGGCCTGGTGACCAAGGGGGCAAGCGGAGCCATCTCGGGATCCTCGCTCAACCAGGTGTTCACCAAACTCGGATCTCCCGGCGCCGGCGTTGACGCCTACCTCGGCGTGGCCTTCCTCATGGTGGCGGTGCTCGTTGCCTTCGTCGCCAACGGACAGATCATCGCGGCCCGAGCCGAAGAGTCGGGGGGCCGACTCGACCATCTGTTCGCTCGCCCACTTTCCCGCTGGCAGTGGTTCAGTGGGAGGCTCCTGGTGACAACCGCGGCCTTGTTGGGATGTGGCGTGATAGCCGGTCTCTTCACCTGGCTGGGGGCAGCCAGCCAACACGCCGGCGTTCGTTTCACCAGCGTTATGAGTGCTGGCTTGAACATCGTGCCGCCGGCCGTATGCATCTTGGGTGTCGGAGCACTGGTATTCGGAGTCTGGCCTCGGGCGACGTCGATCGCCACCTACGGCGTTCTGGGATGGTCGTTGCTCGCCGAAATCGTCGGCGGGATCGGCTCACTGAACCACTGGGTGCTCGACACCTCAGTGTTCCACCAGATGTCCGCTGCCCCCGCGGTGGCTCCGAGCATCAGTGCCGCCGTCGGATTGACGGCCATTGGAGTGGCTTCGGCCCTGGTCGGAGCCATCGCCTTCAATCGACGGGACTTGGCCAGCGAGTGACCTGCCCTCCGTCTCAGCGGTTTGAACGCCGGGAGCCTCGACCAATCGGCTCCCCATCATCCGTAACGTCGGCCGGTCAAATTCTGCATCTCGATGGCCACGACCCGGTCAGCACGATCGCCAAGTGCCCAGGCTCGTATCGGGGCGGCGAGAGCCATCTCCCGTTCCTTCGGATCGGTCACCTCACGCGCCATCCCTTGAACGAGCACACTCCATCCCGAGCACCCATCCTCCCCATGCGAGTCGACCTCGAAGGCGACCACCGTGCTTGCGCTCGCCGCCGCCAGCTTGGACCCAGGAAGGGTCCGGAACATGATGGTGTCATCCACCATGGAATAATTGACCGGCAATATGACCGGCAACGCCCCGACCGAGATGCCAATTCGGCCGACGGGCGCCTGCCGCAACAATGTGACGCACTCTTCCGCGGTCAGGATCTCCATTGTGGGCTCGTACATCGGGATCCATGATTTGTGAGCGAGGCTGCCCCGGGTAGGGGCAAAGGTCCCTTTTTTCCGGACCAAGCCCCAGAATCCATGCCCAGCCAGGGCTTCCGAGCCCGCCGGGGCCTGTGCGATGATGCCGCGAGACGACTCGGAGCAACCGTTGATCCACCCGGCCACCCTTCTGGGTGGTTCGAGCTACCCCAACCGTTCGATGATGGTGGCGTTGGCCTGGCCGCCACCCTCGCACATGGTCTGGAGCCCGTAGCGGGCGCCGGCGCGCTCCATCTCGTTGAGCAAGGTGCAGAGCAGCCGGGCGCCCGAGGCACCGGTCGGGTGACCGATGGCGATGGCGCCACCATTCACATTGACCTTGGTCATGTCCGGGTGATGCTCCTTCTCCCAGGCGAGGACCACCGAAGCGAAGGCCTCATTGATCTCGATGAGGTCGATGTCGTCGAGGGACATCTTCGCCTTCTTGAGGACCAGGGTGGTGGCCGGGATCGGCGCCGTCAGCATGATGACCGGATCGTTGGCGGCTACCGCGAAGGTGTGGAACCTCGCCCGAGGCCGCAACCCCAGTTGCCCGGCTCGCTCCTCGGTCATGATCAGGACCGCCGCCGCCCCGTCGGAGATCTGCGAGGACGACGCCGCGGTGACCAGCCCGTCCTCGACGAACGCCGGGGGCAGCGAGGCCAGCTTCTCGTAGGTGGAGCCGGCCCTGACCCCTTCGTCGAAGGTCAGAGGACCCTCGGCAGCCGGATCGCCCTCGTCGCTCCCGGCCTCGGCGACCTTGTTGTCGATCCGGGCCCGGCGGGTGGCGAGCGGGATGATCTCCTGCTCGAACCGGCCTTCGGAGATGGCCCGGGCGGCGCGGTCGTGGGACTCGAGCGCCAACCTGTCCATCGCCTCCCGGGAGATCCCCCATCGGCGGGCGATCTCCTCGGCGGCCAGACCTTGGTGGATGAAGTCGAACCGGTCGTGCACGGTGGGCCCGTAGGCCTCTCCGGGTCCGTGGTCGGTGGTGGACCCGATCGGGACCCGGCTCATCGCCTCGATCCCGCCGCCGATGGCGATGTCCAT
Organism: uncultured Acidimicrobiaceae bacterium; assembly: GCA_963819695.1. Lineage (GTDB taxonomy): Bacteria > Actinomycetota > Acidimicrobiia > Acidimicrobiales > RAAP-2 > DASZIT01. Next base: position 230,460 of record CAWFXD010000002.1, on the reverse strand, counting down.
CGCCCCGGACATCACTGCCTGGGCGGCGAAGTGCACCGCCTGTTGGGCGGACCCGCACTGGCGATCCACGGTGGTGCCCGGAACGGTGACGGGAAACCCCGCGGCCAGCGCGGCGTTCCGGCCGACGTTCATGGCCTGCTCGCCGACCGTCATGGTGCAGCCGTAGATGACATCCTCCACCAGGGTCGGGTCGAGGTCGTTGCGCTCCAGCAGGGCCCGGAGCGGTTGCGCAGCCAGATCGACCGCGTGCCAACCGGAGAGCCGGCCGTTCTTCTTGCCCACCGGGGTGCGGACGGCATCGACAATCACGGCGTTCGGCATGGGATCATTGTGCCCGATCAACCCCAATTGCCGAAAGTCTGATGGTGTGTCAGATTTCTCCTTCCCGCCGACGCGCCGTCGGACCGGCCTGGATCCCGACCCCACGACCGACCAATGGACAACCTGTGACCAGCCCAGATGAAGGCCCGATGGACCTCCGATTCACCCCTGACCAGGAAGCCTTCCGGGCGGAGGCCCGCGCCTGGCTGTCCGCCCACGCCCCGGCTCCCGGCTCGCTGCCCTCCCTCGACACCCCCGACGGCTTCGAGGCCCACCGGGCCTGGGAGCAGACCATGTTCGCCGACCGCTGGTCGGTGGTGTCATGGCCGGAGGAGTACGGAGGCCGGGGGGTCGGGATCCTCGAATGGTTGATCTTCGAGGAGGAGTACTGGCGTATCCAGGCCCCGACCCGGGTGAGCCAGAACGGGATCTTCCTGCTCGCCCCCACCATGTTCGAGTTCGGCACTGATGAACAGAAGGCTCGCTTCCTGCCCCCCATGGCCTCCGGCCAGGAGATCTGGTGCCAGGGGTGGTCCGAGCCCGACGCCGGGAGTGACCTGGCCGGTATCCGCAGCCGGGCCGAACGGGCGCCGGGTGACGATGGCTGGCTGTTGACCGGGCAGAAGACCTGGGCCTCCCGGGGCGCCTACGCCGAATGGTGCTTCGGTCTGTTCCGGACCGATCCGGAAGCCGAGCGCCACCGCGGCCTCACCTACTTCTTGTTGGCCACCGACTCCCCCGGGGTCACCGTCCGACCGATCCCCCAGATCGACGGCGAGCCGGGGTTTGCCGAGATCTTCTTCGAGAGCGTCTTCGTCCCTGACTCGCAGGTACTCGGAGACGTCGGGCAGGGCTGGAGCGTGGCCATGGCCACCGCCGGATCCGAGCGAGGGCTCAGCCTCCGCAGCCCGGCCCGGTACACCGAGGCGGCGTCCCGCCTGGTGTCGCTCTACGCCGAACAACTCGACCGGGTTCCCGACCGGGCGGCCCGGAGCGCCGATGCGGTGGCTCAGGCCTGGATGGACGCCGAGGCTTACCGGCTCAATACCTACTGGACGGCGTGCCGGGTGCTGGCCGGTGGGACCGTCGGCCCCGAGGCGAGTGCCAACAAGATCCACTGGTCCGAGACCGACTTGGCCATCTACCGGGCGGCGCTCGGACTGCTCGGACCCGAGGCGGAGCTGACCGGCGGGGGTGGAGCCGCCGGAAACCCGTGGCTCGATGGCTTCCTGTTCGCATTGGCCGGCCCCATCTATGCCGGCACCAATGAGATCCAACGCAACGTGGTGGCCGAGCGCCTGCTCGGGTTGCCGCGGGGCTGACGGTCAGGACCCCGATCGTGCGATTCGCCTTTACCGAGCAACAGACCCAGTTCCGGGACGCGGTGCGCCAGCTGCTCGACAACGAGTGCACGCCCGACGACCTGCGGGATGCCTGCAACGCCCCGGTGGCCCGCAGCCGGCGTTGGGCCACCCTGGCCGAGATGGGCGTCGCCGGCCTGACGGTTCCCGAGGCCCACGGCGGACTCGGTCTCCACTTGCTCGACCTGGTACCGCTGCTGGAGGAAGCCGGTCGGGCCGCACTTCCCGAGCCACTGGTCGAGACCACCGCATTGGCTGCACCGCTGTTGGCGGCGTTCCCGTCCGCCCGTGTGACCGGTTGGTTGGAAGCCATGGCCGGCGGACAGATCACCGCGGCGGTGGCGCCCGTCGACGTCGGCGGGCGGATGACCGCACTGTCGCCGGGACCGGTGGTGCCGGCCGCCGACGGTGCCGACCTGTTCATCCTGCCGGCCGCCCCCGGCCCCGACGGCCGCGCCTTCGAGCTTCACGCCGTCGCCGTCGCCGACGTCACCGTCACGCCGGTGGCGTCCCTCGATCCCACCCGTCGTCTCGGTACGGTGGCCTGGGAGCCGTCGCCGGCCACCCTCATCGTCTCCGGGGACGAAGCCCGATCCACGCTCGGCGATCTGGCCAACCGGGCGGCGGTGGCCACCGCCGCCGAGCTGTTGGGTCTGGCCGACCGGATGATCGCCATGGCGGCCACCTATGCCAAGGATCGCAACCAGTTCGGGAAGCCGATCGGCAGCTTCCAGGCGGTCAAGCACCTGTTGGCCGGGGCCCAGGTCAAGCTCGAATTTGCCCGACCGGCCGTCTATGCCGCGGCCTGGTCCCTCGGCGACCCGGAACTGGCCGGTTCGCCGCGGGGAGCACGAAGCGCATCACTGGCCAAGGCCTACGCGTCGGATGCCGCTACCGAGGCGGCCCGGGTGTCGCTCCAGGTGCACGGGGCCATCGGCTACACCTGGGAGTGCGATCTCCACCTGTACCTGAAGCGGGCCTGGGCCCTGGCCGAGGCGTGGGGATCGGCCGCCGACCACCGGCGCCGCATCCTCTTGTCATTGGTCGACGAGGTGCGCCCGACCCGGAGCTAAAGCCCGCCGTCGGGGAATCCCGATTCCGCCAACCGCTTCAGGTTGGCAGAAATCGGAGTCCACCTCGTGCTGGAGGGACCGTCGCAGCGGCCGGGTGCCGGGCAGCGGGATGGCCTCCAGGTGGAGGAACCGGGTGCGCTCGCCCCCGTCCTCGGGAACCGCGGCCATCACCACCAGGTACAGCCTGGCCTTGCCACTCATCATGCAGAAGCCGTCTTCGATGCGGACGCGGAAGGGGAGGCTGACCCCATGGCTGGTGGCGGTCATCCGCAGATGGGTGACGTCGCCTTCGTTCCTCCCGATGGCGGATGACGACCCGATCGACCTGCGAGTCGAATTGGGGAGTGAAGTGCTCGAAGTCGATGGCGTGGGACCACACCGCCTCGTAGGGCGCGTCGATCACCCCATGGTGGTACGCAGCACTGGGAATGGTGGCCGCCAGTACCTTGGCCCGACCGATCGGATCGAGGGAGGCCACCGGCCACCCGTTCCCGGGAGCGCGCAGGTTCGGGTCGCTCATGGCTGCCACCTCCCCCGGAATGCGGCCCGGGCCCGGTGCGCCCGGGACTTGACCGTCCCGACCGGAACTCTCAGGGCGCGGGCCACTTCGGCTTCGCTCAGGCCGTCCACGTCACGGAGCACCAGGATCGCCCGCTGCTCGGGGGCGAGGGCGGCCAGCGTGGCCCGGATGTCGAGGGAGGTGGCGATGTCGGCCAGCGCCACCTCGGGGAGCGGCATGGTGTCCGGGTCCATGGCCACCGTGCGACCCCCGGCCAACCGGATCGACTCCCGCACCGCGATCCGGCGCACCCAGCCTTTCAGCGCCGCCGGTTCGCGCAGGGAGCCGAGACTCTTGAGGACAGCAATGAACGTCTCTTGCACGGCATCATCTCCCCGGTCGAGGGCGATGGCTCCGCACACCCGGCCGACATAGGGCATCAGGTCGCGCACCAGCGCGTCCATCGCCTCGGGGTCGCCTCGCTGGGCGGCCCGAACCAGGTGCTCCATTCCTAGATTCCTAGCTCTTTCCCACCCCTACAAGAGGGTGGAACTTCGGAGAAGGTTCCATCCTCTTGTAGGTATGACACCAGACTCCACTCCCATCACCGTCGTCGGCGGAGGGCTCGCCGGCCTGGTCGCCGCCATCAGTTCCGCCGAGTCGGGCGCCTCGGTCGATCTCCACGAGGCCCACCGCCAGCTCGGCGGGCGGGCCCGCAGCTCACCGGCTCCCTACGTGGCCAACTTCGGGCCGCATGTGATCTACAACGACGGTCCGCTCTGGAGCTGGCTCGACGACCGGCAGCTGGTGGAGGGAGCCACCCGGCCCCCGATGGGTGGCATCTTCGTGCGTCATCACGGTTCGCTCCACCGGTTCCCGCCGCCGGCCCTGCTCCGAGGCATCAAACTGGTGCGCAGCCGTGACATCCCCGACCGACATCTCCTTCTATCGGTGGGCGGAGGAAAAGGCCGGGCCCAAGGTGGCCGAGGCGTTGAGCCGGTTCACCGCGGTGGGCACCTTCACCCACGACCCGGGCGCACTGTCGGCATCCTTCGCGCGCCGAGGTGGCTCGACGGGCCACCAAGTTCCCGCCCGCGGCTCGCTATGTCCCGGGGGGATGGACGACCCTGGCCGATCGGCTGGGCCAACGGGCGGTCGAGGTCGGGGTTCGGGTCCACACCGGATCCCCGGTCACCGAGCTCCCGGGAACCGGTCCGGTGATCGTGGCCACCGAGCTGTCGGCGGCCCGGCGCCTGCTCGATGACGAGACGCTGACCTGGCCCAGCGGCCGGGTGGCGTCACTGGATCTCGGGATCGAGTCCCGGCGTGGGGATGCCTTCGTCGTCTCGGACCTCGACGGGTGCGGCTGGGTCGAGTGCTTCAGCTATCCCGATCCCTCCCTGGCGCCGGCGGGCCACCGCCTCGTCCAGGTGCAGGTCGGGCTGCACCCCGACGAGTCCCTGGCCGACGGAGTGGATCCGGGCCGAGGCCCTGTGTGATCTCGGGTATCCCAACTGGCGGGACCGCGAAACCTGGCGACGTCGGTCGCTGCTCGACGGTCGTTCCGGTGCCCTCGACTTTCCCGGGACCTCGTGGCGGGATCGACCGGCCATCGACCGCGGCAACGATGTCTTCCTCTGCGGTGACTCGGTGGCCGCCCCCGGACTGCTGAGCGAGGTCTCGTGGTCCAGCGCCATCACCGCCGCGGAGGGCGCCCTCCGGGCGGTGGGCCGGGAATCGGTAGCCGGGAATCGGTAGCCGGCGAAGGGGCGTCCGGGGGGAGGCCGGTCACTGCTGACGCAATCAGCCCGACTTTGCGTGAAAGTTGCAGTGCTACAATATCTGTGTGCCTGCCACCAGCTTGGAGACCGACCGCGATGACTTGACTGACGCGGTGCTCAGCGCCAGCCGGGTGCTGGTGGCATTGGCCGCCAGATCTTTGGCCGAGCACGAGGGCGAGGTGTCGATCCCGCAGTACCGAGCCCTGGTCCTGCTCGCCTCGAGGGGGCCGCAGCGACCGGCCGACCTGGCCGTGGCTCTCGGCATCGACCCGTCGACAGCCACCAGGCTGTGTGACCGCTTGGTGCGCAAGCGTCTCATCTCGCGGCGCCGCCAGGGGGTCGATCGCCGGGAAGTGCGGCTCGACCTGACACCCAAAGGACGCCAACTCATCGAGAGCGTCACTACCCGTCGCCGCCGAGAGATCGGACAGGTCCTCGAACAAATCCCCGCCGGGGAGCGCGACGGTCTGGTTCGCGCTTTCACCGCGTTCGCTGCCCAGGCCGGGGAGATCCCCGAGGCCCAGTGGCCGCGCAGCTGGGAGCTCTGACGGCGTGGCTGCTCGGTATGAGTGAGGGCCCGGCCAACGGGGCGTACGACTTCCGGACGCGACGCGGTCGACGGCGCGCCAACCGTGAAGGGGCGGTGCCGATGACGGCTGCGATCGATACGCTCGGCCTCACCAAGGCCTACGGCGCCACCCGGGCACTCGTCGATCTCGACCTGCAGGTCGAGGAGGGTCAGTGCTTCGGCTTCCTCGGCCCGAACGGGGCAGGAAAGACGACGACCATCCGGCTGCTCCTCGGCTTGCAACGGCCGGACCGCGGCCGGGCTCTCGTCTTGGGACACGATTCGCAGCGTGACAGCGTCGGGGTTCACCGGCGGATCGGCTACCTCCCCGGCGATCTGGCGCTGTATCCCCGGATGACGGGACGGGACCATCTCGAGTGGTTCGCCCGGGCCAGGGAAGACCACGATCCTTCATTCGCCCGGGAGTTGGTCGAGCGCTTCCAGGTCATCCTCGACCGTCCGGCCAAGGAGCTGTCCACCGGAAACCGTCAGAAGATCGGCCTGGTCCTGGCGTTCTTGCACCGACCTGACCTGCTCATCCTGGACGAGCCGACATCGGGTCTGGACCCACTGATGCAGGAGGAGTTCGAGCGGCTCGTCCGCCAGACGGTCGACGAGGGTCGGACCGTCTTCCTCTCATCGCACGAACTCGACGAGGTGCAACGGCTGGCCGACCGCGTGGCGATCATCAAGGCCGGAAGGGTGGTCGCCACCGACACCGTCGACAGCCTGCGCCAGAGCGCGCCCCAGAAGGTGGAGGCCCGCTTCCCCACCGCGATCGACCCCAAAATCTTCTCTCATCTCGAGGGTGTATCCGTCACGTTCAGCCAGGGAACGCGCCTCGCACTGGAAGTGACCGGAGCGATCGGTCCGGTGCTGAAAGTGATCGCGGAACTCGATCCTCTCGACGTCATCGCCCGGCACGCCGATCTCGATGAGCTGTTCCTCGATTTCTACCGCGACTCACCCCACCCGGAGCCGTCCCGTGCAAGCTGACATCGCCCGGCTCGATGTCTCGGGCCGGCTTCGGATCCTGATCGGCTATTCGCTCGGCCTGGCCGCATACACCCTCGTCGTCGTGGCTCTCTACCCCGCCTTCAAGAACTCGACGTCACTGGACACGCTCGTCCGCAATGACGCGACGGCGGCAGCCTTGTTCGGGGTGACGGGCAAGATCTCCTCATCAGGCGGCTGGCTCAACGCCAACATCTACGCCAACTTCTTTCCTCTCGTTCTGCTACTGCTCACGATCGGCTACGGCGCGGCCTCCCTTGCCGGGCAGGACGAGGACGGTACGCTCTGCCTGCTTGTCACCCTTCCCGTACGCAGAACCGGAATCGTCCTGCAGAAGGTGGGGGCGATGGTGCTGCAAGCCATCCTCCTCGTGGTCGTGGTCGCCGTCTTCGTGCTCATCGGGCGATGGTTCGACCTGTCGATCACCGTCGCCAACGTCGCGTCCGTCTCGACGGCGGCGCTGCTGATGGGCCTCGACTTCGGCATCATCGCCATGGCGGTCGGAGCCTTTACCGGACGCCGCGGCACCGCCATCGGCGTGGGAACCGGGCTGGCGACCGCCTCATACCTGGTGAGCTCGCTGGCCCCTGTGGCATCGTGGATCCGTCCGGCACGCTACGCATCGCTGTTCTACTGGTCGGTCGCCAACAACCAGATCACCGCGGGTGTGACCTTTGCAGACGTCGCCGTGTTGCTCGGCGTCGGGCTGAGTGCCACTTGGGCATCCGTGTTCGCCTTCCGGCGTCTCGATGTCCACTAGCGACTTCGACGCAGTGGGGTGCTCCCCGGGGTGATGCTGCCGAGGCTCAACCGGGACGTAGGGAGGCTTGGAAGATGGGATTGAGCCGAAGTCAAGCCAAGCGCTTCTACGACCGCCTCGGCCGCGGCCAAGATCTGCAGGCGTTCTACGAGGACCCGGCGGTGAGCGACCTTGTCGCCCACTCCTCCTTCGAGACGGCTCATTCAGTGTTCGAGCTCGGCTGTGGGACCGGGCGCCTGGCCGACAAGCTGCTCGACCACTCTCTTCCGGCGGACGCCGTCTACCTCGGTGTCGACATCAGCGACACCATGGTCAACCTCAGCCGGGCCCGTTTGCAGAGGTTCGGCCGCCGAGCACAGGTTGTACGTGTTGACGGATCGGCGCCGCTTCCCGGTGCCGATGCGACGTTCGACCGCATTGTGTGCGTCTACGTCTTCGACCTTCTCGACCCGACGGATTCGGTTGCGATGCTCGACGAGGCCCACCGGCTCCTCGGGCCGAACGGTTGTCTGTGCGCGGTAAGTCTCGCTCCGGGCCGGACGCGTCCGACCCGACTCGTCTCCTCGACCTGGACCACCATCTGGTCTCGGGTGCCTGCCGTGGTGGGCGGGTGCCGTCCGATCGATCTCCAACAGCTTCTCCACGGTTGGCACATCGAGTACGGCGCTCAGATCAGTGCCTGGGGGCTCACCTCCGATATCGTGATCGCCGCGCCGTGCCCTCAGCACGCTCAGCACGCTCAGCACGCTCAGCACGCTGATGAGTTTCGGCGACCCGCTCGCCCTTGGTTGCCGGCCCCGATTGTCCCGTCCCCGACGGCGGCATTACCTTCATGGGCGCCAACCCCATCCGCGACCCACCAAGTCGGAGAGGCCACCTCGCATGGACGCAACCACCCTCATCAACTCGTTCCGGGTCGACGGCAAGGTCGCCGTCATCACCGGCGCCGGCAGCGGCATCGGGAAGGCAAGTGCCTTGGCCCTGGCCGGCGCCGGGGCTGCGGTGGTGTGCGCCGACATCTTCCCGGAGACCGCGGCGGCCACCGCCGACGAGATCGTCGCCGCCGGAGGGACTGCCGAGGGGGTCGGGCTCGACGTCTCGAGCCGACACCAGGTCGATCAGCTGGCCACCCGGATCGCCGCCGAGCGGGGGGGCATCCACATCTGGGCCAACATCGCCGGCATCATGGTCGAGGGCCCGTTTCTCGACGCCCCCGAAGAGGACCTCGATCGCATCCTGGCCGTCAACCTGAAGGGGGTCTTCTTCGGGTGCCAGGCCGCCGGACGGGTGATGGTCACCCAGCCGGAAGGCGGCAGCATCATCAACGCCTCCTCGGCCGCCGCCGACGCGCCGAGCCCGAACATCGTCAGCTATGCCATCTGCAAGGCCGGGGTGGTGCAGATGACCAAGTCGCTGGCCATCGAGATCGGGAAGAAGGGGGTGCGGGTCAATGCGGTGGCACCCGGGTTCGTGCTCACCGGGATGACCGGGCGGTACTTCGTCCGTCCCGACGGCACCATCGACGAGGAGATGCAAGAGGCGGTGGTCGGCCCGATGCGGAAGCACACCCCGTTGCGCTCCATCGGTGAGCCGGAGGACATCGCCGCCGCGGTGCTCTACCTCGCCTCCGACGCCGCCCGGTTCATGACCGGCCAGGTGGTGCGACCCAACGGCGGGGTGGCGATGGTGTGATGGCAGCATCCGATCCGGTGGACCTGCCCGCCGGGCGGCGCACCGGCATCACCATCTCCGGGCACCATTCACCGATGAACTGGATCCTGGTCTTCACCAAGCTGACCGTGGAGATCGACGGGCGCCCGGTGACGGGGTCGTGGCGGAAGCACTTCATCCCCACCGATTCCGGGGACCACCACGTCGATGTGTACTTCAAGTACATCGGCCAGCCGCGGTGCGCCGAGGCGTCGGTGGACATCCAGGTGCCGGAGGGAGAGACGGTGGGACTCGCCTACCGGGCCCCCAACCTGATGACCGCCCCGGGACGTCTGGAAGTCAGGATCTGAACCTATCTCGCGGCTCGGGACGGTGGCGGAGGGGCTCGACGGCCCCGTCTTGTTAGATTTGCGGGACCGATAGGCACGGCTGACGAAAGGTTCGAGGATGACGCGCTGGGGGTGGCGGATCTGCACCATGGTGGTGGTCGGCGCCGCCGCGTCTGTCCTGGCCCGGCGTGGCGTCAGCCGCGGCACCGACGCCGAGGACCGTCCCTCCCAACTCGGCCACCGCCCACTCACCGTTCCCGGTCCAGTACAGCGTGATCGCCGCCGGGCCGGAGGTCTTCACCAATCCGAGCGGGGCTCCGGCCGGTGCCAACAACTGGTCGTGCAAGCCCTCCCGCCTCCATCCTGATCCGGTCGTGCTCGTCCACGGGCTGGGGGCGACGATGGCCGAGAACTGGGCCACCTTCTCGCCGCTGCTGGCCGACAACGGGTACTGCGTGTACGCCCTCACCTACGGCCTCGACCCCGGCGAGGTGTACGTCGGCGGCCTGCAGCCGATGGAGACCAGCAGCCAGCAGTTGGCAACTTTCGTGGACCGGGTGCTCAAGACGCACCGGGGCCGCCAAGATCGACCTGGTCGGCCACTCGGAGGGCACGGTCATGCCGCAGTACTACCTCAAGTTCCTCGGCGGGGCGGCCAAGGTCAACCGGTATGTCGCCATCGCCCCGCTCTACCAAGGCACCGACCTGGACGGCGTCGGTGCGCTCTTCGCCGCGCTGGAGGCCGCCTCCCCCAGCGGCGCGGCTCCGTTCGAGTCGGCGGTGGCCGGCCTCTGCGGATCGTGCCAGGAATTCCTGACCGGCTCGCCCTTCCTCCGGCACCTCTATGCCGACGGGAACTACGCCGTCCCCGGCGTCGAGTACACCACCATCATGACCCGCTACGACGAACTGGTCTCCCCCTACACATCGGGTGAGCTGCACGCTCCCAACGCCACCAACATCGTGGTGCAGGATCAGTGCCCGCTCGATCTTTCCGAGCACGCCACGCTGGCCTTCGACCCGGTGGTGGCCCAGGACGTGCTGAATGCTCTCGACCCCGGCCAGCGGCAACCGGTCCCCTGCACGCTGGTCCTGCCCGCCATCGGCGCGCCGTCGTTTCCCTGACCGCCGGCTGATCCCGACCCGGTTGGCAATCTGACGCACCGTCAGACCAGGGGATACACTCGGCCCATGGCCGACCTGCCCATGATCATTTCCGTCGATGACCACGTCGTCGAGCCCGCCAACGTGTGGATCGACCGCCTCCCCAAGAAGTACCACGACGTCGGCCCCCGGGTGGAACGTGCCCCGATGGGGGAGATCACCTTCATCGGCGGGAAGCTCACCGTGAAGCCCGGCTCCAAGGGCCTGCCCACCGACTGGTGGTACTACGAGGACCTCAAGCGCCCCCTCCTGCGGGTCGACTCCGCGGTCGGTGTCCCCCGCGAAGAGGTCACCATGCGGGGTGTCACCTACGAGGACATGCGTCCGGGCTCCTACCAGGTGCCTCCCCGCCTGGAGGACATGGACGTCAACCATCTCGAAGCGTCCATCTGCTTCCCGACCTTTCCCCGGTTCTGCGGCCAGACCTTCACCGAGGCCAAGGACAAGGAACTCGCCCTGCTGTGTGTCAAGGCCTACAACGACTGGATGGTCGACGAGTGGTGCGGGCCCGAAGCCAAGGGCCGACTCATCCCCCTCACCCTGATTCCCCTCTGGGACGCCGAGCTGGCCGCCGAGGAGGTGCGCCGCAACGCCGACCGCGGCGTGCGGGCTGTCTGCTTCAGCGAGATTCCGCCGTTCCTCGGCCTGCCCTCGGTGCACGATCCCGATCACTACTGGGACCCCTTCTTCCGGGCCTGCGCGGAGACCGGCACCATCGTCAACATGCACATCGGCTCCTCGTCGAAGATGCCGTCGACCTCGGCGGACGCCCCGCCGGCGGTCGGCTCCACCCTCACCCACTCGAACGCCACCTACTCGATGGTCGACTTCATGTTCTCCGGCGTGCTGGTCCGGTTCCCCGATCTGAAGCTGGCCTACGCCGAGGGCCAGATCGGGTGGATCCCCTACATCCTGGAGCGGGCGGACAACGTCTGGGAGGAGAACCGGGGCTGGGGCGGGGTGGCCGACATCGTGCCCGAGCCGCCGTCCACCTACTTCCACCGCCAGATCTACGGCTGCTTCTTCGACGATGCCTTCGGCCTGAAGAACGTCGAATCGATCGGTGTCGACAACATCACCTACGAATCCGACTACCCGCATTCCGACTCGACGTGGCCCAACACCCGCCAGATCGCCGAGAAGCAGATGAAGGACCTCACCGACGAGCAGCGCTACAAGATCGTCCGGGGCAACGCCATCAAGCTGTACGGCCTCGACTTCAAGTAAGCGCCGGTGGATCTTCGTTACACCGAGGCCGAGCAGAAGTTCCGCGCCGGCCTCCGGGAATGGCTCGCCGGGACCCTGCCCGGACTCCCGCCCAAGCCGTCGGTCAACGACTGGTCGGGGCGCCGGGCCTACGACACCCACTGGCAGCGCCTGCTCTTCGATGCCGGCTACGCCGGGGTGGACTGGCCGGTCGAGGGCGGGGGTCTCGGCTCATCGCCGGTCGAGCAGCTGATCTTCAAGGAGGAGCTCGAGCGGGCCCACGCTCCCTATGTCGGGGTCAACTTCGTGGGGCTGCTCCACGCCGGGCCCACCGTGATCGCCGAGGGCACCCCCGAGCAGCGACAGCGGTACCTGCCGCCCATCCTCAAAGGCGACCAGGTCTGGTGCCAGGGATTCTCCGAGCCCGACGCCGGCAGCGATCTCGCCTCCCTGCGCACCCGGGCGGTCCGGGACGGTGATGAGTACGTGGTCACCGGCTCGAAGATCTGGACCTCGTTCGCGGAAGTCGCCGACTACTGCGAGCTGCTGGTCCGCACCGGCGCCGAGGACAGCCGGCACCGGGGCATCAGCTGGCTGATCCTGCCGATGGACTCCCCCGGGGTCGAGATCCGCCCCCTCACCACCATCGCCGGCTCGGCCGAGTTCGCCGAACTGTTTCTCGATCAGGTGCGAATCCCGGTCTCCAACCGGGTGGGCGACGAGAACGACGGCTGGCGGGTGACGATGGTGACCCTCAGCTTCGAACGCGGCACCGCCTTCGTCGGCGACCTCCTCGAAGCCTTCGAGCTGTTGACCGAGACGGTGGCGGTGGCGAAACGGACCGGAGCCTGGTCGGATCCGGGCGTGCGCCGCCAGGCCGGCCACCTCCGGGCCGAGCTGGATGCCCTGTGGGCGCTGACCAAGCGCAACGTGTCCCAGGCGGCCCGGACCGGGGTCCCGGGCATCGGCGGGACGGTGTTCAAGCTGGCCTACACCGAGGCCCGCCAGAAGCTGGGGGAGTTCTCCCTGTCCCTCCTGGGGCGAGCCGGTCTGGCCGCCCACGACTCCGACGGCCTCGACGGGCTGGGTGGGCTGCCGGCCCAGGAGATGGTGGAGGACTGGCTGCGGGGGATATCGCTGACCATCGCCGCCGGGACGTCGCAGATCCAGAGGAACATCGTGGGCGAGCGGATTCTCGGCCTGCCCAAGGAGCCCATCGGTGGACTTTGAGCTGACCGAGTTCCAGACCGATCTGGCCGCCGGGGTGCGTCGTCTGTGCCAGGGGCGCTTTCCGCTCGAGGGTTTGCGCGGAGCCGAAGGGTCCGAGCAGGTGGTGGACCGGGACGGATGGCGGGAGCTGGGCGAGGCCGGGGTGTTCAACCTGTGCCTGCCCGAGGGGGACGGCGGGCTGGGGCTCGGGCTGGCCGACGCATCCTTGGTGTTCGAGGAGCTGGGCCGGGCCCTCGTCCCCGGGCCGCTGGTCGCCTCCCACCTGGCCGCCGGACTCGTCCCGGGAGCCGCCGACGGTTCGGTGGTGGTGGGTCTGGTCGAGCGGGTCCAATTCGTTCCGGATCGGAGGCGGCGGAGTCGACCAGTGACCCGGTGATCCCGCTGGTGGTCGAACACCTGGCCGATCTCGATGTGCTGCTGGTGGTGTCCGACGACGGGGTCGGATCGGTGGAGCCGGCCGCTCTGGAGGCCAGCCGGATGGACCGGCCGATGGACCCCCTCACCCCGCTGTGGACGGTGCGCTCACTGCCGGCCGGCACCCGGTGGGCGGACCCGACCTGTCGGCCCGATGGCGACGCGACGGTGCGGTGCTCAGCGCGGCGTTGCAGATCGGCTCGGCGGCGTGGACCACCGAACTGGCCGTCGACTACGCCAAGCAGCGAAAGCAGTTCGGGCGGCCGATCGGGGGGTTTCAGGCCATCAAGCACCTGTGTGCCGACATGGTGGTGCGGACCGAAGTGGCCCGGGCCGCGGTCCAGGCCGCGGCGGTGACCGCCGACCAGCCCGACGTCGGAGACGCCCGGGTGGCGGCGGCCGGGGCCAAGCTGCTGGCCGATGAGGCGGCGCTGACCAACGGGAGATCGTGCATCCAGATCCACGGCGGGATGGGGTTCACCTGGGAGGTCCCCGCCCACCTGGCCTACAAGCGGGCCCGGGTCCTGGCCACCCAGTTCGGTACTGTCGACGAGTGGGCCGAGGCGCTGGCGGTGTCCATGGCCGAGGCGCCGGCTCATTCGCCGACGACCTGAATCGCGCCCGTCAAAGCGGAGCGCGAAGGCGTAAGCCGGGCACGGCCTCGAAGTCGCCCCGATTTCTTGTCGTCAGCGTCAGGTGACCCTCGAGAGCGGTTGCAGCAATGAGAGCGTCGGGGAGCCGAATGCCCGTCTCTCGCCGGATCCGACCGCCGCGTTCCGCAATCGCCCGGTTCACCGATATCTCTCGGAACGGGGCGAGAAGGCGTATGGCCAGGTCGGGTGCCGAGTTTCCGGCAAACAGTTCTGCTCGGGTGATCACCGAGTAGTGAAGCCGGTTCCGGCCGACCTTCAGTTCGGCCGCGCCCCGGAGGTGGTCTATGAACACGTCGGTGTCGACCAGGAGGTCAGCCACGGCTCCACTCGTCTCGCGAGGGCACGACAAGATCGGGAGCGGCGCCAAAGGTCGCTTGGAGAGCATCTCCGGGGTCAACCTCACCGCTGAGGTAGGCGTCCAGCGCCCGACGAACCACCTCGGCCATGCTCACGCCCTCGGATTCGGCAAGCGAATCGATCAACTCACGCTGTGCGTCCGTGAGGTAGATCTGGGTCCGGGTGGCTGACATACAGCACTATTATACAGCACTCTTTACAGGTCGACAACACCCGGGCCATCAGCCGATCTCCGGTGAGCACGACCACTGGCCGTTTTGGTTTGATGCCCGGGTGGCTCGGGACTCCCCGAGGGCTGGGCCATACTGTCCACTTCGTTCGCAACATGAAGGGACCCGATGGGTTCGGGGAAGCACTCCAACAAATCCGGGTCCACCTGGGCGCGCCGGGTGTCGGGCACCGCGGTCGTCCTCCTCGGGCTGGCGGCCGTCGCGGTCACCGTCCACGCCGGGGTCGCCGCCAACCGTTCAACGCGCGCCCCCGGCCGCGGCACCCGCTCCCCCGCTCACGGTGGTTCCCTATCAATACGTGACCAAGGCGTACACGGAACTGCTGGGAAGGGCGCCCACCCCCACCGAATGGTCGGCGGCGGTGCAGTCCTTCCAGCAGCAGGGGTGCACCACCACCGCGCTCATCGAGCTCGGCGACTCCCTCGTCTCGTCGGCCGAATACCAACGTGACTATCCCGACGCCGATGCCGGCTCGAGGGCCCTGACCCTGTACCGCTTCGTCCTCAATCGGGAGCCCGACGCCTCCGAGTTCGTCACCATGAGGGACCGGCTGGCCGGCAGTGCGACCACTCCCCGGCTCGCTCCCGAGGACGCCGCCAACTTCCTCTACCAGAGCCCGGAGTTCACCAGCCTCACCCGACCGGCCCTCTGCAGCCCCACCAACCCCAGCTATTACTTCGGCAAGCCCGGGGATCTGACCGGGTTCCCGGCCATCCCGACCCCCGCCTCCGGCGCCCCCGGGGTCGACCAGCCCGAGGCCCCCCTCCAGTTCAAGCTCGATGTCCTCTCCCGGTCCGGCGGAGGGGTGGTGTCGCTCCCGGTCCGGGAGGTGGTGGGGCTCACCACCACCCTGACCATCCCCGGGAACGTGACCCTCACCACCGTCGGCAATCCCGATCCGACCCGCTACGCGGACATGGCTCGGCTGGTACGGGCCCCCTCGTTTGCCGCCCAACCGGGAAACTCCAGCCCCGACCTGATCCACCTCGACCCGGGGGCGAAGCTCGAGCATCTGTGGGTCGACGGGCAGCGGTACGCACCGGATCCGAACTCGCTGGCCGTCTTCAACATCCGGATGCTGGGTGGGGTCGGCACCACCGTGGCCTCCGATCGGATCGGCAACGCCTATGGCGCCAGCAACCTGGAGGCGGACGTCCAACCGCCCACCGCCGGTGATCCCGGCGGATGCTCCGGGAACGTGGTCGCCGACAACCTGGTGGAGGGCTATGCCACTGCCCACGGCGGGACGGTGCCGGGAGAGACAGCCACCGATCATCCGGAGGCGGACGGCTTCGGCGTCTACTGCGGCTCGACCGACGTGAGGGGGAACGACATCATCGACGTCTCGGATGCCGCCATCGTGCTGTTCAACGGAGGCCCGACCGACGCCCCGGCCCCGGCCCAGCTGTCGGTGGTCGCCGACAACACCATCATCTCCGCCGGCAACTCCCTCTACTGGGGCATCGTCACCGACCCCTTCTGGTCGTTGCACGCCGGGCCGGTCCCCGGCGGCGACCCGCCCGGAACCATCACCCGCGCCTTCGCGCTCGGACCCGTCCACTCGGCGGTGATCATCGACAACCATCTGTGGTCGGGCACCCGCACCCACTTCGACGTCATCCTCTCGTCGGGGACCCATGAGCTGTTCGGCTCGACCGTCCATCAGAACTGCCTGTTGCCCAACTCCGGAGGCCGGCCCACCTGTGGCGGCGGGAGGAACGCCGCCGGGGCCGAGTGGATGGGGAACTCGAGTGCCGGCCTCCCCTCCTGGGCCCAGATGGGCATCTACGTGGGCGGAACCCAGGACACCGTCGTCCAGGGAAACCATTTCCCGAACCTCGGGCAGGTGACCGGGGGCGCCTGCCCGAAAGCCACCGTCGTCGTCGCCTACGGGAACGGCACCACCACCGACTTCGCCCCCGGTCTGCAGATCGACGGCCCCGTCACCCGGGACGTCGGGCTGCGCAGCGATCTCTGCATCACTCCCTCCTTCTGAGGCGATGGGGCAGGGCTATCCTCATCCGGTGACCCCACCGCCCCCACCTTCGTCGCCTCCGTCGCCCATCGCCCTCCCCGATGACGTGGTGACCGTCCTGCCGGCCGGTCGGACCGTCTTCGGCATGCAGCTTCCCATCCAGTCGCAGTCGAGCATCTACGTGCAACCGTGGGAAACCCACGCCGGGCCCGACGAGTTGGCCCGGGTGGCGCTGGCCTGTGAGTCGGCCGGTTTCTTCTACGTCGGCGTCTGCGACCACACCTTCATCCCCGAGCGGTTGGCCGGGGCCATGAGCACCACCTGGTACGACACCGTGGCCACCCTGGGCTGGCTGGCCGGCGTCACCACCAGCATCCGGCTGCTGTCCCACATCTATGTGATCGCCCTCCGGCACCCGCTCCGGTCGGCCAAGGAGTTCGCCACCCTCGACGTCTTGTCGGGCGGCCGGGTCATCTGCGGGGTCGGCGCCGGTCACGTGGTCGAGGAGTTCGAGCAGATGGGTCCCGAGTTCGACCACCGGGGGGCGGCCACCGACGAGGCCATCGCCGGGTTGGCCCTCGGGTTGGTCCACGAGTACCCGGTGCTCGAGGGTCCGCGCTGGCCGGTGTCGGGCCTCGGGTTGCGTCCCCGTCCGGTCCAGTCGCCCCGCCCGCCGATCTGGGCCGGTGGATCGTCCCCCGCCGCCCTCCGCCGGACCGCCCGGTTCGCCGATGGTTGGCTGCCTCAATCCCTCGGGCCCGATGCGGCGATGTTGGCCGACCTCCGGCGGATGCGCCAGGAATACCGGGACGGGGCTCCCCTCGACATCGGCGGGATCGCCGACTTCCTCTACGTGGGAAGTCCCCCGGCCGGCCTCGAGTTGCCGAAGGGAACCGTGTCCGGGGCGCCCGAGAAGCTCGCCGACTACCTGCGGACGTTCGCCGATGCCGGCGTGGGCCAGGTCCAGGTCCGCTTCCCGTCCCGCTCGGTGGACGAGCTTTGCGACCAGATTGCCGCCTTCGGGGCCGAGGTCACCCCCCGGGTGGACGCTTGATGGCCGAAGGCGGCCGCCGACGACGTCAGGTGTAGCTGACCTGTCCGGCGTCGATCACCACCCCGGCGGGGGTGGCGGTATTGAAGTAGGCGTTGCCGTCACCCGACTCCCAGATGCTCACCGTCAGTTCGTCGCCGGGCATGACCGGTTTGGAGAATCGGGCCGACATCGAGACGAACCGATCGGGGTCCGAGCCACACAGGGTGTGCAGCAGCGCCCGGCCGGTGAAACCGAACGAGCACAGGCCGTGGAGGATGGGCCGGTCGAAACCGGCCATGGCCGCGAATTTCGGGTCGGAGTGGAGCGGGTTGCGGTCACCGGAGAGCCGGTAGAGAAGCGCCTGGTCGGTCCGGGTCGGGTAGGCCACCACGTGATCGGGATCGCGTTCGGGAGCGGTGGCGCTCCCCGAGGGGCCCCGATCGCCACCCCATCCGCCTTCTCCCCGGATGAACGCCGACGATGACGTCGTCCACAGCTTGTCGTTGGTCGCCGCGTCGGTGGCGATGGTCTCGGTGACGACCACCGCGCCCGAGCCCTTGTCGTAGATGCCGGTGATGGTGGTCACCGAGTTGGCCGCGCCCTCGACGGGAAGCGATCGATGCAGTTGCACCGACTGCTCGCCGTGCACCAGCATCGCCGGGTTGAACTCCCCGATGGCGCGGTAGGCACTGCCACCCCGGGCCAGCACGACCGGAAAGGTCGGCAACACCCGCTGGTCGACGCCGGAGGAATTCTCCGTGGTGAACTCGAGCTCGAACCCGGTCGGATCCAGCGCGCCGGCACCGACTCCGAGGGCATAGGTCAACGCGTCTTTCGAATCCCAGGAGACCCGTTCCGGGTCGGAGGTGGCCCCCACGGCTTCAACATTGATTGGCATACCGGCGATAGTACGGCGCGGTCGAACCGGGGTCGATTCCACCGGGCATCGGGCCGGGTCAGGGAACGGTGGTCGAGGTGGTGGTGGTCGTGCTGCCCTGGGCGCCGGGTGTGGTGGTCGTGGTGGTGGCTCCGCCGACACCGGTGGTCGAGGTGGTGGCTCCGCCCACGCCGGTGGTCGAGGTGGTGGTGGTCGACCCCTTGGCCCCGGGGGCGACCGTGGTGGTGGTCGAGGAAGCCACCGGCGGCGTGGTGGTGGTGGAGGGCGGCAGGGTCGTGGTGGTGGTGGTCGACGTCGCCGGCGTGATCGAGGGGACGTAGCCGTTGGGAACCGTGATGGTCACCCGGGTCGTCGATGGATATTCGACGTGCAGGAGCTCGAAGCCCACGAACAGCACCACCATCAGCGCGGTGGAACGGCGGATCCGTAGGCGTCGGTACACCGGACGCCCCATCCAACCCGGCTGGCCCACCCGTTTGGTGACCCGGAGGGGCGCGGTGAGCTTGGAGGTCTTGGGTAGCTCGGTTGTCGCATCGGTCGGGTCGGTCGAGCCGGGATCATCGCTCGGTCCCGGATCATTACTGTCGCCGGCGTCGTCGGTCACGGCACCCCCCGGGTGGCGCTGTCACCGATCGGGGGCGAGGTGATGCCCGCCTCCCGGAGGGCGGTGGCGGCCCGCAGCCGTATCTCCCGCCCGACTTCGAACTGGCGACCGGGCAGGGTGCGGGCGATCAACCGGAGTTGCACGTAGCCCACCTCGATGGACTCCACCCCCGCCACCACCGGCTCGCCGAGGATCAGACTCCGCCAGTGGTCGTCATGGGCCATGGCGTCGATGGCGTCGCGCAGGAGGTGGGTCACCGCTTCGAGGTCCTCGTCCACCGGGATCGGGATGTCGATGACCGCCCGGGCCCAGTCCTTTGACAGGTTGGTCACCTGCCGGAGGGCGCTGTTGGGCACGATCACCAGCTCACCCTGGGCGGTGCGAAGTTTGGTCACCCGCAAGGTGATCTCCTCCACGGTGCCGGTCACCCCGGTGCCCTGGCCCGGCATCGACAGTCGGATGACGTCGCCGAAGGCGAACTGGTGCTCGGCGAACAGGAAGAAGCCGGCCAGCAGGTCTCCCACCACCTGCTGGGCACCGAAGCCCAGACCGATGCCGATCACCGTGGCCGGGGCGACCAGAGTGGTGAGCGGAAGGCCCAGCCGCTCCAGGACGAGCAACCCGCCCAAGAAGCAGGCGAGGGCCACCACCACCCATTCGATGGCCTCGCTGAGCGTCCGCGACCGCTTGGCGCTCTCGGAGGCCACCAGCCCCGACTCGATGGTCTCCCGGATCCGGTCGTCGATGTCCCGGCGCCGAGCGGCTCCCGCCCAGTGGGCAAACCGCACGATCAACCAGGCTCCGAGGAGGATGACCAGGGAGGGAAACAGGGAGTCGTCGAGCCACGAGTTGTGGAGCCAGTGCACGGTCCAGCGGAAATTACCATCGACCTCAGGTTCCCGAGGCACCTCACTTCTCCCTCCCGATCGGGGGTGGGATCCGATCCTCGTGCGCACCGGACCGCCGGGTGCCGTAAACTGACGGTCTGTCAGATTTGGGCGCAGGCCACCCGTGGACGGGTGCGCCACGGCCCGTCCGCACGAAGTCGCCTACGGAGGGGAGCCTCACCATGCTCGATTACGCCATTCGCAACGGCCTGGTGGTCGACGGCACCGGGGCCCCCGGCCGGGTGGCCGACGTCGGCATCCGCGACGGAAAGATCGTGGCCGTCGGCGAGGTCGCCGAGGAGGCGGCCACCGAGTTCGACGCCGAGGGCCTGGTGGTGGCTCCCGGGATCATCGATCCCCACACCCACTACGACGCCCAACTCTTCTGGGACGCCACCGCCTCGCCGTCCAACCTCCACGGGGTGACCACCGTCATCGGGGGCAACTGCGGCTTCACCCTGGCCCCCATCAAGAGCGAGGACCACGACTACATCCGTCAGATGATGGCCAAGGTGGAGGGGATGCCCCTGGTCGCCCTGGAGGACGGGGTCCCCTGGAACTGGACGACGTTCGCCGACTACCTCGGTCGGCTGGAGGGCAATCTCGGGGTCAACGCCGGGTTTCTGGTCGGGCACTGCGCGCTCCGCCGGTGGGTGATGGGCGAGGAGCGGGGATCGGAGGTAGCCAACGACGAAGAGTTGGAGGCCATGAAGACCCTGCTGGCCGAATCGCTGGAAGCCGGGGGGCTGGGTTTCTCGTCCTCCCAGTCGCGCACCCACTCCGATGGCGACGGGAACCCGATCTCCTCCCGCTACGCCGATCGTCGCGAGATGCTGGCCTTCTCCTCGGTGGTCGCCGCCCATCCCGGGACCACCCTCGAGTACATCACCAGCGGCTGTCTCGACATGTTCACCGACGAGGAGATGGACCTGATGGTGGACATGAGCACCACCGCCAGGCGACCGCTCAACTGGAACCTCCTGAGCATCGACTCCCGCGCCCCGGAGAAGCTCGCCCGCCAGTTGGAGGTCTCCGCCAAGGCGGCGGCCGCCGGCGGGAAGGTGGTGGCCCTCACCATGCCGACACTGGTCCCGATGAACATGAGCTTCCGCACCCACTGCGCGCTGTTCCTGATCCCCGGATGGGGTGACGTGATGGGGCTGCCCGAGGAGGAGCGCATGGCCAAGTTGCGAGACCCCGACGTCCGGGCCCACCTCGACGAGGTTGCCCATTCCAAGGAGGCCGGGGTGTTCCGGCGGCTGTCGCACTGGGCCAACTACATCATCGGCGACACCTTCTCCCCGGCCAATGAAGGTCTGAGTTGGCGGGACGTGGGCTCCATCGCCGAGGAGCAGGGCAAGGAACCGTTCGACACCCTCCTCGACATCGTCCTCGCCGACGATCTCCGCACTGTGCTGTGGCCGAAGGCGTCCGACGGTGACGCGGCGTCGTGGGAAGCCCGGGTGGAAGCCTGGGAGAACCCGGGAGTCATGATCGGGGGATCCGACGCCGGTGCCCACCTCGACCGGATGTGCGGCTCGAACTACCCGACCTCGTTCTTGGGTGACTGTCTCCGGAAGCGGAAGCTGGTACCGATGGAGCAGGCCATCCAGATGATGACCGAGGCGCCGGCCAACCTCTTCGGGATCGAGGATCGGGGCCATGTGGCCGTCGGCCAGCAGGCCGACCTGTTCGTCTTCGACCCCGACACCGTCGGCTCCGAGCCGGCCACCCTGGTCAACGACCTCCCCGGTGGCAGCCCCCGGCTGATCGCCGACGCCATCGGCGTGGTCCGGGTGATGGTCAACGGGGTCGAGACCATCGTCGACGGCAAGCCGACCGGCAACCTGCCGGGCACCCTGCTCAAGTCGGGCCGCGACACCGTCACCGTCGATCCGTCGCTGGCCGGCGTCTGAGTCGTATCCAGCCGCACCGACCGTCGGCCGACCGCGTGGCTGGGCCCGAGGTCGGCGACCTACACTGCTGACACTTCGTCAGAAACGCGAGAGGGGAACCCGCCCATGGCCGACCAGGTCACCAAAGATGAGACCCAGCTCCTGATCGGGGGGAAATGGGTTGCCGCCGGAGACGGGACCTACGAGATCATCAACCCGGCCACCGAACAGGTGGTGGGAGTGGCACCCAACGCCTCGGTGGAAGACGCCAACCAGGCGGCCGCCGCCGCCGCCGAGGCCTTCCCCGCCTGGTCGAACACCCCGGTCGAGGAGCGCCTGGCCCTGCTGAAGCAAGCCGCCGCCGCCATCCGGGCCAAAAACGACGAGCTGGTCCCCCTGGTCATCGCCGAGACCGGCGCCACCGCCTCGGTGGGGTCGCGCATGCAGGTCCCGATCAGTGCCGACCGGTTCGAGCGGTATTCCCGCGACATCCGCCACGTGCAGGAAGCCATGCTCCCGCCGGTCATCACCGCTGCCACTCCCCTCGCCCCCGGCGGCCTGGTCAGCGCCCTGGCCTATCGCCAGCCGGTCGGGGTGGTGGCCGCCATCGCCAGCTACAACTTTCCGCTGACCAACATGGCCGGCAAGGTCGCCCCCGCCCTGGCCATGGGCAACACCGTGGTCATCAAGCCCGCTCCCCAGGATCCACTGGCCGTCGTCGAGCTGGCCCGGGTCCTCGACGAGGTCGGCTTCCCACCCGGGGTCATCAACCTGATCAGCTCCCAGGGCCCCGAGCCCGCCGCCGCCCTCACCAGCTCCCCCGACGTCGACATGGTGTCGTTCACCGGGTCGACCGCGGTGGGTCAGCGGATCGCCGCGGCCGGCGCCCCCTCCATGAAGCGGTTGCTGATGGAGCTCGGCGGCAAGGGCGCGGCGGTGGTCTTCGCCGACGCCGACATCAAAGCCGCGGTGGGCGCCATCGGGTCCACCTGGGCGTTCCACTCCGGCCAGATCTGCACGGCCCCGACCCGGGCGGTGATCCACCGCAGCATCTTCGATCAGGTGGTCGACGAACTCTCGAAGTTCGCCGGCTTCCTCACCGTGGGCGACCCGACCGAGGCCAAGACGGTGGTCGGCCCGCTCATCTCCGCCTCCCAGCAGCAGCGGGTCCTCGACTACATCGAGACCGGGCGCAAGGAGGGCGAGGTGGTCACCGGCGGCAATCGGCCCGGTCACCTCCCCACCGGCTACTACGTGGAGCCCACCCTCATCTGTGGGACCAACGACATCACCGTGGCCCGGGAGGAGATCTTCGGCCCGGTGGTGGTGGCCATCCCGTTCGACGACGACGATGAAGGCGTGGCCATCGCCAACGATTCCGAGTTCGGCCTCTACGACTATGTCTTCAGCGCCGATACCCCGAGGGCATTCCGGGTGGCCAAGCAACTCCGATGCGGTCACGTCGGCATCAACACCGCCCAACGCAACATGGACGCCCCGTTCGGCGGTTTCAAGATGAGCGGGATCGGCCGGGACGGCGGCGACTACGGCCTGGAGGCCTACTCGGAAATGCAGTCGATCATCTGGGCCGGCTGAGCCGCCCCCGGTCGGCTCCGACAGTCCTGTGCCCGTTCCCGTTTCCCCCTCGATTCCGCCGGCCTTCACCGACCTGGCCAAGCGGGTCTCCAACTGGGGACGCTGGGGTCCCGAGGATCAACTCGGGACCCTCAACTTCATCGATGCCGCCGCCCGGCTCCGGGGGGTGGCGGCGGTGCGGAATGGGACGGCGTTCCCCCTCGGGCTGCCGCTGTCGGCCGAGGAGGGGATCCAGGCCGGGTTCATCGAGGGAAGGGTGAATCCGACCCGGTCGATGATCTACATCAACAACCCGCTGTCCGAGGATCCCGAGTGGATCGCCTCGTCGGAGGACGTGGTCACCCTGGCCCTGCAGTGCGCCACCCATTGGGACGGCCTGGCCCACGTCTCCTACGGAAGCGGCCCGGACGGTGGCAAGCTCTACAACGGATTCCCGGCGTCATCGGTGACCGGCGCCGGCACCGCCAAGTTGGGCATCCACCTCGTCCGCTCGCTGGTGTCGCGGGGGGTGCTGCTCGACGTGGCCCGGGCCAAGGGTCTGGAGATCCTCGAGCCCGGGTACCCGATCACCCCCGACGACCTGGATGCCGCCTGCGCCCTCGGCCGACTCGACGTGGCGCCCGGGGACGTGGTGCTGGTCCGGACCGGACAGACCGCCCATCTGGCTCTCCCCGGGCGGCCGGGGCTGGCCGGCGCCGCCCCCCACCGGGACCTGGTCGCCTACACCTGGCCGAGTCCGGGCCTGACCCTGGCCACCGCCGAATGGTTCCACGCCCGGGACGTCGCCGCGGTGGCCATCGACACCATGGTGCTCGAGGTCTATCCGTGCGAGGACAAGGACCTCTACCTGCCCGTCCACCTCATCCACCTGGTCGAGATGGGGATGACCCAAGGCCAGAACTGGTTCCTCGAGGAGTTGGCCGACGCCTGTGCCGGCGACGGGCGCTACCAATTCCTCCTCGACGCCACCCCCCTCCCGTTCACCAATGCCCTCGGCTCGCCGGTCAACCCGGTGGCCCTCCGATGAGCCCCTCCCCCGGCCGCCGCCGGCTGGCGATCGGCGTGCTGGCGCTCGGCGCCGGCGCGCTGGTCGGCTATGCCGGCCAGCGACGGCTGTCCAACCGGTGGCGCGCCGATCAGGCGGCCATGGAGGCGGCCGGTCTGGTGCTCGACGACCAACTGCTGCACCATCAGATTCCGGTGAGCGACGGTGGGAACATCCACGTCGTCGAGTGGGGCACCGGCCCTCCGGTCGTGCTGGTCCACGGGGTGACCCTCTCGGTCATCACCTGGGCCCGACAGCTGGCCGGGCTCTTCGACCGGCACCGGGTGATCGCCATCGACCAGCGGGGCCACGGCCCGTCGACCGCGGGTACCGACGGCTACACCCTCGATCGGTTGGGCGAGGACATCATCGAGGTGCTGCACGAACTGGACGTGGAAGCCGGGGTGCTGGTCGGCCACTCGATGGGAGGGATGGCGACCATGGACGCGGCCATCAACTCCCCGGACCTCCTGGCCGAGCACATCGGCGGTCTGGTCCTGGTGGACACCTCGTCGCACCCCCTGGCCAACGTGCCGCTGCCTCCCGCGGTGGTCGACCACCTCGCCGCCCGGAACGAGCGGTTGCTCGCCCGGGCCGGTGAACGCGGCCGTCCGGCCATCCCCGGTGACTCCCGGCTGACCTGGTCGATGCGCATGGCCTACGGATCCCGGCCGGATCCCGCCGCCGTCGAACTGGGCCGCGTCATGATGGAGGCGATGTCCCCGGCGTCCCTCGGACCCCTGGTGCGGGCCATCGGCTCGTTCAAACTCCGGGACCGCCTCGGGACCATCGACCTTCCGACCCGGGTGGTGGTCGGCTCCCGTGACCTGCTCACCCCACCGAGACACGCCCGGGCCATCGCCGACGGCATTCCAGACGCCGAGCTGGTGGTGCTTCCCGGGGCCGGGCACATGGTGATGCTCGAACGTCCCGACGAGCTGAACGCGGTGATCCGTGAGCTCTCGGACCAGGTGGTCAAGGACTGGCCGCTCTGAGCCGGTTCCCGCGCGGGCTGAAGGTTCCCTCGGTGGTTTGAATTCGCGCCACGTTTGAGCGAATCGATCACGGCATTCGCTCAAAGGCGGCGCGAAATTATCGAGGTGATATGGCTTCGAAGCCAACCACCCACCTGGCACTAACCTCGTCCCATGAGCGACCGCGGCACCGGAACCGACACCGAACCGATGATCACCATCTTCCACAACCCGAAGTGCTCCAAATCCCGTGGCGCCCTCGAACTGGTGGACGCCCAGGGCACCGAGTACCGCGTGATCGAATACCTGAAGGCGCCACCCGACCGGGCCGCCCTCGAGCACATCGCCGGCAACTACCAAGGACCGGCCGTCGACCTGATCCGGACGGGTGATGCCGCCTTCACCGATCTCGACATCGACCCGGCCACGCTGACGACGCCGGCTTTGGTGGTCGACGTGCTGCTGGACCACCCCGAAGTCATGCAACGTCCGATCTTGGTCCGGGGCGACGCGGTGGTCATCGCCCGCCCGCCGGAGCTGGTCGCCCAACTGCTGGTTGACTGACCCGAGGCCCGGCGCGGACCTACGGCTTGGCGCGGCCGGCGGTGGTCTTCGCCGCCGCCTTTTTCACCTGGGCAGAACGGGAGGCCGCCGCCCCACCGCCCACCACCGGACCCGTCCTCGGCAACGGAGCCTCGGATCCCGGGACCGACGTGCCCTCCGGGGCCGGCCGCCCAGTGACGGCCCAGTGCAGCAGCCGGGCCTGACTGTCGACCAACGACGCGGTGCGGATACCCCAGAACTCAAACCCGTAGCGGTGGGACGACACCTGGGCCAGCATGGCGATGAGGGTGCCGGCCGTCGCCATCGGGTCGGCGCCGCTCGGGGACCCGGCGCCGTCCCCGGCGGTGGCGATGACCCGGGCCAGGGTGACGGTGACCGCATTGAGGGCCCGGACCCGGAGCCCCTGGAACCGGAGGTCACCCTCCACGGTGGTGAGCTCCACCACCCGGAACACCGCCCGGTTGGACTCCCAGTAGGCCATGAACCCCTCGACGACGGCCACCGCGGTGGTCCAACTGGCGCCGTCCGACCAGTCGCCATCGACCAGACCGGCCAGCACCCCGACCCCCTCGACCAGCTCCTCGGCCAGCACGGTGATGGCGGCCTCCACGTTCTCGAAGTACTGGTAGAAGGCGGCGGGAGACGTCCCGGCCTGCCTGGCGATGTCGATGACCTTGATCGACCGCCACGGGGTGGCCACCAGCAGTTCGGCGGTGCACTCCAGCAGCCGCTGGCGGGTGGCCATCCCCCGCCGCCCG
Organism: uncultured Acidimicrobiaceae bacterium; assembly: GCA_963819695.1. Taxonomy (GTDB): domain Bacteria; phylum Actinomycetota; class Acidimicrobiia; order Acidimicrobiales; family RAAP-2; genus DASZIT01. The sequence goes on along the minus strand of CAWFXD010000002.1, from coordinate 203,600 downwards.
GGGACCCGGCCGTCGGTGGTGGCGATGAGCTCCGGATCGTCGGGAAGGGCCATGACCACCCCAATGGTACTGAGGCCCGCCCGGAAGTGACGGATCGTCAGATAACGGCCGGCAAAGGCCGCCCGACTAGGGTTATTCGATGGCGATCCGACCGGTGCCCCGCACCCTGACCCGCACCCAGCAGGCCCGACGCCAGCGGGTGATCGACGCGGCCATGGCGCTCGGCCTCGACGGCGGCTACGACGCCGTCCAGATGCGGGATGTGGCTGCCCGGGCCGACGTGGCCATGGGCACCGTCTACCGGTATTTCACCAGCAAGGACCACCTATTGGCCGCCACCCTGGTCCACTGGGTGGAGCAACTGGACGCCAGGTTGGCGCAGCTTCCTGCCCAGGGCGATTCCGTCGCCGTACGGGTCATCGACGTACTCGACCGGGCCTTGCGGGCCATGGGCCGCCAGCCCCAGTTGGTCGGAGCGGTGTTCACCGCCCTGGCCTCCCCCGACCCGGCGGCGGTCGAGTGCCAGCAGCAGGTGTCGGTGCTGATGGAGGGCATCATCACCCGGGCCATCGGCGAGCCCCATCCGCCCGACCTCGGCGACCGGGCCCGGATGATCGGACATGTCTGGTACTCCGCCCTGGTCGGCTGGGTCAACGGCTGGAGCAACATGGGGCGGGTCCACGACGAGTTGGTGGTGGCGGTCGAGCTCCTGCTGCCTGCCCACATCTACGCCACCGCCTGAATCAGGCGGGAGTTAGCCGGCCCAGGGGCCCACGCCGCCGATCCGCTCCACGGTGATGTGGGTGATGTAGCCGGGCGGCGGATCGTCCATGGGTGGGAACTTGACGTCCGGACCCAGGTAGACCCGGGCCAGGTCCTGCAGGAGCTCCGGGGCCCCGCCCTCGGTGATCCGGGCCCGGCCGTGGATGACCACGTACTCGTCGAGGCCGATGCTGTTGCGGGTCCCGGCTTCGATCGACAGCGCCACCCTCGGATCCCTCCGCATGTTGCGGATCTTGCGGTGCTCGGGGAGATGGGCGGCGACCACCTCGTCGCCGTCGAGCCCGACCCAGACCAACGACACCTGAGGTCGACCGTCGGGCTCCAGGGTGACCAGGTGGCCGAGCGCCGACGACTCGAGGACCGAACGGGCGGATTCGGGGATCGCGACCATCAACGCACGGTAGCCGCGGCCCACCGTGGTCATCTCAGCCGCTTCGGGGGCAGGACGGTATCGGCGGTGCGGTAGCCTGCGAGGCTCTGCGATGAACGAGAGGGATGGACGGTGGAACAGGCCATCGCCGGGGGAATCCGACCCGAGGGGAGAGGGGCGACGGCCGCCACGCGCCGGGGGGCCGCGGTCGTCGTCGACTCGCTGATCAAGACGTTCAAGGGCGGCGTGCGGGCGCTCGACGGGGTGAGCTTCGAGATACCCACCGGGACGGTGCTCGGATTGCTGGGACCCAACGGGGCGGGCAAGACGACCGCGGTGCACGTGCTCACCACTTTGCTCCGCCCGGATTCCGGCCGCGCCTCCGTCGCCGGCATCGACGTGTTGGCCAACCCGGAGGAGGCCCGGAAGCACATGGGTCTGGCCGGCCAGTTCGCGGCGGTGGACGAGGGTCTCACCGGGATGGAGAACCTGGTGCTGGTCGGACGGCTCAACCATCTGCCGCGCCCGGAGCGGCGGCGCCGGGCCATCGAGCTGCTCGAGCAATTCGACCTGGCCGACTCCGGCAGCCGGTTGCTCAAGACCTATTCCGGCGGCATGCGCCGCCGTCTCGACCTGGCCGCCGCCCTGGTGGCCCGGCCGCCGGTCCTGTTCCTCGACGAGCCCACCACCGGATTGGACCCGCGCAGCCGGATCGACCTGTGGGCGGTGATCGAGGGTCTGGTGGCCGATGGAACCACCCTGCTGCTCACCACCCAGTACCTCGAGGAGGCCGACCGGCTGGCCAACCGCATCTGTGTGATCGACCACGGGCGGGTGATCGCCGAGGGAACCGCCGCCGAGCTCAAGAGCCGGTTGGGCGGCACCACGGTGGAGGTGGTCCTGCCGGACAACCCCACCGCCGCCCGCGCCCTGGCCGCCCTCCAGGGGGTCGGCGACGGCGACCCGGTCCTCGACGGGCTGGCGGTGCGGGTTGCGACGACCACCGGTCTGGCCACCACCTCCGAGCTGGTGCGCCGTCTGGAGGGTGCCGGCCTCGACGTCAGCTCGCTGCAGCTGCGCCAACCCAGCCTCGACGAGGTGTTCCTGTCGCTGACCGGCCAGGATCCCCACGCCGACGAGGATGAGAACGAGCCGGAGGAGCGGGGGCGGGGGCGGGGACGGGGGCGGGGCCGCGGGCGGCGCCAGGCCAAGTCGGGCAAGGAGTCGCGATGAGCCTGGTGGCCATCCAGCGGGGTTCCCGGGCGGAGCTGGGGATCGGCGACACCTTCGCGATGGCCGGGCGCAACATCCATCGGCTGTTGCGGGCCCCCGACCAGGTGGTGTTCACCCTGGTGTCGCCCATCTTGTTCACCCTGCTGTTCCGGTACGTCTTCGGTGGCGCCATCCGGGGTCTCGGCTCCATCAACTACGTGAACTACCTGATCCCCGGGATCGCGGTGCAGACCGCCATCTTCACGTCGAGCAACAGCGGTTTCGCCCTGGCCGACGACCGGGGGAACGGCTTCCTCGATCGACTGCGATCGCTGCCGATGGCCCGCAGCGCGGTGCTCATCGGCCGGGTCCTCACCGACATGGTGAGCAACGCCACCGGTCTGGCGATCATCGTCATCGTCGGCCTGGCTGTGGGCTTCCGGCCCCACAGTGTGCCCGGCCTGGTCCTCGGATTCGGTGTCCTCCTTGCCTTCGTGCTCGCCACCTCGTTCCTCTTCGCGCTGGTCGGCCTGTACGCCAGCAGCTCGCAGGCGGTCAACGCCGCCACCTTCCCGGTGATCTTCCCGCTCACCTTCGCCTCCAGCGCCTTCGTGCCCACCTCGACCATGCCGAGCTGGCTGCGTGCCTTCGCCAACCACCAACCGGTCACCACCGTGATCAACGCGGTGCGGGACCTGACCCTCGGCAACGTCAGCGTGGCCCAGCGGCACCAGCTCTTCGCCGGGCAGTCCACCACGACTCTGATCATCCAGTCGCTGCTGTGGACCGCGGGCATCGGGCTGGTGTTCGGATACCTCGCCTTACGGCGCTACAACTCGACGAAGCTCTAAGGGCAGGGCATCGCGGGGTGGGCAAAACCGCCGCCGCGGCCACGGTATCGTCTCGGAATGCCCTCGGCCATCGAAGTCCAGAGCCTGACCAAGCACTTCGGCAGCGTCCACGCCGTCGAGGATCTCAGCTTTTCGGTGGAGAGCGGCCGGGTGACCGGATTCCTGGGTCCCAACGGTTCCGGCAAGACCACCACCTTGCGGATGCTCCTCGGGTTGGTGAAGATCACCAGCGGCACCGCCACCTTCGGGGGCCGTCGGTACCAGGAGCTGGAGCAGCCCGACCATCACGTCGGCGCCGTCCTCGAGGCCACCAGCTTCCACCCCTCCCGCCGGGCGGAGGACCACCTGAAGATGGTGGCCATCGGCTCCGGCATCCCCCTGTCCCGGGTCGACGCCACCCTCGAGTTGGTCGGTCTCGCCGATGTCGCCCGCCGCCGGGTCGGCAAGTTCTCCCTCGGCATGCGGCAGCGGCTGCAGCTGGCCACCGCCCTGCTGGGGGATCCCGAGATCCTCATCCTCGACGAGCCGGCCAACGGCCTCGACCCCCAGGGCATCCAGTGGCTCCGCACCTTCATCCGGTTCCAGGCGTCCATCGGGCGGTCGGTGCTGGTCTCCTCCCACCTCCTCTCCGAAATGGAGGAGACGGTCGACGACGTGGTGATCGTGTCCGAGGGCCGCCTGGTCCTCCAGACCACCCTGGCCGAGCTGGCCAACCGGGCCGGCACCTCCAGCGGCATGCGGGTGCGCTCCCCCGAGATCGACCGCCTGACCGCCATCCTCCGGGCCATCCCGGTCGGCTTCCGGCCGCTGAGCCCGGACACCATCGCCATCGACGGCGCCACCCCGGAGTGGCTCGGCCCGGTGCTGGCCCAGAACCAGATCGTCGTCTTCGAGCTGGTCCACGAACGAGGGAGCCTCGAAGACGTGTTCCTCCAGCTGACCCAGGGATTCGCCGCCGGCCATCCCGGCGCCGTGGCGGGCGAGGGGGACGCGGCGGGGCCGGCGTCGCCCGGCCTCACGCCGATGCCGGGAGGTGGAGCATGATCAACATCGTCCGCGCCGAGTGGCTGAAGCTGCGCACCACCGCGGTGCCGTGGGTGCTGGGTGGCATCGCCATCATCATCAACGGCCTGCTGATCCTGGTCATCTTCCTCAACCACGGCTCCAACGGCGGGGGCGGGTTCGGCGGCGGGGGTGGCGCCGACAACGGCCAGACCCTCCTCACCGGCCCCAACTATCCCCACACCGTCCAGCAGCTCCGGAACCTGGTGGGCTCGGGCTTCACCGGCTACCTGTTGGCGCTGTTGCTCGGGGTCCTGATGGTCACCACCGAATTCCGCCACAAGACGGTGACCAGTGCCTTCCTCATCACGCCGGTCCGCCCGGTCATGGTGGGCGGAAAGTTGATCATGGCCGCCCTCGCCGGGATCGCACTGGCCATCGTCATGCTGTTCACCGCCCTGGTCGGCGGTGGCCTCACCCTGGTGAGCCTGGGGGGATCGTTCTCGGCCCTGCTCCACCAGGTGCCGGCGGTGGCCCCGGGGATGATCCTGGTCTTCGTCCTGTTCGCCATCCTGGGCGTCGGCATCGGATCACTCCTCACCAACCAGGTGGCCGCCATCATGGTGACCCTGGGGTGGTTCGTCATCCTGGAGGGGATCCTGGTCAGCCTGGTCCACGGGGCCGCCCGGTGGGTGCCCACCGGTGCGGCCGAAGCCGCCTCCAACATCAGCCGGTCCCGGACCGGGCTCTCGTCCCTGCTGTTCAGCTGGTGGCAGGGGTCCCTGCTCATCGTGGCCTACGGGCTGGTGTTCGCGGTGATGGGCTCCTACATCCTCACCCGCCGCGACATCACCTGATCGGCGGTCACGGTCATGGCCGACGGTTTCCCCGACAACCGGCTCCCGGCCCACGGCGCCGACGCCGACGCGGTGCTCGCCCGGATGGGCGAGCTCCGGGCCGACGACCGGGACTGGAAGGGGGGCCGGGTCTTCAGCCTCGTCTACTCCGCCGGTGAGGCGGTACACGACCTGTTGCAGAAGGCATCCAATCTGTACTCGGCGGAGAACGCGCTCAACACCATGGTCTTCCCGAGCCTGGGGTGGATGCAGCACGACATCGTCACCATCACCGGCGGCCTGCTGGGCGCCGACCGGCTGGGGGCCCAGCACGGGGGCGGCGCGGGCGGTCCGGCCGGCGCCTCGGAGGTGCGGGGCTATCTGACCTCGGGCGGGACCGAGTCGCTGTTGCAGGCGACCAAGACCGCCCGTGACTGGGCCCGGGGCCGCGACCGCCCGGTCGAGCATCCGAACATGGTGCTGGCGACCAGCGCCCACGCCGCCTTCGAAAAGGCCGCCCACTACTTCGACGTCGAGTCCCGCCGGATACCGGTGGCGGCCGACTACCGGGCCGACCCCGATGCCATGGCCGACGCGGTCGATGACGACACGGTGATGGTGGTGGGATCGGCGCCCTCTTATCCGCAGGGGGTGATCGACCCGATTCCCGAGCTGGCGGGGCTGGCCGCCGAACGCGGCATCCTCTGTCATGTCGACGCCTGTATGGGCGGCTTCATCCTGCCGTTCCTCGGGGAGCTCGGCCACGTGACCAAGCGGTGGGACCTGTCGGTGCCCGGTGTCACCTCCATCTCCGCCGACCTCCACAAGTACGGCTACGGGTCCAAAGGTGTCTCGGTGGTGCTGTACAGCACCCAGGAGTTGGCCCGGCTCCAGCCGTTCATCACCAGCAACTGGCTGGGCGGTCTCTACGGGTCCCCGTCGATGGCCGGCACCCGACCCGCGGGCCCGATCGCGGCCGGATGGGCGGTGCTCCACTACCTCGGCAACGACGGCTATCTCCGCTTGGCCGCGGACACCTGGCAGGCGGCCACCACCATCCGGGACGCCATCGACCGGGCGCCGGGCCTGGCCGTGCGCGGCGATCCCGACGCCACCGTGTTCGCCTTCGGGGGCGAGGTCCCCGAGGGCCCGGCCGGGGCGGGGGGCGGCGTCGACACTTTCGCCCTCGGCGACCAGCTGGCCGATCGGGGCGGGTGGTACTTCGACCGACAGTCGCCGCCCGACAGCCTGCACGCCACCGTCCACGCCGGGCACGCGGCGGTGGCCGACGAGCTCGCCGCCGACATCACTGCGGTGGCCGCCGAGTTGGCGTCGTCGGGGGCTATCGCCGCCAGCCGCGACACCACCTACGGGACGGCGTAGCTGGAGGACGAGGGATCCCTCAGTAGAAGCCGAAGCGGATGGCGGAAGCGAGGCCGAAGACGAGTGAGTAGACCGCGAACGGCAGCAGGGTGCGGGTCTTGAAGTAGCGGGCGAGGAAGACGATGGCGAAGAGGGAGCTGACCACCGCGGCGATACTCCCGGCCACGATCTCCGGCCGGATGCCGGCGCCGAGCGACCCGGTCAGGTCGGGGATCTTGATGGCGCCGGCGGCCAGGATGACCGGGGTCGACAGCAGAAACGAGAACCGCATGGCGTTCTGGTTGTCGAGACCCCGGAACAGCCCGCCCACCATCGCCACCCCTTCGCGGCTGATCCCGGCCAGCAGCGCCAACGCCTGCGACGCCCCGATGATCCCCGCGCTGACCACACCGATGCGGGACAGCGCCCGTTCGGCTTCCGCGTCGATGACCACGATGCGGTCGTCGCGGAACCGGGGTTGGCCGGCGGGGACGGGCGCCGGGGAGTCGCCGGCCACCGGTTCCTTCTGGTGCCGGCGCCGGTGCAGCTCACCGGACAAGAGGATGACCCCATTGACCATGAGGAAGAGGGCCGCGGCCAGCGGCTTGGCGAAGAGCACCCGGAACTGGTGCTCGAAGATGAGGCCCAGCGCGCCCACCGGGACGGTGGCGACGATGATGAGCCAGGCCAGCCGCTCCTCGTCGGTGACGACCTTGCCGCGGGTCAGCGACCGGAAGAACCCGGTGACGAGGCGCACCCACTCCCGGAAGTAGAAGCCCAGCAGCACCACCGCGGTGGCCAGGTGCAAACCGACCACGAAGGCGAGGTAGGGGCTCTCGGCCGAGGCTTCCTGCCTGACCAGCGTGGCCCAGGTGCCGCCGATCCACGACGGCACCAGCACGGTGTGGCCCAGACTCGAGATCGGGAACAACTCGCTGACTCCTTGGAGCAGGCCGATCACGATGGCCTGCAGCAGGTTCATGTGGTACACGGCGGGAATCACGCACGTCCTCTCGTCGGTCGCACACCGAACCGGCGGCGAGTGGAAGAGGGCCCCACTCGGCGCCCGTCATCGGCGCGGAGCCTACGCGACACGCCTCGGGTGATTCCAAACCCGGTGGGTGTCCGGCACCGATGGCCCGATATGACGATCAGGATGCCCGATCCGGTTGACCGCGAGGTCGTTGCCATGTAAACATTCGCGGGTGACCAGCCGGAGGGCAGCCGCCCCGACCCGAGTTGCCGCCAACGCTCGCACCCGGGGGAAGGGCCAGGACGTCGAAGGCCGCCGGGGAGCCGGCGATGACGGGGGCACCGGCAACGACATCCCCTTCTATCAACTGTTCGAACAGGACCCCGCGGCTCCCGACCTGCCCGACCATGTGGCCGGCTTCCTCAACCTCTGCTCGGCCCGGTCGCTGCTCGAAGAGACGCTCGACCGCCACCTTCGGGCCTCGGCCGGCATCACCCTGGCCCAGCACGAGGTGCTGTACCGGCTCAGCCTGGCCCCCGGTGGCCGGCTCCGCATGGCCGGACTCGCCGACATGCTGCTCACCTCCAAGAGCGGATGCTCGAGGCTGGTGGACCGTATGACGGTCTCCGGGCTGGTCGCCCGCGAGCCGTCCACCACCGATCGCCGGTTGGTGTTCGCAGTGCTGACCCCTACCGGACGAAAGACGCTGGTGCGATCGGCGCCGATCTTCCTGGCCGGCGTCACCTCCGCCTTCGGCGACCACCTCGACCAGGATGACCATCAGACGTTGGGGCGTATCCTGCAGAAGTTGCTGGCCGCCCACGACGCCTGGGATGTACGGAGGTGCGAGCCTCCGACGACCACCTCCCGATGAAGCCTCGATGAGACAAGGAACGTTCTGATGGACAAGAAGTGGTGGACCCTCATTGCCGTCTGCACCGGAACCTTCATGCTCCTGTTGGACATCACCGTCGTCAATGTCGCGCTGCCGGACATCCAGCAGTCGTTGCACGCCAGCTTCGCCGATCTCCAGTGGGTGATCGACGCATATTCGCTGACCCTGGCCGCCTTCCTGCTCACCGCCGGTGTCGTCGGGGACATGTTCGGCCGTCGTGAGGTGTTCGCCACCGGGCTCGGCATCTTCTCGATCTCGTCGCTGTTGTGCGGGTTGTCGACGTCGTCGCTGATGCTCAACCTGTCCCGGGGTGCCCAAGGGGTCGGCGGGGCCATCATGTTCGCCACCTCCCTGGCCCTCATCGCCCAGGCCTTCCAGGGAAGGGATCGGGGCACCGCCTTCGGTATCTACGGCGCGGTGATCGGTGGGGCGGTGGCGGTCGGTCCCCTCATCGGCGGGGTCATCACCAGCGGAATCGGATGGCGGTGGATCTTCTTCGTCAACCTGCCCATCGGGGCAGTGGCCATCTTCACCACGCTCACCCGGATCGAAGAGTCGCGGGACCCCAACCGCCGCCGGGTGGACTGGATCGGTTTCGTCTCCTTCTCGGCCTCCCTGTTCCTGTTGGTCTTCGCCCTGGTCCGGGGCAACAACGAAGGATGGTCGAGTACCACCATCCTGGCCCTGCTGACGGGTTCGGCCGCCCTGATGGTCGTCTTTCTGGTCGCCGAGCTCCGCCAGCAGGACCCGATGCTCGACCTCAGCCTCTTCCGGCGACCGGCGATGGTCGGGGTGTCGATCGCCTCCTTCGCCATCGCCGCGTCGATCTTCGCTATGTTTCTGTACCAGACGCTCTACCTCCAGGACGTCCTCGGGTACGGACCGCTGGCCGCCGGCCTCCGGTTCCTCCCCATCACCGTGCTCGCCTTCGTCGCCGCCCCGGTTGCCGGGAAGCTGACGGTCAGGTTCCACTCCCGCTACCTGATGGGCCTGGGTCTGCTGCTGGTGGCCATCGGCTGCTTCCTGATGTCCCATACCGCCGCCGACTCCAGTTGGACCGTCCTGCTTCCCGGGTTCATCGTGGCCGGGCTCGGCATCGGCATTTCCAACCCGGTGATGGCGTCGGCCTCGGTGGCGGTGGTGCCGCCGGAGCGGAGCGGGATGGCCTCGGGTTCGGCCAACACCTTCCGGCAGGTGGGGATCGCCACCGGTATCGCCGGGCTCGGCGCCGTCTACCAGAGCCAGATCCTGTCGAAGACGCTCGGGACCCTGGGCCAAACCGCCACCGGTCGCCAGGTGGTCGCCGGCGGGGGAACCCAGCTCCACCAGGCCATCACCGAGGGCGGGGTCCGGGGCGCCGCCTCCCACATTCCTGCTCCCATCGGCAACACCCTCCTCCACGCCTACCAGGTCGGGTTCACCTCCACCTTCAATCACCTGATGATCATCTCCACGATTGTCGCCCTGGCCGGATCGGCGGCGGCGTTCGGGCTGGTCCGCCAACGCGACTTCGTGCTCAACCAGTCTCCCGGCCGCGCCGGGGCGGTTCCCGGCCCGGCATCCGAGGCGACCGAACCGGCAGCCATGCCGGCCGGCTGACCGCGCCGATCTCTCCGGCCGGTCGTCCGGGGCGGGCAACCGCGCCCGCCGGTCGAAGCCGATCCCCTTCACTTCGAGGAGCCATTGATGCACACACGCCTGACCGAGATGCTCGGCATCCAACACCCGGTGATGCTGGCCGGCATGGGCGGCGTCGCCTACGCCCCCCTGGTCGCCGCGGTTTCCGAGGCCGGTGGGTTCGGTTGCCTGGGTGCTTCCACCATGGGCCCGGACCGGATGGTGGCGGAGATGAGTGAGGTGCGGGAGTCCACCGACAAGCCGTTCGGGGTCGACCTCCTCACCGCCATGCCCGGCGGCATGGAGGCCCAGGTGCACCAGATCATCGAGGGTGGCGCCACCGTCTTCGTGGCCGGGCTCGGCGTTCCCCGCGATGTGGTGGAGCTCTGCCACCGCCACGGATTGCTGGTGGTCAACATGTGCGGGAAGGTCGACCATGCCCGCCGGGCCGTCGACGCCGGATGCGACATCGTGGTGGCCCAGGGGACCGAGGCCGGTGGGCACACCGGTACGGTGGCCACCTTCCCCCTGGTCCCCCAGGTGGTCGACGCGGTAGGCGACCAGGTCCCGGTGGTGGCCGCCGGCGGCATCTTCGACGGCCGAGGTTTGGCCGCGGCGCTGGCGCTGGGCGCCGACGGGGTTTGGATCGGTACCCGCTTCATCGCCACCCCGGAAGCCCACGGGGTCACCGGCTACAAGGACGCCCTGATCAATACCGCCGAGGACGGCACCGTGGTGAGCCGGGCCTACTCGGGGAAGACGATGCGGGTCATCCGCAACGACTACACCGCCTTCTTCGAGCACCACCCCGACGAGCTCCGTGCGTTCCCCGAGCAACTCGGACGGGCGATGAGTGACGGGACCTTTCATCTGGGTGGGGGTGAGGACACTCCCGACGTGGACCCGAACCGCGAGTGCTACCCGACCGGGCAGGGGGTGGGCGCCATCCAGACCCTGATCCCCGCGGCCACCCTGGTCGCCCAGATCGTCGACGATGCCACCCGGATCCTCGCCGGCATCGGCCAATTCCTGGCGGAACCCACCGCCACCTGATCACCCGAAAACGGTGTTTCGGCGAGTAGTCTCCTGGTCACCATGGGTGACAAGACATCCGCTCCGCCCCGCGCCGTCAACGGCTTGAAGCGCCTACCTCGGGCGCGCACCGATCGCATTCCGGCCACCAGCTTTCCGAAGGCGGTGCGTCGGTCGGTGAAGTCCGAGGTTCGGATGGTGCCGGGGGTCATCAAGGTGGACGGGCGGTATCTGCGATTCGCGGTGTCGGACAACGAGAAGACGGTCGGCCCTGACGGGCCCGGGAGCCCACCGGTATGGGCGGTCAACATCCACGGCTACTTTGCCGGGGGCGGGATGTACTGGCGGGAGAGCTCGCGGTTGGCCGACGCCCTCGGCTGGAGAGTCATCACCCCCAGCCTCCCCGGATTCGGCGGAAGCGACTCGCTCCCCTGGGGTCAGGTGACGATGGCCGCCCTCGCCGAGCAGGTCACCGCCATCGCCGACCATGTCGGAGCCGGCCCCGCCGTCGTCCTCGGGCATTCGATGGGCGGAGCCGTGGCCATCCAATATGCCGCCGTCCACCCCGAACGCACCCTCGGGCTCATCTATCGGGATGGCATCGCCACCCCGGCCTGGCGAGACCGCCACGGGCTGATCCCCACCCTCCTGGCCCCGGTGGCACCCGACGCCGCCGCCTTCGGCGATCTGATGTTCTCGCTGCTCATCGACGGTCCCGACCTGCTGGTCGGGCGGATGACCTCCACCCTCCGCTCGGTACTGCCCGACGCCCGCCGCAACATCCGGACCATCGGCCGGACCCTGCCGGTGGCCAGCCTGCTGATGGACGTCGACCTCCGGCCCGAGGTGGTCGCCATCGCCGAGCGGGGTGACGTCCCGATTCTCCCGATCTGGGGGGTCTTCGACCGGGTGGTCAACCGGGCCTGCGCCGACGAGTTCGAGGAACTGTCGAGGACCAAGGTGCAGTGGGTTCCCGGCGGCCACAGCTGGATGCTCGGCCGTCCCCAGGGCCAATCCGAGGTCCTGCGCTATCTCGATGTCGGACTCGATTTTCTCGAAGACGTCGAAGCCCGGTGGCGCCTGCTCAATCAGCAGCCGGCGGCGTCTACCGGCAGGATCGAGCCGAAGCCCAAGCCAAAGACAAAGACGAGGTCCAGATCCGAATCGGGCAAACGGTCTCTGCGCAGCGCCAGCTGAGCTACGTGCCTGGCCACCCCCGATGGTCGGCGATGTCGACCTGAATTCGGGTTTCGGGAGGAGGATCGAGTGTCCACGCCGACCGAGACGGTCCGGGCGTTCATGACTGCCTTCCTGAGCTCCGGCCGCGGGGCCTACTCCTCGATCCGGGGGGGCAGCCCGAACTCGGCGAACATCTCGGGGTACAGGAAGTTGTGGTGGCCGGCGATCCTGCCCTCGGCGACCTCGATCACCTGGATGGCGAACGGCTCCCAGAGTCCGGGCCGCACCCGGTGGTAGTTCCCGAATCCGGCGGTGCCGTTCACCGCGATCGGCAGCAGCCGGCCGTCCTTGCAGACAATGCCCTCACCCAAAAACCAGCCGGCCAGGTTCTCCCGCCCCACCATCCACAGGTCGAACGGTGGCATCGACAGGACCACGTCATCCCGGAGGAGCTCCACCAGCTGGGGGATGTCGTAGCGCTCGAAGGCATCGACATAGCGGTTCAGGAGAGCCTCGTGCTCCGCGTCGATGGTGTGATCGAGGGCGTCGTCCTGGGTGGCCGCCATGGTCGCCCGGGCCCGCTGGAGCGCGCTGTTGACCGATGCCAAGCTCATCTCCATGAGCTCGGCGACCTCGGAGGCCTGCCACCGAAGCACCTGGCAGAGGATCAGGACTGAGCGCTGCCGGGCGGGTAGCCGTTGCAGCGCGGCGATGAAAGCCAGCCGGATGGTATCCCGGGCCACCGCCACCTCGGCCGGATCGCCACCGACGTCGATGACCTTGTCGTCGTTGATGGGTTGGACGAAGACGTCCTCCGGGTGGGGGTTGCCGAGCACGGCGTCGGAAATGTCAACCGAGGGTCCCAGCTCCATGGGTCGGGCCCGGCGCTGCGGACTCTTGACCATATCGACACAGACGTTCTTGGCGATGCGGTACAACCACGACCGAAACGACGAGCGCCCCTCGAAGCCGTCGATGTAACGCCACGCCCGCAGGAAGGTCTCTTGCACCGCGTCCTCGGCTTCGGAGCCCGAGCCCAGCATCCGGTAGCAGAATCCGGTCAGCTCCCGTCGGTGGGACTCGAGGGCCCCCTCGAGGTCAGCTCCGGTGGGCGTCTCTCGGCGGCTGGAAGCCACAGGTGAGGATGCCATGATGCCGAGCTTAAGCCGCCGAACTTCTGTCCGGGACGGCGCAAATTCCGAACAGGCAGAAGCCGGTTCGGTCAGGTGGAGGCGAGCTCGGTGTCCGGCTGCGCCACGTAGATGCTGGCCTTGGGGGCGGCCATGATCTGGCGCAGCAGGGGCTCGTAGTGCTCGAGGGGGAACGACTCGTAGGCCGGATCAAAGGCGTTTTGGTCGTACTCGGCACAGAACTCCGCGGTGTAGTCGAACCATTCCTGGCCACGGAATTGCTCTCGAATGTCGCGGTCGAGGCCGAGATGATGGAAGAAGTAGTACCCCTGGAACATCCCGTGCTTCTCCATCATCCAGTGGTTCTGCTCGCTCACGAACGGCTTGGCCACCGCGGCACCGATGTCGGCATGGTTGAAGGAGCCCAGCGTGTCGCCGATGTCGTGGAGGAGGGCGCAGAAGACATACTCGTCGTCGCGCCCGGCCCGCTCGGCCCGGGTGGCGGTCTGCAGGCTGTGTTCCAGCCGATCGACGGCGAACCCGCCGTAGTCGCCGCCCAACAGCCGCAGGTGGGCCATCACCCGGTCGGGCAACCCGGCGGCGGCATAGATCGCTTCGGTGGCGATGATGTCCCAGTCGGCCTTGGTTCCCTCGGTCATGGCGTGGAACTGGGCCCGGGGCTTGGTGAGTGACTCGCTCATTCGTTCCTCCTCAAGGACCGATTCACCTGCGCTTCCAGGCTACCGCTTCGCCGCCGACCCCGGCTGATCGCCTCGTCCGGACACGAATTGGGGTATCAGCCACCGGTTACCGGGGCCCGGGGAGGCGATCCGCCCGCAACGCCGGGCGCCGGACCTTGCCGGCGTCATCCCGGAGGTGACCGGTTACCCGTTCGAACGACCGCGGGCGCTTGTAGGAGGCCAGCCGTTCCCGCAGGTAGGCATCCAGCTCGGCGTCGTCGACCGGTGACGAGAGCGTCACGATGGCGTGGGGGACGTTGCCGAGGTCGTCGTCGGGCAGGCCGATGACGCAGGCGTCGGCCACCGCCGGGTGCTCGGTCAGCACCGCTTCGATTTCGGCCGGGTAGACGTTGGACCCGCCGACCAGGATCATGTCGGTGTCACGATCGGTGAGATAGAGGTAGCCGTCGGCGTCCATCCAGCCCACGTCGCCGAGGGTCTCCCACCCGTCGCCGTCCTGGCGGGCCTCGGCCCCGATGTACGAGTAGGTCTTCTGGGTGCCCTCATCCTGGCGGATCCACACCGTGCCGATCTCTCCGCCGGCCGACCGGTGGCCGTCGGCGTCACGGATCTGGATCTCCCCGGACAGCGGCCGGCCGACCGAGCCGCGGTGCATCAGCCATTCCGTCCCGTCGATGAAGGTGGCCACCTGACCCTCGGTGCCGCCGTAGAGCTCGAGGATCACCGAGGGCCCGAGCCAGTCGATCCAGGCCTGCTTGAGCCACTCCGGGCACGGGGCGGCCACGTGGAAGACGGCCCGGAGCGAGGACAGGTCGCGGCCGAGCCGGGACGCCTCGGGCAGGCGCCAGATCCGCTGCATCATGGTGGGAACCAGGTACATCCAGTCCACCTGGTGCGCTTCGACCAGGGCCAGCGCTTCCTCGGCGTCGAACCGGGGCATGACCACCACCTGGTTGCCGGTGAACAGCGCGGCGAACGCATAGATGAACGGGCCGTTGTGGTACATCGGACCGGTGGCCAGGTGCACACCGTCGTTCGGCATCCGGGTGTAGCCGGCGTTGATGGTGACGTTGGGCACCGTGGCCCGGTGCCCGGACACGATCAACTTGGGCCGGCCGGTACTCCCGCCCGACGTCGGCGCCTTCAACGCCCTGGCGAACCGGGGTGCGAGGGGCGCGTCCCCGTGATCGGGGTCGGGCTCGAATCCCCCGGGAATCGACGGCCGCCCACCGGCTTCGGTGGTGTCGATGCCGACGACCAACGACGGATTAGCCAGATCGATGATGGCCCGGCGCTCCGGGGCCGGGAGCCGATCGGAGACCGGCTGGGGGGTGGCTCCCGCCTTCCACGCCGCCATGGTCGCCGCCATGAACTCGATCCCGTTGGGCAGCCCGATGGTCACGAAGCTGTCCGGCGTGACCCCCAGATCGAGGTAGGCCCGGGCCAGTCGGTTGGTGCGGGCCTCGAGTTCGCCCCGGGTGATCGTCTGGCCGCCGCAGGTGATGGCCGGACGATCCGGATCTTCCGCTGCCAGCGCCGCCAGCCCTTCCGCGATCGACACCGCGGCGCCCGACCGGTTCACCTGGCTCACTGGGTCCGACCGTTCCGGTAGCGGCGCACCGCGATCCCCGACCAGATGAACTCGACGACGCCGAACGGCCAGGCGCCCGACAGGAATCCGTAGGCGCTGGACAACAGGCATCCGCCGGCGAACGCGAGGATGAACCCTCGGCCTCGCCGCTCCAGCGCGTACATCACCATCATGAAGGAAACCGCACATACCCCGTAGATGGTGACGGCGAGTGTCGACATAGGGAATCAGTTAAGCAGGCCGCCAAAATGCCACGATCGCGCCGGCCAACCGCCATCGTCCGCGCATCTGTCTACGGGGCCGATTGGGTCATTCGGCGTCGAGCACCGACCGGTCGCCGGCTCGGAGCCCGGCGATGATGCGGCGATAGGTCTCCCCGGAGTCGTCGCCCAGGGAGTCGGTCTCCAGCCATCGGAATCCGCGTGCTCCCCGGTGCCGGTCCACCCCGTAGAGGCCGAACCTCGGCTGATAGGAGCCCCACTCGTAGTTGTCCACCAACGACCAGTGCCAGTAACCGGCCACCGGCACCCCGGCCTCGACGGCCGCCACCACCGCGCCGATGTTCTCCCGGAGGTAGCCGGAGCGGTCCCACCCGTCCAGCCGCGGGAACGAGCGGCCGTTCCTCACCCGGTTGCAGAGCCCGTTCTCCACCACCCAGAGGGGGGTCTCGGGAGTCGCCGAGGCTTGGACACCCAGCCACCGGGTGAGCCCGCCCGGATCGGGGACGTCGTCCCACAACTCCCGGGCCGGCAGCCAGCCGCGCCCACCGGCGGTGCGGTGCCCGGGGGACCGGAAATGCCGGGCCGCCATCGGGTCGTAGTAATCGAAACCGACCACATCGAGGGTCGACTCATGGGGACTGGCGTAGACGGCATCAATCGCCCGGTGACGGAGCAACGCCACCCGGCCGGCCCCGACCGCCGGCTCGACCCCCGGCCGAACGGTGACGCCGTCGCTCCCAGGCGGCGGAAGCCACGCTCCCCGGGCCCGGACGGTGGAAGGGCGGCATCGTGTTCGGCCCGCCGCTCGTCGATCCAACCCTCGAGCTCGTGTCGGGCCACCCCCAGGCGGCGAGCCATCAACATGTCCGTCAGCCGCCGGTCGAAGTCGTAGACACTCACGCAGGCGTTGTTGGTGGTGACGACCGCATCCGGACGGGCCCGGTGGATGGCCTGGTAGGCGAGCACGTGGGCGGCGAGCAGATGGTCAGCCGCCACCGCGGCATCGCCGAAGGCCAGGAAACGCCCGGGCGGGAACGACCCCAGCAGCCACGATTCGATGGCCAGCACGTTGATCTCGTTGATGGTGACCCACAGCCGCACCCGGCCGGCCAGTGCGGCCAGCACCATCTCCACCCAGGCCAGAAACCGCTCCGGCGAATCCGGTCGGAGCCAGAAGTCCTCTCCCAGCCACGACGGGTGGGTGAAGTGGTGGAGGGTGACCAGCGGCTCCAACCCGCGTTGGATGCAGCCGTCGATGATCTTCCGGTAGCCGGACAGGGCCCGGTCGTCGACCTCCCCGGGCCGCGGTTCCACCCGGGCCCACTCGAGCCCCAGCCGGAAACTGTCGCAGCCGAGCCCGGCGGCCCGATCGAGGGCCTCCTCCGGCCGGTCCCAGAACCCGACCGCGTTGCCGGAGGGCTCGACCCGTCCGACCTGTTCCCAGCGCAGCCAGTTGTTCCCCGGTTCGCCGGGTCCGTTGAAGCCTCCTTCGACCTGGAACCCGGCGGTGGCGACCCCGAAGTGAAAGCCCTCCGGCAGGATCCCGCCGGCTCGGTCGCCGCGTTCGGGAGGGGAAGGTTCGGGGCGTGGGGGCATCGCCCCAGCCTCGCAGCTTCCGGTGACGGTCGGCACCCCGCGCCGGCGGAAAGGCCGACCGACCGGGCACAGTGATAGCTTCCGGCTCCGACCATGACACCCGAAACGTGCGCCCTTATCCGGCGGCTACCGACCCGGCTCCGATGACCATCTCCGAGCAGGAAGCCGAGCGGATTCCGGTCGTCGTCGCCTCCGGGGAGTCCATCGAGCGCGGCGACCCCGTCACTCCCATCGACCTGATGGCCCGGGCCT
The DNA here is from genome assembly GCA_963819695.1 of uncultured Acidimicrobiaceae bacterium. Taxonomy (GTDB): domain Bacteria; phylum Actinomycetota; class Acidimicrobiia; order Acidimicrobiales; family RAAP-2; genus DASZIT01. Next base: position 185,997 of record CAWFXD010000002.1, on the reverse strand, counting down.
GCGAGGAGGCGCTCACCGACGTACCCGAGCTGCGCCATCGGATCGACCGGCTCTCGGTGGTCAGCATCATGACCCACAGCGGTCCGGCGCCGGCCACCGAGCTGGCTCGGGCGTTGGGAACCCAGCCCGGCATGTGCGAGATGACCACCGTCGGTGGCAACTCCCCGCAGTGGCTGGTCAACCGGGCCGCCGCCGACATCGCCGCCGGAACCCTGTCGGTGACGGTCATCGCCGGCGCCGAAGCCATCCGGTCGTCCCGTCTGCGGCACAAGCTGGGCCAGCCCCGGGACAACGGGGACACCAGCTTGGCGCCCGACCCGGCGGTGGGAGACGACCTCCCCGGCGTCGGGCCGGCCGAATCCGCCATCGGGCTGATGGCCCCGGTCCACGTCTACCCGATGTTCGAGAGCGTGGTGGCGGCCCGGGCCGGTCACACCGCCGGCCAACACCGCCAGGCCATCGGCGAACTCTTCGCCCCGTTCAGCCGGGTGGCGTCCACCAATCCGTACGCCTGGTTCCCGGTCGCCTACACCCCCGAGGAGATCGCCACCCCGACGCCGGACAACCGCATCGTCTGCGAGCCCTACACCAAGCGGATGAACGCGTTCCTGGGGTCCGACCAGGGTGCGGCTCTGGTGGTGTGCTCGCTGGCCGCCGCCCGGAGGGCGGGGGTGGCCGACCGCTCGGTGTTCGTCTGGTCGGGGTCCAGCGCCGTCGACGTCCGGTTTCCGGCCTCCCGGCCCGACCCGGGAACCTCGCCGGCGATTGCCGCCGCCGGGCGGGCGCTGTTCGAGGCGGCCGACCTCGGCACCGGACCGGCCAACCGGTCCAGTTCCGCCGGACTGGGGATCGACGACGTCGAGGTGCTGGACATCTACTCGTGCTTTCCCTCCGCGGTGGAGCTGGCCGCCGACGCCCTCGGCCTGAGGGTCGACGACGCCCGGGGCCTGACCTCGACCGGCGGACTCCCCTACTTCGGGGGACCCGGGAACAACTACACCACCCACGGCATCGCCGCGGTGACCAGCCGCCTCCGGCAGGCCGGCTCCGGCTCGGCTCCAACGGCGACCGACCCCGGCTGGGCCTGGCCACCGGACTCGGATGGTTCGTCACCAAGCACGCCCTCGGGCTCTACGGCTCGACCCCGCCGCCGGGCGGATTCCACCTGGGTGACACGTCGGCCGACCAACGGCGGATCGAAGCCAGCGCCGCGGAGGTGGCCCTGCAGGTTCCGGATCCGACGCCGGCCACGGTGGTGGCCATCACCGTGGTCCGCGACCATCTGGGCGCCCCGACCGGCGCCCCGGTCATCGCCCGGCTGCCCGACGGCCGCCAGGTGGCCGCGGCCCCCGCCGACGACGAGGTCATCTCCGAAGTTGGAGGGCGCGACAGCCCGGGGATGGTCGGCGCCGCAATTGTCGTGGAGGGCGGTCCACCGCGCTACCGTCTGCCCGAACGCTGAGATCCGACGAAGGGACAACCACGTGTCTGATGAACTCCTCCGCGAACGACAGGGTCACATCGAGATCCTCACCATCAACCGGCCCGAGGCCCGAAACGCCATCAACGGGGCGGTGTCCAAGGGTTTTGCCGCCGCCTTCGACGAGCTGGAGACCGACGACGACTGCTGGGTGGTCATCGTGACCGGCAGCGGGGACAAGGCGTTCAGCGCGGGGATGGACCTCAAGGCCTTCACCGCCGGCGAGGCCGGCGACATCATGGGGGCCAAAGGCGGCTTTGCCGGGATCGCCCAGCGGGACTTCGCCAAGCCCCTCATCGCCGCGGTCAACGGTTCGGCCCTGGCCGGCGGGTGCGAGATCATGCTCTCCTGCGATCTGGTGGTGGCCGTCGAGGAGGCCAAGTTCGGCATCCCCGAGGTCAAGCGCGGCCTGATGGCCGCCGCCGGTGGCCTGATCCGCCTGCCCAAGCGCCTCCCGCCGGCCATCGCCATGGAACTGGCCATGACCGGCGACCCCATCGATGCGCAACGGGCGCTGGCCCTCGGGCTGATCAACCGGGTGGTGCCGGCCGACCAGCTGATGGAAGCGGCGTTGGCGTTGGCCAACACCATCGCCGACAACGCCCCGCTGGCGGTCCGGACGTCCAAGCGGGTGATGAAGCAGGCCGGTGAGCTCCCCGATGCCCAGGGTTGGGAGATCAACAACCAGGCGGTCCCCGAGGTCTTCGGTTCCGCCGATGCCATGGAGGGACCCATCGCCTTCGCCGAAAAGCGCAAGCCCAACTGGACCGGGAAGTAGTGACCGCCGAGTGATCTCCCACTTGGCGGCGGCGGTGCCGTCGCTCAGCCCCGCCGTCGACGGAATCCGGCTCACCCTCCACGTGCTGGCCGCCACCGTCTGGGTGGGAGGCCAGTTCACCGTGGCCGGCCTGCTCCCGACCGTGCGGGGCCTCGGAGAGGACGCCTCCAAGCAGGTGGCCCGGGCGCTGGCCGTGCTGTTGTGGCCGGCCTATGCGGTGCTGGTGATCACCGGGATCTGGAACGTCTCGACCTTCACCTTCCACGATGCCTCCTCGGCCTGGAAGGCGGTGCTCATGATCAAGATCGCGGTGGTGGTCGTCGCCGGGGTCGGGGTCTTCCTCCACCAGCGGTCCACCTCCAAGCGGGGCCTGGCCATTTGGGGGTCGATCGGCGCCACCGCCTCGGTGGCGGCGCTGGTCATGGGGGTGTTCCTGGCCGGCTGACCACCGCCGTCATCCGGCTCGGGCCCGGGGACGAAGCACAGCTTGCCGCCGACGGGTCTAACCTGGTGGCAAGGCCGACGTAGGAGGCGTAACCATGCATTTCGCTCCATCCGCAGAGATTTTCGGCGTTGACGGCATCATCATCCTGGTCGTTGTCGTGCTCGTCCTCTTCGGGAGCACCCAGATTCCCAAGCTCGCCCGTTCGCTGGGATCCGCCCAGAAGGAATTCAAGAAGGGCCTCGACGAGGGGGCCTCGGCCGATGACAAGGGCGTCCAGGCCGCCGCCGCGATTCCGGCTCCGGCTCCGGCTCCCGCCCCGGCGCCCCAGGTCGCTCCCCAGCCGGTGGTGACGCCGCCGGCCCCACCGGTCCAGCCGTCGGGCGAGGGGTCAGCCGCGGCACCGTCGTAACGCCGGCCTCACTGCCGGGATGACTGCTCACGGCGCCGACCACCGCGCCGACGGTGTCGGCGCCCAGCCGCGGCACGCTCCGCGGGTCACCCCGTTCTGGATCCTCCAGGTCGCCGAGATCCTCTCGGTGTTGGCGTTGGCCGATCTCTCCCTTCACGTCAGCCGCGGTGGCGTGCTGGCGGTAGCCGGCGGCGTCTTCGCGGCACTGGCCCTGACCGCCGATGGCCCGCTCGGCGTCGTCCGGATCTTCAGTCGGAGACTCCACGTCAAGCTGCTGGTGGTGGCGGCCGTCCTCGTCGCCGCCTCCCCAGCGGTGACCCTCTTCCGCCCTGACGTCGAGGGGATCATCATCCTCGAGCTCGTCGCGGTGGGCATCATCCGGCTGGCCACCTTGGTGAACACCGATCCCCGGCCGGCCACGACGAGGGGTCTCCGCGGTTCGGGCCGGGTGGTCGACACCTCCGCCAGGGTGGCACCCCCACCTTCTGTCCGCACCGGGCCGGACACGCCGCCACCGCCGGGACGATCCGTTCTTCCGTCGGAGGAGAGCGTCGGCACCGCCGCCCGGTGGGCAGGCCGGGCCACCGGGGCCGCAGCCTCGGCGGCATCCAGAACAACCGCCAAACACGGGCCGAACGCCAAGGCACAGGCCAAGCGAACCATCCGCACCGCCGGGCGCCTGGTCGGCCGGGCCCGGGCCCCCTCCCAACCCGATGCGCCGACCTCGGAGCCGGGCTGACCCGCCCGTCTCACCGGCCCCCCGCGGACCGATACATTGCACCCGAGGTGAAAGGGGGGGACGCCGTGGCTCAACAACCTGACGTACTCGGCATCGCCGAGCGCCTGTGGACCGGGGAGCTCTCGACGTCGGAAGCCCACCCGCTACGGACGTGGGGAGGCCTGGCCGAAGTCGCGGGCGGCGTCGCCTTCACCCCGTCGTTCGCCAACGTGTCGGCGTTGGACACCGACGACGGACTGTTTCTGGTCGACACCGGAAGCTCCCTGATGGCCGGCGAGATCCACCGCACCCTGCGAACGTGGTCGCCCAGCCGGCTCCATACCGCGGTGTACTCCCACGGTCACATCGACCACGTGTTCGGCGTTCCGGTGTGGGAAGCCGAGTCCGAGGCCCAGGGATGGGCCCCGCCCACCGTGGTCGCCCACGACGCCCTCCCGCCGCGGTTCGACCGGTACATCCTCACCGCCGGGTACAACGGGATCATCAACCGCCGGCAGTTCAACGTCAAGGACCTCGAATGGCCGACCGAGTACCGCTACCCGGACCGCACCTACCGCGACCACCTGAGTCTCGACGTCGGGGGCATGCGGGCCGAGCTCCACCACGCCAAGGGCGAGACCGACGATCACACCTGGACCTGGTTTCCCGATCGCAAGGTCCTGTGTTGCGGTGACCTGTTCATCTGGGCGTCGCCCAACGCCGGCAATCCGCAGAAGGTGCAGCGCTACCCGAAGGAGTGGGCGGAAGCCCTCCGGGAGATGCTCGCCCTCTACGACGGACCGGACGGAGGTCCTGAGGTCCTGCTCCCCGGTCACGGATTCCCGGTCATCGGGGCCGACCGGATCCGCCAGGCCCTCGGCGACACCGCCGACCTGCTCGACTCGTTGGTCGACCAGACCCTGGCCCTGATGAACGCCGGTGCCAGGCTGGACGAGATCATCCACACCGTCACCCCTCCGGCCCGCCTCATGGAGCGCCCCTATCTCCAGCCCGTCTACGACGAGCCCGAGTTCATCGTGCGGACCGTGTGGCGGCTGTACGGGGGTTGGTGGGACGGCAACCCGGCCACCTTGCAGCCGGCGCCCGAGCGGGCCCTGGCCGACGAGTTGGCCGGCCTGGCCGGCGGGGCCTCCGCCCTGGCCGACCGGGCGCTCGCCCTGCTGGAGTCGTCCACCGGGCCCGGTGGCGGTCCCGGCGACGCCTCGTTGCGGCTGGCCGGGCACCTGGCCGAGCTGGCCTGGTTGGCGGATGGGGCCGACCCGGGCATCCGGCGAATCCGGCAACGGGTATTAGAAGCCCGGGCCGATGCCGCCACCTCGACCATGGCCCACGGGGTGTTCTCGTGGGCGGCCCGGGAGTCCGACAACCACTCCCACCGGTAGGCGTCGGCCGCACCCCGACCGGCCAGGCATGGGCACCTCCCTGACCTGGATAGATGTCACTTCCCGGCCCCGTCATCCCTCAACTTCTAATTACCTGCCATCCCCCGCTAGTGTCATCGCTGTGACCGACCCCTCCACCGGCCCGATCGACCCGTCCCGAAGCCGGGTGCGTGGGGTGCGAGGGGGGCGCCGCCGCTGGATTACCGCGCTGATCATCGGGACTCCGCTGCTGCTGGCCGGGTGCAACTGGTATCCCAGCTACGGGGCCGACCCCGGGGTCACCAAGCAGGGGAACGACACCTTCAAGCTCTACTCGGGGATGACCACCACCGGCATCATCATCGGCGGGGCCGTCATGCTGCTCATCCTCTGGACGGTCTTCCGGTACCGGAAGCGGTCGGATGAGATGCCCAAGCAGTTCCACGAGAACGGGCCCATCGAGGTCCTGTACACGGTGGTGCCGATCCTCATCGTCGCCGTCCTGTTCGTCTTCACGGTGATCACCGAGAACAGCGTGGACGCCACCCAGCCGGCCAACGCCACCCTCTCCTCCAGCGGCCCCTCCAGCGGCCAACCGGTGGTGAACATCACCGTCACCGCCTTCCAATGGGGTTGGCGGTTCGACTACACCGGTCTCAACGTCGGGGTGGTCGGCGAGCTCACCAACGGGCCCAACAACCACGGTCCGCAGATGGTCGTCCCCGTCGGGGAGACGCTCCAGATCACCCTGGTCTCCAACGACACCATCCACGGGTTCTACCTCCGCGACTTCAACTTCAGCCGCTACGCCCAGCCGGGCGTGACCAACATCTTCGACTTCAACCTGCTGCGCACGGGCACCTTCGACGGCCAGTGCACCCAGTTCTGCGGGCTCTACCACTCGGAGATGCTGTTCAGCATCCGGTCGGTGTCGCCGGCCGACTTCGAGACCTGGGCCACCGCCGAGGTGGCGGCCGGCCACACCTTGCAGAACTCGGCCTCCGGCGCCGAGAACAATCCACCCCCCAATACCCGAATTACCAGTACCCCCCCGCCTAATTCCGGCAGCTCGGCGGCACCTTCGGCCACGACCAACACAAAGGCACCGGCATGACGACGACCATTGAACGCCCGGAAGTCATCACCCCCGAGGAGTTGGGTGGACCCGATGGCCACGGCCCCGACGCCCAGCACGGTGACGCCGACCACGGCCACGAAGGGCCCAGCGGGATCCTCAACTGGCTGACGTCCACCGACCACAAGGTCATCGGCATGTCGTACATGATCACCTCGCTGGTGACCTTCTTCATCGCCGGCATCATGGCCATGGTCATCCGGTCGCAGCTGCTCGACCCGCACACCTCGCTGGTCTCCTTCCAGACCTACAACGAGCTCTTCACCATGCACGGCAGTCTGATGATGTACCTGTTCGCCGGGCCGTTCGCCTTCGGAGGCTTGGCCAACTACATCATTCCCCTCCAGGTCGGGGCGCCGGACATGGCGTTCCCCCGGTTGAATGCCCTCTCCTACTGGCTGTACCTGAGCGGCGTGATCACCATGCTGTCGGGCTTTCTGGTGGCGGGCGGCGCGGCCAGCTTCGGGTGGGTGTCCTACGCCCCGCTGTCCAATGCCACCAACTCCCCCGGGGCCGGCAGCGACCTGTGGCTGATGGCCCTGGCCCTCACCGGCTTCTCCGCCATCTTCACCGGCGTCAACCTGGTGGCCACCATCTTCTACTTACGGGCGCCGGGCATGACCATGTTCCGGATCCCCATCTTCTCGTGGAACATGCTGGTCACCGCCATCCTCATCCTCATCGCCTTCCCGGTTCTGTTCGCGGCGGTGGTGATGCTGTTCTGCGACCGGCACTTCGGCACCCACATCTTCTCGGTCCAGGGCGGGGGCTCACCGATACTCTGGCAGCACCTCTTCTGGTTCTTCGGGCACCCGGAGGTGTACATCCTCGCCTTGCCCTACTTCGGGATGGTCACCGACATCCTCCCCGTCTTCTCCCGCAAGCCGGTCTTCGGGTACAAGGGGATGGTCTTCGCCACCATGGCCATCGCCGGGTTGTCCACCGGGGTGTGGGCCCACCACATGTTCACCACCGGGGTGGTGCTGCTGCCGTTCTTCTCACTGCTGTCGTACGCCATCGCGGTGCCGACCGGCATCAAGTTCTTCAACTGGATCGGCACCATGTGGCGGGGCCAGCTCAGTTTCCAGACGCCGATGTTGTTCTGCATCGGATTCCTGCTGGTCTTCCTGGTCGGCGGGGTGACCGGGGTGCTGCTGGCGTCACCCCCGGTGGACTTCCTGACCCACGACACCTACTACGTGGTGGCCCACTTCCACAACGTGCTCATCGGTACCGCGGTCTTCGCCGGCTTCGGCGGCTTCTACTTCTGGTATCCGAAGATGTTCGGGCGCATGCTCCGGGAAGGTCTGGGCAAACTCCACTTCTGGTTCCTGTTCGTCGGCTTCTGGGTCGCCTTCATGCCCCAGTACATCCTCGGCCTCCACGGGATGCCCCGGAGGGTGGCCAGCTACGCCCCCGACACCGGCTGGACCACCCTCAACGTGATCTCCACGCTGGGTGCCTACGTGATCGGCTTCTCGTTCTTCTTCTTCCTCATCAATCTCTGGGTGTCCTGGCGCAAGCCGGTGCCGTCCGGCTCCAACCCGTGGGACGGCCACGGCCTCGAGTGGTTCACCACCTCGCCGCCGCCGCACCACAACTACACCCATCTGCCGCCCATCCGTTCGGAACGGCCGACCTGGGACTACAACCATCCCGACCACCGCACCATCGTCCACAAGCCCAAAGCCCCCAAGGGAGCCGCCCCCGCCGATGGGGCCAAGGAAACCGCAGGAGCAACGTCATGAAGGTCGAGTCCCTGATCTTGCTGGCGGTCGCCGTGTTCTTCGGCATCATCGGAATCGTCTACTGGTTCACCAGCTACGAAGACGCCGGGTTCCTGATGCTGATCGGGGCGACGGGGCTCGGACTGCTCCCCGGGAGCTACTACCTGTGGTGGACCTATCACATGAAGCTTCGGCCGGAAGAGAATCCCGATGCCACCATGGAGGACAGTGCCGGGGTCGTCGATTCGTTTCCCGGATCGAGCATCTGGCCGTTCATCTTGGGCATGGGCGCGCTGTTCACCACCTTGACCTTCGTGTTCGGGCTCTGGTTGGCACCGATTGCCGGCTCCCTGCTCCTCTCCGCCCTGATCGGGGTGACGGTCGAGAGCCGTCGCGGGGGCACCGTCTAGCGGTTTCGTTCGCCGGATCCGCTCGTCTGGCCGGACCGTCTAGTCGCCATACCGCCAGGCGGTCCCGACCCGGCCTATACGGGCAGTGGCAGGAGGTGGAACACGGTCCCCTGGTTCCGTCGATGCAGTTGTCCGCTCCGTGCCCGTAGGGGCGACCATCGACCGGCTGGCGATCCCACCCCGTTGGGGCCAGCAACTCCGAGCCCTGACTGGGCACCTCCGCCGGCGAACTGCTCATATCCGTATCATCGCCTGGGCCGCCCGAACTCCGACGGGTGCGAGCCGCAAATTCTTGGATCTGGACCGGGCCCCAAGGTCTGGGCTCTACCGCCGCGGAGGGGGTCGCCAGGGGATGACGCCGGTCAGCGAACCAGCGGTTTGTGGGTCTGCTCCTTGTCCTTCTTGGCCTGACGCTTCTCCTTGAGCGACTTGCCGGACTTTTTGGAGGCGGTCTTACGGGGAGACTTGTCGGACATGTCGGCCCCCTTTCCTGCTGCGACCGTACTCCGGATCCGACTTCCCCATTGCCGGCGAAGGCGGGACCGAGGCTCGGACTGACCCCGACGCCGGGAGCGAGGAGCCAGCCGTCAGTTTGTCACTGCTTCCGTTGGGGTGCCGGTCATCCGCCGGATAGGCAGCGCGGCTCCGTTCGGAGTCAGGCGACCGATTGACGCTCCGGATGCTGGGCGTGGGTGCTCAGCGCGTCATCTCAGGGCCAAGACGTGGTAGGTGACGAACGCCGGCCACACGACGGCTTTCATGAACGCCACCAGCACGAGCCAGAACGTCCCGGAGTGCGTGTGGAGGTAATAGCAGAATGCCCCGATGAACCCGAGGAGCCAGATGCCCCCCGCCCCGCCCTTGGAGGCGGCGCGGCTGCCCGCACGTGGCGTATTGACATTCATGTCACCCATCGGACTCCCTTTTCGGCTTCCACCAGGGCGACAATGGCACCGATGGGATTGCAAGCGGCAGGGCCGGTTGTCCCAGGATCCGCACCTCCACCGTGATCGACCATAGCGCCCACGCTCGCCAGATGAGGACTGCTCCCATCGCTGCGGTCATCGTGGGCACGACAAAACCCGCGGGGATTGTTCGAAAGAGGCTTTCGGCTCTGGCGGGCCCCAAATCCATCGCAAATGCTCACAGCATGGCAATGAAGACAACCGGATTCCCCGATGTCGACGCGCTCTACAGGGTGCGGAAGGGCAACGTCGATCTTGTCGATGTTCCGGAATTCGGGTTCGTATCAGTGGACGGCGGAGGTTCACCGGATGGTCAGCCGTTCGCGGATGCGATTCAAGCCCTCTACTCGGTTAGCTACGGAGCACACTTCACACTCAAGAAGGCGCGGGGCGAAGCTCCCCGGGTGATGGCTCTCGAGGCGTTGTGGTGGGTCGAGGGATCTGAGGCGGAAGAGGCGATGCGACGCATCGCAGCCGGGCAAGCAAGCATGGATTCATCTGATCGAGCTGACTGGCGGTGGCGGTTGATGATCGCACAGCTCCCACCCCTTGAAGAAACCATCATTCAGGAGGCGATCACCGAAGCGAAGGCAAAGAAGAGCACCGAAACCTTGGACCGGGTGGGATTCGAACGATGGGCCGAGGGACCTAGTGCTCAGATCCTGCACGTTGGGCCCTATGCAACCGAGCAACTCAGCGTCATCGCTCTTCACCAGTCCATCGCCGATCGCGGACTCCGACCGAGAGGCCAACACCATGAGATCTATCTGGGTGACCCTCGGAATGCGGCGCCGGAGAAGCTGCGCACGATCCTTCGCCAGCCCGTCGAACCCGTACCCTGAGCGGGCCCAATCGATTCCGAGATGGCCACTTTCGCCGGATGAGCCGCGGCGGCGCGGAGGGTCGGATCAGCGCATGACCCGGCGAATGCCCGGCCCGGTGGCCAGCTCTTCCGGCACCATGTCGATAAAGGTCGGGACCGGCACTGCCTCGAGCTCCTCGTGACCGTCGCCCGGACGGGCATCGCTCTCGATGGTCGAGTACTCGCCCGTCTCCGACCGGATGGACCACGTTGGCCCGCTTGCGCTTGCCGATCCCCTCGGCGGCACGCATCTCTTCGCAGATCTTGACGGTGACGAAATACGTGATGATCGGGATCACCGGCACCGCGATCCGGAAGAACCACAGTACATAGTTGAGCTCGATCTGGAAGAAGTTGGCCAGCACGTCGGTGGACGAAGCGGCGAACACCATGAACATCAACATCAGCATCATGGCGCCGGCACCCGTCCGCTTCGGACGGTCGCGGGGGCGGTCCAGCAGGTTGTGATAGGCGAGGTCTTTGGTGTGTCTTGCCTCGTAGAACGGCCAGACAAAGAAGATGTTGAAGATGATGCCGGGGAACAGCACCGCCGGGAGGAAGACCTCGAGTGGCCAGGTATGACCCCAGCCGACCCATTCCCAACTCGGCATGATCCGGAGGGCGCCGTCGAGCCAGCCCATGTACCAGTCCGGTTGCACCGCATAGGAGATCTGGAACGGCTCGTACTGCCCGAACTGCCAGATCGGGTTGATCTGGGCGAAGCCGGCCAAAATGAAGGTGACCGCGGTGATCATGAAGAGATAGCCGGTGGTCTTGGCGATGAAGGTCGGGAACATCGGTGACCCGACCACGTTGTGCTCGGTCTTCCCCGGGCCCTTGAACTGGGTGTGTTTCTGTTTGACCAGCAGTCCCAGGTGGGCGGCCAGGAGCCCGGCGATGATCGCCGGGACGATCAGTACGTGGATGATGAAGAACCTGGGGATGATGACCCCATTGCCCGGATAGTTCCCACCGAAGAGGAAGAAGCCCAGGTAGGAGCCCACCAGCGGGATGGACTCGATGATCGAGTAGGCGATGCGGATACCGGTCCCCGACACCAGGTCGTCAGGGAGGGAGTAGCCGAGGAACCCGTTGACGATGCCCAGCAGCAGCATGGTCACCCCGACCAGCCAGTTGAACTCACGGGGCTTGCGGAACGCACCGGTGAAGAACACCCGGGCCATGTGGACGGCGATCGAGCCCAAGAAGATGTCGGCGGACCAGTGGTGGGCCTGGCGCATCAACAGCCCGGACTTCACGTCGAAGGAGAGCCCGACCGACGAGGAGTAGGCCTCGGACACTTTCTGGCCGTAGAGGGGGAGGTAGCTCCCGTGGTAGATGACCTCGTGGGCGGAGGGGATGTAGTACAGCGACAGGAAGACGCCGGTCCCCAGGAGCACGACGAAGGAGTACAGGGCGATCTCGCCCAACATGAACGACCAGTGGTCGGGGAAGATCTTGTCGAGGAAGACGCGTCCGCCCTTGGCGATCCCCAGGCGGTCATCGACCCAACGAAGTGAGCTGTCGATCATGGGCGCTCCCAAAACCCGGGGCCGACGGCCTGGCTGTAACCGGCTTGCGACCGGAGATACCCGGCATCGTCAACCTTGAGCGGCAACTGCGGCAACGGCCGGGGGGCGGGCCCGAACTCGGGCACGCACCCGGCCTTCACATTGAAGATCGACTGGTGGCACGGGCAGACCAACTGCTGGGTCTGCTCCTGGTAGAGACCCACCGGGCACCCGAGGTGGGTGCACATCTTGGAGAACGCCACGTACCCCTGGACGCCCCAATCGGTCCGCCCGGGCGGCTCGAGCTTGAGGGGATCATCGTAGGGACCGATGTTGGCCAGGCGGATGAGGATGGTCTGGTCGGGAGACGATCCCTCGAACCCCTTGGGGAACACCGTCAGCACGCCGCCCACCTCGAGGTCGCTGGCCCGAACTGCCCGGCCGGTGCTGGTCACCAACTGCGAGTCGGGCTTCCAGTTGGTGAGGAAGAGGTCACGTCCCGGCTTCGGACCCAGCGACCGGATCAACGGGAACATGATCACCACCCCCAAGGTGGTGGCGCCCAACCCGAACAGTCCGAACAGCACCTTGCGGCGCTGCACCACCATGCCGCCCCGCTCGACGATGGCGGCCGACATGGCGGCGCGCTCTTCCTCGGTGGAGTGGAACTCGTGCCGGTCCTCCACGAACGGCCCCTGGGCCATCAGGTACTTGCCCCAGGCGATGAGCCCGGCCCCCAGCGCCAGCATGCCGCCTCCGAGGGTGGCGGCTTCCCACTGGGTCTGGTCGCTGATCCAGTAGGTGATGCCGAACCCGATGAAGCCGAGGAAGCCGAGGACCATCAACGCCGCCGAGGCGGCCTCGACCCGACCGGGGTTCTTGGCGTAGGGCTGCAGGTGGGGGTCCTCGACGGAGACCTTGGTCAGCGTGGGTGCCTGCGGTGGCTCGTCGCTCACGTGCGGTCTCCAATCCAGAAGGCAACCAACATCAACAGGCCGACCCCCAAGAGCAGGCCGACGAAGCCCTCGCCCACCGGACCGATACCGCCGAGTCCGAAACCACCCCGGTCGTTGGGATGCTGGATCGGCCCGGCCACGTAGGCGGCGATGTCATGAACCTCGGTGTCGGTGATATTGCCCGGGCCGAACCGGGGCATGTTCCCTGGGCCCGACCGGATGGCCTCGATGATCTGGGTGGGGGTGGCGATGTGGAGGCTCGGGGCCATCGCGCCACCGGCCAGGGCGTCACCGGCACCGGTGATGGTGTGGCAGGCCGCGCAGTTGAGGGTGAACAGGCTGCCGCCGGACTCGAGATTGGCGTTGCTGAGGTTGACGATCGGGACCGGCACCCCGGTTCCGGGTGTCTGCGACTGTACGAAGGCGGCGATCTCGAGGGTCTCGGTCCGATTGAACCGCGACGGCTTCTCCGCCGGTTGGACGCTGGATTCGGCCAGTGGCATCCGGCCGGTGGACACCCAGAAATCCACGGTGCCGGCGCCCAACCCCTGGAGGTTCGGGCCCCGGGCCGTTCCGGACGCATCGCTGCCGTGGCAGGAGGCGCAGCTGGCGTCGTACAGAGCCTGGCCGGGGGCGATGAACGACTCCGGAAGCGGAACCGACACCGTGCCGTAGTCGGGGGGGCCCGACGACGTGGCCAACGTGGTCGTGGTCGTCGGTGTCGAGTCCGCCTGGGCCGCCGACGGGGCGAACGCCATCAGCCCGAAGATGCCCACGCTGGCCAGCAGCCCGGCCAGTACCGCATATCGACTCTTGAACCTGCGACCCATTCCGGTAGCGGTTGCCATCTATTTGAGCAGGAACAGGCAGACGAAGAGGCCGACCCAGACGATGTCAACGAAGTGCCAGTAGTAGCTGACACCCTGGAACACAGCTGTCTCGCCCGGGTCACCCTTGGGCCCTTTCAGCCGACCGAGGAGGAAGATCATCGCCACCAGGCCCAGGGTCACGTGGAGCCCATGGAGCCCGCTCATGATGTAGAAGAGCGAGGCGAACGCGGTGTGGGTCGGGTCGGTGGCCGAGTCGTGGGACAGCGTGATCCACTCGTAGAACTGGTTGGCCACGAACAGGCTCCCCATCACCAGGGTGAGCACGATGTACTGCTTGGCCCGGCGCCTCTCGCCCCGCTCCTGGTCCCAGACCGCCTTCTGCATGGTGAAGCTCGAGGCCACCAGGATGACGGTGAAGACCCCGGCCTGGATGGTGTCCAGATGGGTTCCGGCCGGCGGCCACACCGACGCATGGGCCCGAATGGTGAAGAACGCCGCGAACAGACCACTGAAGAACATGACTTCGGAGCCAAGCCAGATCATGACCCCGACAGCCAGCATCGGCGGCCGATCAGGGCGGTGGCGCTGGCGCGGATTGGTCGCCGGGTCGATGGCGATGGCCTGGGTCACGGCGTATTTCTAGTCGAACCCAGGCCCCCGAAGCCAACTAGCCCGTTTCGCCTAACCAGGCACGGTTCAGGCACAGTCCGGTCACGACTGCATGACGTTTGCGTGTCAGTTGGGGGTGGTCAACATCGCAGCCAGTGGGGCCCGGTGGACCACCGTGAGGCTCTGGGTCGGGCGGGTCAGGGCGACGTACAGGGTGCGCAGTCCCCGGGCCGTCTCGCCGGCGATGACGCCCGGCTCGACCACCACCACCGAATCGAACTCCAGGCCGTTCACCGCGTCGGCGGCGAGCAGCACCAGGGGCTCCGAAAGGCCGCCTTTTCGCATGTTCTGTGGATCGACTGTGGGAAAGCCGATTTCGACGAGGGCCGACGACAGCTCCGGAAGCAATTCCGCCGGGGCGATGACCGCCACCCGGCCCGGTGCCAGCGCCGCCACCTCCGAGGCCGCCTCCTGGGCGACCTGTTCGGCCAGACGTTGATCGTTGGCGCCGTCGAAGGTCCCGTCGGGTCCGAACACCGGCACCATCCGGGGCGGCTTCCCGGTCCGCCGGACCGGTTGGGGGGGTTGCAGCTCGGGGGCGGCGACGGCCAGCACCCGGGAGGCGACTTCGAGGACTTCCGCGGGTGTCCGGTAGCTGACGGTCAGCTCGACCATCCGCGCCTGGCGCCGGCTGGGCAGGTGCTCGGTGATGTCGGTCCAGTGGCGGGGGGCCCAGGGGGCGGTGGCCTGGGCAATGTCGCCGACCACCGTCATCGAACCCGACAGGGAACGCCGGGCCACCATCCGCAGCTGCATCGGCGACAGGTCCTGCACCTCGTCGACCACGATGTGCCCGTAACTCCGGGTGCTGTCGTCGGGCGAGCCGTTGCGAGGTCCGAGGAGGTGCCGGGCCTCGTCGACCAGGGCGGCATCCGCCGCCGTCCAGGTGACATCGTCAAAGGACGCCGAGCGCGGGCGGTGGAGCAGCGTCTGCTCCTCGGGGCTCAGGATGCTCTTCCCGGCCGCGGCCACCAGCGGCGGCGCCCCGAACAGGTCGTGGAGGAGTTCGTTGGGTGAGAGCCGGGGCCAGATCCGGTCGAGGGCGGCGGCGAACTCGGGAACCCGGTGGACCTTGCGCGAGAAGTCCTCGAGGTCGAACTCCTCCTCGGAGAGATCCGAGGGGTCCTCGTAGCCGGGAAAGGCGGTGATCGCCCCCGAGGTCCCCGACCCCAACGTCTGTTGGGTCTGACGGGCCCGATCCGCCAGCACCTGGACCAAGGCCTGGGACACCAGGCGGCGGCGGGCGTTGTGGGTCCCAGGCCGGCGTCGGGCCATGTCGACGATGTCCTTGGTGTCGGCCACCGTGAGCCGGAGCAGGAGCGCGCCATAGGGAATCGCGATGTCGGTACCCAGCGGCCGCTGCCGGGTCCGCACCGCCCGCTTCATCACCCGGGCCATCCGGGCGTCACCCTTCAACAGCGCCACCGCGGTGGGCTCGGTCCCTCGCACCCGGATCTCGGGAACCAGCCCGGAGATGGTGGACAGCGTCACCCCCGTCTCCCCCAGCGACGGCAGCACCTGCTCGATGTAACGCAGGAACAGCGGGTTCGGACCCACCACCAGCACCCCTTGCCGCTCCAGCGGGAAGCGGTGGGTGTACAGCAGGTAGGCGGCCCGGTGGAGGGCGACGGCCGTCTTACCGGTGCCGGGCCCGCCCTGGACCACCATGACTCCCGAGAGGGGCGAGCGGATGATCTCGTCCTGCTCCCGTTGGATGGTGGAGACGATGTCGGTCATGTGGCCGGACCGGGCCCGGTCGAGGGCGGCCAGCAGGGCGGCCGGCCCCCCGATGGGGACGTCTCCCAGAATCAGCTCGCCGCCGTGGTCGCCGTCGCGGTTGCCGGCGCTGGCGTCGGAGTCGGGGTCGGAGGTGCCCAGGTTGGGATCCGACGGCGCGCCGTCCAGTCCTCCGACGGCGAACCGCTCATCTTCGACACCCACCACCCGTCGCCCGTCGAGGGCGAGATGCCGGCGAAGCACCAGGCCCTGGGGATCACGTCCCGTCGCCCGGTAGAACGGCTCGGCCACCGGGGCCCGCCAGTCCACCACCAGGGGATCGAGGTCAGCGCTGTGGATGGCCAACCTGCCGATGTGGAACACCTCGGTGTTCACCGTTCCGTTGTGATCGCCGTCGCCGTCGCCGTGGTCGTGGCTGCCGTCGCCGTTCCCGCCGGCCTCCGACCCGTCGGGCACCACCCGGTCGATGCGGCCGAAGGTCAGCGCCTGATCGCCGATGTCGAGTTGCTCCAGGCGGGCCATGGAGGTGCGGACGATCACATCCCGCTCGGTCCGGGACTGGAAGGTCCCGCCCTTCCCGAGGTCGAGCACTCCACCGAGCATGGAGTTGGCGTCGTCACGCATGGCGTCGAGCCGCGCGTAAGCCATGTCGACGAACTCCTGTTCGGCGCGTAGCTCACGATCTACCCCCACCGGCACCTCCGTTCTGCACTCCCCATCCGGCTCAGGGGAACCCTTGATTGTATGCCTCCATTCCCACCGCCGTGACCGACCTCGTCTCCGACGGGCGTTCTGCCATCTCTGCGTCGGGTCTGGCACCGGCGGGGAAACCGGGGCGCGGAGCCACCCCGTCCACCCGCCACCTGCTCTGATCGCGCATCGGACCACCCACCCGGGCCGGTGCCGGTTCGTTCACCCCGCGGGCGCAGCGGTAGCGTCCGAGGGTGCCTCCATCCCGTTCCGGCCGACACGACGGCTCGGCGTTCATCCGGGCGTGCCGTGGCCAGAGCGTGCCCCACGTCCCGGTGTGGTTCATGCGCCAGGCGGGCCGAGCGCTTCCCGAGTACCGGGCCGAGCGGGGCACCGGCAGCATTCTCGACGCCATCGCCCAACCCGAACTGGTGGCCAGGCTGACCCGGCAACCGGTCACCCGCTACGGCACCGATGCCGCCATCCTCTTCTCCGACATCGTGGTCCCGGTCGCCGCCATCGGCTTCGGGGTGGACATCGCGCCGGGGTCGGACCGGTGGTGTCCCAACCGTTCACTTCGAAGCGCGACCTGCAGCGCCTCCGGCCCCTCGAACCGGAGATCGACACCCCGTACGTCACCGAGGCCGTCCGGATCCTGGCCGGGGAGCTCCCGGTCCCACTGATCGGCTTTGCCGGCGGTCCGTTCACGGTGGCCAGCTATCTGGTGGAAGGCGGTCCGTCGAGGAACTTCACCCGGGTCAAAGCCCTGATGCACACCGAGCCCGCGCTCTGGCACCAGCTGATCGACGTCCTCACCGACCTGGCGCTGGCCTCACTGCGTTCGCAGCTCGATGCCGGGGCAGACGCCGCCCAGGTCTTCGACAGCTGGGCGGGGATCCTGACCCCCCACCACTACGAGGAACTGGTCCTGCCCGCCACCCGCCGGCTGTTCGCCGAGCTGGCCAGCTCCCATCCCGACGTCCCCACCATCCTCTTCGGGGTCGGGACCGGAGAGCTCCTCCCGCTGATGGGCACCGCCGGCAGCTCGGTGGTCGGGGTCGACTGGCGGGTACCGCTGGACGAGGCCCGCCGACGGATCGGGCCCGGGATCGCCGTCCAGGGGAATCTCGATCCCGCCCTCTGCCTGTCCACCTGGCCGGTGGCCGCCACCGAGACCCGGGAGGTCCTCGACCGGGCCGGGAGCGCTCCGGGGCATATCTTCAACCTCGGCCACGGGGTGCTGCCGGAGACCGACCCGGCCATCCTCGAGGAAGTGGTCAGGCTGGTTCATGCCGAAGGCCGGGCCGGGGTCGGTGTCACCGTGAGCGCCCCGCCCCCGCCCCCGCCGCCGCCGTCGCCATCGCCATCGCCCATCGGGGTGCTGGTCATGGCCCACGGCACCCCGGCCACACCCGAGGAGATCGAGCCCTTCTACACCTCGATTCGCCGGGGCCGGCCGCCCACCCCGGAGCTGCTGGCCGATCTGGTCAGGCGCTATGACGCGCTCGGCGGCACCTCACCGCTCGCCGAGCGCACCCGGCGTCAGGTGGAGGGATTAGCCGCCACCCTCGAGATGGCGGCTCCCGGGGCCTACACCATTGCCTACGGCGCCAAGCACACCACTCCCCGGATCGAGGAAGGGGTCGCCGCCCTTCACGACCGGAACGTCGAACAGATCATCGGTCTGGTCCTGACCCCGCACCAGTCGACGCTCGGGTCCGGCGAATACCTGCGCCGGGCGGGCGAGGCGGCCCGGGCGACGACCCCTCCCACCGATTTCGTCGCCATCCCGTCGTGGCACCGGGCACCCGGTCTGGCCCCACTGTTGGCGGCCAGGACCGAGGCCGCCCTGGAGGGCCTGACCCCGGCCCAGCGCCAGACGACCACCGTCTTCTTCACCGCCCACAGCCTCCCGGCGAAGGCGCTCGCCGACGGCGACCCCTACCCCGATCAGGTCCACCAGTCAGCTTCCGACATCGCCGGCCGGCTCGGGTTCGACACCACGTCGGGTCCGGAGTGGGGAGTCGCCTGGCAGAGCCCGGGGCGGACCGCCGATCCCTGGTTGGGCCCCGACCTGTTGTCCGAGATCCGACGGGTGGCGGCCGGCGGTGCCAGATCGGTGGTGGTCTGCCCGGTCGGCTTCGTCTCCGATCACCTGGAAATCCTCTACGACCTCGACATCGAGGCCGCCGAGGTGGCGGGTTCCCTGGGGGTGGCGTTCACCCGTACCGCCTCCCTCAACGACGATCCGGGATTCCTCCGGGTACTCGCCGACGTGGTGCGCGCCGCCACCGCGCCGTCCCTCCGGTGACCATGGCCGACGCCCGTCCCGGCCCGGTCATCGCGGTGGTGGGCGCCGGGATTGCCGGCCTGGCCGCCGCCTGGGAACTGGCAACCACCTCGGAACTGGCCCCGGGGACCGGGCCACCCATCGTGGTCGTCCTCGACGCCGACGATCGAGCCGGCGGGAAGCTGGCCTCGGCCGAGTTCGACGGGCGGACCGTCGACCTGGCCGCCGATGCCTTCCTGGCCCGCCGGCCGGAGGCAACCGACCTGGTCGACGAACTCGGCATCGCGGACGAACTGGTGCCGGTGGGAACATCCGGGGCGTCGATCCTGGCCCGCGGACGACTCCGCCCGATGCCCGCCGGCCTGGCCCTGGGGGTCCCGACCCGATGGTGGCCGCTGGCCCGGTCCGGCCTGCTCAGTCCCACCGAGTCGCTCCGGGTGGCGAGGGACCTGCTGTTGCCCCATGGTTCGGCCGGGACGCCCGGCGACCGGTCGGTGGCCGACATCGTCGCCAAACGACTGGGCCGGCCGGTGGTCGAGCGGTTGGTGGACCCCCTCATCGGCGGGATCAACGCCGGCGGCGTCGACGAGCTCAGTGCCGCCGCCACCTTCCCCGCCCTGATCGCCGCCTCCCATCAGCCGGGCAGCCTCATGCGCGCCCTCCGCCGGCTGCCGGCGCCGGACTCCGAGGGACCGGTGTTCTGGTCGCTCCGCGACGGGACCGCGAGTCTGGCCGACCGACTGGTCGAACGACTGGCCGAGACAGGGGGGCAATGGAAGGTGTCGGTCCGGACCGGGGTGTCGGTCGACGACATCACCCAGCTTCCCGGCTCGGCGACAGCCCCGCGGCGGTGGGGGCTCACCCTCCGCGGGACCGGGGCATCGTCAGTGACCGGGGCCGGCGGCGGAACCGAAACGGACATGGTGGCGGACGGCATCGTCGTCGCATGTCCCGCCCCTCGGGCCGCGGTGCTGCTGGCTTCCTCCGCCCCGGTGGCGGCCGGGATGCTCAGCACCATCGAGTACGCCTCGGTGGCGGTGGTGACGATGGCCATCCCCACCGACGCCATCGGCGCCAGGCTCGAGGGCTCCGGATTTCTGGTGCCGCGGACCTCCCACATCGACGGTCGGCGGGCGCTGATGACCGGCTGCACCTACCTGTCCCGAAAATGGCCGCACCTGGCCACCGCCGGCCACGAGCTGATCCGGGTCTCGGTGGGACGTGACGGCGACGAGCGCTACCAGGATCTCGACGACGCCGAGACGGCGGCGGCCGCCTTCTCGGAGTTGGCCCGGGTGCTCGACATCGCCGGTGACCCCACCGACGCCCGGGTGACCCGTTGGGAGGATGCCTTCCCGCAGTACCGGGTCGGCCATCTCATTCGGGTGGCCAAGATCGAGGAGGCCGTCACCGCTCTCCCCGGTCTGGCCGTCGCCGGCGCCGCCTACCGGGGAGTCGGCATCCCTGCCTGTATCGGCAGCGGGCGCCGCGCGGCGCGGGCGGTGCTGGCTTCGCTCCCGGGGATCCTCCGATGAGCACGGTCCCGCCGCTGCCGACGCCGCCTTCGCCTTCGCCTTCGCCGGTGCCCTTGGTCGACGCCTCCGAGCCCCCACCCTGGCGGTCCGGGGCTCGGCTCCGCTTCGTGCACCATCGCGACCACCGGGTGGTTCCGGGTCCGGGACGGGTGGCGCTGCCGGCGCTGATCGCCGGGGTCGGGTTGGCTCTGTCCCTGCCACCGTGGGGATTCTGGATCCTGGCCTTTCCCTCCGCCGGCCTGCTCTGGTGGCGCCTCGGTGGTCTCCGCCCCCGCACCCGGTTGTGGGCCGGGTGGCTGGCCGGGCTCGGGTGCTTCGTACCCGGGTTGGCCTGGGCCCGGGCATTCAGCTGGCCCGGCGCCATCGTCCTCATCGCCGTCGAGGCGTTGTTCCCGGCGGTGGCCTGCCTGGCGGTCCCCGCCCGACCGGTGTTGGCCCGGGCCGTTGCCTTCCCCGCCGCCCTCACCCTGGCCGAGGCCCTCCGGCAGACCTGGCCGTTCGGGGGGTTGCCGATCGGGGGGGTGTTCCTGGGCCAGGCCGACGGGCCGGTCCTGGCCCTGGCCCGACTGGGCGGACCGTTGGCCTTGACCGGTGGGGTCTTCCTCGGCGGCGTGGCGGTGGCCGCCGTCGTCGGGGCCGTCCTGGCTTCCGCCATCGACCAGCGCCGGGCTCGCGCCTTCGCCCGCACCGGATTGGCCGATCCCGCCACTGTCCGGGACACCATCGCCGGCCACGGCCCCCTGGCCCTGGCCGGTGTCGCCGCGGCGGTCGCCCTGATCGGCGCAACCGTCATCGCCGCCCATGCGCCGGACGGCGGCCCGTCCCGGGGCACGGTGACCGCCGCCGCCGTCCAGGGGGGCGGGGTGCGCGGCTTCCGGAAGTCACAGGTGGATCCGGCGGTCGTCCTGGCCGCCCAACAGGCGGCCACCCGGCGGATGCAGCAGCTCGACGGGGGCCGCACCCCCCAGCTGGTGCTCTGGCCCGAAGATGTGGTGTCGCTGGATACCAATCTCGACGGGACCGCCGAAGCCGCCAGCCTCTCGGCCCTGGCCCGGAGCCTGCACACCACCCTGGTGGCCGGTGTCACCGAGTCGGTGTCGGCCACCGCCTTTCGCAACGAGATGGTGGCCTGGGGGCCGGACGGAAGCCTGGTCGACCGGTTCGAGAAGGTCCACCGGGTGCCGTTCGGGGAGTACGTGCCCTTCCGCGGGTTCTTCGCCCATTTCGCCGACCTGTCGTCGGTCCCCCTCGACGCCATCCCCGGCACCGGGTCGGGTCTGATGCCGACCCCGGCCGGCCTGCTCGGCGCCATGATCTCCTTCGAGGTGTTCTACGCCGACCGGGGCCGACCGTCGGTGCGCAGTGGGGCTCAGCTCCTGATCGTGCCCACCAATACCTCCTCCTACGCCAGCGCCCAGGTCCCCACCCAGGAGATCGCCGCTTCCGAGATCCAAGCCACCGAGGAGGGCCGGGACCTGTTGCAGGCGGCTCCCACCGGGTACAGCGCCGCCTTTACCAACCGGGGACAGCTCGTTTCCCGAACCACGCTCGGCGCCCAACAGATCGTGTTCGCCAACCTGTCCCGCCGGTCGGGATGGACCGTCTATGTGCGCTACGGCGACTGGCCGCCACTGGGGTTGGCCGGCGTTGCGCTGTTGGCCGGATGGCTCATCGCCGGGCGGAGGCCTTCGACGGCTGGATCGGATTCGGACTCGGACGCGCCGCGGGACTCGAATACCGACTCGGATGCCGACCGAAGCTGACCGGCGACGTGAAGCCAGCGGGTAACCCTGAGCTGAGCGGTCCCGCTACTCGTAGTACCCGGAGTGGATGTAGACGCAGGGGATCCCTTCGGCGTGGAACATGGCGAAGTTGTTGGGATCGTCCTCGAAGGCCAGGCGAAGATCGAATCCGAACGATCGCAGCTGCTCCACCTCGTCGCGCTTGAACCGGGTCACCTGGGCATAGTCCCCTCGGGCCCGCATCACCAACAGGTCCCATCGCAAGCCGTAGCGCTCGAGCCAGGCCAAGGTCTGGGGTTGGACTCTGGACGGCCGTCCGGTGAGGAGTATCACCTGCAACCGTGCGTCGAGAAGGTCCATCAGCCGGGCCAGCTCTTCGATCACCGGGTCATCCCCGCAGGCGGCGAAGAAGCTGTCCCAGTCCCGGCGGCCGTGCTCCAGAAAGTGCTGGCGTCCGACCGCGTCGGACAGCACCCCGTCCACGTCGAACACCACCGCTTCCCCGGGCTCTTGGACGGGCCCCTGCCGCCATGCCCAGTTGTCGGGGCCGACGCCCCGGCTCACCCGGCCCGGCGGCAACCGGGATTTGGGGCCGCCGTCGTCAAAGGTGCCCTGGTCACACCGTTCTCCCCTGCCCTCAAGCGTCAAATCGGTCCCGGTCCATCCCGAACGAGCCTAATGCCGGCGGGACTCTACGATGAGGGCCAGCGTGACGACGTCCACCCCACCAGAGAACGGCGACCAACCGGCCAACGATCAGATGCCGCCGACCGGCCACCGGGGCGGGACCACTCTCCCCGGCGTCGAGCCCGGTGTCCGGGTGGTCGACGTCCCCATCGGGCGACGGGTGATGGTGGTGAGCGACCTCCTGCTCACCCCGGAGGCGACCCCGTCGTCGAAGGCGCTGACCATCGAGCTGGCCCGAGCCCTGGATGCCTGGGATGGCCCGGGGATACTGATCGTCGCCGGCAACCTCTTCGACCTCGTCGACACCGTCGCGCCGGCCACCGACGCCGAGCGGTGTATGGCCGCCCATCCCCAGCTTCGGGACTCGTTCCGGGCGTTTCTCCAGGAGCCGGAGCGACGGATCATCCGACAGATCGGGACCCACGAACCGGGATTCGCCACCGACCCCGGTGTGGCGGTGGCCCTGACGGCTCTCGGCGTCGAGCCGTTCGCCGAGGTCGATCTCCGTCTCCACACCGCCACCGGCGTTCGGGTGGTCCGGATCGAGCCCGGCGAGCACGCCTATGACCCCGACGACACGGTCTGCGAGACCCGGCTGGGTCCGGGTGCCGACGCCAAGCCCGGAGCCCCCGGCGGGCCGTTGGCCGGTAACCGTTGGCGACATCTCGCCGAGCGGGCCAAGGACGATGCGTCGTGGCTCGAAGGCGTGCACCGCCTCAGCGACCCGTCGGCGCTGACCCGATTCGTGACCTCCCGAACCCTCTACCGACGCCTCGGGCGCTACGCATGGTGGATCCTGGTGCCGTTCGTGGCCGTCGGGCTGATCCGGCTGGCGGTCAGCCCCTGGATACTCCAACACATGGGCTCGAGCGTCCCGGGGAGGGCGCTGCGGTCGGCACGCCACGCCGACTGGGCCGATCAAGCCGAGGTCGCCGCCCTCTTCGCGGTGATCGTGCTGATCGTGCTCATCGTGGTCCTCGGACTGTTGAGCCGCCGAATGTGGTCGACACTCGGGGGTGGCGCCCTCAAGTCGGTGACCTCGGAGGCGGTGGCCAACGACACGGCCCGTGAGAAGGGTCGCCGACTGGTCGGGCTCGGCTATGCCGGCCTGATCACCGCCGCCACCTTCCAATCCGAGCTCACCAATCTCGGCGTCGGGTTCTACGCCAACGTCGGGGCCACCGCCGAAGTCGTCGAGGAGCATCCGGGGAGGCTGGGCCTGCCACCGATCTTCCTCCACCGGCAACGACTCAGCTGGATCGAGCTGGAGACCGGCGCCGATCTCCACGTCCGCCTGCTGTTGGCCGAAACCGATCTCCGGTCCCCGAGCATCCTCGAGCGGATGCTCAGCACCGAACATGCGGTACGCGGCCTCCACCCGACGGTGGTGGCGTCCTATCCGAAGGGCGACTCATGGCCTCCCGCCCCCAACCTCCGGCAGGCCCACCGCCGCACCCGGAGAGTCCGGCGCATCGCCTCGTTCGCCATCCTGTTTGCCGGTCTGGTGGACGTCCTCGACGCCATCACCCCCCCGCTCCGCGGGCGGCTGCACGTCCTGCTCGAGTTCCTCCCCCTCCGGGCCACCGTCGCCGCCGGAACCCTGGTAGCCCTGGCCGGGCTGGCTCTCATCGCCCTGGGCCGCGGCATTCTGCGGGGCCAGAGACTGGCCTGGCGGGTGGCCCTGGTGCTCCTGAGTGTCACCTTGGTCCTCCACCTCCTGGCCGGCGGCGATATCGAGGAGTCCCTCCTGGCCCTGGTGGTGCTGGTGGTGCTGGTGGTCAATCGGCACCAATTCCAGGCCGGCTCCGACTGGCCGTCGCTGCGGTCGGCCATCGTGGCGCTGGTGCTCGGGGTCATCGGGATCTGCGCCCTCGCCGCCGTGTCCATCGAGCTCTTCGCCCACCTCGGGACTCACCGTCTGCACTTCTCCATCCCCTGGTGGCAGGCCTTCTGGGCGGCGGCGGAGCGCATGGTCGGGATCAAGACCGTCACTCTGCCGGTCCGTCTCGGGCGGGTCTTGAACCCCGCCTTGCTGGTGTTGGGAATAGCGCTGGCCGGGGTGGTCCTGTTCATGGTGTCCCGCCCCGTGGTGGACCGCCGGTTGACCAGCGGGCGGGCCGCGGAGTTCCGGGCCCGGGACATCGTGCGCCGGCACGGGTCGTCAACCCTTGACTATTTCGCCCTCCGCACCGACAAGCAATGGTTCTTCCATCGCGACAGCCTGGTCGCCTACGCCATCTACGGCGGCATCTGTCTCATCTCCCCCGATCCGATCGGACCCGCCAACGAACGCGAGCTGGTGTGGATGGCGTTCCGGCGATTCGCCGACAGCCACGGTTGGGTTCCGGCGGTGATGGGAGCCGGCGAGGAATGGCTTCCCATGTACCGGGACTCGGGCATGCACCACGTGTACCTCGGGGATGAAGCCGTCGTCGACATCCCCGGATTCTCGTTGGCCGGCGGCGACAAGAAGGGGCTGCGCCAGGCCCACAACCGGATCAAGAAGAAGGGCTACACGGTTTCCTTCCACGATCCCGCCCACCTCTCCCCGGAGCTGTCCAAGGAATTGATCGCGCTGATGAGCCTCAGCCGGCAGGGTGAGCACGAACGTGGGTTCTCGATGATGCTCGGGCGGGTGTTCGATCCCCGGGACACCGGGATGCTGTTGACCGTGGTCCGGACCCCCGAGGGCCGGGCGGCGGCCATGTGTCAGTTCGTGCCGGCCACCGGCATCCACGGCTACTCCCTCGACCTCATGAGACGGGACCCCGGGGACCACCCCAACGGGCTCCTCGACTTCGCCCTCTGCTCCACCATCGAGCACCTGCAGGCCGGCAACTACGGCGGGCTCAGTCTCAACTTCGCCACCCTGCGATCCACCCTGGCCGGAGAGAAGGGCGACGGAGCCATGCAACGGGCGGAGCGTTGGTTCCTCAAGCGCCTGTCCAGCTTTGCCCAGATCGAATCCCTCTGGCTGTTCAACGCCAAGTACGACCCCGAGTGGCTACCGCGGTACGTGGTGTTCGACACCCCCGAGCATCTGGTGCCGGTGGTGATGGCCATCCTCCGGGCCGAGTCGGTCTGGGAGATCCCGGTGCTCGGTCGGCTGTTGGCGGCCGGCGCCGAGAAGCGGATGCAGGCGGCCCAACAGGAGACCCGGGAGTTCATCGCCGCGTCGTTCGGCGACCTCGACGGCGTGCCCACCGAGATGGTCGAAGATTCGGGCACCTCGGTGCCGTCCGGGCGGTAACCGGGCTCTTCCCTCGGTGATGGTCAGCCGATGCCCGCCGGCGGAGGCAGGCCGATCGGATTGGGGAAGGGGATGACCCCCGAGCCCAGGAGTGCATCGGCGGCCGAACCCAGCCGGTCGGTGAGCCGCCGGACCTCGGCCGGGTCGAGGATCCGGTAGGGAGGAGCGGCCAGTCGGTCGGTGCCTTCCTCGATCGCCCGGTGCAGGTCGCGGCCGGCCGGGCTGACGCCGCCCGCCGCCAGCAGCCCCCGGGCGGTCAACCGATCGGAGGCCGCGGCCCAATCCTGGTCGGACCATCCCCGGTTCTGCCGGAGTAGCTCGCGGTCGACTCCCTCGGTGGCGGCAAACAGCACCAAGGCTTCGCACCCATCGAGACCGCGGGTGGTGAGCATGGCAACGTGTCCGTCCCCGCGGTGTTCCCGCAACG
Organism: uncultured Acidimicrobiaceae bacterium; assembly: GCA_963819695.1. Taxonomy (GTDB): domain Bacteria; phylum Actinomycetota; class Acidimicrobiia; order Acidimicrobiales; family RAAP-2; genus DASZIT01. Next base: position 159,362 of record CAWFXD010000002.1, on the reverse strand, counting down.
AGGTGCACGCCTGCCACAGCGCCTCCACCGGATCGTCGGGGCGACCCAACTGCCGGTTGGCACTGAACAGGGGCCGTCCCGACCCGTCGGGTTCGGCGACCACCCGGTCGAGGATCGGGCCCACGGTGGCCGCCACCTCGGCAATCGATGGAATGCGGAGCTTCAAGGCCTCGGCGGCAGCCACCCTCCGCATCCTGAGCACATCGGCGGGACCGACCAATGACCAGGCGTCGGGAATCGATCGGGCCACCATCGAGGCCTCGAAGTTGAAGAAGATCGCCTGGACAACGGCGGGGCCGACCGGGCCCAGGGGGGCCGACCGGCCCGCGAAGTAGCCCATCCAAAAGCTCGGCAGCCCGGCGGCTTTGGCCGCATCCCGGCACTCCGGGGCGAAGTAGGTGACGGCGTGGAGCGGCTCGATGAGCCGCCAGACCGCCCGGGCATCGATGTCCCCAGCCGGTCCCGACGCGTCGTTACCGGTCCGCCTCATGGTCGAGTTGCCTCTCCAGCGGCCTGGTCGGGGGTGACATCGGCGGGTGCGGGTCCGGGGCCGGTAGAGGGGTGGCGGCGGCGATCGACCAGGGCGATTAGACCGGCGACGGCCACCATCGGCAGCCCGACCGCCGGGTCGTTCCAGATCACCACCACGAACATGCCGATGCCGAACAGGGCCAGCGCGAAACGGGGCCCATAGGTCGCGGTGAGGCGCCGTAACCGCTCGTCCTTCCACCATTGCGGTGGCCACACCCCACCGGCCCGGGTCCGGAGGGAGCGGTTACCCTTGGCCATGCCGACCAGCGCGGCGACGACCGACACCCCCAGAATGGTACGCACGGTGTCGAGGGGGACCCTGGCAACGATGTCATAGGCCGCCGCCGCGGCGTTGTGGTTGGTGACCCCGGACATGGCGCCAAGGTAGTAGTGGCGGCCCAGCGCGAAGGCGGCAACCAAGCCGGCCATGGCGATGCTGAGACCCACCGCGGCTCGCACCAGTCCACGGCGGCGGTCGACGTTCAACCCGACCCCGACCGCGAACAGGACGAGGGTGACGATCGGGAGGAGGAGCGCCAACCGGTCGAGCGTCCGGATCAAGCCCTGCAGCCGCTCCAGATGGGTGGATTGGAAGAGAACCAATTGCGGACTCCCGCCCGAGCCCACCGCGTCGAAGACGGTGATGCCTTGGGCGTCGAGCTGTCGTCGCACCTGGCCGACGACCTTGCCGAGATCGAGCCGGACCTGCCCGCGGTCGGTCGAGACCGGGCCCGCGGTCGCGCCGGTCAACAAGGCGACCAGCTGTCGATGCGCCCCACGGTTCAGGGACGTCCACAAGGAGCGGAAGGCGTCCGACTCCACGAACTGCAGGGTGGTCTGCTCGACGACCGACTTCAGGCCGACCGAGATCGGCGTGGCCAGGAATCCCGCGGACGCCGGAAGGGCGTTGGCCACCTGTTGTTCGAGATCGGTTCCGGCCAGCAGCCGGGTGCTCACCGCATCGACGACGGCGGACTGCACCGCCGAGTTCGACGCCAGCGGTTGCACGGTGGCGACGTAGGTATCGGTGTCCAGGGCTTCGTTGCGGACGAACACCACCAGCACCGAAGTCATGGCCAAGATGGAGGCCACCACCAGCACGATCCAGGAGGAGACCCGGCGGACTCGTTGCCCGGAACCGGCGGAGGCGTCGGCGGGAGGCCGCCGCCCACCATCGGGTTGGTGGAACGCCTCGTCTCTGAGCCCGCGCCGCTCCACCACGTCGTCTGGTGACACCGGCTCACTGTACTGGCGCGCACCATGGCCCCCGTGGGGAGCGCCAGGGCCACCCGTCGATCTCAGGCTCGATTGTGGCTGGTCACCGCTCCGCCACCCAGCACGCCGATAGGATTCGCGCTGCGCCGAAATGGGGCGGGGCGTGGTGAGGTGAGGGGGACAGCCGATGGCTACGTACTTGTACCGGGTGGGCCGATGGACGTTCCTCCATCGCAAGACGGTGCTTGCCCTCTGGGTGCTCCTCCTGATCGTCCTGATCTCGCTCTCGAGTGCCTTCAGCCGGCCGGCGAGTACCGCCTTCTCCATCCCCGGTACCCAGTCGCAACAAGCCATCGACCTGCTGAACCAGAAGTTCCCCGGCGCCGCCGGGGCGGCGGCGCAGATGGTCTTCGCGGTACCCGCGGGCAAGACCCTCACCGACCCGGCCATCCAGTCCGCCGTCCAGGCGTCGGTCGCCCAAGCCCAAAAGGCCCCGCAGGTCAAGCTGGTCAGCGACCCCTACGGCAAGGGGACCATCTCCTCGAGCATGCGCATCGCCTATGCCACCGTCATCTACGCGGTGCCGGTCTCCGGGATCACCCTCGCCGCCCAGCAGGCATTGGAACAGAGCGCGGCCCCCGCCCAACGGGCCGGGGTCGAGGTGGCGTTCGGGGGCGGCGTGGTGACCCCGGCGGCGGCCAAGGACAGCTCGGAGGCTGGGGGCCTGGTCATCGCCTACATCGTCCTGGCCATCACCCTCGGGTCGATGGTCGCCGCCGGGCTGCCGTTGCTCACCGCGCTGATCGGCGTCGGCATCGGCATCTCCGGCATCAATGCCCTGGGCGCGGTGATCAGCCTCTCCTCGGCCGCCCCGGTGGTGGCCACCATGTTGGGCCTGGCCGTGGCCATCGACTACGCGCTGTTCATCCTGCAACGGTACCGACAACTCCTGGCCGCCGGCCTCGAACCCCGGGAGGCGGCGGCCCGATCAGCCGCCACCGCGGGGAGCGCGGTGGTATTTGCCGGGCTCACCGTGGTCATGGCGTTGTGTGGACTCGCGGTGGTGGACATCCCGTTCTTGACGGTGATGGGACTGGCGGCGGCGGGCACGGTGATCGTGGCCGTGCTCATCGCGGTGACGCTGGTCCCGGCGATCATCGGGATCATCGGCACCCGCATCAAGCCTGTCGGGGCTTCGACGTCGCGGCGTCGATCGGGTCAGGATCGCGAGGCGGCGGGTCTTCGCTGGGCCAGGGTCCTCACCCGCCGGCCATTCATCGTCATCGGAATCGGGGCGGTGATCGTGGTGCTCCTCGCCCTCCCGCTCCTGGGACTCAAGCTCGGTCTGCCCGATGCCGGTTCCGACCCGCCCGGCTCCACCGGTCGGGTCGCCTACGACCTGCTGGCCGAGGGCTTCGGGCCCGGCGTGAACGGTCCCCTGACCGTGGTGGTCAACGCCCCGCCGAAGGACAACCCTCAACAGGTGGCCGAAGCCGCCGTCAAGGGCCTGGGTGGGTTGCCCGACGTCGCCTCGGTGTCGCCTCCCATCCAGAACTCCGCCAAGGATGTGACCATCGTCATCGTGACGCCGAAGAGCAGTCCCTCGTCGGATCAGACATCCCAGTTGGTGAACCTGGTGCGCACCGACGCGGTGCAAGTGCAGAAGGCAACCGGGGTCGAAGTCCTGGTCACCGGGCCCACCGCCGTCAACATCGACGTGTCCAACAAGCTGCAGGCGGCGCTTCCGATCTATCTGGCCGTCGTCGTCGGGTTGGGCCTGGTGCTGCTGGCCCTGGTGTTCCGATCCATCCTGGTGCCGCTCAAATCCGTGGCCGGCTTCCTGCTGAGCATCGCCGCGGCCATGGGGCTGGTGGTCAGCATCTTCCAGGACGGACATCTCGGGAGCCTGTTCGGGGTCCACAACACCGGCCCGGTGGTGAGCTTCTTGCCCATCTTTCTGATCGCCGCCCTGTTCGGGCTGTCCACCGACTACGAGGTCTTTCTCGTCTCCCGGATGTGGGAGGAATTCGCCCACACCGGTGAGGCCAAACCGTCGGTGGTGAAGGGCTACGGGGAGAGTGCCCGGGTGGTGGTGGCGGCCGGCCTGATCATGATCGGCGTCTTCACCAGCTTCGTGTTCTCCGACGACGTGGTGACCAAGGAGATCGGATTTTCGCTGGCCGTCGGCGTTCTCGTCGACGCCTTCCTGGTCCGACTGACCCTGGTGCCCGCGGTCATGGCCCTCTTGGGCCGACGAGCCTGGTGGCTACCGCACTGGCTGGACCGGGCCATACCCAACGTCGACATCGAAGGCCTCAAGTTGGATGAGAACCTCGCCGACCGCGCCCTCCCGGCGAAGGTGGAGGCCGGGTCGGTGGCCGGCGACGTCCGGTAGCCGGAGTCGAGCCGGATCAACCCCGGTCAGAAAGCTGATGATTCGGGTGGGGTGGACCGACAGTCCCGCCTTCCCCTCAGCCTCGTCCCCGCCTCGCCTCCTCGCGGCGCATCCGGGCTCGCCGGATGACCACCAGACGGTCGGCCAGGCCACCCAGGAGGGCGGTCACCACCAGCACCCAGATCAGGCGCACCGAGCTGGTGAAGATGAGGAAGTGGATGGACACCCTCTCGCTGTTGGCGATCACGAAGGCGATCAGGAGCCCGACGATGACCAAAGCGGTAACGATGCGCACGTTGTCCCGGGTCTCGCGCTTCCGGATCGCTCCCCGGATCGAACCCTTCCCCGGTCCCTCCTCGGGCATGCCCTGCACGTTGGTCACACTCGGCTCCCATCGGTGGTCGACCCGATCGACAGTACTTCGGGGCCGTTGAGGCGACAAGGACCCCCGAAGTACGGCCCGGCTTCCGCTGGGCGGCCCGGGAAGATCAGGGGAACAGGAGGGTCGCCTGATGGGCGAAGTCGACGATCGGCCCGGGGATGATGCCGAACACCACCGTGAAGGCCACGCACAGGCCGATCGCGGCGGTGGTCAACCGGGGCACGGCCACCACCCGTTCGGCCACGAAGGTCTCCGGTGGCGCCTCGGTCAGGACCGTCAAACTGGCGACCCGGTCGCTCAGGGCCGTCTCGTCGCCGGAGGCGTCGGCCGTGCCGGTCGCGTCCCCCGAAGAGGCGGCGTCACCATCGGACAGGTCGCCGACCGCCCCGACCGGGGAGTACATCGTCACCACCACCCGCAGGTAGAAGAAGGCGGCGATCGCCGCCGATCCCATGGCGATGGCGGCCAGGACGTAGGAATGGGCGTCGACCGACGCCGCCACCACGGAGAATTTGGCCAAGAAGCCGGTGGTGAACGGCACCCCGGCCTGGGCCAGCAACAGCACTGCGAGGGCCAGGGCCAACAGCGGGCTCCGTTTGCCCAGGCCCCGGTAGTCGGTGATCTGATGCCCGTTGTCGCCGTCCCGGGCCATCACCGTGATCACCGCGAAGACGCCGAGGACCATGAAGGTGTAGGCGAAGAGGTAGTAGAGCGAGGCCGACACCCCGCGGACGGTGGCGGCCTGCACCCCCAGGAGAATGAAGCCGGCGTGGTTGATCGACGAGTACGCCATCATCCGCTTGATGTCCTTCTGGACCAGGGCGGCGATGGCGCCGATCACCAGGGAAAGGATGGCGATCCCCCAGACGATCGGCTGCCAGTCGGATCTCAGGGTGCCGAACGACGAGACGAAGACCCGGAGCAGGGCCGCGAACGCCCCGGCCTTGGCGATGGCGGCCATCAACCCGGTCACCGGTGACGGTGAACCCTGGTAGACGTCGGGCGACCACATGTGGAAGGGCACCGCGGCGATCTTGAAGCCGAAGCCGACCAGCAGCAGGGCCAGGCCGGCCAACAGCACCCCGTTGCTGGCCACCACGTTCTTGGACAGGTAGTCGGCGATCTGGGGCAGGTTGCTGGACCCGCTCGCCCCGTAGACCAGGGCGATCCCGTAGACGAAGATGGCCGAGGAGAAGGCCCCGAGCACGAAGTACTTGAGGGCGGCCTCCCCCGACTCCACCCGCTTGTGGTTGAAGGCGGCCAGCACGTAGAGGGCAATGGAAAGGATCTCGAGGCCGAGGAAGATCACGATCAGGTCGTTGGCCGAGCCCATGAGCATGGCCCCGGAGGCGGACAGCATGGCCAGCACGTGGAACTCGGGGCCGTCCATGCTCTCGCGCTTGAGATACCCGTCGGCGATGAGCGCGGTGAGGCCGACGGCGATGGCCACCACGATCTGGATGAAGACACTGAAGCCGTCGTAGGCGATCGCCCCGGCGATGGTCACCTGGGCCCCACGGGTGGTGACGTGATGCCACTGGAACAGCGCCGCCACCAGGGTGGCCACCGCGGTGACCACGGTGATGAGGGTGGCCGAGCTGACCCCCATCACCTGGCGGAACAGCGAGGAGACGGTCACCAGCAGCACCGCGCCCCCCATCATGATGAGGATGGGCAGGATGCTCAGGTAGTCGATGTGCGGCGTCCGGAGCTTGGCCACCGAGGCAGCCGCGAGCAGCAGCGAGGACATCAGCGGCCACCCCCGGTCGCGTGGTTGGAAGTGGACCCGGATCCCGGTCCGGACCCGGTGCCGGCCGCGGCCGACCCGCCGCCGGTGGCCACCGCCGGCGGCTGGGTGTGGGTCACCTGGTTGACGTGGGCGATCAGCTGGTTGACCGACGGGGTGATCCGGTCGAGCACCGGTTTCGGGTAGACGCCGAGGAAGACGATGAGGAGGATGAGCGGGGCGATGACCAACCGCTCAGTCCACCCGAGGTCGCGGGTCTGCTTGTCCGCTTCGGTCGGCTCACCGTGGAACGCCTGCTGGTATGCCCACAACAGGTAGACGGCGGCGATGATGATGCCGACGGTGGCGGCCAGCGCCCACCACCGGTGCACCAGGAAGGTGCCGGAGAGGATGAGGAACTCGCCGACGAACCCGTTGAGCCCGGGGACACCGATCGACGCCAGCATCACCGCGGTGAAGACCCCGGCCATGACCGGCGCCGACCACTGCAGGCCCCTGAGTTCGGTGACCTGCCACGACTTCCGTCGCTCGTAGAGCCACCCCACGATCAGGAACAGGGCGGCGATGATCAGGCCGTGATTGACCATCTGGATGACGCCACCGGTCAGGCCCTGGGAGGTGAGGGCGAAGGTTCCGAGCACGATGAAGCCGAGCTGGGCCAGGGAGGAGAACGCCACCAGCCGCTTCAGGTCCCGTTGGGCACAGGCCACCACCGCCCCGTAGAGGATCCCGGCCACCGCCAGGGTCAGCAGCACCGGGGTCAGGGTGCGGGTGGCCTGGGGGAACAGGTTGAGGTCGAAGCGGATGATCCCGTAGGCCCCGAGCTTGGCCAGCACCGCGGCCAGCAGTACCGATCCGGCCGTCGGCGCCTCGGCGTAGGCCACCGGTGACCAGGTGTGGAACGGGAAGATCGGCGCCTTCACCGCGAAGGCGATGGTGAAGGCCACGAACAACAGCACCCCGGCGGTCCCCGACAGGTGGGTGTGCATCAGGGCCGGGAGCTCGAAGGTGAGGACCCCGGTCTGGGACTGGTGGATGAACGCCACCGCCACCATGCCGACCAACAGGAACGCGGATCCGGCGAAGGTGTAGATGAAGAACTTGATGGCGGCGTATCCCCGGCGGGCATATCCCCAGCCGCCGATGATGAAGTAGGTCGGGACCAGGGTCAGCTCGAAGAAGAGGAAGAACAGGATCAGATCCAGGGAAACGAAGCTGCCGAGGCAGGCGGCTTCCAGCAGCAGCACCCAGGCCACGAACGAGCGTGGGTCGCGCTTCACCCGGGCCCCGAGCAGGGTCAGCGGAAACAGCACCGCGGCCATCATCACCAGGAACAGGGAGATGCCGTCCAGGCCCAGGGACCAGTGGATGCCCAGCGACTTGGCCCAGATGTGGTCGGAGGTGAACTGGTAGCCCCCGAAGCTGGTCTGGAACCTCAGCAGGATGGTGATGGCCAGGGCCAGCGTCACCCCCGACACGGCCAGGCCGACCGCCTGGTGGACCCAGGCCGCCACCCGCGGTCGGGGGATGAGGGCGACCACCGCGGCGCCGCCTGCCGGGATCAGGATCAGCGCAGTGAGCAACGGGAACGGGGTGGACATCAGCTCCACCACACCCGGCTCAGCATGAAGCCGAACAGCACCACCACGCCCACCACGATCCAGAGGGCGTAGTTGCGGACATAGCCGGTCTGTACCCGCTTCAGCTGGGTGCCGGTCCGGCGGACCAGGGTGGCGGTGCCGTTCACCGCGCCGTCGATGACCTTGTCCTCGATGACGGTGGTCGAGAATTCGGCCAGCCGGGTGCCGGGACGGCCGATGACCGCGTCGAAGAGCTCGTTGATGTACCACGAGTGACGGAGGAAGGCCCACTCGAGCTTGGGCCGCTCGGCCCGGGTGATCCAGAGGCGGAGGCCGATGAACACCCCGATGACCGCCACCACCCCGTCCAGCGTTCCCAGCTTCCAGAGGGTGGAGGTCGACTCGTGGTCGTTGTAGAGGTTGCCGGCGAAGACCGGGTCCACCCAGTGGGCCAGCGACAGGTGGGGGGTGGCGAAGGCCATCACCCCGCCGGCGGCGGCCAGCACGGCCAGCACGATCAACGGCAGGGTCATCACCCACTTCGACTCGTGCGGTTCGGGGATGGCGCCGTCGGCGTGATGGGCATCGGCGAAGTCGGTGGCGGCGTCGATGGGCACCTTGTTCTTCCAGCGGTCCTTGCCGAAGAAGGCCAGGCCGGTGAGCCGGCTCATGTAGTAGGCGGTGAGCACCGCGGTGGCCAGACCGACGGCCCACAGGGCCGGGTGGGCGGCCCAGGTGTTCTCCAGGATGTCGCCCTTGGCCCAGAACCCGGACAGCGGCGGCACCCCGGCGATGGCCAGCCAGCCGATGCCGAAGGTGACGAAGGTGATCGGCATGTAGACCCGGAGGTTGCCCATCCGCTTGAGGTCCTGCTCGTCGTGGAGCCCGTGGATGACCGAGCCGGCGCCGAGGAACAGGAGGCCCTTGAAGAAGGCGTGGGCCACCATCAGGAAGATGGCCGCCTCGTAGGCGCCGGAGCCGATGGCCAGCACCATGTAGCCGAGCTGGGAGATGGTCGAGTAGGCCAGCACCTTCTTGATGTCGTCCTGGGCGCAGGCGATGGTGGCGGCCACGAAGGCGGTCGCCGCGCCGATGATGGCGACCGTCCAGGCGGCATCCGGGGAGGCGTGGAGCAGCGGGTTGATCCGGCACAGCAGGTAGACCCCGGCGGTCACCATGGTGGCGGCGTGGATCAGCGCGGAGACCGGGGTCGGGCCCTCCATGGCGTCGGCCAGCCACGGGAACAACGGGATCTGGGCCGACTTCGCCGCCACTCCGACCAGCAGCAGCAGGCAGATGGCGGTGATGTTGCCGGCGCCGATCTTGCCGAGGTTGGCGAAGATGGTGGTGTAGTCGACCGAGCCGACCTTGTCGAAGGTGAGGAAGACGGCGGCGATGAAACCGGCGTCGCCGATCCGGTTGTAGATGAAGGCCTTCTTGCCGGCGGCGGCGGCCGATTCGCGGGTGAACCAGAAAGCGACCAGCAGGTAGGAGCAGGTCCCCACCCCCTCCCAGCCGACGTAGGTGGCCAGCAGGTTGTTCCCAAGGACCAGGATCAGCATCGAGGCCACGAAGAGGTTCATGTAGAGGAAGAACTTCGGGTAGTCGCGGTCGCCCTTCATGTAGCCGATGGAGTACAGGTGGATGAGGGCGCTGATCCCGGTGACGAACAGCACCATGGTCATCGACAGCGGGTCGACGTAGAGCCCGGCGTGGACCTGGAGGCCGCCGACCGGGATCCAGGTCCAGAGGTTCTGGTTGAACGACCGGACGCTGCCCGGCTGGGACAGCAGGTTGAAGAACACCCCGACCGAAACCACGAAGGACGCGGCCACGAACAGGGTGGCCACCGCGCCGGCCAGCGGGTCACCGAGTCGCCGGCCGAACAGCACCTGGACGGCAAACCCGACCAGGGGCAGCAGGATAATGAGGTAGGTCACATGCAGCACGGTGCCGTCAGCCCTTCATCAGGTGGAAGTCATCGGCCGTGGCGCTGGCCCGGCGGCGGAAGATGGCGACCACGATGCCCAGCCCCACCACGACTTCGGCGGCGGCCACGACGAGGACGAAGAACACCAGCACCTGCCCACCGATGTCGTGGAGCATGTTGGCAAAGGTCACGAAGGTGAGGTTGGCGGCGTTCAGCATCAGCTCCACGCACATGAACATGACCAGCACATTGCGGCGGATGAGGAGGCCGAAGGCGCCGATGGCGAACAGCACCGCGGCCAGGGCCAGGTACCACTCACCGTTGATGTTCCCGTTGATCACGGTGGTCGCGGCGATCATGGCGTCACCTCCTGGTGGGCGTCCTCTGCCTCCGCCGGCTCCTCCGGCTCCGGGTGGCCGTCGGTCGGAGCGCCGTCGGTCCCGGCGGGGGGATCGTCGGTGGCCGAGGGGACTTCGACGGCCAGCTCGGCCTCGGTGTCCGGGACCCGGCCGATGTCCGCCATCGGTGGCCGACGGGCCAGCGCCACCGCCCCGACCACCGCGATGACCAGCAACGCCGAGGTGATCTCGAACGGGAACAGGTAGGTGGTGTACACCGAAGTTCCCAGCTGGGCCACGTTGGAGCTCGAGGAGTCGGTGGATCCGGCCACCGACGGCGCGCCGGTCGTCCACTTGGAGATCTCCCCCAGCAACAACAGCCCGGTCACTCCCAGGGCGACCAGGGCGACGGCCAGCGGGCGCTGCCCCCGCAATGGCTCGGCGGCGATGTTCTCTTCGCGGTCGACGCCCAGGAACATGATCACGAACAGGAACAGGACGACGATGGCGCCGGCATAGACGATGACCTGCACCGCGGCCAGGAAGTCGTCACGCTGCAACACGAAGAGCACCGCGATGCCGAACAGGGTCATCACCAGCATCAGAGCCCCGTGCACCGGGTTGCGGGCGATCACCACCCCGACCGCTCCGGACAACACGATGGCGGTGGCCACCACGAAGGTTCCCCAATCGACCGCCGACGCGTGACCGCTGGTGGCGGCGGCGGCCAGCAGCACGCCGTGGATGATCACCGCCATCAGCCGGCGCCTTCGTCGGCGGTGTGGTCATCCGGCGTCGCGGCATCCGGCGTCGCGGTGGCGTTCGGCATCGGGTCCGAGTCGCGCTCGGTGTTCCCGGCGGTCCGCGCCGCCGCGTAGTCGGAATCCGCCTTGATGCGGTACTTCTTCCCGGCGCCGGGGGCGAATCGTTCGGCCTTCTGCATCATCCGACCGATGGCCCCCCTCGGGCCCCGGCGGGCGGCGGGGACGTCGATGGGCCGCAGGTGATGCTCCAGGGTGCTCCGCAACTGCCGAGACCCGGTGGTGGCGTCGTCGCGGAGGCCGCTCTGGCCCCCCTCGGGAGCCCGGACCCCGAAGCCGAGCTCCCCCGACCACTGCACCTGTCCCTCGTACTCGGCGCTGCCCGACGGCGAGGTGGCCCGCATCCATCCCGAGGTGTGGAGCTGATCTTCCTCCCGCCAGTCCTCCCACGGCAGGTGCTGGGGATTGCCCTGGTCATCGACCAGTAGTTCGTCCTTGGTGTAGATGGCGTCGTTGCGGTTGGTGAAGGAGAACTCCATCAGCTTGGTCTCGGTGATGGCCTCGGTCGGACACGCCTCGACGCACATGTCGCAGTGGATGCAGCGCAGGAAATTGATCTCGTAGATGTAGCCGTAGCGCTCACCGGGGGACACCGGATGATCGGGTGGATTGTCGAGCCCGCGGACGTAGATGCAGTCGGCCGGGCAGACGCCGGCGCACAACTCGCAGCCGATGCACTTCTCGGTGCCGTCCTCGTACTTGTTGAGGACATGGCGGCCGTGCTGGCGCGGCTGCTTGGGCCGCTTCTCCTCGGGGTACTGGCGGGTGACCGGCTGACGCCCCAGGTGCTCGAGGGTCAACTTGAATCCGCCCAGGATGTTCTGGCGTTGCTTGGGGGGCTCGGGGAGCGGCATCAGCCATCACCTCCCTCGGGTGACGAGGACGCGGGTCCGGCGGGTGACACCGGCCCCGGCGACGACCCGACCGGCACCTCGGGTCGGTTCCACAGGCGGGCGCCGACCGGCGGGAGGATGCCGTGGGACTCTTCGCGCCCCATCCCGATGGAGAAGGCCCGGGTGATGAGCACGCTGGCCACCACCACCGCGGCGGTCATGGCCAATCCCCACCACCCGTCGATGACGAAGCCGGCCACGATGAGGAGCCAACCGAGCGACAAGGGGATCAGCCGCTTCCAGCCGAGGTCCATCAGCTGGTCGTACCGGAGCCGGGGCAGCGCGGCCCGCAGCCAGACAAAGACGAACAGGAACACGATGGTCTTGCCCAGGAACCACAGGATGGGCCACAGCCACTGGGTGTGGGGGATGTGGGGGATGGGCCCGTCGGGGCCGCCGAAGAACAGGGTCACGGTGATGGCCGACATGGTGATGGTGTTCATGAACTCGGACAGGAAGAACAGCGCGAACCGGATCGAGGAGTACTCGGTGACGAACCCGCCCACCAGCTCGGAGTCGGCCTCCACCAGGTCGAACGGGGGCCGGTTGGTCTCGGCGATGATGGCGATGAAGAAGATGATGAAGGGGATGATCCCGAGCCGGATGGCGTTCCATTGCCAGAGATGGAGGGCCTGGGCGTTGACGATGGCCCGGGTGGTGAGCGACCCGCTGACCAGCACCACCATCACCACGGTCATGCCCAGCGCCGCCTCGTAGGAGATCATCTGGGCGGAAGCCCGCACCGAGCCCAGCAGCGGGTACTTCGACCCCGACGACCATCCGGCCAGCATCACCCCGTAGACGCCGATGGACGACATGGCCAGCAGGAACAGGATGCCCATCGGCGGGTCGGCCAACTGCAACTCGAAGGTGTGGCGGGCGATGGTCACCTGGCCGCCGATGGGCACGATGGCGAAGGCGAGGAACGCCGGCAGGATGGCCAGGTACGGCGCCAATTTGAAGACGGCCTTGTCGGCCCGCTCGGGGAGCAGGTCCTCCTTGAAGAACAGCTTGATCCCGTCGGCCAGTGTCTGCAGCACGCCGAACGGCCCAGCCCGGTTGGGGCCGATCCGGCTCTGCATGTCAGAGATGACCTTCCGTTCGAACCAGATCATCAGCAGGACGGCCACCATCAGGAAGGCGAACACCGCCAGCACCTTGATGATGACGATCAGCAGGACGACCCAGTCGACTCCCCCGTTGTACAGGGGATCGTCGGCGCCCAATAACGACGGGAGGGTGGCGAGGAGATGGGTCATGGCGTCTCCAGGCGCAGCTCGACCACCGGGGAGGTGGAGTCGATGAGGTCGGCCACCGTCCCTTCCGCCAGCGGGACGTTGAAGTCGGTGGCCACCACCTTGCGGGGCAGCGAGGGATCGGGCTCCGCCGCCAACACCATCGAGGTGGTCGCCGTCCGCACCTTCACGTTGCCGCCGGCGCCGACCCCGAGGTCGTCGAGGTCGTGGGGGTTGACCCGGAGGGGCGACCGGGGTACCAGCGCGTCCAGGACCGGGACGGCGGTGACCCCCCCGTCGTAGAGGCGACGGGAGGCGACCAGCCGCATCGAGTAGCTGTCGGTGTTGACCACCTTGGGCACGTCGATCTCGAACCGACCGGACAGGGTGGGGGGTGGCGGGGTCGCCCCGGCGGCACCGGCGGCCGGGCCGGCGGCACCGGCGGCCGGGCCGGCGGCACCGGCGGCCTCCCCGGCGCTGGCGGCGCGGATGGCCGCCGCCGCCAAGGCGCCCATTCCGATCTCGGCGGTGCGGGCCTCGGCCAACCCGGCCCGGGGTGGGGCTCCCTGCTGCTCCACCGACTCAACCCCGGGGAAGGCGATCGGGTCGAGGAGGGGGGCGCCCGGGCGGCGGGTGAATGCCACCGGGGTGACGGTGAGCGGCGCCACCACGCCGTCGGTGGCGGCCGGCGAGTCGAGGATGGCCCGGGTGATGCCCCGATAGGCCGGGGCCAGCTGTTCGATCTGGTTCCAGACGTCGGTGACCGAGTCGAGATGGAGGTCAGCGTCCAGGTGGACGGCCAACTCGGCGGCGATCATCCAGTCCGGCCACGACTGTCCGGGCGGGACCAGCTTCTGCCCCACCCGGCTGATCCGACCCTCGATGTTGGTGGTGGTCCCCTGCCGCTCGTGGGCCTCGGCGCCCGGGAGCACCACGTCGGCGTGAATACCCAGCGGGCTGGGCGAGGTGGCCACCGACACCACGAAGTCGGCGCCGGCCAGCGCCCGTCGGGCCAACTCGGCGTCGGGGAAGTCGGTGAGGGGGTCGGCCCCGATGACGACCAGTGCCCGGATCCGGCTCCCGCTGGCCTCGGAGTCGTCGCCAGCCGCCGAGCGCAGCATCTCCGCGGTCCCCCGGCCCCGGGCGTCGGGCACCTTGCCCCACGCCTCGGCGAACCACTGGCGCCCTGCCTCCAGCCCTACCCGGCCGGGAAGCAATCCCGGGGCCAGACCCATGTCCAGGGCCCCCATCACATTGCCCCGGCGCAGGGCCGGGAGGAAGGTGGCGTTGGGCAGCGCCCGGGCCAGCTCCTGCACCGCGTCGGCCACCAGGGCCCCGTCTTCGGCCAGCGACGGCCGTCCGACCACGATGACCACCTTGTCGGCGCCGGCCAGGCGGCGGGCTTCGGCCAGGTCGGCGGCGGTGACGGTGGCCGGCACCGCCGATCCCGGATCCGTCAACGCCTTGGCCAGCTCGGAGGCGGCACCCGGCCGGTAGCGCAACGACACCGCGGCGAGCGGGGTCAGCGAGGTGGCCTGGGGAGAGAGCTCGACCAGGGAGAGGTCGCCGTCCACGATCTCCGACCGCAGCCGGAGGAACAGGACGGGCAACTCCTCCCGGAGGTCGCCGGACAGCACGATCAGGGTGTCGGCCCCGGCCGCCTCGTCGATGGTGGCCCACGGGAGACCGAGCACCACCTCGGCCGGGAGCCCGTCGCCGAGCTGGGCGTCGACCGAGTCGGTGCCGAGGACCCCCTTGGCCAACCGGGCCCAGGTATAGGCCCCTTCGTTGGTCAGCCGGGCACCGCCGATGATCCCGACCCCGCCGGGCCCGTCGTCGTCCTTGATGGCGGCCTGCAACCCTTCGGCCACCACGTCGAGGGCCTCGTGCCACGAGACGGTGACCAGCTCGCCGCCCTTGCGGACCATCGGCTCGGTCAGCCGCTCGTCGCTGTTGACCGACTCGAAGGCGAACCGGCCCTTGTCGCACAACCACCCGTGGTTGACCGGGTCGGAGTCGATGCCCAACAGCCGGGTCACCCGGTTGGAGGAGGACTGGACCGCCACCCGGCACCCGACCGCACAGGTGGTGCAGGTCGACTCGACCTGGTCGAGGTCCCAGGGCCGGGACGAGAAGCGGTAGGGCACCGCGGTGAGGGCGCCCACCGGGCAGATCTGGACGGTGTTGCCGGAGAAGTAGGAGGTGAACGGCAGCTCGGGGAACACGTTGACCTCGAGCTGGTCGGCCCGGCCGATGAAGTCGATCTGGGCCTCACCGGCGATCTCGGCGGCGAACCGGGTGCAACGGCTGCACTGGATGCAACGCTCCCGGTCGAGCAGCACCAGCTCGGAGATGGGGACCGGCTTCTCGAAGTGGCGCTTCTCCTCCACGAACCGCGTCTCGCCGGGCCCGTAGGCCAGCGTCTGATCCTGCAGCGGGCACTCGCCCCCCTTGTCACACACCGGGCAGTCGAGCGGGTGGTTGATGAGCAGGAACTCGAGCACCCCGTCCTGGGCCTTCTTGACCTTGTCGGAGGTGGTGGTGACCTCCGCGCCTTCGTTGACCTCCACGTAGCAACTGGGTTGCAGCGATGCCCCCCGGGGGCCGCTGACCTCGACCAGGCACATCCGGCACACCCCGACCGACTTCATGCGCGGGTGGTAACAGAATCGGGGGATGAAGGTGCCGGCCCGCTCGGCGGCGGCGATCAGCATCTCGCCCTTCATGGCGGTGGCCGGGCGCCCGTCGAGGGTGAAGTGGATCAGCTCCTCGGGGGCGTCCGCCGACACGGTGTGGGCGGGCTCGGTGGTGGTGGCCCGGTCAGTCAAAGGGACAGCCCCCCTCCTTGATGTGGACGAGGAACTCATCCCGGAACATCTGGATGGCCGACCCGATGGACGACGGGATCGACGGGCCCAGCACGCAGATGGTGGTCTGCTGGGGCGGCCAGCTGAGGCCGGGGGAGATGTTGTCGCAGGCGTCGAGCAGGAGGTCGAGATCCTCTTCCCGGCCGTGGCCGGTCTCGATGCGCTCCATGATCTTCTCGAGCCATCCCGATCCCTCCCGGCAGGGGGTGCACTGCCCGCACGACTCCCGGGCGAAGAACTTGGTGATCCGCCACGACGCCCGCACCGCGCAGGTGTGGTCGTCCATCACCACCACCGAGCCGGAGCCGAGCATGGAACCGGCGTCGGCCACCTCGTCCTGGCCGAGCGGGATGTCGATCTGGTCGGGACCGAACCAGGGGGCCGATACCCCGCCGGGGACGAACGCCTTCAGCTCCCGCCCGTGGGGAATGCCGCCGCCGAGCACCGGGGCGTAGACCAGGTCCCGGAAGGTGGTCTTGACCATCTCGATCTCGAACACCCCGGGATTGTTGACGTGGCCGGCCAGCGCGAACAGCCGGGTGCCGGTGGACCGGCCCTCGCCGAGGGCGGCGAAGGCGGCCCCGCCGTTCAGCACGATCCAGGGCAGGTTGGACAAGGTCTCGACGTTGTTGACCACCGTCGGTTCGCCGTAGAGGCCGATGGCGGCCGGGAAGAACGGCGGCTTGATGCGGGGGAAGCCGCGCTTGCCCTCCAGCGATTCGAGCAGGGCGGTCTCCTCGCCGCAGATGTAGGCGCCCGCCCCGGGATGGACGACCACGTCGACCGAGAACCCGGATCCGAAGATGTCGCTACCCACCGCGCCGTGCGAGTAGGCGTCGTTGAGGGCGGCCTGGGTCCGCTCGAGGCCGAGGGCGAACTCGCCCCGCAGGTAGATGAAGACCTGCGACACCTGCAGCGCGTAGGCGGCGATCATCACCCCCTCGATGAGCTGATGGGGGTCGCGCTCGATCAGCAGGTGGTCCTTGAAGGTGGCCGGCTCGCTCTCGTCGCCGTTGACCACCAGGTAGGTGACCGGGTTCTTCCGGAGCATGGACCACTTGCGGCCGGCCGGGAACCCGGCTCCCCCCCGGCCGAGCAGGCTGGCGGTGTCCACCTCGTGGGCCACGGCTTCGGGCGTCATGGTCAGCGCCTTGCGGAGCCCCTGGTAGCCGCCGGTGGCCAGGTAGCGCTCGAGGGTATGGGAGTCGGGGTGGCCGAGCCGGCCGGTGATGATCTTCGGCGCGTCGGTGATGGCCATCAGCTGCCGGCCTGCTTGGCGGCGGCCCGCTCGGACTGGGCCTCGGCCGCGGCCGCCCGCTCGGCGGCGATCCGGGCGCGATCGGCCTGCAGCCCGGTGGTCCGCTCCACCCGGTTCAGCGTCCCGTGGCTGGGGATGTCGGCGGACCGGGCCCCGGAACGGAGATCGGCCATCAGCGCGTCGAAGCTCTCCGGGGTCTGGGCGCCCACGTACCGGTGGTTGACCTGCACGCAGGGGGTGGCGTCGCAGTCGGCCAGGCACTCGGCCTCTTCGAGGGTGATGACGCCGTCGGCGGTGGTGCCGCCGGAGTTCACCCCGAGGGTGGACTCGGCGTGCTCGAGGAGCTCCATCGCCCCGTTGAGCAGGCAGGCGATGTTGGTGCACACCGACACCACGTGGGTTCCCACCGGTTCGGTGTGGAGCATGTCGTAGAAGGTGGCCGTCCCCAGCACTTCGGCCGGGGTGATGCCGAGGAGTGCGGCGATGTCGACCATGACCCCGGGGGTGAGCCAGCCCTCTTGCTCCTGGGCCAGGTGGCACAGCGGGATGAGCGCGGAGCGGGGCTCGGGGTACAGGGCGATCAGGCTCCGGCACCGGGTGGCGGTCTCCCGCGACAGGTGGCGGAGGTCGGGTGTCGGCCCGCGGTTGGTGCGCCGGGCGGTCATCGAGTCCGGGGCCGGCTGGGGCTGGGGCGCGGGTTGGGGCGGCGTGGCATCGCTCACCGGTCCACCTCCCCCATCACCGGGTCCACCGATGAGCACACCGACACCGCGTCGGCGATCAGGCCGCCGCGCATCATCAGCGGGAGGGCCTGGAGGTTGACGAAGCTGGGCCCGCGGATGTGCATCCGGTAGGCCTTGGAGGTGCCGTCGGAGACCAGGTAGCACCCGAGCTCTCCCCGGGGGACTCGATGGCGGTGTAGACCTCTCCCTCCGGCACCTTGAACCCCTCGGTGAACACCTTGAAGTGGTGGATGAGGGCCTCCATCGACTCGTCGATCCGGGCCCGGGGCGGCGGGGTGACCTTCTTGTCCTGGACCCGGTAGTCACCCGGGGGCATCTTCTCCACGATCTGGCGGATGATCCGGATCGACTCCCGGATCTCGTTGAGGCGCACCGAGTAGCGGTCGAAGTTGTCGCCGTAGGTGCCGACGATGACGTCGAAGTCGACCTCGTCGTAGCGCAGGTAGGGCATCGACCGGCGGAGGTCCCAGGGGACCCCGGTGGACCGCAGGATGGGCCCGGTCAGGCTGAGGGCCAGCGCCTCCTCGGCCGACAGGCGCCCGATCGACTCGGTCCGCTGCCGGAACAGCGGCTGCCCGGTCAGCAGCTCGTCGTACTCGTCGGTCCTCGGTAGCACCGTGTCGCAGATGATGCTGACGTCGTCCTCCCAGCCATCGGGAAGGTCGGCGGCGGTGCCTCCCGGACGGATGAAGTTGTGGTTCATCCGCAGACCGGTGGTCTTCTCGAAGAAGGCCAGCACCATCTCCCGCTCGCGGAACCCGTAGATCATCATCGAGGTGGACCCGAGGTCCATGCCGTTGGTGGCCATCCACATCAGGTGGGAGGACACCCGGTTGAGCTCGGTCATCAGCATCCGGATCCAGTCGGCCCGGGCCGGCAACTCGATACCCAGCAGCGCCTCGACGGCCAGCGACAACACCAGCTCGTTGTGGAGCGGCGACAGGTAGTCCATCCGGGTGACGTTGGTCGACCCCTGGACATAGGTCAGCTCCTCGGCCGTCTTCTCCATGCCGGTATGGAGGTAGCCGATCACCGGCTTGGTCCGCAGCACCGTCTCGCCGTCCAGCTCGAACATCAGCCGGAGCACCCCGTGGGTCGACGGGTGCTGGGGGCCCATGTTGATGATCATCGTCCGGTCGTCGGACTGTTCGACGTCGATGTTCGAGGGGTCGACCGCCACCCCCTCGGGGAGCCGGAGCACGGCACCGACCTCCCGGCGCAACTCACCGGCTCCGGTGGTGGACCGCCGGGTCAGCTCCTGGTGGCCCTCGGAGGTCTCCGTCTCCAGCCCGAGGGTCGCGCCGCTGGGCTCGGCCTTCAGGAACTCCTCACCCGAGACCGGCGGGGGCAAGACGGTGTCCGGGTGGGCGGGGGCCACGGCCGGCGGGTAGGACTCGGGCGGTGCCGGCGCCTCGCGGCCGGCCGCCCCATCCTCGGGGGAATCCGAAGTCGGTTGGGTCATCTCGGCCCCGGGGCACCCTTGAATTGCACCGGCACCCGGCCCACCCCGTAGTCCTTGCGGAGGGGATGGCCCTCCCAGTCCTCGGGCATCAGGATCCGGGTCAGGTCGGGATGGCCGTCGAAGATAATCCCGAACATGTCGAAGGCCTCGCGCTCCATGGCCTCGACTCCGGGATAGATGTCGAAGATCGAAGCCACCACCAGGTCCGACTCCGGGACCTGCACCCGCAACCGCACCCGCTTGGCCTGGCTCAGCGACAACAGGTTGACCACGACCTCGAACCGCTCCCGGGCCACCCCGTCGGGCAGGTGCCGGTTGAAGTGGGTCAGGTAGTCGACCCCGCAGAGGTCGGCGCACATCTCGAACCCGTCCCGGCGGTATTCCCCCACCACCCCGACGTACTGGTCTCGGGTCGGGAAGACGATCTCCTGGACCGGGCGCCCGGGAACCCGGGAGCGGCCACCCCCCGAGTCGCTGAGGCCGGCGGTTCCGGCCGGGCCCTCGATCGGGGCCACCGGACCGGTGTGGGTGGAAGACGGCTCGGTGGCCTCCGCCGCCTCGGGGGTGTCGGCCGCACTCACAGGGGCTCTCCCACGCTGCGGGCGATGACCGGATTGCGCTTGGGGGTGCCCACGTGGACGGCGTCGGGCCGATCCGGGGTCCACCCCGAGGTCTCTTCGTCGGCGTGGGTGCGGTTGTCGTCGGTGTCCGCGCCCTCGTCGGCGGCCAGGCTGCGCACGCCCCGGCCGTCGGGCATGGTCGGTGTGTAGCGCCCCGGGCGGCGGGTGATGTCGTTGGTCCGCACCTTCTCGTGGAGGGTGAGGATGGCGTGCATCAGGGTTTCCGGCGTCGGCGGGCACCCGGGGGCGTAAACGTCGACCGGCACGATCTGGTCCACGCCCTGGACGATGGCGTAGTTGTTGAACATGCCGCCGCTGCTGGCGCACACCCCCATCGACAGCACCCACTTGGGCTCCATCATCTGGTCGTAGACCTGGCGGAGGACCGGCGCCATCTTCTGGGACACCCGACCGGCCACGATCATCAGGTCGGCCTGGCGGGGCGACGCCCGGAACACCTCCATGCCGAACCGGGCCAGGTCGAAGTCGGCCGCCCCCACTGACATCATCTCGATGGCGCAGCAGGCCAGGCCGAAGGTGGCCGGCCACATCGAATAGGTACGCGCCCACTTCACCAGGTCCTCGAGCCGGCCGGTCAGGAAATTGTGCTGGAGGTCTTCAAGTCCCATGACGAAGGATCCTTCCGCTCTACGCGGCCCGGACGGGTCCGGCCGGAGCGGCCGGATCGCCGGTGGTCGGGGGGACGGGATCGGTGGTCGGGGAGCCGCCGGGGCCGGGGCCCGATGGATCGCGGTGCCCGCCGGGCCCCCCCGGGCCGGCGGTGATGCGGGCGATGGTCGATTCCGAGGTGCGGGACGGCATCGCCCGCACCAACGTCTTGGCCGGTCCCCAGGTCAGGGCCCCGTTGCTCACCAGGAACAGGAAGGAGATGAAGACGATGGCCGCGAAGACCAGCACCTCGACGAGACCGAACGACCGCAGCTGGCGGAAGATCACCGCGAACGGATAGAGGAAGACGATCTCGATGTCGAAGATGATGAAGATCATCGCCACCAGGTAGAACCGCACCGGAAACCGGGTGGGCGGCTCGACGGTGGGCACGATGCCGCACTCGTAGGGGGCGATCTTGGCCGCGGTCGGGCGCTTTTTGGGGGCCAGCATGGCCGAGCCCACGAAGGAGACAGCCGCGAACAGGAACCCCAGCAGGATGAGGAGAAAGATCGGGAGGTAGTCGTCCACTGGGGTCGTTTTACCACGCGCCGGTTCCGCTGGGCACATCGACGCGCCGGCCCGGAGACCGTCGAACGCCGGGAGGCGGACCCCGGCGCCGGCCTGGGTGGGCCGGTGTCACCGTCCGGCGGACCCCGGCGTACGATGAGGTGTTGTGACTTCCTCTTCCCGAGCCGCCGAGGCCACGCCTGGCGGCCCCGATGACCCTGGCCATCTCTACGACGTCCTGGTGGTGGGCGGCGGTCCGGCGGGTTCCTCGTGTGCCTACTGGCTGGCCGAAGCCGGCTGGGACGTGGCCCTGGTCGAAAAGAAGGTGTTCCCCCGCGAAAAGACCTGTGGGGACGGGCTGACCCCCCGGGCCGTCCGCCAACTTGCCGATATGGGCCTCGAAAGCGCCCTCAGCGGCGCCCATCGCTACGCCGGCCTCCGGGCCCTCGCCTACGGCAAGGTCCTCGAGCTCGACTGGCCGGATCACCCGAGCTTTCCCTCCTACGGCTACGTGATCACCCGCCATGATCTCGACGCCATCGTCAACGAGCGGGCGGCCAAGGCCGGGGCCACCGTGTGGCAGGGCACCGAGGCGGTCGAGCCGATCGTCCAGGAGGACGGACTCGACCGGGTGGCGGTCACCTCCCCGCCGCCGGCGGCGGCGTCACGGCTGCCGTCATGTGTGGGCGCGGTTGTCAAGGACAAGGCGACCGGTGCCACCCGGGAGGTCCGGGCCCGCTACGTGGTGGTCGCCGACGGCGCCAACTCCCGCTTCGGGCGGGCGCTCGGCACCTCGAGAAACCGCACCCGGCCGATGGGGATGGCCCTGCGCGGTTACTACACCTCGCCGATGCACGACGATCCGTTCATCGAGTCCCACCTCGACATCCGGGACGGCGACGGGAATGTGGTCCCGGGCTACGGCTGGATCTTCCCGATGGGCGACGGACGGGTCAACGTGGGGGTGGGCCTGTTGTCCACCGACCACCGCTGGAAAGGCGTGAACACCTCCACCCTCATGGACCATTTTGTGAACTGGGCGCCCAAGGGATGGGGGCTGTCCCCCGAAACCTGCCTGGGCCCGCCCACCGGGGGCAAGCTGCCCATGGGCCTCACCGTGGGTCCCCGCATCGGCGCCACCACCCTGGTGGTCGGGGACGCCGGCGGTTCGATCAACCCGTTCAACGGGGAGGGCATCTCCTACGGGTACGAGACCGGTCGCCTGGCGGCGGCGTCACTCGGCGAGGCCCTCAGCGGCGACGGCTACGCCGCCCTCGAACGGTACGAGACGCGGCTCGAGGACGCCTACGGCCTCTACTTCCGGGTGGCCCGGGCGTTCGTCCGGATGATCAGCCAACCGGAGTTGATGAAGCTGTGCGTGGGCACCGGGATGTACTCGGAGTCGTTGATGACCTGGATCCTCCGGATCATGGCCAACCTGGTGCGACCGGACGAGGTGGGCCCGGCCGAGGCCGCCTACCGGGCGATGGCCACCCTGGCCCACCTGGTCCCCGAACCCGTCTGACGCCGGCCGGCTCCGGCCTACTTGCCGGCGTCGGCGGAGATCCGGCCGAGCATGCCGTGGTAGGCAGAGTTGAAGGCGTCGGACGGCACGTCGGGTCCATGGGTCGACGGCTGGAGGGTCGCCTCGACCCGACCACCGAACACGTAGGCGTCACCCACCACCCGGGTCCCCTGGGTGGGAACGGTGAAGGTGGTGATGAAGCCGTAGGCCACCCCACCCCTCGGGGCGGGGATCTGTACCTGCTGGACGGTGGCGGTGGTGCCGGGAACCAGGGCCGCGGCCGACGCGGCCTGGAAGTTGGTGAAGCAATTGAGGAAGCCGGACTTGGTGAACACGGTGGCATCGGATCTGGCGTTGGCCGATGACCGGACGATGTTCACCGCCGACTGCATCTCGATGGTGTTGTCGGCCGTCTCCTGAAACACCGGAGACGTTGAAGCCACCGTTTCATCGGACGACGGTGTATTTCCGAACACCTGTCCGATGGTGGCGGCCGGGGCGCCCACGCAGGTGGCGAAGGCGGTGGTGGGCGGCTTCTGGGTGGCGGTACCGGCGGAGCTGGTCACCGAAATCGACGGGGCCGAACCCAGTGCCTGTGTCCATCCGCTCGGGAGATCGCTCAACTGCAGATTCGCGCTGGAAGCCAGAGCCTTGTCCACCGTCGCCGATGCCGAGCTCACCGTGGTCGTGGTGCTGCTACTGGAGTTCTTGTTCTTGGTCAACTCGTAGACCAAGGCAGCGACCACGATGATGACCAGAACCACAATCAGAATTGTCAGGGTGCGTCGGTTGGTGGCGGCCGTCTTGCCGCCGACGCCTTCATCGCCGGCCGGGACTCCGGCGGCCTTGGCCGCGGCTCTGGCCTTCTTGCGTTCCGCCCTCGATTCACCCTCGGAACCCCGATTGCCGGCGCTGCTCAACGGATCCCCCCGCCGAAGGGTGCCGGTCTCCGGATCGATGTGCTCCTCCGCCCTCGTCGACGGAGGCACCATGACGGCGGCGGCGGCGGCCGACGGGGCAGACCGGGGCAGCGGTGGCGAAGCCGGGGCGGGCGGCGCCGGAGTCGCCGCCGGCGTCGCCGGGGCCGGCGGGGTCGGAGCTTTGGCCGTCGGGGTGGGAGGAGCCGGTGGGGTCGGGGTCGAAGGGGACCCGGTCGGGGTGGCGCGTCCTGGCGCCGCCTCGGCGGCGGCCGCGGCCGCGGCCGCCGCGGTCGGAGGCGCGTCGGCCCCGCGGTAGCGCTCCAGCCAGGCCGGGAGGGCCTGGTCGAGGTAGGCGGCCTGCCCGGGGGAGACGGTCTCGCTGGGGAGCAGGAACTGAATCGTCTGGCCGGCGGAGGTGAGCTCCAAGGGGGTGGCCGTGCGACCAGCGCCCCGCTGGACTTCGCCGTGGCACGAGGCCGCATCCAGTCCGGACCAGGCGAAGTGCCGCTCGGTGGCCGGATCGTCGCCCTTGACAGTGATTCCCTTGGTCGTGAACAGAAGGCTCAAACCTTCAGTGGTTTCGATGCCCCGGGCCGGGTCACCCGCCAGCGCCACCCCACCAAGCAACATTCCCTCGGGAGGCAGGTCCATTGCTCCGACAGCCATCTACGACTCCTTTTATCCACGGGGGACCGCCAACGGGACCCCCTTTTGGTTCCGACCTTGTTCCGACCGCCACTCTCGGATCGTCTCCGCTGGGTGAACGAGCACCGGAATAACAGCTCAAAGTACCCGTTCATACTGGCCTAATTCGACCGGTGGGTGTGGACATGCGCAATTTGCCGCCGGGCAGCGGTCGGGCGAACTCCCAGATCGTAGGCCTGAACGTTCAGGAATTCAGGCGGTGGTTCCCGTCCCCTGGTCCGCCACCCGGAGTTCGAACGTCGAGACCGCCGCCGAGAGCACGTCCGAGGGGAACTGGGCGCCGATGGCGAGCGCCTGCAGCTGTGCCTCGGTCCGGCTGGTGCCGACGAGCAGCTGGTCGACCTCGGTGGGAATCTGGATCGTCCCGTCGCTGATGGTGAACTGCATGGTGACGCCCATGACCTGCTCGCCTCGGGGGGCCACCAACGCGACCACCTTGGCGGTGGCCGGACCCGCGGAGGCATTGCCCCCCGTGGCGTCGTTCAACCCGAGTTGCACGGCGGCGGCGACAGCCGCGGCATTGCACGACGGGAACTTGGGGCTGGTGAACAAGGTGAAGTCCCGTTGCTCGTCGGCGTGGGTCTTGACGATGTTGGCATCGGTCTGGAGCTCGAGGGTCAACCCCTGGCCGCCTTGGGCGCCGGGGGCGGTGGCCGATCCGCCGGGTGCCGTCGCGGTGGGAGCCAGAAATGGCGGGGAGGCCGCCTGCGCGGTCTGATCCGCCGCCTGTCCACCCAGGGCGACATTGCCCTGGTCGGCGGTGATCGACATGCATTGGTTGAATGTCTTGTTGATCTGGTCCTCGACGGCCAGGTCGTGGTGACTGGCTCCCCCGCGGTTGTCGCCGGCCTGCCACCCGGCGGGAAGGTCCTTGGCCGTCAACATCAGCCGGTTGGCCAGGCCCTGATCCGGCGAGACCGTGCGGGTGGCGTTCGATTTCGACGGCGGATTGTGGTCGGCCACCGCCAGGAGAACCGCCGCCAGCCCGCCTCCGGCCACGATGAGGCCGAGGGCGATCACCAGGGTGGCCGGGCGGCGGAAGCGGCGGCGGCGTGGGGGTGGTGCGAACCCCGGTGGGAGGCCGAGGGGCGGCGGCGGCACGAAGGGTGACAGCGGGTAGACGCCGTAGGAGGGTGGCGGCGGGGTGCCGTACGGGATCGGTGTCCACCCGGGGCGACCGGGAGGTGGGAACGCTGGCGGTGGTGGGGCGGCGAAGGGCGGCAACGGAGCGCTCAGGGGGTTGGAGATCGCCGGTTGCGGCGGCGGGCCCATCTGCCACAACGGCAACCAAGACCGCAGCTGCGATATCTGGGCCGCAGGCGCCCGATCGCCATAGAGGAGAAAGCGCACGGTTCGATTCGCGGAAGTGATGTCGAGGGGTGTGGCGGTCCGACCGGTCGAGTCGACCCCGGTTGGGCCGCACCAGACGTTGGTGATGGCCGACCACGGCACGATCCGCTGATCCGGCGGTTGACGGCTGGTGATGGTCACCGCCTGCTCGTCCACCAGCAATGTCAGATCTGCCACCGTGGCGGTTCCCTGTTCGACGGATCCGACCAGCAACGCGCCGTCGAATCGAAGTCGGGCCGGCCCGGCGGATTGTCCGGCGCCGGGAACCGGGGCCGGTCCCCGCCCCGGCCGGACCTGCCCCGTTGGTGCTTCGTTGTCGTGCTCGGTGGGTCCCGACATGCGGCGTTGTCCTCGATCTCCTGAAATGACCGGCCCATTCCCCCGACCGGCCACCTCGTCTCCGCCAACCCTAATGGCGGGTCGAGAACGGACCGCCCTCGGTGCCGCCCTCCCCCGACCGCGCCGAGCTCCCTGCCCGCGGTCCGAGCCGGCGGGAGGAGCCGGGGCTCAGGGGGCGGTGGCCACCACGTCGGCCATGGCCTCGCCGGCGACCTCGACCGTTCGTTCGAGGTCTTGTTGGCGGTGGGCCATCGAGGTGAAGGCGATCTCATAGGGACCGGGCGCCAGGGCCACCCGTCGTTCGAGCATCGACCGGAAGAACCGGGCATACAGCCCGGTGCTCGCCGACCCCATCGCGTCGTCGTAGTCGAGGATCGGACCCGAACCCTGGGGGACGAAAAACAGGCCCAGCAGTGGGCCGACCACCGGCACCCGCGCCTCGATGGCGACGCCGTCGTGCCGGTGACCGGTGTGCTGCAACGCCTCGTTCAGCACCTTCTCCAGGCCGGCACCGAAGGACGCCACCCGGTCGGAAAGCGCCGCGTACGACTTGGCGTCCACCTCCCCCAGTACCGCCAGCCCGGCGGCGGTGGCCAACGGGTTCCCCGACAGGGTGCCGGCCTGATACACCGGCCCATTGGGCGCCAGGACCTCCAAGACGTCCCGCCGGCCGCCGAAGGCCCCGACCGGCAACCCACCGCCGATCACCTTGCCGAAGCACCAGAGGTCCGGACGCACGCCCGACCAGGCCGATGCTCCCCCCTCACCGAGTCGGAACCCGGTGATGACCTCGTCGAAGATCAGCAACGCCCCGGCGGCGTCACACGCCCGCCGCAAACCTTCGAGGAATCCCTCGACCGGCGCGATCAGCCCCATGTTGGCGGCCACCGGTTCGACGATCACACAGGCCACCTGCTCGTCGAGCTCGGGGACTGCGTTGTAGGGGACCACGATGGTCTCCGCCACCGCCGCCGGAGGCACCCCGGCGGAATCGGGCAACCCGAGGGTGGCCACCCCGCTGCCCCCTCCGGCCAGCAGCCCGTCGGAGTGACCGTGATAACAGCCGGCGAATTTCACGATCCGGGACCGACCGGTCTTGCCGCGGGCCACCCGGATGGCGCTCATCGCCGCCTCGGTCCCCGACGACACCAGCCGAACCTGGTCACAACCTTCGACCCGAGCGCAGATGGCCTCGGCCAGGAGGACTTCACCTTCCGTGGGCGCGCCGTAGGTGGTACCGCGACCGGCGGCGGCTCGCACCGCCTCCACCACCACCGGGTGCGCGTGCCCCAACAGCGAGGCACCGTAGCTCTGGACGAAGTCGAGGAGCTGGTTCCCATCGGCATCCCACACCGACGCGCCCTCGCCCCGAGCCACGAAGTAGGGATGCCCGCCGACCGACCGGAACGATCTCACCGGTGAGTTCACCCCACCGGGAATCACCCGTTGGGCGCGCTCGAACAGCTCGGCAGACCGGGAGTCCTCAGCCACCGAGGGCCTCGGCCAGCTGACCGGCAAAGTAGGTGAGGATCACGTCGGCTCCCGCCCGCTTCACCGCGCTGATCTGTTCGAGGGCCACCGACGGGCCGTCGATCCAACCCCGCTCGGCGGCGGCACACACCATGGCGTACTCCCCGCTCACGTGGTAGGCGGCCACCGGCACCGACACCGCGGCCCGGACGTCGGCGATGACATCCAGGTAGGTCAAGGCCGGCTTGACCATCACCAGGTCCGCCCCTTCGGCGATGTCGAGCGCGACTTCGGCGAGTGCCTCCCGGCGGTTGTGGGCGTCTTGCTGGTAACCCCGGCGGTCGCCGCCGTCGGCGATGGTCACCTCCACCGCATCCCGGAACGGCCCGTAGAGGGCGGAGGCGTACTTGGCGGCATAGGCCATGATCACCGTGTCCGGGTGCCCCGACCCGTCGAGGGCGGCACGGATGGCACCGACCTGCCCGTCCATCATGCCGCTGGGGGCGACCAGATCGGCGCCGGCCGTGGCCTGGGACACCGCCACCTGGGCGTAGACGGGAAGGGTGGCATCGTTGTCGACCTCGCCGGTCCGGGGGTCGAGGATGCCGCAGTGGCCGTGGTCGGTGAACTCGTCGAGGCATAGATCGGCCATCACCACCATCGAGTCCCCCACCTGGTCCCGAACCACCGACAACCCCCGCTGCACGATGCCGTCGGCGGCGAAGGCCTGGCTTCCCACCGCATCCTTCTGCTCCGCCCGGGGCAGGCCGAAGAGAATCAACCCCGGGACCCCGAGATCGGCCAGCCGGGCGACCTCCTTGGACAGCGATTCGAGGGTGTGCTGCACCACCCCGGGCAACGATGGGATCGGCCGGGGATCCTCGAGCCCGTCAGCCACGAACAGCGGGGCGACCAGGTCGTCGATCGAGAGCCGGGTCTCGGCCACCATCCGTCGGAGCGCCGGCGTACGCCGGAGGCGCCGCAGGCGGGTAGCCGGAAACGACTGGCGGGTGGGAGGGTCTGACACCACGGAGACCAAGCCTACGGCAGCCCGAACCCGACTACGCCGGGGAGGACGGCGAGCCGGATTCCGAGCGGAGCCCCCGGACCACCGCGTCGACCAGCCCCTCGATGTTCGAGTCGATCGCCTCGGCGGCCACCTGGAGGCCTTCGGCTCGGGCGGTGGCCGAGGTGACCGGTCCGATGGAGACGACCACCGGCGGCACCCCGTCGACGCCGAGCAGCGCCACGGTTCGCTCGACCGTCGACGACGAGGTGAAGGCCACCGCATCGGCTTCCCGGGCGGCGGCAATGGCCTCGGGGTCGGGTTGGCCGACGGCCGTCCGGTAGGCGACGACGTCATCCACCTTCCAGCCCTTGGCCTCGAGCCCGGCGACCAGGGCACCTCTGACGGTCTCGGCCCGCGGGAACAGGACCGTCGACGCCGGGCCGGGCCCGCCGGCCGACGGGAACGCCTCGGCCAGTGCATCGCTCACCGCCGCTGGCGGCACCAGGGCGGCTTCGAATCCTCCCTCGGCCAGCCGCCGGGCGGTGGCCGACCCCACTGCCGCCCACTGCACGCCGACCGGAACCGCTCGACCTTCGAGTGCGAGGAGGAAACGGGACACCGCGTTGGCCGAGGTGAAGGCCACCCATGCATAGTCACCCGCCACCAATCGATCGGCCGACTCCGCCAGCGCGGCTCCGCCGTCGGCGGCGTCCTCGATGGCGATGACCGGCAACTCGACGACGGACGCCCCCACTGCCGCCAATCGGTCCACCAGCGCAGAGGTCTGGGTCCGGCTCCGGGTGGCCACCACCGTCCGACCCGCCAGCGGGAGCGGCGGCGGCGTCACCCCGCCACCTCCATTGCCGCCTCCACCCCCATCACCCACCGAGCGCGGCCACCGGGCCGATCACGATGATCGAAGGGGCCGGCAGGTCGACCTCGGCCAATGCATCGAGGGTGGTCCGCACCACCTGTTGCCGGTCGGTGGTCCCCCAGTGCACCACCGCCACCGGAGTGGTGGCGGAACGACCGCTGGCCATCAGCTCGGCGGCGATGGCCGACCGGGCGGCCATGCCCATCAGCACCACCAGGGTGCCGCCGGCCCGGCCCAGGGCATCCCAGTCGACCCCTCCGGTGGCCGTCGGGTCACCGGTATGGCCGGTGACCACCGTCACCGACGAGGACAGTCCGCGGTGGGTGACCGGGATCCCGGCCGCGGCCGGGACGGCGAAGGCGGACGACACCCCGGGGACCACCTCGTAGTCGATGCCGGCGTGCTGCAGGGCTTCGACTTCCTCGCCGCCCCGCCCGAACACGAACGGGTCACCGCCCTTCAGCCGCACCACTTCCCGCCCGGTCCTGCCGTGCTCCACCAACAGAGCGTTGATCTCGGGCTGGCGCCGGGGCTGGCCCGGCGTCTTGCCGACATCGATCACTTCGGCACCCGGCGGGGCCAACGACAGCAGCTCGTCGGCGATCAGGCGGTCGTGAATCACCACGTCGGCCTTCTCCAGAAGCGCGGCCCCGCGCCGGGTGAGCAGCTCCGGGTCCCCCGGACCGGCACCGACCAGATACACCGTCACTGTTCGCCGACGGTCCCCAACGAGCTGCCGCCGGCTTCGTCGATCAGGTACCGGGCCAACGCCCGGCCCAGCTTCTCGGGGTCATCGCCGGAGGCGGTGTGGCGCAGCACCATGCGGCCGTCCTCGGTGGCCATCATCCCCGAGAGGGTGATGGCCCCCCCATGCTCCGCCGTCCCCGTCCCCGTCCCCGTCCGTCAGGGTCCCGTAGGCCCCGACCGGGAGGGTGCACGACCCGCCGAGCTCGGCCAGGTACGCCCGCTCGGCGGTCACCACCCGGCGAACCGACGCGTCGTCGATGAGCGCCAGGGCCGAACGGATCCGGAGGTCGTCCTCCCGGCACTCGACGGCCAGGGCGCCTTGGCCGACCTGGGGGAGCATCACCATCGGGTCGAGGACCTCGGTCTCCATCCCGTCCGGGGCGGTCCATTCGAGGCGGTCGACGCCGGCGGCGGCCACCACCACCGCGCTCACGTCGCCGGTGCCATCGAGGGCCACCGAGAGGCGGGTGGCCAGATTTCCCCGCAGGTCGCTGAACAAGAGGTCGGGCCGGAGGTTGGCCAGCTGCACCCGCCGCCGGGCCGAACCGGTGGCCACCCGGGCTCCCGAGCCCAGGGTGTCGAGGGTGGCGCCGACCAGCAGGTCGCGGGGGTCGGCCCGCTCCGGGAAGGCGGCCAGCATCAGACCCGGCGCCTGCAACTCGGTGGCCGCCGGCAGGTCCTTGGCCGAGTGGACCGCGGCGTCGGCCTCGCCCCGCATGACCGCCGCCTGCACCTCCTTGACGAAGACGCCCTGCCCACCGATGGAATGGAGGGGGACGTCGGTCCGGCGATCGCCTTCGGTCTCCACGGTGACCAACGATGTCGACACCCCCGAGGCCTCGAGCAGGAAGGCCACCCGGCGAGCCTGCCATCGCGCCAGCGGTGACCCTCGAGTGGCCAGTCGCACGACGGTAGGTTCGGTCACCGGCCTAGAGGTCGAACAAGGTTCGAAGCGACTCGATCAGGCGCTCCCCACGGGGAGTACCGACGGCGTCCTTCAACGTCACGGTGGGCTGGTGCAGCAACTTGGCCACCATGGCCCGGGTCACGGTGTCCACCTGGTCCCACTGGTCGTCGGTGAGGTCGGATCGCTTGGCCCGCTGCCGATCGAACTCGGCCTGGCGCACCTCTTCCACCTGGGCCCGCAGGGCCGAGACCACCGGCGCCGCCCCCCGGGCCCGGGACGCCGCCCGGTAGCGCTCCACCTCATCGCCCACGATCTCCTTGGCGTGACTGACCTCACCCTGGCGGCCGGAGAGCGCCCCCTCCACCGCCTCCCGCAGCGCGTCCATGTCCAGCAGGGTCACCCCATCCAGATCCCATGACGACGGCTCCACGTTGCGGGGCACCCCGAGGTCCACCACCAGCAAGGGCGTGTCGGCCGTCCGGCGGGCGGCGGCCGCCTCCAGCCGCGACCGCTCCACGATGGGGCGGACCGTGCTCACCGAGGTGAACACCACGTCGGCAGCATCGAGCTCCCGCTCCAGGTCGGTGAGCGGGACGGCCCGGGCCCCGGCCGCGAGTCCATCGGGAAGCCCGGCGATGACCGTTTCGGCCCGCTTGGCCGTGCGGTTGGCCACCACCACCGACGCCGGCCGGTGGGCGGCGAGCGCCTGGACCACGCCGTCGCCCATCTCCCCGGCCCCGACCACCAGCACCCGGGAACCGGTCAGCCCCCCGGGGGCGTGCTTGGCGGCCAGCGCCACCGCCCCATGGGAGAGCGAGGTGATGCCGCGGGCGATGGCGGTCTCCGACCGCACCCGCTTGCCGGTCTCCACTGCATGCCGGAACAGGGCCCCCAGCACCGGTCCCGAGGCCCGTTCGCGCTGGGCCTTCTCCCAGGCCCGGCGTACCTGGCCGAGCACCTCGGATTCCCCCAGCACGGCCGAGTCGAGCCCGGAGGCCACCGTGAACACGTGCTCGGCGACATCGTCGTCGAACCGGATGGTCAAGTAGTCGCTCAGGGCCTCGACGGTGGTGTCACCCATGACAGCCAGGAACTCCCGGAGCTCGTCGACCCCGTCGTGGAACCGCTCGACCACCGCGTAGACCTCGGTCCGCAAGCAGGTGGAGAGGATCACGGCTTCCGACAGGTTCGAACGGTCCCGCAAGGTGGCCAGGGCCTTGGGCAGCGCGGACTCGGTGACCGCCACCTGCTCGAGCAGATGCAGCGGGGCCTCTCGTTGCTCGATGCCTACCACGATCACTGACAAATGGTCACCGCTTCGGTCGTTCGGTCGCTGGTTCGGTCATTGACACACTGCTCGGTCTGCCTCACTCGATCCGGCAAGCCGGACCATCAAGCATGCCGGTCCGGTAGCCACATCGCCAGTCGGGGCAGCGACGGTGTGCGCCTCAGTCTACGTGGGCGCTGGTCATGCCGATCGACCGGATGACCGGCATCCCCTCACTGCCGACTAGGGACCGTCGTGACTCGTAGAAGCTCATGATCTGCAGCTCGATGCTGAGATCGACATACCGGAGCAGGATGTCCGGGGCCAGGGTGAGGACCTTGGGGGCGAAGTTGAGGATCGAACGGACCCCCGACTCCACCAGCAGGTCGGCCACCCCCTGAGCGGCTGGCGCCGGGGTGGCGATCACCCCGATGGCCAGAGGTTGTTCGGCGACGATGGCCGGGAGGGCGTCGAGGTGGGAGATGACCACGTCGTCGACCGACCCCCCGATGACGTCGGGATCGACATCGAGGAGGGCCTTCACCGCGAACCCGCGGGCGATGAATCCCTGCGAGTGGGCCAGGGCCCGCCCCAGGTTGCCGATGCCGACGATGACCATCGGCCAGACATGGTTGAGGCCGAGCGCGCGGTCGATCTGCTCGACCAGGAAGGCGGTGTCGTAGCCCGCCCCCCGGGTACCGAACGAGCCCAGCAACGAGAGGTCCTTCCGCACCTTGGCCGCGTTCACTCTGGCCAACGAACCCAGCAGATCCGAGGACACGGTGGTGGTTCCCGACCGGAGCAGCTCCTCGAGAATGCGTTGATAGACGGGCAGGCGACCGACCGTCGCCTCGGGGATCCGACGGTGGGGGTCGTGGGTCGTCGGCGGGCCGGCGGTGGTCGCCGGGATGCTGGGTTCGGGTGATGTCGGCACTGCAACGGATCGTAGGACCATCGGCCTCGGCGAGGAAAACTGGGGCCCCGGAACCGGGCGGGTTTCGGGCGTCGGGGATGGCCCGGTATTGGGCCCCGAAATGCGGTGGGGGAAGGTCCAGGTGTCAACCCGGCTCGACATCGATGGCTCCGCTCGTCGGGCAGCCCGGTCTCTTGGCTCCAGGTAGGGTACCGACGTGGTGGCATCCGTCGCCGAGATCTGGCGATACCCGGTCAAGTCGATGCAGGGCGAGCGTGTCGGCTCCGCTGACATCGACGAGCGCGGGCTGGCCTTCGACCGTGCCTACGCCTTGGTGGACGCGGCGACGGGCAAGCTCGCCAGCGCCAAGCGGCCGAGGCCCTGGGGGGCCCTGCTGCAGATGTCCGCCCGGGTCATCGATGCCGATCCGTCCGGCGGGAGCTCGCCGGTGGTCGAGGTCGACTTCGGCGGCGAGTCGACCGTCATCCGGGGCGCCGATGACGCCCAGGCCTCGAAGACGATCGGGGAATGGGTCGGACGAGAGGTGTGGATCGTGTCGGTGGCGCCCGACCAGGCGGCCTTCGAGGAAGTATGGGTGCCGGACATGGGCGCGCCGGAGTCCATGTACGCCCCGGTCACCGCGGAGGACGAGGACGGACTTCCGGTCCTGTCGGTGCCTGGCGCCCTCGGCGCACCGAACGGGACCCTCTTCGATTTCGCGTCGCTGCACATCCTGGCCACGGCTTCGATGCGCTCGCTGTCCGCGGCCCTCGGAGGCGCCAGCGTCGACGTCCGGAGGTTCCGGCCGAATCTACTGATCGAGACCGAGGCCCCCACCGCCGAGTATCCGGACAACCAGTGGTCGCAGTCGGGTCTCCGGATCGGCGGGTCGCTCGAGGCCCGGGGGATCATGGCGACAATGCGCTGCGTCATGGTGACCCTCCCCCAGGGTGAACTGGCGCCGGCCCGCGAGGTGCTGCAGACCCTCAACCGCGTCAATCGACTCGACGTGCCGTCGATGGGCTCCTATCCCTGCATCGGCATCTACGCACAAGTCGTTCGGGCCGGCACCGTCTCCGAGGGCGACGAGGTGGTCGTCCTGGACGGATGATCCGGCCGGCTCACCTGTCGTTCAGGGCCGGACGGTTACCGTGAACGCGATCAAATGGCCGATCGACATCGACGGGTGGGGTTCGACGGCTGAAGAGCGCGCCGCCGCCTATCCGTGCGACGCCCTCATCGAAAGCCCGGATCGGGTCCTCTTCCGGGCGGTGGATGTCGCCGCCCCGGCCGACCTGGTGTTCCGTTGGCTGTGCCAGCTCCGCGCCGCCCCCTACAGCTACGACTGGATCGACAACCTCGGGCGGCGAAGCCCACGCCAGCTGACTCTCGGGCTCGACGATCTCGAGGTCGGGCAGCGGGTGGCGACCATGTTCCGCCTGGCCTCCTTCGAGGGCGGACGTTCGATCACCTTCGATGCCAACTCCTGGCTGTTCGGTCGGGTGGCGATGACCTACGCCGCGATACCCGTATCCGCCGATGCCGATGACGATGCCGACTCCTGCCGTCTGGTGGTGAAGCTGGCGGTCGCCTGGCCCCGGGGGGTGCATGGCACGGTGATGCGGGCCGTCCTGCCTGCCGGCGATCTGGTCATGATGCGAAAGCAGCTGCTGAATCTGAAGGGGTTGGCCGAACGGGACGCCGGCCTCGCCGACCGTGGAGCTGATGTCGTCGATCAACCCCACGGCCGACGATGAGGTAGCCAGGGTCATAGCCGGAGTGGCCGGAGGCCGGAGTGGCCGGAGTGGCCGGAGTGGCCGGAGTGGCCGGACGGGCCGAGACCGAACAGCTTCAGGGTGTTGTCGTCTACGAACAAAACGCCGATTTGAGCCGCGGCGGTCACTCCACGTCGGCAACGGAGACTGTCAGTGAGGTTCGGTGCGATCGCCCGCCGGAGTGGTCTGCGGGGAATCGTCGGCGGGATGGGTGGGATAGCCGACCAGGATCACCTCGTAGACGAGTTCGCCGGGTGCTGGCGCGGTGGCGATGTTCTGATCTTCCTCGAGCAGCACCGGGTCGAAGATCCCAACCTGGATCTGCACCCGCTGGTCCACTTCCCAGGTCCGGCCCGACACTTGGCTGGCGAGGTGGTAATCGGGCTCCGTGTAGAAGCCCTCGGCGCGAAGTTGTTGTCCATAGAAGGCGTACAGCTGGTCGGCGGTCGCCCTGGCGGTGAGGATGGCGCCCGCGTAGGCAGGGTCGGGCTCGGGTTCCGACGTCTTGGCGATCTGGTCCGAACCCACCAGACGCACCACTTGCGAGCCGGGATAGTAGAGGTGCGACTCGCGGTGAGCGGCCAACTCGGCCCGGGTGAGCGGCTGACCGACCGGGAGCCCGAAGGTGTCGACAGCCGTTGATGCGCGGCTGGCACCGCAGGCGGTCAAGAAGATGGCCGCGGCCGCCAGGACCCGCGACAGCCCTCTGGACCTCAGCGGCGGGCTACCAATGCCAGGCCAGAGGCCACCAGCAGCACGAATCCGACGCACTCCACCACGAGTGACCGGGTGGCCCAGGGAACGCTCAAGGCGTCATGGAAGCCGAAGAATCCGACCGTGGCGCTCAACACCAGGCCACCGACGCTCGAAGCCAGGAAGGCGGCGCCGGCGAGCACAATGAACATTCGGCGGAACAGGACGATCAACGGTCCGAGCACGAACCCGGAGATTGCCTGGGCCAAAAAGAGGTAGTCGATGTTCGCGACGTGAATGTGCTTGTACCCGGTCATCCACAGATGGAGGTGGATCGCACCGGTGGCCACGATGGTCGCCGCCCCCAACACCATGGTCCCGATGATGAAAGCGCGAAACCAGGCCGGTGACGACCGAGGGGGGCCCAGGACCAGGGTGCCGCCCACCCAGGCTACGAATCCGGTCCCTCCGGACGCCGCCTCGGTATTGGGGTCCGTCGTCGAGACCGCCGCCACTACATGCACCCGTCCCCGTCGTTGGGCCCACCGTTGTTGTCGGCGTCATGGTCGCCGCCGTTGTTCTGCGGGATCGTGCACTGGGTCGTCGTCGTCGAGCCGCCGGACCCTCCGGTATTCGAGGACGACGTCGTGGTGGTGACGCTGGTGGAGGTGGTGGAATTCGAGCTGTTGGACGGGGACGAGCTACAGGCGGTGAGGCCCAACGCCAGAGCGACGGACGCCAAACCCAGCAAGGACCTCGTCTTCAGACTGGTTCCTTTGAGACCCTGCAGCGGTGACATCAATTCCATTGGTGGACCTCGCTCCCATATGTTCCCTAGGACTACGTCCGAAGGAGTCGATCTGTTCAACCAATCTCCGACCTTCCATGGCCGCTGTCCAGGGGATTAACCCGCCCCCTGGTCCGAAAATCACATTAGCGGAGCGTCAGTCCGAACGCCGGAGCCGTACCTGGCGGAGCGCGCCGTCGAGCCCGAGGTGATCGGCGGCTGACGAACGATCGAGCACCAGTGCCAGGTGACCGTTGCCGTCGATCAACATGCCGAACTCCCCTCGACCGAGGTCGCCGAAGGCCTCCACCCGTTTGGCATCCAGGGTCTGGCCGGATGCCAGTTCCACCTTCACCCGCGAACCCACCGCCACCTCCAACCGATCGAGGTCGTCCGGCCCGGCGTGGAACTGGGTGTTGCCGAAGCTGTCGATGTGGGCCACCGACGTCACCAGCACCGCGCCTTCGAAATGGTCGGAGGGAGGCTCGGGGAGGCGTACCAGTGATGCCGGGTCCACTTCCTCGCCCAACCAGGCCGGGTCGCCCCCGCCC
This sequence comes from uncultured Acidimicrobiaceae bacterium, assembly GCA_963819695.1. Classification (GTDB taxonomy): domain Bacteria; phylum Actinomycetota; class Acidimicrobiia; order Acidimicrobiales; family RAAP-2; genus DASZIT01. Next base: position 122,334 of record CAWFXD010000002.1, on the reverse strand, counting down.
ACCAGCCGGGCGGTCGCCGGGGCGAACACATCGCGACCGTCGAAGGTGGAGCCGGGCTCCGTCTTCAGCACATGCACCGCCGCGGCACCGCCCCGGGACTCGACCGCCGGGACCAGCAGTCCGTTGTCGGGACCGACCCACCACTCCGGCCCGGAGTTCACCTTGCCGGCGTCCTGGCCACCCACCCGGATGGCTATTCCCCGGCGAGAGCTCCCCACCCCGGGGTCGACCACCGCCAGGACGGCACCACCACCCAGGTGGGGCGCGGCACGGAGGAGGGTGGCGGCCCCGGCGGCGACGTCGAAGTGAGGCACCTGATGGGTGAGATCGATGATCGGTACCCCGGGAGCGCCCACCTGGAGGACAGCCCGGACCACACCGGCGAACTCGTCAACCGTGCCGTAGTCCGACAGGAAGTAGACGGCGGGCGCCGGCCCGGGGCCCGTCACGGCCTGGGAGTCCCGGTCGGCCTCAGCCGGCTTTGGTGTACTGCTGGGCCAGGTACCGGTTGAGGTCGTCTTCACGTATCCGGAACGATTTTCCGATCCGGACGGCAGCCAGCGAGCCGGTATTGATCAGCCGGTACACGGTCATGTTGGATACCCGGAGCGTGGACGCCACCTCGGTGACGGTCAAGAACCGTGCTGTTGCATGCTCTTCCATCGGTGATGCACCCTCCTCCGCTTGTGGCGACTGTACGCCACTGTGGCTGAAGGGGAAAGTGGGAATTGGCGCCGTGCCTGGAAGGGGAGCCCACGCACGCCTGACGGCCTCTCAGCTCGGCTCCCTCAGATCTTGGCTATCGCTTTGGGCGCCAGTTGGGCGAAGAAGGTGGTGGCCGCGGTGGTCGTCGACCAGCCGAGGAAGACGGCGTTGGATCCCTTGACCGCGTAGAGGACATCGAGGTAGCTGGACTGGTTGCCCTCGGTGAGGGTCATCTGCTCGGCAAACCCGGCATCTCCGGTCGGGATCCCTTTGATCGGCCTGATCCCGATGCTGGCGGTCACGCTGCCGGATTGGAGGGTTCCCCCGTTGCACGACTCGAAGCTCGTTTTGAGCGTCTTGACCGACGCCGCCGCCCGGTTGGGGGCGAACACGCCCGCCGTCTGGATCACCGCCGTCGGGTTCTGACCGGGACTGGCGAACACCACACTGGCGCTGGCTGCCGATCCCTTCAGCAGCACCAGATTGGCCACACAGGTTGGCGTGCCCTTGGTGGCGGCCGCGTTGTTGGCGGTGTCCTGGGCCCATCCGGTCGGGAAGTCGGAAGTGGTCATCAGCAACGGCTTGAGGGCCGCGGACTGGGCCGGGGCCAGGGTTGTGGTCGTGGTGGTCGTCGGGGCGGTGGTGGTCGGCGTCGCCTTGGCGGATCCGCCGCAGGCCGCGAGTCCCAGGCCCATGGCCATACCCATCCCGATGGCCAACATCGACGCCGTCGTGCGTCGCGGGGTCACCGGCCGAGTTGCCTCGAGCGTTCCACGGCCGCCGCCACCGCCTCGATGAAGGCCGAACGGACCGCCTTGAACTCCAGGGTGCGCAATCCCGCCGCGGTGGTCCCTCCCGGGGACGTCACCGCCGCCCGCAGTTCGGCCGGGTCATCGCCGGTCTCGCTGAGCATGCGGGCGGACCCCAACAGGGTGCCGACCACCAGCTTGTGGCTCACGTCCCGGGGGAGCCCGGCCGCCACCCCGGCCTCGATCATGGCCTCGGCCACCAGAAAGACGTAGGCGGGCCCGGAACCGGAGACGCCGGTGACGGCGTCGAGTTGGCGCTCGGGCAGGCGCACCACCGTGCCCACCGCCGAGAGGATCCCTTCCGCCCAGTCGAGATCATTGGAGGTGGCGTGGCTGCCACCCGACATTCCGGCGACGCCGGCACCGATCAGGGCCGGGGTATTGGGCATGGCCCGTACCACCACCGCTCCCGGGTTGAGGACCGCCTCGAGCCGGGCCGACGGGAGCCCGGCCACCACCGACAGGATCCGGTTGATCCCGAACCCGGCCAGGGTGCGGCACACCCCTTCGGCCGCTTCCGGCTTCACGGCCAGAAGGGCATCGGCGGCGGCCACCGGGGTGTCCACCACTGTGAGCCCAGGATGGGCGCCGACCAGCCGTTGGCGCTGAAGGGGGTCCGGGTCGCTGACCGCGAGCTCCTCGATCGAAGCCCATCCGGCGGCCAGCAGGCCCGTGAGAAGGGCGGAACCCATCTTGCCGCCACCCACGAGTAGAAGTTTCGGTGCGATGCCGAGACGCTAGTGCAGTAACCACAAACCGTTGCCGAGCCGGCCCCGGCCGGCCGATCAACTCAGCTCCGGGCCGCCCGCGGCCGGCGCCGGTACATGCCCTCGTAGCCGAGGAGCATGGCGGTCGGGAAGCATTCGTCGGTATAGGCCAGCGACGCCCCCATCACCCGATCCAGTTCTTCGTCGTCCACCCGCTCGACCGGGACCCGGCCCACCAGGTAGATGGCCGACTCGGGGCCGAGGGCGAAACTCATGCCCAGCAGGTCGGCGTTCCGCTTCAACAGGTACTCCCAGGTGGCCTCCACGTTGGTTTCGGGAGCCGGCATGAACTGCGCCTCGTGATGGAGGGTTCGCTGGCGCAACGTGAGCCAGACGGTCACGAACTCCTTCTCATCGCCGCGCATCCGGAGATACCAGCGGGCGGCGCCGGTCACCGGATCCCCGCCTTCCTGCCGCTCGGCCGCTACCAGGGCGCTGGTCTCGTCGGCCAACTCCCGCTCGGCCCAGCCGTCGATCACCGCGCACACCGCCTCGCGCTCGGCCTGGCTCAGAATGCCGCCCCACCGATCGGCGGCCGGGGTCATGGCCCGGCGGTCGGGAGACGCACGGCCCGCACCGAAACCACTACGAGCACTCGACCAGCCGCCCGACGGTCAGGTCTTCGTAGATGTCGCGCAGCAGGGAGGCGGCCCGGGCCCAGGTGTAGCGGCGGGCCCGCAACACCGCGCCGGTGCCCAGACGCTCGGCCAGCAGGGGCTCGGCCAGAATCTGGCGAATCCAGGCGGCGAACGCTTCCGGCGTCGGGTCCTCCACCAGAAAGCCGGTGCGGCCGTGGTCGACCAGGGTGCGGAGGCCCCCGACATCCGAGGCCACCACCGGGGTGCCGCAGGCGGCGGCCTCCAAGGCGACGAGGCCGAACGACTCGGACCGGCTGGGCACCAGACAGACGTCGGCGGCCCGGTAGTAGGTGGACAGCAGCTCGTGGGGCGTGGGGGGGATGAACACCACCCGGTCGGCCAATCCCAACTCGTCGACCAGGTCCATCATGCGATCGAGCTCGATATCGCCGCGGGGTCCGCTGGGGCCTCCGACGATGGCCAACCGGGCATCCGGCCGGTCCGCCCCCAGTGACGCCAGCGCCCGCACTGCCACCTCGACCCCCTTCAGAGGTTGGATCCTGCCCACGAACAGGAGCAGTGGCCCGTCCATCGGCAGTCCGAGTGCGGCGCGGGCCTGCGGGCGGTAACCGGGCCCGAAGAAGGCGTGGTCGACGCCCGGGGCCACGATGCGGATCCGGGACGGGTCGGCGTGGTAGAGATCGGAGATCTGTTCGGCCTCCACCGAGCAGGAGGCGAGCACGGTGTCCGAGCAACTGATGGTGGCGGCTTCGGCCTCGGCCCGGAGATGGGCGGAGTCGGCTTCGACCTCCTCGGGACTGAACTCGGCTTTCACCCGGTCCAGGGTGTGGAAGGTCGACACCAACGGGATGTTCATCTGGTGCTTGATGGAATGACCGGCAATGCCGCTGAGCCAGTAGTTGGCGTGGACGGCATCGAACGGCAGGTCCTCGTCATCCGAACCGCCCCCCACCGACTCCATGTACTTGAGGACGCCCTCGGCGAACTCGTCGACCACCCCGGGCAACAGCTCCTTGGCCATCGGCGTGGGCGGGCCGGCGGGGACGTGGTGGACCCGGAACCCGGGCTCGACCGTGATGACGGCCGGAAGGCTGTCCGACCACGCCCGGGTGAAGACGTCGCACTCCGCCCCGGAACGGGCCAGCGCGGAGGAGAGCTCGCGCACGTAGACGTTCATGCCGCCCCCGTCCCCGGTTCCGGGTTGAGCCAGCGGCGACGTGTGTAATGACAGTACGGCCAGGCGTCTCATGCGTCGCCGAGCCTATCGGGAGGGCCGGATCCGTCAGCGGCACTCACGAATCGGGCCATCCGGCCGCCGGTGGGCGGATCAGCTGACGGATCAGCTGACGGCAGAACCGCGGTCGGTGGCGCGCTCGGCTCCGGACGGGCTCGTACCGCCGGGGACAGCACTCCCAGCCGCCAGTGGGGCCTCCGGGCCTGTCCCCGAAGCCGAAGCCCCGGCGGCCCCGGCCGCCCGATTCGCCACCTCGGCGTTGTCCTCGTTCTCGTGGCGGAAGGACAGGTAGATCCGCATCATCGCCTGCTTCTGCTCTTCGTTGAGGTTGTTGTCGCCGAAGATGTGGCGGGCCAGGTCGGTGTTCCCGTCGGGCTTCTCGAGGATGCCGGCCTGGACGTAGAGGGTCTCGGCCGAGATGCGCAATGCCTTGGCGATCTGCTGGAGGATCTCCGCCGACGGTCGCCGCAGCCCCCGCTCGATCTGGCTCAGGTAGGGATTGGAGATCCCGGCCAGTTCGGAGAGCCGGCGCAACGACAGCCGGGCGCTCCCCCGCTGTTCGCGGATGAACGAACCGAGCTCGTTGAACCGCTCGGGCAGTTCCTTCACGCCGGGGATCCGATCGACATGGGAGTCCTTCTTGCCTTTCATGATTACGACAGCAGGCCGTCGACGGAGGCGCGGCCGGACTTGTACCGGCTCACCAGTTCGGCCTGGAGGGTGTCGATGCGTTGATGGAGGCCGCGGCGCTCGGCCGACACCCGGCGCTCGATCTCCTCGAGCCCGTCGGCCATCGAGTTGAGCTGCTCCTGGCTCAGGTCCCCCAGATGCCCGATCTGGTCGGAGCTCACCACCGCGTCGAGCTCGGCGGTGAGATCGGAGTCCTCGGTGTCGGGAGCCATCACCGTCACCATGTGGCCGGGACCCGGCGGGCGCCCGGGGCCCGACGACAGGATGGCCGGTAGTCCCTCGACCAGGGCGGCCAGATCGGCGGGCTCGGAGGTGCCGGCGTCGTCGCCGGATCCGGCCGGGCGGACCAGATAGGCCTGGACGATGTCGAGACGGCCTTGGGCCAGGCGCCGGAGGTAGGAGAGAGCGACTTCGGCCTCCTGGCATTCGGCCCGCATCGAGCGGATGTCGTCGAGCGACTTCGACTCGATACCGTCGAGGTAGGAGTCGGTCAGAAGACGTCCGAGTTCAGCCTGGAGACTCGCCATTACCTCGATCGTACTCCGCAGGCCAGGGGCCACGGCCCGTGCGCCCGGGCGGGGCGTAGCGGTAGACGGCTCGGCCCAGCACCGACGACATCGGCACCGGCCCGAACGTCCGGCTGTCGGTGCTCGCCTGGCGGGCGTCGCCCAGGACTTCGACGGTGCCGGCGTTGCCGTCCACCGACGACACCCGCTTGACCAGAACCCGGCCTGGATGCCGGGGGTCGCGCACCGCCACCACCTCTCCGGGCTTCACCCCGGGTGCTCCACCGAACAAGACCGCCAGGCTCCGGGATGCCGGTTTGACGACCACCAGGCAGTCACCGGGGAGGAAGGCGGGCGCCATCGAGCGGCCCTCCACCTTCACCCGGCGCACCGTTCTGGACAGCGCGACCAGGGCGGCCGAGTCCGCGACGACCACCCCGGCCGAGGATTGCCCGGCTCGTCGTCGGGGTAGAAGGACGCGGGACGGGCCGCCATCAGGGCAACCTGGATAAGGTGGGCCGGAATTGCATCTCAACCACTCTGCCTCAGAGAACCAGAAGGAGCCTTGCCCCATGCGAATCGCCGACCGTCTGCTGACCACCCTCGATCATCTGTCCGCACCGGTGACGGGGCATGCCCACTGCGACCTCCCCTGCGGTGTGTACGACCCGGCCCAGGCCCGCATCGAGGCCGAGTCGGTGAAGAACACCATGGACAAGTACAACGACTCGAGCGACGAGGTCTTCAGGACCCGGGCCATCATCATCAAGGAGGAGCGCGCCGAACTGGTGAAGCACCACCTCTGGGTGCTGTGGACCGACTACTTCAAGCCCGAGCACCTCGAGAAGTACCCGCAGCTTCACGACCTCTTCTGGAAGGCCACCAAGACGGCCGGTGAGGCCAAGAAGACCACCGATGCCAAGGTGGGCGAGCGCCTGTTGGCCGAGATCGCCGAGATCGACAAGATCTTCTGGGAGACCAAGAAGTAGGAGACCGTCAGGCGGCGCAGGCGCGGCACCGGCGGGCGGTGGGGAACTCCGCCAGCCGGGCATCGTCGATGGGCTCGCCGCACTCCTCGCATCTCCCGTAGGTGCCGGCGTCGAGGCGGGCCAGCGACTGCTCGACTTCGTTCAGGAGTTCGTCGACGGCGTCGATGTCGGCGTCGGTCACCCCACCGTCGGTCGCCCGGTCGACGGTGACGCCGCCGTCGGTCACGGCACCCTGGTCCTCGACCTGGGCATCCGGCGGTTCGAGGTCGGCATCCATCCCGGTGATGGTACCCGTAGGGTTGAGAGCTGTGAGCGGTCCCACCCCGAAAAGCGACGGCCCCGGGTCGCCGGCCGACCCGCTGAGCCAACTCGTCGGCACCGGCCAGCTGGTCCCCTGCCTCGATGGAGTCGACCGGCCGGCGGTCGAGCTCGACCAGGCCGCCTCCACCCAGTCCCTGCCTGAAGCCGCCGCCCGGGTGGCCGAGTTCCTCCCCTGGTATTCGAGCGTCCACCGCGGCGCCGGATACCGATCCCGCCGGGCCACCGCCGCCTACGAGGACGCCCGCCGGTCGGTGTTGCGCTTCGCCGGACGGAACCCGGACGGCGGCGACGTCGCCATCCTCTGCCGCAATACCACCGAGGCCATCAACCATCTGGCCTACCGGTTGCGGCTGGACCCCGGCGACGTGGTCGTGACCACGGTGGTCGAACACCACGCCAACCTGTTGCCCTGGGGCCGGGTGGCCCAACGCCGCTATGTCGAGTGCACCACGGAGGGAACCTTCACGGTCGAGGACGTCGAGGCGGCACTGGACGCCGGGCCCAAGCCGAAGCTGCTGGCCGTCACCGGGGCTTCGAACGTCACCGGTTGGCTGCCACCCCTCGACGCCATCATCGACCGCGCCCACCAGCGGGGCATCCCCGTGTCGGTCGACGCCGCCCAACTCGCGCCCCACCGGCCGCTGCCCGTCAGCGCCGACTACCTCGCCTTCAGCGGGCACAAGCTCTATGCCCCGTTCGGGTCCGGAGCGCTGATCGGCCCCCGGTCCACCTTCGAGACCGGTGACCCGTTCCTGGCCGGCGGCGGAGCCGTCGATCTGGTCGGGTTGGACGAAGTGGTGTGGACGGCCCCGCCGGATCGGGAGGAGGCGGGTTCGCCCAACGTCATCGGGGCGGTGGCGCTCCATGCGGCCATCGACGGCCTGGAGGCCATCGGCTGGGAGCGGATCGCCGCCCACGAGCAGGCGCTGGTCGGTCGGTTGCGAAAAGGACTGGGCGACATCGACGGTGTACGGCTGCTCGGTCCGGCGGCGGACAGCGGCGTCGACACCTTGCCGGTGGCCGCCTTCACCATCGACGGGGTTCACCACGCCCGGGTGGCGGCCCGGCTGAGTGCCGAGTACGGGATCGCCGTGCGCCACGGGTGTTTCTGTGCCCACCCTTACGTGGTTCGGCTGCTCGGCCTGGATGACGCCGCGGTCGACGCCTACCGGACCGAGGTGCTCCGGGGCGACCATCGCAACGTCCCCGGGGCGGTGCGGGCCAGCGCCGGTCTCGGGACATCCGGGGGCGAGATCGACAGTCTGTTGGCGGCGGTGGCCGACCTGGCCGGGGGCCGGCCGGAACCGGTGGCCTATCGGCAGGACGCGGGGACCGGCGACTACTTCCCGGTGACCGACCTTCCCGGGTGGCGGGATGCGGATCGAGAGTTGGGCGCTTCGTGCGCCCGGGGGTGAACGGTGGCGACGGGGGTACCGGCGGGCCTCGACGATGCCGTCTCGGGCCGCCGAGCGCGGTCGGGTCGACGGGTTCGGACACCGGCGCGGTCCTTGGTCGTCTGCCTCACAGCCGGAGCCGGGCTGTTGCTGGCCGGCTGCGGGGGGGCGGTGGCCTCGGGGGCGCCGGCCGGCTCGGTCGCCTACGTCGCCAACGTGGCCGGATTGGCCGATCCCGGGGACACCCTGGCCACGGTCGATACCGCGTCTTCCAAGTCATTGGGCTCCATCACCACCGGCTCCCTCCCGGCGGCCATGGCCGCCACCCCCGACGGTGCCCACCTGCTGGTGGCCAACCAGGGCATCAACCGACTCAGCGATATCTCCGTCTCCACCGGCAAGTCGACGGGACAAGCCACCGTGGGACTCGAGCCCGACGCGGTGGCCGTCACCCCGGACGGATCGCTGGCGCTGGTGGCCAACTTCGGTGACAACACGGTTACCCCGGTAACCCTGCCATCCATGAAGGCGGGTCCAGCCATCCCCGTCGGCCACCAGCCGGTGGCGATCGCCATGGCTCCCGACGGGAAGCTGGCGCTGGTGGCCAACTACCAGGATGGCACCGTCACCCCCATTTCCGTCTCGACGCTGACGCCCTTGGCCGCGGTTCCGGCCGGACCCGAGCCCGATGCCGTAGTCATCGGCCCGGACAACAAAACCGCCCTGGTGGCCGACTTCGAAATCAGCGGGGTCACGCCCATCGACCTTTCGCAGATGGCCGCCGGGGTGGCCATCCCGGTGGCCGGCAATCCCACCGGTATCGCCCGCTGGGAGTCGAAGACGATCGCCTATGTGAGCGGCGGGGACCGGGTGACACCGATCGATCTGGTTCGTCTCGACGCCCTCCCCGCCCTGGCGGTCGGCACCACCGCTCAAGCCCTGGCCCTCTCCGACGGCGGCCGCACCGCCTGGGTGTGCGGGGGGAACGGAACCCTGGTGGCGCTGAACCTGGTCAGCGGCAAGCTCGGGGCGGCCGTGACCGTAGGCGGCCAACCTTCGGCGGTGGTCATCCCGGTGCCTCGAACACGATGAACGGTGCCGGGCGCCGGATGGTGAACCCCAGCGATTCATAGAGACGGATGACATCGGTGTTGCCGGCCATGGCGTGGAGAAATGGGGTGTCGCCGGCCTCGGTGACTCTGTCCGCCACTGCCGCCACCAGCCGCCGGGCCAAGCCGAGACGGCGAAAATCCGGGTCGGTGGCCACCGCACTGATTTCGGTGTAGCCCGGCGGTCGGAGTCGTTCACCAGCCATGGCCACCAGACGCCCGCCGATCCGGATACCCAGGTAGCCCCCGAACTCGACGGTCCGCTTCTCGAACGGGCCCGGCTGGGCGGCGGTGACCAGCGCCAGCATCTCGGAGACATCGTCGCGACCGAGCGCCACCATGGACGGGCCGGTCTCCCCGGATTCTGGCACCGTTGGTTCTTCCGGCTTCGCGGGGGCAGATCGGCCCCGGTTGAGGAGCACCGGCGCGCCACCTCCCACCATCTGCACCCCGTCGAACTTGGAGACAGCTCTCCACCCGGGGGGTGGATCGAGGAGATCACCGGTGAGCGAGACAGTTCCCTTGGCTCCGACCAGTCCGCTCAGATCCGCCCAGCCCCGGTAGGTGTCCGACCCGGTGGCCAGGGCGCCGAACGGAGCGACATCTTCGTCGAAACGTGCGGCCAGCCCGGTGGTGCGGCCGAGAGCCCGCTGAGGACCGTTCAGCGCGTGCCACACCGGGTTGTCGAGCACGTGCACAGTTCAATTCCTACCCATTCGGCAATGAATGCCCATCCACCATCAAGGTCGCGGCCGGTGACCAGAACCGCTCGTTAGGCGGCGGAGCCGTGGAACTGGCTGGTGCCGAACGAGAAGATCCCGCCGTCACTGGCCACGAACCGGTAGCCGAATCCGGATGGGGCGGATTCCATCCCGACGATCGGGCGGGACAGCTTGATGCTTCCCGTCGAGCCCAAGAACGGGGCCCCGATGGCAAAGACGCCGCCATCGGCCGCAACCAGGTAGTAGGTGTCGTTGGCCAGGTTGACGTCCATGCCGACAACCGGCTGGCTGAGCGGCCGCCCACCCATCGACCCGTAGAACGGGGCATCGAAGGCGAAGATCCCACCGTCCGAGGCAGCGATCCAATAACCGCCGGTGGCGGGGTCGACCGCCATCCCGACGATCGGTCGGTTCAGCCGGAGGCCGCCGGTGGACCCATGGAAGCTGGCATCCCCGAAGCTGAAAATTCCGCCATCGCTGGCCACCAGCCAGTACCCGTTCCCGTCGGGAGTCGCGGCCATTCCCACGATCGGTTTGTTCAACGCCAGTGCACCGGTCGAACCGAAGTATCCGGCATCCCCGAAGGTGAAAATGCCGCCATCCCTGGCCACCAGCCAGTACCCGTTCCCGTCGGGAGTCGCGGCCATTCCCACAATCGGCGCGGTCAACGGGCCCTCGATTTGGCCGTAGCTGGCGGAGGCGTCGCCACAGGCGTCAACGTGGCCCAGGTTGTCGACGATCCAGTACCCGGCGTCGGTAGGGGTGCCGTACATGCCGACCACCGAGCCCGGAGCCATCTTCAGACAGCCCTGGGAGGGACCGTCGGTCGACGTGCTCCGTGGTGTCGTCTGAGGATCGGTCGGGAACGCTCCCGAGCTCAGCTCGATCGAATGCGACTGGGTCAAATCGCTGCACCGACCCGAAGCGTCTACACCGACCCTTCCGTAGTAGATGTTGTACCGGCTGCCGTTCACGGGCACCACGTCCGGGGCGAGGAGGGCACAAGAAGTGATTCCGTCCACCTCGAAGGCCACCGAGGGGGTCGAGTGGGACCAATCCGTCGGGGAGTTGGAAGTCATCTGCCAGATGTCGAACCGCACTGAGTCGCCATAGGTCGGCTCGAGCACATTCATGAACATGTACCAGGTGCTGCCGACTTCGACCACGTGGGGGCTGGCCATGCATTGGGTTCCGTCACCGATGTAGGTGATCGAAGCGCTGAGTACGTTCCGGTTGACGTCCACGCTGGCGACACCGATCAAGCAACCGGAGTGGTAGTACACCAGCCAGTTCTGGGACCCCGAAGGTTCGACAACGCTCCACGGCGAGGTGACGCCCGATTGATTCGGGTCAGAAACGGTCAGTCTCTGAAACGACCCCCAGTTGAGACCGTCGACCGACGTTGCCGACCAAATTTGACCGTGGCTCTCCAATTGTTGCGCATTGAGGCATTGCGCTGACCCTGACAGGCAAGCGAGGACGGTGAAGAACATGGTGTATTGGAGGGATCCCCCGACGGTGGCCACGGTCACGGCCGGGTGGTTCACTTCGGTGATCTGCGGCGCGACCTGCGAAGCCACCAAGACCGTGGTCGGACTCGACCAAGGACCGTTGGAGGCCGGGGCGGTCCGTTGGTAAATGGTGTCCCCTTGCCCGGAATCGGCGGTCTGTTGGGTTTGCCAACCGCCGTACCACATGATCCAGCCCGAGCCGTTGGGGTTGGGCATGACGTCGGGGTTGTAGACGTCGCGTCCCGAAAATTGTTGGACACCGGCGGGCGATTCAGTGACGTTCGCTCGGGCGCTGCCGGGCATCGCCAACTGGAACGTCGCACTGGCGACAAGGCCCACTACCAGCACCGAGAGCCATACGAATGGCTTCTTCACGCCTGCTCCCGGCTTGTACGGAAGCAAGAGGATCCGCGGGATGCTGATGCCGGTCCGCGACAGGTAGGAGGTGGTCGCCGAAGGCGCGACGCCTTCGCCAATTTGCGGAGGGCCACCCCGTTGATCGTCTGAAGCATTGTGAGGGGAACTCGGGTACCTTCGCTAACTTTCGATATTCGAAGCCTCAGGCAGAACGATTGGGTCGTATGGGTGGGTCTGAAGCCCCGATTCGCTTCTGCTCATCGGGTCCTCGGGCGGCCGAGCTCGTACTCAGCCGCCTCGCGCTCCTCGAATGCGTCCGGGTTGAGGCAACTCGATGCGCGTCGGAGCCGAGCGCTTCAGACTCACATGAGTGGTCAAGCATCGGCTGGAAGGCGTGAACCCTTGAGGGATTCGGCCCGCGTCATGCCCTGTCGACGCAACCACTGGGCGCTGGCCTCGTTCTGTCCCGGCACCTGCCCCTGGCTTCCCAGGGCCGTCAGGCCAGGTAGTTTTCCCGGTGGGCCGTTAGCTCATCGGGTAGAGCAGGGGACTTTTAATCCCAAGGTGGCGAGATCGAGACTCGCACGGCCCACCAGCCCAGGCCCACCAGCCCATGTGTATTCATCCGGCTGACACCGGATATTTCCTCTTCGGTTGATCCCGGACACATATTCGCCTGATCGCGGATCACCTCGATGTCGGGTGTTGCTTGACACCAGCACCGAGGTCGCCCATTCCGCGTCGCTCCTCTTACTTTTGTGCGCCTACAAGTCCACGTCATTCTGTGCAACTTGACGAGGCGCTCAACTGCGTCCAAGCGCGATTCCCACGACATTGGCCATGCTCTGCATGAAATGAGCGGAAGACTGATTGAACCTGTAGGGCTCTGAACTCGCGGCAATCAGGACGGCACATACACCCGTCGGCGCGAACACCGGTGCGGCGATGGCTGACCGCAGGCCGGGCTCCGTGGGGGAGGGCCAAGGTCAAGACGACGATCACGAGTCGCGTCGTCCACAAGCACGACCTTGCCGGCAAGTGCTGTGTAGCCGGTCAACGACCGGCTTCCGCCGGGGATGGGGCCTGGATCGTCAGGTTCGTCATATTGAGGTGACGACACTCGCACCGTGTTGGCTCCTTCCACGATCTCGACCAAGAGGCCGTGCTCACCCTGGAGCACGCGCCGGACTGCTTCCACCGCCTCGGTCAGAACCGAATCGCGGTCGCCTGGACGGCCGTGAAGGGCGCGAGCCCCGAGCAAGGCGACCACTTCCGCTTGTTGCTCCTGCCCACGAAGCTCGTGCTCGATCCGATTTCGATCGCTGCTGTCGGCCAGCACGGCGATCAGCCCGACGAGCTCACGGTTGCCGTCGAGGACCGGAGCCCCCGTCACGTGGGCCGTCACTTGAGTTCCGTCTCGACGGGCAAGGTTGAGCTCCCCGGATTGACGCTTCTTTCCGAGGAGCTTCGAGTGGAACTTCATCGCCGTCGGCATGGCGTCCTGTGGTGCGAGAAGCTCGAGGCCGTTCTCGCCGATGAGTTCAGCGGCCCTCCATCCGAAGAGCCGTTCGGCGGCCGGGTTGGCGTACACGATCGTGCCGTCGGGCTTTGCCGCGAGTACCGCTTCTCCGATGGCGTCGAGAAGGGCGTTTCGAAAGCGTGATTGGGTTTCGGCTTCGGTCCGAGCAGTGACGTCGTCCACCAGCGCAACCGCCCCCTCGTACTGGCCGGCTTGGTTGAAAAGAGGGGTCGTGGTCACCTGAGCCAGGAAGGTCGATCCATCGTCCCTGCGTAGCTCCTGTGTGAAGTTCAACCGCTCACCGGCCCGTACCCTCCTCCCCCGCTTCTTATCGACCTCAAGCTCGTCGGGCTGGTGGAAATCGAGTACAGGTCTGAGTGAGGAGATCGTCGACTGGGCAGCCCATGAGCTCGGCCATCTTTCGGTTGGCGTAGCGGGTGCGTCCGTCCCGGGAGACCCAGACGCCTATGTTCGCCACTTGGAGGATCTGGCCGAAGAGGAGTGCCTCGCCCTCGCCGGCAGGCAGGGCCCCTGTCCCCACGCTCGAGACCCGGGCGATCGCAGCCGGAAGGGTGAGCCCTTCGGAGACGAGGCGAAGGACGGCTTCCACCCGCCCGACATCGGTTTCGAGGTAAAGACGGTGGCCCGCCGGTGACCGTTGCGGTTCGAGAAAGTGGAATCGCCGCTCCCAGGCGCGAAGTGTGCTCGCTCCGACCCCTGTCCTCCGCGCTAGCTCTCCAACCCTCATACCCACCGGGCCAACCTTAGAAGTCCTGTACAAGAAGTACAAGATTCATTGTCGAGTTGAAGAGGAATTTCTACTCCAACGTGCCGAAAGCTGGGAAACTGTTTGCGCACAGGTCTTCAAGTTACGTACAAACTCTCGAGCCGAAAGTCCCGGAAAGCCGAAGCAGCCAAGCGGTCGGGACTTTGGAGCTCGATCGCTGCGACGGGATGGATCGAATGGCTGAATCCGGCCAGGGAGGAGCAGGAACTTAGGTCTTCTGCTCTCAGAGTCGAGACATCTGCACGATCACAAAGCCTTTCCCTCCGGAGAGTTTCTGCTCGTCTTCGTTCGCACCTTCCAGGACGTGGACGGTCAAGATCGTCAACTTCCATTTCGCCCTGGCTCACCAGTTGGCCCACACGAAGGACGCTCAACAATCGCTCAACAAGCTCGCAGTCAAACCGATCGGCTTCGAGTTCCGCAACCTCGGCCGAGCAGCTCCACGAGATGACTCTGGTAGACATCTGCTACCCCGACGATCAAGAGACGATTGAAAGCGTGGCCAACATGGAGGCGTTGGCGGCACCTGCGCTTGAGTCGAACACCTTCCGGCAATTCCATGCTGAGAAGCGCTACTTACATGCCTCAGGGAGAGTGGTGTGGTGTTCTGTCAATGCATCTGCCATATTCGACGAAGAGGGAAACCTTGCGTGTGCATTGACCTACTTCGACGATATAACACGTAAGAAGGAGGTCGAACACTCGCTGCTCTCGTCGGAGAAGCGGTCGAATGCGCTATTTGATCTGGCCCCGGTCGGTCTCGCCGAGGTCTCGATGGACGGCCGCTTTATTCGGGCCAATCCGGCAATGTGTGAAATCCTCGGCCGTTCGGCCGGTCAGCTGGAATCTATGAACGTGATCGAAGTCAGCCATCCCAACGATGCAACGTTAATCAGTGAAGGTGTCGCGGCGCTGTTGGAGAGGGAAATACCGGAGCTCAATTACACGGGCTGTTTCATTCACGCCAAAGGGCATATCGTCTGGGGCGCGGTGCGTATCGTTCGGGTTCACGGAACCGATGGAGACGACGACTATTTCCTGAGTGGTCTTGTCGACATCACGGACCGGAAGGAGTTCGAGCGGCGTCTTAAGCGTACGGCTATTCAGGCCACTGAGGCATCCCAGATCACGTCGCATTTTCTGGCCAACATGAGCCACGAGATGCGTACGCCGATGAACGGCATCATGGGAATGTCAGAACTTCTCCTCGAAACCGACCTCGACGATACGCAGCGCGACTACACGGAGACATTGCGCGGTTCAGGATCCGCACTCATGACCATTATCGATGACATCCTCGACTACACCAACATCGAAGCGGGAATAGTGAACGTCGATGACACCGAGTTCAGCGTCCAGGCTGTGGTGCAAGACGTCCTTCGCTTGTTGACACCTCAGGCGGAATCCAAGGGGCTCAGGTTGGTCGGGGAGATCGGCGACTCCGTTCCGACGATGGTTGCCGGCGATCCGGTACGGGTGGGTCAAGTCCTGGTCAACCTGGTCGGCAATGGCATCAAATTCACACCTGACGGTGAAATTGCCGTCCGTGTCACTGAATTGGAATCCGTTGATAGAGACATGGTGCTTCGTTTCGAAGTCGCGGACACGGGTATCGGGATCGATCCTGACAAGCTGGATATGATTTTTCATCCGTTTGTGCAGGCCGATATGTCAGCGTCACGGAAATACGGGGGTAGTGGCCTGGGATTGTCCATCAGCCGGCAACTCATCACCCTCATGGGAGGCGACTGTGGGGTTGCGAGCCAGCTCGGCAGAGGGAGCACCTTCTGGTTTACGGTTCCCGTTCGCACCGGTTAGAGGCTCATTCTGATCCACAGCGGGAAGTCCATGAGAGACAGCCCGGATAGGACCGGGCAGCACCATCGGAATCCGCCCACATCCAGTGGTAGAGGCAGCTTCCGAAGACGTAGGTCGCATTGCGATCGGCTGGGGCTCGGGGGAGGGTGCGGTCGCACCCCGTCGGAGCCGCTCTCGCATCTTCTTTGGGGCGAACTTGCTGGGCTCGGTAGTACGCAAGAGGTCTCTCAGGATCTCGACGAACCTGGCGGGTTCCTCCGGAAAATGGCCGGCACTGGGAAGTACCTCCAACCGACTGTTGGGCATCGCATCGAGCGCCTGGTAAGCATGGGACAGGGGATGATCCAGTCCTTTCCTCCCCCACACGATGAGCGTCGGTGTCCTCTCGCCCAGATAGAGACGGTCCATCGCATTGACCGATTGACCGCCCGGCCGACAACCGAAATGACAACGGAGCTTCGCCTCGTTACCCCTTACTCGACCTACTTATACCCAATGAGTACCACCGATCCTGGCGACCTGACCTGCCTCAACATCACCTGACCCAACCACACCCCGCGACGGCTTCACGACTTTTAATCCCAAGGTGGCGAGATCGAGACTCGCACGGCCCACCAGTTCATCCAAACTGACGGAGTTGCTTAACACTCCGGGTCTCCAGAACCTATGGAGATCGGATGATTCTCACTGAGAGCGTCCGACGAACCGGCAGGCCAAGCCGGTGTCGCCGGCTGGACTGATCCAGGTTCGTTTCGGAGCGGGCCTCGGCGTCGGCGCGCGATGCTGGTCGAACCCAAGATCAAGAGGGTGGCCGAGCCCACCCACGCCACTAGGAGCTCCACATGCCCGATACCGTCTTCCTGCCCGACCGAATAGAGGTGACCCGTCCCATCCCGGCGCCGCCCGCCGCGATCTTCGACATCTTGCGGAGCCCGGCGGGTCATGTGGCCATCGACGCCTCTGGAATGTTGCAGGACTTCACCGGCGAGCCGGCGGAAAAGGTGGGCGATACGTTCGTCATCCACATGGACCGCGAGTCGCTCAATGACGTCCCCCTTGCCAAGTACGACGTGACGGTGAACATCATCCTCTTTGAGCGCGACAAGGAGATCGCCTGGGATCTCGGGCCCGATATTCCGGTTCCGCACTTCTATGGTTACCGCCTGGATACCGGTGAGGACGGGGTCACCAACGTGACGACCTACTACGACTGGTCGAAGGTGAGCGGCGATCTGAAGGAACGCTTCCCAATCGTGCCCGAGTCGGCTCTGCGAGCCACGCTTGGCATCTTGGAGCGAACCGTCAGAAAGGGCCTGTAACCGCCCCCAGCTTCAAGGCAGTATCCGCGTCGCCATCATTGCCGCTGCACGAGCGTTTTGGGGCACGATCCTGAGCTCCAGATTGTCGGTGAGTTGGGGGTCTACCCGATACAGAATTCGTTTCCCTCAGGGTCCAGCATCACGGTCCAGCTCGCTCCATTGCCTTCTCGCGCTTCGACAATCGTGGCACCCAGACCGACCAGTCGTTGGATCTCAGTCCCAGGCTCTTTCGACGCGAGATCGACATGCATGCGGCTCTTGGCTGCTTTGGGCTCCGGGACTTTCCAGAACAGGATTCCTCGGACGCCTCGCTCATCCGGTGCCGCCAGTGCCGCGAAGTCATCTCGCTGCGTCACTGATACGTAGCCCGTGACTTCTGACCAAAAGGCGGCCAGTCGTCTGGGGTCGGCACAATCGAAGGTGACGTATTTGATGAAGGCTGTCATTCGGTTGACTCCCACCGCTGGGTACAGATCGAATCTAGCAATCGCGCGGTCACCGATCTCGGTTTGCCTCGCCTTCCCGCAGCTCCCGGGGAAGCCTTAGCAACAGGCTGACTGATACGTCCGCCACGTGAACCAACCCGATATCCAACTCGACGAACATCGTCTGGTGGCCTTCGACCGGTCGGGTGCTCGAAGTTTTCGGTGGAGCGGTACGGCGGCTACGAACGACTAAAGGCGTAGACACCTCCCGCGTAAAGGCATAACCATCAGTTGCACATTCTGACCGTCAGTTTCACATTCTGACCGTCAGTTTCGCGTTCATGAAGCGCAGAATGATCCCCGAGGCTGGTAGTCCAGCCGCGGCTCTCCCGCCGCTCCATGGACGGTATTGGCAGCACACGTGCCACTTCATAATCCCAAGATGTCGAGAGCGAGATCCGCACAGCCTGCCAGGTCAGAGCGTTATTAACGTACGCTTTCTCGCGATTGTGACGCTCCACGAGCGCTCACCGGTCCGAATAAAAGGGTCGGAGGATTAAGTCGAGGGGTAAATGGTGACAATCGTTTCGGGATAACTTCGATCTCGTCGAAGTTGCCGGTCCCCGCAGTAGACCCGCACAGTCCGACCCGGTTTGGACCGAAGTTATCCGCAAGTGATGTCCACTCCCTGGATGAATAACACAATAGTCTCTCGCCCGCACCGTTCCCCCCTTACGAGGATTAGGGATCGACTCCGGGCTGCCGATGCTGACTCGAAGACTTGGAAATGGGGCTTAGATGACAAGCGACTCGAGGGATCTGATCCTCGGCATGGAACTCGCGCCGCCGGCGAGCGCATCGGGCTGCCCCAACGTCTCCTTGATCGTCGCCCTGGCCCGAGCTGGCGCCCTTCCAGTGCTCGAATTGGGAGGCGATGACGACGTTGTCTCCACCGTCGAGGCGATCACTGCCCGCACCGATTGCCCCTTTGCGGTCCAACCCCGCGTCACTATGGGCGCGACCGATCGATCCGATCCTTCTGTCTTCCCGGCCGCGGTATCTACCATCCTGTTCGGCGCCTCCACCGTCGCCCACCTCATCGACAACGCGAGCTTGGAGACAACCGTTGATCGATGGTCACCGGGCCGTCGGGTTCTCGCCGAGATCACCTCTCTGGCCGAGGCCCGGGCCGCGGTCGCCGCCGGTGCCGGTGGTCTCATCGCCAAGGGCTGCGAGAGCGGCGGGCGGGTAGGCGATACGGAGACATTCGTCCTGCTCCAGCAGACCCTCGATTTGGGTGTTCCCGTGTGGGCGCGGGGAGGGATCGGATTGCACACCGCGGCCGGCGCCGTCGCGGCCGGCGCCCGGGGAGTCGTGCTGGACAGTCAGTTGTCGCTGGTCCGGGAGAGCAACCTCCCGGCGGCGACACGCGCCGCCGTGGCCACGATGGACGGAAGCGAGACGCGCGTCATCGGCGACCATCGGGTCTACACCCGTCCCGATCTCCCGGTTGCTGCGAGAAGTGCGGACGAGCCGCCGGATCTCATCGCCGCCGAACTCGGCCCCGACATCGGCCGCGACCTGTTCCCCATCGGGCAGGATGGCGCCTCGGCGGAAAAGCTGGCTCGCCGTTTCAAGACGACCGGCGGTGTGGTCGAGGCGATTCGTAGCTCGATACGAACCCACTTGGCCGCCGCCGACCTGCACACTCCGCTCCGCCCGGGCGGCGGCATCGCCGAGGCCCACCAGATCCGTTACCCGATTGCCCAGGGACCCATGACCCGGGTGAGCGATCACGCGGCGTTCGCCGCGGCCGTAGCTGATGACGGGGCCCTGCCGTTCCTGGCCCTCGCCCTCATGCCCGGGTCCGAGGTCGAGCCTCTCCTCAGGCGGACGGGCGAACTTCTCGGTGACCGTCCGTGGGGCGTCGGCATTCTCGGCTTCGTACCGCCCGAACTGCGGGAAGAGCAGCTGGCGGTGGTCCAACGAGCCCGACCGCCGTTCGCGCTCATCGCTGGCGGCCGGCCGACCCAGGCCGCGCCGCTCGAGGAGGCTGGGATCGCCACCTATCTCCACGTGCCCTCCCCCGGATTGTTGGACCGTTTCGTGAAGGAGGGTGCCAGGCGATTCGTGTTCGAAGGCCGTGAATGCGGTGGCCACGTGGGCCCGCGGGCCAGCTTCCCGCTGTGGGATGAACAGGTCGAACGGCTTTGCGATGTCCCTGACGCGGAGAACCTGCACGTCCTCTTCGCCGGGGGTATCCACGACGCCAGGTCGGCGGCCGCCGTCGCCTCCATCGGGGCGCCGCTGGCCGCTCGCGGTGCCCACCTGGGAGTCCTGATGGGCACCGCCTACTTGTTCACCGCCGAAGCCGTAGCCACCGGAGCCATTCAGCCTGCCTTCCAGGACACCGCACTCGCCTGCCAGCAGACCGTCCTGCTCGAGACGTCACCCGGGCATGCCACCCGCTGCGTCGAGACCGACTACGTACGGACATTCGCCGACACCAAAGCCAGGCTCGAAGCCGACCAGGTGACCACCAAGGAGATGTGGGCAGAACTCGAAGTCCTGAACCTGGGCCGCCTGCGGATGGCAAGCAAAGGCCTTACCCATGGTGACGACGGCCTGGTGGAGGTCGACGAGGAGACCCAGCGCCGAGAGGGCATGTACATGATCGGCCAGGTCGCCACCTTGCGCCATCAGCTCACGACCATCGCCGATCTCCACGAGGAAGTGTCGTCGGCCAGCACCGAACTGATCCACCGGGTCGCCTCCCAGAGCGGGACGTTCACCGAAGAACCGAACCGGATTCCGGCACCCCTCGATATCGCCATCGTCGGAATGGCGTCGATGTTCCCCGGCTCGACGACCACGGACGAGTTCTGGGCCACCATCGTCGACGGTGTGAATTCCATCACCGAGGTGCCCAAGTCGCGCTGGGAGCCCGACCTCTACTTCGACCCCGATTCCACCACGGTCGGTGCCGGGCGAAAGACCCCGTCGAAGTGGGGCGGCTTCCTGTCCGAGGTCGGATTCGACCCGCTCGCCTACGGGATTCCCCCGACTGCACTGGCTGCCATCGAACCCGTACAGCTTCTGAGTCTGGAGGTGGCCACGCGAGCCCTGGCCGACGCCGGCTACGCCGACCGGGAGTTCGATCGCTCCCGGGCCTCGGTCATCTTCGGTGCCGAGAACGGCAACGACTTGTCCGGCGCCTACGGCATGCGAGCCATGCTCCCTCAGATCCTGGGCGACCTCCCGCCTGAGCTCGACGACTACCTCCCGTCTCTCACCGAGGACTCGTTCCCGGGGGTGCTGACCAACGTGATCGCCGGCCGCATCGCCAACCGCCTCGACCTGGGCGGGATCAATCTGACCGTTGACGCCGCCTGCGCGGCGTCGCTGGCCGCGGTCGACGCCGCCTGCAAGGAGTTGATCGCCGGCAACAGCGACGTGGTGTTGTGCGGCGGCGCCGACGTGCACAACGGGATCAATGACTTCCTGTTGTTCTCTTCGGTGCACGCGCTCTCGCCCAGCGGACAGTGCCGGACGTTCGATGCCGAGGCTGACGGAATCGCTTTGGGCGAGGGCGTCGCCTGTGTGGTCCTCAAGCGGCGACAGGATGCCGAGCGGGATGGTGACCGTATTTATGCGATCATCGAAGCCGTCGCCGGGTCCAGCGATGGGCGCCACCTCGGGCTCACCGCGCCCCGCAAGGAAGGGCAGCAGCTGGCCGTGGAGCGCGCCTATGCCCAGGCCCGCCGATCCACCGCCGACCTCGGACTGGTCGAGGCCCACGGCACCGGCACCGTCGTCGGCGACAGGACCGAGCTCGCCACTCTCACCGAGATATTCGCCGGGCACAACGCGGCCGTCGGTTCGTGCGTGCTCGGCTCCGTGAAGTCCCAGATCGGTCACACCAAGTGCGCGGCCGGGCTTGCCGGGTTGATCAAGGCTTCCAGCGCGCTGTACCGCGGCGTGCTGCCGCCGACCGGGAACATCACGTCGCCCAACGCGGCCTACGACATCACGACCAGCCCGTTCCGATTCATCGACCACGCTCGACCGTGGGCGGGTGACCAGCGTCATGCTGGCGTGAGCGCCTTCGGATTCGGCGGCGCCAACTTTCACGCGGTGCTGTCGTCCTACGCCGGATCCGAGGGACCCGGCCCATGGCATCGACGCGTGGCCGGCGGAGTTGTTTCTCTTTCGTGCCGAACACCCCGATGCCGCCCTCGAGCAACTCGTGCAGCTCTCGACGGTGGTTGATGCCATCGTTCGCGACGACCCAGCCGGCCAGCGACATCGGCTGCGCGACTTGGCGGCCACGGTGTCCACCCGCGGACAGGGACCGACTCAGATCGCCATCGTCGCCACCGACTTCCGCGATCTCGCCGGCAAGCTCAACGATGCCCGCCGCCCGGAGGCGGGTGGCGGCGGCGTGTTCCGCGCCGACCGCGACACCGACCCGGCTGAGGTCGCCGGATCCCGGACCGCGTTCATGTATCCGGGTCAAGGCAGCCAGCGGACGGACATGCTCCGCGACCTCTTCATTACCTTTCCCCACCTTCGCGATCTGCTCACCGTCGGGGCCCCGTGGGTCGACGCCCTGTATCCTTCCGCGGCGTTCTCCGCCGAGGAGCGGGCCGCCCAGACCGCCGTCGTCACCGATACGAGGGTGGCCCAACCCGTGCTCGGGATCTGCGGGTTGGCCATGACCCGGTTGCTCGCCTCGGTCGGTGTCACGCCCGATGCCACCGCCGGCCACAGCTACGGTGAGCTGGTGGCCTTGGCCGCCGCCGGGGTCTTCGAACCCGAGAGCCTGCTCCGGCTGAGCGAAGCCCGAGGCCATGCCATCGTCAACGCCGCCACCGCGGATGGAGACGACCCCGGGACCATGGCTGCGGTGAGCGCGCCGCTCGAAGCCGTGGCCAAGGTCCTCGAGGATCACCCGGAGGTGGTGATCGCCAACCACAACAGCCCATCCCAGGCGGTGATCTCCGGGGCCAGCGCGGCCGTCGCCTCGGTGGTCGGCCAGCTCGCCGGAGCCGGCATCGCGGCAAAGACCATCAACGTCGCCTGCGCCTTCCACAGCCCACTGTTGGCCGCGGCTCCGGGGCAACTGGCCGTCGACCTCGCCTCGATCCGCGTCGAGACGCCCCGGATCCCGGTGTGGTCCAACACCACCGCGTCGCCTTACCCCACCGGCCCCGACGAGATCCGGGCGTTGCTGGCTCGGCAGGTCGGCGAGTCGGTGCGCTTCGTCGACGAGGTCGAAGCGATGTACGAGGCGGGTATCCGGGTGTTCATCGAAACGGGACCCGGTCGGGTGCTCACGCAACTGGTCGGCAAGATCCTGGGTGACCGTCCTCACCGTGCCATCCCCACCGACGTTCCCGGCGAGCACGGCGTCCATCGGTTTCTGCTGGCCCTCGCCGAGCTCGCCGTCGCCGGCTTCCAACTCGACACCGATGTGCTGTTTTCCGGGCGGGCCGAGGTGGTTGATACCCGCGAGCTCCCGATCCCGGCGCCCGGGTGGACCGTCGATGGCCACCTGGTGCGAACCGCCTCCGGCGACGTCGTCGTGGGATCGCTGCAGCCCGCCGACGAGTACCCGGCGATATCCGCCGGCGGGGTGGCCAACAACCCGGAGCGCGAGGCAACGGTGCTCGAGCACCTCCGGAGCCTCCGCGAGATCGTGGCCACCGAGCGGGAGGTGATGCTCCGATACCTCGGCGCGCCCGCCGAGGCCATCGGTTCGAGCGCCTCCCTCCCCGCCCCGGCCCTCGCCGACCCCGCCATCGCGGCTGCGGTCCCGGCGGCCGGCAGCCACGGACACAACGTTATGGCGTCCCGACCATCAGCCGACGAGCTCGAGGCGCTCCCTCGACGGCGCCGCCGAGCCACCTGCGAGGTGACGCACTCCTCGCGTTGGTACTTCAGCTGGTGGCGGATCGCACCGGTTACCCGACCGACATGCTCGACCCCGACCTCGATCTCGAAGCCGATCTGTCCATCGACTCGATCAAGCGCATCGAAATTATCGGCGACCTCGCCGAGCGCATCGGACTCGACGCCAAGGGTGACGACGGCATCGACGACTCCGCGCTCGAGGCGCTTGCCCAGCTCAAGTCACTGCGGGAGATCGTGGCCTGGATCGACGACCTCGACCCCGAATCGGCTCCGGCGGGCCCGGCGCCAGAGGCTCCGGCACCCGGGTCGGGCACGACGGATCCTTCCGTAGCACCGGAAGAGGACGGACCGGTCATTCCGGCCGTCGCCGCCCGCCACATCGTGACGACCGTCGACGTGGGCCCTCCCGCCACCGACCGACGGCGGCTCGAAGGAACCACCATCTTCGTGGCGGATGACACCCGGGGGGTGGGCGGTGCGGTGGCGGCCCATCTCGAAGGCTGGGGGGCATCGGTTTCGATCATCGCGGCCGACGACCGACCCACCGAGACGGACACCGAGCTGCTGCGGACCGCCGATGCCCTGATCTGGCTGAGGGCACTGCACCCCGGCGTCGCCTCCGACCCGTTGTCCTTCGATGCTCGCTCGGCCTTTGCCTGGTGGCAGCCGACCATCCTCGGCGGCGCCACCCGGCTGATCACCGCTACCCCGGGAAGCGGTTCGTTCACCGGCAAGCCCTCCGCCACCGTTCCGGGCCTGGGGCTGGCGGGTATGGCCAAGT
The DNA here is from genome assembly GCA_963819695.1 of uncultured Acidimicrobiaceae bacterium. Lineage (GTDB taxonomy): Bacteria > Actinomycetota > Acidimicrobiia > Acidimicrobiales > RAAP-2 > DASZIT01. The sequence continues at coordinate 98,059 of CAWFXD010000002.1, read as the reverse complement.
CGCTCAGCCGCGAGTTCGGTGACCGCGCCATTCGGGTTGTCGACCTCGATCCAAATGGCGACACTGACTTTCTGGCCGCCTGCATCGTCGACGAGTTCTTCGATACCGACCGCGGCCCTGTCGAGGTGGGCTACGACGGACTCCAACGGGTCACCCGTGTGGTGGTCCCCGAACCGTTGTCGGTTTCGACGCCGGGTTTCGTCGACGGCGGGGGGGAGCTCCAACCGTTCCGGACGTCCGACCCGGTCGTCCTCCTGACCGGAGGGGCGCGAGGGATCACCGCCCAGGCCGCGGTTGCCATCGCCCGCCAGGGTCGATGCCACATCGAGCTGGTCGGCCGATCGCCACTTCCGGTGACCGACGAGGATTCCGCCGTCGCCGCCGCCAATGACCTCTTTGGGCTGCGAGCGGTGTTGATCGGCACCGGCCGGTTCTCGACGCCCGCCGCCGTCGAGGCTGAGTGCTCCCGCATCCTGGCCGAACGGGAGATCCGCGCCACACTGGCCATCCTCGGCGAGCTCGGGTGCGGGGTGAGCTACCACCCGGTCGATGTCCGGGATGCGAAGGGCTTGGCCGGCGTGGTGGGAGACATCTATCGCCGATTCAGCCGCCTCGACCTCGTCGTGCACGGGGCCGGCATCCTTGACGACCGCTTGCTCCGTGACAAGACCGCGGACGGATTCGAGCGGGTGTTCGCCACCAAGGTCGACGCCGCCCGCACCTTGCTCGACGTCACCGGGCCCGAGACCACCCTGGTCTTCTTCGGGAGCGTGAGTGGTGTGTTCGGCAACCGCGGGCAGGTTGACTACGGAGCCGCCAACGACGCACTCGACGAACTGGCCGAGGCCGCCAACCATTCCCGGCCTGGCCGGGTGGTCAGCATCGACTGGGGGCCGTGGGCGGGCGCCGGCATGGTGTCACCCGAGATCGAGCGCGAGTACTCCCGACTCGGCATCGGCCTCATTGAGCCCGACGACGGGGCCCGGGCCCTCCTTGACGAGCTGGCGGCGGCGCCGGCCAGTCCGGGACACGTGGTCGTCATGCGGGCTCTGCCCGAGGCACTGGCGCCCGAGATGGGCCGGTGGGGACCGTCCGTCGACGCGGTGGTCCGGTGACCGGTCTCAGCACGACGTGGCCGGATCCGCAGGGCGAGCTCCAACTCGAGGTGGGCGCCGGCCCCGGGACCTGCACCCGGGTCCAGGTGCCGTTCGATGCCTCGACGGACGTCGACGCCCTGGCTGGCCGGTACCTGGGGCCGACGGAGCAGACGGTCTTCGGGTCCATGACCGGCCACGGTCGCATCCAGTGGTTGCTCGGTCGGGTAGCAGCCAAGGATGCCGTGCGGCATCACCTCATCAGCCGGGACTTCGCAATGATCGAATCGACCCGCATCGTTGTGGAGAATGACGCCAACGGTTGCCCCGTCGTGAAGGTCCAGGGCGCCCGACTGGCGACCCGCGGCGTACGGGTCTCGATCGCCCACAAGTCCTCGGTGGCGGTGGCGCTGGCGGCCACATTCCGAGAGTCGCCTGCGTCCGCGAGCGGTGAGGGCCAGCCTCATCTGGGGATAGGGATCGATGTCGAAGCCGTTGAGCCGCGGTCCCCGACGTTCGAGCGAACCGCGCTGACCCCGGCCGAGCGCTCGCTGCAGGCGGGCACCGATGACGAGCGAGACACCTGGCTCACCCGTCTCTGGACGGTCAAGGAGGCGGCGGCCAAAGCCACCGGGTTCGGCCTGCGTGGTCGCCCGAAGGATTTCGAAATCGACGCGGTGCGGGGGGAGCGCCTTCGTTGCCGCGGCCGTTGGATCGCCACCGAGCCCCTCGCCACTGTCCGCGGCCACTTCATCGTTGCCTGGACCGACACCTACTGATCGGCGAGCCCATGGTGACCTCCCACATGCCGCTCAGCCCGAGCCGGCCCTCCCGAGACAACGGCCGTGACGACAACTCGCTCCCGGGCGGGAGTCTTCCTCCAGCCGTCGGCCGGTGGTCGGCCTCACTCCTCGAAGCCTGTTCCGCCGCGGTCGGATCGGAGCTCGAGTACGCCGAGGAGCCCCTGCCGCTCGATCACGCCCAGGGGTCGTGGGCGTTCGGGTTCCGGCTGAAGAGCCCACCCACCTCCTCCCAGCACTCCTCGATCGGGCCGGACCATCCCTGGGGGGTTCCCCTGGTGGTCCGGATCGCCACCGATCGGCGGGATCTGGATCGCGAGGCCGCGGCCATGCGGATGAGCAGATTGCACGGCTGCGGGGCGATGGACGTCCGTCGGGTCGTCGATCTCGGGCCCACCTCCACCGCCGAGCCTCGGTGGGCGCTCATCAGCGAGGCGGTTACCGGTGTCGCCCTCCCGGAGTTGATCGGTTTCAACTTGCACCAGGCTGACGACCTACTGCGTGGATTCGCGGCCAACCACAACGCCATCCACCGGTTGTCGGCCAAGGAACTGGGCGCCGACCACCCGATTCCCACCATCGCTGCCGCCACCGAGGTGGCCCGAATCGATCCCGACCGCTTCCCGGCCGAGCGGAGGTGGCTTGACGAGCATCTCCCGCCGCCCGCCGACGTCGTGCTGTGCCACGGCGGCTATCAGCCATTGTGCGTGTTCGGCCCGCCCCCGATGGAGTGGCCGGTGCACGGTGGGCCGGGGAAGGGTCTGACGGTGGCCAACTGGAGCGGAGCGGTGCTGGCCGAACCCGAGTTCGATGTGGCCTTCACGCTGGTTGCGTTCTGGTCGGCACCCTGTTTCGCCAAGAACCGGGCCGAGCGCACTGCCATCAAGATGATCCGCAATACCCTGCTCAATACCTACAAACTCGGCTACACCACGCTCGAGGAGCTCGACCCGGAGCGGGTGCGCTTCTGGCGGGCCTTCCATTCCATCCGGGGCATGGCCCGCCTGGACGGCGGCTACGACGCCGACGGTTCACCGTTCGAGTCACAGGATCGTGAGCCGCTTCCTGACGACCTCGGGTCCGAGCTCCAGCGCCACTTCCGCCAGCTCACACGGGTTCGATGAGCGAGACCGATCTGATCGCGGTGGTCGGGATGGGGTGCGTGTACCCCGGCGCCCCCGATGTCGAGACCTTCTGGGACAACATCGTCGCCGGCCGTGATGCCATCATCGAGGCGCCGCCCGACCGCGTCGACCCCCGATTCTTCGCCGGCGATGATGGCGACGCCGATCACCTGACGTCCACCCGGGGTGGCTTCGTCCAGGGCGAGGCCCTCACCTTCGAACCGGGCCGGTTCGGCATCATGCCGGTGACCGTGGAAGGCGCGGAACCGGATCAGATGATGGCGCTGAAGACGGCGGCGGCGGCCGTCGACGACGCCGGTGGGCTCGGCGATGTGCCGCACGAACGCATCGGCGTCGTCCTCGGGCGCGGTGGCTACCTCACCCCCGCACTGGCCCGCCTGGATCAACGGGTTCGCACCTCCAATCAGCTCCTCGATACCCTGCGATGCCTCCTCCCCGAGGTCGACGATGACCGTCTCGTCGCGGTAAAGGAGGCGTTTGCCGATCAGCTCGGCGACTTCCGCCCGGAATCGGCCATCGGCCTCGTCCCCAACCTGGCCGCGTCACGCATCGCCAACCGCTTCGACTTCGGTGGGGCCGCCTACACCATCGATGCGGCCTGCGCGAGTTCGCTGATTGCCGTCGATGCCGCCATTTCCGACCTCCGATCCGGGCGTTGCGACGTTGTGCTGGCCGGGGGGGTGCACCACTGCCACGACGTCACCCTCTGGTCGGTCTTCTCCCAACTCGGTGCGCTCAGCCCGTCGGGGGAGATCCGTCCGTTCAGCCGCCATGCCGACGGCATCCTGGTTTCGGAGGGTACCGGCATGCTGGTCCTCGAGCGGTTGGCCGATGCGGAGCGTCGCGACCACCGTGTGTACGCGACCCTCTGCGGGTCCGGTGTGGCCAGCGACGGCCGCCATTCGAGTCTCATGAGCCCGCGGGTGGACGGCCAAGTTCTCGCCCTGGAGCGGGCGTACCGCGTCGCCGGGGTCGACCCCGCCACCATCGGCCTGATCGAGGGCCACGGTACCGCGACGCCTGCCGGCGACAGCGCCGAGCTGGAGACCCTCCGGTGCGTGTACGGCAAACACGAACCGGTCGACGGCCCCCGGCGCGCCCTCGGTTCCGTCAAGTCGAACATCGGCCACGCCATGCCGGCGGCCGGCGCCGCCGGTCTCATCAAGTCGGTGCTGGCCGTCCACCACGGCGTGCTGCCGCCGACGCTGCACGGTGACGATCCCCATCCCGCCTTGGCCGACACCCGATTCCGCCTCCTGGACCACGCCGAGCCCTGGTCCTGTCCGGCCGGACCGTCGCCGCTCCGGCGTCAATGCCTTCGGGTTCGGCGGCATCAATGCCCACGTCATCGTGGAGCAGCACGGCTCGGCATCGACTCCGGCCCGGCCGGCCGAACTCCCCCCCGCCACCCAGGGGCTGCCCACCCGACCGGACGATCATCCCTTCCGCTTCGACGCCATCCTCCTGCAAGGTGCGCGACGGCTCCGATCTGGCCGACCAACTGGCGGCGATCTCGCCGGACCGCCACCCCGACCGGGCAAGCCTTCCGGCGGGCAGTGGCCCAGCCCGCCTCGCCATCGTCGACCCCAACCCGAAGCGGCTGGAACTCGCCGCCCGGGTGCTCGCCAAGGGCCAACCGTGGCGGGGCCGCAACGACATCTGGTTCGAACCGTCGGGCCTGGTGACCGGGGGCGGACGAGTGGCGTTCCTCTTCCCCGGCATCGAGCCCACCTTCGAAGCCGATCTCGGCGACATCGCCGGATGGTTCGGGCTCGAGTCGGCCGCCCTGCCCGACGGTGCGAAGGGCATCGAATTGCAGGGTCGCAAGATCTTCGAAGCCGGCCGCCTCCTGCACCAGGCTCTGACCGCCCTCGGGATCGCCCCGGACGATGTCGCCGGGCACAGCCTCGGGGAGTGGACCGGCGCCTTCACCGCCGAGCTCATCCCGGCCGGTCTGGCCGATGACTTCCTCGACGGTCTCAAGCCGGGCAGCCTCGAGGTCCCGGGCGTCGTGTTCGTCGCACTCGGATGCGGCGCCAGTGTCGCCGGCGAGGTCATCGCCGGCCTCGACGGAGTCGTGGTCTCCCACGACAACTGCCCGCACCAGTCGGTCATCTGCGGGCCGGAGGAAAGCATGGCCGAGGCCGGTCACCGGTTGGCCGCCCGCAAGGTCTTGGCCCAGGAGCTTCCCTTCCGTTCCGGATTCCACACCCCGTTCTTCGAGCCCTACCTCGACATCGTGCGGCACCACTGGGACCGGATGCCTCTGCAAGCGGCACGGATCCCGCTGTGGTCGGCCACCACCTGCGAGCGCTATCCCACCGAGGCCGACGCCGTCCGGCAACTGGCCGCCGACCACCTGGTCAAACCGGTGCGGTTCCGCGAGCTGGTCGGGAGGCTGTACGAGGATGGCGTGCGGGTGTTCGTACAGCTGGGTGTCGGAAGCCTGGTGGCCTTTGCCGACGACACCCTGAAGGACCGATCGCAGCTGAGCATCTCGGCGGCCACGTCCAACCGGTCCGGGCTCGAGCAGCTGGCCCGGGTGGCCGCCGCGCTCTGGGTGGAAGGCGCCGACGTCCACCTCGAACGACTTCTCGACCCAGGGGTTGGCGCGGCGTTGCCGGCCAACAAGGTCGAGCCGGGTTACGGCCCCACCGTGCAGCTGGCGCTGGGAGCGCCCTTCGTGCGGCTACCCGACTCGGTCACCCTGGGGCTCGGCCCCGACACCATCGCGACGCGGGAGAATGACCTGCCCGACTGGGGGACCACCACCTCGCCAGCGCTGAGGGCGGAGCTCGATGCGCTGTTGGCCGAAACCCTCGACGCCACGAAGTCCATCACCGCCGCCCTCGCCTCCGGGGTACCTCCCCGTCACCCGGGTGGAGGGCGACCCGCGGGGTTGGGCTCGCAGGCAACGGACACCTCGACCGACGCCACGACGGCCCCGGAGCCGGTGGCACGCGTGTCGGAGGAGATCCTGTCCGTCGGTGTCGAGGCGTTCCCGTGGCTGGTCGATCACTGCTTCTATCGCCAACCCGACGGTTGGAACGACCTTTCGGACCGATTTCCGGTGCTGCCGATGACGACCATGGTCGAGCTGCTCGGACAGGCCGCCTCCAGACTTGCACCGGACCTGGCGGTCACCCGCATCGAGAACGTGCGGGCCATGCGCTGGCTGGCCGGGGCACCCCCGACCCGGGCGGTGCTCACGGCCAAGCGAGTGACCAGTGACCGGGTCGACGCCGCCATCGAAGGATTCGTACGGGCCACGGTGCACCTGGCGCCGTCCACCCCGTCGGCCCCGGAGCCCTCCGCCACGCCTTTGCACCAGCCCCGCCCGTCGCCGGTTGGACCCGGCAATCTCTACGCCGACCACTGGATGTTCCATGGCCCGAGCTTTCAGGGTGTGCGATCGATCGCGGTGCTGGGCGACGACGGGGTCGACGGGACCATCGAGTCACTGCCCACCCCGGGAGCGTGGCTCGACAATGCCGGTCAGCTCTACGGGTGGTGGCTGATGGCCACCGCCGAGTCCGACTTCCTCGCCCTGCCCCAGTCGATCGACCGCATCGAGTTCTTCGGGCCCCAGCCGCCGCCCGGGGAGATGGTCGCCACCACGGTGCGCATCGTCGAGGTCGAGCCGCGGACCGTGCGGGCCGACCTCGAGCTCACCTGGAACGGATCGCTCTGTGTGCGCATCACCGGCTGGGTCGACCGCCGCTTCGACAGCGATCCCCCGCTGTGGCTCATGCTGCGGGAGCCCGAGCACCACCTTCTCGCCACGCCGACCCCCAAGGGCTACGTCGCCGTCGAGGAGCGCTGGAGCGACTCGGCGTCCCGTGAACTGATGGCCCGCCGGTACCTCGATTCGTCGGAGCGAGCGGTCTACGAGGCTCTGAACCCTCGCGAGCAGCGCCTCTGGCTCCTCGGTCGGATCGCGGCCAAGGACGCGGTGCGCCACGCCCTCTGGTCCGAGGGGCACGGCCCGCTCTTCCCGATCGAAGTCCCCCTGATCGATGACGGCGAGTATGCCGTCATGGTAGGGAGCGGACCCGCCGGCGGGAGACGGGTGTCGGTGGCCCAGGCGCCGTGGATCGGCATCGCCGCCGTCGGCAGCGGCACGATCCACATCGAGTCCATCGAAGACGGCGATCGAAGCGCGGCCTGGTCCCGTTTGGACAAACAGGTCGCGGCGGCTCCGCCGAACTCGACAGTTGATATCGATGTGTTGCCATCGCCGGTTCTCACCACGTCGCCGAACACTGTCCCGACCGTCGGCGCCGATACCGGAACCGAACCCACCGCCGCGCCCATGGAGCCGGCCGACCCGAAGGAGTACTTGGTTGCCTTTACCCAGCCCGCTTGATGACGCCGCCACGAACCGAAGAGAGCATCCTCGACGATGTGCGGACGATCATCGCCAATGTGATCGGCGAGGACTACGTCGCCGAGATCGAAATCGACCGCGATACCTTGTTCTACGCCGACCTGGAGATCGAGAGCATCGAGTTCGTCGCGCTCGGCGAGTACCTCCAGGACCGGTACGGGGATCGCATCGATTTCCCGGCGTGGATCGCCACCATGGAAGTCGATGACATCATCGCCATGTCCGTGGGTGCCCTGGTGGATCACATCGTGACGTCGCTGCCATGACCGGACCCACGTCACGGGATGGGAGGGACCATGGCTGACCTGACGGTGGGGGGCGTGCGATTCAACGTGGTGCGCCTCGGACCCGGAGGCAACGATGACGGCGGGGGCCCTGACCGGTTTGCCGACCACCGGCGTCCGGTGGTGTTCCTCCATGGTCTGATCATGGACAATCTGTCCAGCTTCTACTACACCCTTGCTCCGGCGGTGGCCCGCACGACCGACACGGTGCTCTTCGACCTCCGTGGGCACGGGCGCAGTGAGCGCCCGCTCGGCGGGTACCGCATCGAGGACGGTATCGACGATCTCCTGGGCATTCTCGATGCGCTGGCCATCGACGAGCCCGTCCACCTGGTGGCCAACAGCTTCGGCGGCACCATCGCGTTGGCCACCGCCCTCCGCCATCCTGAGCGCGTGGCCGGCATGGCCTTGATCGAGGCCCATCCGGCCTTCGAGGGCTGGGGCGACGAGATCGTCGACGACCTGACCGACCTCGTCTCCGGATTCGACGACCCGGGTATCCGGGACTACCTGGCCAAGGACGCGCCCCGGACCCTTCGCCGCATGGTCAAGACCTGTGAGGACCTGGTCACGGTGTCCACCATGGGTGATGATCTCCGGGCCTCGGTGCCCACCACCCCGGATGACCTGACCAGGCTGTTGTGCCCGACCCTGCTCCTCTACGGCGAGAACTCCGACATCCTGGACCGGGCTTTCGTGCTGGAGGACTCCATCCCCGGATCGGTGCTCAGCGTGGTTGACGGCTGCTCCCACGCACTCTTGATGGAAAACCCGCATGAGGTGGGTCGCCAGGTGCAGGGCTGGCTCGACGAGCAGGCCGAGCAGGCGTGGCTGGCCGCGAAGTCGGGCCGCCCGGAACCGGCCAACTCATGAGTCGGATACTGATCACCGTTCCGCCGCTCACCGGCCACGTCAATCCCACCGTGGGCCTGGGTGCCGAGTTGTCGGCTCGGGGGCACGAAGTCGCCTGGACAGGCCTACCGGGCGTGGTCGACGTGCTGCTTCCCCCCGATGCCGCCTTCCTCCCGTTGGTCGGCGCGCTCGACCAGCGGGCATTCGACGAGCTGCAACGACGCGGCACCGGCCTGCGAGGCCCCGAAGCGCTGAAGTTCCTGTGGCAGGACTTCATCGTCCCCTACGCCGCGGCCACCGCCCCCGAGTTGTTCGACGTGGTCCGGGGTTTCGATCCCCACGTGTTGGTGGTGGACCAGCAAGCCGTTGCCGGGGCCGTCGTGGCTCGCCAACGGGGCATCCCGTGGATCACCTCCGCGACCACCTCCGCCGAGCTCACCGATCCCCTCGCCGAGCTCCCGAAGGTGGACGGTTGGGTTCGGGCCAAACTTGTCGAGCTGCAGCTCGAACTGGGTGTCAACCCCGAAACCGCCGCCACCGGCGATCTACGCTTCTCGGACCAGCTCGTCATCGCCTTCACCACCCAGGCCCTGGTCGGACCGGTCGCCGTCTCGGACTCGACGATCCGTTTCGTCGGGCCCTCCATCGACCGGCGCCCCGATCCCACCCCCTTCCCGTGGGAATGGCTCGATCCGCAGCGCCGGCATGTGCTGGTGACGCTCGGGACGGTCAACGCCCACATCGGAAGACGATTCTTTGCCGCCGCCGTCGATGCGCTGGCCGCCAGTTCGGTGCAGGCGGTCATGGTGGCGCCGCCCGATCAAGTCGACATCCCGCCGGGCGTCGACAATGTGCTGGTGCAGTCGAGGGTCCCCCAGCTGGCCGTGCTCGGTCAGATGGATGCCGTCGTCGCCCACGGCGGCCACAACACGGTGTGCGAAAGCCTGGCCCAGGGACTCCCGCTGGTCCTCGCCCCCATTCGGGACGACCAGCCCATCGTGGCCGACCAGGTGGTGCGGGCCGGCGCCGGAGTACGGGTCCGCTTCGGACGGGTGCATGCCGCCGAGCTCCGCGACGCGGTGCTGAGCGTGCTCGACGAACCCTCCTTTCGAATCGCCGCCGACGGTATTCGTCAGTCCTTCCGGGACGCCGGCGGAGCAGTCGCGGGCGCGGATGCCATCGACGAGATCCTCGTCTCGAAAGCCTCAAGATGATCGTTGACACCTTGCGCCGGTTGCGGCCAACGCGCCGCATCGGCTGGCTGTGGGTCATCATCACCGCCTGCACTCTGGCCAATGGCTTGCGGCTGCGGGCGCGGGTCGATGCCCTCCCGGGGATGTCCGACGAGGAACCGGCGGCGAACGGAGGCGAGGCCGGCCCGGTCGCCGACCGGTTGGATCCCGACCACGCTTTCGTGACGGCTGCCGGTGTCCAGCTTGACGATGCCGTCCGGGAAGCCGCCAGCCGTTACGCCCGCCGCCACCACCTTGACGTGCTCGACCTGGTCCCCGGCGACTTGGGCATCGAGCCGGTTCTCGACCTGGCCCGATCGGTGGACCCGGCCACCTATGCCTCCAATCCCCTTGCCCCCGGACACGGGCCTCGACAGGCGACCCTGGTCCATCGGGTGGTTCTGGAGCGGGCGGGCATCAAGGCGGTCGATCAGCTCGATCCGCACACCTACTTCGAGACGACCGTGGAGCTCAAGAAATTCGCGGCGAAGAGTTCCGACCTGGCGATCGCCGTCGGGCTGAACGCCGCCCCGGAGGGCCCCTCCCAACGGCGGGCCTACCTGTCTGCCCGTTTTTCCAAAGCCATGCCGGCGGTCGCGGCCATGCCGGCGGTGCAATTCACCGTCCTCGGTGCCGGGCTGTGGGTGGCGCCCGGCTGGGGGGCCGCGGCCCTGGCCTCGTACGTCGTCCAGCCGTACTTGGCCATCGGCGGCACCGGTCTGCGCCCGGGCGACCTCACTCCTCTCGGTGCGCTCACCCGACCGTTCCGGGGGGCCTGGGGGGCAATCCGCACCTTGGTGGACCGGTCGGGGACAGCGGCGCGGCGGTCGGCGACTCCCACCACCGACGAGCGGGTGGCCGAGTACGCCGGCTTACTGGCCGGGGGCATCGACCGGTTCTTCGAACCCCGACGCCGGACCTGCCCACTGTGTCACGGGGCCTCTCTTTCGGTGCGGCTCCGGGTAGGCGACCTCCTGCAGTTCAAACCGGGAGAGTTCGAGCTTGACCAATGTGCGACCTGCGGCCACATCTTCCAGAACCCACGTCTCTCGCTCGAGGGCCTCGACTTCTACTACCGCGACTTCTACGACGGGATCGGCGGCCAGCAGTCGGAGTTCGTCTTCAGCTCCGACGACTCGTCGTACCGCGGTCGGGTGGATCTGGTGGCCGCCCACGCCCGGCCCAAGCGCTGGCTCGACGTCGGTGCCGGGCACGGCCACTTCTGCCTGGTTGCCTCCGACGTCCTTCCCGATACCCGGTTCGAAGGCCTCGACCTCAGCCCCAGCATTGTCGGGGCTGAACAGCGCCAATGGATCGACCGAGCCCACCTGGGCACGTTTCCTGAGTTGGCCGACGATCTATCGGAGACCTACGACGTGGTCAGCATGCACCACTATCTCGAACACACCCGCGATCCGGCCGAGGAGCTGGCCGCCGCCGCCAAGGTGCTCGAGTCGGGAGGTCACCTGCTGATCGAGGTTCCGGATCCCGAGTGCGCCTACGGGCGCTTCCTCGGCTGGACGTGGGGGCCCTGGTTCCAGCCGCAGCACCAACACTTCGTGTCTGCCGGGAATCTGGCCACCATGCTCACCGACCGAGGCTTCACCGTGGTGGCCCAGGAACGGGGCCCGGCGCATCAGCCCGTCGACCTGGCCTTTGCTGTCATGCACCTCGCCAACCGGATCGCCGGGCCGCCAAGCCGACCTTGGTTGCAGGCTCCGCGGCTTCGAGCCCGGGCCCGACGGGGCGCGGGTTTCTCTGCGGCGGTGCCCCTGATGGTGGCTGCGCTCATCCTCGACCGGCTGATCGCCCCGGTCATCCGCCGGCTCCCGGGTGGTTCCAACACCTATCGGATGCTGGCCCGCAAGAACTGAGGCGGACGGGATTTGATCGTCAGGGTGGTGCGGTGACGCCGGTCCTGGTCTCGGGGCGCTCCCGGTAGGGCCGAGTCCCGACGATGGATGCACGCTCCATCGTCCGGCGGTGTGGCCAGTAATCGCTCGAGGCGTAGTGCTGCACCGCCCGATTGTCCCAGATCGCCACCGCATCCTTCGTCCACCTGAAGCGGCACTGGTGCTCGGGCGAATCGGCCTGCCGGCACAACCGGTCCAACAGCTCGAGGCTGGCGTCCGGGTCCGACCCTTCAATGTGGCTGACGAATGGGCGGTTGACATACAGGTGCAATTTCCCGGTTGCCGGGTGGGTGCACACCACCGGGTGTCGTACCGGAGGGTATTTCGCCTGTGACGCCCGGCGCTCCTCCCCCGTCATCGAGTGCCCGAACGTCTGGGTGAAATCGTGGACGGCTTGCAGCGAGTCGACCTCGGCCTTTGTCTCATCGTCCAGCGCGTCATAGGCGGCGTACATGTCGGAGAAGAGAGTGTCGCCGCCCAAATCGGGAACCGAGACGGCGTGAAGAATCGCGCCCATGGACGGAGACTCCCGCCAGGTTACGTCGTGGTGCCAGGAGTTCTCGTAGCCGCTGACTTCCGCGGTCTTCTCAAACCGGACCAGCTCCGGCTCGCCGGTGTTGGACGGAAGGAAGGGATGGGTCTCGAGTTCCCCGAATCGCCGGGCGAACGCCACGTGCTGCGGCGGGGTCAGCGGCTGGTCGCGGAAGAAGATGACCTTGTAGTCATGGAGAGCCTGACGGATCTCCGCGACGACCTCTTCGGGGAGATCCGTCGACAGGTCGACACCGGAGATCTCGCCGCCGATGGTCGATCCCAGCTGGCGGACCTCGAGATGACGCCAACGGAGCGACGCCAGTCTGTCCCGCTCCTCGGCCACGTGGGTGAACGGTCCCACCGCGATGGGATAGCCAGGGAGTCGGAATGCTCCGGGTCGGCGAGCCGCGGAGCTCGTCGACATCGGGCTGCTGGTGGTCACGTGCCTACAGTACGTCCAACCGGCCGGGCCGGCATGACCAACGCCATCGTGGGTGTCGCGGATACCCAGCCCCCGGTCCCCGGGGCCAGATCTCTGGGTGGCACCTCAAGACCGGTCAAAGGAGGCCAGGACCTGAGTGGTGGCATTGACCTGCTGGGTGGTGAGTCCGATGGAGGCGCTGGGGTCGGCTCCCGGCCAGGCGTGGCTGCCTCCGAGGATGGTGTAGAGATCGACCGACGTCCGGTTGATGCACCCGGTCCATTGCTGCCGAGTGACCTCGGAACCGACCCGGGTCTGCTGGGGGACCGACCGGCAGTGGTCGAGACGGGCCCAGTCGCCCATGTTGAGCTCGGTTCCCCGGACTTTGATCCCGGGGAGGGACAGGCCGACGGCACCATCCTGGTAAGGGACCAACGGATCGTCGGTGCCGTGGAAGGCCAGAATGGAGATCGGGCGCGTGCAACCCAATTGGAATTCCACCGCCACCGTGGCGATGGCGGCTATCTGTCCTTGATGGGTGCAGGCATAGGCGATGGTGAAGGCGGCACCGGCGGAGAAGCCGGCCGCGAATTCCTTCCGTTGATCGACGCAGTAGGTGCTGCCAATCTCCTGTTGCAACGTGTTCACGAATGTGCCGTCGGTGCCCTTACCGCTGAACTGCCATTCGGAGCCCTGGGCCTGCGGAACGGCAACCAGGTAGCCGTCGGACGATGCCCGTGACGGCAGTTGGGTGAGGGCGGAGAATTGCGCCGGGTCGGACCCGAATCCGTAGAACAGGAAGATCACCGGCATGGGATGCCCGGGTCGGTACGAACGGGGCAGGGTGAGCCAATAGGAGCCGGTCACGGTCCCCTTGGTCAACGTTCGGTTCCCGGTGGTGCCGGGGGCAACGGCACCGGTGGTGACCGGTGGACCGCAACCCGAGGATGGGGATCCGGCCAAGGCATCGGAGGTCCCCGTCGAACCGCCGGAAGATCGGGGTCCGGTACAGGCGGTAAGGGCCAGGGCCGCACCCACCAGCCCAGCCGCCGCCCAACGGGTGGTCCTGGACCGGAAAAGCCCTCCCACGGATCCTCTTGGCCTTGGATCAGTCGACGGGAGGCGAGGGTTGGTCACGAGGCGCCACCCGCCATCAGCTCCGACAATCGAGGAAGAACGCTCTCGGCCAGCACCGCGATCTGCTGGCGGGCCTCAGTCGGGGTAATCCCCGGCAGGTGCACCCGGAGGTTGATGGCGTCGGCACCGGCTTCCACGTAGCCGGCGAATAGCCGTTCGGCAATTTCGGCGGGATCGGGGGCGATGATCGTCTCGTCCTCGGGCAGTGGCCGACCGTCTCTCGCATAGCTCTGGTAGACAGCCCGCTGTTGAGCCACCAGTTCAGCCTTCGCCTGGCCGACCCACACCCGGCGGATGATGACTTTCGAACCCGTGCCGCCGGCGGCATCGTAGGCGTCGCAGATCGATCGCAGCCGCTTCGGGCTCGACATGCCCTCGGTCAGAATGCCGGCACCGCATCCGGCCGCCCGCCGGGCCGCGGCCATCGAAGCCGCTGCGCTCAGGACGGGGATGGGCGAGGCGATGCAACCCTGCAGAGCCCGATCGCCTTTCAGGACCCCGAGGTTCCGACCCCGCAGCAGGTCGACGACCTCCGGCAGCCGGGTCTTGAACAACGGCACCGCCGCTTCGAACGGGACCCCCATGGCTTCGAAATCCAGCGGCAACGCCCCGGCCGCCACCCCCAGGCCGACCCGGCCGGGGTGCCGGGATTCGAGCCAGGCAACCTCCTCGGCCAGCTGGGCCACCGGTCGGAGCGGCAGGAGCATCGGACAAGGGGCGACCCACCCTCTCTCGTTCTCCCCGAGAATGAACGAGGACATCTGAAGCGGATTGGGGAGGTAGCCCGCGAACCCGCCGTGGTGCTCGCTGGTCATGATCCCGTCGAAGCCGCCAGCCAGGCCGAGCATTGCCTGATGGCAAAGCTCGCGGACGATGCCACCGGCATCGAGCTCGTTGTGGGGGTAGAGCCGGAGAGACACGGAGCCGGCCGCGAAGGGTGCGGTGGATCTCATGGCTCAGCCGGGCTCAGTACGGGCGACGATGGCAACTCTCCTACCGGATCAACGCGTCAAGAATCGGGGGGATGGCCAGCGGCACGTCGTCCCCCTGGTGGCACTGGCCGTCTTCCCCCGCAGTATTCCAAACATCCGCGGCCCGGGGACCGCAATGTTCGGCCGGACCCGGAGCCGGAGCGTCACTCGGTGCTCGACGGCGGAAGCCACCGGTGAGCGCCGCACCCCACCGCGGGCGTAGGTTGCATCCCACCAGGACGGGAGGCCGGATGGCGACGACCCGAAGCCGAAATGAGACCTTCACCACTGTCGCTCAGCGCGCGGCGGCGGGAAAGGCCGCCCGAACCGCGTGCCCGAGGGCGAGCCACGCCGACTGGTCCTCGGCGCGGCGAACCGTGGACCCGCTGGACCTCTTGGCCGAGCAGGCGAGCACCCGGGTACCGGAGCTGATCCCGATCCGCTACGGCCGCATGGCCGCCTCGCCCTTCGCCTACTTCCGGGGCGCCGCCCTTCCCATGGCCGCCGACCTCGCGGCAATCGCGCCGACCGGAGTCCGCGCCCAGCTGTGCGGTGACGCCCATCTCTCCAACTTCGGCGGCTTCGCCTCCCCCGAGCGCGATCTGGTGTTCGACGTCAATGACTTTGACGAGACAAATCCCGGGCCGTTCGAATGGGACGTCAAGCGGCTGGCCGCCAGCCTGGAGATCGCCGGCCGAGGCCGCGGCTTCGACGTCGCCGCCAACCGGGCGATCGTCCTCCAAGCGGTGCGCACCTACCGCGAAACCGTCCGTCGATTCTCGCGGCTTCCCAAGCTCGATATCTGGTACGCCAAGCTCGACTCGCCGGCCGTCCTGGCCCTTTGGGGCAACGACGCCGGCGCGGCGACCCTGGCCAGCCTGCGAAAAGCAGTCGCCAACGCCGGCTCCAAGGATCGCCTGAAGGCCCGAAACAAGCTGACCAAGTTGGTCGACGGCGAACTCGAGTTCCGGACCGACCCGCCGCTCCTGGTTCCCATCGATGATGTCTTCCACGAGCCCGAACATGCCGCGAGCCTCGAAGCCGCCCTGCGCGCCGCCCTGGTGTCCTATCGGAAGACAATTTCGTCCGACCGGAGAGCCCTGCTCAACAGCTTCCGCTATGTGGCGGCGGCCCGAAAGGTGGTCGGGGTGGGCTCGGTGGGCACCCGCTGCTGGCTGGCCCTGTTCATCGGCCGGGACAACGACGATCCGCTCCTCCTTCAGATCAAGGAGGCCGAGGCTTCGGTGCTCGAGCGGTTCACCACCAAGAGCACCGCCGCCAACCACGGTCAGCGGGTCGTGGAGGGCCAGCGACTCATGCAGGCGGCCAGCGACATTTTCCTCGGATGGCAGCGGAGCCCGGCGGAGGACGGTGTCACCCGGGACTTCTATGTCCGTCAACTCTGGGACTGGAAGGCCTCGGCCGACGTCGACACCATGGACCCCGAGCTGCTGGGCGTCTACGCCGGAATGTGCGGGTGGACCCTGGCCCGGGCCCATGCTCGTTCCGGTGACGCGGTGACGCTGGCCGCCTACCTCGGCGCCAATTCGGCCTTCGACCGCGCCTTGGCCGACTTCGCGGTTGCCTATGCCGACCAGAATGAGGTCGATCATCAGGCGTTGGTCGACGCCATCGAGGACGGTCGAGTCATTGCGGAGTCGGGTATCTGAGCCGAGCTTGGCACTCACGGAATGCCGATGGTCGACTCAGGGCAACGCCGAATCGCGCAGCAGTTTGCCAACTGACGCGTAGTCGTCTTCTGACAACTGCCAGCCCATTCCGGCGACGTTGGCGGTGACCTGATCGGGCCGGGTGGCTCCGACGATGACGCTGGTCACGCCGGGCTGTCCGGCCAGCCAGGACAAGGCCAGTTCCACCATTGACCGGTCCCTTTCCTGCGCCCATGCCGACAATTTCTCCACCACCTGGAGATTCTCTTCGGTGAGGAGACCGGCATAGAAGGGGACATCGGCATTACGGGTCAGTCGGGCCCCGGGAGGAAACGGCTGACCGGACCGGTACTTCCCGGTGAGCAGACCCGCCGCCAACGGGAAGTACGGGACAAAACCGAGACCGAAGTGGAGGCAGGCCGGAACGACCTCGGTCTCCACGTCGCGGACGAGCAGACTCCACTCTCCCTGGTTGGCGACGAACCGCTCGGTGCCCAACTCGCGGGCGAGGTGGGCGGCATCGGCCAGCTGCCAGCCGCCGAAGTTCGAGCAGGCTATGTAGCGGACCTTGCCCTGACGGACCAGGTCGTCGAGCGCGCCGAGCGTCTCCTCCACCGGCGTGGAGGGATCCGGGCGGTGAAGATAGTAGAGATCGATGTGGTCGGTATCGAGACGTCGCAGGCTCGCCTCGCAGGCCCGGAGTATCCACGAACGCGACGCTCCCCGCTCATACGGACCCTTCCCCATCGCCGACGAGAACTTGGTGGCGACCACGACTTCGTCACGGCGGGTTCCCAGGGCTTTCCCGAGAAACTCTTCGGAGGCGCCGCGCCCGTAACTGTCCGCGGTATCGAAGTGGGTGACACCTGCTTCCAGGGCCCGGTGCACCACCGCCGCGCTCCCATCCTGGTCCAGGGTATTTCCGAACTGGTTGCAGCCCAATCCGGCCACGGACAGCCCCAGCCCCGATCTGCCCGCCTTGCGTATCTCCACGTGTGAACACCCTTCCCCGACGGCTCGCGCCTTCGACGGCGGTGCCCCCAGTGTTGACCCCGAACCCGGTAGACGCAAAGTCGACTCCAACTCAGGCAGAAGACCTGAACGGCCCCGGCCCGAAGCCCATGACGATCAGAGGAAACTGGCGGGCATTTCTATAGGCTCGGCCGATGGCGCCCGCCCCGCTCACCAACATCGCGGTAGTGGTGGTCGGCGAGCCGAGGGTTTTCGTCTCCCTGGTGGTGATCGCCCTGATCGCGGTGCTGGCGCCGATGATCGTCGACCTGAGGCCCTCGTTGCGGATCCCGGCGGTGGTCGTCGAAATGATCCTCGGCTGCGCCGCCGGGCCGTTCGGATTCAACCTGATCAGCCCCAACGTGGCCACCGATGTCCTCTCGTTCCTAGGTCTTGGCTATCTCCTCTTCGTTGCCGGGCTCGAGCTGAATCCCGTCGAGATCCGCGCCCACGCCCGGAGCGTGGTCACCGACTACGCGATGTCTGCCGTCCTCGGGATCGGAGCCGCCTACCTGATCGCCCGGATCGAGTCGATCAGCCATCCCCTGCTGCTGGGTTTCGCCCTAACCTCCACCTCGCTGGGGGTGATCGTGCCCATCCTCCGCGACGCCCACGAGAACCAGACGCAGTTCGGCCAGATGGCCGTCGCCCACGCGTCGATGGGCGAGTTCGGGGCCTTGATCCTGGTGGCGGTGTTCTTCTCCTCCGAGGACAGTGAGCCCGGTGTGCGCATCGGGCTGTTCGTGGCCTTTGCCATCCTGATGATCGTCGCCGATCTGATCATGGCCCGGGCCATCCGCTCGAAGCGGCTCTTCGATATCGGCCGCCGTCTACGGGGCGGCAGCTGGCAGCTCGATGTCCGGCTCGCCATGCTGGTGCTGATCGGCTTCGCCGCCGTCGCCGACCTGTTCGGATTCGACGCGATCCTGGGCTGCTTCGCCGCCGGCGCCATCATCAAGGTCATCGACCGCCGGGGCTTCACCCGCGATCACGACCTGGTCACCAAGATCGACGCGGTCGGCTACGGCTTCCTGATCCCCGTCTTCTTCATCTCCAGTGGGATCCACCTCAATCTCCGCCGGCTCATCGAGCAGCCCAAGCATTTCCTACTGATCCCCGCCTTCTTGGTGGCGTTGCTGGTGGCCCGCGGCCTGCCCGCGCTCCGGCACCGCCGGAAGATCGGCACCGACCGGGCGGTCGCCCTCGGGCTCCTGCTCTCCACCACCCTGACGGTGCTGGTGGTGGTGGTTTCGATCGCCACCAGCCTGCACATCCTCGACGATGCGGCGGCCGCCGCCCTGCTGGCCAGTGGGCTGTTGTCGGAACTGCTGTTCCCGCCGGTGGCGCGCTGGCTGCTCGAGCGGGCCGGTGACCGGTTCGACCTGGTCGCCGATCAACCGGGGTGACCCCCGCGTCCGCGCCCGGTGGACACCCCTGACCGCGCCGAGGCGGAGGGGCGCGGCGACAACTACGGCTCCGACACCGTCCAGCCCCGGCGCCGGAGCTCGGCGGCGAGTTCCCCGGTGGGCATGGCCTGCAGCAATTTCTCCGCCGCCGACGTCCGGGTGGGGCTCCGCTCAGTCTCCGGCCCGGTGGCCGGCTCGCCCGCCTCGTCCTCCGCATTCTGCAACTGCTCGATGAAGGCTTCGACCTCAGAGCGGGTGAACTTGCCGGCTGCCTGGCGTTGGGAGAAACCCATGGGCCCGCGGGCGTCGCGGAAGTCGGTATGGCCGGCATCGTGGAGGAGCGACAACAACTCCTGTACCTGCCGGCCGGAAGCCGGTGGTCCCGCCGGTTGACCGAATGCCATGGCTCAGTCTGGCAGTGCGGACGACCCCGGAGGTGCGGCAGCTAAGCCGACAGCGTCCACTCGCGGTCCAGCGGGACCTCGACGAGGTCGACGTCGTCCAGCTGGCCATTGAATGCCCGGACCAGAGGGGCGGGGGCGACGATCACCGGAAGCGAGGTGAGCCGGATCGTCCGCTCCCGGACCTGCGGCGAGAACAGCCTCCCGAAACGACGGTTGCGACCGGTGCCGAGCACGATGGCGTCGGCGGAGATCTCGGTGGCCATCGAGGCGATGCAGGGGGCGACGTGGCGGTACAGGGCCCTCCGTACGCTCCCGCTGGATTTGATCCCTTCGGACCGGAGCTGGCCGATCGCACCGGTGACCCGCTCGATGGCTCTCTCGTCGGAGAACAGGGTCATGCCGCGGGTGCCGACCACGAACTCGTTCACGTGGAGCACGTGTACGGCGGCCGAGCACTCCTGGGCAATTGCGGTGGCGAAACTGAGGGCTACATCGCTCCGCTCGGTATTGTCGATGGCGACCAGCAGCTTCTGAAACATTGCGCCTCGCGATACGACGGTGAACCTGACCTAGTTGTACAAGTCAATGTTTACCCTTTGTTTCCAGGATGTTAACGCATTCGGGTTGGTGGTGGGCGGCTTTTGTCCCGTACTGTCACCACCTCACCCAACCCCGACCGACCACCTGTGGAGAGGAGCCGGGCCGGAGGCGCTGCCACCCGGCGGTCCGAGGCCCTGATCACCGATGCCGAACTGCCTGGTCGTGCAGCACGTCGCTCCGGAGCCGGCGTTTGCCATCGCCGACGCCCTGCTGGAGGCCGGTGTGGAGATCGACACCTGCCAGGTGTTCGCCGGCGACCGGATGCCGAAGGATTCCTCCGGTTTCGACGGGCTGGTGATCATGGGCGGCCCGATGTCCGCCGCGTCCGACCAGGGCTTTCCGACCCGGTCCGATGAGATCGCACTCATCACCGACGCCCTCCGACGTGAGATTCCCGTTCTCGGGGTGTGCCTGGGGGCCCAGCTGCTGGCCGTGGCCGGAGGGGGCTCGGTCTTCCCCGGACCATCCGGCCCCGAGGTCGGGTGGGGGCCGGTCGCCCTGGCTGCCGAGTGCGCCGATGACCGGCTGTTCGCCGGGCTCCCGGAGACGCTGACGGTGATGCATTGGCACGGCGACACCTTCGACCTCCCCGACGGAGCCGTGCGGCTCTTCGACAACTCGAACTACCCGAATCAGGGATTCCGGCTGGGGCCGACGGCGTGGGGGATGCAGTTCCACCTCGAGGTCACCCCCGCGGCGGTGGAGGGATTTCTCGCCGCCTTCGCGGCCGACGCCGAGCGGGCCGAAGGCGGCGCCGAGGCCATCCGAGCCGCCACTCCCACCGCCCTGGCGTCCCTGGCCGAAGCCAGCGGCCTCGTCTTCGGACGCTTCGCCGCCCTGGTGGCCTCCGAGGTCGCCCGCGGCCAGCTGGCCGATCTGGCGTGAGGCCCCGGGGGGCTATCGGCTCGAGGAATTTCGCCGATTTCCGGCGGAGCTATGGACACCGGCATGTGCCTCCGCCAGCTCCTCCCCGGATGCGACCGCCTTCACCGTTGCCCAGAAGTTCGGACAGGCAAAGAGGTTGTCCTCGGGACAGCCGATGGCGTGCTCGATGGCCTGCCGAGCTGCCTCCTCCCTGGCGATGCGGAGTCGCAGCTCTGCCGACTTGCGAACGGCCAGGGCGCGCCAGGAGACCGGCGATCGCTTGCGGGAGGCGATGAGGCCCTTCGTCTCCGCCAGCGTGAAGCCCACGTCTTGCAGGAACCTGACGACCCCGATTTGGGCGACGGCATCCACCGCGTACCGCCGGTGCCCCGAGACGCGTCCGGATGGCCTCACCAGCCCGAGCTCGTCGTAGTAGCGCAGCGCCGAGGTCGTGACACCGGCTCGCCGGGCGAGTTCGCCGATGGTGAGGGACTCAGGCATCTGAACTTCAAGCCTACTTGAAGTTCGGCACCACCTCGCTGCCGCGGCCTTGACTTCAGGTGCGCTTGAAGATGTAGACCACCATCATGAGCATCAAGGACCAGCTTGGCCGTCGGATCGTCTCCCAGTTCATGGAGCCGAGGGGACTGGCCGGGCGTCTGGTGGGTTGGGAGATGGCGCTCCGGCCATCGAACCGCAAGCGCAACGCCTGGGCGGTGTCGCTCCTGGACGTGCAGCCCTCGGATCGTGTGCTCGAGGTCGGGTTCGGGCCTGGCATCGCCATCCGCGAGATCGCCCGGCGAGCGACGGATGGCCAGGTCATCGGCGTCGATCGGTCGGCAGTGATGCGTGCCCACGCCGCGCGGCGCAATGCCGCCGCGGTCCGAGCGGGCCGGGTGTCCCTCACCGTTGCCTCGATCGAGGACCGACCTGTCTTCGACCACCCGATCGACAAGATCCTGGTCGTGAACAACATGGGAATGTGGTCACAGCCCGCCATCCGGCTGAAAGAGCTCGCCGGCCTCCTGCGCGGGGGAGGACTCATCGCCATCGTCTCGCAGCCGCGGAGTCCGGGCGCCACCGCCGAAACAACCGCGGCGGCCGCCGACCGGATCGTCGAAGCGGTTCGGGCGGCAGGGTTCGTTGCCATTCGCGTCGAGACGTTGGACCTCGAGCCTCCGGTCGCTTGCGTCATCGGGTCAGCGTCCGCCTCCGCCGAGGGCTCTCCCACCCCGGGCCCCCGACCCGACGTGGCGTAGGGCCCGCGCCGCCGCCGCCGGCTCGTTGCACCGACCCGTCCACCTGCCCGTCACGGGTGCGAGTCGTGCCGGTTACGGGGGCGTGAACTGTGGCAAAAAAACTTGCCTTTGAGGCAACTTGGCTTCATAGTCGGCCCCATGGAGCTCGACCGCCGTGCTCACCTCCATCGCCGAGAGCCTCCACGAGGAGCGGGTCCGGGCCGGGCTCACCCTCGAGCAGCTCGCCCTCCGGGCCGACCTCTCGACCGCCCACCTCTCCCGGCTGGAGTCCGGGACCGCCAGCCGTCCATCGCCGCGCTGATCACCCTGTCCCGGGCGCTGGGCATCTCGATGAGCGCCCTGCTCGGCGAAGGGAAGGGGGGCTCGGCGATCTGGCCGTCTACTCCGATGACGAGCCGACCCATGTGGCCAACGGCCTGACCGTCTCGGCCTGCAGTGGCTTTCCCGGCTCCTCGACCCTGGAAGCGCTGCGGATCATCATCGAGCCCGACCGGGTCCCCCCACCCGTTCGCCCGCCACCGGGGCGAGGAGTGGGTACACGTGGTTCGGGGCGGCTCCGCCTCGAGTTCGGCGACGAGACCCACTCCATCGGCACGCGGGAGCTCGGCGCACTTCGACGCCGCCAGCCCCACCGGCTCGGCGCCGAGGGCGCCACCACCGAGGTGCTGGTGGTGGCGGTCGACGCCCCGCAGGACCTTCGCAATCGCCCGCTGTTCCCTCGTCGAACCTCGCCCACTAGGCCCGAACGGAGGTAGTGACATGACCATGCTCTCCGATCTCGAAGGCACCGGGCAGAAGTTCTCGCTCGACCAGTTGATGGAGGTGCGGAGCCGCACCCGCAGGCCGTCGGCCTGATCGCCGACCAGGTGGAGGTGGGCATGGTCGAAGAGGACGCCAAGGCCATGGCCCGAGACACGCTGCGGGCCTCGGCATGCGCCGCGGCTGGCACCACATCATCGTGCGCTTCGGGCCCAATACCACCAAGGACTTCATGGAGCGGTCCGAGCCCGGGTGGTGCTCGGGTGCCGACGACATCTTCTTCGTGGACATCGGCCCCGTCTACGAGGGCTGCGAGGGTGACGCCGGGGACACCTTCGTGGTCGGCGCCGATCCCGAGCACCACCGGGCCAAAGCGGAGGTGAGGACCATCTGGGACCTGGTCCGCGACCGATGGTTCACCGACGGGCACCACCGGCCACGAGCTCTACGACTTCGCCATCGAGACCGCCGAGGGCCTCGGGTGGAAGTTGAACCTCGATCTCTCCGGCCACCGCCTCTCCGACTACCCGCACTCGGCCCACTACGACGGGTCGCTGGCCGATGTCGAGTTCCGGCCGAACCCGAATCTCTGGGTGCTCGAGATCGCCATCGTCCATCCCGACCGGCCCTTCGGGCCTTCTACGAGGACCTGCTCCTCGAA
This sequence comes from uncultured Acidimicrobiaceae bacterium, assembly GCA_963819695.1. Taxonomy (GTDB): domain Bacteria; phylum Actinomycetota; class Acidimicrobiia; order Acidimicrobiales; family RAAP-2; genus DASZIT01. The sequence continues at coordinate 74,655 of CAWFXD010000002.1, read as the reverse complement.
GACCAGTCGTTTCCCGCAGTAGGCACCAGTCCATCCGCAGTCTAGGCCGCCGGCGCCGAGCGTGACCCTCGTAGCACATCCGATCCGTCTCATCCGTGGGGGACCACCACAAGGAGAATTGACCGTGACAATGACCCGAGAACCCACGTCAACCACTGAAGATCCAGAAGCAGGTCGGCCTCCGGGCCAACGTGCTGGGCTTCCCGGCGCTGCTCGCCCAGTCGGTGGCGCTGATCTCGCCGACGATGACCGCGGTGCTGATCATCCCCCTGGCCTTCTCCAATGCCGGGCAGGGACCTGGCTGGCCTACGGGTTCGGCACGGTGATGCTGCTGTTCGTGGTGTTCTGCCTCAACCAGTTCGCCAAACGCTCGTCGGGGGCGGGGACCATGTACGCCTATACCGGCCGGGGGCTCGGACCGACAGCCGGCGTGTTCTCCGGGTGGACCCTGATCTGGTCCTACCTGTTCATCGCCGTGGCCGGCATGTGCGGGTTCGCGGTGTTCTGCGAGCAGCTGCTGGACGCGCTCGGCTACCACGGCTCGATCCACCCGATCCTCTTCTTCGCCATGAGCGCGGCTGGCCGGGTGGTTCATCGCCTTCAAGGACATCCGGGTCTCCTCGATCCTCACCCTGGTGCTCGAGGCCGCCTCGGTGGCCAGCATCCTCGCCCTGGCCTGCATCATCTTGTTCAAGCACAGCTTCGTCGTCGACACGGCCCAGATCCAACTGACGGGGTCCAGGTGCACGGCATGGCGCCTGGCCGTGGTGGCCTGCATCTTCTCCCTGGTCGGCTTCGAGAGCGCCACCGCCCTCGGCGGGGAGGCCAGCAACCCGCAAGCGGAACGTTCCCAAGGCGGTGATCTGGAGCCTCATCGCCACCGGCGTCTTCTTCGTCTTCATGAGCTACGTCGAGGTGGCCGGCACCCGGGACTCGGCACCCCGTTGAGCTCGCTGGCCGCCCCCTCAACACGCTGTCGGACGTCTACGGGGTCAGCTGGTTCAAGATCCCGCTGTCCATCGGGGCCATGGTCAGCTTCTTCGGGCTCTCCCTCTCGTGCCTCAACGCCGGGTCCCGGATCATCTACCCGATGGCCCGCCACGGGATCTTCAGCGGGCACCTGGGCAAGGCCCACACCACCAACCGGACCCCGCACATCGCCATCACCGTGTACATGATGGTGATCTTCCTGGTGCCGACCTTCCTGGAGATCTTCACCAACCCGTTGACCAGCTTCGGCGACGCCGGCACCCTGGCCGCGTTCGGGTTCCTGCTGGCCTACTTCCTCATCACCATGGCCGCCCCGGTGTACCTGAAGAAGATCGGGGAGCTCCGCCCCGGCCACGTGGTGCTGGCGGTGGTGGCCGTGATCTGGCCTTCATGGTGCCCGACCATCGGGAGCTTCTACCCGCTGCCGCCCTACCCGGTCCGGATCTTCCCCTACATCTTCCTGGCCTGGATGCTCGTCGGGCGCGGGGTGGCTGTACGCGGTCAGCCGGCGGCAGCCGGGGATCCTCCCGGCCATCGAAGCCGACCTCGAACGCGGGCCCGAGCCCGAGGAGGTGGTGATCGACATTCACGATGCCGTCGCCGAAGCCGCGCTGGCCACCGAGGGGTAGCCACCCACGGGCCATCGCGTGACTGCCGGTGGCGGGGGTGCACCATTCCGGTTACCCCGAGCCCGAAGGCCGTCAATTTGCCGTTCCGGAACGGCTGCTAAGGCCCGGCTCCCACATATGTCAATAGTGATTGACTCATTTTTCAATGAGTGAGTAGGCTGGTGTTATGGACCCGGCCACGACGGTGAAAGAGCCGCGCGGCGTATCACGCGGCATTGGGTGATCCCGGTCGTTTGGCCATCATCGATGAATTGTTCGTGTCCGATCGGGCGCCGACGGAATTGCGTCAGCGGCTCGGCATGGAGTCCAACTTGCTCGCCCATCACCTCGATGTACTTTCGAGGGCGGGGATGATCGAACGGTCACGCTCCAGCGGTGACAAACGCCGGCGATATGTCCACCTCGTCCGGGAATCATTCGAAAAGCTGGCGCCCCGAAATCGGATTCCCCTCGGAGAAGCGTTGTTCGTCTGTAGTGCCAACTCGGCGCGCTCCCAATTGGCTGCTGCCTTATGGCGTCAAGCGACCGGAGAGCCAGCCCTCTCGGCCGGCACCCACCCGGCTGACCGTGTCCATCCCGGGGCCATCGCGGCGGCCCGACGGGCGGGCTTGGATCTCAGGTCAGCGACGCCCCGCGACGTCGCGGAGATCGATTCGATTCCGCCGCTGGCGATCACGGTTTGCGATCGCGCCCATGAAGAGATCGGCGCCAACGAGTCCTGGCTGCACTGGTCGGTGCCCGATCCGGTGTCTGTGGGCACGGCCGACGCATTCGACTCGACAGTGGAGGAGATCCGCGATCGGGTCCGTTCACTGCTCGGCCCGCTGGATAGCCGCCAATGACGATCGTTTACCGACCTGGATGAAGCCTGGATAAAGGAGCCACAATGGATGTTTGGGAACTTCGCCAACTACCCCTCGAGCAACAGTTCACCCTCAGACGTTGCATCAGCGATCTCGAGGAGAAGTTCGCCGGGGTCTTCGGGCCCGAGACCATCGAGCGGGTGCTATTCGACTCTTACGACAGCCTGCTGCCTACCGCCAAAACCACGATGTACCTGCCGATTATCGCCGAGAAGTTCGCCCGCGAACGCCTCCGCGCTATCGGCAAGGCTGACGGGACGATTCCCTCGGCAACGCCGGCTGTGCTGTTTCTTTGCGTCCACAATGCCGGCCGCTCCCAGATAGCGGCCGGGTGGCTCCGGCATTTGGCTGGCAACGCGGTGGTGGTGTGGTCTGGGGGGTCGGAGCCCACCTATGAGATAAACCCCGGGGCGGTGGCGGCCATGGCCGAAGTGGGCATCGATATTACTGACGAGTTTCCCAAGCCGTGGCACGACGATATTGTCCGCGCGGCGGACGTGGTCATCACCATGGGCTGCGGAGACGCCTGTCCCGTGTACCCGGGGAAGCGTTACGAAGACTGGAAGCTGGACGATCCTGCCGGGATGGAGTCCGAAACAATCCGGGCCATCCGGGACGAGATCAGAGGTCATGTCGAAGGGCTCATGGCCTCCCTGGGCATCAAGCTGCCCGGCTGAGTCATCCACTTTCCTCGCCGATCCCCGATGGCGGCCTCGGCCTGACCTAAGGAGACTCTGGTGCATCTTGTGGCGATCGGCGGCAGCGATGCCGGAATCAGTGCCGCTCTCCGAGCTCGAGAACTCCATCCGGATAGCGAGGTGACCGTCGTAGTCGCCGACGCCTATCCCAACTTCTCAATCTGCGGCATCCCCTACTACCTGTCCGGGGAGGTCACCCACTGGCGAAACCTGGCCCATCGGTCGACGGCAGATCTGGAAGCCACCGGGATGAGTCTCCGACTCGACACGGTGGTTCATCGGATCGACGCCCACCACCACGAGCTGCTGATGACTGACGATCGGGGGAACGAGGAACTCCTCGCCTATGACGCCTTGGTGGTCGGTACCGGGGCGGTCCCTATTCTCCCGCCGATCGAGGGCCTGACCGGACCTGAGGCGGTCGGTGCGGCTGACGGGGTGCACGTCCTCCATTCCATGGGCGACACCTTTGCGGTCATGCGGACGTTGGCGGAGACATCTCCCCGATCGGCCCTGATCGTCGGCGCCGGCTACGTCGGGTTGGAAATGGCGGATGCCCTGGTGGCCCGCGGATTGGCTGTCACCCAGATCGAACAATTACCCGAGGTCCTCCCCACCGTCGATTCCGAGATGGGCGAGCTCGTGCACCAGGAGCTGACCGGCCACGACGTCGAGGTTCGTTGCTCGGTCAGGGTGACGGGGGTCGCCCGAGCCTCGGGGGATGCTGCCGGTCGGCTCGAGGTGCGAACGAGTGACATAGAGGGCGAGCAATTTCATTTTGCCGACCTCGTCCTGGTGGTGGTCGGGGTGCGACCCGACGCCAGGCTGGCCGAAGACGCCGGGGCTGATTTGGGGATCAGGGGCGCGGTGGTGGTGGACCGCCATATGCGGACGAACCTCCCCGATGTGTTCGCCGCCGGTGACTGCGTAACGACCTTCCACCGGCTCCTCGGCGTCACCTATCTTCCGCTCGGCACGACGGCCCACAAACAGGGTCGGGTAGCCGGTGAGAACGCATTGGGTGGCGGTCGTGAGTTCGCCGGCAGCCTCGGAACCCAAGTCGTCAAGATCTTCGACATGGCCGCGGCCCGCACCGGACTGCGCGACCAGGAGGCCAGGGCGGCCGGCTTCGATCCGGTCACGATCTCATGCGACGCCGACGACCATAAGGCGTACTACCCCGGTAGCCACCGCATCCATATGCGGTACACCGGCGACCGCCGCACCGGCCAGCTCCTCGGAGTCCAGCTCTTCGGGCATCGGCACGCCGAAATCGCCAAGCGGATTGACATCGCGGCCGTCTCGATCTTCCACGGCATGAGCGTTGACGACGTCAGCGACCTCGATCTTTCCTATACCCCTCCCCTGGGGAGCCCATGGGATGCGGTTCAAACGGGCGCGCAGGCCTGGGTCCGCCGGACGATGCCCGGTTTGGGCCGATCTGGTCGGCATCGCGACGGGATCGCGCATTATCCTTGAAGCTCGTGTCACCTTCCGTGTCGCTCTCCCCACTCCCCGAGACCATGGCGGCGGCGGTCTACCAATCACCGGGGGTGGTCACGGTGGAGAAGCGGGCGGTGCCGCCTCCCGGCCCCGGACAGCTGCTGGTGGCGGTGGATCATTGCGGCATCTGCGGTTCGGACATCCACCAGTTGCGCGACGGCTGGGGGCTCAAAGCCGGGGCGGTGGCCGGTCACGAGTGGTCGGGCACCATCGTGTCGGTGGGCGAGGATGTCGACACCTGGACGAGTCGGCGAGCGGGTGGTGGGCGGACCCTCTCCCCGCTGCGGGACGTGCCGTCGCTGCCTCGAAGGCAAGCCGTCCCAGTGCGAGAACCGCCCGCTGAACATCTCCGACTGGCCCGACGGGGCGTTTGCCGAGTACATCCTGGTCAACTCGGCCGGAGTCCTTCGCCTCCCCGACGGGCTCTCGGCTCGACATGCGGCCCTGGCCGAGCCGCTGTCCGTCGCCCTCCACGGGATCACCCGCTCGGGGATCGCCGCCGGCGACACCGCCATGGTCATCGGGGCGGGGCCGATCGGCGCCCTCTCGGTGGTCGCCCTCCAATCGATGGGCGTCACCGACATCACCGTCGTCGAACCCGCCGAAGGCCGCAAGAGCCTGGCCCGGGATCTGGGCGCCACCCTGGTCCTCGACCCGGCCGAACTCGAACTCATTCCCCCCTGGCATCCCGAACGGCTCTCGGCCCACGCCGTGCACGTGGTGCTGGAGTGCTCGGGACACAAGTCGGCCATCGAGGCGGGCTTCAACCAGCTTCGGCGGGGTGGCGTCCTGGTGATGGTCGGCGCCGGGATCGAGGCGCCGGCCTTCGACCCCAACCGGATGATCCTCAACGAGCTCACCGTGACCGGTTCGTTCGTCTACGACCAGGGGGGTTTCGAGCAGGCGCTGGAGCTGCTGGCCTCCGGCCGGGTGCCCGGCGACCTGCTCATCGACGCCACCGATGTCCCCCTCAACGGGCTGAGTGACGCCCTCGAGGCGTTGGCCACCGGGCGGATCGCCGGCAAGGTGATGGTCGTCCCCGAGGTATGGCTGTGAGTCGATGAGGAGGCTGTGATGGCGCACGACTTCTACCCGTCGGGTAACCCCCGGTTCAATCACGTGGCCATGTCCCTGCCCGCCGATCTGTTGGGCGAGGACGGCCGGAAGGACATCTGTCGGTTCTTCCACGAAGTGCTCGGCTTCGACGAGATCGAGGTCATGACCGAGGACCGTCGTCGCCTGGTCCTCAGTTGCGTCCACTGGGACCAGTTCATCTTCCTGGTGTCGGACGACCATCCGATGCGGAGTCCCCGGATGGACCACTTCGGGTTTTCGGTGGGGACCCTGGACGAGCTGATCAACATCGAGAAGCGGGCCGAGGCGTTCCGGGCCGGAGACGACCGGGTCGACCTCATCAACCTCCACGCCGACGACCAGGGCGTGGTCAAGATCCACTCGATCTACCTGAAGTACCTCTTGCCGATGATGTGCGAATTCCAGTACTGGGAGTTCGCCACGTAGCCGTTCGGACCCGCGGGGCGGTCGGGCCGGCCGTTCAGGCCAGCTCGCCCAGCCGTTTCACGAACCCGTCCACGTCCTCCTCGGTGGTGTCGAATGACGCCATCCACCGGACCTGTCCGGTCGCCTCGTCCCACAGGTGGAACGGGTAGTCGAGCTGCAGCTTCTCGGTCACCGCCCTCGGCAGGGTGGCGAACACCGCGTTGGCCTGCACCGGGTGGGACACCGTCACCCCGGGAATGTGGGAGACCCCGTCGGCCAGTCGTCGGGCCATGGCGTTGGCGGCTTCGGCGTTCCTCCGCCACAGGTCATCGCTGAGGAGGGCGACGAACTGGGCGGAGATGAAGCGCATCTTGGATGCCAGCTGCAAGGACTGCTTCCGGATGTAGGGAAGGGCCCAGGCGTACTCGGTGCGGAGGACGACCACCGCGTCGGCGCCCATCGCCCCGTTTTTGGTGCCGCCGAAGGACAGGACGTCGACGCCGCCCTCGGTGCCGAAGGCCCCGAGTTCGACGCCGAGAAACGCTGCAGCATTGGACAGGCGGGCGCCATCGAGGTGCAGGAACATCCCATGGCGGTGCACCCAACCGGCGATGGCCGATACCTCCTCGGGGGTGTAACAGGTCCCGAGCTCGGTGGACTGGGTGATCGACACCACCCGGGGTTGGACATGGTGCTCGTTGCCGCGCCCGGTCGCCGCCGACTCGATCAGGTCGGGGGTGAGCTTCCCGTCCGGGGTCGGCACCGTGATCAACTTGCTGCCCAACTGGCGCTCGAGGGCACCGCACTCGTCGGTGTTGATGTGGGCGCTGTCGGCGCAGATCACGCTCTGGAAGGGAAGGAGCATGGACGCCAGGCCGACGATGTTGGCTCCGGTGCCGTTGAAGGCGAAGAACACCTCCGCCCCGTCGCCGAAGTGTCGGCGGAAGAGTCGGATCGCCTCGGCCGTCATCCGGTCGGCCCCGTAGGCGGGAGCCTGACCGGGGTTGGCGGCGACCATCGCGGCCAGCACGTCGGGATGCATGCCCGACCAGTTGTCACTGGCGAAGGTTGGCCGTTCGATGGTCATGGCTCTCCCCGAGGTCGTGGCTTCACCTTCCCAGTCTTATCTGCACTCCCGGCACTCGGGCCGGCCTCGGTCGCCGGGAGGATCCCCGGATCTCGAAGTGGGCCGACGAGGGGCCGGCCTTGCGGCATTCCGGCAGCTCAACGCGGTGTCACACCCCCTCCGTAGGGTGCCGTCCATGACCACTCCCTCCATCCATCCGACCCACCTGCGCCTGATGCCTCCCGGCCCGATTCGGCGTCACCCTCCCCGCCATCGCCTCCTGGTGGTGGCGGCGTGCCTGTCGCTCTTGGCTCTCGCCATCGCCCCCCGTGCCTTCGCCGCGGTCATCGGCGCCTTGTTCTGCGTGGGAGCCGTGATCGGTTTCGTCGCCGTCCGGGGCGCCTGGCGCACGCTGCGCCGACCGGTCGGCTCCCTCTCGGTGGGCGATGCCCTGCTCGGCGCCGCCGCGCTGCGCTACTGGAACCGGCACCACCCCGGCCGCCCCGTCCATCCGCCCGAGTACTTCGACTGGGCACCGGACCCCGTCCCCCACCCGGGTGGGCGCCGATCCTGGTGATGTGGGTCCTACCGGCGATAACCCAACCGGTGCACTGACGGAGCCGGCGTACCCGTAGGCGAACGCCGGCACCCGCCCGACCGCCTCAGGGCGACAGGGCCGACCCCGGTGGCGGCCCGAAGAATGCCCGGCCGAGGGCCGTCGCCAGGGCGTCGAGCTGCCGGGCTGTCTCCACCGGTACCCGTCCCTCACAACGACGCGCGTAGGCATGGGGGGTTTCAGCCAAGCGCCGTTCCCCGATCAGCGGGCCGACCGTCGCGCAGGCCTGCTCCCAAGCCCGGAGCAACGCGTAAGGCACGTCTCCATCCCGAGGGCTGCCCCTGGCTCCCCGGATCCCGCCCATCACCGCGTGGGCGACCCGTCGACGAAAGCGACCGGCGATCGAAGAGAGAACGATGAGCAAGAGCGCCACCACGCCCGCCCCCAAGGCGAAAAAGCCGACGCCCGTCCCCCGATCCGGAGCGGGGTTGCTGCCGGGGTGGACCGAAGCCGGGGAGGGTGCCGAGGTCGGGGAGGTGCCGCCCGGGAACGGAGCCGGTCCCGGCACCGTCGTCGCCCCGTGGGGAGCCGCGGTGTCCGGCGAGTTGGCGCTGGAGTGGGTCGGGAATACCACCGGGGCGACCGAAGTGCCTCCGTCGGCGCCGACCTGGCTGGGCGCTATCCCGGTATAGCCGGTGTTCCCCGGCGGCCCGCGTCCGGGGGTGGGTTCGAAGCGCACCCACCCGAGGCCGGCAAACAGGACCTCGGGCCAGGTGTGGAGGTCGGCCGTCGTCACTTGGTAGGTGTCGCCCTGGATCAGTTGACCCGGGGTGGTCCCGACCGCCACCCGGGTTGGCAGCCCGTCGAGACGAGCCAGCAGTGCGAAGGCGGCGGCGAATTGCTGGCAGTAGCCGGCGTGGGTCACGAACAGAAAGCGTTCGAGCTGATTGCCGGGCCCGGTCGGCGGATTGAGGTCGTAGTGCTCATGGGTCCGGAGGTAGTTCTGGATCGCGACTGCCTTCGCAAACGGCGTGCTCAGGCCGGCGACGATCTGCTGAGCGAGCCGGTAGACACGATCAGGCTCGGTGGGGACCCCGAGGTCGACCGGCGGAGGTTCGACAACCAGGGTGGCGCCGGCCAGCGCCGCCTCGCTCGGCATGGGTTGCAAGGCGTTCACTGCGTAGGTTGCCTGCGGGGCGGCGGGCTCGTTTCCGGGAACGAACAGGGTCTCCGATTCCGGTGCCCAGTCCATGCCGGAAATCCCCGAGATGCTCAGGGGGATGCCCCCGACCGGGAGCCAGGGACTGGCCAGATTCACCAGATGGAAGACCTCGACCACCTCCCGCCCGTTGGGAATCCCCTGGGGACCGGAGGCGAACGGCGTGAACGTGGCATCGGCGGAGACAAACCCGTTCGGCCCGAGGACGTCGAGGGTCAGGAGTTGCCAATAATCGGGCACCGGGCTGCGCACGGTGAACAGGACCGGACCTCCCGCCTCCGACAGCTGGGGGGCAAAGCTGACGGTCGGGTCGATATGGACGAAGCCGCCGGGGGCGGCGGTCCGGAGGGTCACCAGCCCACCTCCGGTGGCCGTGACGGCCAACGTGCCGAGCCAACCGGCCAACGCCAGGATGGCCCCGACGGTCCCCGCCGCCGCGGCAACCCGCATCCAGTGTCGCTTCCGGTCTCCCGGATACCCGGGCAGAAAGGAGGAGGGTGTCGCACCGCCGTCGCCGGATGGTCGTCGGCTCGATACCCGACTCACCTCTCGGCTCCCGCCGGCGAGCAGCCCCACGGCCAACACCATCGACGCGGCCAGGATCCCCGCCGTCACCGCCGAGAGGTGGCCGACCCCTTCGATGGCGACGAACACGATCACCACCGAGGCCGGGACCGCGGCCCAGACGGCTCTCCCGCGTCGGGCCAGGAGCTCGCCCAGGGTGGCGACCAATCCCACCGCCACCGTCGAACCGACCACCAGGGGGGTGCGTTCCGGGGCCGGCACCCCGGTCACCCGCAGGCTGACCGGCAACCTCCACAGCGCCCGGCCCAGGGGGGCGAAATCGTTGACGATAGGCGGGTGTCCGGGGTGCCCCCCATTGGCCACCAGCCCGGCGACGACGGCCGTGCCCACCACGCCGCCCAGGACGCCGAGCGCCACCGAGGTTCGGACCCGCCGACCCTCGCGCTTGGACACGAGGCGCGCCCCGGCGTCGGCGAGGAAAGGTAACCCGTGCCCGGCCATTGCCGCGGCCACCAACGGGAGGACCCAGCCGTCACCCATGAACAGGAGACCGAGCCCGGCCACGGCAACCCCGCTGGCCATGAGGCGTCCGATCACCGCCAACGGGTGGGTCGCCGGCGGCGGGGGTGGGGGTGGCGACTGGAGGGGCACCGGCACCAGCGGGGTGCGCGGATCGGTGCCGTCGGCGAGACCAGCGAGTCGGGCCTGGCTCGATCGCAACTGCGCGGGACCTTCGGCCACCACGTACTCGGTCCGCTGCCGGGGTCGGGCAGTGATCGGACACCCGGCGGGCGTGGTGACGATCACCACCCGCTCACAACGCCGGAGGGCGGGTAGACGCTCGATGAGCGCTTCCGGAGGGGGGCCGGGCCGGGGACGGGCCGAGGCGAGGGCGGCCAACACCTCCGCGAATCGGGCCGCCGTCGCCAGCGGCCCGCTGTCGAGGCCCGCGGTGGTGACCAGGCGGGTCGGTCCCCCACCCTGGCGGGGTTGGACGAGCCCGGCGGCCAACCCGATCGTCCGTTCGAAAGAATCGGCAGTGTGGACGGTGGGACGGAGGTCGACCAACACCGCGGTCGTCGCCCGCAGCGAGGTGTCGGGCATCTGGACCATCCAGTGGCCCAAACGTTCACTGGTGGTCCAATGAACCCGCCGGAGCTCGTCACCGTCTTCGAACGGCTTGAGGGCGGCGCTGGGTTCGCCCTCGGTCCCGAAGGCCAGCCGGCCACCGACCGGGAGAAGGGGGAGCGGGTGCACCAGGAACCGCCGGCGGACACGACTGGCGCGCTGGCGCACGACGGTGAGGCCGAGGGGATCGGAGCGCCACATCATCGACTCTGCGAGCGCGAAGGTCCCCCGTGCCCGGGTGTCAACGGGAAGGGTAAAGGAGACTCCACGGCGGCGATGTCGCCAGCCGGTGAGTTCGCCGGTCAACTGCGCCGGCATCCCGACCGCCACCATGGGCGGCTGGGTGCGCAGGTGGGCCACGGTGACCCGCGCTCGCCACCACGCCATCACCAGGCAGCCGGACACCAGCGCAACCATGGCAATTCCGCCCTGCGCCAGCTCCACACTGCCGACCACCACCCCCGTCCCGGTGACCGCCACCCCGACCGCCACGGCCACGCGTCCCCGCCGGGTGAGGGCGGCCCCTCGTCGACCTCGGGCGGCTCGTGACGCCGCGACCTGCTTTTTTCGTTTGTCGAGCTCGATGATGAGGTCCCCAGGCAGCAGCTCCCTGAGCGTCGGCGGCGAGGTGACCGTCACCGTTCCGGGAACGGGACCGGTACCGCCCTGACGATCTGGTCGAGCAGCGCACTCACCTCCGCCCGGTCGACGATCACCCCGAGGCCCAGCCGATGGGCGAGGGTGGGTTCGACCAGCTCGAGCAGATCGTCAGGGAGGACGTAGTTGCGGCCGTGCACCGCGGCCCAGACCCGGGCGGCGGCGGCCAGCCCGAGGAGGGCGCGAGGGGATACCCCGGGATGCAGGCGGGGCTCGCTCCGGGTGGCGCCGGCCAACTCGACGAGGTAGCGGCGAAGGGTCGGAGCCAGGTAGACCCGGGCGGCGATGCCGGCGATCCGCAGCAGCTCGGCGGGGACGGTCACCGCGTCGACCACCACCGCCTCCGGTAGCGAACCGAAGGTCGAACCTCCCTGGCGGAGGAGGGCCATCTCGGCGTCGACCGAGGGGAATCCGAGATGGAGCCGGAAGAGGAAGCGATCGAGTTGGCTCTCGGGGAGCGGATAGGTGCCTTCGAAGTCGTCGGGGTTCTGGGTCGCCACCACGAAGAAGGGGCGGGGAAGCGGATAGGTCACCCCGTCCAGGGTGATCTGGCGCTCCTCCATGGCTTCGAGGAGGGCCGCCTGGGTACGCGGGGAGGCCCGATTCAGCTCATCGACCATCACCACCTCGGCGAACAGCGGCCCCCGACGGAGCTCCACCCTTCGGGCCGTCGCCCCGAGCTCGCCGACGGGCACATGCACCCCGGTGAGGTCGGTGGGCAACAGGTCGGGCGTGCACTGCACCCGTTGCCACTGGGCCCCGATGGCCGCGGCCAGGGCGCGGGCCAGGGTCGTCTTGCCGACACCCGGCACGTCCTCGACCAGCAGGTGGCCGCCGGCCAGCAGACAGGCCACCGACAGCCGGATGGCGTCGTCGTGTCCGACCACGGCCCGGGCGACCGCCGAGACGATCTCCTGGAGCCAAGCCGCCGCCTCTTCGACCTCGGACTCCGATGCCGGTGGTGCCTCGGCAACCCCCTCGGTCAGTGCCACGGCGTTGACCGCCGGCTGGCCTGGGGCGGAGGGCCGACCGAACCGACCCTTTTGGGACTGTGGGCTCGCACGCTTCAATGATTGCCGAGTGCCACCACCAGGTGCAGTCACGTTTGTTGCAATTTCATGACGAACGAATGTCCGACGGAGCTCCCTAACCTGCCGGCGAACCCGGACAACCTGAGCGAGGCGGTGTTTGGCTCCCGGAGGTCGAGGACGAACAGGAGGCCACCGCGATGCCTGGAGGCGAACCAGGTCGTTGTCTCTGGCTTCCTACCCAAGTAGCTTTCGGGGTCTACAGGTGGAGACGTCGAGGCTGACCAAGTCCGCGATCTCTTGGGAAAGTTTGAAAGCCATGAGACGACCACGTCGCACCGTCGGCACGTTGGGTGCGTTGAGCCTGGTACTTGGGGCATTCGGGGGTGCCCTGGTGATGGCCCAACCGGCTGACGGCCATCCCCGGCGGGAAGCGTTGTCCAATACGACAGCACGATCACCCCGCTGCCCGGCAACCTGCCGAGCATCGGTGCCCAGTCCGAGCATTTCAACGAGATTCGGAAATGAGGTCACCCTGGCCCCGTCGTCGCTGGCTGTCGGCCAGGTGACCGTGACGATGAGCAGTCAGGCATGTGAAACGGGCGGAGGAGTCACCTGCGTGACGACGCCGGGAGCAACCTTCCCCGAGACGTTCACCCTCAACCTCTACAACGTCGACCCGGGCCCTACGGTCGGGAGCCTCATCACCACCCTGACCCAAACGGTCAACATCCCGTTCCGCCCGTCCGCTGACCCCATCAACTGCACGGGGGGCGACGCCGGGATTGGTTCGACCCGGTGGCGGGCGTGTGCGACCCCGGCACTCGCCACCAATGTCGTCTTCGATCTCAGCGCCGCCAAGTCGTCCTCCCGACCGACCTCATCTACGGCATCGGGTACGACACGTCAACCTTTGGCCCCAACCCGACCGGCGTGCCGGGTCCGGCTGACTCGCTCAACGTGGCGCTCACCCAAGACCCCACCAACCTGTCGGCGGGGTCAGATCCGAACCCTGGAACCCTCTTCCAGAACAGCCCTGATGCCTCGTTCTATTGCGACAATGGGGCCGCCGGAGTGGGGACGTTCCGACTCGACTCACCCACCAGTGCCTGTTGGAACGTGGCAGCCCCGGGGGCTCCGTATTACATCCCCGCCGTTCGAATCAGCACCGTCGCCATCAGTGGTGGCGGTGGCGGTGGCGGAGGTGGCCCGGCGGCAACGACTACCACGGCCACCGCGACTCCCAGCAGTTCCAACTCCGGCCAGTCGGTTTCCTACGGGGCCCATGTGACCGGGCCCGGCACGCCGACCGGGACGGTCACCTTCACGGTGGGTACCACCACCCTGTGCACCACCGGTGCCCTCGACGGATCGGGCAACGCCAGCTGTTCGGCCTCCAACGCCCCGGTAGGGACCGACACCGTGACCGCCACCTATTCCGGTGACGCAACTTTGCCGGATCCACGGGGACCACCACCGAGACGGTGACCGCGTTGCCGCCCCAGACGCCGCCGACGTTCACCGCCGACAGCCCGCCCCTCTCCGCGACGGTCGGGACGTTCTATTCCTACACGTTCGTGGCTACGGGCAATCCGGCTCCGACCTACAGCGTGTCGTCGGGGTCCCTGCCCCCCGGCTTGACGTTGAATGCCACCACCGGGGTCCTGTCGGGCACCCCGACTACACCCGGTTCGTTCACCTTCACCGTTTCCGCCTCCAACGGGGTCAGCCAATCGGCTGTCCGCTCGAGAGTGGTCAGCCCGCCATTTACCATCGTCGTCGCCCCGGCGGGGCCGCCGGGACCACCATTGACAGGAGGCGGCTACTGGCTGGTGGCCTCCGACGGCGGCATCTTCGCCTTCGGTTCGGCGGGGTTCTTCGGCTCCACCGGGGCCATGACCCTCAACAAGCCCATCGTCGGCATGGCCGCCTCCCCGGACAAAGGCGGCTACTGGCTGGTCGCCTCCGACGGCGGCCTCTTCGCCTTCGGTGACGCCGGGTTCTTCGGATCGACTGGGGCCATGACCCTCAACCGACCGATCGTCGGCATGACCACCACCCCGGATGGCAAGGGCTACTGGTTGGTGGCTTCCGACGGCGGCCTCTTCGCCTTCGGTGACGCCGGCTTCTTCGGGTCGACCGGAGCCATGACCCTCAACAAGCCCATCGTCGGCATGACCGCCACCCCGGACGGAGGCGGCTACTGGCTGGTCGCCTCCGACGGCGGCATCTTCGCCTTCGGTGACGCCGGCTTCTTCGGTTCCACCGGGGCCATGACCCTCAACAAGCCCATCGTCGGCATGGCTGCCACCCCGGACGGAGGCGGCTACTGGCTGGTCGCCTCCGACGGCGGCATCTTCGCCTTCGGTGACGCCGGCTTCTTCGGTTCGACCGGGGCCATGACCCTCAACAAGCCCATCGTCGGCATGGCCGCCACCCCGGACGGAGGCGGCTACTGGCTGGTCGCCTCCGACGGCGGCATCTTCGCCTTCGGTGACGCCGGCTTCTTCGGGTCGACCGGGGCCATGACCCTCAACAAGCCCATCGTGGGGATGTCAAGGACATAGGAACCGGTGGGCGGGCGCCTGGTCTTGACTATGGGCCAGGCTCAAGAAACCTTGACCTCGTAGGCGCCGGGGAGCCACCCCGCCCGGCAGTAGACATCCGGATTCGCGCCGGTCAGGAACTGTTCTTCCATCGTTCATCTGCCGGCAACTCGAACATGACCGCCCGTTTACCTCGGTTCCTTATCGTCCCCGTTGGTGACCGCCGCGAATCCGTCCGAGACCCCCACCGATACGGAGCCTTGGACGATGACGCCGGCCACCACCAATCTCGCTACCCCCCAGCCGGAGACCGCCTGGTCCTACGTTGTCGAGTTGAGCGGGATCGCCCAGGCGTTCCAGGACTTCATGCGCGAAATGGCCCGCCAGGACGTGGGCGGAAGGCCCGGATGACGGCAAGGCGCGGCCGCCTTCCCCGGCGCACCACCTTTCTGGCTGGTTTCAAACCCCGAGCCCTTGGCTCAACCGCCGACAGCTGCCGCAATTACCAACGGAAGGACAATCGTCCACCATGGACCTCACCCAGCCACCCGGCCAGGTTCACCCGGCATGTCCGACCGCCAAAGCCGTCACGACCCGCCTATGCCGCGCCCGGCGAGGACCGGCGCTAGGCGCCGTCGGCCACCTCGTCGCGGCCAAGCCGGTGCCCTGTTCGATACGAGTGTCAGCCTCGTCCCAGTCGAGCCGGCATCGGCACCGTGCCGGGCGCCGCTGAGGTCGTCAAACAATGCTTTGGGTCACCGGCGAGACCGGCCAGCGACCCTCGAATCTCCAGCGGCGGGGCGACGAGCTGCCACCCCCCACCTGGCCCCGCCGCTGGGCCCCTCTTCTCATCCAAGTTCGATGCAGTGGATCCTCCGGGTCGGACCCGGAGCCGGTGGTCCCTGCGTCCTCCTGGGCCCGCCGGGCTCGGGAAAGTCGCCCCGCATGTGCCCGGTCGCCACCATCCGCCGGCTGACCGCCAGGCGGGTGGTCTCCGAGGACCGGCTGACCTGCGGCCGGCCCTTCGAGCCGTCCCCGGCCCCGTCGCTCGGGCCGCCCGGCAGGTCGGGAGACCAGCCCATGGTCCCCGCCAGGGTGAACTCCCCTTCAAATCCCCTGACGAGCAGTCAGATACGCCGAACCCGCGGCGATTTAGTTCAGCGAAAGTTTGCTGATTGTTTACCTAAGGGACATCTGGACGTCGCCTTTCGTTCATTCGGGATCCGTACTGTCGGCGGTAATGGAAATCCCAAGTAGGGCCGGTACCCACCCAAACAGCGGGTGCCCGGCCTTCAACGTCCTTACGGAGGTCACCCCCACAGTGGACCAAGCACCGATCACCCCGGCGGCACCGATCACCCCCTCGGCGCCCCTTCCCCCGGCGGCATCGACGTCCCGAAAGAGGGCCAAGCGGGTCACCATGACCCTGGCGCTTGCCACCGCATCGGCGAGCCTGCTCCTGGCTGCCTGTAGCTCCTCATCCACCCCCGCTTCGGGGACGTCCTCGACCACCGCTTCGGGAAGCAGCGACCCGTACATCACGGCCGACCTGAAGGCCGCCAGCGCCCAGCTGACCGGTGCCGGCTCCACCTTCGTGCAGCCCGTCTTCACTAAGGCGTTCTTCACCTACACCAGCAAGAACCAGGGCGTCACCGTCAACTACCAGGCGGTGGGCAGCGGGGCCGGGATCACCGCCTTCGACGGCAACACCGTCAACTTCGGTGCGTCCGACGTGCCGCTGACCCAGGCACAGGTCGCCGCAGCCCCGGCCATCTTCGGCGGCGTGGTGCAGGTTCCCGACACCCTGGGCGGGGTCTCCCTCTCCTACAACCTGCCGGGAATCGCCACCGGGCTCAAACTCGACCCGCCGACCATCTCCAGCATCTTCTCCGGAGCCATCACCACTTGGAACGATCCGGCCATCGCCGCCCTCAACCCGGGGATGAACCTGCCGTCCCAGCCGATCACCACCGTCCACCGCTCCGACAGCAGCGGCACCACCTACATCTTCACCGACTACCTGGCCAACGTGTCGCCGGCCTGGGCCGCCGGGCCGGGCACCGGTAAGACGGTCACCTGGCCGGCCTCGAGTGTCGGATCCAGCGGCAACTCCGGAGTGGCCGGGAGCATCAAGTCGACCCCGTATTCCATCGGGTACGTCGAGCTGGCCTACGCCCTCCAGAACAACTTCACGGTGGCTGCGGTCAAGAACCAGGCCGGATCATTCGTGACGCCGAGCTTGAAGTCGGTGGCCGCCGATGCCGCCCAGAAGCCGAACGTCACCTCGATCGACTTCTCCATCACCAACCAGCCTGGTGCCGGGAGCTACCCGATCTCCGGCTACAGCTGGGCCCTCGTCGCCCAGAAGCAGTCCAACGCCGCGGTCGGCAAGACCCTCGTCCAGGTGCTCGACTGGCTGACCCACAGCGGTGGCGGCCAGGATCAAGCGGCCAGCCTCGACTACGTGCCGCTGCCGGCCAACATCCAGGCGCTGGCCCGCCAGACCCTCCTGATGGTCACCGGACCGACCGGTACCGCCCCGCTGTTGACCAAGTAGAACCCTCCCGACCACGACCAAAGGCCGGAACCAATAGAGACACCGGATTTGTCCCCCGCAGCGTCACCATCCCCAGAAACCCCGAGGCGCCACCGCCTCGGGGTTTCTGACCGCCGTCTACCGGATTCTCCTCGGCACGGTGGGGGCGATCTTCGTCCTGATCCTGGTCGCCTTCGTGGTGGCCATGGCCACCCAGGGCGTGCCCGCCTTTTCCAAGCTCGGTTTCTCGTTCCTCTGGAGCTCGAACTGGGACCCGACCCACAACCACTTCGGGATCCTCCCCTTCATCATCGGCACCCTCGAGACCACCGCCATCGCGGTGATCCTGACCGTGCCCATCGGTCTCGGGACGGCGCTGGCCCTCGCCTACCTGGCCCCCCGCCGGTTGCGGGCACCGCTGGGCACCGCGGTCGAGCTGCTGGCGGCGGTACCCAGCGTGGTCTACGGACTGTGGGGACTACTGGTGGTGGCCCCCTTCTTCCGCAGCCAGATCGAGCCGGGACTGTCCTCCGTCTTCGGATGGACCGGCCTGTTCGGTGGGGCCAACCAGGGAGTCGGGCTGTTGCTGGCCGGCGTCATCCTGTTCATCATGGTGCTCCCCACCATGGTGGCCATCTCCCGGGACGTCCTGGCCGCGGTCCCCCACGACCAGGTCGAAGGGGCCATGGCCCTCGGGGCGACCCGATGGCAGCTGTTGCGCAAGGTGGTCGTCCCCGGCGCCCGGGTCGGAGTCCTCGGGGCCTTCACCCTGGCCGTCGGGCGGGCATTGGGTGAAACCGTGGCAGTGGCCCTGGTCATCGGCAACTCCACCCACCTGGCCACCTCGCTCAAAGCCAACGCCGCCACCATCCCCTCCCTCATCGTGAGCACCTTCGGGGAGGCGACCGGCACCGAGCTCAACGTCCTCTTCACCGCCGCCCTGGTCCTGTTGGTGGTGGGCATCGGCGTCAATGTGCTGGCCCGGATGTTCGTCCGATCCGTCCAGCGCAGTGGCGCAGAGTCGGTGGCAGTGGCATGACCACCCTCTCCTTCGACTCCACCCTCGACCCGATCCTGTCCCGCCGGGCGGAGATACAGAGAATCGCGTCGTCGTCGGTCAAGCGCCGCAAGACCTACTCGAAGGTCGGCATCTTCTTCTGTCTCCTGTGCCTGGTCATCGCCTGTGTCCCGTTGCTGGCCATCATCGGCTACACGGTGGCCAAGGGACTGCCCGCCTGGACCTCGGTGTTCTTCACCAAAAACATGTTGCCCGAAGGCATCCCCAACGGCGGTCTGTACAACGCCATCATCGGTACCCTGATCATCGACGCCATCGCCATCGCGGTCACCGTCCCCTTCGGGATCCTCGGCGGTCTGTTCCTGGCCGAATCCGACGGACCCGTCGCCGGCGCCGTCCGGTTCTCCGCCGACGTCCTCACCGGGGTCCCCTCCATCACCATCGGGATCTTCGGGTACATCATCTGGGTCAAGAACTTCGGCTACAGCGGCTATGCGGGGGCGTTGGCCATCGGGATCATCATGTTGCCGGTGATCATGCGGGCGGCGGAGACCGCCCTGCGAGGGGTGCCGGTCAACCTCTACGAAGCCGGGCTGGCCCTCGGCGCCCGGAAGGCAACCGTGGCCCGCAAGGTCACCCTGCCGGTGGCGCTCCCCGGACTTATCACCGGGGTCCTACTGGCGATCGCCCGTGGGGCAGGGGAGACTGCACCGCTGATCTTCACCATCTTCGGCAACCAGTTCCTGCAGACGAATCCCTCCAAGCCAATGGAAGCCCTTCCCATCGCCATCTATTCCTACAGCAGCCAGCCTTACAACGATCTGATCCAGATTGCCTGGGGCGGGGCGCTCCTGTTGATGGCGGTGATCCTGGTCCTGAACATCGGAGCCCGACTGGTGTCGGCCCGACTTAGAAGAGAGCGACGGTGAGCGAAGAGATGACCACACCAAGCGACACCACCGAGACCGTCGGACTATCAACCCAAGAGGTATTCATGGCTCAGCAGCCAGGTACGACCAAAGTCATGGGCCTCGAGGACGTGACGGTCACCTTTCGCGGTCGACCCGCGGTGCGGGGGGTGTCTTTCGACGCCTACGAGAAAGAGGTCACCGCCCTCATCGGCCCATCGGGATCGGGGAAGACCACCCTGCTCCGGGCGCTCAACCGCATGCACGACACCGAGCGCACCGCGGCGGTGACCGGGAAGATCATGCTCGGGGACACCAACGTCAACGACAAGTCCACCGATCCGACTCTGTTGCGTTCGAGGGTGGGGATGGTCTTCCAGCGCCCGAACCCGTTCCCGACCATGTCCATCTACGACAACGCGGTGGCCGGGCTTCGCTTCAACGGGGTGCGTAAGAAGTCGCTCCTCGACGAGGCGGCGGAGTCGGCCCTGGTCGCCGCGGCGCTGTGGGACAGTGTGCGCGAGCGGCTGAAGGTGAGCGCCAGCACCCTGTCCGGAGGTGAGCAACAGCGGTTGTGCATCGCCCGGGCCCTGGCCGTCGAGCCTGAAGTTCTGCTGATGGACGAGCCCACCTCCGCGCTCGACCCGATCGCCACCAAGCGGATCGAAGAGCTGATCGGCGAGCTGAAGGACCGGGTCACCATCATCATCGTCACCCACAACATGCAGCAGGCGATGCGGGTGTCGGACCGCTGCGCCTTTCTCCTGATGGCCGAGGACCGGAGCGGCGAGCTCATCGAGTATGCCCCCACCTCCAAGCTCTTCAGCGAGCCGGACGACCCCCGGACCCTGGACTACGTCAATGGACGTTTCGGCTGAGCTCGAGCGTCACTGGCTGCGCCGGATCTTGGCCGGTCAGGCGTCCGACAGGTCCGACGGTCCACCATTGCCGTCCGCGGCCGGCGAGCCATTGGCGGCAGACCCGGAAGATGCCAGCGGGGCAGCTTCATCGACATCGATCCGGAACCCCACCCCCCGTACGGTCATGATGATTCGAGGTGAGGACGGATCGATCTCGAGTTTGGACCGCAGACGGTAGATGTGGGTGTCAAGGGTTCGGCTGTCGGTCAACTCGCTTTCCGGCCAGAGCAGGTCGATCAATTCGTCCCGGGTCCTCACGGTCCCGAGCGGGGACAACAACGCGGCCAGGAGGTCGTATTCACGTCGTGACAGGTGCACCTGGACCCCGTCGACGGTGACCTGACGCCGGGCGAAGCTCACCATCACCCGCCCGAACCGGATGTCGGGTCGATCGGCGGCCATGGCTGCCCGCGCCTGAGCGGCAATCCCCCGATTGGCACCGGGAGCCCGCCGGTGGGCCGGGGGGTTGTCCACCACCTCGCCCGGCGGGGACACCCGCCGGAGGATGGTGTGCATCCGTGCCACCAGCTCGCG
This sequence comes from uncultured Acidimicrobiaceae bacterium, assembly GCA_963819695.1. GTDB lineage: Bacteria > Actinomycetota > Acidimicrobiia > Acidimicrobiales > RAAP-2 > DASZIT01. The sequence goes on along the minus strand of CAWFXD010000002.1, from coordinate 53,831 downwards.
TAGGCGGAACGGCTTGGTCACGTAGTCGGCGGCTCCGAGCTCGAGGCCGAGCACCACGTCCAACTCGGCATTGACGGCGCTGATAATCAGGACCGGCACCGGCGCAATGGCGTGCATCCGCCGGAGGAGGTCGGTCCCATAGGTGTCCGGTAGCAGCAGGTCCAGCAGCACGATATCGGGGATGTGCTCGGTGAACCGGGCGATCCCGTCGGCCCCGTCGGTCGCCACCTCGACGTGGTAGCCCTCCAGCCGAAGGGCTGATTCGAGGGCCAGCCGGTAGGACTCCTCGTCCTCGACCACCAGGACCCGAACCTGGTCCTCTACCCCGGGTTCGACCGGATCGGCCGCGTCGATGTCGTCCTCGTCCTGTTCCTCATGGCCATCCGGGTCAGGCGTGCGGTCAGATGTGGTCGGCATGACGACAGGGCGACCTCCTCACCGCATGGTACGAAGGGCAAGTGAACGGAAATCGACAATCCAGCGACCTCAAGGTGATCGTTATGTGAACTTTTGGCGACAACGTCAGAGCCGACGTTGAACATGAACAGGTTGTCCACCGGTAAGGACCCCGCGCCGGTGAACCTCTCGAGTTTTACCTGTTCAGGGGGTATTTCAAGCGCGAGCCTCGGGTAGACCGTGACCAGAACCGGGCCGGGATCGCTGAGGCGAAGGGGCCGCGGATCAGCGCTCAGGGACCAGCTTCAGCGGCACATGGGGCCGATCGCTGACTACCTTCCGGTGGGCTTCGGACGTCCTTGGTCAGATCGCTCAGATCGGCGGCTGGCCGAGAACCGCCAGGATCGAATCGGTCAGCAGCGCGGTGATCTCCGCCATCTCGAGACCTTGGTCCCCCCGCCACAGGTGATACACCTCAAACGTGCAGAGCGAGTCAATGGCGGCCAGGGCCACCGGGCCCCGGGTCGGGCCCAATTCCCGAAGCTCCTCGGAAAACAGATCCTTGATCTGGGTCCGCAGCTGGGTCCGAATATCCTTCAGCTGGTCAGCGATCACCGGCTCGAACGGGGCCCGTAAGCGGGCCACCAAGCCGACCTTGCCCACCGTTTCGAACACGCTGACCCGACGCTCAGCCAGGGACTTCACCCGAACGTCCAGTGGAGCATCCCGATCCAGGGCGACCACCGCCAACGGCTGCAATCTCGCATACTGGCGGGCAATCGCCGCCCGGGCCAGGTCGTCGACATCGGTGAAATAACGGAACAGCGAACGCGGGGAGAGCCCGGATCGCTCCGCCACGTCGGCCGCGCTGGGGTCGAGGTTTCCTTCGCTGTACAGCGCCAACAATGCATCGACCACTGTCTCGCGGTTCCGGCTCCGCCGAAGCCGCCGGCCGTCGGACTCGGGGTCATCCTGGCCGTCAGGCAGGTCCGGGGTATCCGGCCCGACGGTGGAGGTCTCCGACCTCTGGGCCAGACCCGATTCCCGCTTGAGCCGACCGGTGCGTGCGCCGAAGGTTCCTGGCCCCGTATCTCTCCCCATGACCCAGAACATACCGGGTGGTCGGAGTGGAGCGGCCCCCGGGGGACTACCGCCAGTCGTCGTTTGGTGGCATCGGGTGCCGGAAGAGGCCGGCGGCATTGCCGGCGGCGATCATCCGCAGCTCAGTGGCATCGAGGCCGCCCAACGTCGACTGCACGACTGCCTGGGTATCGGGCCAGGTGGAGTCGGCGTGGGGATAGTCGCTCTCCACCATGATGTGGTCGACCCCGATGACGTGCCTCAGCTCCACCAGCGAAGGGTCGTCGATGGTACAGAACCAGAAGTTTCGCTTCAGCACCTCGCTGGGACGAAGGTCGGACGGCCACGAGATGCTTTCGGCGCCCGAGGCCGAGTGGGCCAGCACGTAGTCGACCCGGTCGAGCAACATCGGTACCCAGCCGATCCCGCCCTCGGACATGGCCACCGCCAGGTCGGGAAACCGCAGGGGCACCCCCGACCAGAGCCACTCGGCCGCGGCGATCAGGGCGTTCACCGGGAAGAGGGTGGGAAGGAGCTCGAAGGGAGGCGAGGGTGACGGCAGTGGTGCCCAGGAGGAGGCACCGGTGTGCAGGCACACCACCGTGCCCGTCTCCTGGCAGGCGGCAAAGAACGGATCCCAATGGTGGGTGAAGATCGAGGGGAGACCGAGCTGGGCCGGGAACTCGGGAAAGCTCACCGCCTTGAATCCACGTTCCGCGTTCCGACGCACATCGGCGGCGGCCACCGCCACATCGGCGAGCCACGGAAGCTGGAGTGGGATGATCCGATCCGGGAACGTCCCCGCCCACACGTCCGCGTGCCAGTCGTTCCAGGCCCGCAGGCAGGCCAACCCGAGTTCGGGATCATCGGATCGGAAGAACACCGACCCGCAGAAACCGGCAACCAGCGACGGGAAGCACAACGAGGCCCATATGCCGTTGATGTCCATGTCTCCGATCCGGGCGTTGATGTCGAAGCAGCCGGGCCTCATGTCCTCGAAGCGAGCGGGATCCATGCTCCAGGCTTCCTTCGGCCTGCCGATCACCGCGTTGAGACCGATGTTCGGATAGCGGCGACCCTCGTAGAGCCAGTACTGCGATCCGTCGCCGTCTTCGACGATCCGGGGCGCCCGCTGGGCGAGGCCGGCGACGACCCGCCCCTCGAAGAGGTCGGGCGGCTCGATCAGATGGTCATCGACAGAGATGATCGGCACCCGGATCGGGCGGGGCTCGGGGTCGGGCAACAACGCCGGACCACGTGCCGGCTCACTCCTGGCAACCTGGTCGGCCATCGGACGGGAAGGTAGCATCCGCGAACCCCGCCTGTCCTGGGCCGGGGCGGTCAAGGAGGTCCTGTCGTGATCGATCTGGTCATCCGCGGCGGCACTGTGGTGGACGGCAGCGGGGCCCCGTCACACCAAGCCGACGTCGCGGTGCACGAGGGCCGGATCGTGACCGTCGGCACCGTCGAGGAGCCGGCCGCCGCCACCATCGACGCCGACGGCCTGATGGTGACTCCGGGATTCGTCGACATCCACACCCACTACGACGCCCAGCTGACCTGGGACCCGGCGGCCAGCCCCTCCCCCTTGCACGGCGTCACCACCGTCGTCGGCGGCAACTGCGGTTTCTCGCTGGCGCCGGGAGGGCCCGAACACTCCGACTATCTGGCCCGGATGATGGCTCGGGTCGAGGGGATGCCGCTGGCCGCCCTCGAGCATCTGGACTGGAGCTGGACCTCCTTCGGACAATGGCTGAGCCGCCTCGACGGCCACATCGGCGTCAACGCCGGCTTCCTGGTCGGGCACTCGACCCTTCGGCGGTCGGTGATGGGCGACGACGCGGTGGGCACGGTGGCCTCCGACCGACAGGTCGCCGACATGGTGGCGCTGGCCAAACGGTCCTTTGCCGAAGGGGCGCTCGGGTTCTCCACCTCCCAGGCCCACACCCACAACGACGGCGACGGACAGCCGGTGCCCTCCCGGGCGGCGGGGCGGTCCGAGCTCGAGGCGCTCTGCTCGGCACTGGCGGATCACGCCGGCACCACGCTGGAGCTGATCGTGCCCGGATGCCTCAACGGGTTCACCGACGACGAGGTCGACCTCATGGCCACGCTGTCCCTACTGGCCAATCGACCGGCCAACTGGAATGTGCTCGGGGTGTCGTCGCTGAACCCGGGCGCCTGCGAGCACCAGCTCGAGGCATCGACCACCGCGGCCGAACGGGGGGCGAAGGTGGTGGCGCTCACCCTCCCCCACACCATGAAGATCCGCCTGTCGTTCGAACACGGCACCATCATCGACGGGCTTCCCGGTTGGCGCGAGATCTTCGCGTTGCCGATACCCGAGCGGATGAAGCAGCTGGCCGATCCCGAGGTGCGGCGGCGGATGGACGAAGGGGCCCGCTCCAAGGAGGCCGGCATCCTCGGAGCCCTGGCCAACTGGCAGAACCTGATCGTCGAGGAGACCTTCAGCCCGGCCAATGCCGGGTTGGCCGGACGCACGGTCGGGGACATCGCCGCCGAGCGGGGTCAGGAACCCTTCGACGCCCTGGTCAACGTGGTGCTGGCCGATGACCTCCGCACCGGGCTCCGACCCCCGATTCCCGAGTCGGAGGCCGACTGGGAGCTCCGGGCCGAAGGTGTGGCTGGACCCCCGCACCGTCGTCGGGGGCTCCGACGCCGGCGCCCATCTCGACACCATGTGCGGCGCCATCTACTCGACCTCCATGCTCGGGGACGGGGTGCGGAAGCGGGGGCTGCTGAGTTGGGAGGCGGCGGTGCACGAGCTCACCGAGGTGCCCGCCCGTCTCTACGGTCTGCGCGACCGGGGCCGGGTTTCCCCCGGATGGTTCGCCGACCTGGTGGTGCTCGACCCCGACCGGGTGGGGCAGTGCCAGGAGTACACCCGGACCGACCTTCCCGGTGGGGCCAGCCGGCTCTATGCGGAGGCCGAGGGGATCGAGCACGTCCTGGTGAACGGCACGGAGATCGCCGGATCCGGCGAGTTCACCGGGGCGACACCCGGGGTTGTCCTGCGGTCGGGAGTCGACACCGACACCGTGACCGTCCCCGGTGGTGGTGTCGGTCGCGGTTGACGCGGCTGAGGCCGGGGGTTGAGGCGGGCCGGGTGGCTCAGACGATCCGGTAGGTCTCGATGGCGTGGGCGACGACCACACCTTCGGGGTCGGTGGCCGTGATGTCGACGAAGGTCAGCTCCTTGCCCCGCCGGACCACCCGGGCGCGACACAGCAGATCGGCCTGCTTGCACGCCCCCACGTACTGGATCGACAGGGCCACGGTGGAGGCCCGCATCCCCTTGTCGAAGTCATGGTTCGACCAGGCGGCCGCGGCGCCGGCGGTGTCGATGCCGGCCGCGATGACTCCCCCGTGGTAGTAGGTGCCGTCGTTGGTGAGGTCGGGGCGGAACGGGATGCGAACCGTCACATCGTCCGGTTCGTAGCGGTCGATGACAAGGCCGAGCCCGGCCAGGTAGGGGGTGGTGGGCATGAGCTCGGCAATCGCCTTTCGGCGGCGTTGCTGCTCTTCGTCGGTCAGTGCTTGTGTGTTGGGCGTCATCGCTGTTCATCGGGTCCGGGCGGCCGAGGCATCCTACAATCCCAAGCCGGTGAGATCGAAGCTCGCTCGGTCCACCCGAGCCGGAAGGCTTTTCCTGCACTCAGACGCCGATGATCGCGACAAGGTCACCGAGACCAGCAAAGTCGCCGGGGTTTCGGGTATAGAGCGTCAGCCTGTTCGCGTGAGCAACCGCGGCGATGAGCAGGTCGCCCACGCGTCGCCGGTGCCGTGTGCTCTGCGGTCCCCACAATCGGATGCGGAACCAGCGCCCCCCGCCTGCCCAGGTAGGGCGTCCCTGCCGCCCACCCGGCCAGGGTTGTTGGTTCGACTTTTGTTGCTATTTCTCCGGATGATCCCGTGACGCGCTGACGAAGCGATGGTGGGATGCTTCGACGACGCCATCTTGAGCCGCCCCTCGACCCGATCGAACTCCCGTTCGACTGATGGACACTCGCCAGGCGAGTGCACCGTTGGGGTTGATGTTGATGTCGATCTTGGAGGCTTCGATCGAATCCACCTGCCACCCATCACTGAAGCTGGCCCTGATCTCGTCCTGTGTCACCCGCCGGGGTCCCCAGTCGCCCGGCTCCCGGTCACTGAAGCACAGCATGTACATGCGACCGCCGGGCGGAAGAACGGCCCGAAGGCTGTCGACGTACTGGGCACGGTCATCGTCCTCGAAGACATGAAAGAGTCCACAGTCGAGCACGTTGTCGAACTGTTCGTTGAGGTCAGGCAGCTGGAGGGCGTCCCAAACCAGGAACCGGGCGGCCAGGCCCCGGTCGCGGGCCTTGCCTTGCGCGATGGCGATGGCGATCTCGACCGTGTCGATGCCGGTGGCCTGGTGGCCAAGGCCGGCGGCCATGAGGGCATGCTCTCCGGTCCCACAGCCGATGTCGAGGACTCGACCGCGCAGAACGCCTCCCTCGGCAAGTTCAAGGAAAGCGGGCTGAGGTCGGCCGATGTCCCACGGGGGGGTGCCGGCATAGGACGCATCGAAGTCCCCGTGCCGACGTTTCCTCGGACCCGGCACACCTCCGGGTGCTCCCGTATCGTCGCTCATGCACGTTGTGTATCACGGCCTGGCCGGTGGCGGCTGGCACCCCGCCGCCGGTCCGTCCCCCGGGTCGGAATGACCTGATCGCCGCGGTGGCCCCTTCCGGCGTCTTGTCCCCCGATCGAACCTCGGCCGCCGTCGGAAGCCCTGCACTACGGTGACAGCCGTGAGCCCCCAAGTCTTTGAATCGGCGAAACTCGGCCCGGTCACCCTGCGCAACCGGATCATCAAGGCGGCCACCTTCGAAGGGGTGATGCCCAAGGGTCTGGTCACCGATCCGCTGATCGATTTCCATCGGAAGGTCGCCTCCGGCGGAGTCGGCATGACCACCGTCGCCTATCTCGCCGTCTCCCCCGAAGGGCGCACCGACCGGCACTGCATCTCCCTCCGTCCGGAGGCACTCCCCGGTCTCCGCCAGCTCACCGAGACCGTGCATGACCAAGGGGCCGCCATCGCCGCCCAGGTCGGCCATGCCGGCCCGGTGGCCAACTCCAGATCCAACCGGGCACCATCGCTGTCGCCGTCGAACGGCTTCAGCCCGATGGGCACCCGACTGCGGGGGGTGACCGAGGCGGACATCGCTCGGATCACCGAGGATTACCGGAACGCCGCGGCCATGGTGCTCGATGCCGGCTTCGACAGCATCGAGATCCATCTCGGTCACAACTACCTGCTGAGCGCCTTCCTGAGTCCGAAGCTCAATCGGCGGACCGACCAGTGGGGAGGAAGCCTCGAGAACCGGGCCCGGTTCCCCCGCCGGGTGGCCGAAGTGGTTCGGGAAGCCGTGGGAGATCGCATGGCGGTCACCGCCAAACTGAACATGGCCGACGGGGTCCCGGGTGGCTTCTGGCTCGACGAAAGCGTCGAGGTCGGCCGGATGCTCCAGTCGGACGGCACCCTCGATGCACTGGAGCTCACCGGCGGAAGCTCGCTGGCCAACCCCATGTACCTGTTCCGGGGCGAAGCGCCGCTCAAGGAGTTCGGCGCCACCCTGCCCCCAGCCATCCGGCTGGGCTTCCGGGTGCTGGGGAAACGGTTCATGCCGGCCTATCCGTTCGAAGAGGCGTTCTTTCTGCCCTACGCCCGGCAATTCCGGGACGCATTGGATATGCCGCTCATCCTCCTCGGTGGCATCAACCGACTCGACACCATCCAACGAGCCGTGGATGACGGTTTCGATTTTGTCGCCATGGCCAGAGCGCTGTTGCGCGAGCCCGACCTGGTCAACAAATTTCACAAGGGAACCGCCGGCGAGTCGCTCTGCATCCACTGCAACAAATGCATGCCGACCATCTACCGGGGGACCCGTTGCGTGTTGGTCGAACCGGTCGCCGCGGTCTGACCGGAAGGGTCTCGGCCATCGGCCGCGACGACCGCCACGCTCAGTTCGGCGGATCGAGCAGCACCCCGGGGTTCAGGACGCCGGCCGGATCCAGCGACGCCTTGGCTGCCCGGAGGGCCTCCGCGAAGGGATCCGGACGCTGACGGTCGTACCACCGGCGATGGTCGCGACCCACCGAATGGTGGTGGGTGATGGTTCCGCCGGCATCGAGAACCGCCTCGGACACCGCCGATTTGATCTCGTCCCACTGGGAGACCTGGGAGCCCCAGCGGCCGGGGGCGAAGACGCTGTAGTAGGGAGCCGGCCCGTCGGGGTAGACGTGGGTGAACCGGCAGGTGACCATGCCGCCGCCGCACACCCGTTGCACCACCCGGTCGGCGGCGTCGGTCACCGAGGCGTGGAACTCGGGGAAACGGTCCCAAGTGCAGGAGGTCTCGAAGGTCTCCACGATCACTCCCATCCGGACCAGGGCGTCCCGGGTGTACGGCGCCCGCAGGAAGGTGTTGCGCCAGGCGCCGGACGCTCCCTCCCGGCTGGCCGGCCCGGCCTGCTCGCCCTCGGGGGTTGCTGCACCGTCGTCCGAGTAACGGGCTCCTTCCGGCAGGGTGCCGCGGTGATCCCGGCACAGCTCGAGGGCTCGCCCGAGCCATGCCTCCACCGGGTGATCGGCGGACTCGAAGCCGAGCACCAGCAACGCGCCGCTCACCTGGGTGCCGGCCGACAGCATCGCCTCTCCGGCATCCAGCAGGCGGCAGTTGGTCGGGAACAGGGCCGCCTGGGCGATGGCGCGGGTGGCCTCCACCCCCTCATCGTGGGTGGAGAAATGCACCGACGCCGCGCCGCGCCAACGCGGGCGATCCTGGAGCCGCATCCACGCCTCGGTGATGATCCCCAAGGAGCCCTCGGAACCGAGCAGCATCCGGTCGGGCGACGGGCCGGCACCCGAGCCGGGAAGCCGGCGGGATTCGAACAGGCCGGCCGGGGTGATCGCCCGGATCGATTCCACCAGGTCATCGATGTGGGTGTAGACGGTGGCGAAGTGGCCACCGGCCCGGGTGGCCAACCAGCCACCCAGGGTCGAGAACTCGAAGGACTGCGGGAAGTGACGCAGGGTGAGGCCGTGGGGTCGAAGTTGGTCTTCCAACACCGGGCCGAGCGCGCCCGCCTGGATGCGGGCTGCCCGGCTGATGCGATCGACGTCGAGGACCCGGTCGAGCGCGGTCAGGTCGATCGACACGACTCCGGGGTATCCGTCACCCACCCGGGCCTCGACACCGCCGGACACCGACGACCCGCCCCCGTAGGCGATAGCCGCCAGTCCTTCGGTGCAACACCAGTCGAGGACCGCTTCCACCTCGGCCTCGGTGGTGGGATGGGCGACCACGTCCGGAGGGTTCTCGAGCTGGCCGAGCAGGTTGCGGGCGACGTCGCGGAACGCCTTGCCGTGGGTGTGGGCGGCGCGGTCCTCCACATCGGTGCGACAGACCTTCTCCAGTGACGCCGGCGGGGCCACCCGGGGTGCCCGAAGGGACAGGTGGTCGAGTTCGGGCGGCGAGCGGACCTCGACCCCGTCGGATCCGAACCAGGAGCTCACCAGTTCGGACAGTCCCTGCACCTGATGGCCGGTGAGGGCCTGGTCCTCCCAGCCCCACCCCCACCACGATCTTGCCCGGTCGATCATGGGTGGCAAGTCGGTGGGACCGGCCCGGGCGTCAGTGCTTCAGGGCCGGATGCTGGCGGGCCAGCAAGGGCGTGATCAACCGGCGCGGCGTCAGCCATCCACCGGCGGCTGCCCAGCCGGTTGAAGATACCGGGGATCACCACCGCCCGATCGGCATCCATGCCGGCGACCGCGGCAGCGGCCACCTCTTCGGGCGGTACCCACATGAACTTGGGCAGCGCCCCGGACGCCTCTTCGTCGGTGAGGCCGGCAGCTTCGCCGAAACCGGTATCGACCGGGCCGGGACACAGTGTCGTCAACGTGACCCCGGTGCCCCGCAGCTCGGCCCGGACGGCATGGCCGTAGGACAGGACGAAGGCCTTGCTGGCGCCGTAGCCGGCTTGGCCGGGCAACGGCTGAAAGGCGGCGGTCGAGGCCACGTTGAGGATCGACCCGCTCCGGCGTTCGACCATCCCGGGGAGAAAGGCGGTACAGAGGTGGACCACCGCCTCGACATCGGTCCGGACCATGGCCAGCTCGGCGGCCACCTCTCCCCGGTACACCGCGCCCATGGTCGAGAGTCCGGCATTGTTGACCAGCACGTTCACCGCCAGCTCCCGGGACTCCAGCTCGGTGACGATCTTGTCGCGAGACGACTCGTCGGTGAGGTCGGCGACGATCACTTCGGCCCGCACCCCGTGCTTCGACGCCATTTCGTCGGCCAACGCCCGGAGCTTGGCCTCCCGGCGGGCGACCAGGGTCACCCCGAAGCCCTTGGCCGCCAGCAGTTTGGCGATCTCTGCGCCGATTCCCGAGGAGGCTCCGGTGACGAGGCAGGTGCGGTCGGGGCTCGGAGCGGGAAGGGTCATGAACGCATCGTAGGGGGCCTCCGACCGGTGGCGCCAAGGGCTGAGCCTGGCCGATGACTACGCCGGGACGATCCTTCCGGCCCCCGCCCCGCCCGACGATGCGTAGATCGCACGGGCCCGGAAGCGGAGCGGGCGCTCGCCGAGCTCCTCGAGGTAGTGGGCGGTCCAGCCGGCCACCCGGGCCACCGTGAAGATGGTGCGTCCGGCATCCCGGGGCATCCCCGCCGACCAGGAGATGGCCGCCAGGGCCAGGTCGACGTTGGCGGCCGGGAGTCCGTGGGTGGCGGCCAGACTGATGAGGGCCCCGACCAATTCGTTCTGTTCGGGAGTGGCCATCTGGTTGAAGAGTGTCAGCAGCGCCTCGAATCGTGGGTCCCCGTTCTTGTAGACGGGGTGACCGAAGCCGGGCAGCACCCGTTGCCACCGCAGGGTGTCGTCCAGGGCCTGTTCGACCCCGTGGTGCTCGGCGTCGACCAGGAGGCCAAAGGCCAGCTGGCTGGCCCCGCCGTGGAGGGGTCCGGCGATGGTCCCCAACCCGGCCAACAGGGCGTCGCAGAGGTCGGCGTGGGTGGAGGCGGCCAACCGGACGGCCAGGGTCGAGGTGGCCAACTCGTGGTCGGCCATCAGCACCAACGCGGCGTTGACGCACCTCACCAGGCTCGGGGTGGGGGCCGAGCTCAGTTTGGCCGCCAGCCGCGCCGCCATCGACCCGGAGCGGTCGAACCCGTCGTGCGGCTCCAAGGCGACCGGCGGACCCGGCGGCCCCGGCGTACCCGGCGACCCCGGCAGCAACTCCACCATCGATGCCGCCACCCCCCGGGCGGTGCGGGTGACGCTGGCCGGCCGCAGGTCGGCACGCAACGGGTTGTGGGCGCCGGCCATCACCACCGCCCAGCGCATCATGTCCATCGACCCCATCTCCGGGTGGTCACCCAACGGCAGAGATTCCCATGGCAACTCCGATCCCTCCAAGGACCGGGACGGAAACCCGTTCTCCGGCCGCGACCGACCGTCCTCGGAATCGGCATTCCACAACCACTCGGCCACCGTCTCGAAGGACGCCGACGACGCCAGGTCGACGGCGGGGACGCCCCGGTAGGCGGGTCCGTCCTCCCGGAGCTGGGTGATGGAGGTGGTGACCGTGGCCAACCGCGTCTCGACCGTCTTTCCGGTGCGGGCCCGAGTGGCCAGCCGTTCGATGTCGTCGGCGTCGAAGAGGCTCCGTCGGCTGTGGGGTGACGGGTGGGAGGGGAGCAGGCCCCGGCTCACGTAGGCGTAGAGGGTGGCCGTCTTCACCCCGAGCCGCCGGGCGGCCTCCTCGCTCTCGAGCATCCGGTCCACCCGCCGACTCTATCCGTTTGACATTGACTTGATCAACATTTACAGCGAGATGAAACCGGTCCACACTGGACGGGAACGAGAGCCAAACCGACTCCGGCGCCGACCCCGGCGCCCAAACCGAGCCCAGGAGCGCCCCATGGCCACGTCCGTGCGTGATCTGATGACTTCCCCACCCGTCACCTGCGACCCGGACACCTCGCTGGCCGACGCGGCCGGCACCATGCACCGCCACGACATCGGCTCGGTGGTGGTCACCGACGGTGCCAAGGTGACCGGCATCGTCACCGAGCGCGACCTGTTGCGAGCCGCCGCCGGCCACGCCGATCCACTCCTGGAACCGGTCCACCTCTGGATGACCGCCAACCCCGACGTGTTGGCGCCCGACGAGGAGGCCGGCGCGGCGTGGACCAGCCTGACCCACCACCATTACCGTCACCTCCCGGTGGTCGAAGCCGGGACGCTGGTCGGGGTCGTCTCCATCCGGGACCTGCTGGAGGTGGCCCAGATCCGTCCGGCCGACGAGTCGGGAACCGACGTGCCCAAGGGGCTCGAAGGGGTGGTGGTGGCCGAGACCTCGGTGGGCGACGTGCGCGGCATCGAAGGCTTCTACCACTACCGGCAGTACTCGGCGGTGGAGCTGGCCGACCGACGCTCGCTCGAGGACGTGTGGCAACTGCTGTTCGATGGCGAGCTTCCCGATCGCCGACGCGCCGACGCCTTCGCTGCCGAGGTGGCCGGGTTGCGTCCGCTGCCCGAGGCACTGGCATCTCTGTTGCCGGCCCTGGCATCGAGTGGGGCCCCGCTGGATGTGTTGCGCACCGGCGTGTCGCGGCTGGGTGCGGAACTCGGCTGGCGGCCGACCCACGACATCGACGGGACCGAGCTCCGGCGCCAGGCCCTCCAGCTCTGCTCGGTGGTTCCGACGATCTTGACCGCCACCCATCGACTCCGGAACGGCCTCTCTCCGGTGGCCCCCCGGGACGACCTGTCCTACGCGGCCAACTACCTCTGGATGCTGCTGGGAGAGGAGGCACCCGAGGAGCACGTCCGGGCCATCGAGCAGTACCTGATCCTGACCATCGACCACGGATTCAACGCCTCCACCTTCACGGCCCGGGTCATCACCTCCACCGGGGCCGACCTGGCTGCCGCCATCACCGGGGCCATCGGGGCGCTGTCCGGCCCGCTCCACGGCGGCGCGCCCAGCCGGGCCCTGGACATGCTCGACGACATCGCCACTCCCGATCGGGCCGAGGCCTGGGTGCGGGCCGCCATCGAGCACGGCGACCGCATCATGGGCTTCGGCCACCGGGTCTACAAGACCGACGACCCTCGCTCGGTGTTCCTGCGGGGCGTGGCCCGGAAGCTGGGAGGACCACTGGTCGAGTTCGCCGAGCAGGTCGAGCGGACGACGGTGGACGTCCTCACCGAGCTCAAGCCCGGACGGCAGCTCTATACCAACGTGGAGTTCTTCGCCGGGGTGGTCATGCACACCTGCGGCATCCCCCGCGACATGTTCACCCCGACGTTTGCCTCCAGCCGGACCATCGGCTGGGCCACCCAGGTGATGGAACAGGCACAGGACAACCGGCTGATCCGGCCGGCGGCCCGCTATGTCGGACCTCCGCCTCCCCAGCCGGTCCCCGCCGGCGGATAGCTCAGGGCCGGCCCGGTGCCATCCTGACGACCGGGCGCTCCTCCACCCACTGGAGGTGGATCGACCGGCGGGCGAATTTCCAATGGCCGTCGACCCGTCGGTAGTCGTCGCCGTAGCGGATGTACCAGATGAAGTCGGAGCCGTCCGACGACACCGCCGACTCCGCCGACATCGCCGACGCCCCGGCACCCGGGTCGGGTTCGGGGTCGGCGGCCGTCAGGTGATGGGCGACACACTTCACGTTGCCGTTGGCGGTGTCGCCGTCGATGGCGAACTCGTGATTCGACACCAGATGGAAGGTGCACCGGTAGGGGGCGAGCCGGCCGGGGATCCGGCACAACTCCTCGTGCCCGGTCCGGGTGATCACCGGCCGGAAGTCGGTGGGATAGTCCGGCACCACCAATTCGCCATCCTCGACGAACAGTGCGGCAAACCGGTCACCGTCCCGGAAGTCGACGGCCGACGCGTAGGACGTCGACAGCCCGCGGAGCTCCAGTTCGTCATGCAGGCGCTCGTCCGGGGTCGGATGGCGCCCGATCATCCGACCGCACCCGGGGCGGAGACCGTCACCTCGGAGCCGATGGTGACCCCTCCACCGACCGGGGAAATGTGCCTGCACCGCATGGGCGTTCGTCCTTTCGCAGACCCTCCGGAGGTGCCCGGCCACCGAGGATACCGAGCAAATTACGGGCCGGAGGGCCAGTACAGTGTGGCGGTGGATCCCAAGGCAGCACCGGAGCGGGGTGGCGCGCCGCCCCAGGCCACTACCTCGGGCCCGACCCCACCTTCCCCGGGTAGCCCCTTCTACGACGCCATCATGGCGTCGAGGGCCCGGGTCCACCGCCGGCGGTTCATGGCGCTGGCGGCCACCGGTGGCGTGGTCGCCGCCGGCGCGGTGGCACTGGCCGTCGCCGAGGCCACCGGCGGTTCCGGCCAACCCGCCGCCACCCGGACGACGACGCCGGCCAAGGGCAAGAAACCGGCGACCGCCGCCGCCCAGGTGATCAACACCAAGCTGGCCGACGGGGTCACCATCCCGGTCAATCCGGCCATCGTCGCCGAGAATGCCAAGACCGGTCATGCCTGGTGGGTCAACACCCTCCAACAGGCCGGCGATATCGAGGGCTACTCCAATCAGTGCAGTGCGGCCATCGGGGACACCGTCACCCTGTTCGTGAGCACCAAGGCGTCGCACTTCCACGTCGAGGCCTACCGGATGGGCTACTACCAGGGCATCGGCGCCCGGCTGGTCTGGCAGTCGGACGAAGCCCCCGGGGTCCGTCAGGCCCAGCCCACCGTGGTCGCCCCCACCAACACCGTCCAGTGCAATTGGAATCCGTCGATCAGCGTGCCGATCACCGCGACCTGGCCACCGGGCGCCTATCTGCTGAAGCTGGTCGGGCCGAACAACGAGCAGCAGTACGTTCCCCTCTGCATCAGGGATGACACCTCCAGAGCCGCCATCGTGATCCAGTCGAGCGTAACCACCTGGCAGGCCTACAACCGCTGGGGCGGCTACAGCCTCTACTACGGCAACCAGGGCGGTGCCCTTTCGTTCACCCACAGTCCCGCCGGGGGCGACTTCAATCACCGGGCCCGGATCGTGACCTTCGACCGCCCCTATGACCACGACTGGGCCTCGGGGGCGGCCGACTTCGTGGGCAACGAGTTCCCGGTCATCTATCAAGCCGAGCAGATGGGACTCGACGTCACCTACTGGACGGACATCGACTTCCACGCCCGGCCCCAACTCCTGAACAATCACAAGGCTCTGATCAGCCTGGGCCACGACGAGTACTGGTCCCTGGAGATGCGGACGGGTGGGATCCAGTCGGTTGCCGCCGGGGTGAACATGGCGTTCCTCGGCGCCAACGCCTGTTACCGGCAGATCCGGTTCCAGCCGTCGTCCCTCGGGGCCAACCGCCAGCAGATCTGTTACAAGTCGGCCGCCGAGGACCCCCTCACCGGCGAGGACAACACCCGGGTCACCGTCAACTGGCCCGAGGCACCGGTCTCCCAGCCGGAGTCCGAGCTGATCGGTAGCACCTACCAGGACGTCTCCGCCGACGCCGCCATGGTGGTGACCGAGCCGAACGCCTGGGTGTTCGCCGGCACCGGGTTCACCCAGAACCAGAGCCTGCCCAAGGTGGTCCAGGGGGAGTTCGACCGCTACGTGCCGGGTGCCTCCAGCCCCACCAACCTCGATGTGCTGGCCCACTCGATCGTGCCCAACCGGGGGGGCAACTACTCGGACGTCACCTGGTACACGGTGCCCCAGGGGGGCGGCGTCTTCTCCACCGGGAACGCCACCTGGATCGGTGCACTGGTCAACAGCACCCTGATCCCACCCAACGTGGTGCCGGATCCGATCCCCGGAGTCACTGCACCCCTGCTGCGGGTGATGGAGAACCTCTACGCGGTCATCGGGATGGGGCCGTCCAGCGCCACCCAGCCCTCCCAGGGCAACTGGCAGGCGGTCTACGGCGGCGGAGCCTCGTCCATCAAGGTGCCGGTGCCCAACAACACCGCCTGATCCACGCTCCGGCCCCGACGCCTCCCGGCTCGTACAATCAGCGGAGCATGCACCCGGACCCGGCGACCCCTCGCCCCCAGCTCCGAGGCTTCGGGCGACCGGATCCCGGGTTCCTCCCCCGAGCCGAGGGCCGACTCCACCCTGGGCCGGTCGTCGTGGATGACGGTGCTGGCCTTTGCCATCTTGGCCATCCCCTTCGCCATCATCCTCATCCGGTTCCTGGCCGCATCCGGACAGCCCATCTACCTGCCCGACGACCTGGCCCTCATCGATCTCCATACCCGGGAGGCCCTCCGCTGGCGACAGGAGCTCGGGGTCTTCGACCACAACAATTGGAACCACCCGGGTCCCAGCTACTTCTACCTGCTCTCGCTGTCCTACCGGATCCTCGGCTCGGGAGCCCGGGCGGAGTTCTTCGGAGCCACCCTGTTGAATGCCCTGGCCGCGTTGGCCTGCGTCGGTGTGGTCCGCCGGCGCTCCACCCCGGCGCGGGCGTTGTGGGCGGCGGTGTGGGTCGGGCTGCTGGCCGGGTTGCTGGCCATCACCGGGGCGGGCAGCATGACCTACTCCGAAGGTGGGCTCGGCGCGCTGGTCAGTCCGTGGAACCCGATGGTCGTCATCCTGCCGCTGGTGCTCTTCATCCTCCTGTGCGCCTCGGCCCTCGACCGCTCGACGCTGTCGTTGGTGGGCGCCCTGCTGGTCGGCTCCTTCATCGTCCAGACCGACATCTCCACCCTTCCGGTGGTGGCCGCGGTGTTCGCGCTGTCCGCGGTGGGCTGGCTGGCCACCCTGGTCATCGATCGGAGGCGATCCCTTACTCCCCCACATCCCCGACCCCGCCAGTGGCTGTGGGTCGCCGGCGGGTTGGTCGTCTTCGTCGGCATGTGGACGCCGCCGATCATTCAGCAGTACACCAACCATCCGGGGAACTTCACCCTCATCTACCGCTTCTTCACCAGTGGTCAGCCGGGACAGTCGTTCCACGCCGCCCTCTGGTCGGTGGCGGCCGTCAACGGGGTGTTGGTCGAGGGCCCCTCGGAAGTCATGAGCTCGCTGCTGGGTGTCCCACCCCGCCACTCGACCGTCACCGTGGTGGTGTGGATCGCGGTGGTGCTCATCGGGGCGGGGGTGACGGCCATCGGGATCCGCCAACGCCTCCGGCTGGCGACGGGCCTCGGGGTGCTGAGCCTCATCGGCGCCGGTGCCACCGTGCTGGCCGTCACCCATGTCATCGGGCTGATCTTCGGCTATCTGGTGGCGTGGGAGATCGCCATGCCGATCGCCGCCCTGATCGGGCTGGGCCTGGTGCGTTGGCCATGGCCGACGGCCGGGAATCCGTCCCGGCCGCTCGACATCGTCAACGGTCTTGCGCCTCGGCCTCGGCGGGGTGGCGGTGCTGGTCGGGGTGGTGTTGGCCGTGCGGGTCATCTCGCTCCCCGCGCTGAGCACGGTGTCGGATCCGACGGTGGCCCGGCTCGACTCGTTGGTGACGCCATCACTGAGTCACCAGCAAGCGGTGTTCGTCGGCGACAACGGCGTGCAGCCACTACTCCTCGGCGTCGAGCAGTTCATCGGGCTGGTCAACCAACTCGACGAGCAGGGGTACCACCCCAGAGTCAACACCGCCTGGAAGGCCCAGTTCGGAACCGCCTACCTGGCCACCGGGCACGAAGCCTCCCGCGTCGAGCTCTCGCCCTGGTCTGTCGGGTCGGCCGGGCTACCGGGCTACGTCGGCCGGGTCGGCAACATCGCCGTCACCATCACCCGACCGCCAGGAAGCCAAGGGTGACCGGCGCGGTCACGGACGAGCCGGCCCGGCCCGGTTCGCGGCGGCGATGCGGGCGACGTCGGTGAGCAACCACGGAGCCACCAATTTCGCCCCGGCGGCATCCACGTGGATCCCGTCGGCGTAGCGCACGTTGACACCGTTGATGTACTGCACGTAGTGGCCGCCCGGATCGAGATGGGCGTTCAGATCCTCCACCGTCACGCCGGTCCCCGCCTCGGCGGCGGCTTGGCGGAGCAAGGCGTTGTAGCGGTCCACCCGCTGGGGATCGTCCTCCGGCCAGCTGGACCCGTCGGCCTGTTCGGGTTGCTGGTAGTACACCGCGGTGAGCAGCACCACCGCGGCACCGGTCGACCGGAGGACGTTGATGGCATTCGTCATCGCCCGGAGCTCGGCGGTGTCGAAGCCGGGTTCGCCGATGTGGGTCCAGCGCCCATTGAGCAGGCGGTTTCGCACGTCGTACTCACCGTCGGCCAACAGGACCACGTCGGGCTGGAACGCCTTGACGTCCGCCGTCCATCGGGCCGACTGGGTGGCGCAGGGCACTTCGATCTGGCCGCCCCGGGTGCCGAGAGTGCCGGGGTCCACCGTGTTGTGGAGGGTCGTCTGACCCAGCAACAACCCACAGCCGAGAACCCCGTCCCCGGCGTAGGCCACGTTGTAGGTTCCCGACGCCGGGCCCAACCCGAAACCGAGGAAGCTGGCCTCCGAGTCCCCCACCAGTAGGGCTCGGTAGGGCCCGACCGAACCGGCGGGTACCACCGGCGTATTGGCGCCGGTGCCGGGATCGTGACCGAGGGCGGTCGCCGCCGGGGCCAACGTGCTGCTGACCGACTGGGCGCTGAGGGCAGGCGCGGCACCGGCCGTCGATGCCACCAGCAAGGCGGCCGCCCCGCCCACCGCCACCGGTGTGGCCGCCCACGCCCTCCACCCCCGGAGGATGCCGCGGCGAATCGGCATCTCGACCAGATGGAGCGACAAGGCGGCCAGCGCCACCGACACGACGACCCGAACCCCGAACAGTGGCCAGCCGGCCAGACCGGTCCGGGCATTGTCCAGCACCACGAAGACCGGCCAGTGCCACAGATACAGCCCGTAGGAGATGGCGCCCAGGTAGCGGACCGGACGGACGGACAGCCCCCGGGCCCAGGGGCTGTCGGGTACCAATGACACCGAAGCCACCACCGCCACTGCCGCCACCGCGACGAGGGCAAAGCCACCTTGGTACAGCCAACCGGTCCCGCTGTTGACGGCCACCGTCATCACCACGATGGCGGCCAGGCCGACGCCCCCGAGGACCATCAGCGTCCGTCTCGCCGCCGGCGACAGGGTGGCCGACCGGACGAGGGAGAGGGTCCGGGCCGAGACGCCGGCCCCGTCCCGCCCCTTCACCGGCGGTCGGGCCAGCACGATGGCCAGCGCCGCCCCCACCAGCAGGGCCTGGGCCCGGGTGTCGGTCCCGTAGTAGGCCCGGTTGATGCCCGATCCCCCGTGGTAGAGATAGGCCATCTCCAGCCCGCTGGCCACCGCACCCACCAGCGTCACCGTCAGCAGCACCCGTAGCGACCGGCTCCACTTCATGATGGCCAGCACCACCAGTGGCCACACCAGGTAGAACTGCTCCTCGATCGACAGCGACCAGGTGTGCAGCAGCGGCCGGGGGGTGTTGAGGGCGGCGAAATAACCCTGGGTGCCGGTCACCAGATGCCAGTTGTTCCCGTACAGCAAGGTGGCGACGGCGTCGGACCGTAACTGGCCGAGGGTGTCGGGAGGGGCGAAGAACTCCGCGTAGCACGCCACCCCGGCCAACATCACCAACAGCGCCGGCACCAGTCGTCGGATCCGGTGGCTCCAGAACCGCCTCAGACCGATGTGCCGCGTCTGGCGGAACTCGCCGACCAGCAGCCCGGTGATCAGAAAGCCGGAAAGGACGAAGAAGACGTCCACGCCGAAGAAGCCGCCGCCCGCCCAGCCGAAGCCGCCGTGGAAGAGCAGGACCAGCGCGATGGCCAGCCCCCGCACGCCGTCCAGGGCGGGGATGCGCCTGACCAACGGCTCAACTCCCCCGCTCACCGGCGTGGCTGCGGGATCCGTTTCCCCAGGATCTCCCACCGGCGGATTGTAGCGTCGGACCCCCATCGACGAGGGGTCGGGACCTCAGACCGTCGAGGGGTCTCGAGCCGCGGCGAGGCGGCGGCGCCAGCCGGTCAACGGCTTTTCGATGCAGTACCAACTGGCGATGGCAATCGAAAAGGTCACGGCCAGTCGGGCGAGTTCCGTCGGCCAGTACGACCAATGGGTGCCGTCGGGGCTGATGGCCAGGTACACCGGGAAGTGCACCAGGTAGACGGTGTAGGAAAGATCTCCCATGAACACGAAGAAGCCGATCCCGGCGAAACGGGAGCCGATGCCTTCGGGACTGATGACGAAATAGGCGATGACGATGGCGGCGGCCACCGCGCTGACCGGTAGCCACCATGCCGCCACGCTCAGGGTGAACAGGTGGGTGAAGACGAGGATCCACACCAGGAGGGCGGCGGCGGCACCGGCGGCGGCCGCCAGCAGTCGGGTCGCCCACGGCTTCCAACCGTGCAGATGCCCGTCGACGGCCAGCAAGCCGAGCAGGCAGCCGATGAACAGAGCATCGGCGCGGCTGTCGAAGGCGTAGTACGCCCGGGAGAAGGCCACCGCAGTGAAGTGGGGCTCCCGAAAGACGATCCACAGGCGGTCGGCGACGGAGAGGGCGATGCCGGCGATGGCGAACGCGTAGGCCAGCCGCCTCCGTTGGGTGGCCACCGCCACCACCATCAGCACCGACCAGATGATGTAGAACTGCTCCTCCACCGACAGGGACCAGGTCTGGGCCAGGTAGCCGAAGAAGGGGGCGTGACCCAACGCCTGGCGGTAGTCGGCGTAGTAGAACATCGCCGCCAACGAGTCGCCCCAGAGGCGCTGGGAGGCGTCGGCGACGTGGACGAAGGCCGCATAGACGCCGAGCAGGCCCACGGTCAGCAGCAGGGGGGGCACCAGCCGGGCGACCCGCCGGGTGTAGAAGTTGCCCAGGCTGATGCGCCCGTTCCTCCGGCCTTCGCTGGCCAGCATGGCGGTGATCAGAAAGCCGCTGAGCACGAAGAAGACCTGCAGGCCCGACCAGGCCCCGGGCAATGCCTTGAAATTCGAGTGGTAGACGAGCACGCCGAAGAGGACCAGGAACCGGAGGCCGGTCAGCGGCGGCCGGTTGCCCAGCCGGAACCGGTACGCCTCCGGCGGGTCCGACCCGGCGCGGATCGGCACCCCGGCCGCATCAGGGGGAAGGACTGCGGAACCGGTGGTCTCCGGCGGCTGGCCGACCGGTCGAGTGGGGGGCGAGTGGCTCAACGGGGTGCGCTGCCGATGGCGGCCAGGGCGGGAAGGATCTTGGGGGCAAGGTAGGCGCCGCCGTCCACGGTGGTGTGGATCCCGTCGGGCTGGCGAACCACCTTGCCGTCGATGGTCCAGGTGAAGTGGCCGTTGGGGTCGAGATACTGGTTGAGCGGCACCACGAACACCGAATCCTTGTGGTGGGCGGCGACCGATTCGATGATGCTGTTGAGCCGGTTGACCCGGGCCGGTGAGTCCTCGTCCCACGGCAACCCGTTGGGCTGCTCGCCGCTGTCGAAGTACGGCGAGGTCATCAACGCCACCCGGGCGCCGGTGGCGGTGAGAATCGATACCGCCTTCTCGAGTTGTGCCGTCTCGTAGGCGTCGAAAGCCGGGTCGCCGAGGTGCTGCCAGCGACCCTGGTACATGCGATCCATGGTCTCCCACCAGCCCATCACCAAGGCGACCACCTGGGGATGCAACTGGCTGACGTCCTGGCTCCACCAGGTGGGCCAGGTCGGGCAGTTGGGGAACGGATCGCCGACGGTGCCGTGGTCGTTCAGCGGGAGGGCGACGGCGATGCCGCACCCGACATGGGTTCGGCCGCCGATGGTGATGCCGTACTGGGCTGCCTCCGGGGCGATGCCGATGGCCACCGTGAGCGACAGGGAATCCCCGACGAACAGGACCTTGGTATTGCTGGCCGGTCCGGTGAACGAGTCGACGTGCACCGCACCCCATTCGGCCTGAGTGGCGGCGGCGGCCGCCGCCGCGCCCTCGGCGCCGACACTGCCGCCGCTGGTGGCCACCACCAGGACACCGACGATCCCGACGACGCTGACCGGCAACCAGGCCCGGGTCCGCCAGGTGGTGAATTTCCGCCGCCGGATGGGGACCTCGACGAAGTGCCAGGACAACACCGCGATGACGAAACTGACCGCCGCCCGCAACAGGAAGAGTCTCCAACCCTCCAAGCCGGTACGGGCGTTGTCGAGGACCAGGATGACGGGCCAGTGCCACAGGTACAAGCCGTAGGAGATCTGGCCCACGTAGGTCAGGGGGCGGATGGCGAGCAGGCGGGCGGGCAGCCCGGTCGGCGCCCGGACGACGCCGACGATGACGACCCCCACCATCAGGTCGGCCAGCAGAAACCCACCCCGATAGGGCAAGGACGAACTGTTGGTGATGCGGGACCATTCGAAGCCGAAGACGGCGGCGGCGGCCACCGCGGCCAGCGAGTACCCGATGGTTCGGCGGCGGGCGCGTCGGCCGTCGGCGTCCGGACCGGTGTCGTCGTCGTCGACTCCGCCGTCAACGGCACCGGTGCGGGCGAAGTCGCCGAGTCCCACCCCGTGTCGCCGGCCGCCGATGAGCAGAGCCACCGCGGCTCCCACCAGAATGTCCTGGGCCCGGGTGTCGGTGCCGTAGTACAACCGGCTGGGATCGATGCCGGGGTGGAACAGCCACGCCATCTCGATGGCCGACGCCGCGATGCCGACGATGGTGATCCCCAGCAGCAGACGAGGCGACTTGCGCCACTTGAGCACGGCCAGCACCACCAGGGGCCACACCAGGTAGAACTGCTCTTCGATGGCGAGTGTCCAGGTATGCAGCAAGGGCGACGCCGAGCTCACCTGGGCGAAATAGCTCTGTCCGGAGAAGATCTGGTGCCAGTTGGCGACGTAGAGGAGGGTGGTCAGTCCGTCGCCCCGCAGTGAGGACTGCGTCCCATCCGGCGCCAGGAGCCAGGCGTAGACGGCGATGCCGGCCAGCAGGACGAACAGCGCGGGGAGCAAGCGGCGAGCCCGACGGGCCCAGAAGTTGCGAAGGCGGATGGTCCCGGTCTTGGCCCACTCCCGCATGAGCAGGAGCGTGATGAGGAACCCGCTCAGCACGAAGAAGACGTTGACCGAGATCAGCCCGCCGGCGGCCCACCCGAAGCCGCCGTGGTTGAGCATGATCCCCATGATCGACACTGCCCGGATCCCGTCGAGGGCGGGCATATACGTCAGTTGGGTTCCGGTTCCCCGCTCCTTGCCTTCGGCGCGACTCGTTGTCATGTATCCCCTGGAGCGAACCGGATCTCAACCCTTCGCCCGTTGACCACCCCGGACAGGTTCCCCGACTCTACTTCGGCGCGCCGAGGCATCCCGAAGCCGATTGCCCTGCTCAGCGAGGATAATCAGGGCAGGCGGTTGGTACAGTGAGGCCGGTGGCCGTCCTCGCCCCACTCCGATTGCGCCATGAAGCGGATGACGAGACGTCGGTCCGACCCCCTTCACCGTTGATTCCGTTGGCGGCACTCACGGTGGCCTTCGCCCTGTCCCGGGCGGCCTTCTATCTGGCCGGAATCCGGTTTGACGGCTCGGTGCTCGACGGGACCAAGACCACCGACATGTACCAGCTGGTCGACGTGCACCTCCTCCATGACCAACTGATCACCAGCGTCTGGCACCTCGAAAGCCAGCCGCCGCTCTTCAACCTGTTCAGTGGCCTGATCCTCAAACTGCCCCACGGCCTTCAGGTGCCGGCGGAGGCGGCCAGCTTCCTGGCCCTCGGTCTCGTCCTGGTGCTCGCCACCTACCTCCTGCTCGAGGAGCTCGGGGTGCCGCGTTGGATCGCCGTCGTCGCCACCTTCGTCCTGGTGGTGGTGGCCCCGTCGTTCGTACTCTTCGAGAACTGGTGGAACTACGCCTATCCCACCGCCGCGCTGTTGACCCTGTCGGTCCTGTTGCTGCTTCGGTATCTGCGGAGGAGACGGTGGGGCTACGGGCTGGCCTTCTTTGCCGCCGTCTCCGCGGTGGTACTGCTCAACAGCACCTACCAGATCGAGTGGCTGGCGGTCGTGGTGGTGCTGGCCGTCATCGTCGTCCGCAAGCAGTGGCGTCACGTGCTGATGGTGGCCGCCATCCCGGTCCTGGTGGTCGGAGCCTGGTACGTCAAGGATGCCGTCATGTTCGGCACGGCTTCCACCAGCAGCTGGTTGGGGATGAACCTGGCCAGGGACGTGCTCTACAAAGCCCCCCGAAGCCAGATCATCACCCTGGAGAAGAACGGCACGCTGACCCCGTTGGCCGGGTTGCCGCCGTTCCAGAACCCGGATACCTACGTTCCCCGTTTCGTGACGCCGGGCCATACCGGGACGCCCGCCCTCGACCAGCTCTACAAGGCCGATGGCTCGGCAAATTTCAACAACCCGCTGTACGCGAGTCTCTCTTCCCAGTACCTCCGTGACGACCTCGCCTTCATCGCCGCCCACCCGGGGGAGTACGAAACCGACGTGAACATCAGCGTGCGCAATTGGTTCACCGCCACCGACCAGAACTTCACCCCGGTGGCCAACTGGCATCTGATCAAGGGATACACCCAGATCTACGACCAGTCGGTGGAGTGGCAGCCTCGAATCGCCCCGGCGGTGGCCTTCGTGGCGTTCTTCGCCCACAAGCCACCGGCTCTGGGCACGCTGTCCTACCAGGCGGTCATCCTCTACGGCCTCACGTTGATCGGACTACCCGTCATCGTGTGGCGACGCCGCAAGGATGACCCGGCGGTGGCCGGCACCCTTGCCTTTCTGTGGTTCACGGTTGGCTACGCCTTCGTGGTCTCGTCGCTGATCGAGGTCGGCGAGAACGAACGCTTCCGGTTCGAGCTGGGAACCCTTCCCGTCGTCGGAGCGATCGTGGTGGTCGCCGCCGTCTGTCGGGCGTTGTCGGCCAGCGCCCGTTCGCGTCATCGTCCCGGCCCGCCCGGCGCGCCCGGTGACGCCGATTGGGCTCAGTGACGGCTCGACTCCGGCTGCGTGCCGACCGCGCCGACCGCGCCGGCACCGGCAACGCCGACCGGGCCGGCACCGCCGACAGCGCCGACGGCTCATCGGACCGAGAGACCAGGACTTCGGCCCTCGCCACCTGGTGGCCGGTCATCGTCCCCGTCGTCATCGTCCTGGTCGGTGCCTGGATCTATCGCTGGGTCGATGAGGACGCCTTCATCAACTTCCGGATCATCGACAACCTGGTCGGCGGTCACGGCCTCGTCTACAACCTCGGTGAGCGGGTGGAGGTCAACTCTGATCCGTTGTGGCTCTTCACGCTGACGCTCTTCCACGAGGTCTTGCCCTTCGTGGCCCTGGAGTGGCTGTCGGTGGTCCTCGGTCTGGCCTGTACCGGATTGGGTTTCCTGGCTGGGGCTCAGGCGGTGCGGCGACTGGCCGACTCCCGCCACGAGGGCCGGGTGTTCCCGTTGGGCCTGCTCATGGTCTCGGTGGTGGCCGGGGTGTGGGAGTTCGCCACCTCGGGTCTCGAGATGTCGATGGTCTTCCTGTGGCTCGGGGTCTGCTTCCTGGCCCTGGTCCGGGTCGAAGCTCGGCGGCACCGCCCCCTGGCCGCCGCCGTCCTGATGGGCCTCGGCCCGCTCATCCGTCCCGAACTCGGGCTGGCCTCGGTGGTGTTCGTCGTCGCCCTCCTGCTGGTGGTGGCCTCGCCCGGATGGTCGCCCTCCTCCGGCCGCCTCCGCCGCTTCGGCGCGCCCGTGGTGGCCGCCCTGGTGATTCCGGTCGGCTACCAGGTGTTCCGGATGGCCTACTACGCCCTGGTGGTGCCCAACACCGGTCTGGCCAAGGTGGCGGGCGCATCCTGGTGGTCGCAGGGTTTCACCTATCTGTGGAATTTCGTCGCCCCCTACACCTTGTGGCTGCCCCTCCTGCTGGCCGCGCCGCTGGTCATCACCCGGGCGTCGAGGTGGTGGGGGAAGGGGGATCGGACCGGCGTGCTGATGCTGGCGACTCCGGTGGTGGTGGGACTGGTCGACCTGGTCTACGTCGTCCACCTCGGTGGGGACTACATGCATGCCCGGCTGCTGCTCCCGGCGTTCTTTTCCCTCTGTCTCCCGGTGTTCGTGTCGTGGGGCCAGCTGCGGACCCTCGCCGCCGTCCCGGTCATCGGGATCCTGGCCTGGGCGGTGATCTGTGCCGGTTGGCTCCGTTACCTCCCGCCGACGGGCAGTCTGAATCCGCAGGTGATCACCATCTCCAACGAGCGCAACAGTTGGATGACCGCCACTGCGAACCCACACCCGATCACCGCCGCCGACTACCGCCGGGCGCTGTCCGGCCACGCCGGGGAAGTTCTCCGGAGTCTGTCGCACCAGGCATCGGCCGGGCATCAAGCTCTCCTCGTCATCACCAATCCCTACGCGCCGGTCACCCAGGCACCCGAAGTCCCGGCCCGGTCGCCACTCCCGTTCACCCTGGCCGTCGACGTCCCGGCCATCGGGGTCATCGGCTACCTGGCCGGTCCCGATGTCTACATCTTCGATGACTTCTCCCTGGCCAATCCCATCGGCAGCCACACCATCGTCACCAAGCATGCGCGCCCGGGCCACGAGAAGAACATCGGCCCGGCCTGGATGGTGGCCCGATTCGGCCCGCCCCTGCCGCAGTGGTCGGCGGCGCGGCAACGGTCGCCGACTGCCGGCCTGCCCACTGCCCAATCGGTCGCGGACGCCCGCCAAGCGCTGGCCTGCGACCCACTGAGCTCCTATCTGCAGGCCGTCACCGCAACGATGAGCCTGTCGCGAGCCGCCTCCAACTTCGTCCACTCGTTCTCCTATACCGCCATGTCCTTCAGTGCCGACCCGACCACCGCCGTCCGCCAACTCTGTGGCCCCGTCGCCCCCCACCGGCAACCATGAGCCGGCTCCGGGTCTACGCCTCGGCGGCCGCGCTCTACCTGGTGATGTCGATCGGGCTGTGGTGGGGGGTGTGGACGACCCACCCGTCGACGGTGACCACCTGCGGGTGCGGCGACGCCGCCCGGTTCCTGTGGTTCTTCGAATGGCCGGCGTTCGCCTTCACCAACGGCCACAGCCTGCTGCTCTCGACGTGGCTGTTCCATCCCGGTGGTATCAATCTGCTCAACGACACCAGTGTGCTGGCGCTCAGCGTCGTCCTGACCCCGGTCACCCTGCTGTTCGGCCCGGTGGCGTCCATGAACGTGGCCCTGACCCTGGCTCCGGTGCTTTCGGCGCTGGCCATGTTGATGCTGTTGCGCCGATGGGTGGCGTGGACGCCGGCCGCCGTCTTCGGGGGCCTGGTCTACGGATTCTCGCCATTCCTGATCACCGAACTGGCCTACAACCAACTGAACATCGGCTTCCTG
Source organism: uncultured Acidimicrobiaceae bacterium (assembly GCA_963819695.1). GTDB lineage: Bacteria > Actinomycetota > Acidimicrobiia > Acidimicrobiales > RAAP-2 > DASZIT01. Next base: position 27,019 of record CAWFXD010000002.1, on the reverse strand, counting down.
GCCATCCCCCCGTTGCTGGTGCTGGCCCTCGATGAGCTGCTGGTCCGGCAGCGGCGCTCGCCCTACCTGATGGGCGCGGCTGTCGCCGGGTTGGTGGTGGTGCAGTTCTTCGTGAGCACCGAGGTCCTGTTGATCACCGCCATCGCCACGGTGGTGGTCGCGGTGTTGGGGCTCGGATGGGTGGCGGCGGGCAAGTCCGCCGATTGGCGACCCCAGGCCGGCCATGCCGTGCGCGGATCGGCCACCGCGCTGGCGGTGTCGGTGGCCGTCCTGGCCTATCCGGCCTGGTACCTGCTCCGGGGCCCGGCCCACCTGACCGGTCCCATCTGGTCCAACGGCGCCATCGACCAGTTCGGCAACTCGTTCACCAGTTTCTGGAACCCGGGTGACTCGGCCCCGTTGGCCGGCCAGATGCTCCGGTTCGGCGGCTACCAGGGAGCCCCGATGCCCGGCCTCGGCTACCTCGGTGCCGGCGTGATCGTCCTGGCGGTGGTGGGAGCCGTCATCTGGCGACACGACCGCCGGATCCTGCTGTTCATCGGGCTCGGGGTGGTCGCCACCGCGTTGTCCCTGGGCCCCGGCTTCGGGCATTGGGTCCCGTGGTCGGTGGCCCGGCATGTGCCCTGGGTGGGCAACATCGTGGAGATCCGGTTCTCGCTGGTGTCCTCCCTCTGCCTGGCCGTGGTGGCGGCCATCGTCATCGACAAGAGTCGAACCTGGGCGGCGGATCGGCGGGAAGCCCCGGCATCGACATCGACCAGGCTCCGCGGGAAGTCGGTTGCCACCGTCGCGGTGGCCATCGTCGGCGTCGCCTCGCTGATCCCGAGCCTGGTCGCCCTGGGGTCCAACCTTCCGCTCGCCACCCGAGCCGTGGTCCTGCCGGACTGGTACCAACAGGTCGGGGCGCATCTCCCTCCGGGCCAGGTGGTGCTGTCGTATCCGGCCCCGTTTGCCGGGGTGCAGTCGTCCATGGCCTGGCAGGCCGTCAACCACATGAGCTACGCCATGGCCGGGGGCGGGGGGCCGGAGGGGGTGGCCAACCGGGCCGGAACCGCGGAAGCCGGCTTCGAGGTGTTGTTCGGGGCCTCATTCGCGTTGGGCCCGGCCCCGGGCCCCGCGGCCGCCAACCTCGAGGCGATCCGGCAGGCGCTGGCGGTGTGGCGGGTGACCATGGTGGTGGTGCCTGATCAACCGGCGTTGCCGCCCTACGACCAGGGACGCAGCCCGGCCTACGCTGTCGGTCTCATGACCGCAGCACTGGGGAGGCCGCCGCGCTACGACCACTCGGCGTGGGTCTGGTCATCGGTGAACTCGAGCCCGTCGGCGTCCGCCATCCCGATGGACGCCAGCCGGTTCGATGCCTGCACTACCGGGCCGCCAGCCGCGGGGACCGCCGCCGCATCCCGCCGGGCCGTCATCGGTTGCGTGCTGGCCGCCGGTGGTCGGTCGTGACGGTGACGGCAACCGCGGCACCCGACCTCTCGGACTCGGAGACGGACCCGGACACGAGCACCGACGGGCACCGGCCGGCAACGGGTCGCAAACGGGCGCTGTTGCTGGCGACCGCCGCCTACCTCCTCCTTTCGGTGATCGTCTGGTGGAACGTGTGGTCGACCCACCCGACATCGGTCACCACCTGTGGGTGCGGGGACAGCTCGCTGTTCACCTGGTTCCTCGAGTGGCCGGCCTACGCGCTGGACCATGGCCTCAACCCGTTGTACTCGACAGCCATGTTCCATCCCGGGGGCACCAACCTGCTCTCGAATACCAGCGAGCTGGCCTTCGGCATCGTCCTCACCCCGGTGACCTGGATCTTCGGCCCCATCGCCACCCTCAATGTGGCCAACACCCTCAGCCCGGTGCTCACCGCCGTCGCCATGTACGTGCTGTTGCGGAGGTGGGTGTCGTGGTCGCCGGCCGCCTTCGTCGGCGGACTGCTCTACGGCTTCTCCCCGTTGGTGCTGGTCAGCCTCACCGACTCCCACTTGATGCTGGCCACCTTGCTGGTGCCGCCGCTGATCGTCGGCTGCCTCGACGAGCTCTTCATCCGGCAGCGACGGAACCCGATCCTCGTCGGGGCGCTGATGGGCCTCCTGGTCGGCGTTCAGTTCTTCATCGGGACCGAGGTCCTCGTCATCATGGCCATCACCGGAGCCATCGGCGTGGCCCTTGTCTTGCTCTACGCCTGGCGTCACCCCGCCGAACTCCGCCGACGCCTCCGTCACGCCGTCGAGGGGCTGGGGGCGGCCGGCGCGGTCACCCTCGCCGTCCTGGCCTACCCGCTGTGGTTCGCGCTGGCCGGACCGGCCCACCTCTCCGGGGCGATCTGGACGCAAGGCTTCTTCGGACTCGGCGGGGCGACGGCCAAGGACTACTTCCTCCCGCTGACGCCGTCCCACACCTTCCAGAACTTCACCCACAATGTCGGCGGCTATCAGGGTCTCACGCTGTCGGGACAGTATTTCGGGATCGGCTTGGTGCTGGTCCTGGTGGCCGGGGTGCTGATCTGGCGCCGCGACCGCCGGTTGTGGTTGTTCGGCGCCCTCGGGGTCGTCACCGTGGCGCTCTCCCTGGGTCGGGAGAACCACTTCTGGGTGCCGTGGCGGGTGATGGCCCACATACCCCTGGTTCAGAACATCATTCCGGGCCGGTTCGTGGTGATGACCTATCTGGTCGCCGCCATCATGCTGGCCATCATCGTCGACCATGCCTACGACACAGTGGGGGTGATGGTCCGGCATTCGAGTCGCGGAGGAGGCGCGACGCCGATGCAACCTGGGTTCCGGGCCGGGCGAGCCAAGCTTGCCGCCCGGGCGGCCGGCGTGGTGGTGAGTGCGATCGCGCTGGTCCCGCTGGCCGCCTATCTCGGCCGCGAGATCCCCTTCACCGCGGAATCCGTGGTCCTGCCCCGGTGGTTCACCCAGGTCGCCCCGCACCTCGGCACCCGTCAGGTCCTGCTGGTCTACCCCCTGCCGTTCGCCATCCTCCAGAGCTCCCTCACCTGGCAAGCTGTCGATCGCATGCAATTCTCCATGGCCGGAGGGAGCGGCCCCGGGGGCACCCTGTCCCGGGCCGGGAGCGAGCGCCCGGGACAAGCCGTCCTGGCCAACAGCTCGCTCTCGTTCGTCCCGCGATCCAAGGTGACCCCCGCCGCCGTCAACGCCGTCCGTCACGCGTTGGACGGGTGGGGCGTGACGATGGTGGTGATTCCCGACCAGGCCGGTCTTCCGAAGTACGAGACGATCGGTGACGTGCCCTTCGCCGTCGGGCTCATCTCCGCCGCCACCGGCGAGCGACCGGTACGCCAGGCCGATGCCTGGGTGTGGGCCCGGGTCGACCAGGCCGGTCCCCCGGCCACGCTGAGCACCAAGGCATTCGACAACTGCGTCGTCGGTCTCGATGGTCGGGCGGGAGCCGGCGGCAGCGCCTCGGTCGCCGGCTGCGTGCTGCAGGCGTCGTCGGCGTCATCATGACCGCGGTGGTGCCCGACGCCGTGACCCGGACGGGTGGCTCGGCCCCGACCCCGGCAGGGTCGCGGCCGGGTGCCGGCGAGCCCGGCGACGGTCGGGAACGCCATCGGCTCAGGTCGCTGCCGGTGGCGGCCGGTCTGTACCTCCTGGTCTCGGTGGTGGTGTGGTGGAACGTCTGGTCCACCCATCCGACCTCGGTCACCACCTGTGGGTGCGGCGACGGATCGCTGTTCACCTGGTTCATCGAATGGCCGGCCTATGCCCTGGCCCACGGGCTCGACCCCTGGTACTCGGCGGCCATGTTCCATCCCACCGGGGTGAACCTGCTGTCCAACACCAGCCAGGTGGCGGTCGGCATCGTGCTCGCCCCGGTCACCTGGCTGTTCGGTCCCGTCGCCTCCCTCAACGTCGCCCTCACCCTGAGTCCCGCCCTCTCCGCACTGGCCATGTTCGTGCTCCTCCGGCGGTGGGTGTCGTGGTCACCGGCGGCGTTCGTCGGCGGACTCCTCTACGGCTTCTCCCCGCTGGTCATCGAGAATCTCGCCGACGCCCATCTGATGGCCGGGCTCCTGGTCATCCCGCCACTGGTGGTGGCCTGCCTCGACGAGATCCTGTTCCGCCAACGCCGGCGGCCGATCGCCACCGGGGTGGTCCTCGGTCTGCTGTTGGTCGTCCAGTTCTTCATCGGGACCGAGATCCTGGCCATCATGGCGATCATCGGGGTGATCGGGATCGCGCTGGTGGCCGGGTACGCCGCCCTTCGCCGTCCGTCGGAACTGCGGCGGCGGGCCGACCACGCAGTGAAGGCGATGGGCGCCGCCGGCCTGGTGGCGGTGGCCCTCCTCGCCTACCCCACCTGGTTCGCGCTGGCCGGCCCCGCCCATCTGTCCGGGCTCATCTGGCCGACGGTGAAGCCGGGCTACTACGGGATCGGCCTGAACGCGCTGATCCGGCTGAACTCGACCACGCCCCAGGCGGTGCAGGCCCAACGCCTCGGTGGCTACCAGGGATACGGGCTCCACCAGGGCGAGTACCTCGGACTCGGGCTCATCCTGGTGGTGGCGGTTGGGATCATGGTGTGGCGTCGGGACCGGAAGCTGTGGCTGTTCGGGACCGTCGGGGTGATATGTATCGCCCTGAGCCTCACCGCCGCCCCCCAGATCAACTCGTACTGGGTGCCCTGGCGCATCCTGCTGCGGGTGCCGGTGGTCCAGAACATCCTGCCCGACCGATTCATGGCGATGACCTTTCTGTGCGCGGCGGTGCTGTTGGGCCTGATCGTCGACCACTCCCACCGGTCGGTGGTCGAGCGATTGCGGACGTCACCCGATGGAGCCTCGAGCCAACCCATCCGACTGCAGCCAGAATGGCGACCGGTGATCGCCGGGTTGATCGCCGCGGCAGTCGCCGCGGTTGCGGTGGTTCCCACATCTCTCGCCTACGCCGGCAGCCTGCCCCTGGTCCTCCCGCCGGTCGTGCTCCCCGAGTGGTTCACTACCGTGGCTCCGCACCTCCCTCCCGGACAGGTGGTGCTCACCTACCCGAGCACGTTCGGAGGATTTCAATCGTCGCTCACCTGGCAGGCGGTCGACCGGATGTCCTTCTCCCTGGTCGAGGGGGGTGGGCCGGGTGGCGTTCCCCAGCGGGCCGGTGACCGGCGGGACGCCTACATCGCCTTGGGAAATGCGGCCTTCATCCTCGACCCGTCCACGGCGTTCACACCCGCCACCGTCGCCACGGTGCGCCGGGCGCTGATCGCCTGGGGGGTGACCACCGTGGTGATTCCCGATCAGCCTGAGCTCCCGGCCTACGAACAGGGCTTCCATACCTCGTACACGGTGGGTCTCATCACCGCGGCTCTCGGGGTGGGACCCCAGTTTCAGGCTCGGGCGTGGACCTGGGCAGTGGGACGAGCCGACTCGCCCTCGTTGCCGATCAAACCGGACGCCTTCCGGCAGTGTGTCGGGACTTCCAACTACCGGCCTGGACCTCCGCAGACGGTGCCCGACTGCATGCTCGCCGCCCGCGCACGCGGCACTCCGTAACGCGCAGCAGCCCGGGATGCATGACTGCATCCCGGGCCGGCGAACTCACTTCAACTACCCTCCGACCGGGCCACGAAACCGGCGCCGACCGAAAAGGTGCGGAGAAGTGCGGGGGGTCTACCTCACTCGCTGAGAGTGATGGGCTGATCATCGTCGGCGAGCGCGTCGATGTCATCCGGCATGGCGGGCATGGTTGGATTCGCCTCTTCGAGCTTCACGGCATTCTGCGCGGCGATGTGCTCGCGGATCCGTTCGTCGATCTCGGCCATCAACTGCGGGTTCTCGATCAGGAATGTCTTGACGTTCTCACGCCCCTGACCGAGTTGCTCGCCCTCATAGGTGAACCAGGCTCCGGATTTCTTCACGAATCCGAGTTCCACGCCCACATCGAGCAGCGAACCCTCGCGGCTGATGCCCTTTCCGAAGGTGATGTCGAACTCGGCTTGCTTGAATGGTGGCGAGCACTTGTTCTTCACCACCTTGACCCGGGTGCGGTTCCCGACCATGTCGGCCCCGTCCTTGATGGTCTCGATCCGACGGATGTCGAGACGCACCGACGAGTAGAACTTGAGCGCCCGCCCGCCGGGGGTGACCTCCGGCGATCCGTAGAGGACACCTATCTTCTCGCGGAGCTGGTTGATGAAGATGGCGATGGTCCGCGACTTGGACAGCGTGCCGGTCAACTTGCGCAGCGCCTGGGACATCAGGCGGGCCTGGAGGCCGACATGGGAGTCTCCCATCTCTCCCTCGATCTCCGCCCGAGGGGTGAGGGCGGCCACCGAGTCGATGACCAGCACGTCGAGCGCCCCCGATCGGATCAGCATGTCGGCGATCTCCAACGCCTGCTCACCGGTGTCCGGCTGGGAGATCAGCAGGTCGTCGATGTTCACGCCGATGGCCTTGGCGTACACCGGGTCCATGGCGTGCTCGGCGTCGATGTAGGCACAGATACCGCCGTTACGCTGCGCTTCGGCCACCGCGTGCATGGCCAGGGTGGACTTTCCCGACGATTCCGGTCCGAAGATCTCGACGATGCGGCCACGCGGCAGGCCGCCGATGCCGAGCGCGAGGTCAAGGGCCAGCGCTCCGGTGGGGATGGATTCGATATTCATGTGGAGGTTCTCGCCCATCCGCATGACGGACCCCTTGCCGAACTGCTTCTCGATCTGGCCCAGAGCCATGTCGAGCGCCTTGTCACGTTCCATTTCCTTCACTCTCCTTCAATGCCTTGTTCACTTGACCGGGCTGACCCTACGGAGAGGGTGTGACACCCGACTGGGGTCCGGAATCGGGTCCGGTGCCGATGGATCTTGCTCGACCGGATCACTCTAGACCCGAACGCATGTTCGATAGTGGACCGTATCCGCACCCCGATGTCAAGGACCCAGCCACCGACCCATGGTCGTGGGTCTCCATCCCGGGTCACCTTGAGCGAAGTGGGGTTCGGGCTAGAGTCTCGGCCCAATGAGTGACCATCGGCACTCCCATCGCTCCGGCGTCAAGAGGGCCGAAAGGGCCACCCACGCCTCGACCCGCCACTCGGCGGCCTCGGGGGCGACCCCGCGATCGCCGAAGATCTTCTCGCTCGCCGACATCCGGACGCACGGGGCCCACGCCCGGAAGCGCCAACCCCACGCGGTTGTCTACGCCGTCGGCGCCACCGCGGTGGTGCTGGTGGGAGCGGTCGTCGCCCTGTTCACCACTTCGCCTTCGAGAGCGCGCGGCCAAGACCCCGAAGGTCGCGGTGCATGGGCGGACGACCGCGGCACTACCACCGGTGCCCAGCTGTCCCCTGACCGGCACACCGGCTCCGGGGGGCGCGGTGCCGGCCCGCCCGGCCGTCGGCGTCAAGATCGGGAACTACACCGGCGATCGCCCATCCGCCGGCCTCAACAGCGCGGACATCGTGTTCGAGGAACCGGTGGAGGGCGGCATCACCCGGCTGGTGGCGGTGTTCCAGTGCCAGGCCCCCGCGCTGGTCGGCGACCTCCGCTCCGCCCGGCAACCGGATGCCGGCATCCTCGCCCAGCTGTCGGATCCGCTCTTCGTCCACGCCGGCGGGATTCCCCCGGTGCTGTCCCTCATGAGCAATTCGCCGCTGATCGACAAGAACCTCTATGAGGGGGGCAACTCGTCGGCCATCATCCTGCAGCCCGGCCGGGTGGCCCCCTACTCGACCTTCGTGAACACTGCCTCGGTGTGGGCATTCGATCCGGCTGACGTCACCCCCCCGGCGCCGATCTTCCAGTACTCGAACGGGTTGCCCGCCGGGGCCGCCGCCGGGTCGGGGGCCGCCGTCCACATCCCGTTCTCGGACACCTCGGATGTCACCTGGACGTGGAACCCGGCCGGAGGGAATTATCTCCGCTCCTACGCCGGCCTCCCCGACACCCTGCTCACCGGTGGCCAGACGGCGGCGACCAATGTCGTCATCATGACGGTGCAGACCTCCGCCGGAAGCTGGGTCGAGAACGAGCAGGGGGGTAACGAGGTACTGGTGACCACCACCGGCAGCGGCCCGGCGGTCATCATGCGCAACGGTGCCGCCATCGCCGGCACCTGGACCCGGACCTCGCTCACCTCCCCGGCCACCTTCACCGCCGCCAACGGCGCACCCATCACCCTTCAGCCCGGGAACACCTGGGAAGAGTTGGTCCCCGCCGGCATCACGGTCACCCCCAGCCCCGGCTGACGTCCACCTCCACCCAAACCCACGCCCCGTGCCAGGCTGAACCGGTGCGATTCGTGGTCTACGGAGCGGGGGCGGTGGGCGGCGTCGTCGGGGCCCGGCTGTTCGAGCACGGGCACCCGGTGGCCCTCATCGCCCGGGGCGACCACTACCGAGCCATCCGCGACGGCGGCCTCCGCATCCAGGATCCAACCGGCGAGCGGACACTGCCGATACCGGTGGTCGACCACCCGGGCGGGGTGGAGTGGACCGCCGGCGACGTCGTCCTGGTGGCGGTGAAGAGCCAGCACACCTCCGCGGTGCTGAGCGAGCTGGCCACGGTGGCGCCCCCCGACCTGCCCGTCGTCTGCCTGCAGAACGGGGTGGCCAACGAGGCCGAGGCCCTCCGGCGCTTCGCCATCGTCTACGCGGTGCCGGTGGCCAGCCCGACCGCCCACCTCGAGCCGGGGGTGGTGCAGGCCTACTCGTCGCCGATCACCGGCATCCTCGACATCGGTCGCTACCCCGAGGGGGTCGACGACGTGGCCGTCGCGGTGGCCGCCGCCTTTGCCGCCTCCACCTTCGACGCCCGGGCCGTCCCCGACATTGCCCGGTGGAAATGGCGCAAGCTGATCACCAACCTCGGGAACGCCATCGAGGCGGTGTGCGGTCCGGCGGCACGGGGCGGGACCATCGGCCGGCGGGCGGCGGCGGAGGGGGAGGCGTGCCTGGCCGCGGCCGGCATCGTTGCCGCCAGCACCGAGGAGGACCGGGAACGTCGGGGGATCTTCTCCGGCTCCAACCGGTTGCCGGCCAGAGGCGGCAGGGCGGATCGTCGTGGCAGAGCCTGGCCCGCCAGGCTCCGGGCATCGAGTCCGACTACCTCAACGGCGAGGTCGTCCTCCTCGGACGCCTCCACGGGGTGCCCACCCCGGTCAACGCGTTGCTGCAGCGTCTGGCCAACCGGCTGGCCGCCACCGGCGCGGAACCCGGTTCGATCACCCCCGACGAGTTCGAGGACCGGTTGGCCTCCGAACCGTCAGGCTGAGTCGGGTAGGTACACGGCCAACGGATGCTTCGGCTGGTACAGACCGATGTCGCCGCCCCCGGGGAGCCGGATCTTGGTCACCGAGCCCCACCGGGCCTCTTCGATTTCCGAGCAACGCACGCCCTTCTCACCCAGCGCCCGGATCTCGGCATCGAGATCGTCACACATGAAGTACAGCTGCTCCCCGACGGCTTCTTCGGCCGGATGAACGGCCACCTCCGCCGGGGGCAACCCGAAGATCAACCAACCGTGACCGGCATCCACTGACGAAAGCCCGAGGACCTCCGAGAAGAAGGCACGGTCAGCCGTCGGCATCCCGGCTGTAGACGATCATGTGGGCACCAAAGATCATCAGCGGGTTCGTTTCGTCCGGATGGCCTTCACGACAGATCGAGGAGCAGGTGCGATCCGAGCTCCCCGAGCAGATCGACGATCACGTGAAATCCGGTGATGTGCCACTGGCCGTCGGTGCAAGCGAAACGGTGACGGTACCGGCCGGTGATGATCGGTTGCAGCGCCAGTTCTCCCGGGACGGCCTGGAACACCGTGTAGTACGACCGGCTGGCCGCGCCGTCGGCATCGCCTCCGCCGCCGCCGTCGACCGGGGTGACGATCACATTGGTCATCACATGCTTGGTCAGCGGCGTGCCCTCCGGGTAGCGGCGGGTGGTGTGCTCGTAGAGCCGCTGGATCTGGTCGGCTCCCCGGTATTCCCGATCGTTGCCCTCGAAGGTGACGACGGCGCCGCCCAGCAACTCGCCCAGCCCGGCGAAGTCTCCGTCGTCGATCAATTCGGCATACCGGTAGATCAACTCGGCGATGGCCGACCTGTCGAACGTCACCGGCCGAGCCTAGGTCCGCACCGCCCGGGTCACCGGAACACCGGCACGCAGCCGACACGGAGCCGGCAGCGCCAACCAAATCCCTCCACGCAGAGGCATCCCGTGGGGCCTCAACTAGCCTCGGGCACCGTGAAGCGGAAGCCGTGGGGGCGCGGTCGATCATCGGGGAGAGCCACCATTGCCGCCGGGATCATCGTGGTGGTGGCCGCCGGCGTCGGGCTGGGCGTGCAGGCCGCCGACGGTGCCCGAACCGTCAGTGACCAGCGTCAGCCCACCACGTGCGGAACGCGGTCATCGACGACCAGTACTACCAGTGCCTCGACACCCAGGCCCGCAGCCTCATCTCCCCGAACCAGCCGATTGCCATCGACACCGGCAACCTCGGCGACTTCATCAGCCTGCTCAAGGCGATCGGCAGTTGGGCCACCTTTTCCGATTCGTCATCGAGTGCCCCGGTCAAACTCTCGCTGCGCACCATCCGCGGGTCCGGTGGCTGCCGTGGTTCCGTGGTCGTCGCCGACTTTGCCTCTCCTCACCAGGGCGTCTCCCCGCGGGTCGGGACCGGCGCCTCGATGCCCGGTCACGGTCCGCCTCCGGCTCCGCCGCTATGACCACCGGGACCGAACCCGCGATGACCACGGTCTCCGCCACCATCGTGGCCATGGCGGTGCTCTCCGCCGCCGGCCTGCTACCGACGGTGGCGTTGGTCGGCCTTCGGTGGATCACCTTCCCGTTGGTCCCGCTGGCCGGCGCGGTGATCGCCGCGCTGGCCGCCACCGGGTTCGTGGCGGTGGGGGGAACCTTCATGGTCTGGTTCGTCGCCCTGGCCGCCCTCGGTGCCGGGTTGACCGGCGTCTCCTGGATGAGATGGCCGGACCGTCGACCCTGGACGGCCGGGCCCGGATCCCCTACGGGCGCCACCACCCAACACCGTCTGGTCGGGGCCCTCGGCGCCCTCGGAATCGTCGCCGCCTGCGCCTGGTGCCTCCGGGACCTCGCCACCCCCACTATCGGGTTCGATGCCCGCGCCCTGTGGCTGACCCGATCCGGATGGTTTCTGCACTCGCATCAACAGCTGCTGACCACCCTGCGATCTCCGGCGCTGGTCCTGGGGCAGAGCGCCTACCCGCCGCTGGTCAGCGCTTCCGGGGCAGTGGCGTGGAGCGTCACCGGCAACCACACCCTCCGGTTGGGGGTGGTGGTCATCGCCCTCCTCAACACCTGCGCATTGGCCACCGCCGCTTTCGCCGTCGTCGAGTTCGGCCGCCGGTTCTCGTCCCGGCTCACGTCGCCCGCCGAATCCCGAGAGTCGGGCAAGCTGGCGTCGATCGCCCCCGTGGTTGCCAGCCTGGTGGCCGCGGTGCTGTTGGTCTTCGTCTCCTTCGGCATCACCGAGCCGTTCATGACCAACGGCTATGCCGACCCGATCTGGTCATTGGCGGCCCTCGGCGTCGTGGTCTACGGATTGCAGATGTCCGGAGGCCGATCCGAGCAGGGGGTGGTCGCCATCCTGGTGTTGACCGCCGGGATGTCCAAGAACGAAGGGTTCGTGACCGCCGCCGTCCTCATCGTCCTGGTCGCCCTCCGCCAACTCTCCATCCGGCCGGCCAACGGCGCCGACCCCGGAAACCGACCGAGCCGGTGGTGGCGCCGGGGACCGGTCGCCATCGGTGTCGCCGAGTTGGCCGCGGTGGGCGCCTGGCCGATCCTCATGCGGGTGATCGGGGCCCGGGGACAGTCGTCGCCGTTGTCGACCCCCAGCCAGATGGTCAGCCGGACCCGGGCCACCTATGACGGTTTCGTCCCCTATCTCCATGTGCTGCTGTGGGCCGTGCCCATCGCGGTGGTCGGTGGCCTGCTGTTGTCGAAGGTCCGATCCCGCAGCCAGGCCGCCAACGACTGGTGGGGATGGGCCGGGCTGGCCAGCGGCCTGGTGGCCGTCGGCGGGGCGCTCATCGTCGGCACCTCGGCCATCGAGCCGTGGTTGGCCACCACCGTGCACCGGGTCACCGAGTTCCCGGCCCTGACCGGCTGGTGGATCGTGGCGGTGTGGGCCGTGGTCGCCAGCGGGGCCCCGGCGATGGCGGCCGGTGAGCGGGCGGCCGACCCCGACCCCAACCCCGACCCCGCCCATCGGCCCGGCCACCTCGCCCTTTCCGCCCCCGGTTCCGCCCCCGAAACCGTTCGAGCCCCCAGTGTCTGACCCCCCGATCACCGCCAACCGCGCCGCCAACGGCGCCGCCGGCGCCGCCGGGCCCGAACCCCTCGGCGACGATGACACGATGGAGACGGCACTCCCCCACAAGCCGGGCAGCGGCCCGCAGCTCCCCTATGTGTCGGCCCTCGACGGGGTCAGAGCCTTCTCGATCATCGGGATCATGGCCAACCACAACGGGTTGGGCTGGGCGACCGGCGGCTTCATCTCCGTCAACGTCTTCTTCGTCCTCAGCGGGTTCCTCATCACCGCGCTGCTGGTGAAGGAGTGGGCGAAGTCGGGGACCGTCAGCCTCCGGCGGTTCTGGGGGCGCCGGGCCCGCCGCCTGCTCCCCGCCCTGTTCGTGCTGTTGGTGGGCATCGCCTTCTACGCCTGGCTGATCGCCCCGGCCGACTCCCGCGGGGCGCTGCGCACCAACTCGCTGTCCACCCTGTTCTACGTGGCCAACTGGCACCAGATCTACTCGGGGCAGAGCTACTTCACCCAGGCGGCGATCCCCTCGCCGCTCCTCCACACCTGGACGCTGGCCATCGAGGAGCAGTTCTATCTGGTCTGGCCGCTGGTCGTCCTCGGCATCCTCAAGTTCAGCCGGTCGATCAAGACGTTGCTCGGCTTCACGGTGGTGGCGGCCATCGGGTCGGCGGTGGAGATGGCCCTCCTGTTCCACGGCGGGACGGATCCGAGCCGGCTCTACTACGGCACCGACACCCGGGCCCAGGACCTGCTCATCGGGGCGGCGGTGGCCCTGGTGCTGGCCCGCCGGGGGCCGGCCCGGACGCCGCGGGTCAAACAGGGCATGTCGGTCCTGGTGATCGCCGCCCTGGCCGGGTTCGCCCTGGAATGGACCCGGCTGACCGAGAGCTCGTCCTTCCCGTACCGGGGTGGATTCCTGCTGGCCGACGTGCTGGTGGGCCTGGTGATCCTCGGGGTCGTCCAGGCTCCGTTCAGCCTGCCGGCCCGGGTCATGGGCTGGCGGCCGATCGCCTACACCGGGCGGATCTCCTACGGCCTCTACCTCTGGCACTGGCCGATCATCCTGACCCTGACCGGGGCGCGGACCGGCCTCACCGGCTGGCCGCTGTTTCTGGTCCGGTCGGTGATCACCTACGTCTTCGCGGCGGCATCGGCCCGATTGGTGGAGAACCCGATCCGCCGGGGCAGCATCCGATCCTGGAAGGCCTGGGTGGTGACCCCGGTCGCCGCCGGCGCCACCGCCGCGGTGGTGATCCTGGCCACGGTGTCACCCGCCGCCACCGCCGGCGGCGTCGGCGGCGGCCAGCTCCGCCACCGGCATACCCGGAACCGAGCTGGCCCAGCTCGACACCGCCCATGCCTTCACCACCGATCCGGTGCGGTTCATGTTCCTGGGGGACTCGATCGCCGTCACCCTGGCCGTCGGGCTGGAGGTGAAGAGCCAGCCCCTCTGGGGGGTGGAGAGCCTGTTCACCAACGCCACCCTCGGGTGCGACCTCGACCCCACCCTGCAGATCCGGGTGTCGGGATCCCAGGGGATCGCCACCCCGGGATGCATCGACTGGCCGTCCAGGTGGGCGGCGGACGTGAAGCGGGACCGACCCGAGGTGGTCGCCCTCCTGCTCGGGCGGTGGGAGAGCGCCGACCACCTCTACCAGGGCACCTGGACCCACGTCGGCCAACCGTTGTGGGACAACCATCTCCAGGCGGAGCTGAACCAGGCCGTCGGGATCCTCAGCGCCGGGGGGGCCAGGGTCATGCTGATGACCACGCCCTATCTGGACCCGACGGAGGCGCCCGACGGCACCACCTTCCCGGAGAACGAACCCAGCCGCACCGATGCCTACAACGCCATCGTCTACCGGGTCGCCGCCCAGCACCCCGGCGTCGTCACCGTCTACGACCTCAACAAGGTGCTCAGCCCCGACGGCCACTACACCCCGACCGTCGACGGGGTGACGGTGCGGTGGAGCGACGGCATCCACATCTCCAAGGACGGGGGGCTGTGGATGCGTTCCAAGCTCCTCCCCGAGGTGGCGAAGCTGGGTCTGAGCAACCGGGGAGTCTGACCCGGGTTAGGAGACCACCCGCCGGCGGAGGAGATCGAGGGCGGCGATGGTGGCGTACTGGCGGACCCGGTCCCGGTCGCCGGGGACCCGGAACCCCACCGCCTCCGCCTCGGCGCCGGGCCGGACCAGCCCGACGAACACCGTCCCCGGCGGCAGGTCGTCCTGGGGATCGGGACCCGCCACCCCGGTGATCGACAATCCGACGTCGGCGCCCAGCACCCGGCGGGCGCCCTCGGCCATGGCGATGGCCGCCGGCTCCGACACCACCGGGCCCTCCGGCACCCCCAGGATGTCGAACTTCACCTCGGAGGCGTAGGAGACCACCGAGCCCCGGAACCATCCGCTGGCCCCGGGCACGTTGACCAGCCGGGACGACGCCAGGCCGCCGGTGAGTGACTCGGCCAGCCCCAGGGTCAGACCCCCGACGGCCAGGGCCCGGGCCACCGCGTCCTCGATGGCCTCGTCGTCGACGCCGAACACCACGTCCCCCGCCGCCTCGGTGAGGATCCGCCGGATGATGGTCTCCTCCGCATCCAGGAATCCGGCCGCCGCTTCCCGGTCATCGGCTCTGACGGTGACCCGCACCTTGATCCCTTCGATGCCGCTGGCCAGAAAGGCGATGGTGGCCCGGCGGTCGGGACCGTCGAGTTCCTTGATGTGTCCGGCCAGGGCGTCGGCCAGACCGGATTCGCTCATCCCCCAGGTGCGGAGCACCCGGCTGACGATGACCCCGGTGGTCTCGCCGTTCTCGGTCATCCGCCGCTGGATATCCGGCAGGATCCCCCGCTCGAACATGTCGGACATCTCGTAGGGCACGCCGGGGACCGCGTAGATCACCTTGTGGCCCACCGGGCAGATCAGCCCGGGGGCGGTGCCCTTGGTCATCAGGATGAGGTCGGCCCCGACCGGCACGTCGGCCTGGTGGAGGTTCGAGGGGGACATCTCCCGGTGGCGGGAGTTGAACATCGCGCGGATCAGCTCAGCCACCTGGTCGTCCCGGCGCAACCCGACGTTCATCACCTCGGCGATGGCTTCCCGGGTGATGTCGTCCTGGGTGGGGCCGAGCCCGCCGCAGACGATGATGCCGTCGCTGCGGGCCAGGGCGGTGCGGAAGGCGAGCACCATCCGGTCGTGGTTGTCCCCGACGGCCTGGTGGAAATGGGAGCTGACGCCGGCGGCGGCCAGGTGCTCGCCCAACCACGCCGAGTTGGTGTCGGCGATCTGGCCCAGCAACAACTCCGTCCCCACCGCCACGATCTCAATCCTCATGGCTGGCTCAGTCCCCGTCCCTCGGATCCATCGGGTGGGTGTGGGCGGGCGGCACCGGCTTGCGACCGTCGAGGTAGTACTGGCCGCCGGTGAACACCGTGAGGACGGTCGCCGCCCAGATGGCCGCCACCAGGACGCTGTGGTGCCCGGCCAGCGGCGGGACCAGGCACAGGGCGACGGCCACACTCTGGAGGAGCGTCTTCGCCTTGGCGGTGGTCCGGGCCGGAATCGACACGCCCTTCCGCCCCACCACCGACCGGTAGATGCTCATGTACACCTCCCGCACCGCGATGATGGCCACCGGCGGCCACCACAGGATCCCTTTGGCCACCAGGGCGAACAGCGCGCCGAGCACCACCACCTTGTCGGCCAGGGGGTCGAGGAAGGCTCCGGACCGGGTGGTGCCCTGTCGTCGGGCCACCCAGCCGTCGATCCCGTCGGTCAGCCGAGAGGGCCCCCCAGATCACGAAGTTGAACCAGTTGGCGCCCCTCACCATGATCAGCACGATCATCAGCGGGGTGGCCAGCAGCCGGAGGACGGTGATGGCGTTGGCCGGGGTCAACAGCGCCGAGGGGCCGAAGGTGGAGGTGCGGGCCGGTGGGGCGGAATCCCCCGATGCCGGGGCGGGCACCGGCGCCGGGGCGGTCGAGGTGTCGTCGTTCACCGGACCGCCTCCAGCCGGTGGCGGTCGCTCACCGGTTCGGCGACCAGGTCGGGGCCGTCGGCCCCGGTGACGATGACGTCGGCGAACGAGCCCACCGCCAGATGGTCGGGCACGACCACGATGCCGTCGATCTCCGGGGCCTCCCGGTAGGTGCGGCCTTCACCCGGGGCGTCCACCAGCACCTCGACCCGGGCGCCGATCAGCTCGTCGCGCCGGCGGGCGGTGATGGCGTCCTGCAGCTCGGTGCACTCGCGGAGGCGCTCGGCCACCAGCGGGTCGGGGATCTGGTCGTCGAGCTCGGCGGCGTAGGTGCCGACCTCGTTGCTGAACGGGAAGAAGCCCACCCAGTCGAGCTGGGCCTCGTCGATCCACTCGAGGAGGCGGTCATGGTCCGCCTCGGTCTCGCCCGGGTAGCCGATGATGAACGAGGACCGGAAGGCGGCGGTGGGTTCCGCCTGGCGGATGGAGCCGATGCGCTCGAGGAACCGGTCGCCTTCCCCCCACCGGCGCATCCGCTTGATCAGCGGCCGGGAGACGTGCTGCAGCGAGAGGTCGAAGTAGGGCACCCCGGTGGCGAGGATGGCGTCGACCAGGGCGTCGTCGAGGGTGGACGGGTAGAGGTAGAGCAGCCGGGTCCAGGCCACCCGCTCGGACATCGCCGCCACCAGCTCCACGATGGGTCGATTACCGCCGATGGCCGGCCCGTCGATCCGCGGCTGGGTCCGGCCGGTGGAGCGGTCGAGGGCGAAGGAGGAGAGGTCCTGGGCGACCAGCACCACTTCTTTGAGCTGGCCGGTGGCCGCGCCCAGCTGGTCGGCCTCGTCGAGGATCGACTGGGTCGAACGGGAGCGTTGCTTGCCCCGGAACGACGGGATGGCGCAGAACCCGCAGTTCCGGTCGCAGCCTTCGGCCACCTTGATGTACGACCAGGGGGCGGTGGCCGGAGGCCGGGGCAGGTTCAACAGGTCGAAGGACGGGACCGGACCCGACCCGGTGGGACCGGTCGGCTTGCGGGTCAGCGACTACCGGGGTGCCCGGTTCGGTTGCCACCGGGAGGGCGGCGGAGCCGAGGAGCGACACCCCGAACGGCGCCACCAGGTCCACTTCGGGGAGGGACGCGGCCAGTTCGTCGCCGTAGCGCTCGGCCATGCACCCGGTCACCACCAGCCGGGCACCGTCCCGGCGGGCATCCGACAACTGCAGGATGGTGTCGATCGACTCCTGGCGGGCCGCCTCGATGAAGGCACAGGTGTTGACCACCACCAGGTCGGCGTCCTCCGGCCCCTCGGCCGGCTCATACCCGTCGAGGGTCAGGGTGCCCACCAACTTGTCCGAGTCGACCTTGTTCTTCGGGCAGCCCAGCGTCTCCAACCAGAAACGCTCGGTCATCTGCGCATTCTACCGACGTCCGGCCGGCCGGCCGGCGGCGGCCCGGGCGGCGAAGCCGCTGCCCCCGAGTGACCGGTCACCGGGTGGCAAGGATGGCCGCCAACCGGGGGAACTGCTCCGATTGCTCCCCGAGGAATTGTGCGACCCAGCCCAGGGCCACTTGGCGGTCGATCTCCGTGCCCCAGGCGATCATCGCTTCGATGTCCACCCAGTCCTTCGGCCGGTTGAAGATGGCCTTGCAGACAACCAGATGCTCCGGAGCCAAAATCGGGATCTCCAGCGGTCCGAATTGGACAAAACGCTGACGCCGGCCATCTCCTGATGGAACTCGAGGGTGGCGAAGAACACGTCGAGATACGACCCTCCCCAATCCAGCCGGGCCTGCCCGTCTCGCATGATCGTCGCTCTGTCCATTTCGGTGACGGTGACGCCCAGATGGGCGAACACCCCCAACACCGGGTCGGCACCGGAAGGCGGCACCGTCAGGTTCAGGTCGATGTCGGTCGTAGCCCGCGGATTGCGATACCAGGCCAGGGCGATGGCCCCCCCGAACTGATGGGTGACTCGGATCGAATCGAGCAACTCGTGGACCGCCAGGATCTTCGAGACCAGTCCGCCCAGACGCCCCGGTTCGTCCATCGTCAATTGGCGCGGGCACCGCCCGGCCGCGGGCTGGCCAAATGGGCGAGCACCGGGAACTCCAAAGGCTCGAAGGGCCGCGCCGGCTGGGAGGCGGTGACCGCGTCGGCAAAACCCAACAGATCGATCAGCACCGACCCCGGATCTGACCGCTCCCGGTCAGGGGGCCGGTCCAGTACCTGCACCATCCGCTGCGCCGACTCGACGAAGTGCCGGAGGGACCCGTCCGGCTCCACCGGCCGGCCGGCAGTCCAACGGGTGCCCACCTCGGGTCTGGTCGCCACCGCCGCCCCGGCTTTGTCGGCCGAGGCGAGGACCGCGGCGATGTCGACGGGTCGAGTGGCCCGGTCGAGGGCCAGGGCCAGAACCTTGTCGGTGAGGACGCTGAAGTTGGCCAGGCTGCGGGCCCGTGGCCCCTTGGGCGTATGGATCGACTCTCGGATCTCGAATCGCCCGGCCGGCCGGGCTACGACGTACGCCATACCCACTATATTACCACTAGGTATCCCCACTAGGTTCGCGTGGCCGGCAGAACGGGGATGCCCCGTCTGTCACTTCTTCGGAAGCGTGGAAACAATGAGCCCGGCAATCTGGGTGTAGCCGGCCGTGGTCGTGTGGACGTCGCCGTACTGACAGAAAAACGTGAGGTGACAGACTCGAGCCACCGCAATCGGGACGGCACCATACGGGCTGAGAGTTGTGGTCTGGTCGAACGGTACATAGGCACCGGTGCCGGCGGTCACGTCCACGAAGGTGGCACCAGCCGCCTCGTACTGCTTCTGCAGCGCCGGATTGAAGACGTCCATGAACGAGCTCACCGACGGAACTGCCAATGCCCGGGTCGGCGAGTCGGCGGATAGGTAATCGCCGAGGACGAAATCCGGGTAGGTGAGCCCGATGATGGGTACGTCCGGACCGGCGGCGGCGCGCAAGCCGTGAAGGAGGATGGGGAGGTTGACGGTGATCGAGGCGGCAGCCTGAACCACACAGCCGACCGGGTCCCGGCTGGCGAGGCAATCGATGATGAGGTCGTTCCCTCCGATCGAGACGGTGATCAGACCGATCTTCCCCTGGTGTTTGGTGAGAAACGCCTCGGCCGCCGCGGCTTGCGACTGGTTCGGATAGCTCGGAGCTCCCGGTCCCAGAATCGGGCAACCGCGGCTTTTCAAGATAGAAGCAGTGGTGGCCCCGCCACACCCGAAGTTCACCACCGTGAGGTGGTAGCCGAGGGCAACAGCCAGTTGGGGAACCTGGTAGGCATATCCATGGGTGGTTGTCTGCCCGACGCCGCCGGGACCAGTCGCTTCCCAGCCGGCCGCGTAGGAGTCGCCCAACGACACGTAATAGTCGTTCGTCGCAGCCCCTGGACCTGCCGTTGTCCTTCGTCGCCGCCTGCGGAGCCGACGAACTGCAGGCGCAGATCCCGATGGCAACCAACACACAGGCGACCACCGTGGGCCAGCCGTGACGTCTCTGGGGCCGATCATGGGAAGAACCTAGCGGCTCCCGAATTGCTGTCATTGTCACCCATCGATTCGCACGACCCCGGATCATGCGCATCCCTCCGCCCGACTGGAGGGAGGCATGGGCAGCATCCATGCACGACGCATGGGCGAAGGTTCGGCAGACGATCTTGCGGACGCGCCAGCCAACGCGTCGCCAGTCACAGGTTATGTCGGTGCCGCCAGGTTTTATTCGACATGTCCGACCACCCCTACTCGGATGGCGGTCGAAACGTGAAGACCTGACAAGCGGAGAGGGAGGGATTTGAACCCTCGGACCCAGTTACCCAGGTCAACTCATTAGCAGTGAGTCCGATTCGGCCGCTCTCGCACCTCTCCAGGCGGGCCAGTGTAGGCGATCAGGCGCCGGGCAAAGCTGCCCACGATGGTGGTCCCCGGTGTAGCCCCGAGGGAGTTCCCCCAACGTGCCGCGAAGCCGGGCGCGGGCCAAATCCTCACATCAACGACTTTCCAAGGCTCGCCCTCTCATTCCTGGGCAATCGGGAGTACCGCGTACCTGCATGGTACGGTGACGCGGATCGGCCGACTCCGAGCCTCAGCGCCCATCTGACCTGCTCCGGAAGGCCTTCACCATGGGGTCGGTCACGCCATCAGCCGACGGAGATGGCGCCCGAACGGAGGAACAACGAACATGATCTCCACCACCTATCCGCTGCTCGACATCTTCTGGACGATGTTGGAGTTCTTCATGTTCTTCGTGTGGATCTGGCTTCTGGTGGTGGTCTTCAGCGACATCTTCCGCAGCCACGACATGGGCGGTCCGGCCAAGGCGGCATGGGTTATTTTCGTCATCATCTTTCCGCTCCTCGGAGTGCTCATCTACCTCCTCGCCCGCGGCGGCAGCATGCACGAGCGGGCCGAGCGCCAGATCGCCCAGCAACACAAGGCCTTCGATGAGTACGTGCGCAGGGCGGCCGGCACTTCGGCTCCCAGCCGCGCCGACGAGCTGGCCAAGCTGGCCGACCTGAAATCGAAGGGCGTGATCACCGACGAGGAGTTCGATGCCCAGAAGGCGAAGATCCTCGGCTGAGGGTCGACATGCGTCCGGAGGCACCGTGTTCCCGGACATGGGTGGCCCTCAGCCACCTCAACCGACGAGGATGAGATGACCACCGTCCTCTTTGTTTGCACTGGAAATATCTGTCGGTCGCCCATTGCCGCCGGGCTGCTGGCGGCTCGGCTGGCGTCGGCGGATCCGGCCCCCAGGGTGGACTCGGCGGGCATCCTCGACCTCAAGGTGCCGTCGCCCCCCGAGGTGATCGCCACCGGCAACGACCTCGGCATCGACCTGGCCGACCATCGTGGCCGGCTCCTGACCCCCGACGACATCGGGGACGCGACCCTGGTCCTCGGCATGACCAGAATGCACGTCCGGGAAGTGGTGATGATGGATCCGACCGCCTGGACCCGCACCTTCACCCTCCGCGAGCTGGTTCGGCGGGGGCAGATGATGAGACCTCGGGATGAAGGCCAGTCACTCGAGGATTGGCTCGTCTTCGTCAATCACGGGCGGCGGATGGTGGACCTCCAGGGCAAGTCGAAAAGAGACGACATCGCCGACCCGTTCGGCGGCTCCATGCGCGACTACCGGGTGGCGGCCGAGACGATCGCCAGCCTGGTCGGCGAACTGGTCCGGTTGGCCTGGCCGGGACTCCCCGACCGCGAAGGTCAGTAGCCCTGCGGGAGTAGCGGGTTCACCGCCCCGAAGAAGAAGAACAGCAGGACCAGCAGTCCGGCGCCACCCATGACCAGCACCCACCACTTGCGCCATTTCCTCCATGCCAGCCAGGTGACGATGCCCAACGCGGCACAGGCGAGGCCCCACAGCAGCGCGCCCAGCCATCCTCCCCGTCCGGCGTCCAACGACGTAGGCGGGGGCTTTCCGGTGGTGGGCACGGCCGCCGCCGCCGGCGTCACCAGGGCGGCCTGGACCACCATGCGGGTCGAGGCACTGAAACGTGGATTGCAGGTGGTCAGGGTCAGGGTCGGGGTGGGGGTCGGCTTCAGGACGGCGACATCGTCGGGGCTCACCACCAGAGTGCCCACCACGTTGTACTGGAATCGTCCCTGGGTGGTGGTGATGTAGATCGGATCGCCGGGAGCCAACCGGTCGAGGTTGTAGAACGGCTTGAGGTAGGTGGTCCGGTGGCCGGCGATGGCGGCGTTTCCCGGGTTGCCGGGCAGCGAGGTCCCCACATAGTGGCCGGGGCCCCGCTCCAGGTCGGCCTCGCTGGTGCCCTCCACCACCACGAAGTTGATACCGATCTTGGGGATGTCGATGATCCCGATCGGCTGGCCATCGGAGGGCGGGGCCACCGGCGTCTGGACTGGTGACAGGGGTACCGTCGTGGGGGTCGAAAGCGGGGAGACCAGCCCCGGGGTCGGGACCGGCACCTGGTGGGCCCGGAGGTCCTGGTCGAATTGCTGCCGGAGGGCGTTTTGGTGGCCCTGGGCGATGAGACCGGTGCCCCACAGCTCGTAGGCGACGAACAGGAGCACGATGACACCCGCTCCGATCAGGGCTTTTCCCACCCCCCGGAGGATCGTCCGAACGCTCACCGGCGCAGCGTAACCCGCCGAATCCGGCATCCCCGGGCGTGCCTGGCCGCCAATCGCCGGCCCAGGCCTGGAACCGGGAAAGAAAAACCGCAAGGTCGGCGCCCGGGGCACGTTTCGATAAACGACTGGTACGCGTTCTTCAAACAGGGGTGTCGGGCATGGCAGTTCCATTCGGGGCATTGGCATTTCTCCTCCCCTCGCCAACGCAGGGAGGGGCCGGTGTCGACATCTGAGCTGGAAACACCAACGGTTTCCGCATTCGTGGGCACCCCCGGTCGCGAGCTGGATTCCCTCCAGCTCCTCCGGGATCAGGCCGCTCCCACCTCCGGCCGGGCCCGGCGCACCATCTCGGACAGCCGCTACGCCGCCGCCCGGGTGGGTGTCGACTTCCTGAGCACCTGCCTGGCCCTGGTGGTCGCCCTGCCGTTCCTCGCCACCTATTCCCGGGTACCGACGAACTCGATCCATCACTTCTGGGGAAACGTCGGTGCCAATGCCCTCTTTCCCTTCGCGGTGGTGCTGGCCATCGCCATCGGCGGCACCTACCGCACCAACCAGGGGCAACTCGGCTCCAGCACCTTCAAGGAGCTGAAGGATGTCCTCTTCGCGGTGAGCGTCGGTTGCGTCGTCACCTTGGCGGTTGGGACCTACCTCCATGCCGTCGCCGGAACCCTCCGGCCGGTCGCGGCTCAAGACGTTGTCGCGGTGGTGTTGGCCGTGATGTTCATCTCCTTCGGCCGGGTCATCCTCCGGGCCTCGCTTCATACCCTGACAGTCACCCGGGTGCTGATCGTCGGTTCGGGTTCCCTGACCGACCGCATCACCACGTATCTCGGTCTGCGCCCCGGCGTGGAGATCGTCGGTCACGTGGTCGGCGAGGAGGAACTCGACCCCGGTGCCCTGGGAACGGTCGACGAGCTCCCTTCGATCTGCCGGGACCTGAACGTGCAGCAGGTCATCGTCGGCTTTCCCAGCTGCCACTCGGAAAAGTTCGTGGACATCTATCGGCAAGTTCAGAACAGTGTGCACATCGCCTTCGTCCCCCGGTACTTCGAGTTGGTTTCGTTCCGAGCTCGGCTCGCCGACCTGGGCGGGTTGCCACTGGTAGAGGTGGCGCGGCCGGACCTCAGCGGGATGGACCGTTTTCTGAAACGCTCATTCGACGTCGCCGCCAGTCTGTTGGCGCTCATCGTGCTGTCCCCGATCATGGCGCTCACTGCGATCTCCATCAGGTTGACGTCGTCGGGCAAGGCCCTGTTTCGCCAGACTCGCTTGGGGCTCGGTGGCAAGGAGTTCACCGTGCTGAAGTTCCGCAGCATGACGGAGATCAACACCGAGATCGCCGAGACGATCGATACCGCGCCCACCGGTTCCGTGGCCACGAAAGCCAGCGGCCCTCTGCACGCGGTACGACTCAAGCACACCGAAGTGCAGCGAATCACCCGTGTGGGAAAGACGCTCCGCAAGAGCCGCCTCGATGAACTGCCCCAGCTGATCAACGTGCTGAGGGGCGACATGTCGCTCGTGGGCCCACGCCCGTTCGTCCCCCATGAGTCAGCGGATCTCAACGGATGGGCGGCCAGCCGGTTCGCCGTGCGCCCGGGCATTACCGGTCTCTGGCAGGTGTCGGGGAGCAATGACCTGAGCACCGAAGACCTCCATCAGCTCGACCACCTGTACGTCAGCTCGTGGTCGTTCTGGTGGGACTTGAAGATCATGCTGGACACACCCAAGACCATGCTCCAGGGGCTCGGCGCCTACTAGGCACCACATCCCCTCAGGCGGACTCTTGAGGGGCGGGAGTGGCCGGAGCCTGCTAGTGATCTGAGACCCCGTCGAGCCGTGGACGCCGGTGGTCCTCGAAGACCCGGCTGATCTCGGGCCTGAGCTCCTCGTGTCTGACCTGGAGGGCGCACGGTGGCCGGCTCTTTCGGGCGTAGTCGGTGGAGGGAGCGAACTGCAGGGTTGGGCCCATTCGGACGGATATTTCGTCCCAGTGCGCGGTGACCATCGTGACGGCCCGCTCACGCACCCCCGGGCACTATCGGGTATTCGTTGACGTTGCTCCATTCTCTCAAGAGAAGGAGCTTCCGGGATTCCCGGGCCGATTCAGAGTGCTTCTCGGTCGACTGAGTTGATCACGCTTCGTCGTACGATCATCACAACGGTAGAAGGTACCCTTGATGGAGTGAGATCCCTGCCGGCGAACAGAGACCGACGGGGTACGGATCGATGAATCATCGTCTCGATGTGGGCGCGACTGAGAGCCGCGGTTGGACAATCCGACGGCGTTCGTCGACGAGCCAGTTATGACCGCCGTACAAAGCGACATTGGAGACAGGACTTCGCCGGCAATCTTGGTGACCGGGGCCGGCGGCTATATCGGGCAGCGCCTCGTAGAACAGCTGGCCACCGTCGGCGTGAGGGTTCGGGCACTGGTGCGCCGGCCGGTGGCGTGGGCCGGCGCCGGGATCGAGGAGGTCGTTGGCGACCTCGTGGACGACGCGGAATTGGCCGGGGCGGTCGTGTCAGGGGTCGACGTTGTCGTGCATCTGGCCGGAGCCAACGAGGTCGCCGCGGCAGCTGACCCGGACGGCACCATTGCTCGCACTGTGCAGGCGGCCGAAAGGGTTGCTGCGTCTGGAGTGGCCCGCGTCGTGTACGTCTCGACCGTGCACGTCTACGGCGAGGCATTGGCCCCGGGAGCCGTCGTCCGCGAGGACACGCTGGCACGTCCGGTGCACCCGTATGCAGTGGCCCGCCTGGCCTGTGAGGAGGTGTTCCGGGAGAGCGGGGTACCCACCATGGTCTTGCGCCTGACCAACAGTGTCGGAGCGCCTGCCCGGGCCGACGTTTCGCGGTGGAGCTTGGTCGCCAACGAGCTGTGCCGAGAGGGTGCGGTGGCTGGACGCCTGACTCTGCGCACGCCTGGGGTGCAGTGGCGCGATTTCGTCGCTCTGCGCGACGTCGTGGAGGCCTTGAGCAGTCTGGCCGGCGCAGGAGGTAGCCGCGCATTCCGGCCGGGTCTCTACAATCTGGGATCGGGGCAGTCGGTCACCGTGCGCCAGCTAGCTGGGATAATCGGGGAGAGCTTCATCCGGGCGGGGCAGCCGGAGCCCGAACTCAGGGCGCCTCCCCCACCGTCCGACCCCCCCGGCCCGTACCGGATCGATGTGAGCCGCCTCACCGCGGCCGGCATCCACCTCTCGACAACACTGCAGGAGGCCGTAGACGAAACGGTGCGATTCTGCCTCGACCATGCTTCCGAACTGCGTGACGGGTGGGTGTGAAGCGGCGGTGACGCCGCCGCAGACCATTGGTCACGTCGTGGCCGCGGTCCGCCGGGCACCGAGCGGTTTCGACCATGGCCCGCTCAGCTCCTCCTCTAACTTCACGCCGAGAGCAAACACCGCGTGAGCATCAGCTTCGCAATAGTTCCTGAGGTTGGGGATGTGAACGCAGCAAACGTCGTCGTCACAATTAAGCGGTGTTCCTGGGAGAAGTCAGCCGGCCGCCTCGGTCATTCCCAGACTTGCCACGGCGCCTTGCCGCTTCGCCAGAGCTCATCGAGCAGGATGCGTTCCCGAGGGGTGTCCATCGGTTGCCAAAACCCGTCATGCTGAAAGACCGCAAGTTCGCCGTCGGAGGCCAACCCACTGAGAGGCTCTCGCTCAAGCATGTAATCGGAGTTGTCAGGGATATAGCGGTCAATGGCCTCGCGGTCGAAAACCATGAACCCACCATTGATCATGCCAGTGCTGGTTTGCGGCTTCTCGATAAACTCGCGAGCCAGCCCTTTGTCGTCGACGACTAGGTCGCCGAACCGAGTTGGGGGCCGCACACCCGTTACTGTCGCCAGCTTTCCCATTTTGCGGTGAAAGGCAAGTAGTGCACCAATGTCAACGGAACCAACCCCATCGCCGTAGGTGACCATCACCGGTCCAGGGCGCAGGTGCGCCGTGGCCAACCGGACCCGGGTCCCGGTGTTCGAGTCAACACCGGTATCTACGCACGTCACTTCCCACCCATATTCTGGCTGATCATGCAGAAATTCGATGCCGGTCTTGGATCCGAGCTTGACCGTGAAATCACGGGTGAGTACCTCGTATTGGAGAAAGAAACGTCGGATCTCCTCCCCGAGCCACCCGAGGGCAAGGATAAAGTCCGTGTGCCCGAAGGTGGCGTATATCTTCATTATGTGCCAGAGGATGGGCCGGTCCCCGATTGGGACGAGCGGCTTTGGGATCGAGGGGTTGTATTCGCTTATGCGGGACCCTCGTCCGCCACAGAGGATGATCGTCGGAATCGAATCAGCCATGGCGAAGGGGCCACTGGTAAGGGATCCGATCGCTGAAGGGATCAAGGCGTTCGATTTCATCGGGAGTGTGATGGGTTGTCGAGCAATTTGCCACAAGAGCCGTGGTCGTTCCCTCACCTTTGAACCCATTCCAGACGAGTGGCGGGATGGTCACCAGAACGTAATTCAGTTCCCCAACATGCAACTCGACAAGGTTGCCTCTGGTGGGCGATTCCGAGCGGTCGTCGTAACAAACAAGCTTGATCATGCCTACGGGAACCGCGTAGTTCAGCGTCATCTCACGATGAAGGTGCCAACCTTTAATGGCACCGGGATAGACCGTAGAAA
>CAWFXD010000001.1:1530000-2323344 GCA_963819695.1 uncultured Acidimicrobiaceae bacterium | reverse complement strand
GAGATACCCGCCGACCTCGGATGGAAAGTGAGCCCCAGTGAGGACGCCGACAAGATTCTCCAGCGGGGGAAGGAAATTGCCGCCGAGGTGGGGGCCACCGACGTGCGGGTCCACGCCCTCGACGTCCCGGCCGCCGATGCCATCCTCGATGTGGCCACCGATGTCGGGGCCGGTCTCATCGTGGTCGGGAACCAGGGGATGACCGGAGCCAAGCGCTACCTCCTCGGGAGCGTGCCCAACCGGATCGCCCACCACGCCGATTGCGACGTGTTGATCGTCAACACCAGCAGCGCCTGACCGTTGCATCCGGCCCCTCGGCGGGGCGCCAACCTCTGGGCAGATCGGCTGCCCCGGTCCTACAGTGAGGAGGGCCGGCCGGAGAAGGAGGGGTGATGCCCAAGTATCTGCTCGAAGTCAGCTACACGCTCGACGGTGTCAAAGGCGTCAGGTCGGGTGGCGGCTCGGCCCGGGTGGCGGCGGCCACCGAGCTGATCGAAGGACTCGGGGGAACGGTTGAATCGTTCCACTTCGCCTTCGGCGGCACCGATGTGTTCGTGATCGCCGACCTCCCTGACAACGCGGCCGCCGCGGCCGCATCGCTGGCCGTGACGGCCGGGGGCGGCGCCACCGGCCGGGTCATCGTGCTGCTCACCCCGGCGGAGCTCGACGCCGCCGCCGGCAAGCAGACCAGCTACCGCCCGCCGGGCAACTGAACACCCACCGTCCGCGGCCCCGCCCCCGAAGAATGACCGGGTTGAGGCGGGGGGTCAGTCGGTGAGCGGGCCCAGCGTCTCTTCGAGGTAGCCGGCCAGCCGACTCCCCTCCCGCTGGGCGAAGGCGACGTTGACCGCCAGCCGCTCCAGGATCTGCTCGACGGACTTGCCGCCGGCCGGGAGCGGGTGGCTCTCGATGAAGTCGGTCACCTCGGCGGCCAGGGAGGGCGGGTCGCACAGCCCCCGGACCCCGTCGAGCAGGCGGGGCATGATGTTGGACGGGAACTTGGCCACCATGGCGTCCCACTCCTGGGTCACCCGGTGCCAGATGGCCGGACCCGTTTCGCGGTTGGCCACCAATGACTGGATCACGAACGGGGCGTTCTGGGTGCGCACCTCGCTCATGGCCAGGTCGAAGGTGCGATCGGCCAGCTGGGGGTCGTCGAAGGAGGCCAGCGCGTACAGATACCGGTTCTCCTCCTGTGGGGTCGAGGGGTTCCGGTAGCGGGCCAGGTACGACTCGAACTCCGCCGGGCCGCCGGTGGTGGCCACCACGTCGAGAATGGTCGACTCGATATCGGGATGGAGGGGCACCCCGGGAGCCGCGGCGAACCGGCGGTCTTGGCCTCGGTCCGCACCGTCTCGTCGGCCCCGATGGTCCCGAGGGTACGGAGCACGGACGCCCGCAGGGAGGGGGTGCGCTCCGAATCGTCGGGGCGCGGGTCCCAACCCAGCTCGGCGGCCAGCGGGCCCAGCAGGGTGCGGACCGCCCGCTGGAGGGTGGGCCGATCCGCCTCGGGTACCACCCGGTCGGCCAGGCCGAGCGCGCCGAGGACCACCGACCAGACACTCGGGTCCCGCTCGCCGGAGGCGGCCAGGGCCCCGGCCAGGCGGAGGAGGTCGGGGACCGGACCCTGCCCGGAGAGGGCCGCGGCCCAGGCATCGGAGACCAGGTTGTACCGCTCCAGCGGGGCCAGCCCGGCCAGGCCGGCGGCCAGCCGCTCCACGGTGGAGGTCGGGTAGGAGACCCGGTAGAAGCCGGACCCCCCGGCGTTGACCAGCCGGCCGTCGACGGTCCCGGGCCGGGCGCTACCGGTCCCGTCCAGGAGCACCGGCACCGGATCGGGGTCGGCGTCCTGCAACGAGCGCAACACCACCGGGACCTTCCAGGCCGAGCCGATCGCCCCCCCGGGGTCGCCCCGGTAGGAGAACGGCGCCTGGGTGAGGCTCCCGTCCTCGGCCACCCGGACCAGGGGATAGCCGCCCTGGTTGATCCAGGTGTCCATGATGTCGCGGACCGGCCGACCGCTGGATCGCTCGAGGGCGTCCCACAGGTCGGAGGTCTCGGTGTTGCCGTGGCGGTGGGTTTCCAGGTAGTCGCGGATGCCGTCCCGGAAGACATCGGGGCCCACGAACTGCTCGAGCATCCGGAGCACGCTCCCGCCCTTCTGGTAGGTGAGGACGTCGAACATCCCCTGGGCCTCCTCCGGCCTCCCGACCGGGAACTCCACCGGCCGGGTGGAGTGGAGGCCGTCGACGGCCATGGCCGCCTCCCGCTCGACGCCGAAGCTGACCCATCGCTGCCACTCGGGCTGGAAGGCATCGACGGCCAGCACCTCCATGAAGGTGGCGAACGCCTCGTTGAGCCAGATGCCGTTCCACCACTTCATGGTGACCAGGTCCCCGAACCACATGTGGGCGATCTCGTGGCAGACGACGTCGGCCACCCGCTCGAGCTCGGTCCGGGCCGCCTGGGCCGGGTCGACCAGCAGCACCGACTCCCGGAAGGTCACGCACCCGAGGTTCTCCATGGCCCCGAAAGCGAAGTCGGGGATCGCCACCAGGTCGAGCTTGTCGGCCGGGTAGGGGATGCCGAAATAGTCGGTGAAGAACCGGAGGGCGTGGGCCCCGACCTCGAGGGCGAACGGGGTCAGGTGGGCCTTCCCCGGCGGGTAGACGATGCGCAGCGGCACCCCGTCGACGTCGGTCGGCGGGGTGGCCTCCAGGGGGCCGACGATGAAGGCGACCAGGTAGGTGGACATCACCATGGTGGGGGCGAAGGTGACCCGCTTCTTGTGGCCGGGGGCCGGCGTCTCCTCGACGACCGGTCCGTTGGAGTAGGCGGCCAGGCTCTCGTCGACCACCAGGGTCACCTCGAAGACGGCCTTCTTGTCGGGCTCGTCCCAGCACGGGAAGGCCCGGCGGGCGTCGGTGGCCTCCATCTGGGTGGTGGCGATCAGGTGCTCGACGCCGTTGTCGTCGGTGAAAGTGGACCGGTAGAAGCCGTGGAGCTTGTCGTTGAGGATCCCGGTGAAGGTGAGCCGAAGGGAGCAGGGACCGGGCGGGAGGGCTTCGGGGAAGGTGATCGTCGCCCGCTCCTCCTCGGCGTCGAGGACCACCGCGGTCGAGTCCAGCGTGCGCCCGCCGGCGGTCAGCTGGGCGGAGCTGATGTCGAGCTCGGCGGCATTGAGGACGATGTTGTCGACCGCCTGGTGGACGGTCAGATCGATGTCCGCCGTCCCGGCGAAGGTGGCGGCATCGAGGTCGGGGGTCAGCTCCAGCTGGTACCGGTGGGGCACGACGCTGGAGGCCAGGCGGTAAGTGGACGGGTCATCTGTCGTGGTGCTCATCGGATGCACGCTACCGTCGCGCCGTGGACAACGAACACGACAACAGCCCGACTCTCGACGTGGCGGCCATCGGCAATGCCTTGGTCGACGTGCTGGCCCCGGTCAAGGACGCCGATCTCGAAAAGTTGGGGCTGGTGAAAGGCACCATGGCGCTGGTGGATCTGCCCCGATCGGAAGCCATCTACAGCACCCTGGGCCCGACCACCGAGGCGTCGGGCGGATCGGCGGCCAACACCGTGGCCGGGGTGGCGGCGCTGGGTGGCCGGGCGGCGTTCATCGGCCGGGTGGCCGACGACGCCCTCGGGCAGGCGTTCACCCACGACATCCGCTCCATCGGGGTGGCATTCGAACCGACCCCGACCCAGGCGGTGCCGGGGAGCGCGGTGACCGGCCACTGCCTGGTGCTGGTCACCGACGACGCCGAACGGACCATGGCCACCCACCTCGGAGTGGCGTCCGACTTCGGACCCGGCGACCTGCACAGTCACCCACCTGTCGTCGGCGGGTGTGCTCTACCTGGAGGGCTACCTGTGGGACCAGCCGGCGGCCAAGGCGGGGATGCGGGAGGCCATGGACATCGCCCACTCCCATGAGGCGGCGGTGGCGCTCACCCTGTCCGACCCGTTCTGCGTGCAGAGCCACCAGGCGGACTTCCTCGACCTCCTCACCGGCGACCTGGAGATGCTGTTCGCCAATGAGGACGAGATCACCTTGCTGTTCGGGGCGGCGGACTTCGATGCCGCGGTCGAGGCGGTGGCCGAGACCGGGGTCCTGGCCGTGCTCACCCGCGGGGCGAAGGGATCGGTGGTGGTCACCGCCTCGGGCACCATCACCGTCCCCGCCGAGCCGGTGGCGGCGGTGGTGGACACCACCGGAGCCGGCGACCTGTTCGCCGCCGGTTTTCTCTACGGCATCACCAACGGGTTGTCGCCGGAGGATTCCGCCCGCCTGGGCGGGGTGTGCGCCGCGGAGATCATCTCCCATGTGGGGGCCCGGCCCTGGGCCGACCTCCGGGAGTTGGCGGTGTCAGCCGGTCTGTTCAGCTGACTGACCGGTAATTCCACCGCTGGGTGTGGTTTCATGCTGGTGACGAGTGTTTAGTCGAGGAGTGTTCATGTACCGCTATGGCCATCATGCCCATCATCCGGTTATCGCGGCATCATCGCCCTGGTGCTGATCGCCGCCCTGGTGGTGATCGGAGTCATCTTCCTGGTCCGGATGAGGAGCCGCCCGCATGGCGGCCTGGCGTCGTCTCCGGCGGGGATGCCGGCGGGGACGCCGCCGTGGACGGGGGCCGATTCGGCGATCAATGAGTTGCGGATCCGTTACGCCCGGGGCGACATCAACAGCGAGGAGTACTGGCAGCGATCCAGCCTGCTCGGCTACCCGCCCACGCCAGGTCCGGGCCCGGCCGGCCCGCCATCGGAGGGTCCTCCGGCGCCACCCGCCGGCTAGCCACCGTCGACATCCCTCCGGAGGGAGCCCGTTTCAGTCGGTCGGGGTCTCCACCGGCCGGAAGGTGAACGGAAGGTCGCCGATCCGCACCAGCACCGAGGCCACCGCCCGCCCCAGGGGGGCCAGCGCCTCATCGAGTTTGGTCGGGTCCTCGAGGATGGACTCCTCCAGCGGGCAGGAGCCCTCGTAGGAGACCTCGATGGCGAACTCCGGGTTGCCGGGCCCGTTGGGCAGCAGGTGCTCGACGGTGGTGGCGCTCCGGTGAAGCGGCTCGTCCCCGATCACCGGGAGCTGGTCGGGCAGGACCCCGAGGAGCAGATCCGGCTCGGGGGCCACCTCCAGGCCCTGGACCCGGAAGGCGATCTCCACCAACAGCTCGGGGAGCTCGTCGGAATCATCGTCGATCGACCAGCTCCGGTAGGCGGTCTGGCTCCAGGTGGGCCAGTCGAAGCTGGTGTCCACCCGGATCCGCGCCGGGCGCGGCTCGCCAGGAAGGCTGTGGGACGTCTCGAAGCTGACATCCCCGAGGAACACGTCGACCTGAAACCGCTCCTCGACCGCTTGGCGCTGGAGCAGCGCCGCCTCGAACGACCGACGGTGAGAAGTGACAACCTGGGCGAAGACATGGTCGAGCATGGCGGGGCAGAGGCTACCGTTCTTCCGTGGACGCCTCCCCTCACCCCCGACGGCGGTCCGATTGGCTGGACCGGCGGGTCATCGCCTACGCCCATCAAGGGGGCGCCTGGGAAGCTCCGTCGTCAACCTTGTACGCCATCCGGTCGGCGCTGGAGGCGGGGGCGACCGGCATCGAGCTCGACGTGCACGCCACCTCCGACGGCCACCTGGTGGTCAGCCACGATCCCACCGTCGACCGCACCACCAACGGTTCGGGGAACTTTGCCGACCTGACCCTGGCCGAGGTGCGGACCCTGGACAATGCCTACTGGTGGGCGCCGGGCGCCGATGTCTCCCCCGGGCGGGAGCCGGACAGCTACCCGTTCCGGGGGCGGGCTCCCGGCGATCCTGACTTCCGGGTCGCCACCCTCGAAGAGGTGCTCGAGGCGTTCCCCGGGGTGGTGCTCAATCTCGACATCAAACAGACGGCACCGGAGGTGGCCCCCTACGAAGAGGCGCTGGCCGCGGTGCTGAAGGGCCATGGCCGTCAGGGCGACGTCATCGTGGCGTCGTTCCTGGATCGGGCCACCGACGCCTTCTCGGCCTTCGCCCCCGACATCGCCACCTCGGCGGGCACCGGGGCGGTGGCCGCCTTCTACCAAGCGGTCCGGGCGGGCGAGGACCCGCCACCGATGCGCCACGTCGCCCTGCAGGTCCCTGCCTCCCATGCGGGGGTGACCCTGGTCGATGAACAGTTCGTCGACGTCGCCCACCGGGCGGGAATGGCTGTCCATGTTTGGACCATCGACGTAGAGACGGAGATGGAGCGGCTGTGCGACCTGGGGGTCGACGGCATCATCACCGATCTGCCCACCACCCTGGTCAGGGTGCTCGACGCCCGTTCCGCATCGTGGCGACCGGGGACGAGCGACTCGTGAATCTCCGGATCGGCGAGGCAGGCGGGGCGGGGAAGGCGAGCCGGGAGGGCTCAGCCCCGACCGCAGTTCGGCTTCTTGCCGTGGTTGGCCTTCTTTTTGGCGCGCAGCTTGCGCTTGTTGGTTCGCTTGGACACAGTTTGACGATGCTAGTCGGGATTGCCGTCCCGGAGCCAACGGGCGGCGGACAATGAGCTGGCTGGTGCGGGATGGAGACGTGTTGGCCACCGCGGAAGTCGCATCCAGCTTCGGCCAGCGGTCCAAGGGCCTGCTCGGCCGGACCAGCTACGAGGGGGCGATGGTGCTGCCCCACACCCGGGCCGTACACACCCTGGGCATGCGCTTCGGCATCGACGTGGCCTTCTGCGACAAGGAGATGACCGTGCTCGACGTCGTCACCCTGGTGCCCTGGAGAATGTCGGTGCCCCGTCGGCGGGGTCGGTCGGTGATCGAGGCGCAGGCCGGGGCGTTCGAACGTTGGGGGCTCCGGGTCGGCGACCACCTGGAGCTCCGGTGACCGTCGACCCGGACATCCTCGAGGAGTTGGAGGGGTGGGCCGACGACTCCGAACCGGACGAGGCTGACGAGGCCGAGGACGCCGGTGTCGCCGAGGGGGGCGCACTGGTCCTGGTGGCCACCCCGATCGGCAACCTGGGCGACCTGTCCCCCCGGGCCGTCGAGGTGCTGTCCTCCGCGGATGTCATCTACTGCGAGGACACCCGGCACTCACGCAAGCTCCTGACCCATGCCGGGATCACCGGGGTGAGGCTCCGTTCCCTCCATGAGCACAACGAGGGCGACCGGATCGACGAGGTGATCGGATCGGTGGCCGCCGGGCGGACGGTGGCGATGGTCAGCGATGCGGGGACTCCGGGGATCTCCGACCCCGGGAGCCGGGTGGTGGCGGCGGCGGCCTCCGCCGGGCTCAGGATCTCGGTCATCCCCGGACCGTCGGCCGGGCTCGCGGCCCTGGTCACCAGCGGGCTCCCCACCGATCGTTTCTGTTTCGACGGCTTCCTCCCCCGGGCCGGCAAGGAGCGGCGCCGTCGAATGGCGGGCCTGGCCGAGGAATCCCGGACGACGGTGCTGTTCGAGGCGCCCGGCCGGCTGGCGGCCACGCTCGCCGACCTGGCCCGGGAGCTCGGAGACGACCGGCGGGTGTCGGTGGCCCGCGAGTTGACCAAACTCCACGAGCAGATCTGGCGGGGCCCGGCCGCGGCCGCCGCCGCCTGGGCGTCGTCGGCGCCGGTACGGGGTGAGGTGGTCATCGTGGTGGCGGGGGCACCGGAAGTAGTCGAACCCGAAGTGGAGGACGGGCGGCTGCAAGCCGC
The DNA here is from genome assembly GCA_963819695.1 of uncultured Acidimicrobiaceae bacterium. Classification (GTDB taxonomy): domain Bacteria; phylum Actinomycetota; class Acidimicrobiia; order Acidimicrobiales; family RAAP-2; genus DASZIT01. The sequence goes on along the minus strand of CAWFXD010000001.1, from coordinate 2,315,665 downwards.
CCTCGAGGTCCGTCTGGCCCGGGGCGAGCGAACCCGGGGCGCGGTCGATGCGGTGACCGAAGAGTTCGGGGTCGCCCGCCGGCGGGTGTACGACCTGGCCCTGGCGGCCCGGAATGACGCCCGGGCGTCCGGCGTTGAACCAGGTGAAGATCGATCAGGCGGAACCGGCGGTCGGTAGCATTCGATGGGCGGCCGGAGGAGCGGAGCGGCAGCCCGCTCAGGAGAGGGACAGTGATGTTCGGACGAAGCGAGATGGACAAGACCCAGGCCCCGGGAATCGGACCCGACGAGGTCCCCGAAGGTATGGACCGGGCCGGGTTTGCCGCGGGTTGTTTCTGGGGAGTGGAGGAATTCTTCCGGGCCATCCCCGGAGTGGTCGACGCCATTTCCGGCTACGAGGGCGGGGAGGTCGACCATCCCACCTACGAGCAGGTGTGCTCGGGCCGTACCGGGCACGCCGAGGCGGTGCTGGTGACCTACGACCCCAGCCAGGTGTCCTTCGAGACCCTCCTCGAGGAGTTCTGGCGGCATCACGACCCCACCACCCTCAACCGGCAAGGGCCCGACCACGGGACCCAGTACCGGTCGGCGGTCTTCACCCGCAACGAGGCCCAGGAGAAGGCGGCCGAGGCCTCGCTCGAGGAGTACCAGGCCCGGTTCCGGCGTCCCATCGTGACCGAGGTGACCCCGGCGACCACCTTCTGGCCGGCCGAGGAGTACCACCAGCGCTTCACCGAGCGGACCGGCCGCGGCGGGTGCCACGTCGCCAACTGGTGACCGGATAGCCGCATCCGGCGACGCGCCCGCCGGGAGGTCCGTGTCGGGGGCCGCGGTTGAGGCGGTCGGCGGCCGGGGGAAGGGTCGGTACGCTACGGGGCAGTGTCCCGTTACTACATCACCACCCCCATCTACTACGTCAACGACGCGCCCCACGTCGGTCACGCCTATGCCACCGTCAATGCCGACGCGCTGGCGCGGTGGCACCGGCTGATCGGCGATGACGTCTTCTTCCTCACCGGCACCGACGAGCACGGCGAGAAAGTGGCCCGCGCCGCCGAGGAGCACGGGCTGGGCCCCCAGGAGTGGACCGATCAACTCGCTCCCCGGTACGCGGCGGCCTGGGCCGAGCTGGACATCTCCAACGACGACTTCATCCGGACCACCGAGCCGCGTCACACCCTGGCCGTCCAGGAGTTCCTGGGCAAGATCTACCAGAACGGGTGGATCGTCAAGGGCACCTACCGCGGGCTCTACTGCGTCTCGTGTGAGCAGTACTACACCGAGGACGAGCTGGTCAACGGCGAATTCTGTCCCGTCCATCTCACCCCGGTCGAGCTGTTGGAAGAGGAGAACTACTTCTTCCGGCTCAGCGCCTTCGAAGCGCGCCTGATCGAGTGGTACGAGAAGATCCCCGACGCGGTGATTCCCGAGGCGAAGCGGAACGAGGCGCTGAGCTTCATCCGAGGAGGCCTCCGGGACATCTCCATCACCCGGACCTCGATCGACTGGGGGGTCCCGGTCCCGTGGGACGAGAAGCACGTCTTCTATGTCTGGTACGACGCGCTGGTCAACTACCTGACCGCCATCGGGTACGGCGAGGACCAACGTCGCTTCGAGGAGTGGTGGCCGGCGGTCCACCATCTGATCGGCAAGGAGATCATCCGGTTCCACTGCGTGTGGTGGCCGGCCATGTGCATGGCCGCCGGCATCGACCCGCCGGCCCATGTCCAGGTGCACGGCTGGCTGTTGGTCAGCGGGCAGAAGATGTCGAAGTCCAGCCTCAACAAGATCACCCCGGACGAGCTCATCGCCGATTTCGGCGTCGACCCGGTGCGCTACCACCTGTTGCGGGACGTCCCGCTGGGATCGGACGGGGATTTCTCGGCCGAGGGGATCACCAGCCGCTACAACGCCGACCTGGCCAACAACCTGGGAAACCTGGTGTCCCGGGTGGCGACGGTGGTGGGGTCCAAGTCCGGGGGAACCGGTCCGGCACCCGACCCCGGGAGCCGCCTGGCATCGGTGGCCGCCGAGGTGGTGGCGGAGGCGACCGAGGCATGGAACGCCGGACAGCCCCACCTGGGCCTCGAAGCCACCTGGCGACTCATCCGGGAGACCAACGCCGAGTTGGAAGCGACCGAACCCTGGAAGGCGGAGCCGGGACCGGCGGTCGACGCGGTGCTGGGCAACGCGCTGGAGGTGCTCCGGGTGGTGTCGGTGCTGATCGTGCCGGCCATGCCCGCGACCGCAAACGAGATTTGGCGACGCATCGGTCTGAGCGGATCGGCGCTGGGACAGCGGCTGCCCGAGGCCGCGGTCTGGGGTGGCTACCCCGGAGGTTTGCCGGTGGAGAAGGGCGCCCCGCTCTTCCCGCGGCGGAAGTGAGCCCTTCGCCGGCGGACTCCGAGGCCGCCCCCGGTGGGGACGAGCCGGGCACCGGGCGCTCCGATGCGGTGGTCGAGTGGTTCGACTCCCACTGCCACCTCCAGACCGAATATCTGGCCGGTGACCAGGGAGAAGGGCACGATCACCCCCGGGTCCACACCGAGCCCCATGCCTCCCGGCTGGCCGGGGCCATGGCCCGGGCCGCGGAGGCCGGGGTCACCCGGATGGTGTGTGTGGGTACCGACGCCGCCACCAGCGCGGAGGCGGTGGAACTCGCCCGGGCGATGGCCCGGGCCGATTCGGTGGCCACCGCCGAGGGGATCCAGATGTGGGCCACCATCGGCCTGCATCCCCACGACGCCATCAACGGGGTGCTCAGCCTCGACCCGATTCTGGATGCCGAGCTTCCCGATCCGGGCCAGGCGAGCGGGATGGATAAACCGTCGACAATCGTGGTCGGTATAGGAGAGTGCGGGCTCGATTATCACTACGATCATTCACCGCGGGACGTGCAGCGGGCGGCATTCGCCGCGCAGATCGAATTGGCCCTCGGACACCGGTTGGCCTTGGTGGTCCACAGCCGCGAGGCGTGGGACGACACCATCGACATCCTCGCCGCCACCGGTGTCCCGGAGCGCACCATCATCCACTGCTTCACCGGCGGCCCGGAGGAGGCACGCCGGTGCCTCGACCTCGGTGCATCACTTTCCTTCAGTGGCGTGGTCACCTTCAAAACTGCGGTCGAAGTCCGGGAAGCCGCCCAGATCTGCCCGATTGAGCGGCTCTTGGTCGAGACGGATTCCCCGTTCCTGACCCCGGTTCCCCATCGCGGATCGCCCAACGAACCGGCCCGAGTGCCCCTGGTGGGGGCGACAATTGCCACCGTCAAAGGGGTGAGCCGGGAGCTGGTGGCCGAGGTCTCCACCGGCAACGCCCGAGCCATGTTCGCTTTGTGAATTTTCGCACGAGCTGTTACTAGCAGTAACCTTTTTGGCGATCGGGTTTGATTAGTGAACCCGAACCTGTCTAGCGTCTTGGGTGCGGCCGCTGTTTTGAGCGGTCGTTTTCATTTAAGTCGGCTTGGGGGAGACGGCTTGAATGCGTTCATATACGCACTCAACCAAGGTGGAGTCCTGAGTACCTCGAACCAACGGAGTCGTCGGCCCGGCGCCGCGCTGCTCCTCTGCGGAGCGCTCCTGATCGTGCCGCTGGTCGTCATCAAGTCCAGCTCGAGCTCGGCAGCGCCCGGACACGGGAGCGACCCGAGCCACGCCCCGAACGGCTCGATCGCGTCGGCGCCGAAACCGGCCGGGTACCTCCCGGCGTGGCAGTTGGCCGCCGACACCATCAAGTCGAGCGCGGCGGCCGCCCCCGGGGTGGGCCAGCCGGTGGCTCCCGCCACCCCGGCCACCACCCCGGCCACCACCGCGACGACCTCGGCGCCCAGCACCTACGTGACGCCCACCACCCATCCGGCCGTGGTGCAGCAGGCCACCACCCCGGTCACCTCCCCGACCCCGGCTCCGACCACCACCTCGGCCCCGGCCCCGGCCCCGCCGGCCAACTCGATGACCGGCATCGTCACCTACTACGACGCCACCCCCGGCACCTGCGCCAGCCCGTTTTTGCCCTTCGGCACGGTGGTGACGATCACCAACCCCGATAACGGGAACACGGTGAGTTGCAGGGTGGACGACTACGAGGCTGACACCTCCCGCCAGATCGACCTGGCCACCGACACCTTCGCAGAGCTCGCCCCACTCTCCCAGGGCGTCATCTCCGATGCCGAGCTGAGCTGGTGACACACTGACCGGGTGACGTACGGCCGAGCGGAAGTCCATGCCCTGCTCGACGCCAACGATCTCCATCCGAGTCGGGCCCTGGGTCAGAACTTCGTGGCCGACGGCAACACCGTCCGGAAGATCGCTCACCTGGCCGCGGTGGGCCCGGGATCCTCGGTGGTGGAGGTCGGGGCCGGACTCGGCTCGTTGACCCTGGCCCTGGCCGAGACCGGGGCGGAAGTGACCGCGGTCGAGATCGACCGGCGCATCGTTCCGGTGCTGCGCGCCCAGGTCGAGCCCCTGGGTGTCCGGGTGGTGGAAGCCGACGCGTTGACGGTGGACTGGCCGGACCTGCTGGAGATGGGGCCGGCGGTGCCGGAAGCGGGAGCGGCACTCCCGAGCGGACGTGGTCGCTGGTGGCCAACCTCCCCTACAACGTGGCCATCCCGCTGGTGATCCGGGTTCTCGAGCAGGCTCCCCAGGTGGCCTCGCTGCTGGTCATGGTCCAGCGCGAAGTGGGCGAGCGCCTGGCCGCCCAGGCCGGGGACGAGGCCTACGGGGCGGTGTCGGTGAAGGTGGCCTACTGGGCCGGCGCCTCGCTGGTCGGCCGGGTGCCGGCATCGGTGTTCATCCCCCGGCCCAAGGTGGAGTCGGTGCTGGTCCGCCTCGACCGCCGACCGCTTCCGGAGGGTCCGGTGGCCAGGGTGTCCTACGACCGGTTGTTCTCGGTGGTCCGGGCCGGATTCGCCCACCGCCGAAAGATGCTTCGCCGCTCGCTGGAGGGCGTGGTGGATCCCGGGGCGTTCGCGGCAACCGGGGTCGAGCCGACGGCCCGGGCGGAGGAGCTGGGACTGGAGGAGTGGGGGAGACTGTCGGGGTGGGAACCGACCGCGCCGACCGCCTCGTGACCGAGCTTGCCTCCGGGCCGAATGGAGGGCCGGGCGAGCCGGAGGGGACCTCCAGGATGACCGAGGTCCTGGCCCCCGCCAAGCTCACGCTGTCACTCCGGATCACCGGGGTGCGCCCGGACGGGTATCACGAGCTCGACTCCGAGATGGTCACCGTCGATCTGGCCGACACCCTGGTGATCGGCCCCGGGGAGGGGCTGACCATCGAGTCCGAGTCCGCGTCCTCGGAGGGCCGGCTCCGGGAGGTGGCCGATGGGTCGGGAACCGGGACGGCGGGCCTGTCGGCCGGGGCCGACAACCTGGTGGTACGGGCGCTGGCGGCCGTCGGGCGTTCCGCCCGGGTCCGGATGATCAAGAGGATCCCGGTGGGGGCGGGCCTCGGCGGGGGATCCGCCGATGCCGCGGCCATCTTGCGATGGGCAGGCTGTTCCGATATCGAGGTGGCCTCGGCACTGGGGGCCGACGTCCCCTTCTGCGTCACCGGCGGGCGGGCGCGGGTGCGGGGGATCGGCGAATCGGTGACCGCCCTGGCCCATCAGGACCGGGAGTTCACCCTGCTGTTGCCGCCGTTCGGGATGGACACCCCGGCCGTCTACCGGGCGTGGGACGCCATGTTCCGCGCCGGATCGTTACCGCCGGAAGGAACGTCGGGCAACGATCTCGAGGCGCCGGCTCTCTCGGTCGATCCGCGACTCGCCCTCTGGCGCCGGGCGTTCGCCGCCGCCACCGGGGTGGAGCCGCGGCTGGCCGGTAGCGGATCGACCTGGTTCGTCGACGGCGGGCCCGACACCTTCGGGCTCGAGGATCGGCGGTCCCTCCAACTGGGGCAGGCCTCGGCCCGACTGCTGGGGGCCAGGACGGTTCCGGCTGTCTAGTGCTGCCCGGGCCGAATCATCTGCCGCTGCGGTTCGAGGCCGGCGTCGATCGGGTAGAAGGGTGTCGGGCAGAATTCGTGATGCTCGCTCGACGACCGCGAACAACCGGATTGGGTGGATGATGGCACGACGATTTGGCTACGCGATCGACAGGCTGTATCTGCCGGTTCTCGTTCCCTTCGGGTTCCGACCGGCCAAAGACGGCGTCACGCTCACCGATGACGGATCCATGGTGGCGACATTCGGATTCATCAAGATGGCGACACCTCTCGCCAACATTACCGGCGCGCATATCACCCGGAACTACCGTTGGTGGACGGCGTTCGGGGTTCGGGGATCAATGGTCGACGACGGGCTGAGCTTTGGAACCAACCACGACGGAGGCGTCTGCATCCACTTCGCCGAAAAAGTGCCGTCGCCCCTTCGACGGAGCGGTCATTCGGCGCTCACGGTGACGGTGAGCGACCTGGAGGGGCTGACGGCCGCCCTGGGCGGAGACGACGCGGAACCAACGGCGGCATCCGCATCGTGAACGACCAACCCAGCTAGCCAGGAGGAGCGACGGCATGGGGTCGAGCGGATCCAACGTGGTGCGGTGTGCAAACTGCGGGACCAAGAACCAGGTGCCGTCGGCGGCGGGCGGCATACCCCGGTGTGCGAAGTGCAAATCCCTGCTCCCCTGGATCGGGGAGGCCGGAGACGACACGTTCGGGGAAGTCGTCACCGGGTCGGTCATTCCGGTGCTGGTGGACATCTGGGCACCGTGGTGCGGCCCGTGCCGGATGGTCAGCCCGGCACTCGAGCACCTGGCCGCGGAGATGGCCGGCCGGATCAAGCTGGTGAAGGTCAACGCCGACCACGCCCCCCAGGTGTCGGCCCGTTTCGGGATCCAGGCCATCCCGACCCTCCTGGTCATGCGGGGTGACGAGGTCCTCGCCCGCCAGACCGGCGCGGCCCCGGAAGACAAACTCCGAATCTGGCTCGAACAGGCCTTGCCGCCGGCGCCCTCGAAGTGAGGTTGCCGCCGCCGGTGGCAACCTGAGGTTCCGAATCCACCGGCCAGAACCCCATCGGTCAGGTCCAGGGCATCGCCGCCCGCTCGCTCCAGTAGATCCGGGGGTCGATGGCCGGGATGGCGAGGCGATCCCGGTCGAGGCGGGGCGGTGACCGCAACTGCCTGGAGATTCGAGCGCAGTTGGGCAACGGTTGCCGCCCCGGAGAGGACGACGTCGGCCCAGGGTTGGGCGAGCGCGACCGCCAGGGCGCTCACGTCGGGGCGCTCGCCGAGGCTGGCCGTCGTCGGACCGGGCACGGCGAGACGCCCGTTGGCCAGGGCCTCCTTGACGATCACCGTCCAGCCGGCCGCGTGAGCCTCAGCCAGGGCCGGGCCCACCGAGGTCTCCATGAGGTTCCAGGTCGCCTGCACCGCGGAGAACAACGGCGCGCCGTCGACCTCGATGGTCAGCGCCCGACGGAGGGTGTCGGACTGCCGCGGGCCGCTCAGGCTGAGCCCGACGGGGACACCGAGCCCGGCCAGCTGGCGATGCACCGCGGCGTCCTCGAGAACCCCGGACTCCAGGGTGGCGGAGTGGACCTGATACAGCCGGAGCCAACGGCCGAGGCTGGCTTCGGTTTCCGGCCATTGGCGGGTGAGGGTGGCGGCGGAGTGGTCCTTGACCTCCTGGGTCTCGGCATCCACCTTCCAGTCGGCGGTGTAGGTATATCCCCACTTGGACGAGACGGTGACCTCCTCGGGCCCGATGCCGCGACGGGTCAACCATGCGTCGAGGAATTGCTCGGCCCGCCCGTAGGAGCGGGCTGCGTCGAACCACCGGATCCCGCCCTCCCATGCGGCATCGCAGACCTGGTCACTGTGCCGCTGTAGGGCTTCGATCGAGCGGTCAGGACCGATCGCCGCCCCGTGGCCAACTGTCAGATACCCGGGCCTTCCCAGCGCGGCGAGGCCCAATCCCAGGACAGCCATGTATCCAGTGCCGATCTACGATAGTTGGGGTTGGTCAACGCCACGGGGCGGTGAAGATGTTCTCCAGCCAGATGTCGGCGTCGCGCTGCGCCTCTCTGGTCACGCCCGCATCCGGCGCCATCAGGTCGAAGCCGTGGGGAGCGCCGGCGTAGACCCGCAGATCGGTGGGGACGCCGGCACGGACCAGCCTCGAGGCGTAGGAGACCGTCTCGTCGAAGAAGCCGTCGGCCCCGCCGACGATCAGCAGCGATCGGGGCAGGCCCCGGACATCGGTGGCCCGGGCGGGTGCGGCATAGGGCGAGACGTCCCCGCCGTAGAGGGCGCCGAGGTAGGCACGCCAGGCGAATCCGTTGGCCTTGGGCGGCCAGACGGGCGCCTCCCACTGGCTCGAGGCGGTCTCCTGCCGGTCGTCGATCATCGGGTAGAAGAGCAATTGACCGGCCAGGGGGATGCCCCGGTCCCGGGCCGCCAACGCGACTCCGGCGGCCAGCCCGCCACCGGCGCTGGCCCCGGCCACCACGATCCGGCCGGGATCGATGCCCAGCTCGTCGGCCTGTTCGACCAGCCACCCGAGCACCTGCATGGCGTCGTCGTGGGCGGCCGGGAAGGGATCCTCGGGCGCCAACCGGTATTCGGCGGAAACGGTGACGCAATCGAACTGTGCCGCCCAGGCCTGGAGCCGCCCGGCGTCCATCCCCGCCGTCCCGATCAGGTACCCACCGCCATGGAACCAGAGAACGCAGGGGTGAGGACCGGAAGTCTCCGGCGAAAACATCTCGACCGCCAGTGGAGGGGATGATCGGATCACCCGCCGGTCAGCTACCACCCCGTCGAGGGGAGGAGGCGGCTGGATCAGCTCCAGGATGCCCGAACGCATGCCGCCGAGGTCATACGTGTCCCCGCCGAAACCGACGTCGAGGTCGGCGAGGTAGGCAAGCTCCGGGTCCAGCGGCGTGGTGGTCATCGCCCGATCCCGGAGCCAAACCCGGTCATGGCGACGGGTTTCGTTCGATACTGCGGTGCAACTGCCATCTCGACCTCCAGCCGGCCTACGGGGTTCCGGCGCCGTCGAACTCTACTCACGTGAGATCGGCGGCCGCGGTGACCCGGCTTTCGGGCTCCTTGCTCCGCAGCGTTTCCACGATCACCGCGGCGACGTCGGCCGAAAGCTGGTAACCGAACCGGATATACCCCTCGCCGTTCCACCGCTCCAGCCAGCCGGCGATGGTCTCGTCGAAGTGGCTTCCCATCTCGGTGTCGATGGTCGGCCCGACCATGATCTCGGTGACGCGTAAGGTGGCGAACTCGCCGGCCAGGCCTTGGCAGTAGGCCCTGAGCGCGGCCTTGGAGGCTCCGTAGGCGACCAGACCCGGGTAGGGCATCTCCACCGAGTCAGAGGTCAGATACACGGCTCGGTTGTCGCTGGCATCCGAGAGAAGGTGGGGGAGCGCCGCCCGGGTGACCATGGCCGCCCCGAAGAGGTTGGTGGCGAACATCTCCGACCAGCTGTCAGGTCCGGCGGAATCGAGGGGGGTGATCCAGGTGGTGCCCGCCGCATACACCAGGGCGTCGACCCCTCCCAGCTTCTCGACCGCGGCGGCCACCACCCGATCGCAGTCCTCGGGGACGCTGACATCACAGGCCACCGCGGTCACGCCTTCGAGCTCGGCCACCCGCGCCTCTCGGCGGGCGGCGCCCACCACCTGCGCACCGGATTCGACCAGCGCCTTGGCCGCGCTGGCCCCGATTCCGCTCGAGGCTCCGAGGACGAGGACCCGAAGTGGATCGCCGAGCCGGTTCACCAGCGGGTCTCCCGACACCACGGCCATCCGCGCTCCCCTCCAGAACTCTGACAAGTCATTGTGGATACTATGCCGCCCGGACCCGACGGCATCGGACGGAAGGTCTGAGCCCACCCACCGCCGGCCGGCCGCCGGCCTCCCGGCTACCCAGAGGTGAAGGTGTTCGGGGTGGCTCCTATTGGTCGTCAGGGTGAGAGCTGCTGTCGGCCAGGAGCTCGATTCGGCGGGCGAGATTGACGGCATGGTCGCCGAGCCGTTCGTAGAACCGGGCTAACAAGGTGACCTGGGCGGCGATGGCCGCCGGCATTTCCTCCCTGGCCACTTCGCGAGTCAAGTCGTCATGGAAGATGTCCATCTCGTCGTCCGCCTCCACCAGTCGCTCACTGATCCGACTCCGCCGGCCGAAGGCGTCCGCCGCCTCCTGCCACATCTCGTTGGCAACCTCGGTCATGAGTTGGACGATGCCTCGGCTGCGAGCGCTCATGTCTGATCCCAGATGGTCGACTGCCCGTTGGGCTATGTGTTCAGCCAAATCGGCACTGCGTTCCAACTCGGGGATGATCAAGAGCATGGCCACCAGGTAGCGAAGCTCGTCACCTTCGCAGTGCCGGTCGTGCAGCTCGTTCCAGACCAGGAGCTCCACCTCGGCCGTGAGGTCGTCCACAGCCTGGTCGCCATCGACGACCGCCTGGCCGAGGAGCGGATCACCGCCCAGCAGGGCATGGGTGGCTTGGGCCAGTGCCTCTGAGACCAGGGCAAACAGCTGAATTACCTTACGGTCGATGGCTTCGATGCCGATTCCGGTAGAGCTCATGGCAACCAGAGGTTACCCACAACGTTTACCTGAAGTTTTCGATTCGTTCACCTTACGTTCACCTAAAGAATTCCTGGCGTCCACCTTGGGGTGCAAAAGTGGGGACGAGGCGCCAAAAGTGGGGGCGGGGAAGGAATTTGCGGATGTCATCTGGCTTGATGGCGGAAATCGGTGAAGTGGCACCGCTGGGTGGCTCACATTCGGTGAGTGACCTCCTCAACGAAGCCCCGAGGAGCAAATTCCATCGACGGACAGTTCTGGTTTCGGGGGTTGGGTTCTTCACGGATTCCTATGACCTGTTCGTCATCAGCACCGTATCCACCATCGTCGCCGTCCAGTGGCATCTGAGCACCATCGAGACAAGCTGGGTGACCGGCTCCGCCATATTGGGCGCATTCTTCGGAGCCATCATCTTTGGGCGGATCGCTGACGTACTCGGCCGAAAATGGGTATACACCGGCGTGGCCGTCATCATGATGACCGGCGCGCTCTTCTCCGCCTTCGCTCCCAGTTTCATCTGGCTGGTCATCGCCCGTTTCGTCCTGGGGCTCGGTATTGGCGGCGACTATCCGGTTTCCGCGGTGCTGATGAGCGAGTACTCCAATCGACGGGATCGCGGTCGACTGGTTGGGATGGTCTTTTCCATGCAGGCACTCGGCCTCATCGTCGGACCGCTGGTCGGGCTCATGCTCTTGTCTTCCGGAATCGGGCACGGGTTGACCTGGCGACTCATGCTCGGATTCGGTGCCATCCCTGCCGCCGCCGTCATATACCTGCGGACCAAGATGCCCGAGTCTCCGAGGTTCAGGGCCCAGGTTCAGGGGCAGAACGACCAGGCCAACCAGGACCTCGCCGCCTATTCCGACGGCGTGGTTGACGCCACCGCGGGCGCGGTCCAGGCGACCCAGCGATTGGGACTCGGTCAATTTCTCCGGAACCGCAGGATGCTGCTCCTTCTGCTGGGAACGGCTGGCTCCTGGTTTCTCTTCGACTACGCCTACTACGGCAACACCCTCTCCTTGCCGGCGATCCTGAAGCAGGTCGACTCCACCGCGTCATTGGAGGCGAAACTCCTGTGGACGCTGGGAATGTTCGTTGTGTTCGCCGTACCCGGCTACATCGTCGCGGTGATGACCATGGACCGGATCGGGCATCGCCGACTTCAGTTCATCGGATTTGGCGTCATGGCCGCGGCGTTCCTGACCCTGGCTGGATTTGCCCACCTCACCACCATGGTGGTGCCCTTCCTCGCCATCTTCGGGCTCAGCTACTTCTTCGTCGAGTTCGGGCCCAATATGACGACATTCGTCCTGCCTTCCGAGGTGTTCCCGGTGAGCATGCGCACCACCGGCCATGGCATCGCCGCGGGGATCGGGAAGTTGGGGGCATTCCTCGGTGTCTTCTTGGTGCCTCAGCTCCAGAAGGACTACGGGCTTCGGGGCATGCTCACCATCGCGGGCGTTGCCGCCATCCTGGGTTTCGCCTTGACGCGAATCCTCCCCGAGCCGGCCCGCCAGACGCTCGAGGACCTGGACAATGAGTTCGGCGGACCCGAATTGCTATCGGCCACGGTCCCCGTGCCCCCGGCCGCGGGTGCCTTTGACGAAGGTCGATCGCCAATACCCGCGATCGTCCGGCAACCCCTGTCGGATGCCGTATAGGCGCCGATGTGATCGAGCCCTCAGGGCTCACCAGCCGCGGAGGTCCACCGGCCAGCTCTCCATCACGTCGTCACCGTCGACCACGTGAAGGTAGTCGTGATACGCCACCGTCGGATCGACGTGCGCAGGTATCACGTTGATGCGGTCACCGACCCGCACCGGCTGGTCCGGCGCGAACGTCACATGCTCATCGGAGCAGAACATCACCGTGCCCCCGTCGATTGACGGATTCCCGTGGTCCATCCCCAGCGCCTTGAGACCGCAGTCGGCGACCGCCCATTCGCGGGACACCGAGATCACCGTCGCCAACACCGAAAGGGCCTGCTCGAAGGGGAGGCCGAGCTTGCCGTAGGCGGTGTCCATGAGGGCGTAGGAACCTGCCTGGATTTCCGTCGCCCAATGGTTGATGTCGTAGGTTCCGGTCCCGCCGGCGGAGATGATCTCACCTCCGACGGCTTGGTGGGCGCTCATGAGGAGCCCCATCGAGATCTCCAACATCTCCGTGCGTGTCGTCCTCGGCTCGAGCCCGACGATGTGGCCTTCGTAGCCCATGACGCCTCGGACCTCCAAGCCCCGATGGCGGGCCTGGTCGGCCAAGCTCCCGGCATCCTCGGGTCGGCAGCCGCAGCGGGGCAGGCCGACATTGACGTCGATCAGCACTTCGGGAACCTTCGCCGCCACCGCGGCGTCGATCGTCCCCTCGGAGTCGACCGCCATGGTCACCCGGCTCCCGTTCCGGACCAGGACGCCGAGACGGGTGGCATCGACCACTTCATTGGCCAGCAACAGGTCGTCGCCCAACCCGGCCCGGGCCATGCCCTCCATCTCGGCCATGGTGGCGCAGGTGAACCCCCGGTGACCCATTCGGGCCTGATGGGTGGCCAGCCTGGTGCATTTGTGGGCTTTGACATGGGGACGGAGACGTGGCCCGGGCAGCGCCTCGGCCATGACGGACAGGTTGGCGTCGAGCCGGTGGCGTTGAACGACCAGAGCCGGCGTCGTCAGCTGTTCGGTCCTCACCCCCGGCAGCGTATCGACCGAGCCGAGTCCCGGCGCCCGAGCCCGATTGCCGGATTTCGATGCCTGAATCACCCGATTCCACCAATGGGACGTTCGGCCCTACCTCACCGTCGCCTTCGGCCGCACCATGGAAGTTGTTGGTCAGTCACGTGAGCTGGGAGGCAGTCATGACGGTGCGAGTGGCGGTAAATGGCTTCGGGAGGACGGGGCGCGCCTTTTTGCGGGCAGCCCTGGGTTCTCGCCGCCAGATCGAGATCGTGGCCATCAACGACCTGGGTTCCCCGGCGGCGCTGGCCCGGCTGTTGGCACGGGATTCGGTCCACGGCGTCTTTCCCGAGGAAGTTCGGGCCGAAGGCGAAACCTTGCTGGTTGGCGCTCAGCGGATCACGATACTGGCCGAACCGGAGCCGAAGGCCCTCCCCTGGGGCGAGTTGGGCATCGACGTCGTCATCGAGTCGACCGGGCGGAATACCAGCCGGGAGAAGGCGTCGGCTCATATCGATGCCGGCGCAACCCGGGTGGTGATCTCCGCCCCCTCCAAGGATGCCGACACCACGCTGGTGGTGGGGGTGAACGAAGAGGACTTCGATCCGGCCCGCGACTTCGTCATCTCGAATGCCTCCTGCACCACCAACTGCCTGGCGGTTCTGGCCAAGGTCCTCGATGACAACTTCGGCATCGAGGACGGGTTCATGACCACCGTGCACGCCTACACCGGCGACCAGAGTCTGGTCGATGGGCTGCACAAGGACCCCCGACGCTCGCGGGCTGCGGCGGTCAACATCATCCCGACCACGACCGGTGCCGCCCGAGCCACCGGGCTCGTGCTTCCGAGTCTGGCCGGAAATCTCGACGGCCTGGCCCTCCGGGTGCCGGTGCCCGACGGGTCGGTCACCGATCTGGTGGCCAATGTGCGGGCGACTCCGAGTGTCAGCGAGATCCAAGACGCCTACCGGGCGGCGGCCGGCTCAGGACGTCTGGTCGGACTGCTCGAGTACTCGGAGGAACCGCTGGTCTCCGGCGACATCCTGGGGTCGCCGGCGTCATGCGTGTTCGATTCGGAGCTCACCATGGCCCACGGGCATCTGGTGAAGGTACTGGGCTGGTACGACAACGAGTCGGGTTACGCCAGCCGACTCGTCGACCTGGCGGCCATCGTCGGTGCCGCCCCCGGGAGCTAGAGGGGTCTCGGGAGAGGGCATGTTCCAGGTTCGGATCCACGGTCGGGGCGGCCAGGGCGTCGTGAGCGCGGCGGAGATTCTGTCGGTCGCCGCCTTCGGCGAGGGCCGCCACGCGCAGGCGTTTCCGAGCTTCGGTTCCGAGCGCATGGGTGCGCCGGTGGTCTCCTTCTGCCGGTTGGACGACCACCCGATCCGTACCCGGGAGCCGGTGATCGAGGCCGACGCGGTCATCGTCCAGGACGCCACCTTGATCCACCAGGTCGATCTCTTCGCCGGGCTGGGTCCGGGCGGCTATGTCCTCGTCAATACCGCCCGCACCTTCGACGACCTCGGTCTGGGCGAGTTCGTCGGCCGGTTCGACCGTAAACGCACACTCGCCTGCCCGGCGACCGAGCTGGCCCTCGAGGAGCTCGGCCGTCCGCTTCCCAATGTCGCGCTGCTCGGAGCCTTCGCGGCGCTCACCGGTGAGATCACCCTCGAAGCCCTCGATGTGGCGGTCCGCGATCGCTTCGGGGGCACCGTCGGCGAGCGCAACGCCGCCGCCGCGGCTGCCGGATACCGGTTCGTCACCCGGGTTGGAGAGGAGTTGGCCCGTGCTGCGGCAGATTGAGGGCTCCCGAGCCGTCGCCGAGACGGTGGCACTCTGCCGGCCGGAGGTCGTGTGCGCCTACCCGATCTCGCCCCAGACCCACATCATCGAGGCCATCGGCGCCAGCGTGAAGGCCGGGACCCTGTCCCCGTGCGAGTTCATCAACGTCGAGTCGGAGTTCGCGGCGATGTCCGTCTCCATCGGCGCCTCGGCGGCGGGAGCCCGGGCCTACACCGCTACCGCCAGCCAGGGGTTGCTCTTCATGATCGAGGCGGTCTACAACGCCGCCGGCCTTGGCCTTCCCATCGTGATGACCCTGGCCAACCGGGCCATCGGGGCTCCGATCAACATCTGGAACGACCACAGTGACGCCATGGCGGTTCGGGATTCGGGATGGATCCAGCTCTTCGCCGAAACCAATCAGGAGGCCGCTGACCTCCATGTCCAGGCCTTCCGCCTCGCCGAGGAGCTTTCCGTCCCGGTCATGGTGTGCATGGACGGTTTCATCCTCACCCACGCGGTCGAAAGGGTGGACGTACCCGAACAGGGCGCGGTCGACGGCTTTCTCCCGCCCTATCAACCCCGTCAGGTTCTCGATCCCGACGATCCGGTGTCGATCGGTGCCATGGTCGGCCCCGAAGCCTTCGAAGAGGTCCGCTACCTCGCCCACCTCCGCCAGCTCGATGCCCTCGATCGGATCCCCGCCCTGGCCGAGGCGTTCGCCGAGACCTTCGGCCGCCACAGCGGCGGCCTGGTCCGTGCCTACCGGACCGAAGACGCGGAGACCGTCGTGGTCGCCCTCGGGTCGGTGCTCGGGACCATCAAGGACGCGGTGGACGCCCGCCGGGACGCCGGCCAACGGGTGGGCGTGCTCGGTATCACGTCGTTCCGGCCGTTTCCCCTCCAGGCGGTGCGGGATGCACTCTCCGGCGCCCGTCAGGTGGTCGTGGTCGAGAAGGCGTTCAGCGTTGGCTTTGGTGGCGTGCTCTCGACCGATGTGGCCATGGCGACCCATGACACCGGCGGCTCGCTGCGAACGGTGGTCGCCGGACTCGGCGGACGACCCATCACCCAACGCTCGCTCGAGGAGTTGCTGGTGGCGGCGGGCGGGGACCAGCTCGACCGCCTCACCTTCCTCGACCTCGACCACGGGATCGTGGATCGGGAGCGGGCCCGGATGTCCGCCAGGCGACGCTCGGGTCCCTCGGCGGAGAACGTCCTGCGCGACATCGGGACCGTGGCGTCCCGGATCGGCTGAGGAGACGCCATGACCGGACAACCCGTCCGCTTCTACCAGGTGGGGAGCTTTGCCGTCGGCAACCGCCTCCTCGATGACGACGATCGGACCGTCCAGTCCAGCCGGGACCGGTTCAACTCGCTCGACTCGGGCCATCGGGCGTGCCAGGGATGCGGCGAGGCCCTCGGGGCCCGCTACGCCCTCGACGCGGCGATGCGCGCCACCGGGGGCCGGCTGGTGGCCGTCAACGCCACCGGTTGCCTCGAGGTGTTCTCCACCCCCTACCCGGAGACGTCCTGGCGGATTGCCTGGCTGCACTCGCTGTTCGGGAACGCTCCGGCGGTGGCCACCGGGGTGGCGGCGGCGATGAAGGTGAAGGGTTCCAGCGATGTCCGGGTGGTCGCTCAGGCCGGGGACGGCGGGACGGTCGATATCGGCTTCGGGTGCCTCTCGGGGATGTTCGAACGCAACGACGACGTGCTCTTCATCTGCTACGACAATGAGGCGTACATGAACACCGGCGTTCAACGCTCGGGGGCGACCCCCCCGGCGGCCCGGACCGCCACCACCGAATCGGTGGGCCCCGAGCCGGGCAACGTCTTCGGACAGGGGAAGGACCTGCCCCGGCTGGCCATGGCTCACGACATCCCGTACGTGGCGACCGCGACGGTGGCTGACCTGCACGATCTCGAGAAGAAGGTCGAGCGGGCCATGGAGGTGCATGGCGCCCGCTACCTGCACATCCTGGTGCCCTGCCCCCTCGGATGGGGCTCGGCGCCGAACGACACCATCCGGGTGGCCCGGCTGGCCGCGGAGACCGGGCTGTTCCCCGTGTACGAAGCCGAGCACGGCAAGGTCACGTCGGTGTCGAGGATCCGCAACCGGACACCGGTCGAGTCCTATCTGTCCATCCAACGCCGGTACGCCCACCTGTTCGGCGAGCACCCCCGCCGCGACATCATCGACCGCATCCAGGCCATCGCCGATCGGAACATCGCCGACTACGGCCTCCTCGGCCCGAATGCCGGCGCGATGGACCCGACGGAGGGAGGCCGGTGATGGATCTCCCGTTCGCCATCACCCTGGACGTCGGCTCGAGTCACGCCAACCGCACCGGTTCGTGGCGGGTCGAACGACCGGTATACGTAGACCGGCTCCCGCCCTGCAATGACGCCTGCCCGGCGGGCGAGGACATCCAGAGCTGGCTCTACCGGGCCGAGCCCGGTGACTACCGGGCGGCCTGGGACCGGCTCGTCGAACAGAACCCGTTTCCGGCGGTGATGGGCCGCATCTGCTACCACCCGTGCGAGACGGCTTGCAATCGCGCCCAGCTCGACGAGGCGGTCGGGATCAACTCTGTCGAGCGGTTCCTCGGCGACCTGGCCATCCAGCGCGGATGGTCGTTGCCGCCGCCGGGGACCGACACCGGGAAGCGGGTCCTCGTCGTCGGCGCGGGACCCGCCGGGCTCAGCGCCACCTACCATCTGCGCCGTCTCGGCCATCAGGTCCGCCTGGTCGACTCGGCTCCGACGTTCGGCGGGATGATGCGTTACGGCATCCCCGCCTACCGGCTCCCTCGAGCCGTTCTCGATGCGGAGATCGCCCGGATCCTGGCCCTGGGGGTCGACGCCCGGACCGGCCACATCGTCCACGACATCGAGCGCGAGCGCCGGGACGGAGGCTTCCATGCCGTCTTCCTCGCCGTCGGCGCCCAGATCGGGCGGAGAGTAGACATCCCGGCGGGCGACTCCTCCCGTGTCCTCGACGCCGTCTCCTTCCTCCACCAGGTTGCCGACGACGATCCGCCATTGCTGGGACGCCGGGTGGTGGTCTACGGGGGCGGGGATACCGCCGTCGACGCGGCTCGCACGGCGCGTCGTCTGGGTGCCACCGATGCCGTCGTCGTCTACCGGCGCAACCGGGAGCGAATGCCCGCCCACCAGGACCAAGTCGAGGAGGCGATCAGCGAAGGCGTGACGATGCGCTGGCTCTCCACGCTGACCAGTTTCGAGAACGGCCGCATGGTGGTCGAGAAGATGCGGCTGAACCAGGAGGGGTTCCCGGAGCCGACCGGCGAGTTCGAAGAGCTGGACTCGGACTCCCTGGTTCTGGCGCTCGGCCAGGACACCGACCTCTCACTCCTGACCGGGCACCGGGCGTGGCCTTCGACGCCGGCGTCGTCGATGTACTTCCCACCATGATGACCGGCAGGAGTGGCATCTTCGCCGGCGGCGACGTGGTCCCGTCAGAGCGGACGGCGACCGTCGCCATCGGGCATGGGAAACGGGCGGCGAGGAGCATCGACGCGTTCGTCTCCCTCCGAGGCGCCGGTCGACGCCGACCGTCCCCGTCTCGCCACCTTCGATCGCCTCAATACCTGGTACTACTCCGATGCTCCTCGAACCCGGCGTCCCGAACTCGAACTGGCCCGGCGCCAGAACACCTTCGAGGAGGTCGTCGGGGGGCTCACGGAATCGAATGCGCTCTTCGAGGCTCGCCGCTGCCTGTCGTGTGGCAACTGCTTCGAGTGCGACAACTGCTACGGAGTCTGCCCGGACAACGCGGTCATCAAGCTGGGTTCGTCGCCGCATTACCAGTTCGACTACGACTTCTGCAAGGGATGCGGGATCTGCGCGCAGGAGTGCCCCTGCGGCGCGATTGACATGGTTCCCGAACGCACCTGAAGGCCACCTCCGGGTCGGTCAGGGCGAACGGTCCAGACCGAGGACCCCCGCCACCTCGTTGAGTTGCCCTCGGGCCCGGGGGTGGGCCACATGGTCGATGATCAACCGGGCTTGGGCGTGCTCAGAACGTCCGAAGATCTCCGCGCTGCCTTGCTCACTGACGATCACCGAGTGTTGAAACGACGAGACTGGGCTGGTGAGCACCGGCAGCACGGTCGAGGCATCGGTCTTTTGGTGCCAGGAGCGCAACGCGACCACCGCTTGGCCTCCCGGCGAATGGAGGGAGCCGCTGACGAAGTCGGGCTGGCCGCCGAAGCCGGAGTGAATAACGCCGTGGACGAAGGTGGCGTTGGCCTGGGCGAAGAGATCGACCTGCATGGCCATGTTGATGGAGAGCATTGCCGGTTGCGACGCGATGCGAGCCGGATCGTTGACGGTCTCGGTGCGGGTCATCTGCAATCGGGGGTTGGTATGGGCCCACTGGTAGAGCTCATCCGAGCCAAACAGGAAGGAGGTCTGGATGGCCCGGCCGGGGTCGAGTGCACCGGATCGCTCGAGATCGAGTACCGCGTTGCTGATCATCTCCGACCAGACGCCAAGTTGCCGGTGACGGGTCAGCTCGCCGGCGGCGATGTCGGGGATCTGACCGATGCCGAGCTGCACTGTCGACCCGTCATTGGCGAAGCGGGCGACGTGCCGACCGATCTGCAACTCCTCGTCGGAGGGGAGGCAGGGCTCGGGGGTCCTTAGTGGCTCGTCGACCTCGATGGCCAGGTCGATCCAATCGGTCGAGAACTCGCTGTCGCCGAACGTATAGGGCATGTTGGGGTTGAGCTGGGCCACCACCAGTCCGCCCCGGGCCCGCGCCCGCTCGATGGCGGCCGGAAGGATGTTGACCTCGATCCCCAGGGAGATCTTCCCCTGGCGGGGTACGGAGGAATGCACCAGAACGGCATCCACCGGGCGAAGTGAGTCGAACAACCGCGGGACCAGCGACAGACGCATGGGGAGGTAGTCAAGGGTGGGGTCATGGCGCATGCCCGGCCCGACGAACGGTGTCTCGCTGATGAAGCCCGGGCGTTGGGGCCACCCAGGTTGGGCGTTGAGAGCAAAGACCCGACAACGGTCGAGAGCGGATACGAGGGCCTGAACCAGCACGGCGGGGGTGGCGAAGTTGCCGGACACCACGACCCGAGGCTCGGGACCCGGAAGGGCGGCAAGCCGGGCGCTCACTTCCTCGACTGGGACGATCCGCATCTGCTCAGCCCGTCGATGGCCCGGGTGGGTCGTCCCGAACGGCGCGGCCGGAGAAGTCGGCCATCACCGAGCCCAGCCTCGACCTAAACGGCTGGGTCGGATGGGCAAGGAGGGTATGCCGCATGGCGGCACCGTACACTGCCACCGGTTCCGAAATGATTCCTCCGGAAGACCGCTTATCGTCCGCACGGGACGTCGGACTCGAAGCCCCGGCCGGACGCACGCTCACGACGATGCCGGGTCGGTATCGGGCGGGAACTCGACGTCTGACAGGTCGTCGACCACGACGTCCGCCCCCCGCGATCGGAGCGCTTCGGCGTGCGAAGCTCGATCGATCCCGATGACGAAGCCGAATGCCCCCCGGCGGCCCGCCTCGACCCCGGCGAGGGCGTCCTCCACCACCGCGGCGCGAGACGGAACGACGTCGAGCTCTTGCGCCGCGGTCAAGAAGATGGCCGGGTCGGGCTTGCCGGGCAGCCCGAGGGCTTCGGCATCCACCCCGTCCACGATGGCATCGAAGATATCGGTGATACCCCCGGTCGCCAGCATCGCCCGGGCGTGACGGCTCGATGAAATCAGGGCGGTGCGGGTCTGGCGTGAGCGCAGTGACCGGATGAAGCTGACCGTAGACTCGAACAGGGTCACTCCCTCCTCCGTCACGACTCGTTCGAATTCGCGGTCCTTGAGGTTTCCGATCGCGCAGACGGTGTTGTACCCGGGAGGATCCGAGGGAGCGCCGGGTTCGAGGGTGACCCCACGGGAGGACAAGAAGCTCTCCACGCCGTCATAACGAGGCTTGCCGTCGACGTAGCGCAGATAGTCCTCGTCCTCGAACAACCGGAGTTCCTCGCCGGTGCTCCGCGAACGTAAGCGAAGGAAGCCGTCGAAGGCCTGCTTCCAGCATCGGGCGTGGACCCCGGCGGTATCGGTGACAACTCCGTCCATATCGAAGATGACCGCGTCCAATCGATCCAGGGGGACCGGGGTCTTCTGGGAGCTCATGGTCGGTGGCCGGCCATCGCCACCCCAGCCCGAGCCGAAGCGGACTCGATCTCCGGGAGCGGCATGCCTGAGCATCCCGGATTCATCCTGACCGGAAAGCCACACCGCACGTCCATCCCGCCACCCTCTCTCGCTTCAGACCATCGGGCCAGGGGCGATGGTCACAACGGCCACCCAGGACATGAATGGATGCGTCTTCACGGCCGACGCCGGCGTCAGGAGCTTTCCTACCACCGATCGAGTCGGTCAGGACGCCGGTGGGTTTGCCACCGTCGTCGTGCCGGGCTGACACCATTGGGGCGGCTGACCGGCGACCTCGACCATGAGGGGCTCACGACAAGTGACGGTGACTCGATCGTGTTCGGCACGAATGGCGAGGCGCCGCCCGCCGAAACGAAATGCCAGGCTGAGGGCGCTCCAGGATCCCGGCAGGCATGGATCGACGGAGAGCGTGCCCATTTCGGCTCGCATCCCGAGGAAGCCGAACGCCAGGGCCTGCCACACCCCGCCCATGGTGGCGAGGTGGAGCCCTTCGGCGGTCGTGCCGGTGAGATCGTCCAGGTCGAGGCGGGCGGCCACCCGGAACAGCTCGAGCGCCTGCTCCGGCTCACCCGCCCGGGCCAGGAGCGACGCGTGGATCGCCGGGGAGAGCGAGCTGCCGTGGGCCGTCCGCGGCTCGTAGAAGTCCAGGCACGGCCGGAGCGATCCCGTCCACCACCTCGTCGGGGACCAGGTGGTGGAGCATCAGCACGTCGGCCTGCTTGATGAGCTGGGACCGCGCCACCCGCTCGGCGCCGAGCAGCGCATCGATGGCGACCGGGGGTTGGGCGAACTGGGACATCAGGAGTGGCTCCAACTCGAAGTAGCCGGCGAACTGCTCGTAGACGCCCGTGCTCCGGGCTCCATCCGTCGACCAGTCCGTCGGCCAGTGCCCGCCACGTCGCCGCGGTATGCGGTGTCACCCGACTGGGACAGGAGGTCGGCGCCCTGACGGAGGTTCCAGCGGGCCATGACGTTCGTGTAGGCGTTGTCGTCGACGACCTGGTGGTACTCGTCGGGACCCATCACTCCGTAGAGGTGGCCGTCGCCGTCGGCGTCCGTTCGGATGCGGCTGGCCCAGTAACGGGCGGTGTCGATCAAGAGGTCACGTCCCCCTTCGGCCAGAAACGCGGCGTCGCCCGTCCAGGCCAGCGTAGTGGGCCGCCGCCCAGGCCACATCGGCCACGATGTGCTCTTCGTGGGCTCCGGTCTCGATCGGGATCAGCTCGCCGTTCCGTCCCTCGGACCTTCCGGGGAGTGACGTCGCTCCCGTCGCCGGCCGACTCCCAGGGAAATCGGGCACCGCGCATGCCCTGCGCCTCTGCCGCCGCCCGGGCGGCGGGGAGACGGCGGATGCGGTACTCGAGCATGGCTCGGGCCGCGGCCGGGCCGGATGGCGGCCAGCGCCGGGAGCACGAAGACGTCGGCGTCCCAAAAGACGTGACCGGCATAGGCATTCCCGGTGAGCCCCCGGGCCCCGACCGCCGCCTCGCCGAGGTCATTGGCGACATTGAGGAGATGGAACACCGCGAAGCGAGCCGCCAGCTCCGCCTCCGGATCCCCGTCGATCACCACCTCGGCGTCGTCCCAGCGGTGGGCCCACTCCGTCCGGTGTTCGGCGAGCAGGGCGTCGAATCCCATGGACATCCACCTGGGCAAGTCGCTGGCGGGCGTCTCCCCCGTGGATCGAGCTTCCGGCAGCCCAGGCGGCCAGCCGCTCGATCACCCGCCGGCCCTGTCCAGTGGTCACCCGATCCCGGGCCGCCACGGCGATCTCGGAGCCCTCCCGACCCGTTCGGGCCGTAACGGTGCCCCCATCCTCGCTCGCCTCGAACTCGACGCTCTCCGCCGGTCGGCGGAGGGGATCGCCGGCTTGGAGGTTGGCCTCTGGCCCCTCGGCGCGGAGGGCCATCGCGTAGGGGACGGGCCGCGGAGACGAAGCGCAGGGAGCGCCCCCCAGCGTCATCGCGGCCGAGGCGGATCAGCGTTCCACCGCGCATGTCGAGGATGCGTTGCTCGCCGCCATCAGGGTCGATGCCGGGTCTCTCGAGGCCGGTCCAGTTGGGGCCGGGGAGCATGTGGCCGTCCGGGGTGAAGACGTCGTTGACCAGAAACAACGGGTCGCTGCCCGGGCCGTCGTCGTCGCGGGAGCCGCGCACCCCTACCCAGCCGTTGCCGAGCGTCCCGAGTGATTCGGCGATCCGTTGTTTGGAGCGTTCGTTGGGCAATGGAAGCGACCCAGGCGGGGTCGAGGTCGATGTTCGGCACCCGGAGCGTGGCTCGCCGCACGAGTTGGTGGTCGCAGAGCTCGACGAAGCGTTCCAGCCCGGCCCCGAGCGGCTCGACGCCACCAGGCACGCGCCCCGGGTTCGGCTCCGAACGGGATGACCACGGCTCGGGGAAAGTCCTCCGCCCGGCGGATGTCGAAGCCGGCGCCGTTCGCCGCGGTCGAAATGGTCACCGCCGATCAGGACCAGTCCACCGGTAATCCCCTGGGCCGCCAGCCAACCGGCGGCCCAACGCGACCAATCGGAACTGTCGGTCAGCGCCATCTCGACGTACCCGGCCCGGTCCTCCTCGGGGCGGGCGGACCGCCGCGGCACGAGCTGGGGCCCGTCGCCATCCACCCGGTAGACCGCGGCGCCGCGTTCACAACAGATGTGCAGCGTGCCCCGACCTCGTGGCCTGGCCCGGAGCCATTCGTCGACGGCGCCCACCTCGTCATCGGTTACCGCGATGACCTGCACGCCGGCGGCGCAGAGCGACTCGATTCGTTCACGCCACCGGCTGGCGTCCCGGCGTCGATCGGGTCCGATCCTGGCGTCCCAGTCGAAGATGATCGCCTCGAAGGTCTCGTCGATCGCCGGCTGGCGTTCCGGTGGGCGGACGGTCGGGTACCGAGCTTGGTCAGGCACGGTCAGCCCGGCGGCGGGCTGGTCGCTCGGTTGTGGTCGAGGCGGGATCCGACGCCGCCGGCACCGGCCGCGCTCCAGCGCCATTGGGCGATCTCCGGGGGGTCCTCACCGTGCTCGCGGCCATAGCGTCGGGCATCGATGCGGGCATCGACCATCTGCTGACGCAACGTCGCGGTCCGGGAACCGAGACCGGGAACCCGGTCGAGCACATCGATGACCAGGTGGAAGCGGTCGAGGTCGTTGAGCATGACCATGTCGAAAGGCGTGGTCGTGGTCCCCTCCTCCTTGTAGCCCCGAACGTGGAAGCTGTCGTGGTTGGTGCGGCGGTAGGTCAGGCGATGGATGAGCAACGGGTAGCCGTGATAGGCGAATACCACCGGTCGATCGCGGGTGAAGATGGTATCGAACTCCCGATCCGGAAGGCCGTGCGGGTGTTCAGTATCGGGTTCGAGCCGCATCAGGTCGACGACGTTGACCACTCTCACTGCGAGATCAGGTAGATACTCGTGCAGCAATTGCACCGCGGCGAGGGTCTCGAGGGTGGGGATATCCCCGCAGCAGGCCATGACCACATCGGGCACCGAGTCCCCGCTGTTCGACGCGAAGTCCCAGATGCCCAGCCCCCGGGTGCAGTGGTCCCGCGCCTCGTCCATGGTCAGCCAATCGAGCTGGGGTTGCTTGCCGGCCACCATGACATTGACATAATTCCGACTTCTCAGACAGTGGTCGGCTACCGACAGCAGGCAGTTGGTATCCGGGGGGAAATACACCCGGACGATCTCGGCCTTCTTGTTGACCACGTGATCGATGAAGCCGGGATCCTGATGGGAGAAGCCGTTGTTGTCCTGTCTCCAGACGTGGCTGGAAAGCAGGTAGTTCAACGAGGCGATGGGCCGGCGCCAGGGGACTTCCCGGCTGGCTTTCAACCACTTGGCATGCTGGTTGAACATCGAGTCGACGATGTGGATGAATGCTTCGTAACAGTTGAAGATTCCATGGTGACCGGTGAGAAGGTATCCCTCGAGCCATCCCTCGCACTGGTGTTCGGACAGCATTTCCATGACCCGGCCGTCGGGAGCCAAATGATCGTCTCCGGGGCGAAGCTCCGCATCCCAGGTCCGGTCGGTGACCTCAAAGACGTCCTGCAGCCGGTTCGACGAGGTTTCGTCCGGCCCGAACACCCGGAAGGTGGATGGGTTGGCCCGGATCACATCCCGGAGAAAGCCGCCGAGGACCCGGGTCGCCTCGTGGAGGCCAGACCCTGGGCTCGGGACATCGACCCCGTAGTCACAGAAGTCGGGGAGCTCCAGATCGGCGGAGCAGGAGGCCCCCGTTGGCATGCGGGTTGGCGCTCATCCGCCGATCGCCGGCCGGGGGGAACCCGCAAATCGCCTCGACCGGGGACCCGTCATCCTCGAAAAGCTCCTCGGGTCGGTAGCTCCGGAGCCAGCCCTCGAGTTGGGCCAGATGTTCGGGATTGGTGCGGACCTCGCCGAGCGGAAGCTGATGGGCCCGAAACGTCCCTTCGATCGGGAGCCCATCGACCACCTTGGGACCCGTCCAGCCCTTCGGCGTCCGGAGGATCAGCATCGGCCACACCGGTCGCGTCCGGACACCCCCACCCCGGGCCAAAGCCAGGATCTCGCCGATCTCCGCCAGAGCCCCGTCGAGGGCGGAGGCCATCCGGCGGTGGACGGCCATTGGGTCCTCACCGTCGAACCCACCCTCCACCAGTATCGCCCGGTATCCGTAGCCGGTGAAGAGGGACAGCAACTCCGAAGTCGGGATTCGGGCCAACACGGTTGGTGCGGCGATCTTGTACCCGTTCAGATGGAGGATGGGCAACACGACGCCATCGCGTTGTGGATCGAGAAACTTGTTCGAGTGCCATCCGGTGGCGGCCGGCCCTGTCTCCGCCTCGCCGTCGCCAACCACGCAGGCCACCACCAGGTCCGGATTGTCGAAGGCCGCACCGAACGCATGGCTCAGCGAGTAGCCCAGCTCGCCTCCCTCGTGAATCGATCCCGGGGTGTCGGGACTGCAATGGCTCGGGATCCCACCCGGGAAGGAGAACTGTCGAAACAGCCGGGTCATTCCCGCACCGTTGCGGGCTATGTGAGGAAAGCGCTCACTGTAGGTTCCCTCCAGCCAGGTGTTGGCCACGACGGCCGGGCCCCCGTGACCCGGCCCGCAGACGAAGATGGCGTCGATCCCCCGGGCCCTGATGGTCCGACTCAGATGGGCATACAGGAAGTTGAGGCCGGGACTGGTTCCCCAGTGCCCCAGCAGCCGGGGTTTGATGTCCTCGGGGACGAGTGGCCGCTGCAGCAGCGGGTTGTCCATCAGATAGATCTGGCCGGCGGTCAGGTAGTTGGCGGCGCGGAAGTAGGCGTCGAGTTGGCGGAGCTCGCCCTCGTCGGTCGGAGAGGATGACGTTGAGACTCGGATGTCGGTCATCGGCAACTCTTTCGGTGTGGCGTCGTGTCGGCGTCGTCGTGTGGCTCGGTCCAATCGTTCGTCCCGGAACCGACGACGGCGGGTGCGATGACTTTCGTCAGTGCCCGACCGAGGGGTCGGAGGGTGAGGCGTTCGCACCACCCAGGCGATCTGATGGCGACGGGTGGAGGTCGAAGCGTCGCCCGGTGAGGATGTCGGGGCGAATGACCAGGACCATGTCACCCGGCTCGGGAACCAGCGGATGGGCCGCGTCGGTGAGCTCGGTCTCGGTCGGGGACTCGATCAGGGTGGCCAACCCACGGACGAGCACGCTCCAGGCGACGCCGGAGTCCAGATCCACCTGATCGACTTCGAACGCCACCAGGTGACCGGTAGCAGCCTGGGACACGAAGCCAGGCCCGACCCGCACCCGCACGTGACCGTCGCGGACGGAGAAGTTGACCGGAACGACCACCGGTGCCTGGTCAGTGGCGACCCCCAGTCGTCCGACCTCTTGGTCGGAGGCCGCCACCGCCAGCAGGCGCTTGCACTCGGGCCGCGTGAGCACCATCGATCCCTTGCCGTCGATCCACATGTGACCACCATGGCATCGATGGGGCGTCATCACCAGTGCCTTTCGACCCCCACTCCCAGCCCGATCCCGCCCCCGGCAGGGATCAGGGGTATCCGGGTCATCGGGTTCCAGGGCGGTCGAGGAGAATTCCGGACCTTCGCCCGACCCGATCGCAGCTCAGGCGGGTGACGCCGGCCGACGGAGTCGCCGGCCGGACACCTGAGGATGGGAGATGGCGATGTGATGTTCGTGCGGGCCCATCACCCACGGACGCACGTTGGTCGCCCGGGCGTGTTCGGACCAGGGGTCGATTGCATTGGAGATGTCCTCGGCCAGGCCGCGCACCTCCACGACCCAACCCTCCCGACTCACCGGGTCGATGTCTTCAACCTCGAACGCCACCTTGGCCAGGATGGCATTGGCCAGTTTGACCCCGGGCTGGGTCCGGATGGTGACGGTGTGGCCGTCGAGCCCGTAGTTGACCGGGAAGATCTCGGGTTGGCCGTCGCGGACGATGGCCAACCGGCCAAGATCCTGACCCTGCAGGAGGGCGAAGCATTCGTCCTCGCCGATCACCTCGAGCTCCCGGTCCTCGGCCGCGGGGTCGATGTCGCGTCGTTCCTCGCCTGGCTGGCTGGTTCCGCCATCGGGTGTGGTCACAGGACGATCATGGCCCAACTACACCGAAGCCGCCAGGGCATTCGTCACCGGTCGCTCCGGAGCGGGACCGGGTCCCCCGCTCGACCGGTCACAACTCCACCACGCTCCTTCCCACCGATCGCCGGGCCTCGTGGTCGTCGAGCGCCGGCCCCGGCGTCTTCCATGGCAATCCGCCGACCGACGTAGGGTCGGATCCTTCCTTCGGCAGCCAACCGAAGCAGATCGGCGTGGACCTCGTCGGCCACACTCCGGCCGAACGGGTTGAATCCGAAACGCCGCATACCCGGGTCGACGTTGTCGACCCAGGCCAGCATCACGCCGACGATGTCGATGTTCCCGATACAGGCCATCCGCAGCGGTCTCCCGGTCATGCCATTTTCATCATCGTCGGCAAATCCCACCGCCAGGTAACGCCCACCCCGCGCGGTGCACCGCCACGAGCGCTCCACGAAGTCACCCCCGGCCAGGTCGTAGACCACCTCGGCGCCCACATCACCCGTCGCCACCAGCACCGCTTCCACAAAGTCCTCGGTGGTGTGGTCGATGACCAGGTCGGCTCCGAGCGAGGCGCACAACGATCCCTTCTCGGCCCCCCCGGCCACGGCAATGACCCGGGCACCGGCGGCCTTGCCCAACTGGATCCCGGCAGTGCCGAGGCCGCTGGCCGCGGAGTGCACCACCAGGGTCTCGCCGGCCTGGAGCCGCCCCCTTCGGAACAGCGCCAGATGCGAGGCCTGGAACGTCAGCAGGAAGGCGGTGGACTCGGCATCGTCGAAACCCTCGGGGGCATCGAAGACGGAGACCGCATCGGCGAGCGCGTACTCGGCGATACCGCCGAGCGCGTTCTTGGTGATGGCGACCACCCGTCTGCCCAACCACGAAGCCGCGCCGTCTCCCACCTGGTCGACCACCCCGCAGACATCCATCCCCAGGGTGAAGGGTGGGGGGGTCGGCACCGAGACCAGCTTCCCCCGACAGCGGTCGATGTCATTGAAATTCAGCGAGGCGGCACCCACCTTCACCCGAACCTCCCCGGGCCCCGGCTCGGGGCGGTCGACGCGGCGCACGGCCAAGACCTCTCCGGGCCGGCCGTGGCTGGTCACCTGCAAGGCGTTCATCTCCGTCACTCGCCATCTCCTCGAGTCGTTTCTCGTGCTCACACCGAGATTTCTCGGGCCATCCCCCCCGGCGGGGTGAAACCCTTAGAACCCTAATGTTCCACCAATGGGCGGCCCCGGGTCGGCTGTGACCACGACGCCGGCTTTCGCGGCGGGGGCGGGCGGGCAGGTCCACCCAGGGAAAGGCCACCCCTCCGGGTGGCGGACATCAACCCGCCCCCAAGGCCGTTAGGTCACCCGTTCCGGCTCGGCGCAGTGCACACGGTTGCAGGTGGGGGACCCCGTAGACCATCCTGAAGAGCCGTGGCCATCGACGTCGAGCACGAGAAGCAGCTGGCGGCGGAGGCCGCCGCGGCGTTGGTCGAAAGCGGGATGCGGGTCGGCCTCGGCACGGGAACCACGGTTGCCCATTTTCTGCCCGCTCTGGCCACCCGGAAGCTGAATCTGCGTTGCGTGACCACCTCGCCCCACACCGGCGAGCTGGCGACGCGGCTCGGACTGCCGGTGGAGCCCTTCACCCTCGACCGGCTGGACATCGCCGTCGACGGCGCCGACCAGATCAGCCCGGAGGGGTGGCTGGTCAAGGGGGGTGGGGCGGCCCTGACCCGCGAGAAGCTGGTGGCCATCACCGCCGAACGGTTTGTGGTGATCGCCGACTCCAGGAAGCCGGTCCCCGCGCTCCGCGGTCCGGTGCCGGTGGAACTGCTCGCCTTCGGGCTGGAGTCGACGCTCAGACGGTTGGGAGCGGTGCGGCGGCGGGATGCTCCCTTGAGCCCCGACGGTGGCGTGATCGCCGATTACACCGGCGAGGTGGGCGACCCAGCTCGTCTCGCCGCCCGGCTCGAGGCCACCCCCGGCGTCGTCGAGCACGGCTTGTTCCCCCCCGAGATGGTGGCGACCATCCTGGTGGGACGGGGTGAGTCGGTCGAGAGGATCGAGCTGGGTCGATGATGAAACGGTTGCCGTCGGCGTGGCCCGCCTCCCGGGGCGACGAGTCCGTAGAGCCGGCGCGTCAGTTACATTGGGGCCGGTGACGGCGGTCTTCGACTCCGATCAGCACCTGTTCGAGACCCGCACGCTGTGGGCCGATCACATCGACCCGTCCCGACGCGACGAAGCCCTGGCCATCATCGACGACGAGCTCGGCTACCCCTGGCTCACCTGGCGGGGGGAACCGCTGAGCCTGGCCGACGTGCAGGTGCCGGGGGACACCCGGGCGCTGGGCCGGAATCGCCAGCGGTGCCGGCAACAACTGCCGCCCGAGTATTCGTATGACGAGATGCTCCCGCCGGCGTATTGGGATGCTTCGGCCCGAGTCGGACAGCTGGGGGTGATGGGCCTGGATGAAGCGGTGCTGTTCCCCAACTTCGGGCTCTTGTGGGAACGCCGGCTCTCGGGCTCCCTCCCGGCCCTCACCGCCAACATGGCCGCCTGGAACCGATGGTGCGCGGCGGTGGCGGACGACGGTGGCGGTCGACTCCATCCGGTTGCCCACCTGACGCTCCGGGATCCCGGGTGGCTGGAGAACCAGCTCTCGGAGTTGGCCGCCGCCGGTGTCCACCTCGGGATGATCGCCCCGGCGGCGGTCGACGGGCACCCCCTTTCCCACCCCGACCACGACCGCCTCTGGTCGGCGTTCATCCACCATGGCGTGACCCCGGTGTTCCACGTCGCCGATCAGCCGCGCATCTTCGACGACGCCTTCTACACCGATGCCGCCGATGCCTTCGTTCCCACCCTCGAGTCGATCTTCCTGTGGGTTCCAC
This sequence comes from uncultured Acidimicrobiaceae bacterium, assembly GCA_963819695.1. GTDB lineage: Bacteria > Actinomycetota > Acidimicrobiia > Acidimicrobiales > RAAP-2 > DASZIT01. The sequence goes on along the minus strand of CAWFXD010000001.1, from coordinate 2,284,977 downwards.
CCGCGGTGGCGGTGACCGACCTGATCGTCAACGGTGTCCTCGACCGCCATCCCGAGCTGCGGATCGGGATCGTCGAGCTCTCATCGATCTGGGTGCCCCAGTATCTGATGATGCTGGATGGCGGCTGGGACTTCACCTCCGCCCTCAACGGGCAGTCGCCAACCGAGCTGAAGCTGCGCCCCAGCCAGTACTTCCAGCGCCAGGTGCGGGTCTCGTCGTTCTCCTACGAGCAGCCGTCCCGGCTGATGGCCAAGTCGGGCGACCTGTTCATGTGTTGCAGCGACTACCCCCACTCGGAGGGATCCGCCACCCCGGTCGAGGATTATGCGAGAGCCGGCAGCACGCCCGAGGACGCACCGGGATTCTTTGGCGGCAACCTAATCGAGCTGCTGGGGAGCTGAGAGCTACTTACCCGCCCGGCGCTGCCAGCGGGTGGCCTTCAACATCTTCTTGTGCTTCTTCTTGCGCATGCGCTTACGGCGCTTCTTGATCAGTGATCCCATGTCGTGCGGCAGGCTAGCCGCCCGGGACGCCCGGCGCCATGTGGGAAGGTCGCGAAAGCCCAGGTGGCTACCCGTCGTCCCCCGGCGTCTCGGGAGGGGCGATCTCGGGAAGCGTGAACCGGAACAGGGCGCCGCCCCCCGGTGCCTGCTGGGCGGCCACCGATCCTCCCTCCTCCCGGGCGACCTGGGCGACGATGGCCAGACCCAATCCGGAGCCCGGCAGCCCCCGGGCATTGGGAGCCCGGTAGAAGCGGTCGAACAGGTGATCCAGATCGGCATCCTCGATCCCGGGGCCATGGTCCCGGACGATCACCGTCCCCCCCGAGCAGCTGATCTCCACCGAGCCTCCGTCCGGGCTCCACTTGAGCGCGTTGTCGAGCAGGTTGCCCACCGCCCGCTCGATGCGCGGCCTCGAGCCCATCACCCAGGTCGGGGCGACGAAGGCGGCGAAGGTAACGTTCCGGCTTCGCCCGTGGGTGGTGGCCACGCTCACGGCTTCCCCGACCACTTCATGGAGGGCGACCGGTTCGGTCGTCGTCGGTGGTTGCTCGCCCCGGGCCAGCTCAGCCAGGTCGGCGACCACGGTGGTGAGCTCGTCGAGCTGGGTCAGGACGTCGCCGATCAGCACCTCGCGTTCGGCCGGCTCCAGCTCTTCCATCCGGCGCGCCACCTCCATGTTGGTCCGGAGGCTGGTCAGCGGCGTCCGGAGCTCGTGGGAGGCGTCGAGCACCAGCTGCCGTTGCGAGTCGCGGGAAGAGTCGAGGGCCGCCAGCAGCCGGTTGAAGGCCCGTCTCAGCCGACCGAGCTCGTCCATTCCGCCGGGATCCAGTCTCCGGGAGACGTCGGTGCTCTCGGCCAACTCCTCGATGGTGAAGGTGAGGCTGTTGAGCGGCCCGAGGACGGCCCGACCGACGGCCAGGCCGAGCAGGATGGCCAGGGCCACACCCAGGAAGGCGATGATCCACAGCACGATGGCGAGGTGGCTCAGCTCCTGGTTCACCCCGGTGAGCGGCAACGTCACCTGCAGCGCCCCGCCGTCGGGCGGCGTCTGCTCGATGGGCACCGACCCGTCGCTCCGCTGGTTCCCCCGGTAATGCCAACCGCCGGGGAGGGCGACGACGGTCTGCCGCACCGCGGTGGTGGTCCGGTTGGTGGTCACGGTGACGGAGAGGGTCGCGGTTGGCCCGTTCCCGGCGGAGGCGGCGACCCGTTTGACCGCATCATTGATGGGGAGCACCTGCGGATCGAGTGGGCTGGTTGCACCATTTGCATACACCACCTGCTCGCACTCACCCACCGTGGAGGTGCTGCAGGCGTTGGGGACCTGGAGGTACGACCCGTTGTTGAGTTCGTTGCTCTGCTGCACCAGGATGGACTGGGCGTCCTGGTTGAGCGTGTTGTCGATCGAGCCGACCAACGAATTGTGGGCCACTACATAGGCGCTGATGGATCCCAGGAGCACCGCCAGCAACACCGCGATGGTGGCGGCCATCACCAGGCGGGTGCGGAAGGTCAAGGTTCTCGCAGGACGTAGCCGACACCCCGGGCGGTGTGGATGAGCCGGGGTTCGCCCTCTTCCTCGGTCTTCCGGCGCAGGTACCCGACGTAGACGGCCAGCGAGTTGGTCCCGGAGTCGAAGGTGTAGCCCCACACCCGGTCGAGGATCACCTCGCGGGTCAGGACCTGCCGGGGATGGCGGAGCAGCAGCTCGAGCAGGTCGTACTCGATCCGGGTGAGGGTGAACTCGCGGTCACCCCGGGAGGCGACCCGGCTGGCCGGGTCGAGGCTGAGGTCGGCGAACCGGAGGATCTCGCTGGAGTCGTCGCTCCGGCGTCGCAGCAGCGCCCGCAGGCGGGCCAGCAGTTCAGCCAGGGCGAACGGCTTGACCAGGTAGTCATCGGCCCCGGCATCCAGTCCCTGGACCCGATCGCTGATCGCGTCTCGGGCGGTCAGCATCAGGACCGGGGAGTCGTCACCCGCGGCCCGGAGCCGCCGGCAGACCTCGAGCCCGTCGATGGTGGGCAAGCCGATGTCGAGGATGACCGCGTCGGGCGGCCGGACGGCGATCTCCTCGAGGGCCCGCGGACCGTCGTTGGCCAACGACACGTCGTAGCCCTCGAGCCGCAAGGCCCGGTGCAGCGCCCCGCTGACCGCGGGATCGTCATCGACCACCAGCACCCTCATCAGGGACGGAGCCTACCGGCGCAATCCCCGGATCCGGCGGCAGGACCTCGCTCGACGCGCCGATCGGCGCGGGTTTACAGCCACCATCGCCTAACCTGGAGCGACTTCCTTCTCGCCGTCGGGCGGGCCATTCCGAGGTAGTTCAATTGGCAGAACGCTGGCCTTTGGAGCCAGATGTTGGAGGTTCGAGCCCTCCCCTCGGAGCCGGGACGGCTACTTCGGGTTGCGGGCCCGGCTGCGCAGCCGGCCGCGGACCGCCTGGTCGAGGATGACCTTCCGGAGTCGCACCGCCTTCGGGGTCACCTCGACGCACTCGTCGTCGGCGATGAACTCCAACGCCTGCTCTAAGGAGAGCAACAACGGGGGAGTCAGGCGGATGGCCTCGTCGGCGGTGGCCGACCGCACGTTGGTGAGCTTCTTCTCCTTGATCGGGTTGACGTCCATCTCCTCGTCCCGGGCGTTCTCGCCGATGACCATGCCCTCGTACACCTCGGTGACCGGACCGACCAGCAGCATGCCCCGCTCCTGCAGGCTCATCAACGTGTAGCCGGTGGTCATCCCCCGACGGTCGGCCACCATCGAGCCGTTCCGCTTGGTCTTGAGCTCGCCGTGCCACGGCTCCCAGCCGTCGAAGACGTGATGGAGCATGCCGGTGCCCCGGGTCTCGGTCATGAACTCGGTCCGGAAGCCGACCAGGCCGCGGGCGGGGGTCCGGTAGTCCATGCGGACCCACCCGGTGCCGTGGTTGACCATTTCGACCAGGGTGCCCTTCCGGAGGGCCATCAACTGGGTGACCACCCCCAGGTAGTCGTCGGGGACGTCGATGGCCACCCGCTCCATGGGCTCGTGGACCTTGCCGTCGATCTCCCGGGTGACCACCTGGGGCTTCCCGACGGTCATCTCGAACCCCTCTCGCCGCATGGTCTCCACCAGCACCGCCAGCTGGAGCTCGCCCCGGCCCTGGACCTCCCAGGTGTCGGGCCGCTCGGTCGAGAGGACCCGCAGGGACACGTTCCCGACCAGCTCGGCCTCCAGGCGGTTGAGGATCTGGCGGGCGGTGAGCTTCGAGCCGTCGGCGCCGGCCAGCGGCGAGGTGTTGATCCCGATGGTCATGGACAGGCTGGGCTCGTCCACCGTGATCACCGGGAGCGGCCTCGGGTCGTCGGGGTCGGCGAGGGTCTCGCCGATGGTGATCTCGGCCATGCCCGCCACCGCGGCGATCTCGCCGGGTCCGGCCTCGGCGGCGTCGACCCGGTCCAGCGCGTCGGTGATGTAGAGCTCGGTGATCTTGGTCCGCTCGATGGTCCCGTCCAGCTTGCACCAGGCCACCGTGGAGCCCTTGTGGAGCACCCCGTTGCGGATGCGGCAGATGGCCAGGCGCCCGAGGTAGGGGGAGGCGTCGAGGTTGGAGACGATGGCCTGCAACGGGGCGTCCGGGTCGTACTCGGGTGCCGGGATGCTGTCCAGGATGGCCTGGAACAACGGCTCGAGGTCGGTGCCCTCCACCCCCCGCTCGGTGGCCGCCCACCCGGCCCGGGCATTGGAGTAGAGGATGGGGAAGTCGATCTGGTGCTCGTCGGCGTCGAGGTCGAGGAACAGCTCCTCCACCTCGTGGACCACCTCGTCGATCCGGGCGTCGGGCCGGTCCACCTTGTTGACCACCAGCACCACCGGCAACCGGGCCTGGAGGGCCTTGCGGAGCACGAACCGGGTCTGGGGCAGGGGTCCCTCGGAGGCGTCGACCAGCAGGAGGACCCCGTCGACCATGGTGAGGCCCCTCTCCACCTCGCCCCCGAAGTCGGCGTGGCCGGGGGTGTCGATGATGTTGATCTTCACCCCGCCGTGGAGCACCGCGGTGTTCTTGGCCAGGATGGTGATGCCCTTCTCCCGCTCCAGGTCACCGGAGTCCATCACCCGCTCGTTGACCGACTGATTGGCCCGGAAGGCCCCCGACTGCCAGAGCATGGCGTCGACCAGCGTCGTCTTCCCATGGTCGACGTGGGCCACGATGGCCACGTTGCGGATGTCGTCACGGGTCTGCAGAGGCATAAGGAACCAAGGATACTGGCCGGCGGGGAGGAATCGCACCGCATGCAGTGGCCACGTACGCCACATGCAGGGGTACCTCAATCCGACTCTGGGTCCCTGTGCACCCCGCCCCCCTGCCCGCCCTACCGGGCGGTGATGGAGTTGGACGAACCCGAAGCAGCTCCGGTGCCGACGGCGTTGGTGGCCGTCACCTTGAAGGTGTAGTTATCACCAGCCGTCAACCCATTGACGGTGATGGGACTCGCCCCTCCGGATGCGGTCTGCCCACCCCTTGATCCATTGGTCGAGTCGGTGGCGGTCACTGTGTAGCTGAGGATCGGCGACCCGCCGTTGTTGCCCGGGGCCGTGAAGGTGACTGATGCATTGTGCGACCCGGAGGCCCCCCTTGTTGCGGTACCGATGGTTGGAGCATTCGGCACTGTCGGCGTGGTTATCGAGCCGGAAGCCGCCGACTGGTCCCCAGTCCCCATGGCGTTTATGGCCGCCACCTTGAAGGTGTACGTGGTCCCGATGAGCAGACCGGTCACCGTCTCGGTGGTGGCCGTTCGAGTTGAAGGTCTGAGCCGTCTGGGCGATGCCGCCGATGTAGGGGGTGACCACGTACCCGGTGATGGCTGAACCCCCGTCCGAGGCCGGAGCCGTCCAGCTGACCGTGGCGGACAGGAGGCCCGCCCTGGCGGTAACCGCCGGTGGGCAGCGCCGGGCACCGTCGCCGGGGTGACCGAGCCGGAGGGGGCCGAACTGGGCCCCGGTCCCGACGCCGTTGATGGCGGCCACCGCGAAGGTGTACGCCGTCCCGTTGGTCAGACCGGTGGCCGTCTCGGTGGTGGCCGTCGAGACGAAGGTCTGGGCCGTTTTGGGCCGCGGCCGATGTAGGGGGTGACCACGTAGCCGGTGATGGCCGAACCCCCGTTCGACGCCGGTGCCGTCCAGTTCACCGACGGCCGTGGCGTTCCCTCGGGGTGGCGGTGACCCGACGGCGGGTGCACCGGGCCGTTGCGGCGCGGTGATCGCGTTGGAGGGGGCCGACACCCCGTCTAGTGCCGATGCCGTTGGTGTCGGTCACCGTGAAGGTGTACACGGTCCCCGGGGTGAGGCCAGTGATCGTCGCCTCGACGTCACGTCGGGCCGCTTGACGTTGGTATCCGAGCACACGGACAGGCCGGGCTGGCCATCATGCTGTAGCCGGTGATGGCCGACCCGTTGGTCGACGGATCCGTCCAGCTGCACCGTCACCGAACCGTTCGCGTTGACGGTGCGTCCACCCCACTGGTGGGTGCAGAGGGCACGTCGGAATGATGACCGAGTTGGAGGCGGTCGATGGGTTACAGGTAACCCGATCTCGTTGGTGGCCGTCACCGTCAAGGTGTACCGAGAGCCTGCGGGTCATTCCGCGTGATCGTCATGCTGGACGTGGCGTTGCCACCGACCAGGACTCGTGTACTGCAGGTCGGGCAATGTGGGTTCGGCGCCACGGTGTAGCCCGTGATGTTCGAGCCATCGTTCGACACCGGAGCCGTCCAGTTCACCGTCACGGTTCCGTTGGCGATTCGAGTCGCGTGTCCCGATGTTCGGTGCGGAAGGAGCAGTGCATGGACGGGTAGTTGGGGAGCCCGCCAGGCAGAAGCCGAGCAGTACTGGGTCACGGCGGGTCCGTCTGGCTGCACCCCCTTCGCGTATGCCCGAAAACAGTCCCTGGAGCGGCGGGCAGATGCTTGTGGAGCCGACTCCGGCGTTGGTGGTCGACGCGACTCTCAGCACCCACGATGGCGTCGACGGCACCAGGTAGCTCGGCGGCGACACGAAGTCGAGCAGCGGATCCCAGGTGTAGTGCTTCTGGTAGCCGCTCGTGATCGGAGTTGCCGCTGAACGTCGCCGATCGGCCCACGGGCGAATTGCTGGATCGAGCCGTAGACGATCAGAGTTGACCCTCGGTGTCGCCGTCGGTCGTAGTTGTTCACGACGAACGACTGGGTCAGGGCGAGCACGGCGGCGTCGATGGTGATGCCGCTGGTCGCCGTTGGAGGGGTCGCAGGTCGGCGCCGGGTGAGCGCCGCACGCTGGCTCGAGGACCGTCGCGTTGTTGCCCTGGGTGGATGCCGCGACATCGGTCGGTTCACCTCGACGTAGTTGTTGGCGATGAGGCCGAGGGTGTCGTTGGTGCCGCCGACGCTGTACGGGCAGAAGCCCTCGGACGGCGCGCTGCAGCCGCTCTGACCTGTGACCCACGGTGCCGGACGCAGTCGGCATAGGTGATGTTGCCGTCGATGATGACGTTGTTGGCTGTCCCGATGGTGAGCTCTCCTGACAGGGCCCCGTTGACGAAGGCGTCGCCCTCGGCATCGGGGGAGGCCGGTCTCCCCGTAGTAGCAGCTGGTGCACCCGCCCGCTGTCACCTGAGCATCGGGCCGTAGGTGATCGACGGGGTGTAGCGTGTTGGTCTGACCCAGATTGGCCTGAGCGAGGAGGTCGTGTTGTTGCCTCCGCTGTACGAGGCGGAGAATGCGCCGGTGCCCGATTGCCCGATTCGGTGGCCGTGCAGGTGGCCGTCGAGTGTAGGTGGCCGGCGTGCGTAGCCGGGTGACGGCTACCGGTGTCGGAGGGGCCGCGCCGAGCAGCCGGCGATGATCACCCCGGTGTCGACGGGTGCCGCGACCGCCGTACCTGGTGGTCTGGCTGAAGGCGACCGTGGCGCCCGCTGTCCAGCTGGCTGTTGAGCCGAGGTGACGGTGGCGGTGAGGGTCACCGGACGGCGTTGGCGGCTGGGGAAGCGGATTGGCCGATGTCAGATTGGTCACCGTGTTGTAGGTGGGTCGTCGAACGGATTGGCCCATGGCCTGGGTCTGGGCCGGGGTGGCGTTCTCGACGAAGACCACCCCGTTGGGTGGCAGCGGGGCGGTGCCGTTGTTGGGGCAGTTGTTGAAGTTGGTGGCGATGTTGTTGGTATCCCAGGGGTACGTGTGGCGCCGTTACGGTTTCCGAGGTCCCTCGGGGTGTCCGGGCTGACGACCTTCATCTGGCCGTAGCCGTTGGCATCGGTCGAGATGGTGATCTGGGTGGGGCCCGAGTAGAGGCAGCCGTTCTGGCCGGCGATGATGCCGAGCTGGGCGTCGCTGGCCGGGGGCTGCTCCACCGCATGGCCGTACGAGCTGTTGGTGGTGTCGTAGAGCGGCGACGTCGCCGTTGGCCGCCGATGCAGTTGCTGCGTCGCTCCCGTTCATCCCGTGGGTGTTGTCGACGAACAGGCAGTTCGGGTCGGCGGTGGTGACCGATCGGACCGGGCGGACGTGTCGCTGGTTGCCGAACGACGGGGAGTCGAGACGGTTGCCGTCCGCCGCTCACGAACACCGAGTCGTTGGTGTACACCGGCCCGAAGAGGTAGTCGTTGGGGCCGAAGTAGACCGGGCCACAGGCGACGTTCTGGTTCGTTGATGTTGTAGTTGAGCTTCCAGTTGTAGTTGCAGGTCGAATAGTTCCCGGTTCGGGCTGTAGGACTCGTAGTTCGACCACCAGACGTTGTTGAGGAAGCCGTTGCTGGGCGTGACGGTCGATCCGTCTGCCTGGTCGAAGAGGTAGTGGTTGGCGGTAGCTGGGATCGTTGGCGGCGCCCACCACCTGCGACCGACAGGTTGGTCGAGCGCATTGGTCGTCGGGTCGAAGGTCGGCTGGGGATTGCCGAAGGCGTAGTACTCGGGTCGGCGCCAGGAGCGTCGGAGCCGTTGACGAGGTTCCACTGGCCGTAGTCGATCCCGCTGCACAGTGCCGGATGTTGTTGGTGCCGGTGTTGCACTGGGCCAGGCTCGGGTTGGCGTTGACGGCGGTCAAGTAGGCGTTCTGGCCGGCCTCGCAGGGCCCGATTGGCGTAGATCTCCACCGCGTTGGCCTGGCTGGAGGGGGTCGGACTGGATGACGATCGTTGCACGATGACCGCTCCGATGAGGGTGGCCACGCACCGAGAAGGCCAGGACCGGCGACGATGGCCGTCTGTCCCAGGTCGGTGGCGGCCGTCTTCCGTGCTGCCGAAGGCCTGACCAGACGATGTCGGAGTGGGAGTCGCGTTGTGCATGGTCGTCAGTCATCGGTCACCCCACTGGCGCTGGAGTACTGGTAGGGATAGCGTGGTCGAGCCGGGGCTCTGGGCGTACCGGTAGACGATCGGTCTGTTCGTCCACTGTGCCGTTGGTTCGCCCGCATCCGGCTTGGCCACCATGCAGCTCGATCCCGACGCTCTGGATGGCGTCAGCCGGGCAGGTCGCGGCGAGGGAGACGCCCTGACCGGGGGCGGCGCAGGTCAGCCCGGTCTGCACGCTGGGTCGCCGGTCAGGTTGCGACCAGTCCTGGGTGGTCGGTGTCGAAGACGTTGTAGATGAAGATCGGTTGGGTCCCGAGCGCGGGTCTGGTGGGTGCGGGTAGTTCGGGCTCGGGTTGTTGACGACACGACAGCACGTTGACCAGGAGTTTGGACGGGTTCGGTAGATACAGGCAGGTAGGCGCCTGCGTCCCGACGACCGGGCATTTGGAGACGCCGGCGGTGATGATCGGCAGGTATTCCGTCACCTGGAAGCTGCAGGGGCTGGTGGTGGTGCAGGTGGTCGACGGACGTGACCGGGTTGCCGTTGGCATCGACCTCCTGGGCCACGATCTTGGCCGGGCCGCCCGTCGTGCCGGCGGAGGTCACGTTGTTGTAGGCGGTCCCGATGTTGGTGTAGAAGGTGAAGCGAGAAGTTGCCCGACCGAGGCGAAGCCCGGGGTGCGGCACGCCGGACTGGGTAGGGCCCGGGCTCGACCTCGGCGCGGCAGGAGGTTCTGCAACGGACCGAAGGCGGGAAGCGCCTGGTGGTACTCTGCCTGGTACTGGGCGCTGACGCTATTGCTCACCGTGTTGATCATGTCCATCGTGACCATCACCAGGGTGAGGAGCACGATCAGCAGCGTCGAGGCGATCATCACCTCGACCAGGGTCATGCCCGTAGTCGTCGGCGGTGTCCCGCCGACCTTCGCGTGCCAGCCGCCGGCGTACGTGCGCGGCGGCCGGTGCCGGCCGTCCGACTCGGTCATGACCGTCATGACGACGTCACCACCACGGCTTGGGGAAGGTAGGTGGTCGACCCCGAAGCCCGTTGGTGACCGGGTGACCGTGCTGGTGTTGACCTTCACGGTCACCGTCGGTGATGGCGACGTGGTCGACCCCGTTGACGGTCACCGTGTAGGTGTAGGTGCCGTAGGGGACCGAGGTCCGGGTGACGCCGTTGGCGTCGGTGACCGGCATGGTGTAGGAGTCGGCCGCCGCACGCCCGTGGTCGCGGCGCTGAGCTTGACCGTGGCCCCGCTGACCGGAACGCCGGGTGTGGCTGACCACCTGCAGCGGAGGAGCCCGAGCGGCACGGTCACCGGGGCGGTCCCGCCCGGCGCGGCGTTGAGCGACGCCTGGCGAGGCGCCGGTGGCCTCGGCCGGACAGTCGCCGGCGGCGATCGAGTAGCCGTTGGCCTAGGGATAGAGGAGGTTCGGCAGCCTGGAGGCGTTGGACGGTTGCCCGGCCCGTCGATCTGGGTCGTCCAGTTCGTCGTGGTGGCCGGGGCGGTCTCGAGGGGGATGCCGGTCACCAGGGCGCCCGGTCAACGACGAGGGGGTCCGGCCCGTCCAGGTGCCCTGCCGGACCATTGGCCGACGTGAGGACGATCGGGCCGGCCGCGGTCGCCGCCGACTGCGCGCAGGCGGCCCGTCCGTTGCCCGGTGAGGGTTCGCAGGCGACCCCGGCGTAGTAGCGCACCGGGAGACCGGACGGCGGGGTGGCGAAGTTCCAGGCCCAGCTTCCGCCGGTGAGCGATCCTTCCAGCAGCTGACCGGGCGCGGAGCAGGTTCGGCGCGGTGGCGGTGATCGACGCAGTCGGCGGTCGTCCCCGTTGGCCGGGTAGCCGCAGGCCACCGCCGAGACTGCCGAGATGGAGCCGGGAATCCCGGTCGCCACCGACCAGTCGTGCGGGGTGGCGGTGAGGTCACCGGTCCACACCGCCGCGGTACCCGAGGCGGTTCCGATCGCCACGCAGGTGGTCGAGGTGCACGAGATGTCGGTGACCGATCCCGCCCCTGACGGGAAGGTCGACTCGCCGGACCAGGTGCTGGCGCCGGTGGCGGCGATGGCCGAGGTCAGGACGGTCGGGGTCGGCCGGGCTGGTCTGGATCGCCCAGACCGATGGCCTGACACAGGACGGAGGTCGGGCAGACGATCTTGCCGACCGAGGTGGCAGTGGATGGGAGGGTGTCGGTCGAGAAGGCGGGCGTCCAGGCGGGGTTGGTGGCCAGTCCGGCCGGGTCGCCGTCCAGGCGGAGGATCACCGGGGCTGACGGTGAAGTGCCGACGACGGCCGACCCGCTCAGCTCGCACGTCGATGAGGTGGGACAGGCGACCGACGAGAGCCCGGTGAAGGTGGTCGACGGCGGGGCGACGACGGCCCAGGTGTCGTGTTGCGGGCGAGGACTGCCCCACAGCGCCGGCCAACAGGACCGGGCCGGCGGCGGTGGTGCCGAGGGCGTAGCAGCCTTTAGTGGAGGGGCAGGTGAGCTGGGTCAGGTTGGTGATGCCGGCCGGGACGGTGTCCGACGAGGTGGTTCCCGGGTCGGAGGCGGTGGTCCGGATGACCCCGGCCCCCGAGTTGTTGCCCACTCCGACGCACGTAGGTGAGCTTCCGGCGGTGCAGGCCCAGGCCGAGAGGTTCTGCGCGCCCGACACCGTGGTCGACGACCAGGTCGACCCGGTGCCGCCCCAGGCCGCCGATGCACCGGTCGTGCCGTTGCCGCTGGTGATACAGGTCACCACGGAGGTGCCCGGAGCAGGTCACCCCCTGGTCGACGCCGGAGGACGCACCGTAGGCGATGGAGGTGGTGATACCTTCGTCGAACGCGGTCGAGCTGCACCGACGCTCTGCGGCGGTGACGCTCACCGTGGTGGAGCTCGTATCCGAGGTGCTCCCGGTGGTGGTGACGATAGGGCGGGGAACCGGTGTAGCCGTGGAAGGTGCTCGGCGTCCCGGCGGTCGGCTGGCCGGTTGACACGGTGTAGGAGCCGGTGGGCACCTGGGCGAACACGCAACCGTTGTGCGTCGGGGTGGAGGGTCAACGGATTCGGGGACAGCGGCGGATCGGACGGGTTGCCCTGGGCGGTCTGCTGGAGACTCACCGGGACCGCCTTCAGGCGGTCGGAGGCCACGTTGGGGCGTGTAGACATCGGGGCTCGCCGCTGTTGGTCAGCTGGACGGCGAGGAACCCCTCGGTCTGGAGGCCGGGCTTCGGGTAGTTCACCGCGGTGGTTTCGTTGACGCGAGTTGTGCGCCCCGGTTCCAGGTCACCGTGATCTGGAGCAGGATCACCGCCGGATGGGAGGGGCTCGGGGGCTGGCCGCTCGAGCAGAGGTCCGACTGGCCCTGGTTGTTGACCGACTGGGTGGTGAAGTTCGCCGTGCACGACGAAGGGCGTGCCGGCCAGGGTCGACTTGGGTATCTGGGTGGTGGCGGCGGAGAGGCCGGGGAACGTGGCCGGGTTCTGCGGGACGTTGGTGATGATGACCCCGCCGGTGGTGGGCAGCGTCGAGTTGGACAGCACTTCCAACCAGGAGTCGGCCAGCTGGAGAGCGGCTGACCGTTGGCGGGCATTGGCGGCACTCGACATGGCCGAGGTGAGCACGTACGAGAGCGGGAGGACGGTGATCAGCAGGACGGTGAGCGCCATGACCACCTCGATCAGCGTGAAGGCGTCATCACCGCGCCGAGGGCGCGTCGAACCCGTGTCTGTGCCGATAAACCGTCCGGAACCGTCTCACCACGCCTTGTATGTCGGCTGTTCCGGCCTGCCTCACGAGCAAATAGGGACTGAAAGTCCCAATTTGGCGCAGCTCTGACCACCCAGAGTGGGAAATACCGGATCACTTGGGACCGGACCGAGGGGTCGGAGCTCGACCCGAGCCCGGCCCCGGGACCAACCTGCTCAGTACGACTTGGGCAGTCCCAGGGAGTGCTGGGCCACGAAGTTGAGGATCATCTCCCGGCTGACCGGCGCGATGCGGAGCAGCCGGGCCATGCCCCACAGGTCGGCGATGCCGTACTCGGAGGACATGCCGTTGCCCCCGTGGGTCTGGATGGACTGGTCGAGGGCGGCCAAGGTCGCCTCGGCCGCCGCGTACTTGGCCATGTTGGCCGCCTCCCCGGCTTCGGGGGTGTCGCCGGCGAAGTCGCACAGCCAGGCCGCCTTGTCGGTCATCAAACGGGCCAGCTCGACCTCGATCTTGGCCTTGGCCAGCGGGTGGGCGATCCCCTGGTGCCGCCCGATCGGGGTGTCCCACACCTGGCGCTCCCGGGCGTACGCCGCCGCCTTGTCCAGCACGTACCGACTGATGCCGTTGGCGATGGAAGCCGACAGGATGCGCTCGGGGTTCAGCCCGAAGAACACCTGGCGCAGCCCCTCCCCTTCCGCGCCGATGAGCCGATCGGCCTCGACCTGGACGTTGTCGAAGAACAGGGTGTACTGCTTCTCGGGGGCGGTGATCTCCACCGGGAGCACCTGTTTGTCGAGTCCGGGCGTGTCGGTGTCCACCACGAACAGCGACAGCTTCCCCCGACCGGTGTCGGGATCGATGCCCGACCGGGTGACGACCAGCATCGCCTGGGCCTCGTCGACCCCCGAGATGTAGTACTTCGACCCGTTGAGCCGGTAGATGTCCCCGTCCTTGGTGGCGGTCAGGGACAGGTTGTGGGAATTGGAGCCGGCGTCGGGCTCGGTGATGGCGAAGGCCATCTTCAGCTCGCCGGTGGCGAACCGCGGCAGCCAACGCTGCTTTTGGGCCTCGGTCCCGAACTTGGCGATGATGGTGGCGCAGATGGCCGGGGAGACCACCATGATCAGCAGCGGGCAACCGGCGGCGGCCAACTCCTCGGTGACCATGGCCAATTCGGTGATGCCGCCCCCGCCCCCGCCGTACTCCTCGGGCACGTTGACCCCGAGGAACCCGGCCTCGCCCACCGCGTCCCAGAGCTCGGTGGTGCGGCCGTCGGACCGGGCCTTGGCCACGTAGTACTCGTGGCCGAACTTGCTGGCGATGGCGCTGACCGCCTCTCGCAGCATCACGTGCTCGTCGGATTGCTTGAAGTCCACCGGGTTACTCCTTTGCGCGGCGAGGCGTCGGGTCCTGAGGCAGCAGGCGGATCGGGATGTCGACCAGCCGGCTCCGGAGGTACTCGCCCAGGCTCTTGGCTTGGGGATCGGGCCGGGTGGAGGACGCTACTCCCTCTCCCAGCAGGCCGACCACCACGAAGTTGAGGGCCCGCAGGTTGGGGAACCGGTACCGCCGGACGACCAGGTCGCCGGCTTCGGGAAGCAGGCTCCGGAACCGCTCCTCGGTGAAGTAGGCGTCGAGCCACTCCCAGGCGCCATCCGACCGCGCCCACAGCCCGACATTGGCGTTGCCCCCCTTGTCACCGGAGCGCGCCCCGATGATGGTGCCCAGCGGCACCGGCTCGGTCGGCTCGCCGACCCCGGGGGGGTCGGCGACTCCGGGCCCCTCCGGGGCACCTGCACCGGAACCGACGTTACCGTCGGGGCCACCGGCCCGATGGGCCGTGTGGGGTACCGGCACCCGGGTGCCGTCGGCGGCCACCACTTCGGGAACCACCAGATCGGCCCGGACCAGCGCCGGCCAGTAGACCCCGTAGGCGGTTCCGGTGGCCGGCGGGGAGGTCAGGTGGAAGCCGGGGTAGCCGGCCAGGGCCAGCTCGGTGGCGGCGTCGGAGAACGCTCTCCCCACCCGGTCGGCGTCGGGGTCCTTCACCGTGACCCGGAGTTGGGCGGAGGCTTCGGCGTTGGTCGGCGCATCCGGCTTGTCGGTACGGATGAGCCGGGCGTCGTAGTCGGCGAACTCCTCGGGGCCGCCGAGTTTGGCGGCCAGGGCGGCCAGGGTGATCTCGGCCTTGGCCTCGATGTCCAGTCCGGTGAGGACGAAGGTCATGCTGTTGCGCCAACCGCCCAGCAGGTTGATGGAGACCTTGATGTTCTCCGGGGCCGGGTCGCCGCAGATCCCGGAGATCCGTACCCGGTCGGGGCCGTCGTCGGCCAACGCCAGGGTGTCGAACCGGGCCACCACGTCGGTATTGGCGTAGTCGGGCCCGGCGATCTCGTAGAGCAACTGGGCGGTGACGGTACCGATCGACACCTCGCCTCCGGTCCCGGGGTGCTTGGTGATGACCGACGACCCGTCCTCGGCCACCTCGGCGATCGGGAAGCCGGGGTGCTCGAGCCCGGGGACCTCGGTGAAGAAGGCGTAGTTTCCGCCGGTGGCCTGGGGCCCGCACTCGATGACGTGGCCGGCCGCCACCGCCCCGGCCAGGCGGTCCCAGTCGGTTGGGGACCACCCGTGGTGCCAGGCCGCCGGGCCCACCACCAGCGAGGCGTCGGTGATCCGGGGACAGATGACCACATCGGCGCCACCGGAGAGGGCCTCGACGATGGGCCACGCCCCGAGGTAGGCGTTGGCGGTGACGACTTCACCGGTGGTGTCGGCCAGGGGCTGGCCGGTGTCGAGGTGGGTGAGCGGGTTCCCCTCGAACTGCCCCTTCTCGATCCGGGGCATCAGGTCGTCGCCTTCCACATGGGCCACCGACACCGCCACCCCGAGCTTGTCGGCCAGGAGCCTGACCTGGTCGGCCAGGCCGGCCGGGTTGAGGCCGCCGGCGTTGGTGACAACTTTGATGCCGCGGTCGGCGCAGGTGCCCAGCACCTCTTCCATCTGGGTGAGGAAGGTGCGGGCCCACCCCTTGGTGGCGTCGCGTTGGCGACCCTTCCAGAGGATCAGCATGGTCAGCTCGGCCAGCCAGTCCCCGGTGAGGAAGTCGATGGGGCCGCCGTCGACCATCTCCCCGGCCGCCGACAGCCGGTCGCCGTAGAAACCCGAGCAGTTGGCGATGCGCACCGGCGCGGTCATGCTTCCGGACCTTCCACCACCACCAGCACCCGGCCGGTCTCGACCTGATCGCCCACCGACACGCTCACCTCGCTGACCTTGCCGGCGGCGGCGGCGTGGATGGCATGCTCCATCTTCATGGCTTCGAGCACCACCAGCAGCTGGCCCGGCTTCACCTCGTCGCCGACTTCCACCGCCACCCGGACCACCCCGCCGGGCATCGGCGCCAGCGACGAGCCCGGGGCGACATGACCTCCGGGGTCGGGGAACCGGTCGTGCTCGACCAACACCGATGCACCGTCGGGACCGTCGACGAACGAGGTCGTCGACACCCTCTCGACGCCATACCGGCGGGTGACGCCCTCGAAGGTGAGGGCGACCATATCCGGGGCCATCGACTCGACATCGGCATCGACCGGGGCACCATCGATCTCCAACCGGGACAGCCGCCGTCCGGTCAGGTCGAACCGGTCGAAGAGGTAGCCCACCGTCACCACCCCGATAGCGGCGTCGAAGGTGGCGGTCTGCAGCCCCGACGGGCTGTTGCGGTACCCGGAGGGGACGGACGGCTGCACCCGGGCGGTGGACCGGCGCCCCGCCTGGGCGGCCAGGGCGGCGGCCAGCGCGTGACGTCGGGTGGCGGCGTCGTCGGCCAACGGAGCGCCCAGGGTGTCGAACCGGTCGAGGAAGCCGGTGTCGGTGTCGCCCGCCCGGAAGCTGTCGTGGCGCAGGGTCCGCACCAGCAGGTCGCGGTTGGTGGTGACCCCGTGGATGCGGGAGTCGGCCAGCGTGGTGGCCAGGGCGGAGGCGGCCTCGTCCCGGGTCGGGGCGTGGACGATGACCTTGGCCAACATCGGGTCGTAGTGGGGGCTGACCACCGAGCCCGACTCCACCCCGCTGTCGATCCTGACCCCCGGGCCGGCGGTCGGGATCTCGAAGCGGTGGAGGGTGCCGGTGGACGGCAGCCATCCCGCCCCCGGGTCCTCGGCGTAGAGGCGGGCCTCGATGGCGTGGCCGACCGGACCGGCCGCCACCGCGGCGTGGACCTCGGCGGGCAATGGCCGGCCGGAGGCGATCAACAGCTGGAGCCGCACCAGGTCGAGACCGGTGACCGCCTCGGTGACCGGGTGCTCCACCTGCAGACGGGTGTTCATCTCGAGGAAGTAGGGGTCGCCTTCGCCGTCGAGGACGAACTCGACGGTGCCGGCATTGACATAGCCGACCGCCCGGGCCGCATCCAGCGCCGCCCGGGTCAGGCGATCCCGGAGCCCGGGGGAGACCGCCGGCGACGGCGCCTCCTCGATGATCTTCTGGTGCCGGCGTTGGATGCTGCACTCGCGCTCGAAGAGGGCTACCGTCCCCCCGTGCTGATCGGCGAGTATCTGCACCTCTATATGGCGCGGATCGATCAGGTAGCGCTCGAGGAACACGGTACCGTCCCCGAAGGCCGACAGGGCCTCCCGTCGGGCCCCGGCCAGCGCCTCGGACAGATCGTCGGGCCCGGCGACCACCCGCATGCCCCGTCCACCTCCGCCGGCTGAGGCCTTGACCAGCAACGGCCAGCCCAGGGCCTCGATCTCCCCGGGAGCCGGGAGGTCGTCGTCGGTCACGGTGATCGACGGGAGGGTCGGTACCCCGGCGACCCGCATCATCTGTTTGGAGAGGACCTTCGAGCCCATGGCGTCGATGGCGTCGGCCGACGGTCCCACCCAGACGAGGCCCGCCCCGGTCACCGCCCGGGCCGCGGCTCCCGACTCCGACAGGAAGCCGTAGCCGGGGTGGACGGCGTCAGCCGAGCATCGGGAGGCGGCCTCCAGGATGAGATCGATCCGGAGATAGGTGTCGGCCGGGGACACGCCCGGCAACCGAACGGCCAGGTCGGCCTCGGCCACGTGCGGGCTGTCGGCGTCGGCGTCGGAGTAGACGGCCACCGAGGTGATGCCCATGGCCCGGGCCGAACGCGTGATGCGCCGGGCGATCTCGCCGCGGTTGGCGACCAGCAGGGTGCGGATGGGGGTCGGAGCGGGGGAGGTCATCGGGTGGCCGACCTCACATCCGGAACACGCCGTAGCCACGGGTGCCCTCGATGGGTTGGTTGGCGATCACCGACAGGCAGATGCCCAGGACCGTCCGGGTGTCGCGGGGGTCGATGATGCCGTCGTCGTAGAGGCGGGCGGTGAGGAACAGGGGCAGCGACTCGGCCTCGATCTGGGCCTCCACCATCTCCCGCATGGCGGCGTCGGCCTCCTCGTCGAAGGCCACCCCCTTGGCCGCCGCCGACTGCCGGCCGACGATGGACAGCACCCCGGCCAGCTGGGCCGGGCCCATCACCGCCGAGCGGGCGTTGGGCCAGGCGAACAGGAACCGGGGGTCGTAGGCCCGTCCGCACATGCCGTAATTGCCCGCCCCGTAGGAGGCCCCGATGTTGACGGTGAGATGGGGGACCGACGAGTTGGTCACCGCGTTGATCATCATCGCCCCGTGCTTGATGATCCCCGCCTGCTCGTATTCCTTGCCGACCATGTAGCCGGTGGTGTTCTGCAGAAAGACGAGCGGGACGTCGACCTGGTTGGCCAGCTGGATGAACTGGGTCGCCTTGTGGGCCTCCTGGGAGAACAGCACCCCCCGGTGGTTGGCCAGGATGCCCACCGGGTAGCCGTGGATCGACGCCCAACCCGTCACCAGGCTGGACCCGTAGAGCGGCTTGAACTCGTCGAACCGGGAGCCGTCCACCACCCGGGCCAGGACCTCCCGGGGGTCGAAGGGGACCTTGGGGTCGGCGGAGGCGATGCCCAGCAGCTCGTCGGGATCGTGGATCGGCGGGTCGGCAGGCTGGCTGGGCCCGGCCCCCCGCTTGCGCCAGTTGAGCCGGCTGACGATCTGGCGGCCCAGACGGATGGCGTCGGGCTCGTCGACGGCCAGGGCGTCGGCCAGCCCGGACACCCGGGCGTGCATCGAGGCCCCGCCCAGCTCCTCGTCATCGGACTCCTCGCCGGTGGCCATCTTGACCAGCGGGGGGCCACCCAGGAAGACCTTGGAACGTCCGTCGATCATCACGATGTAGTCGCTCATGCCGGGGACGTAGGCGCCGCCGGCGGTCGAGTTGCCGAAGACCAGCGCCACGTTGGGCAACCCCATCGCCGACCGGCGGGTGAGGTCCCGGAACGCCCGTCCCCCGGGGATGAACAGCTCGGCCTGGGAGGGAAGGTCGGCCCCACCCGACTCCACCAGGTTGATGGTCGGGAGCCGGTTGGCCTGGGCGATGTCCGAGCCCCGGGCCCCCTTCTTGAAGGTGAACGGGTTCATCGCCCCGCCCCGGATGGTGGGATCGTTGGCGGAGATGAAGCACTCGACCCCCTCCACCACCCCGATCCCGGTGATCGAGGAGGCACCCACGGTGAACTCGCTGCCCCACCCGGCCAGCGGGCAGAGCTCGAGGAAGGCGGTGTCCCGGTCGAGGAGGAGCTCGATCCGTTCGCGGGCGGGCAGCTTGCCCCGCTGCCGATGGCGCTCCACGTACTGCGGGCCGCCGCCGGCCCGGGCGATGGCCAGCTGCTCGTCGACCACGGCCACCGCCGCCTCGAGGGCGTCCCGATTGGCGCGATAGGCGTCCGAGTTCACATCGACGGTGGTGGCGAGGGTGGGCATGGTGTCTACCTAGGGTTTATGTCAGTTGGAAAGGATGTGCTGCATCCACCCTCCGGACGTGGGAAGAATAGGCCGAATGAACGAGGTGGCGTCCAACAGGTGGTGCCGATGATGTCTGCGGAGGGCTTCCCATGGTGATTCGCACGTTTCCCCAGTCGTATCCCGACGAGTGGGGCTCCGACGACGATGCCACCGAGCGCCCGGGAAGCCACGGCCCGGAGGGCAGCCGGCGGATCATCGCGCCCGCTCACCGCGGTGGTGCTGGCCGCCGGTGAAGGCACCCGGATGAAGTCGGCCCGCCCCAAGCCGCTGCACCGGTTGTGCGGCCGGCCGATGGTGTTGCACGTCCTCGACTCCCTGGCCGAGTTGTCGGTCTCCCGGGTGGTGGTGGTGGTCGGCCACCGGGCCGAGTGGGTGACCAAGACGCTGGTCGAGCACGCGCCGGCGGGCATGGCCATCGAGTTCGTCGAACAGGTGGAGCAACGCGGAACCGGGGATGCGATGTCGGTGGCCCTGACCGGGCTTCCCGACGACGAGGGTGACGAGGAGAGCGACGTGGTGGTGCTGCCCGGCGACACTCCGTTGCTGCGGCCGACCACCTTGGCCCGCCTGGTCCGGGCCCACCGGGACTCCGAAGCGGCGGCGACGTTGCTGACCGCCGAGCTCGACGAGCCGGCCGGCTACGGGCGGGTGGTCCGCGGCCGCAACGACAGCGTGGCCCGGGTGGTGGAGCATGCCGACGCCACCGACGAGGAGCTCGAGGTGAACGAGGTGAACACCTCGATCTACTGCTTCCGCCGGAGCGTGCTGGCTCCGTCGTTGCGCCGGTTGAGCCCGGCCAATGCCCAGGGGGAGTACTACCTCACCGATGTGGTGGAGGTGCTCTACGAGGCCGGGCACAACGTGGGGTCGATGGTGGTGATCGACACCATGGAGGTGGCCGGGGTCAACGACCGGGCCCAGCTGGCCATCGCCGAGGCCGAGCTGCGCGACCGGATCAACGAGCGCTGGATGCGTCGGGGGGTGACCATGTGGGATCCGGAGCGCACCTACATCGATGCCGACGTGAAGCTGGCCACCGACGTGGTGCTGTTGCCGGGGGTGATCTTGCAGGGCGCCTGCGAGATTGCCGAGCACGCCGAGATCGGCCCCAATTCCCACCTGGTCGACACCTGCGTCGAGGAAGGGGCGGTGGTGATGTCCAGTGTCTGTCGCCGTTCGCGGATCGGGCGGGACGCCAGGGTCGGGCCCTTTGCCGTCCTGGCCGAGGGGACCGAGGTGGCCGCCGGTTCGGTGGTGGCCGCCGGCGGGATCACCGAGGCGGGACCCGGCGCCGTCGGTGAGGCGGGGCTGGGCACCGAGCCGCCCGGCGACCGGGCAGATCCGGCGCGGTAGCGTCTGCTCATGGAATTCACTCCCCGTCGGCGCATCGAGTTGGTCTCCGGACGATCGCATCCGGAGTTGGCCCGGGAGATCGCCGACCAGTTGGATGTGGAGCTGGGCGAGGCGAACCTGCGGGAGTTCTCCAACGGCGAGATCCACTGCCGGTACGGCAAGTCGATGCGGGGCAGCGACGTGTTCATCATCCAGACCCACTGCGGCCCGGTGAACGACTCGATCATGGAGCACCTGATCATGATCGATGCCGCCAAACGGGCGTCGGCCAAGCGGATCACCGCGGTGGCTCCCTATTACGGGTACTCCCGACAGGACCGGAAGGCCACCGGACGGGAGCCGATCACCGCCAAGCTGGTGGCCGACATGCTGTCGGTGGCCGGAGCCGACCGGGTGGTCAGCGTGGATCTCCACTCCGGGCAGATCCAGGGATTCTTCGACGTCCCCTTCGACCACCTGACCGCGGCGCCGGTGCTGGTGGACTACCTCCGGACCCAGGGAACCAACGACCTGGTGGTCGTCGCCCCGGACGCCGGCCGGGTGAAGGTGGCCGAGCGGTTCAGCCAGCACCTGTCCTCGGATCTGGCCGTGGTCCACAAGCGGCGGCAGAGTGGCACCGCCGGTGAGGTCGAGGCCCTTCAGGTGGTGGGCGACGTGTCCGGCCGACGGTGCGTGTTGATCGACGACATGATCGACACCGCCGGGACCATCGTGGCCGCCGCCGATCTGCTCATCGAGCGGGGGGCGGCCGAGGTGTGGTGCATGGCCACCCATGCGGTGCTGTCCGACCCGGCGGTGGACCGGTTGAAGAACTCCGCCCTGACCAAAGTGGTGGTCACCAACACCTTGCCCATCCCGACCGAGCACCAGTTCGACAAGCTCGAGGTGCTGTCGGTGGCCAAGTTGATCTCCGATGCCATCGGGGCGGTGTTCGAGGACACCTCGGTCTCGGAGATCTTCGGCGGCGAGAACCTGGCCTGATTCGGTTCGCATCACCGGACGGCCCGGCCGGGTTCCGTCCCCTTCGACCCGGGCGGTGGACCGACATCAAAAGCCCCGATCGCCCGCGTGTGGTCAAGAAAAGCACAAGGAGTCACTCAAGGTGGGAAGGATGCCACCAAGAGTGAAGACACTGAAGTTGGGCCCAACTATGGGACGATGTTGTTGATGTGACGCCGTATGGCGCGCCTTCGGGCGGCTCGGACACGCGGGCTTGGCTCGTGGCGGGGGAGTGGTACGGAAGTGCATCACAGGTCCACCGGCCGCAAGGCTTCCCTCGCCGTTCCTTTTATCGAGCTATGCGCCGCGTTATTGCCAGTGGTTGCGTCGGCATTGGCGAAGGCACGGGCGGTCGCCAACAACGCCATAAATCCGATCGATGGGTCAACTGCCGAGGACTGCATGCCGGGGGAACTCGAGTTCCTGGAATGCGGGAACGTCGACAACAACACCAACGCGTCCGGCACCCTTCGGATGTTGGCTGCGCGTCCTTTCCGTGCCGCGAATGGCGCTGAGCACAATGTAAACGCCAGGACCCGAGCGGGGCGCAAGGGGCATCTCCGCATCCGATCGGCCGGCGCACTGTTGATGGTGCTGTTCACCATGGGCTCCAGCCTTTTGGTCACGATGGCGGTTTCGCCTCCTGCTGCTTCCGGCGCCACCTACTCCAATTTCACCAAGATCGGTACCGACCTCACCAACCCGTCGACGGCCACGGTGACCACGCCCGGGGTGGCACAACCCGGCGACACCCTGAAGTGGGTGCTGAACTACGCCAACCAAACGGGCGGGGTGGCGACCGCCAATCTCACCGACCCGGTGACCGGAAACCAGACGTTCGTCCCCGGGTCGCTGCAAGCGCCGCCCGGCTTCACCCCGGAGTGGTCGACCGACGGCGGGTCGACGTATTCCACCGCCGAACCACCCAGCGGGGTCAACGCGATCGGCGCCACCGGTACCGATGTGACCGCGCCCGGAACGGGTCTGTCGTTGAACCTGGTCGCCCCGAGCCAGATCTCGGCGGGAACGTCTTCGGGTGACGGGTTCAACCCGGTGTTCTACCAGGGCAACGTCTACAACGAGTTCCATGCCACCTACCCGGCTCACGGCGGCCGGGACGCCGAGCTCGACTGTCACGTGCTGGCAACCGGGGCCCGCTGCTCCGGTGTCTACACGTCAGGAACCGCGCCCGGGGCGTGGATCTCGAATGTGGCCGGAGCGCCGCTGACCCCCGGCATCACGGGCGCCAGCGCGGCCCAGATCGCCGCCAATGCACCGACCTGGTCGTCGAGCTCCAACACCAGCACCGTCGACCAGGCCAACGGACACCTCTTCTACGCGGCGACCTTCGGTGCCGGGACCCAGACCGGCACCGGCGTCTTCGGTACCCAGTGCGTCGACCTCACCAATGACACCTCGTGCGGATTCGTGCCGCTCGGGACATCCCCGGGGACGACCATCCAGCGGCCCATCGCCTCGGGCGGGGCCGCCATCGGCAACAACTTCTACATCCTCGACTACACCGGACGGGTTGACTGCTTGGACATGGCCACCAACGCCGCTTGCACCGGAGCCGCCGCCTCGGTACTGGCCTACCCCGGCTACGTGGCCAATACCGCCGCCGAGAACGGCACCGACAGCACCATGTCCGGAAGCCAGGTGGTGAGCTTCGACAACCGCTACCTGTTCACTAAATTCACCGCCGACAACAACACCGGCGGCAACGTCCCCCAGTATCTGTCGTGTGTCGACACCACCACCAACGCGACCTGCACGGGAGCCGGGTGGGTGGCCCTCGACACCTTCACCGGGGTGGGCGGGGTCACCCCGCCGACCTCGGTGAGCAACTACCTCCCGACCGGTGGCAGCGGGCTCCAGAACACCACCGTCCTGCCGATCCTGAGTGCGGCCGGAACGGTCACCGGGGTGTGCACCGCGGACTCGACGGTCGTCACCGCCAGCGTGCTCGTCTGCTTCTCATTGGCGACCGGCGCTTCCGTGGGCACTCCCGTACCCGACGGAGCCGGCCGACACCGGGGCGATCTCCGACCAGGGGCTCGGCCAGGTCGGCGTCAAAGGGACCAAGGTCTACACCCCGTACTACAACGGGACGAGCAAGGACTCGACCTACACCTGCTACGACTTCTCCACCGGGGCTGCCTGCGCCGGCTTCACCCCGCTGGTCACCTCGGCCACTGATGTCCGGCCCTACAGCATCGCCCCGGTGGTGGGCACCACCGACTGCATGGCCGAGGACGGCGATGCCGGCGTGATCCAGTTCTTCAGCGCCACCACCGGCAATGCCAACTGCTCGGACGCCAGCGGACAACTGACCGTGTCGCCGTCCAGCTTCTACTGCGACGGCGGAAGCGGCCATGTGACCTCGTGGCAGGCACTCAATCTGGTCGGCGTCACCAGCGCCAACTACGCCTCGGCCACGGTCACCATCACCGACTCGCTGGGCAATCCGGTTGCCGGGTTCAACAACATCACCGTGCCCGACACCCAGCAATCGGTCGATCTCAGCGGGATCCCCACGACCGGGACAACCGCGACCCTGCACGTCAGCGTCACCTTGATCAATCTCCACGGCGCTCCGAATGCCTCGTTCAACGTGCTCTACACCGGGGACGCCGCTCAGGTCTGCTACCAGACCCAGATTCCCCCGACCTGCATCGCACCCACCGCAGTCTCCAACGTCGCCAACGCGGTCACCACCAATGGCGCCACGACGGACGGACCCGGGCGGGAACAGCTCGGGTATCGGTCACCTTCAACGAGTCCGCCACCGGAGCCGAGTGTGGCCTGGCCATCACCAAAATGGCCAGCGAGTCCACCGCCAAACCTGGTGACACCGTGACGTACACCGTGACGGTGACGAACACGGGCACCGTCGCGTACCCAACCGCTTCGTTCACCGACTCGCTCGCCGGTACAGCCGGGGACGCGACGTATGTGGCCGGCTCGGCCGCCGCGAATTCGGGAACGGTGACCGGCTCTCAGGGCGCAGGCATCGCCTGGTCGGGGGCGGTATCGCCCGGAGCCACGGTGACGGTGACCTATCAGGTCCTGGTTGACAATCCCGACACCGGTCCCGGCGACCTGACCAACACCGTGGTGTCACCGACGCTGAACACCAATTGCGCGGCCGGCTCCGGGAACGCCGCGTGTTCGACGTCGACCCCCGTCGTCGCCCCCACCCCGGGGATCTCCGTGCTGAAGTCGGTCACCTCTGCCGGCCCCTACACCGCGGTCGGCCAGACGGTCAGCTACAAGTTCGTCGCCAGCAACACCGGCAACGTCACCCTCACCTCCGTCGGGATCACCGACACCCAGACGGCGCCGGCCGGGTCCCTCACCACCGGCCCGACCTGTTCGAGCCTCGCCACCCCGGCCGGGAGCTGTTCGGGTTCGACCACCTCCCTCGTCCCCGGCCAGTCGGCCACCTTCACCGCCACCTACACCCTCATCCAGGCCGACCTGGACAAGGGGAGCGTCGACGACTCCGCCACCGCCGGCGGCACCCCGCCGACCGGGCCATCGGTCACCTCGACGCCCTCGACGGCCACCGTCACCACCACCGGCACCCCGAGCCTGACCGTCACCAAGTCCACCACCGCCACCAACTACTCGTCGGTGGGCCAGGTGATCACCTACTCGATCACCGCCACCAACGCCGGCAACCTCACCATGGCCAACGTGTCGGTCACCGACGCCAACGCCACCGTCGGCACCTGTGCCCCGACCATCCCGGTCGCCGCCCTGGCCCCGGGTGCCTCGATCACCTGTAGTGCCACCCACGTCGTCACCCAGGCCGACCTCGACGCCGCCAACATCACCAACGTCGCCACCGCCACCGGCACCCCGCCGGGTGGCCCACCCACCCCGTTCACCTCCCCGCCGGTGGTCACCCCCTCGGTCCAGACCCCGGGGATCTCCGTGCTGAAGTCGGTCACCTCTGCCGGCCCCTACACCGCGGTCGGCCAGACGGTCAGCTACAAGTTCGTCGCCAGCAACACCGGCAACGTCACCCTCACCTCCGTCGGGATCACCGACACCCAGACGGCGCCGGCCGGGTCCCTCACCACCGGCCCGACCTGTTCGAGCCTCGCCACCCCGGCCGGGAGCTGTTCGGGTTCGACCACCTCCCTCGTCCCCGGCCAGTCGGCCACCTTCACCGCCACCTACACCCTCACCCAGGCCGACCTGGACAAGGGGAGCGTCGACGACTCCGCCACCGCCGGCGGCACCCCGCCGACCGGGCCATCGGTCACCTCGACGCCCTCGACGGCCACCGTCACCACCACCGGCACCCCGAGCCTGACCGTCACCAAGTCCACCACCGCCACCAACTACTCGTCGGTGGGCCAGGTGATCACCTACTCGATCACCGCCACCAACGCCGGCAACCTCACCATGGCCAACGTGTCGGTCACCGACGCCAACGCCACCGTCGGCACCTGTGCCCCGACCATCCCGGTCGCCGCCCTGGCCCCGGGTGCCTCGATCACCTGTAGTGCCACCCACGTCGTCACCCAGGCCGACCTCGACGCCGCCAACATCACCAACGTCGCCACCGCCACCGGCACCCCGCCGGGTGGCCCGCCCACCCCGTTCACCTCCCCGCCGGTGGTCACCCCCTCGGTCCAGACCCCGGGGATCTCCGTGCTGAAGTCGGTCACCTCTGCCGGCCCCTACACCGCGGTCGGCCAGACGGTCAGCTACAAGTTCGTCGCCAGCAACACCGGCAACGTCACCCTCACCTCCGTCGGGATCACCGACACCCAGACGGCGCCGGCCGGGTCCCTCACCACCGGCCCGACCTGTTCGAGCCTCGCCACCCCGGCCGGGAGCTGTTCGGGTTCGACCACCTCCCTCGTCCCCGGCCAGTCGGCCACCTTCACCGCCACCTACACCCTCATCCAGGCCGACCTGGACAAGGGGAGCGTCGACGACTCCGCCACCGCCGGCGGCACCCCGCCGACCGGGCCATCGGTCACCTCGACGCCCTCGACGGCCACCGTCACCACCACCGGCACCCCGAGCCTGACCGTCACCAAGTCCACCACCGCCACCAACTACTCGTCGGTGGGCCAGGTGATCACCTACTCGATCACCGCCACCAACGCCGGCAACCTCACCATGGCCAACGTGTCGGTCACCGACGCCAACGCCACCGTCGGCACCTGTGCCCCGACCATCCCGGTCGCCGCCCTGGCCCCGGGTGCCTCGATCACCTGTAGTGCCACCCACGTCGTCACCCAGGCCGACCTCGACGCCGCCAACATCACCAACGTCGCCACCGCCACCGGCACCCCGCCGGGTGGCCCGCCCACCCCGTTCACCTCCCCGCCGGTCGTCACCCCCTCGGTCCAGACCCCGGGGATCTCCGTGCTGAAGTCGGTCACCTCTGCCGGCCCCTACACCGCGGTCGGCCAGACGGTCAGCTACAAGTTCGTCGCCAGCAACACCGGCAACGTCACCCTCACCTCCGTCGGGATCACCGACACCCAGACGGCGCCGGCCGGGTCCCTCACCACCGGCCCGACCTGTTCGAGCCTCGCCACCCCGGCCGGGAGCTGTTCGGGTTCGACCACCTCCCTCGTCCCCGGCCAGTCGGCCACCTTCACCGCCACCTACACCCTCATCCAGGCCGACCTGGACAAGGGGAGCGTCGACGACTCCGCCACCGCCGGCGGCACCCCGCCGACCGGGCCATCGGTCACCTCGACGCCCTCGACGGCCACCGTCACCACCACCGGCACCCCGAGCCTGACCGTCACCAAGTCCACCACCGCCACCAACTACTCGTCGGTGGGCCAGGTGATCACCTACTCGATCACCGCCACCAACGCCGGCAACCTCACCATGGCCAACGTGTCGGTCACCGACGCCAACGCCACCGTCGGCACCTGTGCCCCGACCATCCCGGTCGCCGCCCTGGCCCCGGGTGCCTCGATCACCTGTAGTGCCACCCACGTCGTCACCCAGGCCGACCTCGACGCCGCCAACATCACCAACGTCGCCACCGCCACCGGCACCCCGCCGGGTGGCCCGCCCACCCCGTTCACCTCCCCGCCGGTGGTCACCCCCTCGGTCCAGACCCCGGGGATCTCCGTGCTGAAGTCGGTCACCTCTGCCGGCCCCTACACCGCGGTCGGCCAGACGGTCAGCTACAAGTTCGTCGCCAGCAACACCGGCAACGTCACCCTCACCTCCGTCGGGATCACCGACACCCAGACGGCGCCGGCCGGGTCCCTCACCACCGGCCCGACCTGTTCGAGCCTCGCCACCCCGGCCGGGAGCTGTTCGGGTTCGACCACCTCCCTCGTCCCCGGCCAGTCGGCCACCTTCACCGCCACCTACACCCTCATCCAGGCCGACCTGGACAAGGGGAGCGTCGACGACTCCGCCACCGCCGGCGGCACCCCGCCGACCGGGCCATCGGTCACCTCGACGCCCTCGACGGCCACCGTCACCACCACCCAAGCCCCCGGCCTGTCTCTGATCAAGTCGGCGTCGGAGCCGTTGGCCCAACCGGGCGATACGGTCACCTATACGGTCACCGTGCGGAACATCGGGAACGTCACCTATGGCGCGGGTGTGCCTGAAGCCAGCTTCAGCGATTCGCTGTCGGGACTGCTGTCCGACAGTACCTATCTGGCCGGCTCCGCCACGGCCAGCGCGGGGACGGTCACCTACTCCACCTCAGCCGGAATCTCGTGGTCCGGTGGCTTGGCGGTTGGCGCGGAGGCGACCGTCACCTACCAGGTGCGGGTGGACAGCCCTGACCAAGGACCGCATCGATTGACCAATGTCGTCATGTCATCGGCCCTCGGCAGCTCGTGCCCGCCGACCGGGACGCCTCCGGCAACCTGCTCCACCACCACCCCGGTGAGCGGGCTGCATCTTTCCAAAACCGCTGACGCTTCGGTGGCCAACCCGGGCGATACCGTTGCCTACACCGTGGTCGTCTCCAACACCGGCAATGCCGCCTTCGGTTCGGGTTCCCTGCCAGATGCCAGTTTCAGCGACTCGCTCTCCGGGGTGCACGCCGACACCATCTATGTGCCGGGTTCGGCCAAGGCCACCACCGGCAACGTGACGTATTCGTCGGCCACCGGCATCAGCTGGTCCGGCCCGCTCCCGGTTGGCGGAAGTGCGACGGTCACCTACCGGGTCCTCGTCGACCAGCCCGATTCCGGCCCTCACACCCTGACCAACTCCGTTGTGTCCGGCGACCCGGGAAACAACTGTGCGACCGGCAGCACCGATCCGGCATGTTCCACCCGGACGCTGGTGACCGGACTGGCCATCACCATCCAGGTCTGTGGCTCCGAATCCGCGGCCGCCTGCGGACCGGGTGGATCTGGGCCCTGGTCGGACTCGGTGGTGATCCCCTCGGGTGGCACGGCCTACTGGCGAATCGTGGTCACCAACAACGGCGCGGCTCCGTTGAACGGGATCACCCTCGGCGATCCGTCGGCGCCATCCTGCCAGTCGGCGGCCGGGACCTTCGCATTGGGGGTGGGACAGACCCTGAATGTCTATTGCACGACAGCTGATGTCACCGGGCCGATCTCGAACACTGCGACCGCGACCTACCCAGCCCAAACCGGCGCTCCACCGGAGTCGGTGTCGGTGACCACACCGAAGGTGAACGCAACGGTCACGGTCGTCTCGACTCCCGGCACGGGTCCCGCCGTCCTTCCCACCGCCGGCCCCCCGGTTACCGGTTAGCGGTGCACCAGGGATCGTCCGTGCGCCTCCCGAAGGTATGGCTGTTCCTCGGCATCGCCGCGGTGGTGGCAATGGTGGTTGTCACCGTTGTGCTGGTCGTTGCCCCCTCCGGCCGGAGTGGGACCCCGGCCAAGGCGGCGGCGCCGGTCACCACTCAGCCGAGTCGCAATGTGGTGGCGCCGACCCCGGTGTCCGCCGTCCCGGCGTCGACGCTGCTGGCGGCCTTTCCGGGCCCGGTTGCCCGCTACAACCGGGCCGGCGGCGCCCAGATCGGGACCGTGGCCGGTACCTGGTACGGCCGCCGCTTGGTGTCGCCGGTGCTAACCGAGCAGGACGGGTTCCTCCAGGTCCGGCTGGCCCAAAGGCCCAATGGGTCGACGGCGTGGATAAAGGCCTCGGCCGTCACCCTCGAGAGCACCCCCTACCGGGTGGTCATCAACGTGGTCACCCGTCACCTGTCGTTGTACAAGTCGGGAACTCTCGTGCTGGACGCGCCGGCCGGTATCGGTGTGACTTCTGCGCCCACCCCCACCGGTGCATTCTTCCTCGCCTTCGTTGCCGCCCCCCCGTCTGCCGCCTGGGGTCCGTTCGTGATGGTGACCTCTGCCCATTCGAATGCCATCAGTGACTGGGAGGAATCCGGCGACGCCATCGTCGCCATCCATGGTCCGCTGGGGTCAGATGCGGCAATCGGCAGCACCGGCGCCCAGGTGTCCCACGGCTGCGTCAGACTGCATGTTTCCGATCTCCAACCGCTTCGCGCCATTCCGGTGGGGTCACCCATCGATGTCGTCGCTTGACCGCTCTTTGAGAAAGGCAGCCCATGATTCGCCCACCCCGTGCTCCTGCATCGGTGGCCGTATTACTGGTCGGTGCGTCGCTCCTGGCCGCGTGCTCGACATCCCACCCGAATACGGCATCGACCACAACCACCGCCAAGACGATCCCGGTCCCGCCGACGGTCTCCTACGACCCGGCCAAAAACGCCCGCTCGGACGTCACCCTCTTGACCCCGTGCCTCCAAACCCCGCCCGCCGGCGCCTGGGTGGCCGACGGAACCGTGAAGAACTCGGCTCCATCGCCCCGCGGCTATTCCATCGTGATCGATTTCGTCAACTCGGTGTCCACCGTCCGCGACACCCAGATCGTCACGGTACCAACGGTGAAGCCGGGAGCGTCGGCGAACTGGACGATCAGTGGAGCTGGGGGCGCCCCGGGTATCTCTTGTGTCGTCCGCCAGGTCCAGACGGTCGCCGCCCAGGGCTGATGCCGGGCCTCCGGCCGTGAACGACGGTCCGGATGCCGTCACCCGTCGGTGCCGCCTATGGGGATCGACTCGGCCCCCGTTCGCCGGACACCCCGTTCGCCGTCTATCATGGAGAGCCGTAGCTGTGGCCCTACGCCACCGGTAGTTGCTGTCGCTTCAACCGGTTTCAGGCCTGCTACCAGCATTTCGTCGCCAGCACCCGTCGCCCGCCCCACCCGAGGAGTCCTTGTATGCCCGAGATCACGCTTGTAGCCGAGGCCGGTCGCCCGATCGGCACCAGCGCCACGCGCCGCCTCCGGGCCGAGGGGAAGATCCCCGGCGTGGTCTATGGCCACGGCACCGAAGCGGTGCCGGTGTCCATCGTCGCCCGCGACTTCCGGATCGCCATGTCCGGCGAGGCCGGGCTCAACACGCTCCTCTCCCTCCAGCTCGACGGCAAGAGCCTCCTCACCCTGGCCCGGGACATCCAGCGCCACCCGGTGAAGAACGTGGTCTCCCACGTCGACTTCCTGATCGTGCGCCGCGACGAGGTCATCTCCGCCGAAGTGACCATCAACCTGGTGGGCGAGGCCCTCGAGATCCAGCACGGCGACGGCATCGTGGACCAGCAGCTGTTCACCCTCTCCATCAAGGCCAAGCCGGCCGACATCCCCTCGTCGTTCGAGATCGACATCACCGATCTGGTCATCGGTGGCTCGCTCCGGGTGAGCGACATCGTCATCCCCGCCGGGGTTGAGGTCGACAACGATCCCGATGCCACCGTGGTGGCCGGCCAGCCCCCGAGGGTCCAGATCACGCCGGAGGAGGAAGCCGCCGAGGCAGCCTTGGCCGCCGAAGCCGCCGGCGAAGAGGTCGAGGGCGAGGCTCCGGCCGCCGCCGACGAACCCACCGAGGAGTAAATCCTGCTGCGCCGTCTGGGTCCCCGGACCGGCTCCCCCGCCGACCTGCTGGTGGTCGGGCTGGGCAACCCCGGTCCCGAGTTCGAGGGCACCCGCCACAACGTGGGGTCCGACGCCGTCACCCTCCTGGCCGAACGCCACGGCGGCCGGCTCCGGGCGGAGAAGGGTCTCCATGCCCAGACCAGCGCGGTGCGGATCAACGACCGGTCGGTGTTGTTGGCCATCCCGTCGACCTACGTGAACGAGTCGGGGTTGGCGGTAACCAGGCTGGTTCGCCGGGCCGGCATCACCCCCGAAACTCTCGCCACCCGATTGATCGTCATTCACGACGAACTCGACCTCCCTCCCGGGCGGGTGAAGATCAAGGCGGGGGGCGGAAGTGCCGGCCACAACGGGCTGAAGTCGACCGACAGCCACCTGAAGACCAGCGACTATCTGCGGGTGCGGATCGGCATCGGAAAGCCCCCGGGCCGCCAACCCGGCGCCGATTTCGTCCTCAAGCGGCCGGGGGCGGCCGAGCGCGAGCTATTGGCCGTGGCGGTGGTCGAAGCCGCCGACGCGGTAGAGGCGGTGCTGGCCGACGGGGTGGAAGCCGCCATGAACCGGGTGAACACCACCACCTGACGTTGGCGCCGGGCGAGCCACCTACGGGCGCACGCTGGCGTGGGTGGTGCTTTGAGCAATGGAGGTTCCGGTCCATCCGATCGGTTGCCGGCGAGGCGCCAACCTCTGCTCGTAAGGAACCCGTAAAGAACCGCCAGCCGCCGGAATTTCTCCTGGCCACGATGTACGGTTGCCCGAGTGGGCCATGACACCGACACCGTGATCTCCGTCAAAGGCCTCACCAAGTCCTACGGAGATTTCGAGGCGGTGCGGGGTATCGATTTCGAGGTGAGGCGGGGTGAGGTCATGGCCCTGCTCGGGCCGAACGGTGCCGGCAAGACGACCACCGTCGAGATTCTCGAGGGATTCCACCATCGTGACGGCGGGGAAGTCTCGGTCCTCGGGAGCGATCCGTCCCACCGCGACCGCCACCTGCGAGCCAAGATGGGCATGGTGCTCCAAGAGTGCGCGGTGGACCCCTTTCTCACCGTGACCGAGGCGATCACCCAGCGGGGCCGCCTCTACCCGACCCCCCGACCGGTGGGGGAGGTGATCGACCTGGTCGGGCTCACGGCCAAGCGCGGGGCCAAGGTCAAGGCGCTCTCCGGCGGCCAGCAGCGCCGCCTCGATCTGGGACTGGCGCTGATCGGGGACCCGGAGCTCATCTTTCTCGATGAGCCCACCACCGGATTCGATCCGTCGGCCCGGCGAGAGTCCTGGGAGTTGGTCCGCGGGCTGTGCGCCGAGGGCCGGACGGTGGTGCTCACCACCCACTTCATGGACGAGGCCCAGGCGCTGGCCAACATGGTGACCGTCATCGCCGAGGGGAAGGTGGTGGCCTCGGGGACGCCCGACACCCTGGGCGGTCGGGAGGGCGGCATGACCACCGTGAGGTTCACTTTGCCGATCGGGGTGGGGGTCGACGATCTGCCCACCCCCAACGGCTGCCAGCCGCGGATACGGCATCGGGCGGTGGAGTTCTGCCTCCCCGATGCCACCGTGTTCCTCCACGATCTGACCGGTTGGGCGGTGGCCCGGGGCGAGCGGCTCGAGCACTTGACGGTCAAGCGGCCGTCTTTGGAAGATGTCTACCTGGCCCTCACCGGTGAGCTCATCGGTGAAGTCGACGACGTGAACGGTTCGGACGGCATCGACGAGACCAACGGCTCGGACGGCATCGACGGGCCGAATGAGGCCAGGCGGCGGGCGGACGAGGGATGAACGACCTCCTCGTCGCCACCGACCAGGTTCGCTACGAGCAGAAGGTCTACTGGCGGAACCCGATGGCGGCGGTGTTCACCTTCTTGTTCCCGGTCATCTTCCTGTTGGTCATCGGCACCGGCGCCGGGAGCGGCAAGATCCACGACTCCACCCTTCGCTACAACCAGTACCTGGTGGTGGCCATGCTCGTCTTCGGGATGGTTTCCGCTTGCTACGTCAACCTGGGTGTCACCCTGTGCATCCGCCGGGATTCCGGGGTGTTGAAGCGGATACGGGGCACCCCGATGTCGATGGTCTCCTACATTGCCGGCATCGTCGGGAGCGTCATCATCAATGTCGCCCTCATCACCATCTTGGTGGTGGCCGTCGGCATGGCCGGGTTCAACCTCCATTTCCCCTACCACTTGACGGCGGCGGTCCTCACCATCCTGGTCGGGGTGCTGACCTTTTCGGCGCTGGGCCTGGCGATCACCGTCGTGGTGCCCAACGCGGAGGCGGCACCGGCGGTGATCAACGGCACCGCGCTCCCGATCGCGTTCATCTCCGGCGTCTTCTACCCGATCAACAACACGTCGATCCTGGCGAAGATCGCCGACTACTTCCCGGTGCGACATCTGGTCAGGGGCCTGGTGGGCGCGTTCGAGAGCGGGCCCGGGTCGGGGATTCAGGCGCGTGACATCCTGATCATGGTGCTGTGGGCGGCGGCGGCGTTCCTCTTCGCCTTCGCCAAATTCCGATGGGAGCCCCGGCACCGGTGAGGGCGCGGGGCGACCTTTCAATCCCGATACCCTGAACAGGTGAGCCTCCGCTCGCTCCCTGCCCTGCTTCGCAACGAGCCCGCCTTGACGCGGGTCGTCGGCGCGCCGACCGCCACGCTGGCGGTGGCCACCCCGGCCCAGGCCTTCGTGCTGGCCGGGTTGATCCGGTTGGGGAGCCGGCGCCCGGTGCTGATCGTCACCCCCACCGGGTCGGCGGCCGACCAGCTGGCCCACGACCTCGGGGCCCTCACCGAGCTCGGCGATCCGGACAACCCGGACGATCCTGGGGGTGTCGACGTGTTTCCGGCCTGGGAGACCCTGCCCTTCGAGCGGGTGAGCCCCGACGTGTCGACCATGGGCAAGCGGCTGCGACTCCTCTGGCAGTTGGCTGGAGGATCGGCCGACCGGGGACCCCGGGTGGTTGTCGCCCCGATCAAGGCCGTCCTGCAGCGACTCGGTCCCTGGAAGACCGCCGCCCGCCCGGTGGTCGTTTCCCACGGCGACCGGATCGCCGTCGACGGGCTGGTGACCCAGTTGGTGGGCATGGGCTACCGGCGCGAATCGTTGGTCGAGCATCGGGGCGAGCTGGCCGTCCGGGGCGGGATCGTCGACGTCTTCCCGTCGACCGCCGACGACCCGATCCGTATCGATCTGTGGGGCGACGAGGTCGACCGGCTGACCCGCTTCGACGTGGCCGATCAACGGTCGATCGACGACCTCGACTCCGTCGAGTTGTTCGGTTGCCGCGAGCTGGTCGCCGATGACGCCATGCGCCGCCGGGCCGCCGGCCTGGTCGCCTCGGCGCCGTGGGGACGTCACCAATGGGAACGGATCGCCGACGGGGAGCTCTTCGATGGGATGGAGTCGTGGTTGCCGTGGTTGACCGACGCCGATGAGCTGATCACCGATCTGCTGGGTGACGACGCGGTGGTGGTGGTGGTCGAACCCCGCCGGGTGCGGGACCGGGCCGGCGAGCTCCTCGACGAGGAGTCGGCGCTGGCCGACGCCCTGGCCTCCACCTGGGGGCTGAAGCCCGTCGACGCCGACGACGACGACACCGGAACCCCCGACCCCGCCGCCACCACCACCCCGCGCCTCCACATCCCCTACGACCGGTTGCTCACCTCGACCTCGGCGGCGGTCGTCTCCCTGGTGCCGACGGCGGAGGGACCGGACATCCCGGCGGTGGAGAGCCGGGGGTGGGAGCCGATCCTCGGCGACGGGGCCAAGCTGGCCGGCCAGGTCACCTCGCTCCGCGAGGCCGGGTACTCGGTGGTGCTGTGCTCCTCGTCCCCGGGCGGGGCCGAGCGGTTGGCCGGGATCCTGGCCGAGGAAGGGGTCACCGTGCCGGTGGCTTCCGCCGGTGACGACGCCGACCTCGCCACCCCCGGTGCCCGCATCGTGGTGGCCGCGGTGGACAGCGGGTTCGTGCTGCCGGGGGCCAAGGTGGCGGTGCTGGCCGAATCGGACGTCACCGGTCGGCGCCGGCCCCACCGTCAGGCCCGGACCCGGGCCCGCCCGGTGGACGGGTTCTTCGACGACCTGGCCCCCGGGAACTTCGTGGTCCACCGCCAGCACGGGGTGGCCAGGTACGGGGGCATGGTCACCCGCTCGATGGGCGGGGCGACCCGCGACTACCTCCTGCTCGAATACCGGGGGGCGGACAAGCTGTACCTGCCCACCGACCAGATCGAGCTGCTGACCCCCTATGCCGGCGGCGACTCGCCGACGGTGAGCCGGCTGGGGGGTTCGGAGTGGCAGAAGGCCCGGTCCCGGGCCCGGGCCGCGGTCCACGAGATCGCCGAGGAGCTGGTGGCCCTCTACCGCCGGCGGCTCCAGGTGGAGGGCCACGCCTTCGGCCCGGACACCCCGTGGCAGGGGGAGATGGAGTCGCTGTTCCCCTTCGTGGAGACCGCCGACCAGCTCCGGGCCATCGAGGAGACCAAGGCCGACATGGAGCGCCTCCAGCCCATGGACCGCCTGGTGTGCGGCGACGTGGGGTTCGGCAAGACGGAAGTCGCCCTCCGGGCGGTGTTCAAGGCGGCTCAGGACGGTTTCCAGTCGGCGGTGCTGGTCCCCACCACCCTGCTGGCCAGTCAGCACTTCCAGACCTTCACCGACCGGTTCGTCCAGTTCCCCATCAAGGTGGAGATGCTCAGCCGGTTCCTCACCAACGCCCAGGCCCGGGAGGTGCTGGCCGGGCTGGCCGACGGTTCGGTGGACGTGGTGGTGGGCACCCACCGGTTGCTCGGAGGTGACGTCACCTTCAAGAAGCTCGGCCTGCTGGTGGTGGACGAGGAGCAGCGGTTCGGCGTCTCCCACAAGGAGGCGATCAAGGCCATCTCCGACGGCGTGGATGTGCTCACCCTCACCGCCAGCCCGATCCCCCGCACCCTGGAGATGGCGTTGACCGGCATCCGCGACCTGTCGATGGTGAACACCCCGCCGGCGGCCCGGCGACCGATCCTCACCCATGTGGGCGAGTACGAGGAAGGTGCCGCCTCCGAGGCCATCCGGCGGGAGCTCCTCCGCGAGGGCCAGGTCTTCTATGTGCACAACCGGGTGCAGGACATCGACGCGGTGGCCGACCGGGTCCGGCGGATGGCACCCGAGGCGCGGGTGGCCGTGGCCCACGGTCAGATGGACGAGGGCACGCTCGAGCAGGTGGTGCTCGACTTCTGGGAGGGGGCCTACGACGTGCTGGTGTGCACCACCATCATCGAGTCGGGCATCGACATGCCCAGCGTCAACACCCTGGTGGTGGATCGGGCCGACCTGCTGGGGCTGGGCCAGCTGCACCAGCTCCGGGGCCGGGTCGGCCGGGCCGGTGCCCGGGCCTATGCCTATCTCTTCCATCCCACCGACAAGGTGCTGTCGGAACAGGCCTACGAGCGGTTGCGGACCATCGGCGACCACACCGAGTTGGGCTCCGGGTTCAAAATTGCGTTGCGGGACCTACAGATCCGCGGGGCGGGGAACCTGCTGGGCCGGGACCAGTCGGGCCACATCGCCGCCATCGGCTACGACCTCTATGTCCAGATGGTCTCCGAAGCGGTGGCGGAATTGAAAGGCGAGGCCCGGCCGCAACCGGTGGACCTCAAGATCGACCTGCCCGATGCCGCCCACCTTCCGCCCGACTATGTGGAGGCCGAGGACGTGCGGCTGGAGGCCTACCGCCGGATCACCGGCCTGCGCACCGAAGACGACGTGGCCGACGTGGCCACCGAGTGGGAGGACCGGTTCGGGCCCTTGCCGACGCCGGCGGCCGCCCTCCTCGACGTGGCCCGCCTCCGGGTGGAGTGCCTCCGGCTGGGAATCACCGAGTTGACCGTCACCCTCCCGCGGAGCCTGGGCGGAATCGGGGGCGGGTCCGGGGCGCGGGCGTCGGTCAAGTTGTCGCCGGTGACCCTCCCGGCATCGGCCGAAGTGCGGCTGCGCCGCCTGGCGCCGGGGGCGACCTACCAGCCCGACTTCCATCGCCTGCTGGCTCCGCTGCCGCCGCCGAAGTCGGGGAACGACTACGCGCCGGTGGTGGCGAACCTGCTGCGCGAACTGGTTCCTCCGCCGGACCCTCCGGCCGAGACCGAAGGGGCGGGTACCCCCGCTGCCGATATTCCTGCCCTGGCCACCAGCCGGTAGCATCGCCGCCGTGAAGCGCCTCTCCACCCTGTTGACCCTGTCGATTGTCGTGCTCGGGGGAGGGTTGCTGACCAGTGCCTGCAACGTGACACCGCCGGCCGCCACCGTGAACGGGACCACCCTCTCGGTGAGCTCGCTCAACGATCAACTCCGGGCGCTGGACTCCACCCAGATCGGCCGTTGCCTGCTGACCGCGGAGACCGGTCAGATCACCCCGTTCCAGACCGAGGGCGCCGGGGGACCGGGAACCTACGACATGGCCTTCGCCGACTCGATCCTCGAGAACCAGGTCGGGAACGAACTGGCCTCCCAGCTGGCCGCGTCCAAGGGGCTGAAGATCTCCGCCTCCGACCTCCAGACCGCCCAGCAGAACTTCGTGGCCTCCCTGAGTGGCGAGATCAGTGCCGCCGCCCAACAGGCGAGCCAGAGCGGTACCGGCACCTACTGCGTGGCCACCAGCGGTCAGGCCCTGACCGGGACCCAGGTGTTGTCGGCCCTGCCGGCCGGCATCCGCAACGCGCTCATCGCCAACAACGCGGTCGACGAGAAGCTGCTGGCCGACGGGGCCAACATCACCAACGCGGCCATCGCCGACTACTACGCCGCCAACCAGTCCCTCTTCACCACCGATTGCGTCAGCTGGATCGTGACCAGTTCGCAGGACCTGGCCAACTCCTACGTGGCCCAGCTCCAGGCGGGGTCGGCGTTCAGCGATATCGCCAAGGCGGACTCCCTCGACACCCAGACGGCACCGACCGGCGGCGCCTTGGGTTGCACCTTCACCGAGTCCCAGGTGTTGCAGGCGCTCCAGATCCAAGCCGCGCCGGTGTCCACCCCGATCGGGCCGATCCAGGATCCAACCAGCGGAGCCTGGGAGATCTACGAGGTGACCAGCCAAACGGTGGCGCCCCTCTCCCAGGTCCGGTCGGGGGTGGTCCAGCAATTCCTGCAGTCCTCCGCCAACGGCAGTCGGATCGCCAATGAGATCCAGGTGTTCGCCCGGCGGTCCACCGTCTCGGTCGATCCGCAGTACGGAAGATGGAAGAACCAGGGAGTGGTGGCCCCGGTGGCGCCTCCGGCCCGGTACCTGTTGTCCGCCGTCTCCGGGAATACCCAGAGCCCGCTCCCGACCAAGACGCCGTCGAGCAATCCGGGACCGACCACCACCACGACCACCACCAACCCGGCGGGCACGACCACCACCACCCCGGCCGGTGCGACGACGCCCACCACCGCACCGGGCAACGGGGCCACCACCACGACCACGGCCGGCGTTGGCTGATCTCCTGACCGGGCTCGCGGCATGAGTGACCTCGCCCGGGCCGAGCCGGCCGGACCGGTGTCCGGGCCGCGCATCGACGTGGTCGGATTGGGACCGGCCGGGCCCGAGCTGATCACCGACGAGACCCAGCCAATTGATCGGCGGGGCCGGCGCGGTGTTCCTGCGCACCTCTCGGCATCCGGCGGCCGCCGCGTACCCCACCGTCCCCTCGTTCGACGACCGCTACGAATCCGAGCCCAGCTTCGACGCCGTCTACCGGGCGATCGCCGCCGACCTGTTGGCGGCGGCCCGCCGCCATGGCTCGGTGGTCTACGCGGTTCCCGGCTCGCCGACGGTGGCCGAGCGAACCGTGGGCCTGATCCGGGATGACCCGGCGGTGACGTCGGGCGAGGTGACGGTCGTCGTCCATCCGGCACTGTCGTTTCTCGATGTTGCCTTTGCCCGGCTGGGGATCGATCCGGTCGCCCTCGGGGTGCGGATCGTCGACGCCGAGTCGTTCGCCTCGTCGGCGGCCGGGGAACGGGGCCCGTTGCTGGTCGCCCAGTGCTGGTCCCGGTCCCTGTTGTCCGAGATCAAGCTGTCCGTCGACCCGCCGCCGGGGGCACCGGTCACCGTGCTCTACCATCTGGGCCTCGATGACGAGCGGGTATGGGATGTCGGGTGGGATGACCTCGATCGCTCGTTCGAGCCCGACCATCTCACCTCGTTGTGGATCGGCACGCTGGCCGCCCCGGTGGCGACCGAACTGATGCGTCTCGACGAACTGGTGCGCACCCTTCGGGAGCGGTGCCCGTGGGACCGTGAGCAGACCCACGGCTCGCTGGCCCGGCATCTGCTGGAGGAGTCGTACGAAGTACTCGAAGCCATCGACAATCTCGCCGCTGTCGACGCGAGGCTCGAAGACGGGGTCGGCGGTGCCGGGGTCACCCCCGAGGCCGAGGAGCAGGCCGTCGCCCACCTCGAAGAGGAGCTCGGCGACCTCCTGTTCCAGGTCTACTTCCATGCCGCATTGGCGGGGGAGTCCGGTCGGTTCACCTTGGCGGACGTGGCCGGGGGCGTGCACGACAAATTGGTGTCACGCCATCCCCATGTCTTCGGCGGCCTCACCGGCGCCACCAAAGATCAGATCGCCTCCAACTGGGAGACGCTGAAGAAGGCGGAGAAGAACCGGACGACCATCACCGAAGGGATTCCGGCGGCGATGCCGGCGCTGGCCTTGATGGCCAAGTTGCAACGCAAAGCCGTGGCGCTGGGAATGGAGCTTTCCGGACGTCGGCGCCGAGGCCGCCGATCTGGTCGAGGCGGCGGCCCGGTTGGCCGAGACCGCCACCGCCGCCGGTGACACCGGTGCCGAGGGCCAAATCGGGGACCTCCTCTTCTCCGTGGTCAACCTGGCGAGGGCGATGGGTGTGGATCCGGAGAGCGCCTTGCGGGTGAGAGCGGCAGCCTTCCGGTCCTCGGTCGACGCCCTGGGGTAGCCGAGGTGCCGCCAGGCGTGAGGCACCGGAGGATCCGTAACCGCCAGGTCGGAGCGAATGCCCTGGTCGAAAGCGGTATCAGTGATAACTTTTCTCACACCAGCAACAGGAGCAACAGGGCACAGTGAGCAGCATCGAACAGGTCATCGGTCGGGAGGTCCTGGACTCCCGAGGCAATCCCACCGTCGAGGTCGAGGTCCTCCTCGATTCGGGGGCCATGGGGCGCGCCATCGTGCCATCGGGAGCCTCCACCGGCAGCTTCGAGGCGGCCGAGCTGCGCGACGGTGGCGACCGGTACCGGGGCAAGGGCGTCATCCGCGCGGTGGCGAATGTGAACGGTGAGATCGCCGACATCCTCGAGGGCGCCGACGCGCTCGACCAGCGGGGCATCGATCTGGCCCTCATCGACGCCGACGGAACTCCCAACAAGACCCGGTTGGGGGCCAACGCCATCCTCGGGGTGTCGCTGGCGGTGGCCAAAGCCGCCGCCGACGAACTCGGGCTTCCTCTCTTCCGGTACGTGGGCGGCGCCGACGGCCATGTGCTGCCGGTGCCGATGATGAATGTCATCAACGGCGGGGTCCATGCCGACAACTCGATCGACTTCCAGGAGTTCATGATCATGCCGGTCGGAGCGGCCTCCTTCTCCGAGGCCCTCCGGTGGGGGGTCGAGACGTACCACGCGCTGGCGGCGGTGTTGAAGGAACAGGGCCATTCGACCGCCGTCGGTGACGAGGGCGGCTTCGCACCCAACCTCGCATCGAACGAGGAACCGGTCCGGGTCCTGATGCAGGCCATCGAACGGACGGGGCGCTCGCCGGGGGGTGACATCGCCATCGCCATGGACCCGGCCACCAGTGAGATCTACAAGGACGGCGCCTACGTCCTGTCGGGGGAGGGCCGGACCCTGTCGCCCGACGAGATGGTGGCGTACTGGGTCGATCTGCTCGCCCGCTACCCGATCGTGTCGCTCGAAGATGGCATGGCCGAGGAGGACTGGGACGGATGGGCGGCGCTCACCTCCGGGGTCGGTGCCCGAGTCCAGCTGGTGGGCGACGACCTGTTCGTGACCAACCAGGAACGACTCAGCCGGGGCATCGATGCCGGCGTCGCCAATTCGGTGCTGATCAAGCCCAACCAGATCGGCACGTTGACGGAGACCCTCGGGACCATGTCGATGGCCACCCGGGCTTCGTATTCCTGTGTGATGTCGCACCGGTCGGGTGAGACCGAGGACGCCACCATCGCCGACCTGGCGGTGGCCACCAACTGCGGGCAGATCAAGACCGGAGCCCCGGCCCGCTCCGACCGGGTGGCCAAGTACAACCAGCTCCTCCGGATCGAGGAGATGCTGGGAGAGACGGCGGCATTCCGGGGTGGCGACGCGTTGGCCTCGTGGAGAGGCTCCCGGTGAGCGACCGCACCCGTACCCGGGGGCGGAAGCCGGCCCGGTCGGCTACCCGTGGATCCAAGTCGAGGCCTTCGGCGCGGGCGAGGTCCGGCCCCCGCATGCCGGTATCGTCAGCCGCGGTCGCCAAGCGCCCGGCCTCACGGCCCC
This sequence comes from uncultured Acidimicrobiaceae bacterium, assembly GCA_963819695.1. Taxonomy (GTDB): domain Bacteria; phylum Actinomycetota; class Acidimicrobiia; order Acidimicrobiales; family RAAP-2; genus DASZIT01. Next base: position 2,242,808 of record CAWFXD010000001.1, on the reverse strand, counting down.
GGCCGTCGGCGACCACGCGAAGAGGCGCCGGCCCGGCCCCGGAGTGCCGGCCCGCGGGCGCGCCCCAATGCCCGGCGCCTGCCCATCGCCATCGCCGCGGTGATCGCGCTGGTCATCGTCGGAACCAGCTTTCCCGCCGCCGCCCTTCTCCGGCAACACCAGCAGCTGTCCTCGAGCAGCGCCGAGTTGCAGAAGCTGCAGCACCAGAATCAGCTCCTGGCCGAACAACAGCAACAGCTGACCTCCAACGCCGAGATCCAGCGGTTCGCCCGCCAGTACTACCAATTGGTGCTCCCGGGCGCGACCCTCTTCAATGTGTTGCCGCCCGCCGGGCATCCGACAGCCGCGGTGGGCAGCGCCCCGACCGGAGACCCGGGAAATCAACCGTTGGTTTCCCCGGCTGACGCCCCGAACATGTCGCCCGACCCCGGCCTCCCGCAAGGCGGGACCCTGGGTAACGGAGGCGGGTCGACCGGCGGGAGCCCGGGATCGGTGCCGGCCACTTCGCCGACGGGAACCTCGAGCCGCGCCAGCCCCGGTGGGTTCTGGCATCGGGTGACCACCACCCTCGAATTCTGGAGATGACCTCGGCGTCGTCGGGCGGCTACCCACCACCCGACCAACCCGACCCGAACCCGACGAACCCGACCAACCCGACCAACCCGACCACCGCGGCGTCACGGGTGTCGACGACGGCGCCCGGGTCGCCGAACTGCTGGGCCGAACCCCGGCGGGTGCCTTCGAAGTGGTGGTCCGCGGGGAGAACGGGGTCCCGGCGGTCATCGCCAATGCGCCGTTCCTGGACGACGGCACGCCCATGCCCACCCGGTACTGGTTGGTGGACCCGGCCTTGCGGGAGGCGGTTGCCAACCTCGAGTCGTCGGGCGGGGTCCGCCAGGCCGAAGCCGCGATTCCGGCCGCACGGCTGGCTGACGCCCACGCCCGCTATGCGGCCGAGCGGGACGCGCTGATTCCCGAGGGCCACCAGGGCCCGAGACCCGCGGGAGGGGTCGGGGGTACCCGGCAGGGGGTCAAGTGCCTCCATGCCCATCTGGCCTGGTGGCTGACCGGGGCCGACGACCCGGTGGGGGAATGGACGGCGCTGCGCATCGGTCTCCACCCCGCCTGACCGCGTGGTAGCAAGGCCGGGTGAACTCCAGCGGGCCGGTGGCGGCAATCGACTGCGGAACCAACTCGACCCGCCTGTTCGTGGTCGACGAGAAGGGTCGCCCGATCGAGCGATTGATGCGGATCACCCGCTTGGGTGAAGGGGTCGACGCCACCGGGAAGCTGTCGGTGGATGCCATCGACCGCTGCGTGGCGGTGCTGTCGGAGTACCGACAGGTGATGACCCGCCTCGGGGTGGTGCGAGCCCGGATGGTGGCGACATCCGCGGCTCGTGACGCATCCAACGGCTCGGTGTTCCTGGCGGCCGCCGCCGCGGCGACCGGGATCACCCCCGAGCTCCTGACCGGCACGGAGGAGGGCGCGCTGTCCATGGCCGGCGCGGTCGCCGACCTCGACCCCGGCGACGGGCCGTTTCTGGTGGTCGACATCGGGGGAGGGTCGACCGAGCTGGTGGCCGGTTCGGGACCCGGCGATGGCGACCTGGAGGTGGTCTCGTTGCAGATGGGCTGTGTCCGGCTTTCCGAGCGCTACCTGGTCTCGGACCCGCCCCGCCCCGAAGAATTGGCGGCCGCCGAGGCCATGGTGGCCGAGACCCTGGCCCTGGCCGCCGACGCCCACCCCCGCCTCCGTGGACGCCCACCGGCTGGTCGGGCTGGCCGGGACGGTGAGCACCCTCTCGTCGCTGGCCCAGGGATTGGAGGCCTACGACCGGGACCGGGTGCACCACTCGGTGCTGACCGGCGACGAGGTGTCCTTCTGGTATCGCACCCTCGCCGCCGAGGGCCGTGGCGCCCGACTGGCCCGCACCGGCATGGTCAAGGGCCGGGAGGACATCATCGTCGGTGGCGCGATGATCCTCCACCTGGTGATGGACGGCTACGGCCTGCGCGAATGCCTGGTGTCGGAGGCCGACATCCTCGACGGCATGGTCGCCGGCCTCCTCGGCGGCTGAGGCCCGGGCCCGGCGAGGGGTGCGAGGGATCGGTCAGGCGGTGATCGAAAGGCTGGCCGGGGCGCCGGTATCGGCTCCGGGGATGGCGCGTTTCCCACCCGGTGGCCATGACCCCCCGGTGCCGCGCCCGCCGTCCCCGGCACGGGCGTCGCCGGCCGCCATCAGCACCCGCTGGATGAACCCATCGGTCGAGCCGTAGGCGGCTTCGGCGTAGGCCCGTCCCTGGGCGCTGAAGCTGCTGCGGATCTCCGGGTCCAGCATGGCCTCGACACACCAGACGAGCTCCCCGGGGGTGTCGAACCACAGGCCGCCGCCTCCCAGCTCGGCGTGTTCCCGGGCCCGGGAGTTGCCCGGGACGATGACCGGGGTGCCGTAGAGGAGGGAGTCGACGGCTCGCCGGCCGAACAGGGGACCGGGCCGGAGATCGACGACCACCCGCGCCCAGGCCATCAGGCGGGTGAGGTCGCTGGATCGCACCACCGGCCACCCTTCCCCCAGCCGCCCCTGATGCCAGACGCTCAACGCGTCGGTGGCGGAGATGGCGACCGGGTTCTCGGGGAAGCGCATACGGATCAACCGGGCGAGCGCGACGGCTTCCTCGTCGGCATGGGTCTCGGCGTCGGTGAGGACGAAGACGTAGTCGGTCTTTCCCACCCAGGTGTTGGGTTCATTGAGGGCGCTCGGATTGGCGGCCAGCGGGGCCCCGATCCGGTGCACCCGATCAGCCCCCCGTGATGCTCGATGATGGCCAGCCGTTCGGTCTCGGTGACGGCGAGCACCGCCTGGGCGCGATCGAAGACCCGATCGAAATGGGGGAAGGACAGGCTGTCCAGGTCGGATCCGAGGGCGAGCAGCACCACCGGGAGGTCGGGAGCCACCCGGTCGACGGCATCCACCGCGCCCACCAGTTGATGACCGGCGATGACCACCATGTCCGGGTGAAGTCCGGAAATGAGGTCCGAGACACCATCCCAGCAATCCAGCAGGTCGCGGTCGAGCAGGCGACCGAGCTCCGGAAGCAATCGATCGGTCAACCCCGACCCCGTCTCGGAGATGGCCTCGATGAGGAGGTCCCGGCGGATCTCGGCGGCGGCGCCACTCGGCGTGGCCACTTCGTGCACGGTGAACACACTGTCGGTGCGTTGGACGGGAAAGACACCCTCAGGGGTGAACACATGGACGTCAGCCGCACACGCCAGCGCGCCGGCGACTTGACGGGTCGCCCAACCCTCCTCGGACTTCGATTCCCAGTGGGTGGTGAGGATGGCGACAAGCGGTCGATCGTTCACCGCGTCGCCCACGGACGGGTCCGGCGCTCCGAGGAGGGCGGCGGCGCGGGGTCCGGCGTCATCGGGCGCGGTCGCCGTCCTCTTTGGCCGCCGCCAGCGCGGCGGCCGCCGCCTTGTTGCGCTGAGCCAGGGTGGACGAGATCGAGGTGACGCCGCTCGTGGTGCGGGGCGACTCGGCATGGAGCCAGGCGGCCAGGATGGCCTGATTCTCGGCTTCGGCGACCTGACGCCGCACCATCTCGAGGTTCAACTCCGCCACCCGCAGGGTCAGGGCGTCGCACCGCCGTTCAAGGGCTTCGCTGATACGGACGACGTGGCCCAGGAGCTCCCGCTCCTCCCGGAAGTACCGGCCCAGGACCCGATAGGTCAGGCGACCGAACAGGGAGACCAGGCGGCCCTTGGGGCCACCCCCGGCATCCTCGGGATGGAACGAATCGGGGAGGGCCCAGTGCTTGTGGAGGTAGTCGAGCGATCCGCCGCTCCGGGACTGCTCGCCGCCCGAGGAGGGTCTCGGTTGACTCGGGGGCAGTGGCTCCCACCGGAGTACCTGGTGTTCTGCTTTCAGACGCTCGAGAAACTCGTTCGGGTCGAGCCCAGGTTTTCCCACGATGCGATCCTCCTTTCTCTGTCAACACGCGTGGTCTTCACCGGGCGTTCGGGTATTGTCGCAGTCCGCCGCCGGTGGACCCGAGCGACGACACGCTCCCTCGCCACCCGATCGACCCGCGGATTGTACCCGTAATTGGCCCTATCCTCCGCTGATCCCCGGGGTGGCGGGTCCAGCCGGGAACGGCCCAGGTGGGGCTGGCGGGAGCCAAAATCGACTGCCTCGGAGGCATGGGTGCCGAGGGCTTCGTGGTAGCCTCGGGCCCGGTCGGGACGGCGGCCGACGATTCGATCCCTTCGCGGTGAGCCAACCAATGCCATGCCGACTTCCGACCGTCACCCACCCCAGGGCCACGTGCCAGAATCGACGTCGGTGGATGGTGAAACCGTGGCTGCCCTTGGGTGGATGTCCGAAAAATATGCCGAGTCGTCCCCGATTCCCGACCTGATGGCCAGAGCCGCCGAGCCCTGGGGCCTCCATGCCGCCCTGTTTCCCCCGGCCTACTGGCACTGGATCCACCTGCAACATGTGCAGCGGGAGGAGAGCACCGACCTCCGCCAGCTTCCCACCGACGGGCCACTGCTGAGCCTGGTCGTCCCGGTCTACCGGCCCTCGCTCTGGTACTTCCGCGAGGCGGTCCAGTCGGTGATCAGCCAGACCTACCAGAACTGGGAGCTCTGCCTCTGCGACGACGGTTCCGGAGACCCGGAGTTGACCGCGGTCATGAACGAAATGGCGGCGGGAGACGCCCGTATCCGGGCGATGGCCCTCGAGGAGAACGGGGGCATCTCCCGGGCCACCAACAAGGCACTGGCCGCGGCGACCGGCGAATTCGTCGTCCTCCTCGACCATGACGACATGCTCGACCCCGAGGCGTTGGCCGAGATCGCCGCGGTGGTGCTGGCCGAGGCCGATGTTGACGTCATCTACACCGACGAGGACAAGCTCGACGAGCTGGATCGCCCCTGCCAGCCGCATTTCAAGCCGGATTGGGATCCCGACATGCTGTTGTCGTTCCCCTACCTCGGACACGTCACCGCCATCCGACATGAGCTGATCCGACGGATCGGCGGGTTCCGACCCGAGTTCGACGGCAGCCAGGACTACGACCTGATGCTGCGGGCCACCGAGCAGGCCCGAAGGATCGTGCACATTCCGAGAGTCCTCTACCACTGGCGAGTGGTGGCGGGCTCGGCGGCCGGTGATTCCGAGGCCAAGCCGTGGGCCCACCTGGCCAGCCGACGGGCGGTGGAGGACGCGGTGGTTCGACAGGGCATCAACGGCGCGGTGGACGGCGGGCCCTTCCAGGGGGCGTACCACGTGCGGCGTCGCGTCGACGGATCGCCGACCGTCAGTATCATCATGCCGTTCCGGGACCAAGCCGCCCTGACCGTGGCCTGCCTCGCCTCCTTGGACCGTGCACCCGGTTACCCCATCAGTGAGGTCGTGCTCATCGACAACGGCAGCACCGAGCCGGAGACCCAAGCCCTCCGCCAGCAGCTGGAGGCGCGGCCGGCGACCCGGGTGCTGGAGTATCCCGGCCCCTTCAACTGGTCGGCCATCAACAACTTTGCCGCCAAGACCTGCGACACCGACATGTTGCTGTTCCTCAACAACGACATCGAGGCAGCTTCGGAAGGATGGCTGCATGCCCTGGTCGAATTGGGCCAGCGGCCCGAGGTCGGTGCGGTGGGCGCCCGGCTGCTGTATCCGGACGGAAGTCTTCAGCACGCCGGGGTGGTGCTCGGACTGGGGGGCATTGCCGGGCATCTGTTTGCCGGCATGCCCGAAGGCGAGATGGGGTACTTCGGTTGGGATCTCATCGTCAAGGAATACAGCGCAGTGACCGCCGCCTGCATGTTGGTTCGCCGACAGGTGTTCGAAGAGCTCCAGGGGTTCGACGAGTCGTATGCGGTCGGCTTCAACGACGTGGACTTCTGTATCCGGATGCGGCAGGCGGGCTACCGGATCCTCTATACGCCCCACGCCAGGTTGATCCACTACGAATCGGTCAGCCGCGGGCTCTCCGGCTACCAGCACGACTATCAGGTGTTTCTGGCCCGCTGGTTCGAGGCGCTGAAGATCGACGACCCCTTCTACAATCGCAACCTGGGCCGGCTCGAGCCCTTCTGCCCCTTGCGCCCACCCGATGAAGACGAAGCATGGCTGTCGTTGGTGGGTGGACTGATGGAGACGGTGCCCGACCCGTCCTGAGCCGGGCGCCCGCTTTCGAGGTCAAGCCGCGTCGGTTGGGGGATGGGGTCCGCGGGGTGCGTCGGGTGAGGCGCCGCCGCCCCGTGGCGGCCGCCCGCGGACCCGGTGTCTGGGCGGCCCGGTCGGTCGCCGCCGGGGTGGCGCACTGACCCGATGTCTCGGCGGGCCGGCCACCGGTCGCCGTCGCCAAGCTCTCGACGGCTCTCCCCGCGGCCCGGCCGGTCGCCAGCGGAGACGCCGGAGCCGCCGGAGGCGTTCCGGCGTGAGGAGGAAGGATCCGAGGATGGCGACCAGGGCGAGGAAGGCGGCGGCGAAGGCGGGGAACTCGTAGGGGGGAAGGAAGGTGAACTGCACCGTGGAGGTACCGGCGGGTACCGGTAGTTCCTGGAACAGCCCGTGGGACCCGAACGGGTCCTTCTGCACCGAGACCGGTTTTCCGTTGACGCTCGCCGACCAGCCGGGGATGTCGGCCACCTGCCTCAGGAGCACGGAGGGACGGGTGCAGGTCACCGTGGCCTGATCCGGCCCGTCACCGGTCACCGAACATCCGGCTCCGACGAACGAGGTGTCCACCGAATTCCTGGGGGAGGCGGGCAGGAGGGAGAACAGCGGCGCGGGAGAGGGGAGCTGCCAGATCTCGGCGAAGCGGTCGCGGTAGACGACCCGTGGTCCTCTGGGCCAGGGGGCGGTGCCCGGGGTGGGAAAGCGGGAGCCCAGGACGTCGAGGCCGTTGGCGTTGGTGACGATGTAACGCACGCCGATGGCTTCGAAGTTGGCCAGGTGCGAAGTGAATTCATCCGCCGGTGATTCCGCCTGGGGGTCGACGGTGGCGGCGCCGGTGAAGATGAGAGTCGGGGAGTTGGTATCCAGCATGGAGTTGACGTAGATGACCCAGTCGCTCGAAATCGGCAAGTCGGTGGTGTTGGCTTGGGTGATACCGAAGTAGGAGCCGTAGTTGGGCTGAATCGGGCCCAGGGTTGCGAACCGGTAGGTACCCAGATGGTCCTGCAGCCAGGCCACCGAACCCAGCTGCATCTGCGCCGGCGGGGGTGCCGACCCGTAGGTGAAGCCGAGCAACAGGACGGACTCCGCGCAGATTGCCGCGGCCGCGAGGATCCGTCCCCGCCGCTTGATCTGCCGGGTGCGCCGGCTGAGGTCTGAACCGGAGTTGCGGGCCGACCTCCAGCCGCCGATCATCAGCCCGGTGAGGACGACCCCGGCGAGGACCCAGCTGGCGATGATGTACGGATCGCCGCTCCCGTGGTGGCCGGTGGTGGTCGTCTTGGCCCTGCCCATCACCGTCCACGCCGCGACTCCCGCCCAGGCCACCAACCCGGTGGTGAGCAGACGCGCTCCTCACCAGCACCCGGCGCGGGGTGACGCGCCGGGCGATGTCGTCCATCCCCAGGACGGCCAGGATGACGATGGCCAGCTCCCAGGATGCGTCCGCATAGCGATAGAAGGCGGTGGAGTTGATGCCGGGCACCGCCGCCATCAGGTACACCACCGGTCCGAAGCCAAAGGTACGGAGAAGGCAGAGCAGCACCCACAGGCCGAGCCCGATCCTCAGTCTCCGGTTTCGCCGGCCGACCAGGCCGACGAGGCCGGCGGCGATCAATGTCACCGTCAGGTACCCGCCGACGCTGCCCCACAAGGCGGTGATGCCGTCGACGTTTCCCGCGGTGATCCCGCCTCCCCGAAAGCCGAAGATCGGTCCGAATGAATAAGGAAGGACGAGTTGGGAAAGCCCGGCCGGGGGAAGCGAGGCGTGGGCTTCGACGGGCCCGTGGCCGCCGAGGTTGGCGTGGGGCAAGAAGGTGAGAAATGCCACCAGCAACGGGGCGGCCAAGGCGATTCCGACCAGCAGGCCGGTGCCGAGCTTGGCCACCATGGGCCGCCAGCAGTCCCGCCCGGGTCCGGACATCCGGATCACCGCCCACCACGCCACGAAGATCCCGTCGATGAAGGTGGTCTCGGGGAAGCCGGCCAGAATCGACAAGGCGAGGGCGACGCCGAGCAACCGCCAACCGCCCCGCCGTCCTTCCCGGGCGGCGGTCAACGCCCGTTCGACCCCGAACAACGACAACGGAAGCAGGAGGATGGGTCGGACGGGTGCGTGGGTCAACCAGGCGTACGAACCACACAATCCGAAGGCGACACCCCCGGCGATCGAGAACGTCCGCCCCACCCCCAACCTTCGAATCAGCCAATAGGTCGCCCACCCGGTGGCCGTCTCGAGGAGGATCTGGAGGTAGAGCATCCCCTGGTGAAACAGCAGCAGGACGGTGGGGAGGAAGAACGCCCCGCTCTGCATCTCGCCGGCCAGCGGCGACCCGATGCCTTCGTAGGGGTTCCACCACGGGATGTGACCATGGAGCCAGTCGAGGGCGACCAGGTGACCCAGCGCCTGGGTGGTGAAGCCCGAATTGGGATCGATGTAGGGACGGCCGGGCAGCCAGGCGCTCTTGCCCGGGCCCAGATAGGCGTCGACGGCCTGGGGGTTGCTGGTGACCAGGTGCAGCAGGCCGGGAAGATTGGCGAGCAGGACGGCGACGAAGATGCAGACGAGCGGGAAGATCTCGTGCGATCGCCGATTGACGTGTTGGAGGAGCCACAGCCGGGCGGAGCCGAGTACCGGAGTCGTGTTCTCTGCTGGCATGCCGTCTGTTCGTCTCCGGTGACCCGGGCAATGATTCTCGCTACCGGGTTTGGCGTGGGGCACAGCGTATCGGCCTACGATGCGCCGGTGGTGTTGTTTGAACACGGACACAGGCGTCCCGGGAATGCCGTCCCGGTTCCCGGCGGACAGCCGATGACCGCGGTGCAGATCGGGATAGCCGGGTTCGGGCCGGCCGAACCGTGAGCCCGCGCGCGTCTGCGCAACCGGTGCGATCCCTCGAACTTCCGGGTTGGAGGGTGCGGTTGGCCACCCTGGTCGAGAAGGACTACGAGGCCTGGTACGAAGTGCGGGACCGGTGCCGTTCGTGGCTGATCCCCTGGGAGCCGAGGCCCAAAGGTGCGCCCCTGGCGCCGGAGGACGCCGCCAGCTTCGCCAGCCGCTGTCTCATGCGTGAGCGGGAGCGCCAGCTCGGAACCGGGTATGGCTTCGGCATCTTCGTCGAGGGGCGGTTCGCCGGCGAGATCACCCTCTCCTCCATCCAGCGGGGCCCGTTCCAGAACGGATCGGTCGGGTACTGGATCGACCAGGACCTCGCCGGCCTGGGCCTGATCCCCGAGGCGGTGGTCATCGCGCTGCAGTACGCATTCGAGTCCCTCAGCCTTCACCGGATCGAGGTGGCGATCATCCCCCGCAACCGGGCGAGCCGGCGGGTGGTCGAGAAGCTGGGACTCCGGGTGGAAGGTGTCGCCCTCGGTTACCTCGAGATCAACGGGGAGTGGGAGGACCACATCCGCTACGCCATCACCGCCGAGGAGTGGGCGAACCGGCGGACCGAGTTCCTCACCACCTGGCTCAAACGGTCCTGAACCGGCTCGGACCCGGCTCGGATCTGCCCGAGGCACCGTCCTCGACGGCCGCTCCAACCGGTCGGGTCCGCCGTTCCGACCGGGACCGGAGGAAACGCGTCCTCAAATCGCCGGAAGGCTAGTCTCGCCCAATGCGGTTGCCACGGGAGGGGGGATTTGATGCCGACCGTCCGGGGTCCCATCGCAAGATCTCGCTCGGCTCGGCACGGGTTCGCAGTACCCCAATGGCATGGTGGCGATGAATGCCCTAAGCGGTGATGCCGACCCGGTGAGCAAACAGCATCGCCTGTGTGTCGTCGTTCCGGCTTTCAACGAGGGAAGATCGGTGTTCGACGTCGTACGGATGATCTACGCGTCGTTGCCACATGCTCACGTGGTGGTGGTGGACGACGGCTCCACTGACGACACCGGCATGCAGGCGTACCTGGCAGGGGCGGCGGTGGTGTCGCTGCCCATCAACCTCGGAATCGGCGGTGCGGTCCAGACCGGCTACCAGTACGCCCTGCGGCATGGATTCGAATTTGCCATGCAGATCGACGGCGATGGACAACACGACCCCGCCGAAGCCCCCCGCCTCCTGGAGCCGCTGTTCGACGGGACGGCAGATGTGACGATCGGGTCTCGGTGGCTCGGCCGGGGGGCGTTCGATTCTCCCACCGGCCGCCGATTCGGGATGCGGGTACTGGCGGTGCTGGTTCGCTGGAAGACCGGGGGATCGTTCACCGATACCACCTCCGGCTTCCGGGCGGTGGGCCGCCGGGGGATCGAACTGTTCGCGGCCAGCTACCCCACCGACTTTCCCGAAGTCGGGACCATCGTGTTGGCCTGTCATTCCGGATTGACGGTCGCCGAAGTCCCGGTGCAGATGGAGCCACGCCGGCACGGCCGGTCAAGCATCGCCGGCCTCGGATCGGCGTATTACATGATGCGGGTGGTCGTCGACCTGCTGGTCGACGGCGCCCAACGCCGGAGTGTGGCATGAGGCTGTTTGCCCTGTCACTGGCGGTCAGCATCGGATTTCTGGCCCTCTCGGTGCGGGCCATCCGCCAGCATCGGCTCAGCGAGCACACCGGGATGCTGTGGTTGGGCGTCAGCCTGATCATGGTGTTCCTGAGCGCCACTCTGCCGTTCCACCTGCTGGACCGGGCCGCCCGGTTCGTCGGGATCGCCTACCCTCCGGATCTCATCCTGCTCATCGCCGTCCTGTTTCTGTTCGCCTTCACCTTCCAGCTCTCCATTGGCCAGGCGCGCCTGAACGAGAAGAACACCAAGTTGGCGCAGGAGTTGGGGATCCTCTCCTCCGCTCCGCCCCGGCCACCGGAGGCTCCGGCGTTGGAGACCGCCCCGGGGGCCGAGGGTCCCGACACCCCGGAGAGTGAAGGCCAAGCCCCGACCCCCGACATCATCTCGGTGGCGTCGACAACGGCTCCCGAGCTCGACTTCGATGTCACCGCCTTCGAGACTGCCGCCGTGCTCCCGATGGGCGCGGACCCGGGCGCCGAAGTGGAGACCGACCTCGAGCCGGACCTCGAGCCCGACCTCGAGCCCGACCTCGAGCCGGACCTCGAGCCGGACCTCGAGCCCGACCTCGAGCCGGCATTCGGACCCCGGAGGCCGGGGTTCTGGGCCCGGGCCCACTGGCCGACCTTCACCGTCGCCGGAGCCAGGGACACCGAGGATGTCCGGGAGTATCAGCCGGTCCTCGGCGAGTCGCTGAGCGCCCCCTCCCGCCGTCCGCGCCGGGGCGTTCGCTGGACGACCAGTTTCGCCCTCCTCTTCCTGTTGATCGAAGCCTGGAGCCTGGCCACCCCGCTGATGGCCTCACCCGACGAGCCGGCTCATGCCATCAAAGCGGCCGCGGTGGCCCGCGGCGAGTTCTACGGCACACCGGAACGGGCGACCAAGCAGGGCCCGTCGTCGGAGATCACCGTGCGGGTTCCCGAGAACATCGCCGGGCTCGGAGCGTTGCCCGGCTGCTACGCGACCCATCCCAACGTGCCCGCCTCCTGTGCCCCGACCCCGGGGGCGTCGACCCGGGAGGTCAACATCGCCACCACCGCGGGTCGGTACGAACCGTTGTATTACGGCATCGTCGGACTTCCCAGCCTGCTGTGGCCGTCGAATACCGGCATCTGGCTGATGCGGCTGGTCAGCGGCCTGCTGTCCGCGTTGTTCCTGGCCTCGGCGCTGGAATCGGCGGCCGCCTGCAAGAAGCGTCGACTGCTGGTCTGGGGGGTGGCCGGGGCGGTGACCCCGATGGTGCTGTTCATGGCCGGGACCATCAACCCCAACGGTTTGGAGGCGAGTTCGGCGATCTGCCTGTGGACCTCGGGGATCGCGCTGCTGGCCGAACAGTCGGTGGTTGCCGATCGGAGGTTGCTGGCGCGGGTCGGCATTTCCGCGGCCGTACTCGTGCAGGTACGAGGGTTGTCGCCGCTCTGGCTGTTTCTCATCGCCATCGCCCTGGTCGTCCTGGCCGGGAGGAGCCAACTGGCCGAACTGTCCCGAGACCGGGTGGCGAGGATTTGGGCGGCGGTGTTGGCGATCAGTTGCGCGTTCACCGCATGGTGGCTGATTCGCTATGACCCGCTGGCGCTGTTGCCCACCGGCCATCTACCGCCGAAGCATGCGTCGGCCACCAGCGTGATCACCAACAGCATCGGATTCTCCGACGGCTTCGTCCGCGAGATGATCGGGGTGGTCGGGTGGCTCGACGTGCCCATCCCGTCGGTGTCGTACTACGGATGGATCGCCATCGTCTTCATGCTGCTGGGTCTCGGGCTGTTCCTGGGCCGGAGGCCGTACGTCGTGGTGCTGGTCGGATTGCTGGTGCTGACCGTCGTCATCCCCATCGTCTTCGAGGCGGCCAATGCCCACAACCTGGGGTACGTGTGGCAGGGGCGGTACACGCTGCCCCTGGCCGCGGGCATACCCCTGGTGGCCGCCGGCGCGGTGGTCAACGGCTATCTCACCGATCGGATGCACCGCCGGGTGGCGACGGTCATCCCTGTGGTGCTGATCATTGCCGAGTTCGCCATCTTCTTCGAGGCGTTGCGCCGGTACACGGTCGGGCTGCGCGGGCCCTTCATCCCCTTCGGGGGAAAATGGCATCCACCCTTCGGCACGGTGGCCATCTCGGTGGCGTTCATCGTGGTTCTGGTCGCGTTCGGCGTGTGGCTGCGGCTGATCGTCGGGAGCTTTCCCTCCCGTTTGAGCCAATTCCCGGTGACCGGGGGTGAAGACCCTCCCCTGGTCGAGGGATTCTTCGATCCGGTGAGCGTGGATTGAAAGCTGTGAAAACGCTGAGAGTGTCGGTCAAACCACAAGAACGCCCACGAGGCCTGCCCGTTTATGCTCGGACTACGGGCCGGTGAGGGTCATCCTTAGAATCGCCAAAGTCCATTTGTTACACTCCCCGGATTGGCGGGAATCAGAGTTGCGGTGAAATCGAGTCGCTGAGGAGAACGAACGCGTGAAGGTGCTGGTCCTGGGAGGTGACGGCTATCTGGGATGGCCGACGGCCCTCTATCTATCCCGGCGGGGTCATCAGGTCGGCATCGTCGACAACTTTGCCCGGCGTCGTTACGACCTCGAACTCGGCGTCGGCAGCCTGGTCCCGATTGCCGACCTCCACCAGCGGGTTCGTCGCTGGCAGGACATTTCCGGCCTGGAGATCGACACCTACATCGGCGACCTGACCGACCCGGTGTTCGCTTCGAACACCCTGGCGTCGTTCCGTCCCGACGCGGTGGTGCACTTCGCCGAGCAGCGTTCGGCGCCCTATTCGATGATCGATCGCCGGCACGCCGTCTACACCCAGGTCAACAACGTCGTGGGCACGCTCAACCTGTTGTATGCCATTGCCGAGCAGGACCGGAACATCCACCTGGTCAAGTTGGGGACCATGGGCGAGTACGGAACCCCCAACATCGACATCGAAGAGGGATTCATCGAGATCACCCACCGGGGCCGGACCGACATCCTTCCCTACCCGAAGCAACCGGGCTCCTTCTACCACCTGTCCAAGGTGCACGACAGCCACAACATCATGTTCGCCTGTCGAACCTGGGGAGTGAGTGCCACCGATCTCAATCAGGGAATCGTCTACGGCCATCAGACGGAGGAGACAGGGCTCCATCCGGAACTCGCCACCCGGTTCGATTACGACGGCGTGTTCGGGACGGTGCTCAACCGCTTCTGCGTGCAAGCCGTCACCGGCCACCCCCTCACCGTCTACGGCAGCGGCGGGCAGACGCGGGGCGTACTGAACATCGTCGACACGTTGGCCTGCGTCGAGCTGGCCCTCGACCACCCGGCCGAAACCGGTGAGTATCGGGTGTTCAACCAGTTCACCGAGTCCTTCTCCGTCGGCGAGATGGCGACGCTGGTGGCCGGGGAGTACTCGGGAGAGGCCACCATCGACCACACGCTGGACCCCCGGGTCGAACAAGAGGAGCACTATTACCGGGCCGCTCACACCAAGCTGCTCGACCTCGGGCTGGTTCCCCACCTGCTCGAGCCCTCGGTGATCCGGAACATGCTGGATGTGGCCGAGCGCCACAAGGGAAACGTCGACCCGACCGTGATCCAATCAAGGGTCGAGTGGAGGAGCACCAACAGCCACCTCTCCACCGACAGGAACTTCGATGTCACCGTGAACCTTCCCGGTGAGGCATCTTCGGTCGGCGCGACAGCTGAGGACTAGACCCCTTTGATGACCCACGTTGAGCGGGCCATCTCCGGCGACAATCGAAAATCCGAGCTTCGGCGGATGGTTCTCGAGAGTGCCCGTTCCGATTTCGAGGGGCGATACCCGAACACCGCCTTCGGGCCGGTCTTGGTGCTCATCGCCGCCTACGAAGAGGAGGCCAACCTCGGCGACGTGCTGAAGAAAGTGCCGGACCGGGCCGGCGAACTCGAGGTCTCCGTCCTGGTGGTGGTCGACGGCGGAGGTGACGGTACCCGTCAGGTGGCGATGGAGTCCGGAGTGTTCACCTGTGTGCTGCCGGTCAACCTCGGCCAGGGCGCCGCCCTCCGGCTCGGCTACGAGTTGGCCCTGGCCCACGGGGCCCGCTACGTCGTCACCCTCGATGCCGACGGGCAGAACGACCCCGCGGAGTTGAACAATCTGGTCGAGCCGCTGGTAGCCGACGACGCCGACTTCGTGATCGCCTCGCGCCGGTTGGGCGTCGACCACACCACCGACCGGTTCCGGCAAGCCGGAGTCCGGCTCTACGCCCGGATCCTCAATGCCATCACCCGAGAGGGGTTGACCGACACCTCCAATGGGTTCCGGGCCTTCCGCCGCGAGCTGCTCCGTGACATCATCCCGTACCTGCGCCAGGACCAGTACCAGACGGCGGAAGTGGTGATCACCGCCGCCCACCGAGGCTGGAGGCTCGCCGAACGCCCGACCGTCTGGCACCCGCGGGCGTCGGGGAAGTCCAAGAAGGGCGGGAACCTCATCTTCGGACTGCACTACGCCCGGGTGATCGGCACCACCTGGTTCCGGATCGCCCTCGGGCGCCAACCGTGAGGCCGGGACGCTCGGGATCGATCGGCAGCCTCGGAGTACCTAGCCCTCGCTGCCTCGCACCACGGCGGGGGAGTGCCGGAAGAACTGTTCGACATCCTGCTCGTAGCGGTAGGTCGGGTCGTTCCCCCCGACGGCCCGGCGGAGGTTGTTAGCCCGGGTGAAGCTCTCGACGGCTCCGGCGCTGGTGTATCGGTAGTTGAATCCGGCGTCGATCAACCGGGAGGTATCCACCCCCCGTCCGAAGCGCATCACCGACTCCATCTCGACGGGGACCTGGATGAGCCCGACCCACCGAAATGGTGCGGCAAGCGAGTGGGTGCTGATCGGAGACAGGGGAAACAGCCGGGCCCCGGCAATCGAGGCCACCTCGCTCCACGGCAGTTTGCCGGCACCGGCGACGTTGAAGGTTCCCGGTATCCGGTGATGGGTGACGAACTCCAGCGATCGGACGACGTCATCCTCCTCGACGAATTGGACAAGGGGGTCGAATCCGGCGATGCAGGGGAGCAGCCGGCGGCGCAGACCGATGCTGATCGGGGTGACGATGTCGGTACCCAGAACGTTGGCAAACCGGAGGACGGAAACGACCAAGTGCGGGTTGTCCACGATGAAGTCGCGGACCAACGCCTCGACCTCGATCAGCGATCCCTCCAACCGGGTGCGGACCGGGGCGTTGCGGCGGGCGTCCTCACTGAACCACATCGGGTCCTTCTGGGAGGCCCCGTAGATGTGGGTGGACGACTTGACCACCACCTGGCGGACCGACGAACCCGGGGCGCCAGCCGCGGCGAGCAGGTTGAGGGTCCCGATGACGTTGATCTCGTGCAGCATCCGACCGGAGATGTCCACCGAGTTGGTCTTGAGGAAGGTGTGGACGATGGTGTCGACCTGGGTGACCCTCACGATGCGGTTCAAGATGGAGTAGGTCTGGTCGGCCCGGACGAACTCGGTGCGTTCGAGCGGGACCCGGGGTTCGCCGGTCCCGAGCCCGAGGATCATCTCCACGCTCGGATCGGCCTCGAGCGCCTGGGCCATCCGCCCGCCCCAGAACGTGTCCAGACCGGTGATCAGTACCCGGCGTCCCACCGTCAGCCGAACCAGACGCTGCGGCGCTCCCGCAGCATGTCGTGGAGGGTGTCCTGCAGCTTGCCCCGGATCTGCTCCGCCTCGTCCATGACCCGGCTCTTCGAGTACCGCTCGAGTCCGGGTTCGACATCGAAGTAGACCGGGTCGAGCACCCGGAATTTCATCTTCACCGGGAAGTAGGCCACCTTTCCCAGGATCGGGCCGAAGACGAAATCGTTGGCGGTCACCGGGAAGTAGGGCAGGTTCAGGGTTTTGGCCAGCCCGTTCATGCGGAACAGAATCGGCATCGACTCCTCGGCACCGACTACGGCGATGGGTATCACCGGCACCCCGGAGCGCATGGCGATCTCGACGAAGCCCCCGCGGCCGAACCGGCGCAGCCGGTACCGGTCCGAGTAGGTCTTGGAGGGCCCTTTGGTTCCTTCGGGAAACACCAGCGCCAGTTGCCCCTGGTCGTGCAACAGCCGGTAGGCGTTGTCCGGGTGGGCAGGAAGACCGCCGGTTCGCGCCCACAGGGTGCCCAGTACCGGCACGGTACGGAAAAAGTAGTCGGCCATCCCGTAGACCGGGCGGCCCAGCTCTTTTTCGATACCGTGCATGATGGCCGGCGCGTCGGAGGGGATGGCGCCGGCATGGTTGGCGACCATCAACGCCCCGCCGTCGGTGGGGATCTTCTCGAGACCGTCCCACTCCACCCGGAACCAGTACTTGTAGAGGGGATCGTAGAGACGGCGGGTGATCGACCGGATGTGCTCGGAGCGCCCCCACTCGTCGACATCCGAGCGCCGGGGGTCCGGCCGCGCCGGGCTCTCCTCGCGAGGTGCGACCACTGGCAGGTGGGACGGCAGCACCTTGGCGGGGCTCTTCGGGGATGACGGCGACCCACCGGGTTCGGTTCGGTGCACCAGCTCGGCTTCGATGGATCGCCTTCGAGACGACGTCCGCTCAGAGGTGCCTGACCTGTCGGGGGCGTCCGAGCTCACGACGTCGATGCTACAACGCGGGGTGAGGTCCGGCTCCGGGTGCGGGTGAGGCACGGCGACGCTACGGCCGGGCGGCGCCGACCAACCCGGTGTACCAGAGGGGGTCGAAGGAGACGACGGTCCCGGCGTGGGCAGCCTGGATGATGGTCAGCGACCCGTACTGGGTGGGCTGGCCATCGAGCACCGGCCCGACATACATCACCACGTGGTCGACGCCGCTGCCGCCGAGGTCATAGAAGATGAGATCGCCGGGCTCCAGGGACGACAGGCTCACGTGGGGGAAGGAGGCGTACTGGTCGGCGGCCGAGTGGTCCATGGAGACCCCGGCATGGGCCCACGCCAGCATGGTGAGCCCGGAGCAGTCGAGGCCGGAGCTGCTGGCGCCCCCCCACTGGTAGGGAACCCCGAGGTACTTCATGGCACCGTGCACGGCAGCCAGTCCGGCCGCCTGGGGCGCACCGCCGCTGGCCACCGGACCGGATCCGCCGGCGCCGTCGGAGGCGGCCGACTGGTTGGCCTGGTTGGCGGAGTCATTGGCGGCGGACGCGGCCGCGGAGCCCGATCCCACCGAACTGGCCACCTCGGCCGCCTGCGAGGCCTGGGCGGCGGCTGACCGGGCGGCACCGGGTGTCTTGGCCGCGGCCGCGGCCGCGGCCGCCGCCGAGGCCTGGGCGGCAGCTTGCTGGGCGATCTGGGAAGCGAGCGTCCCCTGCACCTGGGTGAGGGTGGCCTGCGCCTGTCCGGAGATCAGGGTGGCCGTCTGCTTGGTCTGGCTCTCCTGGGCCACCTGGCTGGATTCGGCCTGCTGCTCGGCGAGCAATGCCGCCTGGGTCTTCTTGAGCTGCCGCTGACCGGTTTGGACGGCGTTGACATCGCGGAGGACCTTGTCGGCGGCCACCTTCTCGTAGGTGTGACGGGTCGCGTTGGTGTCGCCGGGAACCGAGAACAGATTGGCAATCGGGCCGGACGAGGAATCGGAGACGTAGGCGTTGATGGCATCGACGCTCAGACGGGCCTTGTCGGCGGCCAGCTTCGCCTTGTAGGCATCGAGCGATTCGGCAGTGGTCAGCAGCGACGCCTGGGTGGCGGTGAGCTTGACCACTGCCTGGTTGTAGTTCTCGTCCGCCTGGTCGAGTGTCTTCTGCTGCTGGGCAATCTGATTCTCGAGGGTGGACAGCTGGGCCTGGGTGGCGCTGATCTGGTCCGGGCCGGAGGCGGTGGTGGTCGTGGTTCCCGGGGCCGCGGTCGCGACCCCGGAGACAAGCAGGGGAGCCAGCCCGGTGGCCAGCACCACCGCGGTGGATGCCGCGGTCCGGCCGAAGCGCCGTCTACGGAACCAGCGCCCCGGTGGCGCGTGCTTCGTACCGGCCGATTGTCCGATACTCACATCAGCCACTTCAGAAACAGTAGTTCCCGGCGTCCCGGGATCCAAGCCACTCGCGACGGGCAGCCTGTAGGTTGAAGTCCAGGTGGCGAGCGGAATTCGGAGGAAGAGTCATGGACGGCATCGTCGAGGTCCGAAGCGGTCGGCTCCGGGGCGCGGCCCGGAACGGCGTCTGGTCCTTCTCCGGCATCCCCTACGCGGCGCCCCCGATCGGCCGGCGCCGATGGCGACCTCCGGTAGCACCGGATCCGTGGACGGGGATCCGGGAGTGCGAGACCTTCTCGCCGAGCGCCCCGCAGGCGGCGGCGATTGCCGGGATGTCCATCGCCGGGGAGGTGGAGGAGCATTCGGAGGACTGCCTGTATCTCAACGTGTGGACCCCGGGGATCGACACCGCCCGTCGGCCGGTGATGGTGTGGATCCACGGCGGCGGCTTCACCACCGGGTCGGGGTCGGGCGCCCTCTACCGGGGAGGGATGTTGGCTCGCCACGGTGACGTGGTGGTGGTAACCATCAACTACCGGTTGGGGGCGTTGGGATTCCTGGCCCATCCGGCCCTGGATGACCCGGGATCGGAATGGTTGGGCGGTGGGTCGTGGTCGGGATCCGGCAATTGGGGCCTGGCCGACCAGGTGGCGGCGTTGGCTTGGGTGCGCGACCACATTGCCGGCTTCGGTGGCGATCCGGGGAACGTCACCATCTTCGGTGAGTCGGCCGGGGGAATGAGCGTGTCGGCGCTGCTCGGGGTTCCGGCGGCCAAGGGCCTGTTCCACCGGGCCATCGTCGAAAGCGGTCCTCCCTACACCCACGGCGTCGACCAGGCTGCCGCCCGGGCGGAGGGCCTGGCTGGGCTGCTCGGCGTCCCGATGACCCGCCAAGCGCTGGCGGGGGTGTCCGCCGACGACCTGGTGCGGGCGGTGGGGGAGTTGAGCGCGACCCTCCGGGTCGGAGATGGGCTGCCGCTGCCGCTCCTCCCCACCGTCGACGGGGGCTTGCTGGTCAGCCGCGCCGGAGACCGAGATCGCCGCCGGCGCGGTCGCCGACGTCCCGTTGATGGTGGGAACCAACCGCGACGAGGCCGCCTTCTTCGCGGTCGGGGTTCCCGAGATCAGCAATCTCGACGAGGACGGCCTGGTCCGGTGGGTGGAGCGGGCGACGCTGAGCCCGGAGCAGGCGTCGACGGTGGTCGCCGCCTACCGGGACATCCGGGCCGGTCGGGGGGAGTCGGTACAGCCTCCTGACCTTTGGTCGGCGATTGCCAGCGATGTCATCTTCCGTCTGCCGTCGGTCCGGTTGGCCGATGTCCATGCCTCGGCCACCAATCCGGGGGTCGGAACCTACCTGTACCTGTTCACCTGGCAAACGCCGGCGCTGGGAGGAATGCTGGGCTCGTGCCACGGGCTGGAGATGCCGTTCGTCTTCGGTACGGTCCGAAACCCGAACGTGCAACTGTTCTCCGGTGGGGGAGAGGGTGCATTCCGGCTCTCGGAAGGGATGCGAAGCTCGTGGGCCGCCTTCGCCCGATCGGGTGCGCCGTCGAACGCCACCGTCGGGGATTGGCCGGCCTGGGAGCCGGACGGGCGGCCGACCATGGTGTTCGGCCCGTGGCCGGGGAGCGATGGGATGTGGCGCCCGCTGGCGGGTCCCCGCGACGGTGAGCTGGAGGCCCTGGCGCCGGCGGTGGCACCGGCGGTTGTCCCGGCGACGGTTCCGGCGGCCGCCGACCGCTGACGGTGTGATGGCCGGGTTCGGTGTTCGGCCCGTCGGCGTCCGCATCCCTCCGCGGGAACCCTCCTGTCTCCGTGGTTTCCCAGTTAGAGTGCTCCCCTTGACCTGGTGGACCTTCTCCATCGGTCACCACACCGTCCCGGGGACGTAGCCCAACCGGTAGAGGCAGGGCGCTTAAACCGCCTCCAGTGAGGGTTCGACTCCCTCCGTCCCCACCAGCGAGCCCGGACTGAACCGTGGGTGCAGGGCACGCGGAGGTGAGAAATGGAAGGCTGCAGGCACAACCTTTGTCGGCGGGAGCCACCGGCGTCTGGATTCGGGTCCCGGTCGGATCCGGGGAGGAAAGGATTAATGGATTAATGCCCGGCTCCCGTTGAGCCGACATATCCAGTCAGGGTCTAGCCACTGCGCTCAATGGAGCGCGCGATCAGAGGGGGAGGTGACTGCCGTATCGCATCCACAGGAAGACGCCGTTTTCACCGGGTGACGCTGGGTGTCGTGATCATCGGCATCGCCGCGTCCATCGCGACGTTCGCAGCCGCCCGTGCTTCGGTGACGGACTCCAACAACGCGTTGTTGCGTCAGGACGCGGCTCAAGGGGCGCTGGTGATGACCCAGGTCATCGACACGTTGACGACTCCCTATCAACAGCTCGGTCAGGTCGTGACTCCGTCCGGGGTATCGTCCGCCACCTTCGACGCCGCCGCGAGCGCGGTGGCTGCAACTGGAGCATCGGTGGCGTTGTTGAATGTGGTCGGAAGCCAGCCAAGTGTGCTGGCGTCGGTCGGTGGGTTCCATCGCGATCTTTCTCCGGGCGCAGGACAATTCCCTGGTCAGGACCCTCGCGGGTAGTCCACACGGCAATTTTGTCGGCGCGTTTACGGCATCGGGCAAGCGGTGGATCGAGATGGTATTCGGAGCCGGATTCGTTCCGGCCGGATATGCCCTGTACGCCGAGTATGCCATCGGACCGGCCAACGCGGTCACCTCGCTCTCGGGCGTTCTCTTCCCTGGCACCTACGCCGCCGTCTATATCGGATCCGCGATCCCGGCCAACCTCGCTCTGCAGACGACCCGGCTCCTGCCCGGGGCTGACGGCGGGCAAGTCGCACTCTCTGTCATCACCGATCCTGGAAATCTGGTCACCGGGGCACAATTGGTAAGCCACCCCGGATCCGTGGTGTCGCCGGGTCACGTTATCATCGCGATCAGCTCTCACACCAACCTGGCAGGTGGCTTCACGGGGGGATTCCCCTGGCTCTTGGGCGTGTTCGGTTTGCTGGCCACCCTGGCTGCCGCGGTCCTGCTCGAGATTGCATCTCGTCGGCGAGACGACGCACTCGGGCTGGTGGCGGAACTCAAAGTCTCGAATGCGGATCTCGACGCGGCTCTGGTCCATAAGGAACAGGCCGAGCAGAGCCTTCGTCAGGCTCAACGTATGGAGGCAGTCGGTCAACTGGCCGGGGGAATTGCCCACGACTTCAACAACCTGTTGCAGGTGATCATCAGTTATGCCGGCTTCCTGGCCGAATCGACCGAACCAGAAAGCGAAATGCATCGAGATGTGGGCGAGGTGCAAAAGGCCGCTGAGCGCGCGGCAGAACTCACCCGGCAGTTGCTCATGTTCAGTCGACAAACTACCGCCCGTCCGGACTCGATCGACGTCAACAAGGTCGTCTTCGATGCCGCCCGGTTCATGCGGCATACCCTCGGCGAAGACGTGCACCTCGACGTCCAAGTTCCCGAGGATCCTTCCTATGTTCGCGCCGGCGCCGGTGAGATCGAGCAGATGCTGATGAATCTCGCCATCAACAGCCGTGACGCCATGAAACAGGGAGGTGAACTCTCAATTGTGGTCGACTCAGTGGAGCTCGAAGCTTCAGATGTTCCCGCGAGTCTCTCCCCGGGGCGTTACGTGAGGATCAGAGTCGAAGATAACGGAGAAGGCATGACCCCGGAGGTAGCGGCCAAGGCATTCGAGCCATTCTTCACCACCAAGGAAACTGGCCGTGGGACCGGCCTGGGTCTTGCCATGGTCTATGGGATCGCCAACCGCTGGGGTGGCCACGCATCGGTCTCGACCGAGCTCGGGGTCGGTTCGATCTTCACCTTGCTGTTCCCGGTTTCGACGGATGCGCCGGTCCTGGTGGATGCCACCACCCTCATGACGCCCGAACGCGGTGGGGGCCACCAGACCGTCCTCCTGGTAGAGGATGAGGAGGGTGTTCGCCGCTCGACGACTCGGATTCTCGAGGATGCCGGCTATCGGGTCCTTCAGGCCGAGAATGGTGTCAAAGCGCTGCAGGTGTTCGATTCGGAGACCATTGACATCCTGGTGACCGACATCGTGATGCCCGGAGGCGTCTCCGGCAAGGCGCTGGCCGATCAGTTGCGCGCCAAAGCCTCGGCTCTCCCGGTGGTCTTCGTGTCAGGGTACAGCCGAGAGACGATCGCGGAAAAAGGGGTGCTGCCGCGATCGATGGCGCTCGTCAAGAAACCGTTCCTGCCGACCGAGCTCCTCGAGGCGATCGCCCAAGCCATTGCCGAAGGGGTTTCGACCGCCCCATGAACGGGCGGGAACTGACCATGGGCCGATGGACTCGATTGGTCCAGTCAGACCTCGGCTCAATCGACCGACGGCCTCAGACGCACACTACAATATTCTTGAAAAGTACTACCGATATCGGTACCTTCGACAAGCTCAGTGGGGTGAACAAAGGCGTGAGCATCGGTGATGGAGTTGCTGGAAATTTCGACGAATCCCCGCTGGCGCCGGTCCCGTGAACCCTCCAGAGCCAACACCCGACTCCGGCCAGGTCGTCCTCGTTGTCGATGACAACGATCCGATCCGCGACAGCCTTTGCCGGATGCTCACCTCTGCGGGGATCCAATCGGTCGGTGCGAGCTCCTATCAGGAGGGTGTGAACCTCCAAGCCGTGCACCTTCCGGCAGTCGCGGTGATCGACCATCGACTGCCCGATGGGAGCGGTACCGAGCTTGGTCGCGCGATCAAAGAGCGCAACCCGGAAACCGTGGTGATCATCCTCACCGGGTACGCCGCGCTCGGCACCCCCGTCGATCCGGATGGTCAGTTCTACGCGTATTTGATCAAGCCGGTCCGCTCCACCGAGTTCGTCCAGATCGTGAGAGATGCGCTAGCCGGAATATCAGGTGTCCAGCAGGGGCCATCCGATTAAGCGGCTCGAGCCGGATGGCCAGTCCCGCGACCCCTCGGGAATCGAAGAAACAGCTCGTGACCAGGGTGGATCGAGAGTTGGGCCGGCGGATCGACCTCTGATCACTGCCTGCCGCCGGTGATAGGGACTTTGGTCCCTCTCACCCTGGCCTTTCTTACTGCCGATATAGGAATATGCCATCCGTACCGGGCGTCGCGGGAAGCGGCCAGCAGAGGGTCTTGCTGATCAGCGATGCCATCGACCTGCAGCTGAAGCTTCGATCGGCGCTCGATACCGCGGGGTGGACGGTAGAGCTGGCCGCCAGCGCGGCCGAGGCGCTCACCATCGCCAAGCAATGCCAGCCCCACGTGATCCTCCTCGATCTCGGGCTGTCCGAGGGGCGTGGTCGTCAGGTGCTGGCGGAGTTGAAAGGGACGGCAGAAATCGGTTCGATACCGGTCGTCGTCCTCTCGAGCCCCAAGGAAAAACCGACGTTGGGCAGTCCGTTGCGGGAGGGAGCCCAGGATTTCATCCAGAGTCCTCTCTCAGCCGATGACCTCGATGCCCGGCTGGTGATCGCCCGCAGTGTGAGGATCGAACGACTTCGTATGCAACAGACTCAGGAGAACTGCCAACGAGTTCTCAGCGTTTCAGGCGATGGGGTCCTCACCATGGACGCGGAGGGGATCGTCACGTCGGTCAATTCCGGTGTGACTTCCATGCTCGGGCGGGAAGAGGACCAGATCATCGGGCGGAACATTTTCGAGTTCATGGACGCGGAAGCCCAATCCGTCATGGTCGAGCAGTTGAAACAGCGTCAATCCGGCAGGGTCGGCTTATACGAAAACCGATTCATCAACGCCGATGGCCTCGAGGTACGCGTCCGCTGGGCGGCCATGCCGATCTATGGGAAGGATGGGGGCTACGCCGGGAGTGTCGCGATGGCGACCAATCTGAGCTCTGGTGAAGCCAAGTACAAGTTGTCGTTCGAGCACGGGCCGACCGGAATGGCCGAGGTGTCCACGGAAGGAAGATTCGTCCGCGTAAATCCGGCGCTGTGCGAGATCTTGGGCTACTCCGCCGAGCAGCTCTGCACCATGACTCCGGCCGACATCTGCCTCCCCGAGGATGCCGACGATGTGCGTCACGACCTGACCGAGTTGGATCGACTGGCGGCGTGCGGACTCGCCTCAACGAGCGCCCAGCAATTCAATACCGAGAAACGCTACCGACACGCCTCGGGGAGAGTGGTGTGGTGTGCGGTCAGCGCATCCGCCGTCTTCGACGAAGAGCGCAGTCTCGCATTTGTTCTGACTCACTTCGTCGACATCACCGACAAAAAGACAGCCGAACTTTCGCTGGTCGAATCTGAAAAGCGTTCGAGGGCGATATTTGATCTGGCCCCGGTCGGCCTGGCCGAGTTGTCGCTGGACGGCCGTTTTCTTCGCGTGAATCCTGCAGTCTGCGACATCTTCGGCTATTCGGACGATCAGTTGGTCACCATGACGCCGGCTGCCATCAGTCATCCCGAAGATGCGGAGATGGTCGTCGAAATTGTCGATGGGCTGGCCCATTCCGATGTCGAGGATTTGAACTACACCCGCCGTTTCATCCACGCCAGTGGGAAGGTCATCTGGTGCGTCGTCCGCGCGGTTCGGATCCACGGAGCCGACGGAACCCGCGATCATTTTCTGGCTGCGTATCTCGACATCACCGGTCGAAGGGAATTCGAGCGGCGGCTCGAGCACATGGCTGCCCAGGCGGAAGAAACCTCCCAGCTCAAGTCCAACTTCTTGGCCAACATGAGCCACGAGATCCGAACGCCGATGGCTGGTGTCATCGGCATGACCGAACTTCTCCTCGAGACCGATCTAGACGACCTTCAGCGCGACTATGCCGAGACGGTCCGCAGTTCGAGCGCGGGGCTCATGACGGTCATCAATGAAATCCTCGACTATTCAAAAATCGAAGCCGGAAAGCTCGACATCGAAAAAGTCGAATTCAGTGTCCCCACTGTCGTGAACGATGTAATCCACCTGTTGACACCTGAAGCGGATTCCAAGGGTCTCAAGTTGGTTGGCGCGGTTGACGACTCGGTCCCGGCAATCGTCAGGGGGGACCCATTTCGGTCCCGGCAAATCCTTCTCAATCTGGTCGGAAACGCGATCAAATTCACCCCAACCGGTGACGTCTCCGTTCGTGTCACTGAGTTCGAATCCCTCGACGATGGCGTTGTCCTTCGGTTCGAGGTTGCTGACACCGGCGTCGGGATCGACCCCGAAAAGCTGGATCGGATCTTTCAACCGTTTGTGCAGGCTGACATGTCGACGTCTCGCACCCATGGAGGGAGTGGCCTGGGCTTGTCGATCAGTGGCCAACTCGTCGCCCTCCTGGGAGGCGATTGCGGAGTATCGAGCCAGCTCGGCCGAGGAAGCACATTCTGGTTCACCATCTGCGTTGACTCATTGGACGAGAGCGCGACGCAGCAGGGATTACCACCGGATCCGTTTGCCGACCCACCGGACCTGCGCCCGAGGCAGAACTCTCGCTGTTGATCGGGCTTTGCCTGCGCTCCGATTTCCCGGAGCCGGTACTCGATTTCCGGCCACGGATACGGAGAGCAGAATCGGTTCCGCTGAACTAGCCGACCTGGTTGCCGTTGGCGGTCAGTGTGACGTCGATGTTGCCCCGGGTTGCATTCGAGTAGGGGCACACCTGGTGGGCGGCGGCAACGAGCTCTACTGCCTGCTTTGCATCCTGAATGCCCGGGAGGATCACGTCGAGCTCGGCGGCAATCTTGAAGCCTCGCTCTTCGGTGGGGAGAAGGCTCACTCGACTGTCGATCGAGACGTCACCCACCTCGACCTGCTGACGACGGGCCACCGCACCGAGGGCACTCTCGAAACAGGACGCGTAACCCACTGCGAAGAGCTGCTCGGGGTTGGTGCCACCGCCTTCGCCACCCAACTCCTTGGGTGAACGGAGTTGCACGTCCAGGGCCCCGTCACTGGTGACGCCATGACCGTTGACACGGCCACCGGTGACCGTCGCCTCCGCGGTGTAAAGGATCTTCGCCATCTCGGCCTCCATTCGGGGGATGCAGCAATCGCGCCAAGTTCTCGGCGTAATTGACCTGTTCAGATTGGGATGTTCCGAGGCTATCTGGACTCGGGCTGGCGGCAGACGGCCGGGGCCGGGGCCGGGCCGGGGTCTGGGTCCAGCTGCGAAGCCAACCAGGGTCGAAGCCGCCGCCCGCGGAGGGGTCTCGATCTCCCCGGCCCGGTGGCCGGTGAAATGGTCAGTCGCCGATGTCGGTCGACGGTGGATGTTCGCCGGGCGGCGATGGCGGACGCCTCAAGAGTGGGTTGAGACGAACCATCGAGGAGAGGGCGTCGGTCAACTCACCGACGGCGCCGATGACCAGGTCGGTGGCCGGGGACCCGACTTGTTCCCGGAGGACCCGGTTTACTTCTTCGACCTGGCGACGGGTGTCGGCCATGCCACCCATGTACAGTCGGGTGAACTGCTCGAGGGTGTCGGTGGCGTCGAGCAGGCGGGTGGTGATCCGCTGGAAATTGGTGACACCTTCCCGGAACTCCTGGAGGGTAGAGGGGAGGGCGACCAACTCCGAGGTGACCTGCCGCCGCCAGCTGTCCAGGCGATCGAACCAAGACATCTCCGGCAGCACGGGCACGGTCTCATGCTACCCCTTCGACCTCGGGAAAGACCGGCGCCAGGCATGAAGGGTACCGGTACGGCACGCCGACCTAGAGTTGTAGTGCCATGCAAATGTCGACGACCGAGCTAATTGTGATCGGGGGGCTGTCGATCCTCTGGGCCGCCATCGGGTACCGGCTGTCGGAGGGGGTCCGGAAGCTCACCGGCCGCACGCCGTGGGGACTGCCGTCGCCGGTTTGGGCGCTGTTGTGGTTCTTGTCGGTGCTGCTGGGTGTGGTCCTTTTCCTGATCGCCAGGGCCAGCGACGCTCGAAGGGCGGTCCGGATGGGGCCCGGGCACCCGGGGGTGCCGGGAGCGTCGCTCGGGACCCAGCCGATCGCGCCGATGGCAAAACCCGTTCGGGCGGGTTCACAGTTTCCGGCCTACCCCCGCCCCGCCAACTCACCCGGGCTCGGCGAGCCCGAACCCTCGCACCTGCCACCACCACCACCACCAACGCCAACTCCACAGGCTGAATCGGCGACCCAACCGGTGACGGCATCGGATCCTGCCCTCGCGGCGCCGGGGACCCCCGAAGCCGGGCCCCCGGTGCTGCCGCCACCCGGCTGGCATCCGGATCCGAGCGGACGGTTCCACTACCGCTGGTGGGACGGCACGATGTGGACGAGCCAGGTTTCCCTGAGCGGGCAGCATCTGATCGACACCAATCCTGACCAGCGGATTGGCCAGTACTGACCTGTCAGAGACAGTGTGTCAAACACATCTGGGAACGGGATGGAGGGAGGGGATCGAGATGGCGATAGCCGGCACTGCCGATGTGGTGCGCCACGCGGCCGAAGATGACCTGCCGTGGGTGGATGCCACCGGGGGGATCTGGTTGAAGGTGTTGCGGGTCGATGTGGCCAACGGCGTCTGGGTGGTCCGCAACCGGTTCGAGCCCGGAGTCCGCCTCCAGACCCACCGGCACACCGGCGCCGTCGACGGCTTCACCATCTCGGGCCGGTGGCACTACCTCGAGTACGACTTCTACAACGGTGCCGGGTCGTACATTCGGGAACCCGCCGGGTCCGTGCACACCCTCGACGTTCCCGACGACAACGACGGGCTCACCGACGTGCTCTTTGTGATGGAGGGGGTCAACCTCAACCTGGCTGCCGATGGTTCGGTCGAGAGCGTGACCGACGGGGCCGGCACCCTGGCTGCCTACGAGGCTCTGGCCGTGGCTCAGGGGTTCGACCCGCCCACCGGCGTGCTCATCGGGTGACCAGGTAACCCGGTTGTCCTCGGCTGCCCCGGCAGCGTCGGACCCCTCAGAGCCCGGTCAATCCGGCGGCGACCGTGCTTCCGGCACCGGCACCGGCACCGGCAGTGCCGATGACCTGACCGCGCCACTCCTCGATCCGACCTTCTACGCCGGCGACCCGTTCCCCCTCTATGCCCGGCTGCGGGCGGCAGCGCCGGTGATCCGCAACCGTACCCTCGGCTTCTGGGTGGTCAGCCGGCACGCCGAGGTGACTTCTGTTTCCCGGGACGCCGACACCTTCTGCTCGAGCAAGGGGGTCATGGTCTTCGAGATCGGCAACGAATACCCGACGCCACCGACCATCATGCACACCGACCCGCCCGACCACACCCGCTACCGGGCCCTGGTGCAGCCCGGCTTCCGTCCGAAGTTCATGCGAGGGCTCGAAGATGCCATCCGGGCCCGGACCCGGGTACTGGTGGACCGGCTGGAGCCCGGAGAACCGGTCGACATCGTGTCGGAACTCGCGGTTCCCCTCCCATTGCAGGTCATCAGCGACCTCCTCGGCGTGCCCGAAGACGAGTGGCCACGGTTCTTCCGCTGGTCCGAGGCGGTGATACCCGGTGCCACCGACTGGCCGGAGGAGGAACGCCAGGCGTTGAGCGCGGAGATGGTCGAGTACCTGTTGGCGGCGGCCGCCGGCCGGCGGGCGTCGCCCGGCTCCGACATCATCTCGGAGTTGGCTGCCGCGGATATTGACGGGGACCGTCTCTCCGATGCCGAACTGGCCATGTTCCTGGTCCAGCTTCTGGTGGCCGGCAACGAGACCACCCGCAACATGGTGTCCGGGGGGCTGGCCGCGTTTGCCGAGACTCCGGGGGAGTGGGCGGCACTCCGCACCCGCCTGGCGGAGTCGGCGCCGCGGGCCCTGGCCATCGCCACCGAGGAGATGCTCCGGTGGACGACGCCGGTGGTGTCGTTCATGCGAACGGCGACCCGGGACACGATCGTCGGAGACCAAGAGATCTCCGCCGGCGACCCGGTGCTGATGCTGTATGCCTCGGCCAACCGCGATGAGGCCGTGTTCGGAGTGTCAGGCGAACGTTTCGACGCCGCCCGGGACCCGAACCCACATCTGGCCTTCGGGTTCGGGCCTCACTTCTGCATCGGGGCGGCGCTGGCTCGCCTGGAGGGGAGGATCGTGCTCGAGGAGCTCCTGACCCGCTTCGGCTCGGTGGAGGCAGCCGGCCCGGTGGAGCGGACCGCGTCGCCGGTGATCGCCGGCGTCCGGTCGGCCCCGATGGTGTTCGGTGCACCGGGCAGGTGATCTCGCTCGTCGCCTGAGCGCTCTGGCCCCCAAGCGGTGCTGACCCCGGGCCGGGAACGGGCCGGCGCCCCACGGGCTCGGGTCCGTCAGGTCGCGGCGCTGAGGGTCTTGGCCTGCTCCTCGCTGAGCTCGACGGTGGCGGCTCCGCAGTTCTCTTCGAGATGGTCCACCGACGAGGTGCCCGGGATGGGAAGCATGACCGGCGAACGGTGGAGCAGCCAGGCCAGGGCGACCTGTGATGCGGTGGCCCCGGTGGCGCCGGCGATCTGGTCGACGACACCGCCCGGCTTGGCCAGGTTGCCCGAGGCGATCGGTGCCCAGGGGATGAATCCCAGACCCTCGGCCTCGCAGTAGTCGAGCACCGCCTCCGATTGCCGGTTGGAGAGGTTGTACAGGTTCTGCACGCTGACCACCGGCACCGTCGACTGTGCCGCCTTGATTTCGGCGACCGACACCTCCGAGAGTCCCACATGGCGGACCTTGCCTTCGGCGACGAGGTCGGCCAGCAAGCCGAACTGCTCCTCAGCCGGCACCTTGGCATCGATGCGGTGGAGCTGGAACAGGTCGATCCGGTCGACGCCCAGGCGTCGGAGGCTCATCTCGCATTCTTGTCGCAGGTATTCCGGGCGACCCACCGGCCACCAATCGCCGGGTCCGGTCCGCACCAGTCCGGCCTTGGTGGCGATGGTCAGACCCGCGGGGTAGGGATGGAGAGCCTCGCGGATGATCTCTTCGCTGACGTAGGGCCCGTAGGAATCGGCGGTGTCGATGAGATCGACGCCAAGTTCGACGGCCCGACGAAGCACCCGGACGCACTCGGCCCGATCGGCCGGTTCGCCCCAGATGCCGCTCCCGGTGATGCGCATGGCCCCGAAACCGAGGCGGTGGACGCTGAGTTCCCCCAGGTTGAAGGTCCCGGAGTGGGCGATCGGCAGTGTATCTGTGGCGTTCTGGTTCGACATGCTCCCGTTCTACCCGGAATCAGGCGGTCCCGAACAGCCTTGCCCGGGGGGCCGGTCGCCGCGTCGAAATCATCGAAGATCCACTGAACAGACAGCCCGCTCGGCCCGTATTCATTGGCAGGACGGACATCTATCGACGGACAACGACGACGACGGAGGAACACGCCATGCACCACGGGATCCGGGGCCTCGAGAGCCAAGGGCCTTCTGGCCGGCGGTGGGAGCGGCTCTTGGCCAAGCCCACATCCCGACGCCTGGCGGCGGGGGCGATTCTCTCGGTGGGACTGGTGGCCGCCGCCTGCGGTTCGTCGACGGGGTCGGCGGTGTCCAACACCTCGAACGCCGGCGCGAAGGCCGCCACGGTGGCCGCCACCGTCATCGGGTCGACGACCAACCCCACCCTGGGGACGATCCTGGTCAACGCCTCGGGGGCCACCTTGTATCGCTTCACCGCCGACCAGAAGGGTCAGAGCTCGTGCACCGGCGCCTGTGCCCAGCTCTGGCTCCCATTCACCGTCACCGGCGGCTCGCAGCCAAAGGCGGCCAGCGGAATTGTCGGGGTCTTCGGTACCTCCAAGCGGGCCGACGGGACCACCCAGGTGACCTACAACGGCTCACCGCTCTATACCTTCACCGGGGACAAGACGGCGGGCTCCACCGCCGGGCAGGGGGTGTTGGGGATGTGGTTCGTGGTGAACGTCTCGGCGACACCGGTCGCGGCTCCGGCCACCACCGTCCCCGGCTCGAACACCACGACGACCCGGGCCCCTTCGACGCCGGCCGTCACCCCGACCACCGCGGCTCAGCCGGCTCCCACCAGCCCGGCTCCGACCTCCCCGGCGCCGACCTCTCCGCCGGCCACCAGCCCCCCGCCCACCAGCCCCCCGCCCACCAGCCCCCCGCCCACCAGTCCTTCACCGACGTCACCGCCACCGCCGCCGACCACGACCCCGACGACCATGGCGTACGGATACTGAGCCTCTGAGCCTTCTGTGGGCTTCCTTGCCGCGGGCGTCGGCCCTGACCGCGATGGCAGTCGGTCGGACCGGTGACGATGACAACCCGGAGTCGCCGGCTGGTCGCCTGGGGGCTGGTGGGTGGGCTGGCCCTGGTTCTGGCTGACTGTGGGGGAGCCGCCGGTTCGACCACACTGTTTGTACCGACCGCTTCCGGGGCGCCCACCGCGGCCGACATCCGCGCCTATGTCGCGGAGGTGGAACGGGTCCGGCTCCCGGTGAACCGCCTGCTCCTCGGGGCCGATCCCATCCTTGACGGCTACCGGACCCACACCCTCACCCCGGAAGCCGCCGGCGACCAGATGTCGGCACTCGAGCAGCAGTTCGCCACCTATGTGGTGGCGGCGGAGTCTCTCGACCCTCAGAACGCCACCCTTCGAACCCTGAACGCGCCCTATGCCAACACCTACTACCTCGAGGACAACTATCTGAGCGTGTTGGCGGCCGACCTTCCCAGCGGCAGCTTCGATGGCCTTCCCGACACCCAGAACGCGCAGCGACTGGCCATCATCGAATGGCGGACCCGGCTTCAGGTGGCGGCCAATGCCACCGGGTTGCGGCTTCCGGCCGACCTCCAACCGGCCGGCCGAGGGGAGATCGCCCCGTCACCCACCGACAGCTGATCCGCGGACCCCGACCGGCCCGCAACCGGCACCGGGGTGAGCCTCAGGTAGCCTCGGCCACCGTGGACTTCGACCTCTCCCCCGAACTGACCGCTCTTCAGGAAAGCGTGCGCCGCCTGGCCCAGGACAAGGTCAAGCCCCGGGCCCGGGAGATCGACACCACCAGTGAGTACCCGCAGGACATCTTCGACGCCTTCCGGGAGGCCGACCTGCTGGGACTGTGCCTTCCCACCGAGCTGGGGGGTTCGGGGGCGGGGATCCTCGGACTCACCATCGCCATCGAGGAGGTGGCCAAGTACTCGAACTCGGCCGCCCTCATGCTGCTGCTCACCCGGTTGCCGGTGGGCCCGGTCCTCATCGCCGGCAACGACGATCAGAAGAAGCGGTACCTGCCGGGCATCGCCACCGGCGAGGTCCGGGCGGCGTTCGGGCTGTCCGAGGCCCAGGCCGGCAGCGACGTCGCCGGGATGCGGACCAAGGCGGTTCCCGACCCCGACGCCTCCGGCAGTTGGGTCCTGTCCGGCACCAAGTGCTGGATGTCCGGGGTGCGGGAGGCCGATTGGTACACGGTGTTCGCCAAGACCGGCGACCCGTCGTCCCGCCAGCACGACTCGATCACCGCCTTCATCGTCGAGCGGAAGTGGGAGGGCGTCTCGGTGGGTCGCACCGACCACAAGATGGGCGTGCACGGGGTCGACACCGGTGAGCTGGTGCTGGACAACGTCAAGGTCCCGGCGGAGAACGTCATCGGCGAGGTGGGCGGCTTCCGCCTGGCCATGCTCGGACTCAACGCCATGCGACCGATCGTGGCCGCCCGGGGAATCGGGTTGGCCGAGGGCGCCCTGATGTACGCCACCGAGTACGTGCAACAGCGTGAGGCCTTCGGCGGGGTGATCGCCGACTTCCAGGGGATCCAGTGGGAGATCGCCAAGGTGGCGGTGGACATCGAGGCCGCCCGATTGCTGACCTACCGGTCGGCGTGGCTGGCCGACCAGGGCAAGTTCACCAAGGAGTACGTGCCCTTCCTGTCCATGGCCAAGTACTTCGCCACCGAACTCGCGGTGCGGGCCTCGGGCCTGGCCGTCCAGCTGTTGGGGGCAGCCGGCTACATGGAGGACCACCCCACCGAGCTCTGGTACCGGGACGCCCGGCAGCTGACCATCGTGGAGGGGACCTCGCAGGTGCAGCTGGGCCTGATCGCCCGGGGAGTGCTCGCCCACGATCTGTGGTGGGACTGACGGTGGGCTGACGGTGACAGTGACATTCGAAGACCTGGGCGGCTGGCCCGGGGTGCTGAGCGGCCTGCTGGCGGGTATCTCGCTGACCACCGACGAAGCCGAGGCGGTGCTCGGGGAGGTGTGGTCCGGGGAGGCATCACCGCCGCAGATCGCCGCCCTGCTGATCGCCCTCCGGGCCAAGGGCGAATCGGTGGAGGAGATGACCGGCTTCGTGCGGGCCATGGTGTCCCACGGGGTGCCGCTGCCGCTGCCGGAGGGGATGGACGTCATCGACACCTGCGGTACCGGCGGCGACCGCTTGCGGAGCATCAACGTCTCCACCATCGCCGCGCTGGTGGTGGCTGCCACCGGAGCCAAGGTGTGCAAGCACGGGGGCCGGGCGTCGTCGTCGGCGGTGGGCGCCGCCGACGTGCTGGAGGCCCTGGGGGTGGTGGCCGATCTCGGCCCGGCCGGTGTGCTCCGCTGTATCGAAGAGGTGGGGATGGGCTTCTGCTTCGCCCCGCGCTTCCATCCGGCCATGCGCCATGCCGGCCCGGTCCGCAAGGAGCTCGGCATCCCCACCGTCTTCAACTTCCTGGGGCCCCTGGCCAATCCGGGGCGGGCCCGTTACCAGGTGGTCGGGGTCAGCGACCGGTCGATGGCCGACAAGATGCTCGGGGTGCTGGCCGCCAACCGGGCTGAGCGGGCCATGATCGTCTACGGCGACGACGGGCTGGACGAACTGAGCACCACCGGCCCGTCGACCGTCCATGAGTTGCGACGGAACCTGACCGGTAGCGGCACCGAGTACGAGTTGTCGGCTTTTCGGGTCGACCCGGCCGAGCTGGGGTTCGCCCCGGCCAGCCTCGAGGACCTGCGCGGGGGGGACGCCTCGGTCAACGCCGAGGCCATCCGCCGGGTCGTGGCCGGTGACCCGTCACCCCACCGGGACATCGCGGTGCTCAACGCGGCTGCCGCCCTGGTGGTCATCGGGAAAGCCGCCGACTTCCCGGCCGGAGTCGCGTTGGCCTGCGAGGTCATCGACGACGGGCGGGCCTCTGAGGTCCTCGACGCCTTGGTCCGGGTGACCCAAGCGGCGTCCGCCGCCGAGGTGTGAGCCGCCGCCACCCCTGACCGGCGAGGGCGCCTCCTGGCGGAGAGCACCCCCACCGACCGAGGGTGGCGAATCGGAATTCCCGGTTGCGTCAGGCGGTCAACCGCTACGACAGGTTGAGCATCGAGGCCGGTGGCGGCGTGGTCGACCCCGAGAACACGGTGATGGGTCCATTGATGGTCGAGGTGTACACCGGCCCGGTGGTGCTGGCCGCTCCGCCGTTGATGGTGACGATCTGGGCCCCGGAGTATCCGAAATGGACGCTGTTCGAGTAGGTGAACGGAACCAGACCCGGCGACACGAACTTGCTGCCGCTGGACTCGATGGCCGACACGATTCCGGCCCGGGTCAGATTTGGACCGGCCTTCTGCAGCGCCTGGATGAAGGTGAACCCGAGGGCCACTCCGTACTCGGTATTGCCGTCCAGCGGGGCCCCGGGGTCGTACTTGGTCAGGACCTTCTGGATGGCCTGGATCCACGGGTTGGTGGTGTTGGACTCGGGAGGCGCGTAGGCGTCGGAGATCATGCCGTCCAACAGCGTGGTCCCGGCGGCGCCTTGCGAAAATGACTTCAGCAGCGCGCCGACCGTCGGCGGATCAGAGCCCACGTTGGAGGAAACGAATTGGGGCTTGTACCCGATGGCGGCGGCCGGGAGGAGAGCCAGGGCGGTGGCGGCTGGAACCGTGGCCAGGGCGACCACCTGGGCCCCCGCCGCCTTCAGGGCGGCGATCTGGTTGCTCATCGGGCCGGCCAGGGTGGCGGCATCGTACGTCTGCTGGGACACCACCGACGTAGCCGGAAGCTCTTGGTTGAGGCCCTTGATGAAGTCCTGACCGAACTCGTCAGCCTGGTAGAGGTACCCGACCTTCTGTCCGGCAAACTTCTGCTTGATGTACTGGCCGAGGATCTTCCCTTCCACCGTGTAGTTCGGCTGCCAACCGAACGTCCACGGGCTGTTGGACTGCGACCAGCAGTTGCAGCCGGACTCCACGAATAGCTGGGGCACCTTGTTGGAATTGAGGAAGCTCTCCACCGCCAGCTGGGTGGGGGTGCCGAGGGAACCGACGTCGGCAAAGATGTTGTTCTGCTGCACCAGTTGCCGAGTGAGGGTGACGGTGTTGACCGGGTTGTACCCGTCGTCTTTGATGATGTAGTTGATCTGACGTCCGTTGACCCCACCGGTGGCGTTGGCCCATTTGAAGACCGCGTTGGAAGCCGCGGAGATCTCCGAGTAGCCGGGGGCCGCGGGTCCGGTCAGGGGAGTGGTGGCCCCGATGGTGATGCTGGTGGCGGTTACGCCGGGCGCGGTCGCCCCGCCGTTGTTGGAGCTCGAACCGCCGCCGGTGG
The DNA here is from genome assembly GCA_963819695.1 of uncultured Acidimicrobiaceae bacterium. GTDB lineage: Bacteria > Actinomycetota > Acidimicrobiia > Acidimicrobiales > RAAP-2 > DASZIT01. Next base: position 2,206,712 of record CAWFXD010000001.1, on the reverse strand, counting down.
TGGTCGTGCTCGAGCTGGAGTTGCTGCTGCAGGCAGCCGCCAACAGCCCGGTGGCGAGCACCACCGTGACAATGCCGATCCGCCTTCGGCCGACGTGGCGGGGCTCTCTCTTGGTTTGTCGGTCCTTGTTCATCAATGGTCCTTTCCTCGGTGTGATCTGTCTGTTACCTGGGCCTACGGCCGGATGCCGCCGATCCGGCTGATCCTCATCCACCTCCTGTCGTGATATCCGGGGTTGTCGAGATGTCGGGGGGCGGACGGGATCCCCGGGGTTGTCCCCCGCCTCGAAGCAACAAAAGGCCCCGCCGGGCCAGCCACCCGATCCCCCCTTGGATGCCAGTGGGCACCACCATGATCACCACGATGAGGACCAGTCCGAAGATGACCAGGGACAGGTTGGCCGCCACCGCGCTCCCCAAGTTGAAATTGTTGGCGATGGAATTGGCCCATCCCGGCATGAAGACGATCACGATGGCTCCCCACCAGGCGCCGACCAGGCTCCCCGCCCCGCCGAGGACCATGCCGGCCAGCAGATAGATCGAGAGGGAAAGGGAGAACTCACCGGTATTGACGACTCCGATCGACAGGCCCAGGAAGGCGCCGGCCAGCCCGGCACAGCTGGCGGCCACCGTGAAGGCCAGCACTTTGGTCCGGGCCACGTGAATCCCCGACAGCCCGGCGGCGATCTCGTCGTCACGGACCGCCCGGAACGATCGGCCGAACCGGCTGCGGGTGAGATCGGCCAACAGGATCATGACGATGACGGCCCCGGCCAGTTGGATCCAGGTCAACCAGCGCTGCGGATCGATGGTGCCTGGCGGGGTCGGCGCGGTGACCGTCAACCCCTGGTCGCCCCCGAAGAACGCGGTGTACTTGTCGGCGATCCGAGGGAGCGCCAGGGCCAGGATCAGGGTCATCCCGGCCAGGTAGGGGCCCTTCAGGCGGGTGGCCGGCATTCCCACCAGGACCCCGAGCGCTCCGCTGAGGACGATGGCGGCCAGCACGTCGACCACCAGCGGCCAGTGGGTGTGGGTCATCAGCACCCCAAGGGTGTACGCGCCGACGGCCATGAACGCCCCTTGGCCGAGGGAGATCTGTCCATTGGTCCCGGTGAGCAGACTGAGACCGGCCAGGGCAATGGCGTAGACGGCGATCTCGCCGACCCGGAAATTGTTGAAGGCGCTCAACGACGAGGTGAGGAGATAGAAGCCAACCGCCGCCACCGCGGCGAAAAGAAGATGGCGGAGCAGGGGCTGACGCGGCAGCCGGAGCCAGGGGAGAGCGGGGAGCCAGGTCGGAGCTCGGCCATCACTCGACGGCTCCACATCCGGGGTATCGCCGACCGGCAATTCCACCTCCGCGGGGACGTGGTCGGGAATCAAGGGCACCGGGGGCATCGGGTCACACCCGCCGGGGCTCAGGTCGGGAGAAGATCCCCTCGGGTCGCGCCGAGAGCACCACCATCAGGATGGCCAGTGCCCCGAGCGGCTCGAGGCTCGATCCGAGATAACCCCCCACATAGGAGAGGGCCAACCCGGTCACCAATCCGCCGACCAGGGCGCCGACCGGGCTGTCCAGCCCTCCGAGCACCGCGGCGGTGAAGGCGTAGACCAGCACCAGATCCATGAAGTTGGGCGAGAACGACACGGTGGGCGCCACCAGCAGACCGGCCAGTGAACCCGCCACCGCGGCCAGTGCCCAACCCAGGGTGAGGATCCGTCCGACCCGGACCCCGAGCAGCCGGGCGACTTCGGGGGCGAAGGCGGCGGCCCGCATCCGGAGGCCCAGGCTGGTCGCCCGGAACAGTGCCAGCGTGCCCAGCATCAGAACCACCACTGCGACCAGGATGAAGACGTCGAAGTGGGAGAAGGCGACCTTGGTGTGGCCGAAGGTGAGCCCGGCCTGCGAGAACGCCGGCGGAAAGCTCCGATTGCCGACGCCGAAGATGGATCCGGCCATGCCCTCCAGCAGGATGAACAAGCCGAGCGTGACGAGCACCGGGTTGAGGGCAGGCTTCCCCCGGAGGGGGCGGATGAGGATGGTCTCGATAACCGCCCCCATCACCAGGCCGGCGACCAGGGCGGCGGCGAAGGCGAGCCAGTAGTTGAGGTGGCGGTCCAGAAGGGTGACGGCGAGATAGGTGGTGAACATGGCCATCGACCCCTGCCCGAAATTCACGATGTGGGTGGCCCGCCAAATGAACACCAGGCCGAGTGCCACCGCCGCGAAGATCATCCCGTTGGTGACCCCGTTGAGGGTGAGATTGATGAACAGGCTCATGACGTGTTCGCTCTCTCTCCTCAGAATCCCAGGTAGTGGTGTCGTAGTTGGCTGTCGGCGGCGACGGTGGCGGCCCGGTCGGCGACCACCACCCGTCCCAGATTGATCACCACCGCCTCTTCGGCGATGGACAGGGCGCTGCGGACGTTCTGCTCCACCAGGACCACCGTCAGCCGGGTCTCCCGGGCCAGCCTCCGGATCAACGCCATGATCTGGGCGGTCACCAACGGGGCCAGCCCCAGGGAGGGCTCATCGAGGAGCAACAGCTTGGGTTTGGAGCTGAGGGCGCGTCCGATGGCCAACATCTGCCGCTCCCCGCCGGAGAGGGTGGAGGCCATTCGGCTCCTCCGCTCGGCCAACGGCGGGAAGAGCTCGTAGATCTCCTCCAGTACCGACTGGCGTTCGCGATGGGTGAATTGCCAAAGGGTCCCGAGCCGGAGGTTCTCGTCGACGGTCAGCTCTTCGATCACGCCCCGACCTTCGGGGACATGGGAAATTCCGAGCCGGACGATGTTCTCGACGCTGAGGCCGGTGAGTTTCACCCCGTCGTAGCTGACCGTTCCCGACTGCTGTCTTACCAGACCGGACACCGTCCGCAGCAGGGTCGTCTTGCCGGCCCCGTTGGCTCCCAACACCGCGGTCACCAAACCGTCCTGGGCTTGGAACGTGACCCCCCGGAGCGCTTTGACGGCACCGTAGGAGACCGACAGGTCCTCCACGTCAAGCATCGGCACCGCCGGCACCGCCCGCCCCGCTGGTCTCCTCCGTCCCCATTCCGGCACCCACGGCCCGAACCTCGTCGCCCAGGTAGGCCGTGGTCACCTCGGGATTGGCGCTCACCTCCGAAGGGGTCCCCTGGGCGATGACCTGCCCGAAGTTGAGGACGACCAGTCGGTCGCAGGTGGACATGACCAGATCCATGTGGTGCTCGACCAGTAGCACGCTGGCCGACGAGCGCAGGGTGATCAGGAGTGCGCTGAGTTCGTCCATCTCCCCTTGGGAGAGCCCACTGGCCGGCTCGTCGAGCAGCAGCAGCGACGGATCCGCCATCAGGGCCCGGGCCAGAGCCGTCCGCTTTTGCACCGCATAGGGCAGGGCCCGGGGCGGCATCTCCGCGAACTGCTCGATCTGGAGTTCGTGGAGCAGTTCGGTGGCCCGCCGTCGGAGACGGGTCTCCTCCCGGCTGGATCGCCAGAGTCCGAGTATCGACGCCACCAGTCCGGCATGCGCCTGGGCCTGACCACCGGCCATCACGTTCTCGATGACGTTCAATCCGCCCCAGAGCCCGACCCCTTGGAGGGTTCGAGCGATACCCAGGCGGGTCAAGTGGTGCGGCTGCCGGCCATCGACCCGGTGCCCCCGGTAGGTGATGGTCCCCGAGTCGGCGTCCACGAAACCGCAGACCACGTTGAACAGGGTGGTCTTGCCGGCTCCGTTGGGGCCGATAACCCCCACGATCTCACCCGGAAGCACCTGCAGGGAGACCTCCGTCAGCACCGCCAGGCCGCCGAACGAAACGCTCACCTCGTCAACGGACAGGCCGGCATCCGCCGACGGTCCCTCGGTCAAGGTCGTCATGCTCCTCGGGGTGAGGGCGTCTTCTGGCCTCGGGGTGAGGGCGTCTTCTGGTAAGGGTTCGGCTGAGGCGCGCGCATCATCGATCGCACCGAATTCCCCCCCTGGGTCTCGCGGTCGGCCACTGTGAATGTCCTGGTCTCAGTATTAGTCACCATTTTGCGAATCGCAATGGTCGAACGCACACTTTTGATGCCTCCCGATTGTGCAGGGCGCGTTCTGAGCCCCTTGGATAGGCTGATCGCGGTGAGCTCACAGAGTGAAATGGTCGACCTTTCGTCGGCGTTCAGCGGCGAAACGGTGGTGAGCAGCTTGGCCGCCAAGCTGCTCGAATCGGTCCCGGTCATGACCGATCGGTTGGTCGCCATCATCCGGCGGGCCGACGAGCACTATCTCGACGTCAGCCACGAACAGCTGTATCGGAGCTGTCAGGAGAACCTGTTCTGCACCCTGGCCGACTTGGCGGCGCAGCGGCCGGTGCGCAGTGACGCGGCCCGGGAGACAGCCAGGAATCGTGCCGAACAAGGTGTCCCGGTCGGATCGGTTCTTCACGCCTTCCGGCTCGGATTCACCGTCATCTGGGACGCGATGCTCGAGGAGGCTTCCGGGGACAACCAGGAGGAATGGCAGGGCCTGGCCCGAGCCGCCAACGAGGTGTGGACCGCGATCGACGCCCACTCCGGAGCGGTCACCGAGGCGTACCAGGACCGGCTGAGCGAGCTCGCCCGCCGGGACGAGCGGCAGCGGACCCTGCTCCTCGATGCGCTGTTCGAAGGCCGTCGAGCCGAATGGAACGTGCTCAACGGAAGCCTCCGAGCCCTCGACCTCCCCGACCGGGGCCCCTATGTCGCGGTGTCGGCCGAGACCCCCGAAGCCGGCAAGGAGGGGTTGTCGAGGGTGGAACATGTCCTCCAGCAACATGGCGTGCACTCGGCCTGGCGGCTTCGAGCTGATGAGCAGGTTGGGATCGTGGCCGTCAGCCGGCAGTCCCCGAGCCACGTGACCGGGGTCTTGAGGACGTTGGCCATGGGACGGGTCGGGATGAGCCGTCCCTACGAGGACGCCATGGAGACACCCCGGGCTCTCTCCGAGGCGGAGATGGCCAGACGGAGTCTCCCCGCCGGGCAGCCCGGGGTCGAGACCATCGACGCGGACCCTCTGTCGGTGTTGGCCGCCGCCTCCCCGGATGTCACCGCTTGGGCCGCCCGGGTGCTGTTGGGGGGCATGGTCGGGCTACCGGCCGGCGAGGGCGAAATGCTGTTGCACACCCTGAACACCTGGTTCGCCACCGGAGGGAACGTCAACGAGAGCGGCGAGGTCCTGTTCTGCCACCGCAACACCGTCCGGAACCGGCTGCGACGGATTGAGGACTTGACCGGTCGTTCGCTGGCCGACCCTCGCGGGATCGCCGAGCTCTACCTCGCGGCCAAAGCCATCTCGTTGTTCGGTACCGACGCGCTCTCCTAGCCTTCGTTTGGCTCAGTCTTCGTTTGGCCTTCGGCTCTCAGGACGCCCGAGACTCCGGGTTTCCGGTGGACCCGCAAAGATCCTGCAGCCGGGGTATCCGGTCAGCGGGCATCGAGATCCCGTCCGGCGATTCGACCTCGACTATCCGGACCCGCTCGGGGTGGGCGTGGAGCCATTGGGCGACGATGGTCCGTTCGTGTTCGTGCCCGTCGCTGGTCATGGCGAGCACCCGGTCTGCGGTGTCCCTCGATCCGGACGCGCTTGAGGGCCCACCCGACCCACCGGATCCGGCAATCGTGCCGGCGTCGGTGAGCAGGCCACCATCGAGCTCCACCAGCCCATCGCCTTCGATGAGGAGGACCACGCGGCCGGCCCGGCGGAGTGACTCGACCCTCCGGTGCTGGCCGATCAGGTGCCGGAGCCGGTCGGCTTCGTCTCGCACTCGGGCGGCGTCCTCGTACCACTGCTGCTGAGCCAGGTCCATCACTTCCTGAGCGATGGGTTGGAGAAGTTCAGCGGGATCCTCGGCCAGTTCGGACGGGGTCCATTTCCGGCGCCGTCGCCGTCCCGGCCTGCCGTCTCGCCGGCGCGGGGTGGCAGCCGCGGCCGGCCGGTACCGTGCCCCCGGGTCCTGGCGCCTCACCTTGCCGTCCCGGTTGAACAATGGGGACCAGGCGCGGATCAGCCGGCCTTCGATCACCGCAGCGGTCAGCGGGCCCGGGCACTCCCGAAAGTGGATGGCGTGGAGTTGGCGAAGCAGGCGCCCGATCTTCGGCCGGCGGTCTCCGGTGAAATAGGACCGGACCCGTGACCGGAGGTCGGTGGCCTTGCCCACGTAGAGGACATGGCCGGCGGCATCGGTGAACCAGTAGACGCCGGGACGATGGGGGAGGCGGGTGGTGAGTCGGAGCTTGGCCGCCTGGGGGTGGCCCACCAGGCGGGGGAGATCGAGAAGCTCCTCGAGACCGAGAATGCCGAACGAGCCGGCTCGCTCGAGAAGGTTGTGGAGGAGATCACCGGTGGCGAGGACGTCGTTCAGCGCCCGGTGCGAGGGCCGGTGGGAGAGATCGAGGCCGGCGGCGAGGGTGCCGAGTTTGCAGTTGGGCACCATGTCCCGCACCAGGCGGCGGGCCAGGGCCAGCGTGTCGACGCTGGCATTTTGCAGGCGATCACGACCGGTCGAGACGAGGGCGTGGTTGATGAAGGAGAGGTCGAACCGCACGTTGTGCCCCACCACCACCGCGCCCCCGAGAAACTCGAGGAAGGAGGGGAGCATGGCGCCGACGGTGGGAGCGTGAGCCACCATCAGGTCATTGATGCCGGTGAGGGCGGTGATGAACGGAGGGATCCGCTCGTCGGGCTTCACCAGTGTCTGATAGGTGCCGAGCAGCTCGCCGCCCCGGTAGCGGGCCGCCGCCACCTCGGTGAGCGATGATCCGGTGGGCGAGCCTCCGGTGGTCTCGACGTCGAGAACCACGAAGGTCACCTCCCGGAGGGGGGTACCCAGATCGTCGAAGGACCGTTGTACGGCGAGGGCCATGGCGACACCCTAACGAACAGGTGTTCGATTGAGGTGGAATCAGGGCGTGACGTGCGGCGGCTACCGTTAGGGGCGTGACCGCTGACTCGCCCACGGCTGTTCCCGCTCCACCGGAGGTTCCGGATGCCTCGACGGGCCCGGGAACCAGATACCGGTGCGCCGCTTGTGGGAACCTGACCCGCTTCAGCGTGGTCACCAACCGGCGGACCAGGGCATTTCACCATTTTTCGGTCGGTGGGGAGCTCACCCTCGAGGATGTCGAAGTGCTCGACGAGACGGTGGAGGAGGTGTCGTGTCGGTGGTGTGGAAATGGCAACGCGATCGAGACCCACGAAATCGTCGAGGGCGGAACTCCGAGGCCGGGGTAGCACCCACCACCCCGGCTTCGAATCCGGAGGGCGGTCCGCCGCCGGCCCACCTATCACCGCCGCGGCGAGACCGGCCGACTCGACCCTCTGACCCTCGCACCGACCCGGAATTTCTGGCCGGCCTCCGACCCATCCCGGCCGGCTCCGGGGATGCCCCGGCGATGTGGCCGGCGTCGGACATCGTCGGGGTGAGCCCTTCGGGGGATCCGATCGAAGTCCGTCTCGCCGATGGTGGAGGCCGGCTCCTGCTTGCCTTCCTCAACACCGACTGTGACGGGTGCGAGGAGTTCTGGAGCGGGTTGCAGGATCCGGATGCCGCCGGGATTCCGGCCGGCACTGCGGTCGTCGCCATCACCAAGGGTCCGGAAACCATCCGTTCCGACGACGTGCGGAAGTCGGCGGCAGGTGTCCGGATACCGGTGGTGATGAGCGACCAGGTATGGATCGACTACCGGGTACTCGGGTACCCGTTCTTCGTGCTGGTCGACAGGGCGTCCAATCTGGTGGTGGGCGAGACTGTCGGCCTCGGCTGGGAGGATGTCCTAGCCATAGTGGCGGCGCCGATCTGACCCGGCACCGCTGGGTCCGGCTCTCGACCCACAGCTAGACCCTCGGGCCGTCGCAGCTCCTATCCCGCAGCTGCTGTCACTTCACCCACCGGCGGCACGGCAGCGAAATGGGCAACGGACCCGAGGGCATGGGCCGCTGAGGCTCTACTTGCTCGGTGCCGGAGGTTTGAGGGTGGCGACCACATCGATGGGTGTGCCGGCCGGCACATTTCGCAACCGGGAGAGGTCGCTCTCCAGGAGGCGAATGGAAGCTTGAGAGACGGCCCCTCCGCCCGCGGCGATGGCTGACTCGGTGTCGAGCGGGCCGGTGATGGCGACCATCGGGTTGCCGTCCTGCTCCCAGTCGGTGATGGTGTCGGCGATAGCCGAGGTGACGATGACGAACGGGCCGTATCCGGGGCTGGGCGACTGCGCGAACAGCGCCACGAAATAGCTTCCCACCGGGGTCGGGGTCTCTGGAGCGCCGAGCCCGGCGGGGGCCCGGAGCACCAACTTCGACGCGTTGTACAGCAACAGCCGGTTGGTCGAGAGATCCACGTAGAGGTGATAGGGCGTGTGCGTCAATGTCGCGCTCGGCCAGCGCGATCCAGGCGGTGCTCCCATTGGGACGCTGGAGAAGTCGGACTTCGGCCCTCTGACCCTGCCGGGCGATGACCGGGAGGCCCAGGGTGGCGCCCGACCAGGTGGCTTGGATCGTCTCGAGCACGGTCGGGGTGGTCGGGTCAGCGTAGGCGGGGGTCGGACCGCTCAACGTGGCGATCAGGTTCGAAGGCGCCACCTTGATCGGCGATGGGAATCCGGCGCGGTCGAAGTCCGATGGGAGGGGTTGGGTTGACTGGGTGGAGAGTGGCTCGTCGGATGGTGACTCGAGGTTCAGTGACGGGGCCGTCGGAAGGGTCGCCGCGGAACCCGCCGCCACCGTGCTCGGAACCGAGATCCGGTAGGTGACCACGACGACCGGGGCAAGAAAGATGGCCAGCGCCAATCCCCAGAGGGCCACTCGGATGAGTCCGCGAACCCGCGACGGCGTCCTTGGGCCAGGGGGCTCTTGGCGTCGGAAGTGGGATTCGGGTTCGGACATGAGAATCGGAGATTCGTTTCACGCCAGGGCGGGAGCGACCTCACCCTACGCCGAGTCCGGAACGGGTTCCGGGATTCACCGATTCGCGTCGCCGCCCGGTCGGTGACCGACCGCTGAACGGCCGCCGGCCGACCGCTGAACGGCCGCCGGCCGACCGCCGAACGGGTGCCCGGGTCCCATTTCCCTGCTGGAAGACCCATGCCCATGAGGTCACCGACTCGTACGTAGGATGGCGCCCGTGAGCGCCCCAGATGGACCGTGCCATGGGTGTGGTCATCAGGAGCGGCTCGGTAGGAGACGCTTTCTGACCCTGTTGGCAACCGGAGCGTCCTTGGCGCTGGCTGGCTGCACGAGTCGAGTGCACGCGGTGGTTCGAAGCCGGACCACCTCGGGCGCAAATGCCGCCAATTCCACCCCGCTGGCGCCGCCGGCACCGATCCTCAATGACCCCCACGCGGGACCGCCCGAGGTGCTCGGCACCATTCCACCTCCTCGCCCGGGCCCCCCCAACATCCTGACCCAGGGCCCGAAGGGGACCCAGCAGATCGCCCTCACCGTCGACGACGGAGACTGTGCCGATTGCGTCGCCAAGTACGTCGAATTCGCCCAAAGCTCAGGCATCCACATCACCTTCAACCCGAACGGGGTGTACACGAAGCTGTGGACGCCGCCGCTGGTGGAGATGGTTCGCCCGATGGTGGCGGCGAAGCAGGTCCAATTCGGCAACCACACCTGGGACCACGCCGACTTGCGGGGTCTGTCGGCGACGGCCATCACCGATGAGCTCCAGCGCAACGACGAATGGATCCAGACGACATTCGGGACCACGTCCAGGCCCTACTTCCGGCCCCCGTACGGGTACTACAACCAACACGTCGAGGATGTCGCCGCCAGCCTCGGCTACACCCAGATCCTCATGTGGAACGGGAGTTTCGGCGACTCCACGGTCATCAGTCCGCAACAACTGATCTCACTGGCCGAGCAGTATCTGACGCCGGGGACAATCATGCTCGGCCACCTCAACCACCCGACCATCCTGTCGCTGTTCGACCAGATTCAAGGCATCATCAGCGAGCGCAATCTTCAGCCGGTGACCCTCGACGAGATGTTCGGTACGTCGAGAGCCACGGGCTGAGTCATTCGCTTTCGCTTTACCCCGGCTCGAAGAGCTGGCCGGCATCACCCCCAACCGCACGCTGCCCGCCGTCGGGTTCGGAATCTCTCCGACCCGGGGGCCGGCGCCACGTTTGGTGGGCGAGGTGGGGGCCCACCCCCGGATCCGGCTCTTGCCCGAAGGGTGGGAGGGGCTCGAACCGCCACTTGGGGCTCTTCGGGTCCGAAACATCGGTCAGCTCCAGGGTCCAACCCTCGAAGGTCTTCAAGAAGTGGTGGTGATGGCAGAGAAGGGCCAGGTTGTCGAGGGTGGTGGGACCACCTTCGGTGACCGGGACGATGTGGTCGATCTCGAGTCCGTAGCTCACCTCGCACCCCGGCACCACGCAGATCCGATCCCGATGGACGAGCGCGGTGCGCAGGGCCTTGTTGATGGTCCGCCCGAAATGGAAGATGGATCGGATGTCATCGGACTCATGGAAGATGAACCGGAGGAACGAGTCGTTGGCCATGTCCCGGGCCATCTTCGGGGAGATGGGGCCCTGCCCGTCGAGTTCACAGATCTCGCCGGGGTGGGTCTCTCCCCGCAGCAGGGCGGCCAGGTCGACCCGGACCATCACCGAACAGGTCGGGGGCCGATCGATCAGCGAGTGCGAGTCGGGGGGATCGTCCGGATCCCCGCCACGGGGGTCAAGCGCATCGAGGTCGAGGTCGAGGGTGTTCGGATCGACATCGGGGTCGTCGGTCGTCCCGTTCGTACCGGGGCGACGGCCTCGGGTCTTTGGCCCGGGCTTTCCGCCCGACACTGACATGGGCTTCGACCCGGACGTTGGCCGGGGACCTCCACCGGCACCGGACCGGGTGACGAGGGCAAAGAACGCATCGGCCAGGAGGGCCCGCTCAGGTTCGTGGGCTTCGCGGCCGTCGCTCGCACCCCCGTCACCCCCGGTCTTGGTACGGCGTTGCCGGCGGAGCCCGTTGGCCACCGAGTCGATGTGGTTGAGGATCTGGGCTCCCCGATCGGCGGTGTCGGTGCCCCGGTAGCAGAAGGTTCCGTCCGGATCGCTCCAGGAGGAGAAGGACCGGTTGGCGTAGGTCCGCTTGATGGCCGCCACCGGATCGTGGTGGGCCGAGGACGCCCGTGCCCGCTGGCAGCGTTGTTTCACCTGGGGCAGGGGGAGCTCCTCGGCCCCGGCCAGCAGCTCGCCCTCGGTCTCCGGATCGAGCAGGGCCGCGCCCACCACTTCGGCCGCCTTCGGGCGGGAGAGCTTGCCCTGCCGGATGGCCTCTTCGGTGTCCGGCAGCTGGTCGAGATGGCGGCCGAGCTCGAGGGTCGACCGGGCCTGGCCGAGTGGGACCCCCTCTACGGCGGCCATCAGCGAGGCAGCATTGGGGTGTCCCTCCTCGGCCCAGACCATCGAGGCTTCGATCCGGGGAGCCAGCAACGTCTTGGCCGCCACACAGAAACGCTCGGCCGCCACGAAGGCCGCATACAGCTGTTTCGCGTCGGATCCGGTCAGGCACCCGGGGTCCAATCCCGACACCAGGTCGGCGAGCTCCGAGGTGGCGGCATCCAGGCGGGCGCGGAGGCCGCCCCCGGCGTCAATGCCGGAAGGGCTGTTCCTATCGAGCACCGGAGTCGAACCCATGTGGCCAGTCTCGCAGCGGGGTGTTACATCACCCCGGCCGGCGGTGACGGTCAGCTCGGGGCCAGAACCACGATCGGGTTACCCACCGACGCCGCCACCAGGCGCGAGACCCTCCTGCGCACGATCGACCGATTGATCGATCCCAGCCAACCGCGACACAGTAGAGCTGTGCAGGTCTGCGCCCTTGCCATAGAGATCCATATCGGCGAGAGTGCCTCCCTCAAGGCCAAGCGGACGGTGGTCAAGCATTTGGTCGAGACCGCCAAGGTCCGATTCGGGGTGGCGGCGGCGGAAGTCGGCTTCCAAGATCAGTGGCAGCGCTCCCAACTGGCATTCGCCGCGGTCGCCGGGTCGGTCCGACACGTGGAGGAGGTCCTCGACTCGGTGGAACGATTCATCTGGTCGCACCCCGAAGTGACGGTCATCGGGTCCGACCGAACCTGGCTGGACACCGCCGAGTAGCCGCTCGCATTCGACCCTTCTCCGCACCCCCGACCTCGGCTCTGCCCTAGCCTTCCGGTCATGTCGGAATTCACTGATCTGCTCGACGACCACGAGGCCGAACACCAGGACCTCCTTCGGATCGTAAAGCCGCTGGCCAGCGAGGCGAAGGAATGGGATCTGATGACCCCGGCGGAGGGCTGGGCCGTGAGGGACCAGATCAGCCATTTGGCCTATTTCGACGCGGCGGCCCACCTGGCCATCACCGAGCCGCAGAAATTCGCCCTGATGGCGGAGGCATTCATGGCGCAGACCGGGGACCCGATGGAGGGGCACCTCATCCGGGGGCGCTCGATGACCGGCGATGAGCTGGTCGACTGGTGGGAGACCGCTCACGGGGGGATGGCGGAGGCATTCGCCGTCGTGGATCCGAAGATGCGGGTTCCATGGTTCGGGCCGCCGATGGGGGCAATGTCCTTCGTATCGGCCCGACTGATGGAGACCTGGGCCCACGGCCAGGACGTCGTCGATGCCCTTGGGGCCGAGCGGCCCACGACCGATCGCCTGCGCCACATCGCCCACATCGGTGTGCGGGCCCGGCCGTTCTCGTACATGAATAGCGGGCTGGAAGTGCCCCCCGGGAAGATCGACGTTGTTCTGGTGGCTCCTTCCGGTGAGGAGTGGGCTTGGGAGGTCGGCGAGCCGATCGAAGGAGAACCTGTTTCATCGGTGACCGGTCCCGCGGAAGATTTCTGCCTGCTGGTCACCCAACGACGCAACATCGCCGATACGTCCCTGATCGTCTCCGGCAGCCTGGCGCAAGATTGGCTGTCGATTGCCCAGGCATTTGCCGGCCCTCCAGGAGGGGGACGACCGCCGCTCGGGTAGATTGTGTTGTTCGAAGCGCTCGATTAAGCAGATTCCGACGGGTCCTTACCGAGCAGCCCGGCTGGCCAAACAATCGGTCGAGAAGGCGGGTCAGCAAGGTTCTCTGCAAGGCGGCGAGCAAAGTTCCTCGCAACGTGGGAGCGCAAATGTAAGTCCGGTGTTCGGTCCCCCGCGCCATTTCCTAGCATGTGACACACCGAGTGAAAATAGGTTCCTCGCCTGCTCCGAAAGATTTTTCGGTATTTGCAATTGGTCTATTGATAATTGCAATGGCCCGACCATAAGTTCGCAACCAGTGGTAGGTACGCGTCATTGGGAGTTGGCGCTGCGGCCGGGATCAGCCAGGGTTCTCGTGGTGGCGATCTGTGCAGCAGTTTGGTCATTGTCGCTGGCGTCGTGTAGCGCGTCTCGGTCGGCATCGTCTCCGACGACTACGAAATCAGACCCGGCCAGCACGCCCACGAGTACGACGACCGCCGAGGACGGACAGATCATCTCGGCATGGCTGGCTGCTCAGAAGGCATTTCACGATGCCGCCCTGACCTCCGATCCCAATTCGCCGGAGTTGGCTGCGACCATGATCCCGCCTCATTCTCGACACGTGTACGAGCCAACCTCGCTCAGCTTGCGGACGCAAGGTGACGTCGCTAAAGGACCGACTCTTCTGGGGTAATCCACACGTGACGGCCAGGGGCACAGCCGGAACTGAAGTCGTCTCTTGTGTCCATGACGAAGAGATCGGGATCGTGGCAAAGACCGGCAAGCCAGTACCCGGGATCGCGGGACAGCCCGACTTCGAGCTGGTCACGTCGATCATGCAATCAACCGCTACGGGTTGGAAACTGGCCGACCAGAACGTCGAGGCTGGCAAATGCGCCGCATCGTAATCCCTTTGGCATCTTCGTTGGTCATGGTCGTCGTGCCGTCGAGGTACGTCACCGTTAGCTACGCAGGGCTGTGCAACTTCGTCAGGAATCGGGCGGCACGATCTCGGTCGGAGCATCCACTTCGGCGTCTTCGCCAGGCACTCCCAGCGTCCCAGCGGGTGGCGCCTCCACCGCAAGCAGTCCTCCTGCATTCGTTCCGATATGCACCACAGATGTTCTGGCCTTGAACAACGCCGTAGGCCCACCTCCAGGGGTTACTGGCCCGGGCAGTTGGTATTCCATTCTGTGCACCACTAGCGCGGGGGAACGACCACAACCAACCTTTGGATTTCGAGCGCCGCCGCTCCTCCGGCAGCTCCGCCGGCGGTAGATCCGTACGCCGTCGCCTTGCAGGCAGAGAACTCGCTCAATCTGCCCTCACCCACCATCAATCTCAATCCGCCGGCCAATGCCGTGGTCAACCTGCCCACTTGGCTCTGGATCGATCCGGCGCTGTGGCATCCCTATTCAGTGAGCGCCACGGTCGGCGCCGTGACCGCCACCGCCACGGCGACGCCAACGTCAGTTACCTGGAACCTCGGTGATGGGAATGCGCTCAGCTGTTCCGGTCCGGGAACGGCGTATCGCACCGATCTCCCTTCCTCGGCGCAACAGACATCCTGTTCGTACACCTATCCGACCACGTCACGAGGTCAACCGGCACCGGATGGGAATCCGGACGATGGCGCCTTCCGAGTAACTGCGACGGTCGCGTGGCAGGTGGTATGGACCGCACAGGGAGCGCCCGGTGGAGGCGATCTGCCGTCGCTGGCAACCACATCAGCGACGAGCCTTCGAGTCGAGCAAGTGCAAAGCGTGAATTCGTGAAACCGGTGCCTTCTCGTACCACCGTCACCGTTAGCGAGGTCTTAGCATGACGTCCCTCCTCGAGCAGCCGGCTCCGTCAACTCGCGAAACCCGAGCCGAACCCAATCGCCTGCCGTCGCCAGTACGGGTCCGAAGGCCGGTCCTGGCCATCGCATCGGTGGCGGTCGTGTTCGCCAGCATCGCGATATTCGTCAGTATCTACTCCCGAGCCAATCATCAGGTCGCGGTGATCGCAATCACAAGGTCCGTTCCGCCGGGTCAGCGGATCACCGCCAGCGATCTCGGAGAGGAAAACGCGGTTCTGTCCGGTGCTGTGTCACCGGTTCCTATTGTTGAGGCCCGGGACATCGTTGGAAAATTCGCCGCGGTGGGTCTGGTGCCGGGAACACTGCTCACCATGGCAGATGTCTCGAGTTCTCAGCCGCTCGCATCAGGAGACGCTGTCGTCGGCATTGCGCTGAAGGACGGCCAACTTCCTTCATCGGGAGTGGAACCGGGTGATCAAGTAATGGTGGTCCAGACTGGAACCCCGGGCACGCCGGCTCCGGCCACATCTGCGGCGTCTGGCGGGACAGACTCCTCGACTGGAGTTCTGGTGCCCAGCGCACGCGTATATGGCGTTGCATCTCCGACTTCCAATTCGTCAGGAGCGGCTTCGGAGCTGGTATCCGTCGAGGTGTCTTCGACTGTGGCCGCCGAAGTGTCCGTAGCTGCGGCCGCCGATCAAGTGAGCCTGGTCCTTCTTCCACGGGTAGGTGCCGGATCATGACGCTCGTAACACTGGCTTCGATCAAGGGCTCACCTGGCGTCACCACCTTGGCGTGCCTGGTCGGGGCAACTTGGCCAACGGGGCGAAGGGTGATCCTCGCCGAGCGCGATTCCGATGGCGGCGACCTGGCATCCCGTTTCAGGCTCTCGAATAAGACGGGATGGCAGTCACTGACTCTTGCTGCTCGTCGGGGCGAAGCGGCTCAACCGATCGATGCCCACCTGCAGAACCTGCCCGGAGGGCTCGAAGTCCTGGTGGGGGCCCAAGGAGGCGCCAGTGACGGTGTTGGGCACGATGCCTCTCAAGAAGCGCTACGTACCGTGCGCAGGGGTGGCCAAGGGACCGAGTGACTGACGTCATCGTCGACCTCGGACGTCTTCACCATGAGTTGCTGGAGCCTCAGATGTGGCTCAAAGACTCAGACACCGTATGCATTGTGTTGCGTTCAGATGCGGCGTCCATCCGCCACGTGCGTGATCGAGCCGGGGCGGTGAGGGAACTGTGCGGCGGGAGCCTCTTGCTCGCGATGGTGGGGAGTGGGCCCTATTCGGTATCTGAGGTTGGACGGTTTACCGGGCTGACGGACATCATCGAAATCGCCGACGATCCGAGTGCTGCGGCGGTACTCACCACGGCACGGGGATCGAAACGACGACTCGCTCGTTCGGCACTGGTGAAATCGTCGCGCCGACTCGCACTAACTCTGGCCGGCTCGGAAGCCGAGTGGGAACCGGAATCGTCAACGCAAGCCGAGGCCGATCCCGCATCGCCGAACGAACCTTCCACACGAAGCATGTCGCGTGACGGTCCGGGTGCCGAATCGCCCACTGGGAAGGCTGGAGCGCAAACGCTGGATCGTTCGCTGACCCTTCAGGATCATCCATGACTGGAAACCTTGCTGGTTCGTTGCGTCGATTGGTGGCCGAAGACCTAGCCGCACAGGATGATGGCGACTTACAGGGCGACGACCGCCGGGAATACGCGCGGCAACGGATATTCGCCCACCTGGATGCCTTGGCGGTCGGACCACTTGGTGCTGGCGAAATCGCGCCGACCGTGCTCGAAGAACAGATGTTGGCCCAGTCGGTACTCGACGCGCTCTTCGGTATGGGTCGGATTCAAGCGCTCATCGACGATCCCACAGTCGAGAATATCGATATCAACGGCTGCGACAAAGTGTGGGCCACGTTCGCTGACGGGTCAAAGCGAACAATGGAGCCGGTCGCGGATTCCGACGACGAACTCGTCGAGATGATGCGCTCCGCGGCTGGTCGATTCGGGCTGTCTGAGCGTCGGTTTGACATGGGTCGACCTGAACTTGACCTACGTCTTCCGGACGGAAGCCGGCTCTCGGCGTTGATGGCGGTCTCAGTGCGCCCGTGTGTGTCGATCAGGCGGCACCGTTTTGCTGACCTTTCGATCGCAGATCTGATTGAACTTGGAACGCTAGGCGAGGATGTTGCGTCCCTGTTGAGCGCGGCAGTACGAGCCAAGAAGAACATCGTCGTTGCCGGGGCGATGAACTCGGGCAAGACAACGTTGATGCGAGCGCTTGCCGCAGAGATCTCACCTCGCGAGCGAATTGTGACCATCGAACAGGCATTTGAGCTAGGCCTCGAGAACATGCCGGAACGCCATCCAGACATGGTCGCGCTGGAGGCACGACCCGCCAATGTGGAAGGTGAAGGTTTGATTTCGGTAGCTGATCTCGTTCGTCGTGCCCTTCGAATGAATGCCGACAGAGTCATCGTCGGAGAGGTCCTCGGAGACGAGATTCTTCCAATGTTGAACGCCATGAGTCAGGGCAGATCAGGCTCGATGTGCACAATTCACGCCAATTCATCCGGTGGCGTATTCCGGCGCGTCGCCGCTTACGCGGTACAGGCTCCGGAGCGCCTAGCGCTCGAAGCAACCAATCTCCTCATTGCCGGATCCATTCATTTTGTGGTGTTTCTCGACACCGATTCCGACGACGGATCTGACGAAGAGCTGGGCTTTGTCGGAGCGGGACGGGGTTGGGACCGACCGGAACTCGCGGATCTGGATGGCGGGAGGACCCAATTCGCGGCGCAGACCCACCGACACCGGTTCATCTCGTCTATTCGGGAAGTGGTGGATGCGGAAGGGGTGCAAGTGATTTCCAATGAGATATACCGCCCAGGGTCAGATCGGCGCGCGATGCCCGGATCCCCACTTCGTCCGCAGACTCTTGGTGAGCTCGTTCGATTTGGGTATCAGCCGACGGGTAACCATCAGACGATAGGGGCCTGGTGAATGATCGCGATCGTATTCGTGTGCGCATTATGTTTCGGACTTGGCGTAATCGGGATAGCCCGTTCGTACCTCGGCGACGGCACACCAACTGAACCGACGACACGAGTCAGATCTGCTCTCAAGGTATCTAGGCTGACTCCCATTGTCGTCGCGACCGCCTCCGGTGTGCTTGCAGCGATTGCAACGGGTTGGCCGGTCGCATTTGTCATAGTCGGAATTGCGGTCTACGGGCTGCCCAAGTTGTTTGGCCAGACGTCGGGTTCGTTGTCGGCTGTGAAGATCGAGGCCATCGCCACGTGGACTGAGATGCTCCAAGGAACGCTGGCGGCGTCAGCCGGATTGAGTCAGGCCATCATCGCCACGGCCCCCCTCAGCCCGTTCACGATTCGCGAGCCGGCGATGGCACTTGCAGGAAGAATCGGCGCGGGAATGCATCCCGAAGAGGCCTTGTTGCGCTTTGGAGATGAACTCGCCGATCCGTGTGCTGATCGAGTCATCTGTTCGCTGATCCTGGCGGTTTCCGCCCGAGCTCAGCGATTGGGAGACCTACTGGCGGCACTTGCCGAATCAACCCGCGAAGAGGTTGCTCTACGGCTACGGATCGAGACGAGTAGAGCGTCAATTCGAAGTGGTGTTCGGACGGTCTTGGTGTTTTCGGTCGCCTTCGCGGTTGCGCTCACCGTTCTTGCCCACGCATACCTGGCTCCCTTTGGGAGTGCAGAAGGCCAGATCGTTCTTCTGGTTGTTGGCGGCCTCTATGCCACGGGCCTGACTCTGATGGTGATACTGGCCAGGCCTCCAGCGCCAGTCCGGCTACTCGGAGGAGAGGTGGTCGAGCGTTGACCGCGGTTGCCCTCCTTGGATTTCTTGCGGGCATCGGATCTGTTGGTGTCGCATATGGTGCCCGCGCAACCCGCCCCTCGTTGGAAGCCATTGATCGCATTGGGTCGCGGCCCGTCCAGTCGGTCCCGGAAACGGATCATCGGGGGTCCTTGAGGAGGCTATCGGCACAACTGGTGGATACGGCCTCCGCTCGAGGTCTCTTCATACATCCTCGATGGACGTCGCTATCGCCAACGCTCGCCATCACCGTGACGTCTCCAGCCCAGCTGGCATCCCAAGTCCTTGCGGCTGCAGGTATCGGACTTCTGGCCCCGCCGGTGTTGTGGGCGGGCGCCGAGGCGGCGGGAATCTCGTTGTCCGTGTTGTTTCCTGTGTTGCTGGCTCTGGTGTTGATTCCGACCGGTGCATTGGTTCCTCTCTTGGTGCTGAAGGCAGAAGCCGAGGAACGAAGGCACCACTTCCGATCCGTGATCGGCACCTATGTCGACCTGGTTGTCCTCAGTCTGGCCGGGGGTGCCGGTATCGAGGGGAGTCTCCTGTCTGCATCTACCGTGAGTTCTGATTGGGCATCAAAACGAATAGCGAAGGCATTGCTACTGGCGCGGGATACCGGAGAAGCGGCTTGGCAGGCGTTGGCTGAATTGGGTAGCGAATTGGCCGTGCCGGAATTGATTGAGTTGTCGGCCACGCTGCAACTTGCAGGAACTGAGGGGGCGCGGGTCCGGCAATCCCTCAGCGCCAGGGCGGCATCGCTGCGTCGACATGAGCAGGCGGAAGCGGAGAGTGCGGCCAATGCGATGACCGAGCGCCTCTTTCTGCCCGGAACCCTGTTGCTGCTCGGCTTCTTGCTCTTCATCGGGTACCCGGCTTTCAATCGGATACTGGCGGGCTTTTGATCATGACTTTCGTGGGGAGACGTGGGCTCGATGTATGCATCTCGATCGGGCTGGCTTCCATCGCATCGACCACTAACTGACAATCAATGAGAGGAGCAACGAACGTGCGCATACAGATCGTGGCTATCTGGACCTATCTGCGAACGCGGACTGGCGTCGCAGGTCGATTCAATGAATGTGGTACCGCCGTAGAGAAGGTCATCCTCACTGCGATCTTCGCGGCATTGGCTCTCGCGGTAGGTGCGATCATCGTGGCCAAGGTCACAGCCAAGGCCAACTCGATCAACCTCAACTGATTTGAGCGGACGTCTGCGGACGATGCGAATACTTGGTGAACCCGACGAGCCAAGGGGCGTCGTGTGCGGAATTCGGCCCGCCAGAATGACGACCCCACGCGGCGCCAGCGACAGTGGCTCGTCGGTCATCGAAGCGGTTCTTGTTATTCCGATACTGATGCTATTGCTTCTCATCGTGGTTCAGTTCGCTCTCTGGTCTCACGCGGCCCAAGTGGCGCAACTAGCGGCGTCAACCGGCGACCGAACGGCGCGATCCATCGGAGGAGGGCCTGCTCAAGGGGCGGACCGAGCTCGATCGGTCTTGGACGGACCGGGCTCGGACATCACTTCTTCAACAGTTTCCTACTCGGTCCTTCCCGGCGATTCAGTGGAAGTAACTGTTACCGGGAAGGCCCAAACGATCCTTCCGGGTTTCTCGTTTCCGGTGTCGGCAAAGGTGGTGGGGCCGATTCAGGAGTTCCGGAGTTCCGAATGACCGAATTGCGACGAAAAAGCGAATCCGGCAGTCTGGTGGTTGAACTAGTGGTGCTGACGCCCGTGGTGTTCATTATCGCCCTGAGTGTCTTGGTCTTCGGCCGAGTATCAGAGGCTCGTCAACTCGTAACTGAGTCGGCGCGGGCCGGTGCGCAAGCCGCGTCAGTGATGCCAAATGCCGAGAGCGCTCAGGCCGCCGCCATTGATAGCGCCGTGGTTGGGACGACTGGTCAGCCACATGCCTGTGCCTATTCCCAAGTTGTGACCGACGTGAGTCACTACTACCCCGGTGGGTACGTGCGAGTAACCGTCACATGCGCGGTTGCTCTTTCAGATCTTTCGGTACCCGGTATTCCCGGTTCCACGAGCATTACCGAATCTTCAACTGCACCGGTTGACCCCTATAGGCCGGTGCAATGACAGACCGTCTTGCGGAGACGCAACAAACCGGCCATGCCAAAGCGCACCGTACGATCGCAAGCTTTCCGTCGCTGCCATAGCGGGATCGCCGACCCTGGAGGTCAGGATGGTTCGATCAGTGCCTTCCTAGCCTTCTTCGCCGTCGCCCTCTTCGCGTTGATGGGGCTGGTGCTCGATGGCGGAAGGGCAATCAACGCTCAACAGTCGGCATACGACGAAGCCGAGCAGGCCGCAAGAGCAGGTGCGGGGGCGTTGTCAGTCGACGGACTACGAGCTGGATCTGTGACTATCGATCCCCAAGCGGCAATCGCGGCAGCCGAGGCCTACACAGTTAGCTCGGGTCATCCCGGGACGGTATCGGTCGCCAACGGGAGGGTCACCGTCAATGTGAAGTACCGGATCCCTACTTCGATTTTGGGGATCGTGGGCATTTCGGGCTTGTCGGTGTCTGCCACGGCTTCGGCGGTCAATGTTCACGGCGTCACCAAGGAGGACTAGTTGAGACGTCATCCGGCATCGAAAGTCAAGAGGACCCACTCAGTGAGTAGAGCCATTCTTGCCACTGGGGCACTGATGTTGGTTCTTGTGGCGGTCCCGCTTCTCTTGATCTCCGAAGGCGGATCGCCAGTTCCGAGCGGAGGCTTCCGTCGACTGCAAGTTCTTCTGACGTCTCACCAGGGTTTCGATACTCACATCGTCACGAGCTGGCTGGTCCATGGGGCGCTATTGCTGGCTTGGGCGACATGGACGTGGATGGCCGTTTGCGTCATCATCGAATTTCACTCGTGGGCAACCGGGCGAGCACCAACCCGCCTACCAGGAAGCCGGACGATGCAGGCGATGGCGGCCTGCCTGGTCGGAACGTCTTTGGCGATGATCTCGATGGGAACGACACTGCCTACGACGACTCCGGGGCAGCGAGCGTCTGAGTTCGCGTCGATGCCCCGGTCGTCGGGCATCTCCGGGCTTCGGGTAATTGATGATTATGGCTTTGGTTTGGTCCAACCAAGCGGCAAGGAAACGGATCACTCCGATGCTGTTCGGTCGCTTGAACCATCGGGTAACTCGCATCCTGGGCTATTGAACCGGGAGGTGGAGTACGAACGGCCCAGTGAACCATTCCTTGAATCTCAATACGAGCCGGCTGCGGCTCGAATTCACACGGTGTCCAGTCGCGAGACACTGTGGTCGATTGCGGAAGATCAGCTTGGTTCGGCGCGGCGTTGGCGTGAGCTGGCGGCTCTCAACTACTCAGTTCCTCAAAACGACGGTCATATGCTTACCGAGTCGCATTGGATCAAGCCGGGATGGAGACTCGTTCTTCCTCCGTCTACGACCAATGGACCTGGGTCGGGGACAGATCCCGAAATCGTGGCCCCTAGCGTTCAGTTGTCCGCTTTGAGGGCCCCGCAAGCTGGCAGCGCGTCGGTCGGGTCCCCGACCTCAATACGCGGCAACGGAGGTCCTACCGGTTGGATCGCCGAAGCAAAGCGAGCGGGTGAAGCGCCCCTTCCTCTGGTCGGCGCCGGACTTGTGGGAGCTGGCGTAGTCACCCTCCTTTCACGGATGCGTAGAACCCAGCAGCGTCGTCGCCCGGAGGGGGGTCTCATCCGGCTACCGAACGACACGCTCTCGGGGATGGAGCGTCGCCTTCGGACCGGAAACGGTGAAGACACCCTCCGCGCCATAGACGGGTCGCTCAAACTCTTTGGGAAGCTATGTATCGAGCGAGGGATGACGGTGCCGACGGTCCATGGGGTTGAAGCGCACTCTGATCACATCGAGCTGGTGTTCAACGGACCGATAGGCGCAGAGAAGCTGCCCTTTCCGTTCGAGGTAAGGTCCGGCCGATCGTCGGCCTTCATCGCGAGGGAGCAGATTCTGAGTTGCCCGGCCGACGCCCACAACCCATTTCCGGCGTTGGTCACGGTTGGGAACGGGCCTGGAGGAGCCCATTTGGTCAACGTCGAGGCCGTAGGGTCGCTGGGCTTGGTAGGAGGTCCAAAGGACTCTGAAGACGTGATCCGCGCTCTAGCGATCGAGATGGCCACCTCATGCTGGGCCGGACAGTTTGATTTGGTACTCGTTGGCTTTGGGAATGAGCTCACTCGGTTCGATCGTGTAGCAAGCAGTTCGGATTTGGAAATGGTCCTTCATCGGGTCCATTACCACCGGTTGAACGGCGACGCGCTGCTTCAGTCTTCGAATTACGAATCGTTCTCGCAGGCTCGCACATTCGAAGATTCGGACACGTGGGACCCTTTGATCGTCATATGCGGGCCCGGTGGTGAGAGCGCCGACTATGCCGAACTCGTCGGCGCGGCTTCTGATCCCCGCACCGGCACTGCGATCATTGCTCCGGGACCGGGCCTCCCGGGAAGCCGGATTTGGAATATCTCAAGCAACGAGACCGCGCCTCCGATCGACTTCTTCAGCTCGGTTGCCGTCCCTCAGCGCATTACTTCAGATGAGTTAGCTGACATCGGGGAGTTGGTGGACACCGCTTGTGACTATGAGCCGGTGAATGTCAGCGTCCAGCCCTATAGCACCATGTCGATCCAAATGACTTCCCCGATGCCTACCCAGTCTCCGGATGGCCCAATTCGCCTTCACGACGAGGTAGACCGCTCAGATCTGAAGGGTGTTCGTTCCGAAGCCGATCATGCCCGAATGGATCGGATCTACGGGAGGGCCGACGTGGAAGTGTGCGTGCTGGGTCCAGTGGAAGTTCATGGCGCCGAACATGAGTTCACCAGGGCCTGGGCAAAGGAACTGGTGGTCTACCTGGCCATGCATCCGAGCGGAGCGTCGAATGATGCGTGGGCCACGGCTCTTTGGCCGGATCGGCTTATGGCATCTTCTAGTCTCCATTCGACGGCTTCAGTCGCGAGGCGATCATTGGGTCATGATCGGGATGGTCGAGACCATCTTCCGAAAGCGCACGGCCGGCTGAGGTTGGCCGAATCCGTGGATAGCGATTGGGCCCAATTTGTGGAGTTGGCAAATCGGAATACCGCCCGCCAATGGAGGGAAGGGCTTGAGTTGGTCAGGGGAAGGCTATTTGACGGGCTCCGCTCGTCGGATTGGCCGGTCCTCGAGGGGATCGCACCTGCAATGGAGGCGACGATTGTTGACGTCGCCGGCCGCTTGGCAGGCGCTTACCTGCAACAAGGCAACGCGAGTGGCGCCGAGTGGGCCGCCCGTAAGGGACTTCTCGTGAGTCCCTACGACGAGCGTCTGTACCGCATGCTTCTGCGGGCGGCGGAGAGCGCCGGAAATCCAGCAGGAGTTGAGTCCGTAATGTCGGAGTTGGTCCGCCTAGTTGCGGACGAGGTTGAGCCATTCGACTCAGTCCACCCGAGCACCATTGAGCTCTACCGGTCGCTTTCTCGGCGAAAGACTCTGACGACATCACAACAATGAACCCGCCTTTGGAGTCATCGCCATGCCGTTGAGTCACCGAGCTGAACACGGCGACCGATTTACAGCACCAGCTCCGCCATTGTCCGCAGAGTGTCGACCGTTTCCTGACACCAGCAGGGTGGTGGCGATGGACTCTTTCCACCGGTCGAGATCGTCGCGGACCTTCTCCTTGGGGCCGATGAGCGCGGTGTCCTCGATCAGCGAGGTCGGGCACCGCAGCGGCGGCCTCGTCCTTCCGTCCTTCGAGGTAGAGCTCCTGAATCTTGCGGGCCTCGGCCTCGTAGCCCATCCGGGCGAACACGTCGAAGTGGAAGTTCATCGACTTCGCTCCCATCCCCCCGATGTAGAGGGCGATGTGGGGGCGGAACGCGTCGGCCGCTCGCTCGATGTCTTCGTCGATGACGGTGGTGGCCAAGGCGATGACCTCGAAGTCATCGGCCGTATGGCGGGCACCGGGCCGGGCGAATCCCTCGGCCAGCGAGGGCTCGAACGCCTTCACCGCGTTGGGTGAGAAGAAAATCGGGAACCAGCCCTCGGCGATCTCGGCGGCCAGGGCGACGTTCTTCGGTCCCTCGGCTCCCAAGATGATGGGGATGTCCTTCCGCAGGGGATGGACGATAGGTTTCAAGGCCTTCCCCAGCCCGGTTCCGCCCTTGTAGGGGAGTGGGTAGTTGGGCCCGTCATTGGTCACGACACCTTCCCGGGCCAGGACTTGGCGGACGATGTCAACATATTCACGGGTGCGGGCCAATGGCTTCTCGAACGACTGGCCGTACCAGCCTTCGACAACCTGGGGACCGGAGACCCCGAGGCCGAGGACGAACCGTCCGCCCGACAGGTGGTCCATGGTCAGGGCGGCCATCCCCATGGCCGTGGGGGTGCGGGCCGAGAGTTGGCAGATGGATGTTCCCAGGCGCACCTTCTCGGTCCTGGATCCCCACCAAGCGAGCGGGGTGAGGGCATCGGAGCCATATGACTCGGCAGTCCAGATCGAGTCGTAACCCAGCCGTTCGGCCTCGGCGATCAGCTCCGGCGCATTGGTCGGTGGGCCGGATCCCCAATAGCCGAGCTGCAGTCCGAGTTTCATGTCCTTCATCGGTTCCTCCCCAGGTGGGCTCTAGCCATGACCATAGCGTCGTGGTAACAGAGAGGCAGATTCAAGCGTCAGTTCGCGAGCTCTTCGAATGCCCGACGCTTACTAGATGACGAGTCGCGGTTGAATTTACTACGGCGCAGCCGTCATTGACGTGGGACGACAGTGATAATCGCGCATTCGAACGGGGCGCCAGACCGCTCGATCCGAGCGTCGGCGGTGAGAAGCGCGGTCCCGTGTCTCTCAGCAGCGGCCACATAGATCGCATCGGCATAACGCATGGAGCCTTGAGCGAGCCTCCAGGCGCGATGCACGTCTTCCCAGGGTGTTGCCTCTATCCCTACCTCAAATGACTCTGCGTCCCTGAGTGCCTGCTCGACGTCGGCGATTTCCAGAGGATGGTTGGGCCGGCTTGCCGCTGCTTGGAGTCCGGACATGATTTCGAATGCGAAGTGCCCTGGTGCAATCAGCGGTTCGGCTGCCGGTTGGCCGGCGAGGGTGTTTCGGGCCGCGATCCCTCGGGATCCCGAATCGGCGACGGCATCAATGACGATCGACGCATCGACGATCACGGTTCGGGCCGTTCGCTCAGCTGGTTGGCGCGGTCAGTGTGGGCATCAGCCACGGCGTCGAGCACCTTCTCTCGCTCTGCGGCAGGTACAGCTCGGCGGCCACGCAGACGTTTGGCTGTTTCGGCAAGAGCCGTCTGGCGACGCAGATAGGCAGCCTGAGCGTGAACGGTGTCGCGCAGGTACCTCTGAAGGGACGTGCCCCGTTCGGCGGCCGCCAACCGGATCTGGTCGAGATCATCTTCCTGCACTTCTCGGATTAGGACATTGGGCATGTCTCTATGATATCAATTGTGATAGCACAGCAGGATCGGAATCGAATCTGAGCCGCCGATGCGGAAATCCTCAGGCATCGTTCTGGTCGCCGATTGTTATGGTTCGCGAAACGAGAGGTATCCGTGCAACTGGCCTTTACCGCCGAGCAAGAGGAATTGAAGGACGAGTTGCGCTCCTACTTCGTCCGACTCGTGGACGAGGTCGAGGGGGGGACAGACGGCCTCGAGGCCACGGGCAGCGACGGCCCGCCCTACAAGCGGTACATCCGTCGGATGGGCCAAGACGGCTGGCTCGGGCTGGGCTGGCCGATCGAATACGGCGGTCAGGCCCGGGGTCCCATCGACCAGATGATCTTCGTGGAGGAGTCCCATTGGGCCGGGGTCCCGCTCCCGCTCCTCACCCTCAACAGCGTCGGGCCCACCCTGATGGCGCTGGGTACTGCACGAGCAGAAGAACCGCATCCTCCCCGGCATCCTGCGGGGAGAGGTGCATTTCTCCATCGGCTACACCGAGTCATCGGCCGGCACCGACCTGGCGTCGCTCACCACCCGGGCCGTCCGGGACGGCGACGAGTACGTCATCAGCGGCGAGAAGCTGTACACCAGCGCCATCCAGTACGCCGACTATGTCTGGCTGGCCGCCCGGACCGATCCGGAGGCACCCAAGCACAAGGGACTGTCGGTGTTCATCGTCCCCACCGACGCCGCCGGGTTCCACTGGTCACCGTTGGCCACCACGGCCGGGGACTTCACCAGCACCACCTTCTATGACGACGTGCGGGTCCCGGCCGAGAACCTGGTGGGCGCCGAGAACCAGGGGTGGAAGCTGATCACCAACCAGCTCAACCATGAGCGGGTTGCCATCTGCCCGGCTTCGGGTCTGCTGCGCAGCCTGGTCGAGGTCCAGCGGTGGGCCCAGCAAGAGAAGCTGGCCGACGGGCGCCGGGTCATCGACCAGGAGTGGGTGCGGGTGCACCTGGCCCGGGTCCACGCCAAGGTCGAGGTGCTCAAGCTGTTCAACTGGAAGGTGGCCTGGGCGGCCGACAAGGGCCTGAACCCGGCCGATGCCTCGGCCACCAAGGTGTACGGCACCGAGCTGGCCCTGGAGATCTACCGGCTGCTCCTCGAGGTGGTCGGGCAGGCCGGCTACCTTCCCGAGGGCTCCGCCGGCGCGGTGCTGCAGGGTCGCCTCGAGCGCAACTCCCGGAGCCAGACCATCTTCACCTTCGGTGGCGGGACCAATGAGATCCAGCGAGACATCATCGCCATGGTCGGCCTCGGGATGCCCCGTGCCCCCCGTTGACCTAACTGCGGGATGTTGCACCGAGAGGCCAGAGGCCAGAGGCCAGAGGCCAGAGGCCAGAGGCCAGAGGCCAGTGGCCAGAGGCCAGTGGCCCGTGGTCGTGACGAGTGCCTGTTCAGCTGTGTGAATCAAGCGAGACCGATTCGCGATAATCTTTACCCATGGTCAAGAAAGTAAAGAGTTATGAGGGACGTCCCCCAGGTCTGGTTGGCCGGGCTGGGCGGAAAACCGCTCGGTGGAGCACCAAGATCAGTGCCAAACACCAGGTCACGATCCCGGCCTCCGCATTTGAGGAAGCTGGCTTGGCAGTCGGAGATCGTCTGAAGGCAAAGCCGATCGGGATTGGCAAGGTATTGCTCGAGAGGGTTGAGAGTGCAGTGGACACGTATGCAGGTGTCCTGACTGGAGTCTGGGAGCGCGACGAACTCGAGCGCTTGCGCAACGAATGGGACTGACGGTTCTCGATGCGGGGGTGCTCATCGGCGTTCTTGACCACGGTGATGCCCATCACATTCCAGCCTCGCTGGCTCTACGAACCGCGGAAGAGGAACATGCCTCACCTCGCCATTGCCAGCTTCCGCCTTGGCCGAGATACTTGTGGGACCCACACGAAGTGGGCCCGACGCCCTAGCCGGTGTCGACGGGTTTCTTGATGCCCTGGTCGTGGAGATCGTGGCGATCGACGAACAGCCGTTGCCCGAGAGGCAGCGGCTTTACGAGCTCATATGCAGAATCCGGCTGCCGGACGCCCTGGTGGTCGCGACCGCCAGTCACGCTCCGAGCCGATCGCTTGCTCACCACCGACGCGCGTTGGCCGACGGCGGTGGTGATCCGTTTCGACGGGGCCATCGAGGTCATCGGTCGGGCCCGACCCCCGTGGCACTTACCCGGCGTTGATGCCCACGATCGGGGCATTGAGCGGGATCCCACCCATCGAACCGGAGTAGGCGGCTCCGCCGAAGGCGAAGATGCCGCCGTCGGAGGCAGCCAGCCAGTAGCCGTCCTTGCCCGGGAGTGGATGTCCATGCCCACGATCGGCTTGTTCAGATGCATCGCACCGGTCGAGCCGAAGTACTTGGCTCCGCCGAAGGCAAAGATGCCGCCGTCGGAGGCCACCAGCCAGTAACCACCCGGGAACCCTGACGACGCCATCCCCACCATGGGCTGGTTCAGCTGCACCGCACCGGTGGAGCCGAAGAAGGTGGCGTCACCGAAGGCGAAGATGCCCCCGTCGGAGGCCACCAGCCAGTAGCCGCCGCCGTCGGGGGTGGACGCCATCCCCACCACCGGCTTGTTGAGGTGCATGTGCACCGGTCGAGCCGAAGAAGCCGGCGTCACCGAAGGCGAAGATGCCCCCGTCGGAGGCCACCAACCAGTACCCGCCGCCGTCCGGGAGTCGACGTCCATCGCCACGATCGGCTGGTTCAGACGCATCGCACCGGTCGAGCCGAAGAAGCCGGCGTCCCCGAAGGCGAAGATGCCCCCGTCGGAAGCCACCAGCCAGTAGCCACCCAGGTCAGAGGTGGCCATGCCCACCACCGGCTTGTTGAGCGGACGGCCACCCATCGAGCCGAAGCTCTGCAGCCCGCCGAACGAGAAGACCCCGCCGTCGGCGGCCACCATCCGGTACCCGGACACGAACGGCACCAACTGGCCCGAGGGCGACACGGTTTCGACTGACCGCGGCGAGCGACGTCGACTTCGGGAAGACGCCGTTGCCCGAGTAGGAGGCGGTGATCGACTGGGTCGAGGTCACGTGGCCTGTCACCGGTCGGTTCGAGCTGGTGGGTCCTCCGAAGCTGGTGGCGCAGGTGGCGGTATACGGCGGGCTGCCCCCGATGGGCATGTCGATGCAGCCCGGGGATGGGTACCCCGTTGTCGTAGAAGGTCACCGTCCCGTTGTGGGTGCCGATACCGGAGGTCGGGAAGGCCACCGTGGCCGTGCAGGTCACCGTCTCACCGGCGGTCGACGAGCTGGGTGAGCAGGTGATGGTGATCGTGGTCGGGACGGTGGGCACCCCCGGGGACGATGACCTCTTGGGACAGGACCGCCGAAGTCGACGGGGCCGAATATCCGAGTCTCCCGAGTAGACGGCAGTGATCGGGTGCGGCGATCCGTCCAGCGTGTCGTAGGTCACCGCACAGTCGGCGGTGTCGGGCGTCATGAGCGAAAGGGACACGGTCATGCAGGTCGGGATGGGTGCCCCGCGTCGAGGAATTCCACCGAGCCGGTCGGGACTGGAGGCGCGGGGGTATGGGCGACGTTGGCACGAAGAGGGGGTGATTATCGAACCGACCACGGTGGCGGTGTAGGTCACCGTGTCCCCGACGACTGACGGATTCTCGGACGAGGCCACCGTCGTGGTGGTCGGATTGCCGCAATAACGATGGCGGACCCGGCGGTGGACGGACCTAGGCACCCGGTGGCACCGGCCGGCGACGCCTCCAGCACCGACGCGGTGCCGGCGGCGGCCAACCCCACGGCGGCGAGGCACAGGCTCCCGCCCAGGATTCCGATGCGACGGCCAAGCGTAGTCTTCATGTCATCCCCTCGAGGGTGTGGAGCGGCGGGTACCGGTGGCGAAGCCTAGGCCAGCGGACCCGCACCCATCGCCATCCGGGGCGGACGCTCAGGGCAGCACCGAGCGGCCGATCCTGCGGCGAGTCTGGTCCTCAGCCCATCTTGGCGATGATCTGCTCGGCGAACTGCTCGCTGGCCTCCACCCGCTTCACCTGGATGGTCTCCGGGGTGTCGTCCTCGCCGGCCCGCACCGACATCCAGGGAGCGCACAACAGATCGGTGACCCCGAGGTCCTCGAACCGCCGGAAGAGATCGACGTCGGGCACGGTACGCACGGCCAGGTAGATGGAGAAGTCATCGTCCTGACGATCGGCCTCCTTGCGAGCGGCCTGGATCCGGTCCACCTGCTCGAAGGCCACCTCGGGCGTGACCGAGCCGGTGTTGATCCAGCCGTCGCACAGGGTGGTGGCCCGCCGGATGGCCGCCTCGGAATCGCCGCCGCAGAGGATCGGGACCGGAAGGGTGGGCGAGGGGTTCATCTGGCAGAGGGGGACGTCGTAGTACGGCCCGTGGTACTCGACCCACCCTCCTGCCCACATGGCCCGCAACGCCGGGATCATGTCGTTGAGCCGCTTGCCCCGGGTGTGGAAGTCCTGCCCGGTCTGGACGTACTCCTCCTCGCACCATCCGACCCCGACGCCCAGCCGGACCCGGTTGTGGGACAGCACCGCGGTGGTGCCGACGGTCTTGGCCACGGTGATCAGGTCGCGCACCGGGGCGATGTAGATCCCGGTGGTGAAGGTGAGGTTGGAGGTGACCGCGGCCATGGCCGAGATCATGCACATCGGGTCGGGCCAGGCCGTCTCCTTCTCCCAGAACGGCGACCCGTCGGGGGCCTTGGAGTAGGTGTAGCGCGACTTGAGGTCCTTGGGGTTGAACAGGTGGTCGGACAGGTAGATGCCCGAGTAGCCCATCAGATCGCTGGCCGCGGCCAGGGCCAGCGACTCGTCGATGGGCAGGAATGTCACCGCTTGGTGAAATCGCATGGTTGAGGACCGCTTCCGAAGGGGGCTAGTGGGGACGGGTACCGGATCGGCCAGGTGCGGGACGTCGCTCCAGTTCCGCAAAATTTCACCTTTGAGCGAATGGCGGGAACCGATTCGCTCAGACGTGGCGCGAATTCGAGCCTTGCCCGGGTCGTGGCCACGAGCGCTACGCCCCGACGGCGGCGGCACGGCGATCGGAGCCGACGGCGAGAACGACACCGGCAGGTGCTTGACCCCGTTGATGAAGTTGGACTGGAGGTGCTGCTCGTCGCCGGCCTGGCGGATGTCCGGCAGCCGGTCGAGCAGCCGCTCGAACATCACCTTGATCTCCATCCGGGCCAGGTTGGCTCCCAGGCAGAAGTGGGGGCCGCCCCCGCCGAAGGCGATGTGGTTGTTGGGGGTCCGGCCGATGTCGAACTGGTTGGCGGTCGGGCCGAACACCGACTCGTCCCGGTTGGCCGAGGTGTGCCAGAAGACCACCTTGTCCCCCTCGGAGATCTTCTGGTCCCCGATCACCCAGTCCATGGTCGCCTGCCGGCGGAAGTGCATGACCGGGGTGACGTAGCGCAGCATCTCCTCGATGGCCGACGGCAGCAGCGAGCGGTCGGCCAGCAGGCGGTCCCACTGCTCGGGGTGGTCGAAGAACGCCACCATGGCCCCGGAGATGAGATTGCGGGTGGTCTCGTTGCCGGCCACCGACAGCAGCAGAAAGAAGAGGTCGAGCTCGAGCTGGGAGAGGCTGTCGCCTTCGATCTCCGACTGGGTCAGCACGCTGAACAGGTCCTCGTGGGGATCGGCCCGCTTCTTCTCGCACAGCTCGTCGGCGTAGGCGTACAGCTCCATCGAAGCCTGCTCGGCCCGCTCCGCGGTGGTGGCGAACTCGGGGTCCTCGGAGCCGATCATGTGGTTGGACCAGTCGAAGACCAGATGCCGGTCGGACTGGGGGATCCCCATCAGGTCGGCGATCACCTGCAGCGGCAGCTCGGCGGAGATCTGCTCGACGAAGTCGGCGGTCCCGGTCTCGCAGATCCCGTTGATGATCCCGTCGGTGGAGGCGACCACCTTGGCCTCGAGGTCGCGGATCATCCGCGGGGTGAACCCCTTGGACACCAGCCGCCGGTAGCGGGTGTGCATCGGCGGGTCCATGTTCAGCATCATCAGCCGCATGGAGGCGAGTTGCTCCTCCTCCATGTCGGTGAACAGGGTGGCGGCCTTGGCCGAGGAGAAGTGCTCGTAGTCGCGGTTGATGGTCACGCAGTCGTCGTAGCGGGTGACCGACCAGAACCCGTCGCCGAGCCCGTTGGGGTCCTGGTGCCACTGCACCGGGGCCTGGTTCCGCAGGTAGGCGAACCAGTGGTGGGGGACCCCGTCGGCAAAGTTCTTCGAGTCGCTCAGGTCGATGTCCTGGAGCTCCATCTGGTTCTCCCCCTCTCCCCGTGTCGCATTACTAACTAGAACACGTATCAGTTATCATAGGCGAACCGCATCCAAGAGGCCACCGAGCAGAACGATTCGACGCCCCTACCCGATGCAGTTAGGTTGCCGCCGAGCGGCGCCACTGCCGGCGCCGCCGGGGTCAGTGGCGACGTGCACGAGCAACCACCAGATCACGAGATGGAACGTGGGGGAGAGTTCGAACGCTATGTACCTTGAGGAGACCCCGGATCAGCTGGCCCTCCGGGCGGAGCTACGGGCGTATTTCGCCAAGATCATCACCGCCGAGGTGCGGGCCGCCCTCGACGGGGAGGGCGACGGCGGGAAGGTGTTCCATGCCACCGTGCGCCAGATGGGCCAGGATGGCTGGCTGGGGATCGGATGGCCGAAGGAGTACGGCGGCCAGGGACGGCCGACCTCCGACCAGTTCATCTTCTTCAACGAGGTGCAGCGGGCCCGGGCCCCGTTCCCGTTCGTGACCCTCAACACCGTGGGCCCGATGCTGATGCGCCACGGGACCCAGGAGCAGAAGGACTTCTTCCTGTCGGGGATCCTGCAGGGCGAGATCAACTGCGCCATCGGCTACACCGAGCCCGGCTCCGGCACCGATCTCGCCTCGCTGCGCACCAAAGCGGTGCGGGACGGCGACGAGTGGATCATCGACGGCAACAAGATCTTCACCAGCGGCGCCGACCAGTCCGACTACATCTGGCTGGCCACCCGGACCGATCCCGACGCCCCCAAGCACAAGGGCATCTCCATCTTTCTGGTGCCGACCTCGGCACCGGGGTTCTCGTGCACCCCGCTGGTGACGGTGGGCGGGACGGTCACCACCGCCTCCTACTACGACGGGGTGCGGGTGCCGCTCACCGCCCTGGTCGGGGAGCTGAACGAGGGCTGGCGGCTCATCACCGGTCAGCTCAACCACGAGCGGGTCGGGCTGGCGGCCATGAGCGCCCTGTCCCAGCGGCTGTGGACCGAGGTGGCGGAGTGGGCCCTGGCCAACGAACTGGCCGATATCGGTTGGGTGCAGGCCGACCTGGCCCGGTCCCACGCCCTGCTCGAGGCCCAGAACCTGCTCAACTGGCGGATGACCGCGGCGGTGGCCGACGACACCCTGGGACCGGCCGACTCGTCGGCGGTGAAGGTGTTCGGCACCGAGTCGACCATCCAGGTCTACCGGATGCTGCTCGGGATCGTCGGCGCCGGCGGCTACCTGCGCCCCGGCTCCCCCGGGGCCGTGCTCCACGGCGAGATCGACCGGGCGTCGAGACAGTGCCAGATCAACACCTTCGGCGGCGGGGTCAACGAGGTCCAGCGCGAGATCCTGGCCACCGCCGGCCTGGGCATGAAGCGGTCGGCCCGGTGAGCGCGGTCCCGGTCGACGAGACGGCCGCCAAGGCTCCCGCCGCCCCAGCTCCGGCCCCGGCATCCGACCTCGACGCGCAGCTGGCCGCCTTCGTCGGGCAGTCGACCGACGGAACCATCGACGCCCCCGACGAAGTCAACCAGGCCATGATCCGCCACTGGGTGGAGGCGATGGGGGACACCAACCCGGTCTACGTCGACGAGGCCGCCGCCAAAGCCGCCGGCTTCCCGGGGATCATCGCCCCGCCGACCATGCTGCAGGCCTGGATCATGCGCGGCCTGCGGGCCTCCCAGCAGGTGGAGGCCGACCGGGCCGAGGGCCGGGTGCAGGGCGACGGTCCCAGCGACCGGCTGATGTCACTGCTCGACCACGCCGGCTTCACCTCGGTGGTGGCCACCAACTGCGACCAGCACTACGAGCGGCCGCTGGTGCTCGGCGACCGGATCTCGGTGGCGTCGGTCATCGAGTCGGTGTCGCCGGAGAAGACGACCGGCCTCGGGGTCGGCCACTTCATCACCAACCGGATGGACTACACCGATCAGGACGGTGAGCTGGTGGCCACCATGCGCTTCCGCATCCTCAAGTTCCGCCCACCGGCCAAGGCGGACCCGGCTCCGGCGTCGGCCACCGGGGAAGCCGCCGCACCGACCGGCCGCCCCAAGCGGCCCCGCCCGTCACTGACCCAGGACAACCGCTTCTTCTTCGAGGGCACCAAGGAGGGGAAGCTGCTGATCCAGCGCTGCTCCAACTGCGGCGCCCTCCGCCACCCGCCCCGGCCGGCCTGCCCGGAGTGCCGGTCGTTCGAGTGGGACACGGTCAAGTCCTCGGGCCGGGGCACCATCTACAGCTACGTGGTCAACCACCATCCGAAGGTTCCCGCCTTCGACTACCCGCTGGTGGTCGCCCTCATCGAGCTCGAGGAGGGCACCCGGCTGGTGGCCAACCTGGCCGGCATCGCCCCGGAGGCGGTGGCCATCGGCACCCCCGTCCAGGCCCGGTTCGAGACCTTCGACGACGAGCTCACCCTGCCGGTGTTCCATCCGGTCGACGGCTCGGACCTCACCGGCACCCGGCCGGCCGACCAGACCCAGGGGGCGCACTGATGGACTTCACCTTCAGCGAGGAACAGGAGGCGGTCCGGGAGGCGGCCGGCGGGATCTTCGCCGGCCTGGTGACCCCGGATCGGGTCCGGGAGGTGGAGGCCACCGATGACCGGGTCGACCGCCAGCT
Source organism: uncultured Acidimicrobiaceae bacterium (assembly GCA_963819695.1). Lineage (GTDB taxonomy): Bacteria > Actinomycetota > Acidimicrobiia > Acidimicrobiales > RAAP-2 > DASZIT01. Next base: position 2,171,752 of record CAWFXD010000001.1, on the reverse strand, counting down.
GTGGGCGGCGCTGGCCCAGGCCGACCTGCTGGGCCTGGCCATTCCCAAGGGCGACGGGGGCGGGGGCTACGGCCTGGTCGAGCTGTCGCTGATCCTCGAGGCCCAGGGTCGCTCGGTGGCCCCGGTGCCGCTGTGGGCCACCCTGGTGCTGGGGTGCCTGCCCATCGCCGAGTTCGGGTCCGACCAACTGCGGGCCGGGGTCCTCCCCGAGGTGGAGGACGGCGATCTGATGCTCACCGCCGCCCTCTCCGAGGTGGCCGCGGATATCGCCGCCGGGGGAGCCGGGGATCCTTCGGTCCGGGCGGAGTTTGCCGGAAGCCCCACCTCCGGTGTGCACCTGTCCGGCACCGCCCTGGCCGTCCCCTTCGCCCACGTGGCCGATCGGGTGCTGGTCCCGGCGCTGACGTCCGACGGCGGGGTGGTGGTGGCGTCGGTGGATCCGAACACCGAGAAGGTGCGGGTCGAGCGGGCGGTGACCACCAACCGCGAGATCCACCCCCACCTCCATCTCGACGACGTCTTCGTCCCCCATGAGCACCTGCTGGCCGGGGGCGACCCGGCCCGCGGGCGGGAGGTCCTCGGCTGGATGTTGAACCGGGCCTGGACCGGGCTCTGCGCCCTCCAGGTCGGGGTGGCCGAGGCGGCGGTGGCCCAGGCTGCCGAGTACCTCAACGTCCGGGAGCAGTTCGGCCGCCCGCTGTCGACCTTCCAGGGCACCATGCTGAAAGCGGCCGATGCCGCCATCGACACCGAGTCGATGCGGGTCACCCTCTGGCAGGCGGCCTGGCGGCTCGACCACGGACTGGACGCCGACCGGGCGGTGGGGGTGGCGGTGTGGTTCGCCAAGGACGCCGGCCAGCGGGTGGTCCACGCCACCCAGCACCTGCACGGGGGGATGGGGGCGGACATCGACTACCCGATCCACCGCTACTTCCTGTGGGGCAAGCAGATCGAGTTGCTGCTCGGGGGACCCAGCGCCCAGCTGGCCCGGCTGGGCCGCCAGGTGGTGGCCGACCTCCGGGCCGGCGAGGCATTGACGGTATGACCATCCCCGCCACCCTCCGGTTCGAGGACGTCTCGGTGGGCGACGCCCTCCCGGCTCTCGAGCTGCCGCTCACCCGCACCCTGATCATCAGCACCGCCATCGCCTCCCGTGACTACCAGGATGTCCACCACGACCCGGTGCTGGCCGGCCAGCGCGGGCTCGAAGGACATCTTCATGAACATCCTCTCCACCAACGGCCTGGTCGGGCGCTACGTGACCGACTGGTCGGGACCGGCGGCGGTGCTGGATGACGTCAACATCCGGTTGGGCGCCCCCAACTACCCCGACGACACCATGACCCTGACCGGATCGGTGACGGCCAAGGACGAGGCGGCCACCGACGGGCGCGGCGGGATCGAGATCACCCTGCGGGGGGCCAACGGGCTCGGCGACCATGTGACCGGCACCGTGCGCCTCCGGCTTCCGGCCGGCGCCACCGCCGCCGAGCCGGCCTCCCGATGAGCGACGCCCGCCATTCGTTCGCCGGCACCACCGCCATCGTCGGGATCGGGGCCACCGAGTTCTCCAAGGAGTCGGGGCGCAGCGAGCTCCGGCTGGCCACCGAGGCGGTGGACCTGGCCCTGCGGGACGCCGGCATCGAGCCGGCCGAGGTGGGCGGGATGGTCACCTTCAGTTCCGACACCAACCCGGAGATCAACATCGCCCAGAGCCTGGGCATGGGGGAGCTGTCCTTCTTCTCCCGCATCCACTACGGGGGCGGGGCGGCGTGTGCCACCATCCAGCAGGCGGCGCTGGCCGTGGAGTCGGGGGTGGCCGACGTGGTCGTCTGCTACCGGGCCTTCAACGAGCGGTCGGGCAACCGCTTCGGTGCCGGGATCCAGGACCGTCCCCCCGCCGCCAACGCCGAGACCGCCCACTTCAGCTGGTACGCGCCGCAGGGCCTGCTCACCCCGGCCCAGTGGGTGGCCATGGCCGCCCAGCGCTACCTGCACATGACCGGGGCCACCTCCGAGGACCTCGGCCGGGTGGCGGTGGCCGACCGGAAGCACGCCGCCACCAATCCGAAGGCCTGGTTCTACGGGAAGCCGATCACCCTCGAGGAGCACCAGGCGTCGCGCTGGATCGTCGAGCCGCTGCACCTCCTCGACTGCTGCCAGGAGACCGACGGGGGCCAGGCCCTGGTGGTCACCTCCCTGGAGCGGGCCCGGGATCTGCCCTCCACCCCGGCGGTGATCCGGGCCGCCGCCCAGGGGTCGGGCAACGGCCAGGAGATGATGACCTCCTACTACGCCCACGACCTCTGCGGGCTGCCGGAGATGTCGGTGGTGGCCCGGCAGCTGTGGGAGACCTCGGGGCTGACCCCGGCCGACATCCAGATGGCGGTGCTCTACGACCACTTCACCCCCTACGTCCTCTACCAACTCGAGGAGCTCGGGTTCTGCGGCCGGGGGGAGGCCAAGGACTTCATCCGGGACGGGAACATCGAGCTGGGCGGCGGCCTCCCCATCAACACCCACGGCGGCCAGCTGGGGGAGGCCTACCTCCACGGGATGAACGGCATCGCCGAAGGGGTGCGCCAGGTACGGGGCACGTCGGTGAACCAGGTACCCGAGGTGAGCAACGTGGTGGTGACCGCCGGCACCGGGGTGCCGACCAGCGGGCTCATCCTCGGCGTCGATGGCTGAGTCGACTGACGGCCGCTGAACCGACTTACTGCGGTCCTCAGTCGGCGATCGGGTACAGCCCCTCGTAGGCGGTGGCCAGATCGTAGAGGGCCTGCCGGCCGTCCCCGCTGAACGAGGAGCCGTGCATCAGGGCCAGGGTGGACGGCTGGAGGTCGCCGAGCCGGCGCATCTGGGCGGCGGTGTCCGGCGCCATCGAGCTGGCCCGGAACATCGCCTCGGCCTCCATGGCCGGCTCGATCAGATCGTCGGTGGTCAGCGCGGCGCCGTCGCCCAGGTGGCCGAACAGGTCCCCGCACAGCAGGGTCCGGGTGGTCTCCTCGTAGAGCACCCGGGCCTCCCAGCCGTGGGGCACGTGCGGCGTATCGAGGTGGAGGACCCGCTTCCCGCCGAGGTCGAGCACGTCGCCGTCGACCAGCGGCCGGGGCGGCCGGTCAGCCATCTCGTTGAGCGACACCAGGCAACCGATAGCACCGTGGGCCACCTCCGACTCAGGGGCGGCGGCCAGAAACTGGTTCATGGCCCCGCACTCATCGGACTCGACGTGGCCGAAGGTGATCCACCGCAGCCGGTCCACCGGAAGGACGGTGGCAATGGCTTCGGACACCGACGGGAACATCGAGCGGTGCCCGGTATGGAACAGGAGGGGCTCGTCGGCATCGATGAGGAACTGGTTGAAGGTGAACCCGGTGGGGCCGATCTCGGCGACGAAGGTCGACAGGCGATAGATCCCGTCGGCCACCTCGTCAACGTTGGTGGGCATGGTGAACCTCCCTGACTGGTTGTCACACTCCGACCTTCGCAACCTACCCTTCCGCTCTGGTCCACGACGGCCGAATGCATATCGGGACGGGTAGGTTGGCCGGATGCGCATCGAGGACATCGAGTACGACGTCGAGGGCCAACGGATGGTCGGCCACCTGGCCGTCGACGAGTTCCGGCCCGGTCGACGGCCGGCGGTGCTGGTCTGTCACGAAGGTCCCGGGCTCAGCGAGCACGCCAAGGGGCGAGCCATCCGGCTGGCCGGGCTCGGGTATGCCGCCTTCGCGCTCGACTACCAGGGCGACGGGCGACCCCGGCCCCGGGACGAGGCCATGGAGCGCCTCGGGGTCCTCATGGCCGATCTCGATCTCACCCGGCGGCTCGGGCGCGCCGGTCTGCAAATCCTTCTGGCCCAGGACTCGGTCGATCCCGACCGGGTCGCGGCTATCGGGTACTGCTTCGGTGGAGCCATGGTGCTCGAACTGGCCCGCGATGGTGCCAACCTCGAGGCGGTGGTGGGCTTCCATCCCGGGATCCGTTCGCCCGAGCCGGGTGAATCCTCCAAGGTCACGGCCAGCGTGCTCATGTGCTGCGGGGCCGACGACCCGGTCATCTCGCTCGAAAATCGGGAGGCGTTCGAGGCTGACATGCGGGAGTCAGGGGTTGCCGACTGGCGGATGGAGATCTACGGCGGTGTCGGCCACAGCTTCACCAACCCGAGCGTCGACGAGTTGGGGATGCCCGGATTCGCATTCAATGCGGCGGCCGATCGTCGGTCGTGGCGATCCATGCTCGACCTGTTGGAGGAACGGCTGGGTCCAGTCTGACAACCGCCTGACCCGCCCACTCATGCCCTCCGGACCGCTCGTATCACTATTGCATCGAGAGTCTGAGCCGTTGGACGATCTGAGTCGGCGACTCGGCCAGGCCGGCGTCGATGAGTTTGGCGTCCGCGCTGACCAGCGGAACGCCAAGGCCGCGAGCCGCGGCCGCCCAGGCGGCATCGTAAAACGACAGATTGTGCTCAGTGGCAAGGGCTGACGCGTTGCGGAGCCATGGTGGGATCGGTACGAGTGGCGTCCCGCAGATGGCCAGCAGGTCGTCGAGCTGATCTGCCACATCGTCTGCGGGCCAATTCAGCGAGCGCACCAGGACGTTGCCGACCTCGTAGACCGCGAGGTCCACGATATGCGCATCAAGTTCGCCGGACAGGTGGGCGGCGCGAAGCGCCCTTGCCTCGTTCAGTTCGGTCTCACCGGCGCGGTGGAACCATTTGATCAGAACCGAAGTGTCGATCAGCAAGCTGGTCAACGGCGGAGATCACGATCGGCGCGAACGAGGTCGGCGGCATCGAATGACCCGGCATTTTCGAACCGGGCTTCGGACCGGGCAATGGCGGCCGCGACTTCCTCGGGATCACGACGATCGATTTCTCGCCTGGCCGCCGCGGCCAAGAACGCACTGCGGCTCATATCCCGTCCTCGGGCCTCGGCATCAATCCTGGTCAGGAGATCATCAGGGAGGGAGATCATGACTTTGGACATACCCGAAGTATAGCTACTAGTACTGCCGGGAGCCGGGATCCCCTCGACTACGAGCCTCGGCCTTGGGGAGCCTCCGAGCCGTGGGTGGCGGGCGACCCGTGGGGAAGCAGCGACCCCTGGGCGGCCACATCGGCCTCCTTGCTCGGCGGGCCGCGCAGGATCCATGCGAACCCCACCGCCACCACCCCCCCGGCGATCGGACCGACGACGTAGGCCCAATAGGCGGTCCAGTGATTGCCGATGAGGGCGGGCCCGAACGAGCGGGCCGGGTTCATGGAGGCACCGGTGACCGGGGCGGCCCACAGGCCGGCGAGGGCGATGTAGCCCCCGATGGCCAGCGCGGCGTTGGCACCGATGTTCCGGCCTCCCGAGGCGGTGCCCAGGATGACGCTCACCAGTCCGGCGGTGATCACCACCTCGATCAGCGCCGTCTTCCAGGCGCTGAAGTCTGCGCCCGGGACGGTGGCGCCGAGCCTCCCGATGTTGCCGAACAGGGCCCGGAGAAACGCAGCCGCCAAGGCGGCACCCACCAACTGCACGGCGATGTACATCGGTACCCGGGTCCACGGAAAATTGCCGCGAAGGGCGAAGGAGATGGTGACAGCCGGGTTGAGGTGGGCGCCGCTGACGGTACCCATGAAGTAAATGATGGCCATGACCATCAGGCCGGGGACGACGACCTGCGCATCGAGGGGGACCTGACCGTGGCTCTGGGCATTGACCACCGGGGCGCCGGCGGCCACCAGCACCAAGAAGAATGTGCCCAGCATTTCCGAGAAGACCCGGCGCCACTCGTAGGCGGGGTTGCGGAAGTCGCGGGTCCATGCCGTCTGGAGCCCCACCGGTTCCCGGTAGACGAGAGGCAGCGGTTCGGGGATCGGCGATGGTGTCTGCATGCGTTTCTCGCAACATAGCCGGGACCGCGCCCGATTGGGTGGTTGCGGAAGGATCGTCCACCTGGGGATCATTCATCGCTTCGGGCCGGAATTGCCGTGCGCAACTACTGTGCAGGAGGCACGGCGTGCCCGAGGGGTCGAGCCGATGAAAAGGAGCGTCATGATGGTGGATGGCGAGCACTGGAAAGACGAGCCCGAGGATCAGGACATTCTCGGCGCGAAGTCCTACCTCTCGTTGTTGGTCGGACCGGCCGCCGCCGCCAAGCTGAGCAAGGCGTTGCGCAAGCAGCAGACGCTGGAGCATTTCGCGGCCAAGGACATCCTGCGGGCCGCCGGTCTCGCCCTCCTGGGCAAGGACGATTCCGAGGTCGTCAACGACATGAAGAAGATCAAAGCCGGAGAGAAGCTGGCGCCGGTGCTGCTGGTCCAGGGCGTTCCGTTGTGGGTTGCCGATGGCTATCACCGGGTTTGCACCAGCTACCACCTCAACGAGAAGACCCCGGTTCCCTGCCGGATCGTGTCGCGGGATTCGAAAGGCTGAAACCGGAATCAGTCGGCTGACAACCGGGGCGGAGACTGCTACCGTCGGATTTTGATGATCGATTCTCTGGTCTTCGGCCGAACCGGACATCGCAGTACCCGGGTCATCTTCGGCGCCGCCGCCCTCGGCGCCATGCGTCAGGATCGTGCCGACCGGGTCCTCGGCACCGTGCTGGCCGGCGGGATCAACCACATCGACACCGCCGCCTCCTATGGGGACTCCGAGCTCCGACTGGCTCCGTTCCTGGCCGACTACCGGGACGACTTCTTCTTGGCCACCAAGACGGACGGTCGGACCGGCGACGCCGCCCGGGCGCAGCTCGAGCAGTCGCTGACCCGGTTGGGGGTCGACCAGGTCGACCTCATCCAGCTGCACAATCTGGTCGAACCGGATGAGTGGGAGATCGCCCACGCTCCTGGGGGAGCGGTAGAAGCTCTGGCCCGGGCGCGAGACGAAGGCCTGGTGCGATTCATCGGGGTCACCGGTCACGGGACCCGCATTCCCGACATGCATCTGCGCGGTCTCGAACGATTCGACTTCGACTCGGTGCTCCTGCCCTACAACTTCATGATGCTCCGCAACCTCGACTACCGCTCATCGGTGGACCAGCTCCTCGAGGTCTGCGCCGAACGCCAGGTTGCCGTCCAGACCATCAAGTCGATCGCCCGGCGCCGCTGGGGCCCGGACTCCACCCAACCCCATTTCGCCTGGTACGAGCCGCTTCCCGAGGGCGAGGCGCTCACCCGGGGGGTGGCCTACGTGCTGTCCAACCCCCAGCTGTTCCTCAATACCTCGAGCGATGCCACGTTGTTGGACGCCATCCTGGCGGCCGCCCAGGGTACGCATGTCGCGCCGAGTGACGCTGATCTCGAGGCGGACGTCGCGGAACTTGACATGATGCCGCTGTTCGATGGAGCTGCTCTCGAACGCATGTGAATCCGGGTTGATCAGCTGGCGTCGGGGACCGATCGATGGCTAGGGGAGGATGGGCAGGACTTCTCCGGTGAAGAAATCCAGGAATCCCCGTTGGTCGTCTCCGACCTGGGCAATGAAGATCTCGTCGTAACCGGCTTGGATGTACTTTTCGATGACCTCCGCATGCTGAGAGGGATCAGGACCACACGGGATCTTGTCGGCGACGGCGTCCTCACTCACCAGCTGGGCCCCCGCTTCGAAATGGGAAGGCAACGCCAGCTCCTGGTTCAGCTGGCCGGGAAGACCAGAGGATTTCCACCGATCATGCGCCAGCTTGCGGGCCGAGCCGGCATCCGGTGCCCAGCAGACCTTCACCGCGGCGATTGCGGGGCCCTTTCCCCCGTGGTCTCGATACTCACGGACGAGATCGGGCTCAGGCGAGGTGTTGACATACCCATCGCCGATGCGGGCGGCGAGATGGGTCGACTCGGGACCGAACCCAGAGACAAGGATGGGCGGCAGCTTGTCCGGCAGGGAAAAGATCCGGGCGTTCTCCACGGTGTAGAACTGTCCATGGTGGGTGACGTAGCCGCCCTGCCACAGGCGGCGGATCACCTCGATCGCTTCTTCGAGCATCTCGAGGCGTGTCTCGACCGGGGGCCAACGATGGCCCAAGATATGTTCGTTCAGGTTTTCACCACTCCCCACCCCGAACCGGAACCGGCCCTCGGCAATGAGCTGTGTCGTGGCCGTGGCCTGCGCCAGGATCGCTGGATGGATCCGTACGGTCGGGCAGGTGACACCGGTCATGATCCGTTGCTTGGTGCTGGCGGCAATCGCTCCGAGAATGCTCCAGACGAACGGGCTCTCTCCTTGGGATTCGAGCCATGGGTGGAAATGGTCGGAGACGAAGAGGGAGTCGATCCCGACCGATTCCGCATAGCGGGCGGAATCGACCATCGCTCCGGGTGAGAGTTCTTCGGATGACAGGAAATAGCCGTAGCGAGCCAATGGTGCTCCAATCCTCAGCGTCTGTTGCAATCAGGAACCGGCGCAGTTGAACTGTCGATTCGTCCCGGGACCTGTAGTTCAGTAATACCCATCAGGGACTCGGGTTAATCGCGTCAGCGGATACGTGGGCGACGCCGTGCGGTTCGGATCCGTTCGCCGCAGGTGGCCGCAGCGGCTTGGACCAACTCGCGAGCTGCGGTGGGCAGGCTGGCAAGGAACGACGGGGTGAAGAACCCGCTGGCCTCGTCGCCGAACGTGCCGTGGGATCCGTAATCTGCCTCACTGTCGGCCGGGGCATAGAGGTTGCATGGCCGGGATGGTTGGTCGGGTCGATCCGACAGCTGCTCGTCCCAGGCGCCTCGGGCGGCGAACTGATCGCCGAGGCCGGGCACGAACCGGGAGCCGGTGACCAGAATCTTGTTCCACGACCCGAGGACTCGTTCCCGCCGACCGGACAGGGCTGTCTCGACGATGGCCTTCGCGCACACTTCTGGCTGATAGATGGGAGCCACCGGTCGAGGATGGCGGGAGAATACCGTCTTGCACCAGTCGAACTGCGGCGTGTTCACCGCCGGGAGATGGACCATGGACAGGGACACGTGAGACCCCTCATGTAACAGCTCGGCCCGGGTGGCTTCGAAAAAGCCAGCGGCAGGCGAACTTCGACGCGCAGTATGCCGACTGGAGGGGGATGCCCATGAAGGCGAGAGCGGAGCCGACATTGACGATGCTGCCCCGGTCGCGGGGCTTCATCCGATCGAGTGCCGTTCTCGTTCCCCAGACTTGCCCAAGGAAGGTCACCTCGACGGCTCGCCGGAAGTCGTCCGGATCGATTTCCGTCGCGGGGGCAAAGATCGTGGTCATGGCATTGTTGACCCAAACCTCGATGGGGCCGAGTTCCTGCTCCACCCGCCCCGCCGCCCGCTCAACCCCCTCGAACGCCGCGATGTCGACGGGCACGGCCAGAGCCCGACTTCCCGCTTCTCGCACGTCTCGGGCGGCTCCGGCGAGTCCCTCAGCCCCTCGAGCCAGCAGGGCCACATCGAAACCCCGTTCGGCCAATGCCCGGGAGACCGCCCGCCCCACCCCTGCCGATGCGCCGGTCACCACCGCCACGCCACCTCGGCTCGGATTCGGGCGCACGGCGGTCACCCTCGATTGCCCGCGTCGAGGTAGTCAGCCGCCTTGGCGGCCAGGGCCATGATGGTCAGCGCCGGGTTGGCGCTGCCTTGGGTTGGGAGCACGCTGCCGTCGGTGATGAAGAGGTTGGGAACCGCGAAAGTCCGCAGATCGGCGTCGACAACGCCATCGACCGGGCCCTCGGCCATTCGGCATCCTCCGACCAAGTGGGCGAAGCGGTCGATGGTGATCGTCTCAGCGGCGCCCGTCGAGTCATGCATCTCGGCCATCACCGCCGATGCCGCTCGCATCAGGGAGCGGTCATTGTCGCAAAGCGAGTAGGACAGGTTGGCCACTGGAATCCCATGGCGGTCGACCTCGTCGGCCAGGGTGACACGGTTCCGATCCTGGGGGAGGAATTCACACAGTGCACCGAAGGTCGCCCAATGCACGAAGTCGCGCATGTACTCGCGGAGGGTGGCGCCCCAGTGGCCCTCGGCGCCCACGTGCTCGGCGAACACGATGGGCATCGGGGAGACGCACTGGAGAGAGAAGCCACGGCGGTAGTCCTTGCATATATCGGTCTCGTAGAACGCCTCGCTCGAGGCCTCGGGCGGCGGAGCCTTGTAGGCGCGGACCTCTTCGTCGTACCGACCCGCCGTCTGGGTGGCACCCTGGACCATCACGTACCGGCCCACCTGGTCGAAGTCGTTGCACAAACCGTGGGGAAACCGTCGGCTGGCCGAGTTGAGCAGCAACCGCGGCGTTTCGATCGAATATCCGGCGATGGCAACCACCCGGGCGCGTTGGTGGTACTCGATGCCGCCGTGGACGTACGTCACCCCTCGAGCCCGACCTCCGGCGTCGATCTCGACGCCGCGCACCATCGAATCAGCCCGGATCTCGGCTCCGCAAGAAAGGGCGTCGGGAATATGGGTGATGAGCGGAGACGCTTTGGCGTTGACCTTGCAGCCCTGTATGCAGAACCCGCGGTAGATACAATGCGGTCGATTGCCGAAGCGCCCGTTGCTGATGGCGACCGGACCGATGCGCACATCGATGCCGAGGTTCTTGCAACCCCTCACGAAGGCCATCCCGTTGCCTCCGATGGGATGGGGCGACTGCGGGTAACGGTGTGGCTCGCCCCAGGGCCAGTCCTGTCCCGCCACGGGCAGCTCCTCTTCCAAGTCCCGGTAATAGGGACGCAAGTCGTCCGTAGCGGATCGGCCAATCGGCCCCCACCCCGTCGTTTGACGCGGTGGCGAAGTCGGACGGGTGGAATCGGGGTGTATAACCCGCGTAGTGGATCATGGAGCCGCCGACACCCCGTCCCGAGTTGTTCGAGCCCAAGGGCGACCGGGTCCGAGCCGGAGATGACCCGGGGCTCGGTCCAGTAGAGGTGATGCGATCCTGACTCGTCGCTCACCCAATCGCGGTCCGGATCCCAGAAGGGACCGGCATCGAAGGCCACCACCTTCCATCCCTTTCGGGCCAGACGTTGAGTCAGAACCCCGCCGCCGGCCCCGCATCCGACCACGACCAGGTCGACCTCGTCACTGGGGTCGAACCGTCGCATCTCGTCACGCAGTCGGTGGTTGGTCCGCGTGCCGTCATTGGGCAACAACCAGGCTGATTCGTTGCGCTGTCGCACCCGGCTCATGGTGGAGGCGGGCGTGTCGATACCGGTGGTGCGGCTGCCGTTGCCGCTGGCGGCGGTCTCCGCGATGGCGTGGCATCGCCGTCGACCGGACCCCGACGCCTGGGTCGATCGGTGTCGGGAGCGTCGACGTGCTCGGCTCGCGCCTGTTCGACCCGTTCCGCCCACGGCACCGGGTCTGAAGCATCCCGCTCCTGTACCTCCCAGGGCTCGCGTTTGCCGAGGCCGAGGTTCTTGTACCCCCGCGGATACGCCGGACCCCCGAAACCGATCTCGTTCCATGCCCAGGGATGCGAGTAGTAGGCATCACAGGCGTAGCGCATCCAGAGCTTGAAGAGATGATTGGCGGGAAGTCCGTGCCAGTCGCCGTCGAGGCAGCGGATCTTTTCGACCAGCTGCATCTGATCGCGGACTCCGAGCTCCGAAAACGAGCGTCCGAACGAGGCATGGGCGTCGTCGTCGAGCATCTCGATCGAGCGCGGCCAGGCCTCCCAGTCCTCGGGCATGTCCTCATACGGTACCCGTCGCCGCGGCTGTTCGAGGAGGCGCTGGTCGATCATTTCGATCACCGGCACCCGAGGCTCGTCGTCCTGGGCCAGGAGTCGATCGACCAGGGCGCGGGCAGTCGGCTCCTGGTCGGCCGAGAAGAAGCGCAACGGGGGCGCGGCCCGAGCCGGCCGAGGACCACCACCCGGGTGGCTTCGTCCCAGGTCTGACTCTGCCCGGTGACGTCGTAGCCGGGGAATCGCGGCTCTGCCGTCCCCGGCGTGGTGGCCGCGGGTCGACCTCGGGGAGCCTTCGCCATCAGCGCTCCCGCCGCAGGATGGCGGCCAACAGTCCCATGCCACCGACCAGGCCGAACAGCAGCGGCGCGAAGGTCGGCGGGCCCATCTCCATGTTGTAGCGGGCCAAGGCGAATCCGCCCGGGCCGTTGGGCGATCCCACGGAGGTGGAGATACTGACCCTGCAGGCTGTTGATCACCACCACCGTCGACACCAGCGGGAGCACGGTCTTGGCAACCCGACGGGAGAAGATGCCGGCCACCCCGGCCGCAGACGACCGCCGGGGTGAGCACGACGGGCAGCCACATCATCTTGTTGCCGAAGCTGGCCCGGTCGTGCTCGAGCCAGATCTCGATCCCGGTGACCAGGGCGCCGACTGCCGTCAGACCCGACAACGACGCTCGAACCGGCCGTGACGGATATCGCCGACGAGCCGGTCGATTCCCGACCACGGTCGCTCGACGGATCGGCGCGGTGGATGCGACCGGCGAGCTCATGACCGTCAGCTCCGACCATCTTGTCCCGGAACAGGGTGCGTGGCGATCGAGCCTTGCGGGGCTGGCCGGCGAGGAAGGACTTCAGGAAGCCCTTTGCCTGCTCGTAGGTGACCTTGCCGGGCATCGGCGGCTCGTCGGGGTTGACCGTGACGTCGACCAGCGCCGGCCCGGGATGGGCGAGCGCCTCGGCGATGCGCGGCCTCGAGCTCGTCGGCCTTGTCGACCCGTATGCCCCGACCTCCGCAGGCTTCGGCCCACGGGGCGAAGTCGACTCGCTGCTCGAAGCGGACCCCGAACTCCGGGATAGCCGAGCACCATCTGCTCCCACAGGATCTGGCCCAGCGAGGCGTTGTTGTTGATGATCACCTTGATCGGCAGCTCGTAGCGGCAGGCGGTGGCGAACTCGGCCATCAACATGGCGAAGCCGCCGTCGCCCACGAAGGCGATGCACTGACGGCCGGGGTGGGCGACTGGTTGGCGATCGTGTACGGCAGTCCGGGCGCCATAGTGGCCAGGTTGCCCGACAGGTAGAACTCCCGGCCGCCGCGGATCTCGAAGTGCCGGGCCGCCCAGGTCGCGATGGTTCCCGAGTCCGAGGTCAGGATGGCGTCGTCGGCGGCGAGGCGATCGATCACCGCCATCAGGTGTTGGGGCTGGATCGGGTCGGCGTGATCGACTCGAGCGCCCCCATCCGCTTGCGCCACTGGCCATGCCCTTCTGGGCCGTCGCGAGGAAGCCCCGATCGTGTCTTGCGTCGAGGTGGGGGGCGAGCGCGGCGAGCGATCTCCTTGGCGTCACCGATCATTGGCACGTCGGTGGCTATGCCGGTTGCCGGCCCGGATCGGGTCGGCCTCGATCTGGACGACCTTGCACTTCCCGGGCTCGGGTAGGTACTTGGTGTAGGGGAAGTTGGTGCCGACCATGAAGAGGGTGTCGCAGGATTCCATCGCTTCCTCGGCGGGTGCGGTGCCGAGCAGCCCGATGCCGCCGATGGTCAGGGGATGGTCGTCGGGGACGACCGCCTTGCCCGGGAGGGTCTTCACGATCGGGCTGGCCAGGAGCTCGGCGGCCGCCAGGACCTCGTCGCGGGCACCCAGTGCACCCGCGCCCGACCAGCATGACCACCTTGTGCCCTGCGTTGAGGACCTCGGCCGCGGCCGCGACGTCAGCTCGGGTCGGGGAGCGCCGGAGGCGGGCAGGAAGATCGGGCGCGGTGGGCTTGATGACGGCTGGAGCCGGGCGCCGCGTAGGGCTGGGCGCCGGCGTCGGCGATCTGGACGTCGGTCGGCATCGTCAGGTGCGAGACGGTGCGGCGGGCGAGGGCGTGGCGGATGGCCAGGTCGACGAGGGTCGGCACCTGGGCCGGTACGTGGATCATCTGGTTGTACTCGGCCACGTCCATGTAGAGCCTCTCGAGCGCCACCTCCTGCTGGTAGCCGGTGCCGAGCATCTGGGACTCCTGCATTCCGGTGATGGCCAGCACCGGCACGTGGTCGAGCTTGGCGTCGTAGAGGCCGTTCAAGAGGTGGATCGCGCCGGGACCCGAGGTCGCCAGGCAGACGCCGAGCCGCCGGTCGACTTGGCGTAGCCGGTCGCCATGAAGGCGGCCGCCTCCTCGTGGTGGACGAGGACGAAGCGGATCCGGTCCCGGTGGCGGCGCAGCCCCTCCATGATCCCGTTTATTCCGTCGCCGGGGAGGCCGAAGATGGTGTCGACTCCCCAGTCGATGAGGCGCTCGATCAATGCCTCGGCAGCGATCTTCGCCATTGGTCTCCTTTCGTGCATCCCACCGGAGGCCGGATCTGCCTTCCCGTAGGAATCGTGTCGTCCGAAGAGAGCCGGGTCCGAAATTGTGGCCCGTCACCATCCCGTCCTGTTCGCCTCCTTCATACCCGCAACCGATGAGGACGTAACGGAAGTTCATCTCGTTTTCATCCGGGCCCCCCGGGGTACAGATGGCGAGATGGCGCGCGCTTCAAGATCGGGCGGCGGTGGTAGGGGTGGCAACCCGGCGCCCTTCGTCCTCCGGGACTATGCGTTACTGGCCGATGGCCATCGAGGCGTCCTGGTTGATCCGCGAGGAGCATGCACCTGGTTGTGTTTTCCCGGCTGGGCGGACCCCGCCGTCTTTGCCTCGCTGATCGGGGCCGGTGGCCACTATTTGATCCACCCCGAGGGGCGATGGGTCTGGGGTGGCTACTACGAAAACGGCTCGCTCATCTGGCACAGTCGCTGGGTCACCGACAAAGGGATCTTCGAATCCCGTGACGCGCTGTGTCTATCCGGGGCAGGCCGACCGGGCGATCCTCCTGCGTCAGGTGCGAGCCCTCGACACTCCGGGTGTTATGAGAATCGAACTCGACGCCCGAAGGGATTACGGGCGGCAGTCGCTAGGTCGGTGGCGCCGGATCGATGGGTGTTGGGAGTCGCGGGCATCCGACATCGTGGCTCGCTGGTGGGGCGGACCAGACGCCGAGTCGGTGCGAGTCGAAGCCGACGGCCGACTTGGGCTTACCTTCGACCTCCAGCCGGGCCATCCTCGCGATTTCGTTCTCGAGTTGCTCGGTTCCGGAAACGGGGGCTCGACCGATCTGGTCGAGCCGGACCCTGATGCATCCTGGCGACTGACCGAAGCGACGTGGCGAGCCTGCGTCCGTGACTTTGGGGAGGTGGTCGCCGCCCGCGACGTCCGTCGCTCCTACGCGGTGTTGCGCGGGTTGACGAGCCCCGAGGGAGGCACTGTCGCGGCGGTCACGACGTCGTTGCCCGAAAGGGCGGAAGGAAACCGAAA
Organism: uncultured Acidimicrobiaceae bacterium; assembly: GCA_963819695.1. GTDB lineage: Bacteria > Actinomycetota > Acidimicrobiia > Acidimicrobiales > RAAP-2 > DASZIT01. The sequence goes on along the minus strand of CAWFXD010000001.1, from coordinate 2,156,548 downwards.
CTACGACTACCGCTATGTCTGGGTGCGCGACACCTGCTACATCGGTCGAGCCGGGGCTTCGATCCGCGGGGGCGAAGCCATGCTCGACGACGCGGTGCGCTGGGTCACGGCTCGGCTGTCTGCCGACGGTGATCAGCTGTCGCCGGCCTATCTCGCCGATGGCAGACCGGTTCCCGAGGTGAAGGCGCTCGATCTTCCAGGCTATCCCGGCGGGCACGACATCGTCGGGAACCGGGTCGCCGACCAGTTCCAGCTGGATGTCTTCGGGGAGGCGTTGCTGCTGTTTGCCGTGGCCCACTCGCACGAGCGGCTCGATGCCGAAGGCTGGGAAGCGGCCGGGATCGCCGCCGATGCCATCGCCAGGCGATGGCGGGAGCCGGATGCCGGCATCTGGGAGCTCGATCCCAACCGATGGGCGCAGAGCCGCCTCATATGCGTGGCCGGCCTGCGGGCGCTGTGCGAGGCCGGCGCCGCGCCGGAGTGGTCGGCCAGATACCTGGTGCTCGCCGACGCCATCGCCGCCCAGGTGGCTGCCGACAGCGTTCACCCCTCCGGTCGCTGGCAGCGGGCTCCCGATGACGATCGGGTGGACGCCTCGCTCCTGTTGGCGCAGATCCGGGGCGCCGTCCCCGCCGAGGACCCCCGCAGCCAAGCGACCCGGCGGGCGGTGATCGAGGAGCTGACCGAGGACGGCTACGTTTACCGCTACCGCGACGGCGATGGTCCGCTCGGCGACGCCGAAGGCTCGTTCCTGATCTGTAACTTCTGGTTGGCGCTTGCCTGCTTCGATGTCGGAGAAATAACCGACGGGGTGCGTTGGTTCGAGCGAGCCCGCTCCTCGTCGGGAACGCCCGGACTCTTGGCCGAGGAGTTCGACGTCGTCCAGCACCAGCTCCGTGGCAACTTGCCGCAAGCCTTCGTGCACGCCCTGCTCATCGAAGCTGCCGCCGCGCAGGGCAAGCCGTGACCGAATCGATACCACCGCCCTCACCGGCAAGGGGCAGCTGTGGAGGGATCTCGTCGGTCGACTGTCGGGTCTACCGGGTGCCCACCGACCAACCCGAGGCGGATGGCACTCTCCGATGGTCGTCGACCACCATGGTGCTGGTCGAGGTGGTGTGCGGAGGGCATACCGGGACCGGCTGGACCTACGCCGGAACCGGCTGCCGGGAGGTGGCGACCGATGAGCTGGCCGAGGTGATGATCGGCGCCAATCCAATGGACGTGCCCGGCATCACCGAAGCGATGGTGCGGGCGTGCCGGAACCTCGGCCGGCCGGGACTGGTCAGTTGTGCCATTTCGGCGGCCGATATCGCCTTGTGGGATCTGAAGGCCCGGCTGTTGGACCTGCCGCTGGCCTCCCTATTCGGGCGCTGCCGGGACGGGGTACCGGTTTACGGGAGCGGCGGCTTCACCACCTACTCGGAGGCGACCACTCGCGCCCAGCTGGAGCAGTGGGTCGACGAGCTCGGGATCGACAAGGTGAAGATCAAGATCGGCGAGTCGTGGGGCCGCCAGCCCGCCCGCGATCGCGCGCGGATCGCCTTCACCCGGCAGGTCGTTGGCGACGATGTCGAGGTGTTCGTGGACGCCAACGGCGCCTACTCCGTGAAGCAGGCCATCCGGATTGGCCAGCGCGTGGCTTCGAACTTCGGGGTCACCTGGTTCGAGGAGCCCGTCAGCTCGGACAACCTCTCCGGGCTGCACGAAGTGCGCGACCAGGTGAGCCAGGACGTGGCGGCCGGCGAATACGGCTATGACGAGTCTTACTTCGCCCGCATGATCGCGGCCGAAGCGGTCGACTGCCTTCAAATCGATGTCACCCGCTGCGGCGGTTTCACCTCTTGGTTGCGAGCTGCCGCCATCGCCGGAGCCAATGGGCTTGAGGTCTCTGCCCACTGTGCTCCGGCTCTCCACGCCCAGGTCGGCGGGGCGGTGCCGAACCTCCGGCACGTCGAGTACTTCCATGACCACTCCCGGCTCGAGCATTTGCTGTTCGACGGAGTGCCCGTTGCAGTGGAAGGCAGACTCGTCCCCGACCTCGGCTCACCTGGGCACGGATACCACTTGAAAAGTGCCGACGCCGAGCCGTATCGTGTTGCCTGAATGCCAAGAAGGTCGTCGTGGCTGGTGCGGTTTACCGAGTCGTCTGTGTAGACAAGGCGATGGGTGGGTAGGGAATGCACGTTGGAGAATCGAGCGAACCCAGACGAGGAGGGGCCGTGCCGTCGAGAACCGCCAACGTCAAGAACGAACGCCAGTATGAAGCCCTGAAGGAAAAGGGGATGTCAAAGTCGCGGGCGGCGAGAATCGCCAATTCGCCTGGCGCCTCGAGCCGGGGCGGGAAGAATTTCAGGCTCTGCCGGTGATTCCAGCCAGGGTGGAACCACTGCCCAGAAGAAGAAGGCCGGTCGCAAAGGCGGTCGGGCTACCGTGTCGAAGTCGTGATCCCCGTCGAGGCCCGGTCTCAGTGCCAGAGCACCGTGAAGTAAGCAGACTTCGTCGCCTGGATCGTAGCCACGACATTGGTGAGGAGTCGCCCGGCGATTTCGGGCGCCATGAGACCGAAGAGGAGCGGGACGACCGAAACGTAGTGGAGCTCGTGCAAGAGCTGAGGGTCGGCGCGCTCGGTGTTCAGGTTCTGTTCGGTTTTCTATTGTCGCTCCCGTTCTTCGCAGTTCACTTTGAACGGCTCAGCGGATTCCAGAAAGATCTGTATGTGGCCGATCTGCTGCTTGCCGCACTTGCCACTGCTTTGTTCTCCGGGCCAGTCGCCTATCACCGCATGATCTTTCGACAGCACCGGAAGCTCCAATTGACACGGGTTTCCAACTCGATGGCTATCGCCGGGCTGGCGACGGTGGGCCTGGCCGTCTCTGGGTCCGTCCTCCTGGTCATTAGCTACGTGGACCGGGGGATCGCCGTTCCGCTGATCGCCGCACTCACGCTGGCAGTATTTGTTGCCCTGTGGTTCGTGCTTCCGCTTATCGGTCGCAATTGGCCTGACCGCTGATCGCCGGACAAAGAGGAGTCCGGCCCTGTCTTGGGTTCAGCGGCCCGGGTTCAGGATGGTTCGACCGCCGATTCCGCCTCGGCTTCGGCGCCACGGCCCTTCAACTTGTCGGCCAGCCGGCCGTCGGCTCCGAACAGCGCTGAACGCCACTCCTCGACCAGTTGGCTGGTGTCCCGGTCGTCGGGATGGAAATCCCGCCGGTTGTAGTCCCGGAGGTGGCGCCACACCTCGACGTGGGTGAACGGCGAATAGCGGAGGGCACCCAGGCTCTTGCGCAGGCGCTTCAAGTCCCGGGTGGCGGCATCGCCCAGCAGCGAGAGGAAGGTGTCGAACACCACTCCGGCGATGAAGGCAATGGTCACCACGTTCATGGTCCGCACCCGGACGGCGTGGCTGCCCACCACCTCTTGGTAGACGTCGAAGGCCACCGCCTTGTGCTCGGATTCCTCCAGCGCGTGCCACAGCAACAGGGAGCGGACCTCGTCGACCGAGACCATCTCCCGGGCCTCCGGACTGCTCAGCAGCACCTCGGCCAGGGTGGCGGTGTAGTGCTCGAGGGCGGCGGTGATGGCCAGCTGGACCCGCTTCGAGAGCACCTTGCCGCCCAGACCTTTGAACAGGATCCCCACCCCCCGATCGATGCGCCGGGTGGGATAGCCGAGCTGATGGAGGCGGTCGTTGAAGGCTCGGTGCTCGCGGCCATGGATCGCCTCCTGACCGATGAAACCGCCGACCTGCTTCTTGAGCTCGGGATCCACCACCTGGTCGCGGTAATTACGCACCGATTGCACGAAGAAGTCCTCGCCGTTGGGGAAGAGGGCCGACAGAACCGAGACCACGTGGCTCATCACCAGGTCGCCGTTCATGTAGTGACGCGGCAGGTCGGTGGTCGGATACTCGAAGGCGATGCGCCGGGTACGCACGGTGCGGCGGGGGACGGTCCGGGAGTCCGGGGTTGCGGTCTGGGTCATCAGTGATCTCCTTGTTCATCGTGGTCTGGTGGGTGTTCCAAGGGTGTGGCCGTCTCGACGATGACGGTGGGCGGCGTCTCGGTGGCGGACGGGGCGGTAGCGACCAACGCCGGCGCCAGGGCAACGCACAGCAGTTTGAACTGGGCGACGACCTCGGCGTGCCGGCCGAGCCGGTCGCCGTCGATGGAGGTCTGCAGGGCCAAGCCGTAGAGGAGGGCCAGGGTTCCCCGGACCACCGCGGTGCCGATCGGGTTCTGGGCCAGGGTTGGGAAGTACTCGCCGACGATCTCCAGCACCGCGTCGTCCACCCGGTCGGTGAACCCCTCGAAGCTCACCGCGATGGCCGGATCGGTCCGGCTGGCCAGACCCAGCTCGATCACCGCCGTCCAGGTGGGGCTGCACAGGATCCCCCAGAGACCGTCGATGGCCGCCTCCAGCGTTCGCTCCTCGGGACGGAGGGCTTCGAAAGCCTCGGCGAACTCTCCGGCGATGGCGTTGGAGGAGGTGCTCGCCGACCGCGGCCATGAGGGCGGCCTTGGTGGGGAAGTGGTGCACCTGGGCGCCCCGAGCCACGTCGGCCCGGGCCACCACTTCCGGGAGGGTGGTGCGGGCCCAGCCGACCTCGACCAGGCACTCGACGGTGGCATCGAGCAGGCGCTCCTGCATGGCCGCCCGACGCTCGGGTTGAGGGCGCCGGCCCTTCGGCGTGGCTCCTCGGGTGCCGACCGCCGCCCCGAAGGGCAGGTCAGAGGCAGGCGTGGCCTTCATACCGTCACCGACCCCTTCCTACCCTCGGCAGCCGTCGCCGACACTCCGGCCGCCCCGTAGCCGAAGACGTAGTCGTCGAAGGGAAACGTTCGGCTCGACCTCTCGGCTTGCGCGGCGCTGGTCGGCCGGAGGAACGGAGTGTCCCCGTGGTGGTCGAAGTAATAGCTGTGAGCCGGCCCGCAGTTGTTGGTGTTGAACAGCGACGGCTCGAGACGCCGGCGCATGGTCGCGGTCCAGCGGTCAGTGGCCTCCTGGCTCACCTCCACCGACGTCGCCTGTCGACGGCGGGTCTCTTGGATGATGCGGACGATGTGGGCAGATGCGGTCTCGACCAGTTGGTGCCAAGTCCCACCCGTCCAGCCATACGGCCCGAAGATCATGAAGTGGTTGGGCAGCTTGGGGATGCTGATGCTCTCATAGGAGGCCAGCCGTTGGTTGGCGTAGAAGGTGGCGAGGTCGAATCCGTCGCGGCCCCGGACCGGGGTGCGCCGAAAGTTCTCCGGGTCACTGGCCATCCGGAACCCGGTGGCCAGGATGATGGCATCGAACTCCCGATCGACACCGCCGTCGGTGCGGATGCCATCGGGGGTCACTGCCTCGATGGGTTCGGTGACCAGCTCGACATTGTCACGGTTGAACGTCTTCAGGTAGGTGCTCGATACTCCCGGCCGCTTGCACCCGAATCCGTACTCGGGCGTCAGTTTGCGGCGCACTTCGGGATCCTTCACCTGGTTCCGGTACCAAACATGGCGAGCTGAGTATTCGAGGCCGTGGGCAACAAACGGCATCTGACGGTGATGCAGAACCAGGTTGATCAGCATCAGTTCGGTAGCCCGGGTGGTCGCCTGCCTCACCCGTTGCTGCACCGAGGGTCGACGCCGGTAGAGCTCCTTGGTGCGTTCAGGTACCAAGGGGTCGCGCTTGGGTATGACCCAGATCGGCGTCCTCTGGAAGACCGCCAAACTGGCGACCGCCGGGGCGATCGCCGGGATGATCTGGACGGCACTCGCCCCGGTCCCGACCACGGCCACCCGCTTGCCCGTCAGGTCGTATCCGTGGTCCCACCGAGACGACCGAATAACCTTGCCGGCAAAGGATTCGACGCCGGGGATGTCGATCGGCTTCGGGTCGACGAAGGCGCCGATCGCACTGACCACGAACCGGGCGGTGAGTTCACCGCGGTCAATCTTGAGTCGCCAGAGGTCAAGACGATCGTCCCAGACTCGTTCGGTGACCTCGGCGCCGCACCGCAGGTGGGGACGCAGATCGAAGCGGTCGGCACACTGGTCGATGTAGGACTTCACCTCGGACCCTTCGGCGAAGGCCCGGGACCACTCCGGATTGAGCGCATAGCTGAACTGATAGGCCTGGGCCGGAATGTCGACGGCGATGCCGGGATAGGTGTTGTCCCGCCAGGTGCCCCCGATGTCGTCGGCCCGCTCGAGGATGACGAAGTCGGTGATGCCGGCCTGCCTCAGGGCGTGGCCCATTCCGAGACCGCCAAGTCCAGCACCGATGACGGCGACCTCGACGTCGGGAAGGGCGGAACCTGTCATGCATCCTCCGGTGGACGGTGATCCGGCACCCCCAACCTACGTCCCTCACCACTTGCGGTCAAGACCGCAAGTAAATAGGCGCCGGCCAGGCCGGGTTCAGCGGCTGGCCACCGCCTCATCCAATTCGTCGGCCTCGGCCGCCGACAGCACCCGGTAGGACAGGTCCTTGGTCGGCCGCCACCAGACCGGGTCGGGGCAACGCCAGCCATTGTTCCGCAGCACCCGCTTGAGCACCTTGCTGGTGGCGGTGACCGGGAGGTCGGAGGCCACCCGCACGAACTTGGGGGCGACCTTGGTCCCGAGGTCGGTCTGTTCCGACAGGAACCGGCTGAAGCCGTCCGGATCGAACTCGGTCCCCGGCCGGAGCAGCACCGCGGCCATCACCTGGTCTCCCACCGCCACGTCGGGCACCGCGTAGACCGAAGCCAGCACGATGTCCGGATGGCGGATGAGGATGGCTTCGACCGGAGCGGCGGCGAAGTTCTCCCCGTCCACTCGCAGCCAGTCGTAGTCCCGGCCGGCGAAGTAGAAGAAGTCTTCGGCATCGCGGTAGCCGAGGTCGCCGGTCCAGTACCAGCCGTTCCGCAACCGGGCGGAGTTGGCCTCGTCGTTCCGCCAGTACCCCTCGAACCCGGCACCGCCGGTCTTCGAGACGATCTCACCGATCGCCTCTTCGGCGTTGAGCAGCCGGCCGTGCTCGTCGAGACGGGCCCGCGGGCATTCCTCGCCGGTCTCGGAGTTGAGGATCATGGTGCCTTCCTGAGCCCGCCCCAGCGCCCCCCGCGGCGTGTCGGGGGTGCGGCTCACCGCCGCGCCGCCCTCGGTGGATCCGTAGGCGTCCTGGATGGTGCAGCCGAAGCGCTCGGCGAACCGGGCGATGTCGGCCTCGGCGGCTTCGTTTCCGAAAGCCCGACGCAACGGGTTGTCGGCGTCGTCGGGGCGCTCGGGGGTGGCCAGCACGTAGGACAGCGGTTTGCCCACGTAGTTGAAGTAGGTGGCGCCGAAGCGCCGGACATCGGGGAGGAACTCCGAGGCGGAGAACCGCTCCCGGATGGCCACGGTGGCCCCGGCGGCCAGCGCCGGCGCCCACCCGGCCATCAAGGCGTTGGAGTGGAACAGGGGCATCGGGATGTAGCAGACGTCCTCGTCGGTCAGCTCGAACATCTGGGCCACGATGGTGCCGATCCGGGCCAGCCGTCCCTGGCTGCAGAGGCAGGCCTTGGGTGCGCCCGACGTTCCCGAGGTGAACAGCAACAGACCGAGCGAGCTCTCCTCGACCCCGGCGGCGCCCGGGTCGGGGAGCGGGGCTCCGCCCGCCGCGGCCAGGTACGCACCGTAGGGGGTGCCGGCGTTGCCGTCGACATCTCCGCTCGGGTCGTCGATCACCAGGATCCGCTCGGGGGGGAGGGCAGGTCCGAGGTCGTAACCATCGACCAGCTTGGAGTAGGAGTCGTCGGTGATCAGTAGCTGACACTGGGTGTGGGAGAGGTCACGGGCCAGCTCATCCCCCCGGTGGGTGGGATTCCCGCCCACCACCACCGCCCCGCAGAGCGCGGCAGCCCCCAGCCAGAAGACGTACTCGGGCACGTTGTCGAGCAGCAGGGCCAGATGGAATGGCCCCGGAGCCCGCAGCCGGTTGAGGACCGCGGCCCGCTCGGACTGGGCCGACACCACCTCGGCGTAGGTCCAGCTACGGTCGCCGAACAGCAGGCCGACGTGGTGGTCGCCGGCCCGCGCTCGGATGAGTTCGTCGATGGTGGGCACCGTCCCCCTTTGTTCTCGGGGGCCACCTTAGGCTTGGAGGGGACCCCGGTCAGGCACAAAAACTGGAACACGTTGCAATTTAGCCGTTGGCCGTGTTACGTTGCGGATGCGCCCGGAGCGAGGATTCCCATCCCCGAGAGCGCCGTATGGGGAACGAGAGGAGCACCAGCGTCATGGAGTTCGGAGTCTTTCTCAACGGCTATCTGCCCGGTCAGGCGGCCCACGATCCGGCGTGCGAGCACGAGATGTTCAAGCGCGAAATGGCGTACGTGATCGAGGCGGACAAGTACAACTGGAAGTACGCCTGGATCGGCGAGCACCACACCCTCTCCGAGTACAGCCACATGTCGTCACCCGAGGTGGTGATGGGCTACCTGGCCCACGCCACCGATCGCATCCACATCGGGACCGGCATCATGAACCTCTCGCCCCGGGTCAACCACCCGGTACGGGCGGCCGAACGGGTGGCGATGCTCGATCACGTCCTCGAAGGCCGCTTCGAGTGGGGGACCGGGCGGGGAGCGGGCAGCCACGAGATCGCCGCCTTCAACATCCTCGACAAGAACTCGACCAAGGCGGAATGGAACGAGGTCATCCGCGAGATCCCGAGGATGTGGGAGCAGAAGGACTACATGTTCGAGGGGGAGCACTTCACCGTGCCCTACCCGCACAACATCCTGCCCAAGCCCTATCAGGGCAAAGGGCACCCGCCCATCTGGGTGGGTTGCGGCAACCCGGGGACCTTCACCCAGGCCGGTGAGCTCGGCATCGGTGCCATCGCCTTCAACTTCGAGCCCATCTACAACCTGCAGGGCCGAATCGACGCCTACAAAGAGGGTGTGGCCAACTGCACCGAACCGTTGGGACAGTTCAAGAACGACAATGTGATGATGACCAACGCGGTCATCTGTATGAACGACCGGAAGAGAGCCCGCCAGATCGCTCTTCGCCGCGGGCGTGGGTATCTCTACTCGCTGGTCTGCAACTACCACGACACCATTCCCCACCAGGAAGGGGTGCCGGTGTGGCCGGAGCGGCCCCACACCATCACCGACGAGTCGATGCTCGACCATCTCATCGAAGAGGGTTGGTTGCTGTGCGGCGAGCCGGACGAGGTCGCCGAGCAGGTGGCCAAGTACCAGACGGTGGGTTGCGATCAGGTGGTGTTCGGACTGCCGTCCGATTCCCTGATGGAGGACGAGGTCCACGAGATGCTGGAGGTGTTCGGCACCAAGGTGATCCCGCAGTTCGACCCCGATCCGGTGCACTCGACCACCCGCTACCGCCAATCGTCGGTGCGCAAGTACTCGGACTTCAACTTTCCGGTTCCCGACGTCACCGTCGAGGAACTGCCCACCAACGCCATGATCCAACTGGACGGCTCCCGCACCGACTGACTACCCGCGGCTCTGCCCCGCGATATATCGGCGGTAGGTTTCGATCCCGCCTGGCGTGGGAAGCTCGGGAGGTGGAAGCGAGGGCGCTGGCGCAGGTCCGTGTCATTCACCTGGTGGTGAAGGCGTTGCGGTTGGCCGACGCTTCTGCCTGGTTGTTCGGAGGCTGGGGTCTGGACGCGAGGATCGGTCGGATCACCCGTGACCACGGTGACATCGAATTCTGGGTTGAACGCACAGTCGGCGAGCGAACCAAGGCGATCCTGGTTGAAGCGGGTGCGACCGCCCTCGCGACACAGCCACCGGAGGAGGCCTGCGAGTTCGCATGGCACCGTATGGCTTTCAGCACCGCTTACTTTGATCGCCAACCGGACGGAACCTTCACGACGATGGGTCGCTGGTCCGATTGGGTGTTCCCGGCCGGCTCGTTCACGGACGTGCCGGGAGTCCTCGACGGGATTGAGGTCCCCGCCATGAGCGTTGCCGGCATGCTGGCCATGAAGGAGCAGTTCCCGACCTTGCGAAACGGGAAGGCCTGGCGGGCCAAGGACGGGACCGACGTTGAGTTGCTCCGAGGCCTCGGTTCGGAGCCAGACGCCAGGGCCTGACGCTGCAGGCCTCTGTGCAACTTCGGATCGATCCGGCCACCGGCAGAAGGGACAACGCAATGGATTCTGAAATCGAGACGAGAGCTGCGATCGAGGAACACTGGCGGGCATCGGAACGCGGGGACATCGAAGCCGAGCACGCCATCTACCGTGCCGACGCCATCCTCGACTATCCCCAATCCGGTGAACGATTCCGGGGCCGCGCAACCATCTCGGCGCAACGGGGTGGGCACCCTGCCCGTCGGCACTTCACCGTCCTCCGGATCCTCGGCGGTGGAGGGCTGTGGGTGAGCGAGTGCATCATCACCTACGACGGGGTGCCCACCTACTCCGTGAGCATCATGGAGTTCGCCCACCCGTATGTGGTGCACGAGACGCAGTACTTTGCCGATACCTTCGGCGCGCCCGGGTGGCGGGCAGCCCTCGCCGAGCCGATGCCGGGGAGGGACATCGTCAGAGCCTGACCCGGGCCCTCAGGGCCCCGAGCTCCAGGCCTCCAACAGGAAGTTCACCGTGGTCAGGGTGGCGAGGAGGGGAAAGGTGTTGTCCAGCACCAGGTCCGCGTACGCCTCGGGGATCCCGGCCACCCCATCGCGGGGCACCACCACCTGGTAGCCGAGGTTCACCGCCTCGATGACCAGTCCGAGCACGCCGACGTTCACCGACATCCCGGTGGCGACGACGGTGCGGACGCCGAGATTGCGGAGCCAGGTATCCAGCTCCGTGCCGCTGAACGGGGAGACGCCCGAGAGCCGGGAAGAGACCAGATCGGTCGGTTCGGGACCCAGCTCGGGGACCAACTCGGCCGGGGGCGTGCCGGCCAGCATGTGGTCGGGGTTACGGAGCGCGGCGGCGATCAGTTGGCAGTTGACCGCGGTCCCGGCCCGGTCGGATCGGAACTCGGCGGTGCAGTGGACGACGGGCACGGCCCGCTTCCGGGCGCCGGAGAGCAAGCGGGCGGTATTGGGTATCACCCCGACCTTGGCGGCGGCGTCGGCCAGCTGCGGGTAGGCGCTCAGATCGCCGACCACCCCCCGCTGGATCTCCATGGTCAGCACCGCGGTGTGGGCCGGGCGGGCCAGGTCGACCAGGTCGATGGGCACCGGCCTCAGACCCGTCCACGGGTCATCCGAGCACCGGAAGCCGGAGGCCGCGTCGGTGACTCACGAACCGGTCGAGGTCCTGTCCCCGCCGGCATCGGTTTCCTCGGGCACGTTCTTCACGATGTCGGCGGCCCACCGGTAGTCGGGCTTCCCGCTCGGCGACCGGAGGATGGTATCCACCACATGCAGCTGGCGCGGGACCTTGTAGCCGGCGATGGCCTCCCGGCAATGTTCCTGGATGTCGTGGAGGGTGGGATGGCGCCCGGCCCGGGGGCAGATGATGGCGGCCACCCGCTGTCCCCACCGATCGTCATCCGCCCCGACCACGATGGCGTCGAGCACATCGGGGTGGGACCGGACGGCCGATTCGACCTCTTCGGGGAAGATCTTCTCGCCCCCCGAGTTGATGCACACCGATCCCCGGCCGAGCAGGGTGATGGATCCGTCGGCCTCGATGGTGGCGAAGTCGCCGGGCATCGAGTAGCGCTTGCCGTCGACGGTGATGAACACTGCGGCCGACTTCACCGGGTCGTTGTAGTACCCGAGGGGGACGTCGCCACCCCGGGCGATCTTCCCGATGACCCCCGAGCCCGGCGTTACCAGGTGGAGGTCCTCGTCGAACACCACCGTGTTGCCGAGGGCGGTGACGGTCGGCCCGCTCCGCATGGCGGTGTTCTCCTTGCCCACGATGGTCATCCCGTTGTTGCCGGTCTCCGACGAGCCCACCGCGTCGGTGATCATGATGTTGGGGAGGTGCTTGAAGAATTCGTCCTTCACCGGAGCCGAGAAGAGAGCCGCGGAGGACACCACCGCGAACAACGAGGAGACGTCGTAGGCGGCACCGGGGTCGTCGAGGGCCTCGACCAGCGGCTTGCCCATGGCGTCCCCGGTGATCATCACCGAGTTGACCTGTTCGGTCTCCACCAGGCGCCACACCTCATGGGGGTCGAACTTGCCGATCAGGACGATCCGGTTTCCGGTGAAGCTCTGGCCCATCACCGCCCACTGGGTGGCGCCGTGCATCAACGGGGCGATGGGCAGGAAGGTGATCTGGGCGCCGCCCTGGGCCCGGCCCTTCTCGACCATGGCTTCGGGCCCGGCCACCCGGGTGTTGGTCATCGGATCCACCCCGCCGCCGAGGGCGAAAAAGACATCCTCGTGGCGCCAGACGACACCCTTGGGCATCCCCGTGGTCCCCCCGGTGTAGAGGATGTAGTGATCGTCGTTGGAACGGGGGCCGAAGTCGCGTTCGGGGCTGCCCGAGGCCATGGCGTCCTCGAAGCGCGACCGCGCCGGGGGGGAGCGGCTGGCCCGAGCCGTCGTCGATGGTGATGACGTGTCGGAGGTCGGGGAGGTCGGGCAGGAGCTCGGCGACCCGGGGCCCGAACTCGGCCTGGTGCACCAGCGCCACCAGGTCGGCGTTGCCGAAGAGGTAGCGGAGCTCCTCTTTCACGTACCGGTAGTTGATGTTGATCCACACCGCCCGGAGCTTGAACACCGCCCAGGCCGTCTCGACCCATTCCACCGAGTTGACCGAATAGATGCCGACGTGGTCCCCGGGACCGACACCGTTGGCCGCCAGATGGTGGGCGAGGCGGTTGGCCCGGGCCTCCATCTCGCCGTAGGTGCGGCGTTTTCCGTCGGCTACCAGGTACTCGTTGTCCGAGAAGGCATCCACGGACGCTTCAAAAAGGTCGGCGAGGTTGAAGGTCATCGGCGGCTAAGTAGAACACGTTTCTGTTCTGGCGGCAAACACGTCATCGACCGCAAATGCCGGCGTCCGGGGCGGGTCATCGGAGGCGCGCAGGTTCAGTCCGCGACATCCGACCCGGGGAGCGCCGGCGAGGAGACCACCTCTCGGATCGACTGGGCCAGGCCGGGACCGTCGAGGCCGAAGCGGGCCAGGATCCGGTCGGGCTTGTCCTGGGGGATGTAGGCGGTAGGGATGCCCAACACGGTGACCGGCGGGACACCGGCGCGAACCGCATCGTCGCCGAGAGCGGTTCGGCTCTGGTACGACTTGGCGATGGCGTCGGCCAGATACATGCCGGCCCCACCCTGGCGCATGCCGTCTTCGACGGTGAAGACGTGCCGATGGAGGATGGCGTCCGCCAACATGTCGGGGTCGGGGGGAGCCACCACCCGGACGTCCCAGACAGTGACCTCGAGCCCCTCGACACTGAGTTTGTCCGCAGCTTCCTCGGCGGCGGCCACCATCTTGCCCACCGCCAGGATGCAGGCCGAGCCGTCGCCCAGGCGGAGGCGCCGGGCATGGAGGCCCGATCCGACCGAACCACCGGCCACTACCGGGGCGGGGGTCTTGGGGAAGCGGATCACCGAGGGCCCCTCGAGCGCCAGCGCCTCGTCCAGCATCACCTCGACCTCGGGTGCCGACGACGGGGCGAAGACGGTCATGCCGGGGATGGACAGGGCCAGGGTCATGTCCAGCAGGCCGTGATGGCTGGGCCCGTCGTCGCCGGTGATGCCGGCCCGGTCGAGGGCGAAGACCACCGGGGCGTGATGGAGCCCGACGTCGAAGTTGGCCTGATCGAAGGCGCGCGAAAAGAAGGTCGAATAGATGGCCACCACCGGCCGGAGGCCGGCCATGGCCATGCCCGCCGCCGCCGTCACCGCGTGCTGCTCGGCGATCCCGACGTCGAAGAAGCGCTCGGGGAACCGCGCCTCGAAGGGGAGCAGACCGGTGGGCCCGGGCATCGCCGCGGTGATCGCCACGATCCGGGCGTCGGCCTCGGCGTTCCGAAGGAGGGCCCGGGTGAAGGCGTCGGTGAAGGTCAGCGGCGGGATCACCGCCACCTCGTCGACCTCCGCGGGGGGAACGTCGCCGTCAGGGGCGTCGTCGGTCTTGGAGATCGACTTCACCTTGAAGTCGTGGAGGTTCTGGATATCGTCCTCTTCGGCCGGCGCGTAACCCCGGCCCTTCTGAGTGAGCACGTGGATGACGATCGGGCCCTCCCACCCGGAGGCGTTGGTCAGTGCCTGCTCCACCTCGGCGATGTCGTGACCATCGATGGGGCCGGCGTAACGGATGCCCAGGGCCTCGAAGAAGGTGTGGGGGGTGACGACCTCGCGGACTGCGCTGGTCAGTCCGTGCACACCCGAGTAGGCGAGCCCGCCTACCGCCGGGATGCCGCGGAGCACGTTCCGTATCCGCTGCCGGGCCTGCACGTAGGTGGGATTGAGGCGGAGATGGGTGAGCCCGACCGAGAGGCGGGACACCGTGGGTGCATAGGAACGGCCGTTGTCGTTGAGAACGATGAGCACCCGTTTGCCCGAATGGCCGAGGTTGTTGAGGGCCTCGTAGGCCATGCCGCCGGTCAGTGCCCCGTCGCCCACCACCGCCACCACCCGCCGCTCGACCCCTTGGATCTCGAAGGCGCTGGCCAGCCCGTGGGCGTAGCTGAGGGCGGTCGAGGCGTGGCTGTTCTCGACCCAATCGTGTACGGACTCGGCCCGGTTCGGGTAGCCGGAAAGACCGCCGGCCTGTCGGAGCTGGCTGAAGTCGCGGCGTCCGGTGACCAGCTTGTGGACGTAGGCCTGGTGCCCGGTATCCCACAGGATGACGTCCCGGGGAGAATCGAAGGTGCGGTGCAGGGCCAGGGTCAGCTCCACCACGCCGAGATTGGACCCGAGATGTCCGCCGGTGGTGGTGACGGCGCCGACGATGAACTCCCGTATCTCCGCGCAGAGCTCGGCCAATTCCTCGGCGGACAGGCTGCGGAGGTCGGTGGGGCTGTCGATGCGAGAGAGGAGGTTGGGCATGTGCGCTCTGCGAGTCACGATACCAGTGACCGGGTCGGTGGGTGGGGGTTGGCGAGGGGCCAAGAATGCCATGGTTGTGGGAGCAACCCCAGGTCACAGCCGCCGTCCGCCGGCCATGGCGACGGCCACCAATCCCGCCAATCCGGCGATGACCCCGAGCCCGACCCCGAGGCCCCAGGTGTCGGCGAGCAGGCCGATGACCGGGGCCCCGGCCACCCACCCGAGGTAGCCGGCGGCGGTGAAGGCGCTGACGGTGGCGGTGGGCCGGCTGGACACCGTGGACACATGGGCCATCAACAGCGGCCAGAACACCGCGGAACCTCCGGCCGCCAGGGCCAGCCCGACTCCGGCCAGCAACCGGGTGCCGGCCAGGGCTTCGAGCAACAGGCCCGCGCCGGCGACGCCGGCCCCGGTGATCACCCCCAGCCGGGGACCGATCCGACCCAGGCTCGGGCCCCCCAGCCCACGGGTGAGGATGGCGATGCCCTGTCCGAGGCCGTAGGCGGTGGCGCCGACCAACGCGGTGACGGCCAAGTGGGTCCGGAGATAGAGGACGCCCCAGGTGTCGACGCCGCCTTCGACGATTTCGGCGGCGGCGAAGACCGCCAGCAGCACGATGAGGCCATCGGCACGCAACTGGCCCAGGGACCGGACGAAGGAAAGGTGGGTGCGGTCGTCGCCATGGCGTTCGGCGGCCACCGGCTCGGCGGGGACGGGGTGGGGGTCCGCCCCCCGGAAGTGGACCCAGGCGGCGACGGGCAGGGCGATGACGGCCACCATCGGCCAGGCCCAGCGCCACGACACCTGGGCTTGCACCAGCGAGCCCACCGCTACCGCCCCCACCAGCGCCCCGACATTGAAAATGCCGTGGAACCGGACGAGTCGGCCGGGGCTCTGACCCAAGCGGGCCGCCGATGCCGCGTTCATGGTCATGTCCACACACCCGCCGGCGGCCATGGCGGCGATGAACGCGACGATGAACTCGGTGCGGGTGCGAGCCGCCCCGGTGAGGGCGAGGAGCGCCGCCCACACCAGAAGCGAACGGACCAGGGTGGGGACCGCACCCCACCGTTCGGCCCGGTTGCCGACGATGGCCCCGACGATGCCGCTCACGGTGACGGCCACGGCCAGGAGGGAGCCGAGCTGGGCGTCGGACATCCCGTAGGTGGTGCGGATGTCGGCGGTGGCGACGGCCCAACTCCCCCAGAACATCCCGAAGACGACGAAGGTGCCGCCGATGGGCAGCAGGGCGGCGCGCTGATCGCTTCGCAGAACCGAGGCCGGAAGGTCCACAGGCCACAGTCTGACCCCAGTTGCCGGCGGTTCCGACCTACCATTCGGAGACCAGATCGGGGGCGGGAAAACGCCGGCACCGCCACCGCGATTGCGATTGTCAAAAGGGGCGATTTCATGAGTGACGACGTCAGCTACTACGCCACCCCCGGCTCGATGACCGAACTGTCCGGCTTCGACGACGTTCTGGCCGGGACGCCCACCGATCCGATCGGCGTGGCCGCCACCGTGCAGGGCCTCGTCATCCACCCGTTCTGGGCCGAGGCCTACGGGGTCGAGATCGCCGCCGAACGCCAGGACGATGTCCAGGTCCGGCCGGCGTCGGGCATGATCGAGCGCATCTTGGAGATCGCCCCCGGCCCGCTGGTCGAGCGGCGGGAGCCGGATCGGCGCTTCGCCGGCAACTGCCGCCACTTCTCGGTACTGACGGTGGCGCTGCTCCGACGGGCGGGGGTCCCCAGCCGGGCCCGCTGCGGCTTTGCCGGCTACTTCGAGACCGGGAAGTGGGTCGACCACTGGGTGGTCGAATACCGGGACGACGGGCGGTGGGTCACCCTCGACGCGCAGATCGACGACCTCCAGCGACGACTGACCGGGTTGGCCGACGATCCCGCCGACCTCCCGCCGGGCCGCTTCCTGCCGGCCGGTGAGGCGTGGCTCCGCTGCCAGGCCGGTGAGGAGAACGGTGACCGGTTCGGCATCCTGGACATGTGGGGGCAGTGGTTCATCAAGGCCAACATCGGGCGCGACCTGGCCGCCCTCAACAAGGTGGAGATGCTGCCCTGGGACGGCTGGGGCCGGTTGATGGGGGAGGGTGCCTCCGACCGCGACGGTGCCTACGTCGACGAGATCGCCGCCCTGACCATCTCCGGGGAGCATGCCGCCATCCGGAGCCGCTACCAGACCGACGACGACCTCCAGGTCCCGACCCGGGTGGTCAGCTTCTTCACCGCCGCCGGCCCGGTGGAGGTGGAAGTGGCCGAGTGGGTCTGAGGAGCTGGACAGCCCGGTCAGCGGGCGTTGGCCAGGAAAGTCTCCCGATCCACCACCACCCGGGACACCTTGCCCGCCGCCACCAACCCGGCCGCGTCGGAGACCGAGACGGTGAAGGAGAGGCGGCGACCCTGGATGCTGTCCAGCGAGGCCTCGGCCCGGACGTCGCCACCGACCCCCACCGGAACCAGGTGATCGAACTGCGCCCGTTTGGCCACGCTGGTGCTCCCCTCGGGGAGGTGGCCTTCCAACGCCATGATGGCCGCCTGTTCGCACAGCGCCAGTAGGCGGGGAGTGGCCAGGACCGGGACATCCCCGGAGTGGAAGGCCAGCGCGGTGTCGGCGTCGGTGACATGGAGATCGACTCGGGCCGACAAACCGGTGTGCAGGGCCACGCCGGTACCATACGGGAGACAGCCCTGGGTCGGCCAACGAATCCGGGTCGACCCAGCAAGGAGGCAGTAGTGATTGACACGCCGGTATTGGAGCGGGTGCTTGGAGAAGCCCTCCGCCACGGCGGGGAATTCGCCGAGATCTTCGCGGAAGACCGCTCCAATTCGTCCGCGCTCCTCGATGACGGACGGGTGGAGGAGCTGTCGTCGGGACGGGAGCGGGGGGCCGGCATCCGGGTGGTCACCGGCGACACCACCGGCTTCGCCCACACCGCCGACCTCAGCGAGGCCGGGCTCATGAAGGCGGCGGAAGCAGCCTCGGCGGTTGCCCGCCGCGGCGGCGGGGGAACCCACACGGTGGCGGTGGGATCCCTGGAGGCCACCGGGGGTACCCGGCGGATCGGGACGGACCGGGAACCGGCGGTATCCAAGGCCGACACCCTCGACCTGTTGCGGCAGGCCGACGAAGCCGCCCGGGCCAGCGGAGGGGCCATCTCCCAGGTGCAGGCGGGCTACGGCGGGTCGAGGCGCCAGGTGCTGATCGCCAACTCGGACGGGCTGCTGGCCGAAGACCAGCAGCGTCGGACCCGCTTCTCGGTGTCCTGCGTGGCCGAAGGCGACACCGGCCTCCAGACCGGCTCGGAGTCGACCGCCCACACCGTCGGCTACGAACTGTTCGACGAAGTGTCGGTCGAGGACCTGGCCCGGATGGCGGCCGGCCGGGCGCTGTCCAAGCTGTCGGCTCGTCCGGCGCCCTCCGGTGAGGTACCGGTGGTCCTGGCCGGCGGGAGCGGCGGCATCCTGTTTCACGAGGCCTGCGGTCACGGGCTCGAGGCCGATCACATCGCCAAGAACGCCTCGGTGTACGTGGGCCAGGTCGGCAAGCAGGTGGCCAGCCCGTTGGTCACCCTGGTCGACGACGGCACGGTGGGTTCCGAGTGGGGCACCTTCGGCTTCGATGACGAAGGCCGCCCGGCCCAGCGCAACGTGCTCATCGAGAACGGCATGCTGACCGAGTACCTGTGGGACTTCCTCCGGGCCCGCAAGGAGGGCCGGGTGTCGTCGGGCAACGGTCGCCGCCAGACCTACCAGCACCTGCCCATGGTCCGGATGACCAACACGTTTCTGCTGCCCGGCAAGGACGATGCCGACGAGATCGTGGCCCAGACCCCGCACGGTGTCTACGTGGCCAAGCTGGGCGGCGGACAGGTCAACACCACCACCGGCGACTTCGTGTTCGGCACCACCGAGGCGTATCTCATCGAGAACGGGCGGATCACCGAGCCCCTCCGCGACGCCAACCTCATCGGCAACGGTCCCGAGATCCTCAAGCGGGTGGACGCGGTGGCCACCGACTTCGCCATGACCCCGGGAACCTGCGGCAAGGACGGCCAGAGCGTGCCGGTCGGCTGCGGACAGGCCACCCTCCGGATCACCGGGGTGACCATCGGGGGGACGACGGAATGACGATTGCGACCGGAACCGCGCCCACCACCGACGCCGGCCGGGACAGTCGGCCGGGCGACCTCCTCGACCTGGCCGACCGGGTGGCCGGTTGGGCCGGTACCGGGGAGGACGTCGAGGTCTACGTGGCCCGGGGTGACGAGACCGAGATCCGCGCCTACGACGGCCAGGTCGAATCCCTCACCTCGGCCACCTCGGCCGGCATCGGCATCCGGGTGGTGGTCGACCACAAGCTGGGGTTCGCCTGGGCGGGTTCGCTGCACGAATCGGTGCTGGCGGAAACCCTGGACGAGGCCCGCGACAACGCCAGGTTTGCCACCCCCGACGAGCACGTGCAGCTGGCCGTCCCCGACGGGGTCGCGGCAGTGCCGTTCGACCTGTGGGACGACTCGCTGGGCTCGGTGCCGACCTCGGCCAAGGTCGAGCTCGCCCTCGCCCTCGAAGCCCAGGCCCGGGGGGCGGATCCTCGGATCCGACAGGTGTCGTCGGCTGACTACGGCGACACCGCGGTGGAGATGGCCCTGGTCTCGACCACCGGGATCCGGTCGTCGAACCGGAAGACCCAAGGGTTCCTGTCGGTGGGAGTGATCGCCGGCGAGGGCGAGGCCAGCCAGACCGGTGGCGGGTTCGACACCAGCCGCGGCTTCCAAGGACTCGACCGGGACAAGGTGACCACCGACGCCGTCGAGCGGGCGGTGCGGATGTTGGGGGCCACCAAAGGCCCCTCGGGGCGTTCGGTGGTGGTGTTCGACCGGCGAGCGGCGTCCACTCTTCTCTCGGTGGTCTCCGGCGCCCTGTCCGGGGAGGCGGTGGCCAAGGGCCGTTCGTTCTTCGCCGGCCGGATCGGCGAGCAGGTAGGCGCGCCCGGGTTCACCCTGGTCGACGACCCCACCAACCCACTGGCCTACGGGGCGGCTTCCTACGATGCCGAAGGCCTGGCCTGCCGGCGGAACCAGCTGATCGTCAACGGCGTGCTGATGGGCTTCCTCTACGACACGGTGGCCGGATCCCGGGCCGGAGTGGCCTCGACCGGTTCGGCGGTGCGGGGTGGCTTCGCCGGCACCCCGGGGGCGGGTTGCCGGGCACTGGCCCTGACGCCGGGTCCGGAAGGCTACGACGAGGACGGGGTGTTGGCCGCGGTCGGCGAGGGGCTGTTCGTGCAGTCGATGACCGGGGTCCACTCCGGCGTCAACCCGATCAGCGGCGACTTCTCGGTGGGCGCCGAGGGCCTGATGATCCGGGACGGGCAGCTGGCCGAACCGGTCCGGGAGATCACGGTGGCCTCGACCCTTCAGCGCATCCTCCAGTCGGTGGTGGCGGTGGGTGCCGATGTGGAATGGCTACCCGGCATCGCCGCCGGTCAGACCCTGGCGGTGGCCGATATGCAGATCAGCGGGATCTGAGGAACCACCGGGCCGAGCACGAGGGGAAGGACGATCCACCCACCCCGGCGCCGCCTCCGATTTCCGGACACGGCGTTGGTTACGACCGGTCCGGATCGCCGGGATTATTTGGCGGCGGCTTTGGTGCAAGCCGTCCAAGGCGCTCGGCGTCGCGGTGTAGTAGATCGACCCGACCAGATCCAAACCGTAGGGCCCGTTGCCGCCGGACGTCGGCGTCTGGCCCACCCACAGCGGCGGGCGTTGGCTGCCGGAGCCGGATGCGGCCGAGGCAGAGGAGGGGCCGGTCGAGCCCGTGCCGGTGGCACTGGACCCGATCGCCAAGGTGAACGTCTGGATCACGAACAGCCGCGGGAACGAATCAAGACCGGCGATGAAGGCCGACATCTGGTCAAAGTTGCCGGTGATGTGCATCTTGACCGGAACCGGGACGACCCCGCTGGTTGCTGGTGTGGCTCCAGCCGTCGGGGGGGTGGTGGCCGGTGTGGTCCCCGGGGCGGCGGTGTTCCCGGTCCAGGCGAACGAGGGGATCGACGTGCCGGACGAACCGACCAGGGCGGTGAGCTGGTTGTAGAAGGTCGACTGCTCGGCGGCCAGGTCTCCGGGATTCAGACACGCTCGGAATCTGAAGCGTGATCTTTTGCAGGCTCGCGCACTTGGTCGGCAGTTGTTGTTTGTCCTTCTCCAGGCTGGTCAGCTTGACCTGCAGCTGCTGCTGCTGGGCGGCAAGTTGTGTCTTCTGGGTATTGAGCGAGGAGAGCTTCGAGCTCTGAGGTGCGACCAGGAGTGCGTACAGCATGATGGCCACCACGACCCCGATTGCGCCGACCATGATGGGCTTTTGGTATTCCTTCACGGTGTTCATTGCAGGCTCGCATTCTTGGCCAAGCTGGCGGCAGGTGTCACCGAGATCGTCGAGGGGAACGACACCGAGCCGTCGGTATTGGTGGTGATCGAGGTGGGCACGGGATTGGCGAACAGTTTGGCCGAGTCATTGGCGATGGCCGAGGTCCACAGCGACGGACTGGTCAGGCCGGGTCCGGGTCCGTTGAGCGCGGTGGCGACGAAACCGATGGCGGGGGACACCGTGCTGGAAGCCGCCGGAGTTGCGGTGGTGGGTGTTGCCGCGCCGGTGGTCGAGGCGGTCGCCGACCCGTTGCCGGTGGTGCCGACGAACGATTGGACCTGGAGTTTGGGAGGCGTGATGGCGATCAAGTTGCTGAGGGCATTGGGCCAGTCGATGGACGCCCCGAGCACCGCGGTTCGACGCGCGACTGCCGGCGTTGTAGGCGGTATCGGCCGAGACCACCAGGTCATACTTTGGTATCTGGGCGTTCAGGGAGTTGATGCTGGCGTTGAGCGCACTGACATCGTTCTGTGCGCTGCGGACCTGAAAGAACTTCCATGCTCCGAAGACGCCGAGCAGGGCCACGACCACCACCGCCACCAGCATCGTCCGCTGCTGGATGTTGTTGATCCGGGTGCGCTGGATCACTTCCGGGGGAAGCAGGTTGAACTGCTTTACCGCCGGGTTGGACTCGGGAAGTCCCAGACCGATCGGCGTCGACAGGACCGGGCTCACCTGGGCAGCCTGATCAGGGGTGAGGTCAACCTTCGAGACGTTCAGGCGGGCCAGCGGGGAGACCGAGTGGACCGGCAGGTGGATCTGGGCCCCCAGCATGGGGATGAAGCCATGGAGCGAGGACCCGCCGCCGGTCACCAAGATCTGGGACACCGGCAGGCGACCTGGGAGGGTTGCGAAGTACTGCACCGAGTTCCGGATTTCGTTGATCAGATCGTCAACGGTGCCTCGGATCGCCTGTTGGGCGGCATGGACCTGCGGCTTCGGGGTCGGCCAGGCTGCGCTTGAGTGACTCGGCATCCGCCAGCGGGAGATCGAGGGAGGAGGCGATCGCCGCGGTGACAGCATTGCCACCCGAGCCGATGGTGCGGACGAACTGCGGTCGCCCATTCTGATGGATGACCACCACGGTGAGCCCGGCACCGACCGACACGATGGCTTCGGGCTGGTCACCGGATGTCCCGTCCGAGATGGCCCGTACCAGCGCCGAGGACACCAGATCGACACCCTTGACGACGAGGCCGGCGCTCTCGGCCACCGCCACGACCCCTTCGACCAGGTCGGCATGGGCCGCCGCCACCAGCACCCGGCGCATCTTGGCGCCTTCCGGCGAGGTGTAGTCGGCGAGGATCTGCGACGAGAGGATGGTCTTGTCCGGGGCGAACGGGATGACTTCTTCGGAGTGGAACCGAACCGCGCTGTCAACCTCGTCGTCCGGGACGTAGGGAAGATCGATTTCGCGGGTGATGGCTCGAAGTCCGGCGATGCCGACGATGACCGAAGTGGTGGAGAACTGGCCGTTCTTCCAGAGACGCCGAACGGCTTCTGACACCGCAGTGGCGTCATGGATCTCACCGTCCACCACCGAGCCGGGGGGCAGCCCGATCTGCCCGTAGTTGATGAGTTGCGGTGGCTTGGAGCTGACATCGAGCTCCGCGGCGCGCACCGCGCTGGTGCCGATGTCCAGGCCCACTATCAGTTTTGGCATTCGAGAACTCCCCGTGGACCGGGCCGGCTGCGCAGATCCGTCATGCAAGAGATATCGGAACGAACCTGACTGGGCTTGAGGGCTACGGGCTCAAAATCGGACCCTTCTGGCCGGATCTGAGGCACCACCGGGCCAGCCGAATCCGACCAGCGCCCACTCTGACGTGACTCTCGAGTTGAAGGATTGGCGCCACCAATCGGCCAATGGGCCGGAGTTGTCGA
This sequence comes from uncultured Acidimicrobiaceae bacterium, assembly GCA_963819695.1. Taxonomy (GTDB): domain Bacteria; phylum Actinomycetota; class Acidimicrobiia; order Acidimicrobiales; family RAAP-2; genus DASZIT01. Next base: position 2,133,258 of record CAWFXD010000001.1, on the reverse strand, counting down.
AGAAATGCCACTCACCGTGCCGGGCGGGCAGGCGGAGATTCCTTTCGGAACGAGGTGAAATCGCCGGGGATTACAGCCGATAGAGCTTGGCGGCGTTCTCCCCGAGGACCTTGCGCTGGACCTCCGGGGTCAGGGTCGACATCTTCTCGGCGACGGTGTCGAGGGGTTTGGGGTACAGGCAGGTGGGGTGCGGGAAATCGGTCTCGAAGAGCACATTGTCCTCGCCCACCGAGGCGATGAGGGCCGGGACGTTGTTCTTCTCGAACCAGAAGGTCGCGAACAGCTGCCGCTTGAAGTACTCCGACGGGAGCATCGACAGCTTGTCGAGCTCCTCCGGGGCGTTCTCGGACATCTCATAGTCGAGCGCCTCGAGAATGAAGGGGATCCACCCGACCCCGCTCTCCACCGAGACCATCTGCAGCGTCGGGTGTCGCTCGAGCATGCCGCTGAGAATGATGTTGGCCACCACCCGGGCGTTGCCGATGAAGAGCAGCGTCCCGCCGATGGCCAGCTTGGTGTCGTCGTTCTGCGACTCCCACGGATAGGTCCCGAAGTAGGTCATGGTGGTCAGACTGGCGCCGATATGGAAATGCACCGGCAGGTGGTTCTCCGCGCAGACCTCCCAGAGCGGATCCCATGCCAGATTGGCCAGATCCGGGGCTCCGAGATCCTGGGGGTCCGACGTCATGTTGACCCCACGAAGGCCGAGGCCGGCCACCCGCTGCGCCTCGGTGACGCAGGCATCCACGTCCCAGGCCGGCAGCACCGGCATGGGCAGGAGCCGGAGATTCGACTCGGCTTGGACCTCGGCCATGGCGTCGTTGTAGATCTGGATGCACAGCAGTCGGAGCTTGGGATCGGCCACCACGTCGGAGATGCCCTGGCCGCCGAGTCCGATGGAGTTCGGGAAGCACACCTGGGCCCAGATGCCCGAGTCGTCCATGACTTCGATCCGCGCCTTCGGGTCGTAGGCCCCGGCATGGATCTTGTCGATGGTCCACTCGTAGAGCGCCTCGAGGGCTCGCCCCTTCCCACCGTCACGATCGATGACCCCGCCTCCGCCGGCGAAGCCGAGCTCGGCGCCGTCGACCATCCACATTGGCCGGCCGTCGATCATTTCCACCCGGGGGACCCGATCGAGGTACTTGGCCGGGGCGCGGCTGGTCCAGAGATCGTGCGCTTCGGTCAGGTGGGTGTCGGCATCGATCACCCGGAGTCCCTCTAGTGCCAGAGCCATTTCTCTCCCCGGTCGGTACCTGTGAAATACCCTAGAAGCAAAGGGGGTGGACATGCCGGTCGAGAAGGTCAACGGTCTGGGTATCGCCTACGACGTCATCGGGGAAGGCGAGCCCTGGGTCATCACGCCGGGGGGTCGATTCAGCAAGGACGCGCCCGGCGTCAGAGAGTTGGCCGAGGTGCTGGCGGCCGCCGGTAAGCGGGTGCTGATCTGGGACCGACCGAACGCCGGCGCCTCCGAGGTGTGCTTCGAGGGGGATTCGGAGTCGACCATGCAGGCCGACGTGTTGGCCGGGCTTCTCCAGGCGTTGGGAATGGCTCCGGCGGTTGTCACCGGTGGGTCAGGTGGTTCTCGGGTTTCGCTGCTGACGGCGGCGCGTCACCCCGAGGTGGCCCGAGCCCTGGCCGTCTGGTGGATCAGTGGCGGGCCCTTCGGCCTCCTCACCCTCGGCACCCACTACTGCGGGGATTCCATTGCCGCCGCCTGGCGAAGCGGGATGGAGGCGGTCGCCGCCCTCCCCGACTGGGCCGAGGTATTGGCGCGCAACCCGGACAACCGGGCCAAATTCTTGTCCCAGGATCCCCAGACGTTCATCGAGACGTTCGAGCAGTGGATGCTCGTCTACTGTCCGCGGCCCGACGAACTGGTACCGGGACTGCTCGACGCCGAGGCCCGGACCATGGAGCTGCCCGTCCTCGTCTTCCGCAGCGGGGCGAGCGACCCGCACCACACCCGGGCGACGTCAGAGCGCCTGGCCGCGCTCCTGCCCCGGGCGGAGCTGGTCGAGCCCCCCTGGGGCGACCGGGAATGGAACGAACGGATCGAAGCCGCCGGAGGCGGGGTCGGGATCTTCTCGCGCTGGCCTCTGTTGGCCAACCAGCTGATCGAATGGAGCGCCGGGCTCTAGCGGGTCTGAGGAAAGCCGAGGTCGATCACGCTGGTGGCCGGTTCCGGCCACCGGGTGGTCACCACTTTTTGGCGGGTGTAGAAGCGGATCCCTTCGGGCCCGTACATGGCGCTGTCACCGAACCGCGAGGACTTCCACCCGCCGAAGGAGTGAAAGCCGACCGGCACCGGGATCGGTACGTTGACCCCGACCATGCCGACGGTCACGTCGAGCTGGAATTTCCTGGCCACTCCGCCGTCGCGGGTGAACACCGCCACACCGTTTCCGTAGGGATTGGCGTTGACCAGCGCCACCCCGTCGTCGTAGGAGTCGACCCGCACGACGCTGAGGACCGGGCCGAACACCTCGTCGTCGTAGACCTTCATCCCGGGTTGTACGTCATCGAGGAGGGTGCACCCGAGATAGAACCCTTGGCCCCAGTCGCCTCTCCCGTCGACCACCAGGGCGGCACCCTCGCCCTCCGCCCCGTCGACATAGGACCGGACCCGGTCACGGTGCTCTTCGGTGACCAGGGGCCCCATGTCCGAGGCCGGATCTGTCCCGGGCCCGACGGTTACCGACGGGATGCGATCGGCGATGGCCGCTGACCAGGAGATCGGCCACATCGCCGACGGCGACCACCACCGATATGGCCATGCACCGTTCCCCGGCCGATCCGAACGCCGCGGAGATGGCCGCGTCCGCGGCGGCATCGACGTCGGCATCGGGGAAAACCACCATGTGGTTCTTGGCCCCGCCCAGCGCCTGGACACGTTTGCCGTGCTTGGTACCCGTCTCGTAGATGTGCCGTGCGATCGGGGTGCTCCCGACGAAGGACACTGCGGCGATTTCGGGGTGAGCCAGCAGCGCGTCCACCGCCTCCCGGTCACCCTGCAGGACGTTGAAGACACCGTCGGGTATCCCGGCTTGCTGGATGAGTTCGGCCAGGAGGAGCGAGGGCGAAGGGTCCTTCTCCGACGGCTTGAGAATGAACGAGTTCCCACAGGCGATGGCGTTGGCGAGCATCCACAGGGGCACCATGACCGGGAAATTGAACGGGGTGATCCCGGCCACCACCCCCAGAGGCTGAAGCACGCGTGTGCACATCGACTCCGGCGGAGACCTCCGTCGAATGGGAACCCTTCAGGAGATGGGGGATCCCGCAGGCGAATTCGATGTTCTCCAATCCCTCGAGCCACCTCGCCGGCCGCGTCGCCCAGCACCTTGCCGTGCTCGGCGGTGATCAGAGCCGCGAGCTCGGATCGATGGCGATCAACCAGATCTCGCAGTCGGAACAGCGCGTCGGCCCGGGCGCTGAGTGAACTGTGCCGACCACTCAGCTGCCGCTGCCGCTGCGACGGTGGCGGCCGTTGGCGACGTCGTCCGGGGATGCGAGCCCGACCGTCGCCGTTTGTTTGCCGGCTGCCGGGTCGAAGACCGGACCGACCTCGGCCGGATGCGCCGATCGTCCGGCTTGCCGCCGATCCAGTGCGGAATCTGCTTCATGCTGTGATCCTGCCACCAAGTCACCGTCTCGGTTCAGGGCGCAGCCAGTGTGCTGACTTATCCCACGGAGGCTGGGACCGGTCCGCCCTGCAGCTGGAACCGCGAACTGACCGGTCTGGATGATGCCCCGGCGCTCCAGCAGCACCTTCAGATCATGGGGATTGGTCGCGGAGTTCATCGCCTCACGGATGTCGATGACACCGTCGCCGACCAGTCCGGCCAGGCACTGGTCGAAGGTCATCATCCCGTAGTACTCGCCGTCGGCGATGATCCCCTCGATGTCCGATGTCTGGGCCGAATCGATGATCGCCTGCTGGATGCGGCCATTGGAGACCAGCACTTCCAGCGCCGGCACCCGGCTGTCTCCGTCGGCGGTCGGAACCAGGCGCTGGCCGATGATCCCCTTCATGGAGGCGGCCAGGCTCGACCCGTGTCTGATTCTGTTGATGCGGAGGGAAGAAGTCGACGATCCGGTTGATGGTCTCGGTGGCGTCGGTGGTGTGAAGGGTAGAGAGGACGAGGTGGCCGGTCTCCGCGGCGGTCAGGGCGGCCGACACGGTTTCGAGATCCCGCATCTCGCCGACCAGGATGACATCCGGATCTTGACGGAGGACCACTCGCATGGCCGACGAGAAACTGTCGGTGTCGAATCCGACCTCACGCTGGTCGATGGTGGCCAGGTCGTCGGGGTGGAGGAACTCCACCGGGTCCTCGATGGTCACCACATGGCAGGCCCGGGTGTGATTGATGTGATCGACCATGGCGGCGAGCGTGGTGGTCTTGCCCGACCCCGTCGGCCCGGTGACCAGGACCAGTCCCCTCTGCACTTCGGCAAGGCGAGTGACGGTTGGCGGCAGGCCCAGATCGGCAACCGTGGCCGCACTGGTGCGCACCAGGCGCATGGCCATAGCGACCGATGACCGTTGGTAGTAGGCGTTGACTCGGAATCTCCCGACCCTCGGCACGCTGTAGGCGAAGTCGACTTCGTGGTGCTTGCGGAAATGGTCGAGGATGTTCGGCTGCATCATCGATTCGGCGACCATGCAGGGTCTCCTCGGCGGTGAACGGCGGCTCCTCGAGCAATGGCCGCAAGGCTCCGGATACCCGGACCCGGGGAGCCGCGCCGGCTTTGATGTGGAGGTCCGAACCGTCAAGGTCAGCCAGCAGACCCAGCAGCCGATCGAGATCGGTGATGTCCATGTCGAATTCAACGGCTCAAAGCACCAATCGCGTGAGTAACTTTTACGAAGTGCCGCGCCGCCGACCCGGTTCCTGACTCAATCGGCAGCAGACACCGGTCAGGCGGGAGTCTTCGGCGTGCTGGTGGACGGTGAGCCGTTACCGGCCCCGGATCCCTTCGAGGCGCTGTCGGATTTGGAGGCGCCGTCGGAGGGGGGTGCCTTGGTGGCGGTAGCCGTCGAGCTCGAATCTCCCGAACCCGTGGTCGAGGCGCCGTTTTCAGCTGACGATTTCGAGGCTTCCTTCTGGCGGCTGTCGTTCTTGTAGAAACCGCTCCCCTTGAAGACGACCCCGACGTTTCCGTACACCTTTCGAACCGGGTTGCCGCAGGTCGGACAGGCCGTTGAGGGCGTCGTCCTGGAAGGACTGGAAGACGTCGAAGGTCTGTTCGCAGTGTTCACAGTGATATTCGTAGGTGGGCACGCTTGCAGATCCCTTCGCTGTCTCGGCCGCTTGGATTAGCAGTCTAATGCAGCGAGTGCCAAAACCGATGCGGATTCCGGTTGTCCTCTACACTGGCGAGCGTGATCGATCGGACGCCTGCATGACCGACCGGAGTCTGAGCCATCTGGACCCCCTCGGCGGGGCCCGGATGGTGGATGTTTCGCCCAAGGAGCCCACCCACCGCCGAGCTCTGGCCAGGTGCCGGGTGGCGATGAAGCCGGAAACCACCTCCAAGGTGGCCAACAACGCCATCACCAAGGGCGATGTGCTCGCCGCCGCCCGGGTCGCAGGCATCCAGGCGGCAAAAAGGACCGCTGACCTGGTCCCCATGTGCCATCCGCTGCTGGTCGGCGCCGTGCACGTGGATTTCACCATCGGTGACGACTATGTGGAGGTCGAGGCCAAGGTGGAGACGGTCGATCGGACAGGGGTCGAGATGGAGGCGATGACCGCCTGTGCCATCGCCGCCCTCACGGTCTACGACATGTGCAAGACCACGGACCGGACCATGAGCATCGGCCAACTGATGCTGTGGGAGAAGACCGGGGGAAGCTCAGGAATGTGGAAGAGGGAATCCTCCCTCTGAGTGCAGCGTCTCATCCGGGCCACGATCTCGCCGGCCGCAGCTCAGCGCCGGAGTCTGAACCTCTTCTTTGGCTGAGCGGTAAAGAAATCAGGGGTAATCGGGACCTCGGGTGCGCTCGGCTCTTCGGCCGCCTGACTGGCCTGCTCCTGGGCTTCGGTTTGGCCTGATTCGGGGCCGGCGGCATCCGGAGTGGCGGCCAGGATGTCATTCACCATTGCCGCCGCGGAGGCAAACGACTGCCCGCCGGATCGGAAGAAGTCGGCGGCGGGAGCTTCGACGGCCTTGTCCTCGTCGGTCGGCCGACGTCGACCACCGCGTGCTTCCGGGCTCGCGGGAATCGATAACTTTCACAGCTGGTGCCGGGGTCGGACCCGGTGAAGGAGCCGGGTCCGCCTGCCCATTTTGGCTGAGCTCATCGGCCCTGAGCTGGCCCAACGTGGTGCTGAAGGAGAACGCGTGGCGCCGGGTTCGGGGTCGGGTGCGCTGGTGACGGGGCCGAGACCTCTCGAACTGGCCGAAGACGCCTCTTCGGTTGAAATCGCCGGTTCGGGTTCTCCGAGAAGGGGGGAAACGTGGAAGACCGGCTCGGGACCAGGAGGGGTCGGCCGGCTCCTTCGGAGGGGCATCGCTGGCCGCGAAGTTGGGTTTGATTGGCGGCGACTCTGGCTCGGTTGACGCGATGGACACGGGGTTTTCCGAAGTCCTCTCCGAGGAGTCTGTCGAGGGGGCTGCGCTTGGTATCCGAATCCACTGGCCGGCGGAGGCGAGGAAGAGTGGCTTCGTCCCGATCGGTGGGGGAGGGGACGACGAAGGAGGCTTGGCCCCGATCGGTGGAGGAGGTGGGGGAGCCGAGACGGATGGCGATCCCGCTCGGACGGCAAAGCCGGGGGGTGGCGGCGGGGGGGATGCAGCCGCGGCGGCGGGGGTCGGCTTGGCCGGTGACTCGGACGCCGGAGGTGAGGAGGAGGCCCTGGGGAGGGTCGGCCGTCTGAAGGGAGTCGATCTGACCAGCCAGCCGGTCGATCGTGCGGGTGAGCTCGGCTTGCGCCTTCTGCAGATCCGCCAGTTCCGCGGCGAGCGCCTCCGGGGACAGCCTCTTCCTCCGCCTTGGACGATCCGTCATCTTCCAAGTGGCGTCGCCTGTGAATTCATGAGCTCCTCCGCTGTGTTCCGTGCTGACTGCCGTGAACACCACCGACATGCGAACGACGCAGGCCGTGCCGCCTCAGTGTATCCGACGGCTTAGCGGGGCACTGCTCGGGATACGCCTCGTCGGCGCCCGTTGATCATTCGTAGATTTGCCAGCCAGGAGTCCTAACGGAGGGCGGCTGACCTCAGCTCATCGACGGTCAGTTCCGTCGTGGCTTCGCCACCGCACTGCGTGCAGTGCTCGACGTGCCGCCAGCTCCTGAGGAGTCGGGTGCCTTCGGGGTTGAGCAGAACCACGAACGACTCTGACATCGGGTCAATCTCGAGCCCGAAGCACGGCCTCCACGCGGTCGACGCCTGCCCCGCACTCGTGTCGAACCCCTTCAGGATGCGCCGGAACCTCGAGTTCTCGAGGTCGACGACCCAGGTGCTGTGGCACGATTCAATGACCATGGGTTCCATACCGAGATTCTGCCACCGAATTACTTGATTCAAACTGCGGAATCATTGCGGTTGGGTGACAACTGCCGGAGACTCGTCATGCGTGACAGACGGGCATATTCGACCGCGCCGACTGGAGTCCGATCTGTACGGTGACCAGGTAGTTTGTCGCTACGCCGACGGATCTCGCCTCGTGAGAACTCAGCTTTCAGTTGACGGTGGTTCGACGCTCGATGTCGGCACAAGATCGATCATCGGGCAAAGGCGATGAGACCGGCTGCGGTGGCCAGGGTCACTGCCACGATCATTGGCCGGGCGGCAAGAATTCGGAGTGTCCCCAGGGGCGGTTTCGCCGGAACCCGAGGCCGTACCGACGCTTCGACTTCCCCGTAGGCACGTTCGAAGCGAAAGACAGACCAGAAACACCGCCACCAGAGACCCCCACCCCGACCGCCGGCGGGATCATCCCAAGGCCGCCGAGCCAACAACCGGCAGGAATGAGTGCGCTACGGCCGATGCCCGTCGGATCGGCGAGACTCGGGATCGAGCCGCCGGAGGGCCCCGAACACCACAATCCCGGCCGAGGTCCCCGATCTGGGCTCCGATGAGTGCGGTCCAGTGGCTCCCGGCTGCGGCCACCGCCACCAGGGCTGCGTCGCCGATTGCTGTTCCCAACGCGGCCAGCGACAGCGGTGATCGCAGATCGCCGGAGTCAATAAGGAGAATCGAGACGAATGGTGGCGCCCAACAGGCAGTAGGGGATGGTCATCCACGATCCGTCCCACGCCCAGGCGATCAAAGCGAAGATGGCGGCCGTAACCCCTTCTACCAGGGGATATCGAATCGAAATCGGTTCGTGGCAGGTCCGGCAGCGACCTCGCAGAGCGACCCACGAGATGATCGGCACGTTTTCCCACCACGAACAGCTGGCGCTGGCAGGTCGGGCAGAAAGATCGGGGCTTGGAGACCGAAAGCCCTCTGGGGACCCGGTAGACGACGACATTGATGAACGATCCCATCAGCAGGCCGGCAACCACCGCGACTCCGAAAACCGCCGAAAGCGGCACGCTTGGCGTCCGACGCGCGAGAAACTGGCCTGTCACCGTCGACATCCGACGCCGGAATTCGCCCCTGACCAGGAGTTAAGGGGCTGGAGAGCCGATGGGGGGCGGAAGTTGGACCAAAGCCCGCGAACGGTAGCACCGGGAGGGATCTTGGCGTATCGAGTCAGGCACTTGCGCTCCATCTCCATTGATCCAGCTGAGAAGGCCCAGGATGAACCTGGGGCCCAGGCTCAATGTTGACCCAGAACCTGCCGATGAAGAGTCCATGAGCGAAGTCGACGCCACTCGCACCCTGGCACGCGAGCACGACCTGGAATTCGTCGACCTCGACGGTTGCCCCGTCGACCCCGAGACCGCCACGGTGCTTTCCGAAGCGATAGCCCGTCGGCACCATGTGGTCGCCATCAAACGGAAGTTTGGGATCCCGGTCATCGCGGTGGCCAACCCCGACGACATTTTCGCCATGGATACCCTCCGGGCTTCCATGGGTCGCGACTTCACCGTGGTGGTGGCGCCACGAGAGCAGATCGTCAGGTTCCTCGACCGGCTCTACGGGGGAGCCGGCGCACCGAGGTACCCACGCCGATCGTTTCGAAAGCGCCCGGAGGCCCCCGCCAGCCCCGACCGCCCCACTCCCGCAGCTCATCATCTCGGGCCACGAGGGCCCGAGCGGCGCGCGTGGCGATGCCTTGGGTATCTCGTCGCACGAACCGGCGGTTGTCCCCGAAGAGATCTCGTTCAGTCATGGGCCGTCGGTCAATGGACATGTCGTCGATCCCCTTCTCGCCGAAGAGGTCGGTTCCGAACTCAACCCCGAGACTGATGTTTTGGCGGCCCATGCATCGGAGTTGACTCGTTTGGCCCGCTCGTTGCGGCCGGCGACGCCCGCCGAACAAGTCGACTCCGCCGCAGAGACCGCCGATCTGGTTGACGAGGCGGTTGCGACGTTCGAAGGGCAACAAGCCGAACCCGATCTTGAGCCCGGGGTGGCTTCGACGTTCCCGCCGCTTGCCAAAGCCCTGATCGAGGGGAATCGGGTGTCGTTGGCCGACATGGAGTCGGTTCTCGAGGAGCACCATCGCACCGGCCTGAGCATCGCCCGCATTCTCACGGCCAGGAAGCTGGTTACTGAAGCGGATCTGATGTGGGGAATGGCACGCGAGATGGGACTCGAGTTCGTCGATCTCGACATGATCGGTGCCAACTTCACCGAGTCGGAACTGATTCCGGAAGCAACCGCCCGCCACCACAACGTCCTGGTCATCGCCAACTGAAGACTGGGCGACCGGTCGTGGCGGCATCCAACCCTACCGACGTGTTCGCCATGGACGACCTCCGTACCGTCATGGGCCGGGACTTCACCGTCGTGGTCGCCACCCGCAGCCAGATCAATGCACAAATCGGACGGGCCTACGGAGCCGGGGACGCCGCCGAAGTCGCCGAGACGGCGTCACTCGAATTCGACCGGGACGAACCCGGTTCGGCAATGGACGACATCCAGGCGGTCACCGAAGAGGCGCCGATCGTCCGCTATGTCAACCTGCTTGATGGTCCAGGCGCTGAACGAACGCGCGTCCGACATCCACGTCGAACCCACCGCCACCAACTTGCGGATCCGGCTGCGCATCGACGGCGTGCTCCACGATGTGTCGACCGCACCTCGGTCCATTGCTGCGGCGGTGACGACCCGGCTCAAGGTGATGGCCGACATGAACATCGCCGAGCACCGGATTCCCCAGGACGGTCGGATTTCCGTCACCATCGGGAGAAAGGCGATCGACCTCCGCATGGCGACTCTGCCCACCATCTACGGAGAAAAGATCGTGATGCGGGTTCTGGACAAGTCGAGCGTCGTCATGGGATTCCCGGACCTGGGATTCGACGACGATCTCCTGTCCACCTACGAGGGGATCTACACCAAGCCCTACGGAACGATTCTGGTGACCGGCCCCACTGGGTCGGGCAAATCCACCACCCTCTATGCGACGCATCAGCGCGCTCAACTCGCCGGACAAGAACATCATCACCGTCGAGGACCCGGTGGAGATCCGGCTTCCAGGCGTCAATCAGGTCCAACTCAATGTGAAGGCCGGCCTGACGTTTGCTTCGGCGTTGAAGTCGATTCTGAGGGCCGACCCCGACATCGTGCTGGTGGGGGAGATCCGGGACAAGGAGACCGCGGTGATCGCCGTCGAGGCTTCCCTCACCGGCCACCTGGTGCTCGCCACCCTCCACACCAATAGTGCGGCGGCGACGCCCATGCGCATGGTGGAGATGGGACTCCAGCCATTCCTGGTCACTTCCGCCCTCACCGGGGTGTTGGCGCAACGCCTGGCCCGGCGGCTCTGCGAGCACTGCAAAGAGAGTTACAACGTCACCGAGGCGGAAATTGTGGCCGCAGGATGGAAGGTCGAAGAGATGAAGGCAATCGAAGAGCAAGAGGGTAAGCCTCGCTTCTTCCGGGCGAAGGGATGCTCGGCCTGCTCCAACACCGGCTACCGGGGCCGCAAGGCATTGGCCGAGTTGATGCCGATGACAGAAGAGATCGAACGCTTGATCATTGAAGGAGGATCCGTGGAGGATATCCATAGGATGGCCGTTTCGCAGGGGATGGTTACCCTGCGTCAAAGTGGCCTTCGCAAAGCGATCGAGGGCGAGACGACCCTCGAAGAAGTGCTGCGGGTGGTGGCATGACCCCGGTCACGTCAGACACCCGGGCCGAATGGTCATCCAGGCTGGTCCAGGCTCTGGTCGACGGAGGCTACGCCACGGAATCCGATCTGGCGCCGCTGGCTGCCGAATCGGAGGTGACCGGTCAATCTCTGGGCACCATCCTCATCGAGAGGCAGGTGGCGACTCCGGGAGTGGTAGTCGGTGCCCTGGCCCAGCTGGCCCACCTGCCGGCGGTCGACCTGTTGTCGGCGGCGCCTGAACCGCATGTGTTCGCCCTGATCCCCGAGGCGGTCGGGCACGAGTACGGCGCGGTGGCGCTGAAACTCGACGGGAACCAGTTGGTGGTGGCCTTCGCCGATCCCCCGACGCCCGAACGCGTTGATGCACTCGCAGGCCTTGTCGGCTATCGGGTGGTGCCGATGTTGGCCGATCCCACCGTGATCGCCCGCGTGTGTGTCCTCCGGCCCTCTGCAGGTCGCCGCGGATGCCCAGAAGGACGGAGCGGAGCGGCGGTGCCACCGGCGATGCCCACCATGTCGGTTGGCAATGACATGCCACTGCACATCGACGATCTCCTGCGCTATGCGGTGTCAGTGGGAGCCTCCGACCTTCACCTGACCGCGGCGATGCCCGCGTGCATCCGCTTGAACGGAGCCATCCGGGAGATCGAGGGATGTCCGAAGCTGGGAAACGAAATAATCCGCGAGATGGTCTTCGGGATCCTCCCGGCATCGCAGCGGGAACGGTTCGAGGCCGAGCTCGAGCTGGACACCTCGCACTCGATCGCCGGCGTCGGTCGGTTCAGGATGAACGTCTCGATGCAGCGCGGCACGGTTGCCGTAGCCATGCGACCGATCCCCCACGAGATCCCGACCTTCGATTCGCTGGAGATCCCCGATTCCATCCGTGCGTTTACCGAGCTTCGACGAGGTCTGGTGTTGGTCACCGGACCCACCGGATCGGGTAAATCCACCACCCTGGCGTCGCTGGTGGACATCATCAACCGAAGCAAGCCATTGCATATCGTCACCATCGAAGACCCGATCGAATTCCTCCACACCCACAATCGGTCGATCGTCGACCAGCGGGAGATCGGGGAGGACACCTACTCGTTCTCCGAGGCCCTTCGCCGGGTATTGCGCCAGGACCCGGACGTCATCCTGGTCGGCGAGCTTCGTGACCTCGAGACGATTTCGACGGCATTGACTGCGGCCGAGACCGGTCACCTGGTGTTCGCCACCCTTCACACCCAGGACGCGGCCCAGACGGTGGACCGGATCATCGACGTGTTCCCCACCTCCCAACAGGAGCAGATTCGAGTGATGTTGGCGGCCACCCTCGAAGGGGTCGTCACCCAGCAACTCCTGATCAACAAAGAGGGGACGGGACGGACTCCCTGCTGCGAAGTCCTGGTCTGCACCACCGGAATCCGAAACCTCATCCGGACGGCCAAGACCCATCAGATCTACTCGTTGATGCAGACCGGTAGTTCGCACGGAATGCAGACGATGGACCAGGGCCTTGCCCGCTTGGTGCAGAACGGGCGCATTTCGGAAAGCGTGGCCTTTGATCGGTCTCACAACGAAGACGATCTGCGCAGCCACCTCACGACCTAATCCAGCAGGGCTACCCGACAAAGAGGGGAACAGTGGCACTTACATTCGAATACAAGGTTCGGGACAAATCGGGAGGCCTGGTCGAAGGGCAGCTCGAGGGCGACAGCATGGCATTGGTCGTTCGGAAGCTGCGCGAGATGGGTTACATGCCCATCGCGGTTACTCCGAAGTCGAACATCTCCATGAAGACCGAGATCAAGATCCCGGGCCTCTCGGATCGGGTGAAACTGAAGGAAGTGGCGGTCGTCACCCGTCAGCTGTCGACGATGGTCGATTCTGGCCTGTCGGTCGTGCGTTCGCTCGGGATCCTCGCCGGTCAGGTCGAGAACAAGGAACTGGCGCGGGTCCTGGTGGCGGTGCGATCTGGACGTTGAGCAGGGATCCTCACTCTCGGTCGCCTGCTCCAAGCACCCCAAGGTGTTCTCGCAATCTGTTTTGCACGCTCGTGCATGCCGGCGAGGTGGGCGGAAATCTCGATGAGGTGCTGAAGAACTTGGCTACGGCCATCGAGAAGCAGGCGAACCTGAACCGCACGATCCGCTCGGCCATGACCTACCCGGCGGTGGTGCTGGGCGTGATGATCATCATCTTTACCGCCATGATCATCTTCATCGTGCCGGTATTTCAGAATCTCTTCAAGACGCTGGGCGGGCAAGCTTGCCGTTTCCGACCCAGATGCTCATCGATGTCTCGAAGATCGTCACCAGCGTGTGGGTGTTGGTCATCATCGCGGTCATCGTCGGGGGGATCATCGGACTGCGGAAGTGGATCAAGACCGACGAGGGAAGGTTGAAGTGGGACCGGCTGATGCTGCGACCCCCGATCTTCGGGCCGCTGTTCCACAAAGTGGCACTCGCCCGGGTCACCTCGACGCTCGCCTCCTTGATGAGCTCGGGGGTGCCGATCCTCGAGTCCTTGGATCTGTGCGCGGATACGGCCGGCAACCGAGTGTTGGGAGACGCCTTGCGCCAAGCCAAGGAAGGGGTCCGTGAAGGACGCCCTCTCGCCGATCCTCTGCGGGAACACGAGGACGTCATCCCATCGCTGGTCGTCCAGATGATCGAAGTGGGTGAGCAAACCGGTGCGCTCGATGCCATGCTGAGCAAAGTGGCGGACTTCTACGACCAAGAAGTCGAATCAACGGTCAAGAACCTGACGTCCCTGCTCGAGCCCCTGCTCACCGTCATTATGGGAGTAGGCGTCGGCACCATGGTCATCTGCCTGTATCTCCCGATGTTCAGCTACATCAAACTGATCCATAACTGACAGTTCTCCGTCGGTTCGACGGCATCGGGTATCGGGCCGCACAATTCGGCGACGTGGTCAACCTTTCTGCAAACGTCCTGGTAAAAGGGCCGAAATACTCCTCAAGTCCTGACCGGCACATGCCGAAGTAATGAGAAGTAACTAACGCATTGCCCTCGTGACCAACTCGGATGCGGGGTCCAGGTCTATTGACCAAATGACACAGGAGGTCATGATGTTGACAACGCTTTTGAAGCGCTTGAACGAGCGGCGTGCCGCGGAGTTCGAAGCAGAGGGATCTGCTGATCAGGTTTCACCCTTATCGAGTTGATGGTCGTACTGCTCATCTTGGCCATCTTGCTTGCCATCGCCATTCCGACGTTCCTCGGGGTGACCGGCTCGGCCAACGACCGGTCGGCTCAGTCCAACCTGAACACGGCGCTGACCAACGCCAAGACCGTCTACGAGCAGAGCAACCAGCTCTACCCGACGACGGCCTTGACCCTGGCCATCACCATCGGCCAGAACGAGCCCTCGCTGCCGATGAACACGACCGTGACCGCCGGTGGCGCCCTCGGCGTGGGCCAAGTCAGCGCGGTGACCTCGGCCGACGCCAACGGTGCGGTGGTGTTCTCCCTAGCCAACAAGACCAATGAGTGCTGGTGGATCGCAGACAATACCAACACCATTGTGACCGCGGCCGGCAATGCCTGGGGCGTGACTGCGGCTCCCACCGGCGGCAAGGATGTCGGTGCCCCCACCGGCGTCGGCATCTGGTACGGCGTCTACAGCATCGCCAAGGCTAACGGCGGCACCCTCGAATCGAGTTGCGGTGCCCTCGGCCTTTCGTTGGCGACCTCCAACGTCAGCAATACCGCATTCCCGGGCGCTGTGTGACCTAGTGGATCGAGCAGCGTTGCTCGATTCCCTAAAGCCTCATGCGTTCGATCGACAGTGCCCCTCTCCGGAGGGGCACTGTCGCGAGCGTACGGTCCTCGGACAACAGGTGCGCCTTGCCTGCAGCAGTGAAAGATGAGAAGGGAACCAAGCGTGCTAGCCGCTGAAACGAACTTCACTGACGAGGTTGTCGAGGCCCCCTCGGCCACCGTTCGCAGCACTGCATCGAACCAACCATCGAAAGTTCATCGGCATCCGATCCGGTCCCGTTGGATACCGCTGGCCTGGAGCGGGCTGTTGGTGCTTGCCGGACTCGGATACATGTTCCTCTGGGGTCCCCTCGTTCTCCACCACTCGCAGTGGACAACAGGTGGAGATCTGTGGGGGATATTCCGGGCCGCCCACTATGTGGGGTGGGGCTTCATCGGCGGTATCTACGATCCGGCGAACGGCGTCAATACCTTCCCGGGGATGTCCGTCCTGTTGGCGCCGGTGGCCATGTTCAGCGGTGCTCTCGGTCTCAGCGAGTCGGCGCCGAGTATGTTCCTCTCCTATCCCACTGCCGCGCTCCTGCTCCAACCGATCGAGCTGATGTTGGCCTGCTCGGTGTTGTTCAGCGCTGACGCGGTTGCCGTGCGCCTGGGGGTTCGGACACCCGTTCGGATCGGGCTGATCGGGGCAGTTGCCGTTGTGGCTTGGCCGGTCGCGGCGGTTTGGGGCCACGCCGAGGATGTGCTGGCGGTCACCTTTGCCTTACAGGCCATGCGGTTGCTTCTCGACGGGAAGAGCCGCCGAACTGGATGGTTGATCGGTATCGGTATCGTCTTCCAACCGCTGGTCGGCTTCTTGCTCCCCATTGCGATCGGAATGTCTCCCAAGGGCCGCCGGGTGAAGCTCTGCTTCCAAGCCGTGCTCCCGGCATTGGTGTTGGCTGGAATTGCTCTCGCCGGCAACTGGTCTGATGCCTATCGAGCGTTGGTCAAGCAGCCCACCCCGCCCGCACTCAACCACGCCACGCCGTGGGTGGCGTGGGCTCCTCGGGTTGGTCACCAGGTGGCTCCGAAGGGAGTAACTGGCATTCAACTGGGAAACCTGCACGGCCAATTCCACACCATTACCGGTGCCATCAACTCGGGCGTATTGGTCCTCGTCTCAGGTGGTCCGATCCGAGCCATCGGGTTGATGTTCGCACTGGTGATCGGTTTCTTCGTGTGGCGGAAGCGCCCGAACCCGGTTGGCCTCATCTGGCTGTGCGCACTCGCATTGACACTGCGATGCTATTTCGAACCGGTCATGACGCCGTACTATTTGGCGCCTCCGCTGATCGTGGCCCTCATCGCCGCCGCCCGGATGGGTCGTCTCCGGTTCGGGATCGCCGCCACGGTCGGTCTGGTCGTCACGGTCTTCGCCTACTATCACCTGTCTCCCTGGACATGGTGGCTTCCGGTGGCGGTAATGCTCACGGTCGTCCTCGCCTGTGGGTACCCGGGCCGAAGCAACCTGGTGGCCGAATGGTCGGCGCCAGCCGACGTTGGGAATGTGGGCGGCCACCCACCAGAAGTCAGATCTGGGTGAACAAGCCGTAGCCTGGAGATGGTAAACGGTGCCCTCACGGAGGGCACCGTGGCGTCCGCAGCCAGGGTCATGCCGGAGCTCGAGCCGACCGCGCCTCTCTTCGGAGGGGCACGGTCGCGGCAGAGCGAATCCGATTCGCCCTCAGTCTTCGTCGTCCGGAAAAAATTTCCACAGAAAGTGAAATTAGGGACTTAAGTCCCTTGCAATTTGTGCCGACAGTAGGGGTAGAAAAAACGGATTGCCCCTCGGGGAGGGAACTCAGAGTGGTAATTCGGATGGGATTTCGGTCCGACGGACCGAAACTGAGGCAGGAGGTAGTGATGCTGTCGACCCTTGTCCATCGCTTGAACGAGCGGCGTGCCGCGGAGTTCGAAGCAGAGGGATCTGCTGAATCAGGGTTCACCCTTATCGAGTTGATGGTCGTACTGCTCATCTTGGCCATCCTGCTTGCCATCGCCATTCCGACGTTCCTCGGGGTGACCGGTGGGGCCAACGACCGGTCGGCTCAGTCCAACCTGAACACGGCACTGACCAAGGCCAAGACTGCTCGAGCAGAACAACCAGACCTACGACGGCAATGACCGCGGCGTCATTGCAGGCCGAACGAGCCCTCGCTGCGTGAACTCCACGGCCGCGGTGGCCCCTTCGGTCGTTACGACTCCGGGTCCGCGGTCGACCTACGCCGACTCCACCGGGAACGGATCGTCATCGCTTCCGACTCGAAGAAGACCAATGAGTGCTGGTGGGTTGACAACATCCAGCCCATTGTGGGTGACCGCGAATGGGGCTTACCGGCTCGCACCGCCAGTCCGGATACCGGTCGACCGCAACACCGCCGTTGGCCGCTGGGACCTCTACGGCAAGTCGCCACGAACGGCACCAACCTCATCGGTGGCTGGCTGCACCGCTTCGGCCTTTCCTGCCTGGCGAACGTGGGGTACCAAGTTCCCATCGTGACCTGATCAGCATTCATGTTGATTCGCTCAGATGAGCAATCGGCAGACATTCAATAGCTTGACCGAAGTGCCCCCTCTGCAAAGAGGGGGCACTTCGTGCGTTTCATGGGAAGACTGGAACCGGCTGAGATCCCTACGACCTGATGGAGACCGACGGACTCGCACCGTCCTACATGGGTCCGATGGTGTGCTTCCGTCCGGGGAGGTGCTCGCGGGATGACTCGAGAGCCTCGAGGGCCCGAGCCACCACCGACCGGGTGTGAGCGGGGTCGATCACCTCGTCGACGTACCCCCGTTCGGCCGCCTCCCACGGAGTGAGGAATCGCTCGGTGTACTCGTCCTGGAGGTCGGCTCGCTGCTCGGGGGCGGCATTGCGGTGGAGGATCTGCACGGCTCCCTGGGCGCCCATCACCGCGATTTCCGCACACGGCCAGGCGAAGCACAGATCGTTTCCCAACCCCCGGGAGTCCATCACGATGTAGGCGCCGCCGAAGGCCTTGCGGAGGATCACGCAGACCCGGGGGACGGTGGCCTCCGCATAGGCGAAGGCAAGCTCGGCCCCGTGACGGATCATCCCTCTCCACTCCAGGTCCTTCCCCGGGAGGAACCCCGGCGTGTCCACCAAGGTCACCAAGGGCAGATTGAAGGCGTCGCAGAACCGGACGAACCTGGCGCCCTTCTGGGAGGCGGCGATGTCCAGGGTGCCGGCCAGGGCCTGAGGCTGGTTGGCCACGAACCCGACCGATCGACCGCCGATCCTCCCGATGGCGGTGACCAGCTGGGGTGACCACCGCGGCCACAGCTCGGTGACGTCATGATCGTCGGACAGCGCGGTGGCCACGTGGCGGACGTCGTAGGAACTGGTGGTCCGGGAGGGAATCACCTCTCGCAACTCGGGGACTTCCCGGTCCACCCGGTCGTCGAGCGGGCCCAGGGGTGCCACCTGGTCGGCATGGGACGGCAGGAGATCGAGCACGTTCTCCACGTGGGCCATGGCATCGGCCTCGGTTTCGGCCTCGATGGCGCACAGCCCGCTCGACCGGGCGTGCATGGCGGTGCCGCCCAACTGGCGCAGCCCCAATCGCACCCCGGTGAACTCTTCGACCATGGCCGGACCGGACACGAAGGCGAAGGCCTCCGAGGTCATCACCACGATGTCGGCGATCCCCAACATCAGCGCCGGCCCGGAGATGGCCGGACCGGTCACGACGGCGATGATCGGCACCATGCCCGAACAGGCCGCCACCGCCCGAGCGGCTTGACCCCATCCGTGGAGCGATTCGATCCCTTCGGAGACATCGGCCCCGCTGGACGCCACTACCAGCACCAGCGGTATCCGCAGGCCCAGTGCGGCATTGGCCCCGTCCTGGATGGTGACCCCGTCCTCCAGCGAGAGGGCCCCCCGGCGCAGTGCTGACACCGATCGCACCACCATGGCTTGGCGCCCGGCCATTTCCTCGATGCCGGCGTGGATGGTTCCCTTCACCAAGCTGCGGAAAGCGGGAGCCGTGGTCGCGGTGGGCATCACTCCATGCTACGGACCCGGGAACGGTTGTGTCACCGTCGACCGAATCCTCTCTACGGCCCTGGATCCCCGGGGGGCAGAGAAGGATCAGGATCGAGCCCCCTCCTGGTGACTCGCTCATTTCGGCGGTCCACCCGCTCCAACTCGCGCTCGACATCTGCCCACAGCATCGGCTCGTCCTCGCTGTCTTCCTCGTCGAGGTCCTGAGCCCGACGGAGGACGACCGCCGCCACCGTCAGGAGCACCAACAGCAAGGAGAGTTTGGAGACGAACCCCGAAACTTGCTGGTCATTGAGGGGACGGAGGCCGACGGCCAGGTGGGAGTGGCGGAAGGTGGCATACAGCGGGTGCGAGGCAAATATGTAGATGAAGGAAAGGAAGGCCGGCACCACGGCCTGGACCACCAGGTACCCGAACCGGATCACCGGCTTCGGGCGGAGGATGCCGGGGACCCGCCCGATAACCGGTAGCCAGAGCACGAATCCGGCGGCCAGCACCACCAGATCGATGATCCCCCGCACCACCGGGGACGACGCCTGGGCTTCGACCAGCGGGATGGACATCGAGCCGACCATCACCACGGTGAACACCAACACCGCCTTGACCGGGCCGCGGCACCAGTTGAGGACGGCGTCCACCGGGGCCGGATGGGTCACCCAGCGCAACATGTCGTAGGGCATCCCCAGCAGGACCAACGAGGGCACGGCCAAGGTGAGGACCACCCGCTGAAGTACCAAGGCGATGAGCGACCAGTGGGCGGCCAGGTCGGCCAGGGGCCAGGTGAGGGCCACCGCGGCGGCAACCCCCGCACCCGCCAGCGCGACCTGTTGGCTCGGAGGCCAGGGTGTCTCCTCGCCGTCTCGGCGGCTGAGGCGGCGGTGCCCGATGACAATGGCCGACCCGGCCACCACCAGGACGCTCCACGCCGCGATGTGCGGATCCCAGGCGTAGGGGTGGCCGGGGGTCATGGGTAATTGCCGGTTACCGGCGGCACCGGGAGGGAACCCCCCTGAAATTGATCGGGATGGAGCGCCTGGATCGGCTTGAACGGGTCACCGACCTGTTGTTGGTACTGCTGGATACCCCGCGCCCCTTGAGCCTCCGCGAGATCGCCAACCGTGTCCCCGGCTATCCCGAGACCCACGGTGCCCGGCGTCAAGCCTTCGAACGGGACAAACGGTTGTTGCGTGACGAAGGGGTTCCGGTACTGGTGGAACCGCTCGACGGTGTGGACCAGCTCGGCTACCGGGTGGACCCCGATTCCTACTTTCTCCCCGACCTGGGGCTCGAGCAGGATGAGCAGGCTGCGCTCAATTTGGCCGTCGCCGGCGTCCACCTCGGCGAGCCTACCGGCCTCAGTGCGCTGTCGAAATTGGGGGCCACCGGCGAAGCCCCGCTGTTGGGTGCGCCCTCGATGCCGGTGGTCGATCTTCCCTCGATGACCGAGCTCCCGGCCCTGCCGGTGTTGTTCGACGCGGTGCGCCAGTCGGCCACCGTCAGCTTTGGCTACCGGGGGGAGGAGCGTCATGTGGACGTGGGCGCCATCCGCTTTCGTCGGGGCCACTGGTACACGGTGGGATTCGACCGCGACCGGGGCGAGGCCCGGACCTTTCGGGTCGACCGGGTGGAATCGACCCCCATGGTGGGTTCTCCCTCGTCGGCACAACTGCCGGAGGGATTCGATGCCGCCGACACCTTTTCCATCGACCCCTGGCAGTTCGGGAGCGGGGAGGAGACCGACGTCGACGTCCTGGTCGATGCGGCTGAGTCTGGACGCATCGTCGGGGAGTTGGGGGACGGAGCGGTGGTGGATCGGCGGGACGACGGGACGACGGTGGTCCGCCTGGCGGTCACGGACCACCAGGCGTTGGTGACCTGGGTACTCGGCTGGCTCGATCACGTCGAAGTGGTGGGGCCCCCTGAGGTCCGGGCGGCCGTCATCGACCGGCTGACCTCGATGGTCGACGCCGGTGAAGTGGCGCCATCGTGAGCCCGGCGGACACCGCGGGACGGCTCCGACAGCTGCTTGCCATCCTCGCCTGGCTGGCCCAGGTCGGGGAGGCACCGATCGACGAGATTGCCAACCGGTTCGACCTGACGCCCGAGGCGTTGGTCACCGAGCTCGAGTTGGCTGCCTGTTGCGGACTGCCCCCCTACACGCCGGACCAATTGATGGAGATCATCGTCACCGACACCGCAGTGTCTGCCCGTCACGGCGAGCGCGCTGTCCCGGCCTCGGCGGTTGACCCCCGGCGAGGGCTTCGCCCTGGCCGCGTCGGCCCGCGGGCTGCTGGCCGTCCCGGGGAGTGACGAGGACGGAGCCCTCTCCCGAGCCCTGGCCAAGCTGGAGACGGCGTTGGGGGGTGAGCGTCTGGTGATCGATCTCGATGCGCCGCCGATGCTGTCGATCGTCCGGGATGCGGCGGCGGCCAAGGAATGGCTGGCCATCAGCTACTACTCGGCGTCAAGCGATCGCCGGACTGACCGGGAGATCGCGCCTTTGCGGGTCTTCGGTTCCGAGGGCCACTGGTACGTGGATGCCGCCTGTTCGCGGGCCGGAGACGTCCGCCGATTCCGCATCGACCGGATCGACGAGGCCCGAGTCGCGGTTGGGCCGTCCGGGGGCGGAGACCGGCGGGTGACCGATATCGAGCCGAGTGGATTCGAGACGTTCGTCCCCGGGCCCGACACCCGTCGGGTCCGGCTCTCGCTCGATCCGGCTCTGGACTGGATGGTGGAATCGATCCCGCTGGTGGGCCCACCGGTCCGGAGGGAAGGCCGGCTGGAGGTCGAGGTGGTGGTGGGCGGGGACGCCTGGCTCGAGCGGCTCCTCCTGCGCCTGGGGACCGGGGCCGTGGTGATCGATCCCCCTGAAGACGCCACCCTGGCGGCCGAGGCGGCGGCTCGGATCCTGCTCAGATACCGTGCCGATACCAAAAATATCGAAAAATAACAAGATGGTATAGAAAGTAGTAGAACAGTACGGTTGGGCATGTGAGGGTCCAGCGGTGCTGAAGCTCCATGTTGTGCATGTGGGCGGCCACGGTTACTACCTCCAGGGCCGCCAGTCCGAGCGGGCCGTCGACTTCGACCTGGCCGTCGAATCCCCCGGGACCTGGACGGGGCCGGCGGCAACCTCGCTCGGTCTGCGAGGAACCGTCGAGGCCGAGACATTCGGACGGGTGATGGAGGGCTTCGATCCGGGATCCGGCCGGCGCCTCCGGCTCGACCGGGGTAAGGCCAGCGTGGCCGGCTTCGACCTCACCTTCTGCGCTCCCAAGTCGGTGAGCCTGTTGCAGGCGTTGGCACCGAGGGAGATCGCCCTCGAAGCCGGGGCGGGACACGATGCCGCCGTCGCCGAGGCCAGCGCCTACCTTTCCCGGCAGGCGATCGGCGTCCGTCGGGCAGCCGGAGGATCGATCCGGCTGTTGCCGTCGACCGGAATGGTGGCCGGTGACTTTCGTCATCTGACCAGTCGGGCGCTCGATCCGCATCTCCATACCCATGTGGTGGCGGCCAACGTGGCCCACGGGGCGGACGGCACCTGGTCGGCCGCTGACGGCCGGCGGGTGTTTGCCCACGCCCGCGCGGCCGGCTCGGTCTACCAAGCCAGACTCCGCTGGGAGCTCTCGGAGCGGCTGGGGGCGGCGTGGGACGTCCGACCCTCGGGACTGGGCGACGTGGAGGGCGTCGGCCACGGTCTGCGGAGGCTCTTTTCCCAGCGATCGGCGGAGATCGAGGAGTTCATAGCCAAGCGCCATCACGGTGCCCCGGGCCGGCACCCGGATGCCTATTTCGCGACCCGGGTGGACAAGGACCGCACCCAGTCCCTCGAGTCGTTGGTGGCTTCATGGCGGGAACGCGCCACCGACTTCGGTTTCGACCTCGGCGATCTCTCCCAGGTGGTCGGCAGGGGCTCCCGGCGCGGCCGAGACTCCATCACCGGAGCCGATCCTCAGCGGATGGCGGAACGGCTGGAGGCATCCGGCCGGCCGGAAGGATCGTTGGCCCGCCGAGATCTGGTGGCGTTGGTGGCGTCCGCATCGCTCGGCGGGGCCACCGTCGCCGACCTCGATTCGACGGTCGACCGCCTCATCTCCATGGTGGGAACCGAGGGCGAGGCTCGCGGGTGTCGCGAACCTCGTTGGCGTAAGGGAGAGGTGTTGTCGGTGACCCGGCAACGGGGGAGTGAGCTGGTGACTCGGCCCGATCGGGACATTGCCTTGACCAACGTCGATGGCCGGAATGGACGAGAACCGGTGCCGAATCGTCAGTTGGGCCGTTCAGACCAACTATGGCGCCAACAACGGCGCGACCTGGGGCTCGGGAGGTGACCGGCGGGGCGCGCTCAGCGTTGGATGCCGGGTTCGAGTCGGCGCGGTGGTCGGTGGCGGGCTCGCCCCGCCTCGGTCAACGTCTTCCACGGGTCGACCGCGTCCGCGGGGGCCAACCGAATCCAGCTCGGTTGGTTCCGATCGTCGAAGGCCAGCGCCAGGCCCCGGGAGCCTCTGGCGATGAGATCGGCAGGCAGGCGTCGGCGCCACTGGGTGGTAGCGGATTCGCCAACCTGGTGGCGTCCGCCGGTGACCATGTCGGAAAGCGGATGTCCGGAGGGCGCCCGCCCGGCCGACACCGACCGGGCGGCGATCTCCTCGTCGCCGGCCAAGGTGGACAGGGCTTCGAGGGTCCGTACATCGCCGATGCCCGGAAGTACCACCGTGCATCCGAACAGCGAAGGGAATCCCTCGGCCTCGTCCGCCCAGCGCTGCCGAGCCTGAGAGAGATCCTGCAGGCAGGCCAGCGTGACCACCCCTTGGCCACCGCCCTCGCTGATCATCGCCGGCAGCTGAGGAAGGGGGGCGATGTTGGCCACCTCGTCGAGCGCGAGCAGCACCGGCGCTCGCGGCGGCGCATCGGGCCCGCGGCCGGCGGCGCATTGGTAGGCGGCGTTACGGACATCCTCGACCAGTCCAACCACCAACGGGGCGACCTGGGCTTGGCGGTGAGCCGGAGCGCAGACATAGATGGTGTCGCCCGACGACGCGAATCGGTGGGCGTCGAAGTCGGGATCGACGGTGACCGCCAGGGCGTGCTCGGTCCGGAAGCCGGTGAGGGCGCCCGACGCGGTGGACCAGATGCCGCTCAACTCCCTCTCGTCGGTGGCGGCCAGGCCCTCGAGGGCGTTGGCGGCCAGATCGGCGACCCCCCCGGGGGTGGCGGCCAGGACGGTCATGGCGGGAAGGGACTTTCGGCGGTCCACCCAGGTCAGAACCTTCCGCATGTCCGACCCCTCCAAGGCGGCGGCGAAGAGAAGTGGGGCCAGCATGGACTGGGCCCGCTCGTTCCAGTGGGAGGTCTCGGGGCGCACCATCCCCCGTGATCCCGAGGATGCCGCCACCTGCACCAGGGACCGGGCGGTGGTCATGGCCCCTTCCCAGGTCCGAGACGATTGCAACGGCGACCAGTGCAGGGGTTGGAGATCGCCAGTGGGAGCGACCGAACCAGTGGGATCGAACAACAGGCACCTCCCGAATTGTGATCGAGCGGCACTGGTGGCGTCGAGCACGTCCGGCTTGGTGGAGGTGGAGACAACCGGACCATTGGCCGCCAATACGTTCGGGATGATCAAGCTGGACGTCTTTCCCGAGCGTGGTGGACCCAGGATCATGACTGACAATTCGGGCGGAACGAACTGCCAACCGTCGGCATCATGTCCGAGGTACACACCGAACGATGCCGAGGCCGATGTTGCGCGCGCGGGCGCGCAATTCTCGTGTTTCGCGCCGTTTGTCGGATGTTTGCAAAAAAAATCTCATTTCTTCTTTACACGGTTGTCGGGGCGCGCCATGTCATGTTTCGTCGGCTGGCACCGAGGTTCGGAAGCAACCGCCTGCCGCCTTCCTAGGCAAATAAGCCTTGCAAACAAAGGAGTTTTTGTCCACGGGCAATTTCACACTGCAGCTGATGATCCCGTCGACGCGAAGATCGCGTCTCGAATTCGGTTGCGTACACCAATCGTTTGTGCGCGCCGAAACGCGGCAGGGTCCTTGACCTGGGCCTAAAAACGCATTTTGATTGTTTCTGATTGTGTATCGCTGTGGAGGTGATTGTGAACAAGTCACAACTCGTCCGAGCAGTCAGTGAGTCGACATCGTTGGCTCGCCGGACTGTGGAGGATGTGGTTGACGCCCTGTTCGATTCGGTCGTCACCGCGGTTCAGTCTGGACGGAAGGTCACGGTAATTGGTTTTGGGACGTTCAACCCGATCGATCGTGCCCCTCGTCTGGGTCGAAATCCGCGGACCGGTGCAGCGGTTCCGATCCCGGCGTCGAAAGGTGTCCGGTTCGCCACCAGTTCAGCGTTCAAAAACGCGCTGAACTCCAAGGAGGGAGCACCCATGGCAGTGAAGAAAGCTGCGAAGAAGGCAGTCCGAAAGGCCCCGGCCCGCAAGACTGCCGCCAAGAAGACAACCGCCAAGAAGGCAGTGCGCAAGGCTCCGGCCCGGAAGCGCCCCGCCAAGAAGTCGGCGGCGAAGAAGGCAGTGCGCAAGGCTCCGGCCCGGAAGCGCCCCGCCAAGAAGGCAACCGCCAAGAAGGCAGTGCGCAAGGCTCCGGCCCGGAAGCGCCCCGCCAAGAAGTCGGCGGCGAAGAAGGCAGTGCGCAAGGCTCCGGCCCGGAAGCGCCCGGCAGCCAAGAAGGCAACCGCCAAGAAGGCAGTGCGCAAGGCTCCGGCCC
Source organism: uncultured Acidimicrobiaceae bacterium (assembly GCA_963819695.1). Lineage (GTDB taxonomy): Bacteria > Actinomycetota > Acidimicrobiia > Acidimicrobiales > RAAP-2 > DASZIT01. Next base: position 2,107,485 of record CAWFXD010000001.1, on the reverse strand, counting down.
GGAAGCGCCCGGCGGCCAAGAAGGCAGTGCGCAAGGCTCCGGCCCGCAAAGCCCCCGCCCGGAAGACTGCCAAGAGGGCCGTCCGCAAGACTGCCCGCAGGTAACTGATCGACGGCTCTGCCGTGTTCAGATGACGTACAGCAGGGGCCATCCGGCCCCTGCTGTCGTCTTTTACAGGTTGGTGATCAAGTGGAACGCCTCGCCGACCGGCAGGGTGGCGAGGGCGCCGTGGTCCGACAGCTGACGGCTGACCTTGGCCGCGAACTCCTCTATACGGGTGGACCCGTCTTCTGGCGCTCCCGCATCGAACCCCATGGTGGTCACCCCTTGACTGGCGTGGCACAGCAGCGCCTGGACCTTGGTCGATGCGAACCCGGACACGTCTTCGACGTGGTTGGCCAGGTCGGCCTCGAAGAGCAGTAGCGCCTCGGGTCGGTGGGGGGCGAGGCCGAGATCGGGAAAGAAGTGCGGGTCTCGGGCCGCCACCAGCGCGTCGAGGCTGAGAAAGCCGGCATTCCGGTGGTCGGGGTGGAGCCGGTACCGTCTCCACGGGTCGTGGGCCAGCACCACCGCCGGGGCCAGCCGCCGGATCACCGAGGCGACTTCGCGCCGCTCGCTCGGGCCGTTGGCCAGCTCGCCGTCCACCCGGCCCAGAAACAGCACCCGGTCGGGGGATTGGCCGACGTCGGTTCCGTCGATGACCGCGGCTGCTGATCGGGATTCCGCCGCCCGGGCGGCGACCAGTGCGGCCAGGTCCTCGTCGGGATCCCAGCTTCCCTTCGATCCGTCGGTGAGCACCAGATGGTGCACCCGGCAACCGGCTTCGGCCCATTTCGCCAGGGTGGCCCCGCAACCGAACTCGATGTCATCGGGGTGGGCGCCGATAGCCAGCACCGAGGTTGGGATCGTCAGGTTCACCGTCACCGGCCCGCCGGTGAGCAGATCGCCGACTGGGAGACCGCTCGGCTGAGGTCCATCGTGGCACCCGCCGCTCACGGGAGGGCGGTGGCCGGCGCGGTGGAGACCGGGATCACATCGGCCGGCTCGTCGATGTCCCAAGCCAGGTCCGGACGATCGAGGACATGGACGGGAAGGCCGGTGCGAGCCGCCTCCACCCGGTGACGGGCGAACGAACCCGGCCCGTAGGAGAACCGGAACCCGGCGTCGGCCGGAATCGCGATGACATTGGTGCCGTTGCCGAACCGGTCGGGTACCAACGTCACTCCCGCCGCGGCTCCGACCGACGGGAGATCCGACGCCCGGGGCAGATCGGCGTGGGCCACCGTCACCTGGGTGACGCCGCGCCCGGCCAAATGGTCCACGCCCGCCTCCACCGCTCCGTTCAGGCCCCTCCCGGGTTCCCAGACGACCAGCGCGCCGTGGGACCGGGCCCAGGCGGCAACTTCGTTGTCATCGCAGACGACCGCCACCGGCAACGGGAACGCGGCCGCCAACACCCGGTCGGCCATGGCCGCCGCCAGCGCCGCCCGCTCCGCCTCATTCAACGCGGCGTCGAGACGACCCTTCGCCTCCCTGAATGCCTTGACCGGCACCAGCACGGCTCGACGGCCGAAGGGCAATGCGCCAGCTTGGAACTGCATTCGCTGGTCGATGCCTCCCATTTCGTCAGTGTAGAGGCGTCTTGCCAGGCCACCGCCGGCCGGGCCTGGCGCATAGTGTGGCTCCGATGCCAGAGAAAGTTGCAGTGATCGGCGCAGGCTCGTGGGGGACGACGGTGGCGACGTTGGCGGTGGGTAACGCGGCCACCGTCTTATGGGCCCGGGATCCGGAGCTGGCGGAGACCGTCCGGACCCACCACCGTAACCCGACGTACCTCCCCGATTTCCTGCTTCCCGATGCCCTCGACGCCACCCACGACATCGGCGAGGCGGTGGCGGGGGCCTCACTGGTGATCATGGCCGTGCCTTCTCACGGATTCCGGGCGGTGGCCACCGACCTCGCCGAGGTCCTCGTCAAGGGCACTCCGGTCCTCAGCCTCACCAAGGGCCTCGAACAGGGGAGTCAGCTGCGGATGACCCAGCTGCTGGCCGAGGTGATCCCCGACAGCCCCACCGGCATGCTGACGGGTCCCAATCTGGCCGCCGAAGTCGCCGCCGGCCAACCGACCGCCGGGGTGGTGGCGCTGGCCGACCCCGACCAGGCCCGTTGGGTGCAATCCCTGTTGATGTCCAAGACCTTCCGGGTGTACACCAACACCGACGTCATCGGCTGCGAGATTGCCGGCGCCCTCAAGAACGTGCTGGCGGTGGCGGCCGGGATCTCCGACGGCCTGGGCTTCGGCGACAACTCCCGGGCGGCGATGATCACCCGGGGGCTGGCCGAAATGGCCCGGTTCGGGATGAAGTTGGGTGGCGAGCTCATCACCTTCGGTGGCCTGGCCGGGGTCGGCGACCTGGTTGCCACCTGCACCAGTTCGAAGAGCCGCAATCACACCGTCGGGGTGGCGCTGGGCCAGGGACGCTCGCTGGCCGACGTGATGGGTGAGATGCGGATGGTGGCCGAGGGCGTGAAGACCGCCCGACCCATGGTCGAGCTGGCCGCGTCGGTTGACGTGGAGGTTCCCATCGCCACCCAGGTCGCCGACATGATCGACGGGATCCGGAGCCCGAAGGAGGCCATCGCCGCGCTGATGGAGCGTCCGGCGATCGCCGAGTTCCGGGATCTCACGCCGTGAGCCGCGTCGGCACGCCTCCGGACGGCGCCGACAACCGCCGCCCCGATTCCTCCGCCCCTCCGGACGGCTCGGCCGCTGACGAGCGGCCGGCCATCGATCCCGAACGCCGGGCCCAGGCCCTGGCCCGGGTTCGTTCCCTGCTGCTGGCGCTCGGCACTACCGAGGAAGAGATCGACCAGGCCGTCGCTGACGATGTCATCGACCTGCTGGTGGTGGATCGGATGCTGCTCCCCGCCGAGCGCCGGATGACCCAGGCCGAGGTGTTGGCCATGACCGGGATGGAGGTGGAGCCGGCCCGCCGCATCTGGCGGGCGCTGGGCTTCCTGGACGTCGACGAGGATGACCGTTCTTTCACCGACATGGATGTCGAGGCCCTCGAGCTGTTCAAGGGCCTCACCAGTGTGGGGGCGGCCGACCTCGATTCATCACTCCAGATGATCAGGGTCATCGGGTCCTCGATGGCCCGAATCGCCGAGGCCACCACCGCCCGGGGGACCACGCCGGTGATCGAATCGTCGGGGGACAGCGTCATCGACGCCGACCGGTTCTCCCGGGTGCTCAGCGTGTCCCTTCCGACCATGGCCCGGCTCCTCGAGTTCGTATGGCGCCGTCATCTCCAGGCGGCCACCCGGCGCGAGATGCTCATCCGGACCCGGGGGACGGTGAAGGGGATCAGCCCGGTGATGGCGGTCGGCTTCGTCGACATGGTCGGCTACACCATGCTCAGCCAGCATCTCGCCGACAATGAGCTGGCCGCGGTGGTGGCCCGGTTCGAGGAGCTGGCCCGGGACACGGTGACGTCGTTGGGTGGCCGGGTGGTGAAGATGATCGGTGACGAGGCGATGTTCGTGGTGGCCACCGCCGGCGACGCCGCTCGCATCGGCATGAGTCTGGCCGAGGCGTATGCCGACGACGAACTCCTTTCCGATGTGCGGGTGGCCCTGTCGGTGGGGCCGGTGCTGCTCCAGGACGGTGACTACTACGGACCGGTGGTCAACGTGGCCAGCCGGCTGGTCGGGATCGCCAATCCGGGCACGGTGCTGATGACCGACGAGTTCTACCAGGCCATCCAGCAGGAGACGGAGGGGGAGTTCGTCGGTCACGCCCTCCGGCCCCGCAACCTGAAGGGAATCGGGTGGGTACAGGTGTGGAAGCTGTCACGGGTGGGGAGCGAGCCGGGGGCGGACAGCCGTCGCAACCTGAGGTGGGAACGGTTCGGCGAGGTCATCCGCGAGATCGATGAGCTGCGGAACAAGGGGGAGAAGTTGATGGTGGAGCGTCAGCGCCGAGCCAGCGAAGAGCAGGCCGCTCGGGAGCGCCAACACCCGGCCGGGGGCGCCGACGAGTGAAGGGCGGCCTCCTGGTCGCCGGCACCACCTCGGATGCCGGAAAGTCGTTGGTCACCGCGGGGATCTGTCGATGGCTGGCCCGCCGAGGGGTGCGGGTGGCTCCGTTCAAGGCGCAGAACATGTCCAACAACTCGATGGTCTGCCCCGACGGGTCGGAGATCGGGCGGGCCCAGTGGTTGCAGGCCCTGGCCGCCGGGGTGGTGCCGGAAGCGGCCATGAATCCGGTGCTGCTCAAGCCCGGGAGTGACCACCGGTCCCATGTGGTGTTGATGGGCCGGCCGTACGGCGAGGTGTCGGCTACCGATTGGACCACCGGTCGGTCCGCCCTGGCCGAGGCCGCCATCGCGGCGTTCGGTGATCTCCGGTCGCGCTACGACGTGGTGATCGCCGAGGGGGCCGGCAGCCCCACCGAGATCAATCTGCGATCCGGAGACTTCGTCAACATGGGACTGGCCCGGCGGGTGGGCCTTCCGGTGGTGGTGGTCGGGGACATCGACCGCGGGGGGGTGCTGGCCGCCATGTTCGGCACCCTGGCCCTGCTCTCTGCCGACGACCAGGCGCAGGTGGCGGGCTGGGTGGTCAACAAGTTCCGTGGCCGGCAGAGCCTGCTCGACCCCGGGCTCGAATCGTTGGCCCGGGTGACCGGTCGCCCGGTCCTCGGGGTGCTGCCGTGGTTGGACGAGGTCTGGATCGATGCCGAGGACGCCCTGGCCGTTGCCGGGTGGTCCCGCCCATCGCCGGTCGTCGGCCCCACCCTGCGGGTCGCGGTCATCCGGCTGCCGCGGGTGTCCAACGCCACCGATGTGGATGCCCTGGCCGCCGAGCCCGGGGTCGCGGTCACCGTCACCGCCGATCCGGATGTGGTGGCGTCGGCGGATCTGGCCGTCCTGCCCGGTAGCCGGGCCACCGTCGACGATCTGGACTGGCTCCGCCGGCAGGGGCTGGCCGGTGCCCTGCGCACCCGGGCGACCGGCGGCCGGCCGGTATTGGGCATCTGTGGGGGATACCAGATGCTGGCCGCGTCCCTCGACGATCTGGTCGAGTCGGGGCGGGGACACGTCGCCGGCCTGGGTCTGTTGCCCATCCGGGTCGCCTTCGACGAGGAAAAGCATCTCGGGACGATGTCCGGAGCCTGGAGGGACAACGCGGTGAGCGCCTATCAGATCCACCACGGGGTGGCGATGGTCGATGGAGAAGATCACCGGGCGAAGGACGCCGAACCCTTTCTCGGGGGCTTCCGACACCAAGCCGTATGGGGCTCCATGTGGCACGGCACCTTCGAGAATGACGGGTTCCGACGGGCGTGGTTGCGCGAAGTGGCCGCCCAGGCCGGAGTCGACTGGCGGCCGTCGGATGCCTCAACCGGTTTCCGGGCCCGACGCGACGCCATGCTCGACCGATTGGCTGACGCCATCGACGGACATCTCGACACCGAGGGTCTGCTCCGCATCATCGAGGAGGGACCCGGCTGCGGGCTCCCGTTCCTACCGCCGGGTGCGCCCTGACGCGTCGGGGGTCCGGGCGGGCAGACTGATGCCCGTGAACCGACTGGTGCAGGCCATCATCCTGGTGGAGGACCTGGATGTCGCCCGGCAACGGATGACCTCGCAGGGCTTCGCGGTCGAGGACGGAGGTCGTCACCCGGGTCGGGGCACGGCCAACCTGATCGTGCCTTTCGGCGAGGAATATCTCGAATTGCTGGCTGTCGTCGATGGGCGCGAGGCCGGCGCCTCGCGGCAAGGCCGGCCGGTGCTCGACGCCCTGTCCCGCCGAGGACCAGGTCTGGCCCGCTGGTCGGTGGAGTCGTCCGACATCGAGGCAACCTCCGGGCGGTTGGGGCTCCCGGTGGAGCGAAGGCGGCGGATCCTCCCGGGCGGCGAAACCGTGCGCTGGCGGGCCGTCGGGGTGGATGAGGCCTGGTCCCAACCCTGGCGGTGCGCCTTCATGGCCTGGGATGACCCCGGCCTCCACCCGGCCCGGCAGGTGAGCCGTCACCCGAACGGAGCCATCGGTTTCGCCGCTCTTGAAGTCGGCGTTCCCAGTGAATCGGAATTGGTCGCCTGGATGGGCGAGGGCCCGCCGCCGAAGATCGAGGTTCGGACCGGCCCGGATGTCGGCCCGGACAAGCTGGTGGTCTCGACTCCTTCCGGCGGGCTCGAAGTCGACTGACCGAAATCTCAGTCGAGGCGGAGGGTGGCGATCCCGTGGGCCCGGAGCTCGAACCGACCGTCGAAGGGCACCAGGGGCCGGCCCCGGAGATCGACCAGCCACCCCGACCGACTGTCGATCTCCACCACGGTGGGTGAGTCCTTCGGGTTGAACACCCGGAGCTCGAGGGCTCCGGCCTCCCGTCGCACCGAGGACACCTCGGCGCCCCGGACGCCGAGTGGCGACCCCGAGGCGGGCCGGGTGCCACCGCCGAAGGAGCCGACCGGCACCAGGGGCAGCAGGACATCGTCGGCCAATCGATAGGGATCGTCGCAGTCGACGGACAGGGCATACCTGGCCTCGACCGGCCCGATCATCTGGGGACCCTCGATCGGGGTCATCGGGCCGGCAGGCAGGGGGCGGTTGATCATCCCGAATCGGGAAAGCATCCCGGTGGACCGGAGCAGGGTGAGGGCGAGTCCGGTCGCCCTCGGTCCGGCCCCGTCGAAGTCCACGACGTCGACCAGTTCGTACTCGAGGAGACCCTCGTGGACCACCGTGAGTCCGCCAGCGGAGACGAATCGGCGCGACGGGAAGGTGGGGATACCGAACTCCTCGTCCCGGCCTTCGGCGGTCAGACCCCGCTCGACCACGGCAAAGGCGCATTCGGCGTTCGAGACCGAGGCCGGCTCGGGCAGCGGGAAGTGGGCCCGCAGCCGGTGGTCTCTCGACGGATTGTCGAAGGTGGTGTGCACCCTGACCACCGATTCGTCCGCCCGGAGCTCCACCGTGGTGGCGACTTCGGTGGTCCGGGATCCCACCCGAGCCCGCTGGTCGCCGTCCACCCGTTCCGGCCAGGTGTAGGTCGACCTCACCACCACCGTTCCCCGCACCGGCCCCCGGTCCCCGATGGATACGGTGACCGAGTCGGGCGCGTCGACCGACGAGTCGTTGGCCGGCGGCGAATAGTTGTAGGTGTCCCCGTGGTCACCACCGTCGATCAGCCGGCCGTAGCCGGTCACCCCGTCGAGGGCGAAGGTACCGTCCACCGGATTGACCTCGACGGTCACCCGGCCGTTGGCCAGGGTCAGGCCAGTTGCGGCATCACCGCCGACGGTGACCGGGTGGGTGAGCGGGGCCGGCTCGAACTTGGCCCACCCGAACCCGGGGACGGACTCCGGGCGGCCGAGGATCCGGCGCATGGCCGGCTGGTCGATGGTGACCCGTACCTCGGTGTCCGGATAGGCGGTGAGCTTGGTGAACAGCTCCCGCTTGGCCTCTTCGATGGGAACCCCCTCGGCGGGCTCGGACCCGATGGTCAGGGTGAGGTCGAGCCCGGTGTCGTCTTCGGTCAGCGCCACCGCCGTGACGTAGGTGTCATCGTCGATGCGCGCCCCCTGGACCAGCCCGAGCATGCTGACCACCGTCGTCCCGTTGAGGGTGATGGTTCCGGGGAGGCCGGCCCGCTGGGAGATCACCTGGATGTCGGGTCCGGGCTCCCCGAGGACCGGGACCACCAGTTCCACCATGCCCGACCGGTCGCGGGCGGACGGATTGACCACCGAGGTGCCGGGGTGGGAGAGCGAGAGACCGATGGTGGTGATCGCCTGGCTGGTGAGCCCTTCACCGATCTGACGGGCCTCGGCGTAGCGGTGCAGCACCGCATTGACCACCTCGTCGACCGAGCAGGCGCAGATCGAGTCGTGGGCGGCGTTGCGGATCATCAGCTTCCAGGCCACGTCGAGGAAGGCACCCGGCCAGGCGTCGCCGGGGAGGTAGAGGGCGCTGAGCGGCTCGGCCAGGCGCTCGAGAGCCCGCTCGGAGCGGGCGGCTGCCTGTTTCACATCGACCCGGTTGGAACCGACGCCCATGAGGAGATTCGAGCGGTAGCCCGACCGGAGTTCCCCCTGCCACTCCGGCAGTCCCTCGACGGTGAGCCCGGCGAGGTAGTCGGGAAGCGAGCTGATGCCGAGCTCGAACTCGCTCTGCATCTCGTTGGCCTCGGCGACCACCCGCCCGAGCCAGGGCTGCGGGCGTTGATGATCGGTGCCGTTCATGAAGAGCAACGGGGCGTCACCGGCCAGGAACGACCCGATCTCGTCCACGTGGGAGCGCAGGCGCCGGATGAGCGCCTTGGCATCGTCGGGCAGCGCCGCGCCGTTTCCGTATCCGGCGACCAGGTACTCGGCCCTGACCCGTGACCGGTCGGGCGACTCCCAGATGAAGGCCGAGGTGTGGATGGCCGATGGGACGCCCCGCCAGACCACCGCGTTGCCCAGACCGGCCAGCGAGAGGATCTGGGGCATCTGGGAGATGTGCCCGAACATGTCGGGGAGGTAGCCGACATCCATCACCCCGCCGAAGGCGGTGCCCCGTCGGATGCCGGTCTGAAGGTCACGCACGATGGTCTCGCCCGAGATGAGGAACTCGTCCATCAGGATGTACCAGGGGCCCACCGTCAGCCGGCCGGAGGTGGCCAACGCCCGCAGGCGGCCCTCGTTCTCCGGGCGGATCTCGAGGTAGTCGTCGATCACCGCCAACTGACCATCGAGCAGGAAGGTCTTATAGGACGGATCCTGCTCGAGCAGGTCGAGCAGGTCGTCGATGAGACGGACCAGTTTCAGCCGGAAGGTCTGAAACGGGTCGTACCACTCCCGGTCCCAATGGGTGTGGGGGACGACGGCGATCCGCCGGGGTGTTGCTGGCTGGCCTTCGGCTCCGGAGCCGGATGTCGAGGGGGTCATGAGGCGAGAGAGCCGTACTCCGCTTCGTACTTCTCGAGTTCGCCGACGATCCGGGCGGCGTCGGCGGTGGTCTGGTCGGTGGCCCGACCCTGGTGGTCGGCGTAGGCGGCGGCCCCCAGCTGGCGAAGGAGGTCGTCGGCATGACGCTTGGCCTGGACGGCATCGATCTTGGCCTGGCCCGCCTTCCCGGCTTCGGTGGCTTTGGCCGACACCACCTCTGCCTGCGCCTTTACCTTGTCCATGAACCCCATGGATGCTCCTCTCTCTCCGACCGGCGATTCCCGCCGGCCGACGACCGAATCGTAGAACCTCCCGGGGAGGTCCGCGCCTCGGGGGACCATGGTCGGTGGAGCCGACGATGCCGACTAGACAACGGGGGTATGAGTTCGGTTGGGCAAGCGGAGGGTGTTCTCCGTCCGTGGCGGGATCACCTGCCTTCGGGAAGCCGACTCGACGCTGACGACCTGCTCACGTCGGGGACCTTGCTCCGGGCCTGGGCCGCCCTCTGGAGTGAGGCCGCCGAGGCGCCGGTGTTGATGGATGCCGGGTCGAACACCGGACCCTCCTCCCCGGTCGGCATGCGCCACCGTTCCGGGACCTGGTGGTCGGCCGCGGAGTTCGATGCGGCCACCCGGCGGGCCGCCGGTCGGCTGGCGGCGGCGGGACTTCGCCCCGGGGACCGGGTGGTCTGGTCCACCGGGTCGTCGGTGGCCTCGATCATCGGCCATGTCGGGGCGCTGCGGGCCGGCTTGGTGGTGGTTCCGGCCAACACCGCCTACACCCAACGGGAGATCGCCTACATCGTGTCCGATGTCCGCCCGGCCGCGGCCATCGTCGACGACCCGGTCCGAGGGCGGTGGGTGAGCGAAGCTTCCGACCGGCCGATCGTGGTGGCCGCACCTGATCTCGATCTTCCCGACGGCGACCCCGGTCATCTGGACATCGCGTCCCCGGACGACCCGGCGCTCGTCTGTTTCACCTCCGGGACCACCGGGGCTCCCAAGGGGGCGGTGCTGACCCACCGCAACCTGCTGGCCGCCACCCGAGCCGTGAATCTGGCCTGGAGGTGGGGCCCCACCGACCGCCTTATCCACTGCCTGCCGGTGTTCCACGCCCACGGTCTGTGCGTCGGCATCTACGGGACGCTGCTCGCCGGGGGCTCGGCCCGGCTCTATCCCGGGTTCGATCCCGATGCGGTTGCCGACGCCGCCTCGAGCGGCGACGCCTCCCTCTTCTTCGGGGTGCCGACCATGTACCACCGCCTGGCCCAGTCCGTCCGGGCTGCGGAGCTCGGCCGTCTGCGCCTCTGCGTCTCCGGTTCGGCTCCGTTACCCGCCGACCTCCACCGCCAGATGGAGGCCGCCACCGGGATGTCGGTACTCGAGCGGTACGGGATGACCGAGACGCTGATGAACGCCTCCAACCCCTACGACGGCGAGCGCCGTCCCGGAACGGTGGGCTTCCCCCTCCCGGGTGTGGAGATCGGGCTGGCCGCCGACGGGGAGATCCAGGTCCGGGGGCCCAACGTGTTCGCTGGCTACTGGGAGCGCCCGGTCGCCACCGGGGAGGACTTCGTCGACTCCGGCGACGGCGGGTATCCGTGGTTCCGGAGCGGTGATCTCGGTACCATCGACGATGGTTATCTGACCATCCGAGGCCGGTCCAAGGAGCTGATCATCAGCGGTGGGTTCAATGTCTATCCGAGCGAGGTCGAGGAAGTGGTGCTCACCCATCCGAGGGTTGCCGAGGTGGCGGTGACCGGGACCCCGTCGGAGGAGTGGGGAGAAGTGGTGACCGCCTGGATCGTCGCCGACGGCCGGCCCCGTCGGCGGAGGAGCTTTCCGCCTATACCACCCGGCACCTGGCTGCCTTCAAGCGGCCCCGTATCGTCCATGTCATCGACGCCCTTCCCCGAAATGCGCTGGGCAAAGTGCTAAGGAGCGAGCTCGGACGATGACGATCACCGCCCGACCCGCCACCCCGGTCCGTCCCTCCCGGCGGACCGAACGGTCGCTCCTGAGGGAAGGATTCGAGGTCATCGTCGGCCTCGATGAGGTCGGCCGGGGCGCGTGGGCCGGGCCGGTGTCGGTGGGGGTGGCGGTCATCCCCACCAAGTCGCCCCCCAAAGGGCTCCGGGACTCCAAACTCATACCGGAGGAGGAACGCGAGGTGCTGTTCCCCCGGGTGGCGTCCTGGTGCACCGAGTGGTCGGTGGGTCACGCCGGGCCGGAGGAATGTGATCGCTGGGGGATGACGGTGGCGTTGAGATTGGCGGCGAGCCGGGCGTTGGCCGGCCTGACCTGCGTCCCCGATGTCATCCTGATGGACGGATCCTTCGACTACGTCAGCGGAGCCGGCCGAGGGGGGTGGCTGTGCGGCGGAGAATGCGGAGGTTCGCACCGTGGTCCGAGGCGACCTCACCTGCACGTCGATTGCCGCCGCGTCGATCTTGGCCAAGGTGACCCGCGACCGGATGATGCGCGACCTATCGGAGAACTTCCCGGCCTTCGACTTCCACCGCAACAAGGGCTACCCGTCTCCCACCCATCAGACCGCGTTGGCGGGAAGCGGGCTCACCTCCATCCATCGCCGGTCGTGGGTCTACGTCGACAACCTGCCCTACGGGCGGGTGGGATGGCCCGGCCCGCCGGAAGGGCTACCGGTCCAGCCGGAACTCGCGTTCCAGCTCGAGTAGGAGTCGCTACTTGGGGACCGGCTCTTTGGGGAGCCCCAGGACACGCTCCCCGATGATGTTGTGCAGCACCTCGTCGGTGCCGCCCGCCACCCGCATCCCCGGGACGCCGAGGAGGAACTCGGACCAGGCGTAGGTGCCCCAGCGTCCGTTGTCGGCAATGAGCTCGGGACCGAGCACCGATGAGAGCAATTGGTAGGTGCGGACCATATTGGCGGTGAGCGACAGCTTTCCCAGGGACATCTCCGGTCCGGGCAACTGGCCGGCGGCGATCTTGGCCATGGAGCGGAGGTTGGTATACGCCGCCACTCGATCGTTGATGATGATGTCGGCCAGCTGTTGGCGGATAAGCGGGTCAGCTTCCCGTCCCTGGGCCCTGGCCAGTTCGATCAGACGCTGAGAGGAGTGCAGCCCCAGGCCCCCGCCTCCACCACCGATGGCGGCCCGCTCGTTCATCAGCGTGGTGAGGGCGACGGTCCATCCACCGTTCACGTCGCCCAGCCGATGGGTATCGGGGATCCGGACGTCGGTGAAGAAGACCTCGTTGAAGGAGGCTCCCCCGGTCATCTGCCGAAGCGGCCGGACCTCGACGCCGGGGGCATGCATGTTCACGACGAATCCGGTCAGACCCCGGTGCTTGGGCTGATCGGGGTCCGTGCGGCAGATGATTTCTCCGATGTCGGAGAATTGAGCTCCGGACGTCCAGACCTTCTGCCCGTTCACGATCCACTCGTCACCGTCGCGCACCGCCCGGGTCTGGAGTGACGCCAGGTCGGAGCCGGCAACCGGCTCGCTGAACAGCTGGCAGCCGATGATGTCGCCGCGGTGCATCGGCTGGAGGTAGGCCTCCTTCACCTCTTCGATGCCGTGGGCCAGGATGGTGGGCGCCACCATCCCAAGCCCGATGCCGAACGGGCTTTGCGACGGGGAGCGGTAGTCGGCCGCCACGGTGTTGTAGATGCGTTGGTAGCCGCGGGGAAGGCCGCGGCCGCCGTAGGCCTCCGGGCCGGTGATCCAGCCGAAACCGGCGTCGAAAACGGTTCGTGCCCATTCCTTGGCTTGGGCGACGTCGGCCGCCTCTTCCGCGGGGGTCCGCTCGGGAAACAGGCCGACGTGGTCGGAGCCTTTGCCCCAGACGAAGTTTTCGGCCGTCCGCCGTGGGAGATGAGAATCGAGGAATTCCCGGGCGTCGACCTCGAACTGATCCTCGCTGATCTGGGTCGGATCGGCAGCGGTGGTGGTCATCTCGGTGGGTCCCCCTCGGCGTGGTCGATTTTCTTGACCGGTCGGTCCAGACGCTCGCCAGCGTACCGGGCACTGGCGCGTCGGGGGAAAATGCAAATCCGATCGTTGGAGGCCCCACGCGGCGGGGGGTGAGTCCCCGACTGACCCCCGCCGAACCGGCAGGCGGCCCACTCGGCCCGATCGAGAGAACCTCCGGAATCCTCCCTGCGCCGCAAGAACGAAGACCGAGCCGACAGATCAGCCCGGTGATCCTCAACGAGCAGCCAGGAGACCTGGCACTTCCCAGATTGCCAACTTATGACCCTTGCCGTGGCTGCCTTTCTCCGCTAAAGCGGTCGATCCGATGAGCCGATGAGAGGGGGTGCGAATTGGCTCTCCTCTGGCGCGACGCAGTCATACCGAGGACGGCCAGTCACTGATCGAAGTGGTGGCCGCCATCAGTGTCCTGATCATCATCCTGGTGCCGGCGCTGTTGCTGGTCACCAGGTCGACACAGGGTGTGTACAACAGCCAGTACAAGGTGACCGCGGCCAATCTCGCCAACGGGCAGCTGGAGGCCGACCGCAATCAGGCGGTGGGCCAGCAGACCCTGACCCTTACCCCGCCGACCACCCCGGTGACGGTGGGTGCGGAGTCGTACAACGTTTCCCAGCTGTCCGGTTGGTGCACCCCTCCGGTCGTCGCCGGAGGGTCCTGGACCTCCTACACCTCGGGATCGTCGTACTCCTATGGGGTGAAGGTCACCGTGACATGGAAGGAAGACCAGACCGGGGTGCAAGTGGCCGGTGTTCTCACGACTCCGTCGGGAATGGCGGCCGCGACCGGAACGACCTGCCCGCTGTGACACCTGCCAACTCTCACCGTCGTTCCGGCCGCGACGACGTCGGCATGACCCTGGTCGAGCTCATGGTGGCGATGGCCCTTTTGATCGTGGTCATCACCATCGGCTTTGTGGTGACCACCACGGTTGTGAAGGTCACCTACACCACCCAGCGCACCGGCTCTCTCACCGGCCCGGCGCAGAACGGGATGGACACGCTGCAGGGGTTCTTCTCCGGCTCCGTTCCCGACCAGACGATCACCACTCCGGTTGGGGTTCCCCCGAATACCGCACCCCTCTATGCGAACCAGTGCTCGGCTTCACCCCCGTTGAGTTCGTCGACGGACGTTTGGCTGTGTTCAGTTCGCTCCGGCTCCACCACCGCCTACAGCTACGAGATCCACTTTCCGAGTTGTCCTACGGCCGACCCGCTCTGCACCCTGCAGGTCACCCAGCAAGGTGGTTCCCAGCCCGTCGTCGCGCAGATCGCCAACGTGTGCGTTCATTGTTCGGCGACGAACACCTCGTTCGGATTCACACCGCCGACCGGCGACCTCTCGAAGATCTCGACGGTGACCATCACCCTCACGCTCGGCTCCCCGACCGCCAGTGTGACCGCGAATCCAGCTTCCACCACCACCCTCGTCCGGCAGGTCTCGTTGTCGAATTCCCTGGGAGGACTGTTGTGAGACGACGAGCGAATCCTGGCGCCCACCGGGAGCAGAGTCGGCGGGCGCGGGTGATCGACCAGGGCCAGGCCATGCTCTTGGTCGTCGGCCTCATCGCGCTACTCGTGGCGGTGCCGGTGGCCATCAATGTCCTGGCTGTGGGTCAGGCACCCACGTCGGAAGAGGCTGCCTTGGTTGTACAGGCCAGGCAGGCAGCCAACGCCGGCATCAGCGACTACATCAACCGGGTCGAGGCCGCCGTGGGGTACACCCAGTACTGCAGTACCGGGATGGCCAAGTGGACCTGTCCGGGGACGACATCCCCGGCACCGGCGAGCAACCCCGCCTTCGTCAATTCTCCCACCCTGGTGGGCCAGTGGTACACGGACGGGGTGACGATGCGAGGGGTCGCCAACGGAACCCCCTCCTACCGCTACGTGGTCAACTCTCCCAACACCGCCAACCCCGCACTGGTGACCATCTACTCCATCGGACAGGCGGGCACCCAGAGTGGCCTCCATACATCATCGACCGAAGAGGCGGCGCTGACCGTCTGTGGAGCCGGTTGCCTGACCCCGGTGACCGCCGCATCGTGCATCAAGGTTCCCACCGGGGCGGTGAGTGCCAAGATCGTTGCCTACGGGGCCGCCGGCGCGGGCGGAGGGACGGACGCCGCCGGAGGTGTCGGTGCGCTGGTGAGTGCCACGGTGCCGGTCGTCGCCGGCCATACATTGTATCTGATCCCCGGACAGCCCGGGGTGCCGGGGAATCCGGGTCTTCTCTCGCTCCTCGGCCTGATCAACATCTTCCCGGGGGCGGGAGGAGCAGGCGGCTCCGGCAATATCGGCTCGTGCTCACTGCCGCACTCCGAACGCCCCACCGGATCTGGGGGGAGGGAACGGAGCGCTACCCGGCGTCGGAGCGCCCCCTCTCTACACCGGCGCGCTCAGTAGCGGCGGTGGCGGGGGGCGGCGGGGCCACCGCTGTCTACGACTCCACCGCGGCGAGCATGCTCGTCACGGCCGGCGGTGGCGGGGGCGGCGGGGCCGGCAACCTGCTCAGCCTCCTGGGCCTCGACCCGCCGGGTGCGGGAGGGGCGGGCGGCAATCCACCCGCCGCGGGTGCAAACACCCCCGGATCCTCTTTCTGCTCGGGGGTTCACCGGGTCGGGAAGGGCGGGCTCTGGACCGCGGGCTGGAGCCGTGCACCATCGCGCGTCGGGCGCGGCAGGCGACGCCTGTGGCCAGACCGGGTATACGCCACCAGTTCTGGCCGGCGTCGCCACCGGCGGCGGCGGGGGCGGCGGGGGCGGGTATCAGTCATCGGGTCCTCGGCGGAGGTGGCGGAGGGACCACCGGCGGCGTTATTGGCATTCTGGGCTCTGGGGCCGGCGGGGGCGCGGGCTACCTCCTCGCGAGCTCCGGGGTGCACAGTCCTCCATCGGTCCGGTCGTCCCCTATCCCGCGGGCGACACCACCCAGGCCGGCCAGGTTTCGATCTCCTTCTACAGTGGCGTCGTCGGGTCCTGCGCCTCGACTCGATGACCACGGTCACCGGGACGATCAGGGCGTCCGCGGCTCCGGTAGCCATCGCCACCTCGCCCGCCCGCTCGACGGCTCGGCGGGCGAAGTCGGCGAAGCCGTCGGGATGGGAGAGATGAGCCCCGTGGGTGGCGCCGGGGATCTCGAACAGTTCGGCGTTGGGGGTGTGCCCGACCAGCCAATCCACCCCTTCGCGGTGGTGGGGGAGTGACCGTCCGCCCCGGCCGAAGACGGCAGGGATCGACATGGTCGTGACATCGAAGGGCGCATCGGTCACCTTGATGGCGTTCAGCTCGGCCACCAGGGCCGGCCCGTCGGCCCGCCGCTCGGCTCGGGCGGTTTCCGAAAGCCGGTCCCAGGCGCCGTCTCCGACGACGCGGCGAAAGAACCGCTCGGCCTCGAAGTCCGGATCCTGACGAAGCTTCTCCCGCCTCGGGGTCCCGTCCCGCACCCAAATGGATAGCCAGGGGAGGGGTGGCTCATAGGCCGCCAGCGAGACAATGGTGTTGGCCGGGTCGTTGCGAAGTGCGGCCCCGATGGCGATGGTTCCGCCATAGCTGTGTCCGACCACCACCGCCGGTCGTCCATCGATCACGCTGAGCAGATCATCGATCTGATCCTCGATGGAGCTGGGCAGCGGCACCGCATCTCGAGAGCGGTGATACCCCCGTCGATCGTAGACAACCGTGTGCAGATCCCCGAGCCGTCGCACCACCCGGGCGAAGCTGGTGGACCGGTCGAGGGTCCCGTGGACGAGTACCACCACCGGGTCTCCGAGATGACTCTCTGATGGCACATGTTCGTGCACGGCCAGTCCGCTGGGGTGCCTCATATCGCCTGCCAGCCTCTCAGATGCCCGCCAGATATCGCTAACCGGCGAATCATTTCCTCGATTTCGTCACCGGCATAATCGCAGTTCACAGCCGATGTCTTCGGCCGGGCTCCCGGAAATATCGGGAGATTCCCGCTGCAAATGCGCCACCCGGGCCGGTATTTCGTGCATTGTGGTGGCTTCCGTACACCGAAGGAGAGATAGTGCCCATTACCAAAACAGACCTGATCGCGGCAGTTGCAGCCCACACCGATTCGACCGTCAAGGACGTTGCTGCCGTGTTGGCGGGTTTCGAGGATGTCGTGGTGGCCAACGTGGCCAAGGGCGAGAAGATCGTCATGACCGGATTCCTGACATTCGACCGCGGAGAGCGGGCCGCCCGTACCGGTCGCAACCCGCAGACGGGTGAGGCCATCAAGATCGCCGCATCCAAGAACCCGAAGGTCAGCGCCGGCGCCTCGTTCAAGAAGATCGTCAACGGCAAGGAGCCGGCACCCAAGCTCAACAAGTAACCACCAAGTCGTTGCCAGCGCATGCCGGTCCGGGCATTCCCTGGGCCGGCATCGTCGCGTCGAACGAGGGTTCAGAGCTGACCGATCGCCTTGTGGGTCTGGGGGACGACCCGAATCTCGGGATAGATGCGGAGGGCGAGCTCCTGGAGGTCGAGCACCTCGTCGGGGGATGGGCGGCGGGTCACCGCCGCGAACGGGGTCACCGGCTGGAGGTAGATGACCGGCCGCCCGCCTGAGGCAACCGATGTCACCTCGGCCACCATCCTCACCGCGTCGGCGAGCTCGCCACGGTCGGTGTCGGGTCCGATCACGATCTTCACCCAGGTATCCACCCGAGCCCGCAGGGCCACCTCCAGAAAGCGCCGCTGAACGGCCGGGTCCACCTTCTCGCCGTCCACGCTCGGGAGCTTCACGTCCATGCTGACGTGGGTCAGCCAGCCGACGAGGTCCTCCAGCGCGTGCACCAGGGTGCCGTTGGTCTCGGCCATCAGAGGCATGCCGCGCCCGGTCAATTGCCGGAACAAACCGGTCAGCCGCTTGGACTGCATCAACGGTTCACCGCCGGTGACACTGACCGAATGATGAGGCATCGATCGCCACAGCCGGTCGACTGCCTCCACGACCGTCTCGACGGCCAGTGGGCTCTCGAGCACATCCCAGTCCCTTCGCCCGGGGGTCTGCTCGATACGGCACGGCCCGGGGCGCCGCTCCAGCGCCTCGGGCTGGTCGCAATAGGAGCAGCGGATGTTGCACCCGGTCATCCGCAGGAACACCTGCCGGGTGCCAACCAGGGCCCCCTCGCCCTGGATGGCGGAGAACACCTCGGAGACCAGCAGGTCCGTTGCCGGCCCGGTGGGCATCACGGAGAAACAAGCGCGGGGTCGTCGATGCCGGCTCCGGCGAAGCCGCCGGCCCGCAATAGACAGGCGTCGCACCCACCGCAGGGCCGATCGTCTCCCTGGTAACACGACCAGGTGAGGTGGAGGGGCGCACCGTGGTCTATGCCCAACCGCACGATGTCCGCCTTGGTCAACTCGATGAGCGGGGTCCGGATCTCGATCGGGTTGCCTTCGACGCCGCGTTTTTGACCGGTCGCTGCCACTTGGCGGAACGCGTCGATGAACTCCGGACGGCAGTCGGGGTAGCCCGAGTAGTCGATGGCGTTCACCCCGATCCACACCGCGTCGAGCCCGCGGGCTTCGGCCACCCCGAGCGCCACCGACAGGAAGATCGAGTTCCGCGCGGGTACGTAGGTGGCCGGGATGCCCTCTTCGGTCCCACCCCTGGGGATCGCCTTCGAGGGATCGGTCAGGGCCGATCCTCCCCAGGCCGAGGTGTCGAGGGAGACCACCAGGTGCTCAGCCCGGAAGTGACCGGCGACACCGGCGGCATGGTCCAGCTCGTTGCGATGGCGCTGGCCGTAGTCGAAGGTGAGGGCCAGGGGCGGCATGCCCGATTCGACCGTGGCCAGCGCCATGCACACCGTCGAGTCGAGCCCACCCGACAGCACCACCAGGTGTCCGGGAGTTTGGATGGCTGCCATCCCGCCGACGCTAACCGACCCGATAGAGCGCTTTTGGCGTTTTTTCGACGCCCACTCCGTGCAGATGCGCCATTAGGCTCTGGAGGAAATGACCGACGGAAATGGATCAGAAACACCCGGGGAAGCCGACGGGGCACGCCCGGCCACCCCGACCGGCGCGTTCGGCCCGAACACCTGGCTGGTCGAGGACATGTACGACAGCTACCGGGCGGATCCCACCTCGGTCTCGGAGTCGTGGCGGGAATTCTTCGCCGACTACCGCCCGGCGGTGACCCCGGCCCCGAGCACACCGGCAGCTGCTCCTGCCCCCGCCGCCACCGCCACCGCCACGGCGACGACCACGCCTGCCACCCAGGTAGACAAGGCACCGGCCCCGGCTCCGTCCCCCTCCAACGGAGCCGTCCCCACCGAGAAGGCGACCCCCCTGCGGGGAGCGGCGGGCCGCATCGTCACCAACATGCAGGCCTCGCTCGAGGTCCCCACCGCCACCAGCGTGCGGGTGATCCCGGCCAAGCTCCTGGAGGTCAACCGCACCATCATCAACAACCAGCTGTTCCGGACGACCGGCGGCAAGGTCAGCTTCACCCACCTGATCGGCTACGCGGTGGTGAAGAGCCTGATGGCGGTCCCGGCGATGAACTCCAGTTTCGTGGCCGACGCCGATGGGAAGGGAACCCCCGGAGTCGTCCGCCACGCCCACGTGGGCCTGGGGCTGGCGGTGGACGTCGAGAAGTCCGACGGCTCCCGCACCCTGCTGGTGCCGTGCATCACCGATGCCGACACCCGGGACTTCCGTGGCTTCGTGGGCGCCTACGAGGACCTGGTCCGCAAGATCCACACCAACAAGATCGCCCCTGACGACTTCGCCGGCACCACCGTGACCCTCACCAACCCGGGCACCCTCGGCACCGTCCAATCGGTGCCCCGGCTGATGCCCGGCCAGGGGGTCATCGTCGGGGTCGGGGCCCTCGGGGTCCCGGCCGGGTTCGAAGCCACCGATCCCCACACCCTGGCCGAGCTGGGGGTGGGAAAGACGGTCACCCTCACCTCCACCTACGACCACCGCATCATCCAGGGGGCGGAGTCGGGGTTGTTCCTGGCCCACATCTCCGAGTGCCTGATGGGCCAGCACGACTTCTACCGCGAGGTCTTCGAGGCGATGGAGATCCCCTATGAGCCGGTCCGGTGGGAGAAGGACTCCAACGCCACCGAGGACACCGTGGAGGGGATCCACGAGCGCCTGCTCAAGCAGGTGCACGTCCAGACCCTCATCAACATGTACCGGGTACGCGGCCACCTGATCGCCCACCTCGATCCGCTGGATGCCGAGCCGCCCGATCTGCACCCCGAGCTGGACCCGCTGCACTACGGCCTGACCATCTGGGACCTGCCCCGGCGTTACGTGTCCGACGGGCTGGCCGGTAACGACTCCGCCACCCTCGACGAGATCCTCCACACCCTGCGCAACGCCTACTGCCGGACCCTGGGCATCGAGTACATGCACATCCAGGACCTCGACCAGAAACGATGGATCCAGCAGCACGTGGAAGGGGTGTCGACCGAGCTCCCGGCCGACGTCCAGCGCCACACCCTCGACCGGCTGGGGGCGGCCGAGGTCTTCGAGCGGTTCCTCCACTCCCGCTACGTCGGGCAGAAGCGCTTCGGCCTCGAAGGCGCCGAGTCGGCCATCGTCCTCCTCGACACCATCCTCGACCTGGCGGTGACCGAGGGTCTCCACGAGTCGGTGATGGGCATGTCCCACCGGGGCCGGCTCAATGTGCTGGCCAACATCGTCGGCAAGTCCTACGGGGAGATCTTCGAGGAGTTCGAGGGAAACCTCGATCCCGAGTCGGTGCAGGGGTCCGGCGACGTGAAATACCACAAGGGGGCGTCAGGGGTCTTCACCGCCCGCAACGGCGGCACCATCCCGGTGTCGATGGCCTCCAACCCATCCCACCTCGAAGCCGTGGACCCGGTGGTGGTGGGCATGGTGCGGGCCAAGCAGGACGCCCTCGGCGGCGAGAAGGGGACCGGGCCCGAGCTCGAGGACGGCACCGGGGACCCGTTCCCGGTACTGCCGATCCTGTTGCACGGTGACGCCGCCTTCGCCGGGCAGGGGGTGGTGGCCGAGACCCTGAACCTGTCGGGCCTGTCCGGCTACCGCACCGGCGGCACCATTCACATCGTCATCAACAACCAGCTCGGCTTCACCACCGCCCCCGAGGCGGCCCGCACCTCGGTGTATCCGACCGACGTGGCCAAGATGGTCCAGGCCCCCATCTTCCATGTGAACGGGGACGATCCCGAGGCGTGCGTCCGGGCGGCCCGACTGGCCTTCGGATTCCGCCAGGCCTTCCACAAGGACGTCGTCATCGACATGGTCTGTTACCGGCGCCATGGCCACAACGAGGGTGACGACCCGAGCTACACCCAACCGCTGATGTATTCCCTCATCGAGGCCAAGCGCTCGGTCCGCAAGCTCTACACCGAGTCGCTGGTGCGCCGGGGCGACATCACCCTCGAGGAGGCGGAGCAAGCCCTCGACAACTTCTCCGCCCGGCTCCAGGCGGCGCTGGACGAGACCCGGGCCGAGGCCGAGTCCTCGGCCGGGGCGACGCCGGTCCTTCCCGTCTATTCGGTGCCCGACCTGTCGATTCCGCCGGTGGCCACCGGGGTCGATTCCGCGGTGCTCAGCCGGCTGGCGGCCACGGTGAGCACGGTGCCGGACGGGTTCGTCGTCCATCCCAAACTGGCCCGCCAGTTCGAGGCCCGGGACAAGGTGGTGGCCGACGGGGAGGTTGACTGGGCCCTGGGCGAGGCGATGGCCTTCGGGTCGATGCTGCTGGAGGGCACCAACGTGCGGCTCACCGGACAGGACACCCGCCGGGGGACGTTCTCGCAGCGCCACTCGGTGCTGGTGGACAACGTCACCGGAGCGGAGTACGTCCCGCTCGGCCAGCTGGGGGGAGGTCGGTTCACCGTCCGGGATTCGCTCCTCTCCGAGTACGCCTGCGTCGGCTTCGAGTACGGGTACTCGGTGGTGGCCCCGACCGACCTGGTGGCCTGGGAGGCCCAGTTCGGTGATTTCTGGAACGGGGCGGAGATCATCGTCGACAACTTTTTGGTGGCGGCCGAAGACAAGTGGGGCCAGTACTCCGGGTTGGTCCTCCTTGTTACCCCACGGCTACGAGGGCCAGGGCCCTGAGCACTCCTCGGCCCGGATCGAACGGTTCCTGACCCTCTGTGCCCGCGGCAACATCCGGGTGGCCGAGCCCACCACCGCCGCCCAGTACTTCCACCTGCTCCGGGCCCAGGTCCGGCTGGCCGTGCCCCGGCCGCTGGTGGTGTTCACCCCCAAGTCGTTGCTGCGGTCCCGCCAGGCCCGGTCGCCGATCGGGGAGTTCACCGCCGGGTCGTTCGCCGAGGTCCTCGACGATCCGATCAATGGCCGGGAGGGATTCGACCGGTCCGGGGTCACCCGGTTGGTGCTGTGCGCCGGCAAGATCGCCCATGACGCCATCGGACATCGGGACGAGGTCGGCAAGGACGACGTCGCGGTGGTCCGGGTCGAACAGCTCTACCCGTGGCCGGGAGCCGGCATCGCCGGAGTCCTGGAGCGCTACCCGAATGCCACCGAAGTGGTGTGGCTCCAGGAAGAGCCGGAGAACATGGGGGCGTGGAATTTCGTCCACCAACGCCTGCACCGGTTGCTCCGCGACACCCACTCGCTGAGCCATGTGAGCCGGGCGGAGTCGGCCAGCCCCGCCTCGGGTAGTGCTGCCCTCCATCGCCTGGAGCAAGAGGACCTGCTGGTCCGGGCCATCGGCTGAGGCTGCGCCGACGGGAGCCGGCCAAACCAACCGAAAGGGTCAGACCAGGAAGTCGCGAGCCAGGGCCATCCACATCTCGGTGGAGAGCCGGAGGGACTCGACGTCGACCCGCTCGTCGATCCCGTGGAACATGGCGCCGTACTCCGCCGACCCGATGGCGGTGCTGTGCATCCCGAAGCCGTAGGCCACGCTGCCCAGCGCCCGGTGGTATTTGGCGTCGGTGGCCCCGGCGGTGAGGAACGGGATGTTCTTGGCTCCCGGGTAGAACCCCTCGCTCACCCGCTGCAGTGCGTCCCACAACGGAGTGTCGATCGGCGATGCGGTGGAGGGATAGGTGTCGCGGAAGGAGACCTCGACGCTGTCGGCCAGGTCGCCGACCACCTCGTCGATCATGGCCCGGACATCGGTGATGTCCCACCCCGGGGAGAGTGCGGATGTCGATCTGCAGTTCGACCCGGTCGGGGATCACGTTGATCTTGGTGCCGGCGTCCATCACGGTGGGGGCCATGGTGGTATGGGTGCAGGCGTGGGCCTGGCGGGCCAGACCCAATTTCGGCAGGTTGTCGCAGAAGGCGTCGATCTGGCCGGGGTCGAGGAGCGGCTCGGTGAGGTCGGGCGGATACCCGAGGCCCTCGACGAACCGGCGCCAGATCTCGTGCATCTCGGCCTGGGGGCGGTACTCGTCGATGCGCCGGACGATCTCCGCCGCCTTGACCAGCGCGTTGTCGGTGCGGAGGGGTTGGGAGGCGTGACCGGGAACTCCCTTCACGGTCAGGATGCACCAGAAGATGCCCTTCTCGCCCACGATCACCGGGAGCCGGGTGCCGCCATCGGCGCCGACCGACGGGAATCCGCCGGACTCGGTGATCACGTAATCGCTGTTTACTGCGTCGGCGTGATGCTCGCACAGCCACTTGGCTCCATGGATCCCGATTGCCTCCTCGTCGGCCACCGCCACGTAGGTGAGGTCGCCGGCGGGGCGGAACCCATCTTTGGCCAGGTGGCGGAGACCGGTGGCCATGCTGGCGGTGAGGTTCAACATGTCGATGGCGCCCCGGCCCCAGACCTCGCCGTCGATCAGCTCGCCGCCGAAGGGGTCGTGCCGCCAATCCTCCCCGTTGGCCGGGACCACATCGGTGTGGCCCAACAGGGTGAGTGAAGGGGCGTCCGGGTCGGTTCCCTCGATCTTCGCCACCAGCGATGTGCGGCCGGGGAGGGGTTCGTAGGTCTCCATCTCCACCCCGGAGCCCTCGAGGTAGGTGGCCAGCAGGTCGGCGCTGCGTTGCTCCTGGCCGGATGCGGGGGTTCCGTCGTTCACACACTCGTTGCGGATGAGGTGCTGGAGCAGCTCGGTCGCCTCGCCGGCGAGAGTGCCTTCGTTGGTCACCTCGGCATCGTAGGTCAGGCCCTCCGCCAGAGGCGGAGTGCCGGCGATCATGCCTCCGGCCGGGTTTCCGAACGGACCCAGTCGACATAGGCCGGGCTGGCAGCATCGATGGAGAGAGCCAGGATGCAGGGCACCTCGTAGGGGTGGTCGTGCTCGACGCGTGCGATGAGCTCGGGTACGAGCTCGCGGCGGGTGTGGAGGGCGACCCGGACTTCGGTGCTGTCTTCGATGTCGCCCTGCCACCGGTAGATGGAGCGGATCGGGACGAGGTGCTGGGCGCAGGCACACAGCCGTTCTTCGATCAGGACCCGGGTCAAGGCGGCCAGCCATTCGGGGTCGCTGGCCGTGACGATTACCTCGGAGATACCGCTAGCCATGACTGCTTCGGAGATGCCACTGGTCATAAGGTGCGAGAATCCTTCTTTGACTAGACGACCCGCTGCCCGTTCCGCAGGATTTCGAACTGGCGGTCGGGTGCGTCGGCTCTCACCCGTTCGATCCGGCTGCGGCTGTCGCCCCGGAGGACCTCGGCGCCGTCGGGGGCGTACTGCACGATGTAGGCCTTGCGAACTTGGTCGGTTCGGTTGGGGCCGGTGCAGTGGGGGGTGAGGGAGGAGAACACCACCATGCTGCCCGTCCTCACCGGCGCCGCTACCAAGTTGGGTGGATTGTCGAGGCAGACCAGGCCGGTCTCGGTCGGCATGTGCTGCAGGGTTCCCATCCGATGGACGCCGGGGACCACCCACGGGCAACCGTTGTCCTCGGTGGCGTCGGTGAGGGCGATCCAGCAGGTGAGGTACTGCTGGGGCTCGAGGAACGCGTATCCGTTGTCCTGGTGCCAGGGGAAGGAGGCGTTGGTGTCTGGCTTCTTGTAGACGGCTTGGTCCCAGTAGAGGCGGACGTCGGGACCGATGAGGTCGGCGCACAGGTGGGCGAGTGGTGGCTCCGACACGAAGGCGCGCAGGCGTTCCGAACGGGTCACCAAATGGGTGGTGAAGGTGATCTCGTCGGCCCGGGCGATGAACGCTTTTCCACCTTCGAGCTGTCGGAGTTGTTCTTCGAGCGCCCGTTCGAAGGGATCGATCTCGTCCACGAGCTCGTCCACGGTGCCGGCGTCGAGGGCGTCCTCGAGAACGAAGTACCCGTCTCGGTCGTAGCTGGCGGCTTGTTCGGCAGTGATGGCGGCGAAGGGCGGCCGGAGCGGTGCCCACTCGAAGTCGTGGTTCAGGGGGTGCGGGGTGGGCTCGATGCGGTTCATTGGCGTTTGGGCGGTATCTGTTGAGGAGCTGTCAGGCCCTAGGGTATGCCGGTATCTACAAGGTTGGCGGAGCGCGCGCTGAGCGTCGGCTGCCCTCTGGGGTTCTGCGTCAAGGATGCGTGAGTGCGAGCGGGTATCCTGCTCCCATGAGGACAACAGTCGATGGTGCTGGGCGATTGACTATTCCTCAACCATTGCGTGGCCATCTTGGAGTCCTTCCCGCAGAGGTCGAGGTCCTTGCCGATGGCGCCGGCCTCCAGGTCGAGGCAATCGATGCCGACGAACTCCACGAAGAAGCCGGCGGGGTCCTGCTCATCGGCTCGGGTCACACGCTGATCGACGATGAGGTGGTTCGGGCTTTGCGGCTCGCCGGCCAGCGGTGACGACCCCAGACTTGTTCGGCTAAGCCAGCAATGCTGGCCCTCAACCGTGCCGATTGAGCCGGTGGAACATCGGTTTCTGGGACTTGAACAGTGCCGGGAACTCGGCGTACAGGCGGTCGTAGACGGCCCGGTGCCGGTCATCAGGGGAATAGGTCGTCTTCACCTTCACCAACCCTTTCACCTGGTCGGGTGCGATCTCTCCGAGGGCGATGCCGGCGAACAGCGCGGCGCCCCGGAGGTTGGCGAAGGTCGGGTCGGCGACCTGTTCGACGGTGCGGTCGAGCACGTCGGCATGGATCTGGCACCACAGGTCGGAGTTGGCGCCGCCGCCGATGATCCGGATCGGATCGAGTCGGCGCCCGACCAACTCCTCGACCGCCTCGAACAGCCAGCGCGAGTTGTAGGCCACCCCTTCGAGCACCGCCCGCACCAGGTGGGCCTGGGTGGTGGCCAACGACAGGTTGTGGAATCCGCCTCGGGCGGCGTGGTCGTCCACCGGCGACCGCTCTCCGGCCAGCCACGGGGTGAACAGCACGTCACCGCTCCCGGCCGGGGCGGTGGCGGCCAGCCCGGTCAACTGGTCGTAGCTCGGAGCCCGGCTCCCGGTCGGCCCGTCGGCGGCGGAGAGCACGTTGTCGGCCAGCCATTGCAGGCAGGCGCCTCCGGTCTCGTGGTTGTTGGCGATGAGGTAGTGGTCGGGGGTGAGTCCGGGGACGGTGGCGATCTGCCGGATGGCGTCGGTCTTCTTGGCCGGCACCGGGCACGAGATCCACGAGGTGGTGCTGATGGCCAGATGGGTCTGGTAGTCGGCGGCCGCACCCGCCCCGACCGCGGCCGAGTGGAGGTCGGGCGTGCCGGTCACCACCTGCACCCCGGGCGGCAGGCCGATCTCGGCGGCGACCTCCGGGCGGACCTCGCCGATCACCGATCCGGTGGCCACCAGCGGGGGCAGCTTGTCGCCGGGAATGCCGGCCGCCCGCACCAGCACCGGGTCGTAGGCGAGAAGATCGAGCCGACGGTTGTCGGTGAGCCAGGCGGCGGCCATCGACGCATGGGAGGCGGCGGTGATGCCGGTGAACCGCATCGAGAGATAGTCGACCGGCTCGAGGTACCAGCGAGCCGCGGCGGCCACCTCGGGTTGGTCGTGTTCGAGATGGAGGATGTGCCCGATGGGGTCGGCTCCCGAGGTCGACGGCGCCCCGCCGGTGCGACGGATCCAACGGGTGATCGACACCGGGCCGTATCCGGCCACCGGCCCCCCGATCGCCCGGCGGGTATGGGCCCCGCCCCGGGTGTCCATCCACATCACGCAGGCACCGACCGGTAGGCCGAGGGCGTCGACGGGAATGGTGCTGGCCCACTGCCCGGTGCAGGACACCGCCACGATCTGTTCGGGGGAGACGGCCCCCGACCCGATGCCACGCCGGGCCGCCTCGACGATGAGGCGCCACCAGAGCTCGGCATCCTGGATGACCCCGCCATCGGGGAGGTGGTCGGTGCCGACCGGGATGAACTCATTCCAGGCGACGACCCCGGCGAGCGAGACGAGTCCGACCTTGGGCCCCCCGGTGCCGATGTCGACCGCCAGAACGAAGCGCCCATCGAGGGGGAACGGGTCGGGCATTCCGTCAAGCTAGGCGACGATCGAAATGGCCGCCGATCCGCAATTGAGGTACGTTCACGGTGCCCTGGTCGTAGGCCGGGGTGATGCAAGCCAGCGAAGACCGGTGAGATTCCGGCGCTGTCCCGCAACGGTAATGCCCCGAAGTTGGGGTTAGTCCGGACGCCTGCCTTGTATGCACGAAACCTGTCCTCGGAGGAAGGGCGGTTCGTTGGATTGCCTCTTTCGGGCAGCGCAGCGGACGCACTTCGTCCTCCGCGAACCTGATGGAGGATGATCATGGAGAACCACACCACCCGACGCTGGCTGGCCGCGGCCGTCGTCATTCCCGTAGTCCTGGCCCTCGGATGCACGTCCAGTCCCACCGCCGCGCCGGTGGCGGCGACCAACACGTCGTACCCGGTGGTGATCCATGCGGCCAACGGGGCGGTCACCATCACCCACCGGCCGACCGCCATCGTCTCGCTGACGCCGACCGGCACCGAGATGCTCTATGCCATCGGTGCCGGCGCCCAGGTGAAGGCGGTGGACAAGAATTCCGACTATCCCGCCGGGGCGCCGATCACCGGCCTCGACGGAAACAGCCCTAACGTCGAGGCCATCGTCAACTACAAGCCCGACCTGGTGGTGGTGTCCGAGGATTCAGCCGGGTTCCAGAGCCAGTTGAGCGCGCTCGGCATCCCGGTCCTGGAGGACCCGGCGGCCAACACCCTGGCCCAGTCCTACCAGCAGTATCTCCAACTGGGGCAGGCCACCGGGCACACGGCCGGCGCCCAGACCGAGGTGGCCCACGTCAAAGCCCAGATCGCCCAGGTGGTGGCGGCCACCCCCAAGCCGACCACCTCGGAGTCGTATTACTACGAGCTGGACCAGACCTATTTCACCGCCACCTCGTCCACCTTCATCGGTAACGTGTTCAGCTTGCTGGGGCTCAAGAACATCGCCGATGGGTCCGCCGATGCGGCCAGTAGCGGGGGCTATCCGCAGCTCAATGCCGAGTACATCCTCAAGGCCAACCCCACCTACATCTTTCTGGCCGACACCATCTGCTGCGCCCAGGACGCCGCCACCGTGGGGGCCCGGCCGGGCTGGTCGACGTTGTCGGCGGTGACCAATCACCGGATCGTCCTGCTCAACGACGACATCGCCTCCCGGTGGGGCCCCCGGGTGGTCACCCTGCTCCAGGACGTAGCCACCACCGTCAAATCCCAGCGACGGGCTCCGGCGCCATGACGGCAACCCTGCCCGACCGGGTCACCGGCGACCCGGTTGTCACCGACGAGCCGGAGCCACCCTCCCGGGTATCGGTCCGGATTCCCCTGCTGGTGGCCACCGGTGTCCTGCTGGTCGCCGCCCTGCTGGGCATCTCGATCGGCCCCGCCGGCGTCTCGCTGTCCGACACCGTCGGCTCGCTGCTGGTGCACGTTCCCTTCCTCCACATCCACACCCAGGCGTCACACCTCGATCAGGCCATCGTCTGGCAGATCCGGCTGCCCCGGGTGGTGCTGGCCGGGCTGGTGGGCGCGATGCTGGCCGCCGGCGGCGCCTCCTACCAAGGGGTGTTCCGCAACCCGTTGGCCGATCCCTATCTGCTGGGGGTGGCGGCCGGCGCCGGGTTGGGCGCCACCATCGTGATCGTGTCCGGCCCCGGCCTGTCCGAGCTGTTGCCGGTGGCTGCCTTCGTCGGGGGTGTCGGCGCGGTGGTCTTGACCTACCTGGTCGGAGCCAACACCGGGGGTCGGGCCTCGGGACCCTCCATCCTGTTGGCCGGAGTGGCGGTGGCCGCGCTGCTCACCGCCATCCAGACCTACCTCCAGCAGCGGAACGCCCAGGATCTCCAGCAGGTCTACACCTGGATCCTCGGCCGGCTCACGGTGGCGTCGTGGTCCGACGTGGTGCTCATCCTCCCGTATGTGGCGGTCAGCGCCTTCGTCCTCCTCGCCCACCGGCGGATGCTCGACGTGCTGCGGGTGGGGGAGGACGAAGCCGGGAGCCTCGGCGTCGACCCGGCCCGGGTGCGGCTGGTGGTGGTGGCCGCCGCCACCCTCGGCACCGCCGCCGCGGTGTCGGTGAGCGGCCTCATCGGCTTCGTGGGGATCATCGCCCCCCATGCGGTCCGGCTGGCTACCAACTCCAGCTACCGGGTGGTGATGCCGGTGTCGATGATCGGCGGGGCCGCCTTCCTGATCCTGGCCGATCTGGCCGCCCGCACCGTCCAGGCTCCGGACGAGATCCCCATCGGGGTGGTCACCGCCCTGGTCGGCGCCCCGTTCTTCCTGTTCGTCCTCCGCTCCAAGCGGGCCCGGCAAGGAGTGCTCTAGATGCGGGCGGGACCGGACTCCGGGGCGATGATCGACCTGAACCGGCTCAGCGTCCACTTCGGCCCGGTGGTCGCCCTCGACGGGGTGGACCTGAGCGGTGGTCCGGGGCGAGTGGGTGGGGCTGATCGGGGCCAACGGGGCGGGGAAGACCACCCTGCTCCGGTCCCTCGCTCATCTCGAAGCCCATCAGGGCACGGTGATGGTTGACGGCAGTGCCACCGCCGAGCTGTCGCGCCGGCGCCGGGCCCGGCTGGTGGCCTACGTGCCCCAGCAGCCCGACCTTCCGCACGACATGGCGGTGATCGACTACACCTTGCTCGGACGCACGCCGCACATCGGGTACTTCGGGGTCGAGACCCGGGAGGACATCCGGCACTGCCATGATCTGCTCGACCGGCTCGGGTTGGACGGGATGGCCGACCGCCACCTGGCCACGTTGTCGGGTGGTGAGCTCCAACGGGTGGTCCTGGCCCGGGCCCTGGCCCAGGACGCGCCGGTTCTGCTGCTCGACGAGCCGACCAGCGCCCTCGACCTCGGCCGCCGGGTCGACGCGCTGGAGTTGGTGGACGATGTCCGCCGCGAGCGAGGGCTCACCGTGCTCAGCGCCATGCACGACCTGACCCTGGCCGCCCAGTTCGCTGATCGCCTGGTGCTGCTGTCGGGCGGGAGGGTGGCGGCCGACGGACCGCCGGCCGAGGTCCTGGACGAGACGTTGCTGACCCGGCACTTCGGCGGGTCGGTGCAGGTCATCGTGACCGACGACGACGAGCTGGTGGTCGTGCCCCGTCGGAGCCGACCGACAAGGAGGATGTCATGCCAGATCGCCTAGTGCCGTTGCCCGACCACACCGAGCCCGAGACTCCGCCGGTCCGGGTGAAGTCTCAAGTGCTACTGAATACCGGGGACGGCAAAGGCAAGTCGTCGGCCGCCTTCGGGGTGATGGGGCGGGCCTGGGCCCGGGGTTGGACGGTGGGTGTGGTCCAGTTCGTCAAGGGCGGGAAATGGAAGGTGGGCGAGCGGAAGCTGGCCGAGCACCTGGGGATCGAGTGGCAGACCTTGGGCGACGGGTTCACCTGGGAGTCCACCGACCTCGACGAGACCGAGGCCAAGGGCCGGCACGCCTGGGAGGTGGCTCGGGAGAAGCTCGCCTCCGGCCGCTACGACATGCTCATCTTCGACGAGGTGACCTATGCCGTCTCCTACGGCTGGGTCCCGGTCGCCGACGTGGTCGAGGCGGTGGTCAACCGGTCGCCCTCCACCAACGTGGTCATGACCGGCCGTCACGCCCCGGCTGAGCTCATCGAGATCGCCGACACCGTCACCGAGATGACCATGGTCAAGCACGCCTACCAACGCGGGATCCGAGCCGTCAAGGGAATCGAGTATTGACGACCTCCGAGCTGCACGCTGCCGACGACGCCGGCACCAACCTGCCGGTGATGGTCTGGAGACTGGCGGTCCCGTGGCTGGCCGCCTCCACCGCATCGGTGGGCGGGGGCCTCGGGCTGCGGAACTGGGTGGTCAACGCCCAGGTGATCGCCGACTACCGCCGGTGCGACCCCGAAGACCACCTGGCCGACCTTGCCCTTCGGCTCGGCCTACCGGGTCCCGGGGTGGGGATGCTGACGGCCGCCGACGTCACCGGGGCCCACCGGGTCGTCGACCACTGCGTGGAGGTGGAGGCCACTGTGGGCGTCACCCATCCGACCTGGGCGGCCGAACCCGGTGACCCGGTCGATCCGCCCGACCCGCCGGGGACCATCAACCTGGTCGCCTTTCTCCCCGAGCGCCTCTCGGACGCCGCCCTCCTCAACGCGCTGTGCACGGCCACCGAGGCCAAGGCCCAGGCTCTGTTCGACGCCGGTGTCCCCGGTACCGGAACCGCCTCCGACGCGGTCACCATCCTGTGCCCGCCGGCCGGGCCGGCCCACCGGTTCGGAGGCCCGCGCTCGACCTGGGGTGCCCGCCTGGCCCGGGCCGTCCACGCCGCCGTCTTCGAGGGTTGCCGGTGATCGTGCTGGTCCTCGGGGGGGCCCGCTCCGGCAAGTCCGCTTTCGCCGAACGGCTGGCGACCGGGTTCCCCGAACCGGTGGCCTATGTCGCCACCTTGGATGTCGGCGATGACCCGGAGCTGGCCGACCGGGTGGCCGCCCACCGGCAGCGGCGACCCGCCGGCTGGTCGACCGTCGAACCCGGAGCCGGGCTCCCCGAAGCGCTGTCGCGGCTGGGCGGCACCGTGCTGGTCGATTCCCTCGGGCCCTGGCTGGCCGGGCTGCCGGGCAAGGACAGCGATCCGGGACCGCTGTGCACCGCCCTTTTCCGGCGAGCGGGCGACACGGTGGTGGTGTCGGAAGAGGTGGGGCTCGGGGTCCATCCGTCCTCGGAGGCGGGGCGCTACTTCCGTGACCAACTCGGCACCCTCAACCAGGCGGTGGCGGCAGTGGCCGACCGGGTGGTGCTGGTGGTGGCCGGTCGCGGCCTCGACCTCCATCCACCGCAAGGAGCCTGATGCGCCGGGCCGTCGCCTTCCTCACCCCCTTCGGACCCTCGTCGGCGCCGACGTCGACCACCTTCGGGTGGTTTCCCCTGGTCGGCGCGGCCATCGGGCTGTTGGTCGGCGGGGTGTGGTGGGCGGCGGACCGGGCCTGGAACCCGATGGCGGCGGCGGCGGTCACCGTGATCGCGGACATCGCGGCCACCGGGTACCTGCACCTCGACGGGCTTAGCCGACAGTGCCGACGGTCTCCTCCCTCCGCTGGACCGGTCGAGGCGCCTCGAGGTGATGAGCGACCCGGCGGTCGGCGCCTTCGGTGCCGTCACGGTGATGGCGGTCCTGCTGCTGCGCTTCGGCGCGCTGGCCTCGACGCCGGCGGTGCCACTGGTGGTGGCCGGGCTGTGGTGCGGCTCGCGCACGTCGATGGTGGCGATCGCCGGGATCCTCGCCTACGCCCGGCCCGAGGGCGGCCTGGTCACCGCCTTCGTCTCCTCGGCCACCGCCGGATCCGGGGTGCGGCCGGTCCGGCGATGGACAACCGGCTCGCTCGTCACGGTTCTGGCCGGCCTGGCCCTGGCCGTGGGGTTGGCGGCCATCGGCGACCGGGTCCGGGGCCTGGAGGCGGTCGGCGCCGAGGCGGCGGCAGTGGCGGCGGTGGCCTGGCTGGCGCAGCGCCGGATCGGCGGGTTCACCGGGGACGTCCTGGGGGCGGCCGGGGTGCTGGGGGAGACGGTCGGGCTCCTGGTGCTGGCGGCCCGATGACCTCCCGCCGTCGGACCGGGCTGCCCCGGCCACTGGCCGCCGCCGCCGGCCTGATGCTCGACCGGGTGGCCCACGAGCCGCCGAGCGCGGTGCACCCGGTAGCCCTGTTCGGCCGGGCCATGAACGGGGTCGAGCGCCAGCTGTACCGCGACACCCGGTCCGCCGGGGTGGTCCACGCCGCCACCGGCGTCGCCCTCGGGCTCGGAACCGGAGTGGGCCTGCGGTCGACGAGCCTCGCTACCTGTCTGGCGGTGGCCGGCCGCGCGCTGGCCGACGCCGCCACCGAGATCGGTTCCGCCCTGGAGGCCGGCGACCTCGACCGGGCCCGGTCGCGGCTGCCGACGATGGTGGGACGAGACCCCGAGGGCCTCGATGCCAAGGAGA
The DNA here is from genome assembly GCA_963819695.1 of uncultured Acidimicrobiaceae bacterium. Classification (GTDB taxonomy): domain Bacteria; phylum Actinomycetota; class Acidimicrobiia; order Acidimicrobiales; family RAAP-2; genus DASZIT01. The sequence goes on along the minus strand of CAWFXD010000001.1, from coordinate 2,074,256 downwards.
TGGCCCGGGCGGTGGTCGAATCCGTGGCGGAGAATACGGTGGACGGCGTGATCGGCCCGGCGCTGTGGGGAGGAGTGGCCGGCGCCCCCGGGGCGCTCGGTTTTCGGGCCGTCAACACCCTCGACTCGATGGTCGGCTATCGGTCCCCCCGATATGGCAACTACGGATGGGCCAGCGCCCGGGCCGACGATGTGATGGCTTGGGTCCCGGCCCGGCTGACCGCACTGCTGGTCGGAGCGGTGCGTCCTCGGGCCGCCGCCGAGGTCTGGCGGGCGGTGCGGACCCAGGCGCCGGCCCACCCGTCGCCGAACTCGGGGGTGGCCGAGGCGGCGTTCGCGGCGGCGTTGGGGCTCCGGCTCGGGGGACTCAGCCGCTACGGTTCCCGAACCGAGCTCCGTCCGCCGCTCGGCAGCGGTCGTGGCCCGGATCCGGACGACATTTTCCGGGCGGTGACGTTGTCCCTGGACGTCGGGGCCGCCATGGCCATCGGACTGGGCGCGGTCGGTGCCTGGCAGTGGCGGCGGTCATCCCGATGAGCCGAACCCGCCGATCGATCGCGCTACCGAGAGCTGGTGCCCACGGAGGGGACGGGGCGGCGCTGGCCACCGCGCTGGGCGTCGGTCCCGAGGCTGTACTCGATCTCTCCCAATCGCTCAATCCGGTGGCTCCGGACCCGGTCCCGGTGGTGGCCCGACACCTGGCGGAGGTCGGCCGGTATCCCGACCCGGGCGACGCCACCGACGCACTGGCGGCCGCCATGGGGGTCGACACGGATCGCCTGTTGCTCACCAACGGCGGGGCGGAGGCGATTGCCTTGGTCGCCACCGAGCTGGGTGGGTGGGTGACCGAGCCGGAGTTCGCGCTCCACCCCCGGGGCTCGGGTCGGCGCTGGCGGTCGAACCCTCACAATCCGACCGGGCTGCTGGCCGCCGCCGACGACACCGCGGAGATCTGGGACGAGGCCTTCTTCCCCCTGGCCACCGGTGGGTGGACCCGGGGCGATCCCGGCGCGGTGGTGGTCGGGTCGCTCACCAAACTGTTGGCCTGCCCCGGCCTCCGGCTGGGCTACGTGCTGGGAGCCCCCGCACTCATCGACGACTGCCGGCGCCGGCAACCGGCGTGGTCGGTGAACAGCCTGGCCGCCGCGGCACTGCCCGATCTCCTCGATACCGTCGACCTTCCCGGCTGGTCGGTGGCGGTGGCGGCGCTTCGCACCCAGCTGGTCTGCGAGCTGGAGGCTCACGGCCTTCCCACCCGGCCATCCGACGCCAACTGGGTGCTGGTTGACCGGCCGGGTTTGCGGGACCTTCTCGCCCCGGAGGGGATCGCGGTGCGCGATTGTGCGAGCTTCGGGATGCCCGCCGTCACCCGGATCGCGGTCCCCGACGCCGAGGGCCTGGCCCGGCTCGTCCAGGCCCTCGACCGCATCGATCTCCGCGGGGAGCCCGAATGGTGAACTGGCCTCGACCGGTCCCGCGGGTCGGCGACCCGACGTCGGCGGTTCAACGGGCCGCCGATCCGGGTGGCTGGGCATTCGCGCCGGAGCAGCGTCAGGCCCTCTACGCGATCATGGCCGGTCGCCGGGACATCCGGCGGTTCCGGCCGGATGGGATCGATCCGGCCATCCTCGAGCGGATCCTGGGGGCGGCTCACGCCGCCCCATCGGTGGGACACTCCCAGCCCTGGCGCTTCGTGGTGGTGACCGAGGTCACGACACGCGAGCGAGCGGCATTGATGGCCGACCGAGAGCGCCACCGCCAGGCGTCCGGCCTGGAGGAGGACGCCGAGCGCCGGATGCTCGACCTCCAGTTGGAAGGAATTCGCGAGGCCCCGATCGGACTGGTGGTCTGCTGCGACCGCCGGGCTCCCGCCGAGGGCGTGCTCGGCCGGGCGACCTACGTCGATGCCGACCTCTGGTCGTGCGCCTGCGCCATCGAGAACCTGTGGCTGGCGGCCCGGGCCGAGGGGCTCGGCACCGGCTGGGTCACCCTCTTCCAACCCGAAGAGCTGGCATCGTTGTTGGGGCTGCCCGCCGATGTGGAGACTTTGGGTTGGCTGTGCCTCGGCTGGCCGGACGAACGCCCGCCCGCGCCCGGGCTCGAGCGGGCCGGTTGGTCGCGGCGGCAGCCCCTCGACGAAGTGGTCATCCATGAGCGCTGGCCCTCGGATGGCCCGGGGGCGCCGCTCTCGAAACTACGGGCGCCGGAGCCGTCGGCGGTGGTGTCGGCTCGGGACCGGAGTGACAGATTGCTGACTCCACCCGGCTCGCTGGGCGTCCTGGATCGGGCACTGGAGCAGACTCGACGCGCTGGGTGTTCAGGGTGAGCCCCGGTTGCGGGCGATCATCGCCGCCGCCGACCACCCGGTGACGCAGAGATACAACATCTCCATCTTCGCGGTGTCGGTGACCCGGGAGATCGTGGAGGCGACGTTGGCGGGTGAGTCGCTGGGGGCGGCAACCGCGGGTGCCACCGGAGCCGAGGTGATGGTGATCGATGCCGGAGTGGACGGCGCGCCGGTCACCGGCGCGATTCCGCTCAGGCCGAAGGACCGACGCGGTGACCTGGTGACCTCCGACGCCCTGTCCATTGCCGATGTCACCCGACTCCTCGACGGGGGACGTCAACGCGGACGGGGGTTCGCCTCGCCGATGGTGGCCCTGGGCGAGGTGGGGATCGGCAACACCACGGTGGCGGCCGCCCTGGCCGCCGCCCAGCTCGGTCTCGAGGCGTCGGAAGTGGTGGGGTTGGGGGCGGGCGGAGATTCGGGAACTCTGGAGCGAAAGCGCTCCACCATCGAGGCGGCACTCTCCCGGGTGAGAGCGGAACATGGCCGGGGGATGTCAGATCCGATGGTGACGATGGCCGCTCTCGGCGGCCCGGAGATCGTGGTCTTGGCCGGTGTCGTCCTGGGCGCGGCCGAATCTGGGTCCCTGATCGTTCTGGACGGACTGGCCACCGCCGTCGCGGCGGTGGCCGCCGTGCAGTTCGAACCGGCGGTGGCCGCCCACCTGGTTGCCGGGCAGCGAAGCCGCGAACAGGTCCACTCGCGGGTGCTCGGCTACCTCGGCCTCGAGCCACTCCTGGACCTCCGGATGCGAGCCGGTGAGGGCATCGGTGCCATGCTGGCCGCCCAGATGCTGATCTCGGCCGCCCGGGCCCGGGACTCGGCCGGGAAGGTCGACGAAACCGGGTCGGGGACCCCCGCCACCAGGCCATAGACCTCCGCGGGTCTACCCCGTAGGCACGGGGATCACCAGGGAGGATTGCCCTAAGTGGTTGACTAGGGCAGAAGATGCCCGAAAAGACCCCCACCCGTCGGCGGATCATCGTCGACGGCTCCAACATCGCCACCGAGGGCCGGAGCCTCCCGAGCCTGGCCCAGCTGGACGAGGCCATCCAGACATTCCTGGACGAATACGGCGGGTTTTCCACCGCCGACGTCACCGTGGTGGTCGACGCCTCCTTCGGTCACCGGATCGAGCCATCGGAGCGTCCCGCCTTCGAGGAAGCCATTCTCCATGGAGAGATCGTCACTCCCCCCGCCGGGGCCGTCGGTCGGGGAGACGGGTTCATCCTCCGAATCGCGGAGAAGTCAGGCGCGTTGGTGCTTTCCAACGACTCCTTCCAGGAGTTCCACGCCGAGCGCCCCTGGTTGTTCGACGAAGGCCGTCTCATCGGCGGCAAGCCGGTGCCCGGGGTCGGATGGGTCTTCACCCCCCGAACTCCGGTACGAGGGCCGAAGAGCCGGTCGGTGACCGGCCAGTCGCGCCGGGACGCCAAGGCGGGCGCGGCCGCCGACGGCCACGGCGATATCGGTGCCGAGACCGAATCAGCGCGGCCCCGGGCGAGCAAAGGCGGCAAAGCCGCGAAGGCGAAGAAGGTAAGCCCCAACGCCAAGTCGGCCAAGGCGGCGAAAGCGCCCAAGTCGGCCGATCGGCCGAAGGCGACCAAGGCAGTCAAGTCAACCAAGGCGGAAAAGCCGACCGGACCCACCAAGGCAACGAAAGCCGCCAAAGCCGGCAAGACCAGCAAAGCGGCCAAGACCACCAAAGCAACGAAAGCCGCCAAGGATGGTGGGGCGTCCAAGACGGGTACATCGTCAAAGGCGACAAAATCGACGAAGGCCGGCAAGACGACGAAGGCCGGAAAGGCCGGGGCCGACACCGGGGGTCAGCGAAAGGCGGCCAAGGCTGCCGGTTCCCCCAACGGTCCCCAACCGGCCCCAGATCAGTCGGGACCCGCGCTCAATGATCCGATGAGCTTCCTCACCTTCGTGGCCGAACACCCGATCGGCAGCCGCTTCGACGGGACGGTGGTGTCCTTCACCTCCCACGGGGCCCACGTGGACGTGGGCACCATGCGCGCCCACGTCCCGCTGGCCGGCCTGGGCAACCCGCCTCCCAACAAGGCGCGGGACGTGCTGACCAAGGGGGAGACCCGCCAGTTCGAGCTGGTGTCGCTGGACGCCGCCCGCCGCCGGGCTGCGCTCAAACTCCCCGGTGTCAAGAACTGAGCGGGTTCCTCCACCCGATATTGTCAACGGTCGTGCGAGCCGACGCCTACCTGCCCCATCGGCCCCCGTTCCTGTTCATCAGCGAGCTCACGTCCGTCGAGCCCGGGCAGTCGGCGACGGGCTCCTGGCATCTGACCGGCGACGAGGCGTTCTTCGCCGGGCACTTCCCCGGACGCCCCACCCTCCCCGGCGTGCTGATGGTCGAGGCCCTGGCCCAGCTGGGCGGCGTGGCGGTGCTGGCCGACCCGCGGTTCGCCGGCAAGCTCCCGTTGTTCGGCGGGATCGAGAAGGCCAGGTTCCGGCGCCAGGTGGTCCCCGGTGAGGTGCTCGATCTCGAAGTGACGCTCGGCCGGATGTCGGCCCGGGCGGGTCGGGGCTCGGGGCGGGCCAGCGTGGGCGGCGAGCTGGCCTGTGAAGCCGACCTGCTGTTCGTCCTGGTCGACCGCGGAGCGGGCTGAGACGTGCGCATCGCCACCTGGAACGTGAACTCCCTGCCCGCCCGTCTCAACCGGGTGGAGGAGTGGATCGAGTACGCCCAACCCGACGTGCTCTGCATGCAGGAGACCAAGCAGGCCGACGCCGCCTTCCCCCACGGCGCGTTCGCCACCCTCGGTTACGAGACCGCCCATCATGGTGACGGACGCTGGAACGGGGTCGCCCTGGTCAGCCGGGTCGGGCTGGAGAACGTCGCCATCGGCCTCAACTCCGACGACGACGACCAGGGCACCCGGCTCATCGCCGCCGACTGCGGCGGGGTGCGGGTCCACTCCGTCTACGTCCCGAACGGTCGCAGCCTCGACAGCGACCAGTACCCGGCCAAGCTGGCCTGGCTGGCCCGGCTCCGCCAGCTACTGGCCGACACCTGCTCGCCGGACGACCCGGTGGCGGTGTGCGGCGACTTCAACGTGGCCCCCGAGGATCGGGACCTGTGGGATCCGGCCGAGTTCGTCGGGGCGACCCATGTGAGCCCACCGGAGCGGAAGGCGCTGGCCGAGCTGGAGGCCTGGGGACTGGTCGACGTCTTCCGCCAGCTGTACGACGCCGACGAGCTGTTCAGCTGGTGGGACTACCGGGCGGGCAACTTCCACAAGCACAAGGGGATGCGGATCGACCTGGTGCTGATGACCAAGGTGCTGGCCGACCGGGCGACGTACGGGCTGATCGACCGCAACGCCCGCAAGGGGCAGAAGCCCTCCGACCATGCCCCGCTGTTCATCGACGTCGAGGTGCCGTAGCCGGTCAGGGCAGGTCAGGGCGCGTTACTCCTCAGTCACTTTTTTGTCGCCACCGAAGGCGCGATAGTGGGCTGATGCCGAGCGTACAAATCAAAGACGTGCCCACAGACACCCATGCGGTCCTGCGTCGCCGTGCCGCGGCTGCGCACCAATCCCTCCAGGAGTACCTGCGGAACCAGCTGATCGATCAGGCAAGCTCGCCGGCCGGCGATGACGTGCTGTCCCGTCCCGGTGGATGGTCGGAGGATTGCGTTCCCGCCGTCGACGCCATGAGAGCCATCCGCCACTAGCTGCCTGGATCGGGTTCGGGGCGGCAGTCGGAGCCCGGAGCCGGACCGCTCGAAATTGTGGAGATGGCGCGGGTGTCAGCGAAGACGGACCCGGCCGCCGTTCTCCGGCGCCGTGGCGAGGTTGCTCCTCTCTGACCTTCGCGTAGAACCGCGTCGGGGCACCGCCCGAATGTCACTGAGAGTGGTCATCTCTCGGAACTTACGGCGGGCCGGGTCCAGCCCGATACGACTTCACCATCGCCGGGTGGCCGACAGGCGACACTCGCGAAGCTGAGACGAGCTGGCTCGGGATGAGGGGAAGACGTGAGTCACCCTCGTCCGGCTCCACCCGTCCGTCTGCTGATAACGCCTGACGAAACGGCACGAATAGGACCAATTGCCCTATTGGTTGCCCGAACATCTGCCGATATTCCGGCATGTCTTCTGCCGGGAGCGCCCGATGCGACGGTCGACCCAAGGAAGTTGGTTACCCGTTGGTAACCAACCGGCGACCTCCATCGATAGCTGGATCAGCCTCAAGAAATGCAGCCTCGACGCCGATGATCACTACCTAGGACGGGTGGAATTCGTGCTGATTCGAGGTCTTCCAAGGGTGCCGACATGAGACGCCTCATGCGGCTGGCCAACAAGCTGGCCAGGAGCAGAGTGTTCGCGTCCCCGCGGCGCCGTTCGTTTACCGACAACGGCTTCAGCTTGATCGAAGTCTTGGTCGCGCTCGCCCTTCTGATGATCACCATGATTCCGCTGGGCTACCTGGTGACCAACGAGGTGCACCAGGCCGCCTCGGCCAAAAACAGCCTGACCGCCCTCGGCGTCGCCGAGAAATGGATCGAGATCCTCGGTACGGCGCAGGATCCGCCCCCGAGGAGCGGCGCCCTGGCGGTGGATACCGGCCGGTTGTTGATTCCCATACAGCCCAATGGGTCACCTTTGCCGAACAACGGGACCGAAACCCGAGGCGGTACGACCTTCACGGTCCGCGCCGAATACGACTGGACCGGAACCCAGGACAAGAACACCGCGCCTGATCTGTGCACATCCGGAGGTGCCCAGGTGCTCAACCTTCAGGTCACCGTGTCCTGGGGCGGGAACCAGCACGTCACCGACACCACCGTCCTCAACTACCCCCCGCCGGGTATCCCTCAATACGGGTTCTATCAACTACAGATCTTGGGCGATAGCTCCGCCAGTGACCTGGGAGGAAATACATGGTCAAGTCGGGTACAGGCCATCCCCGTCACCTTCACTCCCACCGGTGGCGCCAGCGTCACTACCTACCCCGACCGATACGGATGCGTCTTTGCCGAGTTGATCCCGTTGACGACGACCCTGACAACGGCGTTGACGAGCGGAGTGGCAACGGGAACGACCTTGCACGTGAACCCTCTCCCCGCCACCGTCGGATCGGGCGACACCATCGTTGTCGGTGGCGGCGGGTCGACACAGACCTTCACCACGACAGCAGGATCAGCCTTTGGCGCCACGACGTTGACAGTCACATCGCAGACCGCCAACGCCAACTATCCCGTCGGAACCTCGGTATCCGACACGGCTTCCGTATACACGGTGAACGTGAAAGATCCCATCCCTGGGTCCCCGGTGGCCTGCAGCACGTGCGGGAATCCGACCTTCGTCCAGAACCTGGCCACTGACGGACCGCCAAATACGGCTGAGCCCACGGGTCCGTTCAACAGCACCGCCTCCATCACCCCAGGACACGTGACCGTCGCACCGACGCTGTACTACGACGAGAGCAGCACCATCGGGTTGTCCTACCCGACATCGACCTTCACTGCCGACGGGGTCGACTGCCCCGGAATCGGCCAGATCACCTGTCTCTCCCAAGGCGAGGGCACCGCGGGCTCGCTGGGCGCCACCCCGCCCAACGCGACGTTGGCGTCGACATCAGGATCCACCTGGTCCTCGGTGACGACGCCGTCGAGCCCGGCCAGCGCTACCAGCACCCGGATCGACTCGGTGGCTTGCGTGCCGGTCGCCTGTATCGAGGTCGGCTACGGCGGCATCGGAGCCGCGGCGCACGGGGTGATCCTGGCCGACAGCACCACGACCCCAGGTACCATCGCCGCCGCGGACACCATTCCCGCGAATGTCGCCGTGCTCACCGATGTGACCTGTCCCACCGCCACGGCCTGCGCCGCCTGGGGGACGCTGACGACCGGCCTGCCCGTGGTTCTGGCCGGGACCATCTCGTCGTCGGGTGACACCTGGAGCCCGGTGACGCTGCCCAGCAACCCACTCCTGAACCAAATGGTCGTCCTGAACGACGTCGCGTGCACGCCCGGTCCTGGATCTGCGTCTCCTAACTGCGTTGCCGTGGGGAGCGGCTCCGGGTTGCTCGACCTCTGGGGTTGGGCGTCATCCGGCCCGCTCTTCGGGTCGGGAACGACTGGAGGCACATGGGTCGCGCCCCTCGTCCCCATCACCGGACTTGGCAATCCCCCCAACCTCACCCAGGTGGCCTGCCCGACTTCAGGGAACTGCATGGCCACCGGGACGGGTGAATTGCTCAACATATTGGGAATCGCAATCCCACCCGTATTGGGGATCGTGGTATCGGGCCTCTTCAATCCAGTTGGACCCGGGACGATCGCTTGGACGCCTGCCCTCAACCTGTCACTACCTACTTCATTTTCACAGCTCGTATGCCTGCCAACCAACAAGTGCTTCGCGGTTGGTACCAATGCGGCTGGACAGACGTCGATTTATGCAGGTTCGACCGGGATCGTCGGCACCCTGTTGTTGTCACTCGACTACACCGTGCCGGGGACGACCTCGTCGATCACTCAGCTGACCTGTCCTTCGTCTTCGGTGTGTGTCGCGGTCGGCTCCACCACGACCGGCTCAGTTACGGGACCGGTGATCCTCTCCGGTGCCATTGGCACATCTGACACATGGTCACCGGCGACCAGCATTCCCGCCGGGGTGACCTCGGCATCCGCGGTGGCGTGCCCGAATGCGACGATCTGTGCGATCGCCGGGGCGAATACCAGTTCCGGCAATCCTGTAGCCGCCATCTTGTCCGGCAACCCAACTGGCACGACCTGGTCGAACACGACGATTCCGGCTGCTGATGCCAGCACGGTCTACATCTCCGGGATCTCCTGCACCGTCACCGGTGGTACCTCAACCTGCTCGGCCGTTGGGGCATCACCGTCAAGTGCGACGATCATGATGTCCACCAGTGGTCCAGCCGGGCCATGGAACGATCGCACGGCTGACCCGGGGCTCACCCTGACCGGAAGCCCGACCTCCAGTATCCCGATCGAGCTCGCCTCCAGCGGAGCGCCCGGCATACAGAAGACGGCGGGGTCGGTTGGCTTCTGGAACCCGGTGGCCGGCACCACAACGGCCGGCCAGATCATCCCCAACACCACCTCGATCCCAACCATCTTCCCGTTCGCCAGCGGCTACGGCGTGTCCGCCGGCTCCTGCCCGGCCGAAGACACCACCGGTGGCTTGGGAACCGCCGTCGCCCCGACCACTCCGGGAACGGTTGCCGTGACTCCCGCCACCACCGTCCCGCTGGCGGTTCTCCCGATTCAGGTCAACGCTTCCTCCGGCGCGCCCGAGTCAGGGGATGTGGTCACCCTCACCGCCACCACAGGTGGTTGTGCGGGTAACAAGTACACCCTCCAACCCACCGGGCCCGATGGTCTCAGTCGCACGGAGGTACCTTTCGGCACCTACTCCCTGTCGGTGAAACTGCCGGCCGGGGGATCGTCTCCCTCCTACCCAGCCGTGGTCGTGGGCGCCGGGATCGTGAAGGTCGGAACCACGTTGTACGTGCTTCCGCAAACCCCGACGGTGGTCGGACCACCATGAGGCGCTCGCAGCCAGAGACCGGCGGAGTTCAAAGGTTGCCGTCAGGCTTCCGGCGGCGGATGGATACACGAGACGACCGCGGCCTCACCATGGTCGAACTCCTTGTCTCGGCCATCCTGTTCGTGACAGTGGGCACCCTGGCCACAATTTCGCTCGACACCTTCTTGAACGTCAGCAACTTGGTCCATTCCTCCTACGCGAACACCCAACAGATTCTTCCCGTCTCCACCAACATCCAGCGGCTGGTCAGAACCGAGGTCGAACCCGGACCCCAGTACGGCAATCCGCTGAGGCCCCTGCCCCCGTTTGTGGTCGGGGCCGGTGCGGCAATCCCCTGCACGACGAACGCTACAAAGACGCTGACCAGTGCCGCGCTCTTTACCACCGGCGTGTATGTGCCGGGCATGGCGATCTCGGGAACCAACATCGCGGCCGGCACCCTCGTGGTCAGCGTAAACAGCACTTCGAGCATCACGATGTCCCAAGCCGCAACCGGTTCCGGAACACAGAACCTTACTTTCAATGCCGAAACCACCACCTCGGCGATCTTCTACGCCAACGTCGGCGTCGCGGGTCAACCGGCAAGGGTGGTCGCCTCGCTCTCCGGGACGACCTTCACGGTGACCGACCAACTCGCCGATGCCGGCAGTTGCCCATCGGCCGCGAGTCCACTGGCGACCTGCACCTTCAACAGCAATCCGGCGAAGCGGGTGGCATCGATTTCCAACGTTGTCAACTCGACCTATGCCCCTTTTCCGGCAACCGCCCCGTCGCCGGTCTTCACCTACATCCTCCTCAACGCCGCGGGGGTCCAATCCTCCGTTGCCTCGAGCTCGATCGCCTCGACATTCGGTATCATGCACCGGAACCGCCCCCCGAGACCTGTGCCCTGCCGATGAGGTTCAAGGCGTAGAGATCGACCTGTTCATCAAGAGCCCGGGCTCGAAGTCGCTTCTACTCACGCCGGCGGAAGACGACACCATCGTCTACCGCCTCTCTTCCAGTTCATTTCTCTACAGTCCGACGGTGGGGTAACCGACGTGAAGACACACAGACGCACCGCAACCATGGCAGGCCGCACACAGCAGATCCGCCGAGGTTTCTCTCGACACATGAAGCGCGGCGGGTCGCGAGGCGGGACAAGCAGTGGTCATGGTGATGGCCCTGTCCTTCCTCCTCATGACCGTCGGAGTGATGCTCGTCGCTCAGACCCTCCAGACGGACCCGTTGTTACAGGCGAACACCATTCAGCACTCCGCCTATCGAGGTTTGGAGGCGGGTATGAACGCCTACCAGAGCATCATCAACACCAATCCCAACCTGGCCAACTGCAACACCTCCACCAACGGGAGCGCACTCTGCACCGGAGCCCAGTACCAGATGTGGAATCTTGTCTCCAATACCGATGGCGGCAACGGCACCATTCCGGAGTGGTATCTATTCGACAACCCACAGCCGGTATTCAACGCCGACGGATCGCTTTCGTCACTTCAGGTCCAGATCGTGGGTGTGGCTGGCTTCCCCAATCACTATGCGTACCAGTCCTCGGTTGCGAACATGGCTCCCGTCAACGGGTTCCTCACCAACTTGTGGTGGAGCGACTTCCAGGCTTCTGATACCAACGTCAGCAATCCCGTCTACACCGGCCCAAATGCGGTCTGTAAGTACAACTGGGCCAATGGCTACAACGGTCCTGGGGGCAACTGCGGAGCCGTGTACTACGGACCGAACGACGTCGTCAACGGTCCGGTGTTCTCCAACGACTCCATCTATGTCTCCGGGGCTCCCAATTTCGGGACATCAGCCAACAAGGCTTCGGTCAAGACCCAAGACCCGGGCTGCCAGTTCGTCGACGGCAGCGCTCCACCCAACTGCTCGTCCGACGTCGGTATCTACAACACCGTGACAAGTGCGTTCAATCAGCCTCACCAGACCCCGCCGGCTGATGACTCCTCCCTCAAACTGGTGGCGAACATCGCCGCTCCCAACAACGGTTGCGTTTACTACGGTCCGACAACCATCACGTTGACGGGTTCGACCACCGCGGGAACCATGACGGTGACGAGCCCGGATACGGCGACAGCCAGCCCCGGCTGTCCGCTCAATACCAACGGCAGCCTGCCAGCCAACGGAGTCATCTATGTCGACAACGCGGTTGCCCACACCGCCAATGCCAACAGCCAACTCACGGGGGCTGGGGCCAATCCGTTCGACGACCCCCTACACACTGGGCACCCGTATGCCCAGACCTGCGCCAACAACGGAAACGGATTGCCCTGCTATTTCGGGTGGACGGGCTCGGCGACCCAGGACTCGGAGGGCGATGCATTCGTGAGCGGCTCGTTGGCGGCAAGCTCGACGGGAAGTGGAGTATTGACCATCGGCACTTCCAACGACATCATCATTACGGGAGCTCTGACCTACCAAGACTGCGCGGGCCACTGGGTGGGAACCGCCCAGCAGAGCGCCTGCAACTACCGCTCCGACCAGACGTATCCCAACAACGACGCCCTTGGCCTCATCGCCAACCAGTACATCGAGATCAATCACCCCGTCTACCCCACGGACCAGCCCCTCTGCTTCTTCAATTGCTACTCCCAGGGCGATCCGCTGCCCAACTGTGGATCCGGACAGGTGGCCCCTCCACCTCTCTGCAACCCGGTCGACTCTCCGGGCAGCAACTCCCTCACGGTCGACGCAGCCCTCCTCGGGCTCACCCAGTCTTTTGGGGTCGATAACTATTCCTCCGGTGGTCCTCTCGGAAGGCTCTATATCTACGGCTCGGTTCAGCAGGAAGCCCGAGGGGCGGTGGGCACCTTTAGCGGCAGTAACCTCGTCACGGGATACAGCAAGTACTACACCTGGGATCCCCGACTCGAGTTGGTGGCTCCGCCCAGCTACCTGAATCCGGGCACCGCCTCCTACAACCTCAATTCGTCGGCGATCTCTCCGTCGTTGCTCTGCCCCGCGCTCAAGAACAAATATGGCACTGCGGGTACGACTGCATGTCCGACCGTGCCCGCTCCCTGATCGCGCTCGGAAACCTCTGCCCGACGGCTAACACGATGGCCGGGGTCCCCACCCGGGAACCTGGCCAGAATGCCCCGGTGACCAGCCCTTACTGCCTCAATTCTTGACGGCTCGTCATTCTCCCTGGTGGCGAAGCTCGGACGCCCGGCACCAATAAGACAAGTTTCGCTCTCCTTCCCCGTTCCATTGTCAGATCGCCCACGATTACCATGGCAGGGGGCGACGGGAAGATGAGGGAGTCATCTATGCCAAAGCCGACTTCGGGGCCGCCGGAATTCAATCAGCACGGTAGGGCTGTCGCCAACGACCACACCGCCAGGTCCGGCCCGGGTCCCCAGACGGCGGGCTACGCGGTGGCCGGGCTGCTTACCTCGGGTACCGCCACCCGGGGAGTCGATGTAGCCCGGGTGAAGGAGCACCACCGCCGCAACCGGCTGAGGCGCACCGCGCTCCTCTTGCTGATCCCGTTCGGGTTCTTCGGTTATCGGGACCTGACCGGCCACTGGTTGGTCACCTTCCCCCACATCCCAGCTTCGATGGTCCCGATGGTCCCGGCCGGGGTGCTGATCCTCGTCTTGATCGTGGTCATGCTCGCCCCCATGCTCGGGGCCGGCAAGTCGCCCCACATCCTCTATCGGCCCGACCAGCTCGATGTCGGCCTCGATGATGTGGTCGGGATCGACGCCAACAAGGCCGAAGTCAGCCGCACCATCAATCTCTTTCTCGGCCACCAGGCGTTTCGTGACCACATGGGCGGCGCCCCCCGCCGGGGGCTCCTGTTCGAGGGACCGCCGGGGACGGGCAAGACCTTCACCGCCAAAGCCATGGCCAAGGATGCCGGCGTCCCGTTCCTGTTCGTCTCGTCGAGCTCGTTCCAGTCGATGTTCTACGGCCAGACCAATCGCAAGATCCGCAGCTACTTCCGGGCCTTGCGCAAATACGCCCGGGCGGAAGGCGGGGCCATCGGGTTCATCGAGGAGATCGACGCCATCGGGTCGGCCCGCCAGGGCATGTCGTCCTCCGGTACCCAGGGGGTATCCGGGGTGGTCAACGAGCTGCTCGTCCAGCTTCAGAGCTTCGACGAACCGACCAAGGGCCAACGGCTGGCCGGCTTCTATGTCGACCTGGCCAACAAGTTCCTGTCGGCCCGCCACCAACTGTCCAAACCCCAGCTGGACCGGCCGAATATCCTGGTGGTGGCGGCCACCAACCGCCGCGACGACCTGGATCCGGCCTTGATCCGACCGGGCCGGTTCGACCGCTCGATCTACTTCGGCTTGCCCGGCCGGGCCGGCCGATCCGACATCATTGCGTACTATCTGGCCAAGAAGAGCCACGTCGAGGCCCTGTCGGCCGGGGCCGTCATCGACGAGCTCGCCGGCATGACCATGGGTTACTCGCCCGCCGATCTCGAGCGGCTGTTGGACGAGTCGTTGATCGTGGCGCTGACCGACGGTCGGACCGAGATGACCATGGCCGACATCTCCGCGGCCAAGCTGTCGGTGGAACTCGGGGTGACCGATCCCGCGGTGTACACCGATGCCGAGCGGCAGCGGGTGGCCACTCACGAAGCCGGGCACGCGGCGGTGGCCTACGTGGTCGGGGAGGGCCGCAAGCTGGATGTGCTCTCGATCATCAAGCGCCGGGACTCGCTCGGGCTCCTGCAGCACTCGGATACCGAGGAGCGGTTCATGCAGACCCGGGAGGAGATGGAGGCTCTGCTCCGGATCGCTATGGGTGGGCTGGCCGCGGAAGAGATCTTCTTCGGCAACGTGTCCTCGGGCCCGGCCGGAGACCTGCTCGGTGCCACCCGATTGGCCTGTGCGATGGTCGGCGGCTACGGGATGGGCTCGTCGCTGCTCTCGATCGCCGCGGGGTCGGGCGGCCCGTTCGGGGGCTCCCTGGTCGACAAGGTGATGGGTGACGACGGCGCCCGGGCTGAGGCCGACGGGTTGCTCCACGCCGCCCACCAGGCGGCCCGGGACATCATCGCCTCCGAGCGATCGGTGGTCGAGGCGCTGCGGGACGCGCTGGTCTCCCGCTCCGAGCTCGTCGGGACCGAGATCATCGACGTGATCGTCTCGGCCGAGACCACCCGGTCGCCCGAGTGGGCGCATACCGATGGCTGACCACCCGGGTGCTCTGCTCCCGGCCCCCGGAGGTCGGCTGGTCGACGCCCTCGAGCCAGCCGATGCGGGTCCAGCCCACCCCGTTCCAGCCGGCGAGGACCTTGGCGGCGGGATTGCCGTCTGTGCTGTTTGCCTGCTCCATCGCCGCCACCCCGGCAGCGAAGAACTCCGCCGAGAACTCTGGATCCTTCAGTCGAAGCCGGGGTGAACCCTTAGCGCCCGAGTCCCGCCCGTAGCTCGGCGATGCGGCGACCGGCATCCACCGCGGTGATGCGCCCGGTGCCGGCCCTCGCCACCCGGGCCACCGCGGCCAACCAGGGCGATGGTTCCCGATCAACCTGCCGGCCGCCCTTGGTGCGACGGCTGCGGGCCCACGAACAGTGCAACTGCTCGGACGCCCGGGTGAGGGCCACGTACAGCAGCCGGCGTTCTTCCTCGAGCGTCGCCGGGGTGGCGGCGTGAACGATGGGTACATACCCGTCCTCGATGCCGATCACGCAGACCGACCCCCATTCGAGACCCTTGGCCCGATGGAAGGTGGCCAACTCCACCGCGTCCTGCTCTTCGGCGCTGGCCGCCGCCGGCCCGCTTGGGCGGCTGGGCCTCGGGCCCGGGGGCGATCCGGAAGGGGATGCCGGCACGTTTCAACGCGCCGCTGACCACCGACAGCTGATCGTTGGTTCGGGCCAGCACCGCCTGGCCTGACCAGGTGCGGCCGCCCTCCATCTCGTGCAGCAGGCGGGACGCCACCCCTTCGGCCTCGGCCGTCTCGTTGTCATAGGCGGTGACCACCGGCATCGGCCCGGCCGGTCCGGAGGCCCGGGGGACACCGTGGACGGCGCTCCCCAACGCCGCCGACGCGGCCGCCACCACCTGCGGGGTCGACCGGTGGTTCTCGTCGAGCCTGATCACCTCCATGCCGGCGACCAGGGTGGGCAGGCGGGTGATGAGCCCGGAGTCGGCGCCGTTCCATCCGTAGATGGCCTGGTTCGGGTCACCCACCGCCAGCAGGTCGCGCCGGTCACCCATCAGCGCCTCGATGAGCCGGTACTGGGCCGGGTTGATGTCCTGGAACTCGTCCACCGACAGGTGCCGGTACCTCCACCGCACCCCCTCGGCGAAGGCGGCGTCGCCGAAGATCAGGTCGGCCGCTCCCACCACCAGATCGTCGAGGTCGATGGCGTGGCGTCGGGCCAGCGCCGCCTGATAGGCGCGGAAGTGGTCGGCGACCCGGTCGACGGGGATCGATGGCGAGCGGTCGGCGTCGGTGGCCGCCGACCCGTAGGTCTCCGGGGTGAGGGAGCGCGACTTGGCCCAGCCGATCTCGGCGGCGACCACCGGCACCAGCATCGGGTCCCCGACGATTTCGGAGACCAGTCGGAACCGGTGGTCGGCCACGTTGGGCGGCGGCTTCCCGCCGTCGAGGGCGTGGCGCCGGAGCAGGGTCAGGGCCAACTGGTGAAGGGTGCCGGCCCGCACCCCGGGCCCGGGGGCGGCGCCGGTGGTGGAGGGGATGGCCACCCCGACCCCGAAGCTGCCCAGGCGTTGCCGGAGTTGCTGGGCTGCCTTCCGGGTGAAGGTGACCACCACGCTGTGATCGGCTTCGGCCGACCCGTCCCGGATCCGGCGGGCGACCCGGAGGGTGAGGATCCGGGTCTTCCCCGACCCGGCCCCGGCCTGGACGCAGATGGCGGTGGCGGGGGAGTCGACCGCCTGTCGCTGAGGCTCGGTGAGGCCGCCCCGCGCGGCGTCGAACCCCTTCGGGCCGACCTCGTCAGTGCTGGTCAAGCCGGTTCGCGCCGGTCGAATGGTTCCACAGGTGCCGAGGCTATCGGTAGGGTGTGCCGGGTGCTGAAGTCGTTCGCTGGCGGTCGTATCTTCGGCGCCACCTGGGGTTCGGGCGCCACCACCGTTGTCGCCCTCCACGGTTGGCAGCGTACCCACCGCGACTTCGACGGGGTGTTCGGAGATCCGGAGTTCGCCGCCTCCCATGGCGCCATCGGCCTCGACCTGTTCGGATTCGGTGCCACCCCACCACCCCCCGAGCCGTGGGGAGCCGACGAGTACGCCCGCCACCTGCTTTCCCTCTTCGACGGCGCCGACAACCTGGCTGAGCAGGTCACGGTCGTCGGCCACTCCTTCGGGGGCCGGGTGGCGGTCCGGTTGGCGGCGCTGGCTCCCGATCGCATCGAGCGTCTGGTGCTCACCGGGGCGCCGTTGCTCAACCGGGAGGGCCCGCGGGCGTCTCCGGCGCTGTCGTTCCGGGTGGGCCGGTTTCTCCACCGCCGGGGTCTGGTCGGCGACGACCGGATGGAGGCCCTGCGCCAACGACACGGCTCGCCCGACTATCGGGCCGCCGAGGGCGTGATGCGGGGGGTGTTCGTGAAGGAGCTCGGTGAGCGGGCGGCCCGCGGCCCCGATGACCTCGCCGCGGTGAGTTGCCACGTGGACCTGGTGTGGGGAGCCGAGGACACCGAAGTGCCGGTGGAGGTGGCCGACCGGGCCCAGGGGATGCTCAGATCGTCGACCCTGGTCACCCTCCCCGGTGTCGGTCATCTCACCCCCACCGAGGCACCGGGCGCCCTCCGACGTTGGTGCTCGGTGGTGCCGGCGATGGGGCCGGTGAGGTCGGGTGACGGCGATGGGGTCGCCGACGGTTGTCTCCGCGGTGTCTCTGGCCCGGTTCCATCACGGGGTGGCCTGGATCACGGTGGCCGCCTGCGCGCTGGCGTGTGTGCCTTCGGGGCTGCGATGGCTCCGGGTGGCCCAACGCGAGCACTACCTGGCCGGGTCGTCGACCCGGTTCGCCGCCCGCTGGTGGACGATCATCCCGGCCAACCGGGCGATGGCGGCGACGGCGGTGGCGGCCGGGATCATCTCGGTCATACGCCCGCTGGCCGGGATCCTGACCGGGCTGATGGTGGCGGCCGGACCGCTGGGCCTCTCGCTCAAGGGCCGGACGGCGCCGCTGGCCTGGACCCGCCGCCTCCGGACCCTGGCCGGAGTGTGGGTCGCCCTGGAGATCGTGGTGGTGGGGATCGGGTTGGTCATCGGCCTGGCCTCGGTGTTGGCGGTGATCGCCGCGCTGGGGGTTCCTCTCCTGATGGACGCGGCCTGTGTGATCACCTCGCCGATCGAGCGTCGGCTGTCGGACCATTTCGTGGTTGACGCCCAGCGGCGGTTGGACCGGGTGGCGCCGACGGTGGTCGGGATCACCGGCTCGTATGGCAAGACCTCGACGAAGAACCACCTGGTCCACCTGCTCGAGCGCACCTCGTCGGTGGTGGCCACCCCGGCCAGCTTCAACAACCGGGCGGGACTGGCCCGGGCCATCAACGAGCATCTGACCGACGGCACCGAGGTGTTCATCGCCGAGATGGGCACCTACGGACTGGGAGAGATCGCCGACATGTGCCGGTGGTGCCCGCCCCGGGTGGCGGTGATCACCGCCATCGGCCCCGTCCACCTCGAGCGGTTCGGAACCGAGGATCGCATTGTCGAAGCCAAGTCGGAGATCGCGGTCCCGGCCCGGGATGTGGTGATCCAGGTGGACGATCCGCGGCTGGCCGCCCTGGCCCACCGGCTGGCGGTGGAAGGAAAGCACGTGGTCCGGTGCTCGGCATCGGACCCCTCCGCGGATGTCAGCGTCATCCGGGAGGCGGGCACCACCCTTGTGACCGTGACCGTCGGCGGGGAAACGGTGGCGACCCGGGTGGAGCTGCCCACCGGGGTGCAGCCCTCCAACCTGGCCTGTGCCATCGGGGCGGCGCGATCGGTAGGAGTCGAGACATCCTCCATGGTGTCCGCTCTCGGCGACCTTCCCGCGGTGGGTCACCGTCTGCAAGCCGTGCGTTCCCCCGCCGGGTTCACCATCCTCGACGACACCTACAATTCGAATCCGGCCGGCGCCCGGGCCGCATTGGCTGCGCTCGGCGGGCTCGAGCCCCCCGGCGAGGCGGCGGATCCCGGCGAAGGAACCAAGGGCGCCACCGCGGTGGTCACCCCCGGGATGGTCGAGCTCGGGACTCGTCAACGGGCGGAGAATTATTCTTTCGGGGCGGAGATCGCCGGCATCGCCGACAGCCTGGTGGTGGTCGGCCGGACCAACCGCCGGGCATTGGAGGCCGGGGCCGCCTCCAACGGTTCCGCCCGGATGGCGGTGACCTGGGTGGCCAACCGTCCAGAGGCGGTGGCCTGGGTGCGCGATCACCTGGGTCCCGGCGACGCCGTCCTGTACGAGAACGACCTGCCCGACCACTACCCTTAGGGCGCCCGAACGCCCGGGCCGCCACCCGGATACCCCCGGCGGTTCGTGCGTGAACATGTCCGCCCGACCAGGAAGCCAACCACCGTGCCCGATGTCGCCGTCATCTTTGGAGGACCCTCGCCGGAGCACGACGTGAGCGTGCTCACCGGCCTGCAGGCTGCCCGTGGACTGGACCTGGCCGGAAGCGGTCCGGTCGCCGCGCTGTACTGGTCGAAGACCGGGGACTGGTTCGCAGTCGACCCGGGCCTCGAAGCCGAAGCCTTCGTGGACGGGGTCCCTCGAGGAGCCACCCAACTCCAGTTGGTGGCCGCTCCGGACGGGGGCTTCTCCGAATCCGGAGGACGGCTCGGACGGGCGCGCCACCTGGCCATCGACGCCGCGGTGGTCTGCTGTCACGGGGGGCCCGGTGAGGACGGAAGCCTGCAGGCGGTGCTGGACCTGGCCGGTATCGCCTATACCGGCCCGAGCGTCGCCGGGGCGTCGGTGGGAATGGACAAGCTCAGCTTCGGGGCGCTGATGGCCGAGGCCGGGCTTCCCACCCTGCCCCGACTGTTGGTCACCGCCGACTCGGCATCGCCGGCGTTCGAGGGTCCCTACATCCTGAAACCCCGGTTCGGGGGGTCCTCCATCGGCATCGACGTGGTGGAGGACTTTGCCACCGCCCAAGCCCGGCTGTCGGTCAATCCGCACTTCCGTTCCGGCGCGGTGCTCGAGCCGTATCGGCCCGACTTGAGCGACCTCCAGGTGGCGGTGAGGAGCTGGCCGGCATTGGAGCTCTCCGCGGTGGAGCGACCCATTCGTTCCTCGGCGGCCGCCGACATTCTCGACTACCGGGACAAGTATGTGGCCGGCGAGGGAATGGCCGGAGCCCCCCGCCAACTCCCGGCCCAGATCTCACCCTCGCTGGAGACAGCCCTCCGGGAGGCGGCGGCCCAGGTGGCGACCCTGACCGGTCTGCGCGGGGTGGCCAGGATCGACTTCCTGTCCGACGACAGCCAGCTGATGGTGAATGAGATCAATACCATTCCCGGTTCGCTGGCCCGGTACCTCTGGGTCGATCCGGTGATCACGTTCGGCGATCTGCTGGCTGACCTGTTGGACGAAGCCCGGCAGCGACCCACCCACGCCTATACGACCTCCGGTGCCGACGGCACGGTGCTGCGTTCGGCCGGATCGATCGCCGGAAAGCTGGGCTGAATCGATTGCCGACCCAACTGCGCCGGATGGTGGTCGGGGAGGAGATTCTCGTCGACATCAAACCGCACTGGATGTACCTGATCGGTCCGCTGCTGACGGCGATGGCGGTGGTCGGACTGGCGGTGGGCCTCGAGGTGGGGTTCCCCCACACATCGGTGGGCTGGCACCGGGTCGAGGCGGTGGCGGCCATCATCCCCTGCGTCTGGCTGCTCCTCCGCTTCATCCGTTGGCGCATGACCAGCTTGGTGGTCACCTCGTTCCGGCTGGTCGAGCGGCACGGCGTCGCCTCGTCGAGGACGACGGAGATCTGGTTGTCCAATGTGGAGGCCGTCGACGCCGTCCAATCGCTCTTCCGTCGCATGCTGGGTACCGGTGAGCTCGAGGTCACCCTCTACGGTGACGACGGCATTCGGATCTTCCGGGACGTCAGGAAGCCGGTGATCCTCCGGCGGGTGATCACCCGCCGCCTCACCCCTCGGCCGAGCCCCCAGGGTTTCTTCTGACGGGAGGCGCACGTGACTGAAGTCAGGTCGGGAAACGGCAGCTAAGACAGTTCGGAACTGGATAGGAGAACGGACCAGAGTCCCTATCCAAAGGGGAATCTTTGTGCGATCCTGAGAGGGTGGCAACTTCGGATGAGCGCAAGACATGGGTAGAGTTCGATTTCAGCAAGGTCGCTTCAGCGAAGAAGATCCTCGGCACTCGGACAATGACCGAAACCGTGGACGGGGCCCTCGATGAGGTGATCAAATTGAGGCATCGTCGGCGCCTGGTTGACCTGCTCTTCACGCCTGGGCGACTCCAGCTCGACGCCCCTGACGTCATGGCCCGCGCCTGGCACTGACGGCGCATGGCGACGTATCTGGCGGACAAAAGCTCACTCCCCTGCCGCGATTGATCGTCCGGACTGCGAGAGGTTGTCGAGCCACTGATCCTGTCTGGAGGCATGGCTCGCTAACCAGTTCGTCTTCGCTATCTCGGCCTACCGGGCCGCCCCGTCGGAGGCGGTGACCTTCCACGCCGGTGTGGGTAGATCGTCGAGATCGATGGCGCCGACCCGGCTCAAGGCGACCACCGAGCCGCCGAAGCCGGCCCCGGTCATCCGTGCCCCGTAGACCCCGTCGATCGACCTGACGTGCTCGGCCAGGGCGTCGAGAGTCGGAGTCGAGACGTCGAAGTCCTCGGCCAGGCTCCGGTGGCTCTCGGTCATGTAGGCGCCGGCCGCCCACAGGTGGTCCGACTTGAGGGCGTCGGCGACCTGGCGGACCCGTCGGCACTCGCTCACCACATGGCGGGCCCGGCGCTGGAGAAGGGGGTCGCGCAACCGGGAGACGTCGGACTCCTCGGCCAGACCCAGTGGGCCGATGGTGGCCGCCGCCGCCTCGCACTCGGCCACCCGGGTCGCGTACCCGGAATCCCGCAACGTCCGTGGCTGCCCGGAATCCACCACCACGATCTCCGCCGACTCCGGGATGGGCACGTACCCCATCGACAGGACGGAGAAATCGATGAACGAGGCATTCCCGGCCCGCCCGCCGGCACAGACCAGAGGATCCATCATCCCGACCGGCACCCCCGAGAGGTTCTCGGCCCGTTGGCAGAGCCGGGCGATGGTGATCGAAGATCCGGTGGCGCCGAACACCCGGGCCAGCGCGGTGGCCAGGGCCGCGCTCGAGGAGAGGCCGGAGCCGACCGGCAGGTTGGTCACGATCCGGCACACCCCCCCGGTCTCGGGTCTGACCAGGGACATGACCGCCGCGACCAACCGGGCCCAGGGTGGCTCCGAGCGCGCCGAGTAGGTCAGGATCCGGTGGCACCTCGAGGGGAAGGGTGATTCCCTCCCGATGGAGGGTGGAAAAGAAAGTGACCGCCGGCGATCCGGTGGGAGTGAACTCGACGGTGGTGCCCAGATCGATGGCGATCGGAAGGGCCAATCCCCGGTTGTAGTCGGTGTGATCGCCGATGAGGTTGACCCGCCCGGGTCCAGTCGCTCGTCGGGCCAGGCCCATCCGCTCTCCTTCGGTGTCGGCGCCCGTCGGCCATCCGGGGGCAACCTTGACAGTAAACCGCGCCTGCCAGGGTTGCCGAACAGGATCGCCAGGGACCGGGGGTGGCCCCGATCGGGGGAATCGCATTTGACCGGCGGCGGCCGGAGCAGCCACCATCCCTGGATGGCCCACCTCCACCCACCTCGTCCGACCCCCTCGACCCCGTCCTCCAACGGGCGGCGAGGCTCCCGGTGAGCGGCCCGCTGGAGGGCGTCCGGCTGATCGAGCTGGCCGGGATCGGGCCCTCCCCGTTCGCCGGGATGATGCTCGCCGATGCCGGTGCCGACATCATCCGGATCGACCGGTCGGACCGGGCGACCTACCCGCCCCACCAGGATGCCCACGTCGATCTGCTGAATCGCGGGCGCCGCTCGGTGGCCGTCGATCTCAAGCACGCCGACGGGGTGGCCCTCGTCCTCCGGCTGGTGGAGTCGGCCGATGGACTCACCGAGGGGTTCCGGCCCGGGGTGGCCGAACGACTGGGCCTGGGGCCGGAGATCTGCCTGGCCCGCAACCCCAAGCTTGTCTACGGCCGGATGACCGGGTGGGGCCAGACCGGACCGATGGCCCTGGCCGCCGGCCACGACATCGACTACATCGCCCTGGCCGGGGCGCTGGACCCGATCGGACGGGAGGGCGAGAAGCCGGTCCCGCCGCTCAACCTGGTCGGCGACTTCGGCGGCGGCGGCATGCTGCTGGCCTTCGGGATGGTGGCGGCCATCCTTTCCGCCCGGCAGACCGGCGAGGGTCAGGTGATCGACGCGGCGATGGTCGACGGAGCCGCCTCGTTGATGACCATGACCTACACCCTCCGGCAGGCTGGGATCTGGAACGGACAACGGGGGACCAACCTGTTGGACACCGGCGCCCATTTCTACGAGGTCTACGAGACGTCGGACGGGGGATACATGGGGGTCGGGGGCATCGAGCCCCAGTTCTACGCCGAGCTCATCAAGGGCCTGGGTCTGGCCGACGAGGACCTGCCCGGACAGAACGACCGTGAGGCCTGGCCGGCGATGAAGGAGCGGTTCGCGGCGATCTTCGCCACCAGGACCCGGGCCGAGTGGCAGGCCGTCTTCGACGGCACCGATGCCTGTGTGGCCCCGGTGCTGACCTCGGCCGAGGCCCATCTCCATCCCCATAATGTCCACCGCGGCACCTTCACCGAGGTGGCCGGGGTGGTCCAACCCGCCCCATCACCCCGTTTCGAAGGAACCCCGGGGGCCATCCGCCGCCCCCCGCCCAACCCGGGCCAGCACGGCGACGAGGCCCTCGCCGACTGGGGGCTCGACGCCGCGGAGATCATCAAGCTCCGCGAGTCGGGAGCCATCCGCTGAGGCCGCCAGGCTGGGCTCCGGCGCCGTCAGACCTGTCCGCCGTAGAGGTCGAAGGTCCGAGCCATGCCGCCGTCGGCGGTGACGGTCTCCCCGGTGACGAAGCGGGCGGCGTCTGAGGCCAAAAAGACGATGACGTCGGCGATGTCCTCGGGCGTCGCCCATCGGCGGAGCGGCGTCTGGGCCTCGATCGTCTCGGTGACGCCCGGAATCGCCTTGTTCTTGGCCCACAGGGCGGTGTCGACGACTCCGGGAGCGACCGAGTTGACCCGGATCCCCGACGGCCCGAGCTCGATGGCCAGCGATCGGGTGGCGGCGTCGACGGCTCCCTTCGACGCCGCGTAGGCCGCCCGCCTGGGCGTCCCGACCAGGCCGGAGACGGAGGACAGGTTGACGATCGAACCGCGGCCCTGATCGGTCATCGACGGAATCAGGGCGGCGATGAGCAAGAGGGGGGCTCGAACGTTGACGGCCAGTATCTGGTCGATCAACCCGGCATCGGTGTCGACGGTGGCCAGGCGCGCCGCCACCGCCGCATTGTTCACCAGGATGTCGATGGTGCCGAGGGCGCCGAGCGCCTGGCCGGCGATTGCCTGCGGAGCGTCCGGTTCGCCGAGGTCGCCCACCAAGACAACCGGGTCGTGTTCGAGCTCTCGAGCTACGTCGCCGAGGCCGTCTCGGCTCCGGGCCACCAACCCGACCCGGGCGCCGGCCCGGTCGAGGGCGCGAGCGGTCGCCGCGCCGATACCCCGGGACGCGCCTGTCACCAGCGCGGTGCGCCCCGCCAACGAGAATTGGCCCGGGCTCACGACGTGAGGTTCACGAGCTCGCCAACTGCCCTAGAGGTTGACCACCGGACAGGTCACGGTTCGGGTGATCCCTTCGATCAGCTGAATCCGCCCTACCACCATCCGGCCCAGCTCATCTACGCTGACCGCCTCGGCCCGCACGATGACGTCGTAAGGCCCGGTGACATCTTCGGCGGCGATGACCCCGTCGAGCTTGGCCACGGCCCGGGCGACGGTGGCGGCCCTCCCGACCTCGGTTTGGATGAGCACGTAGGCGCTGACCGGCATGGGTTTCTCCCGACACGTCGTTCCCGATGGATGATGCATGCTACCGCCACCGCTGTGGCCCTTAATATGCCGCGGTGAGCGTTCGGGAGCGAGGAGAGCAGTTCCGGAGATTGGCCCGCTCCGCCATCGCCGACCTCTTCGACCAGCGGCAACCCTTCGGCCGATTGGCCCTCACCCACGTGCTGATGACCGCGGGCGACACCCTGTTCGCGGTGTCGCTGGCCGGGTCGCTGTTCTTCTCGATCTCTCCCACCGCCGCCCAGGACAAGGTATTGCTCTACCTGGTGCTGACCATGGCGCCGTTCGCGGTGGTGGCACCCGCGTTGGGCCCGGTGGTCGACCGGAGCCGGGGGGCCCGACGGGCGACGGTGGTGGCGTCCGCCCTGGGTCGGGCCGCCCTCTGCCCGCTGCTGGCCGCCGACATCCACTCGCTGCTGTTGTTCCCGCTGGCCTTCGCCATGCTGGTTCTGTCCAAGGTGTACCTGGTGACCAAGGGTGCCCTGGTTCCGGAGATGGCCGCCCTCGGGCTCATCGGCCACCCGCCGGGGAGCGATCCCCCGACCACCGCGCGTCCCCCTGGCCCCTCCGGCCCCGCGGCCGATCTCCACCCCGCCGTACGGGACGCCCGTAACCACCGGGGGCGAGGAGCTAGAGGATACCGGGAAGCCCAACCTCGAAGGTGCCCCCGACCTGGCCGGTCTGAATGCCCGATTGGGCTTGTTGGCCTCGGTGTCGGCCTTTGTCTTCGCCCTTCCCGCGGTGGGCATGCTCAAGCTGGCGGGAGCCCAGGGCGTCTTGTGGCTCGACTTCTTCGTGTTCCTGGCCGCGATGGTGGCCGGGGCCAGATTGCCGGTCCGGCAGCGTCGACGGACCCGAGGCTCGGGTCGGCGGCGGGTCCGGGCCAAGGCTGTCCCCATGGTGCCGGTCTCGCAGTCTCTGCTCGACCCGGGGCCCGACCTACCCAGTGAACCGACCGAGGATGAGCTGGACCTCGCCGCCTTCCGTCCGAT
Source organism: uncultured Acidimicrobiaceae bacterium (assembly GCA_963819695.1). Lineage (GTDB taxonomy): Bacteria > Actinomycetota > Acidimicrobiia > Acidimicrobiales > RAAP-2 > DASZIT01. Next base: position 2,048,282 of record CAWFXD010000001.1, on the reverse strand, counting down.
CGCCACCTCCGAGGTGCTGCTGGCGTTGATGCCGATGTCGGTGCTGAAGGCGGAGCTCGGGTTTCTGACCTTCTTGCTGGCCTTCGGACTCCGCCGGCAGGGGGCGGCGACCTGGTGGTTCGGGCTGTTGCTCGGTGCCATCACCGCCGGAGCGCTCATCGGCGTGCTGCTGGTGGCCCGCCTCCGCCGGGTGTTCAGCGAGCAACAGATCCTGGTGGCGTCGATGTGGCTGGTGGCAGTGGTCGCCGGGATCATCTCCCTCCAGTCGAGCCGCTACTTCCAGGTGGTGGTGGCCCTCGGGGTGGGAGTCGCCGGGGCCATTTCCAAGCCTTCGTTCGATGCTCTGGTCCAGCGACACGTGGAGGTGTTCAATCAGGGACGGGCGTTTGCCCGTTTCGAGACGCGCCTGCAGTTGGTCTGGGTGGTGGGGGCCTTCGTCCCGGTGGTGTTGACCCTGCCGATCTCGACCGGCGACCTGATCATGGCCATTGTGGCGGCATTGGGGGCGGTGGCCTACATGAGCTCGCTTCGAGGTGCCAACCGTCGCTGGTGAGTGCGAGCGTAACCTTGGCCGATGTCCTCGGGATTCGACACGGTGGTCCGCTGTCGGGACGGTCATCTGTTCACCACCATCTGGATGCCGATGGTGTCCATCAAGGCGGTGCGGCTCGGGAACGGCCGATGGCAGCACTGCCCGGTCGGAAAGCACTGGAGCACCGTGGTGCCGGTGGACGAGGGGACGCTGGATGCGGCCACCCTGGCCGACGCCCGGGCCGTCCACGACATCCATCTGCCCTGATCCACGGGTGGCGGAACCAACCCGTCGGCAGCTCAGCCGAGTTGCTTCTCCAGCCGGTCGACTTCGGCGTTGAGCTTGGCCGGGAGCTTGTCGCCGAACCTGGCGTAGTGCTCGCGGATGCCCGGCAGCTCGGCCCGCCAGCCCTCGATGTCCACGGCCAGGAGCTTGTCCATGTCCTGGTCGGAGAGATCCAGACCGTCGGTGTCGATGGCACCCGTCGTCGGGATGAAACCGATGGGCGTCTCGGTGGCCTCGCCGTCACCGCCGGCCCGATCGAAGACCCAGGACAGCACCCGGGAGTTCTCCCCGTAGCCCGGCCACAGCCAGCGGCCGTCCTCGTCCTTGCGGAACCAGTTCACGTAGAAGATCTTCGGGAGCTTGGCCGGATCCGCCGACTCTCCGATGTCGAGCCAGTGGGCGAAGTAGTCGGCCATGTTGTAGCCGCAGAACGGGAGCATGGCGAACGGGTCGCGACGGAGCTTCCCGACCGCGCCGGCCGCCGCCGCGGTGGTCTCCGAGGACATGATCGAACCGAGGAACACCCCGTGATCCCAGTCACGGGACTGGAACACCAGGGGCACCACCGAGGCGCGCCGGCCACCGAACATGATGGCGTCGATGGGGACCCCGCCCGGGTCCTGCCACTCGGGGGCGATGGCCGGGTCCTGGGCGGCGGCCACGGTGAAGCGGGCGTTGGGATGGGACGCCGGGGTGTCGGACTCGGGGGTCCAGTCCTCGCCCTTCCAGGAGGTCAGGTGGGCCGGCGGCTCCTCGGTCACCCCTTCCCACCAGACATCACCGTCGTCGGTGAGGGCGGTGTTGGTGAAGATGGCGTTCCCGTCGAGGGTGAGCATGGCGTTGGGGTTGGTCTTGAAGTTGGTGCCGGGGGCGACGCCGAAGAACCCGGCCTCGGGGTTGATGGCATACAGCCGTCCGTCGGCCCCGAACTTCATCCAGCAGATGTCGTCGCCCACCGTCTCCACCTTCCAGTCGGGAAGGGAGGGGATGAGCATGGCCAGATTGGTCTTGCCACAGGCTGACGGGAAGGCCCCGGTCACGTACTTGGTCACGCCGGCGGGATTGGTCAGCTTCAGGATGAGCATGTGCTCGGCCAACCAGTTGTCGTCGCGGGCCATCACCGAGGCGATGCGGAGGGCGAAGCACTTCTTCCCCAACAGGGCGTTGCCGCCGTAACCGGAGCCGTATGACCAGATTTCCCGGGTCTCGGGGAAGTGGACGATGTACTTGTTCTCGCTGTCGCACGGCCACGGCACGTCGGCCTTGCCGTCGGCCAGGGGATCGCCGACCGAGTGCAGACAGGGCACGAAGTCACCGTCGGCACCGAGCACCTCCAGGGCACCCCGGCCCATCCGGGTCATGATCCGCATGGAGACGGCCACATACGGCGAGTCGGTGATCTCCACCCCGATGTGGGCGATCTCGGATCCCAGCGGACCCATCGAGTAAGGGACCACGTACATGGTGCGCCCCTTCATGGATCCGCGGAACAGGTCGGTGAGCATGGCCCGCATCTCGCCCGGGTCCCGCCAGTTGTTGGTGGGACCGGCATCGGACTCCTGGGTCGAGCAGATGAAGGTGCGGTCCTCCACCCGGGCCACGTCGGCCGGATCGGAGTGGGACCAGTAGCTGTTGGGCCGCTTGGCTTCGGACAGCTTGGTGAAGGTCCCGTTGTCGACGAGAAGCTGGCAGAGCCGGTCGTACTCGTCGGCCGATCCGTCGCACCATTCCACCGAGGCCGGCTGGGTCAGCGCCGCAATCTCGTCCACCCAGGCGATCAGCTTCTTGTTCTCAGTGGGTGGCATAGGTGGGCGATTCCTCCTCGGGATTCCAGGTCGGTGGCCGCGACGACCGCATACAGCCGGTGCCGGCGCCGCGGTGGGCGACTCGATATTAGTGGCGGTGGCCGGAGTGGATGGTAGGCAAGAGACATGGTCGGAACCAATTCCGGGTCGACGTCGGCTCATTTTCCCGGTTCCGGTGACGAATTTGACGCCATCGACCGCCTGCGGGCGCGCTTCGAGCGGGCCGCAGCTGCCCGGATGCCCGGAGGGCGGCCGCCCGAGGGGGAGACCTGGATCGGGGACGACGCCGCCGTCGTCCGGGGACCGGGCGGGGAGCCGGCACTCCTCGCCACCGACCTGGTGGTGGCCGGGGTCCATGTCGATCTCGGCCTCAGTGGCCTCGATGACCTGGGCTACAAGGCGCTGATGGTGGCGGTTTCCGATCTGGCGGCCATGGGCGGCCGCCCCCATCACAGCCTGGTGTCGATCGCCGCCCCACCGCGGACGGATCTCGACCTGGTGGCCGAGGGGGTGGCGGTGGCCGGGGAGGAGACCGGGTGTGTGGTGGTCGGCGGCGACCTGTCAGGGTCCCCGGTGCTGGTGGTGTCGGTGGCGGTCTCGGGGTCCCTCCGGGGATCGGCCCAGCTCGGGCCCCTGCTCCGTTCGGGGGCCAGGCCGGGGGACCGGCTCCTGGTCACCGGGGCGCTGGGCGGGTCGGCGGCCGGGCTCCGGCTCCTCCGGCAGCGGCGGGATCTGGGCGTCACCACGCCCCCGGCCGGAGAGGAGCCGGTGCTCATCCGGGCCCACCGACGTCCGCTCGCCCGCCTCGACGAGGGGGAGGTGGCCCGGCTGTCGGGGGCTCGGGCCGCCATCGACATCTCCGACGGGCTGGTGGCCGACGTTCGCCACCTGGCCAGGGCCTCGGGGGTCGGCATCGACCTGGCGGAGGTGCCGGTGGCGCCGGGAGCCACCCTGGAGGAAGCGCTGGGAGGCGGGGAGGACTACGAGCTGCTGCTGGCGGTGGGGGACGCCGCTCGCCTCCAGGACGAGTTCGCCCGGGCCGGGTTGCGCCCGCCGATCGTGATCGGGCGCTGCACCGATGACCCCGGCCGGTTCGAACTGGCCGGCGGTCCGCTGCCGGCCGGGGGGTGGCGCCACCCGGTGGGCTGATTCGGGGCCGGGAGGTACGTAATTGCTGAACCCAAGGTCCGCGGGCTCAGCATGTCCCGACTCCTCGCCGGGATCGCGACGATGGCCGCAACCGGCTGCCGGGCCGCCCCGCCGGGGGGCTTAGGCCGGGATGTTGCGGATCGGGCGCTTGGTGACTTTGCCCGACCGGATGCACGACGTGCAGACGTGAAGACGCTTGGGTGAGCCGTCCACGATGGCCCGGACGCGCTGGATGTTGGGATCCCAGCGGCGCTTGGTGCGCCGGTGGGAGTGACTGATGTTCATGCCGAACGACGGCTTCTTGCCGCAGACCTCACACACCGCTGCCATGACGCGTCGACTTCCTCTCAAAAACCTCTCGGAACCGGGTAAAGGTTAGCATCCTGCCCATGGGGGTCATCGACACGCTCGAGGCGGGGACGCTGGGACGGGTCATCGGGGCCTACCGGGATGCCCTCCGATCCCACCAGGATGTCATCAATCGCCTGAATGTCTACCCGGTTCCCGACGGCGACACCGGTACCAACATGGCCCTCACCATCGAGTCGGTGATGGCCGAACTGGACAAGTTCGACCATCCGGATATGGCCGTGACCTCCAAGGCCATCGCCCATGGCTCGCTGATGGGTGCCCGGGGGAACTCCGGGGTCATCCTCAGCCAGCTCCTCCGGGGCATCGTCGACGGGCTCAACGAGTCCGGCCTCGTCCCGGGGCCGAAGGACCTGGCCCGGGCGCTCACGGTGGCCGACGAGCTGGCCCGGGCCGCGGTCATGCGGCCGGTGGAGGGGACCATCCTCACCGTGGCCCGCGCCGCCGCCGAGGGCGCCCGGACCGCGGCTGACGCCGGCAAGGCGCTGGTCGACGTGGTCGGCGCCTCCCGGTCTGCGGCGGCCGAGGCGCTGGCCCGCACCCCCGAACTGCTCCCGGTCCTGGCCCAGGCCGGGGTGGTGGACGCCGGGGGCGCCGGCTACCTGTTGCTGTTCGACGCCATCCTCTCGGTGGTGGACGGCCGCCCGCTCCCCGAGCCGCCGGACCTCCCCGAGCCGCCGAGCGGGTGGGCCCGCGACCACCCGGCCATGGACGAAGCGGTGGCCGCCTCCCACGACGGCGGGAGCGGCGACATCTCCGAGTTGCGCTACGAGGTCATGTACCTGCTGGAGGCGCCCGACGACACCATCCCCCCCTTCAAGGAGGTGTGGGCCGGGATCGGCGACTCCATCGTGGTGGTAGGGGGCGACGGGCTCTGGAACTGCCACATCCACACCGACAACATCGGGGCGGCGGTGGAGGCGGCGCTGGATGCCGGCCGGCCCCGCAGCATCCGGGTCACCGACCTGCTCGAGGAGGTGGAGGAGGAGCGCTGGGTGCGGGAGGGAGGCGGCACCGCCGGGAGCGGCGCGCCCGAGTCCCCCCGGCCCGCCGCCGACCACCGGGGTGGTGGCGGTCTCCACCGGGGTGGGCATCGGCCGGATCTTCCGGTCGCTCGGGGTCCACCAGGTCATCGCCGGCGGGCAGTCGATGAACCCGTCGACGGCCGAGATCCTCGAGGCGGTGGAGTTGCTGCGGGCCGACGAGGTGATCATCCTCCCCAACAACAAGAACATCCGGCCGGTGGCCGAACGGGTCGACGCGCTCACCGACAAGGTGGTCCGGGTGGTCCCCACCAACAACATCGCCGAGGGCTTCGCCGCCTTGCTGGCCTACGACCCCGAGGCCCATGTCGACGTCAACGCCCGGGACATGGAGACCTCGGCCCGCAACGTGGTGGCCGGCGAGGTCACCCAGGCCGTCCGCGACTCCGACAGCCCGGTGGGCAAGGTGGCGACCGGTGACTGGCTCGGGCTCTCCCGCCAGGGCATCGAGGCGGTGTCCAACTCGGTGTCCCAGGTGGCCCAGGCCCTGCTCGACAAACTGGTGACCGAGGATCACGAGTTGGTCACCCTCATCGAGGGTGAAGGATCCAGTGCCGCCGACACCCGGCGGATCACCGAGTGGCTCGGCGAACACCGTCCCGGTGTCGACACCGAGGTTCACCAGGGAGGCCAACCCCTGTATCCGTATCTGTTCTCCATCGAATGACCGAGGCCCGGCCGGCCGGGGTCGACGACGGGACCCGGACCGGGACGCAAGCTCCGGCAACTGACGGATCTGCCCGTCTCGGTGCTGAAGGGCGTGGGGTCGGGCGCCGCCCGGGAGTTGGAAGCCCTGGGGGTCACCTCGGTCCTCGACCTCCTCACCCACTATCCGCGGCGGTACATCGACGGCACCCGCCTCGCCCCGTTGGCCGAGCTGGACATCGGTGACAAGGCGTCGGTGCTGGCCGAGGTCCGGCGGGTCAACCGGCCGCCGGTCCGCTACGGGCGGGGCCGGGGACGGAGCCCGGCCCGGGTGGAGTTCGATGTCACCGATGACTCCGGCGGGGTGAAGGTGGTGTTCTTCAACCAGACCTGGCGGGCCAAGCAGCTGCCGGTGGGCACCCTGGTGCTGTTCTACGGTGCCGTCACCTCCTACCGGGACACCCGGCAGATGGTCAACCCCACCGCCGAGGTGCTGCGGTCGGCTGACGACGAAGGCGACGGGGAGGGGAGTCCGGAGTCGGGCCGGGTGTTTCCCGTCTACCCGCTGACCGAGAAGGCCGACCTCACCTCGGCCCGGATCACCCGTTACGCGGCCGAGGCGCTGGAGCGGGCCGGGGAGTTCGCCGAGCCGCTGCCCGACCGGTGGCGGCAGAAGTTCGATCTGCTCGACCGGACGACGGCGTTCAACCACATCCACCGGCCGTCGGCCATGGCCGAGGTGGAGCCGGCCCGGCAGCGGCTGGCCTTCGACGAGCTCTTCCGTCTGCAACTCGCACTGGTCCTCCGCCAGCGCCGCCTCCAAGAAGACGCCCGGGGCATCCGCCACCTGGTGTCCCTTCCGGACGGCGGCCAGACCCTGGTCGACCGGTTTCTCGCCCGACTGCCCTTCGAGCCCACCGGTGGCCAACGAGCGGCCATCGACACCATCCGCGGCGACCTGGCCGGCCCCCTGCCCATGCACCGGCTGTTGCAGGGCGACGTCGGGGCGGGAAAGACCGTGGTGGCGGTGGCCACCTTGCTGGTGGCGGTGGAGGGCGGCCACCAGGGGGCGCTGATGGCCCCCACCGAGGTCCTCGCCGAGCAGCACTTTGCCGGGGTCCGGGAGCTGCTCGAAGGGATGGCGGTCCCCGATCCCTCCACCTTGACCGGGGACCGCCCGCTGCGGGTCGCCCTCCTCACCAACAAGACGTCGGCCGGCGATCGGGCCTCGCTCCACGCCGGGCTGGCCGACGGGACGGTGGACCTGCTGATCGGGACCCACGCGCTGCTGACCGACGAGGTCCGGTTCCGGTCGCTCGGCGCGGTGGTCATCGACGAGCAGCACCGGTTCGGCGTCGAGCAACGCGCCGCGCTGCGGGACAAGGGGAGGGGGGCCGACGGGAAGGGGCGGGATCCCGACCTGCTGGTGATGACCGCCACCCCGATACCCCGCACCGCGGCCATGGTCGTCTTCGGTGATCTCGACATGACGGTGATCACCGAACTGCCTCCCGGACGGGTGGCGGTCGACACCCACTGGGCCCGGACCCCGCTCGACGTCGAGGCGGCGTGGGCCCGGGTGCGCGAGCAGGTGGCCTCCGGCCACCGCGCCTTCGTCGTCTGCCCGCTGGTGGAGGGCTCGGAACGGGTCCAGGCCACCTCGGTCACCGAGGAGGCGGAACGGTTGGCCGGCACCGAGCTCGCCGGACTGCGCATCGGGGTGCTCCATGGCCAGATGCGGCCGGCGGCCAAGGAGTCGGTGATGGCCGACTTCCGGGCCGGTCGTCTCGAGGTGCTGGTCGCCACCACCGTGATCGAAGTCGGGGTGGACGTGACCGAGGCGACCGTCATGGTGATCGAGGATGCCGACCGGTTCGGGATCGCCCAACTCCACCAGTTGCGCGGCCGGGTCGGGCGGGGGAGCGAGCCGTCGTGGTGCTACCTGCTGTCGGAGAGCGACAGCCCGGAGGCGGCCACCCGGCTCGCCGCCCTCGAGCGGTCCACCGACGGGTTCGAGTTGGCCGACGTCGACCTCGAGCTCCGGGGGGAGGGCACCATCCTCGGCGCCCGCCAGAAGGGCCGGAGCGATTTGAAGCTGGCCCGGCTCATCTCCGATCGCGATCTGGTCATCAAGGCCCGCGAAGTGGCCGAGCAGATCGTCGGCGCCGACCCGGACCTGTCCGACCACCCCCTCCTCACCGACGAGCTCCGCATCTTCATCGACGACGAAGAGTCCGCGTTTCTATTCAAGAGTTGACCGATGCCCCGAGGGTGCCAAGGGTAGACTTCCAGGCGTGCGAGTGATCGGGGGAGAGTTCCGGGGTCGCCGGTTGTCCGCTCCTGTGACCCCGTCGGTGCGCCCCACCTCCGACCGCGCCCGGGAGGCGATCTTCGACATGCTGTTCAGCCTCGGCGGGGTGGACGGTCTCCAGGTCGCCGATCTGTTCGCGGGGACCGGGGCCCTCGGCATCGAAGCCCTGTCCCGGGGGGCGTCCTCGGTCACCTTCGTGGACCGGGACCCGGCCAGCCTCGACCTCATCCGCCAGAACCTGGCGTCGGTCGGCCTGCCCGATGCCGAGCGGGACGGCTACGCCACCCTCATCCGGGCCGACGTCGATGGCTGGGTCGGCTCCACCGTGTCCCGCTACGACCTCGTCCTGGCCGATCCCCCCTACGCCTACGACGGGTGGGAGAACCTCATCCGCCGGCTGCCCGGCGATCTGGTCGTCCTCGAGTCGGGCGCGGAGTTGCCCGAGGTCGACGGCTGGGGAGTCCTCAAATTCAAGCGCTATGGCAGTACCATCGTCACAGTTGCCCGGCCGGAACCGGTCTCACAGAAAGGTGCCTCGTGACCATTGCGCTGATTCCCGGGTCATTCGATCCCGTCCACAATGGACACCTGGAGGTCATCGAGCGCGCCTCGCGGCTGTTCGACGAGGTCATCGTGGCTGCGCTGCGCAATCCGCAGAAGAGCCAGCCACTCTTCGATCTGGATGAGCGCAAGGAGATGCTCGAAGAGGCGTTGGCCCACATGGACAACGTGCGCATCGTGTCGGTGTCCACCTTGCTGGTGAACGTGGCCGAGGACGTCGGGGCCAGTGCCATCGTGAAGGGCCTCCGGGCGGTGTCCGACTTCGACAACGAGCTGCAGATGGCCCAGATGAACCGGAAGCTCTCCGGAGTGGAGACCCTGTTCATCGCCAGCAGCTCCGAGCACTCGTTCATCGCCTCGCGCCTCCTCCGGGAGGTGGCCCGGTTCGGCGGCGACGTCACCGCATTCGTTCCCAAAGTGGTGGCCGTACGGCTCCAGGAGAAGTTCGCCAATGAGTGATCTGTTCGAGGATCTGGAAGCGCAGCGGGCGGCCGGCGAGGAGCAGGACGCCGAGACCCTGGTCCGGGAGGCGTTGGACATGGTGCTCACGGCCAAGGCGATGCCGCTGTCCGCCTCGGTGCTGATCTCCCGCGAAGAGGTGGCCGATGTCCTGCAGGCCGCCCTCGATCGGATGCCCGACGAGATCCGGGAGGCCCGATGGCTGCTGAAGGAGCGCCAGGAGTTCATCGCCGAGAAGAACCGGGAGGCCGACGCGCTGCTCGAAGAGGTACGGGTCCAGGCCGAGCGGATGGTCCAGCGCACCGAGATCGTCCGCCAGGCCAACCACGTGGCCCAGCGGGTGCTCGACGACGCCAACGAGGAGGCCCGCCGCCTGCGGCACGAGGCGGAGGACTACGCCGACCAGAAGCTGGCCAGTTTCGAGATCGTCCTCGATCGGACCATGAAGACGGTGCAGGCCGGGCGCGAGAAGCTCCGGGTGACCCCGCTCCCGCCGGTGGAGATCGGGGAAGGTGGGGATACCTCGCTGACCTCCGCCGCCGACTTGGATCTCGAGGGTCTGGGTCCTGACGACCCCGAGGGCTTCTTCGATCAGGACCTGACCTAAAGGACGGACACCGTGCGCACATCGACGCCTTTTCTCGTCCATGCCTCCAGCCTCCGGAAGGTGGCCGGCACCGTTCGTCACGAGGAGCGCCGAGGGGTGATCGACGACCTGGCCACGGTGAGCGTGGCGGTGCCCGAGGGCGCCGAGGTCGATGCCCGGGTAACCCTCTCCTCCTATCCCGGCGGTGTCATGGCCACCGGCCGGGTGTCGGCGCCGTGGCAGGGGGAGTGTCGCCGGTGCGGCGGGGTGGTCACCGGGGCGGTGGAGGCCGAGGTGCGGGAGCGCTATGTGATCGAGGGGGCCGAGGGCCCGCCCGGGGCCGCCGGTGACGACGACGACGCCTACGTGCTGGCCGATGACATCCTCGACCTCGAGCCCTTGGCCAGGGACGCGGTTCTGCTCGAGCTCCCGCTGGCCCCCCTGTGCAAGGAGGACTGCCTCGGCCTCTGCCCGCAGTGCGGGACCAACTTGAATCTCGAGACCTGCCGCTGCGCCCCGCCGGCCGATCCGCGCTGGTCGGCCCTCGATGTCCTCCGTGACGGCGAGGGTGGTGGCTTGCCCTAGAATGCCCTCCCTATGGCCGTCCCCAAGAAGAAGACCTCCAAGGCGAAGAGCCGCAGCCGCCGCGCATCCAACTGGGTGTTGAAGGCGCCGGCCCGTTCGGTGTGCCCGCAGTGCACCCACGCCAAGCTGCCCCATGTCGTGTGCCCGAACTGCGGTTGGTACAAGGGTCGCCAGGCGATCGAAGTCGAGTAGTGGCCCGGGGTGGCGTCCGCCCGACGGGTGAGGCGTTCGCGAACCTGCCGGTGGCCGTCGATGCCATGGGTGGTGACCGGGCTCCCAACGAGATAGTCGCCGGCGCCCGTCGGGTGGCCGAGGAGTCGGGGATCGGGGTGCTCCTGGTCGGCCGGCCCGGGGAGATGGGCGACACCGGCGGACTCCCCGAGCTCCACGCCAGCGAGGTCATCGGCATGGATGACGACCCCGCCCAGGGCGTGCGCCGTAAAAAGGACTCGTCGCTGGTGCGGGCGGCCGAGGCCGTGCGCGACGGGAAGGCCATGGCCATGGTGTCGGCCGGGAACACCGGTGCGACCATGGCGTCCGCCCTGCTGAGGATGGGGCGCCTCCCCGGGGTGATCCGGCCGGCCATCGCCACCCCCATCCCCAACCCGGGGTCCGGCAAGCCGCCCACCGTGCTGCTGGACTCGGGGGCCAACGCCGAGTGCAGCCCGCAGATGCTGGTCCAGTTCGCCCAGATGGGGGCGGCCTTCGCCCGTCAGCGCTACGGGGTCACCCTTCCCACCGTGGCCCTCCTCTCCATCGGAGAGGAGAAGTCCAAGGGCACCCCGCTCGAGAAGGAAACCCACGCCCTGTTGACCGACGGGCTGGGCGGCGACGGATTCGAGTTCATCGGCAACGTCGAAGGGCGGGACTTCCTTCACGCCGCCGCCGACGTCATCGTGACCGACGGCTTCACCGGCAACGTGGCCCTCAAGACGATGGAGGGTTCCCTCCGGTTCCTGGTCGCCGCCCTCACCGAGATCCTGGGCCGTCCCGGGCTCGAACCGGCTGCCGACGCGCTGCTCCCCGCCATCGCCCCGCTGGCCGCCGAGCTGGAGCCGGAGGGCACCGGCGGGGCCATGCTCCTCGGGGTGGACGGGGTGTGCGTCATCAGCCACGGGTCGTCGTCGGCCACCGCCATGGTCAACGCCATCACCGTGGCCCATGACTTGGCCGTCGGCGGTCTGGTGGCCGCGGTAGCCGACGCGGTGACCGAGATCCCGGCTCCCGTCGCCGACTGAGGCCACCGGGTCCCGCCGCCGGCCCCCGGGCCCTCCACGGTGCCGGCGCAACCTTGTCTACGCGGTGGTTGGCGGTCGGGCAGCAACATCGCCACGGGGTGGCAGCCCCGTACCGACAGCCGCGTCTCTGACTGCCGAACCGCTGGGCGTCAGGGAAGGGTGAACCCGCTCTCGGTGACCATCTTCTCGGTGACCTCCCAGAGCCGATCCGCGTCGATGTCGGAGCGCGCGTGGCGGGACGGATGTCCGAGCCTCGAGTGCACGTAGTAGCCGCCGGTCTTCCCTTCAACTTCGGGGGACGAGGCCAGGTAGACGGGGGTCGCCGCCCCCGCAGTGGCGGAGATCTCGAACGGGCGTATCAGAAGGTTCCCCCAGCCCATGATCCCGGTCATGTCGCCATCCAGTCCGAAGCCACTGCGCACCGGGCCCGGGTGGGCGGCGTTGGCGGTGACGTTGGTGCCGACCAGGCGAAGGGCCAGGCCCCGGGTGAAGTGCAGATTGGCCAGTTTCGACTGGGCGTAGGCGCCCAAGGTGCTGTAGCGCTGCTCGCCCTGCAGATCGTCCCAGTTCATGCCCGTGATGGCCAGGTGATGGCCGAACGACGACAGGTTGACGATGCGTGCCGATTCGGCCTGCCTCAGGCGATCGAGGAGGAGCGAGGTGAGGAAGAACGGGCCGACATGGTTGACACCCAGCGTCTGCTCGAATCCCTGGACGGTGACCTGCCGGCCGGACCAGATGCCGCCGGCGTTGTTCACCAGGACATCGAGCCGGTCCCAGCGGGACAGCAGCTCCGCCGCCGCCGCCTTCACCGAGGTGAGGTCGGCGAGATCAAGGGCGACGACGTGGACGTCGTCCGACCCGGAGGCCGCTCGCACCTCGCTCGCCGCCGCCTCGGCTTTCTCCGGGTTGCGACAGGCCAGGATGGTGGTGGCCCCCATGGTGGCCAGCGCGACCGCCGTTTCCTTGCCGATGCCGGAGTTCGAGCCGGTGACGACGACGACTTTGCCCTGCATGGCTACCCCTTTCGGTGGCTTCGAATCCGGTCGCCGTTGGCGGGTCAGCGGTTGAGGAGGTCCTTGGCGATGTGGGTGACCTGGATCTCATCGGTGCCGGCGTAGATCTGGAACACCTTGGCGTCTCGGGCCAGCTGCTCGACCCGGAACTCCGACATGTAGCCGTTGCCCCCGAACAGCTGCACGGCTTCCATGGCCACTTCGGAGGCAGCCTGGGCGGAGTAGAGCTTCATGGCGGAGGCCTCGGCCAGGGTCAGGCTCTTCCCGGCGGCGGACATCTCGATGTGCCGGAACACCAGGTTCTGCACATTGAGCCGGGCGATCTCCATCTTGGCCAACTTGAGCTGGATGAGCTGCCGGTCACCGATGCGCTGGCCCCACAGCATCCGGTCCTGGGCGTAGGCCACCGACAGCTTCAGGCACTCTTCGATGAGGCCGAGGGACATGGCCGCCACCCCGGCCCGCTCGGTGACGAAGTTGCCCTTGGCCGAGTCGCGTCCGCTTCCCTCCCGGTCGTCCTCGGTCTCCCCGAGCAGGTTGGCTTTGCCCACCCGCACATCGGACAGGAAGAGCTCCCCGGTGGGCGAGGAGTGCAGCCCCATCTTGCGGAAGGGCTTGGACTGCTCGAGACCGGGGGTTCCGGTGTCGAGGACGAAGGTCAGGACCTTCCGGTCGCGGATCGGGGTGTCGGAGCCGTCGTCGAGCTTGGCGTAGAACACGATGGTGTCGGCGTAGGGGCCATTGGTGATGAACGTCTTGTTGCCATTGAGGATGTACTCGTCGCCGTCCCTCCGGGCCGTCGACTTCATGCCCCCCAGGGCATCCGAGCCCGAGTCGGGTTCGGTGATGGCCCAGGCACCCACCTTGTCCATGGTCAGGAGGTCGAGGCCCCACCGCTCCATCTGGGCGGGGGTGCCCTGCTTCATGATGGTGCCGGCCGCCAATCCCATGCTGACCCCCATGGCCGTCACGATTCCGGGGCAGTAATGGCACAGTTCCACGATGGGGATGAGGGCCATGGCCGCCGCGCCGCCGTCGCCCCGGCTTTCCTCCCGGGCGGCCGACGGTTTCGCCTCGACGCCATTGCGCTTGCGATCGAGCTGGGACTTGAACCGGTCTCGGGCCATCTGGTCCATGCCGAAGGTGGCGTACAGCTTGCGGATGATGTCGTAGGGCGGGAGATCGCCGTGCTCCAGCTCCTCGATGTGGGGCACCACCTCGGCTTGGATGAACCGGCGGATGGTGTCCCTCACCATCAACTGCTCTTCTGACCATTCGTACACGATTGACCTCCTGATGACCCGTCGGTCGCCGACGGCAGCCGGGATGAGGCTATCCGAGGTCGACCTACAGTCGGTGGGTGCGACCGGTTCGACGACCCACCAGTCCCGGGGACACCCCGTTTCATCGATGGGGCGGCGAGCCGTTCTTCGTGGCGTTGGTCGACCGGTTCTACGCCGGAGTGGAGACCGACCCCCGGCTCCGCCCCATGTACCCCGAGGACCTCTCGGGGCCGAAGGCGCATCTGGCCCTGTTCCTCGCCCAGTACTGGGGAGGACCGCCCACCTTCAACGAACAACGCGGACAGCCCCGGCTTCGGATGCGGCACGTCCAGTTCGCCATCGGGACCGCGGAAGCCGACGCCTGGCTCGGTCACATGACGGACGCGGTCCGATCGGCCGGATTGGAGCCGGGCGATGAGACCCAGATGCTCGATTACATGAAGATGGCGGCCAAGAGCCTCATCAACGCCCGCACCTGAATTACCAGGTGATCCCCAGCACGTCCCGCATAGCCTTCTCGAAGGTCGGGTCGTCCAGTTGCGACCGCGCCCCGAGCACCATCTCGGCGTCGTCCCCCACCGGCACCCGGAGCGGGGTGGTCGGGTCCTCGACGGCGCGGCGGATGGCCACCGCCACGATCTCCGGCCCGGGCCGGCCCTGTGGCCCGGTGACTTTGGCGTCGGTGCCGTCCCACTGCTCCCACAGCCCGGCGTAGACCGGGTCACCGGTGTGGGGGGTGGCGGGCTTCATCCCGGTGCCGATGTAACCGGGCTCGATGATCACGACCCGGATCCCGAAATGCCCGACCTCGTAGTGCAGCGTCTCCGACAGCGACTCGAGGGCGTACTTGCAGGCGGAGTAGGGGCCCTCCAACGGCGTGGACACCCGACCCTGAATGGAGCTGACGTTCACCACCACCCCGTGGCCCCGCCGTCGCCAGCCGGGAATCACTTCTTGGACCAGGCGTAACGGCCCGAGGGTGTTGGTGTCCAGCATCGTCTGGAACCGGTCGAGCGGGAAGTCCTCCAGGGGCCCCTTGCCGGAGATCGCCGCGTTGTTGACGATGGCGTCCAGTTCGCCGGCCTGGTCGAGAGCGGCGCGGACCGACTCCGGGTCGGTGACATCGAGGGTCAGGCGCCGGCTCACGTCGAGGCGGTCGAGGAGGGTGACGTCCCGGGCGGTGGCGACGACCTCATGGCCCGATCGGGTCAGTTCCACCGCGGTGGCCGCTCCGATGGCCCGAGCCGCTCCGGTGATCAGGATCCGCATGAAGGGAGCGTACGACAGGCTCTGGCGGCGCGGCGGGGAGGTCCTGCCGGCCCGTCATTTCGGGCCGACCTCCCATCGATCGACGGGAGGGGTTGGGCCCGCTCAGCCCGTTTTCCCTGCTCACCTACCGGCTATCCGCATGACATATGTGTGATTCCGGTAGCATGTGAGCGCCTTACAAGCCGCCGGTTCGGTCCGCTGAAGGGTGTTGCTACAAGGGTAATCCCTGGTAGCAGCGCAATTTCACCCCGAGGGCCCCGGCCGGTTGGTCCGAATTCGCTCAACCCAGGAGTCGCCGTGTCCCCAGAGGCCCATGTGGAAAAGGGTCCACTCGATCGCCAGCAGGTGTTCGAGCTCACCCGTGACCTGCTCGCGGACATTTTGGAGATCGAGCCCAGCACCATCACCGAGTCCTCGTCGTTCGCCGAGGACCTGAACGCCGATTCCCTGGCCTTGATCGAGCTGGTGGAAGCCCTGGAGGAAGAGCTGGGGGAGCGCTCGGTGGGGTTCCGCATCGACGATGAGGATCTCGAGGATCTGCGTACCGTCCGGGATGCGGTGGACTACGTCCACACCAAACTCGAGGGAGCCTGAGACGTTCGACCTCATCGGTTACAGCTTCTCCAATCCCGACTTGATCGACCAGGCCCTGTCCCACCGGTCATGGTGTGCGGAACAGGGCCAGGAGCCGTCCAACGAACGGCTCGAAGTTCCTGGGTGACGCGGTCCTCGGCCTGGTGGTGGCCGACCACACCTATCGCAACCACCCTGAGCTGGCCGAAGGGATCCATTCCATCGTGCGGGCCGGGGTGGTCAACGCCCGGGTCCTGGCCGAGGTCGGACGTGAGCTCAAGGTGGGGCCCTACCTCCGGCTGGGCAAGGGTGAGGATCTCTCCGGGGGGCGGGAGAAGGAGTCGATCCTGGCCGACGCGGTGGAGGCCATCTTCGGAGCCGTCTACCTCGACGGAGGCTTCGAAGAGGCGCGCCGGCTCATCCTCGGGTTGCTTTCGGACCGAATCGAGGCCGCCATCGCCGAACCCGGCGAGGCCGACCACAAGAGCCGGCTCCAAGAGCTCACCGTGAGCCGCGGGCAGGGGATTCCCAGGTACGAAGTGGCGGGTCAGGGCCCGGATCATGCTCGGAGGTATCAAGCCACGGTGTACGTTGCTGACCAGCCCCTCGGATCGGGGGAGGGACGATCGAAGAAGGACGCAGAACAGGACGCCGCCCGGGTTGCCTGTGGAGCGTTGGGGGATGAAAGGGAAGGAAAGGATGCCTGAACTTCCCGAAGTGGAAACCATTCGGCGCGACCTGCAAGGGGAGGTCGTCGGCCGCAAGATCAAAGCCGTGGAGGTGCGCAACGGGCGCACCGTCCGACGCCACCCGAGCGCCAAGCACTTCCGCGCCCGGCTCGAGGGCCACACCATCAAGTCCATCGGCCGATCAGGAAAGTACCTGCTCCTGGGCCTGGATGACGGGGAGACCCTGGTGGTCCACCTGGGGATGAGTGGTCAGCTGCAACGGGCCAAGAGCATCAAGGAGCCCAAGGCCCCCCACACCCACGCCATCATCACCTTCACCCAGGGTGGCCAGCTGCGCTTCGTCGACCCGCGCACCTTCGGGGAGCTGTTCGTGTCGTCGGCCGCCGCCGACGGGGGCCCGGCGGTTCCCGAACTCGCCCATCTGGGCTTCGATCCGCTCGAAGACGTCATGAGCTGGGAGAAGTTCTGGGTACTGCTGAGCTCCCACAAGGCCGGGCTCAAGTCCCTCCTGATGGACCAGGAGTTCGTGGCCGGGATCGGCAACATGTACGCCGACGAGATCCTGTTCGCCGCGGGTCTGCGGTATGACCGGATGTCGAACTCGCTCTCCTCCCAGGAGGTTCGCCGTCTCTACCGCTCGATGGTCGAGACCCTGGCCGAGGCGGTCAAGCACCGTGGCTCGTCACTGGCCGACGAGCAGTACCGTGACCTGTTCGGGGAAGTCGGTGACTATCAGGGTCAGCACCAGGCCTACGACCGCGAGGGCCAGGCCTGTCGCCGTTGCCGGTCCACCATCACCAAAGTGAAATCCGGTGGTCGGGCGACCTATCTGTGCGAACACTGCCAGGTCTGAGACGGGGTTCGTCGCCCGTGCTCGACCGATCGGTAGTGTGAGCACCCGGTGTTCCTGAAGTCGCTCTCCCTCAAGGGTTTCAAGTCGTTTGCCGATCCCGCAGTGCTCGAGTTCGAGCCCGGGATCACCGTGGTCGTCGGGCCCAATGGCAGTGGAAAGTCGAATGTGGTCGATGCGGTGGCCTGGGTGCTCGGAGCCCAGGGTCCCCGCACCGTGCGGTCGTCGAAGATGGAGGACGTCATCTTCATGGGCACCGCCAACCGCCCCGCCCTGGGTCGGGCGGAGGTGGCCCTCACCATCGACAACAGCTCGGGCAAGCTGGCCTCGGACCTGGCCGAGATCACCATTACCCGTACGCTGTTCCGCTCCGGGGACAGCGAGTACGCCATCAACGGGGCACCCTGCCGCCTGCTCGACGTCCAAGAGCTGCTGTCCGACACCGGGGTCGGGCGCCAACAGCACGTCATCGTGAGCCAGGGCCAGCTCGACGCCATCCTCAATGCCCGGCCCGAGGATCGGCGGGCGGTGATCGAGGAAGCCGCCGGCGTCCTCAAGTTCCGTCGGCGGCGGGAGCGCTCGGAACGCCGGCTGGCCGCCACCGAGGAGAACCTCGAACGCCTCGGCGACCTGGTGCGGGAGGTCAAGCGTCAGATCCGACCGCTCGAACGACAGGCCGCCGCCGCCCGTTCCCACACCGAGCTGGCCGACGAGCTTCGGGCAGTGCGGCTGTTCGTCGCCGGCACCGAGCTGGCCGCGCTCGACGGCCGCCACCGGGACGGGGACCGCCTGCGGGTCGAGCTCTCGGCCACCGAGGAGCGGCTGCGGGGCTCGTTGGAGGAGCTGGACACCGCCGCCACCCGTACCGCCGATGAGCTGTCGGCGCAACGGGAGGCCGACCTCGCCTCCTCACTGGGGCGGGTCGAAGGATTGGTGCAACGGGCCCGGGGGTTGACCGGCGTGCTCCGTGAGCGGCAGCGCTCGCTGGCCCTGGCCCTCGACGCGGCCGCGGACGCCGACGTCGTCTCCACCCTGGAGGCGGAGGGCGCCCGACTGGGAAGTGAGCTCGCCTCCGCCGAGGCCGAGGCCGAGGCGCTGGCCCCCGAGGAGTCGGAGATGGCCGCCGCCGAGGCGGCATCGACCGCCGAGCTCGAAGCCCACCTGGCGGCCTGGGGCGACGAGTCGGGGTTGCGCAGCGCCGACGAAGCCGTCACCGTGGCCCGGGGACAACGGGCCGGGCTCGAGCGGGCCCTCGAGCGGGACCGGCGGGCGCTCGAGCAGATCACCGGTCGGTTGGGTTCCGCCCGCCGCCGGTACGCGGCCCTCGAAGGCGAGGACCACGAGCTGGCCGAGCGGCTGGCCGAACTCGAGCAACTGCGGCACCGGCTCCAGACGGCGGTGGCCGAGACCGAGGCCGCCCTCGGGTCAGCCGCCCAACGCCTGGAGACGGCCGAGGAGACCCTCCGCCAGGCGGAACAGGAACACCACCGCTCGGCGGCCCGGGCGGATGCCCTGGCCCGGGCGTTGGACGAGGTCCGTGGCGCGGCCGGAGCCGAACTCCTCACCGGGGTCGACGGCGTGGTCGGGATCCTCCTCGACCTGGTCGAAGTGGACCCGGGTTGGGAGGAGGCGTTCGAAGCCGCCGCCGGGGCGTCGCTGGCCGCGGTGGTGGTCTCGGGGAGCGGCCCGGCCCGGGCGGCGCTGGCCCGCTTGCGCCAGGGCGAGGCGACCGGCGCGGTGCTGGCGCTCACCGATGCGGTCGAGCGGGCCGATGGGCACCGTAGCGCCGATAATGAGATACCGGCTACCGAGCCGCTCCGCCGGCACGTGAGGCCCCGCCGCGGGCGCCCGGACGTCGCGGGCTTGGCCGCGGTGCTCGACACCCTCCTCGCCGGGTCGGTCTGCCCCAACGGAGGTTGGACCGACGCCATCGATCTGGCATTGGCCCGTCCCGACCTGGTGGTGGTCACCCGCGAGGGGGACCGGTTCTCCTCCACCGGCTGGCGGGTCCGGGCCGTCGGAGGCATCGTCACCGCCGCGGTGGTCGAAGAGGCACAGGCCCGGGCCGATGTCGCGGCCGAGGAAGCCGCCAACGCCGCGGAAGCCCGTCGGGAGGCACGGACCACCGTCGAGGCGGCCCGGGCGGCGGCGGCAGAAGCGGTGCGGTCGGACGACCGGAACGAGGGTGCCCACCAGACCGCCAGAGTGGCCCGAAGCCGGATCGCCAACGATCTCACCACCCTGTCATCCGAGATCGAGGAAATCGACCAGAGCTATACCGAACTGGACGAGCGGATCGGGCGTGACGCGGCTCGGGCCTCGGAGCTCGACGATGAGCTGCCCCGGCTCGAGGCGGTCCGGGCCACCGCGGCCGAACGGTTGGGCGCGGCCCGGGAGGAACGCCAACGCATCGATGACCGGATCGCCGAAGTGGTGGCACGGCGGAGTGAGTGGGAGGTCCGCCGGGCCGGCCTGGAGGAGCGCCGGCGGGTACTGGCCGAGCGGCTAGCCGAAGTCGAACGCCGGTTGACCGGCCATTCCGACGAGCGCCAACAGGCGGCCGAGCGCCGGAGGCGGCTCGAAGCCGACGCCACCGCCGTCGAGCGGTTGCTGGCCGTGGTGGGCACCGCCCAGGTCGGGTTGGATGGCGCGTTGGGCGAATTCCGCGAGCGCCACCGCCGCCAGCGGGAAGCGGTGCGGGCCGGGGGCGCCCGCCTCGAGACCCTGCGCGGGCAGCGCTCGGCCGCCGAGCACGAGTTGGCCGCGGTACGGAGCCGGATCCAGAAGATCGAGCTCGAACTGGCCGAGTCGAGCATCCGCCGCGAGGCGGTGGTCGACATGCTGCGGCGTGAGCTCGGGTCCAAGCCCGACGAGGCGCTGGCCGCGCCGGCGCCAGAACTTCCCGACGGGGTGGATGCCGGGGCCCGGGTGGAACAGCTCGAGCTCGAGCTGGCCAAACTCGGACCGGTGAACCCGTTGGCCCTCGAAGAGCTCTCCGAACTCGGCGAACGCCATCAATTCCTCGAGACCCAGGTCGAAGACGTCCGGACGGCTCGCCGCGAGCTCCATCACGTGATCCGCACTCTCGACGACGAGATCATGCAGGTGTTCGCCTCGGCCTTCGCCGATGTCAACGAGCACTTCTCCAACCTCGTCACCACCTTGTTCCCGGGCGGCACCGGGCGTCTGTCCCTCACCGATCCGGAGAACCTGCTCGACACCGGTGTCGAGGTCGAGGTGCGGCCGGCCGGCCGCAACGTCCGCCGGCTGTCGCTGTTGTCGGGTGGCGAACGGTCGTTGGTGGCCCTGGCCTTCCTCTTCGCGGTGTTCCGGAGCCGGCCGTCGCCCTTCTACCTCATGGACGAGGTGGAGGCCGCCCTCGACGACGTGAACCTCCACCGGTTCCTGGGCCTGGTCCACGAATTCCGGGAGGAGGCCCAGCTGATCATCGTCAGCCATCAGAAGCGGACGATGGAAGCCGGCGACGCGCTCTACGGCGTGACCATGGCCCCGGGCGGTTCCTCCAAGGTGGTGAGCCAGAAGGTCCCCCGTCGCCAGGGCGACTCGGGGTTCCCAGGACTGGATGCGGGCCCGGAGGCGGTCGGCCCCCAGGTGGAAGACGGCGGCAATGGTGTCGGAACCGAAGTGGTGGGAGGTACGGAACTGTGATCGACCCGGCGATGATCAACGCCGCGTCGGACACCGTGATCGGGCTCGCGGTCGGCATCCCGGTCATCGTGGTGGCTGGTGGGGTGACCTTGGGCGTCCGCCTGCGCCGCCGCCGCGGCCTCGGGCCGGACGCCGACGCTCCGGCAGCAACCAAGACCCGACCCCCCTCCCGGACGGCTCCGCCCGCCGAGGCTCCCGAGGCCTCCGTCGAGGTTGCCCCTCCGGTTCAAATTGCCGCGCCGGTCGAGGTCGCTGAGCCGGTCGAAGTTGTCGAGCCGGTCACCTACCGCAGCCGGATGGGGAAGGCCCGGGGCCTGCTGTCCGGCTACCTGGGTTCGGTGCGGTCGAAGTCCAAGATCGACGCATCGACCTGGGACGACCTCGAAGAGGCCCTGATCCGTGCTGACGTCGGGGTGGGGGCTACCGATGCCTTGCTCGACGACCTCCGAACCCGGGTGAAGGCCGGCGAGATTTCGGGGGCCGACGCCCTCATCGACGCTTTGAAAGGCGACCTCGTCGCCACCCTGTCGGCGACGAGTGCCGGCTTGGCCGAGCCTCGCCCGGAAGGGTTCTTGTCAGACTCCGACGACTCTGCGCACGAGTGACGACTCTGACAACGGGCGATCGGTGGACGTCTGGTTGTTCGTCGGCGTCAACGGAGTGGGCAAGACGACCACGGTCGGCAAAGTGGCCAGCCGCCTGGCTGCCGGCGGCAACCGGGTGCTGTTGGCGGCGGCCGACACCTTCCGAGCCGCGGCGGCCGAACAGCTGGAAACCTGGGCCACCCGGTCGGATGCCGACATCGTCCGAGGCTCCGAAGGGGGCGATCCCTCCTCGGTGGTATTCGATGCGGTGCAACGGGCTGCCTCCAAGGGCCACGCGGTGGTGTTGGCCGACACCGCCGGACGCCTTCACAACAAAGTGAATCTCGTCGAGGAGCTCAAGAAGATACGCCGGGTGGCCGACCGTCCGCCGGGCCGGGTGGTGGAGGTGCTGTTGGTACTCGACGCCACCACCGGACAGAACGGACTGGCCCAGGCCAAGGTCTTCACCGAGGCGGTCGATGTGACCGGGGTGGTGCTCACCAAGTTGGACGGCACGGCCAAGGGCGGGATCGTGGTGGCCATCCAACGCGAGCTCGGACTGCCGGTGAAGCTGGTCGGACTGGGCGAAGCCGTGGGTGACCTTATCGACTTCGATCCGGCTGCCTTCGTCGACGCTCTGTTCTAATTCGGCGGCTCGTCTGCCCCAACTTCGCGGCGGCTACGCCGTTGAGCAGGTCGGTTGCAAACAGGTTGTTTTAGGAAGAAAGCTCGCATACGGTCGCTACATTCTCCCCAGTGGGTGGAAATACATAAGAAGTAACCAGCACATCCCTCCCTGAATTGCAATTGGCGTTTTCCCTGTACGGGGTACTGTCACTAGCACTGCAACAATAAATGTCAGGAGTTGCGGGCCAGTCTTCTCATTCTATAACTTGACGAAGCGCGGTGGAATCTGTGGTCCAAAAGATCATGGAAATTATCGACAATGGACATTTCGACGGTGATCGTCAAAGACCGGAATGGATGACCATGAAACTACTCACCAGGTGGGCGGCTCCGCTGGCAGCAACCGCGTTGATCGTCGGACTGCTTGTCGGGATGGCGGGGTTGGCGAGTGCGGTTCCGCCGCCGACGAGCGTGAGCAGCGGGGCGGCCACCGTCTCCGGTGTCACCGTCAACGGCTCCGGCAACAATTACGCGCTCGTTTCATCAACGGCCCACGTCGTGGTGGCCGGAAACTATGCGGTCAACGACACTGGGTGCACGGGTTGCATCGACGAGATCCAGATCGGCTGGGCCGGTACCGCCGCCCCGGTGGCCTGCATCTATACCGGTGGGTCGATTGGGAACGGCTCGTTCAGCCAGGACCTGGGCCCGGCACCCAACGCAGGTGTCGACGAGGTCATCATCAACTTCGCCCAGGCTGCCGGTTGCAGTCTGGGCACTTGGTCGAGCAGCAACGCCGGGCCGGCGATCGCCGAAGTGGCGGTGTCGCCGCCAAATTCAGGGTCAAAGGGTAACGCGTCGGTTTCCGGTGTCACTATCAACGGGGGTCCGGGCAATTCGGCGATCACTCCCGCGGGAAGCAGTGTCACGGTGGCCGGCAACTACCTGATGAACGCGGGGTGTGTGGGCTGCGGCCAACAGATTCAGATCGGATGGGCCGGATCCTCCGCCCAATTCGGCTGCATCTATGCCGACGGGCCGCATGGAAGCGGCACGTTCACCTTCAACATGCTGATGCCGCCGAGTTTGGGAGCCAACTACGTCGTCATCAATGCGACCCAGAATTCCGGTAACATTTACGGCGGGATGGTCGAGTTCCGGACCCGCGATCGCCTTGGCCTATGTCTGGCCACCACCACCTCCGACAGTCACCAGCGTGACCCCCGATGTGGGACCGACGCCGGGAGGAACATCGGTGACCGTCAAGGGCACCAATTTGTATGCCAACGCCATCAATTTCGGGACCAATGCCGGCACCGGGGTGAGCTGCTCGACTACCTCCTCCTGCATCGTTACCGCCCCGGCCGGGACGGCGGGCACCGTGGACGTGACGGTGACCACTCCCGGCGGCACCTCGGCCACCAGTGGGGCTGACCAGTACACCTACGTGACCCCACCCGCGGTCACCAACGTCAGCCCCAACCAAGGCGCGCTCGGCGGGACCAACTCGGTCACCATCACCGGGACCAACCTGAGCCCCGTCACCGGGGTCAACTTCGGGTCCAATCCGGCCACCGGGGTCACCTGCTCGGCCACTTCGTGCGCCGTCACCGCTCCGGCCGGTACCGCGGGCACGGTAGACGTGACGGTTACCACCACCAACGGGGGCACCTCGGTCACCAGCCCGGCTGACCAGTACGCCTACACCCCGCCTCCGACCGTCACCGGCATCTACCCGGTAGGCGGCATCTTTACCGGGGGGACCCCGGTCATGGTCACCGGCACCAACCTCGGCCCCGCCACCTCCATCCACTTCGGGACCGGCCTGGCCCCCGGTTTCACCTGTGCTGCCACCTCGTGTTCGGTCAACTCCCCGGCCGGCACTCCTGGAGCCATGGTGGACGTGACAGTCACCACCCCGGGGGGAACCTCGCCCACCAGCCCCGCCGACCAGTTCACCTATGTGGTTCCCGAGGGGGCCCCGAGCGTTATCGGGATCACCCCCAACTCCGGGCCATCGACCGGGGGGACGGTCGTCACCATCACCGGGAGCGGCTTCACCGGGGCCACCGAGGTCGACTTCGGTGACCCCCCGGCCACCAACGTGAGCTGTTCTGCCACCGAGTGCACTGCGACCTCTCCACCGGGGACCGGCATGGAGGCGGTGACGGTCAAGGGTCCGGGAGGCACCAGTCGCCAGTCCCCGGCCGATCTCTTCACCTACACCGGGACCACACCGATCCCACCACCACCGTTGACAGGGAACGGCTACTGGCTGGTGGCCAGTGACGGCGGGGTCTTCGCTCTCGGTGACGCCGCCTTCTACGGCTCCACTGGGGGTATGACCCTCAACCAGCCGATCGTGGCCATGGCCTCGACCCCCGACGGTGGCGGCTACTGGCTGGTGGCCAGTGACGGCGGGGTCTTCGCTCTCGGTGACGCCGCCTTCTACGGCTCCACTGGGGGTATGACCCTCAACCAGCCGATCGTGGCCATGGCCTCGACCCCCGACGGTGGCGGCTACTGGCTGGTGGCCATCGGACGGCGGCATCTTCAGCTTCGGTGACGCCCCGTTCTTGGGCTCCACTGGGGGTATGACCCTCAACAAGCCGATCGTGGCCATGGCCTCGACCCCCGACGGTGGCGGCTACTGGCTGGTGGCATCGGACGGTGGCATCTTCAGCTTCGGTGACGCCGCCTTCTACGGCTCCACTGGGGGTATGACCCTCAACAAGCCGATCGTGGCCATGGCCTCGACCCCCGACGGTGGCGGCTACTGGCTGGTGGCATCGGACGGTGGCATCTTCAGCTTCGGTGACGCCGCCGTTCTTCGGCTCCACTGGGGGTATGACCCTCAACCAGCCGATCGTGGCCATGGCCTCGACCCCCGACGGTGGCGGCTACTGGCTGGTGGCATCGGACGGTGGCATCTTCAGCTTCGGTGACGCCCCGTTCTTGGGCTCGATGGGTGGCACCCCTTTCAATCAGCCGATCGCGGGGATGTCCTCCGAGTTTTGATTAAGCCGGTGCCCGTTAGCGCAAGCGAAGCGGTCCTCAGGCATGAACGGGCCGGGCCGACGGCGGTGGTACCGGGCGTCCGCTCGAGCGGGCCCCTTCGAGCCACGCCTCGATCGCTACCTCTACCTCGAAGACCGCATCATGCGGCGTGTCGCCCAACGCCGAGCAATAGGCGAGGTCAGGGACGTCGGCCACCCATGCCCCGTCTTCATCGCTCCAGAAGACGTTGATCGGATATGACGGAGCCATCACTTGTCCTCCTCGATGCTCAGATCGTATCGGCGGATCAACTTCACCAGCTGTCGCAGCTGGTAGGGCTTGGCCTGACCGTACCGGTCCTGGAGATTCAGCTGCTCAGGGATACCGTTGCGAGCGTAGAGGTGGTGGCTACCTGCCACTCGGAGCTGCTCGAACCCGAGTGCTTCCGTGAGCCGCTGGGCATCAGGGAACGAGACGTTCGTTACTGCGCCTGCCATGAGGCGGGCCAAAAGAGGCGCGGGCTTCATGAGCTCGGACAGTAGATGGGAGCTGTGACTCCCTCGGCCGGGTCGGAGGGCGGGTGGCCTATGACATCCGGCCTCCCGTGCGGTCCGGACCAACCAGGCGTCCGGTAGCCTGAGGAACCCATGTTCGACAGCCTGACCGACCGATTCGAAGGAATTCTCAGCCGCCTGCGCAGCCGCGGGCGGTTGAGCCCCGATGATGTCGACGAGGTCCTGCGGGAGATCCGCACCGCTCTCCTCGAAGCCGACGTCGAACTCGGGGTGGTTCGGGGGTTCACCGAGGCGGTCCGGGCCCGAACCGTCGGTCTCGAGCTGTCCCAGAGCCTGAGCCCGGGCCAGCAGGTCATCAAGATCGTCAACGAGGAGCTCACCGCCATCCTTGGCGGCGAGGCCCTCAAGATCTCCTATGCCAGCAAGCCGCCGACGGTGGTGCTCCTGGCCGGCCTCCAGGGCTCGGGGAAGACGACCACCGCGGCCAAGTTGGCCCGCTGGTTCAAGCAGCAGGGGCGCAACCCGTTGCTGGTGGGTGCCGACCTGCAACGCCCGGCGGCGGTGGAGCAACTCCGGGTGCTGGGCGGCCAAGCCGGCATCTCGGTGTTCAGCCAGCCGACCGACCCGGTGGCGGTGGCCACCGCCGGCCTGGAGGAAGCCCGCCGTCTGGGCCGGGACGTGCTGATCGTGGACACCGCCGGGCGCCTGTCCATCGACGAGGAATTGATGGTCGAGGTCCGGGACATCGCCGGGGCGGTCGCCCCCGACTACACCTTCCTGGTCATCGACGCCATGACCGGCCAGGACGCGGTGGCCACCGCGGTGGCCTTCCACCAGACCCTGACCCTCGACGGGGTGATCCTCACCAAGCTGGACGGGGACGCCCGAGGAGGTGCCGCCCTCTCGGTGAAAGAGGTGGTGGGGAGGCCGATCGCTTTCGCCTCCACCGGTGAGAAGCTCGACGACTTCGACCTGTTCCACCCCGACCGGATGTCGGATCGGATCCTGGGGATGGGTGACGTCCTCTCCCTCATCGAGCAGGCGGAGCGCACCTTCGACGACGGGGTGGCCACCAAGGGTGCCGCCGCCATCATCGAGGGCCGGTTCTCCCTCGAGGACTTTCTCGAGCAGCTCCAGCAGGTGAAGAAGATGGGCTCGGTCTCGGGGATGCTGTCGATGCTCCCGGGGGTGTCCAAGGACCTGAAGCAGGCTTCCTCGATGGTCGACGACCGCCAGATCGGCCAGGTGGAGGCCATCATCCGGTCGATGACCCCGGCCGAGCGCAACGACCCGTCGGTCATCGACGGTTCCCGTCGGGTCCGCATCGCCAACGGCAGCGGTACCGCCACCTCGGATGTGAACGCCCTACTCAAGCAGTTCAAAGAGATGCGGAAGATGATGAAGGGCTTCGGCAAGGGCGGGATGGGCGGGGCCATGGGGGGCCTGGGGAGCCTGTTCGGCCGGGGCCAGGGGATGTCCCCCAAAGCCATGGCCGAGCTCGCCGGGATGGCCGGTGGGGCGGATGGTGGAGCCGGATTCGGCGAGCTGGCCGGCGGCCCGGATGCCCTGGGAGCGGGCAACCCGTTCGCCGGTGCCGGGGCCGGGGCACCGGGATCGGTCCGGAGGCCCTCGAAATCGAAGGGATCCAAAGGCGGCAAGAAGGGAAAAGGTGGAGGTCGGGTGACTCCCAAAGCCCGCTGAACCGCCTTCGGATGCCCGATTGCACGCCGACCTCGCGGTTGGTGGGAGACTGTCGGGCGCTATCAACACAATCAAGGAGTCAATCGTGGCAGTCAAGCTCCGCCTGGTGCGGATCGGGAAGAAGAAGCAGCCGACCTACCGGCTGGTGGCGGCGGACAGCCGTTCGCCCCGTAACGGCCGGTTCATCGAGATCGTGGGCACCTACGCTCCCCGCGGCAAGTCGTTGGCCGAACCCGACGCGGTGATCGAGATCGACAACACCAAGGCGGTCAAGTGGTTGTCGCAGGGCGCCCAGCCCACCGAGCGGGTCGAGAAGCTTCTGAAGCAGTCCGGGGCCCTCGACGAATTCGCCACGGCCAAGGCCGCCAGGTGAACGACGACCTGGCGGTGGATTCCGCCGAGGACGTCAACACCCTCGACGAGGTGGGCAGCCACGACGACGATGATGCCGGCAACCGCATCTCCGGAGGCACCCCGCTGGCGGTGGTGACCTACCTGGTGAACTCCATCGCCGGCGAGCCGGACTCGGTGGTGATCAACACCGAGGAGCGCAGCGGTTCGATCCGCTTCCGCATCCACGTGGCCCCCGACGACATGGGCCGGATCATCGGCCGCCGGGGCCGGGTTGTCCAGGCCATTCGCACGGTGGTGGCGGCGGCCGGCGCTCGCGACGGGGTGCAGACCAACGTCGACATCGCCGACGACTGAGTCGGCTTGGCCGCGGAGTTGAGCGGGCCGGAGGATTCCGGTCCGCTGTTGGCGGTCGGTCGCATCGTGAAGCCCCACGGTCTCCGGGGGGACGTGATCGTCTCCCTCACCACCAATCGGGAGGAGCGGGTGGCCGGCGGCTCGAGGCTCCACGCCGGCGACGGGCGGGAGTTCGAGGTGGTGCGCTCGTCGCCCCATCAGGGCCGGTTCATCGTGACCTTCGAAGGGGTCAACGGCATCGAGGCCGCCGATCAACTCCGGGACACCGAACTGTTCGCCCCGCCCATCGACGATCCCAGCCAGCTGTGGGTCCACGAGCTGGTGGGGGCTCAGGTGGTCGACACCTCCGGAAGCGAGCTCGGACGGGTGGAGGAGGTGCAGGCCAACCCGGCCAGCGACCTGTTGGTGCTGACCGGCGGGGGGCTGATCCCGCTGCGTTTCGTGGTCGGCCTCGAGCCCGGCGTGCGGGTGACCGTCGACGTGCCCGACGGCCTCCTCGACCTGGCCTGATCGGCAGGGTCCATGCGCATCGACGTGTTCACCATCTTCCCCGAGGTGATCGACCACTATGCCGACGCCTCCATCCTCGGCCGGGCCCGCCAACTCGGCCACCTCGACCTGCGGACCCACGACATCCGGACCGCGTCCACCGACCCCCACCACTCGGTGGACGATGCCCCGTTCGGGGGTGGGGCGGGGATGGTGCTCGCCCCCCAGCCGCTGTTCGACGCGGTGGAGGCGGTGGAGTCCTCGGACGACGGCCTGCCCCGCCCGCTCTTTCTGCTGGCCCCCTCCGGGCGGCGCTTCGACCAGCCGGTGGCCGCCGAGCTGGCGTCGCTCCCGTCCGGGTTCTCACTGGTCTGCGGGCGCTACGAGGGGGTCGACCAACGGGTGTCCGATCACCTGGTGGACGGCGAGCTGTCGGTCGGCGACTTCGTGCTGGCCGGCGGGGAGCTGCCGGCACTGGTAGTGGTGGAGGCGGTGGCCCGGTTGCTGCCCGGGGTGCTCGGCAACGACGAGTCCAGTGAGGAGGAGAGTTTCTCCAGTGGACTCCTCGAATACCCCCACTACACCCGGCCGGCGGAGTTCCGCGGGTGGGAGGTTCCGCCGGTGCTGCGGTCCGGGGACCACGGCCGGGTTTCCCGCTGGCGACACGGGCAAGCGCTGATCCGCACCCTCCGGCGGCGCCCGGACCTCATCGATGCCCGAGGGGGGCTGACCGCCGACGAGGTGTCCCTCCTGGTCGAGATGGACGAAGTGCGCCTCCTCCGCGATCACGGCTACGATTGGTGAGCCTCGTTGGGGCCGGTTCTCCCGGTCTTCGTGACGGAGGCCTGCGTCAGGAGGTGGCCATCGGGGCCGCTGGCGTCGGGTGCCCGGCGAGTGGAGAGCCTGAACGATCCGTGGAAAGACGCGTCCCATGAACCCGACCGACATTATTGACCGCGACAGCCTGAGGGACGACATCCCCGAGTTCCGCCCCGGAGACACCGTCAAGGTCCACGTACGAGTGGTCGAAGGCACCCGGGAGCGTGTCCAGGTGTTCCAGGGGGCGGTCATCCGCCGCCAGGGGACCGGCGCCCGCGAGACGTTCACCGTCCGCAAGGTCAGCTTCGGGGTCGGGGTCGAGCGCACCTTCCCCGTCCATTCCCCGGTCATCGCCAAGACCGAGGTGGTGTCCTTGGGCGACGTGCGGCGGGCCAAGCTGTACTACCTGCGGGACCTCCACGGGAAGGCGGCCAAGATCCGGGAGAAGCGGTCCACCCGTCCCTGATCGGGCTCGGTTGGGTGGGGTTGCCGTCGTGACCCTCGCCGGGTTCCGCGCATCATGAGCGAAGAGGACCTCGAGCGCTACGAGTCGGAGATCGAGCTGGCGCTCGTCCAGGAGTACCGGGCCGTCCTGCCGATGTTCTCCCACGTGGTGGAGACCGAGCGTCGGTTCTATCTGGCCAACAATGTCGAGGTCTCGATCCGGGATGGGTCCTCGCCGGCCTGTGTCGAGGTCACCCTGACCGATGCCTGGGTATGGGACATGTACCGGCCGGCCCGCTTCGTGCCCTCGGTCCGGATCCTCACCTTCCGGGACGTGAACATCGAACGGCTCCCCGAAACCGAGTTGTGACGGTGACCGCGGCCGCGACGGCGGGCAGCGGGGGTCGACCCGATCGGCGGCAGGCGCTGGGGGCGGTGGGAGAGTCGATGGCGGCGGCGTGGTACGAGGCCCAGGGCTACGAGGTCCTCGAGCGTCGGTGGCGCCGGCGGGAGGGCGAGATCGACCTCATCGTGCGGCATGGGCGGACGGTGGCCTTCTGTGAGGTGAAGACCCGAAGTTCCGACCGCTTCGGCACCGGGGCCGAGGCCGTCCTCGAGCCCAAGCAGCGCCGGATCCGGAGGCTGGCATCCCGGTGGCTGTCGGAAATCACCCCGGCATCGGGGCGCGAGCTGGTGGAGCTGCGGTTCGACGTCGTCTCCATCGTGGAGGGGCAGGTGGAGGTCATCGAGGACGCCTTCTGACATCTGGCTCCGGCCGTCGGGCTGGCGTGGCCGGCGGAGCATCTCGTAGGTTGCGGCCCATGGCAAGTGAGTTCGAGACCATCATGGTGGCCAGGAACCGGGGTGTGGTCACCGTCACCATGAACCGGCCCGCCCGCAAGAATGCCGCCAACGGCACGATGTGGAACGAGCTCCTGGCCGTGTTCGGCGAAGTGACCGCCGACCGTCACGACCGGGTGATGATCCTCACCGGTGCCGGGGACGCCTTCTGCTCGGGCGCCGATCTCGGCGACGCGTCCGACGTGGCCGGGCTCCCCGGCGATCCCTATCTGGTGCAGATGCGGGCGCTGGGCGAGGTGGCCCTGGCCCTCCACCGGATACCCAAGCCGACCATCGCCAAGGTGGGCGGGGTGGCGGCCGGTGCCGGCATGAGCATGGCCCTGGGCTGTGACCTGGTGGTGGCGTCGGACACCGCTCGGTTCTCGCAGATCTTCTCCAAGCGGGGGCTGTCGGTGGACTTCGGGGCGTCGTGGCTGCTTCCCCGGTTCATCGGGATGCACCGGGCCAAGGAACTCGCCTTCTTCGCCGACATCATCGACGCCAAGCAGGCTCAGGAATTCGGAGTGGTCAACCGGGTGGTCCCGGCCGGCGAGCTCGATGTGTTCGTCGACGAATGGGCGGCGCGGTTGGCTTTGGGCCCGCCGCTGGCCCTGTCGATGACCAAGACGATGCTGAACAACTCGTTGGCGGTGTCGATGGAGCAGGCACTCGAGGACGAGGCCCGTTCCCAGTCGGTGAACTTCGCCTCCGCCGACACCGCCGAGGCCATCGCGGCGTTCATCCAGAAGCGGGAGCCGACCTTCGAAGGCCGGTAACTCCGGGGGGACTGCCCCGACCGGTCACCAGCGGGAGATCGGCGGCGGTGACGATCCCGGGTGGGGCCGAGCAGACCGCGGGGATGGCATTGATGGCCGGGAGGGCGGTGGTCACCCCCACGTCGATGTTGTCGAGGTCGGCGGGCACGAAGTTCAGCTTCAGGTGGACCTCGGGGTCGCCGTCGATGTCGATCCGGTAGCCGTGGAGAAGCGACCATTCCGGCTCCTGGTGATACCCGAAGATGCTGCCGAGCTTCCAGGTGGTGCGCATCTCCGCGAACGGCTCGCCGTCGACCAGACCGACCCAGCGGGCGTCGAGAGCGGCCACCATCCCCTCGCCGATGGTCATGAACCCGAGGTCACGGTCCTCGGTGGCGGTGGCGTAGTCGGCGTCAAGGGTGTAGTCGTCGAGGGTCACGCCGAGGGCGGCGGCCATGACGTCGAGGATCTCCAGGTAGTCGGGCTCCGCCGACCACAGTTCTGACTTGAGGCGGTCGGGCTCGAGTGGGGTGCCGAACCCGTAGGCCTCCCAGGTCGATGCCGCACCGTAGAGGGCGCAGTCGAGCGACTCGGTGACCGAGATGCGGGACACCCGCCGGCACATGGCGGTGGCGGCCAGGGCCAGGGTCGGGACATAGGTCGGGTTCATCCCGGTCCCGAACAGAGAGACGCCGCCCCGCTCGGCCGCCCGCGCCAGCCGGGAGCCGGCGCCGTCCGGGTAGTGGCCACCGGTGACCAGTCGGGCGGTGGTGATGACATTGCTGCCCGACCCGAGGATCCGCTCGAGGATGGCGATGTCCGGCCACAGTGGCATATAGACGAAGCAGTCGGGTTCGAGGGCCAGGAGGGCTTCGACATCGTCGGTCGCCCTCACGCCGGCGGATGGGTTCCCTTCGAGCCCGGCGAGGGCGGAGGCGCCGACGCCCACCTTGGACCCGTCGAAGGCGTAGACGCCGACGAGTTCGAGCCGAGGGTCGTCGAGGATGGCCCTCAGTGCAGCCGATCCGACGATCCCGGTGGTCCATTGCACGACTCGGAGTGCCATGGGCAGATTCTGTCACCGCCCCCCGGATACGTCGGGGTGACACACCCTCGTCGTAGGGTTGGCTTTGGTGCTTCGAGCGGTCGCCGCACCCGAGAAGGCGACCCTCCATCGTGAGCTCCCAGTCCCGGCACTCTCTTGGGGAGGACGGATTGGGTCTGTGCCGATCGGAGGCGAGATGATCGCCACCATTCCCTCCGCCGTCCTCATCGGGGTCGACGGCAAGCATGTCTCCGTCGAGGTCCACGTCTCCAACGGGCTTCCCGGCTTTGCCGTGGTCGGACTTCCCGACGCCGCGGTGCGGGAGTCGAGGGACCGGGTCCGCGCCGCGCTGCTCTCCAGCGGACTCTCGTGGCCCTTGCGCCGGGTGACCGTCAATCTGGCTCCGTCCGGGGTCCGCAAGGGCGGAGCCGGACTCGACCTGCCGATCGCGGTGGGACTGCTGGTCGCCTCTGGGGAACTCCGGGCCGGCGCCGTCGAAGGGATGGCGTTCGTGGGTGAGCTCGGCCTCGACGGTTCCCTCCGCGGGGTGCCCGGCACCATCGTGTTGGCCGAGACGCTCGGCACCCACGTGCTGGTTGTCCCCGAGGTCTGTGCCCACGAGGCCGGCCTGTCCGGAGATCACTCGGTCCGATCGGCGCCGACCCTGGCCTCCCTCGTCGAGCGACTGGAAGGGCGGCAACCGTGGGATATACCCGGACGGGACCCGGGTCCGGTCCCGAATCAGGCCGGGCGAGCGGGCGAGGGGTCGCCAGCGGGGTCCGGCGATCTGTCGGACGTGCGGGGACAGCGCTGGGCCCGCCGGGCGCTGGAGGTGGCCGCCGCCGGTGGACACCATCTGCTGCTGGTCGGTCCGCCGGGCTCGGGGAAGACCATGCTGGCCAACCGGCTTCCGGATCTGCTTCCCCCAATGGAGAGGACGACCGCTCTCGAAGCGAGCCGGGTCCACTCGGTGGCCGGGCTTCCGCTGCCACTCGGCGGGCTGATGATCCGCCCACCGTTCCGCGCCCCCCACCACGGAGCCTCGCCGGTGTCGATGATCGGCGGCGGGACCCACTGGATGCGGCCGGGAGAGATCAGCCTGGCCCATGGCGGGGTGTTGTTCCTCGACGAACTAGGTGAATTCCCCTCGGTGGTCCTCGAGGCCCTGCGTCAACCGCTGGAGGAGGGTCTGGTCCGGATCAGCCGGGCCCGCGCCTCTACCGCCTTCCCGGCCCGGTTCATCTTGGTGGGAGCCATGAACCCGTGCCCCTGCGGGCAAGGCGGCGCCCCAGGTTTGTGCGAGTGCTCCGGGGCGGCCCGGGAACGCTACGCCCGGCGGTTGTCGGCGCCACTCCTCGATCGTTTCGACATCGCCATCCGGATCGATCGTCCCGACGTCGACGACCTGTTCGGATCGCCACCCGGTGAAACGACCGCAGCGGTGGCCGGGCGGGTGCTGGCCGCTCGGGGCCGGGCCGCCGGGCGCCACGTGCGGGTGAATGCGGAGCTTCCGGGAGCCAACCTCCAACGCGACGTGCCGATGACCAACGAAGGCTCGAAACTGCTGGAGGCGCGGATGCGATCGGGATCGCTCAGCGCCCGGGGCTTGCACCGGGTCCACCGGATCGCCCGCACCCTTGCCGATCTCGAGGGCGCCGACGACATCGCCGATCTTCACGTCCATGAGGCACTGCTCCTCCGGTGTCGACGGGACCTGCTGTTGGGGAAGGAGCGCCGATGACACCGACTGATACGGCACTGACCTACGCCGCGGCGTTGGCCGGCCTTCCGGAGATGACACCGGTGCGCCTGGCTCAGGTGTTGGGCACCCTCGCACCGGTCGAGGCGTGGTCGGCGCTGACCCGGGGGACCAACCCGGGAGACCCGACGCGTCGGTTCACCGCCGCCGCCCGGGCCACCGATCCGTTCGAGGTGGGGGAGCGCTATCGGCGCTCCGGTGTCCAGATTCTGCTGCCCGACTGCGGTCTGTATCCGGAGGCCCTGGGCGGCGACCCCGGGGCACCCGCGGTCCTGTTCGCCCACGGGGACCCGTCGGTGTTGGAGGATCGGCGGCAGGTGGCGATCGTCGGCACCCGTTCGGCCACCCCCTATGGGCGCCGGGTGGCCGCCGACCTGGGACGGGACCTGGCTTCCGCCGGGGTGGTGGTCGTCTCGGGACTGGCCCGGGGCATCGACGGCGCCGCCCACGCCGGTGCCCTCGGTGCGGCCGACGGGGAGGGGGCGGCGCCCGCTGCAGTGGTGGGTACCGGGCTCGACGTTGTCTACCCGACGTGCAACGCCAGGCTCTGGGAACAGGTCGTCGCCCGGGGCGTGGTGTTCTCGGAGTCACCGTTGGGGACCTTGCCCCGTCCCAAGGTGTTTCCGGCCCGGAACCGCATCATCGCGGCCCTCAGTGACGTGGTGGTGGTGGTCGAGTGCCATCACGGCGGTGGATCGCTCCACACGGTGGAGGCGGCGGCCCGACGAGGTATCCCGGTGGGTGCCGTTCCCGGATCGGTGCGGAGCCGAGCTTCCGATGGCACCAATGGGCTCCTGGTCGACGGTTGCATCCCGGTCCGCGATGCTGCCGACGTCCTGGTGGCGATTTCGCTGGCCCGCTCCGGGCGTCAGGTCCCGGCCCCAGTACCGGAGACGGCCACTCCGGTGGCGGCCCGGGGGAGGCGGGCGAGGACCGGAAGCGCGTTCCCGCCAGGGCCGGCCATCCCGGGTTCGGCGAAGGCCGTCTCGGG
This sequence comes from uncultured Acidimicrobiaceae bacterium, assembly GCA_963819695.1. GTDB lineage: Bacteria > Actinomycetota > Acidimicrobiia > Acidimicrobiales > RAAP-2 > DASZIT01. The sequence continues at coordinate 2,013,091 of CAWFXD010000001.1, read as the reverse complement.
AGCCGGCCGATCGGTGCTGGATGCCGTGGACGATACCCCGACCACCTTCGAGACGATTCTGCTGCGGACCGGCCTCACCATTGCGTTGGCCGCGGAAGCCTGTGAGGACCTGGTGGACAACGGCCGGCTGCTGGCCGGTGCCGGGTGGTGGTCGAGGCGGTGAGTCCCTTGTCCTCACAGGTTCTTAACAATCGAATGGCAGTCTGTGGTCCGGACGAGTTGGTGGCAGAGGCGGACCTGGGTAACAAGACCGGAGGTGCGAGCGCGACCACCGGTAAAGACGAGCATCGGCAAGGAACGGACACAATGCGGTGAGCACAAGACCACCGAAGCGCCAAAGACGAGGCCCCCTCGTTGCCGCCTCCGTGGCGATGGCCGCGATCCTGATCGGTTGTACATCGGCGAACTCCGCATTGACGGGTAGCACCACCACCGCCGGCGGACCACCAACGCATCCCAGCTCACCACCACCGGCGGGGCCTCGGGTGGTCACGCCCAACACCTCCGTCCCCGCGCAATATCAGAGTCTTTACGCTGGGCTCTCCGCCCAGCTGGACGGATACCAGGCGGCCATCACGGCCATGCCGTCTTTGGATGGGGGCAGTTCGACTCCCTTGGTCGCCGGCGCCGAGTTGCTCGAGGCCAACGCCAACCGGGGGAGCAGCCTGTTGAAACCAGGCGTGCTGAGCGCCGTGTCCCGGGACATCGACCATTTCAGAGCCATAGGGATCACCGGGCTCACGCTCGGGATCAAGCTCCCGTACCTACTCTCGAGCTACACCGGCGCCGATGCAGCCCGCTATCTCTCGTTCTACGAGACCGTGGCCGGCATGATCCGGAACCGGGGGATGACGATCGACGTCGAATTGTCCGCCGCATTTTGCGGGACTGCCTACGACTCGTGCACCTACACCTTCCCGGACACCGTGTCCGGGTTTGCCGCCATCACAGCACAGCAGGCCCAGATCGTGATCCAGAACATCCATCCCAACTACCTCACCCTGATCTCGGAGGACACGACCGATGCCGCCCTGACCAAGGACCCCACCCTCGACACGGTGGCGGGCGCCACTGAGTTCGTCTCGGCCACCCTGCAGGCCATCGGGTCCCACCCCGGTGTTGCCGTCGGTGCTGGCGCCGCCACCTGGCAGCCGCCGGCGTTCAATCAGGCACTGCTCACGTTACCGATCGACTATCTCGATCTTCACATCTATCCGATCGGACCCACCGAGGTGGCCAACCTCGTCGCCGACTCCGAGATGGCCCGCGTCGCGCACATACCCTTGGTGGCTGACGAAGCTTGGCTCTTCAAGACAATCGCCCCCACCGGAGATCCCACCAGCACCACGGTATACCGGCTGGACAATTTCAGCTTCTTCTCGCCTCTGGACACCCGCTTCGCCACCATCACTCAGGAGTGGGCTCGTAAAGCCGGGGTGTCCTTCGACTCGGCGTTCTGGTCCTGGCAGTTGTTCGGTTATTCCACGTGGACGCCAGCGCTGGACACGGCTAGCTACGCACAGCTGTCGTCGACGTCGGATCTCGCCGCCCTTCAGGCAATGGTGGCCGGGGAGGTGACGCCGGTAGGCCACGCATGGGCGTCTGCGCCATGAGGGACACCGGAGACGAAGGCGACGGCTTCACCCTTGCCCGGGCCGCGGAAGTCTGTGAGCCCCTGGTGGACAGCGGCTGGCTGCTGGCCGGTGCCGGGTGGTGGTCGAGGCGGTGAGCCCTCAGCCGGCGGGGAAGCCGTTCCGTTGCCAGCCGATGGCGGTGGACGACACCGGCGAGGCCACCGGGGCGACGCCGAGCGACGGAGCGGTGCAGGAGGACTGGTTGGTCTGGGCCCCGTACCAGGTGCCACCGGTTCCGGTCCACGCCACCCAGCAGGTGCCGTCGGCGGCCCGGGCCACCAGGGTGACGCTTGCCGTGCTGGACGAGGTGGCCACGCCGACCACCGACGAACTGGACGACGGACCGCTGACGTAGGTGATCGAGGGATTGGACGCCGACAGCATGGCGGTGGTGATGGTGCTGTAGTCGCCGCCACCGCTCACGGCCGTGGTGGCGGCGGTCAGCGAGGTCGACAGCGCCTGTTGGGCTTGCAGATTGTCCGCCAAGCCCACCCCCGGGGCATTGGCGGTGCCCGACTGGGCCTTCCCGTGGGAGGAGAGGGTGCTGGCCAACACCAGGGCGACCAGGACCGCGGCAATCACCAAGCTGGCCATGGTCGCCACCATGGTGAAGCCGGCCTCCGCGCGTCGTCCAGAATCTTGACGGTCCACGGGAGATGGATCGGCCATTTCGCCTGCGCAGTTGAGGCTTGTGCTCCGGGGGCGGACCCCCTCAGCCGGTACCCTGGCCCGGTGATCGGTTCGACTGGCGGCCTGCGGCTCCCCCGGCGGGGATTGCGGCTGCCCGACCCGGCGCCCGACCCGGCCTCCAACCCGAATACCGGTGCGGAATTCGAGCGGCTGGCCGACATTGCCCGACGGGCGGAGGAAAGTGGCTTCGATTCGGTGTGGGTCAGCGACCACGCCGGCTCCGTCCTCGCCCAACCGGGCGGGTTCGAGTTGCTGTTCGAGGCCTACTCGCTGCTCGGAGCCCTGGCCACCCGCACCACTTCGTTGGGACTGGGGGTTATCCCCCGCGGACCGACGGTGCGGTTGCCGTCGATGGTGGCCAAGATCGTCACCGGCGTCGATGTGATCTCCCACGGACGCGCGGTGCTGTCGCTGGGAATCGATCCCGGCGAAGGCCCCGATGGCATCCGACGCCTCGGCGAAGAGCTGGCTGTCTGCCGGGCGCTGTTGACCGAGGAGGCGCCAAGCTATGACGGGCGCTTCTACCGTCTCGACCACGCCCCCAATCGACCCCGGCCGGTGCGGACCGGGGGGATACCTCTCCTGGTGGTGGCCGATGATCCGGCGGTGGCCGAGCCGGTGGCCCGCGGGTCGGATGGAGTGGTGGTCGGCGGGGATGCTCGCGGGGTGGCGGCGATGGTTGCCGCCGTCGGCCAGCAGTGCGAATCGATGGGGCGCGACCGAGACGGGGTCGGGGTCATCTGGAATGGCGGGGTCGATGGGGGACCCAACCGATTGGGCGACCATCTCCGGTCGATGGCCGAGATCGGCGTCACCGGATGCGTCGTCTTACTCCCCGACGGTTACCATCCCGACGCCATCGCCGCGGCCGGGAAGGCGGCCGCGGCGGTGGAATTCGGCGAACGCTGACCCCTTCGGACGGTGGCCGGCGTCGGCTACCTTGAAAGCCGTGGAGTTGATCGACCTTCCGGGCTTCGGTCCCGACGACTTCGCCCGGATCGTCGACGGGGAGACGGATCCCTTCGCCACCGCCGACTTGGGCATCGTGTGGCGGGAGAAGACCGGTCATGTCGGGCTGACCGACGCCGGTCGTCTCATCGGTCACGCCGCCTGGGTTCCGGCGGGGGTGGAGACGACGACCGGACAGACCATCGACGTCCTCGGGCTCGGAGGTGTGATCCTTCATCGCGACTACCGGGGCCACGGCGCAGGACGCCAGGTCGTGTTGGGGGCGATGACCAAGATGGCCGAGCTCGGCGGAACCCTGGGCATGCTGTTCTGCCTCCCGGCCCGGTTGCGGTTCTACGAGGGGATGGGCTGGCTCCCCATCGACCAGGCGGTCTCTGCCGACCAGTCGACCGGGTCGATCGTCGTGCCGATGGTCGCCTGCTGGACGCCGTTGGTCGATGGAGCCTCTCTGCCCGCTACCGACCTTCACGTGCGGGGGCTGCCGTTCTAGGATTGCCGGGGAGCGCTCGACCTAGTCGTCGGCGGGCTGGATCACCACGTGGTCGGCCTTCACCCGGTAGATGATCCGGACTTCACCGGGACGGTGCATCGGGTACTCGTCGAGACCGAGGTACTTCTTGGCCAGCTTGTCGATGTGGGCGGCGGCGCCCTCCTCGGTCTCTTCCACCTTGCCCCGGACGATCACCACCCGGTAGGGGTCGTCGGGATCTACCACTGACACCGCCACCCAGGGTTGGCGGTCGAGGTTGGCCTGCTTGGCCCGTCCCTTGGCCGTGTTGAAGACCAGGTCGTCGCCGTCGATGTCGATCCACACCGGCGTGAGCTGGGGCCGGCCCCGGTGATCGACAGTGGCCACGTTGGCGAGGACGGGGCGTTCGATGAGGGCGCGGGCTGCCTTGGTCAACGTTGTGCTCATGATTTCCATTCTCCGGTTTGATTGTCGTCGAAACGAGACTACCGAGCCCACCGAATTCTCACGCGCGAGGGACGGTGCCGCATGTGCATACGGCTCCCGGACTGAGGACGTAGCCGCGGCAAGGACGGCCCGGAGGGAGGGGGTGTGGCTCCGGAGCTGAAGGGTCGGCGCGCCGGGGGATAGGGATTTGGAATAAGAATCATTCTCGTATAGGATCTGGGTGACCGACCGATCAAAGGATTTTCCGCATGAGATCAATCCCGCTGTCCCGGCACCCCCGAGTGGGATTCGCCGCAGCCGTCCTGGTGACCATCGCCCTTCTGCTGGGCGCCTGCAGTAGTGCAGCCTCCCCGGGCGGCGGAAGCCTTTCGGTATCGTCAGGCAGGGGGGTGATCCAGGTGGTGGCCGCGGAGAATTTCTGGGGGAGCATCGCCGCCCAGATCGGCGGACAGCATGTGCACGTAGTAAGTATCATTACCAATCCCAGTACCGACCCCCACGCCTACGAGGCGACGGCAGCTGACGGGCGGACCATGGCGGGCGCCCAGATGGTGATCGAAAACGGCATCGGCTACGACCCCTGGGCCCCCCAGCTGTTGAAGTCGGCGGGATCGAAGGCCACCGTGCTCGACGTCGGCGATCTCGTCGGCGTGGCCGACGGTGGCAACCCCCACCGCTGGTACAACCCGAGCGACGTGCAGACGGTCATCGCCCAGATCACTTCCGACTACCAGAAGCTCGACCCCGCAGACGCGGCGTACTTCGCCCAGCAGCGGTCCGCCTTCAACACGGTGGCGCTGAAGCAGTACGACGACTTGATCGCCTCGATCAAATCGACCTACGGCGGGACGCCGGTGGGCGCGTCCGAGTCGATCTTCTCGATGCTGGCGCCGGCGTTGGGCCTCAACCTGATCACCCCGTACTCGTTTCTGAGGGCGATCAGCGAGGGCACCGAGGTGACCGCCGCCGACAAGCAGACGATCGATGCCCAGATCCAGCAGCACCAGATCAAGATCTACGTGTACAACAGTCAGAACGTCACCCCCGACGTGCAGGCCCAGCTCCAGGAGGTGAAGGCGGCCCACATCCCCTACACCACCATCACCGAGACCCTGCAGCCGGCCAACTCCAGCTATCAGGCCTGGCAGACCCGGCAGCTGCTCGGCATCCAGTCGGCCCTGGCCCAGGCGACGGGGTAGCGAGCATGAGCGATCCCGACCTTGCTGCGCCGCCGGTCACCGGAGCCGCCACCGGCAAACCGCCGGCGGTAGAGCTGGTCGACGCCGTGGTGCGGCTGGGCGGGCGGACCATCTGGTCCGGGGTCAATCTCAAGGTGGGACGCGGGGAGTTCGTTGCCCTCCTCGGACCCAACGGTGCCGGCAAATCCACCTTGGTCAAAGCCCTACTCGGCCTGGTTCCTCTGTCCAGCGGCCGGGCCGCAGTGCTCGGGCGCCCTCCCGGAGACGCCGGCCGGGCCATCGGCTACCTGCCCCAGCGCCGGAGCTTCGACCCCGGCCTGCGGGTCCGAGGCATCGACATCGTCCGCTTGGGCTTCGACGGGGACCGATGGGGCCTCCCGATCCCGGGGGCGGCCGCCTGTCGGCGGCCCGGCAGGAACAGCGACGGCGGGTCGACGAGGTCATCGAACTGGTGGGGGCCACCGCCTACGCCTCCCGCCCCATCGGGCAGGTGTCGGGGGGCGAGCAGCAGCGACTGTTGATCGCCCAGGCTCTGGTGCGCGGGCCCGAGCTCCTGCTGCTCGACGAGCCCCTCGACAGCCTCGACCTCCCGAACCAGGCGTCGGTTGCCGCCCTCATCTCCCGCCTCTGCCAACAACGCGGGGTGACGGTGATGATCGTGGCCCACGACGCCAACCCGATCCTCTCCTATCTCGATCGGGTGGTCTACCTGGCCGGCGGTCGGGCGGTGGCCGGTGCGCCCGCCGAGGTGATCACCTCGGCCACCCTGTCCTCCCTCTACGGCACCCCGATCGAGGTGCTGTCCGCCTCCGACGGCCGCCTGGTGGTGGTGGGGGAGCCCGAAGCCCCGGCCCGCCACGCCGACCGCCACGCCGACCACCCCCCGAAGGCGTCCGGATGATGGAAGCGGTCACCGAGCTGACCTGGAACCTCTCCCGCGACCTCCAGCAGCTGTTCGCCTTCCACTTCATGGTCAACGCCTTCCGGGCCGGCACCGTGGTGGCCGTGGTCGCCGCCGCCGTCGGGTGGCTGATGGTGCTCCGGCGGGCCAGCTTTGCCGGCCACACGCTGGCGGTGGTTTCCTTCCCGGGCGCCGCCGGTGCCGTCTGGTTGGGAATCAGCATCACCGCCGGTTACTTCGCCGCCAGCATCGCCGGCTCCCTGGTGATCGCCATGGTGCCGCCGACCAGCCGGGGGGGCACCAGCCGGGCGTCAGCGGTGATCGGCACCGTCCAGGCCTTCGCCCTCGCCTGCGGGGTGCTGTTCGTCAGCCTCTACGGCGGCCTGCTCGACAGCGTGACCGGCCTGCTGTTCGGCAGCTTCCTCGGCGTCTCCGACTCCCAGGTGGTGACCCTGCTGGTCGTCGGGGCGGCGGTGCTGGCCGTCCTGGCCGCCATCGGCCGTCCGCTCTTCTTCGCCAGCGTGGACCCCGACGTGGCCTCGGCCCGGGGGGTCCCGGTCCGGTTGCTCGGCATTGTCTTTCTGGTCCTGCTGGGAACGACCGCCGCCGAGGTGAGCCAGATCACCGGTGCCCTGTTGGTCTTCGCCCTCCTGGTGATGCCGGCCGCCGCCGCCCAGCAGCTGACGGCCCGACCGGTGTGGAGCCTGGCCCTGAGCGTCCTCCTGGCCCTGCTGGTGACGTGGGCCGGGTTGGCCGCCGCCTACTTCTCCAGTTACCCGGTGGGCTTCTACGTCACCACCTTCGGGTTCGCCGTCTACGGATTGTCGGCGGCCGGCCGGTCCCTGGCCGAGTGGATCGGGACCCGGGGACGTCCGGGGTTGGCGCCCCGGTTGGCGGTCGACCGATGACCTGGCTGGTGGCCAATCCGTTCGTGGGCGCGTTCCACATGCTCGACCATCCCTTCCTCCGCTACGCCTTCATCGCCGGCACCTGCATCGGGTTGGCCTCGGGGCTGATCGGCTACTTCGTGGTGCTGCGCAGCCAGGTGTTCACCGGGGACGCGCTCTCGCACGTCGCCTTCACCGGATCCCTGGCCGCGCTGGCCTTCGGGATCGACCTCCGGGTCGGGCTCTACGGCGGCTGCGTGGTCTTCGCGTTGCTGATGGCGTTCCTGGGACGGAGGGCCAAGGCCGACGACACCGTGATCGGCAGTGTCTTCGCCTGGGTGCTCGGGCTCGGAGCGTTGTTCCTCTCCATCTACACCACCGGCCGGAGCGGGAGCGGCGGATTCTCCGGGAACGCCGGGGTGAGTGTGCTGTTCGGCTCGATCTTCGGGCTCTCCTCCGACCAGGCCACCACCGACGCCATCCTGGCCCTGGCGGTGGCGGCGGCGGTGATCGTCATCGCCCGCCCGCTGCTGTTCGCCAGTCTCGACGAGGCGGTGGCCTCGGCCCGGGGGGTGCCGGTGCGGGCCCTCGGCTATGCCTTCTTCGTGCTGGTGGGGATTACCGCCGGCGAAGCCACCCAGGCGGTCGGCGCCCTGTTGCTGCTCGGATTGCTGGCGGCACCGGCGGGAGCCGCCCAGCGGCTGTCGCCCCGGCCGTTCGGGGCGCTCTGGCTGTCGGCCGGCATCGCAGTGGTGTCGGTGTGGGTCGGCCTCTCGCTGGCCTATGCCTTCCCCCGGGTCCCACCCAGCTTCGGGATCCTGTCGGTGGCTACCGCCGGTTACCTGGTCGCCTTCCTGGTCACCTGGAGACGGGACCGGCCTGTCCGCCCGGGCGCCCCCGCCCACCTCGAGGTGCTGTCGTAATGTCAGGGTCGTTGATCATCAGCCCGTCGGTCCACGATCTGGTCGCCCTCCGCCTGGCGGGCCTGGAGCAGCGGTACACGCCGCTGCGCCGGGCGCTGGTCGGGACCCTGGCCGGCGCCGGGCGTCCGCTCTCGATTCCGGAGATCCTCACCCGCACCGACGAGCTGCCCCAGAGCAGCGCCTACCGCAACGTGACCGCGCTGATCGACGCCGGGGTGGTCCGGCGGGTTACCGGCACCGATGACCATGCCCGCTTCGAACTGGCCGAGGAGTTGGCCGGCCACCATCACCACCTCGCCTGCGGGACCTGCGGGAAGGTCGAGGACGTGACCCCGTCGCCCCGACTGGAGCGGGCGATGGCCGAAGCCGCCCGGGTTGTGGCCGAGGAGCACGGCTACGAGGTCACCGACCACAACTTCGACCTGGTCGGGTTGTGCCCGTCCTGTCGGGTCCTGGAGACCTGAGCGTCGGACCCGCCGTCACCGACGACAATGGCAACCGGGGCGCCGGGTAGGGTCTCGGTCCGGACGCCCGGGGGACGGTTTCGCAAGAATCCGACACCGAGAGGAGCTGGCAATCACTACCATCACCCGCATCGAGACCGACAGCATGGGCGCCATCGAGGTGCCCGCCGACAAGTACTACGGGGCCCAGACGGCTCGATCCCTCCACCACTTCCCGATCGGCATCGACGAGATGCCACCCCCGCTCATCCGGGCGTTCGGAGTCCTGAAGGAGGCCTCGGCCCGGGTCAACGCCGATCTGGACAAGCTGCCCCCGGAAAAGGCCGAGCTGATCATCGCCGCCGCCCGGGAGGTCTCCTCCGGCGCCCTGGAGGGCCACTTCCCCCTCAAGATCTGGCAGACCGGCAGCGGCACCCAGACCAACATGAACGTCAACGAGGTGATCTCCAACCGGGCCATCGAGATGGCCGGCGGGGAGATGGGCTCCAAGTCGCCGATCCATCCCAACGACGACGTGAACATGTCCCAGTCGTCCAACGACACCTTTCCGACGGCCATGCACATCGCCGCCGTCGAAGAGCTCACCCACCGGCTGATCCCGGCGGTCCGGCGGCTACGCGACGCGCTGGCCGCCAAGTCGGAGGCGTTCGCCGGCATCACCAAGATCGGCCGGACCCATCTGATGGATGCGGTGCCGCTGACCCTGGGCCAGGAGTTCTCGGGGTACGTAGCCCAGCTCGACGCCGACCTGAAGCGGATCGAGGCCTCGCTGCCCGACCTCTACGAGCTGGCGGCCGGGGGCACCGCGGTGGGCACCGGGCTGAACACCCACCCCGAGTTCGGGGTCAGGGTGGCGGCCGCCATCGCCGAGATCACCAGCCTCCCGTTCGTCACCGCGCCCAACAAGTTCGCCGCCCTGGCTGCCCACGACGCCCTGGTGGCCACCAGCGGGGCACTGCGGACGCTGGCGGTGTCGCTGGTCAAGATCGCCGATGACATCCGGTGGCTGGGCTCGGGGCCCCGCAGCGGGCTGGGCGAGCTCATCCTCCCCGAGAACGAGCCCGGCTCCTCGATCATGCCGGGCAAGGTCAACCCCACCCAGTGCGAGGCGATGATCATGGTCTGCATCCAGGTGTTCGGGGCCGACACCTCGGTGGGGATGGCCGGCGCCCGGGGCAATCTCGAGCTCAACGTGTGCAAGCCGGTGATCATCTACAACGTGCTCCACTCGATCACCCTGCTGACCGGGTCGTGTACCTCGTTCACCGAGTTCTGCGTGGACGGGCTCGAGCCCAACCAACCCCGGATCCGCCAGAACCTGGACAATTCGCTGATGCTGGTCACCGCCCTCAACCCGCTGATCGGCTACGACAATGCCGCCAAGGTGGCCAAGAAGGCCCACGTCGAGGGAATCACCCTGAAGGAGGCCGCGGTGGGGCTCGGGTTGTTGACCGCGGACGAATTCGACCAGGCGGTGCGGCCGGAGTCGATGACCCACCCTTGATCGAGCGGCCCCACCGGCCGCCGGCTGACAGTTGGACAGGTGTCCAGCTGTGTGTTTTCCTTGGAATCCATGACCATCCATCCGACCGACATTCACATCGGGCTGACCGACGGGGCGTTCTACGGCGGCAACCCGTTCCCGGCCTATGCCTGGATGCGGGAACACGCCCCGGCCTACTTCGACGAGGCGGGCGGGGTCTGGGGCATCAGCCGCTACGCCGACATCAAGGAGATCTCCAAGGATCCCGACACCTTCTCCAACGCCGGGGGCATCCGCCCCGACTCCGATGCCCTCCCGATGATGATCGACACCGATGCCCCCGAGCACGTCCGTCGACGCCGGCTGGTGAGCGAGGGATTCACTCCCGGCCGGATCCGGGAGAGCGAGCCGGGCATCCGAGCGGTGTGCGACGAGATCATCGACAAGGTGTGCGAGAAGGGCTCCGCCGATTTCGTCCGGGACATCGCCGCCCCCCTGCCGATGGTGGTGATCGGCGACATGCTGGGCGTCGCCCCCGAGGACCGCGACGACCTGTTGCGCTGGTCCGACGACATGTTGAGGGCCCTCGGTTCGCCCGATCCCGGCCTGATGGAGGTGGCCGCCACCGCGGCCATCGAGTACGCCGGCTACCTGACCGGTGTCACCGAGCAGCGGCGGAAGGACGGCCGCTCCGACGATCTGATCGGGACTCTGGTGCACGCCGAGATCGACGGCGACCGCCTCGACGACCAGTCGCTGATCTACGAGTCGCTGCTCATCCTCATCGGCGGCGACGAGACCACCCGCCACGTGATCACTGGCGGGATGTACGAGCTGCTCCGGCATCCCGACCAGCTGGAGGCCCTCCGGGCCGATCGGTCACTGATGACCACCGCGGTGGAGGAGATGCTGCGCTGGGTCACCCCCATCAAGAACATGGCCCGGACCATGACCCGGGACGTGGAACTCCACGGGGAGACCCTGCGTCGGGGCCAGAAGCTGCTGCTCCTCTACCCGTCGGCCAACCGGGACGAGACGGTGTTCGACGATCCCGACACCTTCGACATCACCCGGACCCCCAACGACCACCTGGCCTTCGGATTCGGGGCCCACTTCTGCCTGGGCAACCGGTTGGCCCGGATGGAGATGCGGATCATGTTCGACCGGCTCCTCGACCGGCTCCCGGATCTGGCCCTGGTGGACGAGGCCGAGCCGCCCATGCGGGAGGCCAACTTCGTGTCCGGCTACGAAACCATGCCGGTGACCTTCACCCCTGCCGCGCCGCGGGGGGCGCCGGCGTAGCTTGGGGGCAGCGACAGGAGGCAAGCCCATGAGCGAACCGGTACTCAGTGACAATGAACTTGGCGAGGCACTGTTCGGCGCCGGCGGTCCCGAGTGGGAACTGGTCGGCGGTCGCCTGGTCAAGACGGTGGAGTGCGAAGGCTTCGTCGGGTCACTGGCTTTCGTGAACGAGGTCGGCGTCCTGGCCGAGGCGGCCAACCATCATCCCGACATCGACATCCGTTACAACCGGGTGACCCTGGCGCTGATGACCCACGACTCGGGCGGCATCACCTACAAAGACATCGACCTGGCCAAGCAGATCGACGGGGTCACCGTCGGCGTCAAGTAATCCAAACCCCGGACCGCCGGAGTCAGGCGTCAGCCCACCGGCAGGTCCCACAATGGGAACCACCGGTCGAGATCCGATTCGAGAGCCAGATCGTTGGCCACCAGGCTCTTCAGCTTCAACTCCTGCTCGATGTTCCGGTGCTCTTTGCCATCGGGGACGAACGGGTAGAAGGTTCCGCGCTTGAACAGGTAGACCAGGAACCCGGTGGAGGTGAGCACCGTGGTGGGCCCGGGAGGCGCACCGGCTTCCGAGGAGGTGCCGCCGTCGGGAAGGGTTGCCACCCCGAAGACCGAACACAGCAGCTGGGGTCCCCACCCGGAGTCGGAGAGTGACGAATTGATGAGGTGGGTCTCGGTCACCAGCGCCTCGATGTCGAGGTTCTCCACCACCACCCAGTGGTACCCGTAGCTGTCCTCGGCCGTCCGGAGCTGGCAGTCGCCCTCCATATCGAGCAGCTTCATCACCTCGGCCTGCATGTCCCCGAATCCCTGTCCGGTGGGCGGCTTGTAACAGACCCCGGCCCGTCCCGAGAGGGTCATGCCCGCTGCGCTCTGGAGGGTGATAGCGGCGGACGGAAGCCCGAACAGCGAGTCGAGGTTGGCCTGGACCGGCTTGGTCCGGCCCATGATGGTGTTGAGCAGGCCCATCAGGCCGGCGTCGCGAGCTCGGCCTCGATCTTGGCCAGTTGGTCGAGACGCTTCTCGAGCGTCGGGTGGGTGGCGAAGATGGTGGACAGGCTCACCCCTCCCTTGGAGGCGATGGCGGGGGTGAAGAAGAAGGCATTGAACGCCTCCGCCGACCGGAGGTCGCGGGTGGGGATGCGGGACATCTCGCCGGTGACCTTCACCAGGGCCGAGGCCAGGGCCGACGGTTGCCCGGTCAGGAGCGCCCCGGAGCGGTCGGCGGCCAGCTCCCGGTAGCGGGAGAGGGCCCGGGTGAGCACGAAGCTGATGGCGTAGACCACCACCGACACCACCAGCACCCCCAGCTCGACCAGGGCGGCACTGTCCCCGCCGTCGTTGCTGTTGTTGTTGCCGCCACCGAAGCCGCCCATCATCCCGGTCCAGAACATGATGCGGGTGATCAGGCCGGCCACCACCCCGAGGAAGCTGGCGATGGTCATCACCGCCACGTCCCGATGGGCCACATGGGAGAGCTCGTGGGCGAGGACGGCCTCGAGCTCGGGCTCGTCGAGTCGGCGCATCAGACCGGTCGTGGCACACACCACCGCACTGTTCGGGCTCCGGCCGGTGGCAAACGCGTTGGGGACATCGGTATCGGCGATGGCCACCCGCGGCTTCTTCATGTCGGCCAGGGCGCAGAGCCGGTCGATGACCCCGTGGAGCTGGGGGGCCTGCTCGGGGGTGACCACCCGACCACCCATCCCGAACAGGGCGATCTTGTCGGAGAACCAGTACTGGCAGAAGAGGAGGATGGCGGCGATCACCAGCACCGCCACATAGGAGATGCCAAAGGCGATCAGCAGGCCGACCACCGCCCCGTAGAGAAGGACGAGCATCAGCCCGGTGGTGAACATCCGGACGGTCAGCCCGTGGTCGGGGGGAATCTTGCTGGCAGTGGTCATCGGTGTTGCGTCATCCTTCGTCGGCGGGTGCGGCGTCGGCCAGCAACCGCTTGGTTTCCTCCAGTGAGGCGTCGGCAAACGGAACGACCAATTCGGAGGGAATGAATGCGTCATCCGCCAATGGCTTCCCGATCCGCCGTACCTCGGCGGCGAGCGCCACCAGGGCGGAGGTGAAGGCGGTTTCGTCGTTGGCGTCGACGGCCTTCACCAGGGTCTTGTCCAGATCGTCGAGCGTGGCCCGCTGGTCTTCGGGTACATCGTATTGGGCCTCCCCCAGAATCCGGACGATCATGACGCCGGTGGCTCGGGGCTGGCCGGAGCCGGGGGCGCCGACGAGAGCTCCCCGGCAGGCCCGCTGGCCCCGATCTCGGCCTTGAGGGCGGCCAACTCGGTGTCGACGGTGTCGGTCTTGGACACCTTGTCCAGCTCGGCCTGGATGTCGTCGACCGGGGCGGCCAGATTGGTGAGGGCCCCCGATGACAGCAGCTCGTCCATGGCCCCGGCTCGGGCCTGCATGCCGTCGATCTTGTCCTGGGCCCGCTGCATCGACATGCCGGCGTCGCTCATCGACTCGGAGATGCCGGAGACGGCTTCGCCGATTTTCGTCTGGGCCTCGGCCGCGGTGTAGGTGGCCTTCATCGTCTCCTTCTTGGTGCGGAAGGAATCGACCTGGGTCTGGAGCCGCTGGGCGGTGTCGACCAGCTTGACTTCCTGGCCGGCTACCTGGTCGTGCTGGGTCTTCAGATCGGTGAGCTGTTCGGCCAGCGCCGCCCGGCGGGCCAGCGCCTCCCGGGCCAGGTCCTCGTTGCCCTGGCCGAGGGCCGCCTTGGCCTGCTGCTGCAATTTGTCGGCCGACTGTTGGAGCTGGTTGGCCTGCAATTCGATCCGCTTCTTGGCGGTGGTGACGTCGGCCACGCTGCGCCGGACCTTCTGGAGGCTCTCCAACTGCTTCTGGTAGGACAGGTCGAGGGATTCCCGGGGATCCTCCGCCTTGTCGAGCAATTTATTGGTCTTGGCCTGCACGATTCCCGACAGGCGCTTCATGACGCTCATAGTGATAGTTCCTCCCTCACTCTTCGTCAGTGGAGCTTAGGTGCTTGTCGCCCGGTAGCGTGATCGGCGTGTCCGAATCGCTTTGTCTCCTGACCGTCCATGCCCATCCCGACGACGAGTCGTCCAAGGGTGCCGGGACGGTGGCCCGGTACCACTACGAGGGCATTCACACCGTATTGGTGTGCTGCACCGGAGGGGAAGAGGGGGAGATCCTCAATCCGGCCATGGACACCCCCGAGGTGCGGGACCACCTGCCCGAGGTCCGCCTGAAGGAGCTGGCCCAGGCCACCGCGGTGATCGGTTACGACGAGGTGGTCATGCTCGGCTACCGCGATTCGGGCATGGCCGGCGCCGAGTCCAACGCCAACCCGGACTCCTTTGCCCAGGCCCCGCTCGAGGAGGCCGTGGGGCGGCTGGTGGAGATCGTCCGCCGCACCAAACCTCAGGTGATGGTCATCTACGGGGACGAGCAGTCCGGCTACCCGCACCCCGACCACCTCCGTGTCCATGACATCGGGATCGTGGCCTTCCGGGCGGCCGGCGACCCCGGCCGATTCCCCGACGCCGGGGAACCGTGGCAGCCGACCAAGCTCTACTACACCACCTTTTCGGTGGCCCGCTTCCGGGAGATCCACCTCAAATTCATCGAGCTAGGCCTCGAGTCCCCCTTCGACGACACCTGGCGCCAGCGGTGGGAGGGGATGACCGAAGCGCCAATCACCACCCAGGTGGACGTCTCGGCCTACGGCCACATCCGGCGGGAGGCGTTGTTGGCCCACGCCACCCAGGTGGATCCGACCTCGCGGTTCTGGTTCGGCCTCCCACCCGAGGTGATGGACGGGATCCATCCCCGGGACGACTACCAGTTGGCGCTGCGGGCATCGGGGACCGGAAGCGGTGTGTCGATCGCCGACGTGGATCCTGAATCCATGAAGGGACCCGGCTCGCTGGAGACCGACTTGTTCGCCGGGATCCGGACCGCCCCGGCCAATTCGATGGCCAAGTAGGACGGGTACCGTCCCGGTAGCATCGACCTCCTGTGGGCACCTGGCTGAGTGACGAGTGGTTCGACCGGACCCGGGCACTGGCGGCCGACCAACCCGACCGCCCGGGTGTTTCGGCCCGGATGCAGTTCATCATCACCGGCGGACCCGACGGCGACGTGCGCTACTACTGGGTTCTCGAGGACGGTCACCTCCGCCAGAGTGGGGCCGGTGACGTGGACGACCCCGACGTCACCCTCACCACCGCCCGCCCCGACGCCATTGCCATGGCCACCGGGGAGCTCGATCCCAACGTGGCCTTCATGCAGGGCCGGATGAAGGTGGCCGGCTCCATGGGCATCATGATGCGGCTGCTCCCGGTGACCAATACCCCCGAGTATCAGGAATTGCGTCGACGGATCGCCGACGTCACCGAATTCTGAGCCGGCCGGGATCGACGGTTCCCGAGTTGGCCCCGCCCAGGAACGGGATGTGGATGGTGCCGGCGCTCTGCAGCACGATGAGGATGGCGGCGGTCAACAGGAAGGCGATCAGCACGACGGTGAGCGCCGGTCGGACTCGTATCCAGGTGAGCCCCGACGATGGGCGACCGCCCGGGCCCGGCGCCCGGCCGGCGAACACGGTGGCCGTCGACGACGAACCGGACCCGCCCTGGTGGCGGAGCGCGAACGCCCCCACCCTCGGTCGGAGCTCGTCGACATTCCCGTCCGGCAGCAGAAACCGGTAGGTGGCGACCACGGTACGGAGGCTGATCAGCGCCCCGTCCCGGGTCACGGAGGACGAGCGTTTGGTGGCGACCGGATCGATCACGTCGTGGTCATCACCGATGCCCTCGCCGGTGCGGTTGAGTTCCGGGTCGACCCACCATTCCGGGGTGACCCCGCCGCTCCAGGGCTCGACCGAGTGGGCGATCAGGGATGGCCAGGGTAGGAGCCGGGGCGGCTCCTCGGGGCTGTGGACCACGCCGACGCCCTGGTCGTCGAAGGTGAGCCGGATCCCGTCGACCGGCTCGGGGGCATTGCCGTCACCGCTCAGCAGGACCAGACCATCGAGGGCAAAGGGCTCCGGCTCGGGGGGCGCGACCACGCCTCCGGACGCCTCCGGTGTGGTGGTGACCCTCGAATCGCCCTCTCCGGCCATGGCAGCTCCCGTTGACGATGGGTCACGATAGTTTCCACCGGCGACGAGGTGGGAAAGGCGGCGGCGATGGGGAATGGTCAGCTGCGCCGCATGGCGTCACGCAGCGGCCGGTACCCGATGAGGGTGACCCCGGCTCCGGCGATGAGGTCGCCGATTCCGCGTTCGTCGACCATCAGGATGTGGTCGGAGACCCGGGACTTCCAGTCGAGGGTGATGGCCCGCAGTTCCGGGGTATCGACGGCCGGCCGGAGCGTCACTTCGGTGACGCCGGGCTCGAGGGTTGGGAGCAGGTCGATCAGGGCCTGGCGGGGGGGATGGATCGTCGTCGAGAGTTGGGCCCGTTGGTCGGCGAACAGTACCCCCTCGTCGGCGGCCAGCTGGCGGAAGGGGAACCCGATGTTCGGCTCGGCGTCCGCGCCCAGCAGCCGGAGGGGCAGCGAGAAATCCAGGGCCAACTCGAGATAGACGTCGAAGAACTCCGGCCGGAGGATGAGGGCGTCGAGATGGCAGTCGAGATGGCTGATGTCGAACCCCCACAGCACGGCTCGCTCGATCTGGGCCCGGCACTCGCGGCGGACCTCGTCGAGGTCGGCGTGATCCCACATGTCGGTGATCGTCCGGGGGAATCCTCCGTCTCCGTCGAGGAGGGAGGGGGCCTGGGTGATGGGACCCCAGCGAAACAGGTCGTGTTCGGCGTTGAGGGTGAGTCGGACGCCGACATCCTCGCCCCGGTAGCGGGAAGCGGCCTCACGTGCCCACGGGGCCGGCACCATCAACGACGCCGAGGTGCCGATCCCGTCGCGCAGCGATTCGAACACCCCGTCGTTGGCCGCGTGGCAGAAACCCAACTCGCAGCAGTGCAGGAGCAGCAGTTTTGCGTCGGCGGGGTAGTCCAGACGCTCGGCGACCGATGGCATGACCCGACCGTAGCGTGCACCGGGTTCAGGCGGCGCGCCCGGAATGCCGGCCGCGTCCGGGTCCGCCCGAGCGGTCGGCGGGGTCATGGCCGGCCAGCCGGGCCCGGGCCGCGGCGATCCCCTGGCGCCCGATCAGGCGGGTGCGTTCGTCGAGACGCCACTCCGGTGGGTGAGGCTCGGATGCCGACGGTGCCGATTCGTCGTCTTGACCCCTGGCCAGAGGTAGTTCGGGTTGGTGTGCCGGCTTCCGGCTCGGTCGGTTGCTCCTCATGGTGACAGCATGACAATTGGGTGTATCACTGGGGTCCATGACCGCCACCGCCGATCCCACCCCTGCCGGACGCTATGGGATCACCGTCCCGTTCGACGGGGTCACCCTGGCGGAGCATCGCCAGTGGTACCGGGAATTGGTCGGGCTGGGCTACACCGACGTCTGGTCGGCGGAGACCGACGGGACCGACGGCCTCACCCCGTTGGCCCTGGCTGCGGCGTGGGAGCCCGACCTCCGGCTCGGGGTGGCCATCATCCCCGCCTATACCCGGGGCCCGGCGCTGCTGGCCCAGAGTGCGGCGGCCATGGCCGAAGCCGCCCCCGGGAGGTTCGCCTTCGGTCTGGGAACCTCCTCCGACGTGATCGTCGGCCGCTGGAATGCCGCCGAGTTCGTGGAGCCCTACAAGCGGGTTCGTGACACCATCCGGTTCCTCCGCTCCGCACTGGCGGGGGAGAAGGTCGACCACGAGTACGACACCTTCACCGTCCGCGGCTTCCGTCTCGCCCGCCCGGTCGAGCATCCGCCACCGATCTTCCTCGCCGCCTTGCGTTCCGGCATGCTCCGCCTGGCCGGTCGGGAGGCCGACGGGGTCATCGTCAATTGGCTGTCAGCCGGGGACGTGGCCACGGTGAAGCCGGAGGTCGGCGCGGACATCCCGATGGCCGCCCGGATTTTCGTGTGCCCGTCGGAGGACGCCGACATGGTGCGGAAGGTGGGTCGTCGGATGATCGCCGCCTATCTCAACGTGGGCGTCTACGCCGAGTTCCACCGGTGGCTGGGGCGGGGGCCGGTGCTCGAGCCGATGTGGGAGGCGTGGCGGGCCGGCGACCGCAAGCGGGCGCTGGAGGTCATCCCCGACGAGGTGGTGGATTCCCTGGTCGTCCACGGGTCGTTCGACGAGTGCCGGGCCCACGTGGGGCGGTACGTGGCCAACGGGATCGACATTCCGGTGATGGCGGTGATGCCGATCGGTGTCGACCTCGGCGAAGCCATTCGTGGCCTGGCCCCTCCGTGGGTCGCCGGTTGACGGCGGCGGCGCCCTAGCTGTTGTAGCGGGCGACCATCTCTGCATCCTGGTCCCGGACCTGCTCGGCCAGCTCCTTGATGAACCGGTCCTGCTCGACAGCCAGCCGCTCGTCGGAAAGCGCCATGATCCTCACGGCCAGGAGCCCGGCGTTCCGGGCGCCGTTGACGGCCACGACGGCAACCGGGACCCCTTTGGGCATCTGGACCATGGCCAGCAGCGAGTCGAGCCCACCCAGGTTGGCCAGCGCCACCGGAACCCCGATCACCGGCACCGGGGTGGCGGCGGCCAGGACCCCGGCCAGGTGGGCGGCACCCCCGGCGGCGGCGATGATCACCTTGATCCCGTTGGCGGAGGCGTTCCGAGCGAACTCGATGGCGTCGTCCGGGGTTCGGTGGGCCGAGATGACCCGGACCTCGACCTCCACCCCGAAGGACCGGAGGACCTGAACGGCGTCGTCCATGACGGTCGCGTCGGAACCACTTCCCATGACGATGGCAACTGACATACGAGCATTCTGCCTGAACCGCGGGTGATGCACACGTTGGCCGGCCGGCTCCCAGGACGCGGGCGCCTCCGGGCCGGTACGGTGGGCGCCCGTGGCGATCGCCACGATCCCGGGCGAGGACGACCGCGGCCGAGGGCCGGAGCCAAAGGAGAATCAGCGTGCGCATCGGAGCGATGTTCGACATTGACCAGCCCATCGACAACGTGGTCGCCCAAGTGGCATCGATGGCATCGGCCGGGATCGAGACGGCGTGGACATCGCAGATCTTCGGGTACGACGCACTGACGGTGTTGGCGGTGGTCGGTCGCGAGGTCCCCGGCATCGGTCTGGGGACCGCGGTGGTGCCGACCTACCCCCGGAACCCGGTGATGCTGGCCGCCCAGGCGCTGACCGTCCAAGCCGCCACCGGTGGCCGCCTCACCTTGGGGATCGGGCTCTCGCACCAGGTGGTCATCGAGAACGTCTTCGGCCAGTCGTTCGACAAGCCGGCCCGTCACATGCGGGAGTACCTGTCCATCCTGATCCCCATCCTCGAGGGAGAACAGGTCTCCTTCACCGGCGAGACCCTGCGCGCCTCGACGTTCGGCCCGCTGGGGATCACCGCCGAGCCGGCCCCGGTGCTGGTGGCCGCCCTCGGGGACACCATGTTGGGCATCGCCGGCCGGATGGCGTCGGGGACCATCACCTGGATGACCGGTCCGGCCACCATCGAAGCCCACACGGTGCCGACCATCCGGGCGGCGGCCGCCAAGGCGGGTCGCCCAGAGCCAAGGGTGGCCGTCGGGCTACCGGTCTGCGTCACCGCTGACGCCGACGCCGCCCGGGCCAAAGCGGCGGAACTGTTCGCCATCTACGGGACCCTGCCCTCCTACCGGGCGATGCTGGACCGGGAGGGTGCAGCCGGGCCGGCTGACGTGGCCGTCGTCGGCACCGCCTCGGAGGTGGTCGCCCAGATCCTGCGTTTCGCCGACATCGGGACCACCGATTTCGCCGGGGCACCCTTCGGCTCCGGCCCGGAAATCAAGGCGTCCATCGACGTCCTGGCCGGTCTGGTGAACGCCTGAGCCGGCCGCCGGGGCGGCCTACCGGGCGATACGGGTGTGCTTGAACTCGTTCAACTCGGGATGGGCGTCGAGCAACCCGAGGATCCCGTCGATGGTGAAGCGGGCCACATCACCGTCTCCTTGAGGACGGGTCATCAGCCGGGCAAAGACAGCTCGATCGCCCACGATGAAGGTAGGGACCCCGAACACGTCCAACTCGTCGACCACCCGCTCGTGTTCGGATCGCGCCACCTTTCGGGCCCATCCGGCTTCGACTTCGGCCATCACGGCATCGGGGTCGGTCCCGGCCCGGGCCAGCGCGTTCCGAACGACTTCCGGGTCACGGAGGTCCCCGCCGTCGTCGTGGCGGGCGGTGAACAAGGAGCGGTGGACCGAGAGGAAGTCCTCGGGAAATCGGTCACGGACCACCAGCCCGGCCTCCAGTGACAGGAGGTCCGGCGTGTGTGCCGGGTCCTCCCAGGCAGGGGCGCCGCCTTCTTCGACATGGGTTTGGTTGAGAAAGAAGGGCACGAAGGTGATGTCCCAGTCGGCCCCGGCGGCAAGCCCGTCGAGAAGGTGCTCGTGGGCATTCCGGGCGAACGGGCACCGGTAATCCCAGGTGACGGCAAATTGGGTCGTTGAAGCCATGCCCGTTCAACCCCGGCCAGGGTGACTCCATTCCGTCAGTCTGGATCCCTGGCCGGCGACTGCGGTCAGACCAGGCGCCGACCGATCACGCCGAGGACGACTCCGATGGCCATCCCCCCGAGGACGTCTGAACCGTGGTGGGCCCTCAGGTGGATCCGGCTGGCACCGATGAGCCCGGCGCAGCCGAACAGCAGGGCGCTTCCGCCCAGATCTCCCGGCTCGGAGAGCACGGTGGCGGCACAGAAGGCGGCCAGGGTGTGACCGCTGGGAAAACTGCTGGTGGTGGGCTCGCGTAGCGGAACAATGTTGTCCCCCAGCCGAAGATCGGAACCGTCGGGACGTGGACGTCCGATAACGGCCTTGAGGACGGCGTTGACCACGCTCGACTCGGCGCCGGCCACGGCCAGGGCCCGGACCGCCCGGTTGCGGCGCGAACCGGGGTGGCGAGCCCGCCAGACGGTGGATGCGGCCCAAAGCAGGCCGTGGTCACCGAGTCCGGAGACGATCCTGGCCACCGTGTCGGGAACCGGCTTGCCCCGGAGAGGTTCGAACCAGGCGTCGACCCGGTCATCGAGCATCTGCACCATGTCGCCGAATGAGAGGGAGCTGGGATCCACCGGTTCGGTGAGGCCACCGGTGAACTCGCGCCGAACCGTGCGGTCCTGGGCCATCATGCCGCCCCCTGGGCGGCGAGCGCGGCTATGGCCGGAGCGGCATCGGCGGGGTTCCCTCCGAAGGCCGGACAGAATTCCTGGAATCGGCAGAACTTGCACAGCGGCCCGGTCTGAGGCCGGAAATCCTCCGATGCACAGGCCCGCTCGACGGCCGACCACACCGCCACCGCCTTTTGGCGTTGGCCGGCGATCCCCTGTTCGGTCGGCCGGGCGATGATGGCGGTCGGTTCCTTCAGGTGGAGGAGGCGAACCTCCACCGGACGTCGACCCAGCACCTCGGAACACAGGAGGGCATAGATGTGCACGCCGACCAGCTTCGACTGCTCGAAGGCCACCGAGGGGGCTCGCCCGGTCTTGTAATCGACGACCACCAACTCGCCCTCGGGGGTCAGGTCGAGGCGGTCGATGATGCCTCGAAGACGGAGGTCGCCCAGTCGGGCCTCGAGGGTCACCTCGATGCCGATCGGGGTGACGTCATTCGGGTCCTCGAGGAGAAAGTAATTCTTGACCAACTCCTCGGCGTCGTCCCGGAAGCCGTCGACGTCACCGGCCGGCAGCTCCAGTTCGATCCACTCCGGGTCGGCCTGGAGGTCGTCCCAGGCCGACGCCAACTCGGCCAATGCCGTCCCCAGGGTCCGTTCCCCCTTCGGGTGGCGCCAGAACAGGCGCTCCAACGCCGAGTGGACGAGTGTCCCTTTCACCGTCCAGATGGTGGGGGGCTCCGGAAGCCGTTCGACCGCAGAGAAGCGAAAGGCCAGGGCGCACTGGCGAAAGGTCGTCACTTTCGACGGAGACAGCGACCGCGGGAGTTCCAAGGGCATTGACGACAGACTACGACCCAGGTGTCTCACCGACGTTGATCGAACGCCCTGATGATCGATTCGGCCACCCGGTCGGGTCGTTGCAGCGGACCAAAATGGCCGATTCCGGCCATGACCTCGATGGTGCTGGCCGGGATCTGCTCGGCATTGGCCTGGAGGAAGGCGATGCTGGGGCTCCCGGTGTGGTCGCCGGCAGTGAGCCGGACCTGGCACCCGATCTCGCCGAGATGGGTGTACGCATCATGGGAGGCGGCGTGGGCGTAGACCTCGGCTTCGTCTTCCCGGCGACAGAGCAGCCGTATCGTCTCTCCGTCCCCTCCCTCCGCGGTCGGCACGGTT
The DNA here is from genome assembly GCA_963819695.1 of uncultured Acidimicrobiaceae bacterium. Lineage (GTDB taxonomy): Bacteria > Actinomycetota > Acidimicrobiia > Acidimicrobiales > RAAP-2 > DASZIT01. The sequence continues at coordinate 1,990,365 of CAWFXD010000001.1, read as the reverse complement.
TCGAAGCCGTAGTCGACGTAGGCCTGCAGGGCATCGGGATCGAGGTCGTCAAAGGGCGGCTTGGAGGAGAAGTTGAGAAAGGCGTCGGTGGGCGAGGGAAATGTCTCCCGGCGCCGGCGGGCGGCATCGGACATACCGTTGCCTTCGAGTTCGGGGGGCGGGCCGGGGAAGACGACGGGCTCGTAGCAGTAGAGGGCGCGGAATGCACCCGGCCGACGCTCCTCCGCCAGCAGCACCGATGCCCCGCCACAGGAGTGTCCGAATCCGTAGGGGTGGTCGAGCCCGAGGTGGTCGACGGCCGCCAGCACGTCAGTGGCGAATCCCGACCAGCTGAAGTCCCCGTCGGCGGGGGAGTCCGACCGGCCGTGGGCGCGCAGATCGATTCCCCAGCAGTGGAAGTTTGCCGCCAGATGGCTGGCCATCGGCGCCAGCACCCCGGCGCAGAAACCGGTGGCGTGGACCAACAGCAGGTCCGGTCCCTCCCCGCCGAAGTCGTAGGTGGCGATCTCGAGACCGTCCGGAGTGGTGCAGTACCCGCGAATTGGCTCCCGCTGCTCGATCGTGGTGTCCACCGGGGTGACGCTATCGGAGGGACCTGGGATCGCAGGCACCGTCGGCGACGGGACGGACCGGGTCGGTTAGATTGACCCGCTCATGGAGCATTTTCTGCAGAACTGGGGCTATCTGGCCGTCTTCGCCCTGACCTTGCTGTCCACCATGCTCATCCCGGTCGGATCGGAACTGGCCATGATCTACGGCGGAGTGTTGGCCAGCGGCCAGGTGGCCAACGAGCCCCACCACCTGCAGTTGGCGCTGGTGATCCTGGCCGCCCTCGGCGGTGAGCTGGTGGGCTCGTTCCTCGGCTACTCCATCGGGTACTTCGGGGGCAGACCGCTGGTGGACCGGCTGGGGAAGTACGTCCTCCTCACCCACAAGGATCTCGACCGGGCGGAGGCATGGCTCGATCGTCGAGGCGAAGCGTTTGTCTTCTTCGGTCGTCTGATTCCCCTGGTGCGATCGTTCGTGTCGGTGGCCGCCGGATTGGGTGAAATGACCGTCGGGAAGTTCGCGGTGTTCACCGTGGCCGCCTGTGCCATCTGGTCGACGGCGTTGGTCAGCCTCGGGTACAACTTGGGAGCCACCTACCAACATGTGGTGAAGGGCTTCAGCTACGCCGGCTACGTGGCCGCCGTCCTGGTGGTGATCCTCATCGTCGGAATGTTTGCCCTCCGCATCCGCACGGTGCGCGCCGAGCGGGGAGCGGGCCCGGCTCACCGCCGGCGCTGAGCCCAACCATTGACCTCCCCGACACACCCTTCGGGTAGGTTCGGAGCGTGGACGAATTCCTGACCGACTCCGAGTAGCGGGCAGCATGCCCCGCCGTCCTTCTGCCAAACGGGTGGCGGCTGACGCCACCGCCCATCTCCACCGGTCGCCGACCTGGCACGGACTCCAGGCCGGCGATCCGGTGATGATCTCCGGGGTCAAGCTACGGGGCGCCACCTGGGAGTTTCGGGCCCACATCGTCAACGAGCGGAACGGCACCGAGTCGGTGGAGGTGGCGGGTGGACGCCCGGGCGACCGGAAGCTCCGGTCGTTCGAACCGAGCCGGGTCTTTGCGGTTTCCGGCCGGGCCACCGGCTCGAAGCGTTCCGAGAAGGATTTCACCGAGCGGCTCTCGCTGGCCGACGCCCCGCAGCTGCCGTTCGGCTGAGGGGGGGCAGGGCTGGCCGGCCCAGGCGGCGGAGCCGGATAACGTCGATGGCATGTCCACCGTTGTGTTCGTTCATGCCCATCCCGACGACGAGGCCATCGCCACCGGCGGCACCATGGCGGCATTGGCGGCCGCCGGGCACCGGGTGGTGCTGGTCACCGCCACCGTCGGGGAGCTGGGTGAGATCCCCGAGGGCATGCTCGACGACGGCGAATCGCTGGCCGACCGCCGGGTGGTGGAGCTGGCTGAGGCCGGAAGGATCCTCGGCGTCGCCCGCCAGGCATTCCTCGGCTATCACGACTCCGGCATGGCCGGCGAGGAGTCCAACCAGCGAGCCGATTCCTTCGCGGCGGCGGATGTCGAGGAGGCAGCCAACCGGCTGGCCAAGATCCTCGACGAGGAACACGCCGACGCGCTGGTCATCTACGACGAGCACGGCGGGTACGGGCACCCCGACCATGTCCAGGTCCACACCGTGGGCGTCCGGGCCGCCGACATCGCCGGCACCCCGCGGGTGTTCATGGCCACCATGGACCGAGGGTTTCTCCAGTCGCTGGCCGAGCAAGCCAGCCAGGGTGGGGAGGAAGGTTGGTCGCCTCCGGAAGACACCGCCGCAGACATGCAGACAATGGGCGAGCCCTCCTCTCGCATCACCACCGAAGTGGACGTGACCAAGTGGATCGACGCCAAGCGGGACGCCATGCGGGCCCACGCCACCCAGATCAGCGAGGAAAGTTTCTTCTTGGCCATGCCCCCCGAGGTCTTCGAGATGGTGTGGGGGCACGAGTGGTACATCCGGATCCGGCCGAAGGCACCCAATCCTCACCCGGGCCCGCGGGAGACGAGCCTGTTGGATGCCTGAGCTCGCGCCTGCCTCTATCCCGTCCACCCACCGGGTACTCCGGATCCAGGGCGGACGGCTGGTGAACGCCGAGCCCCGGGCCGATCTGGAGTCGGCGCTCGACGCCGCCAGCGCCGAAGGGTTCGGGGTGGTGACCACCTTCGCGGTGGACGACAACGTCTACCTGGTGCTGGCAAGGCCTCGCGAGCAGGGGTCGGGTTAGCCGAGTTCGGCGACAAGGTCGGCCACCGAGTCGACGATGCGGGTCGGCCGGTAGGGGAAACGGTCCACCGCGTCTGACTCGGTCATGCCCGACAGCACCAGGATGGTCTCGAGGCCGGCCTCGATGCCGGCCAGCATGTCGGTGTCCATCCGGTCTCCGACCATCACGGTGGTCTCGGAGTGGGCGCCGAGGGTGTTCAACCCCTCGCGCACCATCAGCGGGTTCGGCTTGCCGACGAAATAGGGATCGACGCCCGTGGCCCGGGTTATGAGCGCGGCCACCGAGCCGCAGGCCGGGAGGAGACCCGCCGGTGACGGGCCGGTGGGGTCGGGATTGGTGGCGATGAACCGGGCCCCGTCGGCCACCAACCGGATGGCGGTGGTGATGTTTGAGAAGCTGTAGGCCCGGGTCTCGCCGAGGACCACATAGTCGGGGGCGCGGTCGGTGAGGATGTAGCCGATGTCGTGGAGGGCGGTGGTCAGGCCGGCTTCACCGATGGCGAAGGCGGTGCCACCCGGCCGCTGGCTGTCGAGGAACCGGGCGGTGGCCAGGGCCGAGGTCCACAGCGCGTGGTCGGGGATGTCGAGGCCGGAGGTGGCCAGCCGGGCGGAGAGGTCCCGGGGGGTGTACATCGAATTGTTGGTCAGGACCAGAAAGCTCCGTCCGCCGGCGAGGAGAGCCTTCACGAACCGGTCCGCCCCGGGAACCATGATTCCCTCCCGGACCAGTACGCCATCCATGTCGCAGAGCCAGCTCTCAGGGGTTTGGCGGGTCATCGGCTCCAGTATGGACGGTCAAGGGTGAACAGAGGGGAAGGCATAGACAAGGGACCCCTTGTCTACCTCCCGGCGAGGGCGGCGACGATCGGGGCGAATGCTGGCAGCGCTGCCGGGCGAACCGTGTAGTGCGAGAACCCCCATCGCTCGCGTCGTTCGACCAGCGCCTCGACGATGCCATTTACGCTTCCGATCAGCAGGTACGGCGTGGCGAGAAGATCGAAGGTGGTCAAGCCGGGATGCCGCGAGAGGAGACGTTCAGCGGTGTCATCGCGCCGGTCGGTCACGAAGACGGCCTGGACCAGGGCTTGGAGCTCCAGCCCCTCGAACCGGGTGCCGGCTTGCTCGCGGACCCAGTCAACCTGCGCGGTCACTGCGGCCGGCGAGAACCCGGTGGGTTGATGGCGATTCCCGTCAGGAAGGGTCTTGCCAAGTCCGGTGAAGCCGACCGCATCGGCGTACCGGGCGGCGACGGCGAGCGTTCGTTTCCCACCACCACCGACCAGCAAAGGCAGGCTGGCCTGAGTCGGCCTCGGGTAACACGTCTCACCTTCGATGTCATAGTGCGTCCCGCGGAAGTTGACAGTTTCGCCGTCCAGCAACCGACGCAACACCTGCACCGACTCCTCGAGTCTGTCAATTCGTGTTGCTCCGGTGTCGAATCGCAGCCCGTTGCGGGTGTACTCGGGTTGTGCATGACCCGCGCCCAAGCCGAGCTCCAACCGACCGTCGGTGAGAAGGTCGATGGCAGCCGCCTCACGAGCGAGGAGGCTCGGGTGGCGCAGGTCGTTGTTGAGGACGAGCGTGCCCACCCGCAGGTCAGGCGCGGCGTCGGCGGCCGAGACGAGCGGCGGCAACGGAGCGACGCACTCGTCAAGGTGGTCTGCCGTCAGGAGCAGGGAGAAGCCGAGATCTGCAGTCTCGCGGGCCAGACCCCGCCAGCCGGCCAGGCTCTGGATGGTGGCGGCCTGGAGGCTGAAGCGGAACGGCCGGAGCATCACTTTCTCATCGACTTCCGCGAGTCGTGTTCGTCTCTAGAGCTCACCCAGGGCGGTGGCCAGCGGCTCCAGCACGCCGGGATCCAGGGGCTGCGCTAGGAGGGTGACAATCCCCAGCTCGGCGCCGACCTCGGCCAGTGCGGCGGCCTGCCCGGCGGTGGCCTTCGCGTCCCCGGCGAACATGACGTGACTGGAGAGGAGAATCTCCGTCGGGTCGCGGCCGAGGTCCTCGCAGTGCTGATGGAGGACGTCGCGCTTGCGGGCGAACTCCTCTGGGGTGCCCCCTACGAAGTTCCAGTGCTGGGCGAACCGGGCTGCCGTGCGGAGCGTCCTCTTCTCGCCACTGCCACCGACGCAGATGGGCGGGTGGGGGAGCTGAACCGGCTTGGGCTCGTTGCGGGCCTCGGTGAGCTGGTAGTACTGGCCCTTGAAGGTCGTCGTCTCCTGGGTGAGGAGCCCGACGATCACCTCGCAGGCCTCCTCGAAGCGGTCGCTGCGCGCGGCCGGCGTACCCAGCTCGATCCCGTAGGCCCCCGACTCCTCCTCGTTCCACCCGGCCCCGAGGCCAAGCTCCAGACGGCCCCCGGACACGATGTCGAGGGTGGTCGCCATGTTGGCCAGGATCGCCGGGTGCCGGTAATGGATACCGGTTACCAGAGTTCCCATCCGCAGCCGGGTCGTTGCCTGGGCCAGCGCCGTCAGGGTGATCCAGCCCTCCATGCAGGGGCCGGTGCTGTCGGAAAAGATCGGATAGAAGTGGTCGAAGGTCCAACCCGACTCGAACAGCTCGATGTCGTCCGCCGCCTTCCACACGGCGAGCATGTCGGGCCAGGTCGTATTCTGCGGCGATGTCTTGAAAGCGAAGCGCATGGAAACACCCTACGTCCGGCCGGAGCCACTTTGTCGTAAAGGGTGGTCCACTGAAACGGGTCAGGCCCATCGAGAGCGGGTGACGGGGATCGAACCCGCGTAATCTGCTTGGAAGGCAGAGGCTCTACCATTGAGCTACACCCGCACAAATCTCGCCCGAGAGCATGACACACCGGTCGACGACCATCGATCCACCCGAGCCGGGGCGACGTGGTCGGTGCGATGACGCCTACGGCCGCCACAACGGCTGTTCGACCCCGAAGCCGACCGAGGAACCCCACCGGTTGCGGTAGGACACCTCATCGACGGGCCGGCGGCGGGCGACCGCCCAACGCCCGGTCGGGTAGCCGAAGCTCACACAGCAGGCCATCACCCAGCCTTTGTCCTTGGGCACGCCGAGGATCTCGAACGTCTCGTCCGGATGGAAGAACCCGAGGACGGCGGTGAGGGAGCTGCCGACCCCTTCGGCTCGTGCCGCCAGCTGCGCGCTCCAGATGGCCGGGAAGATCGACCCCCCGGTTGGATCGGACTGGATGAATCCGAACAGGAAGAGGGGTACCTGCTCGAAGTGATCGGCCAGCCACTGGGCTGACCGTTGCACCTTGAGCATCTCGATGCTCTCCTCGGACTCCGGATCGGCCCCCGCGGCCGCCAGCCGGTCGGCGTAGACGGTCTTCCACAGCTGATCGATGGCATGGCGGTAGAGGGGACCGATCTGTCCGATGACCTCCGGGTCGTCGGCCAACAGGAACCGCCAGTTCTGAGAGTTGCCGCCCGATGGAGCGCGGATGGCGGCATCGAGTATCCGGGCCTGGACCGGGAGTGGAATTGGATCGGGCCGGACCCGGCGCATGGCCCGGGTGGTGTACAGCGCTTCATAGATGTCCATCGGTTGTCCTCCTGTCAGAAGTTGGCCTTGGTGGGCCGTGCGTCCTCGAGGTCGGCCGAGAGGCGACCCAACATCTCGGCCAACTCGAGGTGCTGTTCGGGTGTCCAATCGGCCAACAGGGCCTCGAGTTGCTGTCGTCCGGCGGCACGCAACCGGCTGGAAATGACGGCGCCCTCCGGGGTGACCACCGGAACGCCGGGATCCGAGGGGAATTCGGGAAGCAACAACCCCTTTTCCCGAAGCGCCTGCAGGGCCAGCCGTAGGCGTTCCACCGGCACTCCCCGGCGGACCGCAGATGCCTCGAAGTCCCACCGGGGGTCCTCTTCGAACCGGAAGAGCATCCAGGACTCGCCGGCCGAGAGGTCGACGTGTGCCTGGCGGGCGATCCCCTCCATGAGTTGGCGGCCCTGTTCCCGGCCGACCAGCAGCGAGAGCGACCTGGCGATCTCGCGAAGGGAATTGGCTTCTTTCGGCACCGAGAAGGCCTCGCCGATCCCGGCGGTGCCGACCGTGTCACGCATCGGGAGCGCCTTGATCAGCCAGGACGCTCCGAAGGCCACTACCGAGACGCCTGCCGCCACCAGAAACGCGGCATCGATAGCACCGGAATAGGCGTGGAGAAAGGGGGTGTGCACGGCCGGGGGGAGTTTGTCGAGACTGGACGGAGTCAGGCTCGATGCGCTGACTGCGCCCCCGCTGGTCGACCCGGCTGGGAATGCCTGTCGCACCTTGAGGGCCAGCTGATTGGCGAACACCGCCCCGACGATGGCGGTGCCGACCGCGCTCCCCACCGTTCGGAACAGGTTGTTGCCCGACGTGGCCACCCCGAGCTCCGAATAGTCGACGGCGTTCTGCACGGCGATCACCAGCACCTGCATGACCAGTCCGATGCCGATCCCGAGCGTGAACATGAAGGCGGCGGCGGTGACGGCGGAAGTGCCGGCATCCAGGTGGGAAAGGAGATACAGCCCGACGGTCATGATCGCGGTGCCGACGATGGGATAGACCCGGTACTTCCCGGTGCGGGAGATGATCCGGCCGGAACCGATGGAGGCGATCAGGAGCCCGGCCATCATCGGAAGCAACTGCAAACCGGATCCGGTGGGGGTGGCCCCCTTCACCACCTGGAAATAGAGGGGGAGGTAGGTGATGGAGCCGAACATCGCGAATCCCAACAGCAACGCCACCAGGCTGGTGGTGGAGAACACACTGTTCTTGAACAGGCGCATGGGAAGCACCGGCTCCTTCACGTGGAGCTCGACGAAGACGAACAGGGCGAGCATCACCCCGGCGGCGGCGGCCAGACCCAGGATCTCCGGGGACACCCATCGGAAGCTGGTGCCCCCGAGACTGACGAAGAGCACCAGGGCGCTCAACCCGGCGGCCAGCACGGTTGTCCCGAGGTAGTCGATCCGGTGGTCGAGGCCCCGTTTCATCTTCGGGAGCCCGGCGCCGAGCACCACCAACGAGATGGCCCCGATGGGGAGGTTGATGTAGAAGATCCACCGCCACGACAGATTGGTGGTGATGGTGCCACCCAGCAGCGGCCCGACGACGAATGCCAATCCGAAGACGGCGCCGAAGAGGCCTTGGTACTTCCCCCGCTGGCGGGGAGCCACCACGTCCCCGACCGCCGCCTGGGCGCTGACGATGAGCCCTCCTCCGCCCAGGCCCTGAAAGGCCCGGAAGGCGATCAGCTCCGGCATGTTCTTGCTCAAGCCACAGAGGGCGGAACCGACCACGAAGAGCACGATCCCCGTCTGGAGGACGATCTTCCTGCCGTAGAGGTCGCCCAGCTTGCCGTAGAGGGGGGTCACCACGGTTTGCGCCAACAGGTAGGCGGTCACCACCCAGGAGATGTGGTTCAGACCGCCCAGGTCCCCGACGATGGTCGGGAGCGCGGTCGAGACCACCGTCGAGTCGAGGGAGGCGATCAGCATCACCAACATCAATCCGCCGAAGACGATGTTGAGCTGCCGGCCGTGGAGGGTGGCGGGATCGTCCCCTGGGCTCGCCTCCATACGATTGGAGGTTACCTTCGCCCCTCCGCATCCGTCGGGAAGATCCCTGCTATGACCAACTCCGTGTCCCTGATGGAACTCCGCACCCACGCGATTGCCGCCGGCGGAGGGTGCGTGGCCCGGGCGGACGATGGCCGGGTGGTGTTCGTGCGCCATTCCCTCCCCGATGAACTGGTCATGGCCCGGGTCACCGGAGAGACCACTTCATTTCTCCGGGCCGATGCGGTGGAAATCCTGCAGCCGTCGCCCGATCGGGTGGCACCGCCGTGTCCCCACGCCGGCCCCGGCCGTTGTGGTGGCTGCGACTTTCAACACGTGGCGGTGCCGGCCCAGCGGGCCCTGAAGGCCGCCTTGGTGTCCGAGCAATTGCGGCGACTGGCCGGTGACGATCGTCCGGTGGCGGTCGAGGAAGTGCCCGGAGCACCGGACGGGTTGGGTTGGCGCACCCGGGTGCGGTTCGCGGTCGATCGGAAGGGACGGGTGGGCCTCCACCGGCACCGTTCTCATGACATCGAGCCGGTGGAGCACTGCCTCATTGCCTCGACGTCGGTGGACGCGGTGGGAGTCGGGGCACAGCGCTGGAGCGGGGCGAGGGAACTGGAGGTCCTGACGTCGCCGGACGGCGGGAAACCGGTGGTGACAATTGATACCGGGCGTCGGCGTCTGGGTGACCGGCCGGCGGTCAGCGCCGGAAGAGTGGTCAACGGCCGAACCGAACGCGAGCCCCACCGGTTGACCTTCGATGTGCTCGGTCGCCGGTATCAGGTCTCAGCCGGCGTCTTCTGGCAGGTGCACCCCGGCGCGCCAACGTTGCTGGCTCGGAGCGTCCTCGAGGGTCTGGACCCACAGATGGGGGAGAGGGTCGCCGACCTGTACTCCGGTGCCGGCCTCTTCACCGCGCTGGTCGCCGATGCGGTCGGCACCAGTGGTGGGGTACTGGCCGTCGAACGCAGCGGACGGGCGTGCGCCGACGCAGCCCACAACACCGACGGCCAACCCCAGGTCACCGTGACCCGGTCGGATATCACCGCGGAGCTGGTGTCAGCCACCCGGCTCGGCGCACCCGACCTGGTGATCCTCGACCCGGCCCGGGAAGGCGCCGGACGCGGGGTGATGGCGGCATTGGCCGGGTTACGGCCGGCGCCTCGACGGATCGCCTACGTCTCCTGTGACCCGGCATCGTTTTCCCGCGACCTGAGAGTGATGACTGACGCCGGCTGGAGCATGGCATCGCTTCGATGCTTCGACCTGTTCCCGATGACCGAACACGTCGAACTGGTGGCCATGCTCGACCCGCCGTAAAAACTTCCAAGCGTCGCCGGCCGGAAGTTGCAGTCCAACTCGCCTCGCGGTTAGGACGGAGAGGTGAGCGGACCTGTCACCGATGCGGACGCGGCTCCCGTGGTGGAGGCAGCCGAGGCCGCCGAGCGGACCCTCGAGGTCACCGAGAGTCGCGAAACCCAGGTGGGCACCGTCAAGGTCCGTCGGGCGCTTCCTCGGCGGGACCGTCGGACGGTGGGGGCATGGTGCTTCGTCGACCACTTCGGCCCGATGTCGGTCAACGAGGAGGCCGGGATGTCCATCGGCCCCCATCCCCACATCGGGTTGCAGACCGTCACCTGGCTCCTGGCCGGAGAGATCCAGCACCGCGACAGCCTCGGATCCGAACAGGTGATCCGGGCCGGTCAGCTGAATCTGATGACCGCCGGCGCCGGCATCGCCCACGCCGAAGAGCACACCGGGCGCTACCGGGGGGAGATGGAGGGCGTGCAGCTGTGGGTGGCCCAGCCGGAGGGAACCCGGCAGGGGGCCGCGGCGTTCGAACACCACCCGGAGTTGCCTCAGGTGGATCTCCCGGGCGGAACGGCCACGGTCCTGGTCGGAGAGCTGGCGGACGCGGTGTCACCGGCTCGCCGGGATACCGATCACGTCGGGATCGACCTCGACCTCGGAGCCGGCACCACCGGATTGCCGTTACAGGCGGCGTACGAGTACGCGCTGGTGGTGCTGGACGGCTCGGTCTCGATCGGTGAACGAGCGATCACTCCGGGTCACCTCGCCTATCTGGGAGACGGCCGCGACGAGATCGAACTTGCCGCCGCGGGTAGGACCCGGGCCCTCCTCCTCGGGGGTATCCCCTTCGAGGAGCCCATTCTGATGTGGTGGAACTTCGTCGGCCGAACCCGGGAGGAGTTCGAGCTTGCCTATCAGGACTGGATCGAGAACGGTGACCGGTTCGGCGACGTTCGATCCGGCTTGCCGCGGGTCACTGGCTCACCCCCGCAGTGGTCCCACCGACCCTCCGCGTGAATACCCGGTGCCGATGGTTGATGACCCGTTCGACCTCGAGCGCTTCGTCGCCGCCCAGGACGCCGGCGGTATCTACCATCTGGCCGTCGAAGAACTGAGCGCGGGACGTAAGACCAGCCACTGGATGTGGTTCGTGTTTCCCCAGATTGCCGGCCTCGGGCACAGCGCAACCTCCCGGAGGTTCGCCATCTCCTCCCCTGAGGAGGCCAGGGCGTATCTGAACCACACCGTGCTCGGTCCCCGGCTTATCGAATGCAGCGGGATCGTGGCCCGGCTGCCGGGAGAAGAGCGGAACAGATCTTCGGCACCATCGATGCCCAGAAGTTGCGCTCATCGATGACACTCTTCATGCGAGCCGCCCCCCGCGAGCCCCTCTTCGAGCAGGTGCTCAACTGGTACTTTGACGGTGCCCCTGATCCGGCGACCGATCAGCGGTTGTGATCTCGTATTCAGCGCCGGCGTCGCGCGCCGGCGACGAGTACCCGCTGGTACAGGCCGGCGGGAAGCCTGGAGATGAAATCGATGGCCTGGGCGTCCGGCCCGATCAGCGCCCGACGACGGTCCTGGGCGACGGCGGTGAGGATCTGCCTGGCGGCCTTCTCGGGCCGGGTAAAAGCAACCTTGTCGAAACGGGCGCGTGCATCGTCCGGATCGCCGGCCATCTTGACGACGCTGGCGTCGATTCGGGCATTCCGGGCAATGTTGGTCTTGATGCCGCCGGGATGGACCGTGGTGCAGGACACTCCGGCCCCCTCCATCTCCAACTCCATCCGAAGGGCATCGGTGAAGCCGCGGACCGCGAACTTCGCGGCGTTGTAGGCGGACTGGGAGGGGATGCTGATCAACCCGAACACGCTCGAAAGGTTGATCACGTGCCCTTCGCCGGCCGCCTTGAGGTGGGGGAGGAACGCTTTGGTCCCGTAGACGACCCCCCAGAAATTGATGTTCATCAGCCACTCGAAGTCCTCGTAGGACATGGCCTCGATGGTGGCGGCGACGGCGACGCCGGCGTTGTTGAAGATCAGATTGGCCTTGCCGTGATCTTCCACCACCCGATCAGCCCAGGCGTACACGGCATCTCGGTCGGCGACGTCGAGCCGCTGGGAGGTGACCTTGATGCCGGAGCCCTCGCAGAGGGTCACCGTTTCGGCCAGGCCGGCCTCGTCGATGTCGGAGAGGGCGAGGGTAGCGCCTCGGGCGGCGAGCTCGCGAGCGAGGGCCCGACCGATGCCGGATCCGGCGCCGGTGATGGCGGCGACGCGGCCGTCGAAGGTTTTCATGATCGCCTGCTCTCTAGTGAGCGGCCGCCGAGGCCAACTCACGGGTGGGATTGGACAGCACCATTGCCGAGTCTTCGATGCCCTTCAACTTGAGCGCCCGGTAGTCGCGAAGGTAGCTCTGGTGGACCTGCCAGGGGAAGACGGAGCCCTGCTTCGGGAAACGATCGGCCGAGCGCTGCACGTAGCCCGAGGTGAGACCGAGCAGCGGCAGAGCGCTGACGGTGGCGTCGTGGTTGACCGGCGTGCACTGGGTGGCTCCGACCACCCGCATGCGGTTGAGCAGCCGGCTCACGTAGTCGCAGGTGAGATCGCATTTCAGCGTCCAGGAGGCGTTGGTGTAGCCGATGGCGATGGCCAGGTTCGGCACCCCCTCCAGCATCATCCCCTTGTAGGTCAGCTTGGTCGAGACATCGACCGCCTCCCCGTCGACCGAGAGCTCGATGCCGCCGATGAAGAGGAGCTCGATCCCGGTGGCGGTCACCACGATGTCCGCCTCGAGCTCGTCGCCGGACGCGAGCCGCAGACCCTTCTCGGTGAAGGTGTCGATCTGATCGGTGACCACCGACACCGTGCCGGCGGAGATGGCTTTGAACAGGTCGCCGTCCGGCACCACGCAGAGCCGCTGGTCCCAGGGGTTGTACCGCGGGGTGAAGTGGGTGTCGATGTCGTAACCGGCTGGTAGCTGACGTTCGAGCTGCCGGCGCAGGATTCGTTTCACCAGTGCAGGTCGGCGCTTGCTGACCACGTACGACCCCTGGGTGAGGAGTGCCTTGAACCACCGGATGATCGGGCCCGAGAGGCGCGGGGGCAGCACGCCCCGGAGGAGGTCGGCGATGGGGTCCTTGGCCGGCAGCGAGGCGATGTAGGTCGGCGAGCGCTGGAGCATCGTCACATGGTCGGCCGTTTTGGCAAGCGACGGGACCAGCGTCACCGCAGTGGCACCGCTGCCGATGACCACCACCCGCTTGCCGGCGTAGGCGAGATCGGCCGGCCAGGCCTGGGGGTGAGCGATGATCCCCTTGAAGTCGTCCATGCCGGCGAAATCGGGCAGATATCCCCGGTCGTAGCGGTAGTAGCCGCTGCACGAGAAGATGAAGCCGGCGGTGAACTCGATTTCCTCGCCGGTGTCGGTTCGGGCCGCCACGATCTGCCAGCGGGCCTCGTCACTGGACCAGTTGGCTCGCACGATGCGGTGATTGAACCGGATCTGCCGGTCGATGCCGGCTTCTGAGGCGGTGTCCTTGATGTACTGGAGGATCGAGTCCCCATCGGCGATCGACTTCTCGCCGTCCCAGGGACGGAAGGAGTAGCCGAGGGTGAACATGTCGGAGTCGGAGCGAATGCCCGGGATACCGGAAGAGGTCCCAGGTCCCTCCTATGGCGTCGCGCGCCTCGAAGATGGCATAGGAGGCCCATGGGCACTCGGTCTGCAGGTAGTGAGCCGCCCCGATGCCGGACAGGCCGGCGCCGACGATGAGGACGTCAAGGTGTTCCACGGGGGTCGATGCCATCAAGCGGCCGAGTTGATGAGCTTGTCGTTGAGCGTTCCATGCTCGCCGAACAGCTCCTCCCGCCACTGCTTGACCAGGGCGGTGGTGTCCCGATCATCGGGATGGAAGTCAGGTCGGTTGTAGTCCCGCAACTGGACCCAGATCTCTTTGCTCACCAGGCGGGAGTCTCGCAGCTTGCGCCAGCTCTGCCGGAGGTTGCCCCGCCGATAGGTCTCCCGGTCGCCAAGGAGGGATATCGCCACCTGAGCAGTCATCCCGACCACGAAGCCGAAGCGAAGGACGTTCATGGTCATTACCCGCATACGTTCGGTGCCTCCGACCGCCTTGTAGACATCGAAGGCCACCGCTTTGTGTTCCGACTCTTCGAGGGCGTGCCAGACGAACAGCTCCCGGACTGTCGGATGGCCGAAGGAGTCCCGGATGTCCGGGTCGGTGAGGACCAGCTCGGCCAAGGTGGCGGTGAAATGCTCGAGGGCGGCGGTCGCCGCCAGGTTTGACTTCGGGGACAGCACCCGCTCTCGGATGGCAAGGCCCCGCTTGGTGAGCCGCTCGAAACGCTTGGTCGGGTACCCGAGCTCGTCGAGGCGATCGTTGAAGGCCCGGTGTTCCCGGCCGTGCATCGCCTCCTGTCCGATGAAGCCCGCCACTTGGCGCTTCAATTCCGGGTCGGTGACCTGGTCTCGGAAGTGGCGGACCGAGCGTACGAAGAAGTCCTCCCCGTCGGGGAACACCGCCGAGAGCGACGAGGCGAGGTGGCAGCTGATCAGATCGCCATCGGCGGCGAAATGCCGGGGCACCTCCTGGAGGGCCTCCTCGAAGGACATGCGGCGGGTGGGGACCTTGCGGTCGGGATTGCGGGTCTGGCTCATGGTCGGTCATCTCCCGGAAGCGTTTGTTTCCGTCAGTGTAGATGATTTGAGTGTTGTACTCAAGTCCTCATTTTTGCTACGCTGAAGGTTGATGGCACTGGACACGAACGAGGCGCTGCCGGGCAAGGGTGCCCAGACCCGACGGGCGATCCTCGACGCCGCCATCGCCAGGTTCGGCCGGGAGGGCTACCGCTCGACGTCGGTCGCCGACATCGCCCGGGACGCGTCGGTGGGTGGGACCATCGCCTATGCCTACTTTCCCAACAAAGAGGCACTGTTTCTGGCGGCGGTCGACGAGGACGCTGCCGGTGTCATCGAGGAGGGCCTGTCCGGCGCGTTTGCCGAGGGCAGGGTGTTGCTCGACTGGCGCCAAACCCTCATCGTCACCCTGGTCGGAGCGCTCGAACGACATCCGCTGGCCCGTCGCCTGCTGGCCGGGCTCGAGCCGGAAGTGACGGTTCGGGTCCTCCAGATCCCTGCCCTTGAGGAACTCCGCAAAGTCTGCGCCGAACGGCTCCGCTCCGAACAGCTCAATGGAATGGTCCGTCCGGACATCGATCCGGTGGTGATCGCCAACGGGGTGGTAGCAGTGGTCCTTTCGCTGCTGATGTCGGTGGTCCAGCTGGGCGACACCGCCACCGCCATGTACGGCGAGGATGTGGTGGCCCTGTTCGAGGCGGCGATCGAGTGGACACCCCCGCCTCGACCCGCTCAATGATCCTGTGGCGAGGCCGACCGGCCGGTTGAGGCGGTTGACGTTCTCAGCCTCGGAGCCCACGGATCTCGTCAATCCGACGCGTCGCTGGCGCCCTCGGTAGGCTCCTAGCGGATTCGGCTGCTCAATCGCGGGAGAACGAGCCAAGTAGCTCAGGAGAACGGACAAGATGCCCGACTACCTCGAAATTTGGCAGCAGACGGGAGTGGAACTCGCGGCCATCGACGAATCCCAGGAGGTGACGATCGGGGCATCTCCGGGCAACAGTGTCGTCATTGTCGGAGACCCAAAAGTATCCCGGCTCCATGCGGTGCTTCAACGTTTCTCCGCCGGCTGGTGTGTCAGAGATCTGGGCAGCCGAAATGGCACCTTCGTCAACGGCGAGCGGATCTGGTCGGACCGGGTCCTGCACAGTGGTGACGATCTGAAGGTGGGTACCACACGCCTGGTGCTGCGCCCGGAGAGCAAGATTGACGATCCGGATCGGACGGAGGGCCTTGAAGCTCCGCCACCGCTGACCCGCCGCGAACGCGATGTCCTGATCGCGCTGTGCCGACCGATCGTGGCCGGATCGGTGTTCACTGAGCCGGCGACAATCCACCAAGTGGCGACCGAGCTCGTGGTGAGCGACGCCGCGGTGAAGCAGCACCTCCTCAACTTGTACGACAAGTTCGCCATTCACGGCGATGGCGAACGGCGGAGGGTGCGCCTCGCGAATGCGGCGATCATGCGCGGTGCGGTTGCGGTGGCTGATCTGAAGCACGGTGGCAGCGGGTCCCCGGCTCTCGAGCCGTGACCCGGGTGCTCTTTCCGGCCGAGATCGCATGCGGCAATGGGCGGCTGGCGACGCCGTCTCTCGGTTCTGAAGAAGATTCCGGGTCTTGGTGAGCTGGGCACCCAGCGAGGGGGAGTCGGTGACGATGTCGAGAGCCGGCACGATTCTCAAGGTCGGGCGCCGCCTGAAGGAGGGGGGGCAGGGGGTCGTTCACTTGGCGACCGCCGAGGACGCGGTCTTTGCCCTGAAATGGCTCCGACCGTCGGAACGGAATGCCGACCTCTACAACTCGATACGGGCACTCGTCGATCGTCCCAGCCCACATCCGTCGTTTGTCTGGCCCATCGATCTGGTCGTCAGTGACGATCTGGGTGGCTTCGGATACCTCATGAGATATATGGAGCCCCGATTCATCTCTTTCTCCCAGATGCTGGAGGGGAGCCCGACATTTCGAGTCCTCGCCACCGTTGGTCGAAATCTCGTTGACGCCTTCCATGCCCTCCACACCAAAGGGCTTTGCTATCGGGATATCAGTTTTGGCAACCTTTTCGTTGATCCCGAAACGGCCGAAGTTGCCATCTGCGACAACGACAATGTTGGAATCGACGGTGGCGATGTATTCGTCATGGGGACGACTCGATTCATGGCGCCCGAGGTGGTGCGCTATGAAACGGTACCGTCCTCGGTCACCGACCTCTATTCCCTCGCGGTATTTCTCTTCATCATGTTTGTCCGCGGCCACCCCTTGGAGGGGATTCGCACCTACTCGACGTATTCGTGGGCGGAATCGCAACACGCGGCCGAGCAAGAATTGACCCGGCACAACTTCGGCTCCAACCCTCTCTTCGTGTTCGACCCCCACGATTCGTCCAATTGCCCGCCACCGGGTAGCCCGATGCTCACCTACTGGAACATCTACCCGGAGTATTTCAAGGCGAAGTTCACCAGGGCGTTCACCACCGGACTGACGGACGCGTCCTTGGCCGGCCGAATTACCGCGGGCGAGTGGCGGAGTGCCCTCACCCGACTTGGCGATTGCGTCTCCGAATGCCAGTGCACGGCCGCGGTCTTCTATGATCAGGACAGTCCAGAGCGGAAATGTTGGAACTGCGGGGAGACACCGCGGGTACCTCCGTTGCTCGATCTGTCCGGCAACACGATCGTTATGTGCCAAGGCGCGGTGGTGACGTCCCATCATCTCCGCAGAGGCAAGAGACATGACAACAATGAGGCGATTGTCGAGAGATATCCGGGCAGTCCCGACGAACTCACGCTACGGAACTTAGGCTCATCTTCTTGGACCGTCGTTCCCAACGGAGAAGGACCCAAGGCGGTGGACCCCATGCAGCGCCTTCGCATTCGACCCATGACCATCGACTTCGGACCCGTGAAGGGAATCCTTCGAGTCCCTGACCCCAAGCGGCAAACGCAACCATGACGAACCTCGAAGTTGTCGCCGGCGGCCGGCGATTCGTCTTCCACCCGGGAGATGCCGTCAGCATCGGCCGAAATGACGACTCCTCGGTCCAGTTGTCCGATCCGGCAGTTGGTCGCGTGCATCTCCGGGTGGCGTATGGCGACGGAGCCTGGGTTCTGACCGACGAGGGCAGTCGGAACGGAACCTGGGTTGCGGGGGAGCGGGTCACCACCATTTCCATCCAGGCACCCGTCACCGTGTCTCTCGGAAGTCCGACGAACGGAACGACTGTGTCACTTGTCCCACTCCTCGACTCCGAGGGAGCCGCCATCGTCGCCGAACCGGTTGGCGCAACCGCGGTGACACCCGGGAGCACCGAGTCCGGGGTTGGCTCCCCGGTCCTGGTTGTCCGCTTGGAGGGTGAGCAGCGAATATTCCCGGTGGGCGCACGAATACAGATCGGCCGCGATCCATCGCTCGAGCTCGTCACCACCAACGCCCTCGTCAGTCGTCGATACCACGGCTTTTTGACATCGGACCAAGGCGGTGCGGTATATACCGACACTTCGAGCCGAGGGACCTTTCTCAACGGGAAGCGTTTACGGAAACCTTTGCGGATTACCGAATCGGTGATCCTCCGCCTCGGTGACCCCGCCACTGGAGAGGAACTGGCAGTGACGCCACCCCTCAGTGCTGAACGCCTCTACGCCAACAAACGCCGAAGGACGTTCAAGGCGCGGGCGCGGGTGGGAACTGCCATCTTCGTCGTTGTCGCGGTGGTCACGGGGGCATCAGCGGCAGTGGCGGGTGTCTTCTCGGGGGGCACCCAGAGTGCCGGCAGCCCCTCGGCGCTTTCGTCTGGATCCCTGGCTCGTGCCGAGGCGGCGACTGTCCGCCTCCTGCAAGGGTCGCCCGACGACTACGCGGGTTGGGGCTCAGGAACGGTCATATCCGCAAATGGCCTCATCCTCACCAATGGCCATGTAGCGGAGCCACAAGCCGCCGGCGAGGCCGTCAATCAGGGCGTGCCCGGCGCCACCCTGGATCCGAACCCGCCCCTTCTGACGGTGGAGGTGACGACTGGTCAATCCTCGCCGGTCGTTGCCCGCTATCAAGCACGACCCGTTGCGGTGGACGGGTATCTCGACCTCGCGGTTGTCCAGATCGACGCCACGGCTGACGGCCAACCGCTGAATCCCGCCTCTCTCCGACTGCCGTATCTGCCCCTCGGCAATGTCAACGACGTTCAACTCGATCAACCGGTCACGGTCCTTGGCTTCCCGGGGGTAGCGGAGTCGGATTCGATCACTGTCACCAACGGGGCCATCTCGACGTTCATCCCCGACCCCCTCAACCACGTCACCGATCCCCGTTTCCAACTCGAAACCACCGCCCGAATTGCCCATGGGAACTCGGGCGGTGCGGCGATCAACAATGCCGGGCAGCTCATTGGCATCCCGAGTCTTGCCGTCTCGGGGGAAGGTGCCGATGTCTCCTGGCGACTTCGCTCCGTCTCCGAAGCTGCGCCGCTTATCGCCGCAGCCAAGAACGGGACGACCTATCAGAGTCACCTCCTGGTCCCCACCGCTCCGTCTCAACGCGTAGATGGCATCGGGATTGGACTCACTAAGAAGGCAGCCTGCGCCGGGGGACGCAGTGCGGGGGGCGGGGCTTCGTCCCTTTTCTTTGCGGCGAATTACAGTGGATTCCCGGTAGGAATTGACGTGGCTATCTCCGTTGAGCTCTCCAACGGTTCACTCGTCCAGCCGCTTCCCCAGTCGATCTTGACCACGAGTTCGGGGTGTATCGCGATGGTAATCGACAGCCAGGCTGCCCTCGGGAACCCTCAATGGCCAGATGGGTCCTACTCCACCACTCTCCTGGCCGGTCCCAACCTCGAGCCGCTGCCTACCTCCAGCGGCGGCTCGCCGGTAATTCTGGTTGTCGGAGGTAGCGCGCAATGAGCAGACGACGAACACGTGAGATTAATATGAGCAGCCAACACCCTCCCCGGGAACGACCGAGGGCTGCACATGTTGCCCTAGCAGCAAGGAGAAGCGGATGGCCAATGACCAATTGGATCCCGCCGGCGAAGTCCAAGCAGCCCTGACGGCCATTGTCAACGATTTCGGGCCGCCGGCGCTTTCCAAGCGAAATATTCTGGATGGCGCCCTCCAGGATCACCTCCCGGGTGAAACGACCCCGGTCAAAACACTCCTCCTCGAAGCGGCCGACGCCGGGGTGGCGACCAGCCTGCAAGAGCACATCAGTCAAGGCATGGATCCCGACTCCGCGGTTCGACTGACGGCGGCCAAATTCGGCGAGCACTCCCCATCAGGATCCGAGGGCTGTCTGTGGGTCACCGGGGAGTTTGCCAGGGTGCTCGGCTACCAAGTCAGCGACCCGCTGCCACCATCGCTTCAGCCACCGGTCGCCCAGGGTCAGGAGTCTGCGCCTCCGATTCCGTCGCCACCTCTTCCCCCACCCCCGGTTACTCAACCTCCGGTCAACCAGCCACCCCTCCCCCCGCCCCCGGTTACTCAACCTCCGGCTCCCCAGCCGCCACTTCCGCAGCCTCCGACCGAGCCCGCTTACCTCGGGGGTGGCGGACAGTCATTCAACGACGGCACCGTACCGCCGTCTTCGGGAGGTTCGGCCGGCAAGCGCAATGCCATTATCGGCGGATCAGTGGGTGCCGTCGTCCTGGCGGTCATCCTGATTGTCGTGCTCGTGTCTTCGTCCAAGCCGACTCCTAACCCGCCTCCCACCACGCCCCCGACATCGGCCACCACCGCCACCACGACGCCGGCCTCATTGATCAGTCGGATGCCCAGTGCGTTTGCGGCTCAATGCACCAACGAGGCTTCGTCGGACTTTATCGATACAAATGAGACCGCCCAGGTCGTGTGCAGTGGTAGCAACGTGCCGGATGCCGACGTCCTCATTTATCAGCAGTATGACACCTCCGCCGACGCCGACAACTACTACAGCAGCACTCTGCTCTCGGGGAACCGGATGCAGAGCGGCCAAGGCGACTGCACCTCGGCGACGCTCTCGGGTACCAGCACCAATGGCACCTATTGCGAAACCAATGTGACGGCCAACGGCAAGGCGGTCGGCAATGTCTTTCTCTTCAACGGAACCGATTTTCAAGTCGGATCGGGCGTAAGCCTCGCTTCCGTCCTGTCCTCACCACCACCGATCTGCTCGAATACGAATGCCGGATTCGGAGTGGTCGGCTGGACGGTTGACAGTAAGAATCTCGCCGCGCTTGCCATCACCTGCAGTAGCGACGTCGCCACCCTGCAGAGCATCAACAAGGACTATTTGGCCAACGATTACGACCTCACTTCATAGGAGGGTGTTCGCAATGCTCGGATCAGGGGTGTCGGAACCGAACGACCGGGCAAACCCGGGTCGGGAGGAAGGCGCGTGACCATGCCGGCATCTCGAACCTTGATGCCGGGAGGCGGAGTTGCCCGCCGACCGCTGCACTTCATTATCGTGGCCGACTGCTCCGGCTCGATGTTGGGCCAGAGGATGCAATCTTTGAACCTTGCCGTCGCCGAAATGCTGTCTCACCTGGCCGCGTGGGAGCGCGACCAACTCCAGGCCCAGGTGATGGTCCGGGTGCTGGGCTTTGCGACCAGGCCCATCTGGCACGTGCCGGAACCAGTTGGGGTCTCCGAACTGCACTGGAAGCCGCTCCAGGCCATTCATCCCAAGGCAGGGTCGAGCGAAGTCGGCCAGACGAACATGGGGCCCGCATTCCGGGAAGTCGCCGCCGCGCTGGGGCCTGACCGCCTGGAGAGCCGGGCGTTGAGACCGGCCATCCTCTTGGTGACCGATGGGAAGCCGACGGACCGAGCAGGTGAATTCGAGTCCGGATTGGCGTCGTTGATGTCCTTCCCGGCGGGTCGATCTTCACTCCGGCTGGCCATCGCCATCGGCGACAATGCCAGATCGGAATACTTGGATCGCTTTATCGGGGATCCGTCGATCCCGGTCCTGCTGGCCGACAACAGCGACGAAGTGGCTGAACGCCTGGTGGCTGTGTCAATCGCGGTGTCGCGCATGTCGGAAGAGGGGGCGGACCGGGGCGCGCTGGCAAAACAAATCCTAGGTCCGGGGTCGGGGCAACCACCTGGTGCGTTTGACCGAGAAACCATCGTGTGATCCGAGATGTCGACTTGGATTCTGGACGCCCCCCCATGGCGGGTCCTGTCGGCAAGCGTCCGAGGGGCTTCGCACGAGTCGACGGACACTCCAAATCAAGATGCGGTGCAGTCACAGGCCATCGACTCGCTCGGGCAGGGTGCACTCGTTGTGGCGGTGGCGGACGGGCACGGGCACTGGCGCCACTTCCGAAGCAGAAGTGGGTCCCGCTTTGCGGTTGACGTGGCATGCCGATCAATAGATTCGTTCAGCCAGGGATTGCTGGCCATCGATCGACCGGACGAGCTGGAGGTATTCGCGGAGCATGTGCTGGTCCCGAACATCCTTGACGGCTGGAAGGCCGCGGTTGCCAATGATGTCGAATCGAGCCCATTCACACCCGTCGAGGAAGAGTTGCAGACCAACTTTCATGACGGGCCGGAGTCGGCATACGGATCCACGCTCCTCATAGCCGTGTCTTGGAATCGATGGGTGCTTCTCTTGCAGATAGGCGACGGCGACATTGTCGCCCTCTTGCCTGGTGGAGATGTGCTGTTGCCGATGCCGGTCGATCTGAGCCTTGACGGACATCACACCTCGAGTCTCTGCCAGGCCGCGGCGGCGAGGGCGTTTCGGGTTTCGGTCATCGATCAGACGGTGAAGACCGTATTCGGAATCCTCATGGCCACCGATGGCTACGGAAATGCCCAGGCGATCGATCAGTGGGAGCCCGCAGTTGGGAGTGATCTTGTGAATCTGCTTCGCTCCCATGGGACAGGGTGGGTAGCCGACCAGCTCCCGGCCTGGTTGGCCCAATGCGCCTCATCGGACGGGAGCGGCGACGACACCACCGTGGCCCTTCTCGTTGCCGAGATCGAAGGTGACACCACGTGGCGAAACGCCAACGCGGAGACGGTCAGGATCGTGCCATCAGCTGGGAACTCCTCGAGTCCCGTTGAACATCAATCCGGAGCCCGTGGTAGTCAGGGCGGGCCCGGTCAGTCCGGAGAGAAACGGCCGGTGGTCCCGTGAGCTGGCTTCCGGAAGTGGGCGAATCAGTTGCAATGTCCAGAGCGGGTACGACCCTAAAGATCGGTCGCCGGCTGCAGGAGGGGGGTCAGGGGGTTGTTCACTTGGCGACCGTGGGGGAGGCGGTCTTCGCGGTGAAATGGCTGCGCCCCTCGGACCGGTCCGCCGACCTCTACAAATCAATAGGGACACTTGTCGACCGCCGCAGCCCGCACCCGTCTTTCGTTTGGCCAATTGATCTGGTTGCCAGTGATGATCTTGCTGGCTTCGGCTATGTCATGAGATATATGGAGCCGCGGTTCATCTCTTTCGCCCGAATGATCAACGACAACCCGACGTTTCGCCTACTGGCGACGGTCGCACGCAACCTGGTTGATGCCTTCCATGCCCTCCATAGCAAGGGGCTGTGCTACCGAGATATCAACTTTGGCAACCTCTTCGTGGATCCCGAGACGGCAGCCGTTGCCATCTGTGACAACGACAACGTAGGGATTGACGGCGGTGAGGTCTTCGTGAGGGGCACAAACCAGTTCATGGCTCCTGAGATCGTGCGCGACGAAGCCTGGCCGCCCGTGGTCCTACCATCCTTGGTCACCGACCTCTATTCCTTGGCGGTGTTCCTATTCATCATGTTCGTACGCGGCCATCCGCTGGAGGGCATCCGCAGCAACTCGACCTACTCGTGGGCGGAATCACAACACGTGACTGAACACGAGTTGATGCGGCGCCATTTTGGGTTGGACCCCCTTTTCGTGTTCGACCCTAAGGATCATTCAAACTGTCCACCACCCGGGAGCCCGATGCTCACTTACTGGGACATCTACCCGGAGTTCTTCAAGGCGAAGTTTACGAGGGCGTTCACCACTGGACTGATGGACGCTTCGCTGGCCGGACGAATCACCGCCGGCGAGTGGCGAGGCGCCCTCGCCCGACTCGCCGATTCCGTCTCGGAATGCCGGTGCACCGCCCAGGTGTTCTATGACCGGGAGAATCCGATGCAGAAATGCTGGAACTGCAACCGGAGGCTGGATGTTCCCCCCTTACTTGAGTTGTCGGGCAACTCGATCGTTCTCTGCGAAGGCGCGGTCGTCACCTCCCATCACCTCAACCGAGACAAGAAACATGACAATTATGAGGCGATCGTAGAGTCCTACCCGGGCCGTCCCAACGAGCTGACGCTACGTAACATGAGCGGTTCTCCTTGGACCGTCGTACCCGAAGAGGGGGGCACCAAGAGCGTTGTGCCCACGCAGCGCCTTCATGTTCGGCCCATGACCATCGACTTCGGACCCACCAAGGGCACCATTCGGGTGGTGAGAGCCCGAAAGGGCGATCAAACTCAGATCCACTCGCCGGAGGGCGCAGTCCGGGAGTAGAACCTCGCGAGTGGGCAAGGAAACGACTCGAGGGGGGTTGAACCCAGTCCGTTTGACCAGCCCAGGTAGTCCGGCGACGACCGGTCAGGTTCGCGGTCGGCGAATGAAACGGGGTCGAGTCTCTTGGCCCGAAGCTGCGGGCGATGCGCGCCCGTACGCCGCGATCGGAACCCGTTGACAGCCTCCCAGGTGGTTGTAGGCCGAGCATGCGAGGGGCTGGCTGAACCGCCAGAGACCGACGGAAGCCACGGAACGATCCTTACCAAAGGGCAAGGTTTGCCTGTCCAAGCCACGGTGCACTTCTGGCCCTAAGGGGGATTTGCCCAGGTCACAAGGCGGATGACCATTGAAACATGGCCAAAACCAAGCAACCGAGAAGCAGGGTCGTGGCCGGAATACAGATCGGGATGGTCGTCCTGATTGCCGGCTTCGGCTTGATCCGACCGGCGCCGGCGGCCGCCGGATCGGTGCGGGTTCCCAACCCTCCGGCTGCGAGTGGCCCGCACCCAGTCGGCAGCTCCGCGCCCGCCGCACTGGTCAGCCTCCAGACCTCCGGCAATGCCATGACGTTTGGCCAAAACTGGGTGGCAACCTGGAGTGCCGCCCAGGTCCAGCCGGCCCGCACCGGCGTGTCGGCCGCCGGGTTCGCCAACCAGACGGTCCGCCAGATTGTGCACATCAGCATCGGTGGCAGCCAGGTGCGACTCCAGCTCTCAAACCTCTATGGCGCCGCTCCGATTCGGGTGGATGCAGTCCAGATCGGGGTGTCAGGGGCAGGAGCCTCCGTCGTTGCCGGCACCAACCATCCAGTCACCATTGGCCAGTCCGCCTCCTTCGTGCTGCCGGCCAAAGGGGAGGTTCTCACCGACCCCACCGCCCTCCCAGTGGTCGCCGGAGCGAACCTGACGGTGAGCCTGTACTTCGCCACCCCGACCGGACCGACCACCTGGCATCCGGTTGCCCTCACCCCCAGCTACGCGGCTGCCGGAAATCAGGTGGATGCATCCGGGCCTCAGCCATACCGGGCGACCGCCGCCTCTTGGTTCTTTCTGAGCGGCGTCGACACCCTCGCCCCGTCGGGTGCACAAGCCATCGTGGCCTTCGGGGCCTCTACGACCGACGGAGTAAAGTCCACGGCGAGCACCGACCAGCGGTGGGTCGACGACCTCAACCGGCGCATCGACCAAAGCGGCCAGGGCGGCTCGCTGGCCGTCGTCGATGAGGGCATCTCCGGCAACCGGCTCCTCTCCAATGGTGGCACCTGCGGCGCCAGCGGCGAAGCCCGCTTCGCCGCCGACGCACTCAGTCAACCTGGCATCGGCGCAGTGATCGTCTCTTCACTCGGCAACGACGACATTGGCGACAAGGTCGGCCCTGATGGCCGCCCGGTTACCGCCCAAGCCGTCATCGCCGGATATCAGCATTTGATCGCCGAGGCTCACGCGGCCGGCGCGAAAATCATCGGCGGGACCCTCACCCCGAATCAGGGGTCAGTCATCTACACCCCGCGAGGAGAGGAGATCCGGGAGGCGGTCAACCAGTGGATCCTCACCAGTGGCGCCTTCGACGCCACCATCAACCTCGCCGCCGCAGTGGCCGATCCGACGCATCCGGACCAGCTGCTGGCCCGGTTCGACAGCGGTGACCACCTCCATCCCAACGACGCCGGCTACCTGGCCATTGCCGATTCGATCAATCTCTCCGTCCCGGTCCCTGCATGAGCCGGTCCCGGCTCTGCCACCGGCCGTCGAGGCGACTCTTCAAACCTTGATAAGCAGCTACTTCAAAGTCTGGCCCGTTACCCGAGTTGATTCCATAGCATCGTGGAGATGTTGTTGATGGTGTCGATTCCATATTGCTCGGTTGGATTTCCCGTCGTCAGCACGGCCAAGATGTAGTTGCGTCCGTCGCCGTCTATCCACCCGACGCTGTTGACTTGCCAATTGGTCTCCCCAGTTAGCGGGAGCCACCCGTTCTTCAGGGCCACCGTGACTCCGGAAGGAACTCCGCCATTGACGCCCCAGGATTCAGAGGGTGTGATGTTCTCCATGAGTCCGAGGCCATAGGTGCGCTGGGCGGAGGTGAGCAGCGAGCTTGGAGAGACGAACTGCCGGAGCAGCTTGACCTGGTCGTCCGCCGTGGTCGTGGTCAATCCCCAACCCGGCCACGGAAAATTCGGGCAAGTAACGCAACTCGACGGCACCGTGTCGCTCATACCGATCTGCTGATTGAAGGAGTTGATGGGTCCTGGGCCGCCGACCTGGTTCCACAGCGTCGTGGCTGAATCGTTGTCACTGTCCTCGATCATCCGGGTGAGTAGGTCCTGCTCACCGGCAGAACCGGGGACGGACCCATCCGATTGCTGGGAAAGGAGCGTGGCCAAGATGTCGACTTTGACGATGCTGGCCTCGTTTTCGGTTATCCCCGGGCTCAAGCCAAAAGCCTGGCCGGTTTGGACGTTGTAGAGCGCGGCGGTGAGAGTCCCCGTGCGCCCGTTCTGGTAGTTGGTAATAGCGGTATTGAAGGGCGAAACCGACGAGGCCGAAGTGGTGCTGGACGCTGACCCGTCTGTCGTGGGTACGGGTGCGTCGGTTGAGGGCGCTGAGCTGGCGATGGTCGAAGGGCTTCCCGTTGATGCCGAGCCCTTGGTTGAATGCGAAGTTTGACCAGCTCCGTCGTGGGCTTGGGAAAGAGCGAGCCACAGAGTCGTCGACAAGATAACGATGAGAGACACCAGTATCAAGGCTCTAGGGGGTCCGTGCTTTGCATGTTTGCTTTTCGGCATCTTCTTGTCGCTACCGGTCCGGTGCGTTGGCCTTGTAAACGGGCGAGCTTCGCTACCTGGGGAACCGTTACCGCGCCGATCTAGTCAAAAACTTGCCTGGGTGACGGTTGGCAAGTTGTAGGTGGCTGCGATGGGATTCCATAAGGCGGCGAAGCTGGTCTTGTTGGATGTCGACTGTCCATCAGATACCTGGGCATTTTGGTAGTTCAGATCTGCAGTGTCATTTGGGGAGCAGCCTCGGCTGATTTCATCGCTCGCCCAATTGGCATAAGACTGATCAGATGCTTCGGAGTTGTTCCAAGCGGCGGTCAAGAACTGTGTGAGTTGCCCGCTACCGGGAAGGGCCGTCAAGTTCGTTCTCTGAAGCTGGTTCAGCAGAGACTGCCGGCTGGTGGCCGAGGCGGTCAACGCGGTTTGGGCGCCTATCAAATTCCCGCAGTTTCCTATGGAAGACACCGCGGCATTGATAGCCGAACGATCGTTTGCACTTTGAGTAAGCAATCCCGACAATTGAGTCGCCTGTTGTTGCGCCAGAGGCTGCGTCGGCAGCGTGGTCGCGATCGGCTGCGTTGTCTGGTGAGGACTGTTGACCGTTGCTTGAGTTGTTGACGCCGAACCCGAATGGGAGTGAGAACTCAGTGCTATGGCCACCGCGCCTCCGCCCAGGAGAACCGCCAGTCCGATCCCGAGCCAGACGAAGGGACTCATGTGTCCTTTGCGGGTTTGGTAGACAAGCGGCGGAGGGGGCGGGGGTGGTGGAGGGGATCCGGCACTTGCAGTTGGCCCCGCCGCCGTCGGGCTTTGACTGCCCCCGCCCGCAATGGGGACGGGTGCCGTGATGACGGCCGGCGGAGGCTGGAGGGTGGGGGGCGGCGGAGCTGCAGGAGCTTCGGCGGGAGGCGGAACCGCAGGAGCCTCCGGGGGCGGCGGCAAGGAAACTGGCAGTTGTGCGTCGCTGACTTGGTAGCCGAGCACTCTGGCAAACTCACCAGTGACCCACAGACAGCCTTCAGATCCTGAAGGCGAGTGCTCCTCGAACTTGGCGGCTGTCAGCCGAACTGCGGAGTCGGGGTCCATGCCTTGACTGATGTGCTCTTGCAGGCTGCTCGCGATTCCTGCATCGGCCGCTTCGAGCAGAAGGGTTTTCACCGCGGTGCTTTCACCCGGTAAATAGTCTTGAAGCGCGCCATCCAATATGTTTCGTTTGGACAGGGCGGCCGGACCAAAATCATTGACAATGCTGGTCAGCGTTGTCCGGACTTCGCCCGCCGGATCCAAGTGGTCACTGGTCATAGGCTTTTGCTTGCTTTCGGGCCTGTGTCATCAGGCTTGGTCTCTCCTAGGAAGGCACAGGAGACAACAGGAGATAACGGTGCAGCCTAGTGATGATTGGGGCTTCCTTCCTGGGGTGTTGCCGGCGAGGCGATGGGAGCTCATCAGGTACGCGGTTGCCGGGGGAGGGTATCTCTCTTGTGGATAACTTTGGGCCGGCCAAGCACGTGCACCACGGGCTCGGAAAGAAGAGTTCTGGAGCCCGGTTCTCGGCATCGCATCGTCGGGTAGGCGTACCGAGTCGGTCGCTGACGGAAGCGGCCAAAGCAGTGACGGCGCACCTCCAACGGTGCTCACGGTTTCCCCTGAGCACCCTTGGAGGTGGCGGGAATTGAACCCGCGTCCTCTAGCTTCTCTGTGGGTCTTCTCCGAGCGCAGCCGGCTTTAGATTGTCGGGATCGTCACCGTTACCGGCGGCAATGTCGATCCGTATCCGACGGAAATGTCCCTGACGGTCTGTCGGCGAAACCGATCAGGTGAGTCCTACTTGATGGCGCCCGGTTCCGGTCCGTAGGACTGAGACCGGTCGGACGTCGCAGTTTCTAGGCTGCGAGCGCGAGCTGAGGCTCGGCGTTTATTTTTTGTTCCGGCTCTTTAACGTGGCTCCGGAGACCACGGCTCGCTTCTTCCACATCGACGACCAGAGTCGAAGCCTGTCACCCCCGGGTGATGTAACTGAGTCGACCACGGTGATCGACCGAATCACCAGTCTACCTGGCCTCGCGCCCGATGATTTCGCCGCTCTACCCGGCTGTCAGCGGTAATCGGTCCGTTTGGTGGCGGCCCGGGCCTCCCTGGCCGCCTCCCGGCTGGCATCCCGGCTGGCGATGGCGTGGCGCTTGTCGTACTGGCGGCGGCCGCGGGCCAGCGCCACTTCCACCTTGGCCCGTCCGTCACGGAAGTAGATCGACAGCGGGACCATGGTCAGCGACTGCTGCTGGCTCTTGCCCATCCATTCGTCGATCTGCCGCCGATGGAGGAGCAGCTTGCGCCTCCGATCGGGATCGTGGGCCCCGAAGCCGTTGGCCTGGGCATAGGGGGGAATATGGAGGCCGAACAGCCACATCTCGCCGTCGATGATCCGGGCGTAGGCATCCTGCAGGGCGATCCGGCCGGCTCGAAGCGACTTCACCTCCGATCCTTGGAGCACCAGGCCGCACTCGACGGTGTCGATGATCTCGTAGTCGTGGCGGGCCCGCCGGTTCGACGCCACCGGCCGGCCCGGGTCGCGTCCCGACGGCGCGCCGGCTCCCTTGGGGGATCCCTTGGCGCCGGTTGTCGTCTTGATGAGTTTGGCTTTGGTGGTGGCCATACCCTCCGGACGGTAGTCGGCAGTTGCATCCACCCGCGCCGACCAGGTTCTGGCGCTTGCCCAGCAGAACCACCGATCCGGGAGCGACAGCCCCTAGCCTGGACACCACCATGTTGCGCTTGACGGAAGCCCTTCACCACCAGATGGTCGCCCACTGCCTCACCGGCCTTCCCGATGAGGCCTGTGGTCTGTTGGGTGGCAACCCCGAGACCGGCGACGTGGCCACCTGCTACCCGGCCCGGAATGTGGCGGCATCCGCCAAGCTCTACGAGGTCGATCCCAAGGACTACCTCCGGGCGGATCGGGACGCCGAAGCGGCGGGAAACTCGATCATCGGTGTCTTCCATTCCCACACCCACACCGAGGCCTACCCGTCGCCCACCGACGTCGCCCAGGCACCGGATCCGACCTGGCACTACGTATTGGTGTCGCTCCGAGACATCCGCCCGGTGGTCCGGAGCTACCGGATCGAAGGGGGCATGGTCACCGAGGAACCGGTCACCGTAGCGTCCAAGTACAATCCTCAGTGAACTAGTCAACTTTCACCTTCGTCGCAGCCTGGTGGAGTCGCGACGACCTCAACACCGGAACCAAAGGGAGGACCCGTGTCCGTCACAGTGCATCTGCCGACCGTCCTGCGGGCGCATGCCGGGGGAGCCAAGGACGTCACTGCCGACGGCGCCACCGTGGGGGAGGTCCTCACCTCGCTGGCCGCCGAGTACCCGGGTCTCTCCGGCCAGGTCATCAACGGGGACGGCACCCTCCACAAGTTCGTGAACGTCTACGTGAACGACGACGACGTCCGCTATATGTCCGCCCTCGACACACCGGTCACCGATTCGGACGAGGTGTCCATCCTCCCCGCCGTCGCCGGGGGAGCCACCGAACTGCCGGGTACGCACCCGGCGTGACCACCTACGGCTCGGTCCTCGACCTGATCGGCAACACGCCGCTGGTCGACATCACCGCGCTCAGCCCGAATCCCGACGCCCGGATCCTGGTCAAACTCGAGGGTCAGAACCCGGGGGGTTCGGTCAAGGACCGGATCGCCCTGTCGATGATCGAACAGGCCGAACGCGACGGGCGGCTGTCGCCCGGCCAGACCCTCATCGAGCCGACGTCGGGGAACACCGGCATCGGGATGGCCATGGTCTGCAAGCTGAAGGGTTACCACCTGACCGTGGTGCTTCCCTCCAACGTGTCGCCCGAACGCCGCCAGCTGCTCGAAGTCTGGGGAGCCGAGATCATCGAGTCCCCCGGGGCCGAGGGTTCCAACGGTGCGGTGAAGATGGCCCGGGGCCTGGCCGACGACCATCCCGAGTGGACGTTCCTCTACCAGTACGCCAACCCGGCCAACCCTCTGGCCCACTACCGGGGCACCGGGCCGGAGATCTGGCGGGACTGCCCGGAGATCACCCATTTCGTGGCCGGCCTCGGCACCTCGGGAACCCTGCTCGGGTGCGGCCGGTTCCTCAAAGAGCAGAACCCCGAAGTGAAGATCTGGGCCATCGAGCCGCCGGCCGGCGAGATGGTCGACGGGCTGCGGAATCTCGACGACGGCTACATCCCCCCGATCTTTGTCGACGGCGGCGGCGCCGAGTTGCTCGACGGGAAGCGGATCGTCCGACCCCGGGAGTCGATCGTATGGACCCGGCGGCTGACCGACGTGGGCATCTTCGCCGGGATCTCCTCGGGGGCGGCGGTGGCGGGCGCGGCGAAGTGCGCCGAATCGATCGAACGCGGGACGATCGTGGTGGTTTCGGCGGATGGCGGATGGAAGTACCTGTCGACCGGAGCCTGGACGGACGACCTCGACGTCGTCGAGAAGCGCGCCCGGGAGATCATCTACTTCTGATCGGGGACTGGTCGTCGGGAGGGTTGCCTATCCTGAGTCGGTGGACGATCATCCCCCGGAAGACCGCCCGGATCCGGCCCTCTCGATTCTGGTGCTGGGCTGCGACGGGAGCTGGCCCGGCCCCGGCGGCGCCGGCAGCGGCTATCTGGTGCGTTCGGCGACCACCGCCATCCTGGTGGACGCCGGCCCGGGTACCTTCGCCAATTTCCAGAGGCTTGCCGAGCCCGCCTCTCTGGACGCGGTGGTCATCAGCCATCACCACCCCGACCACTGGACCGACCTCTACGGTCTGGCCATCCACGCCCGGTTCGTCTCCGGCCGGACCGGTATCCCGGTGTTCGCTCCTCGAGGCCTGGCCCGGCGTGCCCACCTGGAGGACTCGCCGGCACTGGACTGGCGCACGGTGGCCGATGGCGACCAGATCGACGTCGGCGACCTGACCTGTGGGTTCCATCGGACTGAGCACGGTGGCGAGACCTTGGCGATGCGCATTGACAGTGAGGGACGCTCCCTGGGCTACTCTGCCGACTCCGGGCCCGGTTGGGCATTGGCCAACCTGGGCACCGGTCTCGATCTCGTCCTGTGCGAGGCGACCTACACCACCGACCATGAGGGAACCGCCGGGCATATGAGCGGACGACAGGCTGGGGAGCAGGCCAAGCGGGCCTCGTCCCGGCGCCTCGTCCTTACCCATCGTTGGCCGACGATCGAAGCGGCGGCGGTGGCAGCCGAAGCGCAGGCGACCTTTGGCCGGCAGGTCGAGCAAGCCGCCATTGGAAAGGAATTCAGACTGTGAGCAACGGAACCGAGGGCAAGATGAACGAATTGCGTGCTGATGGACGGAAGACCGACGAGCTCCGAACGGCCGAATTCGAGCGTGATTTCACCGTCTTCGCCCCCGGCTCGGTGCTGGTGTCGATGGGCCGGACCCGGGTGTTGTGCACCGCATCGGTGGAGGATCGGGTGCCCCCCTGGATGCGGGGGACAGGCAAGGGGTGGGTCACCGCCGAGTACTCGTTGCTTCCCGGGTCGACCGCCGAGCGGGCATCCCGAGAGGCGGCCAAGGGCAAGCAGTCAGGTCGCACCCAGGAGATCCAGCGCCTCATCGGCCGGTCGTTGCGGTCGGTTTGCGACATGGTGACGTTGGGTGAGATGCAGATCACCGTCGACTGTGACGTCCTCCAGGCCGATGGCGGCACCCGCACAGCCTCGATCTGCGGCGCCTACGTCGCCCTCCACGACGCCCTCACCCGGATGATCCAAAAGGGAACCCTCCGGGCCAATCCGCTGACCGAGGCGGTGGCGGCCGTGTCGGTGGGAGTGGTGGACGGCGTCTGCATGCTCGATCTCCCCTACGAGGAGGACAGCCGCGCCGAAGTGGACATGAACGTGGTGATGACCTCCTCGGGCCGGTTCATCGAGGTGCAGGGCACCGCCGAAGGGATGCCCTTCACCAAGGGCGAGCTCGACGAGATGCTCAGCCTGGCCGAGCACGGGATCGCCCAACTCCTCGATCTCCAGGCCGCGGTGCTGGCGGTGCCGCCTCCGGCTCGGTGAGCGCCCCGACCTTGCCGCTGGTCTTGGCCAGCGCCAACCCTGACAAAGCCGCGGAGATCGCTGCCCTTCTCCAACCGGTTCCGGGGCTCATCCTGCTCCCACGGCCGGCGTCGGTTCCCGACGTCGACGAAACCGGGAAGACCCTCCTCGACAATGCCCGCCTGAAGGCGAGGGCGTTGGTCGACGCCACCGGGGAGGCGGCGGTGGCCGACGACACCGGCCTCGAGGTGGAAGGGCTGGATGGCGCACCCGGGGTCTTTACCGCCCGCTTCGCCGGCGAGCACGCAACCTACGCCGACAACGTGGCCAAATTGTCGGCCGAATTGTCGGCGGTGGGCGCCGATCAGCCCGATCAGCGGAGGGCGACATTCCATACGGTGGCCCTGGTGGCGTTTCCGGATGGGAGCGAGCTCTGGGCGGACGGCCGGGTGTCGGGGGTCATCACCCCCCGTTCGATCGGCAACGGGGGCTTCGGCTACGACCCCGTCTTCGCCCCCGACGGATGTGGTGGCCGGTCCTTTGCCCAGATGTCTCCAGGTGAGAAGCACGACGTCTCCCATCGTGGCCGGGCTTTTCGGGCCCTGGCCGCCAAGCTGGTTCAGCGATCCATGTGATCGTGCGTGTCGACGGTTAACGTCTGCTGCATCGACCAAGGAGTCATCTCATGAGCGACGTATCCCAAGGCCCTGGGTGGTGGCAGGCATCGGATGGGAAGTGGTACTCACCTGAACAGATGCCGGGCACCGGGGCCGCCCAGACCTCCCCCGAGCCGACCGGATTCGTCCCGGAGGCGCCCGAGACCATCGCCCAGCCCAGCTACCCCGGATTCGCCAGCGCCACCGACCCTGCATCCGGTGGTCCGCCACCCGGATCGCCGGGTGCCCCACCTCAGGGCCCGCCTCCGGCTCCGTCGTACGGGCCTCCTCCGGCCGCGGGTTACGCATACCCGGCGGCGGGGCAGGCCTACGGCTACACCGGGGTCCCGAAGAACAACGGTCTGGCCATCGCGGCGATGGTTTGCTCGTTCTTCTTCTGGATCTACGGTCTGGGTGCCATCCTGGGAATCGTCCTCGGGTTCATCGCCCGTTCCCAGATCAAGAAATCGAACGGCACTCAGCGCGGCGAGGGCATGGCCCTGGCCGGCATCATCATCGGCTTTGTCGGCATCGTCATCGGCATCATCCTGGTCATCGTCCTCGTCGTCGTCGTGAACAACTGCAACAAGTACGGCAATAACTGCACGATTACCACCACCAACTGATCGGGATAGAAGGACTTCGCAGGGCTCACGCCTTTGATGTGGCCCGGCCGCGGGGGCTACGAGAAGTCCGCCTCCATGGAAGGAGCGGCCGCGGAAACCTCGGCCAGTCTGTCAGCGGGATCCTGTCCGAACTCATCGAGAACGCTGCTGGTCGGAGACTCGGCGTAGCTCGACGTCTCGTAATAGTCCGGCGGGGGAGGCGGGATGTCACTCGGCCGGGTGAAGGGTGAGGAGGTGGTCACGTACTGGGGATTCTGGGGTCCGCTCGACGCCAACGGGGTGGGAGCGTCAAGGCGGTTGTTACCGGGGCGCTCCTCCTCGAGGGTGATCAGCCGGCCCTCGTGCAGATCGCGGAGGATGCGCAGCCCGACAATGTGCTCGTCTCCGAACGCGTCGAGCACGGTCTTGACCGAGTGCCCGGCGTTGCCGATGGACGTCACCATTCGCCACTGGTCACCGTGGAGTTGAACGTCCCCGCTCGGGGGCTCGGGCGACAGGGTCACCGTCGACTCGAAGGGCACCAACTCGAGGAGCTCACGCCATTCCCTTACCCGTGGCCTGACCTCCTCGAGCACCGTGGGAACCGGTACCCGGGGTTGTCCGCTCGAGGAGGACAGCCCGGAGGTGAAGTAGAACCAACCCTCGGGAACACAGGCCAACTCGAAGACGGCGCGACCGATGGTGGGGGTCGATCCCACGTGGGCGTTCGACAGCTCCCCATCCTCCAGCCACACCCGCCCGTCCACCTCGGACCCAACCACTTGGAGCTCACCGGTCTGGCTGGTGCCGGCCAGGAGCATCAGGACGTCGTCGAGGGTGAACACCCCCAACGAGCCGACAAGCGAGGCGGCCGGTGCATTTCCGAGTGACTGCGTCTGGCTCATGTTGATCCCTTCACATCGAGGCTGGACAAGCCGAGGATAGACCGGAAACCGGGGATGTTTCTCCCCCGGCTAGGGTCTCTCCATGCCATCGGGTCGGTGGAAGTTTGCCATCGATGGAGTTCGCCAGGTCATGGTCCGGGCCGCCGTCGCCAACCCCGGATTACGCCGGGTGATGGCCCGCTCGGCGCACGAGCTGGCCCGGGCGGCGGAGACCGGCCAGGCGGTGGCCGAGGCCCGGGTGGCCGGCATCGAGGCCACCTACGGGGCGAGCTATTTCGGCGAGGGACGGGCCGCTTCGGGGGATCGGGAAGGTCATTCCGGTTACGCCCGCTATGACCGGGTGGCCTCGAACGCCGACATCGCCGGCTGGCTGTTGTGGCGGAATTTCCGGGTCACCCGTTCCCTGGATGTCGGCTGCGCCACCGGCTACCTGGTCGAGGTGCTCCGGGA
This sequence comes from uncultured Acidimicrobiaceae bacterium, assembly GCA_963819695.1. Classification (GTDB taxonomy): domain Bacteria; phylum Actinomycetota; class Acidimicrobiia; order Acidimicrobiales; family RAAP-2; genus DASZIT01. The sequence goes on along the minus strand of CAWFXD010000001.1, from coordinate 1,955,160 downwards.
GTTGGGCATCGACGCCGAGGGCTGCGACGTCAGTCCCTTTGCCATCGCCCACGCCGCCCCGGGGGCGATGGGACACATCCGGGTCGCCAATCTGTTCGCCGGCCTTCCCTGGGAGGACGGTGCGTTCGAACTGGTCACCGCCCTCGAAATTCTCGAGCATCTGCCGCCCGACCGGGTACCGTCCGCCCTGGCTGAGCTCAAGCGGGTGTGCGGCGGCTACCTCTACGCCACCATTCCGTCCTTCGGTGCCAACCCCTCGGGACCGGATGGGCACTTCGAGGGCAAGGTCCGCCCCGAACGGGTCGGTCACTACCGGGAATTGCCGCCGGACTACTCGGGCCCGGTCCCCGAAGCCGACCTGGCCGTCGATGCCGACGGCCAGTTGGTGGAGGGACACCTCTCCATTGCTTCTTTCGGTTGGTGGACGGATCGGTTCGCGGAGGCAGGGTTCACCCGCTGCGTTGATGTCGAACGGCTCCTCTATGCGGATATCGCCCCCGCCGAGCTGGCGCCGTACTGGAACCTCTACGTCTTCCGCGTCGATGGCGCTTCGCCGAAGCTCCTCGAACGCCGCCAGCCGGAACTGACCCTCGGGGAGCTGGGCCTCAGCCATCCGTTGATCGATGCCTGATTTGGCTCCACCGGCCGCCGACGGAGTCAGGCGACGGTGACCAGGGTGCCGATCGGGGTGAGCGGGTAGATCACCGCGGCGTTGGCGAACGGCATCTCCACGCAACCGAGGCTCTGGGGAGTTCCGTAGCTGCCCCTGATGAAGCCGTGAAGGGCGTCCCCGCCGTTGAAGTAGCTGACCCAGGGGATGCCCGGGTCCGAGTACTTGGATCCGTCGAGGTTGGTGCCGGACATCGTCGTGGTGGCGTACCGGAGATAGACCGGGAAGGTTCCGGCTGCCGTCTCCGCCCCGGGCACCCCGGTGTTGGCCGGACTGGTGTAGACGACGGCACCGTTGCTGTAGACGGTGGTCGACTCCGGGATGGTCGTCGAGACGTACACATAGTTGTAGGGCGCGGTGTTGACCGTGCCCGCACCGACGTCACTCAGCAATGCCGCCCACACCGCCGGGCCGGCGACGCCATCGGTCTTCATGTTCAGTTTGTTCTGGTAGTACATGACCGCGCCGGTGGTGATGGTGTTACCGGTGCCTTGGGTCCAGAGAGAGGTGAGGGACGTCGGCTCGTTTCCCTTCCAGGCGAACACCCCTTCTTGGGCCTGGGCTGCCTCCTGGGGGGCGGCCAGAGGCCGGGCCGGGGTGAAGCTCAGGGGCAGGTATCCCAGGGTGGCCAGCAACTGCTGGAGCCGGAGCATGCCGCCGTCGGCCACCGTGAAGTGCACCGAGGTATCGGTCCCCAGGGTCTTTCCCGCGGTGCTGGCGATGTCGCCAGGAATGGTGATGGTTTCCGTCGAGGTGGGGACAAAGGGGGTGGTGGCCACAAAGGTGTAGGTGGTCGGCGTCAGCAGCTGCCAGGTCCCGGCGACGGCCGGGGTCAGTGTCGGCTGAGGCGAGGCGGGGTTGACGGGAGCCGAGAACTGCAACGAGATCGACGCGTCACTGGGGATGCCGGTGGCCGCATCGGCCGGGGTGCTCGCCACCAGCGTCAGCGGTTGACTGGTATCGACGGCCGGTGTCCCGTTGGCCACCGAGGTGGGAGATGCGGCCGCCCGGCTCGGGGGTCCCTTGGTGACGATGGCCGCCACCCCGACGCCGACGACGAGGAGCGCCACCACCACGATGACCACGGCCAGCGGCCGGATGGAGCGGCCGCGACGCGACCCGGTACCTCCCGGACTGCTCGGATTCGAGTGGATTGCTGTCATGGCTTCTCCCCGTGTGCGGGGGAGCATACCATTCGTCCCCTTTGACCAGGCAGTTATCCCGAGGTTCGGCCGGGGTCGTCGACCCGGGAAAGGGAGATCCTTTCCCGGACCATTCGCTCGACCGAGGCGATGGTTCCGGGGTCGACGAGCTTCCCGCCATCAGGCCCGAGGACGTAGAAGGCGTCGACCACCGCGGGACCGAAGGTGGAGACCTTGGCGGAGATGACGTCCAGCTGGCAGTCGACCAGGGCCCGGGTGATCCGGTGAAGTTGGCCCTCGACGTCCTCGGCCCGCACCTCCACCACCGTGGCGGCGTCCGAGGCGGTGTTGTCCACATCCACCTCAGTGTCAACCAGCTGGGGTGTAGTGGCCCGATTGGAGGTTCGGTAGGTTCGGGTCCGCTCGGCCAAGCGCTCGTCAAGCGACAGGGTGCCGGCCATCACCGAGGCGATGTCGTCGGAGAGTTGGGCCGCGGTCGGCCACCGGCCCCGGGAAGGTTCGACGGTGAACATCTCGACTGCGATCCCGTCCTCGCCGGCCACGTTGGCCGACCGCACGTTCAAACCGCGCAGGGCCAGCACCCCGGTGACCTCGGCCAGTAGCCCCGGACGGTCGGGGGCGATGACGGTGATGATCGGTATGTCGATGGACAGGGCCGGAGCCTGATGAGCGCGGACCGAGTCCATCACGCTCCGGAGATCGTCGGTCACCCAGGTGGTGGGGGGAGTCACGTCCTCGCCGGCCAGCAGTTTGCCGGTGCGGTCGACCAGATCCGCCATGAGCCCGGCCTTCCAGGTGCCCCACGCCGATGGCCCGGTGGCCAGGCTGTCCGCCTCGACCAGGGCGGCGAGAAGCTCGAGGGTGGATCGATCGCCGACTTCCCGGGCGACGCGTTGGGCGGTCGCCGGGTCGTCGAGGTCCCGCCGAGTGGCGGTGTCCGGCAGCAACAGGTGCAGCCGAACCAGGTTGACCAGCACGCTGACATCCTCAGGGGGGAAACCCATCCGGGCCCCGATGTCGGCGGCCATCGTTATGCCGACCTCGGTGTGGTCACCGGTGGATCCCTTGCCGATGTCATGGAGGAGGGTTCCCACCAACAGCAGGTCCACCCGTTCGACCCGGTGGGCGAGGGCGGCGGCGTTGGCGGTCGCCTCCAGCAGGTGCCGGTCGACGGTGTAGCGGTGATAGGGATTGCGCTGGGGCTTGTTGCGTACCGCCGGCCATTCGGGGAAGTAGCGGGAGAGGAGGTCGCGCTGGTCAAGGGCCTCGAGGGCGGCGATGGCCGGGCGGCCGGTGATCAGGACCCGGATGAGGCAGGCGCGGAGCGACGCCGGCCAGGGTGTCGGGGGGTAGGGAGCCTTGCGGCCGAGGAGGTTGAGTACGTCCCGGGAGACCGGAAGATTCCGTTCGGCGGCCACGGCCGCCAGCCGGAGCGGGAGGGATGCATCACCGGCGACGTCGGCCGAGGCCGCCAACCCGACCTCACCATCGACGATGCCGATGTCGGGGTCGGATTCGAGGGACCGTTCATCCGGGAGCGGACTCTCCGATGGGGCTCCACGCCCCGGGGATCGCCGCTTCGAGGTCGACTGCGACCACACGCCCCGCCTCCGCCAGGCGTCGTCGGTCTCCCAGGCCACCTTTCGGCCGGCGGCGGCCACCGCGGACACCAGCGCGTCGGTGTCGGGTTCACCGAGCGACCTGGCCACCTGATCCTGCTCTTGGAGGAGGAGCTTGTTGAGCTCGCGACCGGATTGGCGGTGGAGCTCCACCCTCACCCGGGTCAGGACGGAGTGGGCGTCGGCAATCGCGATGGTGTCGACGTAGTCGGCGAGAACCGGAACCGCCCGCATCACCGCGGCCAGCGCGCTGATGTCCCGGAGCCCACCGTGGGCTTCCTTGAGGTCTGGCTCGAGCAGGAAGGCGACGTCCCCGTGAGCGGCATGCCGTTCGATCACCAGATCGGCGAGGACGCCCAACCACGGTGGTTTTTGTTTGGCCCACCGCTCCTGTGCCTCGGTCAGGAGGTGTTCGGCCACTTTCGGGTCGCCGCACACCACCCGGGCGTCGAGCAGCCCGAGGGCGACCCGCAAGTCTTCGCCGGCCATCTCGATGACTTCACTGGGTCGCCGCACGCTGTGGTCGAGGGCGATTCCCTCATCCCATACCGGGTACCAGATCTTGTCGGCGGTCTTCGAGACGTCACGCAAGCCGCGGTGGACCAGCACCACATCGAGATCGCTGTAGGGGCAGAGCTCCCGGCGCCCGTATCCCCCCACCGCCACCAGAGCTATCGAGCGTCGGTCATCCCCGGTGGCCAGCTCGAAGAGTTCGGTGAGCCACTCGTCGGCGGCGTCGGCGTAGGCGTGGCAGAAGTCCTCGCCGTGGAGGTCGGCTCGGTCGATGAGCGCCTGTCGTTGCGCACGCATGGACACTGGCGGACCGTACCATCACCACGGCTGGGTCCCGGCCGGCGGGCCGGATCTCCGACCTGCCGCCACATTGATGGATCCGGCGATTACCCTGGGGGTGTGGCTCAACAAGAAAGCTCGGGACTCAGGCTCTTCGACGCTGTGCTCTTGGTCGGCGCCGGGGCCATCGCCATCGTGGTGGTCATCTTCGTGATCACCTCCGTCCTCAGCATCGTCTGGTTCCTGATCAAGGCCGCCATCGTGGTGGCGGTGATCGCCGCGCTGGGGATGTTCCTGCTCCGGCGCCGGCGCTGAACCGACCCACTGAGGATTCATCGATCAGAGCAGGCGCCGCTCGGTCGCCCAACGGGTGAGCTGGTAGCGGCTGGAAAGCTGCAACTTCCGCAGCACCGCCGAGACGTGGCTCTCGACGGTCTTGGTGGAGATCGACAGTTCCCGGGCGATCTCCTTGTAGGCGTAGCCGCGGGCGATGAGGCGGAGGGTCTCCCGCTCACGCGGGGTGAGCTGATCGAACTCCGGATCCAAACGGGGTTGCGGGTTCGGGTGGGGCTCATCGTTGCCGGCAAAGGCATCGAGCACGAAGCCGGCCAGCTTCGGCGAGAAGACCGCGTCACCATCGGCAACCCGGTGAACGGCGTCGACCAGCTCAGGGCCGGAGATGGTCTTGGTCACATAGCCCCGGGCACCGGCCCGGATGATGGCGATGACGTCCTCGGCGGCGTCGGACACCGACAGCGCGAGGAAGCGAATGTCGGGATGGGTCTCGGACACCGCGTCGATGACCGCGTGACCTCCTCCCCCCGGTAGGTGGACGTCGAGGAGGACGACGTCGGGCGATCGCTCACGGATCATCTCCACCGCGGCATCGACCTCGTCTGCCTCACCGACCACCTCCACGGTGTCACCCAGTTCGGCCCGGACCCCGGACCGCACCAGCAGATGGTCGTCGACCAGGAAGACCGTCGGACGGCGCTTCTCGTCGGCCGGGACCCCACCGGCTTCCGGCGACCTCACGGGTGGCGAGCCATGACCAGCTCGACTTCGGTGCCCTTCCCGGGAGCACTGCGGATGACCGCGGTCCCGCCGTGACGGGTCATCCGTTCCCGGATCGAGTCGGTGATCCCCCGACGGTCGTCGGGGAGGTTGTCGGGGTCGAAGCCACAACCCCGATCGTGGACGAACAGCGAGACTGAGTCCGGCTCGACCTCGACGAAGAGGGAGATGGTGGCGGCTCCCGACCACTTGGCCGCGTTGACCGCGGCTTCCCGACCGGCGGCCAACAGCGATTGAAGGTCGTCGGTGAGTGGGCAGTCGCCGACCACCACGGCATCGACGTCGACGCCGTGGTCGTCCTCCACCTCTTGCTCGATGATGGCGGTGGCCACCGCCACGGTGGTGGCGCCGTCGTCGAATGATCCGGGCGGCCGGTCTTCGAACAGCCAGGACCGGAGCTCGCGCTCTTGAGCGCGGGCCAACCGGCTGACCTCCCGGGGGTCACCCGCCGCCTTTTGGATGAGGGCCAGGGTCTGCAGGACGGAATCGTGAACGTGAGCCGCCATGTCGGCACGCTCCTGGGACCGGACCCGCTCCCGGCGTTCTTCGGTAAGGCTGCGGACGGTACGAAGCCAGGTGGGTCCGAAGACGATGGCGAACCCCACGATCACCGCCAACACCCCCAGAAATCCGCGGGTGGCGACCCACGGCGAGGTGGTGGTGAGCAGACCCCCCAGACCACCGACTCCGATCCCCACCAGGACCACGCCCAACCCGATCCGTATGAAGGACGACCGCCTCGACCCCGAGGTGAGCTCCGCAGCCAGGGGGACCTGCCCGAGAACATGGCGGAGCTCTGAGCGCTCCTCGACGCTCGAGCCTCGCCACACGAACAGGAGCCCGGCCGCGCTGATGGCCACCGGCCAGGCGAGGTTCGAGGCACCGGGCAACCCCGAGGCATCGACCCCCACGATGACGGCGATGACCAGGGTGCCGACCACCATGGCCAGTCTCAGCTCACCGGGCTCTGACGTGATGCGCTTGGCGATCGACTTGTCCTCGCCCTGGCGAGTGATGAGCAACCAGGCGGCCATGTAGACGAGCAACCCGGTGCCGGCACCCAGGACCAGCAGCACGGTGATCACCCGCACGACGGTCGGATCGATACCCAGGCGCTCGCCGATCCCGCCACAGACTCCGGCCAGGTACTGGTTGTCCCGGGTGCGCCGGAGAGGCCCGTTTCCGCGCCCCCGGTAGCGTCGGCGGGTCCCGGATCGTCTCGCGACAGGATCAGGGGGCGGCGGGAGCCAGGGGAGTGGATGTGGTGGGGTGCCTTCGGCGATCCACGTATCTTCCCACGACCGGTTCACGCCGACCATCAGGGAAAACCCTGACTCCGAAGGGATGGACCGGCATTGGGGTCGGGGTAAGCCCCGATGGTGCTGATCGAGTGGATGGCTCACGATGCAGGCATGGAAACAACCAACGAAACAACCGAACAGCCGTCGGCGGCCCCAGGTAGCGATCGCCCCCGTCGTTTGAGCCGCCAGACCCGCGGCCGGATGCTGGGTGGCGTGGCCGGGGGGACCGCCACCTACCTGGGGGTCGACCCGGTCATTGTCCGGATTGCCTTTGTGGCTCTGACCCTGTTCGGCGGGCTGGGGGTCGTCCTCTACGCCATCGGGTGGTTGCTCATCCCCGAAGACGGGGCCGAAGAGTCGCTGGCCCAGAATGCCCTCAGCGGTCAGGGATCGGGAAGGCATCGGTGGGCGGCCATCGTCGTGGCGGCGATCGCCGTTATCGTCTTCTTCAGCCTTCTGTCCGGTGGACCCAGGTTGGGGCCCCGGCTGGTTCTTCGGGGCCGGGCTTGTCTGGGTGGCGGTTGCCGCGGTGGCGATCTTGGCGGTCGCACGCGTCGGCGGTGCCCACCGCATCTGGAAAGTGCTGGGACTGATGATCCTCTCCCTCGTCGCCCTTCTGGCCGTGATCATCGGCGGCGCATTGACTGCGGTGGCGTTGTCCGGAGTGCCGATCCACGGGGGAGTGGGGGACCGGGAATTGCGCCCGACGGTGGCGTCCCAGGTCCAACCCGACTACCGGTTGGCCATCGGCAACATGGTTCTCGATCTGCGCAACGTACAATTCCCAGCCGGGTCGACGTCGGTCAACGCCAGCGTCGGGATCGGTCATCTCCTGGTGGAGGTTCCGCCCGGGGTGGACGTCAATGTGAACGCCCACAGCGGAATCGGGAACGTCACCTATGAGGACGGCCAGAGGAACACCGACGCCGCGTCGTTCGGGAACGGGTCAAACTCCAATGCCGGCAACCCGTCGGTGGCCCACCTGAACCTCACCGCCACCACCGGGGTCGGGCAGGTGCAGCTGGCCCGCGGCGTCGGGGCCAGTCAATAGTCGGGTCAGCGGACCAGGGTCTCGAACAGGTCGACGTGCTCGGCCACCATCCGGTCGGTGGAGAAGTAGCCCTCGACGGCCAGTCGGCAGTCGGATCGCTTCAACTCGCCGAGACGACCGAGGGCCTCGACCATCTCCGCCTCGTCGTGGCAGAGAAACCCGGTCTTGCCGTCGTCCACGACTTCGGGGGCCGCCCCTTCGGGGAAGGCCAGCACCGGGGTGCCGCAGGCCATGGCCTCGATCATCACCATGCCGAACGGCTCGTTCCACCGGATCGGGAACAGCAGGGCTGAGGCTCCAGCCAGGAGCTCGAGCTTCCGCTCGTGGGACACCTCGCCCAGGTAGATGGCATCGAGGCCCAGCTGCGGCTCGACCTGTTCGGCGAAGTACCGGATCTCCTCGGGCTCGCGCATCTTGGCGGCCATCAGAATGCGGATGCCGGCCGCCCGGGCCACGGCAATGGCTCGATGGGCTCCCTTCTCGGGATTCATCCGACCCAGAAACAGAACATACGGCCCGTCGGCATCCCCGCTCCCGTCGCCCACCGGGAATTGATCCACCTCCACGCCGTGATGGATGACCCGGGCCACGGGCACATCGGGGGCGGCGCGACGTTGGGCATGGGAGATGGCCACGATCGGCACCCGGTCGGCGATCGACCGGTAGAGGTCGGTGAGCTCCTCGTTGAACGGGCCGTGGATGGTGGTGACCACGGGCAGATCGGGGTAGTGCTCGGAACGGAACGGGCCCATCACCGTGTGGTCGTGAACCACATCGCAGTCGCTGACCGCCTCATAGGCGTGGATGACGTGCCGAATTTCGGGGACCGCCATGCCGATCCGCATGCCCTCGGCCTCGGGGAGTACCCAGTCCCGCGGCACCGGGCAGGTCGAATCACCGGTGGCATAGAGGAGGACGTCGTGCCCGGCATCCTGCAACCCTCGGGCCAATTGGTCGACCACCAGTTCGATCCCGCCGTAGAGCTTCGGCGGGATGGGGGTCCACGGTGGGGCAATCAATCCGATCCGCATACGCAGATTCAACCATCATGTCGAGGGGATAGGCTCCCGGGACGCCGTGGCGGCGTGGCCGAGTGGTTCAGGCAGGGGCCTGCAAAGCCCCGTACGGCGGTTCGATTCCGCCCGCCGCCTCCAATCAAGCCGTCGACCGGACAGGCATCGTGATCTCGCCGATCAGGATGTGCCCGAGGTTGGCGTGTGGGGTAGGCGAATGGTCACCCGCGCCCCGCCCGCAGGCCCGCTCTTGATGGATACGGTGCCGCGATGGCCTTCTGCGAACCGTTTGACAACCGCCAGCCCGAGGCCGGTTCCGGTGGGCTTGGTGGTGAAGAAGGGTTCTAACAGACGGTCGGCAACCGCCGGGTCTATGCCCACACCGCCGTCCTCCACGGTGATCTCGACGAATCCATCGCTCTCGGAGCCGGCCACTCGGAGCCCGCCCCCGTCAGGCATGGCCTGATAGGCGTTGGTGATGAGGTTCGTGATGATCTGTACCAGTTGGGCCCGGTCAGCCTGGAGGTCAACTCCGAGGCCCGCTACCGATACCTCGATTCCGGGTGGTGGAGGCGTCGATTCGAGGACTTCGGCCACCAGGGCACCAAGGTCGAGAGGGACGATGACGAGGTCGCGCTCCCGCATGTAGGCAGTGAGGTCCTCGCACAGCGCCGCGGCCCGGTTCGTCTCCTGCTCGATCCGATCGAGGTAGCCGTCGAGTTCGGGGCCGTCGGTTCGGGTGTTGCGGGCGAGGTACAGGTAGTTGATGGCCGCCCCCAGTGGATTGCGGAGTTCATGGCCGATCACGGTCGCCATCTCCCCGACCGCCGACAGCCGTTCCCGGCGCACCAGAGAAGCCTGGGCCGCGATGAGTTCCTCAGTGCGCTCTGCGGCAACCCCTTCGGCATAGCGCCGACGCCGGGCGAGGATCTCAGACGTAAGGCCGACCAACAGGGCAATGACCAATCCCGCGGCCCCGACAACCCACGGCGTCAAGCGGGACGCGGTCCCCACCAGGGGTGTCTTGGCACTCGTGAGGACGAGCCATCTCGAGCTGCCGACCGTGATGAACGAGCTCCCGACCGGGTTCGGCAGAGGTCGCAAGCCCAAATTTCCCGCAATGAGCTGGGCTGGGTCGGCGGTCGCCGACGCGTACAAATTGACATAGAGCTGTTGGTAAGGAGGGGTTTGGGGCTTGCTGGGGACGCTCGGAGTTATCCGCGTAAGTCCGATGACCACCGGGCCTTGCGGAGTTGCATTGGTATGTACCACGAGTCCGAGGAATGTCTTGTCGCCGATTTGGAGAACCTTCGTCCCCGAGAGATTCGGCCCGGCGCTGGCCACCGCGGTGGCCAGCGGGGCGGGAAATGCCTCGCCGACGACAAAGTCCGGGCCGGCCGCCAGGTCCACGGTGTATCGGCCGGCGACCGAATTGGCGACGGCAATGGAGGACCCCGGGCTCGCGGCTAAGTACCCGGTCTGCGCCTTGAAGAGGGTCGGCGAGTCCTGGGTCGCCGCCATGACTTGGCTGAGCGTATTGAGCGGCGCCCCGACCGTGCTGATCCCTTCGTTCAGAACCAGGGCGAGTGAACTGGTTTCGCTCTGCAGAGCTGATTGCTCCTGGTCCGAGACACTGTGCCTCAGGAACAGAAAGCTCACGACCGCCAATCCGGCGACGATGATCGTCAGCACCACGGACAGAGGCCTCACGAAACCCGTGTTGTTTCTCATTGCACTTCCCTGCCTGTCGTCTACGACAAACCTACTGTGTAGGTGCCGGCGTTATTCCGTATGGCGGTGGGAGCCGGTCGCCGTGGCGCCGCCGGGTCGCGAGTAACCGGTCCCAACGATCGGTGGTGGGCGCATGATGGCGACCCTTCCGGAGGTCAACCACCGCCTGCAGCAAGGCGCCCAGCCGGGGTGGGCGGTGCGAGCCTCAGCTGGTCGATATCTTGGCGTAGTCCCACAGCATGAATGCGTCCTCGGTGTCGTCCAGGAGGACCTTGGACGGGAGCTGCTTGTCGATGTGGCCGATCAGACCGTTATAGATCCCATAGCCAACCAGTTGTTGCAGGCGATGGGAGAACCCCTTTACCGACTCCCGGGGGATGCCGAGTTGCTGATTCTCCTGTTGACGGATGTAACCGGCGCAGTAGTTCATGGCGATGCCGACCCGCCGGGTGCCGGTTGTGTTGGCGCCACCCCCGTGCCACAAGCTCCCGTGCCAGACCAGGACACTCCCTTTGGGCATTTCGGCCGGGATCGAGTCGTAGCTCTCGAGGGGATTGGGTGACTCGTCGGCGAGGTGGGACCCGGGGATGATCCGGGTGGCCCCGTTCTCCTCGGTGAAGTCGGTGAGTGCCCACATGGTGTTGCACACGGTGGCCGGGTGGGGCTTGGGGAGCGGGAGGACCTGATCGTCGGCATGGATCATTTGAGCCGTCTCACCTCCGGCGATGGCGATCGAAGACAGCGATGACACCAACAGGCCGGGGTCCAACACCTCCTCGCAGACGGGGAGGATGTTCGGATGAACGGGAATCGCCTCGTAGAGGGGACCGTGAACCAGCAGGTTATAGATCCGGGTGGTGTGGTCGCCTTCGAACAGATTGTCGGCCGGGACGATGCCCAGCTCGCGCTCCAGCCGCAGCAGATCCTCATCCAGGGCGTCGATGACATCCAGGTCGATGGCGTTTTCGATGATCGTGTAGCCCAACTCCGCGATGCGAGCGGCGTGGGCGTTGGCGTCGACCTCCATGGCTACCCCCTCGGTTTGTCGATGGATACCAGCCTATTGTGCGGAGGTGGGACGCGCCCATCGGCCGAGCAACCGGTATGAGCTAGTGACCTGTGCGTGGCGGGATCACGTGGTGCTCGGTGCCGATGCGGATGAGATCACCGGTGACGATCACCTCCTGGCCCGGGAGATCGACGGCATCCGATGGCTCCGCTGCCTACGGTGCGACGGCTGGTTCCAGTATCCGATCCCCAGCTCACCGACCGGCGGTCCGATGCCCTCGCGCGACGAGATCGAACTGCCAGTTCGGGGCCCGCTGCTCCGTGACCATTACGTGCTCAGGTTGATCGCCATCGATCGGGCCATCCACGTGATCGTGCTGACGGCATTGGCCGTCCTTCTGTTCACGTTTGCCCGGCACCACACTGCCTTCCAACATGACTACAACCAGATCATGAACGATCTCTCGGGAGGAGACCCTGGGGCCACCAGCGTGCGGGGGATACTTGGCCACCTCCGCAACGTCTTCCATTACTCATCCCGTCATCTGGTGGAGTTGGGCCTGGGGGTCACCGCCTATGCCGTCTTGGAAGCCGTGGAGATGGTCGGGTTGTGGAGGGCCAAACGTTGGGCTGAGTACCTGACGTTCGTGGCGATCACGCTGTTGGTGCCGTTCGAGGTGTACGAACTGACCATTGGGGTGAGCGCCTTCAAGGTGGTCACCCTGGTGATCAATCTGGCCATTGTCGTCTATTTGCTCTTTGCCAAGCGGTTGTTCGGCGTGCGGAGCGGGCATCGGACAGAAATGGAGCGGCGTCAGAGGTTGAGTGGCTGGGAGGCGATCGAGCGGGCGACTCCCCAAGCCCCGAGTCGGGTGTGATCCACGGCTGACCGGCTGTGAGCCGCCTTTTGCCGCCTTCGTGGCCCGCGTTCCGTCGGCCTTCACCGGCCTCAGTGGTATCGTCCTCCCTCACGGGCCGTTGGCGCAGCTGGTAGCGCACTTGCATGACGCGCAAGGGGTCACAGGTTCGAGTCCTGTACGGCCCACCACTTGACCAGGTCAGAGACTACTTCGGACGAAGTCCCCTCGGACAGATTCCGTTCACCGCGCGTCACACCGCGCGACGTGCAGATCAAGCTGACGCCTTGGTGGTCGACTTCCCGCGTGACGCCGCAAGGGCCTCCATTGGCGCCTTGGCTGCACTAACGGTGGGACGGCCCTCAAGTAGTGGGGCAATCCGTCGATAACCACTGTTGACACCAATTGAGGTGTCGAGAGCTTTTCGCCTTTTGACGACCGAGCTGGGCCTCTTGCCTCAGGGCAGGATGCCGGTCCCGGTCTATCACCGGCATGAGGCATTCGGCCCCGCTGACTAGCCCTTTCGTACAACTCGGGGTGAAGAGGTGCCTGCTTCGCCCCTTTTTGTCATGTCGGGCCAAGGCAGCCCGTCGGCAGGGGCTCTTCAACCTATTGACATTGTGGACCTTCGGCCCTGTTGGGTTGGGATGGGATACCCGAAGCTAAAGGGACAAAGAGTCGGGGCCGTTGTGAGCTTCAACCAAGGACCAGGCTGGTGGCAGGCGTCGGACTGCCGCCCAGCAGACTGAGAGTGGATATGCCTCATGAGGCTGCGGGACCTGGGCCGAAGCCTCAAGAGGCGGTTGGGGAGCGCTTGCCCACACGAACTGAAGACCGGGCGGGGTTCAGCGTCCGTATGACGCGCGACGGCACAGGCGTCATCACGTCGGTGGACGATGCCATCTTCGACCTGCTCGGCTGGCGTCCCGAAGACCTTATCGGGAAGCCTTCGACCCAGTTCATCCATCCCGAGGATCGGCCGAGCGCCGTCGCCGCCTGGATGGAGATGGTCACCTCGCCGGGCGAGGTCGGCGTCTGGCGGGGCCGATACCAGAACGCCGAGGGGTCCTGGACGTGGATCGATTCGGCCAACCGGCTCGAGGGGCCGACCAACCCGATCGTGTTCAGCTCGATGACACGGGTCTCGGCAGAGCAGGCCAGAGTCGAGGACGAGCGCGTCGGTCATGAGCAGTCGTTGACGCGATTGTCGGAGGCATTGCCAATCGGTGTGTTCCAGGTCGACCTAACCGGACACGTCAGTTTGACCAACCATCGCCTGCACGAGATCGTCGGCGTGCCTCCGATGGCCACGATCGACTCCCAGATGTCATCGATTGTCGCCGAGGATCGGCCTCTCTTCCAAGCGGCGATGGCCGCGGTCCTTGCCAACGAGCGTGTCGACGACCTCGAGATCCGATTCCGTCCGCCGGTAACGGAGCCGAGGCAGCGAGTCGATACCGAACGAGTGTGTCTGGTGAGTTTGCGGGCACTGACAGACAGCGCGGACACCGTCAACGGGGCCGTCGGATGTCTGAGCGACATCACAGATCGGAAAGGGATCGAACGCGCACTGGTCTCGTCGGAGACACGGTCGAGGGCGGTATTCAATCTGGCCCCTGTCGGCCTCGTCGAGGTCTCGATGGAGGGCAAGTTCATTCGGGTCAACCCGGCAATGTGCGACATTCTCGACTATTCGGCCGATCAGATGGAATCAATGAACCTGGCTGAAATTTTCCACCCTAACGATGCAAAGAGGATTCGTGAAGTCGTCGCGGGGCTGCTGCAGAACCATGCCACCGAAATGAATTACACGGGCCGTTTCATCAACGCCAGCGGGAATACCGTCTGGTGCGCCGTGCGTGTCGTTTGGATCCATGGAACCGACGGAGACGACGACTATTACCTAGCCGGTGTTCTCGACATCACAGATCGCAAGGAGTTCGAGCGCCGGCTTGAGCATTCGGCCATCCAGGCGAACGAAGCATCTCAGCTCAAGTCGAATTTCATGGCCAACATGAGCCATGAGATCCGTACGCCGATGAACGGCATCATGGGAATGTCCGAGCTCCTCCTTGAGACCGACCTCGACGACGTACAGCGCGATTACGCGGAGACTGTTCGCAGTTCTGGCTCTGCGCTCATGGCCGTTATCAATGACGTCCTCGACTTTACGAAGATCGAAGCGGGAAAGGTAGAGGTCGAGGAAGTCGACTTCAGCGTGCAGACCGTGGTGCACGATGTCCTTCATCTATTGACGCTTCAGGCGGAGACCAAAGGGCTCAGGCTGGTTGAGGAGGTCGGCGACTCCGTTCCGGCGAGGGTTGGCGGCGACCCACTTCGGGTGCGTCAAGTCCTACTCAATCTCGTCGGCAACGCCATCAAATTCACACAAGTGGGTGAAATTACCGTCCGTGTCACCGAGTTCGAATCCGGCGGTGAAGACGTGGTACTTCGGTTTGAGGTCGCAGACACTGGTATCGGGATCGATCCCGACAAGTTGGATACGGTCTTTCACCCGTTTGTGCAGGCTGACATGTCAACCTCTCGGAAATACGGGGGGAGTGGCCTGGGCTTGTCCATCAGCAGGCAACTTGTCGGGCTCATGGGAGGCGACTGCGGGGTTACGAGCCAGCTCGCAACGGGAAGCACTTTCTGGTTTACGGTTCGTGTCCGCACCAAGGGGGCGCGCGGGACAGAAGGCTCACCCCTAGCTCACGACAGCCTCTCCCGGATCAGAGTGCTGATGCTCGATGACGAGGCTGATCGACGCTGCATCCTGACCCAGTTCCTGGAAGAACAGGGCATAACCGTCCGGACTGCTGACTCTGGTCCCGAGGCAGTTGCGGAACTCCGAACCGCAGCCGCCCAAGGCTGGCCCTATGCTGCAGTTCTCCTCGATCAGTCCGCGCCCGGAATTGACTGGCCGGAACTCAAGAAGGCGATCGTCGCCGCCTCGGGCATTACGGCTGGCGTGGTTCTCATGACTGATGCCGCCGACGAACACAAAGCCACCCGTGCTCCGGAGTTCGGGCACTGCGCATCCGTGCGCAAACCGATCGAGCCCGGTGATCTCCTAGCCTCCTTACGAGTCGTATTGGGTTTGGATGTACGGTCCCCGGGTCTAAAGGAAATGGTGCCGGACGCTCCGACTAGGGCCGGCAAGCCGGAAAGCGGCCATCTCCTCCTGGCCGAAGACAACCTGATCAACCAGAAGGTTGCGGTCGCCATGCTTTCCAGCGCCGGCTATCAGGTCGATACGGTGCTCAATGGAACCGAGGCACTGGAGAGAGTGGCCGACGGGGACTATGACGCCGTATTGATGGACTGCCAGATGCCGGATCGGAATGGTTACGACACCACCGTGGCAATCCGGAACTTGAAGGGCCCCACCCGATTCACCCCGGTCATAGGGGTTACCGCTGGGGCACGAGAGGAGGACCGTAAGCGTTGCCTCGCCGCGGGCATGGACGCGTACATCGCCAAACCACTAGCAAAGGACGCCCTTATCGCCCTGGTGGCAAACACCATTCAAGCGAAAACCGGAAACGAAGACAAAGTGTACTGCCCAGGTGGGAGCGGGCGGGTTCTGGGTGTCTCATGAGGTTGGGCTGGTAGGACTGCATGGCACCGCGGGAATGCCCGCATCTTCTGTCGCGGAATCACCGCGCGTCTTAACGCGCGTCGGTGAGCGCAGTTCGGCGAATGTCCACGAACCAAGATGAACGGATTATTCCTGGTCACCGTACGAATGCCAACTTTGGTGAATCCTGGCGACTCTTCAAATAGTGCATGACGCGCAAGGGTTCACAGGTTCGAGTCCTGTACGGCCCACCAATTTTGCGCAGCTCAACGTCGATATCCGTCGGTCGCTCTTCGGCAGGATCCGGTCGCGACGCTTCCGGCAGGACATAGCGGGCGCACTGGTGCCCCCGACCTCCGCCGTCAAAGAAGTGACGCGCGACCCCGCGTGCGGTCAGCTCGTCGCCGGGCCGCGCCAAAGGTCGATACCGCTCTCGACGGCATACTCATCGATCTGCTTGAGCTCTTCAGCCGAGAAGTTCAAGTTGTCCAGGGCGGCGATATTCTCCTCCAACTGGGCAACACTGCTGGCCCCGATGACCAGGGAGGTGATCCGGGGATCGCGAAGCGCCCAGGCCAGCGCCAACTGGGAGAGCTTCTGACCGCGACCTTCGGCAATGGAATTCAACGCTCGTATACGGGCCATGTTCTCGTCGGTGAGCATCTCCGGGAAGAGCGTCGCACGTTCGGAGGCCCGGGAGCCTTCCGGAATCCCGTTGAGGTAGCGATCAGTGAGCATGCCCTGTGCCAGTGGGGAGAAGGCGATGCACCCGATCCCTTCGGTGCCCAGCACATCGAGCAATCGCTCTTCGATCCAACGGTTGAGCATGGAGTACGACGGCTGGTGGATGAGCAGCGGAGTCCCGAGCGAGCGGAGGATGGCGATGGCTTCCTTGGTGCGCTGATCCGAGTAGGAGGAGACGCCGACGTAGAGGGCCTTGCCCTGCCTCACTGCGGCGTCGAGCGCCCCCAGCGTCTCCTCGAGGGGCGTGTCCGGGTCGAAACGATGGTGGTAGAAGATGTCGACGTAGTCGAGACCCATCCGGCCCAGGCTCTGATCCAGGCTGGCCAGGAGGTACTTGCGCGACCCATGGTCGCCGTAGGGCCCAGGCCACATATCCCACCCCGCTTTGCTGGAGATGATCAACTCGTCCCGCAAGGATCCAAAATCTGTACGGAGAAGCGTGCCGAAGTTCCTTTCCGCGCTTCCGTAGGGTGGGCCGTAATTGTTGGCCAGGTCGAAATGGGTGATACCGAGATCGAAGGCCCGACGCAAGATGGCGCGCTGGGTCTCGAGGGGACGGTCGTCACCGAAGTTGTGCCATAGACCGAGAGACAACAGGGGGAGGAGGATCCCGCTCCGCCCACATCTCCGGTACTGCATCGACTGATATCGGCCCGGCGCGGGCATGTACTCCGGCATGATGAAGGACCTCCTGTCCTATGGGGAACGGTCGGGTAGATGCATACTTCGGTTGGTCGGCTCAACGCGCCGGATGTGGCGCCAGGTTGGTCCAGATCCGTTGGCCCCGCACGGGCCGCAGGCGACTCCCCAGCGCGACCTGGGCGACTCCCTTTCGATTGTAGAGATAGGCGAGTACGCCATGGAGGGGGTTGTTCGAATTGCCGGTGCTCGAGCTCTCCTGAACAGGGGACGAATCCGACGATGGCAGTGGCCAGAACAGGTCTGAGGACCGGGTGGCTAGGGAGGAGAGGAGTGTTGACGCCATTTCCCCTTGGTGTTGGTCGGCGGCAATGGTGCCACTCAAGGCCAAAGTACCAGCAAATGCGGCGTCATTAACAAGGGCTCTGTGGAGGGGTAACAACCCGCCTCGGGGGCGTGCGGCTTGACCCGAGATCAGCTTCGTTGAGGTTCAGGGCCCGCCCGGCGATAGCAGAAGTGGCCCTTGACCGAGTCGTCGGTGGGCGGTTCTCCACACTCGTCGGTCTCCTCGAGGAGGAGGTACTTTCCATCCAGGGCGGACTTGATCTGGGAGAGGGGGACGGCGAGCTCGCCGATCTGCTCGTGGTGAAGGTCGTAGCGCCCATTGCCAGCGTGTTCAAAGATTCTGATGTCCCATTGCGAGGTACCTTCCGACATCCCGTCTTCGGCGAAGGCCACATCGATGATGGCAACGCCCTGGTCGAAGTCGTAGACCCAGGGCGGTTCCTCCCCCAGGCGCCGAAGCTCTCCCAAGGTGTTCACGTCGAAGATGAACAGACCTCCGTCGGCAAGATGTTGATGGACGACATCGAACGTCGACTCCCACTCGCGGAATGAGAGCAGATGATTCAAGCTGTCGAACACGCAGATAACCACATCGAATGTTTCCGCGAGGGAGAACGACTTCATGTCGCCCTCGAACAACCGAGCGCGCGGAACTTTCTCCCGGGCCACCGCGAGCATGTCCGGCGAAAGGTCCACACCGGTCAAGGAGAGAGCCGACGGAATGCGAGCGAGAATCGAGCCCGTGCCGCAGCCCAGCTCCAGAAGGGAGGATGCCTGAGGAAGATACCTCGACACCCATTCGTTGACCTGCTGGGCCCTGGGTGCGGGGTCGTCCATCACTGCGTCGTAGAAGCCCGAAAAACGTTGGTAGGACGCCATCGTCCAACCGTGGCACACAAACGGGTCGTGTCGCGGCGACTGCGGTCGGCGCCTCTCCGCCACCGGGCCCCTTCGTCGCTTTCGAGTGTCACCATTGCCAGGAAGACAACCTTCAAGCTGCACGTTGGCGCGCCATTCCACTACCGTTGGCGGGAGAGAAAGGAGGCCTCCACATGAGTGCAGACGCAAAACAGATCGAAGAGGCAGCTGAGGGGTTGACCCACGCGATGGCCCAACTGGTGCGTGCCATCGATGCGGGGGGAGATGATGGCGAAGCCGCTACGTACATCTCTGACCAGCTGCCGGACGCTCTTGAGGAGCTCGCCTCCCGGATAAGTGCGGCAAAGGGGTTCAGCGCCTGACCGTGCTGGTCCCAGCGGACACAACACCCCGCCTTACGGCGAGGCACCGGACATCACCGCGATGACGCCGAGCCCACCTGCGCCCAGCAGGGCGATGACCACCCCTCGGCGCAGGCCCAGGAGCCAAACGGCGGCCAGGCCCAGGATGGCTATCTGCCAGAGGTGGGCAAGGGCGAGGCCGAGGGGGATGGCGGCACCGGCGATCGCGCCGATGGTTGCCGCACCGGCACCGGAGAGGAAGGCCTGGACCCGGGAGTTTGTCCGGAGCCGGTCGAAGTGCGAGGCGCCTCCGAGGATGAAGGCAAACGAAGGGGCAAAGGCAATGAGCGCGGCGAGGAGACCTCCGCCGACTCCGGCGGCCGCGTAGCCGACAACCGCCACGGTCTGGACGACAGGACCCGGGGTGACCTGCCCGAGCGCGACGGCGTTCAGGAACTGGGCGCTGGTCATCCAGTGATAGGTGACCACCGCGTCGTGCTGCATGAGCGGGATGATGACAAACCCGCCTCCATAGGAAAGCGCTCCGACCTTGAAGGCCACCCAAGCCAGTGCGGCCAAGCCGCCAACGGCTACAGGAGCTACCGCCGCCGGAAACAGGGCCATGGCTCGATGGTTCGGCCCATTTCCGGTCCCGGCACGAACGCCGACCTCGATCAGGCCGCAGACCAGGAGGACCACGACCAGGTAGGACCCCAGAAGCGCGGCGGAAAACCCTCCGGCCAGGAGGAAGCCCAGCCACCGCACCCTCCCACTGCGATCCTCGGACCGGCGCCAACTGGTGGGCATGAGTCCCAGCGCCGCCTGCAGCGCGACGGCGGGTACCGCGGCGCCCGATCCCGCCGCTGCCCCCTGCGCCCAGAGCGGTGGGTGAGAGGAGAGAAACAGCGCCGAGAGCCCGAGGATGAGGACCAAACCGGGCACGATGAAAGAGACACCGCCCACCAGCGCCCCGCGGCGCCCTCGGAGTCGCCAGGCGCAGAAGATGGCCAGCTGGGTTGACGCCGGCCCGGGGAGGATGTTGGTGGCCGCGATGCTGTCTTCGAATTCGCGCGCCGAGATCCAGCCTCGTCGTTGGACGCAAAGATCCCGGAGCAGCGCAATGTGGGCCGGTGGACCACCGAACCCGATGACGCCGATCCGGCCCCATTCCCGCGCGATCGTCCGAAACTTGACCTTCTCGAGGGCGGAATCGGTCACATCAATCGCTTTCTTGGCTTGCGAAGATCGGCTCGGCTCGGCCCATGGTAGAGGCGACAACCGTTCGGCGGGATGTGTGGACATCCCCTCGACCGGCAGCTAGCTTCACCAACGAAGTGCAGCTGCGCCCGCTTGGAATGGATCGTGCAAGCGATTCGAGTCGACGGGCACGTCTGACAGCAACCCGCTCACCCGTCATTGCAACAGCACATCGCCCAGGCCAGACTGCCGGCCAGTTAACGATCCAAGGAGCTCCCATGTCGAATCTGCCGCCACCCCCGGGGCCCCCGCCTTCGCCCGACGACCCGAACGCCGTCGACGCCGCGTCCGGGATTACCCATCGAGTGGTCGGCACCGTGATGCCGGTCCTCCAGGTCGACCTCAACCCGGGGCAGTCCATCGTCTCGCCGGGCGGCGAGCTCTCGTGGATGACGTCCTCGATCCAGTTGTCGACCTCGACCGCCGGGGCTGGCTCCAAGGGCATGCTCGGCGCCCTCAAGCGGACGGTGGCCGGCGGAGGCCTGTTTCTGACCGAGTACCAGGCGGAGGGGGGGCCGGGAACGGTTTCCTTTGCTGCCAAGCTGCCGGGTGAGATCCGGCCCGTGGCCATCGCCCCCGACCGCGAATACCTGGTCCACCGTCACGGGTTCCTGGCCGCGACCTCGGGGGTGAACCTTTCAATCGGGTTCCAGCAGAAGCTCGGCGCTGGGATCTTCGGAGGGAGCGGGTTCATCCTCCAGCGGGTGACCGGCCAAGGCACAAGCTGGATCGCACTCTCCGGGGAGTTGGTCGAATACCACCTGGCCCCGGGCGAGAACCTCCGGGTGATCCCGGGGCACGTCGGGCTGTTCGATGCCGGAATGGCCTTCGAGATCAAGATGGTGAAGGGCGTGAAGAACATGTTGTTCGGCGCTGACTCGCTGTTCCTCGCCTCCCTCACCGGGCCCGGGATGGTCTGGCTCCAAACCATGCCGATCTCCCAGCTCGCGCACGCCATCGTGCCCTACCTCCCCGAGAACGAGAATTCCCGCAGCACCGGGGGGTCGATTCTGGGGGGAATCCTCAACAACTGAGCGAAGGTCGGCCGGTGGCCTCCTGTTGCGGGGAGAGGCAGTGGTCTTCCATGTTGCGGGCCAAGTCGGCGGGAGTCGAGAAGGTGTGGGTTCGCAATCCGAGTCGGGCGGCCGCCTGGGTGTTCGACGCCCGGTCGTCGATGAAGAGGGTCTGTTCGGGGACGGCGCCGATGATGTCGAGCGCGCGTTCGAAGATCGACGGCTCGGGTTTGGCGATGCCGAGGCGACAGCTGTAGAGGCGGTGGGCGAAGAGGCGGGCCCAGCCGAAGCGGTCCATCGCGTCCGCCTGGGGATGCGGGGCATTGGAGAGTAGGGCGAGATGGGTGCCCCGCCGGGCGGCATCGGCCAGGATCCGGAGGGTCGGGGCGTTGAGGTGGAGCCAGCCTCCGATATCGATGGCGACGAGGGCCTGGAGCAGCGGCTCGTCGGGAGCCAACGACCGCCGCAGGACAGTCGACCAATAGTCCTCCGACGTCTGGCCGCGGTCGTAGTCGGGCCGGTAGTGCCAGTACCGACGTCTCATCTCGGCGGTGGGAAGACCACTGAGTTGGGCAAGGTCAGGGAGCACGCTGGCAGGCTGCGGCTGGCTCATGACCTCGCCGTAGTCGACCAACAGGTGGGTGATCATGATTGCCGGCCGGTCCCGGGGTTCCGAAGTGCCGGGCTGAGAGCGGTAGCGAGGAAGATCCCGGTGGTGAGCAGGGGTATGACTCCGAGGGCGAGGGAAAGCGAGGTGACGGACGCAAGCTGCCCGATGAGGGGAGGCCCGCACACGAAGCCGAGCCAGCCGCAGGCAGAGACGGTGGCAATGGCGGTCCCCGGGCTCAGCCCGGGCAGGCGACCGGCGGCGCTGAAGACCGTCGGGACGATCAGGGCGAGCCCGATGCCCAGGCAGGCGAACCCGGCGATGCCCGCCACCCCGCGGTTGCCGAGCAGTCCGGCGCAAAATCCAACGGTGGCGATGGCGGCCAGGGCCGGCAGTACCGATCCCGGCCGGAAGCGCATCAGCAGCCGGTTGCCCGACAGCCGCACCACCACCATGGTGAAGGAGAAGGCGGCGTAGCCGAGTCCGGCGATGGCCGGGCTGGTGTGCAGCGGGCCACGCAGGTAGACCGACGCCCAGTCAGCACTGGCTCCCTCGCAGAGCATGGAGGCAAAGGCGATGGCCCCGAGGACGAGGACCGGCCGCGACAGCCGGCGTAGCCGGTGCTCGACGGCACCGACGGAAGGAGGCAGGGCCGCGTCGGGGAGCATCCTGGTGGTCAGCCACCCGGCAACCATCAGTGCCGGTAGGCCGAGCACCACCTGTTGGCTGGTGAGAGACAATCCCACGGCAACGCCGAGGGCGCCGATGCCGGCGCCGGCGAAGGTGCCGATGCTCCAACAGCCGTGGAATCCGGACATCAGCGGGCGTCCCCGCACCTGCTCCACGACAACCGCCTGGGTGTTCATGGACACATCGAGGGCGCCTTGGAACGCTCCCCAGAGGAAGAGGGCCGCGAACAGCTCGGGAAGGGAGCCGACCAGTCCGACCAGTGGCCCGGCGGCGCAGTAACCGAGCAGACAGGCTCGCACCATGGTCTTGCTGCCAAACCTGCGCAGGAGACGCGCCGAGACCAGCATGGCGGACACCGATCCCAGAGGCGCACCCAGCAGCGCCATGCCCAGGGCACCGTCGGTCAGGTCCAGATGGTCTTTGATGAGGGGGATGTGAGCGGTCCATGAGGCGAATAACAGACCGTGGGTGAAGAACACCGCCACGGTGGCCGCCCGGGATCCCCGGTCGATAACGGCTCGGCTGGGCGGTGCGGCGGCAACAGCCACCTCAAACACACAGGACTTCGATGCCGGCGGCTCGCAACCCGTCCATGTCGTCGGCCGGTGCGTCGGTGTCGGTGACCAACATGTCGATCGAAGCGGCGTCACACACCACGGCCATCGCCGTCTGTCGAAATTTGGAGCTGTCGGCGGCGAGAATCACCCGAGCCGACGCTCCGAGCATGGCCTGCTTGACGGCGGCGTCGCCGAGATCGTGAGCAGTGACCCGTCCGTCGGACAGGCCGCAACATCCCAGCACCACCGTGTCGAACCGGAGGGCGCTGATACTGGCCAGGGCGAGGGGACCGACCATGGCGAGCTCCCCGGCACGGATCTCGCCCCCTGGCATCAACATCCGCACCGAATCGCTGGCCGACAGCTCCTGGGAGATGTGGAGCGACATCGGCATGACCGTCAACCTCCGGTCACCCAGCGCCTGGGCCACCTTGATCGCCGTCGAGCCGCTGTCCAGCAATACGGCTTCGCCATCGCGCAGCACTCCCGCCACTGCCGCGCCGATCCGGGCCTTGGCTTCGGTGCGTTCGATGGCCCGCATAGCAAAGGGCAGTTCCTCGCCACGCATCAGCTGGCTGATCGCGCCCACCCCGTACCCGGCGTGCCATTCCCATCGCCACGATGCGGTCGAGGTCGCGGCGAATGGTCATCTCCGCGGTGCCGAACGTCTCCGCCAGGTTGACCACCTCGACCCGCCCGTCCCGTTGCAACAATTCCACCAGCGCACCCAACCGCTCATTGGCGTCCATTGCCCTAATGTACACCTAGTATGTGCGTGCGCACAAGACAAATGTGCGATTCGCAAGGAAATTACGATGGGTTCGAGGTCCAGCCCCGGCTGCCGCCGGGAGATATCGGCATCGGCGCCACCATCAGGGGCCAGATCGTGTTCGGCCGGGTCCGTGTCGAGTGGGGGAGCGCGGACTGGAATGGTCGATGGGGGGACAACCCGGCGTTCCACCACCCCGTCTTCGTGCTCAGCCACCATCCGCAACCGACGATCGCCATGGACGGAGGGGCGACGTTCTAGTTCGTGACCGACGGTATCGAGGCCTCCCTCGAACTGGCGTTGCCGGCGCCGGACGGCCGCGACGACCTGTTGGCCGGGAAGATTGCGTTTGCAGGCGTTAGGAGAATGCGCCGACGTAGGAGATGATGCCGTTCACGTACTTGACGGTCGAGCTGAACATCCCGACCAACCGGACCGAGGACGCGCCCTGGTAGTAACTGGCCAGGGCCAGACGGGCATTCCCGCCCGTCTGCTGCAAGAGGTCGTCGAGAAAGGCGGCTGACATCTCGATGTTGTCCGAGGCGACCAACGGATTGAGACTTGGGTTATGCAGTTGAGTCTGCACGAACCGCACGGTTGCCGGCTCCAGTTGCCCGATCCCCTGGGCACCGGTCGATGAGATCACGCCGGACTGCCACCCCGACTCCCACCAGCACATCGCCTCGAGCAACGACGCCGGGACCCCGAAGGTCGACGCCCAATGGAGGAAGTACGGCTGTAGACCAAGGCGGTCGGGATGCGCCAGTAGCTGGGCAGGAAGGGAGCTCGACCGCACCGCTGGATACCGGGACCGAGTACGAGGCGTTCGCCGCCGAAATGGTTGAAGCGGAGGCGGAAGCAACGGCCAGCCGGCTGCCGGCAATTACCAGATTGGGATTGCTGATCCCGTTGGCCGCGGCCAGTGCCGCCACCGACGTCCCATAGCGGGCGGCAATGGCACTCAAGGTGTCCCCGAGGTTCACCACCACGGTGGCGCCTCCGCCACTCGCCGACGCCGACGTCAGGACGATGCCGGCATTGCCCGGGATGACCAGGGTGGTGCCGGCCACGACCAGATTCGGATTGCGGATCCCATTGGCCGCCACCAGTGACGACACCGAGGTCCCGTGGGCGGCGGCGATCTCGGTCAGGTTCTCACCGGGCAGGATGCGTACGGTGGTTGCGCCGGCTTGGGTGCTGACGATCGACGTCAACACCACCAGTGTCGCGCTGAGGGTCGCGGCCGCGACCCCACGTCTCAACCAGACTCGGTGGACCGGAAGTGAAACGTCGCTGGCCCGGAACCAGTCCGTCGATGCGCGAGCGCGTTGGTGGCATGCTCGGTGTCGCTTCCCCATTGGCAATACTCTGTCGGCTTCACTGCCATCAAGCAAAAATTCTTGTTTGCGGTCGCGCAAACTTACAAAGTCTGCAGGATCTGCGCATACAGCTCGCGCGGTCTCGGGACGCCGTGGCGTTCGAACGCCTCGGCTGGCGACAGCGTCTCCTTGGTTTGTGGCGCCTTGCCCCGGATCATCGGCTCAACGACGGGAACGGTCCCCGGAGAGATCATCGCCAGCAGTCGGAGCTGGTAGCGCCGACTGCTGGCTGCCAGCCGGAAGGCGATCTTCATCGGCACCACAACCGCGCTGTCGACCAGACGCGACTGGTGCAGGTCCGCCAACTGCCGCTGCCACCGGGGCATGGTCGCGATGGTCGCCGCCCGGAGGGAGCGGCCGATGATCCACGCGCCAGGCTTGAAGACGGTAGGTACGGGCGGGAACATCACCTCGGCATCGAGGAGATGGTCCATCATTGCCTGAGTTGCCTCCGAGGCGGCGAGGCGCGGGCGGACCTCCTCGAAGTAGTCGCGGATCCCCCCTCGGGTTCGCGGTACCTTGTCGGGGTCGCAGGTCTGCAACGCGGCTGCGGTTACGCAGTCCTCCCAATACCGACGTTCATCATCGGGGGAGAGTTTTCCCGGCCCGTACTTCTCGTAGGCGTAGAGAACCGAATGCCATGCCGTGAGCAGAATCCACAACTGCGAATCCGGATCGTTGGCGTCGTAGCGGTTGCCGGACAATGGCTCGATGCCCACGTTGCGGGCGTGGACTTTGGTGAGCATTTCGGACGCCTTGACTGCGGTACGCGAGTCGGCGAAGGCGACCGTGGCGAAGTACCGCACGGTGTGGTCGTATCGGGTGCGGGCCTGGGTTCGGACCTTATTGGTGGCTTCTACCGAGGCGAGCAAGAACGGGTCGAGTTCCTCGATGACCACCGACCGCTGGAAGCCGACCGTCAACGAGGTCGGGTAGCCCCAGACCCTCCACGCCACCGAATCCGGACCGAACAGCCCGTAGTCATCCATGGGCTCTCCTCTCCGACTCCGACGCCGCCGGAGAAAGCGGAGGCGTGAGGCGCCGTCCTTTCCGGTCTCGACCATCCCGGTCGGCTGATTGACAACCGTCGCTGTCGACGTGCTGGTCCTGGTAGGTACCATCGTTCCCTCCTCGGTCATCGGTAGTCAGCCCGCTGGGCGTCCGGCGGATCAAATCGGGCAAACCCGCTGCGTCCAAGCGTAGTTACGGTACCGTATATACGCAAGCGTTACTAGTTTGCTACTCTCCGAG
This sequence comes from uncultured Acidimicrobiaceae bacterium, assembly GCA_963819695.1. Classification (GTDB taxonomy): domain Bacteria; phylum Actinomycetota; class Acidimicrobiia; order Acidimicrobiales; family RAAP-2; genus DASZIT01. The sequence continues at coordinate 1,928,830 of CAWFXD010000001.1, read as the reverse complement.
GCGATGCCCGAAACGGACGCACCCCGCACCCGTCAGCAGCGCATGCCGATCGGGGTCCGACGTGAGCAGGTGCTCGACGCCGCGCTGCGGCTGATCACCCAGCATGGCTATGGCTCCGCCACGATGGAGGCCATCGCCCGTGAGGCCGACTTGGCCAAGCCGGTCGTCTACAAGGCGTATCCCGGGCTCGGCCCGTTGTTGCAGGCTCTTCTGCAACGAGAAGAAGAGCTGGCATTCAGCACGCTCAATGTGGCCATGCTTCGGCCCACCGACGCCGACCCGATCGGCATTCTGCTGTCCTGGCTCGACCGGCTCGCCCACGCCGTGGTGGACAACCCTGGCCCGTGGCGGCTCATCCTGATCCCACCGGACGAGACCCCTCCGGTGGTCCGGGAGCACGTCCAAGCCGGACGGGAGGTGGCCCTGCAACTCCTGCGTTCCCTGATCGATGAGATCGTCGACCGGCGCGCTTCCCTGGTACCGATCGACCAGGAACTGTTTGCCCAGGTCATTCTGGCGGCCGCCGAGCACCTCGGAAGGCTCCTCCTCCGGGACCCCGGCAATTATCCTCCCGAACGCCTCGTGGCGTTTGCCGCCAGCGTGCTGAATCCACTCCAGCTCACCCCCACGGACAGCGAGAGCGAGACGAACTCACCACCGGAGACCACCGCCGATGACGACTGACCGTTCAAGCGAAGTGTGGATGGAAATCCGTCGTCCGCTGGCCAGAGGGCGCGAGGCCCTGGCCTCCTTGGGCGCGCTCTACGCGATGGTTTTCGACGCGGTGGTGGCCACCGGCAGAGAACTCCTGCGAGGGCGCTTCGCATGGCGTGAATTCGTGGACCAGGCTTGGTTTCTGGCCTCCGTGTCAGTGTTTCCGGCCATCCTGATCGCCATTCCCTTTGGCCTGGTGGTGGTGCTCGAAGTCGGAGGCCTGGCCGGTCAGATCGGAGCGTCGTCCTTCGTGGGGGCCGTCGATGCCATCGGCACCGTACGGGAGGCCTCACCCCTGGTGACCGCCTTGCTGCTGGCCGGGGCCGGCGGCTCGGCGATCTGTTCCGAACTAGGGGCGCGCACCATCCGGGACGAGATCGCGGCGATGGAGGTCATGGGCATCGATCCTCTGGAGCGCCTGGTCGCGCCGCGGGTACTGGCCACGGTGATCGTCGCCGTCCTGCTCAACTTCGTCGTCGCCTTCTCGGCCATCTTCAGCGGGTACCTGGCGGACATCACGGTGCTGCACGGTTCGGCGGGAGGGTTCCTCAATTCGTTCAGCTCGTTTGCCCAACCTGCGGACATGATCGAATCGACGCTGAAGGCGGCCATTTTCGGTCTCATCGCCGCGGTGGTGGCTTCGTACAAGGGGTTGACCGCCAAGCGCGGACCCGCCGGCGTCGGCGAAGCTGTCACCCTGTCGGTCGTCATCACCGGCATCGCACTGTTCTTCGCCGACATCGTGCTCACCGAGGTATTCCTCGTGTTGGTTCCACCGAGGATCCCATGAAAGCCGCCGCCGAACTTGCACCGCCGTCTTCCAGGCTCAACCCCGAGTCTGTCCGGCCTTATGCCGCACTTCTGCTCCCCGGACGTCTGGTTGACCGGTTGGCCTGGTTTGGGAAGTTGGCCAGCTTCGGCATCAAGACGTTCCTCAATATCCCTTTCGTGCTGGCCCGACACCGCAATGAGGTCTACCGGCTACTTGCCGACGTGACCTTCGGCGGCGGATTGCTGGCCGTGGCCGCCAGCACCGTGTTGGTGGTTTTCGTCATCGCCGCGTTCGTGGGCATCACCATCGGCCTCGAGGGCTACCAAGGGCTGCAGATCATCGGGTTGGCTCCGTTGGCCGGCTATCTGTCGTCCTATGCGAACACTCGGGAGATCGCACCGCTCATCACCGCGTTCGGGCTGGCGGCCCAAATGGGCTGCAAGTTCACCACCCAAATTGGGGCGATGCGCATTAGCGAGGAGATCGACGCCCTCGAGGTCATCGGCGTTCGGAGCCTGCCCTATCTGGTGACCTCCCGGCTGGTAGCCGCCCTCGTGGTGGTGACGCCGCTCTACCTGATCGCGCTCTCCGGCGCCTACCTGGCAACCCAGGTCACCGTCATCTTGGTGGCTCACCAGGGCGGCGGGACTTACCAGCACTACTTCCACGCCTTTCTGACGGCCAAGGACGTCCTCCTCTCGATGGCCAAGGTCTGGGTCTTCGTCGTGGTCGTCACGATCATCCATTGCTTCTACGGCTACAACGCGGTGGGTGGTCCCGAAGGCGTAGGGCGTGCGGCCGGCCGCGCCATCCGTTCGAGCATCGTGGTCATCGCCATCGCCGACATGCTGATGACGCTGCTCTTCTGGGGAACCTCCAGCGGGATCCGATTCTCGGGATGAAGGCGCCCCGGCGGTCGATGACCGGAATTGCGGAGCGAGGGAATTTCCGCTTCGCGGTGATCGGCGTCGTGCTCATTGTGATGATCGGGGCCGGAGTCGCCCTGGTCCTGGTCGCCTTTACCGGTCACTTCTCCTCCTATGACGTGGTCTACGCCGATGTCCCTGCCTCGGGGACGGGGATCGATTCAGGATCGACGGTGATCTTCCGTGACATCACCGTCGGGACGGTCGCGAATGTCGGGCACCTGCTTCCCAATGGAATTCTCCACGCCGAGCTCCATATCGACCCCAAGTACCTGTCTGCCATTCCCCCTGATGTGAAGGCGGATGTGGAGATTGCCACCATCTTCGGGACCGAGGGCATCAATCTGGTCCCACCCGACCATCCGGTCCCAGGCCATCTGGCGCTCGGCCAGACGATTCCGACCACGTCCCAATCCCTGACCACCACCCTGCAGGGCGACGCCACCGGTCTGGACAACATCCTCAACGCCCTGCACCCCGCAGCCGTCGACGAAACACTCACCGCCATCGCCACCGCATTGGCGGGACGAGGGCAGTCGCTTGGCACCACCATCAACAGCGTCGCGGCCTACCTGTCGGAGATGCTGCCGCAGTTACCGGTTCTGGACAGTGATATTCAGCTGGGCGGTCAGGTGGCAAATGAGCTGAGCCAGGCCGCCCCTGGGATCATCTCCGCCCTGAGCAACGCATCGGTCACTGCGGGGACCATCACCGGCGACGCGGCACAGCTGCACGACGCCCTGGCGGGGGCGACACCGTTGGCCAATGAGCTGACCTCGTTGCTGGCCGGCATCGCGTCACCGTTCGACGATCTGGTCAATAATTCGGCGCCACTGCTCAACGATGTGGCTTCGATTCCCGACTTCGTCGCCCAAACCCTGCGCGGCCTGGACGCCTGGTCGAAGGCATTTGTGGTGGCCGAGTCCCAAGGTCCCTACCTGGCCTTTTCGGGAAATCTCGACATCGCCGCCTCCGCACAGGTGATTCTTGCCGCCCTCGGCGTCCCGGGCTCGAATGCGTTGATCGAGCAAGGGCTGGGGGCACAGAACTTCAACCCGCCGACCTACACCGCAGCTGATTGCCCGACCTACGGGACCCTGAAGGGTCCGAACTGCCCGAAGGCCTCGACGACCTCGGCGTCCGCCGGGGCCCCGACGCCCAAGCTGTCCATCCTCACCAGCCCTTCGGAGGCGCAAGCGTCGGTTGCCATTGCCACCGGGCTCAATGGCGGGAAGCAGCCACCGTCGCCGGCTGTGGTCTCTTTGTTGCTCGAGCCGCTGCTCGCCGGATTGGCCGGTGTCTCATGAGCGGGCAACGACCGCCGTGGGGAACTCTTACCAAATTGACCATCTTCGTGGTGATCTCACTCGTCCTGGGCGTCGTCGTCACCTCGACCCTCCTGAACCTGAGATCGGCGCCGACATCGGCGTACCGAGCCATGTTCACCGATGCGTCCGGTCTGCAAGTGGGGGACTCGGTCGACGTCGCCGGGGTGGAGGTCGGCACCGTGACCGGCGTGCGCCTCGACGGCTACCGGGCGATGGCATCCTTCACCCTGGACAAGGACCAGAACATCACCACCACCACTCACATCGACATTGCCTACGCCAATCTTCTCGGGCAGCAGCTCCTTGCCCTCGAGCCGGGACAGACCAAGGGTGACCCGCTGCCACCCGGCGCTCTGATTCCCACCGCTCGAACTGCGCCGGCGCTGGATCTCACCAGCATCTTCAACGGCTTCCAGCCCCTGTTCGACGCTCTGACCCCGCAACAGGTCAACCAATTGACAGCTTCGGTCATCGACGTCTTTCAGGGCGAGTCGGGGACCATTTCCGGCTTGGTCTCCCAGACGGTCACCCTGACCGACAACCTGGTACAACGCCAGCAGCTGATCGGTGAGGTCGTTGACAACCTGAACACGGTTGTCGGTACTCTGGCCAACCACAATCAGCAGCTGGTGACGATGATCACTCAGTTCAACCGGTTGGTCACCGGGTTGGCCGGTGAACGGGGGCAGCTCGGATCGACCATCGACAGCGTGAGTGGTCTCACCTCGGCCGTCGCCGGTCTGTTGAACCAGAGCCAGCCGTCGCTCGATCAGGCGATCAACGGTCTGGCCAGTGCTGGCCATACCATCGCTCAGGATCAACAAGGCGTCGACGCCACCCTCGCCGGCCTGCCCGATTTCATCAAAACGCTCGACAAGGTAAGTAACAGCGGCAGTTTTCTCAATGTCTACCTCTGCAATTTGACCATCAACGTGCCGGGCCAGATCACCATCACCAACTCCATTCCGGGGGTGCCCCTGACCTTCTCCCTGCCGTCCGGTCCGGTGGGCGACCAACGTCAACACACGGTGAACTGCCGATGAAACGTTTCGGAGAGCGGAATCTCGTAGTGGTCAGCATCGTGACCTCGGTCGTGCTGATCGCCCTGACCCTGGGCGCCGTCAATCTCTCCCGGCTGCCCTTTGTCTCCAACCAGTCCTCGTACCGGGCGGCCTTTGCTGATGCCGCGGGTCTGACGCCGGGCGACATCGTGAGCGTGGCCGGGGTCAGGGTGGGTACGGTCACCAATCTCAGCCTGGCCGGCGACCATGTCCTGGTGACGTTCGCGGTGCAGAACGGCATACGCCTCGGGACCAAGACCTCGGCGGCTTCCAAGGTATTGACACCCTTGGGTCAGGAGTACCTGGCGGTCTCACCGACCGGGCCCGGTCAGCTGTCCGCCGGCGCCGTCATTCCTCAAAGCCGGACCTCGGAAACGTCAACCGTGGTCAGCACCGTCGATGAGGCGGGCCACCAGATCCAATCAATCGACGTCAATCAAGCAGCTCAGGCGCTTGATGTCACCAGCCAGGCTTTCGAGGCGGTACCGCCCAGCCAGACTTCGGCCCTGCTCAATGGCCTGGCCCAGCTGTCGCAGGTGATCTCCAGTCGCAAGGACGAGTTGGCATCGCTGCTCACCGACGTCCAAACGGTCTCGGGAACCCTGTCCCAGCAGAGCGGACAACTGGTCAATTTGCTCGGGCAGGGCGACCTGGTGCTGCATGTGTTGGACCAACGACATCAGGCGATCTCTCAACTGCTGACCTCCAGCGCCAACCTGACCCAACAACTCGAGGCGCTGTTGGCATCGCACCAATCCCAGATCACCCCGTTGCTCTCCGACCTGCAGACGATCAGCGCCGTCCTGTCCAAGGACGGAGGAGACCTTGCCACTGCCATTCCCTTGTTGACGGCGGCCAACAAGTACCTGGCCAATGCCACCGGTTCGGGCACGTTCGCCGACTTCGTGCTGCCGACGGCTCTGATCCCGGACAACATCATTGCCCAGTGCAGCAAACCTGGAGCGATCAATCCGGTCACGGGATGCAACCCGTGAGCTGGCTGACCCGCACCCGACTGGTGGTCGTCGTCGCCATCGTGACGATCATCCTCGGTGGGAGCCTGGCTCTGGTTGGCCTCCGATTAGCGGCTTCGAGCCCGGGAACCACCATCACCGTTGATTTCCCCGAAGCCCCGGGTATCTACGTCGGCAACCACGTCGATGTCCTCGGAATCCCTGTCGGCAGCATTACCGGGATCGTTGAACACCCGACGTATGTGGCCGTCACCCTGGAGGTGAATTCGACAGTCAAGGTCCCCAAACAGGTCGTTGCCGCGATCATGGCACCCGAACTGGTGAACGACCGCTATATCCAACTCGATCCTCCCTACCGTGGCGGGGCGGTCATCCAGAACAACGGGGTGATTCCGATGGACCGGACAGCCCTCCCCGAATCGGTCGATCAGATCATCTCGAATCTCGATCAATTGATCCAAGCCCTGGGGCCCAACGGTGCGAACCGTCAGGGAGCGGTGTCGCGCTTCATCCACGATGTGGCGAGCACCGTCGGAGGCAACGGGCCCAGTTTTCACACCACCGTCACCGCGCTCGGACAGGTTCTTTCCACCCTGTCCACCGAGAGCCCCGAGCTGGCAAGCGTCCTGGACAACCTGGGGAGCTTCACCCAGGTCGCCGCGGCCAATACCCGTGAGTTCCAGTCGTTTGCCAATGACCTGGCCGGGGTGAGCGGGGTGGTGGCGGCCGACAGTGCCGACATCGGCACCGTGTTGTCCAATCTTCAACAGGTGCTGGCCCGGGTCACCTCATTCGTCCACGACAACCAGGCATCCCTCGGCGCAACGCTGTCGAACCTGCAGACGTTCACCGCCGCCGTGGCCTCTCAGCAGCAACAACTGGGTCAGGCATTCGACGTCGGTGGACTGGTACTGCAGAACGTCAACAATTCCATCGTCACCGAGCCGAACGGGTCGACCGCGTTGCGGACCCGATTGGACCCCACGCTCGACACTCCAGGGTTCGTTTCCCAGATCTGCGGCACCACCGAACTTCCCCGCATCCTGATACTCGGCGGGTCGCAGAAGCAAGCGCCCGAGCTCGACCTGGCCTGCGCGGCCAGTTCGGGCCTGGCCCAGATCACCCCGCCGCCGAACGCGGCTCAAGGGCCAGACCTTTCCATCCAGGCCTTGATGGCGGGGGCGGGATGACCCGGCGAGCCCGGCGGCCCACGCGATGGATGGCGGCCTTGGGGATCCTCGCGCTGAGCAGCACGGGTTGCGGCCTCAGCCTGCAGGCACTTCCGAAGCCGGGAGGCATCAGTGGCCCGAGCTACCAGATCAAGGCGGTGTTTGCCAATGTTCTCAATCTTCCGGTCCAGGCCCGCGTTCTCATCGGTGCAAACCAGGTGGGTCAGGTGTCGTCGATCGCAACCGCCGACTTCCAGGCCCATCTGACCCTGACGATCAAGAAGGGAGTGCAGCTGCCGGTCGGTACCACCGCGCAGATTCTCTTCGACAGTCCGCTGGGTGACGATTTCATCGAACTGCACCCACCCGCAAATTCGCCCAATGGACCGTATTTGCGGCAGGGAGATGTGCTCCCGGAACCGGACACCAACAGCGCGCCCAGCATTGCGGACACGCTGGCGGCTCTCGGCACCCTTCTCAATGGTGGTGGACTCAACCAGCTGCAAACCATCATCGTGCAACTCAATGACGCCTTGGACGGCCATCAGGGTGATATCCGCACCGTTCTGGGTGATCTGCAGACCGTCGTAGCCTCGCTGGCCGCGAATCGCGGCAGCATTGACAGCGCTCTTGCCGGACTGAACCAGCTGAGCTCGGAGCTGGCCCAGGGGAGCACAGCCATCAGCAATGGCATCGACACCATCGGCCCGGCCGTCGGAGTGTTGGCGGACGACAACGCGGACTTCTCGCGACTCCTGAGCAGCACCGACCAGCTCTCCACCATCGCCTCATCGATCGTCGATGCCAGCGGTCAGGCGGGGGTGACCGACATCAAGGAGATCGACGGCATATTGAACCAGCTGGTGGGGGTCGAACAGGACATCGGCCCGACGCTGACTGATTTCTCGAAATTCGAGAGCCTCACCCCCAAGATCGCTCCCGGAAATTATCTCCAGCTCTCGTTGACCGGAAACGCCATCGTGAACTCGGCCCCGGTTCTGGGTGCGAACAGCCCGGCCCCAACGGCCGGCACTTCGGCACCGGCATCCAGCAACGGGAGCGCGATCACCGGGCTTCTGGGGGCGGGGCTCCCATGACGAAATTCCAGATCGGAGTGCGTCTGGTGGCTCTGTTGATCGCTGCGACCGCCGGATTGTCCTTCATCCTCTTCGATGTACTCGGCGTGAGGTTGGGGGCCCAGCCATTTCCAGTCACCGTGTACCTGCCCCGGGGAGGCGGGCTCTACCCGGATGGCTTCGTGACGTATCGCGGCGTCGACGTTGGCCGCATCTCGACCATCGATCTCTCGTCTCACGGCGCGGTGGTGAAGTTGAACATAGACCCGGGGGTGCAGATTCCGGCCAATGCCACCGCCCAAGTCCATGAGCTGTCAGTGGCTGGTGAGCAATATCTTGACCTGGTCCCCACCTCGGGCTCCGGCCCACGGCTCCGGGCCGGAAGTGTCATCGGAGAGTCCCGTACCAATGTCCCGGTGTCTGTGTTCACCCTCCTGGATGATGCCGGCCAGCTCATCGGCAGCGTCAATTCCAATGAGGTCCAGACCATCACCGATTCACTGGGTATCGGATTCGCCAATACCGGCCAGGACCTGAGGACCATCACCGTGGCAGCTCAAAACCTGGTCGCCGCCCTGCAGGCGTCCCAACCGGCAACGGTGTCGCTTCTCAATAACGGAGGCGCACTCCTCTCGACCGCCCTGGCATCCCAGACCGATCTGAACGAGATCAGTCAGGCGGCGCAGAAAATTACGGCTCAACTCAGCGCATCCGACTCCGACGTCAACGCACTCCTCTCCAAGGCGGTGCCAGCAGAAGCCGCGTTGAGCCAGATTGTCCACGACGACGCCAGCACGATCACGCAATTGATCGACCACCTGGCCGGTCTTTCCGACGTGGCGATCGTGCGCCAACCTGCGGTGGCCACCCTTATCCAGCAGCTCCCCATCTTCGTGAACAAGTTCGCGAACTCGGTCGTCAATGGAGCCGTCCAGGTACAACTCACGTTCAACAACGCCAATACGGTCTGCCCGTATGTGTTGGGAGCCCAGACGGCTGAACCTACTGCGCCGACGGGATCTCCTACCCTCGGCAATGGGTGCGGCATCAGTGCACCCGATCTGCTTCAGCGAGGCGCCGCCAACGCGCCGGTGGGGCCAGCCGGCTAGGAGATGGTTGAGCTCGTGGAACTAGGTACTACTCAAGGAAATGAAGTGGTTTCCGCTCGTGCACATCGTGCGGGCGCTTTACCGAAGGAGTCGATGTGACCGCAGAATCGAAGAGCCAGACGCTGCCGGACAATGCCGACGCGTCGGACAGCGTTGACTGGGCCGAGGTGGTCGACTGGGCCGAGACGCCGGAGCCGGCGACTGAAGTCGCCGAGCCATCGGAGAAGTCAGAGTCCGCGGTGCGGCGAAAGCTACCACGCCCCTCGCTGCGCACGGCCATCGTGACCCTGGTCGTTGCCGTGCTGTCGGCTGGAGTGATTGTCTCCCAGTGGCAATTGTCCGATCAGCGAGACCTCGCCAGCGCCCGGGACAGCGCAACCGCCGCCGCCCGGGCGTATGCGGTGAATGTCGCCTCCTATGACTACCGCCATTTGGCCCGTGACTTCGCAGTGGTCGAACAAGAGTCGACTCCCGCGTTCCGGCGGACATTCATCCAGTCGAGTGCTTCGCTGGCCAAGGTGCTGGGGCAATACAAAGCCACTGCCAAGGGATCGGTGGTGGCATCCGGTGTCACGTCGGCGACCACGAGCCGCGCGGTGGTGGTGCTCTTCGTAAATCAGACCGTGACCAACACGGCGCAGACGGGCGGTTCGACGCCGGACAACAGCCGGATCCAGATGACCCTTGTCCGGCCGGGCTCCAAGTGGTTGATCTCTGATCTAAAGCTGCTGTGAACTGCCGCCAGTTGCTGAGGATCTGGCCGGTACCCCTGGCTCGAGGACCGGAAGCAGCGCGTAGTCGAGCATCTGATCGAGATCGCTCTCCGGAGGGATGACCATCAGCACCACCACCACCCGGACGATCCACTCCGCGGTGAGGTGGGGGTCGGCCGGCCGGAGCATCCCCGCCGCCATCGCGACATCGACGATGGGGGTGAGGGCGTCGGCGATCTGGGCGGCGTAGGTACCCAGATCGCGGGTGACCAGCGCTCCCATGATGTCGGGTTCGTCCTCCAGCACCCTGAGGACCACCGGGTTGGATCGTCCGAACCGGATGGCGCCGCCGATGGCGGCGATGAACCGGTGCGGCCCTGCTCCGCCCGGAGTCATCAGGAGGTCGACCAGTCCGTCGAGGAATCGGTGCAGCTGGCGGGAGACAGCCAGGGCGATCGCCTCCTCTACCGAACCAACCTGCCGGTACAAGGTGGTCCGGGCGACACCCATCTCCTTGGCGATGTCGGTCATCGAGGTCCGCCGGATCCCGTACCGGGCCAGGCACCGCTCGGTGGCGTCGAGCACCGGGTCCAGTGCCGCTGACGGCCTGGGCGGCAACGCCTCGAGGAGTTGGAGCGCGGTTACCGGTTCGGCCATCCCCGCCCCGCCTCGTCGGTCGTTCGGTACAACATTCGCTACAGTATATAGTGCATTTGTAGCGAGCCCCAGGTCAGGGAAAGGCGACGAGGTGATCGAGCCCCAGATGGATGCCGAACGTTTCGAGCCGGAGCGGCTGGGGCAACTCGATCCCTGGGCCTCGACCGGTTTCCATCGCCACAGCGCCATCCGGAGGCTGTCGTCGGAGCCCATCCTCGGCCTCCTCTTGCAACGGACACTGGTGATGGAGGTGGCCCACGCCAAGATCGGCGCCGGCGTTACCCACCACAGCTTGTTCCGGGCCCGCCCGTTCACCCGGGCATGGTCCACCGCCGACGTCGGGCTCCGGCTGGTTTGGGGCAGCCCGACGGTGGCCCGGGCCGCGGCCAACCAGGTCTACCGGTTCCATGACCATGTCCACGGCGACCTACCCGAACCGAATCCGGCCTGGCCCCATGGCTCCGCCTACACCGCCCACGACGCGTCGCTCCTGTTGTGGGTGTGGGCCACCCTGTTCGACGCCACTCAGGTGGCCCAAGCCCGATGGGTCCGGCCGCTGCACGATGCCGAAGCCGATGCCCTCTACCGGGACTTCGTGACCTTCGCCGGCTTCTTCGGTATCCCCGCCGCCATCATCCCGGCCGACCGGGCCGAGTTCGCCCGCTACTTCGAGAGGGTCATCGACGGCGACGAGTTGATGCCCACCGCCACCAGCGCGGCGATGGTCCGGGAGGTGCTCTGGTTCCGGCACTGGAATGTCCCCGCCGCCGCGGTGCGGCCGGCCCGGGTCATGGCCATCGGCACCCTCGACCCCCGGATCCGGCAGCGGTTCGGACTCGAGCTGTCCGCCCGGGACCAGCGGTTGTTCCACCGCATCGACCGGCTGCTGGTCCGCTGGTACCGGTACCGTCCGGCCCGGCTCCTCCAGCGTCTGCCCCCTCTGTATGTCTCCCTCCGGCGTCCGACCATCGGGTTGTCGAATCCGATCCCCGTGACCGGTGGCGCCTAGCTTCTCCGGCCCATCCTCCCGGTGCCCGCTCAATCGGGCCGGGTCGGCCAACGGGCCTCCGTCGATGCGGGCCGGCCGTTCGGGATGCTGGCGGAGCTGACGCGACTCCGCTCCGATCGGACCGGCGACGATGAGCCTGGGGGGGGGGTGGGAATCCCGGCATTCTCCCGCCGGCGGGCCGGCTGAACCTGAATCCGCCGCCCATCTGTGCCAAGTTGTAGTCGTACGGGTGCGGTGGGACGCCAGCTGGCACCGCACCCCGGCCAGGGAGGGGATCATGACGTCATCCGAAGCCGGGTTTGAATTCCGGGGGGTCAATCATCTGGCCCTGGTGTGCAGCGACATGGAGCGCACCGTCGACTTCTACACCAATGTGCTGGGGATGGCCCTGGTCAAGACCATCGAGCTCCCGGCCGGGATGGGACAGCACTTCTTCTTCGACTGCGGCGGCGGCGACTGTCTGGCCTTCTTCTGGTTCCCCGACGCCCCCGACGGGGTACCCGGGGTCTCGGCGCCGACCGGCCGGCCCGATCAGGGCAGTCTGACCAGCGCGGTCGGTTCCATGAACCACGTCGCCTTCTCGGTGCCCGCCGAGCGGATCGACGAGTACCGGGACCGGCTGGTCGCGGCCGGGGTGGACTGCACCGAGGTCGCCAACCACGACGACAGCGAGTGGGGGATCGCCGACGCCAATCACCCTGGCGTGTTCGTGCGGTCCGTCTATTTTCAGGATCCGGACGGGATCCTCCTCGAGTTCGCCTGTTGGACCCGGGCGTTGACCGAGGCCGACGTGGCCCATGCGCCGAAGCGGGGCGTCGACCGGTCGATGGCCTGAGTCGTGTCTCCCCGACTCCGCCAGGTGGCCAGGGCCGAGGCCGAGGCGCCGATCGTCACCACCATGTACGACTTCATGTTCGACGACCGGGACCCGGTGGCCGAGCCGGGAACCGCCACCGGTTCGCCGGGTGACTGGTGGACGGTGTTCGCCTTGGTCCCCGACGTGCTCGAACATTCGGTGCAGGGGTTCGCTCTGTATCAGAGCCCGCACCGCCGGTTGGCGGCGCGGTTGCGGGAGATCGCCCAGACCCGGGTCGGCTGGACGGTGGGGAGCCAGTTCGTGTTCTCCCAGCACTGCAAGTCGATGCGCGCCATCGGGATCGGTGACGACGTCGTGGGGGCGATCCCGCATTGGGCCGCGGCCACCTGCTTCGATGAGACCGAGCGACTGGTCCTGGCCTACGTGGACTGCCTGGTGTTCGACCGGGGGCGGGTACCCGACGGCCTGTTCGACGGCCTCCGGGGAGCTCTCAGCGACGAGGAGATCCTCGAGCTCACCTACATCGGCGCCCTCTACCTGCAGCACGCGGTGATGTCCCGCGCCCTCCGGACCGAATTCGACGACCGTCCCGAACCGGTGGTCGAGGTCGATGTACCCGCCGGCACCACCACCGGCACCGTCAATACCTAGATGCCGGCGCTCTGAAACCGTGACCGCCATAGGGATCGACCGAAGATGATGACGCCGACCGGCGAAGGGATCCGGAACCCTGGGGATGTCACGCCCGAATGGCTGACCTCGGTGCTGTCCGGGACACTGGAGGCCGGCGCCTCGGTGCGGTCGCTGTCCTTCGAACCGGTGGGTACCGGCCAGATGGCCGACACCGTGCGGGTCACCCTCACCTTCGACCCGCCGGGTGCCGGGCCGCCCTCGCTGATCGCCAAATTCGCATCCGAGGACGACACCAGCCGGAACACCGGTCTGGTGCTCCGGGCCTACGAGATCGAGGTGTGTTTCTACGATGCGGTGGCCGAACTGGTCGGGACCCGGATCCCCCAGAGTTACTTCAGATGGCATGACCCGGACACCGGCTGGTTCGTGCTTCTGCTCGAAGACGCCACCGAGGCTGTCCAGGGTGAGCAGCTCGACGGGTGTGCACCGGAAGTGGCGGCCGCCGCCCTCGGTGAAATGGCCGCGTTGCACGGCCCGGTGTGGGAGTCGCCGGCGCTCGGAGCGCTGCCCTGGCTCAATCGCGCCTCCCCGGGGTCGAGCGAGCTGATGGCGGCCTTGGTGGGGTCGTTGTTCCCCGGATTCATCGAGCGCTACCAGGATCGGCTCGAGACCTCTCAGCTGGCCCTGTGCGAGCGGTTCGTCGCCGGTCTGGAGGGATGGCTCGACTCCCTGTCCGGACCCCGCACCGTCACCCACGGCGACTTCCGCCTCGACAACCTGCTGTTCCGCCCCGGTGACCCACGGCCGTGGGTGGTGGACTGGCAGACGGCCTCCTGGGGGATGGGCGCCTCCGACCTCTCCTATTTCTTGGGCGGGAGCCTTACGGTGGCCGATCGCCGCGCCCACGAGCATGATCTGCTGCTGGCCTATCACCGGTCGCTGGTGGAGGAGGGGGTGTCCAGCTACGGGCTCGCCCAGCTCGAGGACGACTATCGGCTGACCTGTTTCGGGGGATTGCTGATGGCCATCGCGGCTTCCATGCTGGTCAAACGGACCGACCGCGGGGACGACTGGTTCGTCACCAGCGTGCAACGTCACGCCCAACAGGCCATCGACATCGACGCCGAGGCAATGCTGCAAAGGAGTGCCCATGCCTGACCACCGCCCCCACCGGGTCGAACCGTTCGACGAGGGACTGCACCGTCCCGACGCCGATCCACTGTGGAACGAGTCGTACTACCTCGACTTCGTGGCCGACGACGGATCCGTGGGCGGCTACGCCCGCATCGGGCTGTATCCCAACCTGGGCGTCACCTGGTGGACGACCATGGTGGTCGGACCCGAGCGGCCGATGGTGGCCTCGGTGGACTACCACCTGCCCACCTTGTCCGGGACCGACGTCACCCTCGAAGCCGACGGGCACTCGATCGCCTGTCTCGGCAAAGACCCGCTGCAGGCGATGCGGTTGCGGGCCACCGCCCCGGCGGCCAGCCACGCCGATCCGTCGGCCAGCTATCACGGCGATGCCGGTCGGGCCACCGCACTGGCCATGGACCTGGAGTGGATCACCGATGGCATCCCGTACCAGTACGACGTCACCACCCGCTATGAGATCCCCTGCCGGGTGGAAGGCGAGGTGTCGATCGGTGATGAGCGGATCGTGGTGCGCGGCGAAGGCCAACGGGATCATTCCTGGGGAGTCCGAGACTGGTGGGCGTTCGGTTGGTGCTGGGCGTCGGTTCGTCTGGACGACGGCACCCGGCTGCACTGGGCCGACATCCGGGTACCGGGCTTCCCGGTGGCGCTGGGCTACGTGCAGCCGCCGGACGGATCGGTACGTTCGATCGAGACCCTGTCGGTCTCCGAAGACGACGGCACCGAAGGTATGCCGGCCCGCGGCGCCGCGATGGTCGAGCCCGGGCACCTCGAGGTGGACATCGAGCCGCTGGCCTTCGCCCCGCTGCTGCTGACCGCCGACGACGGGCGCATCAGCCGGTTCCCGCGGGCCATGGCCCGTTTCACCGCCAAGGACGGACGGTCCGGCACCGGCTGGATCGAGTGGAACCAGCCCGAGACGGAGCCGGTCTGACGGTAGCCTCCGTCGGGTGAGACTCGCCCTTGTCCCGTCGACCGACCCGGCGGACTATACGTTCACCCAAACCCTCCGAACCCGATTCTCCGAGACGGATGCCATGGGCGTCGTCCATCACGCGGCCTACCTCCTGTACCTCGAGGTGGCCCGGGTCGAGTTTCTGCGATCCATCGGCCATCCCTACGACGAGGTCCGAGCCGATGGGTCCGACCTCGCGGTGCTGGAATCATTCGTCCAGTACCGGCGGGCCCTCAAGTTCGATGAGGTGGTCGAGATCTCCCTGAGGGTAGGCAACCTGACCGGCACCACCTTCCAGATCGGATACCTGCTGGCGGTGGACGGGAAGGCCTGCGCCACCGCGGTCACCGTGCACGGGGCGGTCGATGCCGCCGGAAAGGCCGGCCGGCTGCCCGAATGGATCAAGGGAGAGCGATTCCGCGGCGGCTGAGAAACTAAGTGAGAGACGACTTCGATCACATTCCGAAGTTGTGTGGGCACTGCCAATACCTTTCGCCAGCACATCCCGTATGCCAGACTGAATATCTCATGGCCGCCAGCACCAGTGAATCTCCGATCATCCACCGGTGCGGCCGATGTGGTGGGCTTGTCCATCCGAGTGACCGTTCCTCTCAGGCCGCCTGGTGTCGCCGGTGCGACCGGATCGTCGACACCATCGTGGATGGTGGGGCGCAGTAGCCGGTAACGCCGGTTGACCAAGGAGCGCTGACCACTGTGCAGATGTCGTTACGACTTCCAACCCACCGGGTGGACCGCGGCGACGAGTTCTTGTCCCCCGGGGCAATCGGAGAGCTATCGTCGGCGGCCGAAGCGGTGGGATTCGGTGCGGTGTTCACCACCGAGCATCCCTTTCCCGGCGACCAGTGGTTGGCCCACGGCGGCCATCACGCCCTCGACCCACTGGTGGCGCTGTCGTTCGCGGCCGCGGCCACCTCGAAGATCCGGTTGCACACCAACCTGTTCATCCTCGCCTACCGCAATCCGTTCATGGCCGCCAAGGGAATCGCCAGCCTCGACGTGTTGAGCGGCGGGCGGGTGACCATCGGGACCGGGGCGGGATACCTCGAGCCGGAGTTCACCGCCCTCGGAGTGCCGTTCGCGGATCGTGGCGATCGCACCGACGAGGCCATCCGGGCCATGAAAGCGGCCTGGACGGGGGAGAGCGTGACCTGGTACGGCGAGTTCTTCCAGGCGCCGGGGAACACCATGCTGCCGGTTCCGGTCCAACGGCCCCACCCGATCCTCTGGATCGGCGGCAACAGCCGTCGGGCCATCCGGCGGGCCGTGGAGTTGGGCGACGGTTGGTGTCCCTTCCCCAACCCGCCGGGCATGGCCAAGTACACCAAGACGGCGGTACTGGAGACATCGGCTGATCTGGCCCGCGAGTTGGAGTACGCCGCCGAGTACGCCGAGGCGATTGGGCGGGTCCAACCACTGACCATCGTGTTCGCACCGGTCGGCCTCTCCGACATCGGCACCATTGACCAGGACGACGGCTCGGTGATCGAGACCCTCGAGGGCCTGGCCGGGTTGGGCGTCCACTGGGTGACCGTTGGTTTCCCCGGCAACACCCGCGCCAAACAGCTCGCCTCCATCGAACGGTTCGCGCCGATCATCTCCGCCATGGCCGCCATCTAGTGCGGCTCGGTGGCGGCCTTCGGAGTCGGGGCGGTGATCCTGGCCGGTGCGCGTAAGCTGACCTCGACGGCCGACCCCGACCGGGGAACCGCTTGGCGGGGCCGCCACGAACACGAGGAGACACACCATGACCCTGTCGGTCGGCGACCGCATTCCCGATGTGAAGGTGATGACGATGGGAACCCAGGGCCCCCTCCCGGTGCAGACGGGCGAAGTCCTGGGCAAGGGCAAGGTGGTGCTGTTCGCAGTGCCGGGGGCGTTCACCCCGACCTGCTCGGATTATCACCTTCCGAGCTACCTCATCCGCTACGACGATCTGAAGGCCAAGGGTGTCGACACCATTGCCTGTATCTCCGTCAACGACCCCTTCGTCATGGGTGCCTGGGGCGACGCGCAAGGGGTGGGGGACAAGGTGCTGATGCTGGCCGACGGCAACGGCGACTTCACCAAAGCCGTCGGCCTCGAGATGGACGGCAGCGGCTTCGGCCTCGGGACCCGCTCGCAGCGCTATGCCGCGGTCATCGAGGACGGGGTGGTGACCGCCCTCAATGTCGAGCCGGGTGCCGGCCTGTCGGTCAGTGCCGCCGACGCCATCCTCGAGGTTCTCTAGGCACCGATCGGAGGCGGTTCCCCAACCCACGGCACACGCACCTGTCGATGCCACTACCGTCGGGCAGATGGAATTGAGCGTCGGGCTACGAACCACCGGGGCGGTACGGGACTTCGAGCCGACCGCGGTGCCCGACGACGTCATCTTCCGGATTCTCGACACCGCCAGGTTCGCTCCCAACGGGGGCAACCGTCAGGCGTGGCGGGTGGTGGTGGTCAAGGATCCGGCCATCCGACGCCAACTCCGGGACTGCTACCTGCCCGGGTGGTACGAGTACCTCGCCCAGCTCAAGGCCGGCCTCACTCCGTGGGCGGCGGTCACCGACCGGGACACGGAGCGCCAGGCGCTGACCGAGGCGGAAGCCATCGCCCGGGCGTCGGCGGATTCCCCGGGCGGGTTCGCCGAGCAGTTCGACTCGGTACCGGTGATGTTGGTGCTGTTGGCCGATCTGACCCGGCTGGCCACCGTGGACCGCGACGCCGATCACTACACCATGGTGGGCGGCGCCTCGGTGTACCCGTTTGCCTGGAGCATCCTGCTGGCCGCCCGGGAGGAGGGACTGGCGGGGGTCATGACCACCATGGTGGTGCGCCGGGAGGACATCGTGAAGGCCGCGCTGGGGGTTCCCGATGACCTGGTCGTGGCCGGGGTGCTGGCCCTGGGCCATCCGGTCCACCAACCCACCCGGCTGCGACGGGACCCCGTCGAGTCCTTCGCCACCGTTGACCGGTTCGACGGACCTCGGTTCGGGATCCCATGAAGGTCCGGATCGGGGTGAGCGTGGGGGCGCCGGCGGTCCCCGACCAGCAGGGCTTCGCCCACCTGGTCGACGACATCGACGAGCTCGGATTCGATTCGATCTGGTTGCCCGAGGTCCTCACCACTCCGACCATCGAACCGCTGACCGCGCTGGCCTTCGCCGCCGCCCACAACCCCCGGCTCAAGCTGGGGACCACCATGGTGTTGCCCGGGCGCAATCCGGTGCGCCTGGCCAAGGAGCTGGCCACCTTGGACGTGCTGTCCGGCGGCCGGCTCCTGACCACCTTCGTTCCCGGGATCCCGATTCACCCGGAGGCGGGGGCGGTGGGGGTGCCGGGCCGGGACAAGGGCCGGCTGATGGACGAGATGTTGCCGCTGCTGCGCCACCTGTGGACGGGGGAGACGGTGTCCCACCATGGCGAGTCGGCCGATTTCGACGACGTCTGCGTGTCACCGACCCCGCTGCAGCAGCCGTTGGAATTCTGGACCGGTGGCATGGTCCCCGCCGCGCTCCGGCGGTGTGGGCGGTTCGCCGACGGCTGGCTGCCGTCGCTCTGTACCCCGGATCAGGTGGCCGAGGCCGCCTCGGTGATCGAGGAGGCGGCGGACGAGGAGGGGCGGGTCATCAGCCCCGAGCACTTCGGTGTGGCCATCGCCTACTCCCATCACCCCATCGCCCCGAAGATGGCCCAGGCCATGGCCGCCCAGCGTCGGGGAGTCGACCCGTCGGCGGTGGTCCCGGTGGGTATCGACAGCCTGCGCGACTTGATGGATGCCTTCCTCGACGTCGGATTCTCGAAGTTCGTGGTCCGCCCGATCGAGGCTCCCCACTCGTGGCGGGCCGAGCTCGAGCAGCTGGCTGACGGCATCATCGACCTGCAGACGTGAGGGGAACGCCGTGACCCGGGCGCGTCCCGAAGAGTTGGAGTTCGTCCCCGGGGAAGTCGACGAACTCCTCGATCGGATGGCCAAGATAAAGGCGGAGGGAATCGGATGGGTCAACCTGCGGCCCATCATCGACCCGGAGGACGAGCCCCCGCCTCCGGGGCCACTGGCCATCTTCGGGGGGAGCCCCCACAAGGTCCCGGTCGCCACTTGGATCCCGGGCAAGCACAACCCGGATGGAACGGTGAAGCCAACCACCGTCGGTCTCCAACACAGCTCGGGACCGAGGGTGGCGGCCCGGCTCCGGGACCTGGGGCTCCCGCAGCCCGACGGTTGGAGGATGACCCAGGACCATCCCCGACGCGGGCTGGTGGCGCGGCTATCCGGCGACGCCTCGGACGCCGAGGCCATCGACTGGTTGGTGAAGGCCGGGACTGCCCTCTGCGCAGTTCCCGCCACCGGCCGGTGGCGGGCGTCGCTTTACGCCGGCATCCGCTGAAGCGTCGTCTCCGGGGGAGACGACGCCCTCCACCGATCGCCAGACCAGGGCGATGGGCACCATGATGGCTATCCCGGTTGCCGCGGTGATCACGAACGGCAACGACGCCGCCACCCCGAAGAGGGCCCCGGCCGCCGCCGCCGCCACCGCGGCCGCGCCGATCTGGCTGGTCGAGAACAAGCCCTGCACCCGCCCGAAGGCGGACTCGTCCGATGTCTGGGCCAGCAGCGACTGGACGGCCGGGAGCACGATGGCGATACCCACCGCCTCGGCGGCGCCGAGCGCCACCAACAGCGGGACGCTGTGGAGGAACGGGTACGACCCGCACATCACCACCGACAAGGTCAGCCCGCCCATCACCAGATGCTTCCGGTTGAGATGGTCGGTCAGCCACCCGCTGGGCCTGGTCATCAGCACGAAGGGGACCGCGAACAGTGTCCATGACAGGCCGATCTCCCAGCCCGACGCCCCCCGGAATTGCAGGAGCAGCGTCCAGCAGATCTCGTAAACCCCGAAGGTGAGGCCGAGCACCACCGCCGCCAGCAGCGAGCCGATGAGTGCCGCCGACAGCCGGACGCTGGCCCGGTCGCTTCGAGGCCGCGCGTCGTCGGCATCGCCGGCACTCGGTCCGGCCCGGACCTCGACGACGGAGAGGGCGGGGAGGCAGGCGGCCAACGAGGTGAGGCCGGCGGCCAGGAAGACGGTCCACATCAGGTCGACCCCGAGGATGCTGCCGATGAGGGGCCCGACGGCCATGCCGGCCACCTGTCCCCCGTAGATGGAGGCGAACGCCTTTCCTCTCCGATTGGCGGTCACCGCCGCTGACACCATGGCCAGCGCGGCCACCTCAGCCGCCCCGGCCCCGATGCCCTGGAGGGCCCGGAGCCCGATGTCGGTGGCCGGGCCCACCGGGGCCAGAAATCCGAAACTGGCGACGGCGTAGATGACCAGGCCGGCCAGCAACACCGGCCGGCGGCCGAGGCGGTCGGCGATCCGGCCGGCCGGGTACTGGGAGAGCACGCCGGCGGCGAAGAATGCCGCCATCACCAACCCGGCCAGGGAGTCGGTGCCGCCCCGGTGGCGGATGAACTCGGGGAGCATGGGGATGATGGCGCTGGCCCCGAACCACTGGAGGAAAACGGCCAGCGTCAGCCCGCGCACCAGCCGGTCGGCAGAGGCGGTGGCCTCGGTGCCGACGTGACCGTGAATCGCGGTGTCGCGGGAGGTGATGGTCATCGGATTGGTGGTGCCGCGCTCGATGGAAAGCCAGCCCTACAGGCTAACCCGGTCCACCAGGTCGAGGCAGCCGATCCCGACGGTCACTGCTTCCGAGTACCGAGATGCCACCCGCCGCAGTACCCGCACTCATAGGGGTCGAGGTCGGCGCCCTCTTCCAGCCGAAGCCGGAGGGAGGCCCGATTGGCATCCGCCTGGGTGGCGAACCGGGATTTGGGTTGCCCATCAGATCGCCAGTGCTCGCGCCGCTCGCCGTCGAGCGGACCGGTCGACGGCGCCGGGCGCCGCCGCCCCCTCCGTGCCTTGGCCATCACGACGTCCTACTCGATGTAGACGGGTCGGCGCTTTTCGCGGAAGGCAGCGGAGGCTTCGGTGAGGTTGCCGGTGTGTCCGGCCAGCAGCTGGGTCCGGTTCTCGAGCGCCACCGCGGCTTGGAGGCTGGAGACTTCCTGCGAGGCCCAGATGGTCTCCTTGGTGAGGGCGAGTCCGAACGGACTGAAGGTGCACATGCCCTCGGCCATCTCCACCGCAGTGGCGAGGAGCTCGTCGTCGGGGATCAACCTCGACACCAGGCCGATCCGGAGGGCCTCGGCCGCGCCGACCAGCTTGCCGGTGAGAAGGATCTCGCCGGCGTTGGACGAGCCGACCGCTCTCGGGAGGAGCCAGCTCACGCCGAGTTCGGCCCCGGTGAGCCCGTTGCTGATGCCAGCCCCGCAGAACACCGCCGACTCGCCGGCCAGCCGGATGTCCGCCCCCAAGGAGAGGCACATCCCCCCGCCATAGGCCGGTCCCTTGATGGCGGCGATGATCGGTTGGGGGATGGCCCGCATGGCCGGGACGATGCCGCCCATGAACTCCATCGCCCGCATCCCCATCTGGTGGCGGCCGAGGTCCTCGGTGCCGGGTGGGAGCCCGGCGTTCTCGAGCTCCAGCCCCGAGCAGAAGGCCCGACCCGCCCCGGTGAGGATCACCACCCGGCAGTCGTTGTCGGCCGCGATCCGGTCGAGGGCGGCATAGAGCGCACCGACCAAGGCGAAGGACATCGAGTTGAGCCGGTCCGGTTGGTTGAGGGTCACCACGTCGATATGGGGCCGGACCCGGTCGATGGTTACAAGTGCCATCCTGCCAGCCTCATCGAAGCCGGCCCCGGGCGCCACTCCGGGCTCCGGGTGGACAATGATTGGGGTGTGTCCCCACTCTCACCCCGCGGGTTCGACCCGTATGGAGGCGCCCCTCCACCCGAGTCATTCACCACCCATCTCTTGGTGGCGTCGCCCCGGCTGGAGGATCCCAACTTTGCCCGACGGGTGATCCTGATCCTCGAACACGGCGAGCACGGCGCCCTCGGAGTTGTGCTGAACAAGCCGGGCGGGGTGGGCGTCGACGAAGTCCTCCCGCAGTGGCACCCGTTGGCCACGCCCCCGGCCGAGTTGTTCACCGGGGGACCGGTGGCCCGCAACGCGGTCATCGGGTTGGCCCGGCTCCGGGTCGGGGAGGTCGGCCACGATGTGGATGGGATGGAGCCCGAGGGATGGAGGCCCCTCATCCCCGATGTCCACCCGGTCGGCACCATCGATCTCGGCGCGGGCCCCGGAGCCGTCACCGACGCCATCATGGGGGTGCGGCTGTTCTCCGGTTACGCCGGCTGGGACGCCGGCCAACTCGAGGACGAGATCGACGACGGCTCGTGGTACGTGGTTCGGGCCGAGCCCGGCGACCCGGTATCCGCCGATCCCGAGGGCCTGTGGCAGCGGGTGCTCCGGCGCCAGGGTGGCTCCCTGGCGGTGGTGTCGGGGTACCCGATCGATCCGGCCACCAATTTGAAGCGACCATGCACGGCTACCATCCCTGAGCGTGGACCGCTCTCCAGCCTCTCCGGTGGTCAAGCAAGTGGCCCGATCGGATGTCCCGGTCGTCGTCGACCTCCTGGTGCGTTCGTTCGATGACGACCCGGTGTCGCTGTTCATGTTCGGCGGTGACCGCCGCCGGCACTACGGACTCCATTCGTTCTTCACCACCCTGGTCCGCCGGCAGTACCTGAGCTTCGGACACGTGTACACCACCGAGGACTTCGGCGGTGCGTCGATCTGGGGGCCGCCCAACCGCCGCCGCCAGGGGCTCAAGGAACTGTTCGAGCTGCTGCCCACCGCGCCGTTCCTGGTGGGAAAGCGGATGGTCCGGGCCCTGCAACTGCTGGTGGAGATCGACGCGCTGCACCCGAAGGAGCCCCACTGGTACCTGGCCACGTTGGGAACCGAGCCCGATCGCCAGGGCAAGGGGATCGGCTCGGCGTTGTTGCGGTCCACACTGGCCCAGGTCGATGAGGAGGGCATGCCCGCCTACCTCGAGTCTTCTAAGGAGCGCAACGTCCCCCTCTACGCCCGTTTCGGGTTCGAGGTGATCGACGAGTTCCGGTCCGAGCACGGGGGCCCGCCACTGTGGCGTATGTGGCGGGAGCCTCGGGTGCCCGAGTTGTAGGCAGTTCGCCGAGCTTCGCCGCGACCCTCGTTGACTCGTCCACTTACCATGGCGAGGGTGGAGGCACACGACGTCCGGGACCTGGGACTGGTCGGAACATTGTTCGCGGCCGACGACCGTCCCTGCCCCGGGATTCTGGTTCTGGGAGGTTCTGACGGCGGGCGACCCAGTCACCTCGCCCAGTTGCTCGCCTCCGAGGGGTTCTCTTGCCTGGCGCTCAGCTACTTCGGCGTCCCCGGACTTCCCAAACAACTGGTCGAGATCCCCCTCGGCTACCTCGAGACCGCGCTGGGATGGCTCGCCGGACACCGCGCCGTACGTGGAGACGGCGTCGGAATCCTCGGCTTCTCCAAGGGCGCGGAACTTGGCTTGCTGGCCGCCGCGACCTACCCGCGGCGGATCCGGGCCGTCGTCGCCTACGCCCCGAGTTCCGTGGTCTTTGCCGGGGTGGCCTTCGGGGGTGATGGACGCCGGCGGTCGAGTTGGTCCTACGGGGAGAAGCCCATGGCCTTCGTGCCCTATCCGCGTCGAGCGCGGCCGTCGCTGGGTCTGCGTGGGCTCTCCCTTGCCCCCATCTACCGAGCCGCTCTCGCCGACACTGCGGCAGCGGAGGCGGCGGCGATACCCATCGAGAAGAGCGATGCGCCGATCTTGTTGATCTCCGGCGGCCGGGACAGGATGTGGCCGGCGTCGCAGATGGCCGGGAAGCTGGTGACCCGACTCGCCGCCGCCGGCAAGCGAGATCAGGTTGCCCACCTTCGCTTTGACGACGCCGGTCACAGCTTCATGCCCTGGGCTCCGAACGCTCGGTCCACATTCACCGGTCGAACGATCAACGAATTGCGGCTGATGGGTTTCGGTGGCCTGTTCGATCTTGGTGGCCGTCCGAGTGCCAACCGGGACGCCCTTCGGGATTCGTGGACGAGGGTCGTCCCGTTCTTCCGCGAGAACCTCTGGAGGACGTCGAACCTCGACTGATGAGGGCGTTGGGATCAGAGACGAGCTAGACCTTCGGGTCGGTAACGCTCCCGGCGTGGAGGCCACTGGGAAGGTCGGCGGTGGCCACGATCGTCTGCAGGATGTCGAGCAGGGCCAAGGTGGGGGCGGTCGGCAGTCCCCGGCTCCGCTGGGCCACCCCGACCCGGCGTCGCGGCAATCCCTCGACGGTGAGGGCCCGGAACCGGGTCCGCAGGTAGGTGGGAATCGCGGTGGCGGGAAGAATCGCCGGACCGTACCCCTCGAAGGTCAAGGTGGCGATCAGCCGGAGCCCGTCGATCTGGGCGGAGGCGCTCAGCTCGATGCCCGACGGTTTCAGGGCGGCATCCAGCTCGTCGCGCAGTGCGGTGCCCGGCAGGGGCAGGATCAGCTTCAGCTCGGCCAGGTCATCCAGGACGAGCTGCCGGTCCAGCGCCGCCAGCGGGTGATCGGCGGGGACCACCAGCACCAGATCCTCCTCGAACAGCAGCCTGGACAACAGGTCCTTGCCGTGCACCGGAAAATTGAGCACCGCCAGATCCAGCTGCCCCTCGGCCAGCTGGGACTCGAGGCCGGTGGTGATCCCCTCCGCGATCATCAACGCCAGATTCGGATGGCGGTCGGCGGCCAGCTCCATCAGCTGCGGAGCCAGCCACCGGGCGGTGGTCCCGATCATCCCGACCTTGACGGTGCCGGTGACCTCGTCCTTGCAGGCAGCCACGTCGGAGACCAACGCGTCCAGTTCGGAGAGGATCCGCCGAGCCCGGGCCAGCACCGCCTCACCCTCCTGGGTGAAGTGCCCGTTGCTTCGGTCGATCAGGGCGGCGGAGAGCTCTCGTTCGAGCCGGGCCACATGGGACGACACGTTGGACTGCACGGTTCCGAGATGATCGGCGGCGGCCGAGAAGGTGCCATGGTCACTGATGGCCACCAGGGCCTGCAGGTGTCGGAGTTCCATCTCTAAACATGATAGCGGGTATCGAAAATAACTGTTTGACTGATGATGGGGTATTCGCCACAATGGATACAGACCACAGGGATCAGGAACCCCCCCTCCGTTCCCCGTTGTGTCAGTGCGAAGGGATCGCCACCCCCCCGGCGATCCCTTTGCCGCGTCAGGGGACCCGTCGCCCCGGCCGAAACGATTGACGCCGCACCTGAGCGATACAAAATACCTCTTGTCGCAAGAGCAGGTGGCCCAAGTAACGTGTGGTCATGTCATCGGGGTCGGGAGCCGTGTTCGTGGATCTCGACCGGACCCTGCTGCGGGAGGCCAGCGGCCCGGTCATCCATGGCGCCCTGGTGGCCGAAGAGGTGGTCACCGAGGGGCAGCATGTCCCCGGTGAACGGTTCATGTACAGCTTCTACAACCGGTTCGGCGAGTCGGCGCCCTTCATCGGGCTCGCCCGGGTGGCCGCCCGGGCCATGCAGAACCGGTCGGCCGACGCCACCCGACGAGCCGGGAAGCGGGCGGTCGAACATCTGGTCGACCTGGTACAACCCTGGGCCCTCGAGGCGCTGGAGGCGCACCGGGCCCAGCACCGCCAGGTGGTGCTGGCCACCACTTCGCCGTTCGATCTGGTGGCACCTCTGGCCGAGGCCCTGGGCTTCGACGACGTCATTGCCACCCGGTACGAGGAGGCCGAAGGTCGCTACACCGGCAGGTTGAACGGCGGGTTCGTCTGGGGAATCGGCAAGCGCCGGGCTGTCCGCGAGTGGGCCGGCATCCACGGCGTCGACCTGGCCGCCTCCCATGCCTACTCGGACAGCTTCTATGACCTGCCGCTGCTGACCGACGTCGGCCACCCCCATCCGCTCAATGCCGATCCGCGGTTGGCCCTGGTCGCCCTGGCCCGGCGCTGGCCGCTCGAATACTGGGACCGTCCTCCGGGGGTGCCCTCCCTGCTGGGTCTGGAGCCCTATCACCTGGCTCGGCTGCTGTTCCGGCCGGAAGCGTTTCCCTATGCCCGATTCGACGTGGAGGGCGTCGACCACATCCCGGCCGAGGGCCCGGTGCTGTTGGCCGCCAATCACCGCAGCTACTTCGACGTGGCCGCCCTCGGCCTGGTCGCGGCCCGTCTCAACCGGCCGGTCCGCTTCTTGGCCAAGCAGGAGATCTTCGACGCTCCGGTGGTGGGGACCCTGGCCCGGGCCCTCGGCGGCATCGCCGTCGACCGGGGGAGTGGCTCCGCCAATCCGATGAAGCAGGCCAGCGCCGCTCTCCGGGCCGGCGAGGTGGTCATCGTGTTGCCCCAGGGCACCATCCCCCGGGGGGACGCGTTCTTCGATCCGGTGCTGTCGGGAAAGACCGGTACCGCCCGTTTGGCGGAGGAGACCGGCGCGCCGGTGGTGCCGATCGGACTCTGGGGCACCGAGGAGGTGTGGGCCCGCTCGTCCAAGTTGCCGAACATGACCGCCTGGGGGCACCCGCCGATGGTCACCGTGCGGGTCGGTCAGGCGGTGGAACTCGGTCATCACGATGCCGCGGCCGACACCGGGGCGCTGATGTCGGCCATCTCCGAGCTGTTGCCGGATGCCTCACGGATTCCGCGGGTCCCCACCAGTGAGGAACTGGCCCGCACCCAGCCTCCGGCGTGACCGCTTCCATCTCCGCGCCGACCACCCGACTTTCCTTGCGCCCATCAGTGGCGGTGAAAGCGGCGTCCGCCATCAACTCGATGTCGCGCCTGCTCGGGCGGGGCAGTGGGACCGTCATCGGCGGGCGGGCCGGGCTGGCCATCGACCCCAACCTGCTGGCCACACTGGCCAAGGACCGCAACGTGGCCCTGGTCTCGGGCACCAACGGCAAGACCACCACCACCGGGATGCTGGTGGCGGCGTTGACCGACCGCTACTCGGTACCGGTGGTCACCAACACCACCGGTGCCAACATGCCGGCCGGTCACGTGGCGGCGCTCATTGGCACCCGGCCGACGGGGACGGTGGTGCTCGAGGTTGATGAGGGATACCTGGGCCATCTCATCGAGGAGGCCCGTCCGCAGGTCGTGGTGCTGCTCAATCTGTCTCGCGACCAGCTCGACCGGATCGCCGAGGTCCGGATGCTGGTCGACAAGTGGCGCGCGGTGCTCGGGGATCTCCAACCGCTCAGCCAGGGCGGGTCGGGCACCGTGGTGGTCGCCAACGCCGACGATCCGATGGTGGTGTGGGCGGCATCGACCGCGCCGGAGGTGCGCTGGGTCGGGGCCGGACAGGTCTGGCATGAGGACGCGGTGGGATGCCCTGCCTGTGGGGGCCGGATCATCTTCGAGGCACTCGGGAACTGGCGCTGCGACCATTGTGAGTTCGCCCGTCCGGAGCGCTTCGCCTGGCTGGAGGGTGATGTGCTGGTCATGGCCGATGGAGATCGCTATCCGGTGGTCATCGGATTGCCCGGCCAGTTCAACCGGGCCAATGCGGCGATGGTGGCGGTGGCCGCCCCCGAACTGGTCGGGACCTATGCTCAAGCCCGGGTAACGGTGGCCACCGCCTTGGAACGTCTGGCCGTGCTCCATGAGGTGGCGGGGCGCTTTTCGACGGTCAACCGGCGGGGAAAAGTCATCCGGTTGCTGTTGGCCAAGAACCCGGCGGGATGGACCGCGATTTTCGACCTGCTGGACGAGTCGAGCCATCCCACCGCACCGGTGGTGCTCTCCATCAACGCCCGGGTGGCCGACGGGTTCGATACCAGCTGGCTGTGGGACGTCCCCTTCGAGCGCCTGGCCGGCCGGACGGTGGTGGCGACCGGGGAGCGGTGCCGCGATCTGGCCGTCCGCCTCCGGTATGCCGGCGTCGACCACCACGTGGTGCCCGACGCGTTGGAGGCGGTGGACACCGCGGTGCGGGCCGCGGCCCCGTCATCCGGTGCGTCCGGAGCGCCGTCGGTGGAGTTCCTCGGTAACTACACCGCCTTCGCCCAGCTGAGGAACCGGCTATGAGCGTGGTCCCGGGGTCCCGATCAGAGCTGATCGTGGTCGTCATCTACCCCGATCTCCTCGGGACCTATGGCGACGGCGGGAACGGACTGGTGCTGGCCCGCCGGGCCGAATGGCGCGGCGTGGAGGTGAGCCTGATCCAGGCGCCGTCCGACCGGCCGCTGCCCCGGGGTGACCTCTATTGCCTGGGGGGTGGGGAGGATGGCCCGCAGGTGCGGGCGGCCACCACCTTGATCGCCGACGGCACCTTGTTGCGGGCGGCGGCGGATGGCGCGGTGGTCCTCGGGGTGTGCGCCGGCTTCCAACTTCTGGGACGGGAGTTCCCCGACGCCGCCGACCGGCCCCACGACGGCCTGGGGTTGCTCGATGTGACCACCCGCAAGGGGACCGATGTGCGGGCCGTGGGGGAGTTGGTCGCCGTCGTCGACGAGGCCGCCCCTCGGAGCCGCGATGGCTCCCGGCTCCCGTGGCTGACCGGTTTCGAGAACCACGGTGGGGTGACCACCATCGGATCCGGGGCATCCCCCCTGGCCCGGGTGATCAGCGGGGTGGGCAACGGCGGCGGCGACGGGACCGAAGGGGCGTGGACCGACCGGGTGGTGGGCACCTATCTCCATGGACCGGTGCTGGCCCGGAACGTGGCCCTCGCCGATCTGCTGTTGGAGTGGGCACTGGCATCCCGCGGCGAGACCCTTCCCGCCGTCGTCCTCGACGACGTCGAGGAGAGCGCCCTCCGCGCCGAGCGTCTGGCCGGGGTGGGCAGCCACAGATCGGCCCGGTCAGGTCGGGACCACCGACGCCGACGGTGACCCGTTCTCGAGTCGATGGGTCGCGGTTGGTTACCGGCTCCCTGAGCCGGTCCGGCGCGGCCACTCGGCCCCATCGGAGTCGAAGTCGGAATCGAAGCTGGGGGAGGTGGCTCGGGGGAGGGCCCACGAGCGACGCCAGGCGGCCACGTCGGGCCCCTGCAGCGGTGGCGTGGTTCCCATCACCGCCCGCCGCCGGGCCGTCCACCAGTCGGTGACCGTCTCGTCGGCCAAGGCGGCCACCGCCGATTCGATCCGCACCCCGAAGCGGCGGGCATCTTCGCCCTCGTCGGGGAACAACGGGGTGCCGAAGGTCACCGTGGTGCGGGTCCGTCGGATCCCCTTGCCCCCTTTGGGCAGGATGTGGCCGGTTCCCTGGAGGTGGACGGGTACCACCGGCCGGCCGGTCCTCACGCTGAGATAGGCGGCCCCACCCCGGTAGATCTGGCCCCACCCGTCGGGGGACCGGCCACCCTCGGGGTAGATGATCAGGTTCCAGCCGTCCTCCACCAGGTCGGTGGCGAGCTGGGCGGACCGGCGGTTGACCTTGTTCCGTTCGATCGGAATCGCGGCGAGGGAGAAGGCGAACAGATCAGCCTTCCACCGGCGGTCGAAGAAGTAGTCGGCCGCCGCCGCCACCACGGTTCGATGCCGGAAGCGCAACGGCAGGCAGCTCATCAGCAGCGGGGTGTCGATGTGGCTGGTGTGGTTGGCCGCGAAGATCACCGGAGCATCGAGGGTGGTGAGGTACTCGTCGCCCCTGACCAACGGATCGGCGATCAACCGGGCCAAGGGCCGGGTGACGTTGTCGGTCAGCATGGCCCGGGCCAACCGGACCGG
Source organism: uncultured Acidimicrobiaceae bacterium (assembly GCA_963819695.1). Taxonomy (GTDB): domain Bacteria; phylum Actinomycetota; class Acidimicrobiia; order Acidimicrobiales; family RAAP-2; genus DASZIT01. The sequence goes on along the minus strand of CAWFXD010000001.1, from coordinate 1,899,104 downwards.
GTACTTGCGCGACCAGCCGGTGTCGTAGTCGATCCCGAGCTCGTGCTCGGGCGCGGGCCGGGGGACGGTCTCGGGCCAGCTCGGGGCGGCGAGTGGGAACCGACGGCGGCCGGCCCGGGAGGCGACGTCGGCAGGGGACAGCCGCTTGAGAGTGGCGGCTGCCCGACTCCGGGCGGTGCCGAGGGCGGCATCGGCCCGTACCGCCCGGGGCTTCAGCAGGGATCGAGACGACGGGTGGTTGGTCGTCACTGCACGTCCGACATGAGGATGGGTGGGGTGTGGACGTGGGTGAGCGTCGGCGACGGCCCGACGATGTCGGTGGCCATCTCCAGGGCGTCGGCCATGGTCGATGCCACCCGGAAGCCGAGCCGGTGCACCGCGGCCGGGTCACCGCCGACGATGATCACCCCGCCCAGGTGCTGCAGCGCGTGCGCGCACCAGTACCACATGTAGAACGGGTGGACGCCGTGGTAGGCGTGGCCGGTCCGGTAGAGGTGGATGTACCAGGGGTCAGTGGCGAAGGACTCCTCGAACCCCTTGGCCACCTCGATCGGATCGGTGGTCTCGCTCAGCACCTGCTCGAAGAAGTCGATGTAACTCGGGTGGTGGACCGGGTTGAACTCCCACGGCGTGGGGTGGCTCATGATCACCACCCCGCCCTCTCGCACCAGGGGCTTGCCCCGGTACATGTTGAAGAAGTAGCCGAGACCGAGGCAGGCCACCAGGATCGGGTTGAGGATCGAGTTCACGTTGTACGGGCTGATGTAGGGAAGTCCCATCGACAGGATGTCGGTCTGGCCCTCCACCGCGACGCCCTGTTGCTTCCAGACGTTGTCGGTGGTCACCGCGTGGACGGCCTCGACCTCACCGGCCTGGACTGCGGTCATCCGGTGCGGGGCCTTCACCGAGTGGAAGATCTGACGGGCGTACTTGGCCGGAGTGCGGTCGAGAGCCTTGGACGCGCCGAGGTAGGCCAGGCGGTCCTTCACGCTCCACTCCCACTCGCGCTTCTGGAGAAAGCTGAACGCCGGCGGGAAGGCGTCGTTGTTGAGGTTGGTCTCGATCTGGAACACGTTGACCCCGCTGTCGGCGATGAGCCTGCCCATCCGCCAGTTGGAGGTGTGGAGTTCCGAATGATGCTGGTCCATGAACGACCGGCTCTGCATCATGGTCTGGGGATTGTGGTGGTGCCGGAGGCTCTTGTAGCTGGCCAGGCCGGTGGCCACGCTCTTGTGCCCGCCGTCCATCGCCACCAGGTTGATGTTGACGTAGACCAACAGGTCACTCTCGGCCGCCCGCTTGTTGATCTCCACGTCTTCCCCGTGGTCGGTCTGGCCCAGGTGGACCAGGGCGTCGGGATCCTCGGCGTCGTGCTGGGTGAGCAGCCCGTTGGGGCCGAAGGCGTCGTAGATACGGTCGCCGAGCGCATGGCGCAGCTCCGGCTCGGTCATCCGGCGGTGGAGGGCGAGGGCGACGATGAGCTCCACGTCGTCCACCCCGGCCTCGGCCGCCATGTCCAGGACCTGTTCGATGACGAGTTGACGGATGTCGGGCCGCTCCATGGGGGGGAGGGGCAGGGAGATGTCATCGAAGGCGATGGTCAGCTTCATGCCCGCCCGCAGCAGCGCCGGTAGCGGGTCCTTGTCCCCGAGCGGACTCCGCAGGGCCCGGCGGATGGCGGCCGACGGGTCCTCCAGCGGGTCGATGGGCTCCGGGGCGTAGATCACCCGGCTTCCCTCCGGCAGGCGTTCCAGCCGGAACCGCTCCCCGTGCCAGTACAGGGTGGGTGGGGTGGAGCGGTCGACCTCCAGCACGAATCCGGGTCTGGGGCTCAACGGTGGTGTCCTTTCCGATTGCGTAGATCGAAGACCACCTTCACCGCGCCGCGCCGCCCCGCCGCCCCGGCGTGGACGATCGCCTCCTCGTAGCGATCGAGCGGATAGGCGGCCGACACCAGGGAGCCGAGGTCAGCCTCGGTCACCAGGTCGATGGCCAGCTCGAAGGTTCGCCGGGGCTCGCCGTCCGGACCCGCCGGCGACTCGCGGTCGTAGGCGTAGGCCCCCACCAGGGTCAGTTCGCGGTGCCACAACGGGGCCAGGTCGACCGACACCTTGGCGGGCATGCCGACGACGACCACCCGGCCCCGGGGTCGGACCATGGCCAACGACTGGGTCAACGACTCCGACGAGCCCACGCAGTCGAAGACCACATCGGCCCCGCCGGTGAGCCGACCGGCGAGGACCAGGGATCCGGCTTGCCGGCGCACGGCCCGGGCCAGTTGGTCGGGCGGGACCACGGTGTCGGCGCCCAGCGATTCAGCCACCCGCCGTTGATGGGGATGCTTGGCTCCGGCCACCAGCGTGCAGGCGGTGGTGGGCCGTACCAGGTGATGGAGGGCGGCGATTGTGGCGAGCCCGAGGGTTCCGGCCCCGACCACGGCCACGGTGTCGTCCGGTTGGATCCCGCCGGACAGCGCAGCGTGCACCGCGCAGGCGGTGGGCTCGACGATCACCGCGTCCTCGTCGGCGAACGGTTCGGGAACCGCGTGGAGCTGGGAGCTGTGGGCGACCAGACCCGCCGCCGACCAGCCGCCGCCGGTGTCGGCGCAGAAGCCGGTCTGCAATCCGGGCGAGAGATCCCCGAAGGCGAGGTTCTCGCACAGTCCGTAGTGGCCGGTACCGCACTGGGGGCAGGGCGGCCGGATATGGCGGGGCGCGCAGCCGAGGACGGGCTCGACCACCGCCCGGGTTCCGGGGGCGAGCGCGGTCCCGGCGTGGTCGACGCCACCGTCGTCGAGAACCCCGACGACCTCGTGACCGGGGACGAAGGGGAAGCTGACGATGTCCTCGAAGTAGCGGGAGCTACGTCCGTCGAGGGTGGCCAGATCCGACCCACAGATGCCGGACAGGAGGGGGCGGAGGTGGTACCAGTCGTCGCCGGGGACGTCGGGCGGCAACGCGTCGAGGAATTGCAACGGGCCGATGCCCGCGCCCCGGCCGGATCCGAACACGGATGCCACCCGGGAAGCCGCGAAGCGAGGGAGGTTGCGCTCGAAGACCAGTGCCTTCACCGGAGGGCCTTTCCGGCCAGCCGCCGGGACTGCCCGGCCAGGGCGGCGGCCGAGGTGCGCCCCCGCCGTCCGGCACCGCGGGTGTCGAGCGGTCCCAGGGGAAGGAGGGGTTGGGCGCCGCCGTCGGCCTTCTCCCAGTGCTCGACGTGCCAGCCCCGTCGCCGGGCGATGGCGGCCAGCTTGGTCTCCGGGTTCACCGCCACCGGGAAGCCCACCGCTTCCAGCATCGGGAGGTCACTGGCCGAGTCGGCGTAGGCCATCGACTCGGAGAGCTCGAGGCCCTCGGCCTCGGCGTAGTCGGCCAATACCAGGGCCCGGGCTTCGCCGATGGGAGGGAGTTCGGCCAGCCGCCCGGTGTAGCGGCCGTCGGACTGGCCGAGCCGGGCGCAGACGATCTCGTCGAACAGCGGGCGGAGGGGCTCGACCACGAAGTCGAGGGCCCCGGTGATGAGGATGGTGCGGTGGCCGAGGGCCCGGTGCTTCCGCACCCGGGCGATGGCCGCCGGGAACGACTTGGCCAGCAGCTGGTCGAAGAAGAGCTCCCAGCCGTCGTCCTGGAGCCGGGCCACCGGGGCGTCCTCGTACCGCCGGTAGAAGGACCGGAGGAAGTCCCCCCGGTCGCGCCGGTCGAGCGCGAGGAGGGACGGCGCCTCCCGGACCAGGTCGGCCACGAACGTCACCCGTTCTCCGGCCGGGAGGTGGCGGGAGGCCAGCCAGGCGTAGGAGTCGACCACGTTGGCGGCGATCAGGGTGTTTTCGAGGTCGAAGGCGGCCAGGTGGCGGTCGGGGGAGAGGATGGCCTTCCGGGCCCGGTCGACCCGGGACGGCTGGATCGACTTACCCGGGGTGGTCCGGACCCGGGCGTGCTCGACGATCGACGGGAGATGGATCTCGCGGATGTAGTGGTCCCAGTCGACGATGGCCGGATCAAGGCCGTAGGTCTGCCGGTCGTCCTCGTCCATGCGGTCCCAGAGGGCGAGCAACCGGTCGACCCGGTAGCGGGCCTCGGTCTCGGTATAGGCACCGTAGAGCTCCACGTAGCCGAGTGCCCGATCGGCCAACAGGTGCTTCTCCTCGAGGGCGGCCATCCAGGCCGCCTGCCGACCGCGGATGGGCAGCGTCCCGACCAGTCGTTCGGCCAGGTCCATGGCTTTCGACGCTCGGGTCAGCTGCTGCTGGACCCGGCCCCGGCCCGGGAACGACCACTCCGGGACCATGATCGGTTGGCCATCGGCGTCGTAGAGGGGGTGCTCGGTGAACCACTCCCGGATCAGCTTGACCAGGCGCGCATAGTTGAACGGGTTCCGGACCCCCGAGGCCACGTGGTAGACGCTCGGGCCTTGGTAGTGGTGGTCGCCGGAGGCGCCGGAGGCGTCGAGGAGAGCCTCCCCGCTCACCGCGATGATGGTGGCCACCACCAGGTCCACCGGGATGACGTCGGTCACCCCTTCGGCGACGCCGGGGAATTCCTTCAGCAGGCCCCGGGCGTAGGAGACGATGATCGGCTCGGCCATCCGGAAGCCCCGGATCCAACCCGGGCGCGGCTCGGCCAGCGCCGACTCGATGATGGAGGGACGGATGATGGTGATGGGAAGGGCGTCGCCGTACTGGGAGATCAACGCCCGCTCACCGAGGGCCTTGGTATAGGGATAGGCGTCCGGCCAACCGAGTGACTGGGCCCGGAGCTTGCCGATCTCGACCAGTTGCTTCTTGACCCAGTCCTCCCGCAGCCGCTCGGCCCGCTCGGCCAGCAGATGGAGCCCGGCTCCGCCCAACTCGCTGCGGGCTTCCTTGGCGAAGGCGGCCAGCCGTTCGGGCCTCCGGGATTCGGCCTCGCTGTCGCCGCGCTGACGGCGGGCGGCGTCCACCTCGCCCTTCCAGGCGACGTCGAGGCTGTACCGGTTGCCCTCCAGCAGTTCCTCCTTGGCCTCGCCCTGATGGGTCCCGGCCACGTAAGCGGTGGAGACCGGGATGAAATGGATCGGCCCGGGGCGCCCGTCTTGGTTGGCAGCCTCGCGGGCGCGGACCGTGGCCTCGGCCACCCGGGAGGGACCGAGCAGGTTGACCTCGACGGCGGCATCGAGCGGAGCATCGAAACTGACCGATGCCGCCGAGTGGATGACGATGTCGCAGAGGGAGAGTTGATGTCGTCCCTCGTCGTCCAGCCCCAGGCCGTCGGTGGCGACGTCGCCGGCCACCGCAGTGACCCGACTGGTCACCAGGGCGTCGAAGCGGTCGCCGGTCTCTTGCCGGAGACGATCGAAGCAGTCGTTCTTGAGGATCTCCTTGGTGGCCCGCTGCATCGGGCCCGACCGTCGGGTGGGCCGGATGAGGAGCACCACTTCGCAGTCGGGAACGGTGCGCAATAGCCTCTCGACCAGGGCCGTTCCCAAGAAACCGGTGGCGCCGGTGATGAAGAACCGCTTGCCCGCCAGGGCGTCACGAACACGGGTCACCAGATCTGTCTACCATATGGTAAGTGACCAAGTCGAGCGCATCGCCCCCAGGGGCCACGGATTCACCCGGCTCGGAAGGCCTGGTCGGCTCGCCGGGTCCTGCCGGGCGGGACAAGGGTCGGCCCCGGCCCATGCCGACCAGCAACGGCGTAGCCGACGGCAACAGCACCCCGGCCAGGATCCTCGACGCCGCCCTCGCCTCGTTCGCCACCCGCGGCTACGAGGCAACCTCGTTGGACGCTCTGGCGGCCGGCCTGGAAGTGCGCAAACAGACAATCCTCTACTGGTTCCCGTCCAAGGAGGTCCTCCTCGACGCGGTGATCGACCGGAGCGCCATCGAGCTGTCGCTCGCCCTGGAAGGATCGTTGGCCACCGCCGGCACCGGATGGGTGCGGGTCGAAGCCGTCGTGCGTTCCGTCTTCCGCCTGGCCGCCCGCCAACCGGAGCTGTTGGGTCTGGTCCGGGAGATGGGCCGGCTCGGCCCGCCGGCCGCCACCCGGTTCGTGGCCGCCCTCGAGCCCCTGGTCGCCCGCGCTTCGCAATTCCTGGAAGCGGAGATGGACTCGGGCCACATGAGGCGGCACGAGCCCCGGCTGCTCCTGCTGGCCATCTACTCCACGGTGATCGGGATGCTCACCGAGGTGGAACTCCTACGGGCCCTCGGGGAGGAGCCCACCGCCCGGTCATTGGTCCGCCGACGGTCGGAAATCCTCGACCTGTTACGTTCGGCGTTGGTCACGGCTCCCTCGTAAGCGGCGTCTACCGCCTTCAGTCGGCGGCGGCCGCCTTGCGCTGGCGTCTCGAGGGCTTCGGGGGCGGTGGAGTAGGGCGCTTGGGGGTGTACCGCTTGTTGCCGACCGGAGCCGCCGATTTCTTGGACCGGGCCCGGCGGGCCTCGGCCACGGTGGTCGGGCGGGACGGCGCCGACGAGCGAGCCGCCGTCGAGCGAGCCGCCGGTGATGGCCGGGCCCGGGGGCTACCGCCAGCTTCTCGGAGCCGGGCGGTGGTTTCCTTTTGGAGTTTGTAGGACCGGTACAACAACCAGATGGCCAGGACGAAGAACGGCAACCCCAGAAACAGGTAGGAGCCGCCGAAGGCTGCGCCGGTGAACAGGGCGACAAATCCTACGGGAGCTCGACGGCCCAACATGGTGGTGGCGATCAGCAGTCCGGCGGCGATGAGGCCCACGACCAGCGTCGTCTGCGGAGTGATCTGGCCCTTGGCCAACCGGAAGTTGTGGTTTTGGGTTTCGACCAGGTAGATGATGGTGGCGAACAGCGCAGCTCCACCGGCGGCGACAAACGAGAAACGCTTCTCCCGTGGGTCCAAACGGTCAATGGCCCATTTTGTGGAAACGCTGGATTGACCCGGTTCGATGTCGGCGGCGATGGTACTGGCCCGAACCTTGTCCATCCGCTTGCGCTTCTCGGCCGGCGTCTCCCGGGCTGGAGATTCGTCCAACTCGTCGCCGTCGTCCTCGGCGTCGTCTTCGTAGCCTTCCGCCTCCTCGTATTCTTCGTCCTCGTCCGGGTAGTCGTCGAGGGAATCATCGTCGGCGTCGTCCTCGAAGGAATCCTCCTCCCACGAGTCATCCTCGGCAATATCGTCGCCCGCGGCGTCGTGCACCTTGCGATTCTTCGGGCTCATCGGCCTCAGGATACCGGGTCATGCCCGGAGGCTCCGACGGAGCGGCTCACAACTCGTCCACCACCAGCCGCACTCCGAGGTTGTCCTCGGGCTCGACGACCCAGGGATTTCGGCTTTGCCACAGACCCCCCAGGCCGGGGAGGGTCGGCGGGGCGGGTCGGGCACCGGGTAGGGTGTCCGGCTCCTCGTCGGCCATCAACAGGTGATGAAGGCGTCCGCGACGGTCACCCAGCCAGGCCGACAGCTCCTGCGACTCCGGACCCGGGGTTGGGGCGATCAGCCGGATGGCCAGGGGACAGTCCCACCGAAGGTCGATCCACTCTTCGCCCGGGCCGGTGCCTCGGTCTTCGAGGGCGCCGCCCAGGAGCCGGCCGAAGAGGTCGATCCCGGCGTCGAGGTCAGCCACCGCATGCGTGACCCTCCGAAGGGATGCGGGTCGGACGGTGCCGTTACCGTCCCGACGACGACGTCGTTCGGTCGGGAAGTCGTCGGGGGCGGGATTGGACCATCCCCCGGAGGCTTCGGCCAGCTGGATGACGATCCCGGTGCCCTGTTTGGGATGGATGAACGCCTCCTTCCATTCCGGATCGCGGAGATCCACGCCGATCGGGTCGAATCCGGCCTCGCGTGCGGCATCCAGAGCCAGGAGGATGTCCGGTACTTTGAAGGTGAGGTGGTGGGGTCCGGGTCCGCTGTGCTCGAGGAAGCGGGCGAGGAAGTCGTTGGACGCGGTGTCGTGCGGCTTGAGCAATTCGATGCGGGACCCGTTGGCGAACCGCAATTGGGCCGGTGCAAACCCGATGCTCTCGCCTCCCGAGCTCCATTCAGCCCCAAGCTGAGCGGCATACCGTGGCCAGGCATCCTGCCACGATCGAACCGCGTGAGCCACGTGATCGAGCACGGTCCGGGACATGGATGGTGAAGTCATGACCCAGACACTGCTTCGGGGCAGCCCGAATTGTCGAACTGGGGAGGGATCGGGTGGTTGCCGTTCGGCTCGGTTGTCGAACCGGCATCGTGGCGGTACCGTCGCTCATGGATTTCCGCACGGAATCAGCCGTGGGTCTGGCCGGCCAGGTGCGTCGAGGCGAACTGTCGGCGCGCGAGTTGGTCGGTCACGCCTTGGACCGGATCGAGGCCGTCAATCCGACCATCAACGCCTTCGTCGCGGTCGACGGGGAACGGGCGCTGGCCGCCGCCGCGGCCGTCGACGACCTGGTCGCAGCGGGCAAGGATCCGGGGCCTTTAGCGGGACTTCCCCTCGGGGTCAAGGACCTGGAAGATGCTGCCGGCTATGTGACCACACTCGGCTCGGTGGCATTCGCCGGGCAGACGCCGGCGCCGGTCGACTCGATGATGGTGGCGAGGCTGGTGGCCGCCGGATGTGTGGTGGTCGGAAAGACCAATACGCCCGAGTTGGGATGGAAGGCTGACACCGTCAACTCGGTATTCGGTCGCACGATGAATCCGTGGAGCCTGGACCACACCGCCGGGGGCTCGTCGGGTGGCAGTGCGGCGGCGATCGCCTCGGGCATGATCCCACTGGCGACCGGGTCCGACGGTGGAGGTTCCCTCCGGATACCGTCCGCCTGCTGCGGGCTCTCGGGGATGAAGCCGTCACTCGGCCGGGTCCCCACCGGCGGATCGGATGCACCGGACTGGCAGAACCTCTCGACCCGGGGACCATTGGCCCGCAAACTTGCGGACCTGATCGCCGCCCTCGACGTGGTGGTGGGACCCGATGCCACCGATCTGCGGTCGCTGCCCCGGCCGGAGGCCTCCTGGTTGGCGGTGCTCAATGATCCCAAACCCCCGCAGCGGGTGGCGTGGTCGCCGACCCTCGGCTACGCGGAGGTCGACGCCGAGGTGCTGGCCATCTGTGAGCGGGCGGTGGCGGTGCTGGCCTCGCTGGGCTCCGACGTCATGGAGATCGAGACCGTTTTCGACGAGGACCCAGTGGACGACTGGCTGACCCTGACCGGCGCCTACAACCTCCGGACCCATGCTGATTTCCGGGGGACCCCGGTGTGGGACGAGATCGACCCGGTGTTGGCCATGGTCATCGACCGGGCGACTTCGATCAGCGCGCTGGACATGGTTCGGGCGGAAGACGCCACCCACGATCTGAACCTACGACTGGTCGACCTGTTCCACGACGTTCGCCTGCTGGTGACGCCCACCACCGCGGCCGCCGCACCGCCCCATGCGCTGGAGGGATCGGCCCTGATCAACGGCGCCCCGGATTTCAATTGGGTCAAGTTCACCTATCCGTTCAACATGACCCGGTCGCCGGCCGCCACCGTGTGCGCCGGAATGACGGCCGAGGGAATCCCGGTCGGTCTGCAGCTGATCGGACCCCAGCATGGGGATCTGGTGGTGCTTCGGTCGGCGGCGGCGCTGGAGGAGGCTCTTGGCTTCGAACTTCTACCCCCCGAGTTCCCCGGGCTACCATGACGGACTGCATCTGCGACCTCCGGGGCGCATACGCAGCCAGGGCGTTTAGCTCAGTTGGTTAGAGCGCAGCCTTCACACGGCTGAGGTCGGAGGTTCGAGTCCTCTAGCGCCCACTCAAAGTCCAGCTCAGAGGCACTTTTTGGTGACCACGAAATTGGGCCAAATGGATTTGTCCTATTAATCGCTCGCGGAGCACCCCTGCGAGGCGCTTCTGAGGTGTCCAGTTCCGTGGACATTCGCCGGATTTTCGGCCGGCCCGAGAAAGATGCGTTTCGATGGAGCTCTGCCTTCTCGTACTCTTCCGATATGGCAACCAGGTTTGTACCGCGATCACCTCTCGGTGAGCGCGTAGCAGCGAACCGAACGGCGATATTGGCGGCAGCTGCTCGAAGACACGCGTCGAATGTGCGCATCTTCGGCAACGTTGCTCGTGGTGAGGACAGCGGCACCAGCGATGTCGATCTGCTCGTTGACATAGACCTCGAGGCGAGTCCGCTTGACCTTCTCGAGCTCGGTTGTGACCTGGAAGATGTGCTCGGCGTCAAGGTGGAGGTAGGGACACCCGCACTATTGCGGGCGTTTCTTCGAGACGAGGTCTTGGCCGAAGCCGTTGCCCTGTGAGTCTCGGGGGAAAGGATCCAAAGCGTCGCTGATTGGCGCCCCTTGAGAGATCCAGTCCATTTGCCTACGACCTACAGGCGGACGCCCTCATAGGTCGTCACGTCGGCATCGGACTCGTACGCCGAGTGCCAGTCGTTCGCCCAGGCGGGGAGGGGTTCGAAAGCCGGGTCGTGTCGGGGTGTCTGGGCTTTGGTTTCGTGCCACAGCATGGTCCGGAGGTCCTTGCCCGATACGTGGCTCAACATGGATGGAGGGTTCAAACTCCGTCCGCGTGCGAAACGATCGCGCATCTCCGCCACATACAGGCCGCTGGGGCCGACGACATTGGTCGAGATATGGCGGTCTTCAAGCGGCACATGCTCCTCGAACCCGGCCAGCACGAGCTTGTAAATGCTGGCGACGTGGTTGAAGACCTTTGGTGCCTTGCGGATCCTGTACCAGGGGTCGGGCGTGACGTGGTGGTGGATACGAAGCGCCGAACTGCGGTGTTCGATTTCCTCGACGAAGTGCCACAAGAGCAAGGTGCCGACCCGCTCATCGCTTCCTTCGAAGAGCTCGCGTCGGTTGTCGAACACCATCTTGAACAGCGGCGTGAAGGTGGCTTCGAGGTTGGCGATGTAGGCGAGGTGGAACTCGGCATTTTCACGCTCCAGGAGTTCGTCATAGGCGGCGTTTGCCGCCTCGTAGGTCTCCTGGAGTCCCGGGTAGCGCTCGATCATCGACTTGGCATGGCCCCGGTGCGCCCGAGCGTGCTGGGCCTCTTGGCGCACGAAAAGGTCGGCCTCCTCGGCGACGTCGGCGTCGGTAAAACGGGGGAGCGCTTCTCGGGTGGCCGAGACGATGTAGCGCTCGAAGGCGATGGCGAGGAACGTGAAGGTGTTGCCGAAGAGCCCGAAGCTGGGGTTGGCCGGTTGCCACTGAAAGGGCACCGTGTCGTCTATCGGGAAGCGAATGTTCCGCACCGTCAGGTCCGCCATATGCGCCTACCTTTACAGTTCTGTGCCAAACTGTAAAGGCCATGGGAACCCCTGATCCCGCCACAACGAGCGAGCGGATCCTTGACGCCACCCTCGAAGTCCTGGCTCGATCAGGTGCCAGCCGTCTCTCGTTCTCTGATGTGGCCGCCACCGCCGGGGTGTCCCGTCCGACCCTCTATCGCTGGTTTCCCTCCAAAGAAGCCCTGCTCGAGGCTTTTGGCCGCTATGAGCAACAGCGCTATGACGCCGGGATCGCTCAGGCGGTCGCCAGCCTTGAGGGAGACGCCCGGCTCGAGGCGGTGCTGCGCTTCATCGTCGAATTCCAGTACTCCTACTCCCTCCGGCGCATCGTCGACGTCGAACCCGAACACGTCGTGCACCAGATGACTCGGGTGATGCCGATCATGCGTGATCGACTCCTGGCGCATTTCTCCGGACCGAACGGTCGCGTCGTCGCCTCGGTGGTGACGCGGATCGCCCTCAGCCATGTGCTGATCCCCGATGACGATCCGGAACTCTTTTATGCCGAGCTCTGCCACGCCGCCGGGCTCACGTCCACCCACACGCCTCCCGCTCGTCGCCGGCATCAGCCGGCGCGGTCAACTTCCCGAGAGAAGGTCCAATGAACCCCACACCGCATCGCCGGCTCACCCAACTCTTCCTGGCCGCGAACTCGCTGTTCTGGCTTCCCTGGGGTTTGATCAATCTGATCAAGCCGACGTCGTGGTCTGGCAAGGTGATCCCGGGTATGGACGTCTACGACCTGTCGAGCCCCGTCACACGCACCGAGGTCCGCGCCATGTACGGCGGCCTGCAGATGGCGATCGGGACTGCCGCACTCGTGGGAGCGGCGCGAGGAGCACCGTGACTCGGCGCTCGGTTTCTTCGTCCTCGCGCTGAGCGGCCTCTCCTTGTGCCGCCTTGGCGGCATGGTCGCAGAAGGCGAGGACTCCTACCTCTCGTTCAGCACCAAGATCGCCCCCGATAAGTACAACCAGGTCGGTCTGGCCATGTACGAGCTGCCCAATATGGCGTTCGCGTGGATCCTTTACTTACTCCGCCCTCGATTGAAGAAAACGCCGGCATAGGGGCTGGTGACAAGAGTGCCCGGCGAGAGCGTATTGCTGGGCAAGGGCACAGTTGCTAGCACCAGTATCCTTCCAGAGTCTCGCAAGCTCCGGATATTGAGCCACTGTGGGGTGCCAATGATCCGAAGTTGCCTATTTCGGGGTTGTCCGGGGGTACTGTGGAGCTATGGCCGCAAAGCCCGTTTTGACCGCTGAAGAGCTGATCGAGCATGTGCGCAATGCCGGACCTCCTACCCCGGACGACGTGACGATCCTTTGGGACGGTCGGCGACTGGACTCACGCGAGGCCGTCATGGAGTGGCTGGCTGAAGTGGAGGTCGAGCGCGAGCTGAGGAAGCCGCCTCCGACGCTCATGCCAAACATTGATGGTCCTCCGCATGATCTCGGGCATCTGATCGGGGTCCTGGACCGCCACGGAGTGGAGTATCTGATGGTGGGAGGGGTCGCTGCCATCGGCTACGGCGCCGAGCGCTCTACTGAGGATGCCGATTGCGTGGTGCGCCGAGAACGCTCCAACCTCGACCGCCTGGCCGTCGCCCTCAGGGAACTGAACGCCCGCTTGCACGTAGGAGGGTGTAGGACATTTACTAGGACAGTCCTCTAGCGCCCACCAGGACTTTCGCGGTTGCTGAGGTTGGTTTGTCCCGATTCTGTCCCCACGTTTCAAGGGGCGGGACCGGTCGGGATGGTGTTGGATAGTCGGGATGGGTCCGAAAGGTACCCGGTGGGGATTCTCGTTCATAGAGGCCGGCTGGGATGAAAATCGGCCTGAGCCTAATGGCAGCGGATCAGCCATTGAGTAAGGCTGATCTCCGAGCCGCCAATCGGGAGCACCAGCCGAACCCGGGCCTTGAGCCCTATCCCTAGAACGTGCCCCGATCGGTCGGTGAGGAGGCTGACGGCTGTTGGGGTGTCGTGCCGAGAGCACTGATTCATTAGGTCGCCGCTGAACTCCTCCGGGCTCGTCAAGAAGAGCGACCAGAGAGGAGGACGAGCAGTGATTTTTGTAGGTGTGGACTGGGCTGAGGACCATCACGACGTCTGCGTGATGGACGAAGCCGGAGAGGTGCTCGGCAAACGTCGCGTTGCCGACAGCGTCGGAGGCGTGGCTGAGCTCCACCAGCTCGTTGGCGGCACATGCGGAAGAACCCGAGGACGTGGTGGTCGGCATCGAGATCGACCGCGGCTTGATCGTGACCGCGCTGGTGGGTGCCGGCTATCGAGGTCTATGCGGTCAACCCAATGGCCAGTTCCCGCTATCGGGATCGCCACGCCACGTCCGGGGCGAAGTCCGATCCCGGCGACGCCAAGGTCCTGGCCGATCTGGTGCGCACCGACCGCCACAACCACCGCGAGGTCGCCGGCGACAGCGAGTTGGTCGAGGGGATCAAGATCCTCGCCCGGGCCCACCAGAATGCGATCTGGGGCCGCCAGCGCCAGATCAATGCCCTGCGCTCAGCCTTGCGGGAGTACTACCCGGGAGCGTTGGCTGCGTTTGGGACCGACCTCTCGAACACACGACGCTGTCTCGGTGCTGCTCGATCGCGCCGACTCCGGCGATTGGACGCCAGCTCTCGAGGTCCAAGATCGCTTCGGCTCTCCGCCGTGGCGGACGGAGCCGCAATATTGACAAGAAGGCCGAAGAGATCCAGGCCGCCCTCCGGGCCGACTACCTCGAAGCTCCTCGGGGCATTGCCGAGGCGCACGGGTCGGTGGCTCGATCGTCCCTGGCCCTCATCGAGGCATATCACGGCTCAGATCGCCAGCCTCGAGATCTCGCTGGCCGAACATTTTGAGCAGCACCCGGACGCCAAGGTCGTCCTCTCCCTGCCAGGACTGGGGACGGTCCTCGGCGCTCGGGTGCTGGGCGAGTTCGGTGATGACCGAACTCGGTATGCCAACGCCAAGTCTCGCAAAAACTACGCCGGCACGTCGCCGATCACCAAGGCCTCGGGACAGAGCCATGTGGTGCTGGCCCGCTTCGCCAGAAACCGGCGCCTGGCCGATGCGCTCGACCAATGGGCCTTCTGCTCGATGATCAGGTCCGCAGGGGCCCGGAACTACTACGAATCGAGTCCAGGGACAGCGGCAAGACTCATCGACAGGCGACCCGACAGTTGGCCAACCGCTGGGTAGGCATCCTCCACACCTGCCTGGAGCGAGAAGAGCTCTACCGCGAAGACATCGCCTCGAGCGTGGGGTCAACGCTGGCGGCTTGACTTCTTACGCACGTGGGGTGTCTAGGGACGAAAAAGCGCCTCGCCAAGTACCTCGGCGCTGCAGCCCCCTAAATGGCTCCGGCAGCCTCGAACGAGTTGTAAACCGTGACTGCCGGAGGACCCGTGACACCGATCGCAGAAGTAACCCGCTCGACCTTGGGGTTCCCTTCGAAGAAGGCCTGGAACTGCTCGGCGGTTTCCCACTCATCGATGACGACGAGCTCGTCGGCGCCAGCGACGAATCGATGATGAAGAATTCCAGCGCCCTTGGTGTCCTCAGTGATCTCTTCGAGGAGCGCGGCGTTGGCTTGCAGGCCCTCGATGGCTTTGGCGACGTCAGCAACCGGGAAGTGAGCGATGACAGTGACACTCATGTTGAAACCCCATATCAGTTTGGTTGACCACCCCTATTGAGGCGCCTCGGAAGGTTACGACATCGCCGTTGACATTGCTCAGCTGCTTTGGTGTGTCGTTGCTTGCCGGCTTCGCGCCGGAATAGCTCCGGCCGGTCGCCGGGAGACACCGAAGTCGTTGTTGCCGCCAGGCCCGGTTAGCATTTCAGGGCACGATCATGTTCTAGATACACAGAGCCAGCTGGCGCAACTTCACCCAAGGGGTGCTTCGGATGCCGAGTTCGATACCCAAAATACGGCTTGCCTCCTCCGGGAATAACAGTGCGCTTCCACGCTGAGCACCACATCAGCGGATCCGAGGAAGCAGTGGCGGCCCTCCTGGTCGATTCTGCCTTCTATCTCCATCTCGCCCTCCCGGACCTGAGCCTCCCGGAGCTTGTCGACGAGCAGTCCGAGGGAGACATCGCCATGCTGCGGCTCCGGTACGAATTCGTCGGGAGCCTCGACCCGATCGCTCAACGCCTTCTCGGCTCAAGCCGGTTGGCATGGATCCAGGAGGTGCGGGTCGACAAATCGGCGGGCACCGGTGCGCTTACGTTCGAGGCGGAGAAGGATCCGAGGCGCCTGCATGGCGCCGCCGATTTCCTCCTTACCGAAACTATGGGCGGCACCCGTCGGCGGATCGACGGCGATCTGGTAGTGGCGGTGCCGGGCATTGGCCGCATGGCCGAGCGACGCATCGTCCCCGGCCTCCTACGGCGGATGGACATCGAGGCTCAAGCCATGGACGAAGAGCTGCAGGGCGCCGACTCGGACTGAACCGGCCGAACTCCGATGGTTCCTTCCATGCCCTTGACCCGTTTGGGGAGAAACGGCAGCAGTGACGATCGGCGGGAGGTCAGCGCCGAGGCCCGGCCTCCCGCCCGTCATGGACCTTCATCTCGAACGGTTACGTCGAGGCGGCTCCTGAAATCGGCGACACCAGCTTGAGGGCCCCCAGTGAACCGAAGAAGCTGGCCTTTCCGAAGCTGAAGACACCACCATCCGAGGCCACCAACCAGTAGCCGGTGGCCTGAAGGGAGAAGTTGCCGAAGTTCAACGCGTAGGGACCCGGGGCGATGCTCACGATCGGCTTGTTGAGAGGCTGGCCGCCCATCGAGCCCATGAAGCCGGCGTTGCCGAAGTTGAACACGCCGCCGTCCGACGCCACCAGCCAGTAGCCGTCCCCGACGATGGACCCGTTTTGCGGGTTTACCGATCCGGCGGTCGAGGCGATGCCCACAATGGGTTTGTTGAGGCGCTGACCACCCATCGATCCGAAGAATTTGGCGTCGCCGAAGGAGAAGATGCCTCCATCGCTGGCCACCAACCAATAGCCACCGCCGGAAGGCGTCGCGGCCACCCCGACGATGGGAGCATTGAGGCGCTGACCACCCATCGAGCCCATGAAGGCGGCGTCGCCGAACCCGAATACGCCGCCGTCAGATGCGACCAGCCAGTAGCCGCCCCCATCCTGGGGGGCGGCGATGCCCACAATCGGGGCATTGAGGGGCTTGCCCTGGAGCGATCCGTAGGCCGTGGCGTCACCGAAGTTCGCGACGTTGCCGTTGCTTGCCGCCAGCCAGTAGCCGCCGCTGTCCGGAGTGTGGGCGATGCCCACCGTGGGAGCACCGAGCGCGGATCCGGGCGATGAGCCGTAGAAGCCGCTGGCCCCGAAACTGAAGACGCCACCGTCTCCGGCAGCCATCCAGTAGCCGCTGCCGGCGGCGGGAACGGTGTACACCGGCGTGCCTCCGGTGTTGACGGAAATGTTATTGCCCGAGATGGCGCTCGATGCCAGAGCCGACTGCCAGATGCCGTAGAAGACGTTGGAAATGGTATTGCCCTGGATCACGGTACCCGTCAGCGGTGCGAACACACTCAGGACCTGAACACCCGCGCTCTGGGTGAGGTTGGCGCTCGCCGGAGGGCCCTCGATATCGCCGGGGCCGCTGCCGGGACCGCCGTGGAGTGCGTCCTGACTGAAGTTGTTGTTGGTGATCACGTTGCCGTTGATGTCCTGCAGCGGCGCGTGACTGTGGATGGTCATGCCGGCCAGGCCGTTGCCGATGGCGGTGTTCCCGGTGAACGTGTTGTTGTAGACGGCGGAGCCCGAACCGCCGGCCGCAGCCAGTAGCCCGGCGGCGCCGTTGTTGTCAGAGGTGTTGCCGGCGATCATGTTGTTGTATACCCCGGCCTGGGACGGCTGAGGTTGGCCGGTGGTCGGCCCACTGGTCGAGACTGCGCTGGAGCTGTGGCCGGCCAGGGTGATCCCGCAGTCGACGGAATTGCTATTCACCGTGTTGCCGCTGATGGTGTTGCCGTCGGTCGGTCCCACCTCGTCGGTCAACAGGATGCCCCCGACGTTGTTTTCGACCACATTGTTGGTCACGGTGGAGTTGGCCACGCTCAGGAGATGGATCGTCTCGCCGTAGTCATCGAACGGGTTGGGGGGCTGTGGGCAGTCGGCGGCGGTGGGGTGGTTGATGCAGGCGTCGTTGTTGTTGACGATGTTGTTCTCGATGAGGGCGCCGGTCACACTGGTGGGCGGCGGTGGCGTCGATCGGTGGCGACAACAGGCAGCCGCTGGTGAAGGCCGTCGCCGGGGTGATGCAGATGCCCTCGTTGTCGGCGTTGAGGACCGACAGGCCGTTGACGGTGACGTCATTGGCGTTGATGACCAGGCCGTTGGGTGCGCCGGTGGCGTCGATGATGGTATTGGACGCCGACCCTTGCCGTGCCGGGTCCGAGCCGATGGTAACCCCGCTCAGCTGGGGCCCTACCGTGTCGGAGGTGCCTATCGGATTCGCGGCGGATGGGTAGGTTCCGGGCTCCAAGATGATGTTGCTGGCGGCAGTAGCCTTGGATAGGGCGTAGCCGAGGGTGAGACAGTTGGTTAACTGGCAATTGCCAATGTCGTGCCCGTTTGTCGCCACGATTATTGTCCCTGCCGGTACCGCGGTTGCCGGAGAGGCAGCGACGAGGGAGATCAATGTCCCGCTCCCCACCACCAATGCGGCTGCGGCGACCAACCGGCTGAGCCGGCTGCTGTGACGCCCAAAAGACTGTGCCATCAACGTCCCTCCTACCACCGTCGTCTGTTTGTCGCCGTCTGTGCCGCCGACCGCGGGGATCCTATACGGTCCGACCTCGTCTGTCGCTTGTCCTTTTTCATGTTTGCCCAGACGCTCCGTTGCGGGCGTCGACCGACAGCCTTCGCGTTTGTGCGCTTCGGGGCCGAGAGTTGCTCCCACCGCCCTCTCCCGGAGGCTTGCCCCGATCCGTGAGCGCGACCTCCGTCGCCCGCCCGCCCGCGGCGAGCCGGCTCCGTAAGAGTCGTCAGCCGACGAGCGCGTCGCTGAGGGGACCGATTCCCGCCAGCCGGGAAGCCAGGTCGTCGGGGAGGTGGTGACGTGCGGCCAGGACGTCCGGGCTGGTGAAGCTGATCTGAGTCTGACCGTCATCGTCCCAGATGAGCACCTTGAGAGGCAGATCGAGCGCCGTCAACGGGAACGCCTGCATGACCGGGGTACCGCCCGCCGGGCTGCCGAAGACGACCAGTTTCGTGTCCCGCAGGTCGAGACCCCGCTTGGCGGCTTCACCGCTGTGATCGATGATCGTGAAGATGATCATCCCGCGGGCCTCGACCAGCGCGGCGAGTTTCGAGACGGTGTCGGCAACCGTTCCCGGGGCCGTCTTGGTGACGATCCCGGTCTCGGATTCGGCCGTAGGGGATGTAGGCACCCAGCCAGCTTCCTATCCCTCGGACGAGGCAGCAAGCCGGCAGATCGCCGTCAACCTCACGGCTCGGGCAACTCCGAGGCGACGGTGAGCGGCACGCCGAGCACGGCGGACAGCTGATCGACCAGGGCGTAGGGAGGCAGCCCCTTCTCGATGAACCCGGTGGCGCCGGCGGCGACCAGGTCCGGTCCCGCGCTCCGCGAGGTGTGGGACAGGATGACGATCCTTGCCTCCGGGGCGACACGGAGAAGATCGGGAAGGATCTCCGCACCGTCGGTGTCGGGAAGCGACAGGTCGAGCAGGACGACATCGGGGAGAAGCCTCTTTGCCGATTCGACCGCCTGGCGCCCGCTGGCGGCCTCGGCCACCACCTCGAGGGAGGCGACGCAGTCGAGAACCGCTCTGAGCAGGCGCCGGGTCGAGGGTGCGTCGTCCACCAGGACCACTCGTAGGGGCGCCGCCTTCGGATCGCCGATGGTCCGGGGGTCCTTGGGCATTGTCATTTCGATCCTCTCGGTAGCGTTGTGCTCGCCGGGTCGAAGTCGATGTCGGGCGTGCCATGAGGCCGGCCCGTCTCTCCGGCCAGAGCCTCGAGAGCACGCCCGGCGTTGGTGGCGAGTTCGGTGATGAGGGCCTGTGCCCCGTCCAGATTGCCGGTAGCCGCCAGCTGCTCGAGTGCGCTCGGCGGACGCGGCCACCCGTTGGGCACCCATATTGGCGCTGCTTCCACTGAGGGCATGGGAGGTCTGCCGGAGAGCTACGGGATCATCGTCGGCGAGGGCGTGTTCGAGCTCGGTGAGGTACCGTCCGACCTCATCGTGGAAGAGCGAGACGAGCTCGTCGAGGAGGGCGATGCCGCCAAGATCCCGCAAACCGCCGACGATCGCCGGGTCGAGGTCGGAAAGGTCATCGTCGGCCTCGGCCATTTCATCCGCCACGTCGTCACCGGAGTCCGCAACGACTGCAAACGGAAGAGATCCGTCGAGCGGTGCCCAGCGTTCGAGGGCGGCCACCAAGTCCTCGACCTGCACCGGTTTGGCCAGGTAGTCGTCCATGCCGGCGGCGATGCATCGTGCCCGGTCGGCGGTCATGGCCAAGGCGGTCAGGGCGATGACCGGTGTGTGACGCCCGGTTCCTTCCATGGCGCGAAGACGTGAGGTGGCCTCGTAGCCGTCCATCACCGGCATTTGGCAATCCATGAGGACGGCGCCATAGCGATTGCGCTCCAGGCACTCCAGCGCCTCGGCGCCGTTGACCGCGACATCGGCGCTGTACCCAAGCCGGGAGAGGCGGGCGAGTACCACCTTCTGGTTGACCTCGTTGTCCTCCACGAGTAACAACGTACGTGATTCGACCGGCGGCGTGGGGGAGCCGGAAAGCGGGGTGGAAGCCGTCGGCCGGTCACCGGTGCCGGCGTCTGCCTGGCTGACCTTGCCTTCGGGCTCGGGTTCTTGCCGTGGCGGTTGGATTGGGGGCTCCGGGCCGGTGTCGGGGTGGGCCGGGATTTGGGCCTGGGCCATCTCGAGCGCGTGGTTCGAGGGTGCTGCGCAGTTGGGATGAGCGGACCGGTTTGGTCAGATATCCGGCAATCCCGGCCCCCTCGTTTCTCTCGGCATTCCCGCGTTGGGCGGAGCCCACCAGCATCACGATCGGGATGTGGGCGAGACGTGGGTCGGCGTGCAGCAACCGCGACACCCCGTAGCCATCGACGTCGGGCATGTTCAGGTCGGTGAGCACGACATCAAAGGGGGTCGCCTCCTCCAGCGCCACGCTGCAGCAAGTCCAGGGCCTGGTCCGCCCCGGCGGCGGTGTCCGCGGTGCCTCCGAATCCGGCGATCATCTCTTGGAGAACCCGTTGATTCGTCGCATTGTCATCGATGACCAGGGCGTGGATCCCACGCAGACGCGGGGGACCGGCTGGAGTCCGCCACGCTGGACCCGAGGAGGAAGGGGATGACGGTCGTAAAGGTACTGCCGACGCCGGGCTCGCTGGTGACGGTGAGGGTCCCACCCATCAGCTCGACGAGATGCTGGGAGATGGCCAAGCCGAGACCGGTCCCGCCGAAGCGACGGGTGGTGGAAGAGTCAGCTTGCGTGAATGCGTCGAACAGGTGTTCGAGGCTGGCGGGGGCCATGCCGATACCGGTGTCGGTGATCTCGATTTCGACTTCCACCCATCCATCCACGGCGTCGCCCAAGAGCCTGGCCGCCACGTCCACCTCTCCTTGAGATGTGAACTTGACCGCGTTGCTGAGCAGATTGAGAAGAACCTGCCGGACTCGTCCGGGGTCTCCCGTGGAGTTCGGACGGCAAGGCGGGGTCGACGAAACAGGTCAGCTCCAATCCGGCTTGCTGGGCTCGCGGCGCCAAGAGCACCGCGCATTCTTCAATCACCGAGCGCAGGTGGAAGGGGACCCGCTCCAAATCGAGCATCCCCGCCTCCACCTTGGAGAAGTCCAGGATGTCGTCGATAACGGTGAGAAGGGCCTCCGCCGAGGAGCTGGCGGTCTCCGCGTAGTCCTGCTGTTCGAGATCCAGATCGGTATCGAGCAACAAGCGGGTCATCCCGATAACGCCGTTCATCGGGGTGCGGATCTCATGGCTCATGTTGGCCAGGAACTCACTCTTCAGGCGGGAGCCCTCCATCGCCTCGTCGCGCGCCGACTCCAGTTCGGCCTTGGCCCGACGATGATCGGTGACGTCTCGGAAACTCCACACCCGTCCGATCTCCGCGTTTTCGATCCGGTATGGCTTTGAGTAGCGCTCGAAGACTCGGCCGTCCCGGAACTCCAGGACATCGGAGCTGTCGGCGGTCGGGTCGACGTACAACTCTTCGACTTTGGCTAAGAAGGCGTCAGCATCCTTGAGCTGACTCACCACGAACGAGAGAAGTTGGTCGTCGTCCCGGGTGGCGATGATCTCGTCAGGGATGCTCCACATGGAGATGAATTTGTGGTTGTAGCTGGCGACCTTTCCGCCGCCGTCCACCACCAGGATCCCGTCGGCGGTTGACTCGAGCGTCGCGGTAAGGAGGGACAGGGCGCGTTGGAGGTCTTCGTGATCCAGCGTCCGCTCGCTCACGTCTCGCGTATTGAGGACGACCCCGCGGACGCTCGGATCATCCAGGAGATTGGTGAGCGTCGTCTCGGCGTGGAGCCAGGTTCCGTCTTGGGTCCGCATGCGGCACTCGAGGATCAAATTGGTCCGGTTCCCACGCAAGGCGTCTTCGACAGAACTGATGGTGTTGGTCACATCGTCGGGGTGTATCCAGTCGGGCCAGGAGCGTCCCGGACAGGTCGCGGGTGTAGCCGAAGACCCGGCCGAGGGAGGAGCTCTGGTAGATGATGAATCCCTCCGAGTCGATGATGGTGATCACGTCGCTGGAGTTTTGGGCCAATGACCTGAACCGGGCTTCGGTTCCGGCGGAGTGTTCGAGGGCGGCCCCGGCCAGTGTCGAGATGAACGACGCCAGCTGCAATTCCGATTCGCTCCGAACAGCCCGCCCACCCTGCCCATGCGTCACGTAGAAGCAGGCCCGGGTCACACCCTCGCAGATGATCGGCGCGCACAACACCGACCTCACATCGGACAGGACCAGGCTCTCGGCGGTGTCGACGCCCTCTCCCTGTCCGGAGAGCACCGGCTCACCGGCTTCGACGGCCGACGGATAACGGTATGGCTCAGAAGGTCGGCATCCTCGCCAGAGACGGTGAACAGGTCCTCGGGGTTGCCTCCTGCGAGCTCGAACACCCGGCACTGATCGCCACGCAGGATAGTCATGGCCGCCTCTTGGACGGCGTCGTACACCGCTTCCGGGGCCGACACCGAGGCGATGAGACGGCCCACCTCTATCAGCGTCGAGAAGCGGTCGGCGAGAGCCAGGGTGGCTGGCTGAGCCGTCTCAGCGCTCGGGTGCGACAAGACGGGGACGGGTCGAAGTTCGGTGAGCAATTGCCTCGGACTCCTCGAGTTTTTGCGCCGCGTCGCTCCAACCGAGCTCGAGGCCAACCCGACCGCTCGCCTCCAGCGTTTGAGCTTCCTCGAAGCGGGCGCCCTGGGATCGGGCGACGGCCAAGCTGGCGTCGAACCGACGCCGAGCCGTACGGATCCGGCCGGCCATCGCCGCCATCATGGCCTGCTCCCGCAACGCATGCGGGCGATTGTTCTTGTAGAACCGGGACATGCGGGCCGCTTTTCCGGCCATCCGCTTCGCCTTCCGAACCTGGCGGCGCCGGGCGGACATCCCGTAGGGCGGACCCGCCTCGATCTCCATGCGCAGGGCGGTGGCCAGCCAGGGAATCACCGGCGCCACGTATTCCTGGCGGAGCCCGGCTTTGCGAACGATGGCACGTGCCTCCCGCAGGACGTCCACCGCCTCACCGGGCTGCTCGGCGGCCAAAAGTCGGACGCCCTCGGCCAACCGAATCTCGACACTGGTATTGGCATCCTCGTCATCGCGTTTGAGCTGTGCGTCGATGACGGACCCGGGCAGATCCCCTTCTGACGCACGCGCCCACCCACTGAGCGAGATCCCGGCGGCAGCCTGGTCGCCGATCTTCAGGGCGGCTTCGTGCACCCGACGGGCCGCCTCGACCGCCAGGCTCAATTCGCCGAGCCGGTAGAGCGCAAAGGCGGTGTTCCAGGCGCTGGTGTTGGCCTCCCAGCGATCCCCGGTGCGGTCGAGGAGTCGGCTGGCTTCATTGCATTTCTCGATCGCCTCGCGGTACTGCGACGCGGCATAGAGGGCGACCCCATAGAAGTTGAGGGACTGACCCTGACCCCAGACGTCTCCGAGTTGGGTCCGAATGGCCAAGGAGCGCTTCACGTAGGTGGTGCCCCGACCGAACCAGGGGATCATGGTCATCACCGGGCCATGCTCCGAGTAGGCCTGGGCCAGCTCCGGCGTCGGCGGATAGCGCTCGGCCAGATTCATCTCGCGTAAATGGGCCCAGGCGCATCGCACGAGACCGCTGTGGAACCAATGCAAGTAGGCCAGCCGGCTGTACAGCCGCATGGCCAGCAATTGGCTTTCGGCATCGTCGAGCGAGCGGCGACCGAGGAATCGGGCGGGAAGGATTGTGTGGCCGACTTGGACGATGACTTCCCACAAAAGAGCGAAGGCGAGTCCCGACCTGGGTGCGCGGCACCCGGAAGTTGAGATGCCGGATGGCATTCTCGAGCGAGCTCCGGGCCTTCCCCAGGTCGCCACACTTGAAGGCCACGTCGCCGAGCTTTCCCTCCAGGGCGGCTTGGGCGACCGGATCGGGGGCAATGGTAAGAGCCTGCTGGAACTTGAGCGCCGCCTCTGCGTAATCACCCCTCAGAGTGAGCACGTCTCCCAAGCCCTCTGCCACCCGCACCTGGATAGCGGCATCGGCTTCCGACACCGCAGTCTCTGCCATCCGGTAGTGGGCTTCGGCGACGTCCAGGGTGTACTGACGGCGGGCGTGCTCTGCGGCGGCCAGGGCGTAGGGCAGCCCCTGAGCGGCAGCACCGGCGGCGTTGAAGTGGTAGGCCAACTCGAAGATTCTGTCGGGGTCGGCCGCCTCGATATGCTGCGCCGCCAGCAGATGCAGTCGGGTCCGTTCTGCGACGGGGAGGCCGTCCAGCAGGGCTTCACGAAGTTTGTCGTGGGTGAACTGGCCGCGACCTCCGGCTTCGTCCACCCAGACCACTCGTCGGCGCCGGGCCTCATCCAAGGCGGGAACGGCTCGGCCCGGGATCTGGCCGGCCAGTTCCATCGCCAACAGGAGGTCGAAGTCCTTTCCCAGCACCGCACCGATGGAAAGCAGCTGCAGCGCATCGGCGGACAGTTGCTCCAGCCGCTTCACCAGGAAGAGCGCAGCTCTCCGCGAGGTCTGGACGTCGGCGAGAGCGACCTCGTTGACCCGCCATCCGGATGGCGTCTCCTCGGCCTGGATGAGGGCGCCGCATTCGACCAGGCCCAGGAGCACCTCCGCGGCCATGAACGGGCTCCCCTCGGCCAGCTGAGCCACCGTCGCGACAACCCGTTCGGGAAGCGGGCCCGCCATCGACTGGGCCATGTGGCCGACCTCGGGAAGTGTCAATGCCTTCAGGGAAAGGATCGCCTCGGGCGCGATTCGGCGGAGCGGGTGATCCGGGCCCACCTCCTCCGAACGGAAGGCGGCAACCACCAGGACATGGCTTCCCGACCGACCGGCTTCGTTCTGCCATTCGCTGAGCAGCTTGAGGGTTATGCCATTTGCCCACTGGCAGTCGTCCAGCAAGACCAAAGCCGGACGGCTACTGGTTCCCAGGCCGTTCAACAGGGTTGAGAGGGCGGCGACGCTCCGGACCTCCCCGTAGGCCTCGGGGAGTTCTCCGTGCGAAACCCTTCCGAACAGCCAGGCGAGTTCGGGAAGTGCGACCGCAACGGCTTCGGCGCGGTCGCCAAGTTCGCCGCGCAACCTCCCGACCAGGGCGGGTTCATCGGCGGCGGCACGGCCGATGCCGGAGGCCACGCCTTCGAGGAGCTGATACGGGCGCTGGGCGGCCTGGTCCACTCCCTGACCCTGCAAGATCCAGGCACCAAGTCGTGCGGCCTGGCCTGCGAACTCCTCGAGGAGCCGGGTCTTGCCTCCACCGGACTCCGCCGCGACAAAGACCAGCCCTCCTTCGCCCCGACGTGACGCCTCCAGGTGCCGGGTGAGGTAGGCGAGCTCCTTGTCCCGGCCGACGAAAGCCGGTGCGGTGAGCGAGGAACGGATGTCCCGAAGGCCGATGACGAGAGGGGGGTCGGCGACGCCTCGGGCCAGACCCGCGGCGATCTCCTGGACGTCATACAGGGCGGCCGAAGCCGTCTGGTAGCGCTGGCCCGGCTCTTTGCCCAGAAGGCGAAGCACCACCGCCTCCAGGGCCCGGGGGGCGACGATCCCAGCTTCGCTGAAACTGGGCACCGGCATGCTCAGGTGCTGGCGGAGGACTTCGCCGACCGTCGATCCATCGAAGGGTGGCCGGCCGACCAGACACTCAAAGAGGACGACTCCCAAGGAGTAGAGGTCGGAACGTTCGTCGACGGGTGAGTCGAGCAGTCCGGCTACCTCGGGGGCGAGGTAGCGGGCCGTACCGACGACCTGGTCCCACAGCGCCGGTTCGAGCGATGCACTTCGCGAGAGACCGAAGTCGATCAGGGCGGCGGACTCCACCGGCTCGGTGCCCGGAACGATCACATTGGCGGGCTTGACGTCCCGGTGCAGAATTCCGAGATCATGAGCATGCTGGAGGGCGGTGAGCAGGTCGCGGCGATGGTCAGCGTGCTGGCAACCGAAACCGGCCCGTGGGAGAGGCGTTCAGCCAGGTCCTTGCCCGGGAGGTAAGGCTGGACGAAGTAGAGGTGCTCTTCGTCGCGGGCATAGTTGATCAGCGGGCGGAAGGTGGACCCACCGAGCCTGGAAAGCACGGCAGCTTCGTGCTCGAGCCGGATGCGTACGGCTGGAGCGACGGTGTCGATGTGGAGGAGCTTCACCACTACCAGGGCGTCGTTTGCCTCCGAGTCCGTGGCCAGGTAGGTCTCGACGCCGTGCCCCCCTTTGAGGAGCCGTGAACAGTGGTATCGGCCATCGAGGATGATGGATCCGGTCATCGGCGGCTGCTCCGAGCATTCCTGCCTGAGGACAACGACGCGCCCGACCACTCATCCCATGAGGGTCTGTCCGTCATCGCGACCTCTTCCTTGCTCACCCGGCAGCCCGATTCCACGGTGCTTCGACGTCCAGCGAGGCCACCGACAACTGCGGCCCCAACTTTCAACACCTCCGCACCGTCGATCCCGACGGCCGACTTCCCCTGATTACGGCACTTTCTCATGGGGTACATCGGCTCGGCTGCCTCCAACCTTGAGCCTTCCCGGCAAGGGTTTTTGGCACTTTTTGGCACTAGGACTGCCAATTTATGAGCCAGCGGCCGGGCTCCGACAATGCCAGCGGCTGGGCTCCAACAAAGCCAGAGGTCACGGCTCGTGGCTGAGCCGAGCGTGGAAATCGCTCAACTTACCGCCGGGGATGCCGATGACTAGGGGTAATGGCACTTCAGGAGATTCTCGCGGATCGGGACCAGCCGAGAGTCGTCCTCATCGGTGACGAGGTCGATTCACGGTTCGAGACTCGTTCCGTGCTCAATGCCTCCGGATGGGTGGTCACCGAGGCGTCGACGACGGCGGAAGCGATGGTGATGGCCCAGCACGACCTGCCGGACGTCATCATTCTCGACCTTGGCGAGAGCGATGGGCCCGGGACCGCCATGGTGGCGGACCTGAAGTCCTCCGTTGAGACCGGATGGATCCCGATCGTTGTCCTTGCCACCGACGGGCAGAGCGCCTCGGCTGCCGAGCTCCTGCGGTCCGGCGCCCACGACTACCTACAGAAGCCATTCTCTCCGGACGAGCTCGAGGCCCGGCTGGTAGCCGCGCGTCGGGTGGCAACCGAAAACCGCAAGCTGCAACGCAGCGAATCCCGTTACCGGCAGCTGGTCGATCTTGCTGCCGAGGCGATCTTCGCGATTGACGCCGAGGGAATTTTCACCTTCGTCAACAACGCCGGCACCGTCCTGCTCGGGAGGAACGAGGGACAGATCATCGGACGACATGTGTACGAGTTCATGGACGAGAGTGCCCAAGCCGTCATGATTGAGCAGACGGCGGAGCGACGCGCCGGCAGATCCGGGTCCTACGAGAACCGGTTCCTGCATGCCGACGGACATCCCGTCCCGGTATACCTGGCGGCGACCCCGGTCTACGACTCGGAAGGGACCTATGCGGGAAGCGTCGCGATGGCGACCAACCTGACTCTTTGGAACGCAACTCTGCAATCCCTCCGGGTCAGCGAAGCCAGGTATCACGCTCTGCTGGACCACCTGCCGGATACATTTGCCGTCGTCTATGACCGACAACTGCGGTTGGTCGTCGTCGCCGGCGGGGGTCTGGAGAGAATCAATTCCAGTGGTCCGGACTTCATCGGGCGTCGACTCGATGAGCTCTGTGCGCCCGGTGATGTCGACCTCTTGGAGGACGTCTGCCGACGGGCTTTCGAGGGCGAGTCGACCACCACGGAATTCGTCTCTCATTTGACCGGACGCGAGAACATTCTGGACGCGGTGCCCATCTCCGTTCCCGGCAGCGAAGACTGCGACGAGGTTCTGCTCGTCACCCGCAACATCACTCATCTCAAGGAACGCGAGCGGGCGGCGATCAGGTCCGAGGAGCGCTGGAAGGCCGCCTTCGAGCAGGCACCGGCCGGCATGGCGGAGATGTCCTTGGACGGCAACTTCATCCACGTAAATCCGGCTCTCTGTGAAATTCTCGGCTACTCCGCCGAAGAACTTTCCGGCATGAGCCCCACGGACATCTGCCATCCCGAAGACCAGGACCGGACCGACCAACCCCTTGACGACCAGGCACGCGGGGCCATCGTCGATCACCTTCTGACCCCCTCCCAGATCTTTCACGATGAGAGGCGTTACATCCACGCACGCGGGCACATCGTGTGGTGTGACGTCAGCGGTTCTGCGGTGTTCGGCGATGACGGTCGCGTCACCCATATTCTGACTCACTTCCTTGACATCACCGACCGGAAGGAGTTCGAACGCTCGATCATCAATTCCGGCGAACGCTGGAGGGCGGCATTCGATCGTGCACCTGTCGGTATGGCGGAGATATCACTCGAGGGCCGCTTCACTCGGGTCAATGCAGCGCTTTGCGAGGTCGTCGGCTACTCGGCCGAACAACTCTGCGCAATGACGCCCTTGGACCTCAGCCATCCCGACGACGCCGACGTGGTTCGTCAGGTCTTGCAAGAGCTCCCGCATGCCGCTGTCGATGACTTCAAGTACACGAGGCGATTCATTCATGCCCACGGACAGATCGTCTGGTGCGCCGTCAGAGCCGTTCGGGTTCATGAAACCGACGGGAGTCCCGACCACTTTCTCATCCACTACCTCGACGTCACCGAGCGGAAGCAGTTCGAGGACCAGCTGGAGGCGATGGCTGATCAGGCGAATGAGGCCTCGCAGCTCAAATCAAATTTCCTGGCCAACATGAGCCATGAGATCAGAACGCCGATGAACGGCGTCATCGGGATGACCGACCTCCTACTGGAGACGGAACTCGATGCCCTCCAGCGCGACTATGCGGAGACTGTGCGCACTTCCGGAGAGGCGCTCCTGACGGTCATCAACGACATCCTTGACTTCTCGAAGATCGAAGCCGGGAAGCTGCTGATCGAAGACATCGAATTCAACCTGCAGACGGTTGTGGACAACGTCGTGGATTTGCTGGGACCTCCAGCCGAGACAAAAGGACTCCATCTGTCGGCGGCCATCGACGACTCGGTCCCGGCGACCATTAGAGGCGACCCGGTTCGGGTGCGCCAAGTCCTGATCAACCTCATCGGCAACGCCATCAAGTTCACCCGAATCGGCGATATTATCGTCCGAGTCTTCGAAGTCGAGTCGGCAAACGGCGAGTCGGTCCTTCGATTCGAAGTATCCGATACCGGCGATGGAATTGCTGCTGAAAAACTCGATTCGATCTTCCATCCCTTCGTACAGGCGGATATGTCGACGTCACGCAAGTACGGAGGCACCGGGCTCGGGCTGTCGATCAGCGGTCAACTTGTCGGCCTGATGGGCGGTGATTGCGGCGTGTGGAGCCAGCCCGGAGACGGCAGCACCTTCTGGTTCACGGTTCGGGTTCGCATTCCGGCCGTCGGGCAACTGGCAGACGACACCCCTCCAGCTGGCGCGCCAGACGCCTCGTTGTCGCCCTACGCCGGGACGGTCAGCTTCAGAGCCTTGATCGTCGAAGACGATGCCACTGCGGTCAACACCCTGGAGGACAGCCTCTCCCAGCTCGGAATGTCGGTCAGTTCCGCCGACTCCGGGGAGACCGCCCTGGCCATGCTCCGGACTGCAGCGTTCGAGGGCCAGCCCTACGCGGTCGCCCTCCTTTCCCAGTCCATACCCGGGATGGACTGGGTCGAGCTGAAGAATGCCATTGCGCTCGATCCGGCCATCACCGCCCATGTCGTCCTCATGACCGAAGCGGAGTTTGACGGCGACCACAGCACGGTGGCGCGATCTGGCGTGTCGGCACACTTGTCGAGATCGGCTTCGCAGGAGGATCTCCTGGCCTGCCTGCGGTCGGCGTTGGGCTTGGCGGAGGCGGACACGGTCCTCGGGGCGGTCGCCAAACAGTCACCCTCCTCCGGCGGGGTGCGGAATGCCGGCCGACTGCTACTCGCGGAAGACAACCTGATCAACCAGAAAGTGGTGGTCGCGATGCTCTCCAGCGGCGGCTACCGGGTGGACACGGTGGTCAACGGGGCGGAAGCCGTCAAGGCAGTAGCCGGCGTCGCCTATGACGCGGTGCTGATGGACTGCCAGATGCCGGAACTGGACGGCTACGAAGCGACTGCGGCAATTCGAGCGCTCAAAGGACCGGGCCGCTTTACCCCCATCATTGCGGTCACCGCCGGCGCCCGCAAGGACGATGTCGACCGGTGTCTGGCCATGGGTATGGACGCGTACATCTCCAAGCCGGTGAGCAAGGACGCGCTTGTCGCCCTGGTGGATCGCACCATTGACAGCGGAATTCGGAGCGAACCCGTTCCCCTCCCGTCGATGGCCGACCGGAGTCGACCCGAAAGCGCCGGAGATGACGACCTTGCCCGCGAGCGTGTCAAGCAGTTTGTCCTCGAGGGCGATCACCTGGTGGCGGCGCTGAGCCAAGCCTTCGAAGCCGGCGATGTCGCGGAGGTGGGACGTCTCGCCCATGCCCTTGGAAGGAATGCTGCCCGATTTGGCGATCGACGCTTGACCTTGTCATGCGGCCGACTGGAGGATGCAGCAGCTTCGAAGGGCCTTTCACCCGGCCGGGCAGATCTGGAAGAGGCTGAGTTCGAGTACCGGGAACTCGTACGCGCCCTCACCTACCAGTTGTCGGTTGAGGACCGGAGACGTTCTCGTGTCGGCGGCCGGAGATGACCCATGCGATGAAGACCCTGGTTGCCGACGATGACAAACTCTCCCGGGTCACCGCCCAGACGGCACTGGAAACTCTCGGCCACGACTGCCAGGTGGTTGACGACGGCGTACAGGCCTGGGACGTGTTTCGTTCCTGGCACCCGGATGTCGTCATCAGCGACTGGACGATGCCCGGACTCAGTGGCCTCCAGCTATGCCGGAACATTCGGGAAAGCGCATCGGTGGACTACACCTACTTTGTCATGGTGAGCGGCCATGGGAGCTTCGACGACATCCTCCAAGGCATGAGCGCCGGCGCCGACGACTATCTGGTCAAGCCGTTGGCTTCCTACGCGCTCAAGGCTCGCTTGGTCGCCGCCGATCGGGTCACGGCTCTCCATCGTCAGCTCGCGCAACAGCAGACCGAACTGGAGCGATTGAACGAACAGCTCACCCAGGTAGCCCGTCGTGACCCGCTCACCGGATTGGTGAATCGGAGAGCCCTCGATGAGGATCTCGAACAGTTGGAGGCGAGGGTGAGACGGTACGGGCACCGGTACTGCATGGCCCTGATCGATATCGACGAATTCAAGTCGTACAACGACACCTACGGCCATCAGGCCGGCGACCGTGTACTGCAGGCGGTTGCCAATCAACTCAAGGTCCACACCCGGGGGGGAGATGGGGTCTACCGGTACGGCGGTGAGGAGTTCCTGTGTATCTTCCCCGAACAGTCTCTGGTCACCGGCAAGTTGGCTGTTCAGCGGATGCGTATCGGTTTGGAACAGCTTGCCATCCCTCATGCCGGCAGCCCCTCGGGGGTGCTGACATTCAGCGCCGGCCTCTCGATGCTTCACCCACTCCGCACGAAATCGACTGAAGACGTGCTCTTGGAAGCGGATCAGGCTCTGTACCGGGCCAAGGCACTTGGTCGCAACCGGGTCGAGGAAGCCACCTGATTATCGCCGATCAGTGGCCGCCACGTCCGGCGCGGGTCTAACCCGTGACGGTGTCGGGCCAGAGCCATTCAGGCTCGTGCCCACAGGTCTCGGGGAGAAGCATGAACAGGCCGCTCAACGCCATGGCCGGCACGAAGGTCACCAGAGCCGCGGGGGCGAAGTGACCGGCGACATCGGCAACCGCTCCAAAGGCCAGCAGCCCGCCCACCGCTCCCAACACCGAACCGGCCACGCTCCACCCGGCGACCGACGCCCTGACTGACGTCGGGAACAGCTCGTTGACGAAGGCGCCGGCGCAGGGGGCGATGACGCCGCCGGCACCGATGCCCATGACGTATCCGACGACCAAGGCGACGTGGTTCCCGCTGTAGGTGAGGATCCCGAAGGCCCCGATCAGGATCATGGCCGCCATGGCGGTCGGCCGCCGGCCGACACGGTCAGCCAACCACCGACCGGCCAGAAGCCCGCCGAGCCCGAGGATCCCAGCTCCCACGACCATCGCGGAACGGGCGAACCCGGAAAAGCCCGCGACATTTTGCGCGTAGAGGAACACGAAGGTGTTGGCTGGTCCGGTGATCACTCCGAGCGAGAAGGCCAGAACGGCCACCAGCGCGAGCCGGGCACGGTAGGGCCGGGCGACGGCCCCCAGCACCGGCCTCCTCCGTTGGTGACCGGCCGCGGCCTGGAGGAAGCGATCGGGCTCTGTCACCCAGCGTGCCGCGAACGGGAGAGCCGCCAACGGCACCACCGCGAGCAGCAGGATTCCCCGGTAGCCCAGCTCGTTGCCGGCCAGCCCGTAGACGACCGCAGTGACCCCGGCCCCGAGCGCGTAACCGGCAGCCACCAGGGCTACTGCGGAGGCACGTTGAGCCGAGCTCGTAAGCTCGGCCGCTTGTACCTGGGCCAACGCTGACGCGGCCGACAGGAACGGCCGGCCCAGAGCAAACACGATGACAAACCACCAGTATCCGGGGGCGGCGACCGAAGCGGCGGTGGCGGCAAGGCCGAGACCACAGGCGACGAGAAGGATACGGCGCCGGCCCACCCGATCGGCCAGCCCAGCCAGGGGCAACCCGCCCAGCGAGGCCAGGCGGATGACGGCCAGACCCAAACCGAGCCGGGTCCCCGACAGCCCGGCCTGGTCGGTGATGGAGGTGCCGTTCACCAGATGGCCGAAATGACGGGCCACGTTGCCGAGGGTGGCGGTCAGCCCGAATTGTCCGAAGCCGACGGCCACGGCCACCAACGCCACACCGAGGACTGCCGGGTCATTCCAGCCACGCAGGAGGAATTGGCTCCGTGGCGCCGGATCCGGCTCGGGGCCGCCATGAATTGCCTCAGGTCCCATTGCGCTCACGGGGCTTGAACCGAAGGCCGAGCGCCGCCGGCCCGCAGTGCGGATTCACGGCCCTCGACCGCTAGCTCACGCCGGCGACCGGGCCAGAACGGAGCATCGAGCAGGGTAAACAGCACCAGAGCAACTCCGGTGGCGCTGAACAGGTACCACGGCCAGGGGCCGAGCAGGCGCAAGAGAGTCCATTCGCCCGGTGGGCGCCGCAGGAACATGTAGTTGGCGCCGACGAGTCCGTCGACCAGACCGACCACCGCGGTGTAGGCCAGAGTGATGGTCAGGACACGAGGGACGGCGTGACGACGGGGTGCGATGCCCAGCCCGATTACCAAGAACACGGCGGCGAAGACGATGCCGAGGTGTCCGACCACGTACTGCCAGAAGACTAGGTGGGGAAAGCCGACCGACAGGTCCGGGGTCAGGACCCCCTGGAGGGTGCCGGCCAGACCCAGGAAGTAGGTCAACTCGACCAGGAGAGGCTGACGCCAAAGACAGGCGGCCGCAGCCACCAACACGGCAACGTCACACAACGCCAGGGGAAGCGAGGTCCGTGCCGACCAGGTTCCAGCTACGAGCAGGCTGATGGTGTAGCTACCGGCATCGAGTACGAGGGCGATCCCTACCGCCCGAGCTACCGTGACGGTCCAGGCGCCGGGCCGCCGCCGTGCCTCCAGGCATGCCACGGCGCATGCGACTGTTGCGACCGCCACACTTAGTCCGTAGGCGAATGGTGAGACCACGGCGATCACTCCGACAGTCTCCCTCGGTTACGCGCCGATAGCGACCCACGACGCCGTTCAAAGACCGGTTCTCGCAGTATTCGATGCATGCGCCTGGGCTACGGTGAAGCGGTGGCGTTCGCCATGAGACCCGTTTTCGGAGTCGCCGGCGGGAGCGCCCGCCGGACCGACATCCTCGGCCGACCTGGTGCCCATTGTTCCGGCGGCGAGGGCGCCGCAGGGTGAGCGAACAGGCCGGCCCGTCGAGCATGCTTCTCGGAACGCTCATGGTGCTGACCGTGGTCAGTGGTTTGGTGGACGCCGTGAGCTACCTCGGCCTCGGGCACGTGTTCACGGCCAACATGACCGGAAACGTGGTCCTCCTCGGTTTCGCCGCGGCCGGTGCGCCGGGGTTCTCGATCCCGGCCAGCCTCGCTTCGCTCGGGAGCTTTCTGGTCGGCGCCGCCTGCGCCGGTCGCATTACCTTGCACATTGCTTCCCGCCGAAGCTGGTTGCTCGCGGCCATGGTGATCGAAGGCCTGCTAGCGGGTGGCGCCGCCGTCGTCGCGTCATCGACGTCGACGATCGGATCGGGATGGCCCCGTTACGCGGTGATCGTATTGATGGCTTTTGCGATGGGAGTCCGGAACTCGACGATCCGGCGTCTCGCGGTGCCGGATGTGACCACGACGGTGCTGACCATGACCCTCACCGGGTTGGCGGCGGATTCCACGTTGGCGGGGGGAACCAACCCGAAGGTGGGACGACGGGCCGCCGCAGTGGTGGCCATGTTGGTCGGGGCAATCGTTGGAGCCGTTCTCTTCTTGCACCAGGGCGCCACCATTCCGCTTGCCGTGGTAGCGGTGATGGTGCTGGCCACCGCTCTCGTGTTCGCGGATAGCGCCTCCTCACGCCTCCTTGATGCACCCTCTTGACTGGCGTCGGAGTGG
This sequence comes from uncultured Acidimicrobiaceae bacterium, assembly GCA_963819695.1. Classification (GTDB taxonomy): domain Bacteria; phylum Actinomycetota; class Acidimicrobiia; order Acidimicrobiales; family RAAP-2; genus DASZIT01. Next base: position 1,864,484 of record CAWFXD010000001.1, on the reverse strand, counting down.
GTCCCGAGGTGCTTCCAGTCCGGGAATTGGGAGATCGTGGACATGCTGAAGTCTGGCGCTCGAACACCTGTTGAGCAGAGTGATCTCGGCTGATCGGATGGGATGCGCCGACGCCGAGCTCACTCCAGGATGGACAACCCCTGGCGACCTTGGCTGGCGACTTCGAAGGCCAGGGGGTCATACACCTCGTAGATGCCGTGGGTCACCGTCCCGTCGTACTCGAAGCGCATATGGTGCTGATCGGCGCCGCAGATGGCCGACCGCACCTCGGGATCGTTGGTGTCGTAGGTCTCACCCGACACGACCCCGTCACCGATGAACTGACCCTGCCAGATATCCCCGTCCGGCGTGCCGCCGTTGGGACCGCCGTACATCCCGCAACGCAGGTACGCCGTCTGGTTCCCGATCCGATCGAATCGGATGACCCTTGTCTCCCCCCGAGGCATCTCCACCTCGAGTTCACCGCCGGCCACCATATGGATGCCCGGTTCGAAGCGAAGGCGATGTCGGATCCGCCGAGCAACAGAACTGCCGGGCTTGGGATCGTCCAGATCCCGGAGCAGGTGGTCGACCCACAATGCCCACTCGGGAAATCGTACGAAAGCGCCGCTCACTGCGTGCTGCCAGCCCGACCAATTGGCTCGACCACCGACCCCGTCTCGGGTACCCCAATGGTGATCCCGGGAGCCGAGCCAGTGATCGCGGTCGAGCGGGTGTTGCTCGCCGTCGACCCGGACCCACCCCTCCACGGTCCCGAGGCCGTCGTAACCGGCGACTCCGGCGAAGGGGACACCACCGAGCACGCTTCCGGCTCCCAGGTTTCGGTACACGGCCCGGGTGGTGTCGAACCAACTGATATCGAATGAGATGCCGTAGTCGTTGTCATCGAGCACCAGCCTCCATTCTTGGAATGGCCTCACCACCGTGAGCGACAGCGGTCCGGCTTGCAGGCTCATGCGGTCGTTCCCGAGCCGTCGGTGCGCCCGCACGGTGGTGTGTCGGCCGGCCCGGTTGACAATGGCGAAGGCCTCGGCCGTGTCGAGATTCGGGTAGAAGGCCAGGCCGCAGGCGATCAGGAGATCGCCGGCCTGATTGTGGGCGGCGAACCACACCCGCTCGTACGCCTTCGGGTCGCTCGTCCACATGACCCGAACCGGATGCGGGTGATTGTGGACCAGGTATTCGTCGAGGCCACTCATAGGCGCGTGCTGGCCGTCGGCGTCAAAGCTCGTCATGCGGCGGTCTCGAATCGATTGATGCGGCGGGCGATGTAGTCGAGCATCGGATTGTCCTTCCCTGCGACGCCCGGATACGGGACGCCTCCGGCGGCAGCCAGGCGCGCCTGCCGTTCGTTGATGGCAACCGATCGCACGAGGGCGAATATCTCGTGCCAGTCGAGATGCTCCACCGGTCGACCCAGCTGGTGCTGGTAGCGGGAGATGACTTCGTCCCTCCCCAGAAACCCGGGCACCTTTTTACCGATGACCTTGGTCGTCAGCCGGTCGAGAGCCAGATACCAGCCGAGATCCATCTCGGGAGGACCGATCGAAGCCAACTCCCAATCGAGGAGTGCCCCGATCGAGCCGTCGTCGAGGAGCAACACGTTGCCCAACCGTGCATCACCCCAGCACAGCGACGGAGCCTGGGCCATCGCTGGGGCCGCGTCGATGCACCACTGCAGGTGGGCCACCAGCACCGGTGTCGGATCGCCCCCGGAGGCCCAGTCGACGTAGCTCGACCACCAATCCAGTTCCGCATCCAGGCCGGGTCCGGCCGCCCGCAAAAGCGCCTCCAGGCCCGCGGCTCGCCATTCGACTCGGTGGATGTTCGCCAACGCGTCCAGGTAGTTCTCTTGGATCCGACGCTGGGTTACGGAAGGCAGTTCCGACAGCCACGGATCGAGCGCCGGTGCGTCGCCCACCGTCCGTCCTGGGGCTCGAGTCATCACCAAAAAGGGCGTCCCCAGCCAGCCGGAGTCGTTCTCGATCACCAACACGGTGGGGACGGGAAGCCCGGTGGCCTCGAGGGCCCGCATGACGGCTGCCTGCAGATCGAAATCGTCGGCCGGGAAGGAGGCCACCGCCGGTGCCGGCGCCAGCCGGACTACCAACTCGACGAGCGGCTCGCCATCACCGTCGACATCGATGGCGGGGCCAACCGTCGTGACCAGGATGTCGCTTGACCAGCCGGAAGGGGGGCGCTCGATGTGATCTACCCGGGATCCGGCCTGGCGGGCGGGATCCCACTGAGCGAGCCAGTCGTCAAGCCCTTTCGTCAAGGTGGCGACATCGACTCGTGCGATCCCGGACACATCGGCAGACGCTACCAACAACCGGAGTTTCTGAGCCCACCGCGCTCATATTTCGTCGTACTCGGCCCCGATTGAGGGCGGCACCTCGATATCCCAGCGGCGCATCCCGTCTTCCATGCGACGGATGACGGTCTGTAATGCCGCGATCCGACCGAAACGCTTCTGCTCGGCGCCGATGACATCCCAGGGGGCGTCGACATGATCGGTCCGGGCCAGCATGTCGTCGACGGCGGTCTCGTACTCCGGCCGCTTGGCCCGGTTGCGCCAGTCCTCGTCGGTGAGCTTCCACGCCTTGAGCGGGTTCTCCTTGCGGGCTTCGAATCTCTTTCCCTGTTCTTTTTGGGAGATGTGCAGCCACAGTTTGATGATGACCATGCCCTCGGCGGCCAGGGAACCCTCGTAGGCAGGAATTTCGTCGTACGCCCGCCGCCACTGTTCCTTGGTGGCGAATCCCTCGACCCGCTCGACGAGAACCCGCCCGTACCAGCTTCGGTCGAGCACGGCCATGCCTCCCCATCCCGGGAGGGCGGGGGAGAACCGCCACAAATAGTGGTGGCGCTTCTCATCGGGTGTCGGCGAGCTGAATTGGGCCACTCGGACATGGCGGGGATCGAGGGGGGAGACCAGGCGCTTGATGACGCCGCCTTTGCCGGCAGCATCCCAGCCTTCGAAGATGACACAGACCGGCGGTCCGAGCTGGCCACCATTGAGCTGGCCACCGTTGATGAGCCGCAGGTGCACGAGCCGGCGTTGGGCGCGGCCGAGTTTCTCCTGCTCCTCCTCCTCGGTGAGGCGCCCGTCCAAATTGACCAGGGCGAGCCGGGGGTGGGTTGTCGGCATCTTGTTGCTCACCCGTGCAATGTAGGCCGACTACTCCGGCGGCGCGTTCCCGGCCGAGTCGCGAGCCAACGAAACAAATGAAATCGCCGCTCCGAACTGGTGCGGGATTCGACCCTCGCAGTTCGGGTAGAAGAGAGATGCCGGACGATACGGTGGCGCTCCAGCCGGGGCGGGTTACGTATCGTCTGTCGCCGGGCAGGCGGTCTCTCCCCTCCGTTTGCCGGGACGCGCTCGGGTGACGGCGCATACGATGTCGACTTGGAAGGCACGGGGCACGCAAGAGGAGGTAGTCGATGCATCGCATGAGTGACCCGTCGCCGGTGCTCCCGAGCCGCCGCCGAGGGCAGGGACGATGACCTCGGCTGTCCCATCCGAGCTGCCACCGGTCGCCGGGGAGATCTCGATAGAGTCGCTTCTCACCGCCATCATCGAGACGTCAGACGACGCCATCTTCACCTGTAACACCAACGGCAACGTCGCCAGCTGGGGTGCCACCGCCGAGCGGCTGTTCGGCTGCCGGCCGGATGAGGTCATGGGTCATCCGCTCGACGCCTTGTTTCCTGAGCACCTCCGCGGCGAGGTGCAGTCGGTGATCTCCCGGGTCCAGGCCGGAGATCAGATCAAACAATTTGAAACCGAGGTCCAGCGTCCTGACGGCATGCCGATGCCGGTATCGCTGTCTCTGTGTTCGATCTTCGATGACGGGCAGATGCCGGTCGGATCGGTGGTCATCGCCCATGACATAACAGAACAGCGTTTGGCCCAGGCGACGCTGGCCGAGGTCACCGTTCGCCTGCAGGAGGGCGAGGCCCTCGCCCATGTCGGCAGCTGGTTGTGGGATCTGCGAACCGGCGCCGTGCAGTGGAGCAACGAATTTCACCGGATCCACGGCATCGACCCGTTTGATTTCGGCGGCACCTTCGATGCCTACCTCGACACCATTGTGACCGGCGACCGGGAGCGGATACGGGCGGCCATGGAAGAATCGGTGGCGCTAGGACGGGCATTCGAGGATGAGTACCGGATCATCGGCGCCGACCGGGACGTGCGGGTGGTCCACGTACGGGCCCAGCCGACCTACGGCTCGGACCGAACGGTCATCGGGTTGCGGGGCATCGGCCAGGACGTAACCGAACGGGCCTTGGCCGAATCAGACGCGGCCGACTAGCAGGCTCACCCGAGTCACCGGTTCCTCGTCCATCTCGGGCATGCTCGGTGCCCCTCAGCGACTCCGGCGATGTTGCGTAGGATGCTGCCGGCTTGGGAGCCGGCGGCGTCGACTACGTCCGTGAGCTCGTCGATCTGGCAAGGGGATTTCAACCATTCCACGATCCGGCCAGGTCGTTGCCGCCGTCCTTAGGCCCTTGCCGCTTTCCTCTCCGCCTCCTCAACCTCGAGTTCCGCCTCGGCGTAAAGCCGTACCCGTACGTCGGGGTAGATGCGGAACATCAGCACGGTGGGAGACGAGGTGGCGAAGTCACGGATATCAAAGACTTGTTCGCCAGTGATCACCAGACGTCGATCAGATGTCACCTCGATAGTGACCGTGCCATGAGCCGGTCGGGTAACTCCGTGAAAGGTGAGATCCCCCTGCAGCCGGTAGAGGCCATTGGGCCCGTTCGCGGTGCACTCGCTCAACTCGACGGTCGCAGTTGGGAATCGACGGGCACCGATCCGACGCAAGAGCTCGACGTCATACATGCTGTTTCCCGAAGTGAGCTTGGACACGTCGACCTCAAGGCGAGCGGATGGAGCGAGCTCGGTTCGCACCATCCCGCCGGCGATGGCGGCTTCGATCGAGCCGGTAACGCCGGCGGCTCCGAAACTGAGTGGTCCCGCCGTAGAGCGGACTTCGATCATCACCACCGAACGGTCGGGGACGACCCGGAAGGCCTGGCGCATGTCGGCGTCGAGATCGAGATGGACGATTCCCGGGGAAGAGGTGGCATCGGGGATTGGAGCCATGGGTATCCCGTCTACCAACGCCAAGTGCCGCCGGCCACGCGAGGTCGAGGAAACCGACGACCAACCCAGGCCCAGGGCCGCTGCCCATCCCCCCTCGACTTCGGCAAGTGCCGCATCGGTTGTTCCGGTAGCGGTATATCGGCGCAGCACCTCTCCCAGGGTGTCGTGCTCCTCTTTGACGACCCCCATCCATATCCTCAATACACGCTCGCCCAGCGGAGTGACCCGGTAGTCCCGCCGACCCTGTTTGGCGATTGGGTCTGGCAATGACCCCTCCACCAGGCCGTCCTGTTCCAACTGGGCGAGGGCCCGGTAGACCGCCGGCCGATCTACATGGCCGAAACGAAACTCCTGCAAGCGGCGCTCGAGGCCGTATCCGTAGCCCGGTCGCTCGGTCAGAAGCAACAGGATGGCCGGCAAGAGAAAGCCGCGGGGCGGTGTGACCTTGAATCGCCCTGGCCTCCCCTCCGTTTCCGCCGTCGTTGGCGTGCTGTATTCCATGGCCGCCATCTTTCATACCGGAGGCATCCGTCGATGTCAACGAACGATCAGGCCAGCCCAACGGCACTGGCCAAGTGTAAAAGACACTCATTTACAGATCGTGAGGGCCGTTTTACCATCACACCTGGCCGCATCTGTGGGGCGGCAACGACTGGGGGAGGCGCGCGAATTGTCTGTCACTGAAGCTCCGCCGGACGAAGCTGTCGTCCACGTTCTTTGGATAAATGCCGGCTTGAGCTGCGACGGCGACTCGGTCGCCCTCACGGCCGCCACCCAGCCGAGCATCGAGGAGATCGCGCTGGGCGCCCTCCCGGGGCTTCCGAAGATCGCCGTGCACTGGCCACTGATCGACTTCGAATGCGGCCCAGTCGGAGGAGCTGACGACTTTCTCGAGTGGTTCTTCAAGGCTGACCGGGGAGAGCTGGATCCATTCGTCCTGGTGGTGGAGGGATCGATCCCCAACGAAGCCATCAAAGCCGAGGGCTACTGGTGTGGATTCGGCAACAACCCCGAAACCGACCAGCCGATGACCACCAGCGAGTGGCTTGACCGGCTGGCTCCAAAGGCGCTGGTGGTGCTGGCCGCCGGCACTTGCGCCTGCTACGGCGGTATCCACGCTATGGCCGGCAACCCCACCGGAGCGATGGGGGTACCCGACTACCTGGGTTGGGGCTGGAGGTCCAAAGCCGGAATCCCGATCGTGTGCGTGCCCGGGTGCCCGACCCATCCTGACAATCTGTCCGAGACCATCCTTTACCTGCTCTATCAGGCCACTGGCCAGGCGCCGATGATCCCGCTCGACGACTCCCTGCGACCCCAATGGCTGTTCGGGGCCACCGTCCACGAGGGCTGCGACCGGGCGGGCTACTACGAACAGGGCGATTTCGCCAACGAGTACGGGTCCCCGAAGTGCATCGTGAAGCTGGGCTGCTGGGGCCCTGTCGTCCAGTGCAATGTGCCCAAGCGGGGATGGATCAACGGAGTGGGCGGCTGCCCCAACGTTGGCGGCATCTGTATCGGGTGCACCATGCCCGGATTCCCGGACAAGTTCATGCCCTTCATGGACGAGCCTCCCGGCGCCCCGGTTTCCACCATCGCCAGCGGCCTCTACGGCAACCTCATCCGGCCCCTGCGCCGGATCACCAATCACACCCTCGAAGAGGAACCCAAATGGCGAACCCCGGGCAGGAAGATCCTGACCGGCTACAAGAGTGAGTGGAAGTAGGGACGATCGTGGCCACCAAGACCAAAACAGCGGACGCCAACGGCCTGGTCGACATGGCCTGGGATCCGATCACCCGGATCGTCGGCAGCCTGGGCATCTACACCAAGATTGACTTCGGGAAGGGGAAAGTCGCCGAGTGCCACAGCACGTCGTCGATCTTCCGGGGTTACAGCATCTTCATGAAGGGCAAGGACCCCCGCGACGCCCATTTCATCACCAGCCGTATCTGCGGTATCTGCGGCGACAACCACGCAACCTGCTCCTGCTACGCCCAGAACATGGCCTATGGGGTCAAGCCGCCGGCACTGGGCGAGCAGATCGTCAATCTGGGCGAAGCCGCCGAGTACATGTTCGACCACAACATCTTCCAGGAGAACCTGGTCGGCGTCGACTTCTGCGAGAAGATGGTCGCCGAGACCAATCCTGGCGTCCTCGAGCAGGCCAATCGCACCGAATCCCCGCATTTCGCCGAGCACGGGTACAAAACCATCGGCGACATCATGCGATCGCTCAATCCGTTTTCCGGCGAGTTCTACCGCGAGGCACTGCAGGTGAGCCGGTACACCCGGGAGATGTTCTGCCTGATGGAGGGTCGGCACGTCCATCCTTCCACCCTCTACCCGGGGGGTGTTGGCACCACCGCCACCATCCAGCTGTTCACCGACTACTACATCCGGCTCCAGCGGTACGTCGAGTTCATGAAGCGGGTCGTCCCGATGCACGACGACCTGTTCGACTTCTTCTACCAGGCCATGCCCGGCTACGAGGAGGTGGGCAACCGCCGGATCCTGCTCGGGTGCTGGGGGGCGTTCCAGGATCCCGAGGTATGCAACTTCGACTACCGGGACATGACGCAGTGGGGCCGGGCCATGGGTGTCACCCCCGGCGTGGTGGTGGACGGCAAGCTGGTCACCAATGACCTGGTCGACATCAACCTCGGCATCCGGATCCTGCTCGGTCATTCGTTCTACACCGACTGGGAAGACCAGGAGATGTTCGTGACCCGCGATCCCCTGGGGAACCCGGTCGATCGGCGCCATCCGTGGAACCAGCACACCAACCCCCAGCCCCAGAAGCGAGACTTCGACGGCAACTACAGCTGGGTGATGTCACCCCGCTGGTTCGACGGGACCGACTATCTGGCCCTTGACACCGGCGGAGGCCCATTGGCCCGGTTGTGGTCGACAGCGCTTTCCGGACTGGTCAACACCGACCACCTGAAGGCCACCGGCACCTCCGTGGAGATTCACCTGCCCAAGACGGCTCTCAAGGGGCCGGTGACCCTCACGTGGAATATCCCCCAGTGGTCCAACACCATCGAGCGCGACCGTGCCCGTACCTACTTCCAGGCCTATGCCGCCGCCTCGGCCCTCGACTTCATCGAGAAGGCACTGGCCGACGTGCGGGCCGGGAAGACCAAGACCTGGGAGCCCTTCGAGGTGCCCGACGAGGGGATCGGCGCCGGCTTCACCGAGGCGGTCCGCGGGGTCCTCTCGCACCACTTGGTCATCAAGGGCGGCAAGATCGCCAACTACCACCCGTATCCGCCGACACCTTGGAACGCCAACCCCCGGGATGTCTATGGCACGCCGGGGCCCTACGAGGACGCGGTCACCGACTGCCCGATCTACGAAGAGAACGACCTCGAGCACTTCAAGGGCATTGACATCATGCGCACCGTCCGCAGCTTCGACCCGTGCCTGCCCTGCGGAGTGCACATGTACCTCGGCAAGGGCAAGGTACTGAAGACCCTGCACTCGCCCACCCAGGTCTCGAACCCAGAGTTGGCCGGCTGAATGGCCGCGGAGGTTCCGCCACCACCGCAGGATCTCCGGACCATCGGCGACCGGATCGAGCAGTTGCTCGAAGTGCTACAGATCAACGCCGACCCCCGCGCCTTTGCCGGGGTCGAGGAGTTGTTGCGGCTGTTCTCCGAGCTCTACGGCGCCGGGTTGCTCCGAGTCGTCGAATTGGCCCGGGCCGAGGCTCCGGACTTTCTCGAACGTCTGGCCGAGGACGATCTGGTGGCCAGCCTCCTGCTTGTCCACGGGTTGCACCCTGACTCCCTCGACAGCCGGGTGAAGGATGCGCTGGCTCGGGTTCGGCCGTTCCTGGCCACCCACGGCGGTGATGTCGAGCTGTTGGACGTTGACGCGGAAGCTGGAGCCGTCCGACTCCGTCTCCTCGGGAGTTGCGACGGCTGTCCGTCGTCGGCCATCACCCTTCAGGGGGCGGTCGAAACCGCGATCGTCGAGGCGGCTCCCGAGATCGTCACCATCGATGTCGACCAGCCGTCGGCACCGCCGGGACCACCGCAACACGTCCCCGGCGTGCCGATCTCACTGAGCACCAAGCCGGTGTACGAGACATGCCCATCAGAGATGGCAGCCACATGAATGATCCACTGGCGGTGTTGCAGCGGATCAGCGAGATCCGGCCGCGCCCGGTGGAACGGGCGGGGGAGCGATGCGAGCTCTGCACCGAACCCATCTCTGATGAGCACGGCCACCTGGTCGACCTGGAGGCCCGGACCCTGATGTGCGCCTGCCGGGGCTGTTACCTGCTGTTCTCGTCGGCGGGCGCCGGGGGCGGTCACTTCACCGCGGTGCCCGACCGGTACCTGGCCTTTCCTGACTTCGAGCTCTCATCGGACCAGTGGGACTCCCTGCAGATCCCGGTCAGTGTGGCGTTCTTCTTCGTCAACTCGTCGCTGGACAGGGTGGCGGCCTTTTACCCGGGCCCCGCCGGAGCCACCGAATCTCTGCTGCCCCTCGAAACCTGGCAGGAATTGGTGGCGTCTAACCCGGCTCTCGCCGCCATGCAGCCCGATGTCGAGGCGTTCCTGATCCGCTCCGATCCCCGAGGGGGTGGCACCGAGTGTTTCGTGGTGCCGATTGACGCCTGCTACGAGCTGGTGGGCCAGCTCCGGAGGCTGTGGCGGGGCTTCGACGGCGGGCGCGAGGCACATGATGAGCTCGACGCGTTCTTCGGACGGATGCGGGCACGGGCTCGATGACCGCCCTCGACTTCGAGATTCTCGACGCCCGGCCCGAGCCTCATGCCGCGGTGCCCACCATCATGCTCCGGCTCCGGGTGGACGAGTCCAACGGCGCCCGTGTGCACGCCCTGGCGCTGCGTTGCCAGATCCGGATCGAGCCCCAGAAGCGGCAGTACACATTGGAAGAAGAGGAGAGGCTCTACGAACTATTCGGCGAGACGCCCCGGTGGGGCGACTCGTTGCGACCGTTTTTGTGGACCCACGTGTCGACAACCATTCCCGGCTTCGACGGCTCGACGGCGATCGATTTGCCGGTGGAATGCAGCTACGACTTCGAGGTGACGGGGGCCAAGTACCTCCATTCCCTGGCCGGGGGGGAGATCCCGCTCCTCTTGTTGTTCTCCGGCACCGTCTTCACCCGCGGAGGGGCTGGGTTTTCCGCCGAGCCGATCGCCTGGAACCAAGAGGCATCATTCCGGCTGCCGGTCACGGTATGGCGAGGAGTGATGGACTTGTATTTCCCCAACAGTGGATGGCTGCGCGTGAGCCGCGAGACCCTCGATAGGCTGCAAAGATTCAAGGCCATCCGGGCCGTCCCGACCTGGGACCAGGCGTTCGAACAGCTCCTCAAAGAAGCGGGAGACACCGGAGGGGAGATCCGTTGACCACCGATGTGCTCGACCGCTTCTCTGCCGCCCGGTCAGTCGCCGACGCGGTTCTGTATGAGGGATACGTTCTGTACCCGTACCGGGCGTCTTCCCGAAAGAACCAGGCCCGGTGGCAGTTCGGTGTGCTCACTCCCCGGACCTTCAGCGAGGCCGACGGATCCGAGCGCTGGAGTGCGCGCACCGAGTGCGTGATCGATCCCGGCCTGATCTCCCAACTCGCCGTCCGGATCCGCTGCCTTCAGGTCCAGCACCGCTCGGTGGAAGCCGCCGCGGAAGTCGGCGCCGGGTTTGTCCCGGTCGAGACCCTCGAAGTGGACGGGAAGGCGTACGTGGAGTGGGACGAGGCGGTTGAGCAGGTGGTCGACCTCGCACCGCTCAATCTGTACCCCGGCGAGGAGATGGCGTCCGAGGAGGGGTTCGCCTTTCCCGGCGGTGAGGACACCGAGATGATCCGGTCAGCTGACGGAACGGTGGTCGCCCGCATCCGCCGCCGGCGCCAATCGGTGGGCGGACGGGTGCACATTGTCGTGAGACGGGCGGACGGAGACGGCTCGTTTCTCAAGGCTGCCGTCACCGTCGAGAACTCCACCGCCTGGTCGGGGGACAGCATCCGGCGCGATGAGATCATCGGCCACTCTCTGGTGGCCGTGCACACCATGCTGGCGGTCGACGGCGGGGTATTCGTGTCACTCCTCGACCCGCCCGAAGCCGCCCGTTCCGCAGTGGCCGGTTGTTCGAATGACGGTGTCTTCCCGGTCCTGATCGGGGCCGGCGACGTGGTCCTCTCGTCCCCGATCATCCTGTATGACCACCCCGAGGTGGCTCCCGAGAGTCCCGGCGACCTCTACGACTCGACCGAGATCGACGAGATTCTGGCCCTCCGGGTGCTGACCCTCACCGACGAGGAGAAGATCGAGGCCCGGGCGACCGATCCCCGCTCCGCGGCCATTATTGACCGATGCGACGACATGCCCCCCGAGGTGTGGGAGCGATTGCACGGCGTGGTGCGAGCACTGCACCCGGCGGAAGGCGATCCGGTCGATCTCGATGCCGTGTACCCGAAATCACCTCAATCCGAGAAGGTCCCTTGGTGGGAACCGGAGGTCGACGCCTCGGTGGATCCGTGGAGTGACTCGGTACTCATCGGTGGCGTCGAAGTGAGCAAGGGCAGCGCGGTGCGCCTGCAGCCGTCCCATCGGGCGGACGCCCAGGATCTGTTTCTTTCCGGCCTTACTGCCACCGTTGCCGGCGTGTTCATGGATGTCGACGGCAGCCAGCATGTGGCCGTCACCGTCGACGACGATCCCGCCACCGAGGAGCTCAACTGGCAGGGCCGATACCTCTTCTTCCATCCGGACGAGGTGGTTCCCATCCCCGACCGGGACGTGACCGGATGAGCCGCCGGGTGTTGGTGGCCGGCATCGGCAACATCTTCATGGGCGACGACGGCTTCGGGGTCGAGGTGGCCAACCGCCTGGGCGAGCGTTCATTCCCGCCGGGCGTGACGTTGGCCGACTTCGGGATCCGGGGCGTGCATCTGGCTTACGAACTCCTTGATGGCTACGACGCGTTGATTCTGGTCGACGCGGTGCCGATGGGGGAGTCCCCCGGCACTTTGGCGGTCATCGAACCCGAGGACATCGACCGTTTGGCGACCGGTGAGGACGCCGAACCCATCGTCGACGCTCACAGCATGAGCCCGGAGGTAATTCTGGCCACCCTGTCGCGCCTGGGGGGAACCATCGAAAGGATCCTGGTGGTTGGGTGCCAACCCGCCCACCTCGAGGAGGGCATCGGGCTGTCCCCACCGGTGGCCGAGGCCGTCGAAGGCGCTGCGGAGCTGTGCCTGCAGCTCGTGTTAGAAGTCATGCAACCCGCTGAAAGGGGGTCCCCAGAGTGATCCGACGCCTCGTGGTGCCGTTGTTCCTTGCCGGAGCGACCGTGTTGGTGGTGAAGTCGCTGCCCGATATCGCTCGCTACCTGAAGATCCGGGAGATGTAGAGAAGGGTGGCCCGTTATCGCATCATCCCCTCCCGGTCGCGTGTATGGGTCGACGGCCGATCGAGCGTCCATCCGATCCACTCGACCACCGAGGGGTTGGAGGGCTATATCGAGCTCGACATGGATGCCGATGGGCACGTGGAGGCGGCATCGAAACCGACCGCCGAACTCTCCCTCCCCGTCAGCCGACTTTCGTCGGGCAACCGGATGGAGGACCGGGAAATGTACAAACGGATCGATGCCCGGCGGTTCCCCACCATCGACGGAGTGCTCGACCAGATGGATCGGTCGGGTGACAACGGAACCTACCGGGTGAGTGGGAACATCACCTTCCGGGGCGTGGCCCGCCACCATGAAGATGTGATGACGTTGAAGACCCTCGACGATCGCACCATCCAGTTGGCCGGCACCTCTCGCTTCGACATCCGCGAATTCGGGATGGAGCCTCCGCGGATCCTGATGCTGAAAGTGCACCCCGACGTAGATGTGCGGGTCGAGATCATCGCCGAAAGGGAAGGGTAGCAACCAAATGTGTCTCGGGATTCCCGGTCAGCTGGTCGAATTCGTCGACACCAGTGATCAGCTGGCTCGGGTCGACGTCTCCGGCGTCACCCGGATCATCAACATCGGATTGCTCGAGGACGAGCACCTCGAGGCCGGTGACTGGGTGCTCATCCACGTCGGATTCGCGATGTCCAAGATCGATGAGGAAGAAGCCAACCTCGCCCTGGCGTCCCTCAAGCTCATGGGCCAGGCCTACGGAGACGAACTCGATGCCTACTGGTCGAGCCGGATCCCCAGTAACGAGATCACCAGTAGCAGTGCCAGCAATGGATAGACGAGGAGGGTGAGATGGGAGCAATCATCGGAGCCGTGGTCGGGTACATGTTCGGTACCCGCGACGGCCAGGAGGGATGGAATGAGATACGGGACGCCTGGAAGGTCATCACCACCTCCGAGGAGGTCAGGGACTTGGTGAGCGGAGGGATCTCGGCGGCCCGCGACATCCTGGGGCGCGGTGGCGAGAGTTTCGCCGAACGCATGGGCGGGTCCAGATCCGATCGGTCCCTGAGCCGGGCCGCGTAGGGATCGCCGGGGTCGGGGATGCGCTTTGTCGATGAGTACCGGGATCCCCACGCGGCGGGGGCTCTGGTATCGCGGATCACCGATCTGGCCGCCGACCAAGAGTTCAAGTTCATGGAGGTGTGTGGCGGGCACACCCACACCATCTATCGCCATGGCATCGAGCACATCCTCCCCTCGTCGGTGGAACTGGTCCACGGCCCGGGCTGCCCGGTATGCGTCATCCCCATGGGTCGGGTCGATGACGCCATTTCGGTGGCCAAAGAGCCAGGGGTGATTTTCACCTCCTTCGGCGACATGATGCGGGTTCCCGGCGGCCGAGGGAACCTGTTGAAGGCGAAGGCCGAGGGCGCCGACGTCCGGTTTGTCTACTCGCCCCTGGACGCCCTGCGGATCGCCATCGACAATCCGGAGCGAGAGGTGGTGTTCTTCGCGGTCGGCTTCGAGACCACCGCGCCATCCACCGCCGTCACCCTCCTGCAGGCCCGACGGGGCAACGTCTCCAATTTCAGCGTGTTCTGCAACCACGTGACCATCGTTCCACCGGTCAAGGCCATCCTCGAATCGCCGGACCTGCGACTCGATGGTTTCCTCGGCCCCGGCCACGTTTCCACCGTCATCGGTCAACGTCCCTATCGCTTCGTCCCGGCCCTGTACGGCAAACCGCTGGTGACGGCGGGCTTCGAGCCCCTCGACATCCTCCAGGCCATCGCCATGCTCCTTACCCAGATCCGGGAGGGACGGTGCGAAGTCGAAAACCAGTACTCCCGGGTGGTGTCGGAGGAGGGCAACCCGCGAGCCCTGGCCATCCTGTCCGAGGTGTTCGAGCTGCGTCCCCACTTCGAGTGGCGCGGCCTGGGCTTCATTTCCCAGAGCGCCCTCAAGCTGCGGTCGGAATTCGAGAGGTTCGACGCCGAGCTCCGCTATGACGTCCCCGGCGTCCGAGTGGCGGATCCCAAGGCCTGCCAGTGCGGCGAGGTGCTCAAGGGGGTCATCAAGCCCTGGGAATGCAAGGTGTTCGGCACCGCCTGTACGCCGGAGACGCCCATCGGGACCTGCATGGTCTCCTCGGAGGGCGCGTGCGCGGCGTATTACAACTTCGGGCGGATGCATCGGGAGGCGGCGGTGGCCCTGGGCCGGCGGAGTGTGGTCACGACATGACCACCCTGGCCGCCGCCGAGAGCCGGGTCCGACGTCGGATCCGGGTCGTCGGCGTGGTGCAGGGCGTCGGATTTCGGCCGTTCGTCCAGCGTCTGGCGACCGAGCTCGCCCTCTCCGGCCACGTCGGCAACGACACCGAGGGGGTCCTGGTCGAGGTCGAGGGCCGGGTGCCCTCGGTCCGGCGGTTCGAGGAGCGCCTGATCGATGAAGCTCCGCCTCTGGCCCGGATCGACCGGGTGGAAGCCACCGGAATCGACGCCCTCGGAGAGTCGGAGTTCCGGATCGTCGAGACGCGGGCCGCCGGTCGAGTGCGGACGTTCGTTTCCCCCGACGTCGCGGTCTGCGACGACTGCCTGGCCGAGATGTTCGACCCCACCAACCGGCGCTACCGGTATCCGTTCATCAATTGCACCAACTGCGGCCCCCGCTTCACCATCACGGTTCGGCTTCCATACGATCGACCGAATACGACCATGAACCGCTTTCCGCTCTGCAGCCGGTGCGCGGCGGAGTACCACGAACCCCGGGATCGGCGATTTCACGCTCAGCCGGTGGCGTGTGCCGCCTGCGGCCCCCGCCTCTGGTTCGAGGGCCGGTCGGGCCCCGGCGGTCGTCCCGGACCCCGAGTCGACGGGACCGACGCCGCCATCACCGCTGCCCAGCGGGAGCTGGCCCGGGGCGGGATCGTGGCGGTGAAGGGACTCGGCGGCTACCACTTGGCCTGCGACGCCACCTCCCACGCGGCGGTGGACGAACTGCGCCGGCGCAAGTCCCGGGAGGACAAGCCGTTGGCCGTCATGGTCGGCGACCTGGCCGGCGCCGAGTCCCTGGCCGCCGTCGGCCTCCCGGAGGCGGATCTCCTGTGCAGCCGGCAGCGCCCGATCGTGCTGGTCCGCCGGCGGCCGGGCGGGCCGCTGAGCGACTTGATCGCGCCGGGCAATCCCTACGTCGGGGTGCTGTTGCCGTATACCCCGGTCCACCACCTCCTGTTCGAGCCGGTGCCGGGCTCGGGCGTAACCGTCCCAGAAGTGTTGGTCATGACCAGCGGCAATCTCAGCGACGAACCCATCTGCTACCAGGACGACGATGCCCGCCGCCGGCTCGGCCGGATGGCCGACGGATGGCTGGTCCACGACCGGCCCATTCACGTGCCCTGTGACGACTCCGTCGTACGGGTCGAGGACGGCCAGGAGCTGCCGATCCGCCGCTCTCGGGGATATGCGCCGCTTCCGTTACCGCTGCCGTTCGAGTCGGCCGCGATCCTGGCGACGGGCGGGGAGCTGAAGAACACCTTCTGCCTGGCGGCCGGTCGGGACGCGTGGATGAGCCAGCACATCGGCGACATGGGCAGTGTGGAGACCCTCGACGCCTTCGAACGATCAACCCGGCAGTTCGGAGTCATGTACGACATCGCCGCCGGCCGGGTGGCCGCCGATGCGCATCCCGGGTATCAGACCCGCCGGTGGGCCGAGTCCGACTCCGGGAGGCCGGCAGCCTTGGTGCAACACCATCACGCCCACATCGCCTCGGTGATGGCGGAGCACGGCGTGGCGGCCGGTGATCGGGTCATCGGCGTCGCCTTCGACGGCACTGGTTACGGCACCGACGGGGCGATCTGGGGTGGTGAGGTGCTGGTGGCCGGCTACGGCGACTTCGAGCGGCACGCCCACCTGGCGTACGTGCCGCTGCCCGGAGGCGACGCCACCATCCGGAAGCCGTACAGGGCCGCGCTGGCCCACCTCTGGGCGGCCGGTATCCCGTGGTCACCGGATCTCCCCCCGGTGGTTGCCGCCCCTGACAACGAGCTGAGGGTCATCCATCGGCAACTCGAGCGCAACTTCCAATGCGTGCCCACCTCGAGCATGGGTCGCCTGTTTGACGCGGTCAGCTCGCTGGTGGGACTGCGACAGACCGTCTCCTTCGAGGCCCAGGCCGCCATCGAACTGGAGGCGGCCGCCGATGCCCACGTCGGGTCGGCCCATGACTATCGGTTCGCGGTCCGGGGGAGTCAGATCGATCCGGGCCCGGTGCTGCGGGACATGGTCGCCGACCTTCGAGCCGGACTGGGGGCCGGTGCGGTGGCGGCGGGCTTCCACCTGGCGGTGGCCAGGCTGATCGCCGACGCGGCCGAGGTGGTCCGGCAGCGGACACCGATCGATCAGGTTGCCCTGAGCGGAGGAGTATTCCAGAACGTGCTGCTGTGCCGGCTGGCCCGGGCCGAGCTCCAGCGGCGCGGCTTTCGGGTGATCACCCACCGGGTCGTGCCACCCAATGACGGCGGTCTGTCGCTGGGCCAGGTGGCGGTGGCCGGGTACCGCGGATGCGGGCGGACCGAGGCAGGATGGGACTCATGAGCGTGCCGGTGGACGATCAGGACCTTCGGCGGGCCGAGGACCTGGCGATCGCCTCGCTGACGCTGGCCCGGCGGTTCGCGGCCGGTGCCACCATGTGGTGCGTGGCCCCGGAGTGGCCGTCCCACGGCCGCCACGTGGCCGTCGAGTTCGTCCACCCGGTGATCGTCGGCAAGCGAGCGTTGCCGGCGGTGCATCTGGAAGGGGACGATCTGGTCGGGGCGGTACGGTCACTGGCCCGTCCCGGTGACGTGCTGCTGGTGGTCGGTGCCGCCGACCACGTCCACACCTCCGACCTGTTGCGGCGGGCCGAGGCCTGGGGGCTGACTCGGTTCTGGCTGGGCGCCGGTCGCCGACCGCCGCCGGGGCTGGCGGAGCATGTGGTGTGGGTCGAGGGTACCGATCCGGCCCTGGCCGCCAGATCCGGTGAGGTGGTGCTCCTGTATCACCTCCTCTGGGAGCTGACCCACGTCGTGTTCGAGCATCCCGGTCTCCTCGATGACGAATCAGCCTGCGCCGGCGAAGTGTGCGTCACCTGTTCCGACCAGGGTCAGGTGGGGGAGGTGAGATCTGTCGGTTCAGATGGGAGAGCTGACGTGGTGGTGTTCGGCTACCTCGAAGGGGTGGACGTCAGCCTGATCGAACCGGTGGTGCCCGGTGACCTGGTGCTGGTCCACGCCGGGGTGGCGTTGACCACCCTCGACGTAGCCGCCGGCGGCTACGACCGGGTGACTTCGTGACCGCTGAACCCACCGGATTCCTCTACCCGTTCATCGAGTCGGAAGAGCGTGACGCCTCCGGGCTGGTCGCCGACCTGGCATCGTCGGCGCGGGCCAAGATGGTCGTCAGCCGAAGGCTGAGTGCCACCACGCTCCATGACAACGCGGAGGCCGTGCAGCGGGCCGGCGAGGCGATGGCCGAACGGTTCCGGCGCGGCGGCCGCCTGTTCGCCTTCGGCAACGGGGGGAGTGCGACGGATGCGGAGGGAACCGTCGATCTGTTCCGCTATCCCCCCAGGGGCCGGGCCCTGGCCGCCATGTCGCTGGTCGACGACCGGGCGGTTCTGACCGCCCTGGCCAACGACGTGGGGTTCGAACTGGTGTTTTCCCGTCAGATCATCGCCCATGCCCGTCCGGGGGACATCGCCCTGGGTTTCTCCACCAGCGGCGACTCGCTCAATTTGCTCAAAGCCTTCGAGGAGGCATCGAGGCGCCGCCTGATGACCGTCGGACTGTGCGGGTACGGGGGCGGCGAGATGGCCAGCGGCAACTTGGTCGAGCACTGCCTGGTGGTGCGGTCGGACAGTGTCCATCGGATCCAGGAGACCCAGGAGGCCCTGGTATGGGAGTTGTGGACCACCGTGCAGCGTTGTCTGATCGAAGGGAGCCAGCAGTGACGGACCTGGCCGACAAGTCGGCGGTTACCGGCCGAGAGGCGGCGGTGTTCGCCCGGATCGAAGCATTCCGCCGGCGGCGGCCCCGACTCCTCGACGAGGTCGTCACCCTGGCCCACGGGGCCGGCGGCAAGGCGTCGGCCGCGCTCCTCGACGCCGTCTTCTTGCCGGCGTTCTCCGATGATCTGGTCGCCGCTCAGACCGACGCCGCGGTGGTGACGCTTCCTTCCGGTGAGCGGTTGGCGTTCAGCACCGACTCGTTTGTCGTCAAGCCTCTCTATTTCCCCGGCGGGTCCGCGGGCCACCTCGCCGTGCACGGGACGGTGAATGATCTGGCCATGATGGGTGCCCGCCCATTGGCACTGTCGGCCGCCTTCGTGCTGGAGGAGGGGTTCCCGATCGAGGACCTGCGCAGCATCGTGGCCGACATGGCCGAGGCCGCCGCCACCGTCGGGATCTCGATCGTCACCGGCGATACCAAGGTGGTGGATCGGGGGGCCGCCGATGGGATGTACATCTCGACCTCCGGGGTCGGCGTCATACCGGCCGGCCGGGACCTGTCGGCGACCCGGGCGGTCGACGGTGATGTGGTGATCTGCTCGGGGACCATCGGAGACCATGGCACCGCGGTGATGCTGGCCCGAGGGGACCTGGCCCTGGAGGCGGATATCGTCTCCGACACCGCACCTCTGAACGATCTCATGGAGTGCCTACTGTCGGCGGCCCCGACCACCCGATGGCTACGCGATGCCACCCGGGGCGGGGTCGGGACCATTTGCAATGAGTTGGCCCGGGACTCCAACATGACGGTGGTGCTGGAGGAATCGGCATTGCCCGTCTGCCCTGCCGTGGGCGCGGCCTGCGAGCTCCTCGGTATCGATCCGCTCTACGTGGCGAACGAGGGAAAGCTGCTCGCGGTCGTCGCGGAGGACGAATCCAATGTGGCACTTGCTGCCCTGCGGGGTCATCCTCTGGGTAGGGATGCGGTCCGGATCGGCGAGATCCGAACCGAGCCGCCCGGCATCGTGGTGCTCCGAACATTGCTCGGCGGGACCCGGATCGTCGACATGTTGGTCGGAGACCCATTGCCGCGGATCTGCTGAACCCTCTGCCTTCGACTGATCCGATCGAGTCGCGCCCGTCGAAACCCACCCGGCTGTCCACCAATTGGCCAAGAACCCTGCTAGTCAAGAGGGACGCCGCGGCGCAGAGCATTGGAGACGTCGACCGATGTAGGAGGGGCGATGGGCCGAGCCGACACCAGTACCCGGAATCCGAGAGTCCGGTGGTGGATGGCGGCGTGCTTGGGCGGGGCACTGGCCCTCACCGGCTGTAGCTCCGGCCACGCCGGTTCGTCGACGACGTCGTCGACCACCACTCCTCCGGTTCGGGTGGCGTCCGGCGCCACGGGTTGCCAGGCGCCTTCGGCCGCGTCGACCACCCTGACGATCTCGGTTGCCGGCCATCCGCGGACAGTGATCATCCATGTCCCGGCCGGCCACTCCGGAACGAGCAAGGTCCCTCTGGTACTGAACATGCACGGTAGTGGTAGCACCGCATTGGAACAGGAAGGGCTTACCGGGATGGACGGCACGGCCGATGCCGACGGCTTCATCGTGGCCTATCCGCAGGGCGTGCTACCCGAGGGGAGCGGATTCGACTGGAACGTGCCCGGGGTCCCCCTGGTCGGCGGAAAGGCCGTTCCGGCCGGGGCGGCCGACGACGTGGCGTTCCTCACCCAACTGGTGGGAAAGCTGCAGGCGCGATATTGCATCGACTCGGCCCGGATCTATGCCACGGGGTTTTCCGGTGGGGCCAGGATGGCTAGCCAACTGGCCTGTGACTCCTCGACCACCTTTGCCGCGGTCGCACCGGTTAGCGGGTTACGGGATTCCGACGCCCTGTCGATCCGCACGGCCGGTTCCGGTCGTCGCCTTCCACGGCGAAGCCGATCAGGTCGATCCGTACGGCGGTCATGGCCAGCCTTATTGGACCTATTCGGTGCTCCAGGCCGCCCAGGGTTGGGGACGCCAGAACGGCTGTTCACCGACCGCCGTCACCACCACCGTCGGCGCCCAAGTCACCCTCACCACCTATAGCGGGTGCTCGGCGGGGGCCACCGTGGAGTTGTACAGCATCGCCGGCGAGGGCCACGAGTGGCCGGGTGGCCCGCACCTCCCGAAGGCCATCACCGACGAACTCGGACCTCAGTCCGATGCCATTGCCGCCGACGCCACCATGTGGACGTTCTTCGCCGCCCATCCGATGCCATGAACGGGAGTCCGGTGACTTCGCTATCGGGGACCTGCCGCCGGTTCCGGGTAGCCGATACCGTGTACAGCCCGGCGGTTCGGCCCGTCGAGGCAACGGAGGACGCAGTCAACTCGCCGGGCGCGGTGGGATGGCGACCTCATTCGAGGAGATGAACCGGTTGTCGCTACCGTCTGAGTGCCCGACAGGAGCAGCTGGAGCTGAGGTCGGCCGCCCGGAGACCCCGGGCCGGCCGGACTGGTTGCGGCCGGCGTTCGACCGATGGTCGACGTTCTACGACAACCCGGCGGTGCAGGCCGCCGTCTATCGGCCGGTCCATTCCCAGGTGTTGAGGGAACTGCGCGGCGATGGGGCCCGGCGCATTCTCGACGTCGGTTGCGGCACCGGAATCCTGCCCAACCGGATCCAGCGGGAGCTGGGGCCTGGGGTCGAGATCGTCGGGTGCGACTGGTCGGCCGGCATGCTCGAGCGCGCCATCGCCCGCCATCCCCGGGTGGCATGGCTGCAGGCCGACGCCGCGGATCTGCCGTTTGGGGAAGCGGTGTTCGACGCCGTGGTCACCACCGAGGCATTCCACTGGTTTCCGGATCAAGAAGGCGCCCTTCGTGAATTCAAGAGGGTGTTGCGTCCGGGCGGCACCGTCCACATCGCCTTGATCAATCCCAGTACCCGGCTCGGTGCCCGTGTTCTGGAAGCGGGATCCCGGGCCATGGGCGGGGTGGCCGATTGGCCGACTCGGACCGACATGCGCCGCCGGGTGGAGAAGGCCGGCTTCCGGGTTCGACAGCAGCGCCGGACCCCTCGGGCATTCCGGGTGGTGGTACCTACCGTCCTGACCTCCGCAGTCCGGCTTGACTAGAGGAGGGGCGAGCTTGTGGTTCCCAGACTGGGGCCGTGCCGGAAGCGGGTTTCGCGCAGCCAGTCGTACCACTGCTCCATGCCGTCGCCGGTGCGGGCACTGACCTCGATGAGCCGAGCCATGGGATTGACCGACCGAACGTTGGCCAGAAAGAGACCGAGGTCGAAGTCGAGGTGGGGGAGGAGATCGATCTTGTTGATGACGACGACATCGCAGGCCCGGAACATCACCGGATACTTGAGTGGCTTCTCTTCACCTTCGGTGACGGCATAGACCATCGCGCAGGAATGCTGGCCGACGTCGAACTCCGCCGGGCACACCAGGTTGCCGACGTTCTCGATGATCAACAGGTCGAGCTGGTCGAGGGGAAGCCGCCCGAGTCCGGATCGGACCATGGTGGCATCGAGATGGCATTCACCGCCAAATCCGGCACTGGTGTTGACCAGCGACACCGGGGCTCCCAGACCCTCGAGCTCATGGGCGTCCAGATCGGTGGCGATATCGCCTTCAAGGATTCCGAGCTTGAACTGCGGGCTGAGGCTCGTGATCGTCTGTTTGAGGAGGGTCGTCTTGCCTGCCCCGGGCGATGACATCAGGTTCACGGTGGTGACACCGGCATCGGCGAAGTCGGATCGATTCCGACCGGCCGTTCGGTCGTTCTCGGCCAGAATCGTCTCCAACACCGTGATCCGCTCGATACCCGTCTCGGAGTAACCGGAGTGATCGCCTACCTCCCGGTGGTCGTGCTCTTGCACTGAGCCGTCGGCATGCTGGTGGAAGCGTCCCATCAGCAGACCTCCCGGGTACGGTCGATGGAGGTAACGAGGAACTCCTCGCCGCTGACTAGCACCACGTCACTGCTTTCGCAGGACCGGCAGACAAGGATGGGTAGATCCAAGGTTGAACTCTCCCCGCAGGTGTGGCAGTCGACAACTGCGGGAACGTGGTCGATGGTCAACTCACAACCGTCGAGTCGTGTTCCTTCGGTGAGTAGCTCCCAGGAGAACAGCAACGAGTCGGGCACGACCTGGCGGAAGTGGCCAATCCGTACCTCTACACGCGTAACCACCTGACCTTCGGAATGGTGAACAACGGTCTCGGCG
This sequence comes from uncultured Acidimicrobiaceae bacterium, assembly GCA_963819695.1. GTDB lineage: Bacteria > Actinomycetota > Acidimicrobiia > Acidimicrobiales > RAAP-2 > DASZIT01. The sequence goes on along the minus strand of CAWFXD010000001.1, from coordinate 1,841,754 downwards.
ATGGCTTGACATAAGGCAAGTTCGTGCATGCCACTCTCCCAACCTGGCGGAGCCGCGTTCCCGCACATCATGATAGTGGTGCTCGACCGGTAGCGGCGTGGCGATCAGGATCCGTCGTCCGACCCCGAAACCCCTAGGCCAGGAACGAGAAGAGCGACGAGCCCGGCGATACCCGCTCGACGTCCAGGGGACTGGCTTCCATGCGCCGGAGCAGCCCAGACAGGTCATCGGCCCGTTCGAGTTCGATGCCGACCAGGGCCGGGCCCGTCTCCCGGTTGTTCTTCTTCACGTACTCGAAGACCACGATGTCTTCGCCGGCGCAGAGCACGTCGTCCAGGAAGCGGCGGAGCGATCCCGGCGCCTGGGTGAAGGTGACCAGAAAGTAGTGGCGCAACCCCTCGTAGAGGAGCGAGCGCTCGACGATGTCGGCGTAGCGACTGACGTCGTTGTTGCCGCCGGAGACGATGCACATGACCGCACCCGACCCTCGCGTGGTGACGAGTCGGAGGGCGGCACTGGCCAGGGCCCCGGCCGGCTCGGCGATGATGCCTTCGGTCTGGTAGAGGTCGAGCATCTCCGAGCAGACCGCGCCCTCGGGCACGGCCACGACGTCGTCGACGAGGTCTCGCACGATCGGGAATGTCAGGGTGCCGACCCGACCGACGGCAGCCCCGTCGACGAAGGTGTCCATCACCGGGAGGTCGACAGGTTCCCCCTCCGCCAGGGCAAGTCGCATGCTGGCGGCACCCGCGGGCTCGGCGCCGATGACCCGGGTGGCCGGCCGGTGCTCGCGGAGCCACAGGGCGATCCCACTGATCAGCCCCCCGCCACCCACCGGGACGACCACGGTGTCGATGTCCGCAGGGTACTGGTCAGCCATTTCGATGGCGACGGTGCCCTGCCCGGCGATGGTACGAGGATCATCGAAGGGGTGGACGTACACGGCTCCGGTGCGTCGACCGTCCTCCTCGGCCGCCTCGCCGGCTTCGTCGTAGGAGCTGCCGACGAAGACCAGCTCGACCCAAGGGCCGCCGATGGCCTCGATGCGTTGGCGCTTCTGTCTGGAGGTGTTGGTCGGCAAGAAGACCCGGCCGTGGAGTTGCAGTTGGCGGCAGCTGAAGGCCACGCCCTGGCCGTGATTGCCGGCGCTGGCGCACACCACTCCTCGGCGGTGCTGATCCGGGCCAAGTGACGAGATGAGGTTGTAGGCGCCCCGAACCTTGTACGAGCGACAGAGTTGGATGTCTTCCCGCTTGAGCAGGACCGGCTGGCCGATCGAGTTGGTCAGCCGGTCGCTCAACTCCAGGGGCGTGCGACGCACGACGGCTTGCAGCCGCTCGGCGGCCCGGTCGACAGCCGCGGCACTCAGATCTTCTGGCACCTCTCGATGATACGGCGCCCGCCCATTCCACCCCCCGCCGGTTCGAGCTGATCGCTCAGGACCCGGATCGCGTCACCCGTCCATGGCCAGGATCTCCGGGTACCGGAAGCATCCCGTGAGGTGGTCGAGGACCAATCCGGCGGACTGCAGGTAGGAGTAGCAGATGGTGGGTCCGACAAAGCGGAACCCGCGCCGCCGGAGGTCGCGACTGAGCGCCTCTGACAAGGGGGTGGAGGCGGGGAGCCGATCGAGGGATTTCCAGCGATTGACCACCCGGGCACCGCCGACGAATCCCCAGACGAAGGCATCGAAGGAGCCCGCCTCTTCCTGCACCCGGAGGAGGGCGGCGGCGTTCCCGACTGCCGACTCCACCTTCTGGCGATTGCGGATGATGCCGGTGTCTCCCAGAATTGCCTCCACCTTGCGCTCGGAGTACCGGGCCACCTTGACCGGGTCGAATCCGGAGAACGCCCGGCGATAACCCTCCCGCCGCTTCAAAATGGTGAGCCAGCTGAGCCCGGCCTGCGCGCCCTCCAGGACCAGGAGCTCGAAGTGTCGGCGGTCGTCATGGACCGGTACGCCCCATTCGATGTCGTGGTACGGACCCATCCACGGCCCCGAACCCCACGGGCAGCGGGTCCGACCGTCATCTTCCCAGTCGGCGGGGGGCGGGTTGGGCACCACAGGAATGTACTTCGTCGGCCCGGGCCGATCTGACTGGCCGAAGGGGCACCGGCCGGTGTTAGCTGGTCGACATGCCACTCAGCGGAACATACGTACCCAGTCCGGCGCAGTGGGTCCGGGATCAGGTGGAACTCTTTGAGAGTTCCGGCGGGACCGAGGGAACCACCCTGCGGGGCATGCCGGTGATCCTGCTCACCACCAAGGGAGCCAAATCGGGGAACATCCGCAAGTCGCCCCTGATGCGGGTGGAGCACGACGGCACCTACGCGGTGGTGGCATCCAAAGGCGGTGCTCCCGAAAACCCGGTCTGGTACTACAACGTGGTGGCCAACCCGCAGGTGGAGCTGCAGGACGGACCCTCCAAATGGGACATGGTGGCCCGAGAGGTCACTGGCGACGAGAAGAAGGTCTGGTGGGATCGGGCGGTTGCCGCCTATCCGGACTACGCGGAATACCAGAAGAAGACCGATCGCCAGATCCCGGTGTTCGTCGTCGAACGACGCGACGGCTGATCGCTGGTCCCGCATCCGTGTTCGTCTAGTCAGGAGACTCTTATGCCCATCAATGTGACGCCCATCCTCGGCGTGGATGCTGAGATCAACGACATCCGGCGCCGGACCGCCGACCTGATCAACTCGGAGATACTCCCGAACGAGGGGAAGTTGTGGGGCTCGGCCGAGGGCCGAACCGTGACCGACGATGAACGGGACCACCTGAGGCATCAGGCGGCCGGCCTTCGCGAGGAGGTCAAGGAGAAGGTGAAGAAGGCCGGACTGTGGGCCCCGCACCTGCCCGCCGAATATGGAGGCATGGGGCTCGACTTCTTGCATCTTGCCTACATGTACGAGGTACTGGCCTACGCCACCGGCGCCGCCACCCTGTTCGGGGTCGCCGCGCCCAACTCAGGCAACGCCACCATCCTGGTGAAGTACGGGACGGAGGAGCAGAAGCGCAAGTGGCTGCTGCCGCTGATCGATGGAACCCTCGAATCGGGCTTTTCGATGACCGAGCCCGACGCGGCCGGCTCCGACCCGCGTTCGCTGGCCACCGAGGCGGTGCGGGAGGGGGACGAATGGGTCATCAACGGGCACAAGTGGTTCACCTCCAACGGCTGGGCCGCGGACTTCTTCATCGTGATGTGCCGGGCCAATGACCCGTCCGGGGAGCTCGGCAAGCCGGGTCAGATGACCCAGATCATCGTGCCGTCCAAGACGGCCGGGGTGAACATCGTCCGGGGCATCGGGATCTTCGGCCACTCGAGCTCGGACCACTGTGAGATCGTCTACGACAACGTGCGGGTGCCGGTGGACAACACCCTCGGCCTGGTCGGGCAGGGGCACAAAGCGGCCCAGGATCGGCTGGGTGCCGGCCGGGTCTACCACTGCATGAATTCCATCGGGCAGATGTGGCGTGCCTTCGATCTCATGGTCGAACGGTCCCTGGTCCGCGAAGTCCATGGCGGATTGTTGAAGGACAAGCAATTCATCCAGGGCTTCATCGCCGACAGCTACATGGATATCCAGGCCGCCCGCCTGATGACCATCAACACCGCCGAGAAGGTGGCCGACGGCGATCCACAGGTGCGGACGGCCATCTCCGCCATCAAGGTGTTCGTCCCGGCCGCCTATCACCGGGTGGTGGACCGGGCCATCCAGGTGTGGGGCGGCGCCGGGGTGAGCAACGACCTGCCCCTGGGCCGCATGTACCTGGGCGCCCGGGTGCTGCGGCTGGCCGACGGGCCCGACGAGGTCCACCGGATCCTGATGGCCAAGAACATCCTCCACGAATACGAGTCCGGGAACACCTGGGATTTCGGCCGCTGATCAGGTCGCAGTCAGTAACCGGCGCGGTGCCGGATCCGGATCCCGGCGGTAGGGTGACCTTCGATGACCAGCATGGGTGACTCCTTCGATCTCGACATGGCGGCCGCCTCGCTGCGAGCCGACAACTCGGATGTGCACATCCTCTTGAAAGTGTTGGTGGACCAGCTCAAAGACACCTTGGGCGATCGGCTGCGCATCGAGCGGGCCGGGGGACGATTCCGGAAGTCGGATGCCATCAAATCGGTCCAGATCACCATGGGTAGCGACCACTTCGAAGCCGTGGTCGACGGGACCGGGTTGATCTGCACCATTGGGCACGCCTCCGGGGGGATCCGTATCCGGAGCGACCAGGTGGATATGGAGGCCTGGATGGCCAAACTGCTCGGAGCGCTTCAGACCGAGGCAGCCCACAGCCAGACCGCCCGGCAGGCTCTCGAGAACATTGTCATAGGAGGCAACCGGTGACCGACACCCCCGAGGTCCTTCCCGAGGGCCGGCCCGAGGGTCTTCCCGAGGCCACCAGCCATCGCCTGGCGGAGTTGGAGCACGGCCTGTTCACCTCGGATCTGTCGGTCAATGAATTCCTGTTGATCAAGGAGGTGGGTTTCCACCCTCTCGGGTTCGTGATGGGATCGTCGATCTACCACACCGGAATTCAGACGCGGAAGTGGGGGCAGAGCCAAGAGCTGAGCAAGCTCACCGAGGCGATGTACAACGCCCGGGAACTGGCCATGACCCGCATGGAAGAAGAGGCGGCTGAACTGGGCGCCGACGGGGTGGTGGGGGTCCGACTGGACGTCAACTACTACGAGTGGGGCAAGGACGCCGCCGAGTTCATCGCGGTGGGCACCGCGGTGAAGGCGGAGAACGGAGTCTCCCATCGCAACAAGCTGGGCAAGCCATTTACCTCGGACCTGTCGGGGCAGGATTTCTGGACCTTGATGCAGACCGGGTACATCCCCCAGGGTCTGGTGATGGGAACCTGCGTTTACCACATCGCCCACCGGGGTCTCGGGCAGACGCTGGGGTCGGCCGGGCAGAACATCGAGCTCCCCAATTTCACCCAGGCCCTGTACGAAGCCCGGGAGCTGGCCATGACCCGCATGCAGGATGAGGCCGATCAACTCGGCGCGTCGGGCATCGTCGGAGTGCGGCTCGAGGAGAAGTCCCATCAGTGGGGGAGCCACACCATCGAGTTCCTGTCGCTCGGCACTGCGGTGGTCAAGACGTCGGGCGACGTGACCCTCCCCACCCCCACCACCATCATTTCGCTCGACAACTGATGGCGGACCCGGCCGCCGATCTTCCCGAGGCTGCCAACCGACGGTTCGCCAGCGGGGCCTTCACCTCCGGGCTGACCGTGCCCGACTTCGCCGCCTGCCTGCAGATGGGACTGGAGCCGGTGGGGTACGTGCAGGGTTTCTGCGTGATGCAGTGGGGGTGGTACGGCATCAACTCCCCCTACCGACGCGGGCTCTCCCCCTACGGCGGTGGCCAGGGCGGGTACATGGAGAGCTGGCAGTGCCCCCATGGATTCGTGTCCGCCGAGCACCGGAGCTGGGGTCAGAATTACCAGCAGTCCTGGGTCGAGGATGCCTGGGGCCAGGGCTTCGGGAACGCCTACTCGCGCATGCTCGAGGAGGCGGTCGCTCTCGGGGCGCACGGGGTCGTCGGGGTGGTGGACACCTCCGACCGTCTCGGCGACCTGGGCGTCCTGGAGTTCCACGTCCGGGGCACCGCCGTGAAGGTCGACGACGCGCCGGGCCCCCCCGGCGGGCAACCGTGGACCACCTACCTCGCCGGCCAGCGGCTGGCCAAGTTGATCGAGGCCGGGTACGTGCCGGTCTCGATCGCCGCCGCGGTGTCCTCGGTCCGGGTCTGGGCCTACTGCATGACCGAGTACCTGCTGGAAGGGACCAACTCCAGCTGGGGCGTGGCCCAGGCCGGGGCGGAGATCACCCAGGTCGCCTCCGCGCAGATGGCGGCCCGCCAGATCGCCCGCGAACGGGTGCGATCGCAGATGGCGGGGGACTCCCTCCACGGAGCCGAGATGGTTGTCTCCGACCGCGAGCTGGGCCAGGGGGACCAGGAGATCCAGTGCCTGCTCCGGGGCAATCGGGTCAAGCGGTTCAAGGACTTCGATCCGATGCCGGTTCCCCATCCGACGGTGAGGCTGTCGTGATGCCGGAGAAGCCACTCGGGGGCGCACCTCGGGAGCCCCTCGACATCAGGGCGGAGATGCGCCGCGCGGTGGATGCCCTCCACAGCCAAACCCCCAAGAAGGCTTCGATGACCTCGGACCTTTCCATTGATGAAGAGCTGAACCTGCACTCCCTCGGGTGGGAGCCGGTCGAGCTGGTGTGCGGCGTGTCCCTGTACTCGGTGCCCATGGGGGTGTGGAATTGGGGCCAGGGCGAGATCAGCTGGGCCTCGGCGGCCTATGCCCATGCGTTCGAGGGTGCCATTGCCCGCATCCATCGCGAATGCGCGAAGTCCGGCGGTCACGGCGTCGTGGGCGTGGAGGTCGAGCGCTCGATCCATCGCCACCACATCGACGTGACCCTGTTGGGCACCGCGGTCCGGCCGGTGGGAGCCAAGCGGGTGGATGCCGCCCAGGTGTTCGTGTCGGACCTGTCGGCTCGTGACTTCACCCTGCTGCAGGTATCGGGATGGCAGCCGCTGGGGCTGGCCGTAGGTGCCAGCTTTGTCTACGCGCCGCGCCGGTCCATCGGGATGGCCATGCAGCAGAAGTCTCAGAACGTGGAGCTGACCAACTTCACCGAGGCGATGTATGCGGCCCGGGAGTCGGCCATGGAACGCATGCAGTCGTCCGCCCTCTCCATGGCCGGCACCGGCGTGGTGGAGGTGAAGGTCACCGAGGGCCCCATGGATTTCGCCCGTCATGCGGTGGGCTTCGCCGCCTGGGGCACCGTGGTCCGGCTGGCCGGGGACAGCCATCGGACCTTGCAACCTTCGATGGTGGTGCCCCTCGATGATCCGCGGACCGCATTCGAGGCAACTGCGCTGCGGGGGAAGTAGCGGCAGCCCCTCCGGGGAGCGCCTCAGTGATCAGCGGTGGCGGGGTGGGTGTGTTCGGTCCACTCGGTACCGTCCCAGTAGCGCAGCAACGAGGTGTCGGCATAGTCGGCGTACCAGCCTGGTGGATAGGTCTCCGGCGCTTCCGGCTCGGCGGCTTCCGGCTCGGCCTCGGCTTCGGCGGCTTCCGGTCGGCTTCCGGCTCGGCGGGACCGGCCGCCGGCTCGGTCCTTCCGGCTCGGTCACTTCCGGCTCGGCGGGACCGGAGTCGGTGGCTACCAGGCCGGGCGGGGATGGATCGGGCCGGTGGTGCTCATCCGGCGCCGAGTCGGGCGGCCTTGGGGTTGACGACGCGGCCGCCTCATCGTGGTTGGCAAGGAGCTCCGGGGGTGCCGCCGCCTCCACCACCTGGCTATCCCGCTCGGCCAACTGGGCCAGCGCGGCCCCCAGGGTCGGGAGGCCCGAAAACTTGACCGGCTCGGGGGCAGCATCGGCCGGCCCCGGCGCTCCGGCGGCGTCCAACCGAGGTGCGGTCGTCGGGCGGGTGGGGGGGACGGCAAGAGTGATTGGAGTCAGGCCTTCCATGACCGGGCCGGGCCGGCCCGGGCCCGCCGCCGCCGGACCCGGTGCGCCAGCCTGCTTCGGTGGGCGCCTGAGTCCGGTCGGGAACACCGCCCACGCCATGATGAGCAGCAGGCAGCCTCCGAAGGCCACGAACACCCCGTACGCGATCGAAACCGGGGGATGGGAGAAACCCGGGCCGACATAGGTGTGGACCTGGGTGACACCCAGGATCACCGGCACCAGGGACAGGAACCCGATGATCGCCGATGCCAGCGCGATCCGGGGGAAGGGTAGGACCAGCGCCTGGACGGCACACACGACGGCCAGACCGACCAGGATGTCGACCACGCTGTTGCGCCACCCGTGGGACATGATCTTGAACAGGTCGCCGCGGATGGACGACGACGGACCACCGTTGAGCGAGACCTGGATCGATGCCCATGGGAGCCACGGCGACACGCCCAGGATGATCGAACTCAGGAAGATCCCGATCCGGGCCAGTGAGAACTGTCGTCGACCGCGCCGAACCGGTGGCGCCGCCGCCGGGACCACTGCCGTCGGGATGGTCGGCGGAACCGTGTCGCTCCGTTGGAGTTGGGCCAGTGCCTCCCGCCAGCCGGATTCGTCCTTCTGGAACTGGAAGGTGGCGTGAGGTACGGCGTCGAGGCTGTCCATGATCGCCCAGCAGTCGGGCATGTCGACGACGCACCAGCGTTGCCCGGTCGCCAGGATCGGAAATCCATGCAATGTCGCCATTCGGTCGCTCCCCCGGCACCCTCAACCCCCGTTGTCGGTGCACGGCTCCACCGGCATCGTACCGTCTGGGGTGACCGAGACCCGGGCAGGGTCGGAGGAGCCGGGAGGGAAGCTGGGGCGTCAGACGGTGACTCCCGCCTGCATGCGGTCGGTCGCCTCGATGTACTCCTCGACCATGCTGAAGACGACGTCCTTGGCCTTCCGGACGACGGTGGCGCGTCCGATGACCTGACCGCAGGGATTGAAGGCCACGTCCCGAGCCTGCTCGGGATACCGGTGGCCGCGGGACACGGCTTCGATGGCCACCATCATCTGCAGGGGCATGGGCAGGGGGCCGGGCGAATCCTCCGACTCCCACGCGTCGGTCCAGTCGTTCTTGAGCATCCGGCAGGGCTTGCCGGTGAACGAACGGGACCGGATGGTGTCGCGGCTGGAGGCAGCCAGGTAGGTCTCCATCTGTTTGGGCGGGATGTCGGCTTCCTCCACTGTCAGCCACAACGTCCCGGACCACACCCCCTGGGCCCCGAGGGCCAGTGCGGCCGCCATCTGCCGACCGCTGCCGACCCCACCGGCGGCCAGCACCGGGATGGGCGCGACCGCGTCGATGACTTCGGGCCACAACACGATGCTGCCCACGTCTCCGGTATGGCCCCCACCCTCTGATCCCTGGCAGACGATGAAGTCGAGTCCGGCGGCCTTGTGGCTGAGGGCGTGCTTCACCGATCCGGCCAGCGCCCCGATCATCAGGCCGGCTCCCTGGATCCGTTCGACGACATCGGGTGGGGGAGTGCCCAGCGCATTGGCGATGAGCCGAACCTTCGGGTGGCGGAGAGCGACATCGATCAGCCCGGCGGCGTGGGCCGCCGTCCAACCGATCATGCCGTTGGGTTGACGCTCGCCCTCGGGGATCAACGGCACGCCGTGATCGGCCAGGATCTTGAGGGCGAATTCCTTGTGCTGGGGCGGGACCAGGCCCCGGATCTGGGCCTCGAGTGCGTCAGGGTCCATCTCGTCCATGCCCTCGTACTTGGCCGGAATCACGATGTCGACGCCATAGGGATGGTCGCCGATGTGCTCGTCGATCCAGGTGAGCTCGACTTCGAGCTGGTCGGGAGTGAAGCCGATGGCGCCGAGCACGCCGATCCCACCGGCGTTGGAGACGGCCGCGACGACGTCGCGGCAGTGGGTGAAGGCGAAGATGGGGAACTCGATGCCCAACTTGTTGCGGATCTCGGTATTCATGACGGTGGGTGCCTCTCTCTGTTAAGTGCGTCGGTGTCTATGAGGTTGTTTCGGAAGTCGCGGTGGTGTCGGAAGCGGATGCAGAAGCGGAAGGAGACGTGGAGGAGCGGGGCATGCCCATCAACGCGGCCAGACCGCGGACGGCGAGATCGTCGTTCACCGAGTCGGGTTCGATGCGGCGCTGCATCTCCAGCCCGGTGAGAAGGGCCTTGACCAGGGTGGCCAGATCGTCGGGATCGGCGACCGGCTCGACGCCGACCCTCGACGCCCAGCGGGACAGCTCGTGGCTGCTGTGGCGGCGAGCGTCCGCATCGCGGGCCCGGAGGGCACTGGCCACCTCGGGGTCCCGGGCGGCCCGGAGCCAGAGTTCGTGTTCGAGCAGCGACCAGCGCTCGGAGTCGGTGCCGGGATTGTTGCCGATGTTGTCCCACACCGCCGCCAACTGACCGAGGGGTGAGTCGGTGATGGCCACTTCGGCAAACAGCACGGTGAGGACCGACTGCTTCCAGGCGTCGAGCACCGCCAACAGCAGGCCCTGCTTGCTGCCGAAGTGTGCATAGACCGCGCCGGAGGTTCGACCGGCCGCCTCGGCCACCGCATCGACGGAGACCCCGTCGATCCCGCGGTCGGCGAAGAGATCGGCCCCGGCGGCCAGCAGGCGCGCCCGGGTCTCCGCCTTCCGCTCCGCTTGGGTTTGGGCCATGTTGCTCCTCTGATCCCCGGGTCTTCGGCTGGCCACTCGGCGGCCGGACGCCGAGTGGGCGCATCGGTTAGATACTGGACACTACATATATAACGGGGCCTATGCAACACCGCGACGGCCGGCCGGTGCGCCGAATTCTTCGGAGATGCCGCATGTCTATGCTGAGGCCAAGTCACTTCTACGAGGGGGATCACCGTGGGTACGTCGCAAACGATTGTTCGTGACCGGTTGTTCGTCGGAGGAAAGTGGGTGCCGTCCACCGGAACCGGCACCATGGACGTCATCGACTCGACGACCGAAGCGGTGATGGGCACCATCCCCGAGGGGTCGACCAAGGACGTCGACCTGGCGGTGGCCGCGGCCCGGGCCGCGTTCCCGGCCTGGTCGAACACCCCGGTGAAGGAGCGGACCGAACTGCTGACCCGGGTCAGCCAGGAGTTGGGCGCCCGGATGGACGAGCTGGCCAACCTGATCACCCACGAGGTGGGCATGCCGCTGGTGCTCTCCCAGCTGGTACAGGTCGGGCTGCCCATGTCCACCTTCGGCTCCATGGCCCAGGTGGCCGACGACTTCACCTGGGAACAGACGGTCGGCAACTCTCTGATCGTGCGGGAGCCGATCGGCGTGGTCGGGGCCATCACTCCGTGGAATTACCCGCTGCACCAGATCGCCGCCAAGGTGGCCCCGGCGCTGGCGGCCGGCTGCACGGTGGTGCTGAAGCCCAGCGAAGTCGCGCCGCTGAACGCCTTCGTCCTGGCCGAGATCTTCGAGCAGGTCGGGCTTCCCGCCGGCGTCTTCAATCTGGTCTCCGGGGCCGGGCCGGTGGTGGGAGAGGCGATTGCCGCCCATCCCGACGTCGACATGGTGTCGTTCACCGGGTCCACCCGGGCCGGCAAGCGGGTGTCCGAGGTGGCCTCGGGCACCGTCAAGCGGGTGGCCCTCGAGCTCGGGGGCAAATCGGCCAACGTGATCCTGGACGATGCCGACCTGGCCAAGGCCGTCCCCGACGGCGTCCAGAAGTGCTATCTCAACTCGGGGCAGACCTGCAGCGCGCTGACCCGGATGCTGGTCCCCCGGGAGCGCCTGTCCGAGGTCGAGAACCTGGCCGTCGCGGCCGCCGAGGCGTTCACCCCCGGCGACCCCTTCGATCCCTCGAGCCGCCTCGGACCCTTGGTGTCCAGCGCCCAGCGCGACCGGGTCCGCAACTTCATCGACAAGGGAGTCGGGGAGGGGGCCACCCTTCTCACCGGCGGGGTGGAGTCACCGGAGGGGCTGTCGGCCGGCTTCTTCGTCCGACCCACGGTGTTCAGCGGCGTGACCCCGGACATGACCATCGCCCGGGACGAGATCTTCGGCCCGGTGCTCTCGATCATCCCCTACGACACCGAGGAAGAGGCCATCGCCATCGCCAACGACTCCGACTACGGATTGGCCGGCGGGGTCTGGTCCGGCGACCCGGAGCGGGCCAAGTCGGTGGCACGCCAGCTCCGCACCGGCCAGGTCGAGGTCAACGGCGGCGGATTCAACCCGCTGGCTCCGTTCGGCGGCTACAAGCAGTCGGGCAACGGACGTGAATACGGCAGCTTCGGTCTGGAGGAGTTCCTCGAAGTAAAGGCCATGCAGCTGTAGCTTCGCTCCCGCGGTGGTAACCCGCTCCGGCGGTCAACAGGAGCGGGCGGGAAGCTATCCAGATTGGTGGCTCTCGGGGCCCCAAGCCAGAAACACCGGGTCGGCGGCCGCCAACCGCCAGCTTCCGTCGGCCGAGACCTCGCCGCGGTTGGTCGACACCTGGACGAGGTTCCCCAGTCGGTCGGCGGCGCCGGCGGCCCGGTCGAGGGCCGAGAAGGCGGCCACGATCCGCCCGCCCGGTCGCAATCGGGCCAGGGCCATGTCGAGGGCGTCGAGACCGCCGCCACCCACGAACACCCGGTCCGGGTCCGGGAGCCCCACGCAGGCCTCCGGGGCCCGGGCGTGGACGACCCGGACATCGGCGCCGAAACTGGCGGCGTTAGCGGTGATGCGCATGGCCTCGGCGTCGCGCTCCTCGATGGCGAAGGTGGTGATGCCCGGACACAGGACGGCGGCTTCGACGGCCACGCTCCCGTTCCCGGCGCCAACGTCCCACAGCACGCCGGTGGCCGGCAACGCCAACTTTCCCAGCGCCACCGCCCGGACCTCCGCCTCGGTCACCAGTCCGTCCCGATGGGCGTAGGCATTGTCGGGAAGACCCCAGGCCAGCGGCTTGGCATCGGCATCGACCCCGCCCCACCCGGCGATCGGCCGGCCGGCCGGACCGACCAGGACCACCACCGAGAAGGGATCCCAGCTCCCGGTGGCCAACTCGTGGAGTCCGACGACGGTGACCGACTCGTCGGGATAGCCGAGGCGGCTGCACACCGCCACGGTGTCCACCGCCGCCCGCGCCGCCACCAGGGCCTTGCCCACCGCCTCGGGAGGTGCGTCCGGCGAGGTGAGCACTGCCGCCTTCCGGGCCAGGCGAATGGCCCGAACCGAGTCGGCCAGCGGTCGCCCTCGTGCCCCGACCACCGCGGCGTCCTCCCACGGCAGAGCCAGGCGGGCGAAGGCCAGTGACACCGCCGAGGTGGCCGGGAGGATCCTCAGATAGCGCCGGTCGACCACCCGGACCAGCGAGCCGACGATGCCGAAGAACCCGGGGTCGCCGGAGACCACCATGCATACGGAGACGCCGTCGCGGGAGGCCGATGCCGCCCGGCGGCAGGCGTCATCGACATCATCACCGATCTCGATGGAGGGAGTCTCCTGGCTGGAGGCCCCGGGCTTGGCTCCGGGGGACCACTTCCCCAGGCTCTCGAGTTGTCGGCGTCCGCCCATCACCAGTTCGGCGGAGATCAGGGCTTCCCGGCCTTCGTCCCCGATGGCGTCGAAGGCGTGGCCCAACAGCCCGATCACCGTGACCACTCCCGGCGGCCGGGTGGGGGTCGAGCCCGGTTGGGCGGCGGCCCGGTCAGGCATCGGCAACGGACAGCTCACCTTCGGTTTCGGCAGTCGGCATGATCGACGCATGGTACCGCCCGGTGTGGGCTCGCCTCTCCCGCCCCGGGGCGGGCAACGGGCACCCGCGGCCTAGTCGAAGGTCAGGTCGGCGTCGTCCCAGTAGGCGCTCACCGAGGTGAACCGGCCCTCCGGGTTGGCCTCGAAGATCTCGATGCCGGCGATGGTCATGGTGGCCCCGCCGGTCTCCACCGCGATCTCGAAGTCGATGGCCACATGGTTGGCGCAGGTGTGGACGGCTTTGGCGCTGAATGTCCATGCCTCGCTGGCGGCGATGCCGTTCTCGAAGAAGGTGACGATGGCCGCCCGGCCGATGTTCGGGGGGTTGGAGACCGGATCGTGGTGGCGGGCGTCTTCGGTGAACTGCGCGGCGATCGCATCGGCGTCGCGGGAGTTGACGGCCTGCACGTACTCGGTGATCCGGGTGCGGAGTTGGTCAGGGGTGGGCAGAGTGGACTCCTTGGAACGTGTCACACCGAACCGCGAAGCGGCGGTGCGCAAACGGATGACGAAGATGACGAAACAGCTCAGGCGCCCACCGCGTGGACGCCCCCGTCGACATGGACCATCTCTCCGGTGGTCATGGGGAAATAGTCCGACATCAGGGCGACACAGGCGCGGGCCACCACCTCGGTGTCGAGGACGTCCCAACCCAGGGGCGCCCGTTCCGCCCAGGTGTCCTCGAAGGCACTGAACCCCGGAATCGACTTGGCCGCCATCGTCTTCACCGGACCCGCGGCCACCAGGTTCACCCGCACCTTCTCGGGGCCGAGATCCCGGGCCAGGTAGCGGGAGAGCGATTCGAGTGCCGCCTTGGAGACCCCCATCCAGTCGTAGGCCGGCCAGGCCACGGTGGCGTCGAAGTCGAGCCCGACGATCGATGCTCCCGGCCCGTCGCCGGCCCCGGCGGCGGCCAGCAACGGGCGAAATGCCTCGGCCAGCGCCTTCAACGAGTAGGCCGACACGTGGAGGGCGGTCTGCACCTGTTCCCACTGGGCCTGAAAGATGTCCCCGCCCAGGCATTCCGGTGGTGCGTACCCGATGGAGTGGAGCAGTCCGTCCATCCGGTCCCACTTGGTGGCCAGCACCCCGGCGGCTTCGGCCAACTGCTCGGGTCGGGTCACGTCGATCTCCAGCACCTCCGCCTCGACGGCCAATTTCCGGGCGGTCCGACGGGTGAGGGAGAGGCCACGCCCGGCTCCGGAGAGGATGACCTCGGCGCCTTCTTCCTGTGCCTTGCGGGCCACGGCGAAGGCCAGCGAGGCGTCCGTCAACACCCCGGTCACCAGGATCCGTTTTCCGTCGAGCAGTCCCATGGGGCCGCGAGGTTATCGCCCGCCACCTTTGCCGGGGCGACGGTGGCATGTGCAAAGGTAAGGGCCATGCGCGTCGGAATCTTTGGAGGCACGGGTCCGGCCGGTCGCGGCCTGGCGGTTCGGCTGGCGGCAGGCGGCGCGTCGGTGGTCATCGGATCTCGCGACGCCGATCGGGCGACCGCGGTGGCCGAGGAATTGGCGAAGGCCTGGCCCGATCATCACCTCGACCTGGAGGGGGCATCCAACCAGGACACCGCATCCTGCGAGCTGCTGGTGGTGGCTACCCCGTGGGACGGGGCGGTGGCCACCGTCAAGCCGTTGGCGGCCGAGTTGGCCGGCAAGGTGGTGGTGTCGATGGCCAACGCCTTGGTCAAGGAAGGCCGGGAGTTCCTGGCCTTGGTGCCGCCCCGCGGATCGGTGGCGGCTTCGATCCAGGCCGCGCTCCCCGAGTCGCTGGTGTCGGCTTCGCTGCATCACCTCCCGGCGTCGCAGATGGAGAAGCTGACCACGCCGCTGGAGGCGGACGTCTTCGTCTGTTCGGACCATCCCCGAGCCACCGCCGCCACCACCGCGATGGTCGACAGCATGGAGGGACTCCGTGGGATCGACGCCGGCAGTCTGTCGCAGGCCGCGCCCATCGAGGCCTTCACCGCGGTGCTGATCACGGTGAACATTCGCCACAAGGCGCACACCACCGTGCGCCTGGGTGGCTACGGGGAGCATTGAACGGTGACGTCGACCCCGTGATCCGGCTGTACGACTCGGCCCGGGGAGAGGTCGCACCGCTGGAGGTGGGGCCGGTGGTCTCGCTCTACTCCTGTGGCATCACCCCGTACGACTCGGCCCACCTGGGCCACGCCCAGGTCTATCTGACCTTCGACATCCTCCAGCGGCGGCTTCGGGACCTGGGCCACGAGACCCGGTGCGTCCGCAACGTCACCGACGTGGATGACGACATCCTCCGCAAGGCCCGGGAGCTCGGTGTCCACTACCTCGATCTCGCCGCCGAAGAGATCGCCCAGTTCGATGCCGACATGAGCTCGCTCGGCCTCATCCCGGCCTGGTCCGAGCCCCGGGCCACCTCGGCCATCGCCGACATCCTGATCCTGGTCGGCTCGGTGCTCGACTCCGGTCACGCCTACCAGGCCGGCGGGGGGGTGTACTTCGACGTCACCACCTTCTCCGAATTCGGGAAGGTGAGCCATCTCAGCGAACCGGCCATGCTGGCGTTGGCCGCCGAAAACGGCGGCAACCCCGACGATCCCAACAAACGCCACCCGCTCGACTTCGTCCTCTGGCAGCCCGCCCTCCCCGATGAGCCGTCGTGGGAATCCCGTTGGGGACCGGGCCGGCCCGGGTGGCACATCGAATGCTCCGCCCTCGCCCTCCGGGAACTGGGGGAGACCCTCGACGTCCATGGTGGGGGCCGCGACCTGATCTTTCCCCACCATGAGTCGGAGACCGCCCAGTCGGAGTCGGTCACCGGCCGTCTCTTCGTGCGTCACTGGCTGCACGTCGGGTTGGTCGGCCTCGACGGGACCAAGATGTCGAAATCCCTCGGGAACCTGGTCTTCGTCGGGGACCTGCTGAAGACCTGGGAGCCGGCCGCCATCCGGTTGGCGCTGCTCGACCACCACTACCGGACCGACTGGGAGTGGACATCGGCGGAGATGCCGGCGGCCACCGCCCGGTTGGCGCGATGGCGGGCCGGCGGGATTCCGGCCGGTGGCTCCCCGCCGGCCGGGGACGGTTCGACCGACCCCGGCCTGGAGGCGGTCCGCGCTCGCCTGGATGACGACCTCGATACTCCCGGGGCCCTCCGGGTCCTCGACGACGAGGCGGCGGCCGGTCGCAGTGTGGTCGCCGGTGCGGCCCTGCTCGGCGTATCCATTACCGTGTAAGTCCCCCGGCGTCGGCGAGCGTCGGGGTCGGCATATCGAGCAGATCAGCACCGAGCAGAAGGGTTCTCCCATGGCAGGCGTCGTGACCGTCAGGCTTCCCGATGGATCGACCAAGGAGCTTGCCGAGGGGAGCACCGCCCTGGAGGTGGCCGAGTCGATCGGCCCCCGGCTGGCCAAGGCGGCGGTGGCCGCCAAGGTCGATGGCGCCGAGGTCGACCTGGCCGCGGAGGTCCCCGACGGGTCCTCGGTGGCGGTGGTGACGGCCGACTCCGACGAAGGTCGGGCCGTCATCCGCCACTCCACCGCCCACGTGCTGGCCCAGGCGGTGTTGCGGCTGTGGCCCGGAGCCCGATTCGCCATCGGCCCGGTCATCGAGGACGGCTTCTACTACGACTTCGAACTGCCCGGCGGGGCCCACTTCAGCGATGACGACCTCGGTCGGATCGACGCCGCCATGCGGGAGATCATCGCCGAGAACCAACCGTTCATCCGCCATGAGCACTCCATCCAGGAGGGCCTGTCCCTCTTCGAGGGCCAGCCCTACAAACGGGAGATCATCGAGGCCGTCGAGGCCGGGGGCAACGAGGTCGATGCCGCCGCGGAAGGTGACGGCGCGCCGGAGGTGTCGACCTACTGGAACTCGCCGACCTTCACCGACCTGTGCCGCGGCCCGCATGTGCCGTCCACCGGCCGCCTGGGCTTCTTCGCCCTGATGCGGGTGGCCGGGGCGTACTGGCGGGGCGACGAGAAACGGCAGCAACTGCAGAGGATCTACGGGACGGCCTGGGAGTCGGAGAAGGCGCTGAACGCCCATCTCGAGCGGTTGAAGGAGGCCGAGCGGCGCGACCACCGGAAGCTGGGCGCCGAACTGGATCTGTTCTCCTTCCCCGAGGAGATCGGCTCCGGCCTCCCCGTCTTCCACCCCCGGGGCGGGACCATCCGACGGCTGATGGAGGACTACTCCCGGAAGCAGCACGAGGCCAACGGCTACGAGTTCGTCTACACCCCCCACATCACCAAGTCCGAGCTGTTCGAGATCTCCGGGCACCTCGACTTCTTCGCCGACGGGATGTTCCCGCCGATGGAGCTGGACGGTGGCCAGCAGTACTACCTGAAGCCGATGAACTGTCCGTTCCACATCCTGATCTTCAAGAGCCGGCAGCGGTCCTATCGCGACCTGCCGATCCGGATGTTCGAGTTCGGGTCGGTCTACCGTTACGAACTGTCCGGAGTGGTGCACGGTCTCACCCGGGTCCGGGGGATGACCCAGGACGACGCCCACATCTTCTGCACCCCCGAGCAGTTGGAGGGCGAGCTCCACACCACCCTGGACTTCGTGTTGTCGATGCTGCGTGATTTCGGTCTCAGCGACTTCTTCGTCGAGCTGTCCACCCGACCGGAGGGCAAGGCGGTCGGAGCCGAGGAAGAGTGGGACGAGGCCACCGAGGTGCTGCGCCGGGTCGCCCAGTCGATGAACCTCGAAATGGTGCCGGACGTCGGCGGCGGCGCCTTCTACGGCCCGAAGATCTCCGTCCAGGCCCGGGACGCCATCGGCCGGACCCACCAGATGTCGACCATCCAGCTCGACTACCAGGAGCCGCAGCGGTTCGAGATGGAATACACCGGGGCCGACAACAGCCGCCACCGACCGATCATGATCCACCGGGCCCTGTTCGGTTCGGTGGAGCGGTTCTTCGCCATCCTCCTCGAGCACTACGCCGGCGCGCTGCCCACCTGGCTGTCCCCCGAGCAGGTGATGGTGATTCCGGTGAGCGATGCCCACCAGGGCTATGCCGAGGAGGTCGAGCGCCGACTCCGGGCGCTCGGGGTCCGGGTGACGGTGGACAGGACCGGCGAACCCATCAACGCCGGGATCCGACGGGCGAAGCTCTCCAAGGTGCCGTACATCCTGGTGGTCGGGGACGACGACGTGGCCGCCGGGACGGTGGGGGTCAACCGACGGGGATCCAAGCGACCCGACCGAGGGGTGCCTTTCGAGTCGTTCGCCGAGGACCTGATCACCGAGATCGCCGACCGGGGATCGCCGGAGGCGGCCGGGAGCGTCCCCGGGGGCGGCCCGGCGTGAACCTCGATCACCTGTGGGCCGGGTGGCGGAGTGAGTACGTCTCCGGCCTACCCAGTGTGGCCAACGCCGGGATCGAGCCGGAGGCGGACAGCTTGGATGATCACCCGCTCGACGACCCGGCCCGGTGCGTGTTCTGCCGGATCGCGGCCAGCGGTCCGCCCTCGGCCGACAACGGGGTGATCTGGCGGGGGGAGACCACCTTCGCGGTCCTCAACGCCTTCCCCTACGCCAGCGGTCACCTGATGGTGATGCCCGCCCGCCACGTCCGGTCGATGGCCGAACTCACCGGCACCGAGAGTCCCGAGCTCTGGAGCGCACTCCAGGACGGGATGGCCGCGCTCGAAGCCGCCTACCATCCCGAAGGCATCAACATCGGAGCCAACTTCGGTCGGGCCGCCGGGGCGGGCATCCCCCGGCACATCCATCTCCACGCGGTGCCCCGGTGGCTGGGGGACACCAACTTCATGACCTCGGTGGGCGGGGCCCGGGTGCTCCCCGAGACCCTGGCCGACAGCTGGGCCCGGCTGCACCGGGCGTGGCCCGGATGAGTCGGTGGCTGCCGCCGAGGGGTCGGAACGACCGGCTCCGGGCGGGTGCAGGCCGGAGAACGTCTGCGTACTCCAGCTAGCAGATGGTAGGGTGAGGTGAACCCCTGGAGGAGTTGACATGTTCGACGGGCGCTGGCGCGACACCGTTGACCGGGGAACCGGTCCGGTCGGTCGCAAGCTACAGCAGCTGGGTGTGACCGCCGATGTCCTGACCGCGACCGGCCTGCTTTCGGCGACCGCCACCGCGTGGGCAATCGGCACCGGCCGTCTACACCTCGCCATCCTGCTCTTGATCCTCACCGGGCTCCACGACCTCCTCGACGGGCCGGTGGCCAAGGCTTCCGGGACGTCATCGGTCCGGGGGGCGTTCTTCGACTCGGTCACCGACCGGGTGGCGGACGCGCTGCTGCTGGGCGGGGTGGCCTGGTATCTGGTGTCGGCCCATCCCGGGCACCTGGTCCTCCTCCCGTTCGCGGTGCTGGGTGCCACCTCGTTGGTCTCCTACCAACGGGCCAAGGCGGCATCCCTCGGCATCTCGGCCAAGGGTGGGCTGATGGAACGGGCCGAGCGGATGATCCTCCTGGGCATCGGCCTGCTGTCCGCCTCGTTCCTGGTTCCGGTGTTGTGGGTGATGCTGGGACTGACCATGCTCACCGCCATCGGGCGCTTCGCCAAGGTGTGGCGTCTGGCTGAAGCGCCGGTGTCGGTGTCGTTCGCCCGCCGGACCCGCACCGCCGTCCGCGGCGAGCGCCGACGGAGCAGCGGATCCCCGTCCCGTTGGCGGGCACGCCGGCAGGGCGAGTTGTCCAGCCGGTCGGGTCGCACCTGGCGGGCACGCCATGCCGGCCAGGGCATCCGTCAGCGGGCCGCGGCCCGACGCAGCAGCTGACCTTTCCGCCGGTCACAGGTTTCCGGAAAGCATCGGTGAACAAGGATCGGGCGGTCTTCCGCCTCTATACGACTCTGGGTCGCGCCCTCGGCGCGCTGCCCGAGCCGCTGGCCCTGTGGGCCGCCGCCCGGGTCGGAGATGTGATGTTCGTGCTCCGTCGCCAACACCGGGAGATGATCACCCGCAATCTTCGGAGGGTCCTCGGGGGAGACCTCGACGACGCGGTCCTCGATCTCTGGGCCCGACGGGCCTTTGGTGCCTACGCCCGTTACTGGGTCGAAGGCGCGCGCTTGGGGAGCACCCCGATGAGTGAGGTGCTGCAGCGGTTCGTCGCCGACGGGTTCGAACATCTGGTCGACGCCATGTCCGCCGGCAACGGGGTGGTACTGGCGTTGCCCCATGTCGGCAGTTGGGAGTACGGCGGGGCGTTCCTCGCCGGCAAGGGCTATCCGATGACCGCGGTCGCCGAGCGGATCGAGCCGCCAGAGCTGTTCG
The DNA here is from genome assembly GCA_963819695.1 of uncultured Acidimicrobiaceae bacterium. GTDB lineage: Bacteria > Actinomycetota > Acidimicrobiia > Acidimicrobiales > RAAP-2 > DASZIT01. Next base: position 1,821,297 of record CAWFXD010000001.1, on the reverse strand, counting down.
ACTACTTCGTGGAGCAACGGGCGGCCATGGGCCTGACCATCGTGCCGCTGGATGCGGACTCGGGTTCGGCGATGATCAAATCCTTGCGCGACGGGAAGCTGGTCGGGCTCCTGTGCGATCGCGACCTCCTCGAGAACGGGATCGAGGTGGAATTCTTCGGCGAGACCACCACCATGCCCGCCGGCCCGGCGACCCTGGCTCTGCGCACCGGGGCCCGGCTCCTCACCTCGGCGGTGTACAGCGGCCCCGGCCGTGATCACCATGCCGTCGTGCAGCCACCCATCGACACCTGCCGCACCGGGTCCTTCCGCACCGATGTGCAGCGGATCACCCAGGAGATCGCCACCCGGTTCGAAGGCCTGATCCGCCAGGCACCCGAGCAGTGGCACGTCTTCCAGCCCCTGTGGCCGGTGGACAGAATCCCGCCGAAACCGTGACCCGCCAGGATGGTTCTCCTGCGGGTCCACCGGCGTCGGCGGCCTCACCGGTGTCGCCCAACCTTCGGGTCGCCCTGGTCTGCCCCTACAGCCTGTCCCGTCCCGGCGGAGTCCAGGGACAGGTCACCGGCCTGTCCCGGGTGCTCAGCGAGCGAGGGCACCCGGTCACCGTGTTCGCCCCGGTCGACGATGTCGCCGATGTTCCCGACGGGGTCGAACTGGTGGTGACCGGTCGATCGGTGCCCGTCCCCTCGAACGGGTCACGGGCCCCGGTGTCGCTGTCGCCCCGCGCGGTGGCCCACGGGGTGAAGGTGGTCCGCCGGGGCCGGTTCGACCTCGTCCATGTCCACGAACCGTTTGCCCCCGGACTGTCCTACGGGCTGCTGGCCGCGCCGGGCATCCCACCGTTGGTGGCAACCTTCCACCGGAGCGGCGCCAGCGTCTTCTACTCGTTGCTCGGACCGCTGGCCAAGCTGGCGGCCCGGCGATTCGCGGTCCGGTGCGCGGTCTCCGAAGCCGCCCGGCAGACGGCCGCCGAGGCCATCGGCGGCGATTACCAGGTGCTGTTCAACGGCGTGGAGATCGACAGGTTCCGCCACGCCGACCCGTGGCCGAAGGACGGTCCCACCATTTTGTTCCTGGGCCGGCACGAGGAGCGCAAAGGCCTTCGGGTGCTGCTCGAGGCCGGCCGCACCCTCCATGGCGGCGGCATTGGGGCCGGTGGCGGGACGGGAGTTGCCGGCCCGGTCCTGTGGATCGCCGGGGACGGACCGGAGACCGAAGCCCTGCAACGCCGGTTTCCGGAGTCGCCCGACGTCCGCTGGCTCGGCGTTCTGACCGAAGACGAGAAGGCGCGACGGCTGGCCGCCGCCGATGTGCTCTGTGCCCCGTCGCTGGGGGGCGAGTCGTTCGGGATGGTGCTGTTGGAGGCGATGGCGGCGAACACCCCGGTCGTGGCCAGCGATATCGACGGCTACCGGGACGTGGTCGGGGGCGACGCGGTGCTGGTGCCACCGGGGGACGCCCGGGCCCTGGCCGGGGCGCTGGAGTCGATTCTGGCGGTGGGCGACCGGGGGAGCGGTGCCGGAGCTGGCGACCCGCGGCCGGCCCGGGTGGCGGCGGCGTCGGCGAGAGCCGAGCAATGGTCGATGAATCGCCTGGCCCAGCGGTACGAGACGCTCTACTGGTCGGCGGCGGTCCGGTCGAGGCGCTGAGCGGCCGTACACTGCACTGGTCATGAGTCTTCCTCCCCAGTTCCCGGCCTCATCGGCGTTGCCGCCGTCCGGCGGACCCATGGTCGGGGGGCGGGGGAGAGGAACGACCACACCGTCCCGGGATCAGGGAGGAAACCGAGGGGGTGGGGGCGGCGGAGACAACCGCAACCGGGGCCGGGGCTCCAACCAAGGCGGTGGCCGCGGCCGGCCCAGCGGCTCGTCGGGGGGCGGCCGGCACCGCTCACCGTCGGGGAACCGACGCCCGAGCGGCCAGGGTCAGCGTCCGGGAGACAACCGCGGTGGCCAGAGGTCGGGATCGCGGCCCTCGGGCCGGAGCCCGGAGTCTCCGGGGCCGGTCACCGGCGGCCCCCGGCATACCGTGCCGGCGGCGGTCCGTCCCCCGGAGAAATCCGAGAACGCCGAAGAGAGGCAGACGATCGCCGCCAATCGCCGTTGGGCGTTGCTGGCCTCGGCAATCCCCGGCCTGGTGGTCGGGGCGGTCCTCGCGGTCGTCGTCCTGCTGGCGGGCGTGCCGCTGGCCGCGGTCGGACTGCTGGTGGTGGTCACCGTCGTCGCGGCCGGGTGGGTCTGGCGGGCGGCGCCGGGCATGGTGGTGCGGGCGGTGGGTGCCCGCCCCTCGAACGCCGGGGTGCATCCCCGACTTCACAATGTGGTCGACGGGCTCTGCGCCACCATGGGCCTGCCCCAACCCGCAGTCTTGGTGGTCGACAGCCCGGTGCTCAACGCCATGGCCGTCGGTCGCCACCCGAGCACCGCGTCGCTGATCGTGACGTCCGGCCTCGAGGAGACACTGAGCCTGGTGGAGCTCGAGGGGGTAGTGGCCCAGGAGCTCGTCCACATCAAGCGGCACGACACCGTGCGATCGGGAGTCGCGGTGGCGGTGATTGCGCCGCTGACGCTGCTGACGTCGTCCGGGGCGGCCCGGGTGCACCGCCTGGTGGGACTCGGCCGCGAATTCTCGGCGGACCAACGGGCCGTCGGGGTGGTGCGCTACCCGACCGGCCTCGGCTCCGCCCTGGCCAAGATGGCCGAGTCGACCGGGAGTTCCCCGCCCTGGCCTCCGGGCGGCGGGCGGATCTCGGCGCTCACCCAGTGGCTCTGGATCAACCCGCTGGCCGGGTCCCCCTCGGGACCGGCGTCGGAAGGCGACCTCGACGACACCGGAGTCCGGGCCGCCGCCCTGGCCCTGCTCTGACCCACCGTCGGGTCTCCCGTCGGCCCCCGGCCCCGGGCCTGCGTCGGGATCGACCGGCCGGGTCGTCTAGGAGGCGCCCGAAACCGCCGGGTCGGCGGCTTCCGATTCCTCGCAGGCCGTCGAGTGGCCGAGGCTGCGGATGTGGTCTCGGATCTTGCGGAGCAGCGAAGACAGCGTTTGCTCTTCTTCCCGGGTGAGCACGCCATCCAGCAACTCGTCGATGTGCGCCACGTGGAGGGGAATGGCCTCGTCCATCACCGCCTGACCCTTGGTGGACAGGACGGCGAACGCCCCCCGCCGGTCCTCCGGGCACGCCTCCCGGGTCACCATGCCGGCCTGTTCGAGTCGATCCACCGAGCGGGTGAGCCCGCTCGGGGTGAGCGTCGTCTGCGCGGCCAGCTCGCTCATCCGAAGCCGGAATCCCGGTGTCCGGGCCAGCCGGACCAGCACGTCGAAGGACTGATTGGCCAGTCCGCTGTCGGTCAGGAGCAAGGGCTCCAGGACCCGGCGGAGTCCGGCGCTGGACTCGAAGAGCAACCCCACCGTGGTCACTCGCTCCTCATCCCAACCCTGCTCCCCAGCCATGGGCGCCAGTATATCCGAAGTTGTCCAGAAGCTGCGTGCGCAATGATTGTGTAAGCAAGTAGATCGGAACGACTGGGGGCTGGGCGCGGGCGCGGCGCTGACCTCGACGGTTAGAAGCCCTGGTCAATGGGTATATCCACACAAGGGACAAATAAGGTTGCGCTCGCAACTAAGCCCTGGTATAGTTATTTGCGTAGTCAAGTACCCGTAGCGGTACGCCTGTGACAAGGAGCCCCAGGCGATGGATGCGAAAGAGGAAATCACATGGCTGATGTCAAAGAAGCAACCACCAGGACGGTAGAAGGGGTCGAGCTCCCGCTGGTCGGGACCTATGCCCTCGACGTGGCCCACAGCCAGGTCGGTTTCGCGGTGAGGCACATGGCCGTGTCCAAGGTCCGTGGGCGATTTACCAAGTTCGACGGGACGATTCAGGTTGCCGAAGATCCGACGCAGTCGTCGGTCAACGTGACCATCGATGCCAACAGCGTCGACACCCAGGATGAGACCCGCAACAACCACCTCCGGACCAACGACTTCTTCGACGTGGAGAACCATCCGACATGGACGTTCGTCAGCACGTCGGTGGTCCCGGACGGCAAGAAGTGGAAGGTCACCGGAGACCTCACCATTCGGGGCATCACCCGGCCGGTGACGCTCGAGACCTCCCTCGAAGGTGTGGTCAAAGATCCGTACGGCAACCTCCGGGCCGGATTCAGCGCCACCGCCGAGATCGACCGCGAGGACTTCGATGTCTCCTTCGGTGCGGTCATGGATGCCGGCGGCCTGGTGGTGGCCAAGAAGGTGACCATCGAGATCGACGCCGAGGCCGTCCTCCAGGCGTGACCCTGGCTGATCGCAGTGACGAGGCGGCGCCGAAATCGGCGTCGCCTCGTCGCATGCCGGTGGTCTTCATCGGCCACGGCAATCCCATGTATGCCATCGAGCCCAACCGGTTCGCGGACGCCTGGGCGGAGTTGGGCCGGGAGCTGCCCCGCCCGTCGGCGGTGCTGTCGGTGTCGGCCCACTGGTACGTCGGTGAGACCGCGGTCACCGAAATGGAACGCCCCCGCACCATCCATGACTTCGGGGGATTCCCGCCGGAGCTCTTCGCGGTGGAGTACCCGGCCCCCGGCTCGCCGGCACTGGCCCAGCGGGTGCGACAGCTGATCGACGGGTCGGGAGCGCTCCCTACCCCGGCGGTGGCCGACCACCGGTGGGGGCTCGATCACGGGACCTGGTCGGTCACCCGTCGCATGTACCCGGAGGCGGACATCCCGATGGTGCAGCTCAGCATCGACGGCCGCCAGCTTCCGGCGTTCCATCTCCAACTCGGCTCGGTGCTGGCACCGCTGCGCGACGAGAGCGTTCTCATCCTCGGCAGTGGGAATGTGGTCCACAACCTCCAGATGGCCCGTCTCACCGGCCATGTTCCCCCGCTCGACTGGGCGGTTCGCTTCGAGGCCGAGGTCCGGGATCGGATCAGCTCCGGTGACGGCGCCTCGCTGGCCGACCTTCCCGCCCTCGGCCCCGACGCCCGTCAATCGGTGCCCACCCCGGATCACTACCTGCCCCTCCTCTACGTTCTCGGGGCGGCTTCGCCCGACGATGGGATCCGGTTCCCGGTCGACGGGATCGATGCCGGGTCCATCTCCATGCTGTCGGTCGTCCTCGGCTGACCTCGGCAGCGTCCGGCCTCGGGCGAGGGCCCGACGGGACCGACTGTACAATCGAGGTATGGGCGAATCACCGATCGAAGCCGGCTCGATGGCGGGCAACCGCCCGACCGGCACCTTCACCGTCAAGCGGGGTCTGGCCGACATGCTGCGGGGTGGCGTCATCATGGATGTGGTCGATGCCGACCAGGCCAAGGTGGCGGAGGACTCGGGCGCCGTCGCGGTGATGGCCTTGGAGCGGGTACCGGCCGACATCCGCCGTGACGGCGGGGTAGCCCGGATGAGCGATCCGGCCATGATCGAGGGCATCAAGGCGGCGGTCACCGTGCCGGTGATGGCCAAGGCCCGGATCGGCCATTTCGCCGAGGCTCAGGTGCTGGCCGCCCTCGGCGTCGACTACGTGGATGAGAGCGAAGTGCTCACCCCGGCCGACGAAGCTCACCACATCGACAAGTGGAGTTACGAGGTACCGTTCGTCTGCGGCGCCACCAACCTCGGAGAGGCCCTGCGCCGGATCTCCGAGGGGGCGGCCATGATCCGCTCGAAGGGCGAGGCCGGGACCGGCAACATCGTCGAGGCCGTGCGCCACCTCCGCTCCATTCTCGGCGACATCCGCCGCATCACCCAGGCCGACTCCGCCGAGCTCTACCGGTGGGCCAAGGAGCTCGCCGCCCCCATCGGGTTGGTCCAGGAGATCGCCGGGACCGGAAGGCTCCCGGTGCCGCTGTTCTGTGCCGGCGGGATCGCCACTCCGGCGGACGCCTCGCTGGTCATGCAGCTGGGCGCGGAGGCCGTGTTCGTCGGTTCCGGGATCTTCAAGAGCAGCGACCCAGCGCGCCGCGCCCGGGCCATCGTCGAGGCAACCGCCCACTATGCCGATGCCGAACTGGTGGCCAAGGTCTCCACCGGTCTCGGCGAGGCCATGGCCGGTGAGGAGATCGACACCCTCGATGTCCGCCTGTCAACACGTGGCTGGTAAGGGCGGCGCCCTCCGGCGCCCGAGTGCCGGCCCATGACCATCGGCGTGCTGGCGCTGCAGGGCGACGTCCGGGAGCACCTCGCCGCCCTGGCCGATCTCGGCGAAATCGGACGCCGGGTTCGGGGCCCAGCCGACCTCGACGGGTTGGCCGGAATAATTCTCCCCGGCGGGGAATCGACAACCGTGTCGATGCTGCTCCAGTCGTCGGGGCTGTACGGCCCGTTGGCCGCCGCGCTGGCCGGGGGGCTGCCCGCCTTCGGGACCTGCGCGGGCATGATCCTGCTGGCCGACACCGTGCTCGACGGTCGTCCCGACCAGTTGCGGTTCGGGGTGATCGGTATCACCGTCCGCCGCAACGGCTACGGGCGACAGGTGGCATCGTTCGAGTGCGACCTCAATGTCGCCGGCATCGACGAGCCCCCGGTCCACGCGGTTTTCATCCGGGCCCCGGTGGTGGAGGCGGTTTCGCCCGGCACCCAGGTGCTGGCCACCCTGCCCGACCGGGTGGAGGGAGTCGGGGCCGCCCGGCGAAGTGCCGGCGGGGGCCCGGTGGTGTGCCGGCAGGGATCGGTGCTGGTGACCGCCTTCCATCCGGAGCTGACCGGGGACCGGCGGCTGCACCAGCTGTTCGTGAGCATGACCAAAGAGGACCAAGAGAAAAAGAGGAGAGGTAACAGGCGATGTCGGGACATTCGAAGTGGGCGACCACCAAGTACCGCAAGGGGGCCCAGGACTCGGCGCGGGCCAAGGTCTTCGCCAAGATCATCCGCCAGGTGGAGGTGGCCGCCCGGGAGGGTGGAAGTGACATGACGGCCAACGCCAGCCTGCGGACCATGTACGCCAAGGCCCGGGATTCGTCGGTGCCCATCGACACCATCGAGCGGGCCATCAAGCGGGGCTCGGGCGAGCTCGAGGGGGTCCGGTACGAAGCCATCTCCTACGAGGGCTACGCGCCCGACGGGGTGGCGGTCATCGTCGAGTGCCTCTCGGACAACCGGAACCGCACCGGCGCCGAGATCCGCAACATCTTCTCCAAAAACGGCGGTTCGATGGCCGAGCCCGGCGCGGTGAGTTGGCAGTTCGAACGAAAGGGCGTGGTGTCGGTGCCCCGGACGTTCGACGAGGACCGGGTGTTGGAGGTGGCCATGGAGGCGGGAGCCGAAGACCTCGCCGACGACGGGGAGCAGTGGGTGGTGACCTGTGCGCCCGCCGACCTGATGTCGGTTAGGGCGGCGCTCGAGGCCGCCGAGCTCTCCCCGGGGACCTCGGAGCTGACCATGGTTCCGACCACCACGGTGGAGGTGACCGACGAGTCGGAGGCCAAGCGGGTGCTCCGGTTGATCGAGGCCCTCGACGACCACGACGACGTCCAGAACGTCTATGCCAACTTCGACATCCCCGACTCGGTGATGGCCGCCTACGGCGAGTAGCCGTCCAGGCACCAACCGGCTATCCGCGGCTCGACCGCCCAGCCACGATACAGTCGAACGCATGTTCGTCCTGGGGATAGACCCCGGCCTGTCCCGCTGTGGGTACGGCATCGTCAGCCGGCGCGGCTCGAAGATGGTGGCGGTGGCCGGCGGGGTCATCTCCACCGCGCCGACGGTTCCCCTCCACCAACGCCTACGGGTCCTCTCCGACGAGCTCCGATCGCTGGTGGCGGAGTACCGACCGGAGGCGGTGGTGGTCGAGCGGGTGTTCTTCCAGGTCAACGCCCGAACCGCGATGGCTACCGGGCAGGCCGCCGGGGTGGCGCTGGTGGCCGCGGCCGAAGCCGAGTGCGAAGTCGCCCAGTACACCTCCAACGAGGTCAAAGTCGCGCTGGTCGGCTACGGCGGCGCCACCAAGGACCAGGTGCAGCGGATGGTGGCCTCGGTGTTGGGGCTGGCCGAGCCACCCCGGCCCCCTGACGTGGCCGATGCCCTGGCCCTGGCCGCCTGCTACCTGACCAGCCAGCCCCTCCGCCGGGCGGTGGCGGCCGCCGGAGGACCGTCATGATCGGATCGCTGCGCGGCACCCTCATCGACCGGCCGGTGCCCGGCGAGGTCATCATCGAAGTCGGGGGCGTCGGCTACCGGTGCTCGGTGCCGTCGTCGATCTTCGGCACCCTCGGGCGCAATGGCTCCGAAGTCTTCCTCCACGTCCACACCCACGTGCGGGAGGATGCCATCGTCCTGTTCGGCTTCGCCCACGCCGACGAACGCCGGTGTTTCGAGGCCCTCCTGGGCGCTCACGGGGTGGGCCCGGCGCTGGCGCTGGCCATCCTCTCGTCGTTGTCGCCGGCGTCATTGTCGACCGCGGTCCTGGAGGACGACCTCGATACCCTGTGCCTGATCCCCGGAGTCGGGAAGAAGACCGCGGCCCGCCTCCTGCTGGAGCTGAAGGCCCGACTCGACCTCCCCACCTGGAACCCGGACGGGCCCATGGTCACCGGCGAGGAGCGGTCGACCCGCGGCGAGGTGCGGGCGGCGCTGGCCGAACTCGGCTACGGCGCCGACGAGATCCGCCAGGCCCTCGACGCCGTCCCCGACGACGGGTCGGTGGAGACCATGGTGCGGACTGCCCTCCGCCAGTTGGCGAGGTCGAGTTGACCCCGGAGGCCCGGCGCGAGGTGCTGGCCGACGCCCTCGACGGCGACCTGACCTCCGACCGCCCGGCCGAGATGACCGTCCGCGACGTCGACCCCATCGCCGCGCCCATCGAGGAGCAGGACGAGGCCCGCCTCCGGCCCCGAACCCTGGGTGAGTTCGTGGGCCAGTCTCAGCTGACCGAGCACCTCCAGATCGTGATCGAGGCCGCCCGGAAGCGTGGCCAGCCGGTCGACCACCTGTTGTTCGCCGGTCCTCCCGGGCTGGGGAAGACCTCGCTGTCGGGAATCGTGGCCGCGGAGATGGGCGTCGGGCTCCGGATCACCGCCGGGCCGGTGATGGTGCGGGCCGGGGACCTGGCCGCGCTGCTCACCGACCTCCAAGAGGGCGATGTGCTGTTCATCGACGAGATCCACCGGCTGCCCCGGGCGGTGGAGGAGATCCTGTATCCGGCGATGGAGGACTTCAAGCTCGACATCCTCATCGGCAAGGGGCCGACGGCCCGCAGCATCCGTCTCGACCTCCCGAGGTTCACCCTGGTCGGGGCGACCACCCGCACCGGACTGGTGACCGGCCCGCTGCGTGACCGCTTCGGTTTCGTCGGGCGGCTCGACCTCTACGACGTCGACGAGCTCCAGTCCATCGTGTTGCGCTCGGCCCAGATCCTGGGCGTCCCGGTGGACGCGGAAGGCGCCCGGAAGATCGCCGAACGGTCGAGGGGAACCCCACGGATCGCCAACCGCCTGCTGCGGCGGGTCCGCGACTTCGTGGAGGTGCGGGCGGCGGGGAAGGTCACCGGCGAGTCGCGCCACCGCGGGCCTGGAGTTGTTCGGGGTGGACAAGCTGGGTCTCGACAAGGTCGACCGGTCGATCCTCGATGTGCTGTGCCGCCGGTTCGCCGGCCGGCCGGTCGGACTCACCACCCTGGCCCAGTGCATCGGGGAGGAGCCCAACACCATCGAGGATGCCTACGAGCCGTACCTGTTGCAGCAGGGCCTGTTGCAACGCACCGCCAGGGGCCGGATGGCCGCGCCGCGGGCCTGGGCCCATCTGGAGATGACCCCGGCCGATCCCACCTTGCTCTGATCCGGTCGGGAGTCCCTCGGCTCGGGCGATGCCGGCCGCCGCCCATTTCCGAAATAGCGTCTGTCCGATGTCGGGAGCAGCCGAGGGCGAGGTCGAGGAAGCCGGGTGGACCGGCGCCTCCGGGTCGGCGCCGATGGACGCCTACGACTACCGCCTCCCCGATGACGCCATCGCCCAGGAGCCGGTGGAGCCCCGGAGCGCCGCCCGACTGTTGGTGTCGGGCCGGGTGGCACCCTCGGGGACAGTCGAGCACGCCACCATGGCGGACCTGCCCGGGCTCCTGCGGGCCGGCGACGTGGTGGTGGTCAACGACACCCGGGTGCTGGCTGCCCGGTTGCCACTGGTGAAGGCCAGCGGGGGAGAGGCCGAGGTGCTGCTCCTCGAGCCCATCGACGAGGCTGCATCGACATGGGAGGCGCTGGTCCGACCCGGCCGCCGGCTTCCCCCGGGGACCCGGCTGCATGAGCCCTCCGCCGGCGGGGGGCCGGGGGCACCGCTCCCGGGAGACCCGGTGGTCGAGATCGGTGAGCCGTTGGGCGGCCCGGATGACAGCCGCCGGTCGGTCCGGCTGATCGATCCGGGGGTGATCGAGCGCTCCGGGATCATGCCGCTGCCGCCGTACATCCATCACCGGCTCGACGACCCCGAGCGCTACCAGACGGTGTACGCCGCCGACCTCGATGCGGGTGACCGCTCCAGCGCCGCCCCGACGGCCGGGCTCCACTTCACGCCCGACCTCCTGGATGCCTGTCGGGACGCCGGTGCCGAGGTGGTCAGCGTGGATCTGGCCATCGGGCTCGACACCTTCCGCCCGATCACCGCCCCGAGTCCGGCCGAGCACGTGATCCACCGTGAGCGCTACCGGGTGCCGGCGGCCACCATGGACGCCTGCGCCACCGCCGAGCGGGTGGTGGCGGTGGGCACCACCGTGGTCCGGGCCCTGGAGTCGGCGGCGGGCACCGGGCGGCTATCGGGGCGCACCGACCTGTTCATCTACGGGAATCACCCCTTTCGGGTGGTGGACGTGCTGGTGACCAACTTCCACCTGCCCCGTTCCAGCCTGTTGCTGATGGTCGAGGCGTTCTGCGGACAGGAGTGGCGCCAGCTCTACGCCGCCGCCCTGGCCGAGGGGTACCGGTTCCTCTCGTTCGGGGATGCCATGGTGGTCGGTCGGGCCGGGCCGAAGGCCCGAGTGGCGGCCCGGCGGGAGCCGGGTCGATGACCGCCGTCCGGATGGAGATCACCGCCACCGACGGCCTGGCCCGCACCGGTGTGGTGCATACCGCCCGAGGTTCCTATCCGGTGCCGACCTTCATGCCGGTGGGGACCCGGGGAGCGGTCAAGGCCCTCGATGCCGCCGACCTCGAGAGGTTGGGCGTCGACGTGGTGCTGGCCAACACCTACCACCTGATCCTCCGGCCCGGGGCCGACGTGGTCGCCGCCCTCGGCGGCCTCCACCGGTTCAGCGGGTGGCACGGCCACACCCTGACCGACTCGGGCGGGTACCAGGTGCACTCGTTGGGCCCGGCGGTGGACGACGACGGGGTCAGCTTCGCGTCGGTCTACGACGGCACCCGGACCCGGCTGACCCCGGAGATGGCGGTGGAGGCCCAGGGGCTGATCGGGGCCGACATCCAGATGGCCCTCGACGTCTGCGCCACCCTCCCGGCCACCCCGGAGGTACTCCGCCAGGCGGTGGACCGGACCGCGGCCTGGGCGGCACGGGCCCGTGCCCATCACGCCCGGCTCGAGGCCCGGCCCGAGCACCAGGCCCTGTTCGGCATCGTCCAGGGCGGCACCGACGCCAAGCTCCGGGTGGAGAGCGCCCGGCGCACGGTGGAGCTGGAGTTCGACGGCTACGGGATCGGCGGCCTGTCGGTGGGTGAGCCGAGGCCGGAGATGCTCGAGACTCTGGCTGTCACGGTTCCCGAGCTCCCCGCCGGGCAGCTTCGGTATCTGATGGGGATCGGGGACCCGGCCGGGCTGATCGAGGCGATCGGCTTGGGCGTCGACCAGTTCGACTGCGTGGCCCCGACCCGGATGGCCCGTCACGGCTCCATCCTCACCTCGACCGGGCGCCTGAACCTGCGGAACGCCTCCTACATCCGGGACGACCGACCCCTCGATGCGGACTGTGGCTGCGGCACCTGCTCCCGCTGGTCGCGGGGCTATCTCCGCCATCTGGTCACGGTGGGGGAGCCCACCGCCTGGCGACTGCTCACCATCCACAATCTCGCCTACGTGGCCGATCTGATGTCCCGGGCCCGGACAGCCATCGCCCAGGGCCGATTTTCCCAGCTCCGGACCGAGATCGCCGAAGTCTGGGCATAGTCGGGCGGTCTCGGGGTCAGAGCCGGCTGGGCTACAGTCTGACCGCTGTGCGCACCAACTCCCACTTTCTGATCACTCGATGATGGCCGTACCTGCGGCGCTGTTGACACCCCTGGTCGGCGCCGCCGCCGCACCCAAGACGTCAAGTTCGTCCGGTGGCACCACGCTGTTGATCCTGGTGGTGATCGCCGCCGCCTTCTACTTTCTGATCCTCCGCCCCCAGCGACAGAAGCAGAGGGCCGCCCGCGAGCTGGTCAGCCAGTGGGAAATCGGCGACGAGGTGCTCACCGCCGGAGGGATCGTCGGGCATATCATCGATATCGAGGGGGATCGGGTCACCCTCGAAACCAGCATGGGTGCGTCCTTTGTCGTGCTGCGCCAGTACGTCATCCGGAAGCTCACCGTCGACGTTCCCGATGTCGAGGACCACGATGCCGACGAGGACTATGAACACGACCAGGATGGCGACGAAGACGATGAACATGAACACGACGAAGACGGCGAAGCCCATGAACACGACGAAGACGGCGACGACGACCACGAAGACCACGACGACCACGAACACGAGGCTGACGGCGAGGCCGAAAGCGGCGCCGGCGACCACGATCCCGACAACCATGGACCCAAGAAGTCAACCTGACCCACGATGAAGAACAAGCGCGCCCTCTGGGCCAGTTTGATCAGTCTGGTGCTGATCGCGGCGATCGCCATCGGAGCCACGTTGGCGGCGGGATGGTCGCCGAAGCTCGGTCTTGACCTCGAAGGTGGCTTGTCGGTCGTCTACAAGACCCACACGCCGGTGACCCAGGCTCAGCTCAACACGGTCGTCTCCATCCTCAACAGCCGGGTCACCGCCGGCGGGACCAGTGGGGCCAGTGTCGGCAGCCAGGGGAAGAACGAGGTCGTGGTGTCGATCCCCGGCGAGAAGAACACCCAGAAGGTGCTGTCCACCCTGGGCAATACCGCCCAGCTGTTCTTCCGGCCCGGGCTCTGTTACGCCCCGGCCTACACCCCGGCCAAAGGCAGCACGCCGCCCACCGGACCGCTGCCCACCTGCGCGGCCACCTCGGCGTTGACGGCCACCAATCTGGCGGTCAAGCCGGATTCGAGCAACGTGAACGGCTACACCAGCAACAACAACATTCCGGTGGATCCGCAATTCGCCGCCTATCCGTCGACCGGCGCGAGCAGCGATGACAAGAACGCGTCGGTCATCTTGCCGCCGTCCTCGGCGTCCCAGGGCAGCCAACGCTACGTCCTCGGCCCCGCCGCCCTCACCGGCACCGCGGTGCACTCGGCGTCGGCCCAACTGGTCAGCAACCAGTGGGCGGTCAGCATCGTGCTCACCAGCGCCGGGAGTACCGCGTGGGACACCCTCTCCCAACAGCAGTTCCACGCCATCATCGGCATCGACCTCGACGGCCAGGTGATCTCCGCGCCGATCACCCAGCCCAGCCAGGGGTCGTTCACCTCCTTCAACGGGCAGGTGCAGATCTCCGGCAGCTTCACCCAGAGCCAGGCCCAGACCCTGGCCACCGAGTTGAACTACGGATCGCTTCCGGTCAAGCTCGACCGGATCAACGTCCAGACCGTCTCCCCGACCCTGGGGAAGGCGTCGCTGCAAGCCGGACTGATCTCCGGCCTCGCCGGTCTGGCGCTGGTCATGCTCTACATGATCCTCTACTACCGGCTGCTCGGCCTGGTGGTCGTCTCCGGGTTGCTGGTCACCGCTGCCCTCCTGTGGGCCATCATCGCCTTCATGGGGCAGCAATTGAGCACCACCATCGACCTGGCCGGCATCATCGGGGTGATCGTCTCGGTCGGTATCACCGTCGACTCCTACATCGTCTATTTCGAGCGATTAAAGGACGAGACCCGTTCCGGGAGAACCGTACGCACCAGCGTGGACAAGGGATTCAGGAGCGCGTTCCGCACCGTGCTGGCCGCCGACGCGGTGTCGTTGATGGGTGCGATCATCCTCTACGAGGTATCGATCGGGCAGGTACAGGGATTCGCCCTCTTCCTCGGCATCTCGACCCTCCTCGACATCTTCGTGACCTACTTCTTCACCAAACCGTTCGTGATCCTGCTGGGTAGGAGCCGGGGAGCGGCGGGGGCGGGCAGGGTGGGCGTGGCCGCCGGTCTCGGGGTCTTCGCCGAGGACCGGATATGACCGCCCGCCGCCGGGTTCGCGACAGCGGGACCGAGACGACGGTGTCCGAGGACGACGCCGAATTCGAAGACATGGTGGGCACCGACGACGAGGACGTCGATCTCGACCCGGACGAGACGCAAGTCGACGCCGACGAACTCGAGGAAGCCTTCGACGAGGAGCTCGAGCACGCCGCCGAAAAGCGGTCCGACCCCAAGGGCCCGAATGCGTTCGTCCGGCTCTACCGGGGTGGCACCTCGTTCGACTTCATCGGCAACCGCCGGTGGTGGTTCGCCATCTCCGCGCTTGGTCATCCTGGCCGGGCTGGTCTCCCTCGGCACCCGGGGTCTGAACGAGGGGATCGACTTCAAGGGCGGCAGCTCGTGGACCGTCGCCTCGCAGACGATGACGGTGGCCCAGGCCACCACCATCGCCAAGGCGTCCGGGGTCGCCCAGCCCACCGTGGTGTCGTTGACCAATCAGGTCACCCACGTGAAGCAGATCCAGATCCAGGCCGACCTCAACAACCTCACCGGGACCAAGCACCAGGCCACGGTGTTCAACCTCCAGACGGCGCTGGCCCAGGCGGCCCACGTGCCGGTCTCCAGCGTGTCGATCAACGACGTGGGGCCGACCTGGGGTGGTCAGGTCACCGACAAAGCGATCGAGGCGCTGATCATCTTCTTCATCGTGGTGGCCATCTACATCTCGATCCGCTTCGAGTTCAAGATGGCGGTGGCGGCCATCATCGCGGTGATCCACGACCTCCTGGTGACGGTCGGCGTCTATTCGCTCTTCGGGTTTCAGGTGACTCCGGACACGGTGATCGCCGTACTCACCGTCCTGGGGTATTCCCTCTACGACACAGTGGTGGTGTTCGACCGGATCCGGGACAATGCCACCGGTCTGGGCGCGTCCGGCCGCATCTCCTACTCGGACATGGTCAACCTGTCGATGAACCAGACGCTGGCCCGTTCGATCAACACCTCGGCGGTGGCCATCGTCCCGGTGCTGTCGGTGCTGGTGGTCGGCTCGATCTTCTTGGGGGCGACCTCGCTGCAGGACTTCGGGCTGGCCCTGGTGATCGGGCTCACCAGCGGGGCGTACTCGTCGATCTTCATCGCCTCCCCGCTGCTGGCGCTGATGAAGGAGCGGGAACCTCGCTATCGCACCATCCGCCAACGGCTGGAGACCCGGGGCGATCGGGTCGGGATCCTCACCCCGGCGGCGGCGGCGGCCATGGTCGGTGCCGCGTCCGTCGGTGGTGGCCGCGGGGCGAGCCGGAACCGGCCGCAGACGGCCGGCGTCATCCGGCCGGGCGGCGGGGCCAAGGTAGCCCGGTCGACCGGCACCGCGTCCCGGGCCGGCGCCAAGTCGGGGGGGACGGCCACCGCCGGCTCCGGCCAGCCCGCATCGTCGGGCGGCGGGGCCCGTTCGGGTCCGGGTTCCTCCCGTCCGGGGGGCAATCGACCCCCACCCCGTCCCCGCAAGGGCAAAGGCAAGGGCGGCAAGCGCAAACGGCGTTGATATCGTCCTGATCCGGTGGCTATGACGGGTACCGTGTAGTGATGGCGTTGGCTTCACCAGTACCCCGGGAAGGGATCGATACCAAGGATATAAAGTTCCTGGCCGGATCGACCCTGCCCGAAGCCGAGGCCATCCTGGTGGTTCCGGTGGTCGAAGCCTTCCTCCGCCGTCACCCCGGAGCCGAGACGTCGATGATCGTGCGGGCCGCGGAGACGGCCACCACCGCCCACGCCGGCCAGCTCCGGCGGTCGGGTGAGCCCTACATCACCCACCCCATCGCCGTCGCCGGGATCGTCGCCGAACTGGGTCTCGACGCCCAGACGGTGGCGGCCGCGCTGCTCCACGACGCGGTAGAGGACACCGGGGTCACCGCCGAGGTCATCGAGCGTGACTTCGGGGGTGCCGTCGCCGGCATCGTGGACGGTGTCACCAAACTCGACCGCCTGCAGTTCGACTCCAAAGAGGCCCAACAGGCGGCCACCGTACGCAAGATGTTGGTGGCCATGGCCAACGACTGGCGGGTGTTGATCATCAAGCTGGCCGACCGGCTGCACAACATGCGCACCCTGTCGGTGATGCCGGAATGGAAGCAGCGCCGGACCGCCCAGGAGACAATGGACATCTACGCGCCCCTGGCCCACCGGCTCGGGATCCAGGAGATGAAGTGGCAACTGGAGGATCTGGCCTTCGCCACCCTTCATCCCAAGCGGTATGCGGAGATCGAACAGATGGTGGCCAGCCGGGCGCCGTTGCGCAACGAGTACCTGGCCCGGGTGCTGGTGGCCGTCCGGGAGCGGATCGCCGCCTCCGGGGTCACCGCCGAGGTGACCGGACGCCCGAAGCACCTGTGGAGCATCTACGAGAAGATGGTGGTGCGGGGCAAGGAGTTCGACGACCTCCTCGACCTGGTCGGGATCCGGGTGATCGTCGAGGCGGAGAAGGACTGCTGGGCGGCGCTGGGCTCGATCCACGCCATCTGGCCTCCGGTGCAAGGGCGCTTCAAGGACTACATCAACTCACCGAAATTCAACCTCTACCAGTCACTCCACACCACGGTGATCGGGCTGGACGGCAAGCCCATCGAGGTACAGGTCCGAACGCACGAGATGCACCGGCGGGCCGAATACGGCATCGCCGCCCACTGGGGCTACAAGGAGAACGCCGTCCAGGGGGAGGGATCCGGCGAGCGCACCGGGGGCAAGGCGAACAAGACGGCCAAACCCAACAAAGTCGGACGCGGGCGCAGCCCCGAGGACGGCCGGCGGGTACTGGGGTTCCGGGGCCCGAAGGGCAACAAGGGCGGCGGCGGGTCGCGGCCGGGAGGGATCACCGACGCCCAACGGTCGGAGATCGCCGAGCGCGACCGGCGGGCCGAACGGTTGGCCCTGGCCAAGGAGACCTCGTCGACCACCTCGGAAGTCGAGTGGATGCAGCGCATCGTCGACTTCCAGAACGAGACCACCGACCCCATCGAGTTCCTCGAGGCGCTGAAGCTCGACCTCGAAGAGGACGAGGTCTACATCTTCACCCCCAAGGGCAAGGTGATCGCCCTGACCGCCGCGGCCACGCCGGTCGATTTCGCCTACTCCATCCACACCGAGGTCGGCCACCGATGTATCGGGGCCAAGGTCAACGGGCGACTGGTCCCGCTCGATACCCGGCTCTCCTCGGCCGACACCGTGGAGATCTTCACCTCCAAGGCACCCACCGCCGGCCCGTCGCGGGACTGGTTGAACTTCGTCGCCTCGTCGAGGGCCCGCTCGAAGATCCGGCAGTGGTTCTCCCGGGAGCGGCGGGAGGACGCCAAGGAGGTGGGCCGCGAGGAGCTCATCAAAGAGCTCCGGCGGGACGGGCTCCCGGTCCAGAAGCTGGTCTCCGACAACGCGCTGTCCGATCTGGCCACCACCCTCAACTACGCCGACCTGGATGCGCTCCACGCCGCCATCGGCGACAACCGGGTGTCGGCCCGGGCGGTGGCCCAGCGCCTGCTCCGTGACCTGCGGGGCGGGGTGTACGAGGAGCAGCTGCCGGTCACCGCCCGGCGCCAGCCGATGGCCCCCCGGCCGGGACGGGGATCGTCGGTCGGGGTCTACGTGGAGGGTCTCGACGACCTGATGGTCCGGCTGTCCCGGTGCTGCACGCCGGTTCCCGGGGATGAGATCATCGGCTTCGTCACCCGGGGCCGCGGGGTGTCGGTGCACCGGGCCGACTGCGCCAATGCTGCCTCGCTGGCCTCCCGCTCCCGCGAGCGGCTCATCGAAGTCGAGTGGGACCACCGCTCCTCGGGGGTGTTCGTCGCCACCATCGAGGTGGTGGCCATCGACCGCTCCAGCCTGCTCAGCGACGTGACCAGCGTGGTCTCCGAGCACCACCTGAACATCGTGGGGGCGAATACCCAGACCGACTCCGACCGCATCAGCCGGATGCGCTTCGACGTGGAGCTCGGCGACCCCGCCCATCTGGAGTCGGTGCTCAATCTCATCCGGCACCTCGATGCCGTCTACGACGCCTACCGCATCCTCCCCGGAAAGAAGGACTGAGGCCTCGATGGCCGGCGACAGCACGGCGGCGCGCGCCCCGAGTGGAACCCATGACGTCCTCTGGCCCGAGTCGACCCGGTGGGAGGCGCTGATCGCGCACTTCGCCGACCAGGTGGAGCGGGCGGGCTACGGGTTGGCCCACACCCCGATCTTCGAGGACGTCCGGGTCTTCCGCCGCGGGATCGGCGAGGCGAGCGACGTGGTCGGCAAGGAGATGTACGAGTTCGAGGACCGCGGGGGACGCCGGCTCGCCCTCCGGCCGGAGGGTACCGCCCCCATGGTGCGGGCTTTCGTGCAGCACCGGCCGCCGACCCCGTGGAAGGCGTGGTACGTGACCCCGGCGTTCCGGTACGAGCGGCCCCAGGCCGGCCGGTATCGGCAGCACCACCAGCTGGGGGTGGAGGCCATCGGATCCGCCGACGCCGATCTCGACGTCGAGGTGGTGGCCCTGGCCGACGGGGTGTTCCGGTCGGCGGGTCTGACCGACTTCGTCCTCAAGCTCAACTCCATGGGCGACAGCGTGTGCCGGCCCGCCTACCTCGCCGAACTCCAGGGGTACTTGGCCGACCGGCGGGAGAAGCTCTGCCCCGAGCACCGCGACCGCCTGGAGGCCAACCCCCTCCGGGTGCTCGACTGCAAGCGACCGGAGTGCCGGGAGGCCACCGCCGACGCCCCCCGCCTGGTCGACCACTTGTGCGACGACTGTGCCGCCCATTTCGACCGGGTGCGGGCCGGCCTGGGCGCGGTGGGCGTCGCCTTCGAGCTCGACCACCGCCTGGTCCGGGGCTTCGACTACTACACCCGCACCACCTTCGAGTTCGCCTCCGGCGCGCTGGAGACCGCCCAGAACGGGATCGGCGGCGGCGGCCGCTACGACGGCCTGGTGGAGATGCTGGGCGGTCCGGTCACCCCGGGGATCGGCTTCGGCATCGGCATCGAGCGTCTCCTGCTGGCCTGTGACGCCGAAGGGGTGTTCCCGGTCGACCCCCCGATGCTGGATGCCTTCGTGGTCGACGTGGCCGGCGGCGAGGTGGCCCGGGATGTGACCGCCGCCCTCCGGCGGGCCGGGCTGCGGGCCGACCGGGCCTTCGACGGTCGTTCGATGAAGTCGCAGCTGAAGTCGGCCGACCGGTCGGGCGCCCGGGTCGCCCTCATCGTCGGTCCCGACGAGCTGGCCGCCGGTACAGTGTCGGTTCGGCCGCTGCGGACCCCGGGCGATCAGCGAACCGTCCCGGTGGCCGACGTGGTGGCCGCGGTCCGCGCCACCCCGTGAACGACACCCTTGGCCGGGAACCACCGGCCTCGAAAGGAACTCAGTGATGACCGCCACTCCCGGACCGCACGACGCCACGTCGATGCGCACCCATCTGTGCGGGCGGGTGGGGCCGGCTGACATCGGGAGCACGGTGTGGGTCTGCGGATGGGTGGCCAAGCGTCGGGAGCACGGCGAGCACCTGGCCTTCGTCGACGTCCGCGACCACACCGGCATCGTCCAGTGCGTGATCCCCGGCACCGTCGACGTGCGCAGCGAGTACGTGGTCGCCGTCGAGGGGGTGGTCCGGCACCGCCCGGAGGGCACCGTCAACCCCGAGCTCCCGACCGGCGAGGTCGAGATCGGCGACTGCACGGTCGAGGTACTGGCCACCGCCGAACCGCCGCCGTTCGTGGTCGACGACCGGGTGGAGGTGGAAGAGACCACCCGGTTGAAGTACCGGTTCGTGGACCTCCGCCGGCCGAAGATGCAGGCCGGGCTTCGCCTGCGGGCCACCATCAACGCTGCCCTCCGGTCGGCGATGGACGACCAGGGGTTCGCGGAGATCGAGACACCGCTGCTGTGGGCGCCGACCCCGGAGGGGGCCCGGGAGTTCGTGGTCCCGAGCCGGCTCCACCAGGGGTCGTTCTATGTGCTGCCCCAGAGCCCGCAGCTGGCCAAGCAGCTGCTGATGGTGGCCGGCTTCGACCGGTACTACCAGATCGCCCGGTGCATGCGGGACGAGGACCTCCGCTCCGACCGCCAGTTCGAATTCACCCAGCTCGACCTGGAGGCGTCGTTCGTGTCCCAGGACGACGTGCTGGCCTTCGTGACCGAAGCCGTGTTGCGGGCCGCGGAGGCGGCCACCGGCGAGCGACCGGGCCCGGTGCCCCGGATGACCTGGGCCGAGGCCATCGACCGCTACGGCACCGACAAGCCCGACCTCCGCTTCGGGATGGAGCTGGTCGACCTCTCGCCGGTATTCGCCGCCACCGAGGTGAAGGCGTTCGCCGCCCCCTGCGTGAAGGCGGTAGTGGTCGAGGGCGGGGCCGACTACGGCCGGTCCAAGCTCGACAAGCTCACCGACCGGGCCAAGTCCCTGGGGGCCAAGGGGCTGGCCTGGTTTCGGGTGACCGACGGGGGAGACGGAGCGTCCCTCGGCCTCGACTCGCCGCTCGACCGGTTCCTGTCGGAGACGGAGCGGGGCGGCCTGCTGTCCTCCACCGGCGCCGGGGTCGGCGATCTGGTCCTGGTGGTGGCAGACGAGTACCGGTTGGCGTGCACGGTGCTCGGCCAGCTCCGGGTCGAGATCGGCGGGCGCCCGGTGAGCGAGGGACCGTCCAGCTACCTGTGGGTGGTGGACTTCCCGCTGTTCGACGGGGTGGACGCCGCCGGCAATCCGATCGCCGCTCACCACCCCTTCACCATGCCCCACTCCGAGGACCTCGACCGGCTGGAGTCGGACCCGGCGTCGGTGCGGTCGCAGGCCTATGACCTGGTCCTCAACGGATGGGAGCTGGGCTCGGGCAGTGTGCGGATCCACCGGGGCGACATCCAGAGCCGGGTGTTCGCGGTGCTCGGGATCAGCCCCGAGGAGGCGGAGTCGCGTTTCGGCTTCCTGCTCGGCGCCTTCCGCTTCGGAGCCCCGCCCCATGCCGGCTTCGGCATGGGCGTCGACCGGCTGGCTGCCATCTTCGCCGGCGAGGAGAGCATCCGGGAGGTCATCGCCTTTCCGAAGACCCAGTCTGGCTCCGATCCGATGACCGGTGCGCCCAAGCCGCTGGCGCCGGGGTTGCTGGCCGACGTCGGGCTGCGGCCCGCCCCGGCCAAGGACTGATCGCCCGCCGGTGGCCGCCGACGATCTGTTCTCCGACGCCGCCGACCAGCGCCTGGCGTCCCGGGCCCCGTTGGCCGCCCGGTTGCGGCCCAAGACCCTCGACCAGATCATCGGCCAGCAGCACCTGATCGGGGTCGGGGCCCCGCTGCGGGCGCTCATCGAGTCCGACCGGTTGACCTCCGCCATCCTCTGGGGCCCGCCGGGAACCGGCAAGACCACCCTTGCCTCGGTGGTGGCCGCGGTCACCGCCAAGCACTTCGTGCCCCTCTCGGCGGTGAGCGCCGGGGTGAAGGACGTCCGGGAGGTGGTCGAGGGTGCCCGGCGGCTCCTCGGCGAGCAGGGCCGGGGCACCATCCTCTTCCTCGACGAGGTCCACCGGTTCAACCGTTCCCAGCAGGACGCCCTGCTCCCGTCCGTCGAAGAGGGGCTGCTGGTCCTGATCGGGGCCACCACTGAGAACCCGTTCTTCCAGGTCAACGCCCCTTTGCTCTCTCGCTCGACCCTGTGGCGGCTGGATCCCCTGTCCAACGAGGAGCTGGCCGTGGTGGTGGCCCGCGGGGCCGACACCGAGGGTGGGTCGGTCGAGCCCGGGGCGGTGGCCGCCCTGGTCGGTCTGGCCGATGGCGACGCCCGGGCCGTCCTCACCACCCTGGAGGTGGCCCTGGCCCTGGCCGGCTCGCGGGCGGTGACCATCGAGGACGTGGAGCGGGCCCGCCATTCGCGCCTCCAGCACTACGGCGAGGACGCCCATTACGACCAGGTCAGCGCGTTCATCAAGTCGGTGCGCGGCTCCGATCCCGACGCCGGGCTCTACTGGCTGGCCCGGATGCTGGAGTCGGGGGAGGACGCCCGGTTCATCGCCCGCCGCCTGGTCATCCTGGCCAGCGAGGACATCGGGGAGGCGGACCCTCTGGCGCTGGTGGTGGCCGATGCCGCCGCCCGGGCGGTGGAGTTCGTCGGTCTCCCCGAAGCCCAGCTCAACCTGGCCCAGGCCGTGGTCCATCTGGCCACCGCCCCGAAGTCGAACCGGGTCACCGTCGCCCTCGGCCGGGCCCAGCGGGACGTGCGGGAGGGTCCCCGGGGCGAGGTGCCGACCCATCTGCGCGACGCCAGCTACCGGAGCGCGGCGGCCATCGGCCACGGGGACGGATACGTCTATCCCCACGACGAGCCCGGAGCCTGGGCCCCGCAGCGGTACCTCCCCGACGAACTGGGCGATGCCCGCTACTACGAGCCGAGCGACCGTGGCCACGAGGCGGTGGTCGCCGACCGGCTCCGGGGCTGGCGGCAGGGCGGTCCGGGGTCGACGCCGGAGGATCCCGACAACGACGGTTCGGCCGAGGGAGCCGGGGAGGCCGGGGGATCCGCCGACCCCGGCGCCTCCGATGATTCCCGTGACCGGAAATAGGCCAGACTGGCGACCATGAGAACGGCGGGGATCAGAAGGGCGGCGGCGCTGGGTGCCGTCTCGATGGCGGTGATCGGCATCCTCGGGGCTTCGCAACCGGCCGGATCGGCCCCCTTTCCGGGGACCGGAGCCGAGTTGGCGGCCGCGGTCGTCCGGTTGGCCGGAGAGGTGCCGGCGCTTCCCTCCGGTTCCAAGGTCATCGGCTCGACCGATCCCAACACTCCGGTGTCGGTGGACGTCTCGCTCAAGCCCCGGGACCCGGCGGGCCTGGATGCCTTCATCGCCGACGCCTCGACACCGGGATCCCCCGACTACCGCCACTATCTGAGCGCCGGTCAGTTCGGGCCACGGTTCGGACCCACGCCCGCCACCGTGGCCGCGGTGCGGAACTGGCTGGCCTCCACCGGTCTGCAGGTCGGGGCCACCGACCCCGGAGGTCTGCTGATCCCGGTAACGGGGACGGCCGGCCAGGTGGAGCAGGCCTTCGGCACCCCGCTGATCGCCACCCGGCTCCCGTCGGGCCGGGTGGCCCGGAACAACACCGCCCTTCCAGTGGTTCCGGCCGGCCTGGCCGGCGCCCTCCAGGGCGTGATCGGGCTGAGCACGGTGGTCCAGCCCCATGCCCAGATCAAGACCACCGCCACCAGCGCTCCTCCGTCGGCCGGCGGCGGATCGAGCCCACCGGTGGTACCCAAGGTCAGCGGCGGGGCGGCCGCCCACGCGGTGCCGTCCGCCTGTGCGGCGGCCAGCGCGCTGCACCCGGCGGGGTACACCGCCGACCAGCTGGCCAATGTCTACGGGTTTTCCAGCCTGTACGGCCAGGGTCGGACCGGCACCGGCCTGAAGGTCGGCATCTACGAGCTCGAGCCGTACACCCCGAGTGACATCGCCACCTATCAGAACTGCTTCGGCACCAACGTCAGTATCCAGAACGTCAACGTCGACGGAGGCGCCACCGGCCCCCAGGGTGGGGAGGCGGCGCTCGACATCGAGGAAATGGCGAGCATGGCGCCGGGTGCCTCGATCCAGGTGTATTCCGGCCGCCAGGTGGGCAACGGCCCCATCGACATCTACGCCCGAATGGTGGGCGACGACTCCACCCAGGTCATCAGCACCAGCTGGGGGATCTGCGAACCGCAGATGGATCCGACCATGCGGGCCACCGAATCCTCGCTCTTCGCCCAGGCCGCGGCCCAGGGCCAGACCATCGTGGCCGCCTCCGGGGACGCCGGGTCGGAGGATTGCTACAACCCGTCGGTCGTCCTCGGCAACGACACCTCCCTGCAGGTGGATGATCCGGCCGACCAGCCCTATGTGACCGGGGCGGGGGGCACCTCGATCGTGTCGGCGAGCTCGCCGCCGGCCGAGACGGTGTGGAATTCCGGGCCGGGCACCGGTGCCGGTGGCGGAGGCGTCTCGTCGGTGTTCGGCCAGCCGTCATGGCAGTCCGGGGCCGGCGTGAATGGCCCGGCTGCCACCGCCCAGTGCAGTGCGATCGGTCGAGCCAGCTGCCGCGAGGTTCCCGACGTCTCGGCACTGGCCGACCCCAACCACGGGTTCATCAACTACTGGGGCGGGGGCTGGGGGGTCGCCGGGGGCACCAGCGTGGCGTCGCCCCTGTGGGCGGCACTGCTGGCCGTGATCGACCAGGGCCAGCCGGCCACCGTCGGCTTCGTCAACCCTGCGCTGTACTCCTGCGGACCCTCCGGGTTCAACGACATCACCGTCGGAGACAACGATCTGTTCCCGTTGGTCAGCCTCCACTACTCGGCGACCCCGGGCTACGACCTGGCCAGCGGCTGGGGGTCGCCGATGGCCGTCGCCCTGGCCGCCAATCTGGCCGCCGGGTCGAGCTGCACCAAGGGGCTGCCGGGCTACTGGTTGGCCGCCTCCGACGGCGGCATCTTCTCCTTCGGCCATGCCGGCTTCTACGGGTCGACCGGGGCGATGGCGCTCAACCGCCCGATCGTGGGCATGGCCGCCACCCCGGACGGCGGCGGCTACTGGCTGGTCGCCTCCGACGGGGGGATCTTCTCCTTCGGGGACGCCGGGTTCCACGGCTCGACCGGGGCGTTGACCTTGAACCGTCCGATCGTGGGCATGGCCGCCACCCCGGACGGCGGCGGCTACTGGCTGGTCGCCTCCGACGGGGGGATCTTCTCCTTCGGGGACGCCGGATTCCACGGCTCGACCGGGGCGTTGACGCTCAACCGCCCGATCGTGGGGATGGCCGCGGTGCCGGGCGGGGGCGGCTACTGGCTGGTCGCCTCCGACGGGGGGATCTTCTCCTTCGGGAACGCCGGGTTCCACGGATCGGCCGGGGGCCTACCCCTCAACCGCCCGATCGTGGGCATGGCCGCCACCCCGGACGGCGCCGGCTACTGGCTGGTCGCCTCCGACGGGGGGATCTTCTCCTTCGGGAGCGCCGGCTTCCACGGGTCGACCGGGGCGCTGACGCTCAACCGCCCGATCGTGGGCATCTCGACCACCCCGGACGGCGCCGGCTACTGGCTGGTCGCCTCCGACGGAGGGGTGTTCACCTTCGGGGACGCCCGTTTCTTCGGGTCCACCGGCGCACTGACGCTGAACCGCCCGATCGTGGGGTTGGCCGCGACCTGACCCGGCCGTCGGCAGCGGGCTACAGCAGGCCGGAAACCTCGTGGACGTCCCCGCAGGGAACGTCCAGTGCGGCGTGGTGGCGGCGGACGGCATCGGCGTCGGGCGCCTCCAGCAGGCAGTACACCTTCCCGTCGGAATTGTGGAACAACTCGATTTGTCGGACGCCGAACTCGTCCGCCTTGGCATCCTTGGTGTCCTGGGTGATCTGCTGAATTGCCTCGGTGGGCAGCTTCAGGTCGTCATGGAAGTCCATGAACGTGGGCATCGGCCAACCTTCTTCCTCGAGATCCCAATGGTGGGCATCGGCCACGCTACGCCTCACCGGGCGCACCGGCCAGCGCTTCGGGCCGAGTGCGAACAGTTCTAAGCTGGACAGATCATGACCGCCGGCCAGACTGCCGTCCTCATCGCCTCGATTGCCTGCATCCTGGCGGTAGCCGGCCTCCTGGTGGCGATGATCTCGCTGCGCCGGCAGGTCCGGGAGATGGCGAGGGTCGCCGAAGACCTTCGCCGTCAGTTGATGCCGCTGGTCGCCGATGCTCACCGGGTGGTCGACCAGGCCGCCACCGAGATGGAGCGGGTGGGCGCGGTGCTCGAGTCCACCGAGTCCGTGCACTCGACCGTCGATTCCGCCTCCCGGCTGGCTTACCGGGCATTCGCCAACCCGGTGGTCAAGGTGCTGGCGGTGAAAGCCGGGGCCGCCGGCGGCATGCGCCGGCTGGCTTCCGGCCCCAACGGGGTTGCCGGGGCGTCGACATCCGCGACACCTCGCCGCGAGACACGGTAAGAAGGACCGCAGACATGATCCCTAAGCGCCCATTCTGGTTGGCGGCGGGGGCGGCGATCGGTGCGGGGTCATCGCTCTGGATCGAACGCCGCATCCGGCGCACCGTCCATGAAGCCGTCAATCGTCTGCAACCCGATGCCCTGGCTGTCGAAATCGGCAAGTCGGCGCGGCAGATCGCGGAATCGACCAGCGAACGCCTGCGGGGTGCGGTCGCCGTCGGCCGCGACGAGATGCGCCAACACGAAGAGCAACTGTGGCAGGACCTCTCCGAACGACGGATCGCGCCGAACCGGGCCGCGCCGGCTGAGGACGATGGTTGGCCCGGGGGTTCGTTGCCCGACCCGTCGGTCACCGGGCGCCTTCAACCCGAAGGATCGGGTCCCGGGCCGAAGCCGGCGACCGGCTCGACGGGCCGCAGGGGTCGCCGTCAGCGGGTCGCGGCGACGAAATCACCCTCTCACCTGGGCAACTAGGCTTCCGAGTCGTGACCCCTGGCACGGCGATGACCGCCGACCGACTTCGCGCCGCTTTCACCGGGTTCTTTTCGGACCGCGGTCATGTCGTGGTGCCGTCGGCGAGTTTGATCCCTCATGACCCGTCGGTGTTGTTCACGATTGCCGGCATGGTGCCGTTCAAGCCGTTCTTCGTCGGGGACGAGACCGCGCCGTGGCCCCGGGCCACCGGGATCCAGAAGTGCTTCCGGACGGTGGACATCGACATCGTCGGCACCACCCGCCGGCACAACACCTTCTTCGAGATGCTGGGCAACTTCAGCTTCGGGGACTACTTCAAGGAGCTGGCCATCCCCTACGCCTGGGAGCTGGTCACCGACGTGCTCGGGATGGACGTCGACCGGCTGTGGGTCACCGTCTACGACGACGATGACGAGGCCGAGCAGATCTGGCGCGACGGGGTCGGGGTCCCGGCGGACCGGATCCAGCGGTTGGGCGACGACAATTTCTGGAAGATGGGGGAGACCGGGCCGCAGGGACCGAGCTCGGAGATCTTCTTCGACATGGGAGCCGACTACGGCGAGCCGGGGGGCCCGGCCCACGGGGGCAGCGATCGGTTCGTGGAGATCTGGAACCTGGTCTTCATGCAGTACAACCGGCTGGACGAGAACACCCTCGAGCCCCTTCCCCGACCCAGCATCGACACCGGGGCCGGGCTCGAGCGGATCCTCCCGATCCTCCAGGGGGTCGACTCGATCTTCGCCACCGACCTGTTCCTTCCGATGATGGAGACGGCCCAGTCGATCACCGGTCACGCCTACGGGCGCGACGAGCGCACCGATGTGGGCCTCCGGATCCTGGCCGACCACGGCCGGGCGATGTCCATGCTGGTGGCCGACGGGGTGCTTCCCGCCAACGAGGGCCGCGGGTACGTGCTCCGACGCATCATCCGGAGAGCGGTGCGGCGGGGACGGCAGCTCGGGGTCGGCGAGACCTTCACCCCCCGACTGGTGGACGCCGCCATCGCCAGCTTGAGCGGGGCGTATCCGGAACTGGCCGAGCGCCATCATCTCATCGCCGAGGTGGTGGCCCGGGAGGAGGAGGGATTCCTGCGCACCCTGGCCACCGGGTCGGCGATCCTGGAGGAGCAGCTCGCCTCCGGCGCGGTGACCCTCCCCGGGGACTTCGCCTTCCGGCTCCACGACACCTACGGCTTTCCGGTGGAGCTCACCACGGAGATCGCCGAGGAGGCCGGGGTGGAGGTCGACCTGGCCGGGTTCGAGGCGGCCATGGATGCGCAACGCACCCAGGCCCGGGCCGCGGCTCGGAGCGGCAAGGCCTCAGCCGGGCAGAACGCCTACCGGTCGATCCTGGACCACGACGGTCAGACCCGGTTCATCGGCCAGTATCCCGACAGCTACTCGGCGCCGGCCCGGATCGTCGCCGTCCTCACCGATGCCGACCCCGACCGCCCGGGGACGGGGGAGATCTTCCTCGACCGGACGCCGTTCTACGCGGAGAGCGGGGGTCAGGTCGGCGACACCGGCACCATCGTCACCGAAACCGGGACCGCGCTGGTCTACGACACGGTGTATGCCCTTCCCGGGCTGACCGCCCACCGGGCCCGGATCGACGGCGAGGTGTTCGCCGGGCAGGACGCACTGGCCACCATCGACGCCCCCCGACGCGATGCCCTGCGCCGCAACCACACCGGCACCCACCTTCTGCACGCCGCCCTCCGTAACGTCCTGGGTGACCACGTGCACCAGCAGGGGTCGTTGGTGGCCCCCGACCGGCTCCGTTTCGACTTCAGCCACCCTGGCGGAGTCGCCCCCGAGGAGTTGGGCGCGGTGGCGGCCATGGCCAACGCCGACGTCCTCACCGACGCCGACGTCGAGGTCATCGAGACGACCAAGGAGGAGGCGGAGGCCATGGGCGCCCTCGCCTTCTTCAAGGACAAGTACGGCGAGCGGGTCCGGGTGGTGCGGGCCGGGGCCCACTCCATCGAGTTGTGCGGCGGGACCCACGTCGGGGCGCTGGGCATGATCGGACCGATCACCGTGGTGTCCGAATCGTCCATCGGCTCCAACACCCGCCGGATCGAGGCGGTGACCGGAAGCGGGGCGTTCGATCGGATCGTGGCTCGGGAGGGGCTGCTGACCGAGGCGGCCGAACTCCTGCGCACCGAACCGGAGAACGTCCCGGAGACCATCGAGCGGCTGCTGGATCGACAGCGCAGCGCGCCGAGAAGGCGCTCGAACGGCTGAAGAGCCGGCAGCTGCAGAGCGACGCCGCCGCGTTGGCCGGCGAGGCGGGCGACGGGGTGGTGGTGGCCCGACGGGACGGCCTGACCCCCGACGAGCTCCGCGACCTGGCCCAGAGCGCACGCAAGTCGGGCGGCCTCCGGGCGGTGGTGCTGGGAGGAAGCCCTGACGGAGCCAAGGCGGCGGTGGCGGTGGCGGTCGACGCCCGCGGCGGGCCGGACCGGAGACCCACGCCGGAAACCTGGTCAAGCGGATCGGGCCGTTCCTGGGCGGCGGTGGCGGCGGATCGCCGGAGGTGGCGGTGGCCGGTGGCAAGGATCCGTCCGGTATCGACAATGCGCTCGACGAAGCCCGGAAAGCCCTGGCGGGTGGCTGATGGTGGCCCGGACCGGGCGGAGGATCTGGCGCGCCCGGCAGTCGCATCGATGACCCACGGCCGGGCGGTCGGCATCGACCTGGGGAGCCGGCGGATCGGGGTGGCGGTGAGCAATTCCGGCCGGACCCTGGCCTCGCCCCGGTCCACGGTGGCGCGCACCGGAGACCCCGAACGCGATCGTCGCATGTTGATCGAACTGGTGATCGAGGAGGAGGCGAGCGTGGTGGTGGTGGGGCTGCCGCTGTCGCTGGACGGGTCCCGGGGGACGGCAGCCATCGAGGCGGAGGCGGAGGCCGATGCCCTTCGGACCCGGTTGCACCCCCACGGGGTCGAGGTGGAGCTGTTCGACGAACGACTGACCACGGTCACCGCCCATCAGGCCCTGGCCGCGGGAGGCAAGCGGAGCAAGGCCCGGCGGAAGGTCATCGACCGGTCGGCGGCCACGGTGATGTTGCAGGCCTGGCTCGAGGCCCAGAGGGATTCCCGGTGACGCCGGAGGATCGGGACCGTCCGGACCCGGACCACCCGTCGCCCGTCGGAGGCAGCCCTCCTCCCGCCGTCGATCCCCATCCCCGAGACGTTCGGCCAGCGGCCCGATCCCCTCACCGTACCGACCTCCCAGTTCACCGCCGAGGTGAACGCCGGCGACCCGGGAGCGGAGGGACCCGGGGCCGGCCCCGAACCGGCGCGGCCCTCGGGGTCGGGGAGCCCACAGCCGGGGCCGGGCAACCTGGTTCGCCCACCACCCGTTCCGGATCGCCGGCGCCGCTTTCGTGGTGCTGGGACTGGCGGTGGTGGTCGGCGGCTACCTGTGGCTGAACCACGAGGCCAACCCATCGGGTCCGAAGGGGGCCCAGGTGATCGTGGCGGTACCCAAGGGTGCCGGGGTCAGTTCGTTTGCCGGCCCCCTGCAAAAGGACGGGATCATCGGGAGCTCGCTGGCCTTTCGCATCTGGATCAGCATCCACGGCGATCCGGGCGTGTTTGCCGGGTCGTACGCCTTCAACAAGAACGACAGTTTCGGCACGGTCAAGAGGGTGCTGGGCAATGGGCCCAACGTGTTCGATCTCATGGTCGAGCCCGGGTTCACCGTGTCCGAAGTCGCCAGCCGGGTCGGGCAATTCCCCGGGCACGACGGAACCGCCTTCAAACAACTGGCCGACGGGGGATCGCTCCATTCCCAGTGGCAACCGGCCGGGGTCACCAGCCTCGACGGGCTGCTGGGAACCGGGAGCTACCGGATCCTTCCGGGGGAATCCGACACCCAGCTGTTGACCCAGATGATCGATCGGTTCGACAGCCAGGCCAACAGCATGAACCTCGTCGCCGGATCGGCCGCCCTCGGGTTGACGCCGTATCAGGCCGTCACCATGGCGTCCATCGTGCAGAAGGAAGGCGTCATCCAGAAGAACCTGGGCCCGGTGGCCCGGGTCATCCTCAACCGTCTGGCCAAGAACACCCCGTTGCAGATGGACTCCACCGTCCTCTATTCCGAAGGCCGTGACGGGGGCACGGTGACCAACGCCGACCTCCAGCTGCAGTCGCCCTACAACACCTACCTCCACATCGGGCTCACGCCCACCCCGATCTGTTTCCCGTCGCCGGCCGCGCTGCAGGCCGCCGCTGAATCCGCCCGCCGGGTCGTGGCTGTTCTTCGTATTGGTGCAGTCGGACGGGACCGAAGCCTTCTCCGATACCTACGCCGAGCAGTTGGCCAACCAGGCCATCGCCAAACAACGCGGGCTCGGGTAGCGACGGTGGCGCCGAAGCCGAACGCCGGAGCCGGTTCCCGCCGCGATTCTGTCGGCGGCCACCACGGTGGTCGGCGTGATCGGCGACCCGGTGGCCCACTCGCTGTCCCCGTGCCTCCACAATGTGGCCTTTGCCGCCCTCGGCCTGGACTGGGTGTCGGTCGGCTTCCGGGTGGTGGAAGGCGAACGCCGCGGCCGCCCTGACCGGTGCCCGGGCGTTGGGGATCAAGGGGTTGTCGGTGACCATGCCCCACAAGGACGAGATCGCCGCCCACGTCGACCACCTCACCCCGGTCGCCCAGCGGCTGGGGGCGGTGAACTGTGTCACCAATGACGACGGAGTGCTGACCGGTGACAACACCGACGGCCGGGGTCTGGTCGCCGCCCTCCGCCGGGGCGGGCACTTCGATCCGGACGGACACCGGTGCCTGGTGGTGGGAGCCGGGGGGGCGGCGCAGATCGGTCATCGCTGGCGTTGGCCGACTCCGGTGCCTCCGAAGTCGTGGTGGTGAACCGGACCCCGGCGCGGGCAGAGGCGGCCGCCGCCCTGGCCGGTTCCATCGGCCGGGTCGGCGAGGCGGCCGACGCCAGCCGCTGCGACCTGGTCGTCAACGCCACGCCGGCCGGAATGGCCGGATCCACCGGTCCCGAACGATGGGCACTCGACCCGGAGCTGCTGGGTCCCGGCCAGCTGGCGGTGGATCTGGTCTACCACCCGGTGGTCACCCCCTGGCTGGACGGGGCCCGGGCCCGGGGCGCCGAGGTGCTGAACGGCCTGGGCATGCTCGTCCACCAGGCGGCGCTCCAACTGGAACAATGGACCGGCCAGGAGCCCCCGGTGGACGTCATGTGGCGAGCGATTGGGGAGTTCGCCTCCGAGTAACCTTGTCCTCCGAGCGCCATGGTGAACTACGCCCCTGCACACGTTGGCCGCCGGCCTCGAGACATCACTGCCCGGTTCGACGTGGTCCTGATCGGGACGTCCTTGCTCCTGGCCCTCACCGGGGTGGTGATGATCTATTCGGCCACCCGGGGGAAGCTGGCGCTGGCCGGGGTGGACCCCCACTACTACCTGAAGCGCCAGGCCATCTTCATGATCATCGGGGTGGTGGTGATGGTGGCCCTGGCCGTGTTCGACTACCGGCGACTCGAACAGGTCAGCACCATCCTGTATGTCGGGACGCTGGTCGCCCTGGCCGGCGTCTACGTCGCCGGGAAGAGCGCGCAGGGCTCCCAACGCTGGTTCCCGCTCGGTCCGTTTCAGGTCCAACCGTCGGAGTTCGCCACCCTGACGGTGATCATCGCCATCGCCACCTACTGCGCCCGACGTCGGGAGGGCTTGGAGTTCAGGACCTCGTCCGTCTCCTCATCCTGGCTGTGGTGCCGATCGTGGTCATCATCAAGCAGCCCGACCTCGGCACCGGGATCGTCCTCAGCGTGATCCTGGTGGTGATGCTGGCGGTGGCCGGGATGCCGGGTCGGTACCTGGTGCTGGTCATCGTCGGGGCGGTGCTGGTCGTGCTGGTGGCGCTCAAGTTGGGATTGCTGCAGCACTATCAGATTGCCCGGCTGACCAGTTTCATCAACCCGAACGGCGCCAGCTCGACGGCGACCTACAACGTGACCCAGGCCAAGAATGCCATCGGCGCCGGGGGCCTGTTCGGGAAGGGCTTGTTCCGCGGCGCCCAGACCAACCTCTCCTATGTCCCCTTCCAGCAGACCGACTTCATCTTCTCGGCCGTCGGTGAACAGGTGGGCTTCATCGGTTCGAGCCTGCTGCTGTTCCTCTACGGCGTGGTGGCGTGGCGGATGCTCCGGACCGCCCAGTTGGCCCGGGACAACTTCGGCCGTCTGCTGTGTGCCGGCGTGTTCGCCCTCCTGGTGTTCTCGGTGTTCGAGAACGTCGGGATGAACATGGGAATCATGCCGGTCGCCGGCATCCCGCTGCCCTTCCTCTCCTATGGAGGCTCCGCCTCGGTGGTGTTCTTCGCCTCCATCGGGATCACGGCCAGCGTGCATGCCCGGAGCGCTCCGATGACCGAGACCTCCAGCCATCCCGGCCAACGATCTGCCCGCCCAACCCCCCGCGTTCCTCCCGGCCCGTCACCCGAGGAAGCCGCTCCCGTCCCCGGACGCGCCGCTCCAGGCGGTCGCGGTCCCCGAGGCTGACCCCCCGACCCGGTGACCCGGCCGACCCCGCCGGCCCCGCTGACCCGCCGACCCGGCTGACCCGGCCGACCCAGTCACCGAGGTCCCGGGTTCTGACCTGCGGGCCACCCCGGTGGAGGCTCCCGTCATCGCCGCCCCGATGAGCGGGTACCGGATGGCCATCGTCACCTCGGTGACCGTCGACCTTCCCGTCCAACATCCCACCGTGGTGTTGCGGGAGACCGAATCGCCCCGCCGGCAGCTGTCGTTCTCGGTCGGGCTCCAGGATGGGACAGCCATCTCCCACGCCTTGCGCCGGGTCCCGACCCCCCGGCCGCTCACCCACGAACTGGTGGCCGATGTGCTCCAGGCGTTCGACGTCGATGTCGTCGCGGTCCGGCTGGTGGGCCGGCAGGGCAGCACCTACTTTGCCGAGTTGGACCTCCGGGGCCCGAACGGCCGTTCGGTGCACTCCTGCCGTCCGTCGGATGCCATCGCCATCGCCCTCCGCCAGCCGGTCCCGGTGCCGATCCTCATCGATTCGAGACTATTCGAAGTCCTGGGTGATGTCGCGCCGCTCTGAGCCCGGATCCGCTCAGGTGTCGACCCGCGATTCAACCCCGGGTCCCGCGGCTCAACCCCGGGGTCCGGCCAACAGCGCCCGCCGGGTCTCCTCGTTCTTTTCGAACTGCTCCCGCTCCGCGGTGTCCGCGGTGGTGGCGCCCTCATCCGAGATGCGCATGAGCAGAGCAATCAAGATGTAGTTGGCGATGAGCGCCGAACCCCCGTAGGAGACGAACGGGAGGGTGATCCCGGTAAGGGGAAGCAGCCTGACCACTCCGCCGATGATGAAGAAGGCCTGAAAGCCGATGATCACCGTCAGTCCGGTGGCGGCGAGTTTGGAGAACTCCGATTTGGCCGCCTGGGCGGCGCGGAGTCCGGCACCGACGATGAGCAGGAAGGCCACCACCACCATGGTGGAGCCGAGCAGGCCCATCTCCTCCCCGATGCCGGCGAAGATGAAGTCGGTGTTGGCATTGGGGATCGTCCCGGGGGCGCCGAGCCCGAGCCCGCTGCCCCCGATACCGCCGCTGCCCAGTGAGAACCATGCTTGCCGGAGCTGATAGCCGGGATCGTTGGGGAGGATCTTCCAGGGGTCGAGCCAGGTCTCGATCCGGATGTGGGTCTGGGCGAAATACCGCCCGGAGATGTAAGCCCCGATCCCGAAGAGGACGACCCCGAGAACGAGGTAACCGGTTCGACCGGTCGTCACCCACAACAGGGCGATGAACAGGGTGAACAGCAGGGCCGAGAAGCCGATGTCGTGTTCGAGGCTCATCACCGCGATGGCGAACACCCAGGCCAGCGCGATCGGCACCAGGGGTCGGGGGTCGACGATCAATCGATTGCCGAACCTGGCGGTGGGGATGGTGAGCAGTTCGCGCTTCTCGGCAAAATAGGAGGCGAAGAAGATGCAGAGCACGATCTTGGCCAGCTCCACCGGTTGGAACTCCAGGGAGCCGATGTGGACCCAGAGCCGGGCCCCGTTGATGTTGGCACCGAAGTGGGGTACCAGTGGCAACAACAGGAGGCCCACACCACCGACCAGCAGCAGATAGCGGTAGCGGTCGAGGTCCCGGGACCGGCGGACGACGAACAGGGTCAGCACGTAGGCACCCACACCGACGGCCGTCCAGGTCGCCTGCAGCGGGGCGTAGTGGGTCTGGGGGGTGGGGTAGAGGTCGAGACGCACGATCATCGTGTAGCCGATGCCGTTCAGGAGGAAGGCGATCGGCAGGATGGCGGCGTTGGCATTGGGTGCCAGCACCCGGTTGGCCACATGGGCCACCGCGGCCAGCACCAGCATGAGGATGAGCAACGGGACCGAATCCGATGGCAGCTTCTTGGTGTTCCCGAGGACCATCAAGGTGTAGGTCGCCACGATGATGAGCGAGGCGAATACCAACAGGCCGAGCTCGGTTCGGCGCCGCGCCTTCACCCCCCGGATCCGCTGTTTGGCTTGAGGAGTTCGCGACAACGTCAGCGGCACGGGGCGATCCTACCGGGGTGCTCGCCCGGGTCGAGGACACCGGCGGGCTAGTGGCTCGGCGACTCCCCGTCGACCGGGAACCTGCCCGGGTGGGCTGACGATCGTCCCCGGCGCCCCGGCCGCCCCGGCGGCCCCGGCGGGATCGGGGGCCTGGCCCTCCCCGCCGCGCCCGGAGGAGCCGTTGCTGGACGGGGGAGCCGCCCGGCCGTTGGAGGCGGACAACCCGACCGGGTCGGCGGGGTCCGAACCGCGCCGGACCTGGTAGCGATGCAGGAAGAACAGATGCAGCCGCCGGTAGAGGGTGCCCCGCTCGAACTCGAGCGAGGCGTAGGCCAGGCCGCCGAAGGGGATGGGGAGCCAGAAGTTCACCGCCCGGTAGGCCAGCACGGCGGAGAGGGCCTGGTCGGCGGTGGGACCGAAGCTGGTGATCATCGAGACCAGGACGAACTCGACGATGCCGAGCCCGCCCGGGGTGATCGGAATCGCCGCCAGCACGTTGGCCAGCCCGTAGGCCACCATCAGGTCCACCGGGGAGATGAAATGAGAGAAGGCGCCGACGAACACCCAGAGCGAGGCGGCGTCGAGCAACCAGTTGGCGGTGGCCCAGATCAACGCCCGGTAGAGCAACGGCTTGTTCTCCAACAGCAGCGCGAACCGGTTGGCCACTCCTTCCACCGATTCCGCGATGCGGTCGGGATGGCGGAAGTGGAGCCGGAGGGCGATCCGCTTGACCAGATCCTTGGCCCGGTCCTGCCCCCGGGTGAGCAGATAGAAGATGCCCCCGAAGGCGGTCATCACGACCACCCCCAGCGCAGCGGCCACCGTGACCAGAATCGAAACCGAGACACTGGCGCCTCCGGTGTGGCCGGTCGGCGGATGGAAGCCGTGGATGATCAAAAAGACGACCAGGCTCAGCCAGAACAGCGCGTTGAGTACCACCGCCGAGCCGATGCCCTGGGTGGCGAGGGCAAACCCGGAATCGCCGCTGCTGACCCCCGACTGGGTGGCCAGCCGGTACCACAACGCGGCGCCGGGAGCCCCACCGCCGGGGGAGACGTGGTTGAGGGCGAGGGTGGACAGGTTGATCCGGAACACCCGGAACCGGCTGAGCTGACCCGAGGGGAGGACGGTCCGGGTGAGCTCGGTATAGGCGGCCAATGCCCCGATCTGGAGGAGGAGCCCGAGGGCAACGTACTGGAAACGAATGTGGCCGAGCGACTCGACTTCGCTCCGATGGCTGGCCAGCAGCGGGAGCGCGATGTAGAAGGCGAACAGGAAGACGATCACCACGCCGACGCTGATCCGGACCTCTCGACGGACGAACGGGCCGCGATGCCACCAGCGCCGCCGGTGCCTCGGCTTCGGCGGCGCCGAGGGTGCCTCCGGCCCGTCCTTCAGGCCTGGTTCCTGCCCCATGCCGACAGCCATTCCCCTCATGTTGGCACGCCTTGGACAGGGTGACCTGCCATGCTGGAGCCATGACCGACCCGGGAGCCGGCGCCGAGGACCAGGGAACTGGTCAGGAGGAATCCCGCTGGCAGCGCCTGTTCACGGTGGCGCAGGACAAGGGTGTTCCTCTCCGCACCATCGTCACCGTCGACGCCGTGGTCATCATCACCTGGGTGGCCTACCGCCTGCTCGGACGACTGCGGGAGATCATCCTCTGGATCCTGATCGCCGGTTTCATCGCCCTGGTGCTCAACCCGGCGGTGGTCTTCCTCCAGCGTCACCGGAGGAGCCGGGGCCAGGCGGTAGGCATCGTGTTCCTGGTCGCGTTGCTGGCCTTCATCGGTCTCTTGGGCCTGTTCGGCTACCCGCTGGTCAATGCGCTGACCCATTTCGCCACGAAACTACCCTCGATGGTCAGCCAGCTCGAAAAGGGCCACGGGAAGCTGGCCCGCACCCTGCAGCACTTCCACCTGCTCACCTGGGTCCAGACCAACGCCCCCAAGCTCCAGACCGCGGCCCAGAAGCTGGGCAAACCGGCGCTGAGCGTGGGGGCCAACCTGGGCAAGGCCGTCCTCTCCACCATGCTGGCGCTCTTCACCATCGCCTTCCTGTCGCTGTTCATGCTGCTGTACGCGCCGAACATGCGAACTGCACTTCTCAAGACGCTGCAGCCGGAGCGGCGCCAGATGGTCGAGGAAGTCGGAACCCGGGTGTCGCGGGCAGTCACCTCCTACGTGTTGGGCACCGTGGCCCTGTCCCTGGCCTTCGGGGTGGTGGTGTTCGTGACCCTGGCCATCCTCGGGGTCCCCTTCGCCCTCCTCATCGGCTTGTGGGTCGCCCTGGTGGCGATGATTCCCCTGGTCGGCGGCTTGATCGCCGCGATTCCCAGCGTGCTCATCGCCCTGTTGCACTCGCCGACCGCCGCGTTGGTGATGCTGATCGTGTTCATCGGGTTCCAGCTGGTCGAGAACCATTTTCTCTACCCGATCGTCATGGCCCGGACGGTTCGCATGAACCCCCTCCTGGTGCTGCTTTCGGTGTTGATCGGGGCCAACCTCGGCGGGGTGTTCGGTTCGGCGCTGGGGGCGCTGGCCGGGGCCCTGGCCGCCATCCCGATCGGGGCGGCCATCCAGGTGATCGTCAAAGAGGTGTGGCTCAAGACCAAGGCGCCCGGGGAACCCGGCGACGGGGCAGCTTCCATCGACCCCGGCCTGGCCGCCGCAACCACGCCGCCCGGGGAACCGGGCCCGCCCGATACCCCGGGTACGAATGGGATCGAGCCCGTCGAAGACCCCGCTCACGATGAACGGAGAGCCGTCCCCTAAACTGCCGAAGTGCAGGTTTTGGTCGTCATCCCCACCTACAACGAATCCGAGAACATCGAGGGAGTCCTCCACAAGGTCCGTGGGGCCCTCCCCGACGCCACCGTGCTGGTGGTCGACGATGGAAGCCCGGACGGCACCGGGGACATGGCCGAGCAGGTGGGAAACCAGATCGGCAACATCGAAGTCCTCCGCCGATCCGAGAAGGCGGGCCTGGGGAGTGCCTACCGGGCCGGGTTCCGGTGGGGACTGGATCGGGGCTTCGACGTCTGCATCGAGATGGACGCCGACCTGTCCCATGATCCGGACGCCCTGCCCGACCTGGTGGCGCCGCTCGACGGTGGCAGTGGGGTCGAGCTGGTCATCGGTTCGAGGTATGTGCCCGGCGGTTCGATTCCCAAGTGGGCATGGCACCGGCGGCTACTTTCCCGGGGCGGCAACGTGTATGCCTCCGCGCTCCTGGGCCTGGGGGTCACCGACTCGACGGCCGGATTTCGCGCCTACGCCGCCACCGTGCTCAACCGGATCGCCCTCGACCGCATTCGGGCCGAAGGGTACGGCTTCCAGATCGAGATGACCTATCAGGCCAAGCAGGCCGGCGCCACGATTGCCGAAGTCCCCATTCGCTTCGTCGACCGGACCAAGGGCGAGTCGAAGATGTCCACCTTCATCGTCGTGGAGGCGTTCGGGCTGGTGACCTGGTGGGGGATCCAGCGGATCCTCGGGATCGCCGGCGGTCGGCGTCGGCCAGCCATCAGTGAGCCGGGCAGCCGGTGAGCGATTCGGGAACGGACCACAGTTCCGGTCGCATTCTCATCGTCGATGATGAGCCGTACATCACCGACGTCCTGGCTGCCGCGCTGGAGTTCGAGGGGTTCGAAACCGAGGTGGCCGGGACCGGTTCCCAGGCCATTGCCATGGCCGGCGCCGGTCAGCTGGATCTCATCGTGCTCGACGTGATGCTTCCCGACATCGAAGGCACCGAGGTGTGCCGCCAGCTGCGATCGTCCGGTGTCGTCACTCCGGTGCTGTTCCTCACCGCTCGCGACACGGTCACCGACAAGGTGGCCGGGCTGGGGGTTGGGGACGACTACGTCACCAAGCCGTTCAGCATCGACGAGTTGGTGGCCCGGATCCGGGCCGTGCTCCGTCGATCGCGGTCGGATTCGACCGAAACCGACAGCCGCCGGCGGTTCGCCGACCTGGTCATGGATGACGAGACCCGAGAGGTGTGGCGGGCCGGAGAGCCGATCGTCCTCACGGCCACCGAGTTCAATCTTCTCTGGTACCTGTTGGTCAACTCCCGGCGGGTGATGTCGAAGTCGGACATCCTCAACGCCGTCTGGGACTACGACTTCGACGGGGACCCCAACATCGTCGAGACCTACATCTCCTATCTGCGCAAGAAAGTCGATTGCTTCGATCCGCCGCTGGTGCACACCATCCGGCGGGTCGGCTACAGCCTGCGGGAGCCTCGAAAGTGACCAGAGGGTCACCGGTATCCGATGTATCCGACAACCCGGTCCCGGTGGTGGAACGACCGTGACCCTCCGGCGTCGGCTGGTTGCCTCCATGATCATCCTGGTGGCACTGGGCCTCGCCGCCATGGACTTCATCACCCTCAATTCGCTGCACTCCTATCTGTACGGTCGGACCGATGACCAGTTGAATGCCGCCCACGCCCTGCTCCAGGACTTTGTGGTCCGGGCTGACACCCGGGGGATGAAGGTCACCTTTGCCGAGATCGACTCCCGGGTGAGCCCGGAGATCTACGTGCAGATCTTCGACGCCACCGGCAAACTGGTGGTGGCCCGTCCCTCCGGCTCCACCACCGCCTCCGACCCCGCCCCCCGGCTGCCGGCCCACTTGCCGGTGCAGCCGACCCTGTCGGTCCAGCAGCAGTTGAAGTCCCACGGGAGCTACCACCCGGACAACAACTCGGTGAACGTCACTTCCCAATCGACAACCGGGCCCGAGTACCGGTTGCAGGCCTCTGCGCTCCCGGGGGGGACGCTGGTGGTGGCGACTCGGCTCGACTCGGTGAACTCGACCCTCGCCTCCCTCCGAAATATTGAGCTGGCCGTCTCGGGCGCCGTGGTGGTCGCCTTGTTCGTGCTCATGATGCTGCTGATCCGCCGGGGTCTCCTCCCGCTCGAGTCGATGACCCGGGAGGCCGATGCCATCTCCGCCGGAGACCTGACCCGTCGGGTGGAACCCTCCGATCCCGAGACGGAGATCGGCAGACTGGGCCGGGCCCTGAACGCCATGCTCTCCCAGATCGAGGCGGCGTTCGCCCAGCGAACCATGTCCGAGGACCGCCTCCGGCGGTTTCTGGCCGATGCCTCCCACGAGCTCCGGACGCCGCTGACCTCGATCCGAGGTTACGCCGAGCTGCTCCGCAAGGACGCCTTGCACGGAGACGACGACCGGGAGAAGGCGCTGGCCCGCATCGAGAGTGAGTCGGCCCGGATGGGTGTGCTGGTCGATGATCTTCTCACCCTGGCCCGGTTGGGGGAGGGCCCCGAACCCGAGCGGGTCCGGATCGACCTGGTGCCCCTGGTGGCGGACGCCACCGCCGATGCCCAGGCCATGGACCCGAGTCGACCCATCACGGTGATCGCCCCGGTCCCGGTTCCGGTGGCCGCCGACGAACAGGGCCTGCAGCAATTGATTCACAATCTGCTGGCCAACGCGCTGGTGCACACGCCCGCCGGCACTCCGGTGGAGGTTCGGGTGGTCAAGGAAGGTGCCCGAGCCCGGCTCCGGGTCAAGGACCAGGGGCCGGGTATGGATGCCGAGCAGTCGAAACGGGTCTTCGACCGCTTCTACCGGGCTAACGGTTCCAACTCCGGCGGAGGATCGGGACTCGGGCTGTTCATCGTGGCCACGGTGGCCCGGACCCTCGGTGGGTACGTGACCGTCGACACCGCTCCGGGGAAGGGCGCCACCTTCGAAGTCGTGCTCCCGGTCTACGGCTGGGGACCGATTGCGCCGCCCCCGGCCGAGCCACCTGCCGCGCCGTCCAAGGGACGAGCCGGCAACGCCGGCGAGCCGGGCGATCCGGCCGATCAGCAACCTCGGGCCGGCGAACCGCCGCCGGTCGAGCCGCGAGCCGGGGGCTCCCGTGCTGTCGACCGTTGACACCGGATCCGGCCCCCCGGTGCTCCTGTTGCACGGGCAGCCGGGCAGCAAGGCGTCGTGGACGCCACTGATCGGACTCCTGGCCCCGCGGTTCCGGGTGTTGGCCCCTGACCGACCCGGCTACGGGGACACGGAAGGCGAGGCCATGGACATGGCCGAGAACGCCGATGTCGTCGCCGAGTTCCTCCGCAGCCGCGGACGCGGCTCCGGCCACCGTGGTCGGGCACAGTTGGTCGGGGGGAGTGGCCATCCTGTTGGCTCATCGCCACCCGGAGACGGTTCGGAGCCTGGTGCTGGTGGGCGCGGTGGGGACGCCCGACAGTGTGAACGGGCTGGACCGGCTCATGGTGGTCCCCGGGATCGGCGATCTCCTCACCGTGGGCGCCCTCACCGGCATCGGGGTGATCCTTCCCCGGACCCGGCAGCTGGTGAATCGGATGAGCCGGACGGGGTCGGGATCCGCGGCGGTGGCGGGCCCGGGCCCGGGGTCATCGACCGACCGGCACCGCCGGCGGGAGGCACGGAGGTCCAAAGCCCGCTCCTACATGGAGGTCACCCTGCCCAACGAGAGGATGCCCGGAGGCTGGCGGGCATCGTGGGGCCGGGAGCGACGGACGTTCATGAGCGAACAGCGGGCCCTTCTCGCCGAACTCCCCACCGTGACTCGTTTGTTGTCCGAGATCCGGGTCCCGACCACGGTGGTGGCCGGCAGCTGGGATGTGGTGGTTCCTCCCAGTGCCGCCCGGAGCCTGACGGCCGCCATCCCCGATGCGGAGCTGGTGGTCATCCCGGACATCGGGCACTTCGTCGCCCGGGACGCACCCGCCATCCTGGCCGAGGTCATCGCCGACACCGATCAACGGGCAGGCTCACCGCTGCCGGAGTAGCTCGGTGCTAGGGGACGGCGGGGAGCTCGAGCTGGCGAGCCGCGGTGGTGAATGGAACCCCGGGGGCCAGCGCGTCGAACACCGCGGTGAACTTGAGCGATGTCTCGGCCAGCTCGGCACCGGGATCCGAGCCCCTGACGATACCGACGCCGGCCGCCAATCTGGCTGTCGGCCCACGAAGGGTGGCCGCCCGGATACCCACCACCCACTGACCGTCGCCGTCGCCGTCCACGAACCCGACGGGTCCCGCATAGCTCCCCCGAAGCTCTGACTCGAGCTTGCCGATGGTGTCCACCGCCCGGTCGGTCGGAACCCCGCCGACCGCCGGGGTCGGATGGAGGGCGGAGGCGAGGTCGAGGGCGGTTGGCAGCTCGCCGTCGGGATAGCCGGCCGCCGGCCGCCGGAGGAGCACCCCATGGATGGCGGTTCCCAGATGGATGATGTTGTGGAGGCGGACGAGGGTCGGCTCGGCCGGGAGGTCCAGGGATGCGCACAGGGGGGCCAGCGCGCCGCCGATGGCCTCGGCCACCAGGCGATGCTCGAGGGTCTCCTTGGAGGACGACCGGAAATCGGCCGCTTCCTGATCGGACAGCTTCCCGGTGGTTCCGGCCAAGGGGCGGCTGTGCACCTGATCGCCGTGCCGTTCGACCAGCAGTTCCGGGCTGGCCCCGACGAACTGTCCCTCCGGGGTGGGCATGGAAAAGACCGTGCAGTTCGGTTCCATCGCTCGCCACCGAGCGAGGAGTTCGGCAACGTCGACGGGTTGTTGGAAACCGACGTCGACCTGTCGGGCGAGGACCACCTTGGTGAGTTCGCCGCGCTCGATGGAGGCGACGGCCTCCGCGCACGATGCTGACGAAGTCGGCGTCGGAGGACAGCGGCTCGACCACCGCATCGCCGGCCGGTTGGCCGGCCTCCGGGCGCCGATCCGCCACCGGGCCCGAACGGTCATGCCCGCCCGCCGCCAACTCGTCCCGGGGGTCACCGGAAAAGGCCCGGCCGATGACGGTCACCCACTGTTCCCCGTTCGGACGCCGGTCGTAGAGGACCTCGGGGATGACCATGGACGTCGGTTCCGACCGGTCGAAGGGGAGCGCCCCGAAGGCGACCACCGCGGATCCGACCTCCCTCGGCCTCATCGTCACAGGGGATGGCGGCCAGGACCCGTCGGATCGAGACGAGATCGGACGGCGAGTCGAGGCCGGTCTCGAGCCGGAGGGTGTGTGCTGAACCGATCCCGACCAGCAGGCGGTCCCCGGAGTCGTAGACGATCCCGGTGTCCCCGGCCAGGGCGTAGGGATCGATCGGCGGGCCCGGGGGGACCCGTCGGCGAGTGGCGGACAGGGACCGCGGTGGCGGGGCGGTCATGGTCGGCCTTGTCGGGTGGCGGTCAACAGTTGGCTGAGCCCCCCGGAGAGGGCGCGCCGGTTGACCGAGGAGAAGCCGGCATCGTTGAGCATCGAACGGAGTTGGCCGGTGGGGGGGAGGTAGGCGGTCGAGCGGGGGAGATAACGGTAGGCAGCCCGGTCGGACAGGAGGCCCCCGATGACCGGGACCACTTGGTGGAACCACACCCGGTCGCCGGCCCGCAACAGGCCGTGGTCCGGTTCGGCGACCTCGAGGATGCTGAGGCGGCCTCCGGGGCGGACGACCCGGCTGAACTCGGCAAACGCCGGGACGAGATCGGTGAAGTTCCGAAGCGCGTAACCGCAGGTGATGCCGTCGACCGTCCCGGTGGCCACCGGCAGCGATGCCGCGTCGGCCTGGGCCAGTGGGGCACCCGACCGATCGGCGGCGAGCATCCCCCAGGACAGGTCCATGCCGAACGGTCTCAGCCCGGCCCGGGTGAGGATCCTCAGAAAGTCCCCGGTCCCGCAGGCGAGGTCGAGCACCACCGAGCCGGCGGGAAGCCCGAGAGCGCGCACCGACTGCTTGCGCCAGCCGACGTCGAGACCGAAGGTCATGAGCCGGTTCACCAGGTCATAGCGGGGGGCGATGGTGTCGAACATCGTCCGCACCAGGGCAGTCTTCTCCTCGCCGGCGGGAAGGTACGCCTCGACGGCCCGGGCGGGCCCGTCGAAGCTGGTCGGAGTCCGGTCGAGGCGGGACCCGGCGGTCATCGCCGCGACTCGGTCCCGGCGGAGACGGCCGCCCGGGGGGAGGCCGGGTCCCGTTGACCTGCTCCCAGACGGCCTGACGTTCAACGTCGGAGCCCACCTGTTCGATGTGGTCGAAGGCGGCCTTCAGAAGCGTGCGGGTGAAATGGTGCTCCACCAGCGTCGTGACCGCGGGCAATAGCTCCATGAAGGCTTCGACCAGACGGGAGGTGTGGTCGGTCTCGTCGGAGGCCCGCAGCTTTCCCCGCACGTGGGTGGAGAACATGTCGACCGCGGTGCGAGCCACCTCGACGGTGGCGGCATGGTGGCGGCGGGAGAGTTCGAGAAGCTCCGAAAGTGGGAGTCCCCACTCGAGGAGGAGCAGGCCCGCCCGGGCCGACTCGACGTCCTCCTGGGTATAGCGCTCGACGGATCCGACCCGTCGGGGTACGAGCAGTTCCTCGGCTTCGAACGCCTTCAGGAGGGCGAGCGGGACCCCGGTCCGATCCGCCAGCTCGGCCAGGGTGAGAAGCTCGGGCGAGGGAGTCCCGGGGTCGGAGGCAGCGACCGCCACCGCGGTTGCCGGCTCTGCCGTCGGTGCCCCCGCGAGTTTTTCGACCAGGGCCTCGTCGGCCGCATCCAGATCGCCGTTGACCAACCG
Organism: uncultured Acidimicrobiaceae bacterium; assembly: GCA_963819695.1. Classification (GTDB taxonomy): domain Bacteria; phylum Actinomycetota; class Acidimicrobiia; order Acidimicrobiales; family RAAP-2; genus DASZIT01. Next base: position 1,776,469 of record CAWFXD010000001.1, on the reverse strand, counting down.
GATGATGGTGGCCAGGGTGAAGCCACGGTCCTGCAGCGAACGGATCCGGGCGATGCGGGCCAGGTGATCGGGTCCGTACCACGCCACCCGGCCTTCCCGCCGGGGAGGGTCGAGCAGGCCCTTGCTCTGGTAGTAGCGGATGGTGTCCACCGACAGTCCGGCCTGGGCCGACAGCTGCTCGACACGGAGTTCCACCTCCACATCCTACGAGTAATCGCTCGAATTGTCAGAGCGGGACTCCGATGGATGCCCCAACTGGCCATTTCGCCGCCGAAGGAAGCGTACGATCAGTGGAAGTAGCGGTAGACCACCTCGGCCACGCAACTGGGCTTGGTCGAGCCCTCGGTCTCGAAGGTCATGGCGAACACCACCTGCACGCCCCCCTTGACGTCCTCCACCGATTCCACTCCGACCCCCATCCGGAGGTTGCTGCCGACCGGAACGGGGGAGGGGAACCTGACCTTGTTGCAGCCGTAGTTGACCCCGAAGGTCATGCCCTCGACCGTGAGAATCTCGTTCAACAGGACGGGAGCCAGCGACAGGGTCAGATAGCCGTGGGCGATGGCCCCGCCGAACGGACCGGCCTTGGCCCGCTCCGGATCCACGTGGATCCACTGGTGGTCGCCGGTGGCATCGGCGAACAGGTTCACCTGGTCCTGGTCGATGCGGTGCCACGGGCTGTAGCCCAGTTGCTGTCCGACCAGTTCATGAAAGGTGTCGATGCCGTGCACGGTGGTTGCCATGAGGGCGAGTGTACGGGATAGGGCATGGGCGCCACCACCTGGGCCGCAGGCATTCCTACGCCCGAAGCTCAGTTGATCCTCATGGTCTGACGGTCGCTACGCTGCCGTGAGTGGACCAGGGACATCGTCACCGGAACCTGCAGGGCGGCGGCGCCCGCGCCGCGGTGTTCGGCATCAGCGACGGGTTGGTCTCGAACGTCGCGCTCATCCTGGGGATGGCCGGGGCCAATTCCTCGCCGGGAGCCGTGAGGTTGGCGGGCCTGGCCGGTCTGGTCGGGGGCGCCTTCTCGATGTCGGCCGGAGAGTATGTGTCGATGCGGGCCCAGTCCGAGCTGCTCGAGCGGGAGCTCGACCTCGAACGGGAGGCCATTCGCCAGGAGCCCGAGGACGAGCGCCGCGAGCTTGCCGCTATCTACCGGGAGCGGGGCCTCGATTCGGGGATGGCCGAGGAGTTGTCCGAGAAGATGATGAGCAACCCCGAAACCGCCCTGGAGACCCACGCCCGTGAGGAGCTCGGCATCAATCCGGAGGAGACGGGGAACCCGTTCCAGGCGGCGGGCTCCTCATTCGTGACCTTCGGGGTCGGAGCCTTCATCCCCCTGCTGCCCTGGCTCATCACCCATGGCGCGTTGGCGATGTGGTGGTCGGTGGCTCTGGGCGGAGTCAGTGCCTTGGCGGTGGGGACGGCACTGGCTTTCTTCACCGGGCGGTCCTGGCTGTGGTCGGCCAGCCGGCAGTTGTTGATCTCCGGCACCGCCGCCGCGGTCACCTACACCATCGGCTATCTGATCGGTGGGGGCGGCCACTGAGGCGCGCCGGGCCGGGCACCTCCGCCGCCGCGGCTCCTTCCCTCAAGACGGGCGGTGACTGCGAGGCCTAGGAGCTTGTCGGGCCCGATGGGCCCACCGAGCCGGTGTAGGACCGGTCGATGTGGTCCTCGACGAAGCCCATCGACCGATAGAGGGACAACGCCAGGTTGTCGCCGTCCACGTAGAGCATCCCGACCCGCAGGCCGGCTTCGGCCAGGCTGTCGAGCCCGGCGACGGTGAGGGCCCGGCCGAGTCCCTGCCCCTGGAAGTCGGGGTCGACCGAGATGACGTAGATCTCGCCCATCGGCGGCGACGACTCGGCGTGGACCTTGGTCCAGCAGGATGCAGCCAACCGCCCCTCTTGTTCGTAGAGCCGAAAACCGGCCGGATCGAACCAGGGCTCGGCTTCTCGTTCGAGCAGGGTGGCGACGGTCCAGTTTCCCTGCTCGGGATGGGTGGCGAATGCCCGATTGTTCACGTAGAGCCAGGCATCCTCATCCTGGCCCGGCACGAACGCCCGGGTGATGACCCTGGGACCCGGGTCGCCGAGGGGGAGTGGCCGGCGCATCTGGATGAGGTCCCGCTCCGGTCGGAGGCCGTGGGCGGCCGCCAGCCGGTCGTCCCCTGGGGTGACGTGGGTGGCCCAGTAGCGCAGCGTCCGGGGTTGGCGGTTCCCGGCCATCCGGCCGGCTTCCTCGACGGCGGCGCCGAGCAGCGCGTCGGCGACATCGAGGTCCGGCTCCCGGAATTCGCGGATGGACCACCAGTTCCAGACCCAGGGCCCCGTCGGTGCCGGCCGTGTTCAACTGTGCATACCCCACCGGTTCGGCCCGATCGGGAAGCCGGGCGAATACCGCGGCGAACTCCACCGCCGGCTCGGCGTCGGTGCCTTCCGTATCGCCGGCGGCGCCATCGAGCGCCTGGACGAGCTGCAAACGCTTGTGCTCGCTGAGGGCTTCGAATCCGTCGGCGCCGGAAGCCGCATCAACCAGTCGGGTGATGTCGGCGAACGAGTCGGCGTCCAGCCGGTGACTCGTCGTCAGTCGCGCCCCGGTCATGGGGGTGACGCTACCGGTAGTCTCCTCAGGTGGCTCGACCTCGAACTCCCGGCGGCCGCGCCCGAGAGGCCAATCTGCGCCTGGCCGCCGAATACCCGGGCTCCGCCGACCGACCTGTGCGCCCTCGACCACACCGGTCCGTTTCAGCTCCTGGTGGCCACCATCCTCTCCGCCCAGACCACCGATGAGCGGGTCAACCTGGTGACCCCGGCACTGTTCGTCCGCTATCCCGATGCTCCGGCGCTGGCCTCGGCCGATCCGGCCGAACTCGAGGAGATCATCCATTCCACCGGATTCTTCCGGGCCAAGGCCCGCAATCTCATCGGCATGGCCCAAGGGGTGGTGGCCAGCTTCGGGGGGGAGGTCCCCTCCCGCCGGGAGGACCTGGTCACCCTGGCCGGGGTGGGTCGAAAGACGGCCAACGTGGTGCGGAGCGTGGCCTTCGGGCTTCCGGGCCTTCCGGTCGACACCCACGTGACCCGGCTGTCCCAGCGGCTGGGCCTGACCACGGAGACCGATCCGGTGAAGATCGAATTGGCCCTGAACAAGCTCATCCCGGAACGGGACCACGGGGCCTTCAGCCTCCGGTTGATCCTCCACGGTCGGCGGATCTGTATCGCCCGGTCACCGAGGTGCGGGGACTGCAGCTTGGCCGATATCTGCCCCAGCGCCTTCAAGGTAGCCTCCGCTGACCAGGTAGTTCGACCCGCGAAGGGCAAGACCGAGGCCAAGGGCGAGAAGAAATCTGTCCTCTCCTAAGAGTTGGGTGAAATTTGGGGTGTCGACTGGAACAAAGGCCCCTCCATGTTGTTGAATTGGGTACTCGGAACCGGTTCCCGCCACCTGGTTCCGTGGAGCGGAGTTCGGGCCCCGCCGCCCGACCCGCTCGCGCAAAGGCGCCCTTTGGGGCGCCTTTGCTGCTGTCTGCGGTCGGTTACCCACCAAGTCCCGGAAGTCGGGATCAGTCGGGTTGGAGCGGGAGGTGCGAACCCTCGATGGCGGCGATGCCGACGGTGGCGATCGTCAACCCCGCCAGCAACGTCCAGCCCACCCCGATGTGCTCGAGGACCGATCCGACCACCGCCCCACCGAAGAGCAGCAGGATGGTGGCCACCCGCCTCCCGGCCCGCACCGGCCGGCCTCGAACCTCCACTGCATCGGCGACCAATCCACCCAGCGCGGTGGTCAGCACGGTGGTGTTGACGTCGGGCAGGCCCATCCGACGCACCACGGCGTTCTGGATCCCCATCGACAAGGCCAGCAGGGCGAGGACGGCGTCAGCCCGTCCGGTGGGCCGCGAGTGCACCGCGAACAACACCGCGGTGGCGGCGGCCAGGAAGATCCACTCCACCACGAAGCCCCGGCGGTAGTGCGGCACCTGGTGGCGGCCACCGACCAGGTAGCTGCCACCGACTGCACCGGTGGCGAAGGCCAGCAGCGCGATCAGGCTTCCGGCAAAGGAGAGATGGGCCGACCGGTCAGTGGCGAATCCGAGCAGCAGCACGTTGCCGGTCATGTTGGCCGTGAACACCTGCCCGAGACCGAGATAGCTGGCGGCGTCGGCCATCCCGGTGACCACCGTCAACAAGAAGAGCCCGGTCAACAGCCACTGATCGTCGCCCCGCTGGATCGACGACTCCGATGTCCCGGTCACCGGTTCAGTATCGTCGCAACCGGCCACCACCACCCGGACCGTCGCCGTGAGCGCCGCCGCGGGACCGACGAGTTACACGTTGCGCCGGTAGGTGCCCCCCACCTCGAACAGCGTCTCGGTGATCTGCCCGAGCGACGCACTCCGCACGGTGGACATCAGGGCTTCGAAGATGTTGTCGCCCCGCAGGGCCGCCTCCCGGAGCTCGGCCAGGGCGGCCGGGGCGTCGTCGGCGTGCCGGGCGTGGAACTCCGCCAGCCGCCGGATCTGGCCCTCCTTCTCCTCTGAGGTCGCCCGGGCCAGTTCCAGGACGGGCGGGGACTCCGGGGCGGAGTCGGCGATGAAGGTATTGACGCCGACCAGCGGGAGGGAGCCGTCGTGCTTGCGGTGCTCATAGACCATCGAGTCATCCTGGATCCGGCCCCGCTGGTATCCGGTCTCCATGGCACCGAGGACGCCGCCGCGCTCGGACAGGCTGTCGAGCTCGGCGAGCACGGCCGCCTCCAGCAGATCGGTGAGCTCCTCGACGATGAAGCTGCCCTGCAGCGGGTTCTCGTTGGCCGCCAGCCCCCACTCCTTGGTGATGATGAGCTGGATGGCCAGAGCCCGGCGCACCGACTCGGCCGACGGGGTGGTCACCGCCTCGTCGTAGGCGTTGGTGTGGAGGCTGTTGGCGTTGTCGTAGATGGCGCACAGCGCCTGGAGGGTGGTCCGGATGTCGTTGAACGCCATCTCCTGGGCGTGAAGCGAACGCCCGGAGGTCTGCACGTGGTACTTCAGCTTCTGAGACCGCTCGCTGGCGCCGTAGCGGTCGCGCATGGCCACCGCCCAGATGCGCCGGGCCACCCGGCCGATCACCGTGTACTCCGGGTCCATCCCGTTGGAGAAGAAGAACGACAGGTTGGGGGCGAAGTCGTCGATGGCCAGCCCCCGGGCCAGATACGACTCCACATAGGTGAACCCGTTGGCCAGGGTGAAGGCCAACTGGGTGATGGGGTTGGCCCCGGCCTCGGCGATGTGATAGCCGGAGATCGACACCGAGTAGAAATTGCGCACCTGGTTGTCGACGAAGTACTCCTGGATGTCGGCCATCACCCCGAGCGAGAACTCGGTGGAGAAGATGCAGGTGTTCTGGCCCTGGTCCTCCTTCAGGATGTCGGCCTGGACGGTGCCACGCACCGTGCGGAACACCCGCTGGCGGACTTCCTCGGTCTCCGGTTCGGTCGGTGGGCGACCGTGGTCGGTCTCGAACCGCTCCAGCTGCTGGTCGATGGCGGTGTTCAGGTACATGGCCAGGATGGTGGGCGCCGGCCCGTTGATGGTCATCGACACCGAGGTGGTGGGGTCGCAGAGGTCGAAGCCGGAGTACAGCACCTTCATGTCGTCGAGGGTGGCGATCGACACCCCGGAGGTCCCGACCTTTCCGTAGACGTCGGGCTGGGTGTTCGGATCCCGCCCGTAGAGCGTCACCGAGTCGAAGGCGGTGGACAGCCGGGTGGCGGGTTGGCCGGCAGCCAGCAGGTGGAACCGGCGATTGGTGCGGAACGCATCCCCTTCCCCGGCGAACATCCGGGCCGGGTCCTCGTTCTCCCGCTTGAGTGGGAACACCCCGGCGGTGAACGGGAAGTGGCCGGGTAGATGTTCCGAGCGCAGCCAGCGGAGGAGGTCCCCGTGGTCGGTGGCCCGGGGGAGGGCCACCCGGGGAACGCGGGTGCCCGACAGCGACGTGGTGGACAGCGGCACCGACCGTGAGCCGTCGCCGGAGGCGACGGCCAACTCGTCGCCGGCGAACGTCTCCCGGAGGCCGGTCAGCTCGCTGAGCAGGGCCCGGTTGGCCGGGTCGAGCGCGTCGTCGGCCTCGGCCACCATCGCTTCGAGCACCCCGGACACCTCGACCCGCCCGGCGTCCCCGGTCCGAGCACAATGGGAGGCGAGCAACCCGGTGACATCCTCCAGCTGCTGGATCCGGCGGGCGATGGCCGCCTGTTCATCGGTGGTGGCGTGGTAACCGCGGACGGTCTCGGCGATCTCGGAGAGGTACCGGGTTCGCTCCGGCGGGACGATCGCCGACCCGGCCACCGACGCCTGGGCGTCGACGGTGGCCAGCTGGCCTCCGAACACCGGCAAGTGGTGTTCGGCCAGGGCATCCCGCAGGTACTGGTAGAGGGCGGTGGTCCCCAGATCGTTGAAGCGCGAGGCGATGGTGCCGAACACCGGAGTCGCCTGGTTCGAGGCCGGGTTCCCGGGGCGTCCGGTGGACCGACCGTCCGAATGGTTGCGGGTCCACTGACGGGCCACCGCCCGCCGCGCGTCGTCGGCTCCCCGCCGGTCGAACTTGTTGATGGCCACCACGTCGGCCAGGTCCAACATGTCGATCTTCTCCAGCTGGGACGGGGCGCCGAACTCCGGGGTCATCACGTAGAGCGAGACATCGGCGATGTCCACGATCGCCGCGTCCCCCTGTCCGATTCCGGGGGTCTCCACGATGACGAGGTCGAACCCCGCGGCCCGGCAGGCGTCGATGATCGACGGGATCGGCAACGGGACCTCGGACTGGCTTCCCCGGGTGGCCACCGAGCGGAAGAAGACCTGCGGGGTGTCGATGGCGTTCATCCGGATGCGGTCGCCGAGCAGTGCCCCGCCGCTCCGCCGGCGGGTGGGGTCGACGGCCAACACCGCGATGCGCAGCTTTTCGCCCTGGTCCAACCGGAACCGCCGGATGATTTCATCGGTCAGCGAGGACTTCCCCGAACCCCCGGTCCCGGTGATCCCCAGCACCGGCACCGAGCGTCCAGCCGCCGCCCGGGCCAGGCCATCGGCCATCTCGGAAGGCAGGGAGCCGGCTTCGATCCCGGTGATCACCCGGGCCAGGTCGGCGACGTTGCCCAGCAGCAGCTCGTCGAGGTTGGCCGGCAGCTGGGCGGCCAGGTCGATGTCGCACTCTTCGATGAGCTGATTGATCATCCGCTCCAGCCCGAGGCGCTGGCCGTCCTCGGGGGAGAAGATGCGACGGACCCCGTAGGCCTCGAGCTCGGCGATCTCCGAGGGGATGATGACCCCGCCCCCGCCCCCGTAGACCTGGATCTCGCCGCGCCCTTCTTCTCGGAGCCGGTCCACCACATAACGGAAGTACTCGAGATGCCCGCCTTGGTAGGAGCTGATGGCGATGCCCTGCACGTCCTCGGCCACCGCCGCGGCCACCACCTCGTCGACCGAGCGATTGTGGCCGAGATGGACGACCTCGGCGCCCTGGCTCTGGAGGAGGCGGCGCATGATGTTGATGGCGGCGTCATGGCCGTCGAAGAGGCTGGCCGCGCTGATGAACCTCACCGGGTGCCGGGGTCGGTGGAGTTCGGCCCCGGCCGCGGGCGGCGAAGGCTCCCGGCTATTCATACGAAATACAATAGTCTGATCTCATAGTAAAATCTACGCCTCCCCGGATTGCGTCGAGGGGCTCCGGGGTTCAGGGTCGCCGGAGCGCGGTGGTCAATCGGGTGAGCCGGCGACTGGCGCCCATCAGGGCCCGCTCGATGGCGAAGAGCTCCTTGGCCATGTCTTCGTCCTTGGCGCCCACCGCGGCGTCGGCATGGGCGGTGACCCGACGGGTCAGATCCTCCAGGGCGGTGGCGAGGGACGAGAGTTCTGCTGCGCTGGCGGCCATGAGGCGATCATGGCACTTTGGCGACCGGTTGCCCAGGTAGCCGTCCGCCGTGAGTCCGCCCTCCCCCAACCGCGGATGACGCCCGACCATCCACCGCATGGACAGGCAGCGTCGACAGAGGGTGCGAACCCGGAACGGTAGCCTTGACCGACCATGTTGCTTCGCCGCCTCGACGTTCGCGGGTTTGCCGGGAACCGCACCCAGCTGCGGGAGGCGCTGCCGCGCCCGGCGGACGAGCAGGAGCGGTCGGCCGAGACGGTGGCCACCATCATCGCCGAGGTGCGGGCCAAGGGAGACGGCGCCCTCCGCAGCTTCACCGAGGAGTTCGACCACGTCCGGCTCGACGAGTTGCGGGTGCCGGCGTCGGAGATCGAGGCCGCCGCCGCCCGCATACCCCAATCCCTCCGGGACGCCCTGGAGGTCGCCCACCACCGGATCGTCGCCTACCACGTCCACGAGGCCGGGCCCACCGCCGCCCACGGCTTCGAGTCCGACGGGATCGCCGTCACCCATCTGATCCGCCCGGTGGCCCGGGCCGGGTGCTACGCGCCGGGTGGCCGGGCCCGGTATCCGTCGACCGTGCTGATGTGCGTCGCCCCCGCCCGGGTGGCCGGGGTCGGCCAGGTGGTGCTGTGCGTGCCACCCGGCCCCGACGGCACCATCGACGACGCCACCCTGGCCGCGGCCGGGGTGGCCGGCGTCGACGAGGTCTACCGGGTCGGTGGGGCCCAGGCCATCGCGGCCATGGCCTACGGGACCGAGTCGATCGAGCCGGTCGACGTGATCGTCGGCCCCGGCAACCGCTACGTGGCCGAGGCCAAGCGCCAGGTGTCGGGGGTGGTGGGGGTGGCGTCGGCCTTCGCCGGCCCGTCCGAGGTGGTGGTCATCGCCGGGCCCGACACCCCGGCCGAACTCGCGGCCATCGACCTGGTGGTCCAGGCCGAGCACGGCCCCGACGGGCTGGCCTGGCTCATCACCTGGTCGGAGCCGGTGGCCGAGGCGGTGAGCGCCCACGTCGACCGGATGGTGGCGGCGTCGCCCCGGCGCGCCGACCTGGAGGCGACGCTGGAGGCCGGCGGCTACGCGGTGATGGTGGACGGGCCCGAACAGGCCATGGAGATCGCCAACATCGTGGCCCCCGAGCACCTGGAGATCCTCACCGACGATGCCGAGTCGTGGCTGCCCCGGGTGGAGTCGGCCGGGGCGGTGTTCCTCGGGGTGCTGTCGCCGGCCAGCATGGGCGACTACCTGGCCGGGCCCAACCACGTGCTGCCCACCAACCGGACGGCCCGGTTCGCCAGCGCCCTGCGGGTCGACGATTTCCGCCGGCACATCCACACGGTCAGCGTCAGTGAGGAGGGCCTGGTCGAGCTGGGCCCCCATGTGGTCACCCTGGCCGAGACCGAGGGCCTTCCCGCCCACGCCGAGTCGGTGAGGCTGCGATGGCCGACCTGACTCCCATCGGGCTCCCGGCCGTCCGCCCCGATCTGGTCGCGCTGACCGGCTACCACTCGGCCCAGGTCGACGTGGAGGTCCGGCTCAACACCAACGAGTCGCCCCTGCCGCCACCCGAGGCGTGGCTCCAGGCGTTCCGACGGGAGCTGGCCGACCTCGACCTCAACCGGTATCCGGACCGGGAGGCCACCGCCCTGCGCCGGGCCCTGGCCGACAGCCACGGGGTCGACCCGGCCCAGGTCTTCTGCGCCAACGGCTCCAACGAGGTCCTCCAGTCCCTCCTCCTGGCCTACGGCGGGCCCGGCCGGACGGTGGCCGTCTTCGAGCCGACCTACACCCTGCACCGCCAGGTCGCCCGGACCACCGGGACGACGGTGGCCGCCGGCCACCGGACCGACGACTTCCTCCTCGACCTCGACGAGGTCGGCCGGGTGCTCGACGCCCGCCAACCGGTCATCACCTTCCTGTGCTCGCCCAACAACCCGACCGGGCGGGCCGACCCGCCCGAGGTGATCGAGGCGGTGATCGACCGGGCCCCGGGACTGGTGGTGATCGACGAGGCCTACGGCCAGTTCGCCCCGTCCAGCGCCCTGGACATCGTGGTGGCGGGGATCCCCCCGGGCGGCGCGGACGGTGGTGGTGCGCACCTTCTCCAAGACGTGGTCGATGGCCGGGGTCCGGCTCGGGTACCTGGTCGGCCCGCCCGAGGTGGTCGAGGCCTGTGAGCTGGTGGCCCTGCCCTACCACCTCGACGCGGTCAAGCAGCTGGCCGGCCGGCTGGCGTTGGGCTACGTGAGCGAGATGGAGGCCCGGGTGGCGATGCTGACCGAGGAACGCGGCCGGATCGCCGCCGCCCTGGCCGAGCTGCCGGTGGACACCTGGCCGTCCGATGCCAACTTCATCCTGTTCCGTCCGTCCGGGCGCCCGGCCCGTCAGGTGTGGACCGACCTCCTCGAGCGGTCGGTGCTCGTGCGAGACTGTTCCGAGTGGCCGGGCGTCACCGGATGCCTACGGGTGACGGTCGGCCTCCCGGCTGAGAACGACCGATTCCTCGAGGCCCTGAACGAGAGCTTGTCATGACCGTCACCTCCTCCACCCAGCCCACCCACCGGACCGCCGCCTCCAGCCGGGCGACCAAGGAGACCTCCATCGAGGTCTCCCTCGACATCGACGGCACCGGCACCACCGAGGTCAGCACCGGCCTTCCCTTCTTCGACCACATGGTCAGCCAGCTGGGCAAGCACGGCGGCTTCGACCTGACTGTCCGGGCGACCGGGGATCTCGACGTCGACGCCCACCACACGGTGGAGGACGTCGGCATCACCGTCGGGGAGGTCCTGGCCGAGGCAATGGGCGACAAGGCGGGCATCCGGCGTTTCGGTTCCATCAGCCTGCCGCTCGACGAGGCGCTGGTGGAGGTGGCCCTCGACCTCTCCGGGCGCCCGTTCCTCACCTACGACGTCACCTTCGCCCCGGATGTCATCGCCCTGGGCACGCCCCCCTTCGACCCGCAGCTGGCCGAGGAGTTCTGGCGGGCGTTCGCCACCGCGGCGGGGATCACCCTCCACATCCGGCTTCGCACCGGCAAGAACGCCCACCACATCATCGAAGCCTCCTTCAAAGGGGTGGCGCGCGCCCTGCGGGACGCGGTTCGCCAGGAAGGTGGGGGGATCCCCTCCACCAAGGGGGCCCTGTGATCTCCCCGCCGCCCCCACCGGGTGGTCGCCACCCGGCCGCCTCGTGATTGCCGTCCTCGACTACGGCATCGGCAACCTCCGCTCGGCCGAAAAGGCTCTCCAGCACCTGGGGTCCGACGCCCGACTGGTCAGCGACCCCGATGAGGCGGCCGGGGCCGACGGGGTGGTGCTGCCCGGAGTCGGCGCCTTCGGGCCGTGCGCCCGGGCGCTCCGGGAGAGGGGGCTCGACGCGGTCGCCCTCGATGCCGTCGCCCGGGGAATCCCGTTCCTCGGGATCTGCATCGGGTTCCAGCTGCTCTACGAAGGGTCGGACGAGGATCCGTCCACCCCGGGCCTCGGCGTGCTGCCCGGGGTGGTGCGTCCATTGCCGCCCGGGGTCAAGCGCCCGCAGATGCAGTGGAACGTGCTCGACCGGGTGCCGGGCGCCGAACCCGGCCTGCTGGCCGGCGTCCCCGATCCGGCCTGGGTCTACTTCGTCCACTCGTTCGCCCCGGAGCCGACCGGCGACACCACCGCGACCTGCGATTACGGCGGGACGGTAACCGCCTCGGGCGGGCGCGGCCCGGTGTGGGGAACCCAGTTCCACCCGGAGAAGTCGGGCCCGGTGGGGCTGGGCATCCTGGCCAACTTCGTGCGCCGGGTCGCCGGGACCGACCCGGTGGCCGCCAATTCGCCGACGTCGGGCGCCTAGTGGACCTCTATCCGGCCATCGACATCCGGGACGGCACCGCCGTCCGGCTGGCCCAGGGGGATTTCGAGCGGCAGTCACAGTACGGGGATCCGGTGGAGTTGGCCCGGGCGTTCGCCAACCGCGGCGCGCCCTGGCTGCACGTGGTCGACCTGGATGCCGCCCGCACCGGCAACCCGGTCAACCGGGCAACCGTGCTGGACATCGCCGCCGGGGTGAATATCCCGGTGCAGACCGGTGGGGGAGTGCGGGGCGACGAGGACGTCGACGCGCTGTTGTCCGGCGGGGTCGCCCGGGTCATCCTCGGGAGTGCGGTGCTCGATGACCCCGGACTCGCCGCCCGCGCGGCGGGACGGCATCCGGGCCGGATCGCGGTGGGCCTCGACTACCGGTTGGACGCCGACGGCCGGGCGGAGATCGCCATCCGCGGGTGGGAGCAAGCCAGCGGTCGCACGGTGGCCGAGGTCCTCGCCGAGCTCGCCGGGGTGGAGCTGGCCGCGGTCATCGTCACCGCTATCGAACGGGACGGGATGCTGAGCGGCCCCGACCTGGTCGGGCTGGCCGCCGTCCTCGGGGCGACCGCGCATCCGGTGATCGCCTCGGGCGGGGTCGGGTCGGTGGAGGACATCCGGGCCCTGGCCCACCTGGCGGTCGAAGCCGGGGGAGGCGAGCGCCGGCTCGCCGGGGCCATCACCGGCCGGGCGCTGGTCGAAGGCCATCTGACCGTGGAAGCCGGGGTGGCGGCATCCGCACGGTGAGGGTCATCCCCTGTCTGGACGTGACGCCGGCCGGGTGGTCAAGGGCGTCCGGTTCGTCGACCTGTTCGATGCCGGCGACCCGGTGGAGCTGGCCACCCGCTACGACGCCCAGGGAGCCGACGAGTTGATCTTCCTGGACATCACCGCCTCCTCCGACCACCGCCAGACCATGGTCGAGGTGGTGAGCCGCACCGCCGAACAGGTGTTCATCCCCTTCACCGTGGGCGGCGGGGTCCGCTCGGTGGATGACGCCCGGCGGTTGTTGCGGGCCGGGGCCGACAAGGTGGGGGTCAATACCGCGGCGGTGGAGCGGCCCGAGCTGGTCACCGAGATCGCCTCCGAGTTCGGGGCCCAGTGCGTGGTGGTGGCGGTCGACGCCCGACGCCGCCCGGACTCCGGGGCGGAGGCGGGCTGGGAGGTGTTCACCCACGGAGGCCGGACTCCGACCGGGCTCGACGCGGTCGCCTGGGCCGAGCAGTGTGCGGCCGCCGGCGCCGGGGAGATCCTGCTCACCTCCATGGACCGCGACGGCACCCGGGACGGGTTCGACATCGACCTGACCCGGCAGATCTCCGACCGTTGCCCGGTGCCGGTGATCGCCTCGGGCGGGGTGGGGGAGCTCGATCACCTGGTCGCCGGGGCGCGGGAGGGCGCGGCCGATGCGGTGCTGGCCGCGTCGATCTTCCACCTCGGGGAGTTCACCGTGGGCGAGGCCAAGGCCCACCTGGCCGCCGCCGGGGTTCCCGTCCGCCCGGCCTGAGGGTGGCCGGAGCCACCACCGGCCTGGGCGTCGACGGCGAGCCCGGAAGGGGATCCCAGCGGTGGTTGGTAGCCTGGTGGTGTGGCAACCGCAACCCCGGTGACCCCGGACATCAGCCGTGATGGCGTGGGGGACGCGCCCAAGCAACCCATCACCGTGCTCGCCGACCGGGTGCTGGTGCAGGTGGCCGAAGCCGAAGGGGAGCGCCGGTCACGGGCCGGGATCCTGATCCCGGCGACCGCCCAGGTGTCCCGTCGGCTGGCCTGGGCCGAGGCGGTGGCCGTCGGCCCCCACGTCCGGACCATCAAGGTCGGGGACAACGTGTTGTTCAACCCCGAGGACCAGTTCGAAGTCGAGATGCACGGGGACGAGTACAGCATCCTGCGGGAACGCGACATCCACGCGGTGGCCTCCACCCGCATCGACGGCGGCACCGGCCTCTATCTCTGAACCTCGAGCTGACCTTCATGCCCACGACCCGGGAGCCCGCCTGGTGAGTACCACCGAGAAACCCGCCAATTACACGGCCACACCGGTCCCGTTCACCGCGGCCGAGTTGGCTGAGGTGGCCTACAACGCCGACGGCCTGGTGCCGGCCATCGTCCAGGATGCCTCCGACCACGCGGTGCTGATGTTCGCCTGGATGAACGAGGCCTCGCTGATCAAGACCCTGGAAACCGGGCGGACCTGGTTCTGGAGCCGCAGCCGTCAGGAGTTCTGGTGCAAGGGCGAGACCTCCGGCGACCGCCAGTATGTTCGCAGCCTCAGCTACGACTGCGACGGAGACGTGCTGCTGGTCGTCGTCGACCAGGAGGGGAAGGGCGCCTGCCACACCGGCAACCGCACCTGCTTCTACCGGTCCTTCGGCGACGCCCCCGCCGGGACATGACCGCATCCGAATCGGGCTCCGGGCCCGGCGCCGGCGGCTTCCGGTCGCTGGCCGCCAAGCACCGGATCGTCCCGGTCTGGCGGGAGCTGATCGCCGACACCATCACCCCGGTCGGGGTGTTCCTCCAGATCGTCGGCGCCGGTGACCGGGTCGGGTTCCTCCTCGAGTCGGTGGAGGGGGGGAGCGCTGGGGCCGCTACTCGTTCGTGGGCCGCGATCCGCTGGCCACCGTCAAAGCCGTGGGCAACGCGGTGACGACCTCCGGGCCCCTCGATCTCGACGCGGTCACCGACGGTGCCGTCACCGGCGACCGGGGAGTGCTGGCCGCCGTGGAGGCGATCCTCAACGCCTTCGAGTCACCCGAGCTGCCCGACCTCCCCCCGCTCCATGCCGGCCTGGTCGGCTACCTCGGCTATGACGTGGTCCGGGAGGTCGAGCACCTCCCCGACGTCCCACCCGACGACCTCGGCCACCCCGACGCCATCCTCGCGGTCATCGGCCAGCTGGCCGCCTTCGACCACTGGCGGCAGCGGGTGGTGCTGATCGACAACGTGGTCATCGACCCGTCGTGGGGGGCCGACGAGCTCGACGCCGCCCATGCCGCCGCCCAGGGGCGGTTGGACGAGCTGGCCGCCGACTGCTTCCGGCCCCTCGACGAGCCGGCCCGCCTCCTGCCCATGAAGGCGCCGCCCCCGGGCGACGTGGTGCGCACCATGTCCGATCGCCTCTACCAGGACGCGGTGCTGGTGGCCAAGGACCATGTCACCGCCGGGGACGTCTTCCAGGTGGTGCTGTCCCAGCGGTTCGACCTTCCCGACCTGGGCGTCGACCCCTTCGACGTCTACCGGGTCCTCCGGCTGGTCAACCCCAGCCCCTACCTCTACTTCCTGCGCTTCCCCGAGGTGACGGTGGTCGGAGCCTCGCCCGAGCCGATGGTCCGTCTCCGCGACGGCACGGTGATCTCCCGGCCCATCGCCGGATCGCGTCCCCGGGGCCGGACCCCGGAGGAGGACCTCCGCCTGCAGGGCGAGTTGATCGAGGACCCGAAGGAGGTGGCCGAGCACGTGATGCTGGTGGACCTGGCCCGCAACGACGTGGGCCGGGTGGTGTCGTTCGGGACCGAGCAGGTCGACGAGATGATGGTGGTGGAGCGCTACAGCCACATCATGCACATCACCTCCCAGGTATCCGGGACCCTGACCCCGGGGAAGGGTCCGATCGACGTGCTGCGGGCGACCCTGCCGGCCGGGCACCCTTTCCGGGGCGCCCAAGGTTCGGGCCATGGAGATCATCGATGACCTCGAGCCCACCAAGCGGGGGATCTACGGCGGAGTGGTCGGCTATCTCGACTTCTCCGGGAACCTCGACACCGCCATCGCCATCCGGACCATGACGGTGAGCCCCGATGGCCGCGCCTCGGTGCAGGCCGGTGCCGGCATCGTGGCCGACAGCGATCCGGCGTCGGAGAACTCGGAGTGCGCCGACAAGGCGGCATCGATGCTGTCGGCGGTGGCCATGACCCGGGCCACCGCGTTGACCGGCACCGCCACCCGGCCATGAGCGTGACAGACCGCTCCGGGGTGGCTGACCGGCTACACCGCTCTGCGCACCTCGGTGGCCACCCACCGGCTCGACCGCGACGTCCTGTCGGTGTCGGGGCCGGATGCGACGACCTACCTGCAGGGGCAGTGCAGCCAGGACGTCGCCGGACTCGGGGTGGGGGCGACCACCGAGTCGCTGCTCCTCAGCCCGCAGGGGAAGCTGGACGCCTTCGTCCGGGTGACCCGGACCGGAGACGACGAGTTCGTCCTCGACACCGACCCCGGATTCGGCGAGGTGGTGAAAGCCCGGCTGGAACGGTTCCGGCTTCGGGTGAAGGTGGAGATCGAACCCCGGTCCTGGCTGGGCATGGCCGTCCGCGGCCCCGACGCCCAGTCATCGGAGGTGGCGTCGGCCGCGGTCACCGCCGACCCGTCGGTGCTGCGCCTCCCGGTCGACTGGCCGGGGTTCGGCGGGCTTCGACCTTCTGGGCCCGGCCACCGGGGAAGGGGGAGCCGACGCCTGGGTGGCCGACACCGTGGTGCGTTGCGACGACGATGCCTTCGAGGCGGCCCGCATCGAGGCCGGGCTCCCGGTCAACGGGCGCGAGCTCACCGAGGCGACCATCGCCGCCGAGGCCGGGTTGGTGGAGCGCGCGGTGTCGTTCGACAAAGGCTGCTTCACCGGTCAGGAACTGGTGGCCCGTCTCGACTCCCGCGGCTCCAAAGTCGCCCGCAAGCTGGCCGGCCTGGTGATCGGCGGAACCGACCGGGATGGTGCCGACGCCGACGAACTTCCCCCTTTGGGAGCCGAGGTGTGGACGACCGACGGCGAGCACGAGGTCGGACGCCTCACCTCCGTCGCCTGGTCGCCTCATTTCGGCGCGCCGGTGGCGACTGGCCACGCTCCACCGCCGGGTCACGCCGCCCGAGACGGTCTCGGTGCGCTGGGAAGTGGACGGCACCGTCCGCCAGGTCGACGCCGAAGCCCGGACATTACCGCTGGTCAAGTAGAAATCCGGCTTGTGTCTCGGATCCCCGAGCGAAATAATGATCGCAGTGGACGCGGCAGCTGCGGGCGGGGAGCCCGGGGAGGTCACCGGCGAAGTGCTGGATTCCGAAACCAGTGCCGGAGAGCCCGCGCCCTTCGTCTTCCCCCACGATCACCGAGACGGTTGGGAACCCGGGGCGCCGTCCCTGAGAGCCCTGGGGCCGAGTGCGATCTTCGGTGCTCTGATTCCTTTGGGGGTGTACTACCTGGTCCGCCGCGTATGTCGGTGGCGATGCCCCCGCTCTGGCCATTGCCGGGATTCCCGCGGCATTGTGGGTGACGATCGAATGGATACGGCAGCGGAGGATCGACCCGATCGGGGCCATCGTGCTGTTCGGCTTCATCGCCGGCCTGATCGCCTCCTATGCGCTGGGCGGGAGCGCCTTCGTGCTGAAGATCCGTGACTCGGCCTTCACCTCCATGTTCGGGGCGGCCATTCTGGTCTCGCACTATGTCGGGCGCCGCCCGATCACCTTCTACATCGGACGGGCCCTGTCCGCCGGCGACGACCCCATCCGCCGGGAGGCGTTCGACGGACTGTGGGAGATGCCCCCGGCCCGGGTCCTGTTCGGCATCATCAACACCGCCTGGGGGTTCGGGCTCATCTGCGACGCCGCCGCCCGGGTCCTGTTGGCGCTGGTCCTTCCCACCGGGCCGTTCCTGGCCGTGTCCCCGGTGGTGTCCGGGGTGTTCCTCGGGGGTCTGGGCGCCTTCACCTTCTGGATCTCCAGGTGGGGACGGAACCAGGCCGAGTCGGCGATGGATGCCGACTTCCCCGAAGGCGCCGGGACCGTGCGGGGGATGCTCCACTATCGCCGTGTCAACCGAGCGGCGGCGGTCACCGTCCCAGCGGCGGAGAACCCCGGCTGACCCCGCGGCCCGGGCCGGGTCTCCTGACCGGGCCGACCGGCGCCGCCTCGGCCGCCCACCTGCCGTGATCCACGGGCAAATCCCGGAGGAACCCGTGGCCTTGCGTATAGTTGCCGGAGGCGAGAGCCCCGGGATGGCGATGCAACCGGGGACCACGACACCCGAGGAGGACCGTGACCCCAGGCCGTAAGGACAACGACAAGGGCACCGGCCGGATCCAGGCCATGGGTGGCGACACCCTGCAGTTGGTCGTCGACTACGTCAAGCAGGAGACCCTGCAGCCGCTGAAGGGCCTGGGGCGGTTCATCGTCTTCGGGGTGGCCGGGTCGGTGGTGTTGGCCATCGGGCTGGTGATCGTGGCCGTGGGACTCCTCCGGGTACTGCAGGGGGAGACCGGAAGCACCTTTGCCGGCAACTGGTCGTGGGCTCCCTACCTGATCTGCCTGGTGGCGGTGGTGGGGGTGGCCGTCCTGTCCGTCCTGGCGATCAAGCGGGGTCAGGGACGGCGACAACTCGAACAAACCAAGGAGACAGCATGAGCCCGGCTTCGGGGACCATCACCCGCGACGATATCGAGGCCCGCTTCCGCGAGCTCAACGGCGAGGTCGCCACCGAAGTCGAATCGGCCCGGTCCAAGCTGTTGGTGGCCGGGGCGGCGGCGGTGGTGGTGGTGATCACCATCGCCTTCCTGGCCGGCCGGCGACGCGGGCGGAGTCGCTCGACGGTGGTCGAGGTCCGGCGGATCTGAGCCATGGAGCGCATCCTCCGCTACCTCTCGAAGAACGGGTTCCGACGCGGCTTCCGGGGCGAGCACCCGATCTGGTTCGTGGTCGGGGCATCGGCCTGGCTGCTCATCCGGGCCCGCCGCCACGACGACGATGTCGTCTACCGGACCGTCCTGCGTCCCGGTGAACGGCTGGTGGTGGCAACCCGGGATCCGGGTCCCGCCGAACCGTCCGGCGATTGACCGCGGTGGGCGACGAGGTCGAACGGGCGACGCTCCGCGACGGCGAACGGGTCCTGCTGGTCGACGCCAAGGAGCGCCAGTATCTGATCACCTTGCGGGCCGGGGCCAACTTCCACACCCACATGGGTATCGTCGGCCACGACGACCTGATCGGAGCCTCTGACGGATCCACCGTCCTGGGTAGCACCGGGCGACGGTTCCTGGTCGTCCGTCCCACCCTGACCGACGTGGTGCTGAAGATGCCCCGGGGGGCCCAGGTGATCTACCCGAAGGACCTGGCCGCCATCATGGTGCTGGCGGACATCGCCCCGGGGGTATCGGTGCTGGAGGCGGGAGTCGGATCCGGGGCGCTGTCCATGGCTCTCCTGCGGGCCGGAGCCGAGGTGGTCGGCTACGAGTTACGGGAGGACTTCGCCGAACGGGCCCGGGCCAACGTGGAGGCACTGGTGGGGGAGAGACCCCGCTACCGGGTCGAGATACGGGATGTCTACGACGGAATCGAGGAGCGGGGGCTGGATCGGATCGTGCTCGATCTGCCGGAACCCTGGCGGGTGTTGCCGCATGCCGAGCTGTCCTTGCGCCCGGGAGGCATCCTCTGTTGCTATCTGCCCACCATCAACCAGACCTCAGAACTCCGCAACGCACTCGGACACTCCGCCTTCGGCATGGCCGCCACCGTCGAGGTCCTCTACCGCACCTGGCACGTCGAGGCCCGATCGGTTCGCCCTGACCACCGGATGGTGGGGCACACCGGCTTCCTCACCACCGCCCGGCTGCTGGTGCCCGACACCAGTGCGGCGCCCTACAACGCCAAGAAATATGCCACCGGGGGGGAAGGCGACGACGAGCCGGACATCGTCCCCGACCCGATCTGATCGCCGGCAGCTTCGGCCGCCACCCGGCCCGGGAAGCGGGTCAGCTCTGTTCGATGAAGATGCACTCGCCGGGGCACTCCTCGGAGGCCTCCACCACCGCGTCCTCGAGGTCGCTCGGCACGCTGGCCATCCCGGCCGAGCCGCCGGGCTCGTTCTTCACGTCGGCACCTTCCTTGACGTAGGCAAGGCCGTCATCCAGCAGCGTGAAGACGGCGGGGGCGATCTCCTCGCAGAGACCATCCCCAGTGCAGAGATCCTGGTCGATCCAGACCTTCATCAGTTGCGACTCTCCTACGTCCAATCCGGTCCACGGCGTTGTGGACGGCCGACACGGCGGTTCCTGCGGGTTGGCAGCGCCAAACGCCCGCTGCCAAACCCCGAAGGGCCTGCAACCCGTGGCCTCCATGCTATCCCGAACCGCTCCGGACCCAAGTTGATGCCGGTGGCCAGCCCGGCCAGGGGCATCCGGGTGGCGCATGATCAGCCCAACCGCCGGTGTATGGTCGCCCATGAGGAGCCTAGCCATGAGAGGTGATTCCGACGACTGATCCCGACAACGCAGAGGACCGGCTCCGGCCGGGCGATGGGATAGAGCTTGAAGACGATCTCGCCACCTTGAGGCTCCGCGCCCAAGAGGCGGAGGAAGAGGTCACGCTGCTCCGTCGCCGGCTCCAGGAGAGCCCGTTGCGCGTCCAGACCCTGGAGGAGCGACTGCTCGAGACCAAGGGCCAGTTGGCCCAGGCCGTCTCCCAGAACGAGAAGCTCACCTTCACCCTCCAGACGGCCAAGGAGCACATCACCAACCTCCGCGAAGAGGTGGAGAAGCTCACCCAGCCTCCGGCGGCCTACGGCACCTTCCTCGGCACCAACGACGACGGTTCGGTCGACGTCTTCTCCGGTGGCCGCAAGATGCGGGTCTCGCTGCATCCCGAGATCGGGCTCAGTGACCTGCAACGCGGGGACGAGGTGGTCCTCAACGAATCCCTCAACGTGATCCTGGCCCGGGAGGGCGAAGGCTCCGGTGAAGTGGTGGTGCTCAAAGAGCTGCTCGACGGGGGCAAGCGGGCGCTGATCTACTGCCGCGCCGACGAGGAGCGGGTGGTCGAACTGGCCGACGCGCTGATCGGGGTGAAGCTGCGTTCCGGGGACACGGTGTTGATGGAGTCCCGTACCGGTCTGTTGGTGGAGAAGCTGGCCCGGCCCGAGGTGGAAGAACTGGTCCTCGAGGAAGTCCCGGATGTGACCTACGCCGACGTCGGCGGCCTCGACGCCCAGATCGAGGCCATCACCGATGCCGTCGAGCTTCCCTACCTCCACCGCGAATTGTTCGCCGAGCACAAGCTGCCGGCGCCCAAGGGGATCCTGCTCTACGGCCCGCCCGGCTGCGGGAAGACGCTGATCGCCAAGGCGGTGGCCAACTCGCTGGCCAAGAAGGTCGCGCTGGTCACCGGCAACACCAACACCCGCAGCTACTTCTTGAACATCAAGGGTCCCGAGCTCCTCAACAAGTACGTGGGGGAGACCGAGCGCCAGATCCGCCTGGTCTTCCAACGGGCCCGGGAGAAGTCGGAAGAGGGGGTGCCGGTCATCGTCTTCTTCGACGAGATGGACTCGCTGTTCCGGACCCGGGGCACCGGCATCAGCTCGGACATGGAGTCGACCATCGTGCCCCAGCTGCTGGCGGAGATCGACGGGGTCGAGACCCTGCGGGACGTCATCGTCATCGGGGCGTCGAACCGCGAGGACCTCATCGACCCGGCCATCCTCCGACCCGGCCGCCTGGACGTCAAGATCCGCATCGAGCGGCCCAACGAGATCGCCGCCGCCCAGATCTTCGCCCGCTACCTGACCCCGGATCTCCCGCTCGACGCCGACGAGGTCAAGACCCGGGGCGGCGGGGATCCGGCCAAGGCCACCCAGGCGATGATCGAGGCCACCGTCAACGAGATGTACCGGGAGGACGAGGAGAACCGGTTCTTGGAGGTGACCTACCAGAACGGCGACAAGGAGGTCCTCTACTACCGCGACTTCTCCTCCGGCGCCATGATCGAGAACATCGTCCGCCGGGCGAAGAAGCTGGCCATCAAGCGGGCCATCGCCGGAACCGGCCGGGGTATCCGCACCGACGACCTCCTCGAATCGATCCGCCAGGAGTACAAGGAGAACGAGGATCTCCCCAACACCACCAACCCCGACGACTGGGCGAAGATCTCCGGTAAGAAGGGTGAACGGATCGTCTACATCCGTACCCTCATCAGCGAAGACCTGGGGACCAAGGGTGGCCGGTCCATCGAGCGGGTGGGCACCGGTCAGTATCTTTAGGGTGAACTGAGGATAGGGTCGGCGCGTGGCCATCCCCAAGGTCTGCGGTATCGAAACCGAGTACGGCATCCACGTCGAAAACGGCGACCCCAACCCGATCGCGGCTTCGTCGGTGCTGATCAACGCCTATGCCCAGGACATCGCCCGCCAGCAGACGGGTTGGGATTTCGAGGATGAGTCGCCCGGCAATGATGCCCGGGGTTTCGCCCGTGAAGGTTCCATGCCCCCGGAGGTGGAGACCCACCTGCTGAACACGGTGCTCACCAACGGGGCCCGGTTCTACGTGGATCACGCCCACCCGGAGTTCTCGACACCGGAGTGCGCCGACGCCCTCGAATGCGTGCGCTACGACCGGGCCGGCGAGCAGATCCTCATCCGGTCGATGATGGCGGCCAACGCCTCGGTGCCCGACGGGCGCCGGTTCGTCGTCTACAAGAACAACTCCGACCGCAAGAGCAACTCCTACGGCACCCATGAGAACTATCTGATGGACCGGGCGGCGCCATTCGACCGGATCATCTTCGGGGTCACCCCCCACTTCGTGACCCGGGCCATCTACACCGGGGCCGGGAAGGTGGGATCGGAGACGTCGACCCACGAGGACCGGAAGGCCGACTTCCAGCTCACCCAGCGGGCGGAATTCTTCGAGGAGCGGGTCGGCCTGGAGACCACCCTCAAGCGGCCCATCATCAACACCCGGGACGAGCCCCACGCCGACCCGCACCGTTACCGGCGCCTCCACGTCATCGTGGGCGACGCCAACCTGGCCGAGGTGGCCTCCCTGCTCAAGGTGGGGACCACGTCGCTGGTGCTGGCCATGATCGAGGACAACGTCACCGGTAGCCGGGACCTCGACCTGGCCGACCCGGTGGCGGCCATGCACCAGGTGTCGTTCGACCGGACGCTGGTGCGACCTCTGGAGATGTCCGACGGCTCCACCGCCACCGCCCTGGACATCCAGTGGGAGCTGTTCTCGCTGGCCCGGAAGTACGCCGACGACCGCGGTCTCGAGTGCATGGGGAACGTGGCGGTGGGGGAGGAGGTGCTCCGCCGCTGGGAGATGGTCCTCCAAGGGCTCGAGACCGATCCGATGTCCCTGTCCCGCCAGCTCGACTGGGTGGCCAAACTGCGGCTGTTGGACGGGTACCGGGAACGTCACGGGTGCGGGTGGGACGACCACCGGCTGGCGGCCATGGACCTGCAGTACCACGACCTCCGTCCCGACCGCTCCCTGTTCCAACGGCTCGACACCGAGAAGCTGGTGGACGAGGCGGATGTGATCAGCGCCATCACCGAACCTCCTCGGAACACCCGGGCCTGGTTCCGGGGGCAGTGCCTGACCAAGTGGCCGGCCGAAGTGGTCACCGCCAACTGGGATTCGTTGGTCTTCGACCTCGGCACCGATCCGCTGCGGCGCGTCCCTATGATGGACCCCCTACGAGGCACGGCTGATCACGTGGACGAACTATTGCAGCAGAGTGCGACTCCGTCGGAGTTGCTGGATCGGCTGAGCAGCTAGGGAGAGTGGCAGATGGCTGAACGAGAAATGAAGAAGAAGACCAGTGGCACCGACCACGCCAAGGACGAGGCGGTGGAAGAGGTTCCGGCGACGTCGGACAAGGGCGAGAAATTGAAGGCCGAGCTGGATGACCTCCTCGACGAGATCGACGAGGTGCTCGAGGACAACGCCGAGGAGTTCGTGCGCAATTACGTGCAGAAGGGCGGCGAGTAGTCCCGGTGACGTTGCCGTTCTTTACCCCATTGGACGATCCCGGGCCCAACTTCGCCCGGCTCATCCGTCGGCTCCAGGTTCCGATACCGGCCACCCATGAAGGGGCCCGGGCCTCCGGCGGCGCCGCGCCGGCGATTCCGGAGTACCGCCACGGCACCACGGTGGTCGCCCTCCGGTTCGTCGACGGCATCGTCATGGCCGGAGACCGGCGGGCCACCGAAGGCCACGCCATTGCCCACCGGGCGATGGAGAAGGTGTTTCCGGCCGACCGCTACTCGGCGGTGGCCATCGCCGGTGCCGCCGGCCCGGCCGTCGAGATGGTCCGGCTGTTCCAGACCCAGCTCGAGCACTACGAGAAGGTGGAAGGAGTGGTACTCAGCCTCGAGGGGAAGGCCAACCAGCTGAGCCAGATGGTCCGGGAGCACCTCCCGATGGCCATGCAGGGTCTGGCGGTGGTCCCACTCTTCGCCGGCTACGACCTGGCCCGGGGCACCGGGCGCATCTTCACCTACGACGTCACCGGCGGGCACTACGAGGAGACCGAGCACAACGCCACTGGCTCGGGCGGTCGCGATGCCCGGACCACCATCAAGCTCGGGTACCGGGTGGGCATGGCCCGGGACGACGCGGTGGAGCTGGCCATCCAGTCGCTCTACGAGGCGGCCGACGAGGATTCGGCCACCGGCGGGCCCGACCTGGTGCGGGGCATCTACCCGCTGGTGGCCACCGTCACCGCCGACGGCTACCAGGAGGTGCCCGAGGAGGACGTCGCCCTGCGGTTCGCCAATTTGATCGAGCGTCGACGGGCGGAGGGTCGCGAATCATGACCATGCCGTACTACGTGGCCCCCGAACAGGTCATGAAGGATCGGGCCGAGTACGCCCAAAAGGGAATCGCCCGGGGCCGTTCGCTGATCGCCAGCGTCTACGACCAGGGGATCGTGATCGTGGCCGAGAACCCGTCCCGGACCCTCCACAAGATCAGTGAGATCTACGACCGGATTGCCTTCGCCGGGGTCGGGAAGTACAACGAGTTCGACCAGCTGCGGGTGTCGGGGGTCCGCCACGCCGACACCAAGGGCTACGCCTACAGCCGAGAGGATGTCGACGCCCGGTCGTTGGCCAACCTTTACGCCCAGTACCTCGGACAGGTCTTCACCCATGAGATGAAGCCGCTGGAGGTCGAGATCCTGGTGGCCGAGCTCGGCACCGATCAGCATCCGCACCAGCTGTACCACATCGCCTACGAGGGAACCATCACCGACGAGGACCGCTACGCGGTGCTGGGTGGGGAGACCGAGTCCATCGCCGAGAAGGTGGAATCCGCCTGGACGGAGAACTGGACCCTCTCGGCCGCGCTGCAAGCCGCGGTGGGGGCGCTGGCCGGAGAGGAACGGACCCTGGCCGGCAAGGACCTGGAGGTGGCGGTGCTGGCCGAGGGGAACGGACGGCGGGCCTTCCACCGGCTGTTGAACGGCGAACTGGACGGCCTGCTCGCCTGAGGTGAGGGCCGGGGAACCCCGGTGATCGGCCTCTCCACGGAGATCCGGTGGCCGCGGGGTACCGTGAGGGCATGGACAAGCGCATTTTCGGCTTGGAGAACGAGTACGGGGTCACCTGCACGCTCCGCGGGCAGCGTCGGCTGAGCCCCGACGAAGTCGCCCGCTACCTCTTCCGTCGGGTGGTCAGCTGGGGCCGGTCGTCCAACGTCTTCCTCGAGAACGGTGCGCGCCTCTACCTCGACGTGGGCAGCCATCCCGAGTACGCCACCCCGGAGTGCGACGACATCGCCGAGCTGGTGGTCCACGACAAGGCGGGGGAGTGGATCCTGTCGTCGTTGGTGGACGGGGCGGAGACCCGCCTCCAGGAGGAGGGCATCCGGGGCGACATCTACCTGTTCAAGAACAACACCGACTCGGCGGGCAATTCCTACGGTTGCCACGAGAATTATCTGACCAGCCGGCGGGACGACTTCGCCCACTACACCGAAGTGCTGATCCCGTTTCTGGTCAGCCGCCAGATCTACGCCGGTGCCGGGAAGGTGCTGCAGACCGCCCGGGGCGCGGTGTTCTGCCTGAGCCAGCGGGCCGAGCACATCTGGGAGGGCGTGTCGTCGGCCACCACCCGGAGCCGGCCGATCATCAACACCCGCGACGAGCCCCACTCCGATGCCGAGAAGTACCGGAGGCTCCACGTGATCGTGGGCGACTCCAATATGAGCGAGTACGCCACCTTCCTGAAGGTGGGGACCACCAGCATCATGCTGCGGATGCTGGAGGATCCGGCCACCGTGCTGCCCGACCTCACCCTCGAGAACCCGATCCGGGCCATCCGGGAGATCAGCCATGACATCACCTGCCGGCGGACGGTGCGGCTGGCCAATGGCCGGGAGATGAGCGCGCTGGACATGCAGGCGGAGTACCTCCAGCGGGCTCTGAAGTACCGCGATCGCCAGGGCCTCTCCCCCCAGGAGGACCGGGCCCTCGACATGTGGGAGCACTGCCTCAAAGGCCTGGGGTCCGATCCGCTGTCCCTCCACCGGGAGTGCGACTGGGTGGCCAAGTACCGGCTGATCGACAGCTACCGACATCGGCACCGGATCCCGCTCAACAGCCCGGCGGTATCACTGCTCGACCTTCAGTACCACGATGTGGACCGCAACCGGGGGCTGTACTACCGGCTGCAGCGCCACGACCAGCTCGATCGGATCTGCGACGACGCCGACATCGCCACGGCCATGTCGACGCCGCCCCAGACCACCCGGGCCCGGCTCCGGGGTGAATTCGTGCGCCGGGCCAAGGAACGGCGGCGGGACTTCACCGTCGACTGGGTCCATCTGAAGCTCAATGACCAGGCCCAACGGACGGTGCTGCTGAAGGACCCGTTCAAGTCCAAGGACGACCGGGTGGACAAATTGATCGCCGGATTGTGAGAGGTGCGGGTGACCGTGCAGTAGGGTCCACCGATTGTGGCTATTGAAACCTCGGAGACGGAGACGCCGACGTCCAGCGAACCACCCAGCAAGAAGTCGGGGTCGCTCGGGCGGTGGTTGATCGAGTGGGCGATCATCCTGGTGTTGGTGGTCGGGTTCACGTTCGTGCTGCGCACGTTCGTGATCCAGACCTTCTCGATCCCGTCGGGGTCGATGCTTCCCACCCTTCACGTCGGTGACCGGATCATCGTCAACAAGCTCAGCTACGACTTCCACGATGTCCACCGGGGCGACATCGTGGTGTTCAAGCGCCCGCCGCTCGAGTCGCAGAACTACTCGGATCTGGTGAAACGGGTGGTGGGCCTGCCCGGAGAGACCATCTCCTCGGTGAACGGCAAGATCTACATCAACGGCAAGCTGCTGTCGGTGAACTGGCTCCCGCCCGGGCCCCAGGACTTCACCGGCCCGTTGGCCTCCGACGCCCATCCGCAATTCAATATGCCCGGCCCGGTGAAGATCCCCCCCGGGGAGTACTACGTGATGGGCGACAACCGGACCGACTCGGAGGACAGCCGTTTCTTCGGCCCCATCTCGAAATCCCTCATCGTGGGCCGGGCGGTGGCCGTGGTGTGGCCAGTCAGCCGGATCAAGGGCCTGTGAGCCGCCCCGGGTCGGGAGGCGGTGCCTGACGCCGGCCGGGACCGGTGGGGCCTCGGCGGCCGTCCGCCCCACCGACCCGGGTGGGCGCCGGTACACTCGATGACGTGCCGTTCCTCAGTCCCGCCAAGATCCTGGTCATCCTGGTGGTCGCCCTGGTGGTCCTCGGACCCGACAAGCTGCCCAAGGTGGCCAAGCAGATCGGAGGGCTGTGGGGGGATTTCCGTAAGTTCCGGGCACGGCTGGAGACCGACGTCCGGGGTTCGTTCCCCGACCTGCCGTCGACCGACAAGATCGCCCAGGCGGTGAGGTCGCCCCTGTCGTTCCTGGGGGACCTGGCCGATGCCCATGAATCGGAGAACGCCGCGACTTCGCTACCGACCGACGGCTCCGAATCGGTGACGGCGTTCGGAGACGGGGTGCAACCGTCGGGCAACGGCAACCGACCGGCCGGAACCGTGAAGGTCGATGAAGACGGCCCGGGAGTCGCGGGCGTCCCGCCACCCGGCTCGACCGGGGTGGTTCACCAGGTGCGGGTGTCCGGCGTCGAGGTACCCGACGACCCGGGCATGAACTAGTCAACCCAGATCACCGACCACCGGCGGCTCGAGGACGAACACGATGGCTATCAGCCTGAAGCGACGCAACGAGACCCGGGCCCGGCCCGATGCGATGACGCTGGCGGAGCACCTCGGCGAGCTCCGCCGCCGGGTGCTGGTCTGCGCGGTGGCTTTCATCGTGGCCGCCACCGTGGCCTTCATCGTCTACAACCCGATCCTCGCCTTTCTGAAGGAGCCGTACTGCCAGGCCGCCCCCCACCACTGCGCCTTCTACATCACCGGGCCACTCGACGGTCTGTCCCTCCGGGTGAAGATCTCCGCCTACGGCGGCCTGTTCGCGGCATCGCCGGTCCTGCTGTGGGAGTTGTGGCGCTTCATCACCCCGGGATTGAACCCGAAGGAGAAGAAGTACGCGATTCCCTTCATCGCCGCCTCGATCCTGCTGTTTGCCATCGGCTGCCTGGTGGCGTATGTGACCTTCCCCCACGCCCTCCGGTTTCTGGACTCGGTCGGGGGCCCCAGCCTCAACCAGATTCTCGACCCGACCAAGTACCTGAGCCTCATCGTCCTGTTGATGACCGTGTTCGGCCTCACCTTCGAGTTCCCGGTACTGCTGGTGTCGTTGGAGATCGCCGGCGTCCTGACCCCCAGACAGCTGTCCTCCTGGCGCCGGTGGGCCATCGTGCTGATCGTGGTGGTGGCCGGGGTGGTCACCCCGAGCTCCGACCCGTTCTCGATGATGGCGATGGCCATTCCGCTCTACCTGTTCTACGAGCTGTCGATCGTCATCGGTAAGCTTCTCAACCGTTGACGGCTCCCGGGCGGGACGGGGGCCGGGACGGGGACGACCGGGTCGATGCGGGCCGGCTGCGGGACCGGTTCGAGGCCGGTCTCGGCTTTCCCCTCGATCCCTTCCAGCACGAGGCGATGGATGCCATCGACCGGGGGGAGTCCGTGCTGGTGTCGGCTCCGACCGGGTCGGGGAAGACCATCATCGCCGACTATGCGGCGGCCACCGCCCTGGCCAAGGGGGCCAAGGCCTTCTACACCACCCCGATCAAGGCCCTGTCCAACCAGAAGTTCTCCGAGTTGTCGGACCGCTACGGAGCCGATCGGGTGGGCCTGCTGACCGGGGACATCTCCCACCATGCCCAGGCCTCCATCGTGGTGATGACCACCGAGGTTCTCCGGAACATGCTGTTCTCCAACTCCTCGATGCTCGACGGGTTGGATGTCATCGTCCTCGACGAGGTGCACTACCTCCAGGATCCCTATCGCGGTTCGGTGTGGGAGGAGGTGCTGGTGCTGACCCCACCCCGGGTGAGATTCGTCAGCTTGTCGGCCACCGTCAACAACTCCGCGGACTTCGGGGCCTGGCTGTCGTCGGTACGGGGGACCACCCACGTGGTGACCGAGACCCACCGGCCGGTCACCCTCCAGCACCATTACGCGGTGGCCGAACGGGGGAGCCACCGGATCACCGTGCTCCCGCTCCTGCGCCAGGGGAAACCCAATCCCGACGGATTGCGTCTCGATCAGCGCCGGCAACGCAATACCCGCCACCGTTTCCGGACCCCCCGTCGCACCGAGATGGCCGACTATCTCGCCGATGCCGGCATGCTGCCCGCCATCACCTTCATCTTCTCCCGCGCCGCCTGTGACGACGCCACCCGGCAGTGTCTCCAGGACGGCGTCCGGCTCACCACCCCCGAGGAGCGGGTGCGGATCCGCCAACTCACCGAGGAGTCGGTGGAACGGCTGTCCGACGACGATCTCGGTGCCCTCGGCTACGGGCCGTGGTCAGCGGCCCTGGAGGCCGGAATCGCCCCGCACCATGCCGGCCTGGTGCCGGCCTTCCGCCAGGCGGTGGAGCGCTGCTTCTCGGAAGGACTCCTCAAATTGGTCTTCGCCACCGAGACCCTGGCCCTCGGGATCAACATGCCGGCCCGCACGGTGGTGGTGGAGCGGTTCGCCAAGTTCCGGGGCAGCGACACTTCGGCGCTGACCGCCGGGGAGTACCAGCAGCTGACCGGCCGGGCCGGACGGCGGGGGATCGACACCGTGGGCCACGCGGTGGTGCTCTGGTCGCAAGCCACCACCTTCGCGGCGGTGGCCGCCACCGCCCTGGCCGAGCCACCGGATCTGGTCTCGTCCTTCCATCCCACCTACAACCTGGCCGTCAACCTGGTCAGGCGGTGGGACCGGGAGGCGGCCCACGACCTGCTGGCCGCCTCCTACGGGCAGTGGCAGGCACCCCCGGGGTCGTTGTCGCTTCCCGCCCAGCTCGACCGCCGCCTGGCCGTGCTGGAGTCCCGTGGCTACATCGACGGGTGGCGGGTCACCGCCGCCGGCCAGGTGCTGGCCGGCATCTACCACGAGTCGGACCTGCTGGTCTCCGAGGCGCTGCGGGCCGGCCTCTTCGACGGGCTGGAACCGGCGTCCCTGGCCGGAGTGGCCTCCGGACTCACCTTTGAGGCTCGGCGGGCCGAGGAGGACCCGCCCGGTCCCCGGCAGCGGCAGGTGGTGGAACGACTGGCCGCCCTCGAAGCCCTGGCCGGCGAGCTCAGGGCCGAGGAGCGCAAGCACGGCCTCCGGCGGACCCGGCGGCCGGATACGGGCCTGGCCCGCTCGGCGGTGGCCTGGGCCCAGGGCGGACTGCTGTCCTCCGTCCTCCGGAACAACGACCTGGCCCCGGGGGACTTCGTGAGGAACATCCGGCAGCTGATCGACCTGATGCGCCAACTGGCCCAGGTGGCGCCGGATCCGGACACCGCGGAGGCGGCAACCCTGGCCGTGGACCTGATGCGGCGCGGGGTGGTGGCCGCCGATGATCCTGTTCCGGTGGGGTCCGCGCCTGACATGCCAGCCCGGTCGTAGTGTGATCCGGGCATGCTCCCTTACGCCGTCGAATCCTTCACTGCTGACGAGGAAGACATTCTCCGCCGGTACGTCACCAACCTCGATCTACCGGTATTTGCCCTGGTCAACCTGCCTGAAGTGGTCAAAGGGGCCTTGTTTGCCCGGTATTCGCGGTCGCCGAAGAGCCTGAGGCGCCTGTTTCTGGACGAGTTCGTCGGCGAACTGGACATCTCCGGTGACGCCACGGTGGACGCCACCGTCGGTGTCGAACGGGCCGAGCAGCTCTACGAAAAGGTGTTCTTCGAGTACGGCGACGACTCGGTGGCCCAACTGGGCGGGGTGCACCTGGCCTGCGAGCAGGCCTCCAACGTCCTGACCAAGGTTCTCGAGTGGGGGCGGTTGATGGCCTACCTCGAGCAGTCGACCCGGTACATCGGCTACGACAGCCGGCTCACCACCGGGCACTACCGGTACTACCGGGACCCCGGCCTGCTCGACTCCCCGCTGGGCGCCCGGTACGTGGGCGACATGGATCGCATGTTCGACACCTACGGTGAGCTCCTGGCCGAAATCCAGTTGTGGCTGGCCAAGCGACATCCGCGCCAGGCGGGTGACTCCGACTTCGTCCACCGCCAGGCGGTGAAGGCCAAGGCCCTCGACTCCCTCCGCGGCCTGCTCCCGGCCGGATCGCTCTCCAACGTCGGGGTCTACGGCACCGGGCAGTCCTACGAGATGCTCTTGCTGCGGATGCGAGCCCATCCGCTTCCCGAGGCGCGGCGCTACGGAGAGATGATGCTCGACGAGCTCCGCAAGGTGATCCCGTCGTTTCTGCAGCGGGTCGACCTCCCCGAACGCGGAGGCGCGTGGTCGGCGTATCTGCAGAAGACTCAGGCCGAGACCGGGCGTGTGGTGGAGACCCTGTTCCCCGATCTGTGCCAGGACGAGGACGGACCGGTGCACGGTCCCTCGGGATCGGCCTCGGTTGCCCTGGTCGACTTCGATCCCGACGGCGAGGAGAAGGTGATCACCGCCATCTGCGCGCCACTCACCAACCGATCTGAGGAAGAGGTGCGGAAGCGGGTCGAGCGGCTGGGAGCCGAGGATCGCCGGGCGTTGCTGCGCGCCTACGTGGGCGACCGCACCAACCGTCGTCACCGGCCGGGGCGGGCCTTCGAGCGAACCGGCTACCGGTTCGACGTGGTGAGCGACTACGGAGCGTTTCGCGATCTGCAACGCCACCGGATGCTGACCATCGAATGGCAGTCGCTGGGCCCCTCCCTCGGCTACGAGGTTCCCGAGACGGTGCAGGAGGCGGGGGTCGCGGCGGCCTATACCGCGTCGATGGAGCGCTCCCGTGACCTCTACGCCACCCTGGCCCCGGGGTTCCCCCAGGAGTCCGCCTACGCGGTGGCGCTGGCCTTCCGGATCCGCTACTCGATGCAGATGAACGCCCGGGAGGCCATGCACGTGACCGAGCTCCGATCCGGCGACCAGGGCCATCCCACCTATCGCTGGGTGGCCCAGGAGATGCACCGGCTCATCGCTGACCAGGCCGGACACCGGGTCCTGGCCGAGGCGATGTCCTACGTCGACTACGGCGCTCGGGATCTGGAGCGATTGGATTCGGAGCGGCGGGCGGAACACAAGCGCGGGCTGCACGCCGCCGACAGAATTACTTCACCTCCCTGACCTGGGAACTTAAAAGTTCGACCTGGTCACGGCCTACGTTTATGGTTTGACGACCTCAGGGACCTGTGGCGTATCGTTCGCTATTCCCATGCGCTCCAATTGGCATTCCGGCGGCTCGCTGTCCGGTCCGGATTGAGGTGGGGGGATGGTGTGTGAAGCGGAGACGACCCAGGGGTTCGAGTAGAGAACAGTTCCCCGGCACCCGAGGCGGCAGTCGAAGGTATCGGGGGAGTGGTACCAAAGAACCCCTGGGTTGGTCCGCCTGACGTCGCGGCTCTACTTCGAGGACGTCAACGGCGACGACGGGTCTCCTCCCGTATGTGCGTGGCTTGCCCACCGGTGGATGCTTGGTGTACCGAGTGCGTCCGCAACCGTCTATGCTCCCGGCCAACTCATCATTGAAGGGCAGATATGCCGCCAGAAGTCGAAGAAATAGAAGAGCCGGAAGACCTCGCCGAGACGGACCTCGACGCGCTCCCGGACGATGTGGATGACCTCATCGACGATGATGCGCTTGGCGGTCGATGACGACGATGACGACGATGCCTTGGTCGCCGACGTGGTCGAGGAAGAGGTGGTCCCCGACGTGCCGGTGGCGGCCAAGCCGGCGGCGGCCGGCGAAGAGGACGAAGAGGAGGAGGACGAGGATCACGACGAGGATGTCGAGGCCAGCCTGGACGTCATTCTCAAGGAACGCCTGGTGGTCGAGGAGCCGGAAGAGGACGAAGACGCCCCCGAGCCGGAGGACCGATCCGACGGGGTCGACCGGGTGCTTCCCAAGCAGCCTGACGAGTTCGTCTGTCGCTCGTGCTTCCTGGTGAAACACCCGAACCAGCTGGCGGACCGGAAGAAGATGCTGTGCCGAGACTGCGTATAATCGGGAGCCGTCATGGTCGATGAAGACAACGATGACCCGTCGCTGAACGACCGGATCCTCGACGTCTTCGTGTACGCGCCCGCGGGCTTCGTCCTGTCGGCGCTGGACGATTTCCCCAAGCTGGCGGCCCTGGGTCGCGAGCGGTTGGGAACCCAGGTTTCCAATGCTCGGGTGCT
Organism: uncultured Acidimicrobiaceae bacterium; assembly: GCA_963819695.1. Lineage (GTDB taxonomy): Bacteria > Actinomycetota > Acidimicrobiia > Acidimicrobiales > RAAP-2 > DASZIT01. Next base: position 1,743,197 of record CAWFXD010000001.1, on the reverse strand, counting down.
CGGCGAATTTGCCTTGAAGGCCGGGCAACAGCAATTGAAGAAACGGGGTGAGGCGCTGTTCCATCGGGGGCCGGGGGCCGACACCCCGGAGGAGAGTCCGGTCGGACTCCACTCGGTGCCGACGCCCCCACCCACCGGCGCGGTCGACGATCCGGTGCCGACTCCGAGTCCGGTCAGGTCGACGGCGACGTCGTCATCTTCGACCAACGGGCATGTGCCGACCGCTTCGTCACTGGCGATTCCCGGCTTCGACACCCTGTCCGCCTCCCAGGTCGTCCAGCGGCTCGACGGGTTGAGTCGGGGGGAGCTGGTCTCAGCCCGCGCCTACGAGGCGGGGACCCGGGGGCGCCGGACGATCCTCAGCCGCATCGACCAACTGCTCGAAGAGCGGGCGTAGACACGCGTCTCCGATCGGGAGGCGGCGGGTCGAGGGGAGACGGCGTGGAGGGAATCAGAGACGCAGGTGTCCGAGACGCCGAGCGCTGTCTGGAGTTGGCCCGGGAGCTCGTCAGCGGACTGGCCTCTCAGCGGGGCGGCGTCCAGTTGCTGGCCGATGCCGGACTCGCCGCTGACGGCGCTCTTGGGATCGAGCCGTTCGAGTCGTGGCTCGAGGATCCCGACCGCAAAATACTGATGGGCACCCTCGAGGGCGAGGCCTGCGGCATCGGGATGGGGCATGTCGAGTCCTTGTCCGACGGAAGCCTCCTCGGCCATCTCGACCTCTGCTACGTGGAGCCTGATGCCCGCGGGGTCGGGCTGGGCCGGCTGTTGCTGGATGGCGTAGTCGGGTGGCTCAACGGCCGGGGATGCGTCGGGATGGACGGGCTCGCGCTCCCGGGTGATCGGGAGGCCAAGAACTTCTACGAAGCCGCAGGGTTCAAAGCCCGGCTGCTGACCATGCATCGCCCTCCGGAGTGACACCCGGACACCCGGCGCCGGATGGTCGGGCGACGGTCGTTCAGGCCCGGCGGCGGGAGGAGGTCGACCGGGCCGGCACCGGACGACGCGGCCCGGGCGGCGGAGGAATGGGCAGGCCCAGGAGCTTGGCCAGTTCGGGCACGTAGCCGGAGGCCTTGTTGGCCGCCACCAACAGCGCCTCATCGGCACCGGTGGGGAGGCCGGCCGGTTTCACGTTGCGGCGCACCGGAGAATCGACCACCACCTCGAGCACGGCCAGCCAGTCGGCGGGCGTCGAGTCGGCGGACATGGCCTGCCCGGCCGAATCGGCGAGGCGGACCGCGAGCTCGGCCGACAACCGGGTGGCCGGCTCGGGAGGTCGAATGGAGACTCGGAGGGCGTCAGCCACCCGTCCCTCATCCAAGGCGATGGAAATCCGCTGCACCCACCCGTCCCGCAGGGCGGTGACCCGCTGATCGAGCGCGGCCCGGAGCGCCTTCAAGAAGTCGCGGCCCTCCTCGTCGAGGGTCACGGTGGACGCCGACGCGACGATGGAGCGGAGCTCCCGGAGCGGGATGTCCTTGCCTTCGTTTCGGGCTACCGACGCCCGGTCCTTCCAGGCGGCCAGGGTGACGATCGGCAGCAGCTCTTCGGCCAGGGTGAGCAGGGGAGCGGGGGTGACCTCGGTACGCGACTCGGCCCGGGCCCGGGCGTTCTGTTCTTCGATGGCTTGGCGCACCGCGGGGATCCCGCCACGGAGCAGTTGCTCCGCCACCGGGAGCTGTTCGGGCTTGAGGGTGGCGAGGGCGGCGTTGCGATAGGTGGTCGACTGGGCCGGGCGACGGGGCCCGTCCCGGTGCCCGCCTTCACGGCCGGCCGGGCGAGCGGGGCGATCGCGACGCCGGTCGGAGGTCGGTCCGTCGCCGCCCCCGGTGCGGGCCGGGGCGTCCCGGCGGGCACCCCGTTCGCCGGATTCGGGGCGAGGGCGACGGTCGGCGGGCCGACGGGATCCGTCCCGGGCGCCGTCACGAGATCCGTCAGATCGGTCACGAGATCCGTCAGATCGGTCGTCGCGTCGCCGGCCCTTCGACTTGGAGGCCAGCACCACGTTGACGTCGGGCCCCGACGACGGGTTGCCCACCACCTCGATCGTCTCGACCTTTCGGGGTGCCGACTTCCCCTTCGGGGGGAGCAGGGCGAGCACGGTGGTGCCGTCGAGGGTGGTCTCCACTTCGGCGCGGAGGACGGTGCCGGTTCCGGTGCCCGCCGGGACCAGGGAAGCGTCCACAGTGCCGCGCGGCTGCTTGGCCCCGGCGGCGCGCCAGGTCCAGGTGGACTCGTCTGACTGACTGGTGAGTTCGATCTCGATGCGATGCGCCATACCCGGCGACACGCTACTGCCGCCGGGCACCCCCCCGGAGCGGTCATCGGGGAAGCGTGGCCTAAGAAGCGGCTAAGAACCCTCTGAAATGGATGTATGTCCGGCGGCTCCGGCCGTACGATGACGGCGCGGTGGGGGCGAAAGGCCGACCATCAACGAGGCGATGTCCAGCGACGGGCGTGAACGAAGAGGAGCCGCAAGTGGAACACCCCGATGGCGACGGTGAGACACCGGCCGCGAGCGAGATGCCGGACGGGGGATCTGAGAGTCCGGCGACGGCCAGTCGGCCGACAGCCCCGGTTCCTGTCGAAACGCCCACCCCCACCCAGCCGACCCTGGCGGCCGGACCCCCACCCGCCGCCCCGCCGACGCCCGCTTGGATCCAGCCACCACCACCGCCGGTCTTTCCGGTCGCTCCTCCGCCGCCGGGCAGTGCAATTCCGCCCACCGGCCCGCCAGGAACGTCATGGAGCCCGTTGCCGCCCAGCGGCCCCGACCCGGTGCCGACCGGGGCCATCCCGGTGTGGGGCGCAGCCGGACCGCCGCCAGTCAACCCGGCCATCCCGGTGCAAAAGCAGAAGCAGTCAGGGCCCTGGCGCTGGGTCCTGGTCGCAGTGGTCGCGGCGTTGCTTGGCTCGGTGGTGGGTGGTTCCATCGTGGCCGCCAGCAACACCGGCAACACCACCACGGTCAGGCAGATCTCGGCCGGTCCCGCCTTGCTCAACGGGACGACCAACATCGAAAAGGTGATCGCCGGAGTCCTCCCCGCGGTGGTGTCGATCGATGCCACCGCGCCGGCCCCGTCTTCCCAAGGGGTGTTCGGAGGCGGGGGGAGTGCCGGCACCCTCGAGGAGCAGGGGACCGGGATGATCATCACCCCGGACGGTGAAGTCGTCACCAACAACCACGTGATCGAGGGGGCGACCACCATCACCGTGACCCTCTACGGCCAGACCAAGGTGATGCCGGCCACGCTGATCGACACCGACCAGGCCAATGATGTCGCCCTCCTGAAGATCACCGACGCCTCGAACCTGCCCACCGTGAGCTACGGCAACTCCGACAACGTGCAGGTGGGTGACGCGGTGGTGGCCATCGGCAACGCGCTCGGGCTCTCGGCCGGGACGCCGACGGTGACGCAGGGGATCATCTCGGCCAAGGGGAGGACCGTGCAGGCCGGTGACTCGAGTTCCAACGCGGTCGAGACCCTCACCAACATGTTCCAGACCGACGCCGCCATCAACCCCGGCAACTCCGGCGGCCCGCTGGTGGACAGCTCGGGCAAGGTGATCGCCATGAACACCGCGGTGGCTGCCAGCTCGAATGGAACTTCCCAGGCCCAGAACATCGGTTTCGCCATCCCGTCCAACAAGATCACCGGGCTGCTTCCCGCGTTGCGGAGCAAGTCGATCAACAACCAGGGCGGGGGATTCCTGGGCGTGGGCATCGAGACCCTCACCTCGCAGCTCCGCAACGCCTACAACTTCGTCCCCACCCAAGGGGCGATCGTGACCCAGGTGGAGTCGGGTTCGCCGGCCGCAGTGGCCGGGCTCCAGCAGGGTGACGTCATCACCACGTTCGACGGAAAGCCGGTCACCGGCGCCGATCAACTCGCGCAGGTCATCCAGGGGGATCACGCCGGGCAGAGCGTCAAGATCGGCCTCTATCGCGGGCAACAGCAACTGACCCTGACGGCAACGCTGTCATCGAGCAACAGTGCGGCCTCGTCGGGCGGCAGCTGAGCGCGGGGTGACGCTCTCTCAGTAGCCCCAGCGGGCCATGGGAGGGCCGAATCCGGCGTCGTCGGCACAGTCGCCGCACAGGTCGAGCCGGTTGGCGCCGGGTCGATCGGAGGTGGCCACCCGCCGCCAACCGAGTCGACGGGCCTCTTCGAGACATGACGACTCCGACCATCGCGGCGAGGTCTGACGGCCGCAACGACCGCAAGTCCGGATGTACGGCTCGTCGTCGAAGGTCTGGTTGTACGAATCGGTGTCCACCACAGTGCTCCTTCCTCGACGATACCGTGAACCGACGCCATCACGGTCTTCGGCGACCTTCGGATCCGAGTTCTTCCCACGACCAACGGCATGGCGCCCATCAACCGTCCTGAACAGGGACTATGGGTAAGACCCAAGGTGAAAGGATCTGGTTGATCCTCGCTACACTTCTGGCAGCCAACCGCTCGCGGAGGTGTCGCCATGAGGTCGAGGATGAAGACGCGTACCGCGTCGGCCATCGTTGGTTTCCTCCTGCTCGGCCTGGCCACCGTCGCCATGGCCTCATCGGGGGGGACGGTCCCGGTCAACCGGGCGAGCGCCCACGTCTCGGTGACGGTCAGCCAGACCCCGGCGTTCCCGGGTGACGCTCCGGATCCGGACGTCGTGTCCTCCGGGGGCACCTACTACGCATTCACGACCGGTACGCCTCTCGGGAACAACCTGCAGGCTCTCATCGACACCACCGGCAATCCGACCACCGGGTGGCGGTCCTACACCGGCCAATCCTTCGGATCGACGGCGCTGCCGGTCCCACCGGCGTGGGAGACCACCAATACCCAGACGTCTCCCGGGGTCTTCTCCTTCGGGGGCCATTGGGTGATGTTCTACGACGCCTCGGTAAGCCCCAACCCCCCCGACAGCGGGCACAGCTGCCTGTCGGTGGCCACCGCCCCGGCGTTGAGCCCGTCGTCTCCGGTGTTCGTCGACGCCAGCTCCGGGCCCCTGTACTGCGCGGCCGGGGGCGTGCTCGACCCGAGCCCGTTCGTTGATCCCGCCACCGGCGCCGCCTACCTGTTGTGGAAGTCCAACGATGGGAGCTCGGCGCAGCCGTCCCAGGTGTGGTCGGTCCAACTCAGCCCGGACGGGACCAGGTTCGCCGGACCGCCGACGGTGCTGCTGACCGTGGACCAGGCCGACCTGCCCTGGGAGACAACCGTCGACGACCCGCAGATGGTTTTCAGCGCCGGGGCCTATGACCTGCTCTTCTCCACCGGGAATTTCCTGTCAGCCGGCTACGCCCAGGCCCTGACCACCTGCAGCGGTCCGCTGGGTCCGTGCAGCCAACCGTCCGGTGGGCCCTTCCTCACCTCCTACGGGAATGTGGCCGGCCCGGGTGGAGGGTCGCTGTTCGCCGACCCCAGCGGGCAATGGTGGCTCGGCTACGCCGGTTGGCTGAGTCCGTGCACCAACTACTCCTGCGGCGGGGTTCGTCGGCTGTTCGTGGCACCGATCACCCTCGGCAACGACGTCAACGTCCCCTGCAGTTCCCCGAGGACCCCTGCCGGTTACCGGCTGGCGGCGAGCGACGGCGGTATCTTCAGCTTCGGCAACCTTCCGTTCTGCGGATCGACCGGGTCGATCTCCATCAACCGACCGGTGGTGGGGGTGGCCGACACGGTTGACGGAGGAGGCTATTGGCTGGTCGCCTCCGACGGCGGGATCTTCGCCTTCGGTGATGCCGCCTTCTTCGGCTCCACCGGAGCGATCCACCTCAGCCAGCCCATTGTGGGGATCGCCGCCACCCCGGACGGCAAGGGTTATTGGCTGGTGGCGTCCGACGGCGGGATCTTCGCCTTCGGTGATGCCGCCTTCTTCGGCTCCACCGGGGCGATCCACCTCAACCAGCCCATCGTGGGGATGGCCGCCACCCCGGACGGCAAGGGCTACTGGCTGGTGGCGTCCGACGGCGGGATCTTCAACTTCGGTGATGCCGCCTTCTTCGGCTCCACCGGGGCGATCCACCTCAACCAGCCCATCGTGGGGATGGCCGCCACCCCGGACGGCAAGGGCTACTGGCTGGTGGCGTCCGACGGCGGCATCTTCAACTTCGGTGACGCCGCCTTCTTCGGCTCCACCGGGGCGATCCACCTCAACCAGCCCATCGTGGGGATGGCCGCCACCCCGGACGGCAAGGGGTACTGGCTGGTGGCGTCCGACGGCGGGATCTTCAGTTTCGGTGATGCCGCCTTCTTCGGTTCCACCGGGGCGATTCACCTCAACAGGCCGATCGTGGGGATGGGCGGTTCATGATGAGCAGGTCGACTCCTCGGGGGAGTGGATGAGGGTGGCTCCGATGCACCGGTGGGGACCACGCCTGGGCGGCGCCGCCGGAATGCTGGTGTTGTTCGCCGGGCTCTTGACCGCCTGCGGATCACCCACGGGTTCGACGGCGACGTCGGGAGGCCACGTGCTCCTGGTCGGCTCCTTTGCCGGCCATCCCGGGCCGTACAAGACCATCCAGGCGGCGGTCAACGCGGCGGCAGCGGGGGATTGGATCCTGGTCGGCCCCGGTGACTACCACGAGACGGCCGATGAGACGGCTCCACCCGCCAACACCGACAGTGGCGGCTTCGGCGGCGTCCTCATCACCAAGCCGAATCTCCATCTCCGCGGCATGAACCGCAACACCGTGGTAGTCGACGGCACCAAGTCGGGTGCTCCTCAGCCCTGTAGCCCCGATCCCGGACAGCAGAACCTCGGGACGCTGGGCTCGGACGGAAAGGCGCTGGGCCGAAACGGGATCGTGGTGTGGAAGGCAAACAATGTCAGCATCGAGAACCTCACCACCTGCAATTTCTTGGCCGGAACCGGCGGATCCGGCAACGACGTGTGGTGGAACGGGGGAGCGGAGACCGGCAAGATCGGGCTGACGGGCTACTCGGGCAGCTACCTCACCACGACATCGACGTACTTCGGAGGGGAGACCACCGCCTCCCAGTACGGCGTGTTCGCCTCGGCGGCCGCCGGTCAAGGCCAATGGAACCAGCTGTACGCCAGCAACTTCAACGACTCGGGTATGTACGTGGGTGCGTGCGAGCAAGTCTGCGGCGTGACCATCAACAACTCGTGGATGGAATACAACGCCCTGGGGTACTCGGGAACCAATTCCGGGGGTGCGATCATCATTGAGAATTCGCAGTTCGACAACAACGAAGACGGGCTCGACACCAATACCCAGATCGGCGGGGACCCGCCGGCTCCGCAGAACGGGGCATGCCCGAACGCCGGCACCAGCCCGATCACCCATAGCCATTCGTGCTGGGTCTTCGAGCACAACAACGTGCACGACAACAACAACGCCTCCACACCCCGGGCCGGCAACGCCGCCTCCGGTCCAGTGGGAACGGGGATGACCGTCTCCGGGGGCCGGAACGACACGGTGATGGACAACACCTTCGCCAACAACGGCGCCTGGGGCGTGCTGTTCGTCCCCTTCCCGGACAGCGACCAACCGATCCTGGGCCAGACCTGTAGTGGAACCGGTGGCACCCAGGAGACCGGACTCGGCTGCGTCTACGACCCGGAGGGCAATGCGCTGCTACACAACACGTTCTCCCACAACGGTTATTTCGGGAATCCGAGCAACTCGGACTTCGGCCAGATCGTGCTCACCGCCGGCAAGCCCCAGAACTGCTTCTCCGGCAATACGGCACCGGCCGGGAGTGCACCGGCCAACCTCGAGCAGATCCAGCCCAGTTGCAACGGGACCGTGATGGCGGTGGCAAATACCGGCGGGCCGCTCTTGGCCCAGGTCCTTTGCGACACCGGGTTCGGCAACTGCCCGGCCGGAGCCAAGTACCCGGCCGTAGGGGCGGTCACCATGCACCCGCTCCCGACCACCTTGCCCACCATGCCCAATCCCTGCGCCAATGTGCCGGACAACCCGTGGTGCGCATCGGGGAAGCCAATCTGACCGGTTCCCCATTCACGACGATCGGTCGTCGTTGCCCGCGTTTCACCTTCGGGACCCGATAGTGGCCTAATATCATCACCGTGACGGAATCACCCGACACACATCGGTGCGGCTGGTGTGGCCGGCCGTTGCCAAAATCGCCGGGTGCCGGTCGACCCCGACGATTCTGCTGCCGGTCGCACCGCCAGAGGGCCTACGAGGCCCGCCGGCGGGCGGACGCGCTCCATGTGCCCGCCGGGCAAGTGATCGTCGCCGAGAAGGAACTGCACCGGTTGCACGACCATCTGTATCGTCTCGAGGCCGCCGTGGAAGATGTCGATGCCGATCTGGCCGGTTCGCGTGGCCCTAAGGCGTACCAAGCCGCCTTCGAACATCTCTACGAGGCGGCCCGAGACCTCACCGGGATAGTGGTGGAACCGGTGAGGGAGTAGGGAGTTCGGGCCGGCGGAGCCGTGATCAGTGATCCACCTGAATCGCCGATAATGTATATTATGTCAACTCAGGCGTGAGGTCAGGCCAGGTGGAGGGCGGGTCCCTGCTCTCTTCGTCGTGGCGGCCGCTAGCGATGCAACAGCTCACTGAGCGTTGCGATCAGTTGGTTCTCGATGCTGAAGTGCCCGAGGTGCTCGTAGACGACAAGTCGGGCATTGGGAACGATCTCAACGGTGTGGTGGGCGTTTACCACGTTGCACATCTTGTCCATCGCTCCATGGAGAACGGTGACCGGACAGGTAATCGCCGTGACATCGAATGCAACCCAGCCTCCACCGTCGGCCAGCCGGTCGTCGGTGTAGCCGATCAGGCCCTGGGCGAACATCTCACGAAATACCGCCTCCGTTTGCTGCTGCCAGACGGGGTCGTTGAATAGGGCCATATCGGACGGCGCGAGCGCCTCCTTCATTCCACCGCCCCGCATCTTGCTCCCTCCTTCGCCATGGGCGTCGATGGCGGCGGCCAGAGCGGATGGTCGGTCGGGGGCGTCCCACACGGCATGGCAGTGCGGCCGGCTCATTGTGGATCGTGCCTCTTCGTAGCGCATGTCGGTCATGGCACAGCAAGGGACAACCCCCAGAACACGGTCAGGCACCAGTGCCGCCAGCGCCAGGGCATATGCCCCGCCCGTCGATTCACCCGCCGTCAGGAACTCGTCGACGCCCAACTCATCGACGACCGCCAAAGCGTCAGGTATCCAATCGGCGATCGTCCGACCAGGCAGCGGGGTTGACGCCCCATATCCGGGCCGGTCGATTCCGATGAGCAATAGGTCAGCCGCAGTAGCTTCGGCCTCCCGGTGGACGGGATCCATTCGGCTCCCGGGGCCGCCATGGCACCAGATGACCGGGGTGCCACGGGGAGACCCGTAGGTGGCGAACCCGACCGTCCGGCCGTCTGCGAGCTCGATGGTGGAATTCATCGAGTCGTTATTACCACCCAGCCGCGGATCGGCCGGGAGTCAGCTCGCAACCGACCGGCCGAGCCCGTTCGACCCGACCGGAGGTGCAGACCGGCAGATCAGCCCAGGCCGATTCCCACAATCGGCTGGTTGAGGTGGATAGCCCCGGTGGAGCCTTGGTAGCTGGCTCCCGGCCCGATGGCGAACACCCCACCGTCCCGGGCGACCAGCCAGTAGCCGTTGCCACCGGGAGCGGCGATCATCCCCACGATCGGCTGGTTGAGGTGGAGGTTTCCGGTAGAACCGTAGAACGGCGCGTTGAAGCTGAACACCCCACCGTCCGAGGCGACCAACCAGTAGCCACCCGTAGCGGGGTCAACGGCCATCCCGACGATCGGCTGGTTGAGGTGGAGCGCGCCGGTGGACCCTTGGAAGGTGGCGCCCGGTCCGTAGTTGAAGATCCCGCCGTCGGAGGCGACCAACCAGTAGCCGTCGCCGGTGGCCGCCATTGCCATCCCCACGACGGGTTGGTTGAGGTGGAGGCTTCCGGCCGAGCCGTAGAACTTGGTATTGAAGGTGAACACTCCCCCGTCGGAGGCTGCCAGGTCGTAACCGTCGCCGCCCGGCGCTGTGGCGATTCCGACGATTGGCTTGGTCAGCGGCAGCGCCGACACGTCACCAAAGGAAGGAGCGTTCGGGCCCAGACCGAGGACCTTGCCGTTGGCGCTGGCCAGGTAGTAGCCCCGGCCCCCGGGTGCGGTGGCAATGCCGATGACCGGGGACGACGGCGAAGTACCGGCGCCCGATCCGAAGAAGCCGGCCGCCCCGAGGGCAAAGATACCGCCATCGGCGGCACCCATGGTGTAGCCAGTCAACGTCCCGCTCGGCACCGAGATGGGCATCAGGGGTCCGGCGGGTTCGGCCGGTACCGGCGGGGGTCCGGGCGAGGCCGGCGCGGGTGCCGGATTGGGCTGCAGGGTGGAGAAGCCGCACTGTCCCACGGCAAAGCCGGTCACCACGTTGGACGACCCGGCCGAGTCACCGAATTGGTTGGCCGGAGAGTTGCCCTGGCAGATTACGTTGCCGGCCACCGTATTGGTGAGGACTTCCATTGCGTCAGGGTCGGCCATGGTGTTGTTGCTCATGGTGATGCTGCCGCCGACCTGGTCCCGGAGGACGCCCAGCCAGCAGGACCCGAGGCCGATCACCGAGATGTTCCCACCGACGGTGTTGTCTTCGTAGTCGCTGTACACCGGCGACATGAACGTCGCGAAGACACCGGTCGGCGTGCAGTTGACACCTCCGCCTCCGCCGTTTTGTATCACGTCGCCGGAAATCGTGGTGTTATGGACGAGGACGCCCAAGGCGCCCGTTGCGATGATGTTTCCTTCCACTCCCTCGGCTCCGGACAGGGTGGGATTGGCCTGGTTGGGATCATCGATGCAGGCGAAGTGGGCCCCCTCGCAACCGAGGATCACGGTGGAATCCGATCCGGCGATGATGTTGCCGGTCACGTCCAAGCTGGAAGGGCCAGACCCCGCCGAGTTGTTGGCGTAGGCCGCCAAGAGGGCCGCCCCGGGCTGGACGGTGACGTTTCCGTTGACGATGACGGCCCCGGCATTGACCGCACAGGCTCCCGACACCACCACGCTCGAGTAGGTGCCGGCGGCCAGCGACCCGGGGTTAGCCCCGTTGTTGGTGCAGGTCGTGCTGGGCGGGCCCGCGGCGACCGCCGTGCCTCCGCCGATCGCGAATGGCACCGACCAGGCCGGCGGTACCGATCAGCAAGGCCAGAACGCGACGGCCCCGCCGCCTCGATCCGGTCGAACGGCCCCGGTACGGATCAACGATCACGGTAACCCCCAGCCTCCGGCCCTTACGGGTCGATTCTCGTCATTCCAAGTGGTGCCCCGTTGCTTCCGGCGCAACCATAGCAATTCGATCTCCGCGGTGACGGGTTGACGGACTTTTCTCGATGAGGGGCCCGACCAGGTACGTTCGCCCGGTGTTCGAGTCTGCATCTGACAGCGGAACTGGCCGGAGGCATACACTGAGGCAAGGTGCGCCGACACGAGTGCGGCCTGCTGCCGATACGTCGAGGAGGGACAATGCCGGAAATCATCGAGCTGCCGAAATCACTGGTGTTCGACTCGGTCGAGGAGGAACGCCTCCACCGCAAGCAGCGACTGGCCGCCGGGTTTCGGCTGTTCTCCAAATTCGGTTTTGACGAAGGCGTGGCCGGCCACATCACCGCCCGGGATCCCGAACGCCTCGACCATTTTTGGGTGAATCCGTTCGGTGTGCACTTCGGGCACATCCGGGTGTCCGACCTCTTGTTGGTGAACGACGAGGGGGTGGTTGTCGAGGGCGACCGGCCGGTCAACACCGCGGCCTTCGCGATTCACTCCCAGGTTCATGCCGCCCGCCCCGACGTGGTGGCCGCCGCCACGCCCATTCGATCTACGGCAAGTCCTGGGCAACCCTGGGCAAGCCCCTCGATCCCATCACCCAGGATGTCTGCGCTTTCTACGATGACCATTCGGTCTTCAATGACTACACCGGGGTGGTCCTCGACATCGAGGAAGGCAAGCGGATCGCCCACGCCCTCGGAGAGAACAAGGCGACCATCCTCCGGAACCACGGCCTGCTCACCGTCGGCCATTCGGTCGATGAGGCGGTGTGGTGGTTCATCACCATGGAGCGCTCGTGCCAGGCCCAGTTGCTGGCGTCGGCCGCCGGCCAGCCGATCCTGATCGATCCGGCGATGGCGAAGACGACCCATGATCAGGTCGGGTCGCATCTGGCCGGGTGGTTCAGCTTCCAGCCCCTTTTCCAGCGCATCGTACGGGAGCAGCCCGACCTGCTCGACTGACCCTCGAGAGAGGGGGAATCGGGGCCCGCCCTGATCTGACTTTCGATTGGCGTCTGTCTAGTCTCACCCGGGTGCCGGCCCGACGTCCCCTTCCGATTCTCCCCCACGTTGATCCCGGGGTTGGCGGTGGTGGCGTTGGCGGCCATCTCGCTGACCGGGTGCTCGTCGGACCCGGCGCCCGGTGTCCCGTCGGCGTCGCAGGGAATCGTCCAGAACCGCGCCGTCCCGTCCATTCCGCTGGTGAATCAGCACAATGTGCCGACGACGCTGGCCAGCTTCCGGGGCAAGACGGTGGTGCTGGCCCCGATGTTGAGCCTGTGCCAGGAAGTATGCCCGTTGACCACCGAGAACCTTTCCCTCATCCAGCAGGCGGTCGACCACGCCGGGCTGGCCAAACAGGTGGCCATCGTGGAGTACTCCATCGACCCCCAGCGGGACACACCGGCACGATTGGCCGCCTACGCCAAGCTCACCGGGGCCAGCTGGACCTTCCTGACCGGTGACCCGGCCAACGTGGCGGCGATGAACTCCTTCTTCTACGTGGTGGCCCAGCAGGTAGCCGAAGGCTCACCCCCCCAGCTGGACTGGTGGACCCATCAACCGCTCACCTACGACGTCAACCACACCGACGGCTTCTTCATCATCGACCCGAGCGGTCACGAGCGGTTTGCCACCGCGGCCACCCCGGATGTCACCTCCCACAAGCTGCCGGCGGCGCTGAACGCCATGCTCGACACCCAGGGCGAACAGAACCTGAATGTCCGCCGAACGGGCAGACCTGGACGGTCCCTGAAGCCCTGGCCGACCTCGGATGGGTCGTCCATCACGCCATCCCCGCCGCCACCTGACGGTCAGGGAAGGTCGGGAGTGATGATCACCACCGGGATCTCCCGGGAGGTGTGCCGCTGGTGGACGTCGTACCGACCGGTGGCCCCCGGGTGGAACACCGGAGCCATGCCCCGGCAGGCTCGGTTGACCAGTGGCCACAGGCGGGCCCGCTCCTCGGGGCTGGCGACCCGGGCGGTGGCCCCCACCACCTGGCGCCCCAGCCGGACCTTCACCCGAGGCTCGGCCTGCAGGTTCAGGAACCAAGCCGGGTGACGGTCGCTCCCCCCGTTGGATGCCACCACGATGACGTCGTCGCCATCGCGGTAATAGGTGAGCCCGTGGGTTCGGGACTGACCGGACTTCCGGCCGGTGGTGGTGAGGAGCAGGGCCGGGACCCGGTTGGAGTGCTTGCCGATCCGCCCGTCGGTCCGCTCGTAGATGTAGGCGTGGAACTTCAGATACGGCCCGACGAACCGGGTGCTGAAAGTGCCCCCTTCCATGACGACGGCCGCGGCCTAGTTCTCGGCGCGGGCGTCGAAGGTGGGGATCAAGGTGCGGGCCGCCCGAGCCTCGTCGACCCGCCGGACGGGGGTGTTGCGGGGCGCCTCGGCCATCGATCCGGTGGGAAGCGCATTCGCCTCTTCGGCGATCAGCTCGAGCGCCTGGGCCAGGGCTTCGAGGGTCTGGGGGCTCTCGGTCTCGGTGGGCTCGATCATCAGGGCCTCCTCGACGATGAGGGGGAAGTAGACGGTAGGTGAATGGAACCCCTCTTCGAGAAGCCGTTTGGCGATGTCGAGCGCCCGCACCCCGTGGGCCTGCTTGAGGTTGCGGGACGACAACACGACCTCGTGCATGCACTGCCGGTCGAACGGCACGTCGTAGGTGCCCGACAGCCGCTGACGGATCCAGTTGGCGTTGAGGACGGCGATCTGGGCCACCTTCTGCAAGTCCGTCTCCCCCGTTGACCAGAATGTAGGCGAGGGCCCGGGCCAGGACCAGGGTGTTGCCGTGCCAGGAGTGCATCCTTCCGATCGATTGCTCCGGCGTCATCCATCGGTAGACGTCCGCCCCCTCCGCACCGTCGACCACCCGTTCGGGCCGGGGGCCGGGCAGAAACGGCACCAGCCGCTCGGACACCGCCACCGGTCCGGCACCGGGGCCCCCTCCCCCATGGGGGGTGGCGAACGTCTTGTGGAGGTTCATGTGGACGATGTCGAATCCCATGTCACCGGGCCGGACCACACCCAGGATGGCGTTGAGGTTGGCGCCGTCGTAGTAGAGGAGGCCACCGACCTTGTGCACCGCGGCGGCGATGGCGGCGATGTCCTCTTCGAACAGCCCGAGGGTGTTCGGGTTGGTCAACATGATGCCGGCGACATCCTCGTCCAGTACCGAGGCCAGCGCCTCCATGTCCACACAACCCCGGGCATCGCTCGGCACCGTCACCACCTCGTACCCGCCGAGGGTGACCGAGGCCGGATTGGTCCCGTGGGCGGAGTCGGGAATGATCACCTTGTGCCGGGGTACCCCCTGGGCGGCGTGCCAGGCTCGCATGAGCAGCAGTCCGGTGAGCTCGCCCGACGCCCCGGCCGCCGGTTGCAGGGTGGCGGCGGCCATACCGGTGATCTCGCACAGTGTCTCTTCCACCTCGACCATCAGACCCAGCCACCCCTGGGTCAACGACTCCGGCGCTCGCCGGGTGGACCCCGGCCAGCCCGGGAAGGGCAGCCACCGCATCACAGACCTTCGGGTTGTACTTCATAGTGCATGACCCCAACGGGTAGGCGCCGAGGTCTACCGAGAACTGGCGGTGAGAGAGGCGGGTGAAGTGGGCCACCAGATCCCGCTCCGAAACCTCGGCCAACGGCGCCGGCTCGGACCGGGCATGTTCGATCGGGATCAGCTCTCCCACCTCGAGCTCGGGGACGCTCGGTCGTCCGGAACGACCATGATCGGCGTCCGGGATGGGAGAGTTCGAAGATCGTCGGCTCTGCATCCCGCCCGAGCAGCGGAGCGCTGGTGGCCTTCCCCCCGGGAGCCGCGGGCCCGGGCAGCCGGTTGGACCCACTCATCACGCCACCGCCTTGGCGAAGGCGGTGGCATAGGCGTCGATCTCATCCCGGGTCCGACGTTCCGTCACTGCGATCAACAGACTGTGTTCGCCGTCGGGAAACTCGCGGCCCAGGGGGATGCCGGCCAGGAATCCGGCGTCGGCCAGCCGTTCGACCATGCGTGGCGGCGGGCAACGGGGTCCGAACCGCGAACTCACGGAACACCGGGGCGGTGGCGTACGGCTCCACGCCGTCGATAGCCATCAGCGCATCACGGGTGTACCGGGTGGCCCGGGCGCAGCGGAGGGCGAGGTCGGCCAGCCCCTCGGTCCCCAGCCAGGCCAGTTGGATGGCGGCGGTGACCGCCATCAAGGTCTGATTGGTGCAGACGTTCGAAGTGGCCTTCTCTCTTCGGATGTCCTGTTCTCGGGCCCGAAGGGTGGTGACATAGGCGCGCCGATCGTCGAGATCCACCGTCTCCCCGACCAACCGTCCCGGCAGGCGCCGTACCTGTGACTGGGCACAGGCGAAGAGGCCGAGGTACGGGCCACCGAAGCCGAGGGCGGTGCCGAACACCTGCCCTTCCCCCACCACGACATCCGCGCCCCACTCCCCCGGCGACTTCAACACCCCCAGCGACACCGGATCGGTGGCCACCACCAGCATGGCGCCGTTCCGGTCGCATACCGATCGGGCGGCGGGAACATCCTCCAGACATCCGAGATAGTTCGGGTAGCCCACCAGCAGCACGCCGGGTTGGTGTTCGGCGGCCAGGTCACCTTCGGGCCATACGGTGACCCCGTCGACCAGCTTGACCGTGCGAAGCCGGTGACCGGTTCCCGCCGCACAGGTGGCCAGCACCTGGCGCCAGTGCGGGTGGACACCCTCCGACACCCAGACGGTGTTCCGACCGGAGGCGGCCACCCCGAGGTTGACCGCCTCCACCGTGGCGCTGGCCCCGTCGTAGAGCGAGGCGTTGGCCACGGGGAGCCCGAACAGCCGGGCGATCATGGTCTGGAACTCGAACACCGCCTGCAGCACTCCCTGAGCGACCTCGGGTTGGTAGGGCGTATAGGACGTCATGAACTCGGATCGGCCGGCCAGGGCCTTGGTCACGGCCGGGATCTCGTGGTCGTAGGCCCCTCCGCCGGCGAAGCACAGCAGACGGTCCGCTCGGGCCGGGTTGCGGTCGGCATAGGCATCCAGATGCGCGAGTACGTCCGGCTCGCCGGCTCCGTCGGCCAACTCCAGGCCCCGCTGGAGCTTGAGCGCCTCGGGGACCTCGTCGAACAGCTCGTCGATGGTGGACAGGCCCAAGAAGGCGAGCATGCCGGCAATCTCGTCTTCGGTATGCGGGATGTAGGTGCCCACGGTGTAGTTGCTCCTTGAGTGGTAGTCGTCTCGAAGGCGGCTAGCGGACTAGCGGCTGGTGGCCCATTGCCCGGCTCGGACAAACGGCGTCTTCACCACGGCGGCTTCCATGGCTCGTCCGCGCTGCTCGATGGTAACGGTTGTGCCCGGGGCGGCGTCCGCTCCGGAGTCGACCAGCGCCAGCGCGATCCCGTGTTCGAGCATCGGCGAGAAGTTGCCACTGGTGACGAAGCCGACCGGCTGGCCGTCCTCGGCGACCACCGAATCCTCCCGGGGGGGTTGGCGGCCCTCGGTGGTCATTCCCAGCAGACGACGGCGAGGCCCTACCTCTTTCTCGGCGATCAGGGCGTCCCGCCCCCGGAAGGTCTCCTTGTCCCAGCCGATGACCCAGCCGAGCCCCGCCTGCAGGGGGGTGATTCCCGGCCCCAACTCATGTCCATGGAGGGGCAGGGCGGCTTCGAGGCGAAGCGTGTCCCGGGCCCCGAGACCGGCTGGCTGCATCCCGGTGCCGAGAACGGCCGACCAGAACGACTCGGCGATCTCCGCCGGGACCGCGCATTCGACCCCTTCCTCGCCGGTGTAGCCGGTGCCGGCCACCAGGCACGGCACCCCCTCCCACTCGAAATCGGCCACGTGGAAGTGGGGCACCCCGGAGGCGGATGGAGCGATGGTCTCGAGACGGGTCCGGGCGTGGGGCCCCTGGATGGCGATGATGGCCCGGGAGCCGGTGGTGTCGTCCCCGCCGATGGCCTCGACCACCCGGGCGGTATTGGAGGCATTGGGCATGACGTCGAATACCTCGTCGGAGATCCACCAGACGATGATGTCGTCGACCACCGAGCCGTCGTCGTCGGCGAGCAGGTGGGTGTACTGGGCCCGGCCCGGGCCGATCCGCCGGAGGTCGTTGGAGAGGGCGGCCTGCAGGCGATCGAAGGCCTCAGACCCGGTGACCCGGACGGTGCCCAGGTGGCTCACATCGAAGGCGACCGCGTCGGTCCGGCAGGCCCGGTGCTCGGCCAACGTCCCACTCGGGTAGGACAGTGGCATCTCCCAACCCCCGAAGCCCACCAGCTTGGCCCCGAGGCCGAGGTGGGCATTGATCAGCGGGGTGTGGCGCAACGGTTGGGCGGGGTCCGGCAAGGCGTCATTCACGCCGAAAGGCTACTGGAGGGCCAACGGGTGCGATCACGCCGAACGAACGGTGCCCCACTCCCCGGGGCTGCTTCCGGCCAGGCCGTACTTGGCCAGCAAAGCCAGCGTGTCCCGTTGGTAGAGGATCTTGATCCGGACATCTGGATACAACTCGCCCATCCGTCGAACCTTGCGGTTCTTTTTGGTGACGTGCCGCTGGTTGAGGGTGGTCAACTCCACGAACAGGCCAAGATCGGGAAGCCAGAAATCCGGACGGAAGCCGGTGGTGGTCCGTCCGTCGTCGTCCCACTCGAGCGAGAACTCGACCGGCTCGTACTCCCAGGAGACGTCATAGAAGTCGAGGACGCGGGCGAAGCGCCGTTCCGATTCGTGGGCGAAACGGGTCGCGCCGGTCCGTGACCGATGCTCCAGCCTCGACGTCGCCAGGCTCAATGTTCGACAGCCTCGGCCTCGGCCAGGTAGGCGGCAGCCGGGTGCCGAGACGGTCTGCCCGCCGGCTCCGGCAACTGGATGTCGACGATGGCGGCCTCGAGCTCCTTCACCACGCCGGACAGGGGAAGGATGTTGAACACCCCCTGGCCGCCGGCGAGGAGATCGACAACCTCCCCGTTGGAGTGGGCCAGGACCGAGTGGGAACCCGCCAACACCAACTGGGCGGACGACAGATCGGCACCGAGGTCGCTCCGGAGACACTCCACTGCCTGGCGGGCCTGCTGGAGCTTGAGCCCGGCATCCAGAAGTCGTTTGATGACCTTGAGTTCGATGACGTCCCCATAGGAATAGCGACGCTGGGTCCCGCTCCCGTTGGCATCGGTGATGGATGGGCGTAGCAGGCCGGTACGGGCCCAGTAGTCGAGCTGACGGTAGGTGATCCCGACGAGCGAACACACCTGGGGTCCCCGGAAGCCCTCTTCAAGGACGGCATCATTCTGGCTCGAGTCCACTGGCGTTCCTCCACCTCGATAAGAGGTTGACCGTGCTCCGACAGATAAACGTCAACCTGGGGGTAAGGGTACCACACCGGCGTAGTTACGTCGGTGTGATCAGCCGATAGGAAACGACGCCCCCGCCCCGGACGCCGTGGAGGGCGGCGGCCTCCGGATTTGGACCACCCGGGCCAGGCGACAATGATCGGGCCATGACAGTCGTGAAGATCAACGCCATCACCGTGCGGGAGGGATCGGGTGACGAGTTGGCCCGCCGGTTCGCCAACCGTGCCGGCGCGGTCGATGACGCCGATGGCTTCGAGGGGTTCGAACTGATGCGGCCCAACGATGACCGGGGTACCTGGTTGGTGATCACCCGGTGGAGGGACGAGGGGTCGTTCAACGCCTGGGTGTCGTCGCCGGCGTTCGCCCACGGCCACCGGGGTCCGTCTGAAAAGGCCGGGACGGATCCGGACGGTTCGGCTCCCCCACCGGTCGGTACCCATAGCGAACTGTGGTCCTACGAGGTTGTCGATCTGCCTCGACCGGTATGACCATCGATCCTCCGGACAACGCCGCGCTTCCTCTCCATGTACGGTCCATCGAGTACCGGGCATTCGACGAAGACGATCACCTGACGATCATCGGTCGACTGCGGGACACCCGACCATGGGCCGCGGACGGGAGTTCGGTGCACCACGTCCACGACATGGAGCTTCGTGTGAGCGTGAGGGTCGAGGACCTGACCATCACCGAGTCGGACGCGTTGATGCACGTCTTCCCCCATAGCGAGTGCCCGGGGATCGTCAACGCCTTCCGGGCCCTGGCCGGCCTCCAAGTCGGCCGGGGATTCACCCGCGAGGTCCAGAATCGCTTTGGTGGGCCCAAAGGATGCACCCACCTCGAGCACCTTGCCCGTTCGTTGGGGCCAGTCGTGGTTCAGGCGGTGACGTCGAAGCGAGCACGGGCGAGATCACTGGAGCAGTCGGACGACCCGGTCATCGGCACCGCCAGCCCCTGGGTACGAAACTCGTGTCACGTGTGGGCCGAGGGCGGAGTTGCCGAACAGAAGGTGGCGGTCGGCTGGCGACCCGGTGTCGGCGCCTATCCGAGCCCGCCGCTCGAGGAGATCATCGAAGCTGGTCGTCCTGGCCCATCCGACCCATGAGGCGGGGTTCCGGCCGGCGTTCCGGCCTGTCCCTCATCGGTGCCGCCGTGGTCAGCGCCTGGCTGCTGGGTGCCTGCAGCGTGGCCCCGGGCGCCGCCGTGCGAACACCCTACGGTGGGTCGAAGCCGAGTCTTGAGAACGGTCCGGCGGACGAGATCAAGATCGGGAACGTCTCGGGGCTCGGCGGGGTGCTGGTGGATGGCGAGGGATTGACCCTCTACCAGTTCGCCACCGACACCCAGGGCGCACCCTCGAAGTGTGCCGATCTGTGTGCGGTGGCGTGGCCTCCCCTCACCTTGCCGCCCGGTACCGAAGCTCCAATCGCCGGACCCGGGATCAAGTCCGGGCTCCTGGGCACCGAACCCCGGGCCGACGGCTCAGTGCAGATCACCTACAACGGGTGGCCCCTGTACACCTGGCCAAAGGACACGGCTCCGGGTCAAGCCACCGGCCAGGGCCTGACCAACCTCGGCGGGCGCTGGTGGGTCATCAACGCTGCCGGTAATGGGGTTCACACGCCCTAGAAATCCGCCGGGCAGACCCGGATCTCGGCGGGCATGATGAAGGCCATGGCAAAGCTTGGTCTTCCGGAAGGCACGTCTCGCTGGTCGGTGAACTCGACCGACTCCGTGCTCTCGATCAACTCGAAGGGATCGATCCTTTCCATCGGATCGGTGGGATCGATTCTGTCCATCGGCTCCATCGGATCCGCTCTCTCGGTGGCATCGGTGGGGAGCTTTCTGGGGGCAGCATCACTGCTCTCGGCGTGTTCGGCCCTCTCGGTGATGTCATGGCGATCATGGAAGGCGGTGTTCGGGGACGGATCGAACTGAATGTCCTAACCGGAGTTGGCGCCGAGCCACCCCTTCTTGCGGAAGTAGATGGCCAAGGCGACCGCACAGAGCACCTCAAAGAAGATGGCAAAGATCAAGAATGCCCACCCGGTGGTGATCCGGGTGACCAACCAGGCGAAATTCTGACCGAAGAACCCGGTGATGAAGGTGAGGGGCAGGAAGATGGTGGCGATGATGGTCAGTTGCTTCATCACCACGTTGAGCCGGTTCGACACCGTGGAGAGGTGGGTGTCGAGAGTTCCGCTCAGCAGATCACGGTAGCCATCGACAAGATCGCCGATGCGGATCAGGTGGTCGTAGATGTCCCGCAAGTACCGTTGTCCTTCATCGGTGACTCCGGGGATCGTGGTGACCCCGGAAATGATCCCGGCAAACATGTCCCGTTGCGGAGTCACCACCTTCCGGACCGAAATCAGGTTGCGCTTCAAGTCGAACAATGTCCCGAGTTGTTGTTCGGTGGGATTGATCAGGATGGCGTCCTCGAGATCATCGATCTGGGTGTCGAACAGGTCGAGAAACGGGAAGAAGCTGTCCACCAGATTGTCGATCATCACGTAGAGCACGGTGAACTGAGGTGTGACCACATGGTCGGGGGTGCGCCTTCCCAGCCGTTCGTGCAACGGAGTCCAGCGCCGGGCACCCGCCCTGGTGCACGGTGACCACGTAGTTGTCGGAGATGATGAAGTGGACTTCGAGGGTTCCCTTGCCGTCGAGGCCGGCTCCGTGGACCACCATGTAGGTGAAGTTGTCGTAATCCTCGACTTTCGGGCGCTGGCCGAAATGCTGGGCGTCATCGGCCGCCAGATGGTGGATACGAAATGACGTGAGGAGGACGTCGTGAGCTTCGTTGTCCACGCCGTCGAGATCGAGCCAAAAGAAGGTATTGGAGGCAAGACGCTGATTGATGAGGTCCCGGGTGGCCGCCACCGTGTTGCCGTCCTGGGTGATGGTTCCCTGCATGGATCGATTCTGTCGTGTCCACCTGGGTAGTGCGGGGATGGTCTCCGGGTTCGATGACCCGCCGAGCGTCAGTCGATACGGGTCAGGTGCTCCCTGAAGTTTCGGCCGTTCTTCACGTATTCGCCGGCCGAGAGACGGATGAGGGCGGCGTCCGACTTCCCCGGTTTGATGACGGCGGGAACGCCCACCGCCAACGCGTCAGCCGGCACCACCATGCGGTTGGGAACGACGGCATTGGCGCCGACGGTGGCGCCGGACTCGATGATTGCATGGTGCAGCACCACCGAGCCCGAACCCACCAGGGAATCGTCATGGAGGGTGCAGCCCTCGAGATGGGCCAGGTGGCCGATCACGCAACCATCCCCCACTGTGGTCGGGAATCCGGGGCCGGCGTGGATGACGGTTCCGTCCTGTACCGAGGAACGGGCGCCGATGGTGATGGTGCCGTAGTCCCCCCGCAGGACCGCGCTCGGCCATATGGTCGATTCGGGACCGATGGTCACGTCCCCAATGACGACGGCATCTGGGTGCACGTACGCCTCGGGGTCGACGTTGGGAATCAGTTCGCCCAGCTGGTAGATGGCCATGCGGTGACCCTATGCGAAGAGTTGCCTGGCTCTCACCTTGGCGCCACCGCCTGCGCTCAGGGCAAATCGCGGCCGTAACGGAGATGACCCGGTGTAGTAGACCGGTTGCAGCGAATCGGAGGGTGGTCATGGCACGCAGAAAATCACTCCGCAGTCAGCTCTATCGAGCCGCCCGGGATCTTGGCAATGTCGAAGCCGTCGAGCACGGCGGGATAGAGGGCGGGGCGAAGCGGTATGCCCGGCGCGCCATCTACCGCAAGACGAACTCGGTCACCGGATCGTTTCTGCGGGCGCTCGGGCTTCAGGGATCCCGGCGCCGGCGCTAGGGAGACAACCAACCCCCGAATGAGGTGGACCGTGGCTGCATCGGACCCATGAAGGAGCCAGGACCTCGGTTGGCGGCGGGTCGAGACGCCGACATCTTCGAGTACGGCCCTGGGCTCGTGCTTCGACGCTCTCGGGCCGGCCGCTCGCTGACTGAAGAGGCCCGGGTCATGGAGTATGTCCGATCGCAGGGTTACCCGGTACCTGCGGTCGAGGAGGTCAGCGACGACGGCCTCGACATGGTCATGGAGCGGATCGGGGGCCCGGACATGGTGGCCGCAATCGGGAAGCGACCATGGACGATCCCCGCCCAGGGGAGGGTATTGGCCGATCTCCATCGTCAACTCCATGAGCTGGCTGCACCTGCCTGGATGGATGATTGTCCCGTCGGGCGTGGGGATCGCCTGCTGCACCTCGACCTGCACCCGTTGAATGTGATGTTGGGCCCCGATGGCCCGGTCGTCATCGACTGGACGGGTGCGTGTCGAGGCGATCCTGCCGTCGATGTGGCGTTGGCCTGGGTTTTGATGGCGGCCGGTGAGGTCCCGACCGGGCGCCTGCTCGGCACGATCCTCGCCCGGGCTCGCTCGGTCTTGGTGAAGAGCTTCCTTGGCTCCTTCGACATCGACGTTGTGAAGCAGAGCCTCCAAGACGTAGTTGCCTGGAAGACCCTGGATCCCCACATGTCGGTCGGCGAGCAAGACCTCATGTGGCAGATCGTCAAAGAGACCGGCGGGGCTACTTCTGCTTAGCCGCTCACCAGGGGCACGTGAGTGCCTCAACCTCGACGCGGAACTACCTCCGCTTGCTACTCGGCGAGGATCTTTGCCTTCTGGGCGGCGAACTCATCGTCGGACAGCACGCCGCGGTCGTGGAGATCGGCCAGCTTGGTTAGGCGCTCGGTCGGGTCGGCTGCCGCGGCCGCAGCACCGGCGGCTTGGGCCATCATGTCCTGCAGGTTGGTCCCGCCGATCATGATGTTCGGCGCGGCGCCGGCCGTAACCAGGGCGTCGACGATTCCCTGGCTGGCGGCGTCCTTGCCGATCGCGAGTTTGTGCGGCATCCCGGGCGAGCCGGCCGCAGCCGTGTTGTGCGCGGCGGCCTTGAGATACTTGTTCTTGCCGCCCTCGATCGGGAGGTAGAGGATGATGATCTGCCGATCATCGGGCACGCCCGACATCGCATTCAAACCCCCCGGGCTCTGCTTCACCAGGAAACCATCGCGGTCCCAGGACTTGAGGACCTTGCCGGCGACGAGCTTGCCGCCATCGTGCTTGTCCTCGATAGCGTGGACCTCAGTGTCAGTGGCGGCGAGGACGAAGCTCTTCGGAAGCCCGGCGCCTTCCAGTTCCTTCGACATGCCTCCGACACTCGGCATCATCACCTTGCTCATCGACTTCATGCCCCTCATCATGCCGCGGTTGATTTTGCCGACCCCGGCGGCCCCAGCCATCATGTCCGTGGTCACCTGTTCGCACCTGGTCGCGGCAATTACCGGTTGGCCGAGCACGGTTGTCGCGACACCCGCGGCCTGCTGGTTCATCTGGAGCTCTTCGCCGGACATTTCGTTCATGGTTCCTCCAGGCGTCCCGGGCGCTAGACCGTCCACCGTCCGCCGCCAGGACGGGAGCGTAGTAGGGCAGGCGAAGGGTTTCCAGCGGTTTTCATTACCCCGGCCAAGCCTTCGAGGATCTGTTCGGTAGCCTCTTCGAGATGGGCAGGCGCCGCGAAAACGTGTCGAATTACTACAACGAGCACCCCGCTCACATCTTCCTACCTGTCGGGTTCGCAGGTGGATTGGCCATCGGCGCGCTGGTGCTTGTCTACGGTGACCATTCCCATTCGGCTATCGATGTGGTCGTCGCCCTTCTTGCTGGGTTGGCCAGCGTGCCGCTGTTCATGATGATCCTTGCCGTGGTCATCGGCCTTGGTGGCGCCCTGGCCGAGACGATCGATAAATCCCACCGCCGGCGACCTTAAGGGACAACTACCGGGTCTGGTGGCCCACCCGACGTGCCATCAATTGGGAAACTCAGGTCGCCCAAGACCGATTGCATTACGCTCTCGGCACTTCGACCGGCCGGAAGGCCCGACGAATGGAGGCACGACGATGGCGGACCCGGTGGCGGTGGCAGGCGGACCGGTCGTCGGGCCCCCGGGGGAACACGGCGAGGTACACGAGTCCGACCGGCTGCGGGACGCCATCAGCGAGCGGTTCCTGCACGTCCGATCCCTGCGGTTCGAGACGAAGTTCCTCCTCGGGGCGGTCGTGGCCCAGCTCCTGGTGGCCGCCATCTTGGTCTTCGAGCGCAACGCCCATCTACCCCGGATCGTCAGCGACAACTTCGCCGAGACGACCGCGACCACCTCCATCCTTGTCCTGGTGTTCTCCGTTGTGTTCGCCTGTGTTGCCTGGGGCCTCCTGCTGGCCGGCACCTATCGCTCCGGGTGGGCCGTCCGGGCGGCCATCGTGGGCATCTTCTTGTGGGCCATGTGGGCCGAGCGTGACGCTCTCACAGATGTGAGCGGACCGACCCGGGGCATCACCGTCGCCCTCGTCGCCCTCGTCATCGTCCTGGCCGTCGTCACCTGGTTCCCGGAGGACCGGGGGCGCTTCTGGGACGATCCCAAGGCCGTGGCCACCACCAGCCGGTGGGGTCTGTTCCGACGCATTCTGCCGGCCGTCATGATCCTCGTGGTGGGCGGCATCTACCTGACCGTCTGGCTCGGCAACAAGGCCGCCGGTCACGTCGACGTTTTCTCCGACGACTTCGCCGACCAGCTCTACAACATCGAGCTCTTCCTGATCCCGGTGCTCGTCCTCGCCGGCTCCGACTTCGGCGACTGGGCCAACTTCAGTGTGACCCGTCTGGGCCGCCGCATCCGCAACTCAACCGGCCAGTGGGCCTTTGCCGGGGTCACCATCGCCGCCGCCGGGCTCATCCTCTGGGACGGCCTACGCACCGCCACCTCCGACGCGGGCGGGGGTCTCCGGGAGGAGCTCCTCCTGGGTGGGGCCGTCCTCTTGGGCGCGGTCCTCCTCTACCTGGTGGCCAAACCGCTTGACGGCTGGCCGCACCATCTGCCCTTCGCGGTGTTGGCCATCGTGGCCGGAGCCGATTCCCTCGTCGCCTACATCGCCCAGCGCCGGTTGGGTAGCGATGACCCACTCTTCGACAGCAAGGTTTCCGGAGTCACGGCCACCTTCTGGCTGATCGTCGGCGTCATCGCCTTGGTCGCCCTGGTGGCCTTGCGCAAACGGCTGTCGGGCCGGTTGGTCGCCGCCGGCTGCTTCCTGGTGATCATCGGCCTCATCGATGCCCTGACCGGACTGGAGGACATCGGGACGGTGATCCATCCGTTCGGCCTGCATTCGACCGGCACGACGCAGGATATTGTCAGTAACGCCCCCTATCTGGGCGTCGAGGGCCTCAAAGCGGTGGCGGCCATGGTGACGATCCTCCTCGTCATCTACGCCGTGGCCAACAAGAGCCTGCGCCGGCTCATGACCCCGATCGCTCTCCTGGTGACCCTGACGGTCAGCCTGCAGATCCTGGTCTGGATCGATTCGCTCTTCGGGAAGACCACCGACACGACGGGCCGAGTCGCCCTCTTTGCTGCCGTGGTCCTGGTGGTCGCCCTGCTGTGGGAGCTCGCTGCCTCCGGGGAGGGAGTGACCAACCTGCACAGCAAGTGGTTCCCCCGCGACGCCCGGGTCATGCTCTTCGCGGGGTACATCCTCCTGGTGAGCTCGGCGGTGCTCTTCTACTCGAGCCTCCACGACGCCAAGTCACAGACCCTCCTCGAATCGCAATTCGACTCCGAGGAGTTCGTCCGTTCCGGCATCTTCTTCCTGGGGGTGCCCCTGGTGACTACCCTCTGCCTCATCGGGATGCACCGGTGGCGGGAGTCCCAACGTCAGGAGCCCGTCGATCCGGGCCCCGAACCGTCCCATCCGGCACCGCAGGCTGTGGATACCGGGGTCGGCTCCGATCGATCCAGGGCTGAATCGGCACCGGCCGGGTAGGTCCGGATCCACTCGGCCGCGACGCAACCTGTCGCCCAACGGACTGCGTGGCCACGGCTCCCCCAATCGTGTCGGTGGTCAGGACCCGCTGAAGGTCGATGCCTGACCGATATCGGACGCGGCTCTGACCAGCTTTACCCTTCAGCCGCCAGAGCGAGAGCGATGACGTGTCATAGCCGGCCTCCGCAGTTGAACCCTGCTACTCTCCGCCCATGAATTCAGCCCGACTTATTCGATTCCTCGGCGCGGGATTGGTGTGCGCGACGCTCATCAGTGCCTGCAGTAGTGGCACCTCCTCCACCGGCTCCACAACTTCTACTGCCTCCGCGGGTGACAAGACGGCGTTCTGCAATGACAATGCCACGCTCGACAAGGCGTCATCGGGAGTCCAGCAGCCGTCCGACCTGATCCCCGTGTTGAAGGCCAATCAGGCGACGATCAACGACTTCAAGGCCAACGCACCCTCGGACATCGCCAGCAGCGCCGATGCGCTGGTTACCGCCGCCAATAGCGCCATCGCCTCCGGGGATGCTTCTGGCTTCACGACCCAGGCGATCCAAGATGCCGGTACCAAGGTCGACGCCTACTGCGGACAGAATCCTGACGGCACTCCTATCAGTGGCGGCTCGACGACCACGAGCACCTGAGCCAGGGCGGGTCCTGTGGGGCTCACGGAGCTACCCAAAGGCTGACTCCCTCCCCCGGAAGGACACCGACCGGCAACGAGGACCCACGACGTTATTGCCGGTCGGTGATCAACCGGTCATCCCTACGACGGGAGCGACGACGTCAAGCGCGCCAGTGGATCCCTGAAAGGTGGCCCTTCCAAAGGTGAAGATGCCACCGTCGGAGGCGACTTCCCAATAGCCCTGGCCATCGGAGGTGGTCGCCATCCCGACGATGGGGCGGTTGAGCGGCTGGCCGCCCATCGAGCCGAAGAACGGGGCATCACCGAAGCTGAAGATGCCGCCGTCCGACGCCACCAGCCAGTAGCCCTTGCCGTCCGGAGTCGCCGCCATCCCGACGATGGGCCGGTTGAGGAGGTGGCCTCCCATCGAGCCGAAGAACGGGGCATCACCGAAAGAGAAGATGCCACCGTCCGACGCCACCAGCCAGTAGCCCCGTCCGTCCGGGGTCGCCGCCATCCCGACGATGGGTTGATTCAGTCTCCCCGCACCTGTCGAACCATAAAACCTGGCATCACCGAAGCTGAAGATGCCGCCGTCCGACGCCACCAGCCAGTAGCCCTTGCCGTCCGGAGTCGCCGCCATGCCGACAATGGGCCGGTTCAGCGGGTGGCCGCCCGTCGAGCCGACGAAGGGGGCATCACCGAAAGAGAAGATGCCGCCGTCCGACGCCACCAGCCAGTAGCCAGCGGCATCGGGGGTGGCCGCCGTCCCGACGACCGGAGCCGCCAACGGGTGGCCTCCGATCGAGCCGAAGAATGGCTCACAGAAGGTGAAGACGCCGCCGTCGGCGGCCGCCAAGCGGTAGCCCGGGTCGGTCGAACAGGGCACGGTTCCTTGGGCCTGCCGGGCCGCCCCGGAGCTCGGGTCGATCATCAGTGAAGACTCGTCGACCGCCTCGAACGCGCCGGCCGGGATTTGCTTCAACTCGTCGACCAGCGCGATCGGCCAGTTCTGATCGGCCGTCCCACCGAAGTACCAGTTGGAGCCGTTGTCCGCCAGGATCAAACCGTAGTGTTGCATGGCCCGCAGAACGACCCGGGCCTGCGGTGAGAAGCCCGAGATGTCGTAGCTGGCCTTCAACCGGAAACGAGCTCCCATAGGGGGGAGGCTCGGGTCGCTCGAGGTCCCGGCGTCGTGGCGGGCGGGCCAGATAAACGAAGTGTCCGTCGACTGGGCCGTCAGCCGGATGGCATGGGTGATCGAGCCCGACTGCACCTCGTCGTAGCGTAAGAGTCCGGGCAATATCGGCAAACCGGCCGCGTCCGCCGACGTCCACCCGGAGGGCCGCAGAGCATCGGAATTGAGATTCCAGATGGCCCCCGAGCCCGCCGTCGAGCCTGCCGGGTTGTACTGCGCGTCATAGAGCTCGAAGAGAGTGCATGTAGCCGGGTTCACCATGATCGCGTGGCGGTCGCCGCTCGACTGAGTGCCGCCCTCGATGGGCGTGTCCGCGCCGAACGGATAGGGACCCGGATCACTTTCGGAAGCGTATTGGAACGACACGTTCGTCAGCGGGTGTGCGGGTGACACCACCGTATAGGGCATGCCGTAAGGGTTGGAAGGATCGCCGGATGGGCCGAAGTCGGGGTGCAGACTGGTGGCGGCACTGTCCATGCTGGCAAGCCAAGCCGCACTGTGAGAGTCGACCGGGAGACCCGAAACGTCGGTGTTCCAGACGTTGTCAGTTGGAAATATCGGACAAGTGGGCGCCCCCGGTAATGGGGTGCCGGCCCACGCTCTCTCCGGAGCGACCACCAAAGCCAATCCCCCACACGCAATCACGACGGCCACTACAACCGAAACCATTGCTTGCTTTGACATCCCCACGATAGTTCTCCCGCTCTGACCGTACCCCACGGATCCCACCGGAGAATGCCCTGGCGCTCAGGGTGCGGCCGATTGAGGACAGCAGTGACGCGGACCTACGCTGCTCAAGATGGGCTCGCCAGATGACCGGCGAAACCGGTTGGCTAGGGTCAGGCGGCTCATGGCGGAAGCGACCCGCCTGCGGCCCGGGTAGTCGACCGGCACTCCAAGTAGAGGGCAGTACTCCCCTCGGGCTGTCAGATTTGTGTGGCCCCCGGTGGCGGCGTACATGACCCGACACCTCGAAGATCTCCGGATTCGTGACCCCAAAGGCTGAGAATGAGAAGCCTTAAGGGTTCAACCCAGTTTGCCGATGTTAAGAGCACGCCTCGGTAGAAGGGATGGAGACATGACCGAGCAAATGTACGAACCCGAAGCAGTTCTCCTCGTTCAGGACCACTTGGATGCCGTTTTTCTGGTCAAGGATCACCTGATGGAACTCATCGACTGCTATGCCGGTCTGCGTCCCAACGAAGCCCCGCAGAATGCTCTAGTACTCGCATTCGCCACTGTGTTCAGTCCACAGGAGAGGATCATTGTAAGTAAGTTCATTGAAGGGGGATCAGATCCGATCCTCGGTGAGGGAACTGGTGCCCAGTACATGGCGGACATGGAGTCGATCTTCGAGGCGTGCCGAGGGTTTCAGGCTGATGCACCGGATGCCCTCCTCTTCCACATCAATGGTCAAATCCTGCCCGGCCTTCCCCAAGAACTCCCCTAAGAGCCGAACCCTGAGCACGTAGGCGACCCGCCACAGTGGCCAGCTGGCCACCCATCGTGTCGACCGAACTGAACACCGGTTGCGAATCTGTTACTGGTCCGGATAGTCGAGCAACACGTAGCCCACCATCAGGAAACGAAGAGGAATTGGTGTTGCGGAAGCCCTCGGTGTCGTCGGCCACCAGGACGAGAGCCTTGGCCCCTTCGGTCATGGCAATGCCTCCGTCGTGGAACGAGGCAGTCGGAGGGTCACCCGGGCGCCGCCGCGGTTGACACCGAGCACGAGGCATGCCGAGCCCATCGGCACCATCGACGTCGTGGCAGGGTTGTTTCCCTTCTCCGACCCCATGGGTGTATCGTTCTGCCCGAACGTCCCACCTCGTCTTAACCCAGATGTAGGTCTCACCGCGTTCAGGGGCACCCTGAGCGGAGTGCTCTGAAGTGGGAGGCTGATAATGGACAGCGGTAGCTCACACCCGGGAGTCTCCGTTGACGGGTGGAAATCCGAAGCTGATCACGAGCTGACCTCGCGTCTGGCCGCGATAGTCGAGTCGTCGTCGGACGCCATCATCGGCAAGACGCTGGACGGCGTCATCACCAGCTGGAACTCCGGCGCCGAGCACTTGTACGGATACACCTCCCAAGAGATCGTCGGCCACAATGTGTCCGAGCTGTTTCCACCGAACAGTGTCCAAGAGCTCGTATCCATCCTCGATCGCATTCGACGGGGAGAGAGGATCGAGCAGTTCGAGACTAAGCGTCTTGGCAAGGACGGAAGCATCCTCGACGTCTCGATCACCATCTCTCCGATTCGAGACGCCAGTAGTGCAGTGATCGGGGCGTCCACCGTGGCTCGGGACTTGACCGAGCGCAATCGGGCCGAGGCGGATCGCCGGGCTTTCGAGGCGCGTTTGCAACAGGGCGAGCGGCTCGAGAGTCTCGGGCAACTCGCCGGCGGGATCGCCCACGACTTCAACAATCTGTTGGCAGTAATTCTGAATTACGCCGCATTTGTGGCCGAGGAGACTTCTGATAGGCCAGAGGTGAGAGCTGATGTGGAACAGATCGAGGCCGCAGCCGAGCGAGCTGTAACGCTGACCAAGCAACTGCTCATCTTCGGTCGGCGCGAGGTGATCCAGCCAGAGGCTCTTGAGCTCAACGCGGTCGTGGCTGACATCGAAAATCTGCTTTCGCGCAGCATCGGGGAGCACATTGAACTCCGATGTAACGCGTCGGCCAATCTGCCCAGGATCCTCGCCGATCGAGGCCAGGTCGAACAGGTACTGCTGAACTTGGCCGTGAACGCCCGTGACGCCATGCCCGATGGCGGCACCCTGACGATCGAGACAAGCGTCGCAGAGCTCGACGAGGGGTACTCACGCATTCATCCCCACGTCAATCCGGGGCAATACCTGGAACTGGAGGTGAGCGATACGGGAAGCGGCATGAGCGCGGAGGTCTCAGCCCACATCTTCGAGCCGTACTTCACCACCAAGCCGCCGAGCCAGGGGACGGGGCTCGGCCTCTCCTCGGTCTACGGCATTATGACCGAGGGCGGCGGCAGCTTAAGTGTCTACTCCGAAGAAGGGATGGGAACCACTTTCCGCCTTTACTTTCCCATTACCGAACAGCCACTCACGCCAGCCGCGCTCGGTTCTGAAAACTACGAGAAGGGGCACGGAGAGACGATCATCGTCGTCGACGATGAGCCGTCGATTCTGGAGATCGCCTCGCGGATCCTGCGCCAAAACGGCTACAGCGCCCTGGCTGCAGCCACCTACGATGAAGCATTGTCGCTAGCGGAAACCCAAGACTTTCAGCTCCTGCTTACCGACTCGGTCATGCCTGGCATGTCTGGTCGCGCGCTCGCTCAACGGATGGACGAGGTGAGGCCCGGTCGGGCGGTGCTGTTCATGTCCGGTTATAGCGCCGGCGCGCTGAGCCCGCACCGTATCGTCGACGAGGGGGTCACATTCATTCAGAAGCCGTTCAACCGGCGGACCCTTCTCGAGAAGGTCCACGACGCACTGAGGGAATCACCGGCGGCGGGTGGCGAAGGGGCATAGGTATGAAGAGCACTGCTCATGACGCCGCGATCAGGGTAGTGGTGGTGGATGACCACCAAATGCTCCTCGAGAGCCTCGTACGGCGCTTAGACGGAGACGGCGGCGTCGCGGTGGTGGGGTCTGCCTCCACCGTCGCCGAGGGGATTGCCGCGGTCGAAGCGCACTCGCCGGACATCGTGGTGATGGACTACGAGCTGCCCGACGGAGACGGGGCCGCCGCATCGCGGCAGATCACAGAGCGCTGGCCGAGCGTCCGCGTCATCCTGTTGACCGGCTCGAAGAATGACGCCGCAGTGTTCGAGGCCTCATGGGGAGGCTGCTCTGGCTATTTGGAGAAGACCCGTCCTCCGGCAGAACTCCTGGCCATGGTGCGCAGTGTCCATGCCGGGGCGATCGAACTGCCCGCCGAGCAACTCGGCCGACTCCCCCTGCTCGACGACCTAGTCGTCCACTACCAGCCGATTGTCAACCTAGCCACCAGCGAGATCGTGGGATTCGAGGCTCTGGTCAGGTGGGCTCACACCACGCGGGGAATTCTCCCACCAGCAGAATTCATTCCCCTCGCCGAAAAGACGCGGCTCATCATCGACATCGATGAACATGTTCGCGACGAGGCGTGCGGACAGGCCGCAGAATGGAACCGTCTCTTCTCCACCACCCCCGCTCGCTTCATGAGCGTGAACCTATCGGGACGAGATCTACGGCAGAAGGACTTGACGACGAGGATTCTGCAAACCCTCGCCGACCATGACCTGGACCCGACAGCATTGATGATCGAGGTGACCGAGACCTTTTTGGTCGAAGATGCCGAGGAGAGTGCTCGAAGCCTTACCGAGCTCAGCGAGTCCGGCGTTCGCATAGCGCTCGACGATTTTGGGACCGCCTACTCCTCGCTGGATTACCTACGGCGATTCCCCATCGACGTGATCAAGCTCGATAAGTCCTTCACCGACGATCTTCCAGGTGGCGAGCGCGGCCTGGATCTCGCGAAAGCCGTGGGACGGCTTGCGGCGGACATGGGTGCTGTGGCGGAGGCCGAAGGCATCGAGACAGAGGAACAGGCATCGTGTCTCCAATCACTCGGTTGGGAGTTCGGCCAGGGCTATTACTTTTCGCGCCCGCTCGACGCACATTCGATCGAAGCCCTCCTGTAGCCGGAAGGGACGCAATATTGCCCCTGTGGTCGGGCTGCCGAGATTGAACCCGGGATCTTGACCCCCAGGTATCTGGGACAGACCCGGCGTGCCGGGACAGCCACTAACGCCGATCTCCGGTCTTATGCCGGGACGGTGCATAGGATCTTGGATCAGGGCCAAGGGCGGGGAGTGGTCAAATGCGCAAAACGTGGACGGTAGGTCTCATTGCGATTGTGGCGTTCGTGGCCTCGGCTACAGCGGGACGAGCGGGAGGTACCCGCGAGCTTCATACGACATCCCCTCCAGTGGCGGGCTATTGGCTGAGTGGCGCAGACGGTGGGGTCTTCGCCTTCGGCAATGCGCCGTTCTATGGCTCGGGTGTGGCAGTTCCCGGTGCCTGCTCCTACCACCAACTCCCCGGCGTGATCCATTCCGGGGCGGTCTGTAGCGGCATTGCTCCGACACCGAGCGGGAATGGCTATTGGCTCGTGAACTCGTTTGGCTTTCCAGTCGGATTCGGCCAGGCAAGTGAGTACGGTCAGAGCGGCTGCACCGCCAGCGGCCCCGGTGTCTCCGGCTTCACATTGATGTGGACTGGGATGACTTCCTCGGCAACCGGTTATGGCTTTCTGACCGCCAGGTCCGATGGAGCCGTCAGCGGATGCGGCGACGGGATTCCCGCTGGTGGACTGATCTCCGTGAGGCTCGCTGCTCCAATCGTAGGGATCGCCTCCACACCGGACCGCAACGGCTACTGGCTCGTAGGGGCTGACGGTGGGGTCTTCTCCTTTGGGAACGCATCCTTCTACGGCTCCATTGGGGGAATGCCAATCAACGCTCCGATTGTCGGAATCACTGCTGCCCCGGATGGCAACGGCTACTGGTTGGTCGCCGCAGATGGCGGCGTCTTCACTTTTGGCGACGCGGTGTTCGCTGGTTCGATGGGAGGGTCACACCTCAACGCGCCGGTTGTCGGTATCGCGGCCAGCCCCGACGGGAAGGGCTATTGGTTGGCGGCCGCTGACGGTGGGGTCTTTTCCTTCGGGAGTGCCCCCTTCGAGGGATCCATAGGTGGTCAGCAATTGAATGCCCCTGTCGTCGGCATTGCCCTCTATCCCTGATGTTCCGTTCATGGGCTGGCAACTCTCCCTAGCTCGGGACCGACATGGCGGCCACTCCACGCACGTTTCTGAAGGGCTGGTAGCGCGAGCCGATGAATGCCCCAAAACTCGTTCCGAATCAATCGACGCGATCTATCAACTTGCGTTACCTGGGAATCGCCTTAGCCAGGCTCCGAACCGTAACCGGGTGCAGAGTTCAGTCGTTTCATTGCAGCGTCATCGTCGGGGGTGGCGGGCCGGATGGATGGCCACCCGAACGCGTTCAGCAGGCAGACAAACTGCTTCCCCTCGCCCTCGGCGAGGGGGACATGGAGTCTCCTCGATCGCCGCAAGCCTCCGAGGAAATGCAGACTCAAGGAATGCTCCCCAGGTGAGACTCGGTACACCATGATCTGGTTGGGCGAGATGGTACCCACCTTCGAGCCGTCGAGGAAGACCGTGACAACTCCACCCTCACCGATTGCAGGGCTCTGGCGGTGGGCCCGGCCCCGGCTAAGCCAGGACCCGGCCCGGACCACAACCAGGGCCGGAAACGCCTGCCAAATTCGATTCGGGGCTCGCCACAAATGGATGGTCGCTCCAACCTCGTCATTCATGCTCAGCGAGGTGTCTCCGATATTCATTTGTAGAAGCCCGATGCTCCCACCAGGAACGAAGGGCACTGCTGATCGTAAAGGTTAATCTGGAATGAATCGGTCGCGTTGGAGCAAGGTCACCAGAGCCCGAGGTGAAGGTACCTTGCTCATAGACGAGATGACCTGACGCGTCGAAGCAATAGGCGTCCACGCTTATTGGCCCGATGACCACCTTTCCGGTTGTGTTCTGGACACCTCCCGTGATCGAGCTGCCGGACACATTTGCCTGAGTGACCTGAACCGCCGCGGTGTTGTATGGGGACATGTCAGCGGGTGACGTCTTCACGTTGAAGGACAGCCTGTCGCTCGGCGACAAGTTGTCACCGGACTGGAAGTAGATAAAGGCTAACGTCCACTGCCCCGGTTTGATCTCAGAGGGAGAGGTACCTTGGCTATCCCCGGATCCCACAACTTTGCCGGACGCGTCCTTAGCGGTGCCACTTATGTCAACGTGGGCAACGGCGTGTGAGCTGTTGTTGTCCAGCACAATAGGAACGACTGTCCCGTTCTGCTGTGCAGAGATCGGCGCTTGGTAGACCACGCTGACTTGGCCGGCAACACCGGCCGGAAACTGGGGATGGACGTTGCCGGCCAAGAACGGAGACTGTGTGGGCACGACTGACGGCTCAGTTGTGGATGTTGTGCTTATCGAGGAACTGTGACTCGAACTGCTGCAGCCTGCGGCCACAAGCGTGAACGCCATCGTCATGAGTACAACCCCTTTTGATCTCTGCGGCCGCAACTGGTTAGTCCTCACTCGGCGAATGGACGACCAACTGTAGGTCTTGCTGGACCGTCCCCGCCCGACTTCGCAGCCGTGGAGCTGAGCGCGCCACGAGCGCTGTGGCCGGGCACCTCCGGGAAAGTGGACCGGGTCAACCGCAGTGCGTCGGGCTGCCGGGATTTGAACCCGGGACCTCTTGACCCCCAGTCAAGCGCGCTAACCAAGCTGCGCCACAGCCCGCAAACCCAATCCCCGAATCGGGGCCATTCCTGACCACCGTCCCTTGTTCATTCGAACAGCACGGAAGTAGCAGTTCCAATTCGGATTTGGATTGGAGACGTCATGGTAGCCGAAGCCCGGAGTCTCACCCTCCCTTCCGAGCATCCGGCGCGGCGGAAAACCCGGGCTGAGCATGTCGTTTTCGGTATCATGCCCGTCAATTCATGAGATGGCCGAGGAGACTGCAACGGTGCCAGGTGCCGAAGGTGACACGACCGAGCTCAACGTCAGCCTGTCCCAGGTTGCCCGTACTCTGTTTCTGGCCGGAAGCACCGAGGCCACCCTCCAGGCGGTGGTGGACCTGGCCGTTGCCACCATCGACGGCTGTGACTTCGCCGGCATCTTCCTGGTGGTGGATGATCAGGTAACCACCCCGGTCCATACGGATCCGATGGTGGTCCGGATCGATTCCCTGCAGCGGGAAACGGGTGAGGGACCCTGCCTCGACGCGATTGCCCAGGGGTCTACCTTCTATGCCGACGACCTGGTCGATGACACTCAATGGGCAAACTTCGGACCCCAGGCGGTGGCGGCCGGGGTGCGCTGCATTTTGGCCCTGCGACTCTCCGCCAACGGCACCATCGGAGCGCTGAATTTCTACGCCCGCTTTCCCGGAGCCTTCGGGGTGACCGACCGGGCCAAGGGGGTGATCTTCGCCACGCTTGCCGGCCTGGCCCTGGGTGGCGCCCAAGCCCATGAGTCCGAGGACCGCCGAGCCGACAACCTCCACCAGGCCCTGGCCACTCGAGAGCTCATCGGCCAAGCCCAGGGCATCTTGATGGAGCGCGAACGCATCACGCCCGACCAAGCCTTCGACATTCTGCTCCGAGCCTCCCAGCACCTCAACGTCAAACTTCGCCACGTGGCTCAGGAGCTCATCGACACCGGGTCGGTCCCGGACACGGGTCCGGCATCGACTCGCCGCAGTGTTCGCCCGCCCGACCCTCCCTGAGCCGCTTCACACGTGGTGGACGACCCAGGTGACGCCCTGAAACGCCCGCCACCCGAGGTAGATGACCGAGGCCACCAGCATGAACTTGAAGTACCAGGGCGTTCTGCGGTGCTCGACGGTCTGCCGAACCGCAGTTCGGGCAGGTTCCGTCCTCGTCGACCTGGTCATCCTCGAGGCGCTGATCGCATTCTTCACACCAGGGCACCGATCACCTCCGACGCCCCCCACCTCCGTTGGGACCTTTGGCCCGAACCCGCAGTTTGATGGGCGTCGCTCCCAACTCGAATCGCTCGCGCAATCCCCGCTCGACGTAGCGCAGATACGTCGGCTGTAGCCGACCGTTGGTGAACAGGGTGAAGGTCGGAGGGTCGTTGGCCCCCTGCACTGCGTACTGGATCTTGGCCCCCACCGGAGGATGCGCCATCTGGATCGATTTCATGGCCCGGTTGAGCTCGCCGGTCGGGATGCGTGAGTGGTAGGCCTCTTCGGCTGTCGCCACCGCCGGCAGAATGTGGTGCACGCCGAGTCCCGAGAGGGCACTGATCTTCAACACCGGAGCATCGCCGAGGAACGCCAACCGGTCACCGATGTCGATGAGGATGTCCGGCCGGTCCTCGACCGGGATCAGCTCCCACTTGTTCAGCACCACCACGGTCGGGCATCCGGCGGCGGCCACCCGCTCCGCCAGTCGCTGGTCCTGATGGGTGACACCCAACGTCGCATCGATGATCAGGAGCGCGATGTCAGCCCGGTCCAAGGCTTCGAGGGCTCGGAGGACCGAGAAATACTCGGTACCCCGCTCCGTCCGTGACTTGCGGCGCATGCCGGCGGTGTCGATGAAGCAGACGGTGCCTTCCGGCGTCTCCACCACGGTGTCCACCGCGTCGCGGGTGGTGCCCGGAGCATCGTGGGTGATCGACCGTTCGTCCCCCACCAACCGGTTGAACAACGTCGACTTGCCCACGTTCGGCCGTCCGACCAGAGCCACCCGGGGGATCACGGTGCCGCTCCCCCGCCGGTCGCTTCCTCCACCTGGTTGATTCTCACCCTCGGCCGGCTCCGACCGCGCATCGCCGACCGCATCGAGGTCGGGCAGCAGTCGAACCACGTCGTCGAGCAGATCTCCCGTCCCGCGACCATGGAGGGCGCTCACCGGCCAGGGATCACCCAGTCCGAGCGACACCGCCTCCCAGGCATCGGACTCGCGTTGGGAGGAGTCGACTTTGTTGACCACCACCCGCACCGGCCGGCCCGACCGTTTGAGGAACCTGGCCACCGCCACGTCCTCGTCGATGAGCCCCACGGTGACATCCACCACCAGCAACACCACGTCGGCTTCGGCCACCGCCCGCTCGGCCTGGGCGCTCACCTGGGCATCGAGGGGGTCGTCGCTGGACAGCCACCCGCCGGTATCCACCACCGTGAACGAGTGGCCGCACCATTCGGCGTCCAGCTCCTTGCGGTCCCGGGTCACGCCCGATCGCTCCTCCACCACCGCCGCCCGCCGGCCGACGATCCGGTTGACCAGCGTCGACTTGCCGACGTTGGGGCGGCCGGCGATCACCACCAGGGGCTTCTTGCGCCCGGTCTCGTTGGCCGTCTCCGGGGTCGAGACCGTCATCGTGAGCCTCCGATCGAGACCGGCACCCGTGCGGATCGGGGTGCCTCGACCGAGCTGCAACCGCCCTCCGACCCCATCGGCACCGAGCCGGTCCCGTCCAGTGCCCGTCGGAGTGACAGCCCGTCGGTGGCCACGACCTCCACCGGCCGGGGCAGGTCGGTCACCGAGAGGTCGTCGAGGAACCGGCCCTCGGAAAGACAGGAGTCGGGCAGGAGATACCTGTGCCCGACCGGTTGGGTCTCCAGCGCCCTACGGAGATCGATGCCGGTCATCAGCCCGGACACCCCGATGTTGCCGCCGAAGTAGTCGTTGGGCACCGGCACCAGTCGGATGTCGGTGCGCCCGAGGGAATCGACCAGGGGGGCCAGGACCCGGGCCCCGTACTCACCGGTGAGGATGGCGATCGGCGCTTCGCCGTCGACCGCCGGGGTGGACGGGTCGGCCCGCTGGGCCCGGTAGCCCGACGCCGGGGCCCCGTCCACCCAGGCGAAGAAGCCCGGGCGCACACCGAGGGCGGCGTCCTCATCGCCCCCGAACGCCGCCTCGAAGGCTCTGGCCATGCCCAGCCCGTTCTCGTGCTGCGGGAACCCCTCGTAGGTGGCGGCGGCGGGAAACGGCCGCTCCGCCATCAGGTAGTACTCATCGGCGGCGTAGACCATCCGTCGCCCCAGGGCCGCCAGGAACGTCTCCTGCCACAGATCGATGGCGTCACAGACCTCCGCGGCCTCATGTCGGGTGTGGGGTCGCATGGCCGGCTCGTTGGAGAACCGGCTGACGCCGAGCGGCACCACCGCCACCGTGGCCAGCTCCGGGTACCGGTCGAGCACCCCGGCCAGGGTGTCGTGGAGGATCGCCCCGTCGTTGCGGTCCGGGCACACCACGATCTGGCCGTGGACTTCGATGCCGCCGTCGAGCAGACCGCTCAACCACCGCAGGCTGGTCGCCCCCCGCCGGTTGCGCAGCAGCCGGGCCCGGACGTCGGGATCGGTGGCATGAATGGAGACGAACAGCGGGCTCAGGCGTTCGGTCAGTACCCGCTCCAGGTCCATCTCGGTGAAGCGGGTGAGGGTGGTGAAGTTCCCGTAGAGGAACGACAGTCGGTAGTCGTCGTCCTTCAGGGAGAGGCTCCGGCGCATCCCCTTGGGCAGCTGGGTGATGAAGCAGAACTCACAGTGGTTGTCGCACGTCCGGACCCGATCGAAGAGGGCCGATGACACCTCCACCCCGAACGGCTCGCCCGGCGGCTTGCTGACCGACACCGAAAACGGGTCACTCACCCCGCGACGGCGCACCACGAGGTCCAATTCGGGCTCGTCGACCAGCAGGCTGTACTCAATGACGTCGCGCGGGGACCGCCCGTTGAGCAAGAGGAGTTCGTCCCCGGGCCGTAGGCCGGACAGATCCGCCGGTGACATTTCGGTGACGGCGACGACCGTAGGCGCCGCCGTACCGCGAGGTACCGACATGGGACAAGGCTACCTGGTCCTTCGTGGTTCTCCGCCGTCGGCCGGTCCTGGGCATCTCCCCCGCGCCACTAGCCTGTTCGGGTGGCTGTGGACCGAGTGCTTCTGGCGGAGCCGAGAGGCTTCTGTGCCGGCGTCGAGAAGGCGATCAAGGCGCTGGCCTGGATGGTCCGGGTCTTCGAGCCGCCCGTCTACTGCTACCACGAGATCGTCCACAACCAGCATGTGGTCGACCAGTTCCGGGCCCAGGGGGTCATCTTCGTGGACGACGTCACCGAGGTCCCCGCCGGGGCGCCCCTGATGCTCTCCGCCCACGGCTCCGCCCCCGACGTGGTCGATGCCGCCCGCGACCGCGGCCGGGTGGTGGTCGACGCCGTCTGTCCGTTGGTCACCAAGGTCCACCACGAGCTGAAGGTGCGGGCCCGCAAGGGGTACACGGTGCTCTATGTGGGCCACCAGGGCCACGAGGAGGCCGTCGGTACCATGGCGGTGGCCCCGGAGGCGGTGCGCCTCCTCGAGCGGGAGGAGGATGTCGACGCCCTGCCGGCCCCCGGGGCCGGCGGTGATCCGCCGATGGCCCTGCTGGCCCAGACCACCCTGAGCCACGATGAGTGGGCCGGCATCGTGGATCGGGCCCGGGAGCGCTTCCCCGATCTGTGGATGCCGAACCGGAGCGACCTCTGCTTTGCCACCACCAACCGCCAGGCCGCCCTGAAGGCGGTGGTCGGGCGGGCTGATGCCGTGGTGGTGATCGGGTCGGAGAACTCCTCCAACACGGTGGCACTGGAGAAAGTCGCGCTGGCCTTCGGGTGCCCCCGGGTGGTTCGCATCAACGATGCCTCCGAGCTGCCCGACGATCTCCAGGGCACCGTGGGGGTCACCGCCGGGGCCTCGGCGCCGGAGGCGTTGGTGCAGGCGGTCGTGGCCCGCCTGGCTCCGGTCCACGGCGTCGAGTCGGCTCCCATCACCCTGGAAGAGGAGTACTTCCCACCTCCGCCCGAGCTCCGGGAGATCCTCCGGGCCCTCGAGACGGCGGTCTCGCTGATCGCCGCGGCTCCCACCGCCGGCCGGGTCACCGATGACGTTGGCGGCGCTGTGCTGTCCGGCGACCGCTCCACCGGCGCCGCCGATGTGCTGGAGGGCTTTGTCGGAGTCCCGGTCCTCTAGTAGCGCCCGGTGGACGCCACTGACCGGTCGTAGAGCTCCTGGATGGTGGTGGTGAGCTCTTCGGTCATGGTCTGCAGCTGGCTCCGGGGCACCCGGCCACCGGCGGTTCGGGCGGGGGCGGCGATCGGATCGCCGACCACCAGGTGGATGTGGAGCGGCCGGGGGAACTTGCTCCCCTTGGGCATCACCGAGGCCGACCCGCCGATGCCCACCGGGACGACCGGCGCCCCGGTCCGGGCGGCCAGGAAGGCCACCCCCTGGTGGAGGTCCTTCACCACCGGCCCGGTCCTCCGCTCCCCTTCCGGGAAGAGGACCAGCACCTCGCCGGCCTCGAGGACCCGCTGGGCCCGGCGCATCGCCTCCCGGTCGGCAGCGTCGCGATGGACGGGGAAGGCCCCGAGCGTCTGGAGGAACCGTCCGAACCGCGGCCGCTTCCACAGGCTGTCCTTGGCCATGTAGTGCAGCTTCCGGCGGGTGACCTCCGAGGCCACGAAGAAGTCGATCCCCGACCGGTGGACCGGGGCGATGATCATCGGCCCGTCGGTGGGCACCCGCTCCAGTCCATCGACCGTCGTCCGGAAGACCAAGCGGTTCAAGCCGTGGACCAACGCCCGCAGGAACTTGTAGATCGGGGTGAAGCCGGTGTCCACCTCGGTGTCCCCCACCGACGCACCGGTCGTCTCGTTCAGAGCCATGCCAGCACCTCTTCTACCACCGCTCCGATCGGGCGTCCGGTGGTGTCGATCACCTTGGCTCCTTCCGCGATCCCGAGGGGGGACGCCGCCCTGGTGCTGTCGAGGTGGTCGCGCCGGGCCACCCGGTCGGATCCCTCCTCGCTTCGCCGGCGGGCCCGCTCCTCCCCGCTGGCGGTCAGGTAGATCTTGAGGTCGGCCTGCGGGAACACCACCGAGCCGATGTCGCGACCCTCGACGACTCCCCCGCCGTGTTCGTCCGCCCACTGGCGTTGCCGGGCCACCATGGTCGACCGGACCTCGGGGTTGGCCGCCACCACCGAGACCGCCTGGTTGACGTCGGGAGCCCGGATGGCCTCGGTGATGTCGACGCCGTCGGCGGTCACCCGCTCGTCGACCGAGATCGACAGGCTGCGGGCCAGAGCCGCCACCGCCTGCTGGTCGCCGGGGTCGATGCCCCGGGAGAGCGCCCCCCAGGCCACCGCCCGGTACATGGCACCGGTGTCGAGACGGTCGATCCCCAGATGGCGGGCCAGGGCGCGGGACAGCGTCGACTTTCCCGCCCCCGCCGGCCCGTCGATGGCGATCAGCTTGCCGGCGGAGCCCGGCTGGCCCCCGGCTCCGGTCATCCGCCCACCGACAGGGCTTCGAGGTCGTCGGCGAACCGCGGATAGCTGGTCCGCACCGACTCCCACCCGGCGATGCTGGTGACATCGGTCGCCGACGGACAGGCGGCGCCGGCGATGGCCGCGGCCATGGCCATCCGGTGGTCCCCCCGGGAGTCGACGGTTCCCGGATGCCGCCCACCACCACCGGAGATGACCAGGTCGTCGCCATCGATCCGGGCGGAACCCCCGAACGCCGTCACCATCTCGACAGTGCCGGACAACCGGTCGGACTCCTTGACCCGGAGCTCGCCCATGTCCACGAACCGACTCTCGCCGGCGGCCACCATCGCCGCCATGGCCAGGATCGGCACCTCGTCGAGGGACGGGATCTCCCCGGCTCGCACCACGGTGGCGGTCAGGGCCGACGACCGGCTGGTGACCGACCCGTGCCCGGCGCCGTCGGCATCCACCGACACCTGTGCCCCCATCCGCTCGAGCACCTCGATGAACCCGGTCCGCTCGGCACCCAGATAGGTGCCCTCGACGGTCACCACGCTCCGGGGGACGATGAGCCCGCCGACCACCCAGAAGGCGGCCTGCGACGGGTCCCCGGGAACCACCACCACCGTCGGGTTGAGGTCGCTGCGGCTGACGGTGATGGTCCGCCCGGCCTCCGAATTGGAGACGACGATCCGGGCTCCCATCTGGGCCAGCAGCTCCTCGGTGTGGGCCCGGGTGGGCACCGGCTCGTGGACCACGGTGTCGCCGGCGGCGGCCAGGCCGGCCAGCAGGAGGGCCGACTTGACCTGGGCGCTGGCCATCGGCGGGGTGTACTCGATGCCGTGGAGATTCCCGCCGGTGACCGCCACCGGGGGCAGGCACCGCGGCCCCTGGCCGGTCACCTTCGCCCCCATCTGTTCGAGTGGCTCCGCCACCCGGTCCATCGGCCGGCCCCGGAGGGAGGCGTCGCCGGTCAGATGGGCGGTAACCGGGAGCCCGGCCACCAGGCCCAACAACAGGCGCATCCCCGTCCCCGAGTTGCCCAGGTCGATCGGGCCGTCGGGGGGATGCAGCCGCGACCGGCCACCATGGACCCGGATCGAGCCCCCCGACTCCTCCACCTCGGCTCCCAGGGCGCGAACCGCCTCCCGGGTGTGGCGCACGTCGTCGCCGTCGGAGAGACCGGTGATGGAGGTGGTGCCCTCGGCCAAGGCGGCCAGCAGCAGGGCGCGATGGGAGATGGACTTGTCCCCCGGGACCCGGAGCGAGCCGACCAGGGCCCGGCCGCCGGTGACCTCGAAGGTCTCCGGGCTCATCGGCTGGGCCCCACCGGAGCACTGGTGGAGCGGTAGCCGAGTTCGGCCAGCGCCGCCTGCAACGTGGCGGTGGCGCCTTCGGCGATGACCAGGAGCATGACCCCCCGGTCCCCCTCGACCGAGTGGGCGATCTCGAGGTCGACGATGTTGACCCCCAGCTCGGCGGCCAGGGTGGTGATCTCGGCCAGGACCTTCGGACGGTCGGGCACCGGGACCCGCACTTCGACCAGCTCCTCGGCCTGGGGGGTGCGCTCGGCCAGGGCCCGCCGGGCGACCGCCGCCCGGCCCAGCACGTCGAGCAGCGAGTCGCGGTCGTGTTCGGCCACTCGCCGGCGCATGTCCCGGAGGGCGTCGACCAGCAGGTCGAGGGTGGCCACGATGGCCTCGGCGTTGTCGTCGCAGATGTCCGGCCAGATGTTGGGTTGCCCGGCGGCGATCCGGGTCATGTCCCGGAAGCCCCCGGCCGCCAGCTGCAGCAGCGCGGCGTGCTCCTCCCCCAGGTTGGAAGCCAGGTCCATGAGGGTGGCGGCGGCCAGGTGGGGCACGTGGGAGACCACCGCCACCAGGGCATCGTGCTGGGCCGGAGCCAGGGCCACCACCACTGCGCCGATGTCGGCCAGCAGGCTGCGGATCCGGGTGTAGGCCACCGGATCGGTCAGCGCCGTCGGGGTGAGCACCCAGGTGGCCCCCACGAAGAGATCGGCGGAAGCGCCCTCCACCCCGACCTGCTCGGAGCCGGCCATCGGGTGGCCGCCGACGAACGACGGGTGGTCGACGGCGGCCACCAGTGGGCCCTTCACGCTGCCGACGTCGGTGACGATCACATCGTCGCGGCGGCCGGGCCGGGCCAGGTACCCGGTGATGATGCCGGCGGCGGCGTGGACCGGGGTGGCCACCACCACCAGATCGGCCTCGGTGTCGTCCCCCTCGCTCGACAGGGCGCCGAGGGCCACGGCCTGGGCGGCGACGCCGGGGGCGGTGTCCACCCCGCTGACGTGCCAACCCTTGTCGCGCAGAGCCATGCCCACCGAGCCGCCGATGAGGCCG
Source organism: uncultured Acidimicrobiaceae bacterium (assembly GCA_963819695.1). GTDB lineage: Bacteria > Actinomycetota > Acidimicrobiia > Acidimicrobiales > RAAP-2 > DASZIT01. The sequence continues at coordinate 1,698,610 of CAWFXD010000001.1, read as the reverse complement.
GTGCCGAAGATCATCGCCCGGCCGGGCGCCGCTAACAGGCCGTCCCCGGCTGCGGCGATCAGGGGTGACGGGGTGGCGCCGACCTCAGTCGGGGAGGTCGTCACGGAGTCCCCTGGCGCCCTCGAGGTAGACGTGGTGGATGTCGCCGCGGGGGCGGTCGGTCTCCACGTGGAGCATGACCCGGATGCAGAGGGGGACCGAGCCCACCACCGCCAGTTCGCGGGCGCAGATGAGCGGGACCGCCCCGAGCCCGATGGACCGGGCGGCGGTGGCCGGAAAGGTGGAGACGATGTCCTCGGTGGCGGTGAACAGGATGGAGATGATGTCCTCCTCGACCAGTTCGTTGCGTTCGAGGATCTCGCGCAGCAACGCCACCACCCGGGTGGTGATGGCGTCGACGTTGTCGGCGTCGATGGTGGTGGCGCCGCGGACGGCCTTCACGGAACGGGACATCAGCCAGGCATGCTACTCAGGGGTGGTGGCGGGATCGTCCGCCGGGACGACGGCGGCGGCCAGCGCCCGGACCTCGTCGATGGTCAGCGGGCGCCAGGCTCCGGGCTCGAGGGTGGGATCGGTGAGCGGCCCGATCCGGGTCCGGACCAGCCGGAGCACCGGGTGCCCGACCGCCTCGCACATCCGCCGGACCTGGCGGTTCCGACCCTCGTGGATCACCATCCGGAGGAGGGTGGGGGCGACGACCGCCACCCGGGCGGGCGCGGTGGGCCCGTCGTCGAGGTCGACGCCGTCCCGGAGCCGGCGAACATCGCTGGCGGATGGCTCCCCCTCCACCTCGACCAGATACTCCTTGGGGACCCCGAAGGAGGGATGGGTGAGCCGGTGGGTGAGGCGGCCGTCGTTGGTGAGGAGGAGGAGGCCCTCGCTGTCCATGTCCAGACGGCCGACCGGGAAGACCCGGGGATCGTCAGGCACCAGCTCGACCACCGTCGTCCGCCCGTGGGTGTCCTCCGCAGTGCTGACCACCCCGGCGGGCTTGTTCAACACGTAGTGCACCAACCCGGGGATCACCGGCAGCGGCACCCCGTCGAGCTCCACCTCGTCCACCGCCGGGTCGATCCGGCGTCCGAGCACCGGGACCTCCCCGTTGACGGTGATCCGCCGGGCCGTGATCAGGTTCTCACAGGCCCGCCGGGACCCGAGCCCGATGCGGGCCAGAACCTTCTGCAGGCGCTCGCCGTCGGAGAGTGGGGAGGGAAGGGGCTCGGGCGACGGTTCAGCCATCGACGACCGGGCGCATCTGGTCCTCGAGCTCGGCCACCGCCTCGGGCCCGGGGAGCAGGTCGGCCACCGCCGGCAGCTGGTCGAGTCGGTCGAGGCCCAGGCGCTCGAGGAAGGCGTCGGTGGTGCCGTAGAGCACGGCCTGGCCGGGGCCGCCGGCCCGGCCCACCGCGGCGATGTAGCCCCGGTGCTCGAGCAGGCGGACCACGCCGTCCACGTTGACCCCCCGGAGGGCGGCGATCTGGGATCGGGAGACCGGCTGCTTGTAGGCGACGATGGCCAGCGTCTCGAGCGCGGCGGCCGACAGCCGGGACGACACCCCGACGTTGGCGAACCGTTCGACGTAGGCGGCGAGGTCGGGGTGGGTCTGGATCCGGTACCCGCCGGCGATCCGGGCGACTTCGAATCCCCGGTTGCCGGCCCGGCACGAAACGGCCAGCTCCTCGCACAATGGGTCGATCTGTTCGATCGGCAGCTCCAGAAGCTCGGCCAGCAAGCCCGGGGTCACCGGCTCCACCGCGACGATGAGGACGGCCTCGATGGCCCGGGCCTCGGCCGACAGCGCGGCCATCAGCCTTCGTACTCGTCGTACTCGGCCCCCACCAGCACCGGGTCCGACGGAGCCACCCACTCGACTTCGAGTTCGCCGAAGGTCTGCCCCTGGTCGAGGGAGACCCTCCCTTGCTTGCACAGCTCGAGCAGGGCCAAGAACCGGACGATGATCTCGATCCGGGTGGAGAGGTGCCGGGTGAGGCCGCGGAAGGTGGCCCTTCCCTCCAGCGGCAGCCTGACCTCGAGCTCGTTGACCGCCTCGGACACCGTGACCGCGTCCACCGTGACGTGGTAGAGGTCGACGGTGGGCACCGGTTGGGCGGCGGTGGCTCGCAGGTAGGCCGCCGCCACCTCGGTCGGGGTGACCCCTTCGAGGAGGTCGGGGGCGTGGGCGACGAATCCGTCCTCCAGACCGGCGGTACGGGCCACCGACTGCGCCGCCCGCTCGATGAGCAGGGTGAAGGCGTCGGAGGCCGCCGCGTAGGCCTGGCACTCGAGGAGGCGGGCCAGCAGCAGGTCCCGTTCCTCCCATCCCACCAGCTCCTCGTCGTCGTCGATGTCGTCGGGACCCGGGAGGAGTCGACGCGACTTGAGCTCGATCAGCACCGCGGCCACCACCAGGAATTCGGACAACGTGGCCAGGTCCATCGACTCCCAGGCGGCGACCTCGGCGATGAAGGCATCCACCAGCTCGGCCAGGGAGATGTCGTAGATGTCGATTTCGTGGCCGTTTACCAGCTGCAACAGCAGGTCGACCGGCCCGTCGAAGACGGGAGTGGAGACGTTGGCACTCACGGCTACCGACCATACCGGTTGCACCCGGGCAATCCGCGCACCATCCCGGCCTACGATGACCGCCTATGTCGAAGGTTTTCTCCGGTATCCAACCCAGTGGTGAGCTCCACCTGGGGAACTATCTGGGGGCCATCCGCAACTGGGTGGCCGACCAGCACGTCTATGACGCCATCTACTGTGTCGTCGACCTCCACGCCCTCACCCTCGACATCGATCCGGCCGAGCTCCGGTCCCGCACCCACGAGACGGCCCTCGACCTGCTGGCCGCCGGCCTCGACCCCGACGCCTGCACCCTGTTCGTCCAGAGCCAGGTGCCCGAGCACCCTCGCCTGACCTGGCTGCTCGAGTGCACCGCCTCGATGGGCGAGTTGCGGCGCATGACCCAGTTCAAGGAGAAGTCGGAGGGGCGGGAGTCGGTCCGGGCCGGGTTGTTCACCTACCCGGTGCTCCAGGCCGCCGACATCCTCCTCTACGACACCGACCGGGTTCCGGTGGGCAACGACCAGCGCCAGCACGTCGAGCTCACCCGGGAGCTGGCCATCCGTTTCAATGGGCGCTACGGGGACACCTTCGTGGTGCCCGAGGCCGCCTTCCCCCCGGTGGGGGCCCGGGTGATGGACCTCCAGGACCCCACCCGCAAGATGTCCAAGTCGGTGAGCTCGCCGCTGGGCACGGTGCTGGTGCTCGACCCGCCGGAGGAGATCGAGCGGAAGGTCAAAAAGGCGGTCACCGACACCGACGGCGAGATGCGGTACGACCCGGAGGCCAAGCCCGGCCTGGCCAACCTGTTGGAGCTGCTGGCGGTGTCCACCAACCGGACCCCCACCGAAGCCGCCGAGTCCTACCAGCGCTACGGGGACCTGAAGCGTGACCTCGCCGACGCGCTGGTCGAGCTCCTCCGCCCGATTCAGAAACGGCGGGCGGAACTGGCGGCCGACCCCGGCGCGGTCACCTCACTGTTGGCCCACGGGTCGGAGAAGGCCGGGGCCATCGCCTCGGTCACCTACCGGCGGGCGGCCGACGCCATCGGGCTGCTCGCCTGACCCTGACCTGTCCGGCTCAGTCCAGGATCCCCGACCACCAATTGATGAGGTGGCCGAGCAACTCGCTCCACTGGTTCCGGAAAAACAGGATGAGGATGAACGGCAAGAAGATCAGCACCGGCTGGATGCGGTAGTAGTCGGGGAGCATTCGAGCCGGGATGAACCGTTCCAGTACCGCGGCGCCGTCGAGAGGTGGGCACGGGATCAGATTGAACACGGCCAGCACGATGTTGGCGATGCCGCCGATGAAGAGGACCTGTTGGAGCAGCGTCGGCGGGTAGAACCCCCCCAGGTGCACGATCTGGCGCACGTCCGACGGGGTGGCGAGCACGAAGGCGAGGCCGAACAGCGCGGCGAGGATGATGTTGGTCAACGGCCCGACCAGGGAGACGATCACGGTGTGGTTGCGCGGGCTCCGGAGCCGGTTGGTGCTGACCGGGACCGGCTTGGCCCAGCCGTAGGCCCCGAGTCCCGAGAGGGAGAGGACCGCCGGCACCAGCAGGGTCCCGATCGGGTCGACATGGCGGAGCGGGTTGAGGTTCAGCCGGCCCGCCCGTTTGGCGGTGTCGTCTCCGAAGGCGAGGGCGACCACTCCATGGGAGATCTCGTGCAGGATGATGGAGGGGATCAGCACCAAGAAGTAGATGATCTCGAAGCGGGTCAGCCGGTGGGTGCGCAGCAGGATCACCATGATGGCGATGGCCACCACCACGATGATGGCCGTTCGCTCGTTTCCGGCCAGTGGGCGTTTCGGGCGCCGGTTGTTGCCCCCGTAGCCGCCAAACCCCATGCCTCTCCGACCGCTCAGAGCCGGGAGGCGTGGCTGATGCAGAACCGGGTGGCGGGCATCGCCTCCAGCCGGGCGGCACCGATGGGCTCCTTGCACTCCTCGCAGATCCCGTACTGACCGTCGGCCAGTTTGTCGAGGGCATGGGCGATGTCGTCGAGGGAATCCTGCAGCTGGATGGCCAGCCCCTCGGCCTCACTCCGCTCGGCTGTCACCTGGCTGGAATCGGCGAAATTGGAGTCGTAGGACAGGCCCTTCCCGCCGTCCCCGAACCCGAGTTCGGACAGCTGGGAGACCAGTTGCTGCCGCTCGTCTTCGAGAAGACGGCGGTAGTCGACGGTTGCGGCTTCGCTGGACACGGAGGAGATCCTACCTCCGTTGCTGCGTTCCGGCTCGCGGGTGGGCGCTTTCATAGGATGCCCGCAGGTGTTCGGAACTCAGCTTGGTGTACATCTGGGTGGTGGAGATCGACACATGGCCGAGCAGCTCCTGGACGATCCGGATGTCCGCCCCGTGGGCCAGCATGTGGCTGGCACAGGAGTGGCGCAGGACATGGGGGCTCACCAGGTCAGAGAGCCCGACCTGGCCCGCCCGGCGCTTGAGGATGGCCCAGGCTCCCTGTCGGCTGAGCCGACCCCCCCGCTTGTTGAGGAACACCGCCTCGGCGTCGCCCCGGCTAGCCCACCGGACCGGGGTGACCTGGCCCCGCCCGGCCGGGGACAACCACTGGTCGAGGGCCCGCCGGGCCACCCGGCCGAGGGGCACCATCCGCTCCTTGGACCCCTTCCCGAACACCCGGAGCAGGCCGTCGTCGTTCCGGATGTCCAGGAGCGACAGCCCGGTGACCTCCGAGATGCGGGCGCCGGTGCCGTAGAGGAGCTCGAGCAGGGCCCGGTCGCGGAGGTCGAAGGGATCGCTGCCGGTGACCGAGTCGAGGAGCCGCAGGGTCTGGTCCTCGTCGAGGGCCTTCGGAAGCCGCTGCGGGAGGCGGGGCGAGGCCAGGTCGACGGTGGGGTCGGCGGCCAGGGCTCCCTCGTCGACCAAGAAGCGGTAGAGGCCCCGGAGGGCGGTGATGGTCCGGGCCATCGACGCCGGGTTCCGACCGCCGGCCCGCAGGGCGGACAGATACCGCTCGAGGTCGCCGGGGCCGGCGGCCAGGGGCTGCACCCCCTCGGTCCTCCCCCACTCCTCCCAGCCGTGGATGTCCCGGCGGTAGGAGACCAGGGTGTTTCGGGCCCGTCCCCGCTCCACCGCCAACCACGAGAGGTACTCCTCGGCCCCGTTGGAGAGGGGCTGGCTCACCGACCGGCGGCGAGGTGGCGGACGGCCAGCCCGACCCCCAGGATGGTGGCCGCATCCACGATGGTCCCGTCATCGACCATCCGGTCGAAGCCGTCGAGCGGGATCTTCTCCACCGTCATGAATTGCTCTTCGATCCCCTGGGGGCCGTCGGCCACCTCGGACAATCCGGTGCCCAGGAAGATGCTCGTCACTTCGTCGCAGAACCCCGGGGTGTTGAGGGCCCGGATGAGCAGCTTCAGCTCCCCGGCCCGGTGGCCGATCTCCTCGGCCAGCTCCCGCTGGGCGGTGATCTCCTGGGGCTCGCCCTCCACGTCGCAGGTCCCGGCCGGGATCTCGTAGAGCCACTGGTTCACCGCCGGCCGGTACTGACGGACCAGCAGTACCGCTCCGTCATCGGTGACAGGAACCACCGCCACCGCGCCCGGATGGCGGACGATCTCGCGCTCGAACTCGGTTCCGTGCGGGTCGACGAAGGTGGCTCTGACCATGGAGACGAACCACGCCTGGTGGATCAGGCTCTCACCGGTCTGGCGGAAGATCGGATCGGCGTCAGGGTGGGTGGTCGTGTCTCCGGTCAACTGATGTCGATCAGACGCGGGTCGCGCCCTTCGGCCCGGACCAGGGAGGCCCCCACCAATTCCCGGAACAGCGGGTGGGGCACGTCGGGGCGGCTCTTGAACTCCGGATGGCCCTGGGTGCCGACCCAGAACGGATGGCCGGGCAGCTCGATGAACTCCACCAGGCGCCCGTCGGGTGACATCCCCGAGCACACCAACCCGGCGGCCTCCAGGCGGGAGCGGTAGCGGGGATTGACCTCGTAGCGATGCCGGTGGCGTTCGGACACCATCTCGGTCCCGTAGGTGAGCGCCACCTGCGAGCCCGGGACCAGCTGGGCCCAGTAGGAGCCGAGCCGCATGGTCCCGCCCATGTCCACGATGTCGTTCTGGTCGTCCATCAGGTCGATGACCGGATAGTGGGTGGTGGGGTCGAACTCCCGGGAGTTGGCGCCGTCCAGGCCGGCCAGGTGCCGGGCCGCCTCGATCACCATCACCTGGAGGCCGAGGCAGAGCCCGAGGAGGGGGATCTCGTGCTCCCGGGCGTAGCCGGCGGCGGCGATCTTCCCTTCCACTCCCCGCTCGCCGAACCCGCCGGGGATGACCAGACCGTCGAAGTCGCGGAGGCCCTCGGTGCGCAACAGGTCGGGGACGCCGGCCGCCTGTATCCAGTTGATCTCGACCTTGGCTCCGTGGTGGAAGCCGGCGTGCCGCAGCGACTCCACCACCGACAGGTAGGCGTCGGGAAGGTCGATGTACTTGCCGATGATCCCGATCCGGACCGGACGGGTCGACGCGTCGACCCGATCGACCAGGTGCTCCCATCCCGAGAGATCGATGGGATGGGTGAGCTCGTCGAACTGCAGGAGCCGGAGGATGTAGCGGTCGAGCCCCTCCTCGTGGAGGACCAGCGGGATCTGGTAGATGCTGGCGGCGTCGACCGCCGACACCACCGCTTCGATGGGCACGTCGCAGAGCAGCGAGATCTTCCGCTTCAGGTCGTCGGAGATCATCCGGTCCGAGCGGCAGACGATGACGTCGGGCTGGATGCCCCGGCTGCGGAGCTCGGTCACCGAGTGCTGGGTGGGCTTGGTCTTCTGCTCCCCCGACGGGCCGAGGTACGGCACCAGGGTGAGGTGGACGTAGCAGACGTTCTCCCGCCCGACGTCGCGCCGGAACTGGCGGAGAGCTTCGAGGAACGGGACGATCTCGATGTCGCCGACGGTGCCGCCCACCTCCACGATCACCACGTCGACGTCGTCGGTGCCCAGCCGTTTGATCCGTTCCTTGATCTCGTCGGTGACGTGCGGGATCACCTGGACGGTCCGGCCCAGGTAGTCGCCCCGGCGCTCCTTGGCGATCACCGACGAGTAGATGCGACCGGTGGTGGCGTTGGAGTCCTTGTGGAGGTTCTCGTCGATGAACCGCTCGTAGTGACCGAGGTCGAGGTCGGTCTCGCCGCCGTCCTCGGTGACGAAGACCTCGCCGTGCTCGAACGGGTTCATGGTCCCGGGGTCGACGTTGATGTACGGGTCGAGCTTGCACATGGTGACCCGCAACCCCCGGCACTTGAGGAGGCGCCCCAACGACGAGGCGGTGAGGCCCTTGCCCAGCGATGACGACACGCCGCCGGTGAAGAAGATGAACTTGGTGCCGTTACCCCGGTGGGCCCCCGGCCTCAGGTACTCGCCGGTCCGGGAGAATGCCGACGGCGCGACTCCGTCAGGGGTCTCGAGGGGTAGTGGGTCCGAGGCATCGTCTCCGGGAAATTCCGTCGGACCTTGCGTGTCGGGCACCCGCAGACCTTAGCGGAACCGGGGTGTCGACCACGCGGACCCCCGGGCCGACCGGGGTCAGCGTCCGCCGGTGTTTCAGCTCCCGGCGGTGCCATCGAGCAGCTCGCGGGCATGGGTCCGGGCCGTCTCGCTGTCTGGGCTCCCCGACAGCATCCGGCTCGAATTCCACCACCCGTTCCTCGGCGCCGAGTTCGGCGACCTCGGAGAGGGTACGACCCCCCTGCTCGGTCTTCCGCACCGCCAGCTGGTGGTCGGCCTGGGCCGCCACCTGGGCCAGGTGGGTGACCACCAGCACCTGGGACCGGCGGCCCAGTGCGGCCAGGGCGGCACCGACCGCGGTGGCCGCTGACCCGCCGACACCGGCGTCGACCTCGTCGAAGATCAGGACCCCGGGGGCATCGGTGAGGGCCAACCGGACGGCCAGCATGGTCCGGGCCAGCTCGCCGCCCGACGCCACCTTGGTCAGGGGCAGCAGCGGTTCGCCGGGGTTGGCCCCCAGCAAGAAGCTGACCTGGTCTCCGGGACCGGCACCCTCCACCGCCACCTCGAACCGGGCCGACGGCATGGCCAGGGTGCGCAACGTCGACTGGATCTCCGCGGCCAGGGTCGGAGCCGCCGCCCGTCGCAATCCGGCCACCCGGTCCTCCGCCGCGGCCAATCCCTCACGGGCCACGGTGATCTCCGCGTCGAGCTGACGAGCCCGCGCTTCCCGGGTCTCGATGGCGGCCAGCTGCTGTCGGGCCTGGTCGGCGAAGGCCGCCACCTCGCCGAGCGTGGATCCGTACTTGCGCTGCAACTCCCGCAGCTGCTGGCGTCGGCTCCGGATCTCCGCCAGCCGCTCGGGATCGTCCTCCCAGGTGTCGACCACCGTCCGAAGTTCGGAGGCGAGATCCGAAAGCTCGGCCATCGCCCCCCGGACCCGCGCCTCCAGGGCGGCCAACGGAGGGCGGCCGGCCAGGGCGCCCGAGGCTTCGGCCATCCGGTCCAACGCGCTGCCGACCGTCGCCTCGGCCAGGGCCTCCAAGGCCGCGGCTGCGGCTTCCCGGTGGGCGGCGGCTTCACCCAGACGATCCTCTTCGAGTTCGAGCCGGCCGTCCTCGGCCTCGTCCTCGATCCCGGCCGACTCGATCTCACCGATCTGGTAACGGAGGACGTCCCGCTCCCGGGCCCGCTGCCCGACTTCGCCGCCGAGCGACGCCGACTCGTCGGCGAGCATCCGCAACCGCGACCGCGCCGCGGTCAGATCCGAAAGGTCGATCCCGCCGTACTCGTCCAACGCCCGACGCTGGGCGGCGGTGTGCACCAGCGACCGGTGCTGCTGCTGGCCGTGGAGTTCGACCAGGCCCGACCCGGTGGCGGTCAGGGCGTTGACCGGGGTCATCCGGCCGTTGATCCAGGCCTTGGATCGCCCGCCGGCGACCACCGTCCGGCTGAGGATGATCTCGTCGCCGTCGGGGTCGTCCGCGTCGAACAGCCGGCCGACCTCCTGGGGCCCGGTGCCCGGACCGAACCGGCCCTCCACGGTGGCGTCCGTCGACCCGGCCCGCACCAGGGTCGGATCCGCCCGCCCTCCCAACAGGAGGCCGAGGGCTTCGATGAGGAGGGTCTTCCCGGCACCCGTCTCCCCGGTGAGTGCGGTCATCCCCGGACGGAAGGTCACGGTGACGTCGTCGATGACACCGAGTTCCCGGACCCGCAGTTCCTCGAGCATCCTGGGCAATCCGGTTCCTAGCGATCGGCCAGGTGGAACTTGGCCCGGAGTATGGCGTGGAAGTTGTTGGGGCCGAAGGTGACCATCCGGGCCGGCTGGTCGCCTTCCCGATAGTGCACCGCCGAGCCGGGTTCGAGGGTGGTCACGGTGGCACCGTCTACCACCAGGACCGCCGAGCGTGGTTCGAGGATGTCCAACCGGACCCGCTCGGAAGGATCGAGCACCATCGGGCGATCGAAGAGCATGTGGGGCGAAACCGGGGTCAGCACCAGGGCCCGCAACTGGGGAGAGAGGATCGGGCCGCGGGCCGAGAGGTTGTAGGCGGTCGAACCCGTGGCGGTGGCCACCAGCAGACCGTCGCCGGCATAGGTCACGAACGGTCGTCCGTCGATGGCGGCGCCGATCCGCACCGTGTGGCCGGGGACCGTCTTTTCGATACTCGCCTCGTTGAGTGCGGTGCGTTCCGGGCCGGCCTGGCCTCCGTCCCGCTCGACGGTCACGTGGAGGGTCATCCGCTCCTCCACCCGGTGTTTGCCGGCCAGGAACCCCTCCAGGGCACCTTCGAGACCGGCCGGCTCCACCTGGGTGAGGAACCCGAGACGCCCGATGTTCACCCCGAGCACCGGAACCCCGGCGGTGGACGCCGACTCGACCGCCCGGAGCAGGGTGCCGTCACCCCCCAGGCTGACCAGGAGGTCGGCACCGTCGACCGACACCGAGCCGTCCGGCCGCTGGGCGGAGACGGCCTGGTGACCCCGTTCCTCCAGCCATCGGGTGGCCCGGGCTTCGAGTCCGGCGACCTCGTCGCGATCCGATCGGGCGTAGAACGCCACCAGGGTCACTTCGGGTCTCCCGGTGGGTGGGCCTCGGCGACGGCGGCGTCCAACATCGATTCGATGTCGGCCCGCCAGGGCCGGCTACCCTCCGGGGCGCGGGCGACGGCATGGAGGAGGAACTCGATGTTCCCGGCCTGTCCGGTAATTGGCGACGGCATGACCCCCATGATGGCTGCTCCGGAGGCGGTGAGCGCGCTTGCCACCTCGCCGAGGGTTCGGCGGTGGATGTCCGGGTCCCGGATGACGCCCTTTCCCCGGGAGGCTTCCACCCGGCCCGCCTCGAACTGCGGTTTGGCCAGCACCACCACCGTGGCCCCGGGGGCGGCCACCTCCCCGGTGAGCGACGGGATGGTCCGGGCCAGCGAGATGAAGGAGAGGTCGGCGGTGACCACCTCCACCGGGACACCGCCGACGGTCGCCAGCGTCACATCCCGGATGTCGTGCTGTTCGAGGTTGGTGACCCGGGCGTCCTGTCGGAGCCGATCATGGAGCTGGGCCCGACCCACATCCACCGCCAGGACCGAGGCGGCGCCCGACTGCAACAGGCAGTCGGTGAACCCGCCGGTCGACGCACCCGCGTCCAATGCCCGAGCGCCGGTCACGTCGATGGAAAACCGGTCGAGAGCCGCCCGGAGCTTCTCCCCGCCGCGGCTCACGTAACGCGGCGCCGGGCCGAGGAGTTCGATCGGCTCACCGGCCGCCACCAGTCGGGCCGGCTTGTCGGCCACCGCCCCCGACACCAGGACCAGTCTCTGGTCGATCAGGTTGGCGGCCTGCCGGCGGCTATCGGCCAGACCCCGGTCCACCAGCGCCCGGTCGAGGCGCCTTCGCCCAACTGGGCTCAGGCGGAGGCCCCGTCCCCGGCGGACTTGCTGGCCGCCGACTTCTTGGCGGCGGCCTTCTTGGCCGGAGCCTTCTTCGCCGCCGACTTCTTGGCGGCGGCCTTCTTGGCCGGGGCCTTCTTGGCCGGAGCCGATGCCGGCTTCGGCGAGCGGGCCAACAAGGAGGCGACCTGCTTGGCCAGATCCTCGATGTTGCTGATCCCCAGAGAGTGGAGCTGGCTGCCGACTTCGTCCCGCACCAGGGAGAGCAACGACTCACTGCTCTTGCGGCTGCGGTCGATCAATTCCTCGACCTTGGCCTGGGCTTCCTTACGCTGCACCTCGCCACTCTTGACGAGCTCTTGGACAAGCTCCTCGGCTCGTGACCGGGTCATCTGGGTGAACGCGATGCCTGCATCGAGGTACCGTTGGTATGCGTCTCGTTTGCTCATGACGGTATTGTACATAGAGTGCTAGCTAGTAGCAAGCACTCCTGTTCACAAGTACTTTTTTCGTTGATCCGTTGTCAAGTCAGGGCGGCGTCGACCAGACCGACGAAGTCGGACGTCCTCACCACGAGATCGACGTCCTCGACGGGGGTTCCCGGCCGGGTGACGCCGGAGTCAACCAGGGCGAAGGGGATGCCCAGCCGTTCGGCCAGCCGTCCGTCGGTCGCCGGCTGGTCGCCCACCGCCAGCGCCGGCCGGCCCCCGTCTCCGACACCGAACTTCTCCCGGATGAGGTCGGCCATCGGCGGGTGGGGCTTCCCGGCGATCTCCGGGGCGATCCCCGAGGCGGTGGCCACCGCGGCCAGCAGGGCCCCGGATCCGGCGACCAGCCCGGCAGGTGTGGGGTGGGTGGGATCTTCATTGGTGCCGATCAGTCGCCCGCTGTCCCGGGCGGCGGTCGCCGCCGCCGACAGGCTGTCGAAATCGAACGAGTGGGTCCACCCGACCACCGCGGCGTCGAACGGTCCCCTTCCGCCGACCTCCACGCCCCGGTTGGACAACGATTCGAGAACTCCCCCTTCGGCGAGTACGAAGACGCTGTCGCCGGGTTGGAGCAGCGAAGCAGTGGCGTCGGCCGAGGTGGCCAGTTGCTCGGGCTCGGCGGTGATGCCGATCCGGGCCAGCCGGTCGAGCAGGGTCTGGGTGGTGAACGCCGAATTGTTGGTGGCGTAGACCACGGTGATCCCCGCTCGGGTGAGCCGGGCCACCGCGCCGGCCGCGTCGCCGATCGGTTCTCCGGTGATCCAGATCACCCCGTCGAGGTCGATGATCCACACCGACCCCGGGACCGTCACCGACGCCAGCTCTGATCGGGTGGACCCGATCGAGGTCATCCCGACGGAGAGTCTTTGGGACCCCCGGAATCCGACAGGATCTTGTCCCTCGTCTTCGTCCGGCGGGTGGAGGTGGCCAACTGGTCGGCCGACTCCAGCGCCCGGGCGATGAGACCGCTGAGTCGGCTGGCCTGGTCACCCGGCGCAGCATTCGAATCGTCGCGGTCGGATGGCTCGGGGTCGGAGGGAGAATCCGTCGGGGCGACATCGGCCGACGGCATCGGCCGGACGGTGAGGTCGGCGATCTTCTCCCCGGTCAGCTTGGCCGCCCGCTCCCAGTAGGAGCGGAACATGCCGATGTCGAAGGCGCCGTCGCGGACCTTGGCCTGGTCGAGGAGGCGGGCAGGCGGATTCTTGAGGTCGCGGACCACCCCCAGGAAGGCAAGGCTGCGGAGCACGTACCAGGTGGGGTCGATCTCCCACCACCGGAACCCCTGTCGGACCGAGGCCGGGAGGTAGTGGTGGTTGTTGTGCCAGCCCTCGCCCCCGGTGACCAGGGCCACGATCAGCGAGTTCCGGCTGGTGTCCGGAGTGGCGTACCGGCGCCGGCCGACCAGGTGGGCCATCGAGTTCACCAGGAATGTCCCGTGCCACAAGAGCACGGTCGAGAGGAAGAAGCCGATCAGCAGCCCTCCCCAGCCGCCGATCAGCAGGCAACCGACGGCCAGAAGCCAGGGGCCGATCAACTGGGTCCGCTCCACCAAGCGCAATTCGGGAAAGGCGGCAAAGTCCTTGATGTTCGAAAGGTCGGTGCCCTTGTACTTGGTGGACAGGATCCACCCCACATGACTCCACCAGAATCCATCGCGGGGCGAGTGCACGTCGTCATCGAGGTCGGTGTAGCGATGATGGACCCGGTGATGGCTGGCCCACCACAATGGGCCCTTTTGGATCGCAGTGGTCCCGCCGAACGCCATCACGAACTGAAAGAACCGGTTCATCTTGAAGCTGCGGTGTGAGAAGTACCGGTGGTAGCCGGCCGTGATGCAGAACATCCGGACCACGTACAGCACGCCGCAGAGGACCCAGTCCTTCCACGTCACGGTGACGAAGAACGCCGCCAAAGGGGCGGCATGCACGGCGAGGAACGGGACGGATGAGACCCAGTCGATCCGATCGGCGGCCTCTGTCGCGGGCTCGGGGTTCGGTCCGGTCGTCGGCTCGGTCTGGAGGGAGGTCATGTACTCAGGATGAGATCCGCGTGGGATCCGGCTGAATCGTAGCCGAGGTCCCAGGCCGGCAGCGGGGAACCCGGATCCCTTCCCCGGGTCCGGACCGGCTCAACCGTCCACATAGAGGTTCCCGTCGGTGCCCAGTTTCACGGGGATGACCCGTAGGTCCTGGCTGGCCGGCCCGGTCTCGACGGCTCCGGTCTGGGCGTTGAATTCGGATCCGTGACAGGGACAGGCGATGACCTTGGCCCCGCGTTGGTAGGCAACCGTGCAACCGGCGTGCGGACAGACGGCGTCGAACGCCACGAAGTGGCCCGAAGTTCCCTGAATGACCAACCCGGGATCTCCGGTGGCCGGATCGCTGAAGGTGGCTGAACCCCCGACCGGGACCACCGAGGCCGCTCCCAACTTCTTGCCCGGCGGTATCGAGGTTGCCGGAGCCACGGTCGTCGACGTCGAGGTCGAGGTGGAGGTCGGGCCGGGGACGGTGGTGGGGGCGCGACGTAGTCGGAGCCGTGGATCCCGACCCGAAGGCGGAGGCGGTCGACGATGAGGTGGAGCCGCCGATCAGGCGCCCGAGGAGAGCGGCCAGTCCCCCACCCAGGACGACCACGGCAGCCACCAACCCGGTGGCCGCGCCTTTGGAGACCAGCTCCCGACGGGACACCGAGGCCGCCGATGCCCGGCGGGTGGGTGTGTCCCGGTTGAGGAACCAGGTGTCGAGGGCCGGGGCACCGCCGGCGCCGGCCAGCAGCAGGGGCGTCCAGGCGAAGAAGAACACGATGTCGGAACCGGTGAAATACGGGGAGGAGTGGAAACTCACGGTGAGCAGCAGCCCGAGGGAGATGGCCATGCCTCCCGCCGCCGCCAACCGTGACCACAGGCCGAAGAGGGTGCCCAGCCCGACGGCCAACTCCCCGACGGCGATCACCACCCCGACCGCGGTGGCGATGTGGATCAATCCCGCCAATAGCCCGTGGATCGGGCTGGTGCGCATGGCCCCGGCCAGCTGGGCGTGGATGGAGATGGGGCCCGATCCGGTGAGGAAGGCTGGATTGGCCAGCTTCTGGAGACCGGCGAAGACGAAGGTGACGCCCAGGAAGAGACGGAGCGGTAGGAGAGGCCAGCCCGGAGCGGTGGGCCAGCCCGTCCAGGCCTTGGTCCCACTGGGTTCGACGGTGCTGACGGGGGCGGTTCGGCGCGCACCCGCCCGCTTCACCGGCATCCTCGCATCCACGGCAGGCTACCGCGATGATTCCCGGAATTGGGGTCGCCCGGTTGGTGACCGGAGAGTTCGAGCGCATACCATGTTGCTCATGGATCAGACCGCGATCGCCACGCCGAGGCTGTCGCCGGCGCCGCGGTCGGCTCCCGACGTGGCCATGCGTCACCTCCTCCGGATACCCGACGAACAGCCGGCCATCCGGGAATCGGAAACCCACCGGATCTTCAGCGCCTCCATCTTCCTCTCGGCCCTGCGTTGCCTGTTGAGCTACATCGTGCTGCCGATCGTGCTGCCCGCCATCGGGTTGGCCAGCAGCGTGGGACCCGCCATCGGCATCCCGGTCGGTCTGCTGGCTCTGGTCTTCGACTATCTCGGCATCCGGCGCTTCTGGTTGGCCAACCACCACCAGCGGTGGATGTTCTCCGCCATCTACGCGGCGGTCGGTGGCATGGTCTTGGCGTTGGTGATCATCGATGTCGTCCACGTGTTCAGCTGATCGAACCGTCCACCAGACCTGATGGGAATTCGAACAGCTGAAGGACCGCGTCGCTCTCGTCACCGGGGGGAGCAACGGCATCGGGGCGGCCGTCGCCCGGCGACTGCAGGCCTCCGGGGCCAAGGTCATCCTGGCTGATATCGACGAAGCCGTCGGCCAGGATGTGGCCGCCGACATGGGTGCCACCTTCGTCCGGTGCGATGTGCGCGAGCCGGATGATTTGGCTGCCGTGGTCGACGTCGCGGTGTCGACCCACGGTCGTCTGGATCTCGTCCACCTGAATGCCGGAGTGACCACCGGTTGCGGAGTCGGGGACGATTTCGATGTCGATCTGTATCGCCGGGCCATGGCCATCAATCTTGACGGTGTCGTCTACGGGATCCACGCGGCCCTGCCCGCACTGATGGCCGGCGGCGGAGGTCAGATCGTCGCCACGGCCAGCATGGCCGGGATCGTGGCGCCGCCCCTGGATCCGATCTATGTCGCCAACAAGCACGCGGTGGTGGGTCTGGTGCGGTCGTTGGCCGCCGAGTACGAATCCCAGGGCATCGCCATCAATGCGCTCTGCCCTTCGTTCGCCGACACCGACATCATCGAAGGCATCCGTTCCTATCTCGATGAAACCCACTTCCCGATCCTGGAGGTGAGCGACGTCGTCGATGCCTTCTTTTCGATCATCGACGGCGGCCGGACCGGTGAATGCTGGTACGTGGTCCCCGGACGCCAGAGCGAACCCTTCCGGTTCCGTAACGCACCCGGCCCGCGGTCGGAGTAATCGTGCACCGCATTTATATGCCTTGACAGGAATATACCTCTGACGGCATAATCGAAGGATGGCGCCGAACGCAGCCCTCGAGGTGCTGGCCGAACCCAGCCGACGACAGATCCTCGATCTCCTCCGCGACGGCGAGCGGTCGGTGGGCGAATTGGTTGTCGGTTTGCACGTCAGCCAACCGACGGTGTCCAAGCACCTTCGGGTCCTTCGCGATTCCGGCCTGGTCAATGTGCGGGTCGACGCCCAGCGGCGGCTCTACCGGATTCGCCCCGAACCGCTGATCGAGCTCGATGCCTGGCTGGCCACCTACCGCTGGCTGTGGGACCAGAGCCTCGACCGGCTCGAGCGCCACCTCGGCAGCCAACCATCCCGAAAGAAAGAGCGGCCATGACCGACGCCATTCTCGACACCAACGGAACCCGACCTGTCGTCCGGTTCGAACGCCTCCTGCCGCACCCGCCGGAGGAGGTCTGGCGGTCGCTCACCGACCGGGAAGAGCTCGAGGGATGGTTCCCGACCGACGTCATCACCGACGAGTGGAAGGTCGGCGCCACCCTGACCTTCGTCTTCCGAGAGAACCAGGCACCATCATTCACCGGCACCGTGCTCGAGTTCGAGGAGCCCCGGCTCCTGGCCTACACCTGGGGAGAGGAGACGCTCCGCTTCGTCCTCACTCCCCAACCTGGCGGCGCCACCCGCCTGGTCCTGACCGATGAGCTCGACCATGGTTTCGCCGCCCGCAACGCCGCCGGCTGGGAGGACTGCCTGGCCCAGCTGGCCGGAGAGACCCCTGACGGATCGTGGAAGCTGCGATTCGATCGGTATGCGGTTGCCTTCGAGCCCACCCTCGGACCCCAGGAGGGCCCGCCAAACGGGTTCGAACACCCCGCCTGACCCGTAACCGCCCCTCCACCGTTGTCGTTGGCGATGACAATTGTTTCATCGACTCGGCAATCGGGTATCCGAGTTGTTGAAGGTTGGACGCGCTTGGGGATGACAGCCCTTCGCGGTTGTGGACAATTCACGGGCACTTAACGGCTATGTAACTTTCGCATGACATCTACGTGACGAACGCTGCTAGGTTCGATTTCAGTGCTTGAACTCACGACTGCTTCAGCGGGAGCGATCCAAAGACGGGTCGCCAAAGTCGTTCCTCTGACTGCACCGGGCCAGTCCAATTCCGGGCAGCCGGTGCACGCGCGTTCTGCACAGCAAAGGGCTGGTTGAAACATCCACATCAGTGCCCGGCATCTTTGCCGGTCACCGAACGAGGAGGAGTTCGTTATGGGACGTTCGAAGCATTGGATGACATTGATTGCGGTGGCGACCAGCTTGGGCTTATTGGCCGCCGCCTGCAGCAGCTCGACGCCTTCGAGCACCGCGACGACCACCGCCAGCGGAGCACTGCCGAACCAGCGCTACGCGGCAAACTCTTCCGGTACCCCGGTGACGGGCGGCACCCTCACCATGCTCGGGACCGGCGACGTGGACTTCATGGACCCGAACGTCAGCTATTACGCCGTCGGCTACCTGGGTCTCCGGATGTGGGCCCGGAGCCTGTACACCTATCCGGCGGTTCAGGGACAGACCACCACGCCGGTCGCCGACCTGGCCACCGCGATGCCGACCGTCACCAACGGTGGTTTGACCTACTCGATCACCATCCGAACCGGTGCGATGTGGAACACCACCCCGCCCCGCCAGGTCACCGCGGCCGATGAGGTGCTCGGCGTGAAGCGGACCTGCAATCCGACCCAGCCGTTCGGTGGCCAACCCGACTTCAGCAACCTGATCGCCGGCTACGCCGCCTTCTGCACCGGGTTCATGAATGTCTCCGCCACCGACCCGGCGGCCCAGAAGGCGTACATCGATGCCAACAACATCTCCGGGGTCTCCGTCGACCCGAGCAACCCGCAGACGGTTGTCTTCCAGCTGACCCAGCCGACGTCCTACTTCACCAACATCCTGGGCCTCAACGCCTTCGATCCCGCACCGGTGGAATTCCTCAACTACCTTCCCGGGAGCAATGACCTCGCCCAGCACACCGTCTCCGACGGTCCCTACCAGGTCCAGTCCTACGACCCGGGCAAGTCGATCGACTTCGTCCGCAACCCGGTGTGGAAGTCGAGCACCGACCCGGTCCGGAAGGCCTACGTCAATCAGATCGACGTGAACGAGACGGGCACCCAGGCGTCGATCCAACAGCAGATCCTCACCAACTCGCCTCAAGCGGACATGGAGTGGGACAGCTACGTGCCCCCCAATGACATCCCGGCCCTGCTGGCGGCCAATGACCCGAGATTGAGCCTCGAGTCAGAGTTCTCGACCAACCCCTACGTGGTCTTCAACACCCAGTCCCCCAACAACGGTGGCGCCTTGGGCAAGTTGGCCGTCCGGCAGGCGCTCGAATACGGCCTCAACCGCACCAACCTGATCCAGGATGCCGGCGGACCGCAGGTCTCACCACCGTTGACCCAGATCCTGCCTCCGGGCATCACCGGGTCGGCTCCGAGTTACAACCAGTACTCCTACGACCCGAACAAGGCGAAGCAGCTGCTGGCTTCCGCGGGGTACTCGAGTGGCCTCACCCTCAAGTTCCTCTACCGTCCCGCTTCCGCCCTCAGCAACAGCATGTTCCAGACCATCCAGGCCGACTTGGGCAAGATCGGCATCACGGTGACCGGGGTCGGGGTGCCCAACGCCGACTTCTACACCAAGTACCTCGAGAAGCCGAACACCGCCACCAGCGGGGTCTGGGACGTCTCCCTGGCCGGATGGTCACCCGACTGGTACGGCAACGCCGCCGCGTCGTTCTTCCCACCGCTGTTCGACGGACGGGTCCTCCCCCCGACGTCGTCCAACTTCGGGCTGTTCAACGACCCGACCCTCAACCCGATCATCGATGCCGCGCTGAAGGCCCCGACCGAAGCCGCCGCCGGAGTCCTGTGGCACCAGGCCGACATCGAGACCATGAAGGACGCGGCGATCTTCCCGATCACCGCCCCCAACCAGCCGGAGATCCACGGCTCGCAGGTCCATAACGCCATCTACATGGCGGTCTACGAGCAGAGCGACCCGACCAACGTCTGGCTCAGCAAATAATCATCAACTAAGTCAGTGGTCGCCACCCGACCGCGCTTCTCGGGCTAGTTTTCGGGAAGCCGGTCGGTTGGCACCACAGCCTCAGCCGGCGCATCAGGGGAGGAGGGAGATTGCCCTTACTCGAAGTGAGCGATCTCCACGTTTCCTTCCCGACGCCGGATGGGGTGGTCCAGGCGGTTCGCGGACTGTCGTTCGGGGTGGAGACCGGCCAGACCCTGGGGATCGTCGGGGAGTCCGGCTCCGGCAAGAGCGTCGCCACTCAGACCATCATGGGACTTACCCGGGGTGCCCGAGTCAGCGGCCAGGCGATGTTCGAAGGCAAGGATCTGCTGGCCATGGACCAGAAGGCGCTTCGTTCGGTCCGGGGCGACGAGGTCGGCATGATCTTCCAGGACCCGTTGTCCAGCCTCCATCCCTTCTACCGGGTGGGCTGGCAGATCGTCGAGATGATCCGGAACAACCACAAGGACATCTCCAAGGCCAAGGCCAAGGAGCGGGCGGTGGAGCTTCTGGGCCTGGTCGGCATCCCCCAGCCGGATCGGCGAGTCGACGATTTCCCCCACCAGTTCTCCGGTGGCATGCGGCAGCGGGCGATGATCGCCATGGCCATGTCGCTCAACCCCAAGCTGCTCATCGCCGACGAGCCGACCACCGCCCTGGATGTCACCGTGCAGGCCCAGGTGCTCGAGGTGATGCGCCGGCTCCAGGACGAGTACGGGACGGCCATTATCCTCATCACCCATGATCTCGGGGTGGTGGCCGAGGTCGCCGACGACGTCGTGGTGATGTACGCCGGGTCGGCCATGGAGAAGGCCGACCGCTACGAGATCTTCGGGGCCAGTCACCACCCCTACACCGAGGGCCTGCTCCAGTCGCTCCCCGCCTATGGCGGCGTCCGGGAGCGGCTGCACCCCATCCCCGGCCAACCCCCCAGCCTGATCAACTTGCCCGCCGGCTGCCCGTTCCATCCCCGTTGCCCGTACGTGATGGATCGCTGCCGGGTGGAGGAACCACCGCTGTTCGAGGTCGGCGGCAACCCCACCCACACCTCGGCCTGCTGGCTCACCACCGACCTGGTGGAACGCACTGCCCTGCGAACCAAGGTGGTGGGCGAGGAGTTGCCCACCCCGAGCCGGCCATGAGGGCCCGGTCATGACCGTCGGGATACCGGGAGAACATGGCGCGGCCCCCGACGGCGAGGTACTGGTCAGGGTCAAGGACCTCAAGAAGTACTTCCCGGTGCAGTCCACCTCCGCCTTCCGACGGAGCCACGAACAGGTGCATGCCGTCGACGGGGTGGACCTCGAGGTGTTCCGGGGTGAGACACTCGGCCTGGTCGGCGAGACGGGATGTGGAAAGTCGACATTGGCTCGCTGCATCGCCCGCCTTTTGGACCTGTCCGATGGCGAGGTCGACTTCGACGGGCGGGATATCACCAACCTCTCGGCCCGGCAGATGCGACCGCTGCGCCGGGAGATGCAGATGATCTTCCAGGATCCCTACGGGTCGCTCAATCCCCGGCGACGGGTGGGCTCGATCATCGGCGACCCGTTCGCCCTCCACGGCGTCGCCGACGGCGCCGAGAGAAAGAGGCGGGTCCAGGAGGTGATGGAACTGGTGGGGCTGAAGCCGGAGCACTTCAACCGGTTCCCAGCCGAGTTCTCCGGTGGCCAGCGCCAGCGGATCGGGGTGGCCCGGGCCCTGGCCCTCCGGCCCAAACTCATCATCTGCGACGAGCCGGTCTCCGCACTCGATGTGTCGATCCAGGCCCAGATCATCAACCTGTTGGCCGACCTCCAGTCCGAGTTCAACCTGACCTACATCTTCATCGCCCACGACCTGTCGGTGGTCCGCCACGTGAGCGATCGGGTGGCGGTGATGTACCTGGGGAAGATCGTCGAGCTGGCCCCGGTGGAGGACGTCTACCAGGTGCCCCGACATCCCTATTCGAATGCCCTGCTGTCGGCGGTGCCGATGCCGGATCCCAACCAGAAGGTGGGCAGCCATCAGATCATCCTGAGTGGTGACGTACCTTCGCCGATCGACCCGCCGTCCGGATGCCGGTTCCACCCCCGATGCCCCAAGGCCCGAGCCAAGTGCTCGGTCGACGATCCGGCCCTGATCCCGGTCCTCGGCGACCCACCGAGCCACGTCACCGCCTGCCACTTCCCCGTCGAGGCGGGGGAGGTCATGGAGTCCCGCCCGGGTGTCATTGCCGGAGAGGGAGCGCCAGCGACGTGATCGAGAGGAGCGGGACGTGTCCATGAGTCCCGGCGACAGCGTCGCCATCGAGGATGCCCTGGTCTCCTCCGAGGCTCCCCCACCCGAGGGGGCGGCCGCCAGCATCATCGAAGGTCGGAGTCCGTGGCGGCTGGCCTACGAGCGACTCCGGCGGGACCGGGCCTCGCTCATCGCCCTCGGGGTGGTGGTGCTGGTCATCCTGGTGGCGATCTTTGCGCCGGTGATCGCTGCCCTTACCGGACACGGGGTCTACGAGCAATTCCGGAGCACCGGGCTGACCCCCGACGGCCTGCCGGTGGGCCCCAACAACCAATTCCTCCTGGGCACCGACGACCAGGGCCGGGACATCCTGGTGCGCATCGCCTACGGCGCCCGGATCTCGCTGATCGTCGGGGTGGTCGCCACGCTGGCTGAAGTCGTCCTCGGCACCGTGCTCGGACTGGCGGCCGGCTATTTCGGCAGGGTGGTGGATACCGTCATCGCCCGAATCATCGACATCGTGCTGTCGATCCCGTTCCTGCTGTTCGCCATCTCGCTGGTGTCGATCAGCCACCCGAGCCTGACCATCGTGATCGTGGTCATCGCCGTCTTCGGCTGGGCGGCGGTCGCCCGGGTGGTCCGCGGCCAGGTGCTGTCCCTGCGGGAGAAGGAGTACATCGAGGCCGCCCGGGCCCTGGGGGCCGGCCCTTGGCGGATCATGTTCATCGACATCCTGCCCAACATCGTGGCGCCGATCATCGTCTACGCCACCCTGTTGATCCCGGTCACCATCGTGATCGAGGCCTCGCTGTCATTCCTGGGCGTCGGGGTGCCCCCTCCGACTGCCGACTGGGGGACGATGATCTCCGGGGCCCAGCAGATCTACCAGCAGGCCTGGTGGTACCTGCTGTTTCCGAGCCTCGCCCTGCTCATCACCACGGTGGCGTTCAATATCTTTGGTGACGGGCTGCGCGACGCCCTCGATCCCCGAGCCGAGCAACTCTACAAGTAGGAGCAGTCGTGGTTCGTTTCCTCATCCGGCGGGTGCTTCTCGGAGTCTTCGTGATGTTCGTCGTCACCATCGTCGTCTTCCTCATCTTCTATGTCGGTCCGGGGCGGGCCAACGTGGCCCAAAGACTGGCCGGGCGCCAGGCGAACGCCAAGACGGTGGCCGAGATATCCCACCGGCTGCTGCTCGACCGGCCCCTGACCACCCAGTACTGGCACTTCCTCGACGGCCTGCTGCACGGCAACCTGGGCTACTCCTACTACCACGGTCAGGCGGTCACCACCGTCCTCAAGGAGGCCTACCCGATCACCCTGTCGCTGGCCGTCGGTGCCGCGGTGATCTGGTTGATCATCGGGGTGCTTTCCGGAGTCCTCTCGGCGGTGCGCAGCCGTTCGATCTGGGATCGGATTGTCACCGTGCTGGCGCTGTTCTTCTACTCGATGCCCTCATTCGTGCTCGGCTTGCTCTTGCTCTACGTCTTCTACTACCAGTTTGCGCTACACGGGATCCACCTGTTCCCCGGGGCCGGCTATACCTACCTGACGGCTAACCCCTTGAAATGGTTCGAAGGCCTGGTACTGCCCTGGATCACCCTGTCGTTGGTGTCCGCCGCCGCCTACACCCGGCTCACCCGAGGCTCGATGCTGGATGTGCTGAACGAGGACTATGTCCGGACCGCCCGTTCCAAGGGCCTGTCCGAGACCCGGGTGATCTACCGGCATGCGCTGCGCTCCGCCCTCACGCCGGTGATCAGCCAATTCGGTATCGACCTGGGCGTCCTGGCCGGCGGGGCGATCGTGACCGAGACGGTGTTCGGGATGCCGGGCCTCGGCTACACCGCGGTGCAGGCCATCAACAATCAGGATCTGCCGGTGATCATCGGCATCGTGATCGTCGCCTCGGCTTCGGTGGTGGTTGCCAACATCTTCGTGGACATCTTCTACGCGGTACTCGATCCGAGGGTCCGACTGCACTGACGGGACGGTCGCCAACCCCGGTGTCGGAGCGGCTCGGGGCTAGGCGGACACCGGTGCGCTGACGTCGGCCAGGAGTTCCACCGAGCGAAGGCGGGTCTCCACCGACGATGCCAGATGAGCCACGATCAGCTCGTCGGCGTCGGCGTGCCCAGCGAACTCCTCCAGATAGGCCCGGGCCGTCGCCGGGGTTCCCACCGCCGAGTACCGCATCATTTTGGCGAGTTGCTGGCCCTGGGGTGACTCGAGGATGGCGTCGGCCTCCTCGTCGGTGTACTGGCGGTGGGGGCCGAGGAGGCGGGCCACCCGCTGGCGCCGGGACACCCGGTACTGCGACTGGGCCTCCTCCTCGGATTCGGCCACGATGGCGTTGACCCCGGCGATGACGTAGGGCCGCTCGAGCTGCTCGGAGGGTTGGAACTCACGGCGGTAGGACGCCACCGCGGTCTGCAGCGCGTCGGGGGCGAAATGCGATGCGAACGAGTAGGGCAATCCGAGAGCCGCAGCCAGGGTCGCCCCGAACAGGGACGAACCCAGGATGTACAGCGGCACATTGGTGCCCTTTCCCGGGGTGGCATCCACCCCCGGAACCCGGGTGCGCCCGGACAGGTATCCCTGGAGCTCCAGCACATCCTGGGGAAACCGGTCCGATTCACTCCCGTCGTGGCGCATGGCCCGCATGGTGTTCTGGTCGGTGCCCGGGGCCCGCCCCAAACCGAGATCGATCCGCCCGGGATGCAGCGTCTCGAGGGTGCCGAACTGCTCGGCGATGACCAGCGGGGAGTGGTTGGGAAGCATGACACCTCCCGCCCCCAGCCGGATGGTCCGGGTGTGAGCGGCGATGTGGGCAATCAGGACGCTGGTGGCCGAGGAGGCGATCGCCGAATTGTTGTGATGCTCGGCGTACCAGACCCGCCGGTACCCCAGCTCTTCGGCTCGCTGAGCGAGCCCAACACTCCCCCGCAGGCTGTCCTGCGCCTTCTCCCCCTTGCCGATGATGGCCAGATCGAGGATGGATAGCGGTACAGACATAGGCGGCGCCTTTCGGGAGCAACGGAGAGCGGGCGCGCACCCGACGACGCCCACTCACCAGTTGGAACAGGAACAACGCTCGAGTTATTTCACCAACCGGTCATGACGGTCGCCGGGTGGCGCTCGCCATTGCAAGCCTTCTTCACCCTGTCGTTCAACTCGGGACTGACGTCCTCGACATCTGCTCGTCGCCCTCGACCGGTCCGGGGTCGCTGGGCTTCAACCGGGAAGGATCGAGGACGCCTTCCTCGCACCAGGTGTATGTCCCGGCCAGCACCTGCTGGGCTACGTCGTAGTGCCGCCCGGCGCAAAGCACAACGGGCGGCGTCGCTTTGACCCTCGGGCGGACGAGAATTACCATGCGGCAACCTGAAGGCTCGCGCCGGGCACGTGCATCGGCCGGGCGGGTCGGTGCGGGGAAGATGTGAGATTGAGAGGGGGGCCGTGCTCTTCGTCCACGAAGTCCACAAGGTGGTGGGAAAGCGGGCGGCCGACTTCGAGGACGCCTACCGTGACGGCTGGATGCCGATGTTGGCCAAGAGATCCGACGCCCGGCTGCTCTGGTACTTCGACCTGGCGCACGGCAGTGGGCTCGCCTACCGGGTGGTGACGGTGACCGGGGTGGAAGATGGTGCGGCCTGGGCGCGGTTGGCGGAACGGATGGCCGGCGGCGACCTCCAGTCGTGGGCCCGGCACCGCGATGGGCTTCAGCACGAGTCCCGCGCCCGCATCATGACCCCTCTGGTCTGGTCGCCGTCCGTCGGCACCCTGGCCGAGATCCCGACCGAACCGGTCGAGCACGAACCGGCCATGTACATGGAAGACACCATGTGGCCGTTCCCCGGGAAGATCCACGACTACATCCAGGCTTCGGGTGACATCTACAAGCATGCCCTCGGTGCCGAGGGCTCCCAGATGCAGATGCATATCGAACTCGCCCTGCAGTCGATGCCCGGGGCCGGGAGGTATCCCGAGGTGACCCTGATGCAGAAGCTCTCGAGCCTCCCCCCACTGGTCCGGTTGCTCACCAACGACATCCCCCCGGAGATCACCCGACCCGGGTCCTGGATGCACGACGCGCTCGAACTGCGGGACCAGTGGCAGAGCAAG
Organism: uncultured Acidimicrobiaceae bacterium; assembly: GCA_963819695.1. Lineage (GTDB taxonomy): Bacteria > Actinomycetota > Acidimicrobiia > Acidimicrobiales > RAAP-2 > DASZIT01. Next base: position 1,672,720 of record CAWFXD010000001.1, on the reverse strand, counting down.
CTGCTGCGGACCGCGGTGTGGTCCCCGCTCCAATGACGAGGCCGCAGATCGCCGCGGCGACCGGATCAGTTGTGCGGCACCGAGGACCCCGCCCGTGAATATCGGGCATGCCACCGACACCTCGTTCGAGAGTGTCCCCGACCGGGTCGCGATCGTGGTCGACGGCACCTCGATCACCTATCGCCAGCTCGAAACGCTCATCGGCAAGGTCGCCTCGGCTCTCGCCGCATCCGGCGTCGGGCCTGGTGATCGGGTGGCCCTGGTAGACCTCGGAAGCGCACTGTCGGTGGCCACCATCTACGCGGCAGCCCGACTGGGGGCCGCCAGCGCCCAGATGAATGCCTACCTGACCGCCGCCGAGCTCGCCCAGCTGGCCGAGCTGGTCGGGGCCCGGGTCGGTGTGGCCGGATCCCCGGTACGCGGCGAACCTCGGTTCCGCCCTGGACGGACCGGTGTTGGGCGAGAAGCGAGATCGTGGCCGGCGTCGCTGACGCCAGTGGGTGCCGCCGCGGTCGGGGACGGCCCGGACACCGCCTTGGTCCTGTTCACCAGCGGGACCACCGGGCTGCCGAAGCCCATCTTCATCAGCCACGACGTGGTCACCGATCGGCTGGCCTACTACGCGAAGCCGATCAATCCCGACTCCCCCCAGCAAGTGGACATGATGTCGGCACCCATCTTCCACATCGGGGGCACGCTGGGTCTGCTCATCTCGCTGCACTCGGGCAAGCAGACGGTTCTGTTGCCCAAGTTCGACGCCGGCACCTGGCTGGAACTGGTCCAGCGCTACCGGGTGGCACAGACCTTCGTGGTCCCAGCCATGCTCCGCCGCATCCTCGACCACCCCGCCGTTCGCCACTGCCGATCTGAGCTCCCTCCAGGCGTTGAGCTACGGGGCGGCGGCAGCACCGGTGGATCTGGTCCGCCGAGCCCTGGCCGCCTTGCCCAACGTGGACTTCACCAATACCTTCGGTCAGACCGAGACCCTCGGCGCCTATGCCGCCCTGACCCCGGCGGATCATCGTCGTGGCGATCGGCTGGGCTCGGTGGGCCGACCGTTTCCCGGCGTCGAGCTCAGGATCGTCGACCCGACAACCATGGAACCGGTGGTGCCGGGGAGTTCCGGCGAGTTTCTGGTGCGGGCCACCCAAACTACGACATCGGAATGGCTGCATACCGGCGACTCCGGCTGGCAGGACGATGAGGGCTATCTGTTCGTTTCGGGCCGACTCTCCGACACCATCAACCGGGGCGGCGAGAAGTTCGGCCCGGTCGAGGTGGAGGACGCCATCCGCGCGCACCCCAGTGTTATCGATGTCGGGGTGGTGGGGGTGCCCGACATCGATCTGGGCGAGCGGGTCGGCGCGGTGGTGGTGGCGTCGGAACCGATTGCCGCCGACTCGCTGGCCGGCCACTGCGCTTCCCGGCTGGCGACCTACAAGATTCCCGAATATCTGGTGTTCGCGCCGGAACTGCCCTTCAGCGCCCTGGGCAAGCTCGACCGGAAGGCGCTTCGCGCCCTCCTCCGGGATGCTCCGGTCCTGCGGCGTCAGCGTGGAGGGCCTGAGCGACCCGGAGCGGATGCCGACGACGTGCCCACGGCCTTGCCGGCCAGAGAGTGAGTTGAACGATGCTGTTCATGCATGAGACCCACCATGTGATTGGACGGCACGCGGCGACGTTCGAGGAGCTCTACCGGAACGGATGGATGGGCTCGCTTGGCCAGAGTGACGATGCCCGGCTGGTGTGGTACCTGAACCACGCGATGGGAAGCGGGCCGGCGTATCAGGTGGTGACCATCACCGCGGTGACCGATGGTCGCGCCTGGGAGGGCCTGGCTCAGCGGATGCTCACCGGGGATCTGCAGACGTTGAACTCCGAGCTCGACCATTGCCGATACCAGGTGGACGGGAAGCTGATCACCCCGGTGTACTGGTCGGCGTTGCAGGACGTCGATCTGCGGGAGATCCCCACCGACGGGCAGGAGCACGAGCTCTCGGTGTACATGCAGGACACCGGTTGGCCGGATGCCCCCCTCGACGACTACATCGAGCTGTGGGACCACGATTACTGGCAGTTCATGCACAAGATCCCCCCGGAGAGCCAGCTCCTGGACATCCAGGCCTGCTTCCAGGTGGCGCACGGCTCCGGTGTCCGGCCGGAGGCGATCCTGATGCAGAAGATCATGAACTACTCGACCCTGGGGGATCTGCTCACCAGCGTGGAGAAGTACGACCCGTCCACCTGGCCGGGGTCGTACATGGCCAAAGGGTTGGAGCTCCGCGACCAATGGGAGAGCAAACTGCTGCGGACCAGCAGCTGGTCGCCGTTCTGGTAGGACGGGACTCCCACCGGACGCCGGAGCGAGACGCAATGCCTGATGGCCGGCCTCCGACCGGAGAAGAGAAAGGACAACACCCTGATGACCCCTGACAATGCCGACCTGGCGACAGCCGACCGGAACGATGCTGAACAGGTAAACCGGCTGATCGAAACGCTGGCCGCCTCGGCCCAGCGGCTGGCCGCCTTGGTGGAACCGCTGACTCCTGAGCAGTTGCGCCAACCGGCCTATCCCTCGGAGTGGACGATCGCCGATGTTCTCTCCCATCTCGGCTCCGGTGGGGTCACCTCCCGGCGGAGGCTCGACGGCGACGAGATCGAGATGCAGGCCATCTGGGACGAATGGAATGCCAAGAGCCCGGACCAGCAGGCCGCGGATACCTTGGAGGCCGATCGGGCGTTTCTCACCCGACTGGCCTCGCTCACCCCGGAAGACCGCGCTCGCCGGTTCGCGGTCGGGCCGATGGACCTCGATCTCGCCTCCGCTCTCCGGCTGCGCCTCAGCGAGCACGCGCTGCATACCTGGGACGTCGCCGTCACCCTGGACCCAACCGCAACCGTCCCCGACGACGCGGCTGAACTGCTGATCGACTCCCTGGGCATGATGGCGGGATTCGCCGGGCGTCCCACCGGAGTCGAACGGACCATCCGCGTCGGCACCTCGGCACCGACCCGTCGGCTCCAACTCGCCTTGCAGCCGGCGGCGGTAAGCCTTTCGGCCGACGACCCGACGGGGACCGCCGACCTCGAATTGCCCGCGGAGGCGTTGATCCGATTGGTCGCCGGTCGCCTCGATCCCGATCACACCCCCGCCGTCAATGACCCGGACTCCAACCTCGATGAGCTCCGTCGGGTGTTTCCCGGCTACTGAGCGATCAGGGGTCGAAGGCGGCCAGGCTGGCGTCCAATTGCTCAGGCTGGCTGGCTCAAGATAACCGAACCCGGCTACTCGGGGTCTGGGCGCCAATCCGGGTGGAGATGGTGGGTCAGGGCCAGCTTCTGAGCCCGGACCGTCTGTCCGTTTTCCACCTCACCGGGGTGGTCGGCCAGCCAGACGATGGCGGCGGCCGGGACCGAAGGTGGTGCCCCGGTGTAGCGACCGGCGAGTCCCAACGCCGCAGCATTGACCATCTGGCGCTCGGTTTCGACATAGCCGGGATCCACGTTGTAGGCCCGGATCCCCCGTTCACCGAATTCGACCGCCAGGAGCGGGGCAAATCGGTGAAAGGCGGCCTTGGACGCGGCGTAGGCCAGACCCCAGCCACCGTGTCCGACCGGACCCGGTGGGTCGGCGGTGGCCACGTGGGAGGTCACGTCCACCACCAGGCCGGCGCCCCGCGCCAACATGCCGGGAAGGACCGCCTGGACCAGCACCAACTGGCCGACCACATTGGCCGCCAGTTTCGATTCCATCTGATCCACGCTCAACTCCTGGATCCCGACCATGCTTCCCGGACTGGTGTCGACGGCGTTGTTGACCAGGAGATCCACCCCTCCCCACTCGGCGATGACCCGGCTGGCCGCGCCACGAAGCGCCCCGTGGTCATGGAGGTCGGCAACCAACTCCAGGGACTTCCGGCCGGACTCTCGAACCCGAGCGGCGGTTTCCTCGAGGCTGCCGGGCAGTGCCCGCCCGGCCCCGGTGTCGGAGTCATCGCGCCCCTCGCCGGCCCGCTGGGTGCGCCCGGTGATGGCGACGTCCCATCCGGCCGCGGCCAGGGCCAGGGCGGTGGCCTTCCCGATTCCGCGGGTGGCTCCGGTCACCATCGCCCGTCTCTGGATGCGGTCGACCGACATCCTCAGGTGTCTAGCAGAAGACCGGTTGAGCTCCCGCCGACCAGCCGACGGTCCGGGCCGAATCGGCCCGATCGCGGCATGATTGCCCGGTGGGCTATCGGAAGAGGCTCCCCGGCGCGGTCAGACGGAGTAGGTCAACGGCCTACGCCGTGCGCCTTGTCGTGGCATGGCTGATTGCCGGCGCCCTATGGAGCTCCGGTCCACCCGGAGCCGGCGCCCAGACGTCTACCCCCACTTCGGCGCCGACGGGGAGGTGCGCCAGCGGTCCCTGCCCGCTCAACATCGGTGGCTCATTCACCTGGCACGACAACGGCACCAGCGTGTCCGGGCAGTTCACCGGCAGCATCGTGGCCTTCCCGATCATCGTCCAGGCGACCTGTGCCACCGCGGCCGGGCTCGACAGCGCGAAGGGACCGGCCACCGGCACGCTGGCGCCTCATCCCGGACTGATCGTCCCCGAACCGTTCACCAAGCCGGGGCCCGGAAAACCGTTGACGGCCAACATCGACATCAGCACATACCACGGGCCGGGCACCTACACCAACGCCTCGTTTGCTCATCAGACCTATGCCTATCCGGCGGGCTCGCAGTATTCGACCGCCCCGGTCGAAGAGCCGGATACGGCCTGGTCGGTGACCATCGAGGCCGACGGCTCGGGCAGCCTGACCTATGCGGGCCCGGCTCAGGGCCCGGCTCCGTTGGGACCGAGGCCGGGGCTCCAACTCGGGCAACGAGCCCAGATCACATTCCGGATGGTGTGGCAGTGCAACGATCGGGCCACCCCAGTTGGGGTGGCCCAGGGCGCCGCCACCACCACAACCGCCAACCTCCCCGGCACTACCGCTTCGGGGCAGCCAACCAACCATCGGTCACACGTCAATGTGGTGGCCATCGTGGTGGTGGCCGTGTTGCTCCTTGCCATCCTGGGATTGGTGCTCCGGGCCCGGCGGCGCCAAACCAGGCGCCCACCGTGCCAATGTTCGGCGACCATCTCGGTCTCCGGCCCGAGCCAGATCGGGATCCGTGATTGTGCCCGCCCGGCGCATTGGAGCATCCCTGGACACCTGGCGTCGGAAGTCCTCGAGGGTGACGGGGTCGAGGGGCGACAGGTGTCGGCCATTCTGCACGCGGAGTGCACCGGTGCCGGGACCGCAGAGATTGCCAGCGTCACCTGGACAGTTCGTCAGACGGATGCCAGCCATCTGGAAGTGACCGCCGAGGCCCGGGTCATCATCTCCTGCCCGGGAGAGGAAACGGCCGAAGCTCGCGCCAGCAGTCAACTGGTCATCAATCTCGTTTCCCACCCCTGCTGTGGACCCGATATTACTGAAGCGTTCCTCTCCACCATTAATATGACCTTTGACCGGCTGGCTGCCGATCGCCCGTTCTCGCCGACCGTGTTCATGGTCGCCAACGGCAGGAGGATAATCTTTCGGCCCTTCGACCGCGGCACCTTTTTTCCCGGCGGTTGCCCGTCAACCAGGCAGTGTGCCGACACCGTGACGGTCTTCGGGCGATGTGTCGATTGTTACGTCCCCGACAATTTACTGTTTGGAGCTATCGCTGGCTGGTTGGAACTACCGGTTGCCGAAATGGAAACCCTGGGCTGGGCGGCCAAGTTGCTGAAGACCGAACTTGCAGTAGTCCCCGGCCACGTCATCTCCGATCGGTTGTGGGTCGAGGGCCATACGCTCGGAATGGAGGCCCGCGACCGGCACCGGCACGGCCGCGGTTACCACCTCGGCGGCGCCGAACTCGAGCGAGCCCTGCGGGTGGCCCAAAATCGGGACGATTGCGGCAAATGCGATCAACCGGGGCCGCGTTGGTTCTGGGCCGACTTTGGCCGGGAGCCGTGGAACTGACCGCGGCGGGTCCGAGGGCTTCATCCCCCTCGGGCATCGCTGGGTGGATCCGGCACCGGGACCCAGGGTTCCTGGCCATCAAACGGTCGATTCGGGCGGCGGTCGTGGTATCGGCGGTCTTCGCCCTCACCCATGTGGTCTTCGCCAATCCACAGGTCAGCCTGTTCGGCGCCTTCGGTTCCTTCGCCCTGTTGCTCCTGGTGGAATTCCCGGGTCGACCCCGCGCTCGTGCTGTCTCCTATGGCGGTCTGGCCCTGGCGGGGACCGGCTTCATCGCTCTCGGCACGGTGGTCTCGACCCATAGGGTGGCGGCCATCGCGGTGATGGCGGTGGTGGGGTTCGGGGTGCTGTTTGCCGGCATCGTCTCGCCCCAGGCCGCCACTGCGTCGACCGCCGCCCTCCTTACCTTCGTGCTACCGGTCGCGGTGGTCCAGCCGGCCTCTGCCATCGGCCCCCGACTGATCGGCTGGGCATTCGCCGCCACCGCCTGCATTCCCGCCTGCTTGCTGGTATGGCCCGCCCCGTGGCATGACGACCTCCGTCGGCGGTTGTCGGCCACGGTGTCGGCGGTTGGACGGTTGACGGCGACGGTCGCGGACGGCCGGCCCGACCCTATGGCCCACGGGGCGGTGAAGCGAGAGCTGGCCCGGCTCCGGGACCAGTACGCCGGGACCCCCTACCCGCCGACCGGATCCGCGGCCGCCGCCGTCGCCCTGGCCAAGTTGGTCGGACGGGTCGAATGGGTCGCCAACAACGCACTCCTGATCGATGATCGAAGCGCGTCGGTGGATCAGTCTCCGGCCCGGGCGGTGGTGGAGGCGGTGGCCGTGACCCTGGGGCTGACCTCGTCGCTCATCTGCGACATGGATGCCCACCCGGTTGACGATGTCGCTCTGGAGCGATCGCTCCAGGAGTCGATCCGGCATCTGGACCAGCTGATCGAGCACGAGCTCGATGCCGACGTGACCCGGTTGATCGATCCCCGACCCAAGGGCCCCGGCGCGACAACCGGTGGTGGTGCCGGTGTGGAGTCCCTCGACGGGCACGGGATCGCCTCCTGGTTGGATCCGAGTTTCCGGGCCCGGGCCATGGGCATCGCCACCGAGATGATGGCTGACGCTGCCCTCGAGTCGGCCGGGGCCCAGGCCGTCGGCGATCGCAGACTGGGCCCGACCGGCCAGCGGCCGGGATCCTCGTTCTGGCGGCGGCTCTTCTCCCACCTGTCATTCCGCTCGGTATGGTTCCGCAACGCGGTGCGAGGCGGGGTGGGCCTGGCCGGGGCGGTTGCCGTCGTGGAATATACCAATGTCGAGCACGGCTTCTGGGTGGTCCTCGGCACCTTGTCGGTCCTGCGCTCCAACGCCCTGGGCACCGGGGCGACCGCGCTTCGGGCGGTTGGGGGGACGGCGGTGGGCTTCGTGGTGGGCTCGGCCATCATGGTCGGGGTGGCCGGTGACCCGGTGTTGCTGTGGGTGCTCCTCCCCCTTTCGGTGCTGGTGTCGGGCGTGGCCCCGTCGATGATCTCGTTCGCGGCCGGGCAGGCCGGCTTCACCGTGGTGGTGGTGATCCTGTTCAACATCATCGCCCCCACCGGCTGGGAGGTCGGCCTGACCCGAATCGAGGACGTGGCCATCGGCTGCGCGGTGAGCATCGTGGTCGGGGCCCTGTTTTGGCCCCGAGGCGCCACCGCGGCTCTCGGACGGGCCCTCTCCGACGCCTTCGTCGCCAGCTCGAGCTACCTGGCCGATGCGGTGGACCGGTTGACCGCCCCGGCCCGCCAGGTCGACACCCGGCCCGGCCAGCGCGCGTCCCACAATGCCTATCTCCGGCTCGACGACGCCTTCCGGGAGTTCCTGGCCGAGCGGGGAGCGAAGGTCGTACCGGTCGACACCATCACCGACCTCTTCACCGGGTCGAACCGGATCCGGATGGCGGCTTACACCCTGTCGACGTTGCCGGCGTTGACGGCTGACGCCGGACAGGCCGAGCTCGAGTCGGTCGCGGTGGCCGGCGCCGTTCTGCGCGACTCCTATGCGTCCAGCCACCGGTGGTACGAGGAGTTCGCGGAGCTGTTGGCCGATCGCCGGGACTCGCTCGACCCGCCGCCGTCCCACGACGAGATCCTGCACCAGGTGCTGCTCGAGGCGTTTGAGGATGCCCGCGCCCGACGCCGCGGGGACCGGCTGCGAACGACGCTCCAGATGCTCTGGGCCGACGAGCTGCTCGAGACCCAGAGCCAGGTCCAGGTCGATCTGGCCGGGTCAGCCGATCTCTTCGCCCGGCGGCGTCATCGGGAACTGTTGATCTGACCCCCTCGGTTTCGCTGCCCTGGCTGAAGGTCATGGAAGGTCTAAGCGGGCAGGAAGTCACTCAACAGGCGGTTGACCTCGTCGGGAGCTTCCAGCTGCATCCAGTGGCCGGGGCCCTCCAGCCGCTCGTAGCGCCATGGACCCGAGACGTGCTCGGCCGAACGGGTCATCTGTCCCTCGGTCAGGGCGAAGTCTCCACTGCTCCATACCCCCATGGTGGGAGCCTGCACCGAGGGCAGGGCGAGGGGCGGGTCCACGTATGACTCCGGAGGGATGTTGGCCCGGTACCAGTTGAGACCGGGAGTCAGCGAACCCGTGGCCTCGAGATCGGCGATGACCTCATCGACGTCGGGATGATGTCCCCACGCCCGGAAGTTGGCCCACTTGTCATCGGAGAGCCAACGTTCGGCCACGCCTTCGAATTGGAAGAGGAGCATGTACCACGACTTCTCGTTCTGTTCGAATCCTCCGGATCGGAAACTGGAAGGATGGCCGACCGAGAGGGCGACGAGATGGTCCACCCGCTCCGGGGCCACCGCGCCCAGGACCCAGGCCACCGCGGCCCCCCAGTCATGGCCGACGATGTGGGCTCGGTCGACGCCGGCATGGTCGAGCACCGCGCCGATGTCAGCCACCAGGTAGAGGATGTTGTAGGCCTCGACCCCGTCCGGCTTGTCAGAGGCGCCATAGCCTCTCATGTCCGGGACGATGACTTTGAATCCGGCGTCGGCCAGGGCGCGGGTCTGCTGGTGCCACAACCTCCCAGAGTCCGGGAAGCCGTGGATCAGAACCACCGGCCGGCCCTCACCGGTGACCTCGTATTCGATCCCTACCCCGCTGCTGTCGGCACGCACCGAAAACACCTCCGGTCTCTCATATGGATTCAGGCATTGGCCATGGCCACCAGTTCGTCGCGACCCGGTCCGATGGGCGCCTCGTCCCGCCAGTCGGCTCCGAGGGCGATGACCTTGTCGAGCATCCCGGGGCGGGCCAGCACGGTCTCCGGGAGTTGGAGCACGCTGACGACATCGATCAACGCCCGGAAGACGTCGGGATCTTTCGAGCTGGCCAGCGCGAGTGCGCTGGTGATCTCGTACTCGGGATCACCAGGATCGTAGGTGGTGCCTTCGGCGAAGGCTTCCATTTCGCCCAGGCGGTGTCGATCGAAGGAGAGCGTGCCCTGGTACCAGGGTTCGACGGCGGCCTCGGTGGCGGACGCAAATGCTTCCGACAGTTCGGCCGGGTGGTCGGGCCCCGTCTGTCGAAGGGTGTCACGAAGGGCCTGGGCATGGGCCATCCCGATCGAGGCGCCGCGTCCGACCGACGGATTCGTGCAAGCCCAGGCGTCGGCCACCGCAAGAATCCCAGTCGCCACCGGCGTGCCACCCGGACGCATTTCCCGGTGGCGGTCCTCGATCTTCGCCATCATCACGATCCGTTCCTCGATCGGGTCTCCCTCGAGCCAGTGGGCCGCGGTAGGGAGCGACCGCACCACGTCCTCCCACCGCGGGAGGTCCCGGAGTCCGAGGAGCGCCCGATCGCCCGACCGGGCGATGAGGGTGACCGACCAGGAGTTGTTGTCCGCCGGCAGGGTGAGCACGGATATGGAGCCGTACGGCTGTAGTCCGGGCCCGAGGGACACCGGCAGCTGCCCGTCACGCGAACGGAAGTGCCGGCCCAGGTAGATGAATCCGCTGTCGGCCACTTCGTCCTCCGGTCGGCGTGCGCCGGCCGCCTCCAGCCAGGCGGGGAGTGCCGATCGCCGACCACTACAGTCGATGACCAGATCGGCGGTCACTTCCTCTCCGTCGGATGTGCGAACTCCTTTCACCTGGGGCACCCCGGTGATTGCCTCGGCGCCGCAGGTCAGGGCGGCAACCGACACTCCCCTCCTCACGCTCAGGCCAGGGGTCCGTTCCGCGACGGTGGCCACCGATCGCTCGACCACCGCCCGCCGGCCCGACAGCATTTGGAAGCGGTCGTCCCCATCACGGGCCCCGCCAGTAACGAAGTCGGGAGCGTCGCTCACCGGATTGAACCGAAGTGCGCCGTCACGATCCAGCGTCGCTGCCACTTCCGGTAGCTCGTCTTCGAGGATCTGCCGGTATCGGGGGAGGAAGAGATGAGGCAGGCGGAATTGGTTGACGCCCTTTCGCTCCCAGCTGGTCCAGGCTCCTTCCGCGTCGTCCGGGACGGGTTGATCATCTCGTTCCAGCACGGTGACGGCATGGTCATCGCCGGCAAGCATCATCCCGAGCCCCAGTCCCACGACGCCGCCACCGACTACCAGAATCTCGGCCATCGCCACTCTCCCTCGCTCATCGCCAGCGAGCATAGAACGGGTTCCCGGAGAATGGGAGGGTCAGTCGGTCCGGCGCCGTCCTAAGGGGGGTACGAGCCGGCGTTTTCGACTCGCTCGCGGTCACATCCCGCGGAGGGCTCAGTCGCAGATCTCGAGTATCGGAGGTGGGTCCGCTACAGCCGGGGACCTGTCATCCTCATGCGAAGGTTCAGCCAACGACCGGCGAACTGGCCCAGTCGATCGTCACTTCGCGGCTCGGGTTTGCCGGGTTGACCGCGACGTTCAGCCGTGCGCCGAGGCTGAGGCTTGTTACCTTCGCCTCCGGCACACGATTCATGAACACAGCCTCGATAGGGCTCGAGCCATCGATCTGTATCTCGGCCTTCATCACGTACAGCGGATCGTCGGGATCTGGCAACGAAGGATCCACATCGCCGACAGTCTTGCCCGACGCCGAGAACTCTCGAAGGACCGCAGTCATTCGCTGGCCGCTCGCCAACAAGTCAGCCGCCGACTTGCGTTGCCCGGTGTCCCCCGTAGATTGGACCGTCGCCGCGATCTCACCTGCGCTAGCGCTCTGAAGGCTTTCCCCGGCAGCGCCGGCGCCCGCACCGCTGAGCTCCCAATCCCCCACCACCTCGAAGTTTTCGTGATCCTCGGGGTCGTAGCGCACCGCGATGGTGTCGCCGGGCTGCAGCTTTCCGATTACCGAGAACTCAACCTGCCCGCGGGTCGTGACCTCAAACGGCCCGCTCCCGTCAGCAGGTGTGATGCGCAACGTCAGGTTGACGAGCGGCGTGAAATTCTGCTGGCCGATCTCTTGGAACGAGACCAACACGGCTTGGGCGTTGACGCCCGCTTCCTTCAGCCGCTGCGCTCGCTTCTTGCCACCGAATAACGCCATTTCGATGCCCCCTTCGGACGGTCGTAACTCCGGGCACCCTGCATCGGTGCCTCGGCAAAGTCAAGCCTCGTCCTCGGCGAACCCTCTGCGTCGCCAATCTCTGGTGTGGGTGGGGTGTCCCGTCGCCTAGGTCCGAGGTCAATCGACCGGATAGTGGCTGGTCAGAGGGGCGGGCTCCCCCGACGAGCTGAACGCTCTCCGTGACGCCAGGCAACCCATTCTCAAGTAATCGGGCAAAGCGTCGATAATTTTGGTTGACGTCGATCGAGGTGTCGAGAGGTGGAACCCAGATGAGCGGTCAGGGCCAAGGAGGGTGGATCGCGCCTGATGGGAAGTGGTATTCACCAGAAGCCATCCCGATCACCGACCCGAGCCACCCATCGCGCGGAAGTTGACAACTGTGGGGTTTCTCAAAAATTACACACTCCCGGAGAGCCAGCCGCCGTCGCAAGGCGCGGACGCCCGTACCGGGAGCAGTGCACTCACTCGGTTACTGCAAGTCGTCTGCGATCTCGACGGTTCCGACCTTCACATCAAAGGAGGGGCTGCCCACGCGGTGCGCGTGGACGGTCACCTCCATACCCTCGACGACGAACCTCCGATTGGCGCCGAGGAGCTGCTTGTCCTCACCGCGTCGATCATGTCCCCCACCATCAGCGCGATCTTCCTAGAGAACCACGAGGTCGACTTTGCCTACACCGCCATTGGCATCGGTCGCTTCCGCATCAATGCCTTCTACCAACATGGCTCGGTGGCCCTGGCCATACGGCGTTTACCGCCCAGCATCCCCAGCATGGAAGAACTTGGCCTGCCCGACGTCGTCAGACGACTTGCCGAAGAACAACGCGGCCTGATCCTCGTAACCGGCCCGACCGGCTGCGGCAAGACCACGACCTTGGCCGCGATGATCAACCACATCAACCAGACCCGCGCCTGCCATATCGTCACGGTGGAGGATCCCATTGAGTATCTCCACCGCGACGGCAGAGCTCGCGTTGATCAGCGCGAGGTCGGTTTCGACACCGCGACGTTCACGAGTGCCATGCGTGTGGTTCTCCGTCAGGATCCCGATGTCATCCTGGTCGGGGAAATGCGGGACCCGGAGACGGTGTCCGCCGCGCTGATGGCCGCGGAAACCGGACACCTCGTCCTCTCGACCTTGCACACCACCACGGCACCGGAGTCGATCAACCGGATCGTAGATTTCTTCCCACCTCATCAACACCAACAGGTTCGTACCAGTTTGGCGGGCGCACTGACGGGCACGATCGGTCAGAGGCTGGTCCGCCGAGCGGCTGGAAGCGGCAGGGTGCTCGCGCTCGAGGTCATGGTGGCAAATGGCCGTATCAAGGAGGCCATCGCCAACCCGCTGATGACGTCGGAGATCATCACCATGATCGCGGAGGGTGAGTTCGACGGCATGCAGACGTTCGACCAAGCTTTGGGGCAACTCGTGGCCAGAGGTGAAATCCATCTTCATCAAGCCATGAACGCGGCCTCAAATCCTCACGATCTCAAGGTAATGCTTGAGCGCATGGGTGTGATTCCGACAGGCCGGGCCTTCGTTCCCACGTTCACCCCCTGAGCCCATCCGCCGAAGATGCCGGGTTGCTTGAAGTTCACTCCCGGATCCCAAAGGGAACCGTCCCTGGATAGTGGAACGGTGCAGCCAGTTCTACGTGCGGTCCGGATTGGTCGGTTGCCATTTCCCACGACTCAGGGCGAGCACATGATGACGTTGCAGGTCGAGTTGGGGAAATAGTCGGTCAGAAGCTCAAAGGGGCTCAGGTAATTGAGCGGATTGACGTCAAGGTCGAGGGGCGGTGTTGTGTACGGGCCTGGATCGGAAATCCTGACGTCGAGCACTCCAGCCATCAGGATTCGGAAGAAGTCGTAGTAGAGATTCGAGGTGGGCCCCGCGCTCAGCAGGACAGATAGATTCGGCGCAGTGTCACCGAGGGTGCCCGTCCAGGTGACCGTTATGTGCAGACTCGGAATCATGAAGTTGTTCTGTTGGAGCGCGCCGACCATTGCGAAGAGATCGGGAGGGGCAGAAGCGATCAGCGGGCCCGAAACCGTCTCCGCGGCCGGGATGTTGGCACCGGTGCACGAATCACCCCCGTTGTGCCAGAACAAGAACCCGTAACACGGATTCGTCGGGTCATCTGCACCTGCTTGCTGAAGGTAGGAGCTCGACAGGACCCTGGTGCCGCGCCAGACGCCGTCGTTTTGCATGAGGAGCCCCAATTTTGCGAACTGGGTCGGTGGGATGAATAGATTCGCATAGCCATACGTGTTGCCACTCCTGTCCCTGAGCCAGATGTAGCTGTTGGCGGGAATTCCGATCGGGCCGAAGAGATACTGCTGCGCAAAGGTTTGTAGGCCTTCTCCGACCGCTCGTTGCACCACGTACGCCAGCAGATCGACGTCACGTTGGTTGTATTCGAAATGGGTTCCCGGCGGATGGGTAATCGGCTGGGCAAGTGCCTCCTCGGCGACGTTCGGATCTGTTCCGGTCGACGCGAATTCGGCGAGGATCGACTCGCGTAACCCAGAGGTCTCAGTGAGTAGATCCCGAATGGTGATGGCCCGGTGCTCGGCGTCGCCCCAGCCTGGTCCTACCGGCAGATACCTACCGATCGGGTCGTCGAGATTGAGCCGGTGCTGGTCGTAGGCGATCCCGGTGAGGATGGAGACGACCGATTTGGTTGCCGAGAACACCTCCCAGGGAATGTCGGCCGTCACTGGATTCAAGGGACTCGTTCCGACCTGGCAATTGTTGCGGAATATCTGCACCGAGGCGCGAAGGTGAGTGTCGGCGTAGGCAATCGCCTCTTCGACCGCGACCGGGTTGAGGTCCTCTTGGGTAGGGGTGGCCTGGCCAAAGATCCCTCCCGAGGCAGGGAGCGCGCAGTGTGTCATGGGTAGGGCCTCGGCGGGCGTAGCCGCGGAGGCAATCACAGGCGGCCCGCTCACGCCGACACCGGCGAGCGTGACGGCGGCCGCGGTAACTGCGACGAGACGTTTCCGCATCAGACCCTTCTTCATACCTACTCCCAGCGTCAAAGGGTCGGTGCCACGCGCCCTGATCGGCAAAATGAGCAACCTCGGGCTGCCGATCGTCCCCGAGGGAGAACGTCGTCGCGGTGAAGATCTTGCGGTCGCACCGGGCCCGATTCGCGCTACCCACGTCATCGGAAGGCCACCCGCAGCGCCGGACGAAGTTCCGGCCTCGTTGGGCCTCAGCGTGCAAAGCAGCTGGGATCTGCGATTCGCACTTCAACGATCTTCATGGCTGCGATGCCACCATGCAGGGTGCGGGCGAACGGTATGCGAACTGATGGCTCGGCTCGGACACAAGACACCCGCGGTGGCAATGCGTCCCAACCCGCCACGGCGGAACGCAACCAGGCCATTTCGGGCCGTTTGGGTGCATTCCTGCGAGCCGTCGAGTAGGAGGCCGAACCCCCCTCACGGTGGTCCATTTTCAACGACCGATAGAGATGATCCACACGGTATCTGTGGATTCCCATGTCGGCCGGGCGGGAGACCCTGCTGGTCCCCCTCGGTTCCTTCGAGGAGAGATCCGGCTCAAGTCGCCTTGGGGTCAAGATTCGTCCTCGGCGCAGACTGCCGTCGCCTCAATCAGATGGACCGATATCGCGGACTGCGCAAGGTTGACGACGGGTTGTTTGCCGGACCGGGAAACTAGATTGCTCAGAGCACTCAGACAGTCTCGGAAGCTCAGGTTGTCGTTTGGGCGCAGTCTGACGCTTCGCAAGGGTGCTGACTGTTGTGCCCCCGCCGCAGGCAACGAACACCCGGCCGCCGACCCACATCTCTGACTTCGAATCTGGAGAGTTCATCATCCTCCGTTCGCGTTGACGAAATTCCATTCGTTCTATTCGCGTCGGGCATTCCATCCGGGCTCAATAGGGCTGAAAGTCCCAAACCCAGTAGGTCGAAGGGCGTAACCGGCGATGTCTGAAGGCATCGCCCGACCTGCTGGCAATCTTCCTGGACGAAGGAGCTCAAAGCGGAGCGGCTCGATGGGCGACGGGAGATCGTTGACTCTGCCCCCAACCAGGCGTTCAGCCGCTCCACCGCCGGGTCACGGCCGGGGGGTCAACCCCGCTGCAGAAGGCGCCAACCCCCTCATGGTCCCCCGCCACGTGAGACCTCCGTGCGGGAGATTCAGGCCCATCCGGCGGGCGCTCAGGCTGGAGTCGGAGGAAGGACTGAACCCGTTCGTACCCCACCCTTTCCTTCGGGAGATGTACTCGGGGAAGCTTAGGCAGCGCTCCAGACTTAGAACTCACTGAGCACTTGGAAGTCAGACGCAACAGTGTCCCAAGCGCCAGTGACGGGACGGTGTGTCCCGACCGGCCCGGGACGACGCAATAGTCTCCTTCTCATGAGCCTGATCACCGCACCGCGGGTTGAAGGGACGATCTTGGTCCGAAAGGATCGCAAGCTCAGCTTCGCGGAGTTCGGTCCGCTTGGGGGGCGTCCGATCGTCTGGCTCCACGGCACTCCCGGAGCTCGCCGCCAAATTCCCGAAGCTGCACGGGCGGCTGCATTCGCGCTCAACGTGCGGCTGATTGGCATCGACCGCCCAGGGGTTGGGCTGTCGACGCCCCATCTATACGATTCGATTCTCGACTTCACGCCCGATCTGGAGATAGTCTTGGATCAGCTCGGATTAGGGCAGGTGGCCGTGGTCGGTCTGTCCGGCGGCGGTCCTTACGCGCTGGCCGCCGCGTACGCCTTGGGGGCACGAGTCGCCGCGGTCGGCATCCTCGGTGGTGTCGTTCCCAGTCAAGGCTCCGAGGCTGTCGCCGGGGGACTCGTCGGTCTCCTCGCCCGAGTCTCGCCGATCCTTCCGCCGCTTCGGGTACCGATGACAGTGGCCCTGAACACCTTCGTGCGCCTTTTCCGACCAGCGGCATCGCAGGCCTTCGATCTGTACGCGGCGTTGTCGCCCGCCGGCGACCGGAGGGTCTTCGCGTGGCCCGAGGTGAAGGCTATGTTCCTCGACGATTTGGTCGGCAACAGCCGGCGGGGGCTACGCGCACCGGTGTACGACCTCATCTTGTTCACCCGACCGTGGGGCTTCTCTCTGAAGTCCGTCTCGGCCCCCGTCGCCTGGTGGCATGGCGACTCCGACTACATCGTGCCTCTCACGCAAGCCCGGGAGGTCGTTCCGCTCCTCCCCAACGCCGAGCTGTTCGTTCGGCCGGGAGAGAGCCACCTCGGAGGGGTTGCCGCCGCCGAGGAGGTTCTGGTCAAGCTGCTGTCTCTTTGGGGTAACGAGGGCGATCCAACCGCCATCTCCTGTTTGCCCCGTAGTCCCGAGCAGAACACCGTCGCCGGGCCGCCCTGAACGCCGGCGGGGCCGAAGGCCGATGCCGTGCAGGAAGATGATTATGGACCCCCCGGGGGCAAGGAACGCTTCTGCTCGGTCCCGTCCAAATTGTGACTTTCTTCCCTAGACGGCCCAGGCAGCTCCGTTCAAGGTCGAGAAGGGAGGATGGGGAAACCGATGGGAAGAGGGGTGGAGGACGATGGCCGAAAATCCGTACGAGTCGTTGGTTCGACGGACATACCAGGACTTTGAGACAGGTGACTTGGACCTCTTGGGGGTGGTCATGGCACCGGATGTGGTATGGCATGAACCAGGGCGAAGCAGTCTCGCGGGTCACTACCACGGCGCGCAGGAGGTGCTTGGCTTCCTAAGGGAGTTGAAGTCGCGTTCCAGCGACACGTTCAAGATCGAGGTCTTGGAAGTCGTCAGTCAACCGGAGCGGGCAGTGGTCTTTCAGCGAGAGACCGCGATGAAGAATGAGAAGACTTTGGACGTGATTGCGTCCGTCGACTTCGAGATCCATAACGGGCGGATCACCGAGGTCACCGCCTACCACAACGACAGCTACGCGTTCGATGAGTTCTGGGCGGAAGACTCCGGCGAAGAGGATGGCTTCGACGACATTGAATCGGAGTTGGAGTGCTCGACGCGGGAAGCAGGCGTCGGATCGCTGCCTTTGTGACGGTACCGATCTGCTTCGGCATTCTCGGACGAGTTGCTGTTGGTTAGGGTCGCCTTCGAAGATGGATGGTGGCAAGGGGGAACGATTCTGCTGCCACCCAATGGCTATGGTGGGAGGCGGTCAGGTCGACCGGCACGGGTCGTACCAGGGCTGTTCACCGTCGAGGTTGTAGAGCGTGACGGCCAGTGTGTCCTGGTCGGCCTTTGAAGCCGTGTTGGGCGGCACCCCGACCAGGCCCGGTAGCCCCGCGTCCTGGGCGGCCAGGTCCCAGGTCGACTGGCTGAACTGGAAGGCGCCCATGTACTGGCCGTCCGGCGACACGGCCCCGTAATTGCCACCTGACTCGGCCTGGACGACGCACTGGAGGAAGGGAGGGAGCGGCGGGTCCGATGTCGCCCCCCCACCACCGCCGGCCGGTAGGGCACCGGAGGAGGTGGTGGGCGCGGCCGCCTGGGTGCCGGCCGGAGACGACTTCTGGGCGACCTCGGCCCGCTGGGCGGCCTGCACCTCCGAGGCCTTGACCGCCGCGGCGGCCGCCGCCACCTGGGCGGCCTGCTGCTGGGCCACGGCCGAGGCCAGCTGGCCCGTTACCTGGGCCTGCTCGGAGGTCAGCTGGGACTGGATGGTGTGGGCCTGGCTCAGGTACCCGGCCTGCTTCACCTGCTCCGCCTGGTCGGCCGCCTGCTGCTGCTGGAGCACGGCCTCCTGTTGTTGGAGGTGCTGGTGCGCGTTGTGGAGTTCGTCGATGGCGGAGGTCACGTTGCCCAGTGCGATTGACTCGTACTCGCTCCGGGCCAGGTCGACGCCGCTGCCACCGGCGAAGACCTGGTCCTCGACACCCGTGGTGTCCGATCCCGCGCCCGTATAGTCGCGGAGCGCCTGGGTGCGGACTCGGCCGGTGTCGAGGTCGATCCGCTGTTGGTCCGCGTTCATCAGCTGCTGGGTCTGCCCGACGGCGATGGCGTCCTTGGCCACCTGGGCGGTGGCCACCGAGTACTGCTGCTGGAAGCTGCCGACCTGGAGCTGCTCGCGGACCAGGGTCTGAGCGATCTGGGAGGCATGGGCTTGCAGGTCGGAAATCTGGTCGGCGCCTGCCGGAACAGCCGTCACCCCGGCCACCGCCGGGACGGCGGCGAGCAGCACTGCGATGGCTGCGGGGAGGAGCAGGATCGATCGGAGCCGCCGAGGGCTCCACGCTCCAGTGTCGGACCCCCCGACGGGGTCACACCGGGTGTGGGACACGATGGCCGAAGATGGTAACGGCCCCTGACGGGAGACACAAGCCGACGGTTCGATCAGGCGTGCTGTCCCTCAGGAGCGACGTCCCTTTCGTCCTCCAGGTAGGGCACAGGATGGCCCCCACCCATCTCGCTGAAGTGCTCGTTGAGGGCATAGAAGATCACGTCATAGTCATGGGTCGATACAGCCCGCGGCGTAACTAAATGCTCAGCGGCGCAACCAATCTCAGGACAAAGCCCCGGAGGTGGCGTGCGGCAGGCGAATAGTCACGCGTACCCCACCCGTAGGGACGTTCTCGAAGGAAACGGTGCCGTTTTGGCCTTCGGCCAAATGTTTGACCGTAGCCAATCCAAGGCCGATGCCGCTCGCCTTTGTCGTGAAGAAAGGTTCGAAGAGACGCCCAGCAATAGCCGGGTCTATGCCGCTCCCGCTGTCCTCCACCGCGTATCTCGACAAAGCCATTGCTTTCAAATCTCTTGATGCCTAAAGATCCCCCGTCTGGCATCGCCTGATAGGCGTTCATGATGAGGTTCGTGAATATCTGAACCAGCTGAGTTCTGTCGGCCTGCAACGAGCCTCCAAGATCCTCAGCGGTTACCAAGACTGCCGGTGGGGGCGGAGTCGATTCAAGGACTTCGGCGACCACCGCGCCAAGATCCACGTCGGCAATCACGGACTCCGCTGGCGCATAAACGCCGTAAGGTCCAACCGGGACGGTTCAGAGTCATCAGCCATGAGATTTCGGACCCCGAGGGGTATGGTTTTCAGGTGATCGGAGGCGCAAGAACATGAAGCCGGGGGCGCTGGAATACACAGATCTCCACCGTCGCATCCAACAGCTGTTCTCTCCCGTTGACCGATCCGGGCTTCGTCGAAGTCGCCGAACCTGTGCTCAAGGTCGGTGGGGAGAGGTCTATCGAGATGCCCGATGGACGGGCGACTCTAATGGCCGTCTGGCATCGTGAAGGAGCGCAAGAGTTGTCTCATCACTGGAAATTGTGGATTCGTCGGGCGACACTTTCAGGAGCACCTGGAGTCACTGGGCTGGCACGTTTTCGGCATCGACATCCGAGGCGACGAGCCTATCGACGCCATCAAGTTCTTCCAGGTGGGAATGATGCCCTTCGACCTCGCCATCCACTGTGCCGCCACCATCCCCCCGATCGACCAGCGGAAGCACAATGAGATGCCCGTTGCCGTCGACTTTGCCCTTGACTCCCTTTTTCTCCAGTGGGCACTGGAGCACCGACCGACCAAAGTCGTGTACTTCTCATCGGCGGCGGCGTATCCGGTCCACCTCCAGCGGCAGCCCTACAAGCTCAGGGAGTCCGACATCGACCTGAGCAACGTCCACAACCCCGACGCCATGCACGGCTTGACCAAGCTGGTCGGCGAGGTCCAGGCGCGGGAGGCAATGCGTCAGGGACTCGACATCCTGGTCGTCCGACCGTTCAGCGGGTATGGCTCCGATCAGAGCATGGACTACCCATTCCCCGCCTTCATCCAGCGGGCGAAGAACCGAGAGGACCCTTTCGCCGTCTGGGGCGGCGGTAAGCAGGTGCGGGACTTCATCCACATTGACGACATCGTGGGAGCGGTCATGGCGATGCTGGCCGTGGACTGTCAGGGGCCAGTCAACCTCGGCACCGGGGTGGGAACAACCCTTACCGACCTCGCCCTCATGGTGACCCGCGGCTACGGGCCGAAGCTTGACCAGCAGGCGACGAAGCCGATGGGGCCCTTCTACCGCTGCGCCGACATCTCCCGCATGAGGATGTTCTACCAGCCGAAGATTTCTCTGGAGGAGGGGGTCAGAAGGGCGATGGGGGCGTGAGGCCAGGGGTCGCCGTTGTCGTCACCACCATCCTCGAGCGGGCCGATCCGCCCCTACGTCGCTGACCTCGACATTCGCATCGTGACCCTTGACGGCACGTTGCGGCGCCACCTCATTTTGGACACCAGCCGGGCCTACCAACCCAGCGGATCACACGTGTGTCGGAGGGCCCGTCGACGCAAGACACGACTGGCGGCTCCAGCCCTGGGACCTGCGAAAATAGGCGGCGAGTCGCCGGTTGGGTGCGCATCCTGTAACACAGCACCCACAAACTGCCTCGTCAACCGTACACGTGTGTCCAGATAGCTGATCCGTTGGCCCGGTGAGATCCATCGCCACGTTTGCTCGGTGGGATCTCCAGTGAACGCTATTTGCGCGTGGGGATGTTCAGACTGACTGACCTCGTGCCTCGGAATCGAGGCGATCGAGTTCCGCGTCAACTTCCCTCGTGTGCTGTTCCTCGGCCCGGACCCAGCGAATGGCCACCGGGACCATGGCAAGGAACATCAGTGCGTCTCCACCCACCCACATGATTGCTCCACCGAGGTGCAGATCCGTTAGCAGCGACGGCCCCCAGCTCCGGTGAAACGTGTTGTAAAAGGAAAATAGCTCATGCGTCGTCGATGCCAACGTGAGGCCCGTAAACGTGTCGACCGGCACGGCAAGCGCAAGGTAGAGGAGCTGGACGGGTGGTGTCAGCGGATGGCGGGAGAGTTCAATCGCCGCCACCGGACGCCAGAACAGATAGCCGACCACAATGAAGCCAAGGTGTTCAGAGTCATGGACCAGGTCGTTGGTGAGCGTGTAGTTGTAGAAGCTGGTCAGGTGGGTGAACGGGATGAGGATGGCATAGAGCACGTACCCGGTAATGGGGTGGCCGACGGCCTCCGCAACCCGCGATCGCATTCCGGCGTCGACCACCCGTTTGGTCCGTCCGCCGGCGGAACGTTGGAGCAGATCGAGCGGTGCTCCCATGGCGAAAAGTGGGCCTGCCATCATGACCAGCATCAGGTGCTGGGTCATGTGGTCATAGAACACCTGGTCGTCGTAGGCACCGACCACGCCCTCGATGGCGATGAAGGTGACGACGAGCCCGCCCAGGAAGGCGGCGGTGCGGCGAGGAGACCATCGGCATCCTTCGATTTGGCTGACCCGGGTCGCTCCCCAAAGGTAGAGCCCGCCGGCGGTCAGCATCATGATCGAAGGCACCCACCCGAGCTGGGTGGTGCCGAGTTGGCTCCAGTTCAGAGCCGGCATCGCATCTGCGCTCAGTCCGAGGATCGCGTGGGACATCTCAGGAGCCCAGTGTCGGAAGCGGCGTGCCCAGCAACCAGGACACAGACTGGATGCCCTGGTTGGCCGTCCAACCGGGCTGGAGCGGGTGCTTTTGGTGTTGGATTCCCAGGTCGGAGAGGAAGTGCTGAAGGGCCTGAGGGAGTGGGCCGGAGTAGTCGGGAGCCGCTGCCGTTACGAACACCTCGTGACCGGAGGGGTTGAGGAGAACAAAGCCGTCAGAGTGGTTGATGTCGTAGGTCAGAGGCTGGTGGGTCAACCAATCGACCGCAGGCGGGTTGTCCTGTGGGACATCTTGGTAATAGAAGCCGAAGAACTTGGCGATGGCCGTCAGTTCTTGGGGGGTCTCAGTCACCAGCTCCCAGGTGGCACCGGTGATCCCGGCATAGGCGGCCAACCGGTATGGCGTGTCCCGACCCGGGTCCACGGAAAGCTCCACAATCGTGACCTTGGAGTGGTCCCCTGACTGGTCGATCGAGCGCTGAACAATTTTGAGGTTGGCCGTCGTCAGCGGACAGATGTCCGAACAGAGGGTGAGGAAGGGTACGAGCATCACGTACTTTCCCTGAAGTGAGGCGAGGTCCAGGGTCTGGCCGTGCTGGTCGGTCAATGGCAGTGTCGACAGGCTCGTCGGGACGGCACGGTTCTCGATGGAGCCAAAGTTCGCCGAGGGCGCTGGGGGCGGTCCCCCGGAGCACCCAGCAGTTACCAAGGCCACCACGAATGCCGCACTGATCGCGAGCCCTCTACCTGCGCTGAATCGTCGGGCACGGCTCATTCGACGGAATGTAGTTCGACGCGTTGTAGAACTACAAGTCAGCCTGGTCTAACCTGCGTCAGACGACTACCCGCAAACAAGGACACGGGCATGGCACGACTTGGCGAGTTGGAGCGGAAGGTTATGGATTCTCTGTGGGCGGCATACCCGTCCGACATGACCGGTCGTGATGTGGAGGGCCAGGTGCCGGGATATGCGTATACCACGATTCTCACGATTCTTGACCGGCTGGAGCGCAAGAAGTTCGTTGGCCGCACGCGCGCTGATCGAGCCCACCGGTATACGGCCCTAGAACCACGGGAAAGCTACATCGTGGAGCTCATGCAGGAGGCGCTGGCTGTGACCTCCGACCGGGACGCCGCACTGGTCCGATTCGCGGAGACGGTGAACCCCAAGGAGGCCAGAGTCCTCCGATCAGCATTGGACTCGGGGATCGGGGATGGCAAATCATGACGACGGCCGTTGTCCTCGGCATGGTGGCCCTGGTTCTATTGGGGCCAGCCGGACTCCTGATCGACGCGGGGAAATGGCAACTCAGGGCACCGCGCGCTGCGATAGTGCTCTGGCAGGCGACCGGCCTCGCTGGCGCATTGGCACTCATGGGGGCGGGCCTGGCGGTTACGACGGCCTCTTATCACCTGAGCCTGGCCCAAGCGCTGGTTCGGATGGCAGGCGATGCCCGGCAGGGTCGTCCGTTGACCGGGTTGGGCGTGTACGGCGCGCTTGGTCTCGAACTGGCAACGGACATTGGCATCGTGCTGGCTGTTGGGCTGGTGTTGACTTCAAAGCGACTTTTGGTGGCGAGGTCCCGTCATCGACGCCTACTCGATCTCGTGAGCACGTCAACCGACCGAGCACCGGACGCCCTCGTCCTCGACGACCCGAGATCCACCGCATATTGCGTGCCGGGATTCCGACCTCGCCTGGTGGTCAGTGCCGGTGCAGTGGAGGCGCTCAGTGATGACGAACTCTCTGCCGTCATGAACCATGAACGCGCTCATGCGAACGGCCGCCACGATATTGCCCTATTCCCTTTTCTCTCGCTGGCATGCCTGCTCGAATGGGTGCCTTACGTCCGTAGGTCACGTCACTCGGTAGCAATGTTGTTGGAAATGGCTGCTGACGATTTCGCAAGTCGTCGGTGCGGTCGGCAAGTATTGGCTTCCGCTCTGGTGACCATGTCCGGATCGGGCGGGGTCCCGTTCGGAATGTTCGCCGTTTCAACAACAGGCGTATCCATCCGACTTCACCGCTTGGTCGGGAACCGCCCCAACTCAGCCGCCATTGCCGCCGCCGCCATTACGGTGTCTGCCGCGGTTGTGTGTCTACCGTTTGCATCTCTTGCCTTCGTTGGAGGGTTTTAAGCGCATTCCGTCTCACGCCCAATTACGTTCGCCGCTGACAAAGTGGCCCAAACCCGACGCCACCTGTCAGATACCCAGGTTCAGACGCGGTCAGATGTCCGCGAGGAGCATCATCATGACGAGCGGATCGAAGGGAGATTCGACGAATCCGTAGTGAACGTAGAAGCTTTTGGCTTCGTCGTCTTTGGCGTGGATGAGCAGCAGCCTGACTCCCACAGATTTCGCCACCTCGAGTGCCTTGAGCATGAAGTGCTTCAGGAGTGCTGCTCCGAGTCCGCGACCCTGGTGTCTCCCATCGACCGCCATGCGGGCCAGGAGGACGGCGGGCATCTCTGCGGGCTGATTCCGTCTCATCCTCTGGGGTGCCGACGACCGGAGAATCGATGCTGTCGCTGACGCGTAGAAGGCGACGACGTCATGGGACCCAGCCTCGACGATTACCCATGTGCGACTGGTGCCTGACGCCTGGTTGTTGAGGGCGCGATGGATCAGCCACTCATTCAGAGCCGGCTGCCCGCAGTCGAACCCCTCCAGGAGATGCTCGCCGGCCAACAATTCCGGACCGGCGTAGGCCACTAAGCCGGTCGCTCGAGGACCGAGGGATTCGAGAGCAGCTTGACCATCGCCTCTGGAAGGGCCGGCGGGGCCGAGAGAAGATCCTGCAGCTCGTCCCAACCGGCGTCGTCGACGACGAAGACGCGGCGATCGGCGAGTTCCATTTCCGCCGCCTCGACGGCGTGGCGCAGGACGAAGTCGTTCGCTGATTCTCCACGAGCCTCAGCGGCCCGGCGAAGGACAGCGTCCTGGTGGGGGGTGAGTCGCAGGCTCAGTCGTTCGGTCTTGGATGCCATGGTCAATAGTGTACGCCAAGTGACGTACATACTCAGACCTCCGGCCAGGACCGGAACGTTCAGGGCCGGTCAAGGTCGGCGCAGCCGCCCGGAGGGGCAGCCTTGAGGGGCCCGTTTCTCTCGGGAAGGGACAATGGCTGAGGCCGGCTACGACGACCGGATAGGTGCCGATCTGTTCGCCGAGGAGGAAGCTCGCATCGCCCGGGCCATGGAGGCGGTCAAGGGCGAGACCGAGGCGTCTCGACTGGAGCTCGAGAAGGCCGACGATGTGCGACAGCGCTTCGAGGAGGTGGCCCGGGTACTTGCCGACCTCGAAATCGACCGGTCGTGGGCGGCGGCAACCGACCTCGAGAGGCGGATCCTGATCGAGGAAATGGTGGAGAGCGTCACCGTCCTCCCCGATCATTTGGAGGTAAACGTGTCCGGTGCTCCCCGACTCCACGTCCTCTACCAGGAGGTTGGGCTGAAGGAGTCGGGGTTTGGTCGTGTCGGAGGGGGGACTTGAACCCCCACGCCCTTGCGGGCACCAGCCCCTCAAGCTGGCGCGTCTGCCTATTCCGCCACTCCGACGAATGGCACCGATCTCGCGATCGGGGCGAGAAGCATGGTAGCGCGCCATGGCCCGGCCGCCGCCCGGTGCAGGCGCCGCCGCGCCGTCCCAGAGATGGAGTTAGGTGGATCCGGCCGGCTTCGGTATCAGCGGACTCCAGGCCGGAAGATTCCACAGGAGCCCGTCGATCGCGCTGTTGTACTGGATCCCCGCCAGTTGCACCCCGTTGGCCACCAACGCCGGCTCTTGAAAGAGGGGCAGCGCCACCATCTGGCCCCAGAGGGTGTCATCGATCTGGGCGTATATCGGGTTCCCGACGATCGGGTTCAACTCTTGGGATGCCTCGGCGAACTGCTGGTCGACAGCCGGATCGTCGTAGTTGCTCCAGTCGGTCGAGCCGCCCACCCCGGGAGGACCAAGGTCTTCGGAGTACCAACCGTCAGCCGAGGTGAGGTACGGCCCGGCCGACCTGGTCACCAGGGCCATGTCATACCCGTTGGCCTTGGCCGCCGCCGCCAACCCGGCTTGGCCGTCGACCGGGATGATCGCCACCGCGATCCCGGCCAGCCGTAGCTGGGCGGCGATGGCCGCACCCACCTGGGTGATCCACGGATCCCCCGATTCCACCGCCATGCGCACCGTCAATTGGTTGCCGCCGGCGTCCACATACCTGGAGTCGAGGGCGCGGTGGTAGCCGGACGACGCCAGCAACCGGTCCACCGCCGCGGGGTCGGCCTTGTCGTAGCCGGACGCGGCCGACGATTTCGCGTAGGTGTTGGCGAAGGGAACCGCGAGGTGGTCCTCGTTGACACCGAGGTCGGGCGCCACCGCCTTGAACGTCTGGGCCAGGAGCGCGTCACGGTCGATGGAATGGGCGATCCCCTGCCGAAGGGCCATTTGGGACGCCAATGGCGAGATGGTGTTGAACTCGAGCTGCATGAAGGTAAGGGACGGCTGCACGGTGCTCTGGGTGTTCGGCAAGGACGAGGTGGCGTTGAGTGTCCCCAAATTGAAGCCGGCCGGCTGCGCCACCATGTGGTTGCTGCTGGCGAGGCCGGCAACCCAGGTCGAGGGGTCGGACATATTCGACACGGTCACCGAAGCCAGGGTTCCGGGCGCACCCCACCAACGGGGGTTGCGGACCAACACCGCAGTTCCTCCCGAAACCGAATGCAAGAGGTACGGGCCTGCCGACAGATCGACGGCCGGATTGAAGGTATCGAAGCCGTGGTTCCAGCCGATTCTTTCGGCGATGTGAGCCGGGACCATGCCGCTGAACAGCGTTCTCCAATCCGTGAACGGCTTGGTGAACACCACCGTGACCGTCTTGCCGTCCTGGCTGCCGGTGACCGACGCCACGTCGCGGTACCCGAGGGTCGAAGACGCCGCATCGGGCTGGCCGTCTACGTCCAGCTCCGTCCCCCGCTGGGACTTCCAGGCATAGATGAAGTCCTCGGCGCTGACCGGTACGCCGTCAGACCATATGGCTGCCGGGTTCACCACATATTGGATGGTCAGCGGGCTCACCGCGGTGACTTTGGTGCTACTCAGGAGGTCACCGTTGAGGGTGGTGGTGAGGTTGGGGAGGATGGTGTAGGCGCTCGGGAGGACCGACGAGAGCAAGGTGGGAGTCGAGGAGCTGGCCCCGCCGGGGGTATTCGGATTGAAGCCGTCCCAGGGTTGGTCGAGGCTCACGGCGGCCGTCCCTCCAGTTCCCGAGACGAGGTCCGAGATGCTCTGCTGGGTCACCTCCCGTATCCGGTGGGACCCCAGGTGATCGACGATGGCCACGATCACGATGATCACGATGATCAGCAGGGGCAAGGTCCAACGAGCCCGCCGCTCCGCCCAGAAGTTTTCGATGCGACCTCGGCGCCCGCCCAGCTCGGCGCCTTTCGAGCTCACTGCAGGCGGAGAATGAGGACAATGTTGGTGAAGGCGAAGAGAACCGCCACCGTGACCGTGATCCGGTCGAGGTTCTTCTCCACCACCGTCGATCCGGCCGCCGCCGAGCCGACCGAGCCTCCGAACATGTCCGAAAGGCCCCCACCCTTGCCGCTATGCATCAAAATCAGGAAGAGCAGGGAGAGCGACGCCAGGATCTGCACGACGACGATGGCGGTGGTCAACATGGCATCTCCTTTCCTCGACTCTTGCCGCCGGAGACGATAGCAAACTCACCGACCGGCATTGGTCGCGGCCTTCACGATGGCCACAAAGGCGGAGGCGTCGAGACTGGCCCCGCCCACCAGCAGCCCATCGATGTCGGGGCACGACATCAGCTCTCCGGTGTTCTCGGCTGTCACCGAGCCGCCGTACTGGATCCTCACCGTGGTCGCCGGCTCCGCCCCGGCTACCCGACCCACGATCTCCCGGATCCAACTGCAGGCCTCCTGGGCATCCTCGGCCATGGCCGCCTGGCCGGTTCCGATCGCCCAGATCGGCTCGTAGGCCACCACCATGCCCGCCACCGCCTCCGGCGCCAGCTGGCGGATGGCTTCTTCGACCTGGCCGTCCAGCCGATCCTTGGTCAGCCCCTCCGCCCGCTCGTCCTCCGACTCGCCGACGCAGCAGATCGGAGTCATCCCGTTGCGGATCACGGCACCGAGCTTGGCGGCCACCAGTTCGTCGGTCTCGGCGAAATACCGGCGCCGTTCGGAGTGCCCGATGATCACGTACTCGACATGGAGCTTGGCCAGCATCACCGGGCTGACCTCGCCGGTGTAGGCGCCGGAGTCCTCCACTGCGCAGTTCTGGGCGCCGAGGGCGACTGGCACTCCTTCGGCCTCGATGACCGTCTGCACTGACCGGATGTCGGTAAAGGGCGGGTGCACCGACACGTCGACCGACCCCACGTCGGCCGGGCTCAGCCGCAGGCCGAGATCCCGGGCCGCGTGGATGGCTTCGAAGTGGTCGAAGTTCATCTTCCAGTTGCCGCTGATCAGCGGACGGCGTCGAACCGCGACAGTCACGAGGGGTGTCGGCCCCGGCCGGATTCGCGGACGGGGGCATTGACCGCACCCCGCAGGGAGGCCAGACCCGGGAGATCGCCGTGCTCGAGAAGCTCGAGTGAGGCGCCGCCTCCGGTGGAGATGAAATCGATACGGTCGGCCAGCCCGATGGCATCCACCGCGGCGGCACTGTCGCCCCCGCCCACCACCGTGAACCCACGGCACTCGGCGACGGCCTGGGCCACCCCGGTCGTCCCCGCGCAGAAGCGTTCGTCTTCGAACACGCCCATCGGACCGTTCCACAACACGGTGCCGGCGCCGGCGATCTTCTCGCGGTAGGCCTTCACGGTGGCCGGCCCGATGTCGAGGCCGACCCACCCGGCCGGGACCTCCTCGACGATGACCACCTGGCCCTGATCGCACCCGCACCCGAAGTCGGCACCCGGCTCCAGGGCGACGATGTCGGACGGGAGGAGGATCGGGGTGTCGCCGGCCAACAGTTCCGCGCACCGATCGATCTGATCCCGATCCACCATCGACGCTCCGACATCGTGTCCGGCCGCGGCCAGGAAGGTGAAGGCCATGCCCCCTCCGACCAGCAGCGCATCGACCTTGTCGAGCAGCTTGGTGAGCACACCGAGCTTGTCTTTCACCTTCGCCCCCCCGACCACGGCCACGAACGGGCGTTGCGGGAGCCCGAGCAGTCCCCCCAGTACCTCCAGCTCTCGCTGAAGCAGCAGGCCGGCCGCGCTGGGCAGGAATTTCGGGGGGCCGACGATCGATGCGTGGGCCCGATGGGAGACCCCGAAGGCATCGTTCACATAGGCGTCATGGCCATTGACCAGCTTTTCGACGAAGGTCGGGTCGTTGTCACACTCCCCCGGCTCGAATCTGAGGTTCTCGAGCAGCTGCACCTGGGGAGCCAATTCGGCCAGCCGGTCGCGGACCGGCGTCATCTCCCACCGGGCATCCGGTGCACCATCCGGGCGTCCGAGGTGGGTGCAGGCGGTGACCTTCGCCCCTCGCTCGAGGAGGTAGCGGAAGGTGGGCATCGCCGACCGGATCCGGAAGTCGTCCGTCACCGTCGGCGTCCCGCCGTCGCTCACCCCGAGGGGAACGTTGAAATCGACCCGGACCAACACGCTGGTTCCGTCGAGCGGGGGGAGATCGTCGAGCAGCGGGAGTCCCCGCAATATTGGGTTGTCTTCGCCTGCGGTCATTGTCGTTGTGCCCCCCAGCTCCCGGTCGGCGCCCTCAGGCGCCGACGCCGCCGATCACGATGGAGAGATCGACCAGACGGTTGGCGTAGCCCCACTCGTTGTCGTACCACCCCTGGATCTTGACCAAGGTGATCCCGGAGGCGGAGGGCATGACCATCGTCAGCCCGGCGTCGAAGGTGCAGGAGGCCGGGCTGCCGACGATGTCGGAGGACACGATCGGGTCGTCGGTGTACACCAGGTACTTGGAGAGCGGACCGGAGGCGGCGGCTTCGGCGAACGCCCGGTTGACCTGTTCGACGCTCACCGCCCCGGGGACCACCGCGGTGAAGTCGGTGATCGAGCCGTCGGACACCGGAACCCGGAAGGCCGAGCCGTCCAGCCGCCCCTGCATGGAGGGAAGCACCAGCCCGGTGGCCCGGGCCGCCCCGGTGGAGGCCGGCACGATGTTCACCGGGGCGGAACGTGCCCGTCTCAGATCCTTGTGCGGGAGATCCAGCAGATTCTGATCGTTGGTGAAGGCGTGGACCGTGGTCATCAGCCCGCTCTCGATGCCAAAAGCGTCGTCGAGCACTTTCACCAGGGGCACGAAACAGTTGGTGGTACACGACGCGTTGGACACCACGAAGTGGGTGTCCGGATCGAATTCGTGGTCGTTCACCCCCATCACGAAGGTGGCGTCGACCCCGGAAGCCGGTGCCGAGACGATGACCCGGGACGCTCCGCCGGACAGATGGGCGGCGGCGGTTTCGCGGGTGGTGAACAACCCGGTCGACTCGATCACCACCTCGACACCGAGCTCGCCCCACGGGAGGGCCAGCGGATCGCGCTCGGCCAGGACGGCGATGGGTCCCGAGTCGAGGATGATCTGGGTGGAGTCCACCTTGACCTCGGATCCGAACCGGCCGTGGGTGGAGTCGTACTTGAGCAGATGGGCGAGGGTCTCGGCGGAGGTCAGGTCGTTGATGGCGACGACCTCGATGTCGGCCCCGATGGCCCGGGCCGCCCGGAGGTAGTTGCGACCGATGCGCCCGAACCCGTTGATACCGACCCGTACGGTCATTGCTGTAGTACCTCTCTAGTTCACGATACCGATGACGTCCCCGATTCCGACCCGCGACGTCCGGCGACCAAAGCTAGGCCAACAGGATACGCCGTCGGGTCATCCGAGCAGATCCGAGAGCACATTCGCCAGTTTCGCCGGGTCATGGGCCAATCCGTTGGGTCGGCTCAGCGAGGCTTCGACGACCGGGATCGACGGGGTGCCCAGCGCCAGCCCGCGGGGATCGTAGACGGCGACGTCGGCGTCGACACCGTGCGCCACCAGGGCAGTTATGTGCATGCCCACGTCGAATCCGGCGGTTTCGGGGACCTGGGGGCGGAGATTGCACACGTAGACGGTCCGACCCGACGATGCCTCGATGGCATCGGTGATCCCCGGCACCGCGATGGCGGCCAACACACTGGTGAACAGCGACCCGGGACCCAGCACGATGAGATCTGCCGATCGGATGGCGTCGAGCACCGGCCCGGGGGCCACCGCGTCACCGGGGACCAGCGATACCCGGCGAATACCGTCGTTCGCCATCACCGCCACCTGGCCGGACACCGAGCCGCCCTCGATCTCTGCCTTCAGGACCACCAGCTCGGTGGTGGCCGGAAGCACCCGGCCCCGGATCCCGAGCAGCCGGGCCGCCTCGTCGAGGCCGCGGATCGGGTCGCCGGCGGCCTCCATCAGCCGGGCCAGGACCAGATTGCCCAGCGAATGACCCGACAGTTCCCCTTCGTTGAACCGGTGGGCAAAGGCCGATGCCAAGAGCGAGTCGGGCTCGGCCAGGGCCACCAGGCACTTTCGGAGATCTCCCGGGGGCAGGATGCACATCAGCTCGCGCAGCCGACCGGAGGATCCCCCGTCGTCGGCCACCGACACCACCGCAGTGATGGAATCGGTCAGGGTCCGGACCGACCGGAGGGTGGCCGCCAGACCGTGGCCGCCCCCGAGCGCCACCACCCGGGGCTGGGGTCGGCCGCCCTCGTCGACGGAGTCGTTCACCGTTCGATGTCCCGGTGGAACACCGTGGTCGGCATTCCGTGGGCATCGAGACGCGAGGCCAGCTCCTCGGCCAGCGCCACCGACCGGTGCCGGCCACCGGTGCATCCCATGGCCACGGTGAGATACGACTTCCCCTCGCGGACGTAGGCGGGAACCAGCATGGCCAGGAGGCCGTCCAGCTTCTCGAGGAACTCGGTGGTCTCCGGGCGGGAAAGGACGAAGTCGCGTACCGGTCCATCCAACCCGCTACGGGGCCGCAGCTCCTCGTCCCAGTACGGGTTGGGGAGGAATCGGCAGTCGAACATCAGGTCGACATCGGTCGGCACCCCGTACTTGAAGCCGAACGACAGGATGGAGGTGCGCATGGTGCCGACGGCATCCTCCTCGCTGAACACCTCCATCAGCCGGGTCCGGAGCTGGTTGACATTCAGCTCGCCGGAATCGACCACCAGGTCGGCCCGGTCGCGGATGTCGCTCAGGAGCTTCCGCTCCTCGTTGATCGACTCCTCCACCCCTCGCGCCTCTTGCGGGTGGCGCCGCCGGGTTCCCTCGAAGCGGCGGATGAGCACGTCGTCGGCCGCGTCCAGGAACAGGATCCGGACCCGTTTGCGCCCGGCCTTCAGGGCGTCGACCGCCGGCAGCACGTCGTCGAGGTCTCCCCCACCGCGCCCGACCACGAAGGCCACCCGTTTCATCTCCGCGCCACTGCCGTCCACCAGCTCCGAGACCTTGGAGATGAGCTCAGAGGGCATGTTGTCGATCACGAACCAGCCGATGTCCTCGAGGGTGGCCCCGGCGGTGGAGCGGCCGGCACCGGACATGCCGGTCACCACCAGGTACTCGCTCATAGATCTACCTTTGCACGTCGGGCCGCCGGCCCGCTCGGGGACATGGGGGTGTGGATGCGGTCGAACACCGCGGCGCCGACGGTGGCCGGGAGCCAGGACACCGACAGCAGCTCCTCCTTGGACGCCTTGCGGAGCGAGGCGAGACCGCCGAACTGGTCGAGCAGTCGGGCCCGGCGCTTGGGTCCCAGCCCGTCGATGCCGTCGAGCACCCCGGCGACCATCCGCTTGCCCCGGAGGGTGCGGTGGTAGGAGATGGCAAAGCGGTGGGCTTCGTCACGGAGCCGTTGCAGGAGATAGAGGGCTTCCGATTGCCGGGGCAGCCGGATCGGTTCGGAGCTGCCGGGCAGGTAGACCTCCTCGAAGCTCTTGGCCAGGGCGGCGATCGGCACCCGATCGGTGAGGCCCAGCCGTTCGAGCACTTTGACCCCGACGTGAAGCTGCCCCAATCCCCCGTCGAGCAGCAGCAGCTGCGGCGGATAGGCGAACCGGCGCTTGCTCCGGGCGACGGTGGCGACGTCGGTGCCATCGCCGTTGTGATCCGGCTGAGCCGTCGGTCCGGGGGTGTCCTCGGCCAACAGGGCGGTCAACCTCCGGGTCAGCACCTCCTCCATGGCCGCGTAGTCGTCATTGCCGGCCACGGTGGCGACCTTGTAGTGGCGGTAGTCGCTCCGCTTGGCCAGACCGTCCTCGAACACCACCATCGAGCCCACGTAGTCGGTGCCCTGCAGGTGGCTCATGTCGTAGCACTCGATCCGCAGTGGCGCAGTCGGCAGCGACAGCTCCCGCTGAAGTGACTCGAGGGCCCGGGCCCGGCTGTTGTGGTCCGAGGTCCGGTGCAGGCGGTGCCGGAGAAAAGCTTCTTCGGCATTGTGGGTGACGGTCTCCTGCAACGACCGCTTCGGGCCCCGGACCGGCACCCGCACCGCCACCGGACCCCCGCGGCGCTCGGCCAGGTAGGCGCAGACCGCTTCCACGTCATCAGGCATGGTCGGCACCAACACCTGCTTGGGGACCCCGGAGACGGAGTCGGCGTAGACATCGACCAGGATCCGGCCGATGAGCTGGGCGGGGGTGAGGTCCTCCACTTTGTCCACGAACAGAGCCAGACGACCCACCACCTTTCCCTTCCGGACCTGGAAGACCTGGACCGCCGCCTCCAGTTCGTCCTCGGCCAGGCCGATGACGTCGAGGTCCTCGGGCCGTTCGAGCTCCATCTGGCGGACGGCATCGGCGGCGCGGATGGCTTCCAGCTTGTCCCGGAGCACCGACGCCCGCTCGAACTCGAGGGCTCCCGAGGCTTCCTTCATCGCCGACTCGAGCCCCCGCTCGAGGGGACCGGTGTCCCCGCCCAGGAAGGCCATCAGATCGGCGACCAGCTGGTCGTACTCATCATGTTCGACGAGTCCCACACACGGTCCTGCGCAACGCTCGATGTGGTACATCAGACACGGGCGGCCGAGACGTTGATGACGTCCGAACTTGGCATCGGAACAGGTGCGGACCGGATAGGTCCGCAGGAGAAGATCCAAGGTGTCGCGGATGGCGCCGACGTTCGGATACGGGCCGAAGTACTGGACCCCCTTTCGCTTGCGCCCCCGGACCACCGCCGGGCGCGGCCATTCGTCGTTCACCGTCACCGCCAGCCACGGATAGCTCTTGTCGTCCTTCAGCCGGACGTTGTAACGGGGCTGGAACTCCTTGATCAGGTTGTGCTCGAGGAGGAGCGCTTCCGCCTCGCTGTCCACCACCATCCACTCGACGTGGTCGGCGTGCTCCACCATCTGAGCGGTGCGGGGGGCCAGCCCCAGCGGGTCCTGAAAGTAGGAATTGAGGCGCTGCCGGAGTGATTTGGCCTTGCCCACGTAGATGATCCGGTCGTGGGCGTCGACGAATTGGTAGGAGCCGGGAGCGTCGGGGACGGTTCCGGTGGCTGGCCTGGTAACCACGCCAACAGTGTGCCGTGTCCGGCGGCCGGAGCCGTTCACTCTCGGGGTGCGTCGCCAATTGGCCGGATCCGCATACACTGGGAGGACACCGGCCTGGTTTTCCGGTGACATATACCGCTCCGGGGCCGACAACCCCGCGGATGGGCGACCAGGCTGTCCCCGCCGGCCACTACCGGAGCGCCTCCCCAAGGGGGTAGTACACGACATGGTTCGGCTCCAGACGGCGCTCCCCGAGCGCTATACCACGGCGCACCCCGACGAGTTGACGGCCTGGATCGCCGGGGCCAAGGCCAGCCTCGGACCGCGCTCGATCATCCTGGGGCATCACTACCAGCGGGACGAGGTCATGCGCTGGGCGGATGCCCGCGGCGACTCGTTCGGGCTGTCCCGGATCGCCGCCGACCAGACCGAGGCCGAGTTCGTCGTCTTCTGCGGCGTGCATTTCATGGCCGAATCCGCCGACATCCTCACCGGGGACCATCAGCAGGTGATCCTTCCCGACCTCAACGCCGGCTGCTCGATGGCCGACATGGCCGACATCGACTCGGTGGAGGAGGCCTGGGACGTGCTGGCCTCGGTTACCGATACCGAACGGGTGATCCCCGTCACCTACATGAACTCCTCGGCGGCGCTGAAGGCGTTCGTCGGCCGTCACGGCGGCTCGGTGTGCACCTCCTCCAATGCCCGTGCCGTCCTGAACTGGGCACTGGGCGGCGGGCCCGGCCATCGTGGGACGGGCCAGGGCGACCAGGTCCTCTTCTTCCCCGACCAGCATCTGGGCCGGAACACCGGGTTCGACCTCGGCTACGACCACGGGGACATGGGGGTGTGGAACCCCCGGCTCGACCGGGGCGGTCTGGACGACATCACCCTCAAGTCCGCGGCCCTCCTGTTGTGGCAGGGCCACTGTTCGGTCCACCAGCGGTTCCGGCCGGCCCACATCGACGCCTTTCGGGCCGAGCACCCCGGCGGCCTGGTGGTGGTCCATCCCGAGTGTTCCCACGATGTGGTGGAAGTGGCCGATCAGGTCGGATCCACCGACTTCATCATCCAGGCGGTGGCCGATGCCCCGGTCGGATCGGTGATCGGGGTCGGCACCGAAATCCACCTGGTCAAACGGCTGGACGACGAGACGCCCGACAAGACGGTGGTTTCTCTCGATCCTCTGGTCTGCCCGTGCTCGACGATGTTCCGGATCGACGCCCCCCACCTGGCCTGGGTCCTCGAGGGCCTGGTGGCCGGCGAGGTCCGCAACCGCATCACCGTCGACGAGGAGACCGCGGGCTGGGCCCGGGTGGCCCTCGAGCGCATGCTGGCCACCGTCTGACCGTCCCCTCCGGAGGTCGGCCGGCGCCGTCCCCGGGGTCAGCGCCCGGTCGCCACCTTCGGCTTGCTCGACTTCGAGGTGCGCGCCCCGCCGGCCTTGGCCGCGGTGACCGCACCCGACCTCGACCGCGAGCCGTTGGTCGAGGCCGCCGCCTTGGCCGCCGGGCGCTTGGGCTTCGCCTTCGAGGATCGCCGCCGGGTCACGCCCAGGACCGGGGCCAGGACCTCGCCGGTGTAGGTGCCGGACGCGGACGCCACCTCCTCGGGGGTGCCCACCGCCACCACCGATCCGCCCCGGTCACCGCCCTCTGGGCCGAGGTCGATGATCCAGTCCGCACTCTTGATGACGTCGAGGTTGTGCTCGATCACGATCACGGTGTTCCCCTGATCCACCAGCCGGCTGAGTACGTTGAGCAATTTGCGCACGTCGTCGAAGTGCAGCCCGGTGGTGGGCTCGTCCAGCACATAGAGGGTGTGACCGGTGGACCGGCGGCTCAACTCGGCGGACAGCTTCACCCGCTGGGCCTCGCCACCCGACAAGGTGGGCGCCGGTTGGCCCAACCGGATGTACCCCAGCCCGACGTCGACCAGGGTCTGCATGTGCCGGGCGATGGACGGCTGGTGGGCGAAGAAGGCCAGCGCCTCCTCACACGACAGGTCGAGGACGTCGGCGATGGTCTTGCCCCGGAAGGTGACCTCCAGGGTGTCCCGGTTGTAGCGGGCCCCGTGGCACACCTCGCAGGGAACGTAGACGTCGGGGAGGAAGTGCATCTCGATCCGGATGGTCCCGTCCCCCGAACATGCCTCGCACCGGCCACCCTTCACGTTGAACGAGAAGCGGCCGGGCAGGTAGCCCCGGACCTTCGCCTCCTGGGTCATGCTGAACAGCTTGCGGATGTGGTCGAACACCCCGGTGTAGGTGGCCGGGTTGGACCTCGGGGTCCGGCCGATCGGCGCCTGGTCGACCTCGACCACCTTGTCGACGTGCTCGACCCCCCGGATGGTCCGGTGGAGGCCGGGGACGGCTTTGGCCCGGTGCACCTGGTGGGCCAGCGACCGCAGCAGGATGTCGTTCACCAGCGTCGACTTCCCCGATCCCGACACGCCGGTGACCGCCACCAGGCAGCCCAGCGGGAACTCGACGTCCACGTCGTGGAGGTTGTGCTCACGCGCCCCCTCCACCACCAGCAGCTCACCGCTGCCCGGGCGCCGGATCTCCGGGACCGGGATGGTCAGCGCGCCCGACAGGTACTGCCCGGTGATCGAATCGGCATTGGCCTCGAGCCCGTGCGGACCGGTCACCGGCCCGGAGTGGACCACCCGACCGCCGTGCTCGCCGGCCCCGGGACCGACGTCGACGACGTGGTCGGCCGCCCGGATGGTCTCCTCGTCGTGCTCCACCACGATCACCGTGTTGCCCAGGTCGCGCAGCCGGTCGAGGGTGGTGATCAGCCGCTTGTTGTCCCGCTGGTGCAGCCCGATCGACGGCTCGTCGAGCACGTAGAGCACGCCGACCAAACCGGACCCGATCTGGCTGGCCAGCCGGATCCGCTGGGCCTCGCCTCCCGAGAGGGTGGCCGCCGACCGGGCCAGGGTCAGGTAGTCGAGTCCCACGTCGAGCAGGAACTGCATCCGCTCCCGCACCTCGCGGAAGACCCGGTCGGCGATCATGTGGTCGCGATCCGACAGGTCGAGGGACACCACCTCGTCGACCGCCCGCCCGATGGGGAGCGAGCACAGCTCGAAGATGGAGAGGCCTCCGACGGTGACGGCCAGGGACTCCGGCTTCAGGCGGGCACCCCCGCACACCGGGCACGGAACCTCCCGCAGGTATCCCTCGAGGTTGTCCCGGAGGAAGTCGGAGTCCGCCTCGATATGCCGGCGCTGCAGCCAGGGGACGATCCCCTCGTAGCTGGTGTGGAAGGAACGCTGGCGGCCGTACCGGTTCCGGTACTTGAGGTGCACCTGCCGGGTGCCGGCTCCGTAGAGGACCAGCTTCTTGTCCGCTTTGCCCAGCTTCTCCCACGGGGTGTCGACGGAGAAGCCGCCCAACTCGGCGGCGGCGGCCACCACCCGGGTGAAGTACTCGCTGCGGGCGCCCGACCAGGGGGCCAGGGCCCCTTCGGCCAGGGACTTGGTCGGATCGGGCACCACCAGGTCGGGATCCACCTCGAACTTGGTGCCGAGCCCGGAGCAGGTCGGGCAGGCGCCGTAGGGCGAGTTGAAGGAGAAGTTCCGGGGCGAGAGGTCCTCGAAGCTGGTGCCGCAGTGGGTACAGGCCAGGTGCTGGCTGAAGGTGATGGCCTCCTCTTCGCTGCCGTCGGCATCGACGACCACGATCTCGGCCACCCCCTCGGCCAGCGACAATGCCGCCTCCAGGGATTCGGTCAACCGCCGGCGGATGTCGTCCCGGCGGACCAGCCGGTCGACCACCACTTCGATGGTGTGCTGCTCGTACCGGGCCAGGTCCACCTCCGACCGCTCGGCCAGCTCCACCGTCTCCCCGTCCACCCGCACCCGGGCGAAACCCTGCTTGGCCAGGTCGTCGAGGAGGGTGCTGTACTCCCCCTTCCGGCCCCGCACCACCGGAGCCAGGACCAAGAACCGGGTCCCTTCGTCCATGGCCAGGATCCGGTCCACGATCTGCTGCGGGCTCTGCCGGACCACCGGCCGTCCGCAGGTCGGGCAGTGGGGCTTCCCGATCCGGGCGTAGAGCAGCCGGAGATAGTCGTAGACCTCGGTGACCGTGCCGACCGTCGAGCGGGGGTTGCGGGAGGCGGACTTCTGGTCGATGGCGATGGCCGGGGACAGCCCCTCGATGAAATCGACGTCGGGCTTGTCCATCTGCCCGAGGAATTGCCGGGCATAGGCCGACAGCGACTCGACGTACCGGCGCTGCCCTTCGGCGTAGATGGTGTCGAAGGCCAGCGAGGACTTTCCCGATCCCGACAGGCCGGTGAAGACGATCAGACGGTCCCGGGGCAGGTCGAGGGAGACGTCTTGGAGGTTGTGCTCGCGGGCACCCCGCACCACCAGACGATCAGCCATGGCGGTGAGGATACCGGTGGGTGGAGGGGGCCCGGGCGCTCAAACTTCCGCCGGGACATCGATGTCGGCGGTCTGTCCGGGGAGGACGGCGGAGCCGTCGACCGGGTCGGTCACCAGCAGGGCGCGGAGTTCGGCCACCTCGTCGCGGAGGAGTGCGGCCTCTTCGAATCGCAACTCCTCGGCCGCCCGCTGCATCTCGAGGTCCAACTCGTGGATGAGGCCGGAAAGCTGATCGGCATCCGGCCCGATGGCACCGGCCAACTCGGCTGCCGCCGCCCGGGGATCGACCCCGCCGGGACGGCGCTCGGTGGCGCGCCGGGCTCCCGCCCGACGGGCACGACCGGGGCTGAGGACCTCCTCCCCGCTCCCGTCGCTCCGGACCCGCTGGAGGATGTCGGACACCGCCTTGGTGATGGTCTGGGGATCGATGCCGTGGGCCTGGTTGTAGGCGATCTGCCGGGCCCGCCGCCGCTGGGTCTCCCCGATGGCGGTGGTCATCGACTCGGTCACCGTGTCGGCGTACATGATCACCCGTCCGTTCACATTCCGGGCGGCCCGGCCCATGGTC
Organism: uncultured Acidimicrobiaceae bacterium; assembly: GCA_963819695.1. Lineage (GTDB taxonomy): Bacteria > Actinomycetota > Acidimicrobiia > Acidimicrobiales > RAAP-2 > DASZIT01. The sequence goes on along the minus strand of CAWFXD010000001.1, from coordinate 1,633,293 downwards.
TGGATGAGCGAGGACGACGAGCGCAGGAAGCCCTCCTTGTCGGCATCCAGGATGGCCACCAGGGCGACCTCGGGGAGGTCGAGGCCCTCCCGCAACAGGTTGATGCCGACCAGGACGTCGAACATCCCCATCCGCAGCTCCCGGAGCAGCTCGATCCGGGCCATGGTGTCCACGTCGGAGTGGAGGTACTCGACCCGAACCCCGTGCTCGGCCAGATAGGCGGTGAGATCCTCGGCCATCTTTTTGGTCAGGGTGGTGACCAGCACCCGGTAGCCGTCGGCCACGGTGGCGTCGATGCGCTCCCGCAGGTCGTCGATCTGCCCGGTGGTGGGCCGGATGTCCACTTCGGGGTCGAGCAGGCCGGTGGGACGGATCACCTGCTCCACCACCTGGGTGCTGTGCTCGAATTCCCACGGCCCCGGGGTCGCCGACAGCATGATGGTCTGCCCGGTGCGCTCGATGAACTCCTCGAACCGGAGCGGACGGTTGTCCACCGCCGACGGGAGCCGGAACCCGTGATCGACCAGCGTCTCCTTGCGCGACCGGTCTCCGGCGAACTGGCCCCGGAGCTGGGGAACCGCCACGTGGCTCTCGTCCAGCACCACCAGGAAGTCCTTGGGGAAGAAGTCGAGGAGGGTGAAGGGCGCCTCCCCCGGCTGGCGGCCGTCGAGGTGGCGGCTGTAGTTCTCCACCCCGGCGCACACCCCGGTCTCCGCCAGCATCTCGAGGTCGTACTCGGTCCGCATCCGGAGGCGCTGGCTCTCGAGGAGCTTGCCGGCGCCCTCGAGCTCGACCAGTCGCTCCCGGAGCTCCGATTCGATTCCCAGGATCGCCTTCCGCATCTTCTCGTCGCCGGTCCCGTAGTGGGTCTTGGCGAAGATGACCAACTCCTCGAGGTCGTCGCCGATCTCACCGGTCATCACATCGAAGGGCCGGATCCGCTCGATGGTGTCACCGAAGAACTCGATCCTCACCGCCTGTTCCTCGTAGGCGGCATGGATCTCCACCGTGTCCCCCCGGGCCCGGAACTGGCCCCGGGACAGGGTCAGGTCGTTGCGGGTGTACTGCAGCTCGACCAGGCGGCGGAGCAACGACCGCTGGTCGTGGACCTCACCGGGCTTGAGGGCGACGATCCGGTTGCGGTACTCGTCGGGGGAACCGAGGCCGTAGATGCAGGAGACCGAGGCGACCACGATGGTGTCCGACCGCAGCAACAGTGAGGAGGTGGTGGCGTGACGCAACCGGTCGATCTCGTCGTTGATGGACGAGTCCTTCTCGATATAGGTGTCCGACGACGGCACGTAGGCCTCAGGCTGGTAGTAGTCGTAGTACGAGACGAAGTACTCGACCCGGTTGTGGGGGAAGAAGCCCTTGAGCTCGGAGGCCAGCTGGGCGGCCAGCGACTTGTTCGGCTCGATGATCAGCGTCGGGCGCTGGAGCGCCTCGACCGTCCAGGCGATGGTGGCGGTCTTCCCCGAGCCGGTGATCCCCAGCAGGGTCTGATACCGGTCCCCGCGCTCCACCCCGGCCACCAGGTCTCGGATGGCCTCGGGTTGGTCGCCGGACGGGCGAAATGGGGAAACGACCTCGAATTCAGGCACTCCGTCGATGGTACAGGGGGGGTGTGACACCCGATCCCGAGCCGGAAACCGTCAGTCCCCGCCCCGGCTCCGGAGCTTCACCAGCTCGCCCCAGACCCGGTCCACCTCCCCGGCCAGGTGCTGCTCGTCCCCGGAATTGTCGACGACCAGGTCGGCCCCCTCCAGCCGGGTCGGGCGATCGATCTGGGCGGCGACCCGGGCCTCGGCGTCCTCCCGGGCCATCCCCCGGAGATTGACCAGGCGGTCGAGGGCGATGTCCACCGGGGTGTCGACCACCACCACCGCGGCCAGGGAGAGAGTCTCCCGGTGCACCGGCTTCAGCAGCGGGATGTCGAGGACGACGATGTCGTCGGTGTCGGCGAACTCGTCCTTCCGCTGGATCATCGCCACCCCGATGGCCGGATGGGTGATGGCGTTGAGGTCGGCCAGCGCCTCCGGGTTCCCGAACACGATGGCGGCTACCGCCGGGCGGTCGATGTTCCCGTCGGTGTCGAGAATCCCGGGGCCGAACCGGTCGACCATCGGTTGGTAGGCGGGGCCGCCGGGGATGACCACCTCCCGGGCGACCCGATCGGCGTCGATCAGGACCGCGCCTTTCCCCACCAGCAGGTTGGCCACCATTGACTTGCCCGCCCCGATTCCTCCCGTCAGCCCCACCGCCAGCACGCCGGTGCTCCGCTCAGCCGTCGCGACGGGGACGGGAACCCGTGGCGAACAGGACCATGGTGGTGGCGTCCAGCTGATCGGTCACCGAGAAGTCCTCGGCGGTGATGCCGGTCATGCCGCCGGAGTCCCCCCGGGCCATCAATTTGTAGGCCAGCGGGAGCATCCGGGTGTAGGCGGCGATGTACCACGACCGCGGGATCCGGTGGCGCAGCTTCAGCACGTCGAGGCGGAGCACCTTGTCGGCTTTGACCCGACGGGCGGTGAAGTCGGCCTTCACCGCGGGGATCGGGTCGAGGCCCTGGACGGTGACGGAGTGGAAATGGCGCTCCAGGACGGCGCGCAGTTCGGCCGGCTCGAACAGGTGGATGTGGAAAGGGTTCTCGAAGTCGGCGGGGGCGTTGGGGGTGAGGAAGAAGGCGGTGCCGTCGTCGGCCAGGACCCGGGCCAACTCCCGGACGTGGCTCTCCGGATCGTGGAAGTGCTCGATGAGGTGTGACGAGCAGGCCCATCGGAAGCTGCCCCCGGCCAGGCCCAGGGAGAGGGCGTTCATCTGGCCCACCGAGAGCCCGTCCCCCGCCCACCGGGAGCGGGCGAAGGCGACGGCGTCGGCGTTGTAGTCGATGCCGACCACCGACCGGTCGGCGGCCAGGAACCGGGCCGACTCGAACCCCTGCCCGCACCCGACGTCGAGCACCGTCCCCGCCCCCAGACGTTCGATCACCGTCCGGTACCCGGCCGCGTGCAGCGCCAACAGCGAGTCCGGGGTCACCCCTTCCATGGGGCGCTCCCCGGTCAGGCGCCTCACCGGGGTGGCAGCCACCCCGGTTGCGCCTCCCCTGTCCTGACCCCGGGTTTCGTCGGTCATGTTCGTTCCACTGGCTCCGTCGTGATTTCGCAGGTCAGCCGATTAGCCACCCGGCCGCCAACCTTGGCCCAATCGGGATCGTCCGTTTGTTTACACTACCGATCACTCGTGTCGGTTCCCGAACCTTCTCCTCCCGCGCCGATAGGCACCCACCCCGGTCGCCGGGGCCTCTACCGGCAGTTGCGGTCGCCCAGCCGGCTGCGGGCCGCCGTCGACTACCTGGCTCTGGCCCTGCTGTCGTTCATCCCGATGCTGGCCTCCCGGCCGGGAGTGGTGACCGACGACACCAAGACCTATCTCTACCTCGACCCGGGACGGTACGTCCGGCAGGCGGCATCGCTCTGGGACCCGTCGGTGGCCCTCGGGACCGTCACCCACGAGAACATCGGCTACCTGCTGCCGATGGGGCCGTTCTACTGGGCGCTGGCCGAGCTGCATGTGCAGCTGTGGGTGGCCCAGCGGCTGTGGATGGGCGTCCTGCTGTTGGCGGCCGGAGCCGGGACCCTGTATCTGTGCCGGGTCGTCGGGCTCACCGGGCCGGGCCGGTACGTGGCGTCGGTCGGCTTCATGTTCACCCCCTACGTCCTCCAGTACGCCGGGAGGATCTCGGCCATCCTGATGCCCTGGGCCGGCCTCCCCTGGTTGGTGGCGTTCGTGATCCTCGCCCTCCGCCGCGGAGGCTGGAAGTACCCGGCGCTCTTCGCGTTGGTGGTCGCCCTGGTCAGCGGCATCAACGCCAGCTCCATTCTCTACGTGGGCATCGCCCCGGTGCTCTGGCTCCTCTACTCCGTGCTCATCGCCCGGGAGGCCGGCTGGCGACAGGTCTGGGGAGTCGCCTGGAAGGTCGGCCTTCTCAGTGGCCTGGTCTCGTTGTGGTGGGCGGTCGGGCTCCAGGTGGAGGCCGCCTATGGCGTCAACGTCCTCAAGTACACCGAGACCGTCCCGGTGACCAGCTCGACGTCGCTGGCCTCGGAGGTGATCCGGGGGCTGGGCTACTGGTACTTCTACGGATCGGACCGGGTGGGCAGCTGGACCCAGGCGTCGGTGGCCTACACCCAGAATCTGTGGCTGGTGGGCCTCAGCTTCGCGGTTCCCGTCCTGGCCATCGCGGCTGCGGCGCTGGTGAAGTGGCGCCATCGGGCCTACTTCATCCTGGTGATCGTGGTCGGCATGGTGCTGTCGGTGGGCGCCTACCCGTTCACCCACCCCTCCGGCATCGGCTCCCTGTTGAAGGCGGTGATGGTCGATACCACCGCGGGTCTGGCCATGCGGTCGACCGACCGGGCCTCCCCGCTGGTGATCCTGGGCCTGGCCATCCTCCTCGGAGCCGGGGTGACCGCGGTGGTGCGACGGGTGCGCCGGACCGGCCTGCTGGTCGGCGCCTTCGCCGTCGCCGCCATCGCCGGGGCCTCGACCCCGCTGTGGACCGGGTCGATCATCGCCCACGGCTTCACCCAACCGGCCAAGCCGCCGACCTATGTGCAGGCCGCCGCCGACGCCCTGAACAAGACCCATCCGGGAACCCGGGTCTACGCCCTACCGGGCAACGACTTCGCCTCCTACCGGTGGGGAGACACCATCGACACCGTCTGGCCGGGCCTGTTGACCCGGCCCTTCGTCACCCACGAGCAACAGGTCATGGGGTCCCTCCCCACCGCCGACCTCCTCCAGGCCGTCGACTCCCCGCTGCAAGGGGGAACCGAGGACTGGAACGCGCTGGCCCCGATGGCGTCACTGATGAGCGCGGGTGACGTCCTCGTCCAGTACGACCAGGCCTACGAGCGCTACGACACCCCGAACCCGCAACAGGTGGCCCTCGGCCTGGCCGTCACCCCACCCGGACTGTCGAATCCCGTTTCCTACGGCGCGCCGGTGCCCAACGTGTCGTCGATCGCCAACCTGGACGAGGCCGCCCTGGCCCGACCACCGAACCAGCCCTGGACGTCTCCGCTGGTCTCCTACACCGTGAACAATCCCCGCCCGGTCGTCCGGACCGAGTCCCTCACCGATCCGCTGGTGGTCGACGGCAACTCCAGCGGGCTGGTCAACGCCGCCTCCATCGGGTTGCTCTCCGACAACCCGACCATCTTCTACGCCGGTTCGCTGGACACCCAACCCGCCCTCCAGCGCAACATCCTCGGGAAGCCGGCCAACCTGGTGGTCACCGACACCAATCGCAAGCAGTCGTTCGAATGGACGTCGCTGACCGCCAACACCGGCTATACCCAGACGGCCGGCGAGGCCCCGGACACCACCAATCCGAGCGACGCCCCGCTCAATCTCTTCCCCACCGCCCCGGCTGACGCCCAGACCACCACGGCGTTCAGCGGGGCCCAGTCGGTCACCGCCTCCTCCTACGGGTCGTCGTTCACCTACCTGCCCGAGGTCCGACCGGCCGCCGCCCTCGACGGCAACACCCAGACGGCCTGGCTCGACGACTCCTTTGCGCCCCCCATCGGCCAGTGGTGGCAGATGGTGCTCACCAAGCCGGCGACGACCAGCACGGTGACCCTGGTCCAACCCCAGACCGGGGATCCGGACCGCTGGATCACCAAGGTCACCCTCACCTTCGACGGGCACCAACCGGTCACCGCCGAGCTGGGTCCGGGATCTCGCTCCCCCCCGGACAGACCATCTCGTTTCCCTCCCGCGCCTTCTCCACCCTCCGGATCACTGTCGACGCCATCGGGCAGGCCCCACTGCTCAGCGCCACCCAGGCCGCCAGTTCGGTGGGGTTCGCCGAAGTCCAGGTGCCCGGGGTCACCGTCCACGAGACGGTGTCCCTTCCCCAGGACCTCCTGAGATCGGCCGGGAGCTCGTCGGCGGCCGACCCCCTGACCCTGCTCATGACCCGGCTGCGGAGTTCGGGGGTACCCCCCCGGTCCGACACCGAGACGGCACTCTCCCGGACCTTCTGGCTCCCGACGGCGAGGGCCTTCACCGTGTCCGGGTCGGCCCGAATCTCCCCGCTGGTTCCCGACGACGAGATCGACCGCCTGGTCGGCCGACCCGGCGCCGACCACACCGGTATCGTCGCCTACTCGAAGGGTCGGCTCCCGGGCGATCTTTCCGCCGGGGCCATCGCCACTCTCGACGGCAACCCGGCCACCGTCTGGGAACCCGGTTTCGGGGTGGCCCACCAGGCCGGCGAGTGGTTGCAGTACAACGTCCCCACCCCGCTCTCCTTCGACCATCTGGACCTCCAGGTGGTGGCCGACGGTGAGCACTCGGTGCCGACGTCGATCACCATCGCCGCCGACAACGGGTCGGCCACCCTCCGGCTGCCGCCGATCGCCGACAACCGGATACCCGGTTCGGTGGTGAGCGTGCCCCTCTCCCTCCCGCATCCGTTGACCGGCCAGAGCATCCGGATCACCTTCGACACCGTGCGGATCGAGACGACCGTGAACTACAACTCCCAGTCGCCACTGGCCATGCCCATCGCCATCGCCGAGGTCGGCATCCCTGGGCTGGTCGCCGCGCCGGTCCCCGCCGCCATTCCCGCCACCTGCCGGAACGATCTGGTGGCGGTGGACGGCGCCCCGATCTGGGTGTCGGTGGCCGGCCCGTCGGCCGCCGCGCTGGCCGGCAATGCCCTCGGTATCTCCCTGTGCGGCCCCGACGCCGGTGGCCTCCCGTTGGGCCCCGGGGACCACACCCTCACCGCGACTCCGGGACAGATCGCCGGCTTCGACATCGACCAACTGGCCCTGACATCCGCGGCGGGTGGCGGCACCGCTCCAACGGTGCCTCCCGCCCCGCCCTCAGCTCCTCCCTCGGTGGTGGTCGCCTCCCAGACCTCCACCGCCATGCAACTGAAGGTCTCCGGCGTGACCGCCGGCGCCGCGCCGTTCGAGCTGGTGATGGGCCAGAGCCTCAACGCCGGCTGGGTGGCCACCATCGACGGGCACTCCCTGGGTTCGCCCCAGTTGATCGACGGGTTTGCCAACGGGTGGCGCGTCGACCCCGCCGGCCTCGGGGCGGCGAACCCCGACGGCGTGGCCACCGTCGACCTCCGATGGGCTCCGCAAGGACGGGTCGACATCGGGCTCCTGGTCTCCCTGCTGGCCATCCTGGCCTGCCTGTTCCTGGCCATCTCCCCCTTGGTTCGACGCCGCTTCGCCCGCCTCGGGGACACCGGCGCCGCCCACGACGATGGCCCGCGACTGGTGGCCCCGTTCGCCGCCGACGGCCCGCGCACCCCGGTGGCCGCCGCGGTGATGGTCAGCGTGGTCACCGGGGTGGTGGCCGGCGTCATCACCGTCCCGGTCACCGGGGTCATCGTGGCCGCCGCCACCCTGGTCGCCCTCACGGTCCCCCGGCTGCGGATGCTGCTCGGCCTGGCCGCCGTCGGGTGCGTGCTGGCCGCCGGCGTCTACGTGATTGTCCGCCAGGGTTCCGCCCACATCGTCGACAGCGGATCCTGGCCGTCCGAGTTCGGGCTGGCCAGCACCCTCACCTGGGCGGGCGTCGTCTTCTTGGGAGCCGATGCCACCGTGGAGGTCGTGCGTCGACGTCTCTCGCCACTCGACGACGTCGCCGACCCTATCGAGTAGCCCGCCGGGCCATCGCCTCGGAGGCGAGGACGGCCAGGGCGCCCCGAGCGGCCGTGTCCCAGGAGAACCGGGAGGCATGCTCGAAGGCGCCGATCCCCAGACGCTTCCGGAGGATCTCGTCGGCGATGACGGCGCCGAGGGCATCGTCCATGCCCTCCAGGTCGTCGAACAGCAGCCCGGACCGGTCATCGATCACCGCGTCCTGGTGACCGCTGATGCGGGAGGCCACCGAGGGTGTCCCGCAGGCGCCTGCCTCGGTCACCGTCATCCCCCACCCCTCGCGGAGGGAGCTCGACGCCACCACCCAGGCGGCCCGGTAGAGATCGACCAGGTCGTCGTCATCGATGTAGCCCGGCAAGGAGATCCACGACTCGGCACCCCGGGCCCGCACCAGCTCCTCGAGCATCGGGCGTTCGTACCCCTCGCCGGCAATCACCGCGACAAGATCGGGGTGGCGGCGCTTCACCCGCACCAAGGCTTCGATCATCAGTTCAAAACGCTTGACCGGAACCAATCGACCCACCGCCACCACCAGTGGCGATTCCGACCGCTCGCCGCCCGGGCCGAAGCGGCTGTCGACCCCGGGAGGGCAGACCATCACCCGTTCGGAGGGAATGCCGAGCCGGTGGACGATCTCCGCCTTGGACGAGGAGGAGAGAGTCACGATTCGGCTCCGACGGTAGACGGGGGGAGCCAGCTGATGTTCGATGGAGTTGCCGAGGGCGGCCAATCCCCGAGGGAGGACCATGTCCCACATCTCGGCATGGACGTGGTGGAGGAAGGTGATCCTCGGGCATCGGGCCCACAGCGGGGAGAAGAAGGGCATGCCGTTCCAGACCTCGACCAGACCGTCGCCGGTCCCGAGCCGGCCGAGGGCACCGGAGAGCAGCGTCCGGGGGAAGACGGCGTACCTACCCGCCCGGCGGACCACCCGGTAGCCCCCCCGTCGGGACACGGCCCGGCCTTCGGGTACCGATGAGGTGGTCAGGGTGATGTCCAGCCCGGCGCCGGCCCAGGCGGACAAGATCTGATTGGCGTGGAGCTCGGAGCCACCGGCTTCGGGATCATCGAAGTCACGCCAGGCCACCGCGTCCACCCTCCGGAGCCCTCCGGCGACAGCTATCTCCGATAGCGACATGTCGGCGAACTGCCGGAGCCCGGGTTCGTCAAACGGTGAGCAACCGGTGAGGCCCCCGTCGACCGGCTCGTCGAGAAAGTCCTGGCTGAACTCGAAGGCCCCGGCGTCCCGGTTCGCCTCGCCGCCCTCTCCCCCAACACGCTTCATCCACCACACTCTTCCAGATCCCCGCCGCCCACGTCATCCTGATCGGACGATCTCCACTCGGGAAAGCGCCGCTGGACTGCTACTTCCCATCAACCCCTAGGCCGCCCCCCCGGGCTCGGGCAGGGGATGAATGGTCGCCACCCGGTCCCGGTTCCGGAACCATCGGAGCCCGTGCTCCCGATGGTGGATGATCACGAAGGCCCCAACCATGGCCGCGGCCAGGGCGGCTTGGACGACGAGATCCGCCCGGGCGGTGGCCAGCGGCTGTCCGTGGGCTCCGGCCACGGCGGCAATTCCGGCGATCGAGCCGGCCAGCAACAGGAGCACGATCCAGCGCCGGCCCACCCCGAACAGGTAGTTGGTCAACAGCACCGAGATGCAGAGGAAGATCATGGCCACCACCAGGTAGGCAAAGGCGGGGGCGGCCGAGCTGAGCTTGGCCGTGAAGATCAGGGACAGGAACCGGGTGGGTACGAACAGGGCGATGCCGAGCAGCACCAGGGCCGGTACCGCCAAGAAGGTCAGGGTGACCACCAGCTGACGCACCGCGTGCCCGCCCTCGTTCCACCGGATGGTGGCCTCCGGCAACAGATAGGCGCCCAGGGCGAGGGCCCCGAACACCAACGCCTTGGAGGCCACCGAGATGGCGGCATAGGCGCCGGCGTTCCGGTGATCCAGGCGCCCGAGCAGGATCACATCGACATTCTGCAGCAGGCCGAGGAGGGCCAGACCGATGAAGGCGGCGGTGACATCGGCGATGAGTACCCGCCGGACCACTTCCCGGGAGGCCGGGGATCCCTCCACCGTCGCCGGCTGGTCCGGCCGGTCCTCGGGGCCGACGGCCGGCCAGGCCCGGGAGGCCAGCCAGCGGGCGTGGACGGTGGCCGCCACCTCGCTGGCCAGGATGCCCAACGCGTAGCCCGACACCCCCATCCCGATGGCCACGAACCCGATCACGCAGATCGCCTTGACCGCGCCCTCCATCAACAAATTCACCGCCAGTGCCCGGTAGTCGCGGTGGGCCTGCAACAGGCCGCGGTCGACGCTGAGGAGGATCCAGATGCCCGCCGCCGCCAGGATCGGCAGCACGCCCTGGTCATTGGGTAGTGACAGCTGGTTGGCGATCCACCCCTGGAGGAGCCACACCACCACCACCTCGACGAACAGGACGGCCAGGACGATGCGATGGACGCTGGCCACCCACCGGTGGACGCGGTCGGCCTGCCCGATCCGCTGGAGGGCGGTGACCCGCCGGACCACGCCGACCAGAACCGCCGATCCCGGCATGGACAGGATGAAGAAGAGGCCCAGCAGTTGGGCGATGGCCCCGTAGGAGCGGGCGGTGACCAGATGGGCCACCAGCACCACCACCACGGCCGAGGCGGCATTGACCACCAGCCCGGCGATGGCCACCGGGCTCGCCTGGGCAATCCCGGTCCGGAACGACTCGGCGCTCGGGCCGCCCCCGGCCCCGGGCGCTTCGTGGGGAAGGGAGATGATCGATCCCCCGCCCACTGCGATACCCACCGACGGCGCCAGCGCCACCGATTCGGACAGCGGCTCGACGGCCAGGTCGATCTCCCCGAGCATCACGTCGAAGCCCGACGATGCCGGGCGGCCTCCCTCGGGGGAATCCACCGCGCCGCCACTCGGCCCCCTCGCCGTCACCGGGAACGTCCCATCAGGTCCCGGGGCGATGCTGCGCCGTCACGATGAAGGTTTTCCGGCACTGGTCGGCCGACGGGGAAGTATCGGCGCATCCCGCCCGGAACCCCGAACCGCGACCACCGGTTCGGCCCCGATCCGGACATCCACCTCCTCGTGGTACTCCTCTTCGACGTTGACCGCCCAGATGTCGTGCCGAGCCCCGTGGATGTTCTCGACCGTCAACATCGCGGTGTACATCGAGTGGTCCTGGTTGTTGTATTTGTGCATGCCGTTGCGCCCCACCGGGTGGACGTTGGGAGCGTTCGCCTCGAACCAGCTGCGGAGCACCTCGACGTTGTCCCGGTAGACATCGTCGTAGACCGGGTAGGCCTTGGGCATCCGCACCACATACCCGGCCTCGACGTCGGACGGATCGACCAGCCCGATGGTGGCCAACTCCTTGGTGGCCAACGCCACCAGGTCATCGTCCCGGCTCGACCAGAGATCATCGTCTTCGAACACGAAGTACTCCATACCCAGACACGTCCGTCCGTCCTTGACCAGATACGGGGACCACGATCCGAAGTTCTGGATGCGACCCACCCGTACATCCGGAGAATGGATGTAGATCCAATTGTCGGGGAACCCCTTGTCCTCGGGGATCACCAGGGCCACGGTCAGGAAGTCGCGGTAGTGGAGATCCCCGGCGGCGACCCGCACCTCGTCGGGGACCGGCGGATCGACGATCCGGGCCAGTTCGGTGAACGGCATGGAGGAGACCACGTGGGATGCGGGTAGGCGGGACGTCGACCCGTCGGCGGTGACACTGACTGCCACCGCCTTGCCGCCCTCGAGGTGAACGGCAGTCGCCTTGGTGCGCATCCGGACGTCCCCACCTCCGGCGATCACCTTCTCGGTGCAGCGTTCCCACATCATCCCCGGACCGAACTTCGGATACTCGAACTCCTCGATGAGACTGGTCACCTGCTTGGACTTGTCGCGGCGCTTGCCGGCCACCGATGCGCGAATCGGCTCCCAGACCGCATTCCACATCGACATCCCCTTGATCCTCTGCGCCCCCCAGTCGGCGGAGATCTCCGAAGCCGAGACCCCCCAGACCTTCTCGTTGTAGGTCTTGAAGAAATGCCGGTACAGCCGCCATCCATAGTTGGACACGATGTAGCCCTCCAGGGTGGAGAGATCCTTCGGGGGGCGGATCCGTACCCAGAGGAACGAGAGCCCGCACCGGAAGGCTTCGACCAGGCCCAGATTGGAGAGGGCGTTGGTCAATTTGATCGGGTAGTCGTAGTACTTCCCGCCGTAGAAGATCCGGCTCATCCGGGGGCGGAGCAGGAAGTCCTCCGGAGGCAGGATCTGGTGCCAGAACGCCTGCACCGGGGTCACCTTGGTGAAGAAACGGTGACCGCCGATGTCGAACCGCCACCCTTCTCGTTCCACCGTCCGGCTGATGCCACCGACCACCGTGTCGCTCTCGACCACCACCACCGGGTCGCCCGCCGTCACCAACTGATAGGCGGCGGTGAGCCCGGCCGGGCCGGCTCCGACCACCACCACCGGATCGGGAAGCGGGGACGAAGGACCGGCCGTGTCGATCTCGGTTGCGCTGTCCTTCGTTGGTCCCACTAGGTGAAATCCGTTCCTTCTGCTTTGTGCCCGTTCGCCGGGTGTGGCGTCGGGGCAGGTGGTGGCCCGGGCTCGCACCTGACGTTTCCCCCGAAACAGTACCCCGTCGACCTCGGGGTGGGGCGAACCGTCAGGGAACGAAAACGCCCAGAAAGGCGAGGAGCGAGTAACCGGCCAAGCCCGCGCCAGCCAGGACCAGGACGATTCGTTCCACACTGCGCCGGGAGGTCAGGGTGGAGGCGGCGATCACCAGGGGGAACCCGCTGAGGGCATAGCGCTCGAACGAGTCCAGGTTGGAAGAGGCCACCGCGACCGCCAGCACCGCGGCCGCGAACGCCGCATAGGAGACAGGGAGCCGGCGGAAGGCCACCACCAGCAGGACCAGGCAGAGGGCCACCCAGGGGATGTGGAGGGCGCTGCCCAGGTGGTGGCCGTGGCTGGCCGCCACCAGGTTGTGTCCCATGGATCCGAAGGGCGAGGTGATCACGCCCCGGTGCCCGGGTTGGTCTTGGAGACGGAAGGGCAGGAAGGCGTCGCCGAAGGCACCGCCCACCCAGGCCAGGAAGCCACCCGCGCCGACCGCCGGGGCGACCACCGCCGCCAACCGGGATGCCACCCCCGCAACCGAGCGCCCCGCACTGCGGGTGCGGTACGCCTCGATCAACACCGGGACGATGAGGAGGAGCCCGACCGGGCGCACGGTTCCGGCCACCAGTCCTGCCACCGCCGCCCACCACCACCGGCCGCTCCGGATGGCCAGGAACGTCACGGTGGTGCAGAGCAGCAGGGCTCCCTCGGCATAGGCCATCACCAAGGTGAACGCCGGCGGGGCGAGGGCCAGCAGCCATACGCTCCGGCGGGCCAGGCCCCGATCGCCGAACTCGCGCTCGACCAAGATCCACAACACCGCCATCGCGGCCAACGAACAGAGGTTGGCGACGATGATCAACCCGGTCCCGGGGCTGATCCCGGGGATCCACCCGACCGCCCGCCCGGCCATCGGGAACCCCGGAAAGAAACGAAGGGACTGCTGTCCGGAGGCGGCATAGCCGTGGTCGGCGATCGACTGGTACCAGCCGGCGTCCCAGCCGAGCAGGCCCTGATGGACCCGCAGCATCGCCGCGCTGTTTCCCGGGCGCAGATGGGCCACCGTGAGATGGGCCGCCACCAACGTCAAAGCCACCACCGCCCGGGCCGCCACCCAGGCGGGGAGGACCCGCACGACCGCCTGTCCGAACCGGCGCACCGGCGTCCCGTCGGTGGATGTCGAGCCGTCAACCGCGGATCGGGGCGAGAGCCGTGTCCCGGGATTCACCCTCGAGATCAAGATTTCGTCGGCACGAACTGGTACAGGTACATGGGTTGGTAGAACTGCGCGTTGTTCCCCACCACCAGGCTGTGGACCTGGTAGCGGGAATCACCCTGGAGGATGTCGACGATCTGCTCGCACTTGGTCCCGAACGTCTGGTAGCCGGGAGCCCAGACCATGAAGATCCGATGGCTCGAACCGGCCATGGCTTCGAGCCGTCCGGCGAAGGTCGCCGGCACTCCGGCGCGGGAGGCAGCCCCATAGTCGACCCAGTTGACGAGGGTCGGGCCCGTTCCCCGGGGGAAGGTGATCTGCTGGTAACGGCCGGTGGGGAGCAACCGGCTCACTGCCGGTCCGAGCTGGTCCGGGCAGTAGGCGACGATGTCACCGGGTTGCGCCCGGGTGCTCATGGCTGCCGCCACCTCCCCGGCCTGGGTCCGGTTGGTGGTGATATTGGCGAAGGAGGCGACCAGTCCGGCGATGATGGCCACGGCCAGGATCCAGTTCCTCACCCTCCGGTCGAGGAAGGTGGTGAGTCCGATGGACACCAGCAGCACCACCGGAACGAACACCACCGACGCGTAGCGGGCATCGAAGGCGCTGTTGGACAGGAACCCGCCGGCGATGGCGGCAACCAGGGTGCCGAGGACGATCCACCCCAGCGGCCGGCCGAGGGGTCGGGTCCGGATGTCCAGTTCGATGTGACGCCGGTCGGTGGCCAACCCGAACAGGCCCAGCCCGATGAGGGCGAAGTAGATGAGGGCCAGTGCCCGCCCCTGATTGCTGCCGCCGCCGGTGAAGGATGCCACCGCGTTCACCATGGCGGCGAAGTTGGCCGGCGTGGCCCACGGGGTGCCGGTGTGGGCCGACTGGTAGAGGAAGATCGGGACCCAGGGGATGAAGGCCAAGGCGCCCACCGCCATGGCCACCATGCCCAGGCGGGCCGGGCGCCGCCATTGCGGGCGTCCACGCCATGCCTGCCAGACCAGCCACAGAAAGGCGGTCCCCAGCAGATAGAACGACCAGTAGTGGCTGTAGAGGAGAAGGCCGGTGACGACGGCCAGGGCCACCAGGTTGCCCGGCCGCGGCCGGGTCAGGACCCGCTGCATGGCCAGCAACCCGAGCACGGTCAGGAGAACGACCAACGCGTACATCCGGGTTTCGGTGGCGTAGCGGACCGCGAACGGCGAGGTGGCCACCAACAGCATCGCCGCCCAGCCGGCCGTCCGGCCCCCGAACCGGCGACCGGCCAACCACACCAAGGGCACCGTGACCACCCCGATCACCCCGGACAGGGATCTGACGGCCAGGTCGGAATCCCCGAACACCCCCATCCAGCCGTGGAGGAGCACGTAGAAGAGCGGCGGGGCCCCGTCCCGCTTCAGATACATGGGCAGGGTGTGCAGCGGCTGCTTGGCGATGTTGACGGTCAGCGCCTCATCGAGCCAGAGGTCGGAACGGGTCCAGAAGCGCAGCACCAACGCCACCACCAGCACGGCCGCGGTGGCGATGCCCAACCAGAGGGTGACTCCCCTCCCGAAGGGCGGGTCGGCGGGTTGGTCCCCCCGATCCCGGTCCCCGAGGCCACGGTGTCGGCGGGAAGCTGGTGGCCCGGATCGCCTGCAGTGCCGTCGGTTTCTTCCTCGGTTTCGGGTGGGGTCGCCGAGGCGGTCCCGATCGAAACCATATCCATGGCCCGCATGGTACCCATGCCCGGCACTCGGGTGGATTCTCCGCGGCCGTGCGCGTTTTCGGCCAAGATGACCTCCACCGGCATGGTTCCGAGCAGTAACCTCCCAACCAGTCGGCCCCACCTGTGGCAGTCTTCGCACTATCAGAGGTGGATACGGGGGGGTCAGTTCGTGAAGGGGGACAACAGTGTCAGTGCCTAATCCCATGGATCGTCGGGCATTTCTGACTCGCGGGGCGGCTGCCGGCGGGATCGTTCTCGCCGGTGCCGCCGGATTGGAGGCCTGCTCGTCCAGCCCTTCCGGTTCGGGCACGAATACGGGCGGCACCCCGGGGGTCAACAAGGGGACCCCGAAGACGGGGGGGACGCTGGTGATCGGGACCACCGCGGAGATCGACGGCTTCTTCCCCCCCAACAACCACTGGGACAGCAACGGCTACCTCTACGCCACCGCCGTCTACGACCCGTTGACCGCTCAGGCGGCCGACGGGACCATCAAGCCGTATCTGGCCCAATCCGTCACCCCCAATTCGACCTACACCGTCTGGACCCTGACCCTCCGACCCGGCATCACCTTCCACGATGGGTCCCCGCTGACCGCCACGGTGGTGAAGAACAACTTCGACGCCCTGAAGAAGTCCGCCCTGACCGGTCCCGCCCTGCAATCGGTCGCGTCGGCCACCGTCACCGGGACCTTGACGTTGGTCTACAACTGCTCGCAGCCGCTGGTCGCCTTCCCCGCCGGGTTGGCCACCCAGGTGGGTTTCGTCGTCGGCCAGGCCATGCTCGACGCCGCGGCCGCCTCCCCCTCCGCATCGCCCCACCCGATCGGCACCGGCCCGTTCATCTACGACAACTGGCAGCCCAACCAACAATTCACCGCCACCCGTAATCCCCATTACTGGCGGAGCGGGCTCCCTTACCTCAATTCGATCACCTTCAAGCCGATTCCCGACACCACCCAACGGGAGTCGACCCTCAAGACCGGGGGGGTGGACCTGATGGTGTCCGCCGACCCCAAGACGGTGACCCGCTTTACCGGCGTGTCGGGATATCAGCTGGTCGACACCCTCAACTACACCGTCGGCGAGCCGGACATGGACTTCATCATGTTGAACTGCGCCACCGCCCCCACCAACGACCTCGGGATCCGGCAGGCGCTGGCCAAAGCCACCGACCAGGCCCAGGTGCTCAAGATCTTCGGCGGCGGTCTGTCCAAGCCGACCACCGGGCTGTTCCCCCAGGGGTCCAAGTACTACTCCCCCACCAGCTACCCGAGCTTCGATCTCCCGGGAGCCAAGGCGTTGGTGGCCGCCTACAAGGCCCAGCACGGGGGGAGCGCCTCGTTGCAGCTGACCGGCACCACCGATCCGCGGATCGTCACGGTGACCCAGGTCCTCCAGCAGATGTGGAACTTGGCCGGCTTCGATGTCTCCATCAAGGCCATCGAACAGGCCGAGCTCATCACCGACGCCATCCAGGGTGGCTTCCAGGCCCTCACCTGGGAACAGTTCGTCGCCCCCGACCCTGACCTCAACTACGTGTGGTGGAGCACAACCACCGCCAATGCGCCCGGCAAGATCACCTTGAACTTCGCCCGGAACTCCGATCCTCAGATCGAGGCCGCCTTGCAGACCGGCCGGACCAGCCCGGATCCGGCGGCCCGCATCAAGGCCTACCAGACCGTGAACGAACGGCTGGGCATGGACATCCCGTACATCTGGCTGGGTCAGACCGTCTGGTCGGAAGTCGGCGATGCCCGGGTCCAGAACTTCGCCAACCCGGTGCTCCCCGACGGGTCCCCGGGAATTCCGTTCCAGTGGGGCTTCTTCTTTCCCACCGAGATCTGGATGGCCGGGTAGGCGACGGCCACCCGGTCGAATTCCGAAGCTCAATGCTCAAGTACCTCCTCAAGCGGCTTGCCCAGCTGGTCGTCATCTCCTTCGTCATCTCGGTGCTGGTGTTCCTGTTGGTCCACCTGCTGCCCGGTGACCCGACCACCATCATCCTCGGCGTCAACGCCACCGCCGCCAACCGGCAGAACCTCCTGCACCAACTGGGCCTCAACCTGCCGCTCTACCACCAGTACTGGATCTGGATCGGCAACGTCTTCCACGGAAACCTCGGGCAGTCGTACCTGACCCACGCGACCGTCACCCACACCATCGCCAACGGATTCCCCATCGACCTCGAACTGATCATCATCTCCCAGGTGGTGGCGTTCACAGTGGCCATCCCGCTGGCCCTGATCACCTCCCGCCGGCCCAACCGGCCACTCGACAACGTGGCCACCACCGGGACGTTCGGCCTCCTCGCCCTCCCACCGTTCCTGTTGGCTCCCATTTTCGTGGCCGTGTTCGCCGTCGGCCTCCACTGGTTCCCGGCCACCGGGTACGTGCCCTTCACCCAGAATCCGGCCACCAACCTTCACGACATGGTCCTCCCCGGACTCGCCCTGACCGCCGGTTCGATCGCCGTCTACTACCGGCTGCTTCGGTCCGACCTGATCATGACCCTGCAGGAAGACTTCATCACCATGGCCCGGTCCAAAGGGCTCTCCAATACCCGCATCATGTGGCGCCAAGCGTTCCGCCCCTCGACCTTCTCGCTGCTGGCGGTGGCCGGGGTCAACATCGGCTCGCTGCTGGCCGGCACCTTCATCGTCGAGTACCTCTTCGCCATGGACGGGTTGGGCTTCTCCATCGTGGCTGCCGTCCAGCAGCGTGACTATCTGGTCGTCCAGGGCATCACCCTGGTGGTGGCGATTGCCTATGTGGTGCTCCAATTCATCATCGACTTCCTGTTCACGGTGGTCGATCCGCGAGTGACCCGGGAGTGACCGATGCCGACTGAGCACAAAGTGCACTCCCCGACCCTGGGCGGGACGCTGGCCGGCACGGTTCCCGGTCAAACGCCGCCGATCGTGGTGGCCTCGGCGCTCGGATCCGGTTCCCCCGACGACATCCTGGCCAAGCGACCCTTGGGCCCCCTGTTCTGGTTCGCCTTGGCCTGGGTGGCGATCGTGGCCATCTCCGCGATCATCGCCAACCTGCTCCCGCTGCAGGCCCCGAACTTTCAGAACTACACCGCCATCAACGCCTCACCGAGCATCCACCACCTGCTGGGCACCGACGATCTGGGTCGGGATCTGCTCAGCCGGATCGTCTTCGGCGCCCGGGTGTCATTGGTGGTGGGTTTCGCGGCCGTCGGCATCGGCTTGGTGATCGGTGGCACCCTCGGGCTCATCTCCGGGTTCAAGGGCGGCGTCTTCGACATCGCCTTCAACGCCGCCTCCTTCGTCATCCTGGCCTTTCCGGCCATCGTGGCGGTCATCGCCATCGTCGCCTTCTGGGGCCAGACGCTGACCAAGATCACCGTCATCATCGGCGTCGGTACCATCCCCATCATGTTCCGGGTGGTGCGCGCCTCGTCGCTGTCGTTCGCCAACCGCGACTTCGTGATGGCGGCCCGAACGCTGGGGGCTACCAGTAGACGGATCATCTTCCGGGAGATCCTCCCCAACGTGATTCCGGCGGCGGTGTCCTTCGGACTGATCACCGTGGCCGGCGTCATCGTGCTGGAGGGATCGCTGGCCTTCCTCGGCCTCTCGGTGGCGCTCCCGACGCCGTCGTGGGGGAACCTGATCGCGGAGGGAACCTCGAACGGGAACCTGCAGACCAACCCGTACATCATGATGTGGCCGGCGCTGGCCATGTTCCTGCTGTTGCTGTCCATCAACCTGATCGGCGACCGCCTCCGTCAGCGGTTCGACATCCGGGAAGGTCTGTTGTGAGGGATCGCCGGGCGGTCGGGATCACCGAGGGGAGGATCGAGTTCCCCGACGTCACCGATTTCGCCGATCCGCTGCTGGTGGTGAAGGACCTCCACACCTCGTTCCGCACTGGACGGGGCACGGTGCACGCGGTGGACGGAGTGTCGCTCAGCGTCGACCGGGGGACCACCCTCGGAGTGGTCGGCGAGTCGGGGTCGGGCAAGACGGTGCTGGCCCGGTCGATCATGGGGCTTCTCCCGGTCCGCGACGTCATCCGTAGCGGCACGGTGGAGTTCACCGGTCACGAAATGACCACCATGGCTCCCGCCCAACTCCGACAGGTGTGGGGGGCCCAGATGAGCATGATCTTCCAGGACCCGATGACCGCCCTGAACCCGGTGGTCCGGATCGGCAATCAGATCACCGACTCGCTCCGCCTCCATCTGGATATCGACAGGAAGGAAGCCAATGCCACCGCTGTCGAGCTGCTCCGGTCGGTCGGCATTCCCTCCCCCGAACAGCGGATCCGCTGGTACCCGTTCCAGCTGTCCGGAGGCATGCGGCAACGGGTGATGATCGCCATCGCCTTGGCCTGCGCGCCGCGGCTGGTGCTGGCCGACGAACCGACCACCGGGCTCGACGTGTCGGTGCAGGCCCAGATCCTCGACCTGCTCCAGGCCATGCAGCGCGAACGGCACATGGCGGTGATCCTGGTCACCCACGACCTCGGGGTGGTGGCCAAGCGGGCGGATGAGATCGCGGTGATGTATGCCGGACGCATCGTCGAGAAAGCCCCGACCCGAACCCTGTTCGCCCACACCCGGATGCCCTACACCCGGGCTTTGATGAACTCCATCCCCCGGTTGGCCGACCCGAGCGGAACCCGGCTGCACGCCATCGCCGGGCGACCGCCGGACCTGATCCATCCCCCCCAGGGATGTCGATTCGCGCCCCGCTGTCCGTACGTTCAAGACAAATGCCGGGAGTCCGATCCGCCCCTGCGCACCGCGGCATCCTCCGACCACGTCTTCGCCTGCTGGTTCCCCCTGGTGGACGGTGCGCCTCCGCCCGCCGCCGATCCATTGGCGTCCGTCCCGGGGAGCTCGCCGTCATGACCACCGAAGCCGCCGCAGGCACTTCGACGCCACCACCCACGGAGGGTTCGTCGGCGCCGGGGTCGGGGGACATGGTGCTGCAGGTCGAGCACCTGGTGGTCGAGTTCCGGAGCGGCCGGCAGCGGGTGCAGGCGGTCACCGACATCAGCTTCGAGGTGAGGAAAGGCGAGACCCTCGGTCTGGTGGGCGAATCCGGTTGCGGGAAGACCACCACCGGACGCGCACTGGTCCAGGTGCAGAAGGCGACGTCGGGCACCATCCGGTTCAACGGGCAGGACCTCACCAACCTCTCGGGGAAGGCGTTGCGGGCGACCCGGACCAAGATGCAGATGATCTTCCAGGACCCGATCTCCTCCCTCAACCCGCGGCGTCGGATTCGGGAGATCGTGGCCGAGCCACTCGCCATCTGGCACCTGGGCACCAAGTCCGAACGGGAGGCCCGGGTCCGCTCCATGCTCGAGTCGGTGGGGATCGACCCGGAGACGGCCGGGGACCGGCGGCCACAGGAGTTCTCCGGCGGCCAGTGCCAGCGCATCAGCATCGCCCGGGCCCTGATGGCCAAGCCGTCGCTGCTCATCTGCGACGAGCCGGTTTCGGCCCTCGACGTATCCGTCCAGGCCCAGATCCTCAACCTGCTGGCCGACCTCAAGGAGGAGTTCGGCCTCACCATGGTCTTCATCGCCCACGACCTGGCGGTGGTGAAGAACGTCAGTGACCGGGTGGCGGTTATGTACCTGGGCAAGCTGGTGGAGGTCACCGGCTCCGACGAGCTCTACCGGTCACCCGCCCATCCCTACACCGAGGCGCTGATGGCATCGATCCCGGAACCCGATCCTGAGCACCAGTCCACCCACAAGGCACTGACCGGCGAACTCCCCTCGCCGCTGAATCCCCCGTCAGGTTGCCGGTTCCGGACCCGGTGCCCCTACGCTCAGCAACGTTGCACCGACGAGGAGCCACCGCTGCGGGACATCGCCCCCGGGCATCAGGTGGCCTGCCACTTCCCGTTGATCAAGACCCCGGCCGGCTCGGTGACTGCCTCGGTCTGACCGCCCGGCTCGAGTCGCAGGAGCAATCCTTGTTCAGGTGGCCGCGGCCAGCCCGTGCGGTGACCGACCACACTGGTGACGTGTCGTTCGCCATTCGGGACGCCCGGCTGACAGATATGCCCGAGCTGCAAGGGGTCTATGTGCGCGCCTCCCTCTCGAACCAACAGGATGAGGGGCCGCTCCTGGAGAACCCGGCGTGGCTGGTGCTCACCGAGGACGGTGTTCGGGAAGGACGGACACGGGTAGCCGTCGGTCGCCGGGGCTCGGCCGTTGGCTTCGCCACCTATCGCATTGTCGACGGGGCGGCCGAGCTCGAGGTCCTCTTCGTCGACCCGCCCTGGATGCGCCGCGGCGTCGGGACGGCCATGGTGGGTGACGTCTCCCTGAAAGTCCATGGCCTGAGGTTCGCCACCCTCGAGGTGACGGCCAACCCCCATGCCGTCGCTTTCTACGAGCACCTGGGGTTCGCGGCCACCCACCTGGTCGCGACCGAGCTACACCCGGCTGTTCCCCGGATGGTGAGACCGACCGGCTGACGGGCGGACTACCGGCAGATCTCGCCGCGATAGAGAGCGCACTGGGCATGAAGCCGTCTATGGAGCGAGATCCTGTACCGACGTGGAGAGGAGGCAGAATTCGTTGCCTTCGGGGTCAGCCAGGACAACCCATGTTGCGGCGGTCGACTGACCGACGTCGACCGGGGAGGCACCCAGGTGAACGAGTCGCTCAAGTTCGTCAGGGGTGGGCACGCCGTCGGCCCGGAGATCGAGATGCAGCCGATTCTTCACGGTCTTGGTCTCCGGAACGGGAAGAAAGTCGATGACGGGCCAAGCTCCGTCTGCCGCGGCGATGCTCACTCCGCCATCGGATTGCTCGACGATTTGCCATCCAAGGACCGAGCACCAGAAGTCGGCCACGGCAGCAGGGTCAAGCGCATCCACGACAATATTGGTGAGGCGACTGGGCATGGCGTGACGATACCAACCGTGCCCGAAGACTCCGGGTTACCGGCCGGCGAGCGCGTGGAAGGCCACGGCGGCGGCGGCGGCTACGTTCAGCGAGTCGACCCCGTCCGCCATCGGGATGGAGACCACCACGTCGGACGCGGCCAGAGCCATATCGGTGAGGCCGAACCCCTCCGCCCCCAGGAGCAGGGCCACGCCGACCGGGTGTCCTGAGCCGGACATCCGGGCCCTCAGGTCGGCGAGACCGAGGACAGGGACCCCGCCGTCGCGGGCTGGACGCGGGGCCAAGGCCGCGACGACGAAGCCGGCCGCCCGCACCTGGTCGAGCCCGGCCGGCCACGGAAGGAGGCGGGCGAACGGCAGATGGAGGACGTGCCCAACCGACACCCGGATCGACCGACGGTAGAGCGGGTCGGCGCACGTCGGGTCCAGGACGACGCCGGCCACCCCGAAGGCGGCGGCGTTGCGGAACAGAGCTCCGATGTTCTCGTGATCGTTGAGGCCCTCGAGAACCGCGAGCAGCCGAGGAGCTCCTTCCACCGCGGATCTTTCGGTAGCGCCGGCCAACAACCTTCCGATGCCGGTCGGCGATGGGCGGTTCGCGACCGCCACCACGCCCCGGTGCAGGGCGAAGCCGACGGTGCTGGCCACCAGGGCACGAGAACCCACGAACACCGGCGCCCCCTGGGCCCGGGTGGCGGCCACCAGGTCACCGGCCGAGGTCACCTGGTGATCGTCGATGAGCAGCGAACGCACTGTGAATTGCGATGTGAGGAGCCGGTCGACGGCGAGCCTTCCCTCGACGACGACTACCGACTGATCGGCGTCGACTTGCTTCCGGCCGGCCGGATCGTTGAGGTCCCGGTAGTGGTCGAGACGTGGGTCCTCGCGGTTGTCGACCCGGACGAGCGGGCCCGGCGGGATCGTCCCATCGAACCGGCGGTCGGGGACGTTCTCTACAGACAGCGCTTGCCGCGGTCGACGAGCCACGTGTGATCCGATCCTTGCACTACATGCAGAATGGTCTTGCCGGAGTACACCGTCGCGCCTTGAGTGTCTCGGCTCGTCTCCCGCCAGCCTCGTCTCGGGATGTTCGGTATCCCGGGGTTAGCGGCAAACGATTCGGCGGCTGCCACCGGTGTCGTCCTTCCCGTGGCGTTGGCCACCAACGAAAGCGCGAACCCGGAATAGTTTGTGCAGACGGGTGGTCCGATTTGAGGTGAGCCGCTGGTCGTCGTGCAAGCCCCGAGACCGATCGGACCCCCAGCCACCATCGCCGCCAACCACAACCATCGCTTCGTCTGGTGGATGGAGCTCAACCGGGCGCCCGTCGCTACTCGGCGGATGACCCTTCGTCCGCCGGCGCAACCTCAGGAGTTGCCGGGGCAACCTCAGGAGCTGCCGACGTCTCGGGACCGGCAGGTGCCGTCTCCGCCTCGACCGCGGGGGCGGCCGGTTCGCCTCCGGTGGGTGCATCGGCCTCGGCCACTGCCGCCTCGACCTGAGCGGCCTCCGGCGGCGCGGTGGCCGCCTCGGTGTCACCGGTTGCCGCCCCGGGGGTCTCGGCGGCTCCGGGCTCGGCCACGAAGTCGGCCCAGGCCGCCTGGGCCTCGGTCTCCGGAGTGAACTCGGTCTCGGTGTACTCGAACGGCCCGATGTAATTCCCCTCGGCGTCGTAGGCGTGTTCGCCGAACGCCTCGCGGTACTCCTCGGAGACCTCGCCGCCCTCGGCGGCCTGCTTGATCGACAAGCTGATCCGGCGGCGCTGGAGGTCGATGTCGATGATCTTCACCCACAGCTCCTCGCCGGGGGCCACCACCTGCTCGGGCAGGTCGACATGGTGCACGGCCATCTCCGAGATGTGGACGAGGCCTTCGATGCCGTCGCCGACCTGGACGAACGAGCCGAACGGCACCAGCTTGGTGATCCGTCCGTAGACCAGTTCGCCGATCTGGTGGGAGTTGGCGAACTCCTGCCAGGGATCGGACTGGGTGGCCTTGAGCGACAGGCTGATCCGCTCCTTGGACAGATCGACATCGAGGACCTCGACGTCGATCTCGTCGCCCACCGCCACCACCGAGGAGGGGTGATCGACGTGCTTCCAGGACAGCTCGGATACGTGGACCAGGCCGTCCATGCCGCCCAGGTCGACGAAGGCGCCGAAGTTGACCACCGACGATACCGTGCCCCGGCGGCGTTCTCCCGGCTTGAGGTTCTCGAGGAACTCGCCCCGCTGCTCTTTCTGGGTCTCCTCCAGCCAGGCCCGCCGGGAGAGGACCACATTGTTGCGGTTGCGGTCGAGCTCGATGATCTTCGCCTCGATGGTGCGGCCGACGTACGGCTGCAGCTCGCGCACCCGGCGGAGTTCCACCAACGAGGCCGGCAGGAACCCCCGCAGGCCGATGTCCACGATCAGCCCGCCCTTGACCACCTCGATCACCGGTCCGGTGACGACTTCGTCGGCTTCCTTGAGCTTCTCGATGGTGCCCCAGGCCCGCTCGTACTGGGCCCGCTTCTTGGAGAGGATCAGGCGACCCTCCTTGTCCTCCTTGGTGAGGACCAGGGCCTCGATGGAGTCCCCCAGCGAGACGATCTCCGACGGGTCGACGTCGTTGCGGATGGAGAGCTCGCGCACCGGCACCACCCCCTCCGACTTGAAGCCGATGTCGAGGAGGACCTCGTCGCGGTCGATCTTGACCACCGTCCCCTGGACCAGGTCACCATCCTCGAACTCGACGATGGTGCCGGCCATGGCATCTTCGAGGGACGCCCCGCCGAGGTCGTTCTCGGTGATCGGACGGGGGATGTAGACCCCGTTCTCGTCGAAATGACCCATGTGCTCGGGGGACAGGAGGGCTGGGCCTCCCGGTACTGCCAATACGTCGGACATGAAGTAGGTAGCTCGCTTTCCGGACAGGTCCCGCGCCGCCGATGGCGACCATGCGGGTGAATTCAGTGGTCACCAGGTTGTGACCGAGACACGATCTTACCCGAAGACAGCCTCACCCGGCCCGGGCCCGGCTCAGCTTCCCTTGGCCTCCGCCCATGACGAACCCCAGGCCATCGCTACTTTCAACGGGACCGACAAGTCAGCTGCGCCGGTGAGGGCATGCCGGGTGAGCTCCTCGACCGCCTCGGCCTCGGCCGGTTCGACGTCGAGGAGGACCTCGTCGTGTACCTGCAGGACCAGATCCGAGGCGAACTTCCCCTCCTCGAGGGCGGCGTCCAGGCGGATCAGCGCCATCTTGAACAGGTCGGCGGCCAGCCCCTGGATCCCCGCGTTCATGGCCTGGCGCTCGGCCCCCTGCCGGACCTGATAGTTGCTGGAGAGCAGGTCGGGAAGCAGCCGGCGGCGCCCGAACTCGGTCACGGTGTAGCCGCTCTTCCGGGCCTCGGCCACCGTCCGGTCCATGTAGTCGTGGACGGCCGGGAAACCCTCGAAGAACGCGTCGAGGATGACCTTGGCCTCTTCGACCGGCACGTTCAGCCGCTGCGACAACCCGTAGGCCTCCATGCCGTAGGCCAAGCCGTACGAGACCATCTTGGCCGTCGAGCGTTGACCCAGATCCACCTTGTCCCGGTCGACCCCGAAGACCCGGGAAGCCACCGTGCGATGGATGTCCTCCCCCGCCTCGAACGCCGCGGTCAGGCCGGGGTCGCCCGACAGGTGGGCGATGGCCCGCAACTCGACCTGGTCGTAGTCGGCGACCAGCAGCCGGCGACCGGCCGACGGGACGAAGGCCTGGCGGAACCGCCGGCCTTCCTCGGTGCGGACCGGGATGTTGTGGAGATTCGGCCGGTCGGAGGAAAGGCGCCCTGTCCGGGCCACCGTCTGGCGGAAGGTGGCGTGGATCCGCCCGTCGTCGGCGATCTCGGCAGCCAGGCTCTCGCCGTAGGTGGACCGGAGCTTCTCCACCTCCCGGTAGCGGAGGAGCGCCTCGATGATCGGGTGCTGGCCCCGCAGTTGCTCGAGGGTCCGGGCGTCGGTCGAGAATCCGGTCTTGGTCTTCCGAACGGGTGTGAGTCCGAGCCGCTCGTAGAGCACCGAGCGGAGCTGCGGGACCGAGTTCACCTTGAACGGTTCACCGGCCAGGTCCTGGATGGTCGCCTCCAACGAGCGACACTCGTCGGCCAGCCCGGCGGTGATCTGCCGGAGAACGTCCCGGTCCACCGGAACCCCGGTGACCTCCATCCGGGCCAGCACCCGCACCAGGGGAGACTCGATGTCATGGAGGAGTTCCGTGCCGCCGGTGTCGGCCAACGCCTCATCGAGCGGTGCGCGCAGGCGCGCCACCACCGAGACGAGTCGCGCCGTCTGCAGCACATCGGCATCGACGCCGGCGTCGTCGCCGGTCTCAGTGTCGGTTCCGGTGTCGGCCAACGCGAAGGTGCCCTGCCCGACCGACCCGTCGTCCAACGCCACGCCCAGCTGCTGGCGGGCCAGATCCACCAGGTGATAGCTATCGATGGATGAGTCGAGGAGGTAGGCGGCCACCGCGGTGTCCATGACCAGGTTGGTGACATCCACTCCCATCGGCAACAGGGAGCGCATCAACTCCTTGACATCGTGGCCCACCACCCCCACCCCGCCGGGTCCCACCGCTTGTGCCAGTGTGGCCATAACCTTGGCATCGTCGAGCATGCGGGGCCCGGCGAGATACAACACCGGATAGGTGTCGTCGGGCCCGGCCTCCGGCGTCATCGCCAGGACGGCCACCGGCGACCTTCCCGGGTCCCCGGTCCATTGGGCGTAGACGGCCAGGTTCCCGGATCCGAACTGGGCCGCGGCCACCAGGGTCTCGAGAGCGGTGGCCGCCGCCGCGCCGTCCTCGGGGACCTCGATCTCCGGAGACGCCAACCAGACCGGCTGGTCGCCGAGCGGGGTGTCGCCTCGGTCGGGTTCGGGGGCCGAGGCATCGACGCCGGGTTCCCCGCCCGGACGAGATGGCCCGAGCAGACCGTCTTGCATGACCGTCAGCAACCGGGGCCACACGGTCTTCAACTCGAACTCGGCGAACAGCGCCCGGGCCTCTTCGGTGTCCCAGCCGCCAAGTTGCAGCCGGTCGATGCTGGTGCCCAGGGGGACATCCCGGATGAGGGGGATGACCTCGGCGTTCATCCGGACCCGCTCGAGGCTGACGGCCAGGTTCTCCCGGAGTTTGGGCGACAGGGCGTCAAGGTGGGCATACAGCGAGTCGAGGTCGCCGTACTCGTTGACCAGCTTGGCCGCGGTCTTCTCCCCCACCCCGGGAACCCCGGGCAGGTTGTCGGACGGGTCACCTCGCAACGAGGCCAGCAACGGATACTTCTCCGGCGTCACCCCGGTCCGCTCCTGGATGCCGGCCTCGTCATAGAGGACGTAGTCGCTTACCCCCCGCCGGTTGTACAGCACCCGGATGAACGGATCCTCGACCAACTGGTAGGCGTCGCGATCGCCGGTGACGATGATGACCGTTTGTCCCCGGTCTCGGGCCTCGGTGGCCAAAGTGGCGATCACGTCGTCGGCCTCGTAGCCGACCGCGTCGACCACCGGGATGGCCAGAACTCCGAGCAGCGCCCGGATCATGTCGAACTGCGGGAGGAGGTCGTTGGGGGTCTCGGCCCGTCCGGCTTTGTAGTCATCCACCACGTCGTCGCGGAAGGTGTCCCCGGGCAGGTCGAAGGCTACCGCCAGCCCTGAGGGTTCGTGATCCCGGACCAGGTTGACCAACATGGATGAGAACCCGTGCACCGCGTTGGTGACGATCCCGGTGGTGGTGGCCAGGTCGGGAGGGAGGGCGAAGTAAGCCCTGAAGGCCAGCGACATCCCGTCCAGCAGCAAGAGCGGCCTGGCCGTGTCCCGGCTGGTGAGATTGTCCTTGGCCATGGCGGTCGGATTGTCCGCGGTCAGGGGACGAGAGACCCTTCGAGTACCTGGCGGGCCACGTCGATCATCCGGGCCCGGGTGCCCATGGCCGTCTTCTGGATGAACCCGAATGCGTCGGACTCGGCCATCCCGAACTGTTCCATCAACACCCCTTTCGCTCCGTCCACCATGCGCCGGGTCTCGAGTTTGTCCTCGGCGGACGCCGACGTATCCGAGCTGCCGCCGTTGGCGGATGCAGTGGACTGGGACTCGGCATCGATGGCCCACTCCTGCTGGCACCGGGCCATCGCCTGATCGATGGCCGGGACCAACTCGTTCCGTTGGAACGGTTTCACCAGATAGGCGGCCACCCCGGCATCGCGGGCCTCGTCGATCAGGTTTCGTTGACTGAAGGCGGTGAGCACCAGGACGGCCACCTTCATGCCCAGATCCCGAACCCCTCGCGCCGCCGACAACCCATCGATCCCGGGCATCTTCACGTCGAGTATCACCAGATCGGGCTCGTGGGTCCGCACCAGCTCGACGGCCTCGTCCCCGCGGCCGGTCTCCCCCACCACGTCGTAGCCTTCCGCCTCGAGGATCTCCTTCAGGTCGAGCCGGATGATGGCTTCATCTTCGGCTATGACCACGCGCCTGCTCATGGTGAATTTGCTCCTCTCCCCCAACCTGAAGGCGGGATGCCCTGCTCGGTAAGACTGTTCGTTCGTAGGCGAACGATGATGGGCTCGTTCAACTGGGCCCGACCACCAGGCGGTCGAGTAGGTCATTCTGGCGCTGTTCAAGTTCGGCGATGGAGGCCCGCAGCGCTTCACGGGTCCGGCCCATGGCCGCGGCATGGCGACTCGCCTCATCGTGTTCCCGGGAGGCTATCGGTGTTTCCGCCACCAGTGCTTTGAGGCGGGTGTCGTCGGCGATGTCGCTGACCACTGCAAACTGCTCGTCGAGCACCGCGAGCTCCGCGCGGGCGCGCTCCAGCCGCTGATGGGCATCCTTCAGGCGACGTTCAACGGTCGAGCGATGCATGGGTCAGCAATTGTAGACACGGCCGGGACCGCCCGTTCACCCCGGGTCGGGGCCGGCTTCCAGTCGCACGATCCGGGCGGTATGGCGGTCGACGGCCGCCTGGTCAAAGGTGGGCCCCATCCCCGGCGCCCGGCTGGGAATCACTCCACGGGGGTCGGGCACCGGCGCCCGTGGGGGCACCAGGTCCTGGCGTAGGTAGGAGCCGGCCGGACTCAGGTCCCCCGGCCACGCAGAGCCGGAGGCAGCGGCCAACGTGGTGTTGGCCGCCCGGGCGAATCCGGTCTCGAACATCCCGCCGATCCACACCGGTACCGACAGCAAAGCGCAGTCCCGGATCACCTCGAGGGCGGGGCCGATGCCCCCGAGGCGGGACGGCTTCACGCACACCACCGAGCACGCCCCCATCTCGATGGCCGACCGCACCTTCTCGGGACTGTCGAGGCTCTCGTCGAGGCAGACCGGGGTGGCGATCCGTTCCGCCAGGCGGGCGTGGGTTGCCAGATCGCCCCGTGCGAAGGGCTGCTCGAGGCAGGCCAGGGCATAGTCGTCGAGGTCGGCCAGATGGTCGATGTCCGCCTCGGTGTAGTCCTCATTGGCATCGGCCTGGAGGAACAATCCCGGGTAGGCCCGGCGTACCGCTTCGATCGGCTCGACGTCGGCGCCGCGGCCGATCTTCATCTTGATGCGGGCGTACCCCTGGGCGACCAGCCCATCGATCCGGTCGAGCAACCCACCGAGGTCATCGCCGAACTCGCCCACCACCGCCCCCACCGGTACCGGCCCGTGATTCCGGGAGACGCCGAGCAGGTCGGCGAACGATGTGTTGGTGGCACGCAGGTGGGTGTCCGCCGCGGCCATCTCCAAGGCGGCAGAGGCCAGCGGCGCGCCCGGTGCCGAGGACCGCAGTTCCCGGAGGGCGCCGATCGAGGGGAGGGCTCCGGTCGTCGAGGCCAGCCGGAGCAGCGCCGGCCCCAACGCCTCCTGGAGGCGGGAGAACGAACCGTTGACATCCTCGGCGTCGTAGGTGGCGTCGGCCAGGGCGGCGCACTCGCCCCAGCCCTCGACGGGGACTCCTCCACGGCTGCCGGACAGGCGGACCAGGACCACCGGGCGACGGCGATGCTCGCCGCGGGAAGTCCGGAGCGGTTGGTTGAGTTCGAGTTCGACCAGGCGGATCTCGACCGTATGGAGGTGCACATCAGATCCGGCACCGAGCCCCGCCCACGCGGCCCCAGAGTCGACGGCCCCGGTCATCACGACGGTCGGGAGAGGCTGGGAACGACGAGGACGAGACGGGGCACGCTCGGAGCCTATGGTCTTGACCACCTCGCATCCCGACCCGGACTCGACCGCCGGAGGGCCGGTAGGGCTGGATATATGCTGGTCGGCCATTGGCCCGGGTGGCGGAATGGCAGACGCGATGGACTCAAAATCCATTGTCCGAAAGGGCGTGCGGGTTCGAGTCCCGCCCCGGGCACCGAGCAGGTCGGGGCCCCGAAGACCGCGTGCCGAGGTGACTGAGCGGTAGGAATGGTTGCGCCGCCAGCATGTAACACTTGACCGGTTGTCGTGGTCGAAAGGTTCGAACCCACCCGAGAGGAGCCCGTAGGTGTTGGCCTTTACCTTCCCCGGCCAGGGGTCGCAGCGCTCGGGCATGGGACGCGCCTGGGTCGATCATCCCTCCTGGGAAGTGGCCACCGAAGCAACCGAGTTGGCCGGGCGCGATATCGCCGGTCTCCTCCTGGATGCCCCGATGGAGGAACTGACCCTGACCGCCAATGCCCAGCTGGCCACCTTCGTGCTCAGCATGGTGGTGCTGGATGCCGTCGAGCGCCTGGGGCTGTTCCCGGGAGCGTGTGCCGGCCACAGCCTCGGGGAGTACAGCGCTCTGGTGGCGTCGGGCGCGGTTTCCTTCGCCGACGGGACCCGGCTGGTGGTGGAGCGCGGCGAGGCCATGCAAGTGGCGGCCGACGAACGGCCGGGCACCATGGCCGCCCTCCTCGGGATCGCCGACGGTGACGCCGAGTCGGCCTGTCAACGGGCCGAGGACGAGGTGTGGGTGGCCAACTTCAATGCCCCCGGGCAGGTGGTGATCGCCGGCACCGTCGACGGGGTGGCCAAAGGCGGGGAAAAGGCCAAGGAGCTCGGCGCCCGCAAGGTGCTGCCCATCCCGGTGTCGGGAGCCTTCCACACCCCGATGATGCTTTCGGCCCGTCCCCGACTCCGGGAGGCACTCGCCTCCGCCGAGTTCCACTCCCCCGAAGTCCAGGTGGTGGCCAACGTCGACTCCCGGGTGCACACCGATCCGGCCGAGTGGCCCGGCCTGCTGTCGGCGCAGCTGTCCAGCCCCGTCCGCTGGCGCCAGAGCCTCGAGACACTGGCCGGCCGCGGGGCCACCGCCATCGCCGAGCTCGGTCCTGGCGGGGTGTTGACCGGACTGGTGCGCCGAACCATCCCCGATGTCCGGGCGGTGGCGGTGGCGGTTCCCGACGACCTCGACAAGCTGATGGACACCGTGGCCGGCCCCGAGGTCTGGAATGCCGCGTCCCCGGTGCACCAGGGTGAGCACCTCTACACCTCGGAGCGGGTGATCGTCAGCCCGTCGGCCGGGGTGTTCGAGCCGGAGGTGGAGTTGGCCGCGCTGGAGACGACCGCCCTGGCCGCCGCCAACGCGGCTCCCGGGAGCGGCGGCGGACATGAACCCGGGTCGGTGCTGGCCGTGGGCGACCGGGTGGGTACGGTAGGCGGGGTGACCGACGTCCGGACGCCGTTCGAGGGGATTCTGGTCCGTTGGCTGGCGGTGCGGGGCGAACGGGTGAGCGAGGGCCAGCCGGTGGCCTGGATCCGGACGGCGGGCGGGGCTTCGTGACCGGCGGCGAAGAGGACCGGCCCGACGGCCGTATCGTGATGATCACCGGCGGGTCACGCGGGATCGGGCTGGCCTGTGCCCAGTGGTTTCTCGACCGCGGCGACCGGGTGGCCGTGACTTCCCGCTCGGGGGCGGTCGAGGGCGATCCCGAGCCGAAGGACCGGTTCCTGTCCCTGGTGTGCGACGTCACCGATCCCGCCCAGGTGGAGTCGGCCTTCATTTCGGTCGAAGAGACCTGGGGACCCGTCGAGGTGTTGGTGGCCAACGCCGGGATCACCCGGGACAATCTGGTCCTGCGGATGAGCGAAGAGGCCTGGAGCGAGGTCATCGACACCAACCTGACCGGGGTGTTCCGGGTGTCGAAGCGGGCGGTGGCCAAGATGATCCGGCAGCGCCGCGGACGGGTGGTGGTGGTGTCCTCGGTCAGCGCCTTCATCGGATCCGCCGGCCAGGCCAACTACGCGGCGGCCAAGGCGGGCCTGGTGGGTCTGGCCCGTTCCCTGGCCGCGGAGGTGGCCAGCCGCGCCATCACCGTGAACGTCGTTGTCCCGGGGTTGGTGGAGACGGATATGCTCGCCGAACTCGGGGAAGAGCGGACGACGGCATTCGCAGCCCAGGTCCCGATGGGTCGGATCGCCCGCCCCGGAGAGATCGCCGCGGTGATCGGATTCCTCTCCTCCGAGGACGCCGGCTACATAACCGGGGCGGTGGTACCGGTCGACGGCGGCCTGGCCATGGGGATGTGACCCCCATCCTGCTGACAATTCGCAAGCAAGACCCGAAATAAAGGAGCCATGCGGTGAGCAACGACGACACATTCGAGAAGTTCCGCGAGTGCGCGGTGGAAGTCCTCCAGGTACCGGCGGACAAGGTGACCAAGGAGGCCCGGTTCGCCGAGGACCTGGACGCCGACAGCCTCGATCTGGTCGAGCTGGTGATGGCCCTCGAGGAGGCCTTCGACGTGTCGGTGGAGGAGACCGAACTCGAAGGGATCGAGACGATCGGTCAGGCCTACGACCTGATCACCGCCAAGCTCTAATGCTGCTCGGCATCGGCGAGCAGGGCCCCATCGTCGGCCGACGGGTGGCCATCACCGGCATCGGGGTGGTCTCGTGCTGCGGTGTCGGGACCGACGCACTCTGGACCGGGTTGAACGGCCCTCAGCCGGAGGGCGAGCGGCGCGTCCCGGGCTTCGAACCCGACCGGTGGTTCGGGCCCAAAGAGGTCCGGCAGATCGACCGGTTCGCCCAATTCGCGGTGGCGGCGTCCGAATTCGCATTGGAAGACGCCGGGGAGCTTGGCGTCGATCCTGACCGGGCCGGGGTGATCATGGGTACCGGCGTGGGCGGGTTCGAGTCGTTGCAGACCCAGGTGCTGGTCTACGGGGAGAAAGGGGCCCGCCGGGTCTCCCCCCGTCTCGTCCCGATGATGATGTCCAACGCCGGAGCCGCCAATGTGTCGATGCGGGCCGGCTGGCACGGACCGTCGGAGGCGATCGTGACCGCCTGTGCCGCCGGCACCCACAGCATCGGGTACGCGGCCAGGTTGGTGGCCACCGGTCGACTGGACGTGGCCATCGGCGGGGGGACCGAGGCGGCCATGACCGAGGTGGGCATCGCCGCCTTCGCCAACATGACCGCCCTCTCGACCACCGGCATCTCCCGTCCGTTCGACGCCCGGCGTGACGGCTTCGTGATCACCGAGGGGGCCGGAGCGCTGGTACTCGAAGCCTGGGACCACGCGGTGGCCCGAGGGGCCCGCATCTACGGCGAACTGGCCGGTTCGGCCAGCACCGCCGACGCCCATCACATCACCGCGCCGATACCCGGTGGGGCGGGGGCGGTCACCTGCATGACCATGGCCATGGAGGACGCCGGGGTGTCGCTGAGCGACATCGGCCACATCAACGCCCACGGGACCTCCACCCCCCTCAACGACCAGGCCGAGGCCGACGCCATCACCAAGGTCTTCGGGGCCGACGCCCCGCCGGTCACCTCCACCAAGGGAATCACCGGCCACGGGCTGGGTGCCGCCGGGGCCATCGAGGCGGTGGCGGCGGTGTTGAGCATCGAGCACCGGTTGATCCCGCCCACCTCCGGCTACGAACAACCCGACCCCGACATCCACCTCGACATCGTGGCCGGGGAGGCCAGGCCCTGGGTACCGGGATCGGTGCTGTCCAACTCGTTCGGGTTCGGCGGCCACAACGGTTGCCTGGTGATCTCCCCGCCGTAGGCCGCCGCCCACCCGGTCACCCGGCGATGGGCGTCGGGGCGTGCCGACCCGCTACCGTCGGGGTCCCATGGTCACCACCTCACCCGACCTCGCCATCGGCGCCTTCACCCCCCGCGGCCCCTGGACGGTCGACCCCGCGACGATGTCCTGGCGGTACTCCGACATCGGCGACATCGACGTCATCCGGGCCAACTCCGCCCAGGAGGCCCGCCAGCTGCTCGAGCCCCACCGTCTCCCCCCGGGTCTGCGGGTCCTGACGGTCGGCTACCGGCTGGGTCGGGCCCTGCTCGGCTGGTCGGCCCATGACCGGGGCACCGACAACTCCCGGTCGGGACTGTCCCGACGGTTGCGACCCGCCTTCGAGCGGCTGGGGCCGACCTACATCAAGCTCGGCCAATTGCTGTCCTCGGGTGAGGGGATCTTTCCCGAGGAGTTGGTGAACGAGTTCCGGCTCCTCCGTGACCGGGTGCCGGCGGAATCCTTTACCACCGTCCGCCGCACCATCGAAGAGGACCTGGGCAAGCCGCTCGGCGAGGTGTTCACCTCCTTCGACCGGGTGCCGATCGCCTCGGCGTCCATCGCCCAGGTCCACGCGGCCACCCTCCGGTCCGGCGAACGGGTGGTGGTCAAGGTCCAGCGCCGGCAGGCCCGGGCCCAGTTCCACCTGGACATCGCCATCCTGTCCTGGATCGCCCCGATGCTGGTGGGCCGCATTCCCGTCGCCGCCCTGACCAACCCCCCGGCCCTGGTGGAGTTGTTCGCCGAGACGATCGTCGAGGAACTCGACTTCCGCCTCGAAGCCCAGAACATGCTCGACATCGCCTCGGTGCTGATCGCCACCGGCCAGCGCTCCATGGTGGTGCCCCGACCCCACCCCGTTCTGGTCACCCGGCGGGTGCTGGTGATGGAACACCTCCGGGGCTTTTCCTGGAACGATGCCGCGGGCATGCGGGAGGCCGGAGTCGATACCGCCGCAGTGCTCCGGGCCGCCCTCATCTCGTTTCTGGAAGGGGCGCTCCTCTACGGCGTCTTCCACGGGGACCTGCACGGCGGCAACATGCTGGTGCAGGCGGACGGCACCATCGCCCTGCTCGACTTCGGGATCACCGGCCGGCTCAACCAGCGCAAGCGACTGGCCTTCCTCCGGATGCAGGTCGGGGCCACCTCCAACGCGCTGGAACCCCAGATCGAGGCGTGGCGGGACCTCGGGGCGCTGCCCGTCGATATCGACGTGGCCGCGGTGATCAAGGACCTGGGGCTCGACCGGCCGCCGATCGATCCGACCACCCTCACCGCCGACGAGATGGTGGGCGAGATCCGGGAGATCACCAAGGCGCTCCTCGGCTACGGGGCCAAGCTCCCGAAAGAATTGATGTTGTTCGTGAAGAACATGCTGTTCCTCAACGGGGCGATGGCCACCATGGCCCCCGATGTGGACATCCTGGGCGAGATCGTGGCCATCGTCACCTACTTCACCGAACAGCACGGCGAGCAGATCGCCCGGGACGTGGGGATGGAACTGGTCGACCGGCCGCTCGACCTCGACGGCTACCGGGCGGCCATGGGGATCACCGACGGGTCCGAGTCGATCACCTTCCGGGATCTTCAGGAGCGGCGCGAGATCATCAGCCGCCGGCTGGCCGAGCGGGGCGAGAATCAACGGCGGATACCCACTTTCCGCGCCCTCTACCGGATGCTGCGGCCCAAACGGGACTGAGCCGGACGGCGGGTCGCCAGCAGAACCTTGCTACCCGTCGTCGAGGGCGTGGCGCAGCGAGGAAACGAAATCGGCGGCCCCGACCGGGCCGTCGCCCTCCAGCAGCCGCCTGACCAACGCCGATCCCACCACCACCCCGTCAGCCACCTGGCATACCGTGACCGCTTGCTCGGGGGTCGACACCCCGATCCCGATACAGACCGGGATCTCGGTGACCGCGGTGATCCGTTCGGCGACCTCGCGGGCGGTGTCGGCCAACGTCGACTGCTCCCCGGTCACCCCCATCCGCCCGACCCCATAGACGAAACCCCGCGACCGCCGGCAGATGGCGTCGGCTCGTTCGGGTGGTGTGGAGGGCGCCACCAGCAGCACGGTGGCGATCCCGGCCTCGTCGGCCGCCCGGGCCCAAGGCTCCAACTCCTCGAGGGGCAGGTCGGGGATGATCGCCCCCGAAACCCCCGACTCGGCCATCAGGCCGGCGATCCGTCGGTGCCCGGCCCGGAAGATGAGGTTGTAATAGGTCATCACCACCACCGGGATCCCCAGCTGCAGACGCCCGAGGTCAGCCAAGATGCCGTCCGGAGTCGTCCCCCGGCCCAGGGCTCGGAGCGACGCCTCCTGGATGACCGGACCGTCGATCATCGGATCGGAGAACGGGATCCCGATCTCGATGGCATCGGCCCCGGCCCCGGCCACCGCCTCCACCGTGACCAACCACTCGTCGTCCATCCCCCCGGTGACGTAGGGAACCAGCAACTTGTGGCCCTGCTGGCGACGGTCCCGCAAGGTGGTCTCCAGCCCGCCCCCCCCGGCGGCTTCCGGTTCGACGCTCATCGGGGGGTGGCCTTCCCTGAGCGGAGGATGTCCCGGACCTGGGCCACGTCTTTGTCCCCGCGCCCTGACAAGGTGACCAGCACGGTGGAACCGGTGGGCAGCGCCTCGGTCCCGGCCACCCGGATCACCCAGGCCAGGGCGTGCGCCGACTCGAGGGCGGGGATGATCCCCTCGGTCCGGCACAGCCGTTGGAAGGCCTCCACCACCTCGGTGTCGTCGGCCGTCTCGTAGCGGGCCCGGCCGATGGCGGCCAGGTGGGCATGCTCGGGGCCGATCCCCGGGTAGTCGAGTCCGGCGGAGATCGACACGGCTTCGAGGATCTGACCGGCCTCGTCCTGCATGAGGTTCGAACGCATCCCGTGCAGGATCCCCGGGATGCCGGTGTCCATCGCCGCGCCACCGATCGCCTCGACCCCGATCAATGCCGACGACGTCTGGTCGGCGAACCCCGCGAAGGTTCCGGCGGCGTTGGATCCACCTCCGGCACACGCCACCACCACGTCGGGGTCGCTTCCCTCCAGGAGTTGGCGGCATTGTTCGCGGGCCTCGTCCCCTACCACCCGCTGCAGCTCCCGCACCATCCACGGGTAGGGATGGGGGCCCATCACCGAGCCCAGGCAGTAGTGGGTGGTGTCCACCGATGCCACCCAGTCACGGAGAGCCTCGTTCACCGCATCCTTCAGGGTGCGACTGCCGCTCTCCACCGACCGGACCTCGGATCCCAGCAGCTCCATCCGGAAGACGTTGAGGGCTTGGCGCTCGATGTCGACCGCCCCCATGTACACCACGCATTCCATGCCGAACAACGCCGCGGCGGTGGCGGTGGCCACCCCGTGCTGGCCGGCGCCGGTCTCCGCGATGAGCCGCGTCTTGCCCATCCGACGGGCGAGCATGGCTTGGCCGACCACGTTGTTGATCTTGTGCGAGCCGGTGTGGGCCAGATCCTCGCGCTTGAGCAGCACCCGGACGCCCAGCTCCTCGGACAGCCGCTCGCACTCGGTCACCGGTGTAGGCCGACCGCCGTAGGAGCGGAGCAGGCCGTCGAGCTGGCTCCGGAACCCGGGGTCGACCCACGCCTGGCGGAAGGCGGCCTCCAACTCCAGGCAGGCAGGCACCAGCGACTCGGGGACGAACCGGCCGCCGAACTCCCCGAAGCGCCCGGTGGGGCCCGGGTCTCCCATGATCAGATCGGAATCAGCCCGCTCACCGGAACCGGATGCCGACCTGGTCAATCGTCCTGCCAATCGAAGGGACCGGCGCCGGGATCCTCGACACCGGCTCGACGGTTGGACCCGGCTCCGGCAATGTCGTCCGCCGATTCCAGCAGGTCCAGTTCGGCCTGACGGACGGCGGCGATGAAGTCCCGGAGCTTCCCGGGATCCTTGGATCCGGGCGAGGACTCCACCCCGCTCGAGACGTCGACCCCCCAGGGCCGGAGCCGGACGATGGCCTGTCCCACGTTGCCGGCGTCGAGTCCGCCGGAAACCATTAGCCGGTCGGGGTCGACCACCCCCTCGGCCAGCCGCCAGTCGAAGAGCTCACCGGAGCCGGGGTTGGCCCCGTCGATCAGCAGGAACTGGGCTCCGTACTCCTCGAACCGGCCGATGTTGCGATGCCCGGCCGGGAACGCCTTGATGGTGGCGCCGACCCGCTGGGAGATCCACTGGGTGTCCTCGATCGACTCGACCCCGTGGAGTTGGGCGGCATGGAGGCCGATCTGATTCACGATGTCGATGACGCGCTTGGGTGACTCGTCCCGGAACACCCCCACCGTCCGCGTCTCGTGCGGAAGACGCTTCACGATGTCGGCCACCTCGGCGGGGCGCATCTGACGAGGGGAGGGAGCGAAGACGAATCCCACTGCATTGGCGCCCATCCCGACCGCCAGCAGGGCGTCGGCCTCGGTGGTGATGCCACAGATCTTGACGAAGACACCGTCGGGCTCGCCCAGCCCACCGATGATCACGGATGGGCTCCGACCAGCTCGGCCACTGCCGCCCGGCGATCGCCGGACCGGACCAGCGTCTCCCCTACCAGCACCGCGTCGTAGCCGGCGGCGGCCAGCCGGGCGGCGTCGTCGGCCCCCCGGATCCCGGATTCGGCCACCGACACCACTCCGGAGGGAAAGTTGGCCCGGAGGGACACGGCCAACCGGGGATCGACCTCGAAGGTGTGCAGATCCCGCTGGTTGACACCGATGAGGGTGGCACCGGCGTCGACGGCCCGGGCCAACTCCGCCCCATCGTGCACCTCGACCAAAGCCGCCATGGAGAGTTGCGCAGCCACCGACAAGAACGCCGACAGCTCCTGGCTGCTCAAGGCGGCCACGATGAGCAGCACCCCGTCGGCACCCATCAGGCGGGCATCGCAGACATCGGCCACCGACACCGTGAAGTCCTTGCGCAGCACCGGGAGCGAACACGCGGCCCGGGCGGCTTCGAGGTCTTGGGCGGAACCACCGAAGAACTCGCGATCGGTGAGGATCGAGAGGCAAGCGGCCCCTCCCGACTCGTACTCCTTGGCCACCGACGCCGGGTCGAGGTCGAGGTCGAGGTCGCCTTTCGACGGCGAGCGTCGCTTGATCTCGGAAATGACCGCCAGGCGGGTGGACGATCCCGCCGCCACCAGTGCCGGGATGAAGGGCCGGGGCACCGGCAACGAGCCGGCCCTGGCCATCAGTTCGTCGGGGTCTCGACGGTCGTCGGCCGCCTGCGCCCGATGGGCGGCAATGATGGTGTCGAGGTAGGCGGGCATGGCCTCCAAAGCCTACCGGGGACGCTTCCGGTGCTTGGCGATCAGTCCCTCGGCGTGAGCGATCAGTCCCTCGGCGTGAACAGATAGGTGGAACTGGCCCGGGCCACCACCTTGCCGGCATCGTCGGTCACCTCCGCTTCCGCGAAGGCGATGCGCTGACCGCCCGATACCACTTCGGCGGTGCACCGGAGGACGCTTCCGACCCGGGCGGCGGCCAAGAAGCTGGTCTTCATCTCGACATTGGAGGAGAACACCTTCCGGCCGGAGGCGGCGGCGAAGGTGATGGCGGATGCCCCCATCGCCGAGTCACACATGGCGCCGATGAAGCCTCCCTGGATGATGCCGGCCGGGTTGGCAAACCGCTCGTCAGCCCGCATCCGCCAGACCGTCCGCCCCGGAGTTGACTTGTCGATACAGGTCATTCCCAGGGTCAATTCGCAGTTGGGTGGGACCTGGATCCGCTGATCGGGCATCCGATGAACCTACCTCCGCCTCCGACCACGATACTGGGGGCATGATTTCCGCACCCGGGCCCGGCTGACGTCGATGCCCTTTGCCAGTGCCCAGTCTGAACACCCCATCGCCGCGCTGGCCACCGGCGAGGTGGTGGGAGCGGTCCTCGAAGCCATGGGTGAGCGGCCTGACCTGGTGTTCATCTCGGTCACCCGTCCCCACGCCGGGGCGCTCGACGACATCGTCAACACGGTGACGTCGGTCCTCCATCCCCTGGCCATGATCGGGTGCGCGGCGGAATCAGTGGTCGGCACCGGCCGGGAGGTGGAGGAGACCCCGTCGATCAGCCTGTGGGCCGGTCGGGTCGGGCCGCTCCTGCCCGTCACCCTCACCGCCACCCGGTTGGTCGACGACACCTGGCAGTTCGGCGGCTGGCCCGAGGACGTCAGCTTCGAGCCGACGGCCCTGATCCTGGTGGCCGACCCCTTCACCTTCCCTGCCGACCAATTCGTGAACTGGATGGACGAAGCCCATCCGGGTCTCCCGATCATCGGTGGGAACGCATCGGCCGCCCTCGGACCGGGAGGGAGCCGACTGGTGGTCGACGACCGGATCGTCCCGGAAGGCGCGGTGGGCGTGCTGGTCGGATCGGGAGTCGACATCGAGATGGTGACATCCCAAGGTTGCCGGGCCTACGGTCGACCGCTGACGGTGACCAAGTCGGACCGCAACATCCTGTTGGAGGTGGCCGGCACCCCGGCCATCGAGTCCATGGTCGAACAGATGAAGGGCGGTCTCTCCGCCGAGGACATCGGCCGGCTCGAGAACAACGGCCTCCATGTCGGGCGGCTCATCGACGAACATCTCGATCAACCCGGCCCGGGTGACTACCTGGTCCGCACGGTGATGGGGGTGGACCGCGACACCGGGGCCATCGCCGTCGACGACCGGATCCCGCTGGGCAGCACGGTGCGCTTCCATCTCCGGGACGCCGAGTCCGCCGACCTCGACCTCCGCCGGGTCCTGGTCGGCCACCAGGCCGACGGGGCCCTGATGTTCACCTGCAACGGACGGGGTACCCGGCTGTTCGACGAAGCCCATCACGATGCCTCAGTCCTCTCCCGGCAGATCGGGCCGGTCCCGGTAGGCGGGATCTTCGCGGCGGGGGAAATCGGGCCGGTCGGAGGCCGCAATTTCGTCCACAGTTTCACCGCCTCCATCGCCCTGTTCCGGGACCGCTGAGCCGCAGAAGATCGCCACTTCCTCGGCTCCCGGCTTCCGCTTCACCAGTCGGCGTCGGGCCGATAGGGTGGCCTTTGATGACCGCGACCGACACCCTGACCCCCGACGTGCCTCGCGACACCGCCCTCGAGCAGCTGGGGATCAACGTCATCCGGGGGATCGCCATGGACGGGCCCCGGGCCGCCAACTCCGGCCACCCGGGGACGGCGATGGCGCTGGCCCCACTGGCCCATGTGCTGTTCACCCGGGTGATGCATCACGACCCGTCCGAGCCCCGGTGGCCCGACCGTGACCGGTTCGTCCTCTCCAACGGCCACGCCTCCATCCTGTTGTATTCGATGCTCTACCTCTGCGGCTACGGGCTGACCCTCGATGATCTCCGTGCCTTCCGGTCGTTCGGCAGCCGCACCCCCGGGCATCCGGAGATCCACCTGACTCCGGGGTTGGAGGTCACCACCGGTCCCCTGGGTCAGGGTTTCGCCAACGGGGTGGGCATGGGTATCGCCGAGCGCTGGATGCGGACCCACTACTCGCCGGAGGTCGTCGACCACCACACCTACGTCATCGCCGGAGACGGCTGTCTCGAGGAGGGTATCTCCCACGAGGCCGCGTCACTGGCCGGTCACCTCGGTCTCGGACGCCTGGTCTACATCTACGACGACAACCACATCACCATCGACGGCCCCACCGAGCTCTCCTACTCGGACAATGTCGCCGAGCGGTTCGCCGCCTACGGATGGGCGGTGGATGACATCGGCGAAGTCGCCAACGACGTCGACGCCATCGAGGCGTCCCTCCTGCGGGCCAAGGCGGAAGAGGAACGGCCGTCGCTGATCATCCTCCGGAGCCACATCGGCTATCCCGCTCCCCACCTGATGGACACCGCCAAAGCCCACGGTGACCCGTTCCCCCCTGAGGAGATCCGGCTCACCAAGGAGATTCTCGGCCTCGATCCCGACCAGACGTTCTGGGTTCCGGACGCGGTGCTCGACCTCTACCGCCGGTGCATTCCCCGGGGTCAGGCCTTCCGGGCCGCCTGGCAGCAGCGGATGGAACAGTGGGACGGTGACAGGGCCAGGTGGGATGCCGGATTGCTGGGCCACGGCCTGGCCGGCTGGGAGGCGAAGCTGCCCGCCTTCACCCCCGACGACGGGCCGATGGCCACCCGGCAAGCCATCAAGGCGTGCCTCGACGCCACCGGGGAGGCGATTCCCGGCATCATCCCCGGCAGCGCCGACCTCACCGGCAACACCGGCATGGCCATGGAGGGGGCGCTGGCTCAGGAGAAAGAGGAGCCGGGCGGCAGCCTCATCCACTACGGGATCCGAGAGCACGGCATGGGCGGGGTCATGACCGGCATCGCCTCCCATGGCGGCATGCTGCCAGTGGGGGGCACCTTCTTCGTCTTCAGCGACTACATGCGGGGCGCGGTGCGGGTGGCGGCGCTCTCCGAGGCGCATGTCATCTACTCCTGGACCCACGACTCCGTCGGCCTGGGTGAGGACGGGCCCACCCATCAACCAGTTGAGCAGCTGGCCGCCATGCGGGCCATGCCCCAACTCCGGGTCATCCGACCGGCGGATGCCAACGAGACCGCCCAGGCCTGGAAATTGGCCGTCAACGGCGAAGGCCCGACGGCGCTGATCCTCACCCGCCAGAAGATCCCGGTGCTGGCCGAGACGGCCGAACGGGCCGCCGACGGTGTCGGGCGGGGTGGGTACGTGTTCCGCGACGCCGACCTGGGTGCCCCGGACCTCGTCCTCATCGGGACCGGGAGCGAGGTCCATGTCTGCCTGGCCGCCGCCGATGCTCTGGCCGGAAGCGGGGTGGGCGCCCGGGTGGTATCGCTTCCCTCCTGGGATCTCTTCGCCCGGCAGACCCAGGCCTATCGGGACGGAGTGCTTCCCGCCGGGATTCCCCGGCTCAGCGTCGAGGCCGCCAGCTCGTTCGGCTGGGACCGCTACGCCGACGCCTTCGTGGCCATCGACCACTTCGGAGCCTCGGCTCCCGGAGAGGTCAATATGCGCGAGTTCGGCTTCACTCCCGAGCACGTCGTGGACCGGGCCAAGCAGCTTCTGGCCGGCCGACCGGCGTCTTGACCCATCCCGGCATCAACATCTCGTCGCCGTCGAAAGGATCCCCATGACCAAGCTCAACGATCTCCATGACCAGCAGGGGCAGAGCCCGTGGCTGGACAACCTCCGCCGGGACTGGCTCCAGAACGGCAAGCTGGCCGAACTGGTGAGCGAGGGCATCCGGGGGGTGACGTCCAATCCCACCATCTTCGCCAAGGCCATCGCCGGCCAGGACACCTACGACGAGGAGTTCAAGTCCCTCATCGCCACCACCTCAGTGGAGGACGCCTACTGGCAAATGGTCATCGACGACATCGACAACGCCCTCCGCATCCTCCGCTCCGTCTACGACTCGTCGAACGGCGGGGACGGGTTTGTCTCGGTGGAGGTGGCGCCCTCGCTGGCCCATGACACCGACGGCACTATCACCGCCGCCCGCGACCTTCACACCAAGA
The DNA here is from genome assembly GCA_963819695.1 of uncultured Acidimicrobiaceae bacterium. Lineage (GTDB taxonomy): Bacteria > Actinomycetota > Acidimicrobiia > Acidimicrobiales > RAAP-2 > DASZIT01. The sequence goes on along the minus strand of CAWFXD010000001.1, from coordinate 1,589,606 downwards.
TCGATCAACCCAACCTGTTGGTCAAGATCCCCGGAACCCTCGAAGGGCTCCCCGCCATCCAGACGATGATCTCCGAGGGGCGGAGCATCAACGTCACCCTGATCTTCAGTGTCTCCCGCTACGACCAGGTCATCGACGCCTATATCTCCGGCCTGGAGGAGTACGCCGCCTCCGGCGCCGCCGACCTCTCGTCGGTGGCCAGCGTGGCGTCCTTCTTCGTGAGCCGGGTCGACACCGAGGTGGACCGGCGCATCGAAGCCGCCGCCGAGGCGGCGAGTGGGGATGCCCGCGCCCACCTCGATCTGCGGGGCACGGCGGCGGTGGCCCAGGCCCGCCAGGCCTACCGGCTCTTCACCCAGCGCTTCTCCGGTGACCGGTGGGAGGCCCTGGCCGCCAAGGGGGCCAGGGTGCAGCGGCCGTTATGGGCATCCACCTCGACCAAGAACCCGGCTTATCCCGACCTGGCCTACGTCGACACCCTCATCGGCCCCGACACCGTCAACACCCTGCCCGACGAGACCATCAGCGCCTTCCTCGACCACGGCACCGTGGCCAGGACCATCGACGCCGATGTCGCCGGCGCCGACCAGGTGATGGCGGCGCTGGCCGACGCCGGGATCGACATGGAGGACGTCGGGCGCACCCTCGAAGCCGAAGGCGTCGCCTCCTTCGCCAAATCGTTCGACGAGTTGATCCAGGCTCTGACGGACAAAGCCAACGCCCTCACCGCATGACCCCCACCAACCCGAGAGCAGCGAGGTAGAGCATGAAGATCGCCATGGTCGGACTGGGCAAGATGGGCGCCAACATGACCCAGCGGCTCATCGAACACGGGCACGAGGTGGTCGCCTTCGATCTTTCCGAGACGGCCCGGGATGCCGCCGCCAAGATCGGCGCCGACCCGGCCACCACCCTCGACGAGATCGCCTCCAAGCTTTCGGCCCCGCGGGTGGCATGGGTGATGGTTCCCGCCGGTGAGCCCACCAACTCCACCATCACCACCCTGGGCGGGCTCTTCGAATCCGGCGACGTGATCATCGACGGCGGGAACTCGAACTACAAGGAGACCGCCCCGCTGGTCGACGCGTTGGCGGCCAAGGGCATCGCCCTGGTCGACGCCGGCACCTCCGGGGGCATCTGGGGGCTCAAAGAGGGCTACTGCCTGATGGTCGGGGGGACCGAGGCGGCGGTGGCCGTCTGCGAGCCGATCTTCGTGTCGTTGGCCCCCGACGGTGGCTACGCCCATGTGGGCCCGGCGGGAGCGGGGCACTTCGTGAAGATGGTCCACAACGGCATCGAGTACGGCCTGATGGAAGCCTACGCCGAGGGTTTCGAGATCATGTCGGAGGCACCGGAGTTCGAACTCGACCTGCACCAGATCGCCGCCATCTGGCGGTACGGATCGGTGGTCCGGAGCTGGCTCCTCGAGCTGGCCGAGCGGGCCCTGCGGCCGGAGTCCGGCTTCGACCGGATCGAGGCGGTGGTGGTGGACTCGGGTGAAGGGCGATGGACCGTCGAGGAGGCCATCAACCGGGGCGTCTCCGCCCCGGCGATCGCCTCGGCCCTGTTCGCCCGGTTCGCCTCGCAGAAGAAGGACGCCTTCGGCCTCCGGCTCATCTCCGCCCTCCGCAACCAGTTCGGCGGCCACGCCTTCACCACCGCCAGCGGCGCCCAGGGCGGCGAGACCTCCACCCCGTCATGAGCGCACCGGGAGGCACCTCGAGCCCGGCCGCCGCGCACAAGCGCTCGCTGCCGCCGGTGCTGTCCAAGGCCCCACCGGTGGCCATGGTGATCTTCGGCGCCTCCGGCGACCTCACCGCCCGGAAGATCCTCCCGGCGTTGTCCCGGCTGGCCGACCGGGGGGTGCTCGACGACGGGTTCACCATCATCGGGGTGGCCCGCACCCAGTGGTCCGACGAGGACTTCCAGAACCATGTGGCCGAAGCCACCCCCGAGGCCGGCCCGAAATGGAAGGCGCTGCTCCAACGGTTCAAGTACGTGGCCGGCGAGTACGACCATCCCCACACCTTCGAGCAGTTGAAGACCCACCTCGACGAGGCCGACCAGGTGGACGGGACCGCCGGCAACCGGCTCTACTACCTGGCCACCATCCCGAGCGTCTTCGCCCTGGTGGCCGGCGCCCTGGCCAACCACGGGTGCGCCGGTCCGGGGGTGGACGGCAGCTTCGCCCGCCTGGTGGTGGAGAAACCGTTCGGTCGGGACCTGGCAAGCGCCGAGTCACTCAACGAAGGGATCCAGCAGGCGTTCGACGAGAGCGACGTCTTCCGGATCGATCACTACATGGGGAAGGAGACGGTCCAGAACGTCCTCGCCCTCCGTTTCGCCAACGCCATCTTCGAGCCCATCTGGAACCGCCGGTACGTCGAGCAGGTGCAGATCACGGTGGCCGAGAGCCTCGGTGTCGAGCACCGCGGCGGGTTCTACGAAACGGCCGGGGCCTTGCGGGACATCGTCCAGAACCACGTGATGCAGGTCCTGGCCCTCACCCTGATGGAATCGCCGACCAGCACCGACGCCGACCGGATCCGCGACGAGAAGGTCAAGCTCCTCCACGCCATCCGGATCCCCACCCCCGACGAGGCGGTGGACAAGTCGGTACGTGGCCAATATGCGGCCGGGGAGATCGACGGTGAGAAGGTCATCGCCTACCGCCAGGAGCCGGATGTGGCCCCCGACAGCCAGACCGAGACGTACCTGGCCCTCCTCCTGTATGCGGACAACTGGCGATGGGAAGGGGTGCCCATCCACGTCCGCACCGGCAAGCGGCTGCCGGCCCGGGTCACCGAGGTGGTGCTCCAGTTCCGGCGGGCGCCCTTCCTCCTCTTCGACCAGCAGACCAGCCGCGACCTCCGGCCCGATGCCCTCATCCTCCGGATCCAGCCCGACGAGGGGATCAGCCTCGAGTTCGGGGCCAAGATCCCCGGCGAGAAGTTCCACATCCGCTCGGTGGCCATGGACTTCTCCTATGCCGAGGCCTTTGCCGGCGCCGAGGCCGCTGACGGCTACGAGCGCCTCCTCCACGACGCCATGGTCGGCGACGCCACCTTGTTCATCCGAGCCGACGAGGTCCTACAAGCTTGGCGCATCGTCGACCCCTACCTGCAGGCGTGGTCGGAGCCGGGGGGAGCTCTCCAGTTGTATCCGTCGGGCTCCTGGGGCCCGCACATGGCCGAGATACTGGTGCAACGGTCGGGGAATGCTTGGCGCAACCCGGAGATCGACCTCGAGCTCGCCGGTGGGCGGCTGGCCGACATCCCCCAATGACGGCATCTCCCTGGGCATGAACGGCCGGGTGGAGGTGGTGGCATCGGTGACCGGTGCGTTCGCCGACCTGGTGACGGAACGGCTCGCCGGTCCCCACCGCGACGGGTGCTCCTTCTTCCTCTCCGGGGGTTCAACCGCCGGCGAGGCCTACCAGCGCCTGGCCGAGACCTCGGCCGGCGTCGACTGGACGACAATCGACGCCTACTGGGGTGACGAGCGCTGCGTCAGCATCGACGACGAGGCGTCCAACTACCGGCTCAGCCACCAGACCCTCCTCGACCGGGTCGGACCGCTGCGCTCGGACCATCCCATGTACCGATCGGGCAAGCCCGAGGACGCCGCCGCCGACTACCAGCGCCAGCTCCAGGAGTTGTCCTCCTTCGACCTCATCCACCTGGGGATGGGTCCCGACGGCCACTGCGCCTCGCTCTTCCCGGAATCGGACGCCCTCGACATCGAGGACCCCGACACCCTGGTGGTCGCCAATCGTGACCCGTTGGCCAACAACCCCCACGACCGGATCACCCTCACCTTCCCGGCCATCAACCGGGCCCGGCTGGTGGTGTTCACCGTGGCCGGCGCGTCCAAGCACGACGCCTTCGAACGGGTGGTTGGCGGAGATGACCTGCCGGCGGCCCGGGTGTCGGCCGAAGAGGTGATCTGGTTGGTCGACGCCGACGCAGCCGGAGGCGTGGTTGTCCATTGAACCCGCCGGGCACCAGGTGCCCGATCATCCGAAATCCACCTGGGGTTCCGAAGGGTCGGGGCCATGACCAGCCCCGATAGGGTGGCGGCGATGCCCGCTGACCATGGCTCTCCTTCGGCGCACCCTCACGTCTCGGACCCGGCGACTTCCCGCCCGGACGACCTGCTTCGCACCGAACTGTCGGTACTCCAAGCCCGGGCTCGGAAGGTGCGCCAACGCGCCCATGGCAACCGGGTCACCTTCTCCCCCAAGGTCTTCATCCCTCTCACCATGCTGTGTCGTGACCGCTGCGGATACTGCACCTTCGCCAAAGCCCCGGCCCGGGTCGAGTCCCCGTACCTCGCCCTCGACCAGGTGCTGGAGATTGCCCGCGCCGGCCGGGCCGCGGGCTGCCACGAGGCGTTGTTCACCCTCGGCGAAGGCCCCGAGGACCGCTACCCGGATGCCCGGCGTTGGCTCACCGACCATGGGTTCTCGTCCACCGTCGACTACCTGGTGGCGGCCTGCCGGGCCGTCCTCGAGGAGACCGGGCTGCTCCCCCACGCCAACGCCGGCGCCCTAACCGGCGAGGAGCTCTCCCGGCTCCGAGAGGTGTCGGCCAGCCAGGGCATGATGATCGAGTCGGTGAATCCCGACCTGTCGGCCCATCGCTCGGCCCCCGACAAGACCCCGGCCCGTCGGCTAGCCACCCTGGAGGCCGCCGGGGCGGCATCGATTCCCTTCACCACCGGGCTCCTGGTCGGCATCGGCGAGTCGCGGGAGGATCGCATCGCCACCCTCGAGGCCATCGCCGGGAGCCATCGGCGCCACGGGCACGTCCAAGAGGTCATCATCCAGAACTTCCGGCCCAAGCCGGGCACCTCCATGCACCAGGCTCCCCCGTGCCCGACCGACGAGTTTCTCTGGACCATCGCCGTCGCCCGATTGTTGCTGCCGCCGGAGATCCACCTGCAGGCCCCGCCCAACCTCTCCGACGACCTGCCCCCGTTGTTGGCGTCGGGCATCGACGACTGGGGGGGCGTGTCTCCGGTCACCGCCGACCACGTGAACCCGGAACGGGCATGGCCGGCTCTCGGCATCCTCCGGGCGGCCACCGAAGCCGACGACCACACCCTGGCCCCGCGGCTGACCATCTACCCCGAATTCGCCCTCGATCCCACCCGCTGGCTGGCTGAGCCGATGCGGTTCCCGGTGCTCGACGCCGCCGACGCTGAGTCGCTGGGCCGGGACCATCCCTGGAGCTCCGGGAGCGAGGTCCACCCGCCCGATCTCCTCGGCCCGTTCACCGGCGCGGTGACCACGCCGCCGTCGGCCGTGCCTCTCCCCTCGACCGGCAGCGCGGTCGGGGAAGTGCTGGCCTCGGTGGTGACGGGAGGGGAGGTCGACGAGGACCAGATCGTCACCCTGTTCTCCGCCCGCGGCCCCGAGGTCCGGGCCGTCGGCGAAGTCGCCGATGCCCTGCGGGCCGAGATCGTCGGCGACGAGGTGACCTTCGTGGCCAACCGGAACATCAACTACACCAACGTCTGCACCTTTAAGTGCCGGTTCTGCGCCTTCTCCAAGGGCCCACTTTCCCTCAACCTCCGCGGGACCCCCTACCTGCTGGAGCTCAGCGAGATCTCCGACCGGGTCCGCGAAGCCGAGGAACTGGGGGCCACCGAGGTCTGCCTGCAGGGCGGGATCCACCCGAAGTTCGACGGCGACTATTACCTGGAGGTCATCAAGGCCGTCCGGGAGGCGTCGGACACCATCCACATCCACGGCTTCACCGCGTTGGAAGTCACCGAAGGGGCAAAGCGGAACGGGGTAGCGCTGTCCTCCTACCTCACCACCTTGCGAGATGCCGGCCTCAAGACCCTCCCGGGGACCGCGGCGGAGATCCTCGACGACGAGGTCCGGGCCGTGCTCTGCCCGGACAAGATCAACACCGAGGAGTGGCTCCACGCCCATCGGACCGCTCACCGCGTGGGCCTGCGCTCCAACGTGACCGTCATGTTCGGGGCCATCGAACAACCCCGGTCGTGGGCCCGCCACCTCATCCGGACCCGCTCGCTCCAGAAGGAGACCGGCGGGTTCACCGAGTTCGTGCCGCTCCCCTTCGTGCACATGGCCACCCCCATCTATCTGTCGAAGAAGTCGCGGACGCGGCCCCACCTTCCGGGAGACCCTGCTGATGCATGCGGTGGGCCGGATCGCCTATCGGGACACCATCGAGAACATTCAGGTCAGCTGGGTCAAGATGGGGGCCGAAGGAGTGCGCCAGCTGCTTCGGGCCGGTGTCAACGATCTCGGGGGCACGCTGATGGACGAGAACATCTCGCGGGCGGCGGGGGCCAGCCACGGGCAGATGATGGATGCCGACGGGTTCCGATCCATCGTCGCCCCGCTCGGGCGCACCCTGGTCCAGCGCACCACCCTCTACGGCCGGCTCCCACCCTCCCCCGTCGATGCCGCCGTCGCCGCTAATTTCTGATCGCCACCGATGACCTCCCCCGATCCCGACGGGGCCGCCATCGACCCCGAGGCGGTGACCCGCATGCTCGGGGAGCTGATTCCGGAGGCGGCGTCGGCGGCCGAGCGCCGGCTCTACGGCTCGATCCTGGCCACCATCGAGCGGCTGGTGGCCGAACGCACCGACGTCGTCGATCTGAAGATCGCCGACGCCGCCCTCGGCGAGATGGCCGAAGCCTTTCGGGTGTTCCGCCCGTTCCGGCATGAGCGCAAGGTCACCATCTTCGGTTCGGCCCGCACGCTGCCCAATCATCCGGCCTACACCCAGGCTCGGGATCTGGCCGGCTCGATGGCATCCTCGGGTTGGATGGTGGTGACCGGGGCGGGGCCCGGCATCATGGCCGCGGGCATGGAAGGCGCGGGTCGGGAACAGTCGATCGGGGTCAACATCCGGCTGCCGTTCGAACAGGGGGCCAACGCCTTCATCGCCCAGGACCCGAAGCTGGTCGAGATGCGGTACTTCTTCACCCGGAAGCTCATGCTCATCAAGGAGTCGGACGGCTTCGTGGCCCTGCCCGGTGGGTTCGGCACCCTGGATGAGAGCTTCGAGCTGCTGACCCTGCTCCAGACCGGGAAGGCCGAGCCTGCCCCGGTCGTCCTGCTCGACATCCCCGGGGACACCTTCTGGGAAGGCTGGGACCGGTTCCTCGACGAGCAGGTCGCCCCCAAGGGACTCATCTCCGACGATGACCGGGCGCTGTTCATGATCACCGACGACATCGGCGCGGCCACCTCCGAGTTGCTCGGGTTCTACCGCAACTACCAGTCGGCCCGGTGGGTCGGCGACCTGCTGGTGGTCCGACTGCTGGTGGCACCGGACAAGGCGGAGTTGGCCGATCTCAACCGACGGTTCGGGGACGTCGTGGAGGGCAGGATCCGGCCCACCAAACCCCTCTCCCCCGAACGGTCGAGCGGTGACCATCTGGATCAGCCTCGGTTGGCCCTTCGCTTCGATCGCGTCCACTACGGCCGGCTCCGCAAATTGATCGATGCGCTCAACCAGTGCACCGGAAGCGGCGGGTAAGAGCCGTGCCCGACCAGAAGCCGCCCCGCCGGGTCGGGGGCGAACGGGAGACGCTGCAGGCCCTTCTCCAGTATCAGCGTGACTCGCTGGTCCGCAAGGTCTCCGGCGTCGACGACCGGGCGGCGCAGAAATCCTTCGTTGGTAGCGAAACCACCTTGCTGTGGCTGATGAAGCACATGTCGAGGGCCGAGGCGCTCTGGATCCTTCGCCGCTTCGCCGGCCAGGACGGGGTCATCCCGGAGGAGGCGGTGCACCCCGACGACACCCTGGCCGCCGCCGTCGACGCCTACCGCGCCACCTGGGCCCGGGTCGACACCGTGGTGGACGCCGCCCCGAGCCTCGACGAGGTGTGCCGAGATGTCGGCGACGAAGCACCGGTCAACCTGCGCTGGGTGCTGATGCACCTGCTGGAGGAGACCGCCCGGCACGCGGGGCACGCCGACATCCTCCGGGAGCTCATCGACGGCCAGACCGGCCGGTAGCCGCACCCGTCCGGCCGGGTGGCGCCGTCCGGATCAGAAGTCGGTGAAGCTGACCCCGGTGAGTTGCTCCGAGAGATTCCAGAGGGCGGCGGCCGTCGCCTCATCGTAGGAACGCGAGTTGGACCTCACGATCTTCGGATGGCCGCGCTGCTCGAACGGCCCGTCGGGTCCGACATAGGAGCCACCGGGTACCGAGAGAAACGTCGCGGCGTAGAGGGCCGGGAGCGCTCCCATCTGTGCGCTCTGGGCGAACAGCCGGTTGGTGACGGCCATCGCCCGGTCCTGAAAGGAGTCGGTGTGGAACTGGAGATTGGTGGCGGCATACCCGGGGTGGGCGGCCAGCGCCTTCCGGGTCGACCCGGCGGCGGTCAGTTGCCGCTGGAGTTCGTAGGTGAACAAAAGGTTGGCCAGCTTCGACTGACCGTAAGCGCCCCAGCGCTGATAACGACGGCGCTCCCAGTTGAGGTCATCGAGATCGATGCGGCCGTTCCTGTGGGCAGTACTGGACATGGTGACCACCCGGTCGGTGATGCGCCCCAGCAGCAGGCCGGTGAGGGCGAAATGGCCCAGGTGATTGGTGCCGATCTGGAGTTCGAACCCGTCTTTGGTCCGGCCCTTCGGCGTGGCCATGACCCCGGCGTTGTTCACCAGCACGGCGATCTCACCCAGCCCGGCGGCAAACTCGCGGACCGAGGCGAGGTCGGCGAGGTCGAGGCGACGGACCTCGGTGTGCCCGGGCATGACGGCGGCCGCCTGTTCGCCCTTGGCGGTATCGCGGCAGGCGACGACGACGTTCGCTCCCGCCCGCGCCAGTTCGGTGGCGATCACCGCCCCCAGCCCGCTGTTCGCCCCGGTGACAACACAGGTCCGGCCCGTCTGGTCGGGGATGTCGGCGGCCGTCCACTTGGTCATATCCGCACTTTAGGGCGGGACGGGCGCCCTGACCGGGGAAACGATCGACACTTTCCCGAGCCCGAGCCCGCCGATAGAATGGGATGGAAGGATCCGGGAGGATCCGGAAGGAGGCGCCTATGCGATGCAGTCAAGGTGACCCATTCTGAGAATGAATGGCGGAGGATTGTACGGGAGGAATCCCGGTAGGCCCCTCTGAGAACAGGCAAGCGGCTCGAAGCAGGAGCGTTGCAACGGCAAGGAGCAAGGATGCTTCTGAGGGTGCCATTTCCTTGATGTGATCCGTCCTCGGAAACTAGGTGCAGTAGAGCGCCCGATCCCCGTCAACTTGTGGGACGGGCGCTTTCGCGTCCGGGCCGGCACGAGGCGTGTCGAGGGGAAAGCAACCCGACCTAGAGCATCGAAGCGAATCGCTTGGCGAAGGTGTGGACGTCGCCCGGCCATCGGGCCGAGAGGTAGCTACCGTCGGCAACCACGAAAGCGGGACCCTCATCATCGATGGTGTCCCGGGCCCGTCCTCCGGATTTGCGGGCGGCATCGGGCGTACCGGGAACGACGTCGAGGAAATCGGCCGGACTGGCCAGGGCTCGGGTCACCTCCTGTTGCACCGACATGAAGCCGGCCGGCTGGCCCGGCTCTTCCTCGTAGGTGCGGTAGTACCCGGCGTCCCAGAAGCGGGTAGTCCGAGCCACACTCCAGGCCCGGTGCTCGAGCGCCCAGGTGAGCGCCGTGGTCTTCCGGCCGTACAGCACCGACCGACCAGTGCCCGGGTCGATGCTGCGAGCCGCCAGCAAGACGCCGTGACAGATGGCCGCCACCGGCCTGTCATCGGCAAACGCCCCGACCACGACATCTTGGAGGACCCGGCTTTCGAGGTACTCGCGCATGCCCCTGGCCCGGTGGCCACCCGGCAGCAGAAGGCCGTCGAAGTCGCCATCGATCTCCGCCCAGGCAATCGGGCTCGAGAAGGCCGGCGACCGGAGAAGCTCGCCATACGCCTGCCGACCCCGGGCGTCAGCCCGAAGGACCCGCCCGATTCCGACCAGACGGGAAGCGCCGGGGATGAAGCCCCACGGATCGAGTCCCCGGCCGGTCACCATCAGGTCGTCAGCCTGAGCCGGTGTCGCGTTCGGGGTGGCGAACCGCACCTGGTGGCCGAGCCGGCAGAGGACTTTCCAGCTCACCGCCACCTCGGTGGGATCGAAGTCACGTTCGGGTATCGGGATCAGGACCGCAGCCACCCAGGTCAACATACCGGGGTCGGATCGTCCGCGACGGATCTGATCACCACCACCCCTTGCCCATAGAATCACCGCAAACCAGGAGGATCGCATGGGCTCGCTCGTTTCCTATCAACTGCTCGACGGGGTCGCCACCATCGTGATGGATGACGGCAAGGTGAACGCGCTCTCCAGCGAGATGCTCGCCTCCGTTGGCGAGGCGCTCGACCAGTCAGTTGCCGACGACGCCGCGGTGGTGTTGACCGGACGAGCCGGTGTGTTCTCGGGGGGCTTCGACCTCAAGGTGATGAATGCCGGCGGGGCCGGCGCCGCCCGCATGCTCGAGGATGGTTTCGACCTCGCCCTCCGGCTCCTCGAGCACCCGACCCCGGTGGTCATCGCCAGCACCGGGCATACCGTGGCCATGGGGGTCTTCCTGCTGCTCTCCGGCGACTACCGGATCGGCATCGACGGCCCCTTCCGGATCGTGGCCAACGAAGTGGCCATCGGGATGACCATGCCGTGGGCGGCGATCGAAATCTGTCGGCAGCGGTTGGCTCCCTCGCACTTCCACCGGGTGTTGACCCTCTCCGAGGTCTATACGCCGGCCGAGGGCGTCGCCGCCGGGCTCCTGGATCGAGCCGTCGGCGCCGACGACCTGCTCCCGACCGCCACCACCCTGGCCTCCAGCCTCGCCGGCCTGAACCGGCGGGCCCACGCGTCGACCAAGTTGCGAGCCCGGGAAGCGGCGCTCGACGCCATCCGAGCCGGGCTGGCGAGGGACCGCGAGACCTTTCAGCAGCTGGCCGCGGCCGGGCCGGCGGCGAGGTAGGGCGGTCAGCTGCTGGTGCGGTAATGAAGGTGGACGACCCCACCCACGAAGCGGTCGACGCCCAGCAGCTCGAAGTTGGAATGGAAGTGGGCGGGAAGCGCGGGCGTGCCACCCCCGACGGTGACGGGTGTGACGAACACGTGCATCTCGTCGACCAACCCGGACACCATCGCCTGACCCGCGAGGTCCGGGCCCCCGACGGAGATGTCGTGTCCGGCTGCCTTCTTCATCCGCAGCACCGCACCCGGGTCGAACGCCCGCTCGATCCGGGTGCGGGCACTGGTCGCCACTCCCAGTGTCCTCGAGTAGACGACCTTGGTGGCGGCCCGCCATGCCTCGGCGAAGTCCTGGAGGTACTGCGGCTGGTCTTCAGCTCCGTCCCATGTCTCCCAGTAGACCATCGCCTCGTACATTCTGCGTCCGTAGAGATGGGTGCCGAAACCCCGCTCGAGGTTGTTGATGAAGGTGAACACCTCGGGATCCGGGGCGCCCCAGCCGAAGTCGCCCTTGTCGTCCGCGGTGTAGGCGTCGAGCGACATGATCGTCGAGTACACCAGCTTCGCCATGACGGTCATCTAGCCGTCGTCGACCGGTCCGGCCGGTGACCCCGGAGACCCGGCCGGCCCGGCCAGCAATTGGACCGCCTTGTCTACCGCCCGGCGGGCCCGGGTGATCCGTTTCTCCTCGGCCACCAATGCCGGATCCGGCGGATCCCCCGCCTGCAGCGACTCCGACGCCCGCCACAGGCGGTGCAGGGCGAGGTCGGCCAGGGTGGCCGAGATCACCTCCAGCTGATCGGCGACAGCCTGGGTGTCGTCACTCACTTCCGCGGAGAGGCCGACGGCAGGTCGACCTCGATCACCTCGAGTTTCCCGTCGGCGTGCTGCGCCCGGATCACCTTCTTGTCGAATTTGCCGACGCTGGTCTTCGGCAGCTCGTCGATGAACGTCCACCGTTCCGGCACCCACCACTTCGACACCCGGCCGTTCAGGTGCTTCACCAGCTCGTCGGCGGTGACGGCGGAGCCTTCGCCCCGCACCACCGCCACCATTGGGCGTTCACTCCACTTCGGATCGGGAACCGCGACGACCGCAGCCTCGAACACCCCCGGATGGGCCATCACCTCGTTCTCCAACTCCACCGAGGAGATCCATTCCCCACCGGACTTGATGACGTCCTTGGTGCGGTCGCTGATCTGCATGAAGCCCTTGCCGTCGAGGGAGCCGACGTCGCCGGTGCGCAACCAGCCGTCATGGAAGCGCTCCGGGCTCGGATCCCCGTAGTAGGAAGCCGCGATCCACGGCCCCCGCACCTCGAACTCCCCGACCGTCTCGCCGTCACGGGGAAGCACGGTGCCGTCTTCGGCGCAGATCCGGATCTCGACCCCGGGGACCACCCGGCCGGTCTTGGCCCGCCAGTCCATCTCCTCCTCCGGCGGAGTGCCCTTGGGCGGGATGGCCAGCGCGCACAGGGGGCTGGTCTCGGTCATGCCCCATCCCTGGACCATCTTGATCCCGAACTGCTTGTCGAATTGCTCGATGAGGTGGCGCGGCACCGCCGCACCGCCGACGGTGACGGCCCGAAGCGACGAGAGGTCGACGGTGTTGGTCTCGGCGTGGCGCATCAGGTCGTTCCAGATGGTGGGCACCCCGGCGGACAGCGTCGGGCGGTGGCGGGCGATCATGGCGGCCAGCGGGGCGGCCTGGAGGAACTGCTGGGGCATCACCATGTCGGCACCGGTGAAGAACGCCCCGTAAGGGGTGCCCCAGGCGTTGGCGTGGAACATCGGGACGATGGAGAGCACCCGGTCCTGCTCGTTGATGCCCAGCGACGACGCCGAGGTGATGGCCATCGAATGCAGGAAGGTGGACCGGTGGCTATAGGCGACGCCCTTCGGGTTTCCGGTGGTCCCGGTGGTGTAGCACATGGCTGCGGCCTGGCGTTCGTCGAACTCCGGCCAGTCGAACCCCGGCTCTTCCGCCCCCAGCAGCTCCTCGTAGGAGAGGGTGGGGCCCAACCCATCGGTGTCGCCGGCACCGGCGACGATGATGTGCTTGACCGTGGTGAGCTGGTCGCGTACCCGGGCCAGCAGGGGGATCAACGAGGCGTCGACGATGATCGCCTTGTCCTCGGCGTGGTTGGCGACGTAGGCCAGCTGCTCGGGGAAGAGCCGGATGTTCAAGGTGTGCAACACCGCGCCCATGGCCGGGATCCCCAGATAGGCCTCCAGGTGGGTCTGGTTGTTCCAGAGGAAGGTGCCGACCCGGTCGCTGTCGCCGATCCCCAACTCGGTCAGGGCCGACGCCAGCCGTTCCGACCGCTCGGCCACCTCGGCGAAGGTGGCCTGGTCGGCTTCACCGTTCGGCCCGGTGATGGTCACGACCGAACTGTCCCCGTAGACCTGCTGTCCGTGGCGCAGAATGCCACTTACCAGCAATGGCGCGTCCTGCATGGTGCTGAGCACGGTTGGACCTCCCTTGAACCCGATCTGAGCCTCATGATGAGCCTACTTATCCGGAGGCGGCGCGGCCGGGCCCCGGGTTGACGCCTCCGGCAGGAGTCGCCCCCCCGGGTCTTGAACGGTGGGGTGATCGGTGGTTCACTTCGGATAGCTGAGGATTGTGCCCGGAAATCCGGACGCCCCTCGCCTCTGAGTCCGGCTGCTCACGCTGAACGGCGATCGGGGCGGAGGCATCCGCAATGGGCAAAGTCGTGATGGGGCTGGCCGGGCTGCTGGCCGCCGCGGTGGCGGGGCTGGTCCTGGTGGTCACCGTGGTGATGGGCCAGGGACCCGGTTCGGGCGGCGCTCTGACCGGCCCGGCTGGGGCCGAAGCCGGGGCGGTCGCCGGAGGGAGTCCGGGTGACGGCGGGACCAGTCCGGGACCGGCCATTCCGGCCGAGTGGCTCACTCTCTATCGGCAGGCCGCCGGAAGCTGCGCCGGTCTCCCGTGGGCGGTGCTGGCCGCCATCGGCACCGTCGAGACCGGCAGCGGCCAGTCGGACGCTCCGGGTGTCTGGTCGGGGGCCAACAGTGCGGGCGCGGAGGGGCCCATGCAGTTCGAACCGGCCACCTTCGCCGCCTACGGGACGGTCGGGCCGTCGGGAGCCTCGCCCCCGTCGCCCTACGACCCGGTCGACGCCGTCTACTCGGCGGCTGCGCTCCTGTGTGCCAACGGCGCCGGATCCCCGGCCACCTTGCGCACCGCCATCGCCGACTACAACCATTCCGACAGCTACGTGGATACCGTGCTCACGTTGGCCCTTGCCTTCGGAGACGCGCCGCAGACCTCCGGCACCGTCGTCGCCGCGCTGTCGTTCGCCGCCCAGCAGCTGAACACGCCCTACCTGTGGGGCGGCACCGGCAATGGGGGCTTCGACTGTTCCGGCCTCGCCCAGGCCGCCTACCAGCAGGGGGGCGTCGATCTTCCCCGGGTGGCCCAGGATCAGTTCGATGCCGGACCGTCGGTGCCCGGGGGTTCGGCGGTGGCTCCCGGCGATCTCATCTTCTTCGGTGACGGGCCGTCGTCGGTCGACCACGTCGGCCTCTATGTCGGAGGGGGTGAGATGATCGACGCGCCCGATACCGGCGAACTGGTCCGTTTCGACAACGCCGACTGGTCAGGCTTGGTCGGGGCCACCCGTCCGGGCGGGTAGACGGCCCAGCCTGAGCCGGAGGGGGTTGGAACTCTCGGCTGGAGCCAACGATGCGGAGGTGGGTAGACGGACCTGGCAATGGCCGAAACCCAGGCAACGCACCAAGAACTCGTACTACCCGATCGGGTTGACCCTCCACCTGCGGGTTCCTCTACCCGTGGAGCCGTGCCACCGATCGCTGGGCTTCGACTACAGGTTCCCGTACATGAGGGCCGAGGTCGGGCTGTCGGGGTCGTACTTGATGCTCACCCGGCTGCCCGCATCAAGCGTGTCCAGCCACGACGGCAGGATGGACTGCTTGATGGTGGCGTCATAGGCGGCGCCATCAGCGGGCTCGATGGACACGTCGACCTCGGCCTGGATGCCGCCACCCATGTCGGCCTCACCACGACGGATCGTCTTGATCACGGCCGGGGCTTCCACGCCGGAGGCCTTCAGCTTCTGGGTGAGGTCGCGATATTTCATCGCCTCGCCCATGTCGGGAGCCTGCATGCCGGAAGGCATCCCGGCGGCAACGCCGCCCGGCACCTGCGCCATGGCGTCCTTGGCCTGTTGCGCGGCGTTCTTGGCCTTGTCGAAGAGTCCCATGGCGCCCCCTTGGCGATCCGTCCGGGGGCCATCCCCGGTGTGGTTCCACGATGATAGTGAGCGAGCCTCCGGTTTGCTGACCAGAATTTCGAGGCCGTCAGTGCCGACGGACCCGCACTCCCGCGCGGGCTAGCGGAGCGCCAGCTGACCGGGATGGATCGGCGCCGGCAAGGACGTCTGCCCCATCAGGTACCGGTCTACGGCCGCCGCCGCCGAACGCCCCTCGGCGATGGCCCAGACGATGAGGCTCTGGCCCCGGGTCATGTCCCCGCACACGAAGACACCCTCGACGTTGGTCGACCACGAGGCATCGGCGGCCACGCTGCCCCGGGCGTTCAACTCGAGGCCCAGTTCGGCGACCACCCCGCCCGGCTCCGACCCCAGAAAGCCCATGGCCAGCAACACCAGCTCGCACTGGAGCTCGAACCCGGATCCGGGTACGGGCTCGAACGCCGGGCGACCCTGAGCGTCGTAGGCGAGCTCCACCTCCTCGCCCCGCAGCGCCCGCACGTTGCCGTGCTCGTCGCCGAGGCATTCCACCGTGGTCACCGCGAAGAGTCGCTCCCCACCCTCTTCGTGGGCCGCCGAGGTCCGCAGGATCAGCGGCCAGGTCGGCCACGGATTGCTCCCCGACCGGTCACGGGGGGGCTCGGGCATGATCTCCAGTTGGTGGACGGCCAGCGCCCCCTGCCGGTGCACGGTGCCCAGGCAGTCGGCGCCGGTGTCCCCCCCGCCGATGATGACGACGTGTTTGCCCTCGGCCGAGATGGGTGAGTAGTCCAGCAATCCTTCCTGGATCATGTTCGACGGCTTCAGGTACTCCATGGCCAGGTGGACACCGCCCAACTCCCGACCCGGGATCGGCAGGTCACGGGGCAGCGTCGCCCCTCCGGCCACCACCACCGCGTCGTAATCGTCCACCAGGGACGACGCGCCGATCACGGTGGCATCCGCCGCGGCTGCCCCGGGGCCATTGACAGCCGCAGCGCCCGACACCTCGGGAGCCGGCCGGCCCACCGAGACGCCGCACCGGAACTCCACGCCCTCGGCCACCAGCTGGTCGAGCCGTCGGTCGAGGACCGCCTTCTCCATCTTGAACTCGGGAATCCCGTAGCGGAGCAGGCCACCGGGCTTCTCGGCCCGCTCGAACACCACCACGGTGTGGCCGGCCCGGGCCAGCTGCTGGGCCGCGGCCATCCCCGCCGGACCCGACCCGACGACGGCCACCCGCTTTTCGGTGGGGAACGCCGCCCGGATCGGCTGCACCCAGCCTTCCGACCAGCCCCGCTCGGCGATCTCGTACTCGATGCGCTCGATGGCCACCGGATCGTCGTTGATGCCGAGCACGCAAGAACCCTCACACGGAGCCGGGCACAGGCGGCCGGTGAACTCGGGAAAGTTGTTGGTGGCGTGCAGCCGCTGGATGGCCTCATCCCAGTCGTCCCGGTAGACCAGGTCGTTCCACTCGGGTATCAGGTTCCCGAGGGGGCAGCCTTCATGGCAGAAGGGAATTCCGCAGTCCATGCACCGGGCCCCCTGATGCTGGGCGGCTTCGACCGGAAACGGTTCGTAGACCTCTTTCCAGTCCCGCAACCGCACCTGCACCGGCCGCCGGTTGGGCAGCTCTCGGTCGTAGGTCAAAAACCCGGTGACGTCACCCACGGGTCACCTGCATCACCGCTTCATCCACCGAACGGCCTTCGGCCACCGCCTTCTCGGTGGCTTCCAGGACCCGGCGGTAGTCCTTGGGCATCACTTTCACGAACTGCTCGGAGTTGCCCATCCAGTCAGCCAGGATCGACCTGGCCACCTCCGAACCGGTCTCGTCCAGGTGCATGGTGATCCGGTCCTTCAACCAGGTCCGGTCGTCAGCGGACACCGGCTCGAGATCGACCATGTCCGGGTTGTACTGACGCCCGAGCTCGTCGAAGGTGTCGTAGACGAAGGCCATCCCGCCGGACATGCCGGCCCCGAAGTTGCGTCCGGTCGGGCCGAGCACCACCACCCGTCCGCCGGTCATGTACTCGCAGCCGTGGTCGCCGACTCCCTCCACCACCGCGATGGCGCCGGAGTTGCGCACGCAGAAGCGCTCGCCCACCTGGCCGCGCAGGAAGACCTCGCCGCTGGTGGCGCCGTAGAGGATCACGTTCCCGGCCACGATGTTCTCCTCGGCGGCGAACGGGGAGTCCTCCGGGGGCTGGAGGATGATCCGACCCCCCGACAGCCCCTTCCCGAGGTAGTCGTTGGCATCCCCGAACAGCCGCATGGTGATGCCCTTGGGCACGAAGGCACCGAAACTCTGGCCGGCCGAGCCTCGGAAGGTGAGATCGATGGTGCCGTCGGGCAGACCGGTCCCGCCGTAACGCCGGGTGATCTCGTACCCGAGGAGGGTCCCGACGGTGCGGTCCACGTTGGTGACTTCCAGTTCGGCGGCGACCGGCGCTCCCGTCTCGATGGCCGGTCGGCACGCCTCCATGAAGGCATGGTCGAGGGCCCGGTCGAGCCCGTGGTCCTGCTCCTGGATGCAGTGGCGCACCCCGCCCTCCGGCACCTCGGGCTCCACCAGGATCGGGGCCAGGTCCAGCCCGGCCGCCTTCCAGTGGGTGATGGCCGCCTCGGTGTCGAGCAGGTCGACCCGGCCGATGGCCTCCTCGATGGAGCGCAGGCCGAGGGCGGCCAGGTGCTCTCGCACCTCCTCGGCGATGTACTCGAAGAAGGTCTCCACGAACTCCGGGGTGCCGCTGAACTTCTTGCGGAGCTCGGGGTTCTGGGTGGCGATGCCGACCGGGCAGGTGTCGAGATGGCAGACCCGCATCATGATGCAGCCGGACACCACCAGCGGCGCGGTGGCAAAGCCGAACTCCTCGCCGCCGAGGAGGGCGCCGATCACGACGTCGCGGCCGGTTTTCATCTGGCCGTCCACCTGGACCACGATCCGGTCCCGCAACCCGTTGGCCAACAGGGTCTGCTGGGTCTCGGCCAGGCCGAGCTCCCAGGGGATGCCGGCGTGCTTGAGCGACGTCAGCGGAGCCGCGCCGGTGCCACCGTCGTGTCCGGAGATCAGCACCACGTCGGAGTGGGCCTTGGCCACCCCGGCCGCCACCGTCCCCACCCCGACTTCGGCCACCAGTTTCACGTGGATGCGGGCCCGCGGGTTGGCCGACTTCAGGTCGTGGATGAGCTGGGCGATGTCCTCGATCGAGTAGATGTCGTGATGCGGTGGGGGCGAGATCAGCCCCACCCCCGGGGTGGAGAACCGGGTCTTGGCGATCCAGGGGTACACCTTGTTGCCGGGGAGCTGGCCCCCTTCGCCGGGCTTGGCCCCTTGGGCGATCTTGATCTGGATGTCGTCGGAGTTGACCAGGTACTCGGAGGTGACCCCGAACCGGCCGGACGCCACCTGCTTGATCGCGCTCCGGCGGAGGTCTCCGTTGACCTCGGGGGTGAAGCGGTCGGCGTCCTCGCCGCCCTCCCCGGTGTTGGATCGGCCGCCCAGCCGGTTCATGGCGATGGCCAGCGTCTCGTGGGCCTCCGCGGAGATCGAGCCGTAGGACATGGCCCCGGTGGAGAACCGCTTGAGGATGGCCGAGATCGGCTCCACCTCTTCGATGGGGATGGCCGTGCCCGCGTCGGCCTTCAGCCGGAGGAGGCCGCGCAGGGTGGCCAGCTGGGTCGACTGGTCGTCGACCGCCTTGGTGTATTCCTTGAACACCTCGTACCGCTTCGAGCGGGTGGCGTGCTGCAGCTTGAACACCGTCTTGGGGTTGAACAGGTGGACCTCGCCCTCCCGTCGCCACTGGTACTCGCCACCGCCGTCCCGGTCCCGGTGGGCCAACTCGGTGGGTTGGGGCAGGTGCACTGTGCGGTGGCGGGCGGCGACCTCCTCGGCCAGCACTTCGAGGCCGACCCCGCCGATCCGGGACACCGTCCCGGTGAAGTACTCGTCGATGACGTCGTGGGCCAGGCCCACCGCCTCGAACGCCTGGGCGCCGGTGTAGGAGGCGACGGTGGAGATGCCCATCTTCGACATCACCTTGACGACGCCCTTGGAGGCGGCCTTGATGTAGTTGCGTTGGGCCTGGCGGGGGGTGACCCCGGTCAGCAGCCCGGTGGCGATCATGTCGTCGATGGTCTCGAAGGCCAGGTAGGGGTTGATGGCGGCCGCCCCGAACCCCTTCAGCAGCGCCATGTGATGGACTTCGCGTGCGCTTCCCGACTCGATGACCAGCCCCACCTGGGTGCGGGTCTTCTCCCGGACCAGATGGTGGTGGACAGCCGACACCATCAACAACGACGGGATGGGGGCGTACTCGGCAGTGGCGTTCCGATCGGAGAGCACGATGATGTCGGCGCCGTCGGCGATGGCCACGCTGACCCGGAAGCGGACGTCCTCGATGGCCCGTCTCAGCCCCTCGCCGCCCCGGGACACCTCGAAGAGGCCGTCGACCGCGAAGGCCCGGTAACCGGGGGTCTTGCCGTCCTCGTTGATGTACAGCAACTTGGCCAGGTCGTCGTTGCTGATGACCGGCATCGGCAACACGATCTGCCGACAGGAGGCGGCGGTGGGCTCGAGCAGGTTCCTCTCCGGGCCGAGGGTGGAGGCCAGCGAGGTCACCAGCTCCTCGCGGATGGCGTCGAGGGGCGGGTTGGTCACCTGGGCGAACAGCTGGGTGAAGTAGTCGTAGAGCAACCGCGGGCGTTCGGACAGCACCGCGATGGCGGCGTCGGAGCCCATCGACCCGTTCGGCTCGACCCCGGTCTTGGCCATCGGGCCGATGATCAGCCGGAGCTCCTCGTTGGTGTACCCGAACTCGCGCTGCCGGCCGATCACCGAGGCGTGCTGCGGGGTGAGCATGACCTTCGGCGGAAGGTCGTCGAGATCGATCTGCCCCTCCTCCAGCCACCGGGCATAGGGGTGCTCCTCGGCCAGGGCCGACTTGATCTCCTCGTCGTCGATGATCCTCCCGGCGGCGGTGTCGACCAGGAACATCTTCCCGGGTTGGAGCCGGCCCTTGCGGACCACGGTGGACGACGGCACGTCGAGGACCCCGACCTCGCTGGCCAGCACCACAATGCCGTCATCGGTGACCCAGTACCGGGCGGGCCGGAGCCCGTTGCGGTCCAGGACCGCGCCGATCGTTGTCCCGTCGGTGAACGCCACCGCCGCCGGGCCGTCCCACGGCTCCATCAGCGACGAGTGGTACCGGTAGAACGCCCGTCGGGCGGGATCCATGGCCCGGTGGTTCTCCCATGCCTCGGGAATCATCATCAGCACCGCGTGGTGCAGCGGCCGTCCACCGAGGTGGAGCAGCTCGAGCACCTCGTCGAAGGAGGCGGAGTCACTCGCCCCCGCGGTGAGGATCGGGAAGGCCCGGTCGAGGCCGGGGATCAGCTCGGTGGCGCACAGCGCCTCCCGGGCCCGCATCCAGTTGCGGTTGCCGGCCAGGGTATTGATCTCACCGTTGTGGGCCAGATACCGGTACGGGTGGGCCAGGGCCCAGGACGGGAAGGTGTTGGTGGAGAAGCGGGAGTGGACCAGCGCCAACCCGCTCTCCACCCGGGGGTCGGAGAGGTCGGTGTAGAACTCGGCCAACTGGTGGGAGGTGAGCATCCCCTTGTAGTTGACGGTCCGGGCCGACAACGAAGCGATGTAGCAGTCGTCGATGCCGTGCTCGGCGCGTTTGCGGAGTACGAAGGTGATCCGGTCGAGGGCGAGGGCGGGGTCGTCCCCCTGCAGCACCGTGGTCGGGGCCGGGCCCACGAAGACCTGGTGCAGCGAGGGCATGTCGCCCCGGGCCACCGAGCCCAGGGTCTGGTCGTCGAACGGGACGTCTCGCCAGCCGAGGACCTGGAGTCCCTCCTCTTCGGCCAGCTGCTCGATGCCGATCCGGGCCTTGGCGGCTTCCGACGGATCCCGGGACAGGAAGGCGATGCCGGTGGCGTAGTGCCCGGCGTCCGGCAGATCGAACCCGACCACCTCTCGATAGAACTGGTGGGGGACCTGGAGCAGGATGCCGGCCCCGTCACCGCTGTCCTCCTCGCTGCCGGTGGCTCCCCGGTGGGCCAGGTGCTCGAGGGCGGTGATGCCCCGGCGGACCAGGGCATGGGAGGGCCGGCCGTGGAGATCGGCGACCAGGGCGATGCCACAGGCGTCGTGCTCGAAACGGGGATCGTAAAGACCGCGGGTCGGGGCTCGAGGGGTCTCACCCGGAGGGCGCGATCCACCCCGCAGTGCCACCGGAGTACCAAAAGTTGGGTCGGCGAAGGCGCCGGGCAAGGTCGTCATCAGGTCGCTCCATTGAGGGAGTTGAGATCTTCTTCGCTCGGGACGACGCTGGCCCATCTGCGGTCCGGACATCGTACACGGTGCACCGTCCGATCTGGCCACAATCGGGCCGTACCATGGGGAGATGCCGGATTCCGACCTGCTCGACGCCCTGGTGGTGGGCGGCGGGGTGATCGGCCTGTCGATCGCCTGGCGGGCGGCAGCGGCCGGGTTGGCGGTGGCCCTGGTCGATCCCCAGCCCGGTCACGGGGCCACCTGGGCAGCGGCCGGCATGCTGGGTCCGGTCGGCGAGGCCCACTTCGGCGAAGAGGCGCTGGCTCGGGCCAACGTGGCCGCCGCCCTCCGCTGGCCCGACTTCGCCCGCGACCTCGAGACGGTCTCGGACCGGACGGTGGGCTACCGGCGGTCGGGAACCGTCCTGGCCGCCATGGACCCCTCCGACCGGCAGGTGGTCGACGATGTGCTCGGGTACCAGCTGTCGCTGGGGCTCTCGCCCCGGAGGCTGTCCTCCCGGGAGTGCCGGGAGCTCGAGCCGCTCCTGGCCCCCGGCATCGGGGGCGGGGCCGAGTTCTCCGATGACCACCAGGTCGACAACCGCCTGCTGGTCGACTCCCTGCTCGCCGCCTGCCGCCGCGCCGGGGTCACCCTGGTGGCCGACGATGTCTCGGCGGTGGCCGCGACCAACGGACGAGCCACCGGGGCGGTCCTGGGCCGGGGCAGCACCCTCCAGGCCGGAGTGGTGGTGATCGCCGCCGGGTGTTGGTCGGGGCAGCTGGGGGGGATCCCCCACCAGCTGGTCCCGCCGGTGCGACCGGTGAAGGGGTTGACCATCCGGGCCCGGGCGACCGGCGGCACGCCGCACCTCCGCCGCATCGTGCGGGGCCTGGTCCACGGGAGGAGCTGTTACCTGGTCCCCCGCCAGGACGGGAGCCTGGTCATCGGGGCGACCGTCGAGGAGAAGGGGTTCGATCTCGCCGTGCAGGTCGGCTCCGTGCACGACCTCCTCCGCGATGCCCGGGCCATCGTCCCGGTCCTCGACGAGTACGAGCTGGTCGAGACCTCGACCGGTCTGCGCCCGGGGTCCCCGGACAATGCCCCGCTGGTCGGGACCACGACGATGGAGGGACTCATCATGGCCACCGGCCACTACCGCAACGGCATCCTGCTGGCTCCGGTCACCGCCGATGCGGTGGTGGCTCTGCTCGAGGGCCGTCCGATGGGCGAGTTCATGCTGCCGTTCGCACCCGATCGGTTCGGTCCGGTGGCCGGCCTCGGAGGGCCGGGCCGGGCCCGGGTCCGAACATGAGCGTCATCCAGGTGAACGGTTCGGACTGGAAGGGGGACCCGGGGTCGACGGTCGCCGATCTGGTGGGCGAGTGGTGTCCCTCGCCCAAGGGAGTCGCGGTGGCCCGTAACGGGGAGGTGGTGCCGAAGAGCCGCTGGGGCGACACCCGACTCGTTCTCGGCGACCGGATCGAGATCGTCACCGCCGTCGCCGGCGGGTGACCCGTCCCGGTACCGTGGACGGGATGGACCCACTCGTTGGCTCGGCCCCCGGAACCGCGGACGATGCCTTCGTCATGGCCGGCGAGGTCATCGGCTCCCGGCTCATCCTCGGGTCCGGCGGCATGTCCAGCCCCGGGGCCTTCGCCGACGCCCTGACCGCGTCGAAGGCGTCGATGGCTACGGTGGCGGTGCGGCGGGTCGACCCCACCACCCGGCACTCGTTGATCGACCTGCTCGATGAGCACCGCGTCCGGGTGCTGCCCAATACCGCCGGCTGCTTCACCGCCTCGGAGGCGGTGCTGACGGCCAAGCTGGCCCGGGAGGCGTTCGAGACCGACTGGCTGAAACTCGAGGTCATCGGCGACGACCTCACCCTGCTCCCCGACCCCGTCGAACTGCTGGCCGCGGCGGAGGAACTCGTCGACGAAGGATTCGTCGTGCTCCCCTACACCAACGACGACCCGGTGATGGCCCGTCGCCTCGAGCAGGTGGGTTGCGCGGCGATCATGCCCCTCGGCTCCCCGATCGGAAGCGGGCTGGGCATTCGCAACCCCCACAACATCAGCCTCATCGTCGAACAGGCCGGGGTTCCGGTGATCCTCGATGCCGGTATCGGCACCGCCTCCGACGCCTGCGTGGCCATGGAGCTGGGGTGCGACGCCGTACTGGTCGCCTCGGCCATCACCCGGGCCCACCAACCGGCGGTGATGGCCGCCGCCGTGCGGGACGCGGTGACCGCCGGGCGCCGGGCCCGTTCCGCCGGAAGGATCCCCCGGCGGCTGCACGCCAAGGCGTCGAGCCCGACGGTCGGCCTGATCGACGGATGACCGGCCAACCGCCGGTGGCGCTCACCATCGCCGGCTCCGACTCCGGGGCGGGTGCCGGGATCCAGGCCGACATCAAGACCATGGGCGCCCTCGGCGCGTTGGCGGTGACCGCGGTGACCGCGGTGACCGCCCAGAACACCGCGGTGGTGGATGGAGTCCACGCCATCCCCGCCTGGTTCGTCGGCCAACAGATCGCCACGGTCCTCGCCGACCTGCCGGTGGCCGCCACCAAGACCGGCATGCTGGCCAACATCGACATCATCGCGGTGGTCGGCGAATGGGCCGGGTCCGGGGACCTGCCCAATCTGGTGGTCGACCCGGTGATGGTCTCCTCCTCCGGGGAACCGCTGCTGGGCGCCGGTGGGTTGACGGCCTACCGGGACCTCCTGGTTCCCTACGCCCTGATGGTCACGCCCAACCTCCGGGAGGCGGCCCTGCTCTGCGACGTCGACCCGGCCGCGTTGACCGAGGTGGAGGACATGGTCGATGCCGCCCGCACCATCCACCACCTCGGCTCCCGCTGGGTACTGGTCAAGGGCGGTCACCTGGCCGGGGTCGAGCCCGGCTCCGAGGCCGGGACGCGGCCGTCGGTCCCCGATGTGCTCTACGACGGGGAGACGGTGACCGTCCTCCGGGCCGATCGGGTGGAAACGGCCAATTCCCATGGAACCGGTTGCTCGCTCTCGGCGGCCATCGCCGCCAAACTCGCGTCCGGAACCGACGTGCCCACCGCGGTCAGCGAGGCCAAGGCCTACGTCCATCGGGCGCTGGCCGGAGGGGCCGCCTGGCGGCTGGGGAACGGTCACGGACCCCTCGACCATTTCGGAAGATGACAGCGGCCGGGTCCTGAAGACCCGGCCGCTCCCCCCTTTGTCTCACAGGAACCTGCATCCGACCGGGCCGGACACCCCCTCCTGTCGACGCTGCTTGCACAGACGTCGTCGCTGACCCACAGTCTTATGGATGGTCCTCGAAATGTAAACCAAGCTGACCAGGGACTTTCGTTCCTCGACCTACGCGACTGCTACCGAAAGTGGTCAATCGGGGTCTCTGAGAGACCGAATCCAACGGGACAAGCATCGCCCGGCCGGCCTCCCCGCCGGACTGGACACCGTCGACGACGCCCGGCATAGCGTGTCGGCATGAGCCAGGACTACTTCCGGACCACCGCCCGCCTCGTCGCCTGGGGTCGGGTGGGCGTCGGGACCGCCGCGGTGCTCACCCCCTCCCTGGTGGCCCGGCCCTGGGTGGGCGACGTCGGCGACGACGTCCCCGCCCGGCTTCTGGCCCGGGCCATGGGCGGCCGGGATCTGGTACTCGGGATCGGCACCCTCCGGGGGCTGTCGGTCTCCGATGCCGAGGGACGGCCGTGGGTCGCCCTCGGCGGGGTCGCCGACCTGGTGGACGCGGTGGCCACCCTGGTGTCCTTCGGCCACCTTCCTCGCCGGGCCCGTTGGGCATATCTGGCCATCGCCCTCGGAGCGTCGATCGCCTCCACCCGGGCGGCCATCGCCCTCGATTCCTCGCCCGAGCCCGCCCCTCTCCCGGCCTGAACCGCCCCTCGACGGGCTCCCGACCCTGGACACGGATGTGCGATCATGTCAGGACTTATGAACATCGTCGTCAGCAATGTGAAGGGTGGCGTGGGCAAGACCACCTCCGCCGTCTACCTGGCCGCCGCCGCCGTGGAGCGGGGCTACGAACCCGTGGTGCTGGTCGATGCCGACCGGCAGGCATCGGCGGCCGAGTGGCTGGAGACCAGCCCGATCGACGGCATCGAGCTGGTGGAGGGGCCGTCAGAGCGCACCGTGGTCCGGGCCATGGCCAACCAGGACGGGATCGCGGTGGTCGACACCCCGCCCGGGGACGAACGCATCGTGCGAGCCGCCATCGGAGGGGCTGATGCCGTGGTCATCCCGACCCGGGCCGGCGGGGTGGAGTTCACCCGGGTGGCGGCGACCCTGGAGATCGTGCCGAAGCGGACGCCGTTCGGGGTGGTGATCTGCGCCGCCCGGCTCGGGACCAACGACCTGACCGAGACCATCGATTGGTGGACCGAGCAGAAGGTTCCGATCTGGGGGGTGATCCCCGAGCGGGTGGGTATCGCCGCCGGGCCCGATTCCAAGCTCTACCGCGAGGGACTGGACGGCTACGACGCGGTGTTGAAGAAGGCCCTCCGCCGGCCGTCGAAATAGCTCGGGCAAATCCCGCCCCACCCGGCCGGCCGGGGCTCGCGGGCCCGCCTCAGGTCTTGACCGGGATGACCGCCGACGGGGGCGGGATGACGCCGGGTCCGGTGGTCAGGCAGCCGGCCTCGACCGCCGGGTTGGACGCGGCGGAGAGCTTCGGCGGTCTCAAGAAGCCCGGCGACGCGTTGAAGTCGACCATGTCCAGGAGGTTGTTGGCCGCGGCATCCCGGCGGGTCATGGCCGGGAGGTTCCACTTGGTCTCCACCAGCTTCAGCACCGAAGTGTGGTCGAACACCGTGTGGGACACGTAGTCCTTCTTGGCATAGGGGCTGACCAACCCGGCCGGCACCCGGAATCCGAGTCGGTCGAACTGGCCGGGCACATCCCCCGCCGCCAACGTCGGGGCGATGTCGTCGGGAGTGACCGCCGGCGGGGGCGCCACGTGGTCGTAGTAGCCGCCGTGCTCGTCGTAGTTCCAGACCAGCAGCGTCTTCGACCACTTCGGGCCGGCCATCACCGCATTCACCACCTGGCCGAGAAAGGCGTCCCCGTACTGGATGTCCTGAGGGTTTTCCTCCGACTCCTTGACGAAGTCGGGATCGACGAGGCAAAAGGCGGGAAGGCTCCCCGACGCGCAGTCCGAGTAGAAGGTCTGGATGTTGGCCAGGTTGGAGCTCATGGCCTTGTTGGCCAGCAGGGAGATGAAGATCCCCAGGGTGGGAAGTGAGGAGTAGTAATTCTTCCAGGAGATGTCGTGGGCGTTGAGCTGGTCGAAGATGGTGCCGTTGGGGGGAAGCGGGCTCGGGAAGGTGTTGGTGATCTGTCCGAGGGAGGTGCCGGCCATCAGGTACCGACGGTTCGGATAGGTCTGAGCCATCACCGAGCTGAAGTACCGGTCGGCCAGCGGGAAGGTGCGGGCCAGGCTGTTGGTGAACGGCATGTCGGCGGCGGTCCAGTAGCCCATGGCCACCGGCCCCGAGTCGCTGATCACGAATCCCTGGTTGGTGCCGTTCGAGTACTGGGTGTGGGAGGCGTTCCAGTTCTGGGCGGGCTTGTCGCTCAGCTGGCACACGTTGGGCATGTGGAAGGAGCGCACCAGATGTCCCTGTCCGTCGGGGTTGGTGGCCTGGGGGGCGCCACCGGGGCCGAGTTTGAGTCCGTCTCCCCGCCCGAGGGCGCCGAGGATGTTGTCGAACGAGTGGTTCTCCATCATCACCACCACGATGTGGTCGAACTGGGGCAGTTGGTCGCTCCCGACCGGGGCCTTCGGGTTGGGTGCCACCCCCACCCTGCCGGCGGTCAGCGTGGTCGACGTCGTGGTGCTGCCACTGGACGATGAGCCTCCACACGCCGCCAACACCGCTCCGGTCGCCCCCACCGCCGCGCCGCCGAGCAGGGCCCGCCGGGAGAGCCTCCCGGGCCCGGGGACGGGGCCTGATGGCTTCGGATCCAGCTCGGTTGCTCTCACGGCGCCTCCTCGATGGTCGATCCTGACCTTGCCCGGAGTGTAGAGGTGTCAACCCATCACCCGTGGGTGGCCCGGACCCCACCCCGGCCACCGCGATTGGCTGCCGGCCGGGGGTGCGCCAGTAGCATGATTTCCGGCCATGACCACCCCCTCCCAGGCTCCGCCCGGTGTGCCGGACGCCACAACGCCCGACGACGACCTCGGCGTCGATCCGGAGCATCGCGACTATCAACGGATGTCCCTCCGGGGTCCGGCCATCATCGTCGTCGGGATCGCGGCCCTCATCCTGGTGGGTGGGGTGCTGGCGACCATCTTCACCGCCGGGAACAATCCGGTGTTGTCGCTTCATTCGATCCGGATCCCCGACGGCACCGTGGTGAAACTCACCCCGGCGACCAGTGCGCTGAAGCCCATCATCAGCAGTGAGCCCCCGGCCGACATCCTGTCCGCACTGGCCGTTCCCACCGGGAGCGTCCTCCAGCACTGGGTCAACATCGATCAGAATCAGACCCAGTACGACCGCACCGCGTCCTTCACCACCGGGCTGTCCTCCGATCAGGTCATCGACGTCTACAAGACGGGCTTGCCCCGGCTCGGATGGAAGCTCCTCTACCAGGGCCAGGGCAACGCCAACGGGGTGTCCGGCACCGAGATACTGGCCCGCCGGGCGAGCGGCGACGGCTATTACTGGGAAGCCGGCGTCATCGTGCCCCCGGCGCACGTCCTCGGGGGTCACGCCGTTCACGCTGGTGGTCCTCGAGCAGAACACTGACGAATGACCCCGGCCGACTCGAAGGAGGGCGGGTGGGGTCCGGCTAGACGACCGGCTGAGGCTCGATCCGGTCGATGCCAACCTCCGGCCCCTTGACGTAGCTGTCACCGGTGGCGACCGCGGGATCGGCGGCCCGTCCCAACATCCATGACCAGATGAACAGATTGATCGGGTAGAGCAGGTAGCCGACCCGGGTGGCCGGCGCCAACAGGATGGCGAACAGCATGACCCATCCGGCCAACCGGGCCACCCCGGCTGCGCCGACCGGGGGTTTGCGGACCAGGTGGCGGATGAGGAGGGCCAGGCCCCCGACCACCAGGATCACCACGTAGACCCGATGGGCGGCCGGGAAGGCCGACACGAACAGGTGCCCGGGCAGCGGGCTGACCGCCGGTGACGCGACGCCGGCCAGACCCAGCGGGAACCGGATCACATTGTCGATGAAGGCCGATGGATTGCTCAGCGCCACCGGCAGCACCACCGGGCAGATGACCACCAACAGACCCACCAGGTAGCGCCAGACGGCTCGCCGCCTCCGTTGATCGAGCACCACCCAGATGGCCAGCACCGCCAACGGCCAGGCGGTGAACTTGAGGGACGACGCCGCCCCCAGCGCCAGGCCGGCGATCACCGGTCTTCGGCGTTGGAGGGCCACCAGGCCGAGGAGCATCAGCGCCACCACCGGCATGTCGTCGCCCCCGGTGGCCAACGGGAGCGCGGCGGTGGGCAACACCGTCAGCACCTGGAGGGCGCGGAATCGGGCATCGGTGGCCGGTCGCAACCGGCTCAGGGCGATGAGGGAGATGATCGCGGTGAAGACCAGGAATTGGATTCGGGCATCGGTGAGCCGGGCCTCGACCCTGCTCCCGCTCGAGAACCCGAACAGGACCATGCCGGGAAGATACGGATAGTAGAGCTCGTACTCGGGAATCTGGTTTTGGTGGATGACGGTGTGCCCGTTCTTGTCGACGAGCCGGTAGGGGTCCTTGCCGCTGTCGGCCAGCACCCCGGCCCGCTCCACCACCAGCACCTCGGGCTGCACGTGGGCGGCGGCATCACCCTCCGACCTCCAGATCACCTCCATGGTCAGCGGGACGACGGTGGCGCCGGCCAGCACCACGATGCAGGCGCCGAGCCGGGCCGCCTGCCATCGCCGGGGGCGTCCGGTCGCGGTTTCGCCCAACAGATCGAGATGGGCCGGGTTCGGGGCGTTCCTGCCGTTCTGGTGGTGCCCCGGCCGAGGTGGCGCGGGGCCCGGCTTCGGCGTCGGCCGCAGACCGGCTCGCCAGGCGACGACGGCCATGAACACCGCAGCGGCGGCGTAGGGTCCCACCGCCATCTGGCCCCACTGCCGGTAGAGGGGAATGCCGGCGGCGATGGCGGTCGCTCCCGCGAAGACGGCCGACATCGAGTAGAGCAGCGTGTCCCGCCACTCCGGCGACCAACTCCGCACGGTGAGGAATGCCCGGCGGTAGCCGCCACCCAGTATCCGTGACAACCCCGAGGCGCGACCCCAGTACTTCCGTTGGCGGTCGGGAACCACGGTCGATGGTACCACCGGGCTCATCGGTTTCCTCGGTGCCCCGGTGCGTTTCCGGACTCCTCGACACCGGAGGCGGGATCGAACAGCGACCGGTAGAACCCCAGCTCTGCGGCCAAGCAGGCTTCGATGGTCGCGGCCCGGCGGAACCCGTGCGATTCGCCGGCGAACACTTCTAGCGTGCAGCGGACACCGTGGGCGGACAGCGCTTCGGCGAAGCGCTCGGACTGGTCGGGCGGTACCACCGGATCGTCGGCTCCCTGGAGGAGCAATACCGCCCCGGTCACCGCATCGGGGTGGTAGAGGGGCGATCGCTGGCGGTACACGTCGGCGGCCGCCGGCAACCGGCCGACCAACCCGTCCATGTACCGGGACTCGAAATCGTGGGTGTCGGTGGCCAGCGCCTGGAGATCGGTTACCCCGTACCACGAGGCCGCGCCGCGAAACGCCTCGGTGCGCACCAGGGCGCCCAGAGCGGTGAGCCCACCGGCGCTGGTCCCCCGAATCGCCAGGTTGGCGCCATCGACCCGGCCCGCCTCCGCCAGGGCCACCGCGTAGGCGGTGCAGTCCTCGACATCGGCGACGCCCCACCGGCCCTCCAGGCTTCGCCGGTAGCCGCGGCCGTAGCCGCTGCTGCCCCGGTAGTTCACCGCCGCCACCGCCAGCCCCCGGCTGGTGAAGAACTGGACGAGCGGGATCGAATCCCGGCTCCGCCGCCCCGGTGGGGCCGCCGTGGCAGAAGACCACCAGCGGCGGTCTGGACCCCTCCGGTCCGCCGGCCACCTGATTGGTGGGCGGGTAGAAGAACCCGGGAATCGGGCCGGCCCGGCTGGCGGCCACGAACGGCTCGGCCACCGCGACATCGCCATCGGCCACCGCGCCTTCCTCAGCCGGAACCGGGGTCAACCGGGCCGCCGGCCGGGACCCGTCCACGCTCAACTCGTACACCCCCGTCCCCTCGGTGGCGGTGGCCCCCAGGACGCCGATCCGGGGCCCGGCGGCGACCGCCACCCCCGCGATGGTGAGGCACGGCTGGTCGAGGATGGTCATCTCCCAGCCAGCCTGGGCGCCCGGTACTCGCCGGCCCGGGGTCGGGGCGCTGCCCGGGGGATGCAGCCTGACCAGCTGATCCCGGCTGTCCCGGTGCATCCGGCAGACCAACGACCCATCCGGCAGCTCGGCGATGGTGGACTGGCCGAGCGCCCAATCGGGGGAATGGAACTCGGCGTCGAGGTCGACCAGCGGCATCGCGGCGTCGTCCTCCTCCAACCGGGCGCCGGGAATCCGGTAGGGCAGCCACCATCCGGTGCGGTCGTCGATCACCACCAGGCTGCCGTCGGCGCACCACCGCGGCTGGCCGACCGAGACATCCTTCCCACCGGCCACCCGGTGCCGGCCGGCGATGCTGATCCCGGCGTCCGACTCGTCCAGCTCCGAGACCCACACCGCGGACCGGTCCCAGGACATGTGCGGATGGTTCCACCCGACCCACGCCAACCGGGCGCCGTCCGGAGACGGGCGGGGTGCGGCCACGAAGCCCCCGGCGTCGACCAGGGTGACCACCCGCCGCGACCCGTCGGTGGCGACCGCCACCACCCGGTGGCCGGTGCCGGAGTGGTCGTGACGCTCCTCGATGCAAACGAACCATTCCCGGGACGGGGTGAGGGATCCGTCCGCGTACCGGAGGGACGAACCCGGCTCCGACTCCGGAGTCAGGGGAACCGGGTGATGGCCGTCACCGATCTCCGACCGGTACAGGCGCTGGTCCGCCTGGTCGACGTAGAAGAGCACGCCCCCTACCGCGGTGGCCGCTCCCCCGCCGTACTCGTGGACCCGGCTCCGGACGCTGACCGCCGGAGGGGACACGTCGATGGGGGCGCCGCCGCCATCGGTCACCACCACCTGGCGGCCGCCGTCGTCGGGGCGGCTCTCCAGCCACAGGAACGACGCCCCATCCGACTGCAAACCCGAACGCGAAACCTTTCCGGCCGCCACCCGGCCGGCGGTGAAGGGGGACGGCCACCACCCGAAGCGTTCCACCGTCTTCGGGCGGCCCACCGGATCCGCCACCTGGTTGTCCTCGGCCCGCATCAAGTCGGTACGGTAGCCCTCATGACCGCAGAAACTGTTCACCCCCCGGCCCCGGCGGTTCCTGATCAATTCTCCGGCTTCGTGGTCGAGCAGGTCGGGGACTCGACGGAGCAGGGTGTCCGGACCCTTACGGTCGACGACCTTCCGGCCGGAGACGTACTGGTTCGGGTCGACTGGTCAGCGGTCAACTACAAGGACGGCATGGTCGCCCAGCCGGGCAACCGGGTGGCGCGGCATCTCGCCGCTGATACCCGGGGTCGATCTGGTCGGCACCGTGATCGGCGGGACCGGCTACGACGTCGGCCAACCGGTCATCGTCCACGGCTACGACCTCGGCGTCGCCCATCACGGCGGGTTCGCGGAGTACGCCCGGGTCCCGGCCGACTGGGTGGTGCGCCCTTCCCGACGGCCTCAGCCCCCGGCATGCGGCGGTCATCGGGACGGCCGGCTTCACCGCCGCCCTTTCGCTCCGGCGCCTGGAGGTCCACGGTCTGACCCCCGACCGGGGACCGGTGCTGGTCACCGGGGCCTCCGGCGGCGTGGGCAGCATGTCGGTGGCATTGCTGGCCTCGAGGGGCTACCAGGTGGTGGCCAGCACCGGCAAGGACGGCGAGCACGGCTATCTGGTCGGGCTCGGGGCCGGCGAGGTCGTCGGCCGGGACCTGGGGGACGACTCCGGCCGGGTGCTGGGGGCCGAACGGTGGGCCGGCGCCATCGACTGCGTCGGCGGTCGGACGCTGGCCGATGTCCTCCGGTCCCTCCGCTACGGAGCCGGGGTGGCGGCCAGCGGCCTCACCGGGGGCAATGCCCTCGAGACATCGGTCTATCCGTTCATCGTCCGGGGGGTGGCCCTGCTCGGGATCGACTCGGTGCAGACTCCGCTGGCCGAGCGGCGAGCGGTGTGGAACCAGCTGGCCGGTGCCTTCGCCGATTCACTGCTCGACGACATGGCCGCCCGGGAGATCGGGCTCGACGCGCTCGACTCCGCCCTCTCCGCCATCACCGCCGGCGGCGTCCGGGGCCGCATCCTGGTCCGTCCCGGGTCCTGATCCGCCCAGGCTCAACGGCCGCCGGGCAGGGCCGACACCGGCTCCAGGTCGGTCCCGGGTTGGCGGGCCTCCCAGCGCTCCCCGACCGGCGGCTCCGGTACTCGACCTGGTCCCCTTGGGTGCCGGAAGGCCAGCATCGCCGCGACTCCGGCGAGGAACACCATCATCGCCCAGAAGAACGAATTGCCCGAGCAGCAGCTGCCAGGCGTTCTCGCCCAGTTCCCGCCCGTGTTCGTAGGGCACCAGCCAGATGGGGGCCTTCCAGAACAGCAGCGCGGCCCCGACGGCCCAGATCCAGCCGCCCATCGGCCGGTCGTCGGCCAACACGAGCCACAGAAGGATGGGGACCACCCAAACCATGTGATGGGCCCAGGTGATCGGCGAAACGACCATCCCGGTGGTGGCACAGACCAGGATGCCGAGCAGCGGTGACGACGCGTGGTGCGCCCACCGGGCCAATCCCAACCCGGCCAGCCCGAACCCGATGGCGGCCACGTAGAAGACCGAGTTCGAGACGTCCCCGTGGTGAAAGCGGATGATCACCGCCCGCAGGCTCTGGTTGGAGATGAAGGCGGTCCCGCCCACCCGGTTGGCGTCGGAAACGTACTTCGTCCAGAACAGCCACGAGGTGTGAGGGGCCAGCACCGCCAGGCCGAGACCACAGACCACGAAGGTGGCCAGGGTGACCCACATGGCCCGGAACTGCCGGATCAGGAACAGATAGGGCACGAAGATGAGCGGGATGAGCTTCACCGCCGCGGTCAGCCCGGTGAGGACGCCCCGGGGGATCGTCTTGGATCCCACCTTCACCGCACCGGTCAGGTCGGCCAGGATCAACGCCGCCAGGATGATGTTCACCTGCCCGAAGGAGAAGGTCAGCCGCACCGGGTCCATGGCCAGGGCCGGTGCCATCAGGATGAGCGTCCAGCGCAACAGCCGGGCCCGGTCCCATGCCGGCCGCACCGCCCGGAGGGAGACGCCGACCAGGGCGGCGAGGGCGACGACGTTCACCGCCCCCAGCAACAGCTCGGCCGCCTGTTCGGGGAACACGCTCAGCGGGACGAAGAGCAGCGCGGCGAACGGGGTGTAGGTGAAGGCCAGGTGGGTGTTGGCGTTCTGCACGTCGTACAGATGGCCGCCGAACAGGTTGGAGCCGCCCATCAGGTAGACATCGATATCGACCTCGTGCCGGGCGTAGGCGTAGAGGAAGGCGTAGAAGAACACGGCTCCGGCCGAGACGGCACCGATCGCCCAGAGGACGGACATGGGTACGGTTCGCCTCTCGATGCCCAGCTTCACCACGGCTCCTCTGCACCCCAGGCGGGGTCGGATCGGCGCCCTAGGGATTCAACTCGAGGTCTGATCCTACTGAGCCGACGGAGGGGCTGTGGTCTGGGCGCCGGGGCTGGAGGCGACGAACACCGGTGACACCGTGATGGTCCCGTTGTTGCAGGGGGCCAGCTGGGCGGGGATGGTCGTGCTGGTGTACGAATTCGGAGGGGTGATCACCAGGTTGGCCGCCGTCGGGCAGGTGGTGGCCGATCCGGTGGGCACGTCCGAGTACCCCATGTTGAAGAACGCCTGCTGGCCCCCGGAGAGCGTCACGGTGGTGGGCGCCATGGCGGTGAAGCCGTAGTTGCCCTTCCGCACCACGGTGGTGGTGAGCGACGTTCCGTTCGAGCCGGTCATGCCCAACCCCGGGTAACCGCTCAACGTGCAGTTGGTGGCCAGGTTGTTCTTCAGGGCGACGGTGGTCTCGATGGTCCCGGCCGCCCCGCTGCTGCCGTAGATCGCCGCGGTCAGGTTGGCCGTGGTGCAGCCGGGTGTCCCGGCCACGGTGGTGGTCGTCCCGTTGGCCGCGGTGGTCGAGGGGCTCGATGCCGACGTCGTCGGCGACGTGGTGGTAACCGTGGTGGAGGTCGAACTTCCCGACGAACACGCGGCCAGCACCAGGCCACCCAGACAGCCCGAGACCAGCAGACCGATCACAGATTTCCTCATGCCTTCACGATTCCCCTCGTTGTCCCCTCGTTGTTGGATGGCGATTCCACCGGCAACTGACTCGTGCCGGTGGTCCAGGCCATCGCCGCCAGTGCACCGCCGGCCGGCCGCCATGATCTCAGGACGAGAAGTCCTCCGGGCGGATGGTGTCGAGGAAGTGGCGGAACTCGCCGACCAACTCGTCGGGGTTGGCGTTCTCGTCCTCGTCCTCCTCCTCGTCCTCCTCGTCGACGGCCAGCATGATGCCTTCGGCATCCATGAGCTCATCCACGACGAACAGCGACGTTCCCGTCCGGACCGCCACCGCCACCGCATCCGAGGGCCTCGACGACACCGACACCTCGTGATCGTTGTGGCGGAGCACGATCTCGGCATGGTAGGTGGACGTACGGAGTTCGGTGATCACCACCCGCACCACATCCGCCCCCAGGGCGTCGAGCAGGTCGCGGATCAGATCGTGGGTCATCGGTCGGGGTGTATCCATACCCTGGAGGGAGAAGGCGATGGCCGTCGCCTCCGGGGCACCGATGAAGATGGGCAGGGTCCGGCCCAATCCATCCGGCTCCTGGAGCAGGAGCACAGGCGTGTTCGATTGAAGGTCCACCCGCACCGCTCGAAGCCGAACCTCGACCATGCTCTGCAACTTACTCGCCGACAGCCGAATCCGCGGTCGCGCCCGACCGAAGGTTGCCGGGAACGGGTGCCCGGGGAACCGTCAACCTCCCAGCAGGTCGCGGAGAGCCTTTCGCAGCAACGAGCTGCGCAGACCTTGGCCGAGTTGGATGAGCTGGTCGGCGGTCTCGTTGGCTTTGGCCCGGGCCTCGGGGTTTCGCTGCCTGACCAGCGGCAGCACAATCTGCTCGACGAACCCGGCCTCCCGCTCGGCGGCGTTCTTGTAAAGGCGGAGGTGGCGGGGCTCGATGCCGAACCGGGAGAACGCCGCCACCAGATTGGCCACGGCCAGCGCGTCTTCGTCGTAGTACTCCCCGCCGCCCACCCGGGACGGGGCCAGCAATCCGTACTGGCACAGCTCTTCGATGACGGCGATGTCCAGGCCAGAGGCGGCGGCCAACTCTTCGAGGGTGAGACTGGCCCCGGCCATGCCCGCCAGGTCGGAGACGGCCCCGGCATCGGCGGCCTTGCTCTTGGGCTGACCGGCACCCGATCCGGGAGCCGCGCCCGCCGGGGCCCGGGGCGACCCGGTAGGCGGCTTGCCGCCGCCACGCGACGCGGCGGTCGGCGCGGGTTTGGGCGGGCGGGCGGAGCCCCCGGGAGCGGTGCCACCGTCTTTGGCCGCCACCAGTGGGTCGGTCCGTGGCGCGTTGACGACGCCCGCCGCCAGTCCGGCCGGTGTCGTTCGAGGTGGCGCGTCTTCCGGAGCCGCCGATTGGGAACGCGGAGCCGCAACCGGGGCCGCACCCCGCGGGGCTTCGGCCGGATCGCGGTTGGCCGTCCGGGGAGCCGGCCCGCGGTCGTCGGTCGGGCTCGGTCGGAGGGTCAGGGCGTCGGACTCCTCCTGGTCGTAGAGCGACGAGGGTCCACCACCGCCGGGGAGACGGGACGATGGCGCCGTCCCGGCGGCGTCAACCGAACGCCGACCTCCTTGGCCGCCTCCGACCGACGCGTGTTCGGGCACCGACGGACGGGACGGAGCCGATGTCTTCGGCGGGGCTACCGCCATCGCGCCCTGCCCGACCAGCACCGGGTCGACGGCCAGAGGCGCATCGGGGGGCCGGCGCTCCCCTCGGGCCGGACCGGCACTGCCGGCCTCCGCCGGAGTCGACGGCTCCGACCCATTGGCCTCGTCCCCCAGGCGATCCTTGATGACCTTGAGTGGGAGGAAGTGCTCCCGCTGCTGGCGGAGCACCCATCGCAGCCGTTCGACATCCTGCTCGTAGAACTTTCGGTACCCGGACGGCGTCCGTTCCGGGTTGACCAGGCCCTGGCTCTCCAGGAACCGGATCTTCGAGATGGTGACGTCGGGGAATTCCTGGCGGAGGAGGGTGAGGACATCGCCGATCGACAGGTACGACCGCCCGCTCACCGCGCCGTCCCCCTCTCGGGTGCTCTCGCGATCTCCGTCATTCGCCTGTGGCCACCAGATACAGCAGTTTGAATTTTCCGATCTGGACTTCATCGCCGCTCGAGAGGCGGGCCTCCTCGATGCGCTCCCGATTCACGTAGGTGCCGTTCAACGAACCGACGTCCGCGAACGCTGCTCACGTGGTCGTGGGTGACGAACTCGGCGTGCCGCCGCGAGACGGTGATGTCATCGAGAAAGATGTCGCTCTCCGGATGGCGGCCGGCCCGGGTCACCTCTGACTCCAGGGCATAACGGATCCCGGTGTTCGGGCCCCGCTTCACCACCAGCATGCCGATGCCGCGGGGCAGTTCGAGAGTGCCAACCGCGGTGGCGTCATCGACTCCCTCGCTGTTGTCCTCGACCGGCTGCACCGACATCGTCGTATCCGAAGAGGTCACCGCGAGCGCCGAGCCGCAGGATGAACAAAAGTTGACCCCCGTCGGATTGCGATGGCCGCAATTGTGGCAGAACACATCACTCACGGTAGTCGCTCTGCTCCCTCTGCTTCTTCTCGGCGGACGCGGGGAACCGGGTCAGTCGTTCGTCAGCTGCCGGTAAGCCCCGGCGTCGAGCAGCCCCTCGACCGAGGAGGGGTCGGCGGGAACGATCTCGCAGATCCACCCGTCGCCGTACGGGTCCTGGTTCAGCTGCTCGGGGGCCTCGGTCAACCCATGGTTCACGGACACCACCTCACCGGCCACCGGTGCATAGACCTCGGACACCGACTTGGTGGATTCCACCTCGCCCAGCGGCCCGCCGGCGGTGACGGTGGACCCTTCGGCGGGAAGCTCGACGAAGACCACGTCTCCCAGGGCGTCCTGGGCATAGTCGGTGATCCCCACCCTCACCCGGTCCCCTTCCGAGCGGATCCACTCATGATCGGATGAATAGCGGAGGTCGTCGGGCACGTTCATAGATGCGGACGATACCCGACGGGAAGCAGAGGCGCGGTGGGCGCCGGCGGGGTCGGGGATCGGTCCGGCGACCTGGGCCCTACCGCATCAGTTGGCGGATCCGGACGGCGTACTCCTGAGCCCGGGCCCCGGCCTGGGCGTCGCTGGCCGCCTCGGCCCAGACATGGGTCAGCGGCTCTTCCGGATCGGGGATGACCAGCGCCCAGCCATCGGGCTCCAGCACCTTCACCCCATCGAGCAGCATGAGGTCCCGGCCCTCGGCCCCCTCCACCAGCGTGCGCATCACCGTGCCCTTCTGCTCCCACGGGGTGTGCACCGACTGGTGGGAGATGTGGACCCGGGGCAGTCCTCCGACCAGCTTGGACAACGGCTGCCCGGTGCGGGTGACCAGGGCCAACAGGTTCACCAGGGTGGCGGCGGCGTCGAAGGCCGGCATGAAGCCCGGGAAGATGAACCCGGCGTGCTCGCTGGCCCCGAGGATCACGTCCTGGGTGCTGGCCACCTCCATGAGGTGGGACGTGGCCAGCTTGGTCCAGACGATCTCGGTGTCCGTGCGCCGGCAGATCTCCTCCGCCGCCCGGCTCACCACCACCGGCAGCGCCACCCGGGCGCCGGGCTGGGCGTCGGTCACCAGGGTCAGCATCACCAGCACGGCCTCGTCGTCAGACAGGACGTTGCCCTCGTCGTCCACGATGGTGACCTGTTCGCCGCCGGGATCCAGCACCGCCCCCAGGTGGGCCCCGGACGCCTTCACCAGGTCGGCCACCCGAGCGGCGCTGGCTCGCCGGTCGAAGGTGGTGGCCCCGGCCGTATTGGCATACGGGTTCACCACCAACACGTCGGCTTCCAGCTTGGAAAGCAGGTTGGGCATGACGAAGCTGGCGGTCCCGAACGAGTAGTCGAGGACCAGCTTGAGGTTCGCGTCCCGGGAGGGACCGAGGTCGACGGAATCGATGAGGGCGGCGGTGTAGTACTCGACGGCCCGGGTCGGAAAGCCGATGTCCCCGATCTCCCGGGCCAGGGCCCGGCGGAAATCCTCCCGGTAGTAGAGCCGTTCGATCTTCCGTTGGGCCGACTCGTCGATGTCGATGCCCCGCTCGTCGAAGAACCGGATCACCACCGACTCGGGATCGTCGGGGGTCAGCCGGACGGTGATACCGGCCAGGCTGGAGGAGGAGGCGACCTGGAACCGGGTGACGGGGACGGTGGCCGCCTCCAGGTCATCGACGTTGACCCCGGCGGAATTGCAACCGACCATGATGGCCCGCTTCAGGACCCGGGCGGCCCGGCTGGTGTCCCGGGAGGTGGTGACGGTGGCCCCCTTCTCGAGGGTTGACGCCCAGGCCATCGACAGCCGGACCGCCAGCTCGGCGCTGATGTCGACGTTGGCCAGACCCTGGACGCCGTCCCGGCCGAACAGCGACCGGGCCCCCCGCGACTCCCAGACGATGGACGAGTTGACGATGGCTCCGGCTTCGACCGTCTTGAACGGGTAGACCATGACGCCGGCCTTGAGCTCGGCCTGCGCGCCCGACGAAACAGTGCTCGCCGAGGACGACTCCCTCCTCGCACCGGGCGCCGGAACGCAGATCGCACGCTCGCCCCAGCACGCTCCCGTCCACCCGGACCGACGAGCCCAGGTAGGAGTTCTCGTGGACCACCGAGCGCTGGAGGGCGGCGTTGTCGCCGATGCGCACGTTCCGCGCCAGGCTGCAGTACTCCCCCAGCTTGACTCCGGGTCCCACCACGCAGTTGTCCCCGATGATGGCCGGACCGACGATGTTGACGGTGGGGTCGATGAGGGACCCTTTGCCCAACCAGACCCGGGGCCGGAGCTCGAACCCGGCGATGTCGACCTGCACCCGTTGATCGAGAATGTCCTGGTGGGCCTTCAGATAGGCCTCCAGGGTGCCCACGTCCTCCCAGTAACCGTCGGCCACGAAGCCGTAGAGTGGTCTTCCGGCGCCCAGGACGGCGGGGAACGACTCACCCGAGAAGTCCACCGGCCGGCCGTCGGGGATGAAGTCGAAGATCTCCGGTTCGAGCACGTAGATCCCGGTGTTGATGGTGTCGCTGAACACCTGGCCCCAGGTCGGCTTCTCGAGGAACCGCTCCACCGAGCCGTCCTCCCGGGTGATCACGATGCCGAATTCGAGCGGATTCTCCACCGCCTTCAGGGCCAGGGTGGCCAGCGCCCCCCGCTTCTCGTGAAAGGCCACCACTTCGGTCAGGTCGATGTCGGTGAGCACGTCCCCGGAGATCACCAGAAAGCGTTCATCCAACTCGTCGCGGGCGTTCCGCACCGAGCCGGCCGTGCCCAACGGGGTGGTCTCGGTGGCATAGACCATCCGGACCCCGAACTCGGATCCATCCCCGAAATAGGTGCGGATGGCATTGGCCATGAACGCCACCGTCACCACGATGTCCTCGTACCCGTGGCGACGGAGCAAGTTGACCACGTGCTCCATCATCGGGATGTTGGCCATCGGCAACATCGGCTTGGGCTGGTTGGAGGTCAGCGGCCGCAATCGGGTCCCCTCGCCGCCGGCCATGATCACCGCCTTCACGGCCCGACCCCCTCGGCCTGTGGGCCGTCCCCGCCGGCGCCGTCGGCTTTGCCCGAACGTCCTTCGGCCAGCGCCGCACGGGCCACCGGCACGTACGAACCGGCGGCGATCCAGGCTAGGACCAGACCGATGACCCCGGTCACCCAGGCGATGTCGCGGATCGGCATCTGCCATGCCGGCGGTGCCGTGGCCGAGCAGGAACGCCGGATAGGAGAACATGAGGGCGAAGGTACCTGCTTTTCCGACCCACAACACGTCGATTCGCCGGGCCCCGAGCGAGGCCAGCAGCAGCACCGCCAGCGACACCAGCGCTTCCCGGGCCAGGGTGACCGCGCCGAACCAGATCGGAACCGCCCCGTCGATGATGATGGTGATCACCGCGGTGGCCACCAGCACCCGGTCGGCCACCGGATCGAGCACCTTGCCCAGGGTGGACACCTGGTGGAAGCGCCGGGCCACGAAACCGTCGATCCAGTCGGTGGCCCCCAGGCAGGCCAGGAGAATGGCCGCCGCCGTCTGCCGGTGGGCTCCGAACAGAAGCCAGATGAAGATGGGGATGCAGGCCAGCCGAACCAGGGTGATCAGATTCGGGGCGGTGAGAACCCGGTCGAGACTTGCCTCTTCCTCCGGAGGGAGATCGCCTTCGACCGGCGGGTCGCCAACCTTCGCCCCCTCGTCACCCACGGCTGGACCCTCCGTCCCTCGACCGCGCCCAGTCTACGTTTGCCGTCCCCCGCCACCGGAGAGGTCGGCGCTCGCCGACCGCCGCCGGCGCTCGGGGCCGGGACGGCATCCTGGAAGGTCACCGGGGGCGCCCCCCTACACTCCAGGTTCTTGAGCGAGCACGATGCCGGCCCCGATTCCGTCCCCATCCCCAAGGTGATGACCCCGGGGATGGTCCTGGTGTTCGCCGCCGCCACCGGGATCGCGGTGGCCAACCTGTACTACGCCCAGCCCCTCCTCCCCACCATCGCCCGCAGCTTTCACGCCTCGTCGGGAGCCACCGCCCTGATCGTCACCGGGTCCCAGGTCGGCTACGGCCTGGGGCTGGCGCTGTTGGTGCCGTTGGGCGACATGTTGGTCCGTCGACGGCTGGTCCCCGGCATCCTGGTGGTTTCCGCCGCCGCCCTGTTCGTGGCGGCGGTCGCCCCAACCCTCAGTGTGCTGATCGCGGCCGCGGCGGTGGCCGGGGTGTGCTCGGTCGCCGCCCAGATCCTGGTGCCGTTCGGGGCCCATCTCGCCGACGACATGAACCGCGGGCAGGTGGTGGGCACCATCATGAGCGGCCTGCTGATCGGCGTCCTGCTGGCCCGGACGTTCTCGGGCCTGATCGCCCAGGCCGCGGGATGGCGAGCGGTCTACGTAGTGGGTGGGGCCCTGGTCCTCGCCCTGGTCGCCATCCTGGCCCGGACCCTGCCGGGCGAGGACGCCCGCCTCCATCTCGACTACCGGGAACTGCTGGGATCGGCGGTGCACCTGATGCGCACCGAGCCGGTCCTCCGGCTGCGATCGACGTTCGGAGGCCTCCTGTTCGCCGCCTTCGGGGTGCTGTGGACCAGTTTGGCCTTCCTGCTCTCCAGATCCCCGTACGACTACAGCGAGGCGGTCATCGGCCTGTTCGGCCTGCTGGGGGTCAGCGGAGCCCTGATGGCCTCGCTGAGCGGCCGGCTGGCCGACCGCGGTCACGAGCGGCTGGTCACCGGGGCGGCCCTGGCGCTGACCGCCGCGTCGTTCGGACTCCTGTTCCTCGGCGGCCGTCAGCTCTGGGCACTGATCGCCGGGATCATCGTCGCCGATCTCGGCATCCAGTCGGTGCACATCCAGAATCAGCAACTGATCTTCGCCATCGACCCGAACGCCCGTTCCCGGATCAATACCGGGTACATGGTCTGCTATTTCGTCGGAGGTGCGATCGGGTCCTCCACCGCCGGGGTCGTCTATTCGGGCAGCGGGTGGACCGGAGAGGTCGTTTTGGGCGCGGCCTACAGCGGCACCGCCCTGGCCCTCTGGTTGGTCACCCAGGGGCTCCGGCTGCGGGGGCGGCGCCCGGATGACCGCTTGCCCGAGGCCCGGCGCGGCAAGAATGAACGCCATGGCCGGGTTCAATCGATTTGATCGGGTCGTCATTGCCGTCCTGCTGGCCGTGCTCGTCGGGCTGTCGGGACTGGCGATCGCCAACCGGTCGGGGACCAGGACCTCGTCGGCACCGTCCGCCCCCGGCAACGCCGTCCACGCCGCCGGCACCGCCGACCCCGCGCTGCCCTCGGACCCTCCGCCGACCACCGGGGCGGTGCCCACCACCGCACCCGCCACCTCGACGACCACCAACCCGACCCCGGTGTCCGGACCGGTCACCGCCGTCGGCGATTCGATACTGATCGACATGCAGCCGAACCTCGAGGCTGATATCCCGGGCATCGCCGTCGACGGTCTGGTCAGCCGGCAGTTCGAGACCGGGATCGGAGTGGTCCAG
The DNA here is from genome assembly GCA_963819695.1 of uncultured Acidimicrobiaceae bacterium. Taxonomy (GTDB): domain Bacteria; phylum Actinomycetota; class Acidimicrobiia; order Acidimicrobiales; family RAAP-2; genus DASZIT01. The sequence goes on along the minus strand of CAWFXD010000001.1, from coordinate 1,546,626 downwards.
GCCGACCGGGCCGCCGGCACCCTCGGAAGTGTGCTGGTGGTGGAGCTCGGGACCAACGGCACCGTCACCTCGGGGGACATCGACGCCATGATGCAGGCGGCGGCCGGGGCGAAACGGGTGGTCTTCGTGAACGTCGACGTCCCCCGATCGTGGGAACAATCGGACAACGCCACCCTGGCCGCGGGGGTGGCCCGGTATCCCGGGGTGGCGGTGTTGGCCGACTGGTTCTCCCTCTCTTCGCCCCATCCGGAGTGGTTCACTGCCGACCAGGTCCACCTCCAGCCGGCCGGGGCGGCGGCGCTGGCCGGGTTGATCGCCCAAGAAGTCTGATCCGCGGGTCCGGGCTCGACTCGAACTCCCTCAACCGGCAGGCGTTGCGAACCGTCGGTACCGTCCGGCCCGGATCGTTTCAAATGCCCTCGGCGCCTGTGCTACGCAGTGGGTCATGCCCAGATTCGAACCCTTCGTCGGCCTCCGTTACGACACCCCCAAGGTCGACATGAACATGGTGATCGCCCCGCCCTACGACGTCATCGAACCACCCGAGCGAAAGCGCCTGGCCGGCCGGCACAGTGCCAATGCGGTGCGGGTCGAACTCCCCGAGCCCGACCACCGCGCCGGACTGGATCAATACGCCAACGCCCGGGCCATGCTCGATTTCTGGCAACAGGCGGGCACCCTGGTGGCCGACCCCGAGCCGAGCTTCTACGCCTACCGGATGACCTCCCCCTCCGGTCGCTCGACCAACGGGATCATCGGAGCCCTGGCCATCGACGAAGGCAGCGTGGGCGAGATCCTTCCCCACGAGCAGACCCTGCCCAAGCCGAAGAGCGACCGGCTCGACCTGTTGCGGGCCACCCGGATGAACCTGTCCCCGATCTGGGGGCTGTCGCTGACCTCGGGACTGACCGACACCTTCGCCTCGGCCATGTCGGGTCCGGCCCAGATGACGGCCACCGATGACGACGGGGTCGTCCACCAGCTATGGGTGATCGAGGACCAGGCCTGCATCGACGCCGTCAGCAAGGCGGTCGGTTCCTCCCCGGTGGTCGTCGCTGACGGGCACCATCGCTTCGAGACCGCCCTCACCTACCGCCGGGAGCTGGCCGAGGGGAACGAGACACTTCCGGGAGCGGACCTGATCATGGCGCTGGTAGTCGAGCTCAGCGAGGACCAACTCGAAGTCGGGCCTGCCCATCGGTTGCTGTCCGGACTCCCGGAGGGCATCGATCTGGTCGATGCCTTCTCGTCGTGGTTCAACGTCACCAAAGTTGGCGAACTGTCCCGACGGACGTTGACGGCGTTGGGCGAGTCCCAAGCCCTGGCCCTGGTGATGGCGTCGGGGGCATGGCTGCTTTCCCCGAAGGACGGGACCCCCGAAGCCGCCGGGGCCGAGCTCGACTCCTCGATGGTTGCCCTGGTCATCGCCGAGCTTCCCGATCACGAGCTCGAGTTCTCCTACAGCTGGCAAGACGCCGCCGAGGCCATCACCTCGGATCGAGCCCAGGCGGTTGTCCTCCTTCGCCCGGCCACGGTCGGGCAGATCTCCGAATGGGCGCACGCCAACAAGCGGATGCCTCCGAAGACCACCTACTTCCACCCCAAGCCGCGGACCGGCATGGTCTTCCGGCCGCTTTCGACCTGATCGGGGGGCCCGAGACGGCCGGGCGCAGCCTGCCGTAGGCGACTTGGTTCCCGGAGGGCCGGTCGCTAACCTTGCCCACCGGCCGCCGATCGCCCGGTGCCGTCGCCGGCCGTATTCGCCGGTCAGGCCGTATTCGCCGGTCAGTGAGGGGGAGGGGTGCGCCAGAGCCGGATTGTCGCGTTGCTTGCGACGGGGGCCCTGGTGCTGGCCGCGTCCGCCTGTGGCCCCTCCAGCTCCCCGGCGGCGTTGACCCGACCGGTCGGGCTCCAACTGCCCATCAGCCGGGACACCGCCCCAGCCGCCACCACCACGACCACCCTGCCTCCCGCCACCACGGCGCCGCCCACCACCGCATTGCCGACCACGATCGTCCCGGCCCCCGGTTGGTCGGTCCCCCTGGCCACCCTCCCACCGGGGGGCGGGTTCACCTCGGTATCGTGCATCTCCGACACCTTCTGCATCGCCGCCGGCGGCGGAGCCAACCAGAGTGACGCGTCCGGGACCGTCGGCGCCGGCCAGACCCAATCGTGGGACGGTCAGGCCTGGTCCAATCCGTCCGTCTACTTCCCACCCCCGGCCGCCGGGTCGAACGGGTCCGCGCCGTCACCGATCATGCCGGCCATCACCTGCATCGGCGGGCCGTTCTGCGCCATCGTCGATGGGTCCGGCTTCGTCTCCAACGGGGACGGGACCAACTGGATCACCCCGGTCCCGCTGAAGCCGGCACCGCGGCTGGCGGCCAACTCCGCTGATCCGGGGACCGGCCACGCCGGTTCGCGGTACGCGGCGGTGTCGTGCACCTCGAGCAAGTTCTGCACCATCGTCGACAACACCGGGAACGCCTACGCCTGGGAGAACGGATCGTGGCTGGCGCCCCAGGCCTTTGGAACCGGCCCCGGCGGAACGTCGGCCATCTACGCCACCGGCCGGGTGGGCGTCTCCTGTGCCACCCCGTCGGCCTGCACCGCAGTGGTCGGCACCGCGGTGCTGGATTGGAGTGGCCGGACCTGGTCGGAGGAGGCCGCGCCCTGGTCCACCACCTTGCCCGGTTCTTCGGCCTCCACCTCGATCAACGGCGATCCCACCGCCATCTCCTGCCCGACCTCGACCCTGTGTGTCATCGTCAACGGTTCCGACGTCTCCTACCGGAACGGCTCTGCGACCTGGTCGCCGGCGCAATCCGTCGATCCCGGTGGGACCCTCGATTCGATCTCCTGCCCGCAGATGACGTACTGCATGGCGGCCGACGCCAACGGCTCCATCGTCACCTGGGACGGGACCAGCTGGGCGGCACCCATCAGAGCCATCCCGGCGGCCACCAACTACACCGGAATCGGAACCTCGGTATCGTGCTCATCCGCCGGCTTCTGCATGGTCATCAACGGCGACGGGGACTACGCCACCTTTTCCGACTCGACCGTCGGCTGAACGATCCGAACCTGGAGGTCCATTGAGTTCCGACACCGACTACACGTCCATCCGCTTGGAGGTGGACGGCGCCGTCGCCACCATCACGCTCGATCGGCCCGACCGGCTGAACGCCTTCACCAACACCATGCGACACGAGCTCATCGACGCCTTCGACCGGACCGACGCCGATGACGCGGTCCGGGCGGTGGTGGTCACCGGATCCGGGCGGGGGTTCTGTGCCGGCGCCGACCTGCAGAGCGGGGAGAGCACCTTCGACTACGTGGAGGCGAGGGACGACGGCTCCATACCCCGCGACGGAGGCGGCACCGTCGTCCTCCGGATCTTCGACTCGCTGAAGCCGGTCATCGCCGCCATCAACGGACCGGCGGTCGGGGTCGGCATCACCATGACCCTGCCGATGGACATCCGGCTGGCGTCGGTGGACGCCAGGATCGGCTTCGTCTTCAACCGCCGGGGCCTGGTCCCGGAGGCGGCCTCGAGCTGGTTTCTGCCCCGACTGGTGGGGATCAGCCAGGCCATGGAGTGGGTGGCGACCGGCCGGGTGTTCGATGCCGAGGAGGCCCACCGCGGCGGGTTGGTACGCAGCCTCCACGCCCCGGACGCCCTCCTCGACGCCGCCTACGCGCTGGCCGCGGAGATCGCCGAGAACACCTCGCCGGTGTCGGTGGCGATGAGCCGCCAACTGCTGTGGCACATGCTGGGTGAGTCCCACCCGATGGCTGCCCACCGAGCCGACTCCCTGGCCATGTCCTACCGGGGTACGTCCGACGATGCCCATGAGGGGGTGCTGTCGTTCCTCGAGAAGCGGCCGGCCGCCTTCTCCGGTCGGGTAAGCGCGGGCCTGCCCAACCTGTTTCCCGGTTTCGAGCCGCCGACCTACGACTGAGTCGGCCGACAGAATGTCAGCCGACATCCCGGTCGTCCCGGGCGATATGGTCCGGGGAGTCAACCCTGACGGGGATTGACTCCAGCATCCGCCAGCAGCACTCATCACCGAGAAACGAGGAATCATGGCAGTTGGGATGTACATCGCCCACGAAGGATTCACGCCGGAGCTCTACGGCGAGACCATCAAGAAGTTGGAGGCGGCTGGCGCCGGGGCGCCGAAGGGACGCACCCTCCACGTTGCCCTCGAGACGGACGGCGCCATCCAGGTGTTCGATATCTGGGACTCACAGGCAGACTTCGACGCATTCGGGAAAACCCTGATGCCGATCCTGGAGGAAGCCGGTGTCGTGCTGAGTCCGCCGATGGTGGCCAACGTGCACAACATCATCAAGGGCTGAGCGGCCAAGCCCGGCGCCTCGTCCGCCCGGAGCAAATGGAGCCGCCCGGCGGGATGTCGCTAGTCTGGCCAGCGGCTCACCGGGAGCGGTGACCGGACGGACGGACGAGACGCTCAGGGAGAACCAATGAAGATCGCCACCATGCTCGACTATTCGGGCGGGTTCCGAGAGTCGGCGGCCAAAGTGGCCGAAATGGAAAAGGCCGGGCTCGATCTGGTGTGGGTGGCGGAGGCCTACGGGTTCGACAGCCCGAGCCTGATGGGATACCTGGCCGCCCTCACCGATCAGGTGAGCATCGGCTCCGCCATCCTCCCGATCTACACCCGGACGCCGACCTTGATCGCCATGACCGCGGCCGGGATCGACGCGCTGTCCGGCGGCCGTTTCGAGCTCGGGTTGGGGGCATCCGGGCCTCAGGTCATCGAAGGATTCCACGGGGTTCCCTACTCCGCCCCTCTGGGCCGAACCCGGGAGATCATCGAGATCTGCCGAAAGGTATGGGCGAGGGAAGCTCCCCTCGCCTATGAGGGCGACATCTTCAACCTGCCGCTGCCCCCCGATCAGGGGACCGGGTTGGGCAAGGCGCTGAAGATCATCGGCCGGCCCCGGGCGGACATCCCGATCTGGGTGGCGTCGCTGGGTGAGAAGAACGTGGCGCTGACGGCCGAGCTGGCCTCCGGCTGGATCCCGATGATCTTCGTGCCCGAGAAGGTCAAGGACGTCTGGGGTTCGGCGCTGGAAGCCGGAGGCAAGCTTCGCGACCCGGCTCTCGGGCCGCTGCAGATCACCGCCGGTGGCCTCCTGGCCATCGGCGACGGTCCGGAGGTGAAGGGAATCCAAGAGCTCTCCCGGCATATGCTCGCGCTCTACATCGGGGGCATGGGCGCCAAGGGCAGGAACTTCTACAACGATGTCGCCCGGCGCTCCGGGTACGGGGACGCCGCCGAGAAGATCCAGGATCTCTACCTGGCCGGGGACAAGGCTGCCGCCGCCGCGGCGGTCCCCGCTGAACTCCTGGAACTGACGTCTCTGTGTGGGTCCGAGGGCCACGTGGCCGACCGCATCGCCGCCTACGCCGAAGCCGGAGTCACCCATCTCCAGGTGGCCCCGGTGCCGGTCGGTGACCAGCGGGCCGTCGATCTGATCGAGAAGGTCAAGAAGCTCGCGAGCTGAATGGCGGGGACGGGGCCCGAGTCGGTGACCGAAGCCGGTCAGGGCCCCGAACCGTCAACCTGATCGAGATCCCAGGTCATCATCGACTCGAACGGGGCCGCGAGCTCGAGCCGCGTCGTCGTTTCCGCCGACGCCTTGGACAACACCGGTCCCAGTCGGCCCGCCACGGTGGCCGGGTCGTCGTCGAGATAACAGACGGTCATCTCCACATCCCCCTCGCTGAACCGCGGGTGGCGGGTGGTGGCCGAACTCGCAAACCTCCACGCGCCGGCCACTCCGGGCACCGTCGTCAGCTCGCCGAGGGCGTCGAAGCCCGGGGCCCTGCCCGGGACGTCCTCGGCCCGCCCATCGGGGTGCGTCTCGACGATCAGGTAGATGCCCCGGTGGGGCCGGAAGGGCACCACCTCGGGCGAGATGAGCGCCCGGGCCGCCGCCCGGGTCTCGACCAAACCCAGCCCCCCGCGGTAGGACGACGGCAGCGAACGCGGGAACCGACCGGCGGTGGCCAGGCTCTGCCCCAGTGCGTAGAAGTCGTCGATGGTCCTGGTCGACCGGCTCACTCATCAGGTAGCAGACGACATGTTCGACCTCCGACCATTGGCCGTTCTCCGCCGCCCGTTCGGCACGGCAGGCCGGGGTCGACACCCACCTTTGACCGAGAACCAGTCCGGGTAGCTGGTACTGCTCCGGCATGTGGTCCAGCTGATGCCAGGCCAGGTACGACCGGTCGTCGCCATCCGGTGAACTTCGCGACAGCGAGAAGAACCCGACCTTGACCCGATTCACCTCTCCACCTGCTGAGCGTGCGGTGGCTACCGGCCTACTCCACCGTCCAGGACGAGCCGGAGCGCAACAGGGCGGCGACATCGCCCTTGCCCTTCCGCTCCATCACCTGCTCGATCTGGCGGGACATCTCGGCGCCGTACTCCGGCCGGTCGACGTCCCGGAAGACCCCGATGGGCGTCGGCTCATACGGGCCCCGGGACAGCCGGCTGAGCTGGAACGCCAGCCCCGGGTTCTCCCGGTGCTCGTCGTGCACCAGCAACGCCGATTCACCGACATCCGCCACCGCCACCACGTCGACCGCCCCATCCGGGCCTCGCACCACCCCGTGGGCGCCATCGGCCCCGAAGCGGATCGGCTCGCCGTGCACCAGCGGAATGAGCATCTCGGCGCGGTTGTCCTTGCCGGTGACCTGCTCGAAGGCCCCGTCGTTGAAGACGTTGCAGTTCTGGTAGATCTCGACGAACGACGCACCCTTGTGGGCGTGGGCCCGGCGGAACGTCTCGATCATGTGCTTCCGGTCCATGTCATGGGTGCGGGCGACGAAACTCGCCTCCGCCCCCAGCGCCAGGCTGAGCGGGTTGAACGGCTGCTCGAGGGAGCCGAACGGCGTCGACTTGGTGACCTTGGCCATCTCCGAGGTCGGCGAGTACTGCCCCTTGGTCAGCCCGTAGATCTGGTTGTTGAACAGCAGGATGGTGATGTTCACATTCCGGCGCAGCGCGTGGATGAGATGGTTGCCCCCGATCGACAGCGAGTCGCCGTCGCCGGTGATCACCCACACATCGAGATCGGGTCGGGTGGTGGCCAGACCGGTGGCGATGGCCGGAGCCCGGCCATGGATGGAATGCAACCCGTAGGTGTTCATGTAGTACGGGAACCGCGCCGCGCAACCGATGCCGGAGAGGAACACCGTGCTCTCCCGTCGGACCCCGAGGTCGGGCATGAGCATCTGCATGGCGGACAGGATGGAATAGTCACCGCATCCGGGACACCACCTGACCTCCTGGTCGGAGGACCAGTCCTTCCGGGTGGTGACGGGAACCGGCACCGATGCCCCGTTGGTGTGGGATCCGTTGGCCTGGGCCAGGTCGGTCATAGGTCAGACACCTTTCCACCTACCGGGGTTCCGCCGACCGAGCCGACGTCCCCATCCTCAGCCTTGATCAACTCCATGATCGCCGCCTCCATCGATGCCGCCCGGAAGGGAATCCCCTTCAACTGGGTGAACGAGACGGTGTCCACCAGATACTCGGCCCGGAGGAGGCGACTGAGCTGGCCGAGGTTGACCTCCGGCACCAGCACCTTGTCGTAGCGGTGGAGCACCTCCCCGAGGTCCACCGGGAACGGGTTCAGATGGACCAGATGGGCGTGGGCCACCTTGAATCCGCGGGCCCTCACCCGCCGGACCCCGGCGGCAATCGCACCGTAGGTGGATCCCCAACCGACAACCAGGGTGCGGGCGTCGCCGTCCTCGTCGTCCAGGTCGGTGGGGGGAATGTCGTAGGCGATGCCGGCGATCTTCGCCGCCCGGAGCCGGGTCATCTGCTCGTGGTTCTCGCCGTCGTAGCTGACGTTCCCCGACCCGTCCTCCTTCTCGAGCCCGCCGATCCGGTGCTCCAGTCCGGCCAGACCCGGGAGGCGCCCAGGGTCGGGCCAGCGTCGTCTCGTCCCGGACGTACGGCCAGAACACCTGGTTGCCGTCCGTCATCGGTGTGGTTGGGACCCGTCGGCGAAGTCCGGGTCGATCGCCGGCAGGTCGGCAACGTCGGGCAGGCGCCATGGCTCGGTGCCGTTGGCCAGGTACCCGTCCGACAGCAGGATCACCGGGGTGCGGTACTTGACGGCGAGGCGGACCGCCTCGATGGTGGCCTCGAAGCAGTGGGATGGGGTCTTGGCCGCCACGATGGGCAGCGGGGACTCGCCGTGCCGTCCGTACATGGCGTGGAGCAGATCGGCCTGCTCGGTCTTGGTCGGAAGCCCGGTGGACGGGCCCCCGCGCTGGATGTCGATGATCAGCAGCGGAACCTCGAGGCTGATACCCAGTCCCATCATCTCCGACTTGAGGTCCACACCCGGGCCAGAGGTGGTGGTGACCCCCAGCGCTCCGCCGAACGCGGCGCCGAGTGCGGCCCCGATACCGGAGATCTCGTCCTCGGCCTGGAACGTCCGCACCCCGAACTCCTTGTGCTTGGACAGCTCGTGGAGGATGTCCGAGGCCGGGGTGATCGGGTAGGTCCCGAGGAACAATGGCAGCCCGCTCTGGGTGGAGGCAGTGATCAGGCCCCAGGCAGTGGCCATGTTTCCGGTGATGTTGACGTACTCACCGGGATCGAGGGTGGCAGGACGCACCTCGAAGGAGGACGCGAACAGCTCGGCGGTCTCGCCGAAGTGGTAGCCGGCCTTCAAGGCCCGGAGGTTGGCTTCCATGACCAGTGGCTTGCCGGCGTACTTCTCCTCGGTCCACTTGGCCACCCCGTCGACGGGACGGGTATAGAGCCAGCAGATCAGCCCGAGGGCGAAGAAGTTCTTGGAGCGCTCGGCGTCCCGGGGCTTCACCCCGGCGTCCTTGGAAACCTCGGTGGTGATCGACGTCATCGGGATCTCGTAGACGGTGTAGGCGGCCAGGCTCCCGTCGGTCAGCGGGTTGGCGTCGTAGCCGGCCTTGGCCAGGTTGCGGTCTTCGAAGGCGTCGACATTGACGATGACGGTGGCGCCGGAAGGGAGTGTGTCCACGTTGGCCTTCAGCGCCGCCGGGTTCATGGCCACCAGCACGTTCGGCGCGTCGCCGGGGGTCAGGATGTCGTGGTCGGAGATCTGCACCTGAAATGCCGACACGCCGGCCAGGGTGCCGGCCGGGGCCCGGATCTCCGCCGGGAAGTCCGGGAACGTCGCCAGGTCGTTCCCGAACAGGGCGGAGACCGTGGTGAATTGGTCGCCGACGAGCTGCATGCCATCGCCCGAGTCTCCGGCGAATCGGAGGATCACCCGATCGAGAACTTCGGACGGATGGTCGTTGGTCGTCGTGTCGGACACCGCGCTCCTCTTCGTACTGCTCTCTCGTGCTACTTCTCTGCGCTCGGTCGCCGGTCGAATACTCGGCGCCATGCTTCGTGTGCGCCGATCCTCGTTGACCGGGCTAATGCGCCCAATTCGGCGCTCTCGCACCCAGTCTATCGGCCTGACCAAACCACGCGAGGTAGGCGGGCGGACACCCGCGGTGGCTCCGGTCGGCCGGGTCCGGGGGTCAGGGGGTCAGGGGGTCGGCGATGGCCGGCCAGGCGATGGCCGGCCAGGCGATGGCCGGTCAGGCGATCGTCACCTCGGCATTGAGGTAGACGTCCTGAATCGCATGGATGAGCTCGACGCCCTCATCGGTGGGCCTCTGGAAGGACTTGCGGCCGACGATCAGGCCGGTTCCCCCGGCCCGCTTGTTGATCACCGCGGTGCGGACCGCTTGCGCCAAATCGTCAGCCCCGGTGGATGCGCCGCCCGAGTTGATCAACGGGATCCGGCCGGCATAGCAGTTCACCACCTGCCAGCGGGTCAGATCGATGGGGTGGTCGGTGGTCAACTGGCTGTAGACCAGCGGGTCGGTCTTCCCGAATTTCGAGGGCGTTGTATCCGCCGTTGTTCTCCGGTTGCTTCTGCTTGATGATGTCGGCCTCGATGGTCACGCCGAGGTGGTTGGCCTGGCCGGTGAGATCGGCGGACAGGTGATAGTCGACATCCCCCTGCTTGAAGGCTGGATTGCGCAGATAGCACCACAACATGGTCAGCAAACCGAGGCGATGGGCTTCGGCGAACGCCTTCGACACTTCCCCGATCTGGCGGTCAGCCCCTTCGGAGCCGAAGTAGATGGTCGCACCGACGCCGATCGCCCCGAGGTCGGCAGCTTGTTGGACCGAGCCGAACATCACCTGGTCATAGGTGTTCGGGTAGTTGAGGAAATCGTTGTGGTTGAGCTTGACCACGAAGGGGATCTTGTGGACGTAGCGCCGCGACACGATGCCCAGTCCTCCCAGCGTGGTGGCGATGGCGCTGCAGTCGGCGGCGATGGCCAGGTCGCACAGCTTGGCCGGGTCGAAGTACGCCGGGTTCTTGGAGAAGCTGGCGGCGGCCGAGTGTTCGATGCCCTGGTCGACCGGAAGGATCGACAGGTAGCCGGTACCCGCCAGGCGCCCGGTGTTGAACAGGATGCCCAGGTTGCGAAGCACCCTCGACGACCGATCGGAATCGATGAAGATGCTGTCCAGGTGATCGGGTCCGGGCAGGTTCAGGTGTTCGGACGGGAACGCGGTGGCACGGTGGTTGAGCAGTGAGTCGGCTTCATCGCCAAGCAGTTTTTCGAGGTCCATGGTCGTCGACTCTAACTGGCGCGGCGTGGCCCTTTCGGCCTGTTTGGCGGGCGCCGCCGGGCCGGGGGTCCCAACGAATCGAGCCGCTGGGCGACGTCATAGGCGTCCGGGTCGACCGTGCTGATCCGGAGGAAAAGCTCGCGGGCCTTCGGAATGTCGCCGGAACGCTCCATGAGGTCGCCCAGGACGTACCACTGGCGCAGGTGCCGTTCGGCCGGGTTCCGGACCAGCCGGCCCGCCCCGGACTCGACCAGAAGGGCGACGGCTCCGGCCAGGTCGCCGGCATCGGCCCGGGTGCCGGCCAGGACCAGCCGTCCCTCGGTCAGAACCTCGGCCTCCGGTGACCCGTGCCGGAGTTCGGTGAAGAGGGCCTCCACCCGCTTCGGGCGGCCCAGCGCCCGATGGCAGTCCATCCGGACCGGGTGCTGGTCGACCGAACCGGTGAGCGCCGCGAACGCCTCCAGGTTGGGCAGGGCGGCCTTCCAGTAGCCCTGGTGGTACTGGCTGAGGGCGAGCAGTTCCCGGGCGGAGGGGGAGCTCGGGATGGCGTCGACCACCGTCTTCAGGATGCGGGAGGCGTCCCGGTAACGCTCCCGTTCGTAGGCGCCGATGCCGGCGGCCATCCGCTCGGTCATCCGCTCCCGGAGATGGTTCCAGTCGGGCCCGGCCGCCGACGCCAGTTCGTTGGCGATGTCCGGGGAAAGGTCGGGTTGGACGGGAACCGCGCGGTGGGCCGGCGGACGCAGGCCATCGGCCCGCTTTTTGCCGCGATCGTCCTGGATCCAAAGCTCGGGAACGAATTCGTCGGTGCGTTTCTTGGACCGCCGTCTCCCTTCGGGGGTGTCCTTGTCGGGACCGTGTTCTGTCCCTTCCCGCACGGTGCTGGCTCCTCGCCGGGCCACGCTCCCCCACCCCTTGCGGACGACCGGGTTCCTCGCCGGCCGCGGCTCCCATTTGGCCTCGGGGTGCCCGGACCGGCCGGACGCTCCACTGCTGGACCGGTTGCCGCCCCTGGTGCTGTCGGTCCTCGGGCCACGGCTCGAAGAGCCGGAATCCCGTTCTTTCCAGTTTCCGGGCTTGGCCGGCGGTCGCCCGGTGGTTCCCCCGTAACCCGCACCGGTGGGCGATGTTCGTGACCCGGTACGGGAACCGGATCCGGGCCGTTCCCCCTGGTAGCCCGACGGAGAGCGATTCGACGAACTCGACCTCGAAGTCGAGCCGGAATCAGGGCGGCCGCGGCTGGTTGGCGCGCCTCCGGTTCCTGACCGCTCCGGCCGTCCCGATGCCGGTGGTCGGCCGGTGCGGCCTTGTCCGCCGGAGGCCCCACTGCGGCTCCCGGAACTCGAATCCTTGGAACCTTGGTAGCCGCGGCCCGAGGCGGACGAGCCCCTCGTTCCTCCCCGCGACGAACCCTTGGGACCGCCTCCACCTGATGAGCGTGGGCGCGGAGTACCAGAGGGAGGACGCGCGGCCATGAGGGTCGAGTGTACTAACTGCGAGTATCTGATCTAACCGGACGGCCGAGATCGCCGCATGCCGGTGTCATAGGGTTCAGCCGGGCGCCGCCCAGCCGACCATGAGAGCAAATCCTCGCCACCGCCACAGGCAATCGACTTGGGTCAAACCCGCTTCTCGCATCCATCGCAGCTGCGAACCGATATCAGCCAACCGATCCTCCGGATCGTCTGCCTGTCGCCCGATGAGGCCGAGGAACTCGGCATGCAGCTCCGGCGTCGCAGAAGACACGACTTCGAGATTGGCAAAGAGGCCGCCGGAATGAAGTTGCTGAGCGATCTCGGAAAAGAGGCTCCTCTTCCGCTCATCCTCCAAATGATGGATAGCGAATCCCGAAACGATGACATCGAAGGCACCCAACGACTCGATCGGATCAGCCAGGTCCCAGGGCTGCACCCTCACCCTCTGATCCGAGCTGAACCCTTCTGTTGCCCGGGCCAGCATCGGGGCCGAGAGGTCGATCCCGACTACCCGATCGAGTCCAGGTCGAGCATCCAGGGCCAGGCCGATCAGCCTCCCGTCGCCGCAACCGAGGTCGAGCAACGATCCCGGTTCGTTTGGCAGCACCTCTCGGAGGACCTCTTCTCCGGCGAGGCGGGGCGGAAGCTGGGCCATCCGATCCACATACCAATCGACCTGGCGTTCGTCACCCCATCCAGCCGTTTGCACCGCGGTGGAGTCGCTCTCCGGTGAGTCCATCCCGTAAGTCATAGCCGCGATCGTCCCAATTTTGCGCAGAGCGCACGAGCCTCAATTAGAAGAGGCCCCCCGCAAATGCGGAGGGCCTCTTCAGAGAAATCCCGGCGACGTCCTACTCTCCCAGGGGGCTACCCCCCAAGTACCATCGGCGCTGGCGAGCTTAACTGCCGTGTTCGGAATGGGAACGGGTGTCTCTCCGCCGCTATGGCCACCGGAAACTGTGCGCTCTCAGGGGCTCCAGGACCATCACCAAGTGGGGGGTGACATCCGAGCCCGGCGTGACCGACAATCGGTCACCCCTGAGCGTTCCATAGCGAGCACGAGCAAGTTTCCAAGCCCTCGGCCGATTAGTACCGGTCAGCTGAATGCGTTACCGCACTTACACTTCCGGCCTATCAACGTGGTCGTCTGGCCACGGGCCTTACCAGGTTAACCCTGTGGGAGATTTCATCTTGGAACGAGCTTCGCGCTTAGATGCTTTCAGCGCTTATCCCACCCGAAGGTCGCAAATCAGCAGTGCCCTTGGCAGGACAACTGACACACGAGAGCTTCGTCCATCCCGGTCCTCTCGTACTAGGGATAGCCTTCCTCAAATCTCCTACGGCTGCATCGGATAGGGACCGAACTGTCTCACGACGTTCTAAACCCAGCTCGCGTACCGCTTTAATGGGCGAACAGCCCAACCCTTGGGACCGGCTTCAGCCCCAGGATGCGACGAGCCGACATCGAGGTGCCAAACCTTCCCGTCGATATGGACTCTTGGGGAAGATGAGCCTGTTATCCCCGGGGTACCTTTTATCCGTTGAGCAACGGCGCTTCCACAAGCAACCGCTGGATCACTATGCCCTGCTTTCGCACCTGCTCGACTTGTAGGTCTCGCAGTCAAGCTCCCTTGTGCCATTGCACTCGACGGCTGATTGCCAACCAGCCTGAGGGAACCTTTGGGCGCCTCCGTTACGTTTTAGGAGGCGACCGCCCCAGTCAAACTACCCACCTGACGCTGTCCCTGATCCGGATAACGGACCGAAGTTAGGGTTCCGGCACATAAAGGGTGGTATTTCAAGGTTGACTCCACACTAGCTAGCGCCAATGCTTCAAAGTCTCCCACCTATCCTACACAATATGTACTAAAACTCAACATCAAGCTGTAGTAAAGGTCCACGGGGTCTTTCCGTCCTGATGCAGCTAACGAGCATCTTTACTCGTACTTCAATTTCGCCGGGTCTGTGGTTGAGACAGTAGGAAAGTCGTTACGCCATTCGTGCAGGTCGGAACTTACCCGACAAGGAATTTCGCTTGGTGGCTGTTACAACTCATTGGATCCAAATCCGTCCAATAAGCGGACTGGTCATTTCTGCCAGTCTCCCTACGTCGCCGTAGGGCCCGGACCATATCTTCATCTCACCGCGCTTGGCGAGATGGTCGGCGTATGGTCTCTGAGGATTCCCAAAAAATGCGGATGGATCTCATTTGGGCGAACTTCTCAAAATTGTCGCTTAGAAGTTCGCGATCCCCATCCGCAGTTCAAGGGCCTTTCCTGCTGATTGTCCGCACCTCTCACATTGTCACTGCTGACCATGACCAACGATACGAAATGGCTGTATCACCGACCCTGGGCAACGAGTAGTGGAGGATTCACGGGGTTTCCAGCATTTGGCCGACTGCTTACCCGCAACGTCACCGCTGCGGAGGGCAGCTTGCCTGGTGTCTCCACCAGGGCATCCCTACCTTAGGCACTTTTGTTACTACTTCTCGATGGTCCTCAAACCTCTGAGGGCTCAACTAAGAGCGGCCAGATCATTTCTGCCTGGCTCCCCATGTCGCCATGGGGGTCGGACTGTATCTTCATCCTCATTCGGCCTCCCTCAATGGAACTGAGGTGGTGTCGATCGAGGAGCCTCGCGTGCAGTCTCTGAGGATCCTGCCATTACTTGGTCAATGCTTCGGGCCCGTTGCTTGCCATTGGCATTCATGCCATACGCAAGTCGGACCAGCTGTTCGAACCCTGGCCTCGTCAAGTGCTCCTTTCGGCGCATCGCCCTGACCACCGCGGCGAAAGCCACGAAGTCATTGCGTTTGACGATGAGAGGATGCTCCTCGAAAAAAGGAAGCACAGATGCTTCCAGGTCTCGGAGTGCCTCGACCGCAAAAGTCATGACACTGCTCCTCGGGCCCTTCGGGCGAACTCGCCCGCAGCCAAAGATCGAGACCATCGCGTCGAGAACCTCTCGATGGTCCTGGTGTTGGTAGATCTGAAAGACAGGTTGCAGTTGCCATCCGCCGTGCCAGCGCATCATTGAATTTCGATGCACCGATACTGAGAAGCAACCTTCCCCATCCACAAATCCAACTATCCAGTTGGGTTCGAGCACAACGCAAGGACCGGCAGTTTCCTGCTGATTGTCCGCACCGGATGGATTTTCACTGCTCATGCCTTCACCCTAAATACAGGGTGTGACACGAACGAGTACCACCGGATACTCGGATGTTCCAGCATATAGCGGGGTTTTATAACGGCCAGGTTTTGGTCCAAACCGTTATAGTTACGGCCGCCGTTTACCGGGGCTTAGGTTCAAAGCTTCGCCCGAAGGCTAACCTTTCCCCGTAACCTTCCGGCACCGGGCAGGCGTCAGAGCGTATACATCGTCTTACGACTTCGCACGCTCCTGTGTTTTTAGTAAACAGTCGCTTTCCCCTATTCTCTGCGACCCCTTCAGGCTCAGAACGCGAAGTTCTTCACCCTAGTGGGGTCCTCCTTCTCCCGAAGTTACGGAGGTATTTTGCCGAGTTCCTTAACCACAGTTCTCCCGATCGCCTTGGTATTCTCTACCCGCCCACCTGTGTCGGTTTGGGGTACGGGTTCCGTGTCAGCTCGCTAGAAGCTTTTCTCGGCAGCATGGGATTAGTGACTTCGCCTGAAGTGGCTCGGCATCGCGTCTCAGGGTGAATGAGGTCCGGATTTGCCTAGACCTCCCCCTACACGCTTACCCCAGGTCAACCAACGCCTGGGCTCACCTACCCTCCTGCGTCCCTCCTTCGCTTTCCTCCACCGGGTCGGTCGGTTCGCCCCGAAGGACAGCCCCTTAGGACACCGGTATTGGAATTGGCGCGGACACGGAAGTACTGGAATATCAACCAGTTGTGCATCGACTACGCCTCTCGGCCTCGCCTTAGCTCCCGACTTACCCTGGGAGGATTAGCCTTCCCCAGGAACCCTTGGGCTTACGGCGGAGGGGTTTCTCACCCCTCTCTCGCTACTCATACCAACATTCTCACTCGACCACGCTCCACGACGGTTTCCACCGCCGCTTCTCAGCAAGATCGACGCTCCCCTACCACTCCTACCCCGTGAATCCCGAGCGTTGTTGCGACTGCGTCCGCGGCAAGCCGCATTCACAATCGCTACTCAGGCGGAATAGAAATCCGCAGCTTCGGCTAATTACTTGAGCCCCGTTACATTGTCCGCGCAGGACCACTCGACCAGTGAGCTATTACGCACTCTTTCAAGGATGGCTGCTTCTGAGCCAACCTCCTGGCTGTCTTCGCGTTCCCACATCGTTTTCCACTTAGTAATTAATTAGGGGCCTTAGCTGGCGATCTGGGCTGTTTCCCTTTCGACTAACGAAGCTCATCCCTCGTAGTCTCACTGCCAGGCTCTAAAGCAACGGCATTCGGAGTTTGATTGGGGTCAGTAAGCTTGTAGGCCCCCTAGCCCATTCAGTGCTCTACCTCCGTT
>CAWFXD010000001.1:0-1525000 GCA_963819695.1 uncultured Acidimicrobiaceae bacterium | reverse complement strand
GGTTGTCGTCGGGCTCCCGGAACCGGAACCGGAACCCGAGCCCGAGCCCGAGCCGGTGACCCGGCTCCGGTCGGCCTGGAGGCGCAGCACGAAACGGTCCATCTGCTTGGCCACCGGCGCCGGGCCGGCGCCGCCCGGGGTGGTCCGGCGGGTGACCGCCACCCCCGGCTCGAGCAGGGCCACCGCCTCGGCCCCGAGGGCGGGATGGGCCTCCACCAGTTCGGCCAGCGGCACATGCCGCTCGACCGAGTCCCGGACGAGGCTCCCGACCACGCCGTGGGCCTGGCGGAACGGCATCCCACGTTCGACCAGCCATTCGGCCAGGTCGACCGCGGAGGCCGCCGGGCCGTCGGCCGCCGACTGCATCCGGTGGGCGTTGAAGGTCACCGTCTGCAGCAGCCCGGCCAGGGCCACCAGGGCCAGATGGACCTGGTCCACCGAGTCGAACAGCGGCTCCTTGTCCTCCTGCAGATCCCGGTTGTAGGAGAGGGGCAGGCCCTTCAAGGTGACCAGCAGCCCGGTCAGATTCCCGATCAGCCGACCGGTCTTCCCCCGGGCCAGCTCGGCCACGTCGGGGTTCTTCTTCTGCGGGAGCATCGAGCTCCCGGTGGCGAAGGCGTCGTCGAGGACGGCGAAGCCGAACTCCTCGGTCGACCACAGCACCAGCTCCTCGCCGATCCGGGACAGGTGGACCCCGAGCAGGGCCAGGTCGAACAGCGTCTCGGCCACGAAGTCCCGGTCGGAGACCGCGTCCAGCGAGTTCTCGAACCGGGAGCCGAAGCCCAACTCCCGGGCCACCCCGTCGGGGTCGAGCGACAGGGACGAGCCGGCCAGCGCTCCGGCCCCGAGCGGTGACACGTCGAGCCGGGCCGAGGTGGCGAGCAACCGGTCGACGTCCCGGGCCAGGGCCCATCCGTGGGCCAGCAGGTGGTGGGAGAGCAGCACCGGCTGGGCCCGCTGGAGATGGGTGTAGCCGGGCAGGTAGACCCCGTCGGACTCCTGGGCCCGGGCCAGCAGCACCTCCTGGAGGGCGAGCACGTCCGCGGCGATCCCGGCAATGGCCCGCTTGGTGAACAGGCGCAGATCGGTGGCCACCTGGTCGTTGCGGCTGCGCCCGGTGTGGAGCTTGGCCCCGACGTCGCCGGCAATCTCGGTGACCCGTCGCTCCACCGCGGTGTGGATGTCCTCGTCGTCGGGCGCGAACTTGAAGGAGTCGGAGGCCAGCTCGCGCTCCACCTGGTCGAGGGCGGCCATCAGGGTGGCCACCTCGTCCTCGGTGAGGATCCCGCCGCGGCCGAGGCCCCGGACGTGGGCCCGCGACCCGATCAGGTCGTCAGCCGCCAGCTCCCGGTCGTAGTGGAGGCTGACCGAGAAGGCCATCACCTCCTCGGCGGTGCCCCCGGTCAGCCGGCCGTGCCACAGCGTCATCAAGCCCTGCCGTCCGGCGGCGCGTCCGGGAACGCGTCAGGCGAGTCCCCGCCCCGTCCGCCCTCCTGCCGGGCCGACCAGGTGGCGACACCCAGGCCCCACAGCCGGACGAAACCCTCGGCGTCCTGGTGCCGGAAGGTGTCGGTGGCGTCGTAGGTGGCCAGGCCGTGGTCGTAGAGGCCGATCGGGCTCCGGCGGCCGACCACGTAGCACTGGCCGGGCTCGAGGTGGAGGCGCACCTCGCCGGTGACGTGGCGCTGGGACTCGACGAAGAAGGCGTCGAGCGCCCGCTTCAGCGGCGAGAACCACAGCCCGTCGTAGACCAGCTCCGACCAGCGGGGCTCGAGCCGGGCCTTCTCGTGGAGGAGGTCGCGCTCGAGGGTGAGGTCCTCGAGGTCGGCGTGGGCCAGCAGCAGGGCGAGCGCCGCCGGGCACTCGTAGGTCTCCCGGCTCTTGATGCCCACCCGCCGGCTCTCCACCATGTCCAGCCGGCCCCAGCCGTAGGAGCCCACCACCCGGTTCATCTCCGCGATCAGCAATTCGGGCGAGAGGGACTTCCCGTCGACCGACACCGGGATGCCCGACTCGAAGCCGATGACCACCTCGGCCGGCACGGTGGCCGTCGGCCGGGTCATGGTGTAGACGTCGGCAGGAGGCTGGTTCCACGGGTCCTCGATGGCCCCGCACTCGATGGCCCGGCCCCACAGGTTCTCGTCGATCGAGTACAGCTTCTCCTTGGTCACCGACAGCGGGATGTCCCACTTGGCGGCGTATTCGATGCTGTCCTCCCGGGTGAGGCCCCAGACCCGGGCCGGGGCGATGACCTCCAGGTCGGGGGCCAGGGCCCGGGTGCCGACCTCGAATCGGACCTGGTCGTTCCCCTTGCCGGTGCACCCGTGGGCCACCGCGGTGGCCCCGTGGCGGCGGGCCTCGGCCACCAGGTGGCGGACGATCACCGGCCGCGACAGCGCGGAGACCAGCGGGTACTTCCCCTCGTACTTGGCGTTGGCCAGCAGCGCCGGCATGCAGAAGTCTTCGGCCATCTCCGCCCGGGCGTCGATCACGATGGCCTCCACCGCGCCGGCGGCCAGCGCCCGGTTGCGGATGGCGTCCCAGTCCTCGTTTTTGGCCTCGGCGGCCTGGCCGACGTCGACGGCCACCGCGATCACCTCGACCCCGTGGTTCTCCATCAACCAGCGGACGGCGATCGAGGTGTCCAGTCCCCCGCTGTAGGCCAGCACCACTCGTTGCGCCATGGTCATCTCCTCGCTTGTTTCTCGGTGTGCCGGGCCGGGTCGATGCCCGAGACCGCCGCCAGCTGTTTGGCCACGCCGGCCCCGCCCGTGGCTTCGGATGCCACCACCAACACGGTGTCGTCCCCGGCCACCGTGCCGATGACCCCGGGGAATCCGCTCCGATCGAGGGCCGAGCCTACGACATGGGCGGAGCCCGGCGGGGTGCGCAGCACGATCAGATTTCCGGACCAATCCAGCTCCACCACCCACTCCCCCAGCACCCGGCGGAGGTGGTCCTCGGGGGCGACTTGCTGGGACGGCAATTCGGGAAGGGCGTAGGCGGTGTCGCCGCCGGGCAGCCGGACCTTGACCGCGCCCAGCTCCTCGAGGTCGCGGGAGACGGTGGTCTGGGTCGCCTCCACCCCCTCGCCGGCCAGCAGTTCGACCAGGTCGGTCTGGCTGCCGACCACCTTGGTCTCGAGGAGCTTGGTGATGAGGTGCTGGCGCTGGGGCTTGGTCATCCTCACCGTCCGCCGCCCGCGCCCGCGCCGACCGACCCGGGGTCGACTCCCCGGACCCAGGCCAGCAGGCCCCGCATCGCGTGCATCCGGTTGGCCGCCTGCTGCCACACCACACTCTGGGGACCGTCAACCACCCGGGCGCTGATCTCCTCGCCGCGGTGGGCAGGAAGGCAGTGGAGGACCACGGCCCCCTCCTTCGCCCCCTTCATCAGCTCCTCGTTGACCTCGAAGCCGCGGAACGCCATCAGCCTCGAGGCGAATTCGGCTTCCTGCCCCATGGAGGTCCAGACATCGGTGTAGACGGCATCGGCGCCGGTCACCGCTTCCAACGGATCGGTGGTCACGTACAGGTCGCCCCCGTACGACCGGACCAGCTCCACATCGGCGTCGGTGGGCCCGAACCCGACCGGGGCGGCGATCCGGGTGGGCAGTCCGGCCATCGACGAGGCGAGGGCCAGCGACCGCCAGACGTTGTTGGCATCCCCGATGTAGGCGAGGGTGCGCTCGGGCAACGCCTCGGCCCCGACGCCGAAGATCTGCCGGAGGGTAAGGAGGTCGGCGAGGGCCTGGCAGGGATGGGCGAGATCGGACAGCAGGTTGATGACCGGCACCGCGACACCGACGTCGTCCAGGGCATCGGCCATCCGCACCAGCGAGCTGTGATCCATGACCCGGGCGCAGAGCACCGCGTGGTAGCAGGCCAGGGTCCGGGCCACGTCGGCGGCCGTCTCCCGCACATCGATGCCCACCTCCTGACCCTGGATGTAGACCGGGTGCCCACCGAGGGACACCGTCGCCATCTCGGTGCTGTTCCGGCTGCGGTTGGACGGCTTCTCGAAGACCATGGCCACTCCCTGTCCGCCCAGGACGGGAGGCAAACGGGCCGGATCGATCTCGGCCAGGGCCAGGACGGCAGCGAGTCCCTCGGCTCCGAGGTCATCGATGTCCAGGACGTGTCTGGTCTCGCTCATGACGGGCTCGGGCTCCCTTCTGCCTCGGCGGCCGGCGCCAGGCGACCGAGGATCGGGCCCAGGGTCCCGAGGGCCCGGTCGATGTCAGCCTCGGTGACCAACAGGGACGGCGCGAACCGCAGGACAGCCGGCGCGGGTGCGTTGATGACCAACCCGGCATCCAGCGACTCGGCCACCGCCGCCTTGGCGAACGGACCGGAGAGGACCGCCCCCAGCAACAGGCCCTCGCCCCGGACCGACGCCACCCCGGGGAGCTTCTCCAACCCGGCCCGCAGCCGAGCGCCCGAGGCCGCCGCCCGTCCGGGCACGTCCTCGGACTCCATCACCGCGAGCGTGGCCCGGGCCGCGGCCATGGCCAGCGGTTGGCCGCCGAAAGTGCTGCCGTGGTCACCGGGGACGAAGGCGGCCGCCACCTCGGAGCGCGCCCAGCAGGCGCCGACCGGCATCCCGTTGCCCAGCGACTTGGCCATGGTCACCACGTCGGGTTCGATACCCAGATGCTGGAACCCGAACCAGCGCCCGGTCCGCCCGAACCCGGTCTGGACCTCGTCCACCATCAGCAGGATATTGCGGTCGGTGCAGAGCTGCCGGAGACCGACCAGGTAGTCCGACGACGGCATCACCACCCCGGCTTCGCCCATGATCGGCTCGACCATGACCGCCGCCACCCGGGTCGGATCGCAAGCGGCGTCCATGGCGTCGAGGTCGTCGTAGGGGACGTGGTCGAATCCCTCCGGCAGCGGCAAAAAGGGGGCCTGCTTCTCCGGTTGCCCGGTGGCGGCCAGGGTGGCCAGCGTCCGGCCGTGGAAGGCCTGCCAGGTGCTGACCACGCCGAACCGGTCGGGCCCGGCCCACCGGCGGGCCAGCTTCAGGGCACACTCGTTGGCTTCCGCGCCGGAGTTGGCGAAGAACACCTGGCCGCCCTCCAGGTCGGTGCCCCCGCCGATCAGGCGGTCGAGGGTGGCTGCCACCTCGGGTCCGATGGTGTTCCCGAACAGGTTGGAAACATGGGAGAGGGTGGCCGCCTGGTTGGCGATGGCCTCGGCCACCAACGGGTGGGCGTGGCCCAACGAGGTGACGGCCAGACCGGAGAGGAAGTCGAGGTATTGCTTGCCGTCGGTGTCGTAGAGCAGGCTTCCCTCGCCCCGAACGAAAGTGACCGGGGGTTCGGCATAGGTGTGCATCAACGAGGAGCGGTCGATGGTGCTCATGGGGCTCCTCCGCCGCCGGCGCCGCCGGTGACTCCGGCGCTCACCATGGTCCCGACACCCTCGTCGGTGAAAATCTCCAGCAGCAGGGCGTGAGGGGTCCGCCCGTCGAGGATGTGCGCCCGTCCGACTCCGGCCCGGACGGCGCGGGCACACGCCTCCACCTTCGGGATCATGCCCCCGCTGGCCGCGCCCGACACCACCATGGCGTCGAGCTCGTCGGCGGTGATCTGTTTGATGAGCGTCGACGGATCGTCGGGAACCGACCGGATCCCCGAGACGTCGGTGAGGAAGACGATCTTCTCGGCTTGGAGGGCGGCGGCCAACGCCCCGGCCGCCGAGTCGGCATTGATGTTGAAGGCCTGCCCGGTGTGATCGGTGCCGATGGTGGCCACCACCGGGATCAGGCCCTGGGCGAGCAACTGCTGGACGATCACCGGGTCGACATCGACGACATCCCCGACGTAGCCGAGGGCTTCCGAGCGGGCGACCGCGGTGATCAGGTTGGCGTCCTCCCCCGAGAGGCCGACGGCCAGCGCGCCATGGACATTGACGGCGCTGACGATGTCGCGGTTCACCTTGCCGACCAGCACCATACGGACCAGGTCGATGGTGTCGGCGTCGGTCACCCGGAGGCCATCTTGGAATTCGGTCACTTTGCCCACCCGTTCCATCAGCGCGCCGATCTGAGGCCCACCGCCGTGGACGACCACCGGGAGCATGCCGACCGAACGCATCATCACGATGTCCTCGGCGAACGACGCCAGCGCCGCTGCCTCATCGACGGCAGGACCGCCGTCCTTGGCCTGCATCACATTGCCGCCGTACTTGACCACCACCACCTTCCCCCAGAACCGGCGAATGTAGGGAAGCGACTCGACCAGCACGCTGGCCTTGGCTCCCGGTGGTAGCCCGCCACCTCCACCGCCACCGTCTTCGATCACCTTGGCCCCGTCCGCGGTCATGACGTGGTCCGGTTCTCGTCGATATAGCCGTAGCCGAGGTCGACGGTCATGGCCATCCCGTTGCCGTCGGCCAGATTGAGCTCGCAATGGATGTCCACCATCGACCCCTCCAGGTGGGCGGTCACCGCCGCGTGGTCGTGGTCGACGGTGAGCCCGCCCCGGCATACCACCACCCCGCCATAGGCGATAGTGAGCTTGTCCATGTCGAAGGCGACGCCGGCGGAGCCGAGCTCGGAGGCGATCCTCCCCCAGTAAGGGTCGGCGCCGTTCAGCGAGCTCTTCACCAGCATCGACTCCGCCACCTTGCGGGCCGCCTGCTGGGCTTGGCCGTCGGTGTCGGCTCCGGTGACCCGGACGTGGGCGATCTTGGATGCGCCCTCGGCGTCGGCGGCCATCTGACCGGCCAGGTCGAGGCAGGCATCGGTGACCGCATCCACCACCACGTTGGGATCGGCCGGACCCGCCCGACCCGAGGCCATCAGGACGACGGTGTCATTGGTGGAGGTGCAGCCGTCGATGGTGAGCGAATTGAACGAATCTTTCACGGCGATGCGGAGCAGCTCGGTCAGCGCCCCGGGTTCGACGTCGGCGTCGGTGGTCAGGAAGGCCAACATGGTGGCCATGTTCGGAGCGATCATGCCGGCTCCCTTGGCCATGCCCGCCACCGAGAAACCGGCGCCTTGAACCAGCACTTCCTTCCGGCCGGAATCGGTGGTGAGAATACCGGTGGCGGCGTCCTCGGCGGACTGGGCCGAGCCGGACCGGGCCGCCACCAGTACCGGGATGCCGGCCTCGATCGGTTCCATCGGGAGTTGGAAGCTGATCAGCCCGGTGGAGCACACCAGCACCTCGTCGGGTGCGACATCGAGATCGGCGGCCACCAACTCGCACATCCTTGCGGCGTTCTTCTTTCCTTTGGCCCCCGTCGCGGCGTTGGCGTTCCCACTGCTGACGATGACGGCCGCGGCCCGTCCTCCGCTGGCGAGCAGGTGATCACGGCTGACCTGCACCGGGGCGGCGGCGGCCAGATTGGTGGTGAAGGTGGCGGCGGTCGGGACGGCCTTGCCGTCATCGGAGGCCAGCAGGGCCAGGTCGAGGGCGCCCGACGCCTTGATGCCGGAAGCCAGCCCGGCGGCCACGAACCCCTTGGGGGTGGTGATGCTCATGGGTAGATCCCCGCCATCGGGAGGCCGGCTCCCTCCGGGAATCCGAGGGCCAGGTTCGCACATTGGATGGCCTGCCCCGAGGCGCCCTTGATCAGGTTGTCGATGGCGGCGATGGCGACCAGCCAGCCGGTGCGGGGATCCACCCGGACGGTGAGGTGGGCGCAGTTGGAGCCGGTGGTCGACTTGGTCGAGGGCGGTGCCTCGCCGACCACTACAAACGGCTCATCCCAGTAGAAGCTGTCGAGGATGTCCAGGGCATCGTTGGTTGTCAGAGGGCTCGACCGGTCAGGAGACGCCGCCGGCCGGGCGTAACAGGTGGCCAGGATGCCCCGGACCATTGGGGCAAGATGAGGCGTGAAGAGCACCTCGGCACCGAGACTCTGCTCCATCTCCGCGGTATGCCGATGGTCCAACAGGCCGTAGGCGGTGAAATCCTCGTCGACGGTCCCGAAGTGGAGGTTCGCCTTCGGTGCCCGTCCGGCGCCCGACACTCCGCTGGCGGCGTCCACGATGATCCCCGAAGGCGAGATGACATCGGCCATGACGAACGGAGCCAGTGCCAGAATCGCCGCCGTCGGGTAACAACCGGGCGCGGCGATCAACCGGCTGGCGCGAAGTTCGTCGCGGTGAAGTTCCGGAAGCCCATAGACGAAGTCCTCCAGCAACTCGGGGGCCTCGTGGTTGGCCCGGTACCAGATCGGATAGAGATCGGCGTCATGGAGCCGGAAGTCGGCCGCCAGGTCCACGATGACCCCGACCTCGGAGATCAGGTGCGGGACGATGTGCTGGGACTCGCCGTGAGGCAGGGCCAAGAAGACCAGGTCGAGGCCTTCGACCGCGGCGGGCTCGGTGGCTACATAGGCCAGCGAGGGGTAGGCGGCGGCCAGGGACGGCGTATGGACGGCCACCCGCTCCCCGGCGTGGCTGCCGGCGGTGGCCACCACCACTTCGAGATCAGGATGGGCGGCACACAACCTGAGCAGCTCCACCCCGGCGTACCCGGAGGCGCCGACCACTCCCACCGTTGTGGTCACCGGTGACCCGTCGCTTCCTGCATCCCGCAAGTATATGCATGTTGGCGCATGATTATGCAACAGGCTCGAACAAGAGCGGCCATAGGGGAATTCGGATTGGGAGGGTGGCGATCGGATTTCGGCGTTGTCACCGACAACGGAACGAAATACCAACAACCCTGGCCTTTAGCGGGTGGCCGGGGCCCTACTCCCGGGGTGGCGGAGGCCGTTGGTTCCGGAGCCGGTTGTGGAACCCGCACAGCAGCCGGCCGTTGGCAAAGGTGGTGGGGCCACCGTCGGTGTAGGGCTGGATGTGGTCGACCTGGCAGTCCACCGCCGGGCGGTCGCAGTAGGGGTGGGTGCACTCCCGGTCCCGGAGCTGGATGCCCCTCCGGGTCGCCCCGGTGAACAATCGGGCGGTGGCGCTGACCTGGACCCGGTCGGGGGGCTCGAAGACCGCCCGCTCGAAGTCGGCCCGGTCGAGCCAGGGGACCAATGACCCGGGGGTGACGGCCATCCCCTGGGCCAGTTCGCAGACCCGCCCGAGGGTCGGGAAGTCGATCATGACATCGAACAGCGGCTTGGGGGCGATGCCGTCAGGCGGGGCGGTCCGAGAACGCTTGGCCATCTCGTCCAAGGCGTCGGCCCGGCGCTGGCCCGGGGTGCGACAGAGGTCGGAGGCTTTCGGGTCGAAGCCCAGTCGCTCCCTGGCATCCTTCCACTCCTCTTCGAAGAGCTCAGCCTCCAGGCGCTCGAGCTCGTCGGCGAAGATGGCCCCGCCGATGGGGTCGAGGGTCATCTTCCCGAGCCACATGTCGCCGGCCTGGACCAGATAGACGTCCCGGCGGTTGCGGCGCTCTTCGGCCGACTCCTCGGTGCCGTCGGGGTCGGCCAGCTGTTCCCAGTACGCCATCAACCGGGTGAAGGCGGGGAGCGGCAAGGTCCGGGCGTAGTCGACCAGCATCTTCTCGTCGTGGGCGAGGGCGTCCTCGGTTCGGGGGTTGCGGGCCCTGGCCACCACATCGAGGTGGGCGGCATTGACATCCCCGTCGGCCCAGGCCTTCGCGAACTCCGGGAGCTGGCGCCCATTCCGGGCCCGTCGGACCAGCCGTCCGGCTTCGGCCCGAGGGAGGTTCCCCTCGGCGGCGATCCAGCTGGCCGCACTCCGGGCTCCGTCGACCGCATATTCCCCCCAGGTGTCGAACTCCCCCACCGAGGCGGTGACATAGGCCGCCAACCGGCTGGACTCGCGCAGCAGGGTCCTCACCGACTCCGGGTCGGGGACCGGACCCGCTTCGAACAACTCGTCGATCAACCCCTTCAGGGCATCGAGCTTCCGCCTCATGACGGCAATTCCAACAGAGGGGTGTGACACCCGAGGGGGCATTTGCCCTGGTCCTTGCACGAAACCTTGCACGAAACCTTGCAGAATCCAGGAGAAAATTGCGGAAGTCCTGGTGCACGTCGACAGGCCCGCACCCGAAGGACCGGGATCCAGAAATTGGTCGCAACTCTTGACCCTTGGAAGCCATCTAGGTACCGTCGTCTGGGTCCTGGATCGCGGAGCGCTGGGGATCACCAAAGGCAGCGCCGCCCTCAATGGCAAATGCCCCCGGAGTCCAACCATGCCCGCCCACCGTCTGCCGCACCCTTTGCCGGACTTACCCATGTCAGAACTACCCGAGCCGGTCCTCGGCGACTACGACGAACATCCGGCGGTGACTGTGGTGCTGACTGGAGTGCCCGAGTTCGGGCCGGCGTATCTGGCGCTGGTGGAAGCCTTCGACGATGACCCCGGCGGACCGGCCGTCTTCACCGAGCTGGCCGATTTCGTGGCGGATCGGTTGGTCGCCATCGAAGCTGAGCGACCGGTGCTCGAGCGGGCCCTCGCCGCCGTCGAATCGGTGGCCGCAGCTGGAGGCGAGGCTGACGAGCTGGTCGGCTATGCCTTCCTCGACAGCTTGTCGCTGGAGGACCGTCGCTTGATTGCCCCATGGCTGGGCCCGGCCACACGATCGCTCCTGGAAGAGCTAGACGCCGGAATGCCATAGAACAGCCGGTTGGACGGAGGCAAGGGTGCGCAGCCATACGCTCGAAGCCCCCCGCCACGTCAGACAAGCAAAGCGTCAAACAAGCAAAAAAGGAGCCCCGTGTCGACCGCTCGACTCATGAACGGCACTCAACTGGCCAACGACGTCTTGGACCGCACGGCTGAGCGAGCCGCGGATTTCTTGGCCCGCACCGGCAACAAGCCCTGTCTCGCCACCGTCATCGTGGGAGAAGATCCGGCCTCGGTCACTTACGTGAAGATGAAGGAGAACCGAAGTCACCGGGTTGGGATCGACTCCCGCCATACCGCGATCCCCCCGACGGCGTCGACACACGACGTCGTCAGCGCGATCACCCGCCTGTCCGACGATCCGACGGTGCACGGAATCCTGTTGCAACACCCGAGCCCACCACAGGTCGATGAGACCGCGGCCTTCGAGGCGATCATTCCTGAAAAGGATGTCGACGGGATCACGATGCACTCGTTCGCGGCTATGGCCCTCGGGCGCCCGGGCTTCGTCTCCTGTACCCCGGGAGGGATCATCCGCCTCCTGGATACCTACGGGGTGGAGCTCACGGGCCGGCACGCGGTGGTCATCGGGCGCAGCCCGATTCTGGGCAAGCCGGTCGGGATGCTGCTGCTGGGGCGTGATGCCACCGTCACCTACTGTCATTCGAAAACCCGAGATCTGCCCTCGATCGTGAGGACCGCGGACATTCTGGTGGCGGCGGTGGGCCGACCGAAGTTTGTGAAGGGCGACTGGCTCTCCCCTGGCGCGGTGGTGATCGATGCCGGCTACAACCCGGGCAATGTGGGCGACGTGGATTTCGACGAGGCAGTCGAGAGGGCCAGCCTCATCACCCCGGTGCCGGGAGGGGTGGGGCCGATGACCATTGCCCTCCTGATGGAACAGACGGTGGATGCCGCCTTCCAACAGGCTGCCGCGTCGTGAGCACAACAATCGTGACCTGCGCGGCTCGCTCTGAAGGTACCGCTAGCGAAGCGTGGCTTTGCCGCCCTTCTCCACCGCGGCGATGCACCGGTTTCGTAGGTCGGCGAGCTCCGCGTCATTGAGGGTGTGGTCGAGGGCACAGAACCGGAGCCGGTAGGCCAAGCTGCGCCGGCCTTCGCCCACCACATCGCCGCGGAAGACGTCGAACAGCTCGACGGATTCCAGTTCCTCCCCGGCGGCCCGGCGAAGGATGCGCTCGACCGTCATCGTGCTCACGTCGTCGTCGACGGCGAAGGCCAGGTCAATGTCGGAGGACGGAAACCGGCTGATGGGCTGGGCGAGTTCCGGCCGGCGGGGCACCCTGCCGCGATCCAGCAGAACGCCGATGTCCAGATCGAGCCATCCGACCCGGCGGGCCCGTCCGTCCCGCCCGAGCAGACCGAGGGAACCGACGATGAAGGGGTCCAGTTCACCGACCACCCCGAACTGGGTCGATGGGGTGGCGGAGCCGACCTCACCCGGCGGGATCCCGGCCACGCTCACCAATCCCGACGACCGGTAGCCGTGCAGTACCGCGCCGGGTGTCCCAGCCGCGGGCGTCATGTCCCAGTCGTCGATGGCCAGCCCCTCGGCGATGGCTCGCCAGGCGGCCACCGCCGTCCGGGCATCATCCCCCTCGGCGCAGAAGACCGCACACAGCCGTTCCGACATCTCCGCCGGAGGACCGTCATCGGGATCGGACGGCGATGTCTCCGGATACTGGAACACCGTCCCCACCTCGAAGAGCCGGAGGTCGCCTTGACGGCGTTCAGTGTTGTAGACCACCGCGCGCACCAGGCCTGGGACCATCGAGGCGCGTAGGAACCGCTCGGAGTCCACCAGCGGGTTGGTGACCTCGATATAAGGCGGATCGACTCGGGACATCGTCTGGTCGAACTCGCTGACGAAGGTGGTCGTCCAGGCCTCGGAGGCGCCGAATCCGCAGAGCATGTCCTTCAGTCTCCGGCGATCCCGCTGGTACACAGTGAGGCGCCCGGGCTGGGGCCAGGCCGGCATCCGGCGCGGCAGTCGTGCGTACCCGTAGGTGCGGGCCACTTCCTCGGTGATGTCCGCCTCGCCCATCGCCCCCGGCCGGATGTCGGGTCGAAAGGTCGGAACCGTCACCGCTAGGACGCCGCCGCCGTCAACCTCACCGTCGGAGGACACTTCCACCGAGGTGATCCCGATCGGCGACAACAACGCGGAGATCTCCGAGGCGATGAGCCCGGTGCCCAACAGCTCGTTCACCCGGGCGACCCGCACCGTCAGCTCCATCGGCGCCGGCACGTTGCCCCGGATGTCAATCGTCCCCGCGGCCGCCGCCGCCTGGTTGCCGGCCGTCAGGGCCAGGAGCTGGCAGAAACGATCGGCGGCCCGGTCGATACCCGCCGGATCACATCCCCGCTCGTACCGGGCGGACGCCTCGGTCCGCAGTGCCAGCCGCTTCGAGGTGCGGGCGATGGCCATCGGATCGAAGTAGGCGGTCTCGAGCAGCACCCGGGTGGTGCCCGGACCGATCTCCGAGGACGCCCCGCCCATGATGCCGCCGATCCCGACCGGGGTCCCCTCGGCGTCACAGATCAAACAGTCCTCACCGGTGTCACCCAATCCCGGACCCGGGCGGCCGAGTTCTCGGGTCACACCGTCGAGGGTGGTGAGGGTCTCGCCCTCGGCCGCCCGCCGGATCACCAACCCGCCGCCGCCCAGGCGATCGAGGTCGTAGGGGTGGGTGGGTTGGCCGAGCTCGAGCATCACGTAGTTGGAGGCGTCGACCACATTGTTGATGGCCCGCATCCCGGCCAGTCGGAGCCGATCGGCCAGCCACGTCGGCGAAGGACCGACTTCGACGTCGGTGATCACCCGGGCAGTGAACCGCGGGCACAACCCGGTGTCCTCGACCCGGACCGAGGTCAGCGACTCGACGGAGGCAGCGGCACCCGCGCCCCACACCGCCGATTGGTCAACCTCGGGAATGATGAAGGGGAGACCCAGCCGAGCCGCCAGATCCCGAGCCACGCCGGCAATGCTCCAGGCATCCGGCCGGTTGGCCTCGACGGCGATGTCGAAGACCACGTCGGGTTCGATCCCCATTACCTCGGTGAACCGCTGGCCGGGACGGGCGCCGTCCACGCCGTTCAACACCATGATCCCGGCCGCGTCGTCGGACAGCTGGAGCTCCTGGCCCGAACACAGCATGCCGTTGGAGGCCACGCCCTTCATCTTGCGCCGGCCGATGGCAAACCCCCCAGGGAGGACCGCCCCCACTGGTGCCAGCGGGACCAGGTCCCCAACCGCGAAGTTCCAGGCTCCGCAGACCACCTCGACCGGACCGCCGCCGGCGTCGACCACCACCCGCCGGATCTTGTCGGCCCCGGAGATCGGGGCGATCTCCTCGACCCGGGCCACCACCACGTCTTCGAGCCCCTCACCGACCCGCTCGATCTCTTCGACCACCAGTCCGAGGTCGTCAAGGGTGGCGGCCAGGTCGGCCGGTTCCCCGGCGAATGGGGCGAAGTCTCGGAGCCACGAAAGGGGTACGCGCACTACTGTCCTCTCACCATCGACGCATCAGAACTGCCGCAAGAAGCGGATGTCGTTCTCGTTCAGTGCCCGCATGTCGGCGATCTGGTGGCGCATCTGGGCACAGCGGTCGATGCCGAAACCGAAGGCGTACCCGGTCCACTGGTCGCCATCGATGCCGACCGCGTCGAACACCGCCGGGTCCACCATCCCGCAGCCGCCGAGCTCGATCCAGCCGGTCTGGGAGCAGGTGCGGCAGCCGCTCCCGTGACAGATGGTGCAGGTCACTTCGAACTCGGCCGAAGGCTCGGTGAACGGGAAGTAGGCCGGTCGGAGCCTCGAGTGGATGTCGGGACCGAAGTAGGCGGTGGTGAACACCTCGATGGTGCCGGCCAGGTCGGCGAAGGTGATCCCCTTGTCGACCACCAGGCCCTCGATCTGGTGGAAGACCGGGAGGTGGGAGGCGTCGGGGGTGTCCCGGCGGTAGCAGCGCCCGGGCATGACCGCATGGATGGGGAGACCGCCGTCGGCCACCGCCGCCTCCATCAAGTGGATCTGGACCGGCGACGTGTGGGTGCGGAGCAGGGTCGACTCGGGAGCACCCAGGTTCAGGTAGAAGGTGTCCCACATCCCGCGGGCCGGGTGGGCCGGCGGGATGTTCAGGGCGCCGAAGTTGTACCAGTCGGTCTCGATGTCGGGGCCCTCCGCCACCTCGAAGCCCATGCCCACGAAGACGTCCTCCAGCGCATCCCGGGTCTGGGACACCAGATGGAGATGGCCGCGGACCGATGGGGCGACAGCCGGACCGGGAATGAACTCGGACAGGTCGAGGAGGTCGGCCTCCATCGCCGCTTCCATCTCCGCCCGCTGCAGTTCGGTGCGCCGGCGGTCCAGCAGCTCGTCGATGGCGGTGCGGGCCTCGTTGAGGCGTTGCCCGAGTTGCTTGCGGGCCTCGGGGTCGAGCTTCCCGAGCGAGCGGTGCGCCTCCGACAACGGTGACTTCTTGCCCACCATCTCAGTGGCCAACCGGGTGATGTCCTCGGTGCTGGTAGCGGCGGCAATGGCCGCCTGGGCGTCGGCGACCAGTGCCTCGATATCCGGAGCGTCGCTCACGTTCGAGGGGCTCCGGGCTCGTGGTCCGGGTCTGTCGGGGCGGTTTCCACCTCCGGCATCGTAGAGCGCCACTCGCCGGGCCCGGTTCGCCTCTGGCGCAGGGCTTCGAAGCAGAGCACGGCCGCCGATACGCTCACGTTCAGCGATTCGGCCCGGCCGGCCATCGGGATCGAGACCCGGGCGTCCAACGCGGCCACCACCCGTTCGCTCAGACCCGACGCCTCGTTGCCGAGCACGACCGCCACCCGTTGCCGCCAGTCGAATGCGGTGTAGTCGGCACCACCCCGCACCACCGTTCCCACCGTGATGAAGCCGCGCTGGTGGAGATCTCCGACCACCGCCCGGGCGTCACCGCCCATCACGATGGGGGTGTGGAACACCGAGCCGGCCGACGCCCGCACCGTCTTCGGGTTGGTGGGATCGACGGTGCCGTCGCAGCACACCACCGCGTCGACCCCGGAGGCGTCGGCGGTGCGGATCACCGTCCCGGCGTTTCCGGGGTCGCGGACATCTGCGCATACCAGGATCATCGATGAGGCGGGTGCCACCCCCTCGAGAGTCGCCGGCACGAAGCCGACCACGGCCAGCACCGGCTGGGGAGTGACGGTATCGGCCACCCGTTCGATGACCCCGGGGGCGAGATCGAAGACCCGGGCGCCGTGCCGGTAGGCGCGGGCCACCACCTCGGCCACCGCCGGGTTCGACCGCCCTTCCGGGGCGACGTAGACCGACTCGACGACGGCGCCGGCTTCGAGGGCGACCGACAGCAGTTCGGCACCCTCGACGACCAGGCAGCGGTCCGACCACCGCAGGCTGCGCTTCCGCAGCAACTGGCGGACCCGCTTCACCCGCTGATGCGTGAAGCTCAGCCCCGGCTGGTTCAGGAAGCAGCCTCGGCGGTCGCCTGGGCGTCGGCCAGCGCTTCCTCGGCCACCTTCACCAGTGCGGTGAACGCCTCGGGAGCGGTGACGGCCAGATCGGCCAGCACCTTGCGGTCGACTTCGACCTCGGCGGCGTGCAGCCCGGCGATGAGCCGGCTGTAGCTCATGCCGTTCAGGCGGGCGGCCGCATTGATCCTCTGGATCCAGAGCTTGCGGAACTCGCCCTTGCGGGCCCGACGGTCGCGGTAGGCGTACTGCAACGAGTGCATCACCTGCTCGTTGGCGGCGCGGAACGAACGGCTCTTGTTGCCGTAGTAGCCCTGCGCCTGCTCGAGAACGGCGCGGTGGTGCTTCTTGGCGTGGACTGCGCGCTTCACTCGGGCCATGGGAACTCCTTTTCGTTGGGGGCGGTGTCGGTCGGATGGTTGTTCATCAGCCGAGCGGATGCGATCCGCCGGCGGTTAATCGGGAACTTGGTGTCGAATGTTGTCGGGATCGGGATTGCCCGAGACCGACGGGGTGCGATCGGCAGCCGGCGCTACATACCCAGCATTCGCTTGACTTGGCGTTCGTCTCCGGGAGCGAAGTCAGACTCGCGTCCCAATCGACGGGTCCGGGTGCTCGACTTCTTCTCCAGCAAGTGGGATCGGAAGGCCTTGCGACGGCGAAGCCGCCCGGTCCCGGTCACCTTGATCCGCTTGCGGGCTCCGCTGTCGGTTTTCATCTTCGGCATGGCCTCAACCCTCTCCTTCGATCTTCTCTTCGGCCGGAGGTTGCTCCTCTGCCGTTTCCGGTGCTGCAACTGCGGCGCTACCCTCGGCCGGGGATGCCCCGGCCGCCGCTTCCTCCTTGGCATCCTCGACCACCGGCGCCGCCTCGACAACGGGGGTTGCCGCAACCACCGGCGCCACCTCGACCTCCGGGGCGACCGCGGGGGTCGAACCGTTGGCGTGGCTGCCACCCGACTTCGGGCCCCGGGATGCTGCCGACTGTTTCGCTCTCTTGTCCGGTGCCAGCACCATCACCATGTTGCGACCGTCGAGCCGGGGGTCCGATTCGGACTTGCCCATCCCCTCCATCTGCTCGGCAATGCGGTCGAGGATCTTCTTGCCCAACTCGGGATGGAAGACCTCTCGGCCACGGAACATGATGGTGATCTTGACCTTGTGACCCTCTTCGAGGAACTTGGCCACCTGCCGGGTCTTGGTGTCGAAGTCGCCGGGCCCGATCTTCGGCCGGTACTTCATCTCCTTGATCCCGACGTGGACGGCCTTGCGCTTGGATTCCTTGGCCCGCTGGGCCGCATCGAACTTGAACTTCCCGTAGTCCATGATGCGGGCGACCGGCGGATTGGCCAGCGGCGCCACTTCGACCAGATCGAGGTCTTGTTCGCGGGCCAGGTTCAGCGCTTCGGCGAGTGATTTGATCCCAAGTTGCTCACCGTCGGGGTCGACCAGGCGGACCTCACGGGCGCGGATTCGGTCGTTGATCCGTGGTTCATTGGTGGTGACGGTAGCTGCTATTTCGACTGCACTCCTATCTTCGGGCCACGGACTTCCCGTAACCGACGAATAAGGAGCGGAGCTGCCACCGGAACAATTACCAGCCAAAGCCAGCATCCGGACCCATGGACCCGGCGCACTTGCCCAACGGGCTCATGGCCGGGTGGGAGTCGTAGACCGCGCGACTCCGCTTCCTCGTCTTGCACCCTTTAGGCTACCACCGTGAGTTCTCTCTGGACACCTGAAGGCGAGCGACCGGTCGGGAAACCGACCCCCGGGGGTGTCCCTCCGGCTCCGGCAGGCTCGTCGCCGCCCTCGGGTAGCGGACAGGCCCCACCCCGCGACGACACCGAGCTCGCCGCACAGGTCGAGGCCATGCAGCGGGAGCTGGCCAACGCTCCGGTCGAGGTGGTGGTGGCCAATCACTGCTACGGGCTGTTCGAGCTGGCCGCCGTCTACCTGTCCCAGGCCCCACCGCTCCTCCCGCAGGCGCGTCTGGCCATCGACGCCCTGGCCTGCCTGGTCGACGGCCTCAAGGGGCGGCTCGGGGAGGCCGAGGAGCCCCTCAAGGAAGGTCTCAGCCAGCTGCAACTGGCCTATGTGCAGATCGACGCCGCCCAGCGGGCCGGCGAGCAGATGGCCACCTCCGCCGGCACCAATGGCGCCTCCGACCAACCGGCCTCCGGTGCACCGGCCTCCGACCAACCCGCCTCCGACCAACCGGCCTCCGACGAACCGGCCCCGGGCACAACCGAATCCCGCACGGAGGCCGAGCCCGGCGGGTGAGCGACCTCCCCGTTGACGGGCCCGGGCTCGATCCGGCACCGGGCCCACCCGTCCATCCCGCCCCCATCGATGACCCGGCCGGACCGGGTCAGGCTGCCCGCCGGGCCGATTGACGCCTCCCGGGTTCGCAGCTTCATCGGGCTGTCCATCGGGCTGGTGGGCCCCCGGGCCAACCTGGCCGTCTCCGGGGTCCTGATCACCCTCTTCGTCCAGCAGCGGGCATCGGGAGCCTTGGCGGTCACCTTCGCCCTCACCGCCAACCGACTCCTGAGCTGGGTCACCTATCCGCTGGTGGGCCGGTTGAGCGACCGCACCCGCAGCCGGGTGGGTCGGCGCACGCCCTACATGGCCGGAAGCCTCATCCTGATGGGTGCGGCAACCTGGATGTTCACCGTCGTCCGCGGCTACTGGATGCTGGTGCTGTTCATCCTCATTGCCAGACAGGCGGCCGCCATCTTCACGTTGACCAACGCCGCGGTCCTGCCCGAGGTGTTCGGCCGGAGCCGATGGCTCAAGGCACTGCTGCTCACCACCGTCCTGGGCACGGTGGCCAGTCTCGGGATCAAGGCCACCGTGATCGCCTCCTGGAAGCAGAGCGATCCGGCCACCTGGAATCTGCCCTTCCAAGTGGCTGCCATCATCATGGTCGGCGTCGGAGTGGTGGTCCTGCTGCTGGTGAGGGAGGCACCGGCGGCGACCTTCGGGGCCGAAGCCGACCGCGGGGCCCGGGCCCGACGGGTGCGGGACGAGCTTCGTTCGGTTCTGGCCGGTCCAAACGCCAAGGTGCTGGTCACCGGTTCACTCCTGTTCTGGTCGGGCATCGGCTCCACGGCCTTCGTGGCGGTGCTGTTCTTCCAGCGGGTGCTGCATGCCGGGGCCAGCGCTCAAACCGTGGCCGGATTGGCCACCGGCATCCCGGTGTTCTTCATCGGTATCGGTCTCGGGATCCCGTTCAGCCGGATCCTGTCGGCGCGCCAGTTGGCCATCGGCGCGCCGCTGGTGGGTGCCGTCCTCGCCGGGGTGCAGTACTTCGACACCCATCTCTGGCAGGCGGTGGTGTTGAGCTACATCGGCGCACCCTTTGTCGGGGCGTACATCATCGTGCTGGCGCCCATGCTGCTGCAGTTGCTCCCGCGGTCAGGCGGGCTCGGTGAGCGTCTCGGGGTCCTGCTGTCCCCGTTCAACCTCTGCAGTGTCGCCCTCGCCTACATCGCCGCGACGGTGGTGGACGCCACCGGCAATTATCGGCTCATCTGGCTCTTCCCCGCCGCCACCGGGGTCGCCCATGCCACCGTCAACTGCTGGCTCAAGATCCCCCCGAAGAAGGCTACGAGCCCCGACATGGTCAAACGGCTGTGGGAATGGAGCGTGGTCCAGGCCGAGTCGATGGCCGAGACCGGGATCGTGACCGGTCTGTTGGCTGCCCCCTTGCTCGGCGTGGTCACCAAGGAAGACGCCGACAGCGCGGTGATCGTCGACATGGCCCGAAAGATCCTGGGCAACCCCTACGAGGACGACGATGGATCCGAGTCGTCTTCCGACACTGACCCCTCCGACCCGGCGGACCCCTGCTGACCCCGTCGACCCCTCCGAACCCGGCGTGACCGGGGTCATCCAGGTCGGAGGCGGCCCGGTGGGCTCCGACTTGGGAATCGACCAGAAGTCCGGCCCACGAACCGGGTCGGGTGCCGAGACGACCGGCTCGGGCTCGGCGACTGAGGCCTCCGAACCTTCGGTGGGAACCCCGGCGGGGGGCGTGATGCCCATGGGATCGATCGAGGGCACCCCGGTGGGATCGGAACTCTCCCCCGATCCGGACCGCGGGTCGACAGACCAATCGAAAGAGCGGTCGGCCGCTGACTCGGAGGGCAGGTCCCGCGCCTCGGCCGAGGACTCTTCGAACGACTCGGACGCCCATTCGACCGGCGACCGCTTCACCAGCGCCGACTGAGCTGTCGGCTCCGACCAGGCTTCCGGCTCCGTCGCCGGCCACGGTGCCGACGCCGCTCCCGGTTCTGCCGGCGACGGACCAACCGGCTCGATGCTTGAATCCGACCAAGAGGCAGGTTCGATGACCGTCCAGCGGGTCGCCTCGATGCGGGCCTCGGACTCCTCGAGGGTCGCCCTGGCCGGCTCGTCGGCCACCACCTCGGGGCCGACCGGGGCGACCGCCACCTCCGCGACCACCGCCCGACACCCGCCACCTCGACCACGGCCTCGACAACCTCCGGAACCGGCTCCGGCTCGTGCTCCGGCTCGTGCTCGGCTCGGCTGGCTGACCCCGGCTCTGACCCCGCCGGCGGAACCGACGCGGAAGCCTCGTCCACCGGCCCGCGCCCCGTCGGCATCCCCACCAGCGGGCGGACCGAGACGGCCTCGAGACGACCGAGGCGACCGGTGGATACCTCGATGGCCACCAGGGTCCCGACCGCGATCTGACGGGAGCCGTCGGTGATGGCGGTGCAGTGGAACGGGAACCGGCGGCTCTCCCCGTACTCCACCACGCCGAGCCCCCGGGCCTCGTCGAACTCGCCCACCCGGCCGACCAGCGGCATGTGCCGGGCCGGTGGCAGGTCGACGATCCCGCTCCACGTCGTCGACACTGCGGCTACCTCAATGAACGATCTTGGACAGGGCCAGCTCGATGATGTCGGTGGCACCCCGGTCCCTCAGGGCCGGGATCAGGGTGTTGATCTCCGACTTCGGCACCACCGTCTCCACCGCGAACCCGCCCTTGCCGAACAGCTCGGAGACGGTCGGAGACCGCAGGGACGGGAGCAGGTCGATGACCGAGGTCAGCTGGTCGGCGGCGACGTTGAGCTTCACCAGGACCTTGCCCCTGGCCTCCAACGCGCCCTGCAAGAGGGTGAAGAGCTGCTCCATGGCATGGCGCTTGTCCGGGTCCTCCGCCGCCGCCCGGTTGGCGATGAGCTCGGTGTGGGAGACGAACAGGGTCTCGACGATCTTCAGCCCGGCGGCCCGCAGGGCCCGGCCGGTCTCGGTGATCTCGACCACGCAGTCGGCGATGTCGGGCACCTTGGCCTCGGTGGCCCCGTAGGAGAGGCTGACCTCGGCCCCTATCCCGTGCTTCTCCAGAAACCGGCGGGTCAGCTCCGGGTACTCGGTGGACACCCGCAGGGCTCCCCCCTTGCCGGTCCCGGAGGCGGCCAGATCGGCCACCGACGCCACCGGCGATTCCTTGGGCACCGCCAGTACCACCCGCACCGGGTGCGAGCTGGCCTTGGAGTACTGGAGGATCCCGAGGGTGGTGACCTCGCTCCCCCGTTCCTCCACCCAGTCCCGCCCGGTGATCCCGAGGTCGAACATCCCGTCGGCCACGTACAGCGGGATCTCCTGGGGACGCAGGATCCGCACCTCGTCGACCCGGGGGTCGTCGATGGTGGCCCGGTAGTCGACGTCGGAGGAACGGGTCACCGCCAGGTCGGCCGACGCGAACAATTCCAGGGTGGCCTTCTCCAGCGACCCCTTGGGCAGCACCATCCGCAGCATGGTCAGTCCCCCACTTCCGGGAGGGTGTCCCGACCCAGCACCCCGAGCAGCCGGATCATCTCCATCGCGGTCAGCGCCGCCTCCCGGCCCTTGTTCGTCTCGTCGTCCTCCGAGCGGACCCGCGCCTGGTCCACCGTGTCGGTGGTGAGGACGCCGAACACCACCGGGATGCCGGTGTCGAGCTGGACCTGCTGGATGCCGGCCGCGCACTGCCCGGCCACGAAGTCGTAGTGGCCGGTGTCGCCCCGGATGACCGCCCCCAGGCAGACCACCGCGTCGACCCCGCCGGACTCGGCGAGCACCTTGGCCACCAGGGGGAGCTCGAAGGCACCCGGGGCCCAGGCCACCGTGACCTTGCCCAGGTCGCAGCTGGCGTTCTTCAGGGCGTCGAGCGCCCCGGTCAGCAGCCGGTCGCTGATGCCGCCGTTGAACTCGGCGCAGGCGAAGGCGATCCGGGGCCCGGACCCGACGCCCAGGCCGCCGACCGGACCGCCGCCGTCCACCGATCTCCCGACCAGGGAGGCGATCCTCTCCTTGGTCCCCGGCACCAGCAGGGTGAGATCGGACTCAGTCATCGAGGCCCTCCAACAGGTGGCCCATCCGGTCCCGCTTGGTCCGGAGGTACTCGATGTTCTCCGGATTCGGGGTGGTCGGGATGTGGACCCGCTCCACGATGTCGAGGCCGAAGCCCTCCAGGCCACCGCGCTTGGTCGGGTTGTTGGTCATCAGCCGCATGGTCGTCACCCCCAGGTCCACCAGGATCTGGGCGCCGATGCCGTACTCCCGGGAGTCCTCGGGCAGCCCCAACTCGAGGTTGGCGTCCACCGTGTCGAAGCCCTCCTCCTGAAGGCTGTAGGCGCGCAGCTTGTGGCCCAGGCCGATGCCCCGGCCCTCGTGTCCGCGCAGGTAGACGATCACCCCGCTGCCGTTCTCGGCCACCGCCGCCATCGCCCCGCGGAGCTGCGGCCCGCAGTCGCACCGGAGCGACCCGAACACGTCCCCGGTCAGGCACTCGCTATGCACCCGGACCAGGACGTCCTCCTTGCCGTCCACTTCTCCCTTGACCAGCGCCACGTGGTGCTCGCCGTCGAGCACTCCCTCGAAGGCGTGGGCGGTGAACTCCCCGAACTCGGTGGGGATGCGGGCGCTGGCGATGCGGCGGACCAGCTTGTCCTTGTGCCGCCGGTAGCGGATGAGGTCGGCGATGGAAATGAGCTCGAGGCCGTGCTTCTTCGAGAACACCTCGAGCTCGGCCAGGCGGGCCATGCCCGTCTTGTCCTCGCTGACCACCTCGCACAGGACCCCGGCCGGGGACATCCCCGCCGCCCGGGCCAGGTCGACCGCCGCCTCGGTGTGGCCGGCCCGCTTGAGCACGCCGCCCGGGCGGTACCGGAGCGGGAAGATGTGGCCCGGACGGTTGAGGTCGGTCGGGCGGGTGTGGGGATCGGCCAGCGCCTTGATGGTGGCCGACCGGTCGGAGGCGGAGATGCCGGTGGAGGTGCCGTGGCGGAAGTCCACGCTCACCGTGAAGGCGGTGCGCTGGACCTCGGTGTTGGTGGAGACCATCAGGGGCAGGTCGAGCTGCTCGACCCGCTCCGGGGTCAGCGGCACGCAGATGAGCCCCGAGGTGTGGGCCAGGAAGAAGGCGATCTTCTCGGGGGTGACGGCGTCGGCCGCCATGATCAGGTCGCCCTCGTTCTCGCGGTCCTCGTCGTCGACGACCACCACGATCTCACCGCGCGAGATCGCCGCAATCGCATCATCAACCGTCGAAAACGCCATCGACCCTCGGACTCCCTCTACGCCCTGGGGGGAGAGAGTTCCACCCTCAGGTCACCCCCCAGGTTAGTGGTGGACCGTATGGCCCCCCGCCATAGCCCGTCGAGGGTGGGCGCCCCGGGGCCGGCGAACAGCGGGCGGGCGTCATCCCCGCCGAACAGGGCCGGGGCCAGGTAGAGCACATAGCGGTCGACCAGTCCGGCGGCGTGGAAGGCGTGGGCGACCCCGGCGCCCCCCTCGACCAGCACCTGCAGCACCCCCCGGTCGCCGAGTTCGGTGAGGACCATGCCCAGGTCGCCGTCGAG
Source organism: uncultured Acidimicrobiaceae bacterium (assembly GCA_963819695.1). GTDB lineage: Bacteria > Actinomycetota > Acidimicrobiia > Acidimicrobiales > RAAP-2 > DASZIT01. The sequence goes on along the minus strand of CAWFXD010000001.1, from coordinate 1,501,056 downwards.
CTCGAGGGCCGGGAGGACGGCGGCGCCGGCAGGAACGTGGCCGAGCACCACCCGGAGCGGCTGCTCGGACGCCGTCCGGTGGTCGGGGTCGTCGTCGGGAAGCCGAACCGTCAGGGTCGGGTTGTCCGACCGCACGGTGCCCGCCCCGACCAGCACCGCGTCCGACCGGGCCCGCAACCGGTGGGCGTCGGTCCGGGCCGCCTCCCCGGTGATCCACTGGCTGGACCCGTCCGGCGCGGCGATCCGGCCGTCCAGGGTCGAGGCCAGCTTCAGCACCACCCAGGGGCGCCCGGTCCGTCGATGGTGGAGGTAGGGGGCGAGCTGCTCGGCCACCGGGTCGGCGGCCACCCCGACGTCCACCTCCACCCCGGCCTGCCGCAAAAAGGCGATGCCCCGACCCGACACCTGGGGGTCGGGATCCTCGATGCCCACCACCACCCGCCGGATCCCGGCGGACAGCACCGCGTCGGCACACGGCGGGGTGCGGCCGCGGTGGGCGCAGGGTTCGAGGGTGACGTAGAGGGTGGCGCCCTCCGCCCGCCGCCCGGCGGCGGCCAGGGCGGTGACTTCGGCGTGGGGCCCCCCGACCGGGGCGGTGGCCCCGACGAAGGCCCCGGTGGCGCCCGCCCCCCCGCTCGCCGGCACCACCACCGCCCCGACCCACGGGTTGGGGGCGGTACGTCCCCGGACCCGCTCGGCCGCCGCCACCGCCTCGAGCATCCACTCGTGGTCGGCGCGGCCGGTGCGACCGACGTCGCCGGTCAGGGCGTCCGGCTTTCCGCCGGGCTGCCCGCACCCACGGCTGCCGCCAAGATCCCAGCCATCGCCCCCGGCGGATCCTCCCGGCCGAACACCGCCGACCCGGCCACGAACACGTTGGCACCGGCTTCGGCCACCGGGACCACCGTCTCCTCGTCGATGCCGCCGTCCACCTCGACATCGAGGGCATACCCGGCGGCGTCGGCCGCCCCGCGGACCTGGGCGACCTTGGGAACCACCTCGGCCATGAACGACTGGCCCCCGAAACCGGGAAACACCGTCATGCACAGCACCAGATCGACCAGTCCGAGGTAGGGCTCGACCGCCTCGAACGGGGTGTCCGGGTTGGCGGCCAGCCCGACCCGGAGGCCCAGGGCGCGCATCTGCCGGACCAGGGCCCCGGTCTCGCCGACTTCGACGTGGACGGTGCAGCCGTCGGCCCCGGCGTCCCGGAACGGCTCGAGATAGCGGGCCGGGTCGGTGATCATCAGGTGGCAGTCGAAGAACAGGTCGGAGTGCTTGCGCAGCGAGGCCACCACCGGCGGGCCGATGGTCAGGTTGGGGACGAAGTGGCCGTCCATCACGTCGACGTGCAGCCAGTCGGTACTGGGCTCGACCTGGCCGATCGCCTCGGCCAGCCGCCCGAAGTCGGCCGACAGGATGGAGGGGGCCACCCGCATCGTGGGCCGCGACGGAAGCGAGGAAGGGCGGGCCATCAGATCGAGCCTACCAACGATGATCTCGGCGACTCCGGGAGCTCCAGGTCAAGCGGGCTCAGCTCCCGAGCCGCTCGCCGGCCTGCGGGCGCACCCCTCGCCGCCAATCCCCGGCCGGCATCGGTTGCCTCCCTTCCGGCTGGACATCGATGAGCCGGAGGCGGGTTCCCTCCCCGGCGGTGACCTCCTCCCCGTGCAGGGCACCCGGGCTGGCGCCCTCGGGGGCGGCCGGGTCGATGCTGTCCGAGGACACCGGTTCGGCCCGGAGCACCCGCAGCCGCTTTCCCCGGAAGGTCGTCCAGGCCCGCCCGAGGTGGACCACCCTCCGCAGCTCGACGGCCGAGCGTTCCCAGTCGAGCTGGAGCTCCTCCGGGCGGATCTTCTCCGCGTAGGTGGGCTCGCCGACCTGGGGGTGCGGGGCGGGCAGGCCGGCCAATCCGTCGGCCAGGTGCCGCTCCAGCAGTCGGCTGCCGATGGTCACCAGCCGTCGGCGCAGGTCCTCGACCGATTCCGACTCGTCGATGGGGGTGTCCTCCTCGGCGTAGATGGCCCCGGTGTCGAGGCCCACGTCCACCGCCATCAGGCACACCCCGGTGGTGGCATCGCCGGCCAGGATGGCCCGCTCCACCGGCGCCGCCCCCCGCCAGCGCGGCAGCTGCGAGAAGTGGAGGTTGACCATCGGCAGCCGCTCGAGGACCTCGCCCGGGATGATCCGGCCGTAGGCCACCACCACCCCCAGCTCGGCGCCGGTATCGAGCACGTCATCGAGGTTGTCGGTGACCGGGAGACCCAACTCGACGGCGGCGGCCTTCACCGGGCTGGGTACCAGGGTGCTGCCCCGTCCCCGGCGCTTGTCGGGCCGGCTGACCACCAGGGCGATGTCGTGGCCGGCGGCCACCAGGGTCTGTAACGGCTCGATCGCCGCCTCCGGAGTTCCGAGATACACCAAGCGCGCCATCAGAGGGACGCTACCGGTGGACGTCCGTCGCCGGGTGGCCGGGAAGTCAGATCTCCCGTTCGTCGCTGGACGATGCCGAGACCAGGGTGGCCTCCAGCGCGGTGGTGTCGAGGCCGAACGACCGGTCGCGCAGCACCTTCAACGCCTGCTTGCGCATGTCGTCCTCGAGGCGCTCCACCATCAGCACCCCGTCGAGGTGGTCGACCTCGTGCTGGAAGACCCGGCCCAGGAACTCGTCGGCCTCGATGGAGACCTCTTCGCCCTCGAGGTTGTAGCCGCGAAGGTGGACGGTCATCGGCCGGACGATGCCCAACCGGAGGTCGGGGATGGAGAGGCAGCCTTCCTCGTAGTACCACTCGCCCGCCGTCTCGACGATGGTCGGGTTGATGATCGCCACCGGCCCGTCGCCCACGTCGTAGACGAAGACCCGCTTCTGCACCCCGACCTGGGGCGCGGCCAAACCGGCGCCCACCGCGTCGTACATGGTCTCGACCATGTCGTCGACCAGGTGGGCGAGGGTCCCGTCGATCTGGTCGACCGGGCGGGCGGCCTGCTTCAACACCGGGTCGCCATACTTGCGGACCGAATACGAGGACATGGCCTGCATTCTACGGGTTGGGTCGCGGGCGTGGCACCGTGTGGGCAGGCTCAAACGTCGGTGGGGTCGACCTCCACCCGCAGGCGGCCGGGGGGCCGGGGGGTGGCGGCCAGGGTGTCACACAGGATGCGGTGGTCGCCGGCCCGCACCAGCCACCGCTCGGGGCCGGAGGCCGACACCGTGAGCCCGTTGGTCCCCCGAAGCGCGGCGGCGTAGTCATCGGAGCCCGGTCCCCGAAGCAGGGCCAGGACACCGAACGGCGGAAGGGCGAGCTCTTCTCGAACCTTCCACTCCGGCCCGGCCAGGAGGGACGGGTCGGCGTGGAAGGCGGCCTGCAGGGCCTCGTGGTCGGGGATCCGGGTCTGGACCAGGATGCGGCCACCGGCCTGGCGCCCCCCGACCAGGCGGGAGGCCCGGGCCAGGAGGGCGAGGGCTTCCTCGGCGGCCCCGAAACGGGGGGCCAACAGGTGCTGGTCGAAGTCGAGGAACACCACCGCGTCGGCCAGGGTCACCCGATGGAGGGCGGCTTCGGTCCCCACCACCAGCCGAGCCCGGGGGGCGATCGGCTCCTCGGAGTCGCCGGTCAGTTCGGTGGCCTCGACCCCGGCCAGGGCCGAGAGCTCTTCGGTCGCCCGGGCCACCCCGATCCGGAGCACTTTCAACCGGGTGGAGTCGCACTCGGCGCACACCGCCGGTCGGGCCAGGTCGCAGAGCCGGCAGCGGAGCTCGCCGCCGGGCTCCTTCTGGGTCACCGGGCCACCGCAGCGGGTGCAGCGGGCCAGGGCGCCGCAGTGGGCGCAGGCCAACAACCGGGCCCGGCCCTTCCGGTTGAGGATGCACACCACCCGACCCGACGGGGTGTCGAGGACCGACCGCAGCAGCTGGACCAGGCGCTCGGAGAACAGCCCGGTGCGCGGATCGTCGGCGGTCCGGTCGACGACTTCGACCACCGGCCATCCCCGACGTTCGACGGCGCGGTCGGTGGTGACCAGCCGGCCGGCTTCCAGGAGGGTCACCGGAGGGCAGGGCGTCACCAGCACCACCGGCGCCCCGTCCCGTTTGCCGCGCTCGATGACCACGTCGACCGCCGACCAGGTGGGCGAGCGCTCCTCCCGATACGCCTCGTCGTGGGCATCGAGCACCACTACCGCAGTGACCCGCGAGAGTGGGGCCCAGGCGGTGGACCGGGTCCCGACCACCACCCGCTCCCCCGTCGCCGCCGCCTCCCATTCGTCGGGGAGCAGGGCCACCGGCGCCCCGGCCCGACGGAGTCGGTCGACCAGCAGGGTCGCCCGGGCATGGGACGGCGCCAGCATCAGCACCCCGGCGGGTCCCCTCCGGTGGACCAGCTCGAGGGCAATCAACGAAGCGTCGAGGGCGGGGGCCAGCCGCACCACCGACCTCGGGGCGACACCGTCGAGGGCCTGGGTGACGATGCCCACCGACGCACCTCCCGGGGACTGCACCGGGTTCGGCTCCGGGGGCCCGGCACCGGGGAAGGCGGGGGCGGTTCGGGCGCCGGTCCCCTTTCTCACCACCCGGGGCGGGGATGCAGTACCGAGGAACGACGACAGCGGGCCGGCCCAGCGCCAGGACGCCCATTCGGCCAGGGCCACCACCCGGGGCGGTGGCCCTTCCCCGCTGGACAGGGCGATCGGCTTGGGATCGACCCCGGCCGGCGGGACCACGTCGTCCTCGACCACCCAGGCACCCACCCGGCGACCGTGGAGGTCGATGCGAACCCGGCTCCCCACCCGGATGGACGGCGACAGGGGCTCGGGAACCGTGTAGTCGAACCGCCGGTGGATGGCGGGGACATCGGGGGCGACCCGGACCACCCGGGCCACCGGATCCGCCGGGGCGGTCACGGCCTGAGCCCCGGGAAGATCGCCTGGGGTGCTCAGAGCCCGAGGGCCTGCTTCAGGTCGTCGACCCGCAGGGTCTCCTCCCAGGTGAAGTCCTTCTCGCTCCGGCCGAAGTGGCCGTAGGCCGCCGTCTTCCGGTAGATCGGGCGTTTGAGGTCGAGGTCCCGGACGATGGCGGCCGGACGCAGGTCGAAGATCTCGTCGACAGCCTTGCCGATCTGGATCGGATCGACCTTCTCGGTCCCGAACGTCTCCACCAGCAAGGACACCGGCCGGGCCACGCCGATGGCGTAGGCCACCTGCACCTCGCATCGGCTGGCGGCGCCGGCCGCCACCACATGCTTGGCCACCCAGCGGGCGGCGTAGGCCGCCGAGCGGTCCACCTTGGAGGGATCCTTGCCGGAGAAGGCGCCGCCGCCGTGGCGGGCCATGCCGCCATAGGTGTCGACGATGATCTTGCGACCGGTCAGGCCGGTGTCGGCGTGCGGTCCGCCGAGCTCGAAGACCCCGGTCGGGTTGGCCAGGATACGGACGTTGGCGGTGTCCAGCTCGGTCGGCAGCAGCGGGTTGATCACGTTGTCGCGCAGGTCGGGCAGCAACAGGGTGTCGAGGTCGACACCGGGGTCGTGCTGGGTCGAGATCAGTACGGTCTCGAGGGCCACCGGGCGACCATTGTCGTAGGTGACGCTCACCTGGGTCTTGCCGTCGGGCCGGAGGTACGGGAGGACACCCACCCGGCGCACCTGGGCCAGCCGCTGGGCCAGCCGATGGGCCAGCCAGATGGGCAGCGGCATCAGGTCCGGTGTCTCGTCGCAGGCGTACCCGAACATCATCCCCTGGTCGCCGGCGCCCTGGGCGTTGAGCTGGTCCTCTCCCCCGGTCCCGGCCCGGACCTCGAAGGCGTTGTCGACACCCTGGCCGATGTCGGGCGACTGCTCGTCGAGGGCGACCATGACTCCGCAGGTCTTCCCGTTGATGCCGTAGGCGTCGTTGTCGTACCCGATGTCGAGCACCACCTGGCGAACCAGGGTGGGGATGTCCACGTAGGTGGTGGTGGTGATCTCGCCGGCCACCAGCACCAGGCCGGTGGTCAACAGGGTCTCGCACGCCACCCGGCTGTTCGGGTCATCCGCCAGCAGGGCGTCGAGCACCGAGTCGGAGATCTGATCGGCCATCTTGTCGGGATGGCCCTCGGTGACGGACTCAGAGGTGAAGGTGTGTCGGGTGTTCACTTGTGGTTCCGATCCTCTCTGGGGATGTGGGGCTGAAGACTGGGCGCCGGTCCGGCTACCGGGATCGCAGAAGGATAGGCGATGGCAGCGTCGGCGGCGATATCAGGCGTGAGCTGGCCCGACGCTCAGCGGGTGGCCAGGAGCGCGGCCACCCTGTCCAACACCGCGTCCGCCACCATCAGCTTGCTGGTCACCGGGACTTCGGTGATGTGCCCGTCGGATCCCAGCACCGTGACCGCATTGGTGTCATGGTCGAATCCCACTCCGGGCGCGGACACATCGTTGGCCACCATCAGGTCGACGCCCTTGCCCACCAACTTTGCCGTCGCCCGCTCGCTGACCTGATCGGTCTCCGCCGCGAAGCCGACCAGGACCTGGGTGCCGGTCCGGCGCCGACCGAGTTCAGCCAGGATATCCGGTGTCGGCTCGAGGATCAGATCGGGAACGCCGTCCGACTTGTGGAGTTTGGCCGGCGCCGAACGCTTGGGACGGAAGTCGGCCACTGCCGCCGCCATCACCACCACATCGGCGCCGGCGGCCAGGGACAGCACGGCGGCCTCCATGTCGGCTGCCGTCTCCACCCGGTGCACGGCAACTTCGGCCGGCACCGGGCGGTCGGTGGTGGTGACCAGATCGACCCGCGCCCCCCGGCGGGCCGCGGCTTCGGCCACCGCGTGGCCCTGCTTCCCGGACGACCGGTTGGTCAACACCCGGACCGGGTCGATCGGCTCACGGGTTCCGCCGGCCGATACCACCATTCGGACTCCGGCCAGATCCCGCCGGGCTCGGGAGCCGAGGAGTCCGAGGACCGTCTCCACGATCACCTCGGGGTCGGCCAGCCGGCCGGAACCGATGTCCCCGCCGGCCAGTCGTCCGTCCTCGGGGGGGACCACGATGACGCCCCGGGACCGCAGTGTCGTCAGGTTCTGCTGGACGGCCGGGTGCTCCCACATCTCGGTGTGCATGGCCGGGCACACCACCACCGGCGCGGCGGTGGCCAACAAGGTGGTGGTCAGCAGATCGTCGGCCAGGCCGTTGGCGTACCGGCCCAGGAGGTCGAGGGTGGCCGGCGCCACCACCACGACGTCGGCCAGTTGGCCGAGGCGGGTATGCGGGATAGGCGATGCCTCGTCCCAGAGGCTGGTCTGGACCGGCTCGGAGCCGAGGGCGTCGAAGGTGGCGCGGCCCACGAAATGGGTTGCCCGCTCGGTCATCACCGGGGCCACATGCACCCCGGCGTCAACCAGGCGACGGCAGATCTCCACCGCCTTGTAGGCGGCGATCCCGGCCGACACGCCGAGTACGACGAAGGGTTTGGTGTCGCCCGTCATGATCGATCGGGCCTCACCGCTCTAGTCGGTGGACTCGGTGGCCGCCGGTTCCTCAACCGCGCCGTCGACCGCAGCCAAACCGGTTTCCTCGGCCAGCGCGGCTTCGGCGGCCAGCGCGGCTTCGGCGGCCAAGGCGGCCTCTTCTTCGGGATCCGGACGACTGTAGGTGGCCTTGCCGGCGGCGACCTCTTCGAAGGCGATCGACAGCGGCTTGCCCGACAGCGAGGCGACCTGCGGGGGGACCACCACTCCCAGGCCTTCGCCCAGCGAGTTGTAATAGCTGTTCACCTGACGGGCCCGGCGGGAGGCCAGGGCCACCAACGTGAACTTGGAGTCCACCTTGTCGAGGAGATCCTCGACCGGCGGGTCCATCAAAGTACTGCGGGGCTGAGCCATCACGATCCTTCAGTAGCGTCGTCGGGTAGGGCGTCGGGGGCCTGAGCTACACCACCGGCGGTTCCGCCAGCCGCGCCACTGCCCGATCGGGCGGTGGTACGGCAACTGTCCACTATACCGGCCACCTCGGCCGCCGCCGGCATCAGGCCGTCGTTGACGACTACCGCATCGGCAATTTGACGCCCGATCCGCTCCTCTTCGAACCCCGCCTCCAGGCGCTTGACCACATGGTCCTCACTGTCTCCACGGCTCCGCAGCCTCTCGGCCTGGATCTCGGCGATTCGGGGGTAACAGCAGGATGAGGATGGCATCGGGCCGCTTGGACTTGACCTGGAGCGCACCCTGGAGGTCGATCTCCAACAAGACGTCGAAGCCCTCGGGTGGTCGGGGAACGGGGGTCCCATAGAGATTGTCCAGGAACTCGGCCCACTCGAAGAAATCGCCGGCCCGGGCGTGCTCTTCGAACGTCGCCCGGTCCACGAAGCGGTAGGCGTCGTCGCTTTCTCCCGGTCGCCGTGGGCGGGTCGTCCATGACCGGCTGAGCCAAAGCCCCGGATCGGACTCGACCAACTTGGCAGCGATGGTCCCTTTTCCGGCCCCCCCCGGGCCGAAGAGCACGAAGATCAATGGGTCGGCCCGGCCCACGGCCGGGCCCGACGACGCGTGACTCAGCGAGCGGTCTCGCGGAGCAGCGCCTGACGCTGATTGCTCCCGAGTCCCTGAAGCCGACGACTCTCGCTGATCCCCACCGTGTCCATCAGCCGGCGGGCCTTGACCTTGCCGAGACCGGGAAGCGACTCGAGCACCGAGATCACCTTCATCTTCCCGATCGTCTCGTTCCCGTCGGCTTCCGTCAGGAGCTCAGAGAGGCTCAACTGATTCATCTTGAGCCTCATCTTGACCTCGGCCCGCTCACGGCGGACCCTGGCGGCTTTGGCCAAGGCGGCTTGGCGCTGTTCGGGCGTAAGTGCAGGCGGTTGCGGCATGACCGAGACGATAGCGCCTCCACGACCGCCGGTCACCATGAATACTTGGGGGGTGGCCGCGGTGGATCTGAATGCCGATCTAGGGGAAGCCGAAACCCTCCTTCCTTCCGACCTCGCCGTCCTCGATTGTGTCACCAGTGCCAATCTCTCTTGTGGGTTTCACGCCGGAAATCTGAAGGTGATCGAGGCGAGTCTGGTCGCCGCCCACCGGCGGGGCCTGGCCATCGGCGCCCACGTCTCCTACCGCGATCGTGAGGGGTTCGGGCGACGCCCCCGGGAGGTGCCCGCCGCCCGGCTCCGGGCCGACATCGTCGAGCAGTACGGGATCCTGGCCGGGATCGCCGCCACCGCCGGCGGGTCGGTCCCCTACATCAAACCCCACGGCGCGCTGTACAACCGGATGGCAGTCGACGAGGCGGTCGCCGCGGTGGTCGTGGACGCAGTGCGGGAGTGCGGGGTCACCATGCTGGTCGCCCAGGCCGGAAGCGTGGTGGAGGGGTTGGCCACCCGGGCGGGGCTGAAGGTGATCGCCGAGGCGTTCGCCGACCGGGGCTATCTCGCCGACGGCCGGCTGGTCCCCCGCGGCGACCCCGATTCGGTGTTCGATGACCCACAGGTCGTGGCCCAGCGGGCGATCTCCCTGGTGACCCGTGGGGGCATCGAAGCGGCCGACGGCTCGTGGTTGCCGGTGACCTGCGAAACCTTGTGCGTGCACGGAGACACCCCCTCGGCGTCGGAGTCGGCCCGGGATACCCGGATGGCTCTCGAGGCGGCCGGGGTGACCATCCGCAGCTTTGCCTCCCCGTCATGATCCGACAGATACTGCCGTTCGGTGACTCGGCCTGGTTGGTCGAGGTCGAAAGCGTCGACGCCGCCCAACGGCTGGCAGGTCGGCTGCCGCGGGAGGTCGGCGGCGGCGGGCCGACAGCCATCGGGGACATCGTCGTCGGGTTCCGCTCCGTGGTGGTTCACATTGACCCGCTGACCAACGATCCCGAACACTTCCGACGCTGGCTGGCTGGATTCGAGGAGGCCCACGGGGTGGGATCCGAGCCGGAGGAAACAACGGTGCCGCGTGACCCCATCGACATCCCGGTCACCTTCGACGGTCCCGATCTGCACGAAGTCGCGACCGCCGCCGGCATTACCGCCGACGCGGTCATCGACCTCTTGACCGGTTGCCATCTTCGGGTGGCGTTTCTCGGCTTCTCACCGGGGTTCCCCTATCTGGTCGGATTGCCACCGGCCCTGGAGGGCATCCAACGCCGGGCCACCCCCCGGGCGTCGGTGCCCCAGGGCTCAGTGGCGCTGGCCGGTGGATTCGCCGCCATCTATCCGCAACCGACGCCAGGTGGCTGGATGCTGGTCGGCCGGACCTCGCTGCCACTGTTCGACCCGGAGGTCGCCCCCTATGCGCGCCTGCAGGCCGGCGACATCGTGTGCTTTCGGCAGGCCGTCGGCGCGGAAGCCGTCGACGGGGTCGGCGCCGCACGAGGTCGGTTGCCGGCGGCGCGTCCACCTCGACGGGCCCAGAGCCCCCGTTTCATCGAGGTCGTCGACCCCGGTCTCCTGAGCCTGGTGGAAGACGGGGGGCGGACCTCGGTGGCATCGATCGGGATACCCGATGCCGGCCCGGCCGACCCCGACTCCATGAGGCTGGCCAACCGGTTGGTCGGCAACTCGGATGACGCCGCGGTGATCGAGGTCACCGCCCGGGGCCCAACCCTTCGCTTTCGGGGAGACGCCCACATCGGTGTGGTGGCGGTCGCCAGCGATGCCCTCGATCTCACCATCGACGGACACGTCGTGGCCGTCGACACCGTGGTGCCGGTCAAGAGCGGGCAGACCGTGACGGTCAGCCAACTCCGCCAGGGACTGCGGGCCTATCTCGGCATTGCCGGTGGGATCGAGATCCCGACCGTCGTCGGCTCCCGGTCATCAGACGTGTTGAGCGGTCTCGGTCTGGGTCCGTTGATGGCCGGCGATCAGCTCGATCTCGGCGCCCCCGGCCACCCTCGCGGGTTTCTCACCCCGGACCGGTCGGAAGGGCAGGCCTCCAAACCGACGGTGATCCGGGTGATCGAGGGCCCGCATGTATTCGGAGCCGCCGGACTGGAAGCGTTCTGCACTACCGGCTGGACGGTGACCGACACCTCCAACCGGGTCGGGCTCCGGCTGTCGACGCCGGGGGACGTCTTGTCGTCGACGGGTCGGATCGAGTCGACCGGAACCGTCACCGGCGCCGTGCAGGTTCCCCCCGATGGTCAACCGATCGTGCTGATGCCCGACCATGCCACGGTGGGCGGCTACCCGATCATTGCCTGCGTCATCACCGCCGATCTCACCCGGCTCGGCCAGGCACGAGGCGGCGACTGCCTTCAGTTCGAGTTGGTCACCCGACAGGTGGCCCGGGACAGCCTCATCGAGCACGAGCGACGGCTGTCGCACCGGGTCTCGGGATGGTTCCCGGCAGAATCCGGAACCTGATCCCGAGGTCCGGTCGGGCGCCTCGCGTTCCGCCGGAGCGGTCACTACAGTCGAGCTATGCCCAGTATCGAAGAAACCCGTCCGGGACTGGTTGGCGGGGACGCCACCTCGTTCGAATCTCTCGATCCCGCCACCGGCGAGGTCGTCGCCACCTTCCCCATCGACCGCGAGGTGGCCGTGCGGTTCGCCGTCGAGCGGGCCCGGGCGGCTTCGGAATGGTGGCAGTCAATTGGTTTCGAGGGCCGGGCCCAGCACCTGGCGGCCTACAAGGGGGAGCTCGCCAGGCGCATGGACGAGTTGGCCGATCTCATCCACCGGGAGAACGGCAAGCCCCACGCCGACGCCGTTCTCGAGGTCACCCTGGTCATCGATCACCTTTCGTGGGCAGCCGGCCACGCCCGTCGTGTCCTCGCCCCCCGTCCGGTCTTCCCCGGGCTGCTGGCCCTCAACAACTCGGCCTCCGTCGAGTACCAACCACTCGGTGTCGTCGGGGTGATCGGCCCCTGGAACTATCCGGTGTTCACCCCGGCCGGATCGATCGCCTACGCCCTGGCCGCCGGCAATGCCGTCGTCTTCAAGCCGAGCGAATACACGCCGACCATCGGGAAGTGGTTGGTCGACGCCTGGTCCACCGCCGTCCCCCGGGGTCGGGATCTCTTCACCTTGGTGACCGGGTTGGGCGAGACCGGGGCTGCCCTGTGCCGTTCCGGTGTCGACAAGATCGCCTTCACCGGTTCGGCCCACACCGGGCGGAAGGTGATGGCGGCCTGCGCGGAGAACCTGGTGCCGGTGCTGATGGAATGTGGTGGCAAGGACGCACTCATCGTCGACGATGGTGCCGACCTCGACGCCGCCGCCGACGCCGCCCTGTGGAGCGGCATGAGCAACGGGGGCCAGACCTGCATCGGCACCGAACGGGTGTATGCCACCGAGGCGGTCTACGACCGGTTCGTCTCGCTCCTGGCGGAGAAGGCCGGAAAGCTCCATCCCGGGTCGACTGAGAATGCCGCCTGGGGCCCGCCGACCATGCCCTCGCAGATGGACGTCATCCGACGCCATGTGGGCGATGCCATCAAGGCCGGGGGTCGAGCGGTGGTCGGCGGAGTCGACACGGTGAAGGCGGACGGGGTGGATCCGACGATTCTGGTCGGGGTGCCGGAGGATGCGACCGCGGTCACCGAGGAGACGTTCGGGCCCACCCTCACCGTGGCCAAGGTGCGCGACGCCGAAGAAGCCCTCACCTTGGTCAACGCCTCCGGGTATGGCCTGGGCGGCGCCGTCTTCACCCGGACCCGGCAGCGGGGCATCGATCTGGCCCGGAGGATGCGGTCGGGGATGGTGTCGGTGAATTCGGTGCTCACCTTCGCCTTCGTCCCCGGGCTGCCCTTCGGCGGAGTCGGCGAATCGGGGTTCGGGCGGATCCACGGCCCGGACGGCTTGCGCGAGTTCTCGCGGGCCAAGTCGATCACCGCCCAGCGCTTCGCCCTTCCCCTGAACCTGACCAGCTTCAACCGGCCGGCGAAGGCCACCCAGGTGCTGGCCAAGGTGATGAAGCTGATGTACGGCCGCACCCACTGACAGGTTCGGGCGTAGCTCCGGCACATAATTTCGCGTGCTGAGGGGATGCAGGAATAGGTCGACCGGTCCCGGGCGTTCCCACTACCGAGGTGGCGGACGGTGGTAGTCGCCGATTCACCCGAGTTCGACGGAGGGCCTGATGACCACAGTGACCCCTTCGGAGACGCCCAGCGGTGTCTCCGACGGCGAGGCGAACCACAACCGGAGATGGTGGATCCTGGCCGTGCTCGGCATCGCCCAGTTGATGGTCATCCTCGACAACACCATCGTCAACATCGCCTTGCCCACAGCTCAGCACGCCCTGCATTTCTCCAATGCCGACCGGCAGTGGGTGGTGACCGGTTACTCACTGGCCTTCGGTAGCCTGCTGCTGCTCGGGGGCCGTATCGGTGACATCATTGGCCGCAAGCGGACCCTGCTCATCGGGCTGGTCGGGTTCGCCTTCGCCTCTGCGCTCGGTGGTGCGTCGGTCAACTTCGCCATGCTGGTGGTTGCCCGTTCTGTTCAGGGTGCCTTCGGTGCGCTCCTCGCCCCTTCGGTTCTCGCCCTGTTGACCACCACCTTCACCAATCCGGCGGAGCGGGGGAAGGCCTTCGGCATATACGGCGGCATCGCCGGAGCCGGCGGCGCCCTCGGGCTCTTGCTCGGTGGCATCCTCACTTCCTACGAATCCTGGCGGTGGACGCTGTTCGTGAACCTGGTGTTCGCCGCCATCGCCGCCGGCGGCGCCCTGTTGTGGCTCAAGAACGACAAGGTCGCCGACCGTGACCCGGTCGACATTCGGGGGTTGTTCCTGGTGACCGGAGGGCTGTTCAGCTTGGTCTACGGGCTGTCCCACGCCGAGACCACCGCCTGGAGCAATCCGTACACCATCGGCTTCCTGATCCTGGGCGTCGTGCTCCTGGCCGTCTTCGCCTACGTCGAGACCCGGGCCGCCTTTCCCCTCCTGCCGCCCCGGGTGGTGCTCAATCGGACCCGAGGTGGCTCGATGTTGGCCATGTTGTTCGCCAGCATCGGGATCTTCGGGGTGTTTCTCTTCCTCACCTACTACATGCAGGGAATCTTGGGCTTCAGCCCGGTGAAGACCGGGATCGCCTTCCTGCCGATGGTCGCCGCCCTGGCCACCATGGCCCAGATCTCCAATCGGGTGCTCCTCCCCAAGGTCGGGCCCAAGGTCATCGTCCCGATCGGCCTGCTGGTGGGAGCGGCGGCCATGTACATGCTCCATTTGGTCGGTTTGCACAGTTCGTATGCCAGCCATGTCCTTCCGTATTTGATCCTGCTGGGCCTCGGTTTCGGACTGAGTCTCGCTCCCTCCTTCAGCACCGGGACCCTCGGCCTCCAGCCGCACGACGCCGGAGTCGGGTCGGCCACCCTCAACACCAGCCAGCAGGTTGGAGGGTCCATCGGCACCGCGCTGCTCAACACCGTGGCCGCCAGTGCCGCCTCGGCCTACCTGGTCGGGAAGATCGCCAGTCCGGCCACTCTCCAGGCCGCCGCCCTGCACAGCTACACGACGGCATTCCTGTGGTCGTCGATCATCTTCGTGGCCGGGGCGGTCGTTGCCGGATTGGTGCTCCGGCGTGGGAATCTCGTGAAGCTCGCCGGGCCGCCGGTGCACCAAGTCGAGCCCGAGCCCGAGCCGGCACTGGTTTCCACCTGAGCCTGGCACCCGGCATCCCGTAAGACCGGTCAGCCGGTGACTTCCACGACGAGGAGGTCGGTCGCCAAGATGACCTCGCCGCTGAATTCGGCGGCGGCTTGGTCGAGCCATTCCTGTTCGGTGCCGGGGGCCGGTGAGGGCACCAGGTGGGTGAGCAGGAGCGTGGACACTCCATTGCGGGCGGCGGTGTGCGCGGCATCGGGAACCGACGAGTGGTAGTCGAGCACGTCGCTGAGCCGGGGAAGCCCGAACTGCTCGATCAGGTCCCGCCGCACCACGGTCTGCACCAGTACGTCGGCATCCCGGCACAGGTCGTCGAGCCCAGCGCAGGGCACCGTGTCACCGGCGATGACCACCGACCGGTCTCCGTCGTCGATCCGATACCCCACCGTCGGGCGGACCGGGGCGTGATCGGTCGGAGCCGCGGTGACTCGGACCGTGCCCTCTTCGAAGATGGGGCCCCGTTCGACCTCGGTCACTTCTGCCGACGGTCGCCATTGGAGGTCATCGTGATGGGCGAGGCGGTAGCCGATGTCGGGCTCCAGCATCGCCTCGGTGGCCTTTAGGAGGGTGGCGGTTCCACCGGGACCGTAGACCGGCAACGGGTTGGATTGGAAGGACATCGCCCACCGCATGGTGTAGATGTCGTTCAGATCGGTGATGTGATCGCTGTGCAGATGGGTCAGAAACAGTGCCCGGAAGGCTCCGGCCGCGGAGCCGGCGGCGGCCGCCCGCATAAGCACCCCCCGGCCGCAGTCGAAGAGCAGGTCGCCGGCGCTCGTCCGGACCAGCGTCGACGGACCCGCTCGGTGAGGGTCAGGAAGCGGACTGCCGCTACCCAGAAGGATTATCTGCATGGTGCTCCTCGCCTCAGGCACGTGGCGTGCCGCGGCAGCCTATGCCCCACGCCTGATGGCCCAGGATCACCAATTCCGCGGCGGACGGGGTAGCCTCGATGGAGGACAGGGTTGCCTCCGAGGGAATGGATACCGGCTGAAGCGTCCTCGGGTCGACCGGCTACCCGAGGGCGGCCGACATCTCCTCCCGGGAGGCGAGGGCGGCGGCTCGGAGCGAAGACGGGTCGGGACCGGCGGCCAGGAGCGAGCGAGAGGCACTGGCCAGCACCGTTCCGGGCTTGCAACCGCGGAACAGCGTGCCGACATCGTCGGCGGTGGCGCCCTGGGCGCCGACCCCCGGGGCCAGAATCGGACCTCCCAGTGAACTCAAGGAAAACGCCGAAGGCGCCAGGGTGGCGCCGACCACCACCCCCACGGTTCCCGGAAGGGAGAGTCCACCGGCGTTCAGTTCGGCGATCCGACCCAGCAGCATGTCTTCGACAGCGGGGCCTCGACCCGACTCGGTGAGCGCCTCCTGGAGGGCCCGGCCCTCCGGATTGGAGGTGCGGACCACCACGACCACCCCTCGGCCGTGTTCGGCGGCGAGGTCGAACATCGGCTGCAGCGAGCCGAGTCCCAGATACGGCGTGGCCGTCACCGCGTCGGCACAGAGGGGGCTCTGGGGATCGAGCCAGGTCGAGGCGTACGCCTCCATGGTGCTCCCGATATCCCCCCGCTTGGCGTCGGCGATGACCAGGAGCCCGGCCTCCCGGGCGTCACGGATCAACGTCTCGAGGCCGGCGATCCCGGCGGCACCGAACCGCTCGAAGAACGCCACCTGCGGCTTCACCACCGGCACCACCCCGGCGAACGCCTCGACGCACCGGGTCCCGAACTCCCGGAGGCCGATCGCATCGTCGGTCAGACCCCAGTCCCGGAGCAACGATCCCGACGGGTCGATCCCCGCGCACAGGGGCCCGGTCCTGTCGATGGCCGCCGCCACCCGGGCGCCGAAGCCCTCATGTACCCGGTCATCACCCATGGCCAACTCCAATCAGATCGCTCATCGCCCGGATCCCCCGGTGGGCGCACCACGACTCCATCTCCTCGAGTATCCGCAACGGGGCGCGGGGATCGCGAAAGGTGGCGGTACCCACCTGGATGCCGCTGGCGCCCGCCATCATCAGCTCGATGGCGTCGGCACCGTTCATCACGCCGCCCACTCCGATGATGGGGGTATCCGGGAGGGCGCTGCGCACGTCATACACCGCTCGCACCGCCACCGGATGGATGGCGGCTCCGGACAGTCCGCCGCCTCCGGCGCCGAGGAGCGGGCGTCGCTCCTCGATGTCGATGGTCATCCCCAGCACCGTGTTGATGAGGGTCACGGCATCAGCTCCCGCTCCGATGGCGGCCGCGGCGATCTCGGCGAGATCGGCCACATTCGGGCTGAGCTTGGCCCACAGCGGGAGGGGATTCGCCTCCCGGACCGCGGCCAGCACTTCGGCGGTGGCCTTGGGCGAGTGGGCGAACATCCGACGCCGGTCCTCCACGTTCGGGCAACTCACGTTCACTTCGATGGCAGTGAGGCCCTCGACGGCCGACAGCCGGTCGGCCGCCTCGGCGAAGTCGGCCACCCGCTGACCCCAGATACTCGCCACCACCCGGGCGCCGGCGGCCGCCAGGCGCGGAAGATCCTCTCGGGCCCAAATCTCGACACCGGGACCTTGGAGACCGACGCTGTTCAACATCCCCGAGGGCGTCTCATGGACCCTCGGCGCCGGGTTGCCCGGCCACGGTTCCGGAGAGATCGATTTCACCACCACTGCGCCCAGTGACGACAGCGGGAGATAGGGCTCCAGCTCGTCGCCATGTCCGGCCGTCCCCGAGGCGGTCATCATCGGATTGGGCAGCTGCACCCCACCGATGTGACAGGTCATGTCCACATCGCCGGCAACCACCGCCCGCCACGCTTTCCGCACCCGGTCGGCACGGACCCCGGCACTCATGACGCGTGGTACTCCTGGAGTGACCGGACCGACAGCGGATGGCTGATCCAGTCGGCGATTCCCGCCGCCGCGGCCTTGAAGGCGGCCACCGTGGTCAAACACGGCACCTGGTGGGCCAGGGCGGTGGCCCGGATATGGAGACCATCGGCCCGCGGACCGCGACCTCGGGGAGTGTTGACCACCAGTTGCACCTTGCCGCCGGCGATGAGCTCCACCGCATCGACACCCGCCGCCCCGCGGTCGCCGACCTTGGCCACCACGGTCGCCACCGGGATACCTTCGGATTCGAGCAGGGCGGCGGTCCCCGAGGTTGCCGCCAGGTTGAATCCCAGGGAGACAAACTGGCGAGCTGCCTCCAGGCCGGACCGCTTGTCGCGATCGGCGAGCGAGAGAAACACGGTCCCATCCACCGGCAGCCGGTTCCCGGCGGCGATCTGGCTCTTGGCGAAAGCCAGCCCGAACGTCGTCCCGATGCCCATCACCTCGCCGGTCGATCGCATCTCGGGTCCGAGGAGGGTGTCCACTCCCGGGAACCGGTTGAACGGCAGCACCGCCTCTTTCACCGACACGTGTCCGACCACCGGGTCGCGCAACAGGCCCTCGGCCCGGAGTTCCTTCAGCGTGGCCCCGACCATCACCCGGGCCGCCACCATGGCCACCGGGACTCCGGTGGCCTTGGCCACGAACGGAACCGTCCGGCTGGCCCTCGGATTGGCTTCCAGCACATAGACCAGGTCGTCCTTCACCGCGAATTGCACGTTGCAGATGCCGCACACGTCGAGGGCGTCGGCGATCACCCGAACGTGATTCTCGAGCTCGGCGACCACCTTGGCCGAGAGGGTCTGGGGAGGAAGCGCACAGGCCGAGTCCCCGGAGTGGACGCCGGCCTCTTCCACGTGTTCCATCACCCCGCAGATCACGACATCGCCGGTGGCGTCCCGCACCGCGTCGACGTCGACTTCCACCGCATCCTCCAGGAAGCGATCCACCAGCACCCGGCGCTCGGCCGTCACCCCACCCTCCCGGGCCAACATGGCGGCCATCGCCTCGACCGCCGCCACCAGCCGCTCGTCGTCATAGACGATCTCCATGGCCCGCCCGCCGAGGACGTAGGACGGGCGGACCAGGACCGGGTAGCCGACCTCGGCGGCGACCGCCACCGCTTCCTCGGCGGTGCCGGCCGTCCCTCCCGGGGGCTGGGGAATCCCGAGCTCGGTACACAACTCGTTCCACCGCTCGCGGTCCTCGGCGAGGTCGATCGAGGCGGGAGAGGTCCCGAGCACCAGCTCCTCGGGGATGCTGGCCGCCAGCTTCAAAGGTGTCTGCCCGCCGAGGCTGACGATGACCCCGACGACCCGACCACCATCCACCGACGCCTTGATCTCGGCGTCGAGTACGTTGGCCAGGTCTTCGGGGGTGAGGGGCTCGAAGTAGAGGCGATCCGAGGTGTCGTAGTCGGTAGAGACGGTTTCGGGGTTGCAGTTCACCATCACCGTTTCAAAGCCGGCATCCCGAAGGGCGAACGACGCGTGCACACAGCAGTAGTCGAACTCGATGCCCTGGCCGATCCGGTTGGGCCCCGAGCCGAGGATGATCACCCGGGGCCGGTCAGAAGGAGCTACCTCGTCCTCGTCCTCGGTGGTGGCGTAGTGGTACGGAGTGTGGGCCTCGAATTCTGCCCCGCAGGTGTCAACGGTCTTGAAGGTCACCCCGGCGCCGAGGGCGAGCCGCCTCCGGCGGACGTCACCCTCGCCCACCCCGCTCCCGAACAGGTGGGCCAGCTGGGCATCGGAGAACCCCAGCCGCTTGAGACGGCGCCACGCTCGCCGGTCGAGGTCATCGACCGTCACCCCCAGGGTGACTTGCAGATCCAGGGCCATCCGGGCGTCGGTGATCGAAGCCATCTCGGAGAGGAACCAGGGATCGATGCCGGTGGCGTCGGCCAGTTGTTCGACCGACACCCCCCGGCGCAGCAGCGACTCGAGCTGGAAGAGCCGCTCCGGGGTGGCGGTGCTCACCGCCGCCAGCAGATCCTCGACGGGGACCCCGTCGACGTCGGCCTCGGACGGATCGGCGTTGAGCCCGCTCCTTCCCTGCTCCAGCGAGCGGATCGCTTTTTGGAGTGACTCGGGGAACGTCCGTCCGATGGCCATCACCTCACCGACCGACTGCATCCGGGTACCCAGCTCATCGGTGGCGCCGGGAAGCTTCTCGAACGCCCATCGGGGAATTTTGGTCACCACGTAGTCGATGGTCGGCTCGAAGGATGCCGGGGTGACCCCGGTGATGTCGTTGGTCACCTCGTCGAGCCGGTACCCGACCGCCAGCTTGGCGGCGATCTTGGCGATGGGGAACCCGGTCGCCTTCGAGGCCAGGGCCGAGGACCGCGACACCCGCGGGTTCATTTCGATCACCACCTGACGCCCGTCGACGGGATTCACCGCGAACTGCACGTTCGATCCGCCCGTCTCGACTCCCACCCGACGGATGCAGGCGAAGGCGGCGTCGCGCATGGTCTGGTACTCGACATCGGTGAGGGTCTGGGCCGGGGCAACGGTGATCGAGTCCCCGGTGTGGACGCCCATCGGATCGACGTTCTCGATCGAACAGATGACCACACAGTTGTCGGCGTGATCCCGCATCACCTCGAGCTCGAACTCCTTCTGTCCGGCGATGGATTCCTCGATGAGCACCTCGCCGATCGGGGAGGCATCGATACCCTCGGCGGCCAGCTGCACCAGCCGTCCGCGGTCCACGGCAATGCCGGTGCCGGCCCCACCCAGGATGAAGCTGGGCCGGACCATGATCGGATACCCGATCGATTCCCCGATGGCCAGCGCCTCGTCGAGGGAGTGGGCAAAGCCCGAAGCGGGAACGGCCAGGCCGATCTCCTCCATGGCCGCCTTGAATTTCTCGCGATCCTCTGCGGTGGTGATGGCCTCGGCGTTCGCCCCGATGACCTCCACCCCGAAGGCGTCGAGGACACCGCTCCCGGACAGGCTCATGGTCAGGTTGAGGGCCGTCTGGCCCCCCAGCGTCGGAAGCAGGGCGTCGGGGCGCTCGCGCTCGATGATGGCGGCCAGCACATCGTGATCGAGCGGTTCGACATAGGTCCGGTCGGCCATGGCCGGGTCGGTCATGATGGTGGCCGGGTTCGAGTTGGCCAGCACCACCCGGAACCCCTCCTCGGCCAGGACCCGGCACGCCTGGGTACCGGAGTAGTCGAACTCACAGGCCTGCCCGATGACGATGGGTCCGGAGCCGATGACCAGGATCGAGTCGATGTCGGAACGGCGGGGCATCAGGCCGTACCCACCGCCGAGTCGGAACCGGAGTGGGCGCCGGTGGCGTCCATCAACCGCCGGAACTCCTCGAACAGATAGCGGGCGTCGTGGGGTCCCGGGCCCGCCTCGGGGTGGTACTGGACGCTGAAGGCAGGGGTGTCCCGGCTCCGGAGTCCCTCGATGACCCCGTCGTTGAGGTTGACGTGGGTGACGTCGGCCGACGCCAGCGATCCCTCGGCCACCGCGTAATTGTGGTTCTGCGAGGTGATCTCCACCTTCCCGGTGGCCAGCCGCCTCACCGGGTGATTTCCACCGTGGTGGCCGAACGGGAGCTTGTAGGTGGTGGCGCCGAGGGCGGCAGCCAGAATCTGGTGGCCCAGGCAGATCCCGAACACCGGCACGCGGCCGTCGGCGGCCAGCTTCCCGATCTCCGCGGTGATGGCCGGGAGGGCGGCCGGGTCGCCGGGGCCGTTGGAAAGGAAGATCCCGTCCGGCTGCAGGCCCAGCACCTGATCCGCCGGGGTCGAGGCCGGCACCACCGTCACGGTGGCCAGCCCGCCGAGTTGGCGGAGCATGGCCTCCTTGATCCCGAAGTCGTAGGCCACCACCCGGTAGGGACCGTGGCCTCGTACCACGACCGTCTCGGTGGTCACCGCCGACACCAGGTCACGGCCGTCGGTGGCTTCGGCCGATCGGGCCGCGGTCAACAACTCCGACTCCGGCGCGGTCCCGAAGGCGCAGGGCATGGCGCCGTGGTGGCGGAGGTGGCGGGTCAGCCGGCGGGTGTCCACCCCGGTGATGCCCGGCACCCCGTGCCGGACCAGAAACGCCTCCAGCGTCCCCGCCGACCTCCAGCTGCTCGGGCGGTCGGCCAGGTCGCGGACGATGATCCCCCGGCAGTGGGGTCGGATCGCCTCGTCGTCGGTCGGGTTCACCCCGTAGTTGCCGATATGGGGATAGGTGAAGGCGATGACCTGGCCGGCGTAGGAGGGATCGGTGAGCACCTCTTGATAACCGGACAGCACGGTGTTGAACACCGCCTCGCCGGTGGCGATGCCGGCGCCGCTCCCGGAGTCGTGCGGTTGGGCACCGATGGCGTCGCCCTCGAAGACCTCGCCGTCGGCCAGCACCAGCAGGGCTTCCGGCCGGGGGGCGGTCCCGTTCCGCCCCGTCATCGGATCGCCTCGCCGTCGATGACCACCGGCTCTCCCCGAAACACCGTGTGCCGGACCCGGCCGGTGAGGGTCCGGCCGGCATACGGCGTGTTGCGGCTCCGGCTGGCCAGCGCCATCGGGTCGACCGTCCAGGTGGCGGTGGGGTCGATCACACAGAGGTTGGCCGCCCTCCCGGCCTCGATCGGGCCTCCCTGGCCTCCTCGGCTCTCCGGGTCGAGCCCGGCGATGGCCGCCGGCTGCCAGCTCATCAGCGCGAGAACCTGCGAAAGCGGCAGCCCAAGCTCGGTGATGGCCAACGCCAGGGCGGTCTGCAGGCCGAGCATCCCCGGCGGGGCGAGGTCGAACGGGAGATCCTTGAACTCCGGGGCGTGGGGAGCGTGGTCGGTGGCAATGGCGTCAATGGTCCCGTCGGCCAGTCCCGCTTTCACCGCCTCGACGTCGGATTGGGGTCGCAGCGGGGGGTTGACCTTGAACACCGGGTCGTAGTCGACCGCGCAGGCGTCGGTCAGGGAAAAGTGGTGGGGAGCGGCTTCGGCGGTGACGGCGAGCCCGGCGGCCTTGGCCTGTCTCACCAGGTCGATGGACGCGGCGGTGGACAGGTGCAGAAAGTGGATGCGGGCGCCGGTGGCCCGGGACAGGGCAATGTCCCTCGCCACCATGACCTCCTCGGCCAAGGCCGGCATGCCCGGGATGCCCAACCGGCTCGACCAGGCCCCCTCGTGCATGGCACCGTCACAGGCCAGGCTCCCGTCCTCGCAGTGTTGAGCGAGGGTGACCCCGAGGCCCCGGGCATACTCGAGGGCACGGCGCATGAGACCGGCCGACTGCACCCCGGCACCATCGTCGGTGAACAGACGGACCCCGAGGGCGGCGAGTTCGGCCATCGGGGCAAGATGGTTCCCCTCCCGGCCCACGGTAATGGCGCCGGCCACCGCGACCTGGGCGGTGGCCGTGTGGAGCCAGCTCCAGGACGTTGCGGACGGCGTCGGCGGAGTCGAGGGGTGGGTTGGTGTTGGGCATGGCGACCACCGCGGTGAAGCCACCCAGCGCCGCCGCCCGGGTGCCCGTCTCGATGGTCTCGGCCTCCTCCTGACCCGGCTCCCGCAGATGGACGTGGAGATCGACCAGGCCGGGGGCGACCACGCACCCGCCGGCGTCGAGCACGATGGCTCCGGGTGGCACCGCGACTCCCTCCCCGGTGGCTTGGACGACGCCGTCGACCACGACCACGTCGACCCGACGCTCACCGGTGGCGTCGATCACGGTGCCCCCCCTGATGACCACGGTGGGCTCAGCTCCACGCGGCTCAGGCATCGGCGCGGCTTTCAGCCTGGCCCTGCCCGAGCATCAGGAACAGCACCGCCATCCGGACGGCGACTCCGTTGCTCACCTGGCCGGTGATGTGCGCCGCCGGCAGGTCGGCGACCTCCGAGGCGATCTCCACCCCCCGCACCATCGGGCCCGGGTGGAGAATCAGCGTCTCGGGCTTCAACATGGCCGCCCGGCGGGCGGTGAGCCCGAACCCGGCCGTGTACTCGCGGAGGCTGGGTACGAACTCGCCACTTCCCCGTTCGGACTGGAGTCTCAGGAGGGAGACGACGTCGGCCGAGGGGAGCTCCTTGTCGATGTCGTGGCTGACCGCCACCACCGGCCACCCGTCGAGCGAGGGCGGCAGCAGAGTCGGTGGTGCCACCAGCGTCACCTCGGCCCCCAGGGCGGCATAGGCGTAGATCTGGGATCGGGCCACCCGGCTGTGCCGGATGTCGCCCACGATGATCACCTGGAGGCTCTTGAACCGGTGGACGCCCTCATCCCCACCACCCAGGGCCTGGCGGACCGTGTAGAGGTCGAGTAGGGCCTGAGTGGGATGCTCGTGCCAGCCGTCGCCGGCGTTGATGACCGATGAACTGGTGACCCAGCGCGCCACCCGGGCCGGTGCTCCCGACGACGGATGGCGAATGATGATGGCGTCGATTCCCATCGCCTCGATGGTCTCCACGGTGTCGCGGAGAGATTCGCCCTTCTTCACCGATGAGGATCCGGCCGAGAACGAGAGCACGTCGGCGGAGAGCCGCTTGGCCGCGGTTTCGAAGGAGACCCGGGTGCGAGTCGAGTCTTCGAAGAACAGGGTGGCCACCGTCCGGCCCCGGAGGGCGGGGACCTTCGGATTGGCCCGATGGCCGACCTCCACGAAGGAGTCGGTGACCCGGAGCACCTCGCCGATCCCGTCGGAACCGAGGTCGTCGATGGACAGGAGATGGTGAGGGAACGTGCTCACTTCCCCACCAGATCCCCGAGCGCCACACCCTCTTCGGTGACATCGACCATTTCGTCGCGGCGGGTGGGGAGGTTCTTTCCCACATAGTCGGGACGGATGGGCAGCTCCCGATGGCCCCGATCGACCATCACCGCCAGCTGCACCGCCTGGGCCCGCCCGTACTCGCTGACCGCGTTCAAGGCGGCCCGGATGGTACGACCGGTGAACAGGACGTCGTCGACCAGCACCACGGTGGCGCCGGTGAGATCGAAGCTGATGTCGGTGACCGCTTCGGGCAGCACCGGGCGCAACCCGATGTCGTCGCGGTAGAAGGCCACGTCGAGGATGCCGACCGGGATGGTGGTGTTCTCGACGGCTTCGAGACTCGCCGCCAGCCGCCGGGCGATGGGGACCCCGCCGGTTTGGAGGCCGATCAGCACCAGATGCTCCAGGCCCCGGTTGCGCTCGGCGATCTCATGGGCCATGCGGGTGATGGCCCGCTGGACGTCGGATGCCGACATCACTTGGGCCCTAGGCACAAATACCGCGCCCCGCGGTCGTGTATGACTGCGTTCGCGTTCGGCCACCGTTCCTCCTGTCCGTTCGGGCCTCACGGGACCCGCTTCACGGTCAGACGTTGACTATACCGCGACGCTCAGCCGGGCGCGCCACCTCCGACGACCCCGCCGCCGGTCGATGGGGTCGTCGGCAAGGCGAAGGCCGCCAGTCCGCTGCCGACGAACACGGTGAGTTGATCGACCAATTCCGCCCGGGAAACCATCCGCGAATCCACCCACCAGTCGGCGGCCATGAACACCGAGCCCATCAGGGCGTAGCCGAGGGTGGCGGCCGGCGAGGGATCCGCTCCGGCCGCCTCCAGACCGTCAGCCAGCAGGGCGCCCACCTGCTCACCCACCGACACCAGAAGCCGGCGTTCGCCGAGTGACCGCCCGAATCCGGCGGCACCCTGGACCAGAAACCGGAACAGCGCCGGCTCGTCTTCCACGAATTGGCAGAAGGCGTCGATGGCCCCGCGCAGCGCCACCGGGAGCCGGCGGTCGCCCGCCACCAACGACCCGATCCGCAGAGCCAGTTCACCCGACACCTCTGCCGCCAGGCCGTCGGCCAACGAGGCTTTGTCCTCGAAGGCGGCGTAGAGGGCGGGCTTGGTGTAGCCGGCGACCCCGGCGATCGCGGCCATCGAGGCATCGGGGCCCAGCCTGGCGATGGCCTGTCGAGCCGCCGCCATCAGCTGGCGGCGCCGATGCTCCGGGTCCGGACGAGGGCCGGGCGGCCGCCCTCGGCGAACCGGGCGGGAGGCCATCGCAGTGTTTCCCATGGATCGAGTATAAAGTACCGGCGGTAGTTAATGTGCGGATTCGGGAGGAACAGAACATGAAGCTCGACCCGATGGGTCCGATCCGGGGGATGGTCGGATCGACCATGCGCAGCAAGTTCGGGGAACCCCTGGTGCCCTTCGACGACTCCCCCGGGGACCCCGGCCTGTTCGGCCCGGCGTCGGTGACCTGGCGGGTGCACTCGGACATGCCGGCCATGCTCATCGGTGGGGTCTCCTCCCTGTTGCTGCAGACGCTCCATCCCGGGGCGATGGCCGGGGTGGCCGACTTCTCCGTCTACGAGGACGACCCCCTGGGCCGGCTGCAGCGGACCGGCACCTTCGTGGGCGGAACCATCTTCGGCTCCACAGCCACCGCCGAGAAGCTGATCGACACGGTGAAGAAGGTGCACCTGTCGGTGAAGGGCACCCGGCCCGACGGCCTCGCCTACGCAGCTTCCGATCCCGATCTCCTTCGTTGGGTGCACGTGGCCGAGCACGCCCAGTTCGTGCGGGCCAACCAGCTCTTCGGTGTCCGGCCCCTGCGGGCCCCGGATGTGGACCGGTACTTCGCCGAGGTCGCCGAGATCGCCCGACGGCTGGGGGCAACCGAGGTTCCCACCGACGCGGCGGCGGTCGACGCCTACCTGACCGCAGTCCGACCCGAGCTCGAGTTCGGGGCGCAGGCGGCTCGCGGTCTGGAATTCCTGCTGGCACCCGACATCGGTGGTGGAGTGGAACAGGCGGCCTACGCCCCGCTGATCCGGGCGGCCACGTCCATCCTTCCCGACTGGGCCGCACAGATGCTGGGGATCCGGCAGCCCTGGCCGGAGTTGGTGGCGACCCGCTGCGCCGCCTGGGGCCTGTGCCGGGCGATGCGGATGGTCATGCCCCGCAACGTGGCCCTCACCCGATCACTGCGCCGGGCGCGGGCGATGCCGGGAACCGAGGTCACTGCTGCCTGAGTCGGCTCCCCATCGGGGGGGATTGTCGAGTCAGGCCCGGATGCGGTCGGCCAGGGTGGACAGGACCCCGTTGACGAAACGCCCGGAATCGTCGGTGGAGTAGCCCGAAGCCAACTCGACCGCCTCGTTGAGGATCACCGCGGTCGGTACCTCGGCAGAGCCGAGCAACTCGGCCACCGCCAGGCGGAGGACGTTCCGGTCGACCACCGCCATCCGGTCGAGGTCCCACCCGATGGCCGCCGAGTCGATGAGGTCGTCGATTTCCCGGGTCCTGGCCTCCACCATCTGCAAGAGGGCGACCGTGTACGGATCGGGCGGGACCAGCAGCGCGTCCAGGATCACCGACGGCGAATCATCCTTGAGCTCCGCCTCGTACATCAGGGAGAGAGCCCGCTCTCGGGCCTGGTGTCGGGGCGAGGGTTCCATGGTCGAAGGTACGATCGGGTCGATCCGGGATGGACGGGACGGAACGCAGGCGGGGCCAGCCGATACCGACTGACCCCGGTCGTCAGGCTCTGGTCAGGTACTCGCCCGACCGGGTGTCCACCTTGATCATCTCACCAGGATTGACGAACAACGGAACCTGCAGCACCAATCCGGTCTCCACGGTGGCCGGCTTCCGGGCACCCGAGACCCGGTCGCCCTGGACGCCCGGCTCGGTCTCGGTCACCTTCAGTTCGACGGCCGCGGGCAGGTCCACCCCGACGATCTCGGTCCCGAAGAACTGGAGCACCGCGTCGTCACCCTCCTTCAGGTACTTGGCCGAGTCGCCCAAGGAGGCCGTCGTCACCTGGAGCTGCTCGTAGGAGACGGTGTCCATGAAGACGTAGTCGGAGCTGTCCCGGTAGAGGAACTGCATCTCCCGCTTGTCGATGATGGCCTGCTCGAGCTTCTCGTCGGCCCGGTAGGTGCGTTCGATCACCGCCCCGGTCCGAACATTCTTCAATTTGGTTCGCACGAAGGCGCCGCCCTTGCCCGGCTTCACGTGCTGGAATTCGACCACCGCAAACAGCCCTTCGGGCAGATCGAGGGTCATGCCATTGCGGAGATCGTTGGTCGAAACAGCCATCAGACGGGGACTTCTTTCGGGAACTGGGTGAGGGAGCGGCTGCCGTCCTCGGTCACCACCAAGGTGTCCTCGATGCGTACCCCACCGGTGTCGGGCAGGTACACGCCCGGCTCGACGGTGATGACGGCGCCGGGGCTCAGGATAGCAGTTGACCCTGGCCCGACCGACGGGGCTTCGTGAATGTCGAGGCCGACTCCGTGGCCGGTGCCATGCTCGAACCGCTCTCCCCAGCCGGCGTCGTCGATCACCTGACGGCAGACCTGGTCCACCGCTCCGGTCTCGGTACCCGGCTGCACCGCCGCCACCCCGGCCCGCTGGGATTCGGCCACCACCGCGAACACCCGGGCCAGTTCACCGCTCGGTTCACCGCCGACGAGGAAGGTACGGGTCATGTCCGAGCGGTACCCGTCGAAGATGGCGCCGAAGTCGACCACCACCGGGTCCCCCGGGCGAATCCGGCGGTTGCCGGGTCGGGCGTGGGGCTTGGCCGAGTTCTCCCCCGATGCCACGATGGTCTCGAAGGCACTGTCCTCCGCCCCGGCCAATCGCATGGCGTGATCCAGGGCGGCGGCGAATCCCGACTCGGTGAGGGGGCCGGCGGATCCATTGCCCGAGCCCACCGCCGCGAGCATCGGAAGCACCGCGGCCAACCCCTGGTCGGCGATGGCGGCGGCCCGCTCCATCCGCAGGATCTCGCTGGCGTCCTTGACCACCCGGAGCCCCTCGATCACCCCCCGAGTGGGAAGCAGTTCGGCGGAGCTGAGAGATCTCCGCCCAGGAGCGTTGTGCCGCCCAGGTGACATCGTCGGCTTCCAGGCCGACCCGATCGACCGATCCGACCGCATCGGCCAACGCATCCCGCTGGGTCTGGACACCACCCACCACGATGGCCACCTCCTCACCCACGCCGGCGGTACCGAGTTGTTCGGCCGACTGGGTCCGGTACCGTCCATCGGTGGTCAGCACCGCGCCGTCGGCGGTTACCAGCAGCAAGCCGGCCGACCCCGAGAACCCGGTGAGCCAGCGGATGTTGGCCGGGGTCGTCACCAGCAACGCCTCGATGGCGTCACCATCCGGGTCGGAATCCTCGAACCGCTCTCGCAACCGGTCCAGCCGTCCCAGCCACCGACATCGGGGGGAGCTGATCGGGCTCGGTCGCCGCCGTCACCTCAGGGCTCCGATCGGGAGACAAGGAGGCGGTGGACCGCCTCCACCGCCAGTGCGTAACCCAACCCACCGAATCCGGCGATGCATCCGTCGGCCACCGGGGCGATGACCGACTGGTGACGGAACGGCTCGCGGGCGGCGGGGTTGGAGAGGTGCAGCTCGACGACGACGCCGCCGAAGGCCGCCAGCGCATCGTGCAATGACCACGAGGTGTGGCTGAGGGCGCCGGCGTTGACGATGATGGCCACCGCTCTCCCCCGGGCGCCCTGCACGGCCTCGACCAGCACCCCCTCGTGGTTGGTCTGGAGGTGCTCGAGGTCCAGACCCAACCCGGCCGCGGCCTTGGTGGCGGTGGCCACATGGTCGGCCAACGCCTCGGGTCCGTAGATGTCCGGCTCCCGGTCGCCCAACAGGTTCAAGTTGGGCCCCGACAGCAGCACGACGAGCCCTGAACTGCTCATGACGCGGTTTCCATCTCTGCCAGGGTAGCGAGCACCTCGGCCGGCGCGACGCCCCGTACGGGTTCGGGCCCGCGGGGACCGTCCAGCACGAAGGTCAGATCATGGTGGGCCTTCTTGTCCCGGGCCATGAACGAAAGCAGTTCTTCGGCGTCGGCCCCGGCGGGCAGATCCGCCGGCAGGTCGAAGGCACCCACCACCCGACGGTGGAGGCCGACACGGGCGTCGTCGATCCGTCCGAGCCTTCGAGCCAACAACGCGGCGAAGACCAAACCGACGGCCACCGCCTCCCCATGGCGGAGGTCCCAGTCCCGATCCGGCCCGAAGGCGACGGCCTCCAGGGCGTGGGCCAGGGTGTGCCCGTAGTTGAGGACCATCCGGCGATCACCCTCCCGTTCGTCGGACGCCACCACCTCGGCCTTGATCTCCGCACACCGGGCGACCTGGTCGCCGAGATCGAGATCGAGCAGGAACCGGTCAGGCTCGGGGTGACGAGTCCAAGAAGGCGTACTTGGCCATCTCGCCTCGGCCCGACGCCCACTCCCGGGGCGGGAGGGTGGCCAGTACCTCGGGATCGCAGAGGACGGCCCGGGGTTGCCAGAACGCCCCGACCAGATTCTTCCCCTCCGGAAGGTTGACGCCGGTCTTGCCCCCGATGGCCGCGTCCACCTGGCCGAGCAGCGTGGTCGAGACGTTCACGTAGGCCGTCCCCCGGTGAAAGGACGCGGCTGCGTATCCGGCCAGGTCGGTCACCACCCCGCCACCGACCGCGATGACGACATCCGCCCGGCTGATACCGGCCCGGGCGAAGCCCCGGGTCAGTTCCTCTACCTCGCGCAGCGATTTGGCCCCCTCGCCGTCCGGCACCGTGAACACGTCGAACGGCAGCCCGGGATCCACTTCCACCGGGATGCCGGCCTGGGTCACCACCGCGGCCCGGCGGGCGGAAGGGACCGACGCCGACACCTCCTCGGCCAACCGATGGCGGGCACCGTCCCCGACCACCACGTCATAGGCCCGGTCACCCAGCGCCACCGGGATCCGGATCACGGCTGGGCGCCGTTCTCGATGTCCACCAGTCCGGCTCCGGCCAACACCCGATCGACCACGTCCTCCGGAGCCAGCTGGTCGACGTCGATCACCAGTTGGGCGATCGAGGCATAGAGGGGCCGACGGATCCGGTCGAGCGACCTGAGTGATTCCAGTGGATCGTCCCCGATGAGCGGCCGGCCCTCGCCGCGTCCGACCCGGTTCCCGAGGGTTGCCGGATCGGCCCGTAGCCACACCACCACGCCCGAGCTGGCCAGCAGGGCGCGGTTGGCCTCCGACAGGACCGCCCCACCCGCCACCGAGATGACCACCGGAGCCGCTCCGGCCACGGCTTCGGCGAGCACCCGGCTCTCCTCCGCCCGAAAGGCCGTCTCCCCGTCGTCGGCGAATATCTCCGGCACCGTGCGACCGGTGGCGGCCAGCACCTGCGCATCGGAATCGAAGAACTCCCACCCCAGCCGGGTGGCGGCCAGCTGCCCGACGGTCGTCTTGCCGGCGCCCATCATCCCCACCAGCAGCAGCCGGTCAGGCATCGGCTGAGGGTGCCGCGGCCGCCGACGGGGTCTCTCCCAACCCCTTCAGGTAGGCCAGCCGGTTGCGACGGAACTCGGCCACCGAGTCCCCACCGAACTTCCGGAGTGCTTCTCCGGCCAGGACCAACGCCACCATGGTCTCGGCCACCACCCCCATGGCCGGCACCGCGGTGACATCGGTCCGTTCCTTGAACGACACCGTTGATTCCTTGGTCACCACGTCAACCGTCTCGAGTGAGGGGCGGTTGAGGGTGGCCAGCGGCTTCATCGACGCCCGGGTCACGATCGGGGAACCGGTGGAGACCCCGCCCTCGATGCCCCCGGCCCGATGGGTCTCCCGCATGTACCCGCCCCCGAGCTCGGCGGCCAGGGCGGTGAAACGATCCTCGGAGTCGGGGTCGGCCACCCGGATGGCGTCGTGGGCCACCGATCCTCGCTGGGCCGGCAGATCGAGTCCCTCGCCGATCTCCACCGCCTTGATGGCCTGGATGCTCATCAGCGCCTGGGCCAACAGGGCATCCAGGCGGCGGTCCCACTGCGCGTAACTGCCGAGCCCCACCGGTAC
This sequence comes from uncultured Acidimicrobiaceae bacterium, assembly GCA_963819695.1. GTDB lineage: Bacteria > Actinomycetota > Acidimicrobiia > Acidimicrobiales > RAAP-2 > DASZIT01. Next base: position 1,469,783 of record CAWFXD010000001.1, on the reverse strand, counting down.
CCCGTAGGCGATGATCTCGGCCACACCACCCAGCGAGTCACCGTCCTTGGCGGCCGCCTTGATGGCCGCCACCATGCGGCTCTCGGCTTCGGGGTCGGCGGTGCGTACCGGGGATTCGTCGATGCGCAGCCGGTCCTCGAAGGTCGGCAGGACGCCCGCCTCCGACCGCTCGGGTCCGATCTGGACGATGTGGCTGAGCACGTCGACGCCGATCTGGGCCAGGAGCAGTTTGGCCAGGGTCCCGGCCGCCACCCGGGCGGCGGTCTCCCGGGCCGACGCCCGCTCGAGGACGTCACGAGCGTCGTTCAAGCCGTACTTGAGCATGCCGGCCAGATCGGCATGCCCGGGCCGGGGCTGGGTGAGGACCTTGGTGGGAAGACCGGGAGCCGGCGACATCTCCTCTTCCCACTTGGGCCACTCGGTATTGGCGATCTCGATGGCAATCGGCGATCCGAGGGTGCGGCCGTGACGGACCCCCGCCACCAGGGTCACCTCGTCGGCCTCGAAACGCATGCGCGGCCCGCGTCCGAAGCCGAGGCGGCGGCGGGCCAGCCCGAATTGCAGATCCTCGGTGGTGACCAGCAGGCCGGCCGGCATGCCCTCGACGATCACCACCAGGGCGCGACCATGGGACTCTCCGGCGGTCAGATAGCGAAGCACGGGGCAAATCTACTCGGGGTGCCGAACCCCCACGCCTAGCTGGTCCCGAAAAAGCTGTGAGCCAGGTGAGCCCCGACGAAGACGGCCAACACCGCCCCCACCGCCAGCGCCGGAGCGAACGGGATGCGGGTCTTCCGACCGGAGGCCAGGATCGCCATCATGATGAGGCCGAACACCATGCCGATCACGAAGCCCCCGAAGAAGGCGAAATAGGCGTGGACCAGGCTCAGATAGCCGACACAAATGCCGATGACCCCGGCCAACCGGACGTCGCCGTACCCCATCCCCTGGGGCATGAACCACCAGATGGTGAAGAAGAAACCGAACGCCACCGCGCCGGCGATGGCCGACCCGCTCAAGTGTGTCCAGGAATGGTCGACCGCCGAGGTCACCACCAGCAACGGGATGATCAGGACAAGAGAGGCGTAGATCAACCGGCGGGGAACCAGACGGTAGGACAGGTCGGTCACCGCCACCACCACCAAGAGCGCGAAGAGCACGCAGAACGGCGCCAGCACCAGATCGGTGCCGAAATGCACGGCGCCCAGGCCGAACAGGCCTCCGGTGAGGACGGCGGCCGTCACCGTCCGGACCCGGGACCGTCCCTGGGCCACCAGGTGGGTCGGAGGGGTGGTCGGCTCGGGGACCGGGTCGACGGGGGAGTCGACGGGGACGTCGGCGGGGTCGGCGGGAACGGATTCCCGGTCGGCCTCGGCCTCGGCCCGCTTGCGTAGCTCGTCGAGGTGGCTTCGTTCAGCCAACCGCTGGCCGATGGGGTCCAACACTCCACCGGCGGCCAGTCCGGCAATGGTCGCCCCGGCGACAAGGACTGCGTTCACTCGCAGAAAGGTATCGGAGGATCCCGGTCGATGGGGGCCTCGCGTCGACCGGCCGCCCGCCGGCGGCATCCATCAGCTGAGGGCGGGCTCGTAGTACGGGTTGGCGCCGCCGGCGTGATCGGTGATGTCGACGACCTCGGTGAGCTCCGGGATCGCCTCGCGCAGCATGACCTCGATGCCCTGGGCCAGGGTGGCCGTGGCCATCCCGCAACCCTGACATCCGCCGCGGAGGCGGAGGTAGACGGCCCGACCCTCCACCGCCTCCAGGTCGGCCCGACCGCCGTGGACGGCGATGCTCGGATTCACCTGGCCCTCGAGAACCGACACCACCTGGCGGGCGAACGGGTCCGACAGGTCGACCTGGTGAAGTGGGAGGAGGTCACCAGGTAGGGACGCCGGCGGGGTGTTCGGGTTGACCACCACCAGACTTCCCCCGCTCCCGTCGGCGGGCACGAAGTCGAGCACCGCCCCTTGCACGCGTTCGATGCTCTCCCTCGGGATCACCACCGACAAGCCACCATCGTCCCGAACCGAATCCCAGATGTCGGCATCGGCGGTGGCGCGGAGATAGATGTCATAGGTAAAGGCGCCGTCGGCGGCGCCGCTGACCTCGAGCCATAGGGCCAAGGATGCCGGATCGGTCTCGCCACCGACCGCCGCGCTCACCGTGGCCCGGGCGGCCGGAGTGATCGTCACTACCGGACCCCGGTGGTCACGCGCTCGGCTCACGCCTGTCATCATAAGGGCGTGACCCCAGCCCGCCCCCCGGTGCCCTCCGATGCTCACGAGTGGATCAGCTTCAAGGACCCGGACGAGGAACGAACCTGGCAGTTCGACGTGACCTTCTTGACCAGCCCGTGGACCTGCATCTACGGACAGGGTTGCCAAGGGGTCCTCACCGGTCCGGCCCCGGAGCTCGTGCAAGGATGCTGCTCCTACGGTGCCCACTTCACCGGCAAGAAGGACGCTCGCAACGTGGAGAAGGCCGCGGCGGATTTGACCCCCGACCTCTGGCAGTTCCATCGGCAGGGCCGGAAGGGGGTGGTCAAGAAACTCCCGGATGGAGAGCTCGCCACCCGCATGGTCGACGGAGCCTGCATCTTCTTGAACCGGCCCGGCTTCCCGGCGGGAGCCGGGTGCGCGTTGCACAAGTCAGCCGAGCGGCAGGGGCGGAGTCACGTCGAGCTGAAGCCAGAGGTGTGCTGGCAGCTTCCGCTCCGACGCGAGGACGAGTCGTCGCCCGACGGCCACGTCACCTCGGTGATCCGCCAGTGGGATCGCCGGCACTGGGGCGAGGGTGGCGAGGAATTCCATTGGTGGTGCACCGAGGATCCTGCCGCCTTCATCGGTCACGAACCGGTGTACGTGAGCATGCGGACCGAACTGGTCACCATGACCGGCAAGAAGGTCTACCGCCGGCTCAGCTCCTACCTCGATGAGCGGATGATGCCGCGGACCAAGGTCGCCCTGCTCCCCCACCCCGCCATCCGCGGGTAGCCCGCGCCGCCGTCACTCGGCCAGCGGATCGTCCTCGGCGAAGGTTGTCCGGCTCGGCGCCGTGCCCAGGATCTCGTCGTACTCGTCCTCGGTGGCCAGGCACCACGACGCATGCTTGTCGTCGGGTTCGGCACCGCACTCCGGACAGCTCCGGTTCGCGGTCGCGACAGAGCGCTTCAGACTGCGTGCCTCCTCGAAGCGGCGATGCCGACCCTTCTTCACCGAAACTCCTTGTCCCCGGACTGTCCCCGGCCAGGCGGCGCCCAACACAGCCCACCGGGCCGGGGCGACCGCCATCTACGATGCGCCCTTCAGTGTAGTGCGGGCCACAGGCGGTCGTAACGCGGAAACACCCCTGTACGATCGTCGGGTGCCCGAAGGTTTCGACCCCCAAGCCATGATCGACAGGTTCCGAGACCGGGCGAACGCCGTCCGTACCCGGGGCCTTCCCCCCATCGAGGGACCTGAGCGTCTTCGCTTCAAGGAGCAGATGCAAGCCGACTTCATGGATTACGCCATGCTCGGCGATGCCCAGGCGGAGTTGGTGGACGGCATCCTCACCCTCCGGATCGACCTCCGGCCGAAGGACCCCACCGACAAGAGCTGAGGGCAGCCACGCCCAGTCAGCCTCCGTAGTTCATCCGGGTGTCCTCCATCCTGAGGACTTCGGCCGGCCCCGGCTCGACATCCGGTTCTCCCCCGCCGTCCACCCGTTCCCCGACGTCCACCACCTCGCCGATGAACAGGACATGGCTTCCCTCCTCGGCGGGACCCGCCTCCAACCCCACCGTCTGGCGCACCTCACAGGCCAGCCAACCCACCGCCGCGGCCAGGACGGGAACCCCTCCGGAGACCTCGACCACCGGCTCGCCCTGGACGGCGGTGACAGTCGCCTCCGGGCCGAGCTCCACATCGCTGGCCGGCTTCACGAACCGGCGCACCATCGCCCGGTCGGCCCGGGCGAGAATCGAGATCGAGAACCTCCCGCTCTGCCGGATCAGGCCGGCGGTCACCGCATCGGTCTCCACCGCCACCGCCACCAACTTCGGGGTGGTGGCCACCTGCATGACCAGATTGGCGGTCATCAGATTGGCGTGGTCGCCGGCCCGGCTCCCGACCACGAAGAGCCCGGTGGGCATCGACCACAGCACCCGGCGCCGCCGGCGGTCGTACTCCTCGGGGTCCTGGCCCTCGGGGATGGGCCCGCGGATGCCGGTCCCGGCGGGCATGTCCTAGTACCGGCCGGGGTTGCGCACCGGTGCGCTCAATTCCCGAACGGGTCGACGTTGGCCGGCGCCGTCGTGGTGGTGGTGGAAGTCACCTTTCCGGTCACCGCGGTGATCCGATCGAGCGCGGTGGCCATCTGGGTTTGGGCCTTGGCCCGCAAGGCCGTCGACGTGGCCAGGAGCTTCTTGTCGCCGTTGGCCCCGTTGTAACAGTCGGTGCCGGCGTCATAGGCGGTGGCGTAGGCGGCGGACAGGTCGTCGGAGAGTTGCTGGTCCGGGGTCGGCAGGTTGCCGTTGGCGGTGCCGGCATCGGTCACCACCAGTCCGCACACCGATCGGATCTCGCCGGGCGGATCGTTCTGACGGAAGGCGAGATCCACATTCTTGATGTCCACCTCGACGGTCCCGATGGACGACCCGGCACCGGCTCCGGCCACCCAGGAGGTGACCCGATTGGCCAGGGTCCCCGACTGCTCCTGCGCGGCACAACCGGCCAGCGCCGTCGAGCCGATCGCCACTGCGGCAGCCACCGCTCCGGCGCCGGCCGACCATTTCATCCTCAAGCCGGGTAACCGGTGCGATCGGATTGCCACGACGGATCGAGCTGGCGGAGGAAGGTGGCGCACCGCTCCTCCTCACTGTGCTCGCCGATCGAACCGGCCGCCGACCGCAGGCCGTCGAGGCACCGGAGAAAGGGGCGGTTCTCCTCATGGGCCCAGCGCACGGTGCCCGACCCCTTCCAACCGGCCCCTCGCAGCGCGTCGAGCCCACGGTGATAGCCGACCCGGAAGTAGGCGTACGCCTCGACATCGTCGCGGGCTAGCGAGCCAAGAGCCGCCCAGGCGGCCAGCGACTTCGGCTCCGATCGCACCACATCGGCCACCGCATGACGGCGCCGCTCACCCGGTTGGTCGAGGGCAGATCCGAGCGCGGCCATGACCTCCTCGGACTCGGGCGGCAGGATCGTCTCGGGGAGCCCGGCGGTCAACCTCACCGGCGACGCGTCCGAAGTCGGCTGGGTGGGCGCGCTCATGGACGTGAGTGTAGGGCGAGGCCGTGCCCGTCCTCCTTCGCCGTCACCCGGCCCGGCATCAGTCGAAGCTGACCAGGTGGTGGTTCTTTTTGCCCCGGCGCACCAGCAGATAGCTGCCCGCCACCAGGTCGTCGGACGTCAACATCCTGGCCACCTCCGTCTCCCGGTGATTGTTCACGTAGACGCCACCCTGCTCGATGATGGTTCGGGCCTGGCTCTTGGACGGGACTCCGGTCTCGACCAGCAGATCCACCAGGGGCAGGCCAACGCCATCGAGCCGGCTCCGGGCCATCCGGGTGGAGGGGGCGTCGGCAAAGACGTCGAGGAGGGATCGCTCGTCGAGTTCGGAGACCTCCCCGCCGAACAGGGCGGCCGCCGCCCGTTCGGCGCCTACGGTTTCCTGCTCCCCGTGGACCAGGGTGCACACCTGGCGGGCCAGCTCCCGCTGCGCTTCCCGCCTTTCGGGGTGCTCGGCGGTCAGCTGATCGAGAGCCAGGATCTCCTCACGGGACAGAAAGGTGAAGTAGCGGAGATAGGTACCGACCACGGCGTCCTCGCTGCGGATGAAGAACTGGTAGAGCTGATACGGACTGGTCCGGTCGGCGTCGAGCCATACCGTCCCGGTCTCCGTCTTCCCGAACTTGGTCCCGTCGGCCTTCAGCACCAACGGCGTGGTCAGTCCCCAGACTTCGGCGTGGCGCAGCTTGCGGACCAGGTCGATGCCCATGGTGATGTTGCCCCACTGATCGCTGCCCCCGAGTTGGAGGGTGCAGTCGCACTCGTCGAACAGTTGGAGGAAGTCGTAGGCCTGCAACAGCATGTAACTGAACTCGGTGAAGGAGATGCCCTGTCCGTCCCGATCGAGCCGGGACCTGACCGAGTCCTTGGCCACCATCTGGTTGACGGTGAAATGCTTGCCGACGTCGCGCAGGAAGTCGAAGAGCCCGAGCTCGGTCAGCCAGTCGGCGTTGTCCATCAGCCTGGCCGGCGCGTCGGTCCCCGACCCGAAGTCCAGGAACCGCTCGAGCTGGCGCCGGATGCCCCGGAGGTTGGCCTGCAGGGATTCGGCGGTGAGGAGGGATCGTTCCTCCGACCTGCCGCCGGGATCGCCGATGAACCCGGTCCCGCCGCCGGCCAGGGCGATGGGTCGGTGCCCGGCCAGCTGGAGGCGCCGGAGGTTGCACAGCTGCAGGAGGTGGCCGACGTGGAGACTGTCAGCGGTCGGGTCGAACCCGGTGTAGGCGGTCAGCCGATCGGAGTCGAGACGGGCCTCGAGGGTCGGATCGGTCATCTGGTGGATGAGCCCCCGAAAGCGCAGATCCTCGGCAAGTCCGGACATGGACTCAGCCTGCCACGTCGGCACCACCCGCCGGCCCCATGGTTGCCCGCCCGCCGACGGGGCGCGGTGACGTAGGCCCCACCCCGGCAGAGGGCCGATACGCTCGCAAGGCCGGTCGTCGGTGACGGATGCCGCTTCCGCCCAGCAATCAAGGAGCCTCGGTGCCAAATCCCTATCTCGAAGGCAACTTCGCCCCGGTGCACGAAGAGCTGACCGAGGATCATGAATTGCCGGTCACCGGCGTCATCCCTCCTGACCTCGAAGGCCACCTGCTCCGCAACGGGCCCAACCCGGCGGTGCTGCCCATCGACGAAACCGAGTACCACTGGTTCACCGGCGACGGGATGATCCACGACATCTCGCTGGCCGGGGGTAAAGCCGTCGGCTACCGGAATCGGTGGGTCAGAACCCGCAAGCTGGCAGCCGAGATCGGCACGGCTCCGCCCAACGGACCCCAGGAACCTCTCAACGGACCGGCCAATACCCATGTCATCCGACACGGCGGCACCACGCTGGCCCTGGTGGAGTCCGGCTTTCCCCATGCGCTGTCCCCCGATCTGGAGCGCGCCCGCATCCACGACTTCGACGCGGCATTGGCGTCGCCGATGACCGCCCACCCGAAGGTCGACCCGGCCACCGGCGAGCTCCTGTTCTTCGGCTACGACGTCTTCGGGCCACCCTTTCTCCGCTATCACACCGTGGATCCCACCGGCGCGTTGACCCGGAGCCAGGCGATCGACATCCCGAGGGCGGCGATGATGCACGATTTCGGGGTCACCACCTCACGGGTGGTGTTCATGGACCTTCCGGTGGTCTTCGATCTGGATCTGGCCGCCGCCGGGCGATCGCTCCCGTTCCGGTGGATGCCCGAGGCCGGGAGCCGGATCGGGGTGATGCCGCGCGACGGGGAGAGCGGGGACATCACCTGGATCGGCATCGACCCGGTGTATGTCTTCCACGTGCTCAATGCCTACGACGACGGGGACATCATCGTCATGGACGTCATCCGCTACGACTCGGCGTTCGACACCGGCCCGGGGGAGGCCATCGCGACCGACAACCCGGCGTTGGCCCGCTGGACCATCGATGCTGCGGCCAATCGGGTGACCGAGGTGCGGCTGGACGACGCGCCGGTGGAATTCCCCCGGATGGACGACGAAGGTGGCCGGCCGCCCCCACCGGTACGGCTACTGCACGCTGCTGGGGTCCCAACCGGAGACCGACGCGTCAGTCGGCCTGATCAAGTACGACCTCGCCCGGGACGAAGCCACCCGCTTCGTGCCGGGCGAGTACCAGGCACCGGGCGAGCCCGTCTTCATTCGGGCCGCCGACGGCGGTGGGGAAGATGAAGGTTGGGTGTTGAGCGTCGTCTACGATCGCACCCGCGACGCCAGTGATTTGGTCATCCTGGATGCCACCTCGTTCGCCGGGCCACCGGTGGCCACCGTGCACCTGCCGGCGCGGGTGCCGTTCGGGTTCCACGGTTCGTGGTTGCCCTCCACGTCCTGACCAGGACCAACTGGTAAAGTCGGTCGCCGCGCACAGCCCCCGAACCGGTGGGTGACATCAACTCCGGCGTCGTGCGTGGGAAACTTCCCCGGACCCCGTCGGTGGGACGCGTCGTCCCGGCCGATCGACAGAACGAGCGACAGGCCAACTTCTTGCCACCACCCATCGACCATGCTCAGACGGCCGCCGGCTGCCCCGACGGGCAGGAGAGGCCGCGGTACGGAGTGCGCCGGGCGTATGGCGGGTAACAACGAATTCCCGGGGCCGATCCTCGGGGGCCAGATCCCGATTCCCCGCCGGGCGGGGGGGTCCGTCCCTCCCTCCACCCAGCCCCGGCTCAAGCCGGCCAAACGCCGGCGGACGGCCGGGGAGCGGACCCTTCGGATCATCATCATCATCCTCATCGTCATCGTGGTCCTGGCCGCCAGTGGCTACGGCTACTTCCGGTACGAATGGGGCCAGATCAAGACGGCGGTGTGCCCGAGCTGCGTGGCGGTGGCCAACGGAGCGCCGTACAACGTGCTGGTGATCGGTTCGGACACCCGTACCGGGGAGACCGCTGCCCAGGCCCAGCAGTTCGGCAATGCCACCAACGCCGGTGGCCAGCGGAGCGACACCATCAAGATCGTCCACGTCGATCCCGCCGCCGGAACCGCCAGCACCCTTTCCATCCCCCGGGACACCTTCGTGACCCTCTCCGGGGTACCGGCGGCGTCGGGGGTGTCGAGCAAGAACAAGATCAACGCCGCCTTCGCCGCCGGTCCCAACGATCCGAACCCGAGCGGCACCGGGGCCAACGGGGTGGTCCAGACCGTCGAGAACACCTTCGGGATTCCGATCAGCCACTGGATCGTGGTCAACTTCTTCGGACTGACCGACGCGGTCAACGGGCTCGGTGGGATCAAGATGAACTTTCCCTATCCGGTCAAGGACTACGGCGACTGCAATGCCAATGGCGTCTACAGCAATTGCACGGGTCTGAACATCCCCACCGCGGGGTGCCAGGCCATCAACGGCACCCAGGCGTTGGCCCTCTCCCGATCCCGGCACTTCGAGTACTACAAAGGCGGAACGTGGGTGAGTGACTACTCGTCGGACATCGGGCGCATCACCCGGCAGAACCTGGTCATCGAGGCCGTCGTGAACAAGGCCAAGTCGACCTACAACCCGATCCAGGCGGCGTCGTTCATCTCCTCGTTGACCCACGACGTCACCCTCGACGACCAATTCAGCTCGGGGATGCTGTTGAGCCTGGCCGAGCGCTACCACGCCTTCTCCGGAACCAGCCTCCAGAACTACACGGTGCCCACCGTGGGGGCGAGCTATGCGCCTTACGGAAACGAGGCCGTCCAGGTCGTCCAGCAACCCCAGACCCAGCAGATCATCACCCAATTCCTGGGTGGATCCACCGCGACGGTGACCACCCCTCCCCTGGACGGCTATGGGAGCCCGATCCCGGTCCCGACGGTGACGGCGACCACTGCCCCGGCCGCCACCACCGCCACCACCGGGAGTTCAGCGGCCACGCCGGCAACCGCGGCGTCGAGCGTCCCCTCCTACGATCCGACCGCCTGCTGAGCGGTTGCATCCGGACCAGCCCGGTCGACGCCGGCGGCCATCACCTCATCGACGGCGCGGACCACGGCTCGGTTGACGTCCGCGTGGATCTCCACGTTGGCCGACCGATCCGGTAACCGCACCCGGATCACCGCCAGCCCCCCGCCCGCCACGCACCGGTGCAACGCTTCCCCCAGGGCCTCCGGCCCGTCCTCGGACCCGATCTCCTCCACCGGCAGACCGAATCCGGCTGCCACCCGGGCCACGTCGGGGGCCTGCTGGGTGCCGAACAGGGCCTCGAAGGTGGCGGTGTCGAGGCTCGCGGCTTGCGGGAGGAACGAGAAGATCCCTCCCCCGCGGTTGTCGGCCACCACCACCGCGCAAGGCGGGTCGGTCCCCATGGCCCGGACCAGCGCCGAGACGTCATGGAAGAAAGCCAGATCCCCGACCAGGGCGACGGTGGGCCCGGTGGCCATGGCGACGCCCAGGGCGGTCGACACCACGCCGTCGATGCCGTTGGCGCCCCGGTTGGCCAACACCCGCGGGGGATCGACCCTCGGTGCCCCGAACGCTTCGATATCCCGGATGGGCATCGAGGACGACGACACCAGGGTGACCCCGGACGGCAGGTCGGCAAACAGTTGCCGAGCCAGCCGGGGCTCGGTCCAACCCTGGCTTCGGGCCGCCCGACCGTTGCCGGCACCCGGTTGATCGCCGAGACTCTGCCCGATGGAGGCCTGGGCGGCGGACTCGGCTGACCGCCACTCGTCGAGCCAGCGGTTGGCGGACGGCCGGGTCGACCCACCGCCGCCGTCGATGATCCCCTGGCACACCGCGGTGGGATCGGCGGCCACCTGGATGGTCACCGATCGATCCGGGTCCACCCACTGCCACCCGGGGACCACCGCCACCACCGGGGTGGCTCCCGTCACCGAAGTGGCCAGATAGGCGTTGACCACCTTCGAGACCCAGGGCGCCCCGAGCCTGAGGACGAACTCCGGACGGTGGGCAGCACAAAACGAGTCGGAGCGGAGGATGCCGTCGGCCGCGGCGATCACCGGGTCCCCGGCGCGCCGAAGGCCCGAGCGGGCGTCGGCCAGCAACGGCCATCCCAGCGCCGACGCCGCGGCGATCACCGCATCCGGCTCGCCGCAGCCGGCCCCGGCCACGATGACTCCCCGGACACCGGCCCGACCGGCTTCGACGATCCGGGCCACGGCCGCCGCCGACGGAGTCGAGGGCCCGACCTCGATCCGGTACCACGGCTGGCCGTCCGGACGTCCGGGTTGGGCGGTCCCGGTCCCGGCATCGCCAATGAGTGGTTCGCGGAAAGGAAGATTCAGATGCACCGGCCCAGCTCCCGCCGGACCGTTCGCCGCCTCGGCCACTGACCGAGATGCCAACGATCGCCAGGTGAGGCGGCTGGCGTCGTCGGCTACCCCAGGATCGGCGAACCAACGAACCGAGCGTCCGAACAGGTGCTGTTGATCGATGGTCTGGGGGGCCCCGATGTCCCGGAGCTCCGGGGGTCGGTCGGCGGTGCAGATGAGCAGGGGCACCTTGGCCAGATCGGCTTCCGCCACCGCGGCATGGAGCTCGGCCGCGGCGGTGCCACTGGTGGTCACCATCACCGCCGGGTGCCCGCTGGCCAGACCGATCCCGAGGGCGGTGAAGGCGGCCGATCGTTCGTCGAGCCGTACGTGGGCCTCCATCCCGGGATGGCGCACCAGCGCGACCGCCAACGGGGTCGATCGCGACCCGGGGCAGATGACGGCATGCGAGATCCCGCATCGCGTCCACTCGTCGACCAGGGTGGCGGCAAACTCCATCTGGATGTCGGCGCTCCCGGGTGCCGGCACCGGTATCGGTACGCTCATGACGGAGGACCGTACGTGTGATGCCGCCTGACCCCACCACCCGAACCCCCGCGTCCGACACCGTGGCGTTGCACGCCACGGTGATCGGCCACGGACCGCGCCTGGTGATGGCCCACGGGTTCACCCAGACTGGTGGCGTCTGGGGATCGCTGGACACCCGGCTGGCCGCCGACCATCAGGTCGTGCGGGTCGACCTGCCCGGCCACGGCGGTTCGGCCGCGGTACGGGCCGATCTCCCCGAGGGAGCCGGCCTGTTGGGCGCGGTGGGCGGCCGGGCCGACTACCTCGGTTACTCGATGGGCGCCCGCTTCTGCCTCCATCTGGCCCTCGACCGGCCCGAGCGGGTCGATTCCCTGGTGCTCATCTCGGGTACCGCCGGCATCGACGATCCAGACCAACGGGCGGCCCGGGTCGCCCGGGACCGGGGGTTGGCCGACCAGCTCGACCCACCCGGGGAACCGCGGTCCGCCGGCGATGGGCAAGCCCGGCTGGACGCCTTCCTGCGCCGGTGGCTCGACACCCCGCTGTTGGCCGGGCTGTCGGCCGAGGCTGACGGGTTCACCGAGCGTCGCAGCAACACCGGGCCCGGTCTGGCCTCCAGCCTGCGGCTGGCCGGAACCGGTACCCAGGTCCCGCTGTGGACCCGAGCTGGCCGGACTGGAGATGCCGGTCCTGATCGTGACCGGCGAACTCGACGACAAGTTCACCCGCATCGGAGAGCGGATGGTCGACGCCATCGGCGACAACGCCGTCCGGGCGGTGATCCCCGGGGCCGGACACTCCCCGCATCTCCAGGAGCCGGCGATGGTCGCCGAGGAGATCCGGGCGTTCCTGGGTGCGCAACGCTGAGGTCATGCCGCCCACAGCCACAAGGCTCCGGCCAGCAGGGCGCCGAAGGCGAGCTGGAGCCGACCGGTGGCCGCCAGCACCGGAAGCAGGGCCCGCCCGGCGGCATCGCTGGTGACGGTGCGGATCGGAGCCACCGCCAGCGGCAGCGACAGCAGGGGCAGGAACAGGAAGAGGTAGACCGGTTGCCGATGAAGGGTGTCCCCGGTCGCCGCCACCAGGCCCACCACCAGTACCCCGATGAACGGGAGCACCACGCAGGCGACGTAGAACCAACCTGCGGTCCGCCGTCCCACCCGGGCGGCGAGAGTCCGCTTCCCGGCCACCCGGTCGGTTTCGATGTCCCGCAGATTGTTGGCCAATAGCAGCGCAGTGGCCAACAGGCCCACCGTCACCGAGGCGGGGACCACCAGCCCTCCGGACAGCTTCCCGGTCTGGACGTAGAAGGTGCCGATGGTGGCCACCACCCCGAAGAAGACGAAGACGAAGAGCTCGCCGAATCCGGCGTAGCCATACGGTCGGGGCCCGCCGGTATAGAACCACCCCGCAGCCAGACACGCGGCTCCCACGGCCAGCACCCACCACGAGGTTGCCCAGGCCAGGGTCAGGCCGACCGCCCCCGCCAGGCCGAAGGCGGCAAACGCCGCCCGCTTGACCGCCGGCGGCGACGCCAGCCCCGACGCCACCAGCCGGACCGGGCCGACCCGTTGGTCATCGGTCCCCCGGATGCCGTCGGAGTAGTCGTTGGCGTAGTTGGTGCCGACCTGCAGCGCGAGGGCGACCGCCAGGGCGCCGAGCGCCCGCCACCAGTGGGAGTCCCAGATCGACCCTCCCGTCCCCGAGGCCAGCCCGGCAATTCGTCGGGGTCCGGTCGTGGTCAACCGGGAGACCAGGAGATGGGCAGCCGCCGTTCCGACCAGCACCGGCACCACCGCGGCCGGTAGCGTGCGCGGGCGGGCGCCCAGCACCCACCGCTTCACCGGTCCCGGGGCGGTGGTCTCCGCGGCGGCCGGCGCGGCCATCACCTGGTCATCCACCGGAGCCCCGATCGGTGTTCGCGCGCCACCTTTGAGCGAACGTGGATGGCGATTCGCTCAAACGTGGCGCGTCAGAGTGCGACCGCCCTCCGGCTGGCGACATCGCCGCCACCTTCATGGGCGGCGAGGGAACCTACCGAAGTCCGGCTTCCGGTGCTCCTGGAAGGCGTTGCGGCCCTCTTGGCCCTCTTCGCTCATGTAGAAGAGCATGGTTGCGTCCCCGGCGAGCTGCTGGAGCCCGGCCAGGCCGTCGTCGGCCGCGTGCAGCCCGCCCTTGATCATCCGCAGGGCGATCGGCGACAACGACAGCATCCTCCGGCACCAGGCGATGGTCTCGGTCTCGAGGGAATCCAGGGGGACCACCTCGTTGACCAGACCCCACTCGAGGGCGGTGGCGGCGTCGTACTGGCGGCAGAGGAACCACACCTCCTTGGCCCGCTTGAGCCCGATGGTGCGGGCCAGCAGACTGGACCCGTAGCCGCCGTCGAAACTCCCGACGATGGGTCCGGTCTGGCCGAAGCGGGCGTTGTCGGCGGCGATGGTGAGGTCGCAGACCAGATGGAGGATGTGTCCCCCGCCGATGGCGTAGCCGGCGACCATGGCCACCACCGGCTTGGGCATCCGCCGGATCTCGACCTGCAGATCGAGCACGTTGAGGCGGCCGATCCCCTGCTGGGCGACGTCGTCGTCACCCAGGTACCCGTCATCGCCGCGGATCATCTGGTCCCCACCCGAGCAGAACGCGTCGGGGCCCTCGCCGGTCAGGATCACCACCCCCACCGATGGATCGTCGCGAGCCGCGGAGAGCGCATCGGAGAGCTCGAAGAGGGTCTGGGGACGGAAGGCGTTGCGGACCTCCGGACGGGCGATGGTGAGCTTGGCGATCCCGTCGGCGACGTCGAAATAGATGTCCTTGTAGACACCGCGCCGCTCCCAGTCCGGAAGGGGCATGCTCCGGTACTGCTCGACCGGGTCCTCCGGCGCCCCGCTGATCACCGTCTTCACCATGCGACCACTGCTCCTCGCGTCGTTCTTCGCGCAGTCACCTAACCTAGCTGCCATGGCTGACCTGGTGGCAGTCGATCTCCCGGCCGGCCAGGCCTTCGTCGACGCCCTGCACCGGGCATGGGACCAGGGCGATGCGGTGCTCCCCCTGGATCCCCGCCTCCCCCGACCCGCGGTCGACCAGCTCCTCGACCGGCTCCGGCCGGCGACGGTGGTCGACCTGGACGGGTCCCACCCCCGAACCGACGGGCTTCCGGTGGTCGACGGCGATGCCCTGGTGGTGGCCACCAGTGGAACCACCGGAGAGCCCAAGGGGGTGGTCCTCACCCATGCGGCCGTCCAGGCATCGGCCCGGGCCGGTTCCCGGCGGCTCGACATCGACCCGGCCCGTGACCGGTGGGTGGCCTGCCTACCGCTCGCCCACATCGGCGGGCTCTCGGTCCTGACCCGGGCCCTCGCCACCGGCACGCCGTACACCTTGTTCGAACGGTTCGACGCCGGCGCGGTGGAAGCCGAGGCGCGTCCGAGGGGCCACCCGGGTCTCGTTGGTGGCTACCGCCCTGCGACGGACGGACACCACCGGGTACCGGACGGTGCTGTTGGGGGGCGCCGCCCAACCCGACCGCCTCCCCGGCAACGTGGTCACCACCTACGGTATGACCGAGACCGGATCCGGTGTCGTCTACGACGGGCTGCCCCTCGACGGCATCGAGCTCCGGATCGGAGACGGTGAGCTCGGTGCCGACGGTGAGGTACTGGTGCGCGGGCCGGTGCTGCTGCGGGCCTACCGGGACGGCGCCGATCCCCGACTGCCGGGAGGCTGGCTCCCCACCGGTGATGCCGGAAGCCTCGATGCCCACGGCGAACTGTCGGTGCGCGGCCGGATCGCCGAGGTCATCGTCACCGGAGCCGAGAAGGTCTGGCCGTCGGCCGTCGAGTCGGTCCTGGCCCGTCACCCGGGCGTCGCGGAGGTCGCGGTGTGGAAACGTCCCGACCCCGAATGGGGCGAACGGGTGGTGGCCTGGGTGGTGCCGGCCGATCCGTCGACGCCGCCGGGACTGGAGTCGCTACGTGCGGCGGTGTCCGAACAGCTCGCCCCGTGGGCGGCGCCCAAGGAGCTGGTGGTGGTGGACAGCTTGCCCCGCACCTCGAGCGGCAAGGTGCAACGGGGCGGGCTCAGCTGACCGCTAGGTGGGGATGCGCTGGCGCCCCCCGAGGGCATCCACGAACCGGGCGGTGACCATCACCAGGATGGCGATCTCGTGGCGCTCGCGTCGGCGGATGGGAGCCGCCCGGCCCCCGCACACCGTGAACTCGGTCTCCGGCATCGATTCGATGAAGACCCCGGAGTTGGTGGTGTCGTTGGCCTGATCGGCCCCGGATCGTGCCCCTTCCGCGAAGGCGGCGACCCATTCCACGGTCGGGGCGTCACCGTGGACCTCGATGAACTGCCGGCAATCCGGGTCGGCCAGCGCCAGCCACGAGAGGTCGAACAGGGCGAGTAGCCGTCCGACCAATGCGTTCATGGCCGCGGGCGGTGTGGCCGCCTGGAGGATGGCCGCCGCGGCATTGAGGACGGTGTCCTCCCGGTCCGCACCCATGCTGGCCATTTCGTGGACGTCCTCGACCCCGGCGCCGGGGACGTTGCGAATCCCCTTCAACACCGCGTCGACCGCGCCGGGATCATCGGGAAGCTCCACCACCAATTCATCGATGGCCACTCCGGCTTGGCGCTCGAGCACCTCGAGCCCGATGACGTTGCCATCCACTGCGCCGATCTCCGAGGCCACCGCGGCCAGAATTCCCGGAGCATCCGGCAACCAGATCCGCATGCGGGTCAGCACCGTTCAGTGGGTCCTCGTGATGCGCACGCCGACATGCATGTTGTGTTCGGCGCGGCCGGCGTAGATCCCCTTGACCGGCGGGACGTCGGAGTAGTCGCGACCGCGGCCCACCGCTACGTGCCGCTCACCGACCGGACAGTCATTGGTGGGGTCGAACCCCCACCACGCCCCGGTCCACACCTCGACCCAGGCGTGGCTCTCCCCGGTGATCTCCTCTCCAATGGTGGCCTCCGGGTCAGGGTGGAAGTAGCCGGACACGTAGCGGGACGGCAGCCCCACCGACTTGGTCAGGGCGAGAGCCAGGTGGGCGAAGTCCTGGCACACCCCGGCGCCGTCGGCGAAGGCCTCGTTGGCCGAGGTGTGGACGTCGGTCACCCCGCGCATGTACCGCAGACAGCTGTGGGCCTGTTCCATGATGCGCCGGGCGGTCTCCAGTGGCCGGGGAGCCCGCAGCCCGGCGGCCAGGGCTTCGAGCTCGGGGCCCGGCTCGGTGTACAGCTTGTGGGAGAGATGGTCAGCCATGGTCATCGACGCGTCGTCGACCTCCTCCCAGGAGGCGTCCTCCGGCGGCTCCGGACGCTGGGTGTCCACCAGCGCGCTGCCGCGGACGGACAGCATCTCGTGGCCGCGGTCGACGTTGAACGACACGACCTGGGTGCCCCAGTAGTCGACGTAGGTGTACTGGGGGGCCACCGGCACCGTCACGATCTTGGTCTCGAGCGCGGTCTGGCCCCGTTCGGTCCGGGGGGTGAGCCGCAGTTCGTTGTAGGACGCCCGGGCCGGCGAGTCGTAGTCGAACCGGGTCTCGTGCAGCACCCGAAGTCGCCAACCGTCCGCCCGGCTCATGCGCCGACACCTCCCCGGTGCCATTCGGTGGGGAGATCCTGGGCGAAGTAGCGGCGGGTGACCGCATCGCTGACTGACGAGATCGATCCTTGCAGACGCTCGAGCCGGGTCTCGAGTCCCCGGGACAGGGTGGACGGCGCCGAGTATTCCAGCTCGGCCCGGGCCAGTCCCACCAGGCCGCGGGCGTCCTCCCACGCCCCGTCGCGGCCGGCGTTGATCTGGTCGAGGCACTCTTCGGCCAGGGTCAGGGAGGCGAACGCCGACCGCGGGAAGAGGCGGTCACGCAGCAGGAAGTCGAGGACCCGTCCCGGCTGGACCACGCCCTGGGAGAGCCGCAGGTAGGGCTCGTAGCCTCCACAGGAGCGCAGCAGCATCACCAGCCCGCTGTCGAAGACGTCGTCGAACTGGACGGTGGCCAGCTGGCGGGCCACCACGTCGGTGCGCTCGAGGCACCGTCCGAGGGTGAAGAACAGCCAGGTCTGATCCCGGCTCATCAGGGTGTCGGCCAGTCCGGTGATGCCGGCCACCTGGGTCTTGACAAACGAGAGGTAGGGCGCCGGCCCCAGCCACCGGGCGGACTCCCATTCGCGGGGTAGCGAGGACCAGGTGGCGTTGATGTGCTCCCAGAATTCGACCGGCACCACATGGCGCACCGCCCGGGAGTTCTCCCGGGCCGCCGCCACTGCGCCGGCGATCGACGACCGGCTGTCGGGATCGGTGGCCAGTCTCTCGGTCGCCTGCCACAGGGTTTCGTCCTCGACGTCGGGAAGCCCCATCACCGCCAGGAGGCGGCGGGCAGCGTTGGCCCCTTCGGCATCGCTCTGTTCCAGGGCCTGGAAGACGGAGACGTCGAGGATCCGGGCGGTGCCTTCCGCCCGTTCGACATAGCGCCCTACCCAGAAGATGGACTCGGCCACCCGGCTCAGCAGTGCGTTGGTCATTGCTGTTGCTGCTGTTGTTGTCGGCTGTTCTCGGCATCCTGCCGCGGCCCGGAATCCATCGGGGGCCCAGCGCTGACGGGGACCGGCTGGCGCGCCTCCACCATCGGGGCGGGGGGCCCGGCCCCGATCACCCAGGTGTCCTTGGACCCTCCCCCCTGGCTGGAGTTGACCACCAACCCGCCCTCTTGGAGGGCAACCCGGGTGAGCCCGCCGGGCAGAACCCAGACGTTCTCACCGTCGTTGACCGCGAACGGTCGCAGGTCCACGTGGCGGCGGACCATGGTGTCGTCGACCCAGGTGGGTGACGTCGACAGCGCCACCACCCGCTGGGCGATCCAGTGGCGGGGGTCGTCGTCCACCTCGAGGCCCAACGCGTCGAGATCGGCTCCCGACGCCGCCGGACCGATGACCAGTCCCTTGCCTCCCGAACCGTCGACCTTTTTGAACACCAGCTGGTCGCGGCGGGCCAGGGCGTCGGCTCGTACCTTGGCGTCTTGGAGGTGGATGGTCTCGACGTTGCGGAGGATCGGCTCCTCACTCAAGTAGTACTTGATCATGGCCGGGACGTAGGTGTAGACGAGCTTGTCGTCGGCAACACCGTTGCCGACGCCGTTGGCGATCGTCACCCGCCCGGCTCGGGCGGCGTTGAGCACGCCGGGGCAACCGACCAGCGACTCCGGTCGAAACTGCAACGGGTCCAGATACTCGTCGTCGATCCGCCGGTAGATGACATGCACCGGGACTTCGCCCTCGGTGGTCCGCAGGAAGACGTCGGTGCCGTGGCAGACCAGGTCGCGTCCCTCGACGAGATGGACGCCCATGAGCCGGGCCAGCAGGGCGTGCTCGTAGAAGGCGGAGTTGTGCACCCCGGGGGTGAGGACGACCACCGTCGGGTCGTGCACTCCGGCCGGGGCGGACCGGCGCAGCGCATGGATCAGATGGGCCGGGTAGTCGGTCACCATCTGGATGGGCTGACCCCAGAACAGTTCCGGCAGGATCCGGGCCATGGCTGCCCGGTTGGCCAGAACGTAACTGACCCCCGACGGGCTCCGGATGTTGTCCTCCAGGACCCGGAACTCCCCTTCCTCGTCGCGGACCACGTCGATGCCGGCCACATGGATCCGCACCCCGTTGGGCGGCGTCAGGTCGTGGGCGGCGCGCACGAAGCCGGGGGAGCTGGTCACCACCTCGTGGGGGATGATCCCGTCGCGGATGATCCGGGACGCGCCGTAGACGTCGGCGAGGAACGCCTCGAGTGCCCGGACCCGTTGGGCCACCCCGTCCGACACCTGGGACCACTCGCCCGCCGTGAAGATGCGGGGAACCACATCGAGGGGGAAGGGCCGCTCTTCACCGTCCAGGTCGAAGGTCACCCCCTGGTCCATGAACGCCCGGGCCAGGCGGGTGGCACGGGCCGAGACGTCGTCCGGTCCCATCTGCGACAGCGAGGCGGCCACCCCCGAATACGGCACCCGCGCCGACCCGTCCCGGTCGACCATCTCGTCGAAGGCGGCCACGGTCAGGCCCTGTGCCCCCTCGCCGTAGCCGTCGAACAGGTCGCTCACACCACTCAGGGTGGCATTCGAGTGTTTCGCCGGAGTTTCAAGGGCGCGAACGCCCGATGACCAAACGGAGTGCTAGGCGATCCCGCCGCTGACGATCTCCAGCGCGCCGCCGTCGATGACCAGGGTGTGGCCGGTGATCCACGACGCTGCGTCCGAACACAGGAACAACGCGGCGGCGGCGATGTCCTCGGGGACACCCAGCCGACGGAGCGGGAGGCGACGGGCGATCTGGTCCTCGGCCGGTTCCCACAGCGCCTTGGCGAAGAACGTCTTCACCAGGCCGGGGGCCACCGCGTTGACCCTGACCTTGGGCCCGAGCTCACCGGCCAGCTGGCGGGTGAGATGGATCACCGCCGCCTTGCTCACGTTGTACCAGCCGATCCCCTGTTCCACCGACAGCCCGCCGATGGATGCCAGGTTCAACACCACCCCGCCGTGCTCGGACATGCCGGCCCGCCATGCCGCCTGGGTCCACTCGAGGTAGCCGGACTGGTTCACCCGTATCGTCTTGTCGATCCGCCCGGTGTCGATCTCCATCAACGGTCCGTAGTACGGGTTGGTGGCCGCGTTGTTGACCAGGATGTCCACCGACCCGAATCGGTCGACGGTGGCGGCCACGCAGGCCTCACCTTGATCCGGATCGCCGGCATTGGCCACCTGCCAGGCCACCTCGCCGGACCGGTCGCCCTTGGCCGCGTCGATGGCGTCCTTGGCTTCGGCCAGCGCCTCCTCCTTGCGTGACGAGAGCATCACCGAGGCTCCCGCCTCCGCGAACACCTGGGCGATAGCCATCCCGATCCCCCGGGAGGCCCCGGTCACGAGCGCCGTCTTTCCATCCAGTCGGAGATCCATCGCAGCACCATAGGGCCGACCGTCCATCCGAGCACCCGGCCCGGCTCACGCCGCACCTCCTCGCGGCCACCGGACGGCTGGCGGCGGCCGGAACCTGGCCATCGATCCCGTAGCATCGACGGGGTGAACCGCCTTGCCGGGGAGACCTCTCCCTACCTCCGCCAGCACGCCGACAATCCGGTCGACTGGTATCCGTGGGGCGACGAGGCGTTCGACCGGGCCCGGGACGAGAACCGGCCCGTCTTTCTCTCCATCGGGTACTCGGCCTGCCACTGGTGTCACGTCATGGCCCACGAATCGTTCGAGAATCCCGGTACCGCCGAGGCCCTCAACGGCTCGTTTGTCAGCGTGAAGGTGGACCGGGAGGAGCGTCCCGACGTGGATGCCGTCTACATGGAAGCGGTCCAGGCCATCACCGGGTCGGGCGGCTGGCCGATGAGCGTGTTCCTCACCCCGGATCGGCGGCCGTTCTTCGGCGGAACCTACTTTCCCCCCGACGACCGCCATGGCACTCCCTCGTTCCGGACCGTCCTGGCCGCGTTGACCGACGTCTGGACCAACCGTCGCCACGAGGTGGAGGAACAGGCGGACGAGCTCTCGAAGGCCATTGCCTCCCGGTCGGTGATCTCCCGGCCGGAGTCGCGTGCCTCGTCTCTCGGCTGGTTGGACGGCGTGGAGGACGGCGTCGATCTTCTCGAGGTCGCCACCCAGGAGTTGGCCACCCGATTCGACCGCCAGTGGGGGGGTTTCGGGCCGGCACCGAAATTCCCGCAGCCCACCCTCATCGACATCGCCCTCTGTCACGGGCGCCGACAGGCCGAGGACGACCCGGCCCCGTCGCGGCCGATGGCCGTCACCACCCTTGACGCCATGGCCGCCGGCGGCATCCACGACCATCTGGGCGGGGGGTTCGCCCGGTATTCGACCGACAATCAGTGGCTCGTCCCCCACTTCGAGAAGATGCTCTACGACCAGGCCGGGTTGCTGCGCGCCTACCTGCACGGCTGGCAGGCGACCGGGAAGCCCGATTACCTGGCGGTGGTCGAAGACATCGTGAACTACGTTGCCCGCGACCTCACCAGCGCCGAGGGAGGGGTGTACTCCGCCGAGGATGCCGACTCCGAAGGGGTCGAGGGAAGGTTCTACGTCTGGACCCCGGATCAGGCCGCCGCGGCGATCCGCGGCGGGTCACTCGGCCCCGGCGAGGATCCCCGGGCCATTCTCGAGGCGGTGGTCGGCTGGTTCGACATCACCGTTGCCGGGAATTTCGACGGCGCCACCATCCTCCGGCGCCCGGTCGGCGCACCCCTGGGGGGCCCGTCCGAGGTGGAGGCGGGTCGCCGTTTGCTGTTCGAGGCCCGCCGCCTGCGGGTCCGGCCCGGACTCGATGACAAGGTGCTGACGGAGTGGAATGCCATGTACGCCTCGGCGCTGGCCGAGGCCGCCGCCGCCACCGGCAACCCGGACTGGGAACGGTCTGCCGTCGCCATCGGCAGCTTCCTCTACGACAACCTCCGGCGAAACCCCGACGGTCGCTGGCTTCGCAGCTGGCAATCCGATGGCGGCGCCCGGCACCTCGCCTATGCCGCCGACTACGCCTGGCTGGTCGACTGTTTCACCCGGTTGGGAGAGTTGACCGGGCGGGGGATCTGGACGGCCCGGGCCGTCGAGATCGCCGATGCCCTCGTCGAATTGTTTCACGATGACCAGGACGGGGGATTCTTCACCACCGGTCACGACGCGGAAGCGTTACTGGTCAGGACCAAGGACCTCTTCGACGGGGCCACGCCCTCGGCCAACGGGGTGGCCGCCCTGGCGCTGGTCCGGCTCGGGGCCCTCACCGGCTCCGAGCGCTACCGGCGGGCGGCGGCCGAGATCGTCGACCTGGTCGGCGAGTTGCTGGTCCGCCATCCGACGGCGTTCGCCTACACGGTGGAGGCAGCCGACATGCTGCGCCGGGGGATGACCGAGGTGGTCGTCACCGGAGACCGTCCCGACCTCGTCGAGGTGGCGCACCGGCGCTGGATCCCTGACGCGGTCTTGTCCTGGGGCGAGCCGACCCCATCGCCGTTGTGGGAAGGGCGCGACCCGGACCTGGCCTATGTATGTCGCAACTACGCGTGCCAGCTTCCCGCCGCCGATCCGGAGTCACTGTCGAAGCAATTGACGGCGAGCATCCCGTGAGCAACGGATTGCCGCCACCGGCCGGCGTGCCCAGCCTGCCGATGCCGCCGAAGAAACGGAAGCCGGCCCGCGCCGGCCGCACCCCGCGCAGCGGCACCGCCCGCAACGTGGTGCGGGCGGTCAAGACCCGCGAGCGCATCGAGGTGGCGGGTGGCGCTTCGCTGACCATCCTGGTCCTGTCCTGCCATGAGGAGGACACCACCGGGGTCGACCTGGCATCAGGCACGCTGGTGCGGGCCCGGGTCCGGTGGCCCGAAGGGCATCTCCCCGACCTGGTTCCGTTCGACGTGGTCCAAGCGGTGCTGGCCGACGAGCCCGAACGCGACGATCTGGCCCAACCCGAAGCGGTGACGGTTTCCGGGTTGCCCCGGCACCTGGGCACCTTCCACGGGCGTCGGAACCGCCGGCTGCTCCACCAGCTGGCCGCGCCGCTCGAAGAGCACGTGCTCGGCTTTCCGGGCACGTCGGCGCCGTATTGGGAGTTCCGGGGTTTTCGACCCTCGTTGGCCCTCCTGGTTCCCACCAAGGGACCGGTCCTGTTCCGCCGCGAGCGGGAACGGTCGGTGTGGATCCGGTTCGGGTGGGGACGCAGCGACAACTGGCTACCGGTGGAGGACCCCCGGGCCGACCGGGCGCTCGATGTGGCTCGAAGGGACCGGCTGCACGGAAAGGCGCTCGCCTCCGCGCTCGGGTTCAAGCCCCACTACCTGGTGGCGTCCATCAGCACCCCCCGCAACGGACACTGCTACAAGACCATCCGGGCCCTGCTGCCCCGGGGGTGACGGTGCCAACCGAGCTCGTCGTCATCGACGCCTTCACCGATCGCCCGTTCTCGGGGAACCCGGCCGCGGTGTGCCGGCTCGATCGACCCGCACCGGACACCTGGATGCAGAACGTTGCCGCGGAGATGCACCTGTCGGAGACGGCCTTCGTCCTCGATCGTCCCGACGGAGACTACGACCTCCGGTGGTTCACCCCGACCACCGAGGTGGCCATGTGCGGGCACGCCACCCTGGCCACCGCCCACCTCCTGGGGGGAGGCCGGTTCCACACCCGCAGCGGGGTGCTCTCCTGCACCGTCAACCGCGACGGGTCGATCGACATGGACTTCCCCGCCGACCCGCCGGTCCCGAGCACGGAACCCCACGGTCTGTTCGCCGCCCTGGGCACCGACGGCGACGTCCTCACCGGCGCCTTCGACCTGATGGTGGTGGCGGCCGACGCCGACACGGTGAGAAATCTGACCCCGGATCTCGGCGCCCTGGCCACGGTGGATGCCCGGGCGGTGATCGTGACCGCCGCCTCCGACCAACCCGGTGTGGACTGCGTGACGCGGGTCTTCGGTCCCCGGGTCGGGATCCCCGAGGACCCGGTCACCGGTTCGGCCCACTGCACCCTGGCTCCGTTCTGGTCGGGACGGACCGGGCGCCAGGAACTGGTCGGCGCCCAGCTGTCGGCCCGGGGAGGCACCGTGCACATGCGGTTGGACGGCGACCGGGTGATCATCGGCGGGCGGGCGGTGACGGTCTCTGAGGTCCGGCTGCTGTCCGACCCGCACTGACCGGTTTCGCCCGGTGGCCTACAGTCACTGATCGTGCCCGACGCACCCCTGCCATCCGGATCGCCCGATCCGATCCTTCCCGACTACCAGGGCGCCTGTCTTTCCACCCTGGTCCCGGCGCTCCTCTCCGGCTCCGCCGGCGGCAACCGCGGAGCCGGCCGATCTCCGGACTGGCTCCCGCCCCCGGCCCGCGAGGCGCGCCAGATCGTCCTGTTGATCGTCGACGGTCTGGGTTGGCAGCAGCTCACCGCCCGGAGCCAACTGGCGCCCACCTTGAACGGAGCCGCCGGCATCGAGCGATCGATCACCTCGGTGACGCCCTCCACCACCGCCTGCGCGCTCACCTCGATCGCCACCGGTCGCCCGCCCTCCGATCACGGCCTCCTGGGCTACCGGTTGGCCACCGCCGATGCCGAGATCATGAACGCGCTTCGGTGGACGGTTGGGATCAACCGGCCGCGGGACGCCCGCCAGGAGTTGCCGGCTTCGACCTACCAGCCGTACCCGCCGTTCCCGGGCGCATCCCGCCCGGTACCGGTGGTCTCCCGCGGCGAGTTCGGTGGCACCGGGTTCACCGCCGCCCATCTCGGGGCCTCCCCGCTGGCCGGCTACAAGGTCACCTCATCGCTCATCGTCGAGGTCGGTCGCCTGGTCTCGGCCGGGGAGCCGTTCGTCTACGCCTACTACGACGGCATCGACAAGGTGGCCCATGAGCACGGGCTCGGCCCGTACTACGACGCCGAGCTGCGGGCGGTCGACCGGCTGGTGGGCGACATCGCCTCCAGGCTGGGCCCGGGAGCGGTGTTGGTGGTCAGCGCCGACCATGGGCAGATCGACATCGGGGCCAATGTCGAGTTGCTGGGCCGGGAGGTGATGGCCGCCACCCGGTTCCTATCCGGCGAAGGCCGCTTCCGCTGGCTCCACGCCTGTCCGGGCGCCGCCGACGACCTGCTGGCCACCGTCTCCGAGCGCTACCGGGACACCACCTGGGTGATGGGCCGGGACCAACTCATCGACGAGGGTTGGTTCGGCGGGCCCCTCCGGGATGGGGTGATCGAACGGCTGGGCGATGTCGCCCTCATGCCCCACGCGCCGGTCGCCTTCCTCGACCCCGCCGATGCCGGCGAAAGCACCCTGGCCGCCCGGCACGGGTCGCTGACCGCCGACGAAATGCTGGTTCCCCTGGTGGCCATCGCCGGTGGCAGTATCTGAGCATGGCCAACAACCCCACCGCCCCGGCCGGGCATCCCCCGGCACTCACCCCCGAGGTCGTCGACGGCCTCGACGGCGCATCGGCGGAGACGCCGTCCGGTGGCGAAACCACTGAAGAGCCGCGCACCGAGTCGATCGAGAAGCCGGCCAAGTTGCTCCGGATCGGATCCATGGTCAAACAGCTTCTCGAGGAGGTCCGCCAAGCTCCGTTGGACGAAAACAGCCGGGTCCGACTCCGGGAGATCTACGAGCAGTCGGTCCGCGAGCTGGCCGACGGTCTGTCCGACGACCTGGCCGCCGAGCTCGACCGGATGTCGATCCCCTTCGACTCCCCCACCCCGTCCGATGCCGAGTTGCGGATCGCCCAGGCCCAACTGGTGGGCTGGCTCGAGGGGCTCTTCCACGGGATCCAGGCCACCCTGGTGGCCCAACAGGTGGCCGCCCGGGCCCAGCTCGACGAGATGCGCCAGCAGGCGCTCCCGGCCGGCGACGGCGGCGCACCCGTCTCCCGGCCCGGGACCTATCTCTGATCCCGCCCGGTTCTCTGATCCCGCCCGGTCGGGGTGGGAGACGGATCTTGCCGTCCTCCCGGTCAGGTTGCCCGCGAGGCCACCGTCCCGGAGGAAGCGATCCGCCCGAGGTCACCGAAGGGTAATCGGGGTGGTTCGCGCCTTCCGATTGCCGACGTCCACCCACAGGTGTGGTGATATGGTCGGAATCACACAGCTGTAACTCCTCCACAGCCTGTGGAGAACCTGGGACAGCTGGCGTCGCCATGACGAGAAAGGCGCCAGTTCGTGGCATCACGGTCGTTCACACACCTGCACACCCACACCGAGTTCTCCATGCTCGACGGTGCCGCCCGGGTCGATGACCTGGTGCAGGCGGCGGTGGAGGACGGCCAACCGGCCCTCGGGATCACCGACCACGGGAACATGTACGGCGTCCTCGACTTCTACGCCGCCTGCCGGGCGGCCGGCATCAACCCGGTCATCGGCACCGAGGCGTACATGGCCGGCGAGTCCCGGCTCGATCGGCCGGTGCGGCGGGGCAAGGTCGACGACACCGGAGGCGACGTCGACGGCGGGGAGAAGCTGTACTACCACCTCACCCTGCTGGCCGAGACCACCGCCGGGTACCGGAACTTGTTGAAGCTGTCCTCGGCCGCCTATCTCGAGGGCTACTACTACAAACCCCGGGTCGACTGGGAGCTCCTCGAACGGCATCACTCCGGCCTCATCGCCACCACCGGATGCCTGGGCGGGGTCGTCCTCCAGGCCCTGCTGGCCAACGATCAGGTGAAGGCGGAGAGCCTGGCCGCCCGGCTCCAGGACATCTTCGGCAAGGACAACCTCTTCGTCGAGCTCCAGGATCACGGGCTTCCCGAACAGGCCAAGACCAACCCGGCGCTGGTGGAGATCGCCCGGCGGATCGGGGCACCGCTGTTGGCCACCAACGACAGCCACTACACCCACCGCGAAGACCACGTGGCCCACGACGCCCTGTTGTGCGTCCAGACCGGCGCCCTGATCGCCGACCCCAAACGCTTCAAGTTCGAGGGGGAGGAGCACTACCTGAAGTCGGCGGCGGAGATGCGCCACCTGTTCGACGAGCTCCCCGAGGCCTGTGACAACACCCTGCTGATCGCCGAGCGGGCCAACGTGGAGATCGAGTTCGGTCACCCGAGCCTGCCCCAGTTCCCGGTCCCCGACGAGTTCATCGGCGACTCCTACGAGGTGCGGTCCGCCCAGTACCTCCGCCACCTGAGCCTGGAAGGGGCCAAGGAGCGCTACGGCCACCCCCTGCCCGCAGACGTCGTCGACCGGCTGGACTACGAGCTCGGGGTCATCGGCGACATGGGCTTCTCCGCCTACTTCCTGGTGGTGTGGGACCTCATCCGCTTCGCCCGGTCACGCGGGATCCGGGTCGGCCCGGGACGGGGTTCGGCCGCCGGTTGCTGTGTGGCCTACTGCCTGAAGATCGTCGACCTCGACCCCATCCGCTACGACCTGATGTTCGAGCGCTTCCTCAACCCCGGCCGGGCGCAGATGCCCGACATCGACATGGACTTCGACGAGCGCTATCGCGGCGACATGATCAAGTACGCCGCCGACCGCTACGGCTCGGACCACGTGGCCCAGATCGTCACCTTCTCGACCATCAAGGCGCGGGCGGCGGTGCGGGACGCCGCCCGGGTGCTGGGCAAGCCCTACGTGGTCGGCGACAAGATCGCCAAGGCGATGCCCCCGTTGCTGATGGGCCGGGACACCCCGTTGGGCGCCTGCCTGACCAAGACCGAGGGGTTCGAGGACGGTTTCCACGCCGCCGGCGAGCTCCGCACCATGTACGAGTCCGACCCCGAGGCCAAAGAGGTCATCGACGTGGCCAAGGGGTTGGAGGGCCTCCGCCGCCAGGACGGTATCCACGCCGCCGCGGTGGTCATCACCGACCAGCCCCTCACCGAATACGTGCCCATCCAGCGCAAGCCGGACAGCGACAATCCCGAGGACGCCCCGATCGTCACCCAGTACGAGATGCACGGCGTCGAGGACCTCGGGCTGCTGAAGATGGACTTCCTCGGCCTCCGCAACCTGTCGGTGATCGAGCGGGCGCTCGACCTCATCCAGATCTCCACCGGGGAGCGGCCCGACATCGACAGCATCCCCCTCGATGACGACCCGACGTTCGCCATGTTGCGCAAGGGCGACTCCATGGGGGTGTTCCAGCTGGAGGGCGCGGCGATGCGCTCGACCATGCGCTCTCTGGCCCCCACCAGCTTCGACGACGTGGCCGCGTTGGTGGCCCTCTACCGGCCGGGGCCGATGGCCGCCAACATGCACAAGGACTACCCCGAGCTCAAGAACGGCCGCAAGACGCTGACCTACCTCCACCCGGACATGGAGGAGATCCTCGGCGACACCTACGGGCTCATGCTGTACCAGGAGTCGGTCATGCGGGTGGCCCAGAAGTTCGCGGGCTACACGTTGGAGGAAGCGGACAACCTCCGCAAGGCCTGCGGCAAAAAGAACCGGGTGCTCATCGCCGCCGAGCGGGAGAAGTTCGTCATCGGCTGCGAGACCCAGGGCTACGCCAAGGAACTCGGCACCGAGCTGTTCGACATCATCGAACCGTTCGCCGACTACGCCTTCAACAAGTCCCACGCCTACGGCTACGGCTACATCGCCTACCAGACGGCGTGGCTGAAAGCCCACTACCCGGTCGAGTACCTGGCCGCCCTGCTCACCTCGGTGAAGGACACCAAGGACAAGACCGCGGTGTACCTGGCCGAGTGCCGCTCGCGCGGGATCCAGGTGCTGGTCCCCGACGTCAACCGCTCGCTCTCCGACTTCGCCGCCGACTATTCGAGGCGGGACGGATCGGGCGAGGGAGGGCTGGGCGACATCACCTTCGGGATGGCCGCCATCCGAAATGTCGGACAGGGCCTGGTGGGTCACATCGTGGCCGAACGGGAAAAGAACGGACCCTTCGTCGACTTCTACGACTTCTGCCAGCGGGTCGACCCCCAGGTGCTCAACAAGCGGACCATCGAGTCGTTGATCAAAGCCGGGGCCTTCGACTCCCTCGGCCACCCGCGGCGCGGGCTCTGCCTGGTCTTCGAGGAAATCTGCGACCTCACGGTGGAGCGCCGGCGCCAACACGACGCCGGGGTGGTCTCGCTGTTCGCCTCGCTCGAAGAGGAGTCCGAGGGACTCACCATCGGATTCGGCGACACCCGGACCCCGATTCCCGATGTCGAGTTCGAGAAGAGCCAACGGCTCGCCTTCGAGAAGGAGATGCTCGGGCTCTACATCAGCGACCACCCCCTGATGGGCCTGGAAGGGTCGCTCTCCCGCCTCACCGACTGCACCCTGGCCGAGCTCCGCAACGCCGACCTCGAGCCGATGGGTGCCGACGGCAGCTTCGGCCCCGGCAGCTACGGGAACGAAGGCCAGGTGCGCCTGGCCGGCGGGGTCATCACCGAGCTTTCCCGCCGCTACACCAAAAAGGGCGATCTGATGGCCAGCTTCGTGCTCGAGGACCTGCAGGCGTCCATCGATGTCTTCGTGTTCCCCAAGACCATGAGCGAGTACGGCGCCCTGCTCGACGACGACGCCATCGTGCTGGTGAAGGGCCGGATCGACATGCGGGACGATCAGGTGAAGCTGGTGTGCCTGGAGGTGCAGCGTCCCAACCTGGCCGTCGACGGCACCACCGACCTCCGCATCTCGCTTCCGGTCAACGCCCTCACCGACACCACGGTCAGCGCCCTGAAGCGGCTCCTCTCCGAGCACCCGGGCGACTCCCCGGTCTTCCTCCACGTCGGGCAGAAAGTCATCCGGCTGCCGTCCGAGTTCCGGGTGGACAGCCGGCGCGGACTCATCGGCGAGCTGAGGGTGCTGCTGGGTCCCAACGCGATTCTGAGTTGATCGCCGCGGCTCACCGACGAGGAACTCCCTGGCCACAACCGCTTTTCGATGCCGGTGCCGGTCGACAGGAGGCGGACCGGGGGTGGATCGGCGACCCCGAATGGGACAAGTGCCGTCAAATCCCGTAAAATTGCGGAGCGGCTCCCGCTCAGGAGCACCGAGAGCCCGTGCTGGGGTGCTCTGGGTGCGCGTGACGGACCCGAGCCGCCGGCTGAGGCCGCAGGGCAAATGAGGAGTACGGAACGGCTTATGTCCATTCAGGTGGAGACCAAGGACTGCACATCACTGAGCGACGCCGAGTTGGCCGAAATGGCCGATCTCTGCGCCGTGCGAGAACCGCATTTCGATATCGGCTTCCTGTCGAAACAGCGCGAAGAATGGGTGCTGGTCACCCGGGCCCGGGAGGGCAACAAGCTCCGGGGCTATTCGTTCTCCACCCTGGAGCGGATCGGGGGCACCCCGTCGCTCCTGATCGGAGTGGGCACCATCGAGCGCACCGCCCGGGCCGACACCGTCCTACGGGCGATGATGGGCGACAAGTACCGTCGTGCGCTGTTGGCCTTTCCCGATGAGGATGTCCTGGTCGGTACCCGCCTTCTTTCCCCCGAAGGCTTCCGGGCCTTTGCCGGCCTCACCGACGTGGTTCCGGGGCCCGATCACAAGGCCACCGGCGAGGAGCGGGCGTGGGGACGCCGTCTGGCCAAGCGGTTCGGCTGCGAGGCCCGAATCGACGACCGCACCTTCCTCATCGAGGGCGACGGGTGCGAGTCCGGCGGGTTCGACGTCGGCGGCTCGAAGAGCCCGGTGCCCGAGGAGGTGGTCGTCTTCTTCGAGAAGAACGACGCGTCGTCGGGCGGTCGCCTGGTGACCTTCGGGTGGGCGATGGCCGAGGATCTGGCGGCCGGACGACTCGGCGGGCACTGATCCACCCCTCCCGTTCCACCTGGGAGTCCACCACCGAACAGCGTGTCGGGCCTTCCCAGGCAATAGCATGACTCCGTGAAGGTTTCGACCCGCGGAGACTATGCCAGCCGGGCATTGCTGTCGTTGGCGCTGCACGCCGACACCGACGGCCCCACCGCGGTCAGGGACATCGCCGAGCGGACCGGTCTCCCCCAGCCCTATCTCGAACAGATCCTGCTGGCCCTGAAGGGTGCCGGGCTGGTGCGTTCGAAGCGCGGGGTGGGGGGCGGCTATGTGCTGGCTCGCACCCCGGACGAGATCACCCTGTCCCAGATCGTCAGCGCCGTCGACGGGCCCATCGTGGCCGGCGACTTCGGCCTCCCCCACGAGAACGGGGCGTGTGACCACGAGGGCCAGTGCATCCTGCTGGATGTCTGGGCCGATGTCGGCGAGCACATGCGCACCCACCTCGACTCCTTCAATCTGGCCGACATGGTGAGGCGGGCCCAGGGCCGGGTGTCGGCGCTGCCCAAGAGCTCCGCCTGAACGTCTACGCCGACCCTTCGACGCGATGACCGCCGCCGACGATCTGGTCCTGGTGCTCGGCATCGTGGTGCTGACCATCGACGCCGCCAGTGTGATCCGGCTGCTGATCGTCCCCCGCCCGGCGTCCAGCCTGCTGGCCACGCCCACGGTGTGGGTGCGCTCGGGTTTTCGCCGACTCTCCCAGCTGGCCAAGACCTACCCGGGCAAGGACCGGGTCCTGTCCATCAGCGAGCCCGTCGCCCTCATGGTCCTGTTGGGCACCTGGCTGGCGACCGCGGTCCTCGGGTACGGGCTGGTCGTCTGGGGTCTCGGCGGGGTCGGCTGGAGCCGTGCCTTCCTCGAGGCGGGATCGTCGGTGTCGACCCTCGGCTTCGTCCACGGCGGCAGCGGTGGCAACCAGGCCGTCGACTTCTTCGCCGGCGCCACCGGGATGGTGCTGGTGGCGTTGCAGATCGCCTATCTGCCCACCCTCTACAGTGCCTACAACCGCCGGGAGACCTTCGTGACGTTGCTGGAGAGCCGGGCCGGGGCGCCGGCCTGGGGGCCGGAGATCCTCCTCCGCCACCAGCTGGTCGGGACCATCGGCAATCTCCCCGCCCTCTACGCCGAGTGGGAGCGCTGGGGGGCCGACGTGGCCGAGAGCCACACCAGCTATCCACCGTTGATGTACCTTCGCTCCCCCCGGCCGCAGAACTCCTGGGTGATCAGCCTGGTGGCGGTGATGGACTCGGCGGCCATCGCGCTGGCCGTCGACCCCGACGGGGCCCCGATCGAAGCCCGGATGTGCCTGCGGATGGGCTTCACCTGCCTCCGGGACATCGCCCGGGTGGTCGGCATTCCCTACGACCCCGACCCGAACCCGGACGACCCGATCGAACTGCCCCGGGGGGAATTCGAGGCTGCCTACTCCCACCTCCGGGACAACGGCTATCCGACCCCCCGCCCGGTGGACGAGGCCTGGAGCCATTTCCGGGGCTGGCGGGTCAACTACGAGCGGGTGGCCTACGCCCTGGCCACCAAGCTCGACGCCCCTCCGGCCCGGTGGACCGGACCGCGGCGGACCTTCCGGGGGGAGTCGCTGTCCCCTCCCCGCCCGGTCGACCGCCAACCGGGCGGCGCACCCCCGAAGATCTTCTTTCCCAAGATCAGCTGAGGGTCCTCAGCGGAGATTCCAGCGCACCAGCACCGGGGTGGACCGTTCCCAGCCGAGGATGCTGATCGACGCCGGGTCGAGGGTGAAGCACCGTCCCTGGCCGGGATCGAGGCCGAGCCAGCGGGCGGCCAGCACCCGGAGCAGGTGGCCGTGGGCGAAGCAGAGCACATCGCCATCGGTAGCCCGGATCCGCTCGATCACCCGGTCGGCCCGGCGCCCGACATCCTGGATGCTCTCCCCCCCGGGCGCCCCGTGGGAGAAGAGATCCCAGCCCGGTCGCTGATCGAGGATCTCCGCGGTGGTCAGACCCTCGAAGTCGCCGTAGTCCCACTCGGCCAGGTCGGGGTCGACCTCCGCCCGGTCCCCGAGCCCGGCCAGTCGGCTGGTCTCCCGGGCCCGCAGCAACGGGCTGGTCAGCACCCGGTGGAAGGCCTGCTCGGCCAGCCGGGGCCGCAGGGCCTCGGCCTGGACGGTGCCCTCGGGCAGCAGGGGCAGGTCGGTCCGCCCGGTGTGCCGCCGACCGAGGCTCCACGCGGTCTCACCATGACGTACGAGGAAACAGCGATTACCCTGGGAATTCATCGCCACAGCCGACCAGTTCTCCGGCCGATGTGCAAACCGGCGGGGAAGTGGGTAACTCTCCGACCAACGGATCTCGCCAAGGCCTGGCCACAGCAGGAATGTCCGACGCTTCCCAGGCGTTGAAAGCATTGGAAACCCACATCAGGAGGGTGAAATAAGGCATGGCATCCCGCACGTTGACCGGCAAGGGTCAGGACAAGACGAGCACCCCGGCGAGCAAGGGGAAAGAGCGCGCCGCCACTCCGGCGGCCGCCCGGAGTCGCGGCGCGGACGCCGACAGCCTGGGCCTGTTCCTCCGCGATCTCGACCATCATCCGCTTCCCGACCACGAAGCCCAGACCGAGTTGGCCAAGCGGGTGGCCGCCGGTGACGAAGAGGCCCGCAAGGAGATGGCGGCGGCCAACCTGCGGCTGGTCATCCACTGGGCCCGTCGCTACCAGGACCGGGGCGTCGATCTCCCCGATCTCATCCAGGAGGGGACCTTCGGTCTGATGCGTGCCGTCGACAAGTTCGACTGGGAGCGCGGCTTCCGCTTCTCCACCTACGCCACCTGGTGGATCCGCCAGGCGCTCCAGCGGGCGGTCCAGCAGCACGGTCGCACCATCCGTCTCCCGATGGAGGTGGCGGAGCGCAATCAGCAGGTCGAGGCGGCGACCTGGGAGCTCACCCATCAGTTGCAGCGGGCCCCCACCGACGACGAGTTGGACAACGCCACCAACACCACCGCCGACATGCGGGCCGACCTCACCCGGGTGGCCCGGGTGGTGGCCAGCCTCGACCAGCCCGCCACCACCGACTCCACCTCCACCCTCGGAGACCTGGTGTCGACGGACAGCAACGAGTTCGAAGACGACGTGGCCTCCGAGCTCACCTTCGGGTTGGTACGCAACGCGGTGGACCGGCTCACCGATCTGCAGCGGGCGGTCATCCGCAACCGGTTCGGATTCGACGGGTCGGACCCGGCGTCGCTCCAGACAACGGCCGAACGGCTCGGGGTCGGTGTCCGCAAGGTGCGCCAGGCCGAGGCGGAGGCCCTGGAGATCCTGGCCGACAGCCAGGCCCTCGAAGCCGCCCACGAAGCCGCCTGACCCTGCCAACGCCCGGCGGGACATCGGTCCCGCCGGATCCGATCAGCTCGCCAGGCGATCCAGTTCGGCGCGCAGGTCGGCCGGGAGTTCCGACGTCCAGGTCATCCGTTCCCCGGTGCGGGGATGGTCGAAGGCCAACTGGTAGGCGTGGAGAAACGGGCGGGTGATGGAGGCCCCGGGGAGGGAGCGCCCCCGGGCGTAGACCCCGTCCCCGACCACCGGATGGCCGATGGCCGAGAGGTGGACCCGGATCTGATGGGTCCGCCCGGTCTCGAGGGTGGCCTCCAGCAAGGTGGCCGGGACCGGCTCGGTGAACCGCTGCTCCACCCGGTAGCGGGTGCGGGCCTCTTTCCCCTTCCGCGACACCGACATCCGGGTGGGCGACGTCACCGAGCGACCGATCGGAGCATCCACCACCCCGGACTCGCCGTCGACCTCGCCCAGCACCAGGGCCCGGTAGTGCCGGGACACGGTCCGGTCTCCGAGCTGGGCCACCAGCGACCGGTAGGCGTCGGGCGAGCGGGCCACCACCAGGAGTCCCGACGTGCCCCGGTCGAGCCGGTGCACGATGCCGGGCCGGTCGGGGTCAGACCCCAGCTCGCCGGCCCACCCGGCCAGCTCGGGGTAGCGGGAGAGCATCCCGTTCACCAGGGTGCCGGTCCGGTGCCCGGCTCCCGGATGCACCACCAGGCCGGTGGGCTTGTCCACCACCACGATATCGGCGTCGTCATGGACCACGTCGAAGATCACCGTGGGGTCGGCGTCGGGGGCGGGGACCGGCTCCGCGTCGCCGAGCTCCACGGCCAGGAGCTCCCCCTCTCGCAGGGGACGGCTCCGGGCGTGCACCGTCTCCCCTTCCACCCGGACCCGCCCGGACGCCACCAGGTGGTCGACCGCCGAGCGGGAGATGTCGGCCAGCAGCGCCACCGCCCGATCGACTCGGACCCCGTCGAGGGACGACGGCACGGAGATCGAGAGCTGGCTCACGACGCCGGTGGCCGGCGAAACACCGAGACGGCCAGCAGCAGGCAACCGACCACGATGCTGGCGTCGGCCACGTTGAAGGTCGGCCAGAAGTGGAAGTCGATGAAGTCGACCACCGCGCCGTGATCGCCGCGGAACAGCCGGTCGGACAGGTTGCCCACCGCACCCCCGATGATCAGCCCGAAGACCGCCGCCCGGGAGAAGGAGGGCGAGCGGTAGACCAGCACCAGCAGCACCGAGACCAGGATGACCGCGATCACCACCAGCACCGCGGCGTCCCCCTGGAACAGGCTGAACGCCGAGCCGGTGTTCCGGCTCAACTCCAGATCGAGTTTCCAGACCACGTGGATCGGTCCGGTATCCAGCCGGCCGACGGCCCACCATTTCGTCAGCTGATCGACGGCCACCACCAACGCGGCAACCGCGACGGCGCCGACCAGCCGGAGGGACGCGCCGGCCGGAGCACCCCGTCGAACCGTGGCCGATTCGGCGTTGCCGGTCAGCGTCGCGACAGCCCCCCGCTCTTACAAGCCATGCACAGCCGGGCATAGGGCATGGCCCGCAGCCGGGCCTTGGGGATGGACTGGTAACAACGCTCGCAGACGCCGTAAGTCTTGCGGGCGATGCGCTCCAGCGCGTCGTCGATCTCCTCCACGGCCGCCTGGGCCTGCGCAGACAGGGCCAGATCGCGCTCGCGGTCGACGGCCACGGTTCCCCCTTCGCCGCCCTCGGCATCGAACTGGACGTCGCCGGGCTCGCGTTCCTGGGCCAGGGAATCGGCTTCGGCCCGAAGGTCCTCCGCCTGGCCCTGGGCCACCGCCCGCTCTTCGAGCAGCAACAGCCGCTGCTCCTCGAGGAACTTGGGCTCCTTGGCGTACGGGCCGATGGTCGGGCGCTTGGGGGGCGGCGGGGGCGGGGCGGTCTTCTTGGCCGGTGTGACCTTCTTGGCCGGTGTGACCTTCTTGGCCGAGGCCGCCTTCTTGGCCGGGGCTGCCTTGGTGGCCGCCACCGACTTGCGGGCCGGTGTGACCTTCTTGGCCGGGGCTGCCTTGGTGGCCGCCGCCTTCTTGGCCGGGGCCGCCTTCTTGGCCGGTGTGACCTTCTTGGCCGGTGTGACCTTCTTGGCCGGTGTGACCTTCTTGGCCGGTGTGACCTTCTTGGCCGGGGCCGCCTTGGTGGCCGCCGCCGTCTTGCGAACCGGTGCCACCTTCTTGGCCGGGGCCGCCTTCTTGGCCCGGTCACCGGCTTGGTTCCCTTGCGGGCCGGTGTCGCTTTCACCACAGGCGCCCGCTTCTTCGTTGTCATTCCTACAACCTCCTCAGGGACCAACCGCACCCGCCATGGACCCCGATTGGGTCCGAAAAAATGTGTGAATCTCCATTGTGGTGAGCGGGTGACGATACCGTGCCCAACAGGGCCCGGCAATCCGAAAAGCCACAGACCGTGCCGGGCACCATAGCGGGTGAACACCGAGCGTCAGTCGGCACCGGCGGAGGCAGGGATGATTACCCCTGTTCAGCGGGCCCCGAGGACCTGGGCGACCCCGTCGACCACCGATCGGGGCCCGAGCCGTACGAGCGGTGCCGGTCAGTTCGGACGGGCCGGGGCGGCTTCTCCCGACTTGGGCAGCGATCCGGGCGCCCGCCGGTTGGTTGGTCTCGGGGGCCGGGGGCCGGGGTTGGCCGGCCGGTGCCGGACGCTCAGAGGATCCGGCCGCCGGCTGGGTGGCTGCCCCGCCGGGCCGGCCGGCCAAGGCGGCCGCCGGTTGCACGTTGTCGTCGACCCATTTGATGACTTCGGTGAGGGCGGCCCGCAACCGCTGGCGCTCGGCCTCGAGATGCCGGGCCATGGCCTCCACGTCGCCGGTGAGCTGCACTCGGATCCCTTCGAGCCGGGTGACCTCCTCCCGCAGCCGGCGCTCGGAATCGGCGGTGATCTGGGCGACATTCGACTCGGCGGTGGCCCGCACGCTCCGGGCATGGGCCTCGGCCTCGGCCACCAACTTGGCGGCCCGGGACTCGGCGTCGGCCTTGGTCTCGTCGACGAATTTCTGGGCCAACAGCAGGGTGCGCTGCAGGGTCTCGTCGGCCATTCCCGCGTCCTGGACGGCGGCTGCCGCTGGACGCGGCTCGGCCGACTCCAGCTGGGAGATGCGCTCCCCGGCCTGGCGGAGCCGTTCGTTGGCCTGCCGGAGCTGCTCTTGCAGCCCTTCAGCCTCGACCGCGGCCTTCTCGAGGTACTCGTCCACGTCATCCCGGTGGTATCCCTTGAGGGTTTCGCGGAACTCGACGGTCCGTAGTGAATCAAGTGCTGATTGTGACGAAGCCATGTCCGCCATGCTAGCTGGGCTGGGCTGATGGCTTGTGGATGGAGATTCGGGGGCCGGGGGCGCCCCGTCTCCGGCGTTCTGGCTGTCCTTCCGCCTCTTCATCCCAGCACCAGGGGAAGGATGATCACCTGGATGACCAGGATGACCACCAGGACCGAAAGATCGAGCCCGACCCCTCCGATACGGGCGGTGGGAATCACCCGGCGCACCAGATTGAGGACCGGATCGCAAACCAGGGCCAGCCCCCGCTGGATCCGGCGGATCGGTGAGTCGTAGCGGGGCTGTACCCAACTGAGCAGCGAGTAGGCGATCAACACGAAGACATAGATCTCGAGCAGGTAACCGATCAAACGCGACATGGTCGCTCAGACTAACCCGGCAGGGTTCGCCGGACGGTTCAGGGGTTTACCAGACCTCGCTCGGTCAAACGCTGCCGTTCCTCTTCCGACACCTTCACGTTGGAGGGGGTGAGCAGGAAGACTTCGTCGGCCACCCGTTCCATCCCGCCGGCCAACGCGTAGGTGACCCCACTGCAGAAGTCGATCATCCTCCGCTGGAGATCACGGTCGCCGTTCTGGAGGTTGACGATCACCGGTTGGTTGGCCATCAGCCGGTTGGCGATCTCCTGGGCATCGGCAAACCGGTTTGGCGCCACCACATGGACCTTGGCCCCGGCGGCCTCCGCCGAGATGGGCCGGATGGACGATGGGCGGGCGGCGATGGTGGGCTGCTGGGCGACGGGTACCGGGCCGGGCGGCTCCTCCAGCGGGAGGGTCCGGATCCGGCTGGGGGTGACGGCGGGCATCGGGTCGTCCCGCTCGTCCATCCGCCTCGGGCGCTGAGGGGCGTGACTGATCGCCGCCGGGCCACGCGGCTCGTCATAGTCGTAGTCGTCGTAGTCGTCATCGACGAGGCCGAGATAGGCCATCGTCTTCTTCATGAATGAGGCTGCCATCTTTCCCTCCGATCGACAGCGTAGTGCCTGACTCGCACGGTGGGTGGATACCTGGCGGGTCAGTCCTTCGGGGGCCGCTCCCCGAAAAGCGCCCTGCCGATGCGCACCATCGTCGACCCTTCCGCCACCGCCACCTCGAGGTCCTCGGTCATCCCCAGCGAACGAACCGGCAGGTCAAGCCGGTCGGCCAGGGCGATGACCGCCCGGAACCCGGCTCGGGACCCCTCCGGCGGGCCCGGGGGCCCCACAGCCATCAGGCCGGCCACGGCCAGACCCTCGTCGCGCACGGCCGACACCAGCCCGGGGACGCCTTCCGGCGGGCAACCGCCCCGTCCTGGGATCCCGGCGATATCGACCTGGATGAGCACGCCCGCCCCCGGTCGCCGCTTGGCGATGGCCCGTCCCTCCTCCCCGCGGCTGACCCCCTGCCAGCACGCCACCAGCGGGGCCAGCCGGGCGACCTTGTTCCGCTGGATCGCGCCCAGGAAGTGCCACCTGGGCAGCGGGTCGGCGCCCTCGATCGCCGCGGCCTTTGCCACCAGTTCGTCGGCGTAGTTCTCCCCGATGTCGACGATGCCGGCTCCGAGAGCGGCCCGCACCGCGTCGTCACCGAAGCCTTTGGTCACCGCCACGACCGTCACCGACGACGGATCCGCCGAGGCCGAAGCGATGCGCTGGCGGACGGCAGCCAGACGGTCGGCGACCTCCCCGGCCCCGATCCCGATCGGGGTCATCCGCGGTGGTCCCCGGCCGTCGACCACACCACCAGCGCCTGGCGCTCCACCTCCGCCCGCCCACGATGGGAGAAGTACCGGTCGTCGCAGGACGTGCACACATCCAGGCCGGCGACACCAACTACGTCGGCACGGTGGAAGGCGGCGGCGACGGTGGCGGGCAGGTCCAGCGCCGCCTGTCCGGTGGCCGTCACCGAGCGGACGCCGTCGCCGTATCTCGAGGCCACCGAGTCCAGATCCACCGCGGAGAACGGATAGCACTCGGCATGGATGGTGGGACCCATCGCGCCGCGGACGGTGGTGGCCCCGAGGCCGCGCATGGCATTGGCCGCGGCTTCGACGACGCCCCCCAGCAGGCCCCGCCATCCGGCGTGGACGGCGGCGAACACCCCTTCGTCACTCCCCAACGCAATCGACGCGCAGTCGGCGGTCAGGACGACCAGGCCCACCGACGGCGAGTCCGATACCAACCCGTCACCCTCCGGGAACCGCCCAGCCGGGTCATCGTCGCCCGGCGTCCCGGTGCCGGGGTGGCGGACGACGCGGATCTCGGCTCCGTGGACCTGTCGGAGTCGATGGAGGCGCAAGGGCACGGGACCGCCCCCGGACGCCTGGGCGGCGAACCGGTCGAGTGGATCCCCGGCTCCCGTCGGCCACCGCTGGTCACCGTGCGAGCGGTCCGACCATCCCGCCCGGATGTCTCCGGCGACGGTGACGATGACTGGCGCGCGGCTCCGGGTCAGCGAAGGAACGACGGGACGTCGAAGTCGTCGTCCCCGAGGTCGAGGTCGTCATCGGTCGGCGACGCGAAGATGTCCTCGTGGGCCGTCTCCAACCCGAGCACCTTGCTGTGACCCTCGTCCCGGCCGGCGTTGGTATGGGCCGGCTCCGCTGAACCCCGGCCACCCGACTCCCAGCGTTCGAATCCGGCGGCGATGACGGTGACCCGGACTTCATCACCCATCTCCTCGTCGATCACGCTGCCGAAGATGATGTTGGCATCGGGATGGGCCACCCCGTGGATGATCTCGGCGGCCTCGTTGACTTCGAAGAGCCCGAGATCGGGTCCGCCGGCGATGTTGAGGAGGATGCCGCGGGCCCCTTCGATCGACGCCTCCAACAGCGGGCTGGTGATGGCGGCCCGGGCGGCATTCACCGAGCGGCCCTCTCCGGTCGACGAGCCGATCCCCATGATGGCGGTGCCGGCGTTGCTCATGATCATCTTCACGTCGGCGAAGTCGGTGTTGATCAGACCGGGGATGGTGATCAGGCTGGTGATGCCCTGGACGCCCTGCATGAGGACTTCGTCGGCCATCTTGAACGCGTTGACCATGGAGGTCTTCTCGCTCGACACTGTCAGCAACCGGTCGTTGGGGATGATGATGAGGGTGTCGACCTTCTCCTTGAGGTTCTGGATGCCGGCTTCGGCCTGCACCGAGCGGCGACGGCCCTCGAAGGTGAACGGACGGGTGACGACCCCGATGGTCAGGGCACCCAGGCTCTTGGCGATCTCCGCCACCACCGGAGCCGCGCCGGTCCCGGTGCCACCGCCCTTGCCGGCGGTGATGAACACCATGTCGGCGCCCTTCAGCGCCTCTTCGATCTCCGACCGGTGCTCCTCGGCTGCCAGACGCCCGACTTCGGGGTCACTCCCGGCTCCCAGTCCCCGGGTCAGCTGACGGCCGATGTCCAACTTGAGATCGGCGTCGCTCATCAGGAGCGCTTGGGCGTCGGTGTTGGTGGCGATGAACTCGACGCCGCGCAATCCGGCCTCGATCATGCGGTTGACGGCGTTGACGCCGCCGCCTCCCACGCCCACCACCTTGATGACGGCGAAGTAATTGTTCTGAGCAGGAACGGTCATGTATTCCCTTACCCTCGACCAAAGGTTGAAACCGTTCCAACCAGCGAGTTCGTCACAACGATACGGTTCATGGAGTACCTGGTCAAGCAACCTCGACGTTGTCAAGAGCCTAATTCGTCTCGACTCCCAGGTGAGGGATGGTCCCGTCAACTCACGGTGGGCGCCCCGGGAACGGTTACGTCAATGGTTTTCATCCCCTTGAGCGAAGCATGGGCGATGATGCTGGCCACGTCCTGATACTTGACGGTGAGATCGGAAGCGGTGCCCATCACCACCGTGAGTCCCGAGTTGAGGGCGAGGTCGACAGTTCGGTCCGGCGCCACGTTGACGGAGACCACCTGGGCGGAAAACGCCAAGGGCAGCGTCCGGCACACCTGCAGACCGGAATCGGCCAACGACGGCAACGCCCGTCCAGCCCGGGCGGGTGACACCGGGCCGGTGGGCGTGGTCACCACCAGCTGCACCAGCCCCGCCGGCCGGGTCGGTTGCACGGCCAGGACCCTCCCGGTGGCGTCCACCTGGGCCCAGGCACCCGACGCTCCGGCCACCACCGCAACCGGCACCCGTTCGGTCACCGTGACCTGCACGCCGTCCGGCCAGTGCCGGGTGACCTGGGCGGTACGAACGAAGGGGAGGGCGCGGATGCCGGCTTCGGCCGCACCCGAGTTCAGGTTGATCAACAACGGCCGATGGGCCAGGCCGGCGGCGTTGACGATGTCGGCGCTACTGGTGTGGGCGTGGGCGCCGGTCACCGTCACCACCCGCGCCGAGAACAACGAGGTGTGGAGGAGGGCCAATCCCCCGCCGATGATCGCCGCCACCACCACCACCACGATGACGACCCGGAGGCGGCGCCGGCCGGCGCCGCGCTGCACCGCCTGGCGGCGCTGACGGATGCGCGGGTCGATGGCCGGTCGGGTGCCCGGCGGGCGGCGGGGCGGCGGGGTCACACCTGCCCCGGCACCGCGGGGTCGAAGCCGACCATCCGCACCTCGGTGGTGAGGGCGACGCCGGTCTTGGCCGCCACCGCCGCCTGGACCTGCGCGATCAGGCCGGCCACATCGTCGGCCGAGCCACCCTCGTCGGCCTGGATGAAGTTGGCGTGCTTTTCGGAGACCTGCGCGCTGCCGAGGCGGAAGCCCTTCAACCCCGCCTCCTCGATGAGCCGGCCGGCCGAATCTCCCTCCGGGTTGGTGAACACCGACCCGGCGTTGCTCCCGCCCGGCTGGTTGGCCCGCCGCCAGCGCACGATGTCGGCGATGGCGGCCGCCCCGAGTTCCGGATCACCGCCGACCAGCCGGAACCGGGCCGCCACCACCACGTCGGACGCCGCCAGCGAGGTGTGCCGGTAGGCCATGTCCAGCCGGTCGGCCGGGGCCTCCGCCGCCGCCGCCGTCCGGAGGTCGACCCAGCGATAGCTGACCAGGGTGGCGGCGGTATCCGAGCCGTGTCCCCCGGCGTTCATCCGGACGGCACCCCCGACCGAGCCGGGGACCCCCACCGCCCATTCCAACCCGGAGAGACCGGCGGCGGCGGTGCGGCGGGCGAGGACCGGGAGACTGACCGCCGACCCGGCCACCACCTCGTGGTCGTCGATGTCGATCCCGGCGAAGCCGTCCCCGAGGGCCACCACCAGGCCGGCAAAGCCGCGGTCGGCGACCAGCAGATTCGAGCCCCGGCCGAGGACCAGCACCGGAACCGAGGAACCGCCGACAGCTCGGGCCACCGCCAGCAAATCGTCCTCGTCGCCCGGTTCGACCAGGAGAGCGGCGGTCCCGCCCACCCGGTAGGTGGTGCGGACGCCGAGCGGGGCGTTCGCTTGTGCCCGAGTCCCCAGCGCCTCTCCAACGGCGCGCAGCTCGTCGGAGGTGGCCGTCAACGCCCGCCTACCATCCCGGATCGTCCAACAGTTCGTCGGGAAGCGAGGTGAGGTCTCCGGCCCCGAGGGTGAAGACCAGGTCGCCGGGGCGGACCAGCTCTTCGATGAGCTGGCGCAGCTCGTTCCGACCGGGCACATAACGCACGTCCTTGCCCGGGTCCGCCTGTCGTACGGCCTCGACCACCAGCTCGCCGGACACCCCGGGAATCGGTGCCTCGCCGGCGCCGTAGACGTC
Organism: uncultured Acidimicrobiaceae bacterium; assembly: GCA_963819695.1. Taxonomy (GTDB): domain Bacteria; phylum Actinomycetota; class Acidimicrobiia; order Acidimicrobiales; family RAAP-2; genus DASZIT01. Next base: position 1,426,674 of record CAWFXD010000001.1, on the reverse strand, counting down.
GGTCACCATCACCAGGTCGGCATCGGCGAAGGCGTCCCCGAATTCCTGCCACAGTGCCCGGGTCCGGCTGTACCGGTGAGGTTGGAACACCGCGATCACCCGCTCCCACCCACCGTCCTGGGCCGCGCCCAGCATGGCCCTGACCTCGCTGGGGAGATGGGCATAGTCGTCGACGAAGGTGACGCCGTTGGCGTCGCCCCGGAACTCGTACCGGCGGGCGACGCCGGCGAAACGGGCCAGGGCCCGGGCGGCGGCGTCGAAGGGGATCCCGCTGGCCACCGCGGCCACCGTGGCCACCGCCGCGTTGCGGGCGTTGTGGAGACCGGGAATCGGGATGGCCAGGTGGCCGAGCCGGGCACCGGACCCGTCGAGCAGATCGAAGGAGATCGAGCTCCGGGACGGCTCGATGTTCACCATTCGCCGGCTGCAGTCCGGGCCGACGCCGACGGTATCGCCGTGGTGGCGGCGGCCGATCTCCGAGGCCACCGGGTCATCCCCGCCTACCACCGGCGGCATCGAGGCATGGGCGACGAACTCCTCGAAGGCGGTCTTCACCCCGTCGAAGGAGCCGTAGTGGTCGAGATGGTCGGCTTCCACGTTGGTGACGATGGCAATCTCGGGTTGGAGGGCGAGGAAGGTCCCGTCGCTCTCGTCGGCTTCCACCACCAACCAGTCCCCGTCGTCCCACACCGCATTGGTCCCGATCTCGTTGACCTCGCCGCCGATGATGAACGACGGCCGCACCCCGGCCTCTACCAGCATCAGGGCGAGCATGGATGCCGTGGTGGTCTTCCCATGGGTCCCGGCCACCGCGATGCAGCGCCGGAGGGTGGCGATGGCGGCCAGCGCCTCGGCCCGGCGGTAGACCGGGATGCCGCGCCGGACCGCCTCGGCCACTTCGGGATTCCCGTCGCTGACCGCCGACGACCGGGTGACGACGTCGGCGTCGCCGACATTGGCGGCCGCGTGGCCTACCACCACCGGGATGCCCGCCGCCCGCAACCGCTCGGTGACCGACGAGTCCTTGAGATCACTCCCGGTCACCGTGTGCCCCATGGTGGCCAGCACCATGGCGATGGCACTCATTCCGGCGCCGCCGATCCCGACCACGTGGACGGACATCCGCCGCGAGAGATCGAGGCTGGGTGCCGCGGTCATCGGGGCCCCTTTCTTGGCCGCGCCGGACGGGCGTGGTCCTCGACCACGTGGGCCCCGGCGTCGGCGGCATCTGGCCGGCCGATCGAGCCGGCGGCCCGGCCCATGGCGTCGAGGGCGCCCAGGTCGGACAGCAGCCCGTCGAGGATGGCGGCGAGTCGGGGCCCGTCGCAGTCGGCGTCGGGGAGCACCACCGCCCCGCCGGCCCGCTCCAACACCCGGGCGTTGGCCGTCTGATGGTCGCCGGGGGCGCCGGGCAGGGGGACCAGCACCGACGGGACGCCGGCGGCGGCCAGCTCCGCCACCGTCATCGCCCCCGCCCGGCAGACGACGACGTCGGCGGCCGAATAGGCGGCGGCCATCCGCTCCTCGTAGGGAACCCGCACCACCGGCCCGGTCGGCCCGGTCGGCAAGATGCCCGTCTCGATCATCTCCCAATCTCGGCGGCCGACAATCTGGTAGATCGACCGGTCCTCCCGGGACTGCCACCGTTCGGCCAGCCCCAGCACCGCGTCGTTGATCCGGCGCGCCCCGAGCGACCCGCCGAAGACCACCACCGTCGGGCGGTCCTCCGGCAGCCCGAGGACCCGCCGGGCGGCCCGACGATCTTCGATCGAACGCCCGGAGGCGGCGATCTCGGGTCGGACCGGGGTTCCGGTGACCACGGCCCGCGGCAGCCGGGTGCCGGGCCATCCCACTGCGCTGGCCCGGGCGAACCGGCCCAACAGGCGGTTGGCCACCCCGGGATCGGCGTCCACGTTGACCAGCACCAGCGGGACCCCCCACATCAACGCCCCCAATGACGCCGGCAGGCTGGCGTAGCCCCCGACCGACACCACCACCCGGGGCCGGCGGCGGGCCACCAGTCCGAGGGCGGCGATGACGGCGACCCCGAGGCCGGCCAACGCACCCAGGTTCTGGGCGATCACCCGGGGCCGCAGGCTGCGGTTGATCCCCCGGCCGGGCAACAGGGTGAACGGAAACCCGCGGCCGTCCAGGGCGATCCGGTCCTGGCCCCGGCGGGACCCGACGAATTCTGATGGTGGCCCGGTCATGGCCCTGGGCGACCAGGGACTCGGCGATGGCCAGCGCCGGTTGCAGGTGGCCGGCAGTTCCGCCCCCCGCCATCAATGCGTACCGTTGCACCATCACGCCGAGGACGATCGCCGGGCCGGGCGCGCCACGGCCCGCGGCAGTCGCTCATGCCTGGCGATGTTCAACAAGATCCCCACCGCGGCCAGGTCCATCACCAGCGATGATCCCCCGAACGACACGAACGGGAGGGGGATGCCGGTCACCGGCAGCAACCCGATGACGGCCCCGATGTTGATCAAGCACTGGCTGGTGATCCAGATGGTGACGCCGATGGCCATCAGGCTCCCGAACCGGTCCGGCGCCCGGGTGGCGGCCCGCAGTCCGTACCAGGCGAACAGGAAGAACAGACCGAGGAGCAGCACCGCGCCGACCAGGCCGAGCTCCTCGCCCACCACCGAGAAGATGAAGTCGGTGTGGGCGTTGGGCAGCAGCCCCCACTTCTGGCGGCCGCCCCCCAGCCCGAGGCCGAAGAGGTGCCCGGAGCCCAGGCCGATCAGCGACTGCCAGACCTGGTAGCCGGAGCCGGAGTGGTTGGCGCTCGGGTTCAGGAAGGAAAGGATCCGGTCCCGACGGTAGGGGTCGGCCAGTCCCACCACCACCGCCAACCCCGCGAAGGCCATCAGGATCTTGAGGATCGGCCCTACCGGTACCCCGCCCATGAACAGCATGCCGAACGCCACGCAGCACAGGACCAACGCGGTCCCCATGTCCGGCTGCTTCAGGATCAGCAGCGACGAGATCCCGAGAATGATGAGGACGGGGAGGATCACCGACTTGGCATCCGCGGTCCGGTCCACCCTCCGGGTGAGCAGGTCGGCCACGAACACGATGAGGGCGAGCTTCATCAACTCGGAGGGCTGGAGACGGAACTGCCCGAATCCGATCCAGCGCGACGAGCCGCCGGCGGTGACTCCCAGCCCGGGCATCAATACCATCACCAGCATCCCCATGGTCCCGATCAGCAGAGGCACCCGGATCTTCCGCCACTTGCGGTAGTCGATCCGCGAGAAGGCGGCCAGCGCCACCAGGCCGAGGACCATCCACATGACCTGGCGGATGAAGATTCCCCAGGTCGAGCCGTAGAGGCTCATGGAGATCACCGGCGACGCCGAGCCCACCATGACCAGACCGAAGACGCACAGCACCCCGACCAGCACCATCAGGCAGGTGGCGGTCGGGACCCGGGCGAGCCGGGAGGTCGAGCGGGAGCCCGCGCCCGGGTTCCTCCGGGGCGCGGTCCGGTTCGGGCTCGACGGGTGCCGGCGGCGGGTGTCGGTGCGCTGGGTTGCCGTCCGGGACGGTGCTCGGGCGTGAGAGGTGTCAACCATAGACACCACCAGCTTCGCCGAGGCGGGTGCCCAGGTGGTGGAATCCCCGTCTGGTCGGCTTCCCGACCGCGCCGGCACCATCATCCGGCCGACTTGAAGACGGAGAGGAAGTCGGCGTAGAAGAGGCCGAGGCCGCCGGCCGCGCACAAGCCGGACAGAATCCAGAACCGGATGATCACCGTCGTCTCCGGCCACCCCAGCAGCTCGAAATGGTGATGGAGCGGCGCCATCAGGAACACTCGCCGGTGGAAGACCCGGAAGCTGACCACCTGAATCACCACCGACAGGGTCACGATCACGAACAGGCCCCCGATGATGGCCAACAGCAGGTCGAGGTTCATCAACAGGCAGAGCGCGGCCAGGCCGGATCCGATCGACAACGACCCGGTATCCCCCATGAAGATCCGGGCCGGGGCGGCGTTCCACCACAGGAAGCCGAGGCAGGCGCCGGCCAGGGCCACCGAGGTGAGGGCCAGGTCCAAGGCGTCGCCGACGTGGTAGATGGCGAAGTGCCGGTACTGCCAGTAGCCGATGACGGCCAGAGTGGCGAAGGCGAAGGTCGCCGACCCGGCGGCCAGGCCGTCGAGGCCGTCGGTCAGGTTCACCGCGTTGGCGGTGGCGGCGATGATCACCGTCGCCCACACCACCCACAGCCCGGTCCCCAGATGGATGCCGAGCGAGTTGTAACGGGTGAACGACAGGTTGGTGGAGATATGGGCCCAATAGACCGACAGCAGCGCGAACCCGAGGCCGAGGGCGATCTGAGCGCCGAACTTGGCCCGCTTGTTCAGGCCCAGGCTCCGGCGATGGCGGACCTTGATCCAATCGTCGGCGAACCCGATCAGCGACGCCCCGAGCACCGTCAGCAACACCAGGACCCCGGACGGGGAGACATGGGTGCCGGGGATGGCCCGGGCGGCCAGGTACCCGATGATGACGGCGACGACGATACCGATACCGCCCATGGTCGGGGTGCCGGCCTTGGCGATGTGGACCTGGGGCCCGTCCTCCCGGATCTGCTGGCCGATGTTGTTCTTGATCAGCCAGCCGATGAGGACCGGGGTGAGCAGCGCGGCCACCAGCAGGGCCACCCCTCCCGAGGTCATCAGCGAGATCATCGATGGTTCCCGGCAGCGAGGGTGGCCAGGGCCCGGCGGGCCTCGGCGCGATCGTCGAAGGGGACCACGGAGCCGTCCAGCTCCTGGGTGGTCTCGTGACCCTTCCCGGCCAGCACCATCACGTCACCGGTCCGGCCGAGACCCACCGTGCGGGCGATGGCCGTCGACCGGTCGGGCTCGACCACCAGCTCGGCGCGGGGGTCGATGCCGGCGCGGACCTGGGCGATGATCTCCAGCGGGTCCTCCGACCGCGGATTGTCGGAGGTGAGGACGACGACGTCGGCCAGCCGGCCGGCCACCTCCCCCATCATCGGGCGTTTCTCGGGATCCCGGTCGCCACCGGCCCCGAACATGCAGACGACGCGGCCCGATCCGGCCATCCGGCGAGCGGAAGCCAGGGCCGCCTCCAGCCCAGCCGGAGTGTGGGCGAAGTCGACCAGCACCGCGAACGGCGGCCCCGGGGTCACCACCTCCATTCGGCCGGGTGGCGGCGTCGCGGCGGCAAGACCGGCGACGATGGCCGGCTCCCCGACGCCGAGGCCGGTGGCGATGGCCGCGGCCATCAGGGCATTGTCGACGTTGAAGGCTCCGGAGAGGGGCAGGGTCACCAGATGCCCGTGCCAGGTGAACGAGGACGAGCCCACGTTGAGCTTCACGTCGGAGGCGTCCGATCGGCGGACGACTGCGACGGGGACCGGGACGGGGGCGCCGGCCAGCTGTCCGACCAGACGCTCGCCCCAGGGGTCGTCGAGGTTGACCACCGCCAGCCGGGTCCGGTTGGGGACGAACAGGCTGGCCTTGGCGGCGAAGTACGCCTCCATGGACTGGTGATGGTCGAGATGGTCATGGCTGAGGTTGGTGAAGGCGGCGACGTCGAACACGATGCCATCCACCCGGTGCTGGGTTAACGCGTGAGACGAGACCTCCATGGCCACCGCCTGCCGGCCCCGGTGCCGGAAGTCGGCCAGCGCGGCCTGAAGGTCGGGTGATTCCGGGGTGGTCCGCTCACCGGTGAGCGTGCCGATGGCTCCGGCCGGCGTACCGGCTGCAGCGAGGATCGACAGTACCAGGTAGGTCACCGTGGTCTTGCCGTTGGTACCGGTCACCCCGACCATGGCCAGCCGGCGGGACGGATACCCGAAAAAGGCGGCGGAGACCTGGGCCATGGCCGGCCGGACCCCGCCTTCGGCCACCCGTATCTGGGGAACATCCAGGTCAAGGAACCGTTCGACCAGCAAGGCGACGGCCCCGGCCGCGACCGCGTCGGCCGCGAAGCGGTGACCGTCGGTGGTGGTGCCCGGGACGCAGCAGAACAGTGCGCCCGGCTCGACCCGGCGGCTGTCGAAGGCAATCGAGCCCACCTCGGCGTCCCCCGGTCTCCCCCGGGTTCCGATGACGTCGACGTCGCCGAGCAGCCCGTTCAGTCGCATGCGACGGGTTCCCGCACGGAAACCACGCGCGCTCCCGGAGCGCCCGCCATCATCTATGCGCCTTCAGTCGCAGCTCCGGCCGGAACCGTCACCGTTCCGGTTCCCCCGACGGCCCCGCTGGACGTCGACGTGGTGGCCGCGGCATTGGTGGGAATGCCGTAGTGCTGGAGGGCATACTCCATGATGGTAGAGAATACCGGGGCGGCGACCGCGCCTCCGTAGATCGGGGTGGGGCGATCGAGCACCACCACCGCCGACAACACCGGGTTCTGAGCCGGAGCGAACCCGACGAACGAGCCGTAGAAGGCGCCGGAGATGTACCCCAGATGGCTGGGGTCGGGGATCTGGGCGGTCCCGGTCTTACCGGCCACCGTGTAGCCGTCGATGGCGGCGGCGGTCCCGGTGCCGTTGGTCACCACCCCTTCCAGCATGGTCGTCAGCTCGGCGGTGGTCGCCGGGTCGATCACCCGCCGAGAAGTCGACGCCGCCGCCGGGGACACCGTGCCGCTGGACGAGACGGTGCCCCGCACCAGGCGGGGCTGCACCAGGACTCCCCCGTTGGCCACCGCGTTGTAGGCGTCGAGAAGCTGCTGGGCGGTGACCGCGTCGTTCTGACCGATGGGGGTCGAGCCGATCGAGCTGCCTGTCCAGGCGCTGGCCCCGGGGATCAGGCCCTGGGATTCACCGGGGAAGTTGAGGCCGGTGGGCTTGCCGAAGCCCAGGTTGCTGATCTGGGACAGCAACCGGTTCTCCCCGAGCTCGCCGGCGATCTGGATGGTCCCGATGTTGGACGACTGGTCCAAGATGTCCGTCGCCGTCATCGTCTGGGTTCCGTGCGCCTCGGCGTCGTGGAAGGTATAGGTGCCGATGGAGAGCGAGTTCGGGACCGAGAAGGTCTGGCTGGGACTGATGACCTTGTTCTGCAGGGCCGAGGAGAAGGTGACCAGCTTGAACACCGACCCCGGCTCGTAGACCTGGGTGAGGGCAGTGTTCGACGGTGCCTCCGAGACCCCGGCGGGAAGGGTGTTGGCCTGGGCGGTGAGGGTGGGCCCCGACGACGACGGGGTGGAGGTCGAGTTGGTGGCGGCCACCGTCTGCGCCGACGGACCCGGTCCCGACGACGTCGCCGACAGGTTGGCCATGGCGATGACGTCGCCGGTCTTGACGTCCATCACAATGGCGGTGCCGCCCACCGCGTGCGAGGCCACGACTTCGGCGCCGAGCGCCTGCTCGGCCACGTACTGGACCGATTCGTCGACGGTCAGCTCGATCCCGGTCCCCGCCTTGGACGAGGTGCTCGACGTCCCCGTCGAGCCGGGCAGTGCCACCCCGTTGGGCGACTCCATCAGGTTGAGGGTCCCGGCCTTTCCGGCCAGCAAGGACTGGTACTGGTACTCGAGCCCGGAGAGACCCGACCCGTCACCGCCGACCGTCCCGACCACCGGTTGAGCCAGCTGGCCCGAGGGCTGCACCCGCTGGGGCTCGGAGACCAGGTTGATCCCGGTGAGGTTGAGCGCCGTCACCTTGGCCGCCACCGTATCCGACACCCGGTGGGCCAGGTAGACGAAGCCGGAGTGCTGGGTCACCTCGGATCGGAGCTGGGACTCGGAGATGCCCAGCACCGGGGCCAACCGGGCGGCCACCGTGGCCGGGTCCTTGATGAGGAACGGATCGGCTACCACCGTCTGCTTGGTGACGGATTCGGCCAGCACCTCGCCGTTGCGGTCATAGATCCCACCGCGGAGGGCGGGGACGGCCACCGTCTGGGTCAGCTCGGCGCTGGACAGCGAGGCGTAGTGCTGATGGGAGAACTCCTGGACGACCACCAGGCGGAGAACCATGGCCACGAAGATCACCAGCAGCAGCACCCGGAGCGCGCGCGTCCGCCGTCCCAGCAGGACGATGGGACTCACGGTGTCTTCGATGTCGGGGACGTAGTGCCGGCGGCCGGCGCGGTATCGGGTACCGGCAGCGCCACATTCAGGGGAACCGACGGGAGGTCGACGATCTGGGTGGGGGCCACCATCCCCAGCTGCCGGGCCTCCGTGACCACGATCTGGGGGGCGGAGAGCTGGGCCACCGCCACCTGGAGCTGCTTCTGCTGGACCAGCGCTGACGCCGTCTGGCTCTGGGTGTGGGACAAACGGATCTGGCCCTGGGCCACCAGGTCGTCGGCCACCACCACCGACAGCAGGCTCCCGATGATCAGCACCGACGCCACCAGGACGGTCGGGCGCCGGCGCGAGCGGTGCCGCGGCCGCGAGGCGGGCTCGAACAGCCGGAGGGGCGGGCGCCGGGGCGCCGGCTGGGGTCGTACCGCCGGCCGGCGGGCGGCGGCGGTCGAGGTCGGGGGGGCCATCAGGCCACCTCACCGCTGGCGCGATGGCCGGCGGGTGCCGCGATCCGCTCGACGACCCGGAGACGGGCAGCCTCGGAACGGCGGTTGCGGAGCACCTCGTCGGCCGACGGCCGCCGGGAGCCCCGGACCACCAGCCGGTACTCGGGAGTGGCGCCGCAGACGCAGGGGAGGCCGGGCGGGCAGACGCAGCCTCCGGTGGAGGCGGTGACGAACTTGGCCTTGACCAGGCGGTCTTCCCCGGAATGGTAGGAGATGACCACACAGCGTCCGCCGGTCCTCAGCAGGTCGAGGGTGTCGTCGAGGGCCCGGTCGAGCTGGTCGAGCTCCTCGTTGACCGCGATGCGGATGGCCTGGAACACCCGGCGGGCGGGGTGCCCTCCGGTCCGGCGGGTGGCGGCGGGGATGGCGGTCCGCACCACATCGGCCAGTTCTCCGGTGGCGGTATGGGGACGGGAGGCGATGATGGCCCGGGCGACCCGCCGGGCGAAGCGCCGCTCGCCGTTCTCGACGAACAGCGCGGTCAGGGCATCCTCATCGAATTCATTGACCACATCGGCGGCGGTGCGGCCGGCGGTGGGGTCCATCCGCATGTCCAACGGCGCGTCGAGCCGGTAGGAGAAGCCTCGCCCAGCCACGTCCAGCTGGGGCGAGCTGACTCCGAGGTCGAACAGCGCTCCCGACAGTCCCTGTTGGTCGGCGGGGATACCCCGCTCGTCCTGCAGCTGGTGGACGAGGTCGGCGATTTCGTCGAAGCGGGCCCGGCGGACGACCGCCCGGTCGGCGAAGCGGGCGAGCTCGGGGGCGGCGGCGGCTACCGCCGTCGGGTCGCGGTCGATGCCGAGCACGCTCAGGTGAGGATGGGCGGCCAGGATGGCGGCGGCATGGCCGGCGCCGCCGAGGGTGGCATCCACCACCCAGCCGGGAGGGGCCGGGGCCAAGAGGTCGACCACCTCGGTGGCCATGACCGGTTGGTGCGGAAATGCCTGGCTCATCTGCAGCCCCACGACCGGAGCGGCGTCCGAGGGTGGAGGACCCGAACGACCAGCGTGGAAGGAAGCGGAGGAGGATTCTTCCAGGGTTTCGGTCGAAGGGCTGCGCATGAGCCAGACACGTTCAATGTGGACATCGGGTCGGGCGACAGCCGCCATGGCTGCCTCGTAAGGGGTCGGGCGGTGGTCGCGGCCATCGGTGGCCGAGGGGTTCGCCGATGCCAGGAGGGAGATGTTGCGAAGGGCGTGGATCCTTTCTTTGACGGGTTTCCGGTGAGCCTTGATCCTCGATGACTTGAGGGCACTGCCGGCCGGGTGGCGGTAGCCGTCGTCAACCCGTCGGACCACCTTGAGTCGGACGGCATCGGTCAGGCGTCGTCGCCCTCGGTGAGCAGCTGTTCCGCCGGCTGCACCTTCTCCTCCCAGGAGGCCGGGTTCCAGAGCTCCACCCGATCGATGGCTCCATGGACCAGGACTTCCCCCTCCAATCCGGCGAATGACCGGAGATGGGAAGGAATTGCCATCCGACCCTGCTTGTCCACTTCCACCTCGTGTGAAGTCGACGCCCACAACCGAGCCAGATTGCGGTCGACCCGGCTGTCCGACGCCTTGCCCTGCATGGTCTCCATCTGCGTCTCGAACTCGTCCGGCGGCCACAACGACAGACATCCGTCCTGGTACTGGGTCAGGAAGCCGCCGTGTTCGAAGGGGGCGCGGAACTTCGCGGGAAGGATCACCCTCCCCTTGTCGTCGAGCGAATGCTCGTACCTTCCGAAAAACCGTGCCACTGGCGGTTGCTCCCACGATGCTCCTCGTAGTGCTCGGAGCCCGATTTGTTCGGTCCCCTCCCTTTCACACCACTTTGCACCACTTTACGCCCCAGACCCCCACCAGTCAACCACCACGGCTCCCCGGGCGCCCGAATCCGGAGGCCTCGACGGCGGGGGCGACGACGGGCATCGCCACTCGACGGGCACCGATGGCATCGGAGGCCAGGTCGGGGGCTCTCCGGTGCGCACTCGACCGAGGGACCCGACGGCGCGACCCACCTTCGCGTCGGATCGAAAGAATCGGGACTGGGCCCGGGCCAACCCCCGGAGAAGACCTACCCGGGCAGCGCCCCCACCAGCGCGGCAACCACCGACGCCGGTTCGACCCCTCCGCCGACGGCGTCACCCACCAAATCGGCGACCCCGATGACCGCGTCGGCCAGGCCGAGCCGGGCGGCCTCCCGCTCGTCAGCCGAGAGGTCCAGCACGTCGAGGAGGGCAGCGCCGTCCCACTGCCGGATGCAGGCGCTGTGGAACCAGGCCCCGTCCCGGTTCCGGCGTTGGGATATCCCCACCACCTTGCGCCCGTCGTCGGCGACCACCTCCCCGGTCCCGACCCCGCCGAAACAGATGAGCGACGACCAGCGGGTGCAGGCGGCGAACCCGTCCCGGTGGGCACGCACCCCCCGGCCTCCGAGCGATTCGAGGGCGCGGGTCCAGGCGTCGCCCAACCAGTCGAAGGCCCGGCCGACATCCTCGTCCCACAACGGGTCGTCCCGGGGGAGCCAGACGTCGATCCACACCGGGTCGTCGGGCGCCACCAGCACCGCGCCCCCGCCCGACCGGCGCCGGACCACCTCGATCCCCCTCGCCTCGGCCCGGGCGAGGTCGACCACCGCCGGAGACTGGGTGGAGCCGAGGACGACCGCCGACCCGGACACCCGGCACACCGCCACCGCCCGTCGCAACGGGTCGGATTCGGCCGCCGGCCACGACCGGTGGAGCACCCCGGCCGCCCCCTTCCGCTCCTCGACCGACCAGTCGCTCCCCACCCTCACCGGTGGCGTCAGGCGATCAGGGGCTCGGAGCGGTCCACCCCCGGGCTCAGGTAGGTGTGCCAGTCGTCACTGGCCCCTCCACAGGAGGCGAGCAGCTGCACCCGGTGGTGGGGGGCCACCGGTGTGGCCCGGAGCACCATCCCGGCCTCATGGGGCAGGCGATCCTCTTTGCGGGTATTGCAGCGCCGGCAGGCCGCCACCACGTTCTCCCAGGTATGGGGACCGCCTTTGCTCCGGGGGATCACATGATCGAGGTTCTCCGCCGCCGCCCCGCAGTACTGGCAGCGAGAACCGTCCCGGGCGAAGACGGTACGGCGGTTGACGGCCACCCGGTACTGGCGCGGGATGTGCACGTAGCGCACCAGCCGGACCACCGAGGGTTCGGGGACGGTGACCTTCTCGGCCCGGAACACCCGCTCGGTGATGTGGACCAGTTCGGCTTTGGTCCCGAGCACCAGCAGCACGGCCCGGCGGGAGGACACGATGCCGAGCGGCTCGAAGGTGGCGTTGAGAACCAGGGCCCGGCGGGAGGGTGACATCGGGGACCGCACCGGTTCGGGGGCAGCAGGGGTCCCCTCCTTGGTCAGCAACCTCGCCTCGAGCCTCGACCGTCGATTCACTAGATCGGAAATTAGCCGTGTCGGGCCGTCGGTGGGCGATTGCTCCGATGTTCCCGCCGCCACCCACCGGAAGACCTGCACCACTCGAGGTAGGAGACCACGTCCTTCCCCTCGGGGTCGGCATCGGCGCGGCCGTAGGCGGTGACCATCCGGAACCCCCAAAGTCGGCCGTCCGGGAGGGGCAGGAACGGACGCCGTCTCCACCATCCGGGGGCGGCCAACCGGAAGACGGCCCCCAACGCCGCCGGCCACAGGTGGGGGCGGACCAGCACCGCCGACAGCACCGTCATCACCGTGGCCGCCGACGGCGCCGAGGGCTCGACGCTCACTCGGGAACCGATGACCCGGCGAGACCCAACATCGCCCGCCGGCCGACCGCCGCCGCCCCCACCAGCGGGCCGTCCGCCCCGAGTCCCGCCGGCACGATGCGGGTTCCCCGCGAGTAGCTCAACTTGGCCCGGGCGTCGACCTCCTGTTGAGCGGCGGAGAAGAACGACTCGCCGAAGCCCAGCGCGACCGATCCGGCCACCACCGCCAACTCCAGGTCCAACAGATTCGCCACCGATGCCACCGCCCGGCCGACCAGCGTGCCCGTTCTCCGCCGCACCTCGTCGCTCGCCTCCGCGGCGGGCCGACCGGTGGTGGCGGCGATGGACGGTCCGGACGCCTCCGCCTCCAGGCAACCGCGGGCTCCGCACACACACAGGCGGCCATCGGGTTCGACGATCAGGTGGCCGATGTGTCCGGCATTCCCGTGGGACCCGTCCAGCAGCCGGCCGTCGAGCACGATCCCGCCCCCCACTCCGGTGGACACCACCATGGCCAGATAATTGGTCAGTCCTGCGGCTGCCCCTCGCCACCCCTCCCCCAGGGCCAACGCCTTGGCGTCGTTGTCGACCGCGGTCGGCAGCCGGACCTGTGACTCCAGCCGGGACAGGAGCGGAAAGCCCCTCCAACCCGGGATGTTGAGCGGGGACACCGTGCGGCCGCCCTCGGTCATCGGCCCACCGCAACCCACCCCGCAGATGACCGGCGCGCTCGGTCCGGCCCGCAGGACCAGGTCGATGATCGACGACAGCGCCGCGAACACCACCTCCGGATCGGGCTGCAGTGGGGTCGCGCAATGGGCATCGAGCAGGATGGCCCCAGCCCCATCCACCAGGCCCGCCGCCAACTTGGTCCCGCCCACGTCGACCGCGAGCACCACCGGCCCCTCAGGCAAGGATTTCAGTCGTCGCGATGGAGGCGACCGCGGATCCAGTCCCGCGGATCGTGCACCACTGCCCCCATGTTTCGACTGTGGATCGACCTGGAAATATCGTCGATCCCCGCCTTGCCCATGCGCCGGGCATTGTTGGCGAACACCACCGCGGAGAGGAACATCACGATCACGCCGATGAATCCGAGCACCAGCGACCGTGAAAACGTCAGCAACATGAAGACGAAGCCAACCACGAACACCAGGGCAGACCAGATGCAGTACCGTCCGGCATGCCGGTAGACGGTCTCGGAACGCACCCGCTCCGCGAAGTCAGGATCCTCCTTGTAGAGGGATTCCTCCAGTTGGTGGAGAATCTTCTGTTCGTGATCAGAGAGCGGCAAGAACCCCTCCCCTCCATCTCTTGATCGATCCTGTTGTCATCCTCGACTCCATGATCGCGCACCTCCGTGCCTAAAGCATCGCGCATACCGGCAAACGTTGACAATGCCGACCTTATTTCCCCCCCGGGTGGGCCGGAAGGGCCAGAAGTCCCCTATTTTCGGGCCGTTCGGGGCGGCTTCTCCTCCACTCTTGGCTCGAGGGCCGGCCCCCAGGGGGCGTCGCCCCGCTGCCGGACCCGGAGCCCGTCGGACCCCACCATCGAGGCCGAGCCCACCGATCCGTGGCCGTAGCGGGCCCGGATGCTGTCGACCGCGGCCGAAACCCCGCCCCACGACTGCTGGAGGCGCTCCGCCTCGTCCCCGGCCATCATCATCCGGGCGTCGGATCCACGGCCGTCCCCGAGGTCCCAGGAGAGCTGTTCGTTGGCGCCGGTGGTGCCGAAGCCCGACAGGCTGACTCCGAGCAACCGCATCCCCTTCGAGAGATCGACCGATTCCAGCAGCGCCGAGGCGATGGCTCCGATGGCGGGGGCGGAGTCGACCGGGGTGACCATGGAATGGGAACGGGTGATCATGGTGAAGTCGCCGAACTTGATCTTCACGGTGATCGTCCGGGCCCCGAGATCGGATCCCCGGAGGTGGGAGGCGGCGGCGTCGACGATCCGGGTCAGGTGGCCCTGGATGGCCACCGGGTCCCAGAGGTCGGACGGGAATGTCTCCTCGTGGCCGATGGACTTGGCCTTCTGGTCGGGGACTACCGGTCGGTCGTCCACCCCTCGGCACAACTCGGCCAGGTGCGAGCCCTGGGCCTTCCCGAGCTGGCGCTCGAGGCTGGAGGCGGGCAGGGAGGCGAGATCGCCGACGGTCATGATCCCCAATCCCTGGAGCCGGCGGGCCGACACCGGCCCCACCCCCCAGAGAGCCTCGATGGGAAGGGGATGGAGGAACTCGAGCTCCCGGCCGGGCTCGATGACGACGATCCCGGGCCCGGGACGGATACCCGTCCGGTCGGCCCTCGGTTTGGCGGCCTTCGATGCCAGTTTGGCCATCAGCTTGTTGGATGCCACCCCCACCGAGCAGGTGAGGTGCAGATCGTGGTCCACCCGGGCCCGGATGTCACGAGCGATCACCGGTCCGGGTCCGAGGAGCCGCACCGAACCGGTCACGTCGAGGAACGCCTCGTCGATGGAGATCCCTTCGACCAACGGGGTCACCGTTTCGAGGATGGCGTGCAGCTTGGCGCTCTCCTCGCTGTAGCGGTGGTGCCGGCCGGCGACGAAGACCGCCTCGGGACACAGCCGGCGGGCGACCGATGACGGCATGGCCGAGTGGACGCCGAACATCCGGGCCTCGTAGGTGCAGGCGGCCACCACTCCCCGACCTCCCGAACCCCCCACGATGACCGGGCGCCCGGCCAGGGTGGGGTCGTCCAACACCTCGACCGAGGCGAAGAACGCATCCATGTCGACGTGGAGGATCACCCGGTTGCGCTCATCCACCGAGACGCAACCTCCGGAAGCCCTCGGCGAACGGAACTCCGGCGCTCCGGCCGGCGTCTTCCGCGGCCCCGTGCACCGCCGAGGTCGCCCACTCGGCGCCGTCGGGGAACTGGCTCCGGTGGCAGCCCACCGCCCGCACCTTCACCTCCACCGTGTTGGAGATGTCCACCCACACGTCGGGCTCGAGGGTGCCCGACAGCAGGACGACGGAAACCTGATGGGCCGGGCCGGCGTCCGGGAAGTAGAGCGGCAGGGCCGCAGCCGGGGCGACGGCGTCGAGCACCGCCCAGCCGGTGACCCGGTGATCCCGGTGGTTGAAGTAGTCCTGCCCGAAGAAGACCGCGGTGGGGTCGGGGCAGAGCACGACGTCGGGCCGGAGCCGTCGAACCACCTCGACCAGCGCCCGCTGAAGTCCGAGATCGTCGACGAGCTCCCCGTCCGGATAGTGCAGGGACTCCTGGCCGGCGAGCCCGATCAACGACGCCGACTCCGCCGCCTCCACTGCTCGGCGGGTGGCCAGCTCCTGAGGCGCCACCGAAGCATCGGTCGAGCCCTTGTCCCCGTCGGTGCAGAGGAGGACGTGGACTTCGCAGCCCTTCGCCGACCATGCCGCCAAGGTGCCACCGCAGCCGACGTCGGGGTCGTCGGGATGGGCGTAGATCGCCAGGGCCCGGACCGGAGTCTCCTCCATGAGCTCCGGCACGCCTAGATACCAGGTTGCTTGGGGGCGGTGGTCTTGGTCAGGAGCCCGACCTCGCGCCGAAAGTCGTCGACACCCTCGAATCCCTTGTACACGCTGGCGAACCGGAGATAAGCCACCTCGTCGACCACCCGCAGCCGTTCGAGCACGGCCAGACCGATCTGCTCGGTGGTGGGCACGGTGCCGTCGTCCCGGATGGCGTCCTCCACCGACTGGGCCAGTTCCTCGAGCTGTTTCTCCGATACCGGGCGGTTTTTGGTGGCCGACCGCAGCCCGTCGACCACTTTCATCCGGTCGAACGGCGCCCGCAGACCGGAGCGCTTGATGACCATCATCGGCACTTCGTCGATCCTCTCGAACGTCGTATACCGATGGCCACACCCGTTGCACTCCCGCCGGCGCCGGGTGGCGGTGCCGTCTTCCGCCAGACGGGAGTCGATGACGCGATCATCGTCAGCGAGGCACCAGGGACAGAGCACCCACCGAGAATAGTGCTGCCGTCGAGCGTCCCGGGCGAGCTCACCGACGAAAACGCTCCGGGAATCGGGTCAGGGAACCGTGATCCGCTCGCCGGGCTCCACGGTGTAGGACCCGGTCTGCGAGGCCAGCCGAGCCACCAAGGGACGGGGGTCGGCGGAGGGATTCACCGCCACCGCGATCGACCAAAGGGTGTCGCCGGGCTGCACGGTGTACTCGACCGGGTGGGTGACCCCCGCCAGGGAGGGACCGGAGGGGTGGGAGTTACCTCCGGCCCCGCCCAGCGGAAGAGCGAGCCCGACCACCAGCAGGCCGGATACCGCCAGCAGGGTCCGGCGGAGCCTGACCGGGGCCGACGGGCGACGACGGGTCCGGCGGATCCGCACCGGCTCGGGGACCAGCGCCAGTACCGGGGCGCCGCCGGCCTCCTGGCCGTCGATGTCGATCCCGGGCCAGGAGTGGCGGCCGTCCACCAGTTGGAGGGCGGCACCGCTTCGGCCCCGGCGACCTTCGACCCGGGCCAGCGTCGAGGGGAACGAGAGGGCGGCCACTAGTGTCCGCCCCTGGTCAAGAGCTTGCCGGCCAGGTCTTGGCTCCTCGAACGTCTGTTCGTCATGGCCCCATCGAATCACGAACACCTGTTCGGTGTCAAGCCATTTGGCGAACGGGTGTTTGCTTTCCGGACCCCCCTGGGCTACCTTTTCACAAACAGATGTTCGCCGCTCCCCGACGGGTAGCGCCGGGCCGGACAACCGGAGCGTGCGAACCACAGCGAGCAGGGGGAACCGTGGCCCAGGTACTCAGCATCAAGCGCAAGCAGATACTGGACTGTATTTCCGAGTCGCTCCGGGACCGCGGCTACCCACCCTCCGTCCGGGAGATCGGCGAGTCGGTGGGGCTGGCGTCGTCGTCGACCGTCCACGCCCACCTGGCGGTGCTGCAGCGGGAGGGGTATCTGCGACGGGACCCCACCAAGCCCCGGGCCATCGAGGTGCGGTTCGACCCGTCGTCCAAGGTGGTCATGGACTCGCGCCCGATTCGCCATGTTCCGCTGGTCGGCGACGTGGCCGCCGGCACCGGGGTACTGGCCCAGGAGAACATCGAGGAGCTGTATCCGCTCCCCGAGGACTTCACCGGCACCGGATCGCTGTTCATGGTCAAGGTCCACGGAGACTCCATGGTCGACGACGGCATCGTCGACGGGGACTTCGTGGTGGTGCGCCAGCAGCCCGAAGCCGAGCGGAACGAGATCGTGGTGGCCGGGATACCTGACGAGGAGGCGACGGTGAAGCGGTTCTCCACCCGCGACGGGAAGGTGGTCCTCACCCCGTCCAACCAACACATGCAGCCCATGGAGTTCGAGCCCGACGAGGTGACCGTCTACGGGAAGGTGGTCACCGTCCTCCGTCGGCTGTAGGAGGCAACCTCAGCCGGTCGGACTGGCCGGCGCGATCGCGCTCATGTCCGGGTAGCGGTCTCCGGAAACCGCGCCGACCGCGAACACCTCCTCGAGGGCGGCGAGGTCGGATGTCGTCAGTTCGACCTCGAGTGCCGCCACGTTCTCGGCCAGATAGGTCCGCCGCTTGGTCCCGGGGATCGGCACCACATCGTCACCTCGGGACAGGACCCAGGCCAGCGCCAGTTGTCCGGGGGTGCAGCCCTTGGCGGCGGCCAGGGAGCGGACCCGATCGACCAGGGCGATGTTCCTTTCGAAGCTGTCGCCCCGGAACCGGGGGAGGAATTTCCGGAAGTCGCCTTCGGGAAAGTCGTCGGGAGAGGTGATCTGACCGGTGAGGAAACCTCGACCGAGTGGACTGTAGGCCACGATGCCGATGCCGAGGCTCCGGGCGGCGCCGATGACGGTGTCCTCGACGTCGCGACTCCACAGTGACCACTCGCTCTGGAGGGCGGCGATCGGATGGACGGCGCGGGCCCGTCGCAGCGTGTCCGGTGAGGCTTCCGACAATCCGAGATACCGCACCTTCCCGTCCGCCACCAGTTCGGCCATGGCCCCCACCGTCTCCTCGATCGGGACGCGGGTGTCGGTGCGGTGCTGGTAGTAGAGATCGATGTGCTCGACCCCCAACCGCTCGAGGGACGCGTCGCACGCCTGGTGCACGTAGGCGGCGTCCCCCCGGATCGACCGGACGGCGGGATCCGCGGTGCGCACGATCCCGAACTTGGTGGCCAGGACCACCTCGTCGCGTCGGGTGGCGATGGCCCGGCCGACCAGCTGCTCATTGGTGAAGGGCCCGTACATGTCGGCGGTGTCGAGCAGGGTCACACCCAGGTCCAGCGCGGCGTGGATCGTGGCGATCGATTCCGCCTCGTCGCCCGCCCCGTAGAACTCGGACATGCCCATGCAACCGAGTCCCTCGGCGGACACCACCAGTCCGTCGGTACCCAGTGTGCGAGTCATGAGTGGCATGGACCGAACCTACCCGGTCGGCGACTCCGCCCATTTCGGATCGCGGCCGAGGAAGCCGACCAGCCGATCGATGGCCGGAGCCTCGTCGGCCACCGCCACCACCGCACCGAACGCCATGCCCTCGCCCTGGTACTCGGGCGGGAGGGTGGCTTTGGCCCGGGCCAGCACCTCGGCCGCCTCGGCTTCGGAGTACGGGTTCGGCTGGCCGGTGGCCGAGGCCAGATCCCATCCGTGGGCCAGGTACTCCATCACGGTCATGTTGAAGACCATCGCCGCCGGCATCATCGAGCCGCTGGAGATCTGCACCTCGCGGTCGAAGCCGAACTCCTTCCAACCGGCCACGACACTGGCCGCGAGCCTGGCGAACTCGTCAGCCGCATCCGGACCGCAGACGTAGGCCGACGGATCGCCCTCGAAGGTGCGTCCGTTGCAGCCGGCCTCGAACACCTGGACCCAGCCGACGATGTGGTCCATGAGTTGCTGAACGGTGTAGTCGTCACACGGGGTCGCCGACGTCAATCGCGGTGGGTCGACGTTGGCCACCACCTTGCCGGTCTTGGTCAACACGCCCTCGAGCAGTTCGATCTGATCCATGGGGCGGACCCTACCCCGCCGCCACCACCTGGTTCCGACCGGTTGGCGACGATGTCAGCCCGCCGGGGCGCGCTCGAAGGTGCGGGTCGCCGGCGGCGACCCCGGGGCTACGAACTTCGGGTCAACACCTTCTCGAGCACCGAGGCGGCGTGATCGAGCTCCTCCAGGCTCACGTGCTCGCCGGGGGTGTGGGCCAGCAACGGGTCGCCGGGCCCGAAGTTGGTGGCCGGGATCCCGTGGGCGGCGAAGGAGGCCACGTCGGTCCATCCGACCTTGGCCCGGGGCGGCGACCCGGTGGCCGCCACCAACCGCGAGAGGTGCGGGTCGCCGAGTGACGGCGGAGCGCCGGCCACCGCCTCGACCACCTCCCAGGAGTCTCCCGGCTCCAAGGTCTCACCCAGTACCGCCCTCGCCGATTCCTCCGCCTCGGCGGCGTCCCGGTCGGGGGCGAATCGGTGATTGACCATCACCACCGCCAGGTCGGGGACCACGTTGTTGGCCACCCCGCCTTCGATCTGCACCGCTTGGAGTTGCTCGGCATATTCGCAGCCGTCGATCACCACCCGGCGGCTCGGGTAAGCGGCGATGGCGTCGAGCACCGGGCCCAGTCGGTGGATGGCGTTCCGACCCGTGAAGGGCCGGGCGGTATGGGCCCGTTCCCCGGCCAACGCCACCCGGATCCGCATGGTCCCCTGACATCCCGCCTCCACCAGCCCGCCGGTGGGCTCGCCGAGGATGGCGGCGTCGGCGACCAGGAGATCCGGGCGCTGTTGCCACAGTTGCTCGAGGCCGCTGTCGCTCCGGGCCACCTCTTCACAGGCGTAGAAGCACCAGGTCACGTCCACCGCCGGTTCCGGGATGGTCCCGGCCAGGTGGAGGAAGGTGGCCAACCCCCCCTTCATGTCCGCCGCCCCCAGGCCGTAGAGGGTGTCACCCTCGAGCCGCGGCCGGTCGTTCCCGGCCGCCGGCGGAACCGTATCGAGGTGTCCGGCCAGCATCAGCCGGCTCGAGCGCCCCAGATCCGTCCGGGCCACCACGTTGTCGCCCACCCGGTCGACGCCCAGCCACGGGCAGAGCCGCAACGCCGCTTCCACCGCGTCGGCCAACTGCGCTTCATGATGGCTCAGGGACGGGATGGCCACCAGGGAGGCGGTGAGGTCGATCAGGTCGCTGGAAACCGCGGCGGTCACGCGGAGACGCCGTGCTGGCGCAGGATGTCGTTCAGCTTTGCCTTGTCATGTCGCTGCCCCTGGGTGAGCCGCTTGATGACCAGCACACAGGGCAAGAAGAACTCCCCGCCGGCGAACTCGCGACGACGCGAGGCCTGGACGGCCACGCACCACGGCGGGACGTGACCCCGGCTCAGCTCATCGCCGGTATCGGCGTCGATGACCGGGATGGACGGGTTGAGGATGGTCCCCTCCCCAATCACCGAGCCCCGGCCGACCCGGCCGCCCTGGGTGATCATGCACCGGCTCCCGACCATGACGTCGTCCTCGATGATCACCGGGGCCGCCTGGGCCGGCTCCAGGACGCCACCGATGCCGACTCCCCCCGACAGGTGGACCCGCTCGCCGATCTGGGCGCAGGAGCCCACCGTGGCCCAGGTGTCCACCATGGTGTCGGCCCCGACCCGGGCACCGATGTTGACGTAGCTGGGCATGCAGATGACCCCACGGTCGAGAAACGATCCCCAGCGGGCCGACGCCCCCGGGACCACCCGCACCCCCGAGGCCTCGAAGTTCCGCTTCAGCGGCAGCTTGTCGGCGTACTCGAAGGGACCCACCTCGATGGTCTCCATCGACCGGAGACGGAACAGCATCAGCACCGCCTGCTTCAACCACTGGTGGACCACCACTTCGTCGGTGGCCGGATCCACCTCGGCGATCCGGGCCTCGCCCCGGTCGAGCAGCTCGATGGCCTCGTTCACCACCGAGAGTGCGTCGTGGTCGTCCGGGGTCAGCTCGGACACCCGGGTCCACAACTCCTCGATGCGGGACTGGAGATCGGCCATGGGAGGAGACGTTAGCTGCGGGGGCCGGCTGTCCCGGTCCCCGGTCCCGGAGCTACCCCGGTGACAGGACCTGGCCGGCCAGGCGTTCACCGACCAGCCGCAGGCGCTCCATGGGTTGGACCACCGCCACCCGGACGAAGGCCGCCCCGTCCTCCCCGTAGAGGTCGCCGGGGCTGGCCAGCAGCCCGCCGGCCAACGCCAATTCCTCCACCAGGCCCCATCCGCCTCCCGGGACCGAGTCGGGGACCGGTACCCAGAGATAGAACCCCCCGGCCGGCATCGGGGTCGGGAGGCCGGCGGCATCGAGCACGCCCCCCAGGTAGTCCAGCCGCTCCCGGTAGCGCCGGCGCTGAACCTCGACGTGGGCATCGTCTTCGAAAGCCGCCACCGCGGCGGCCTGCACCGGGCCCGGGACCATCAGCCCGGCGTGGCGCCGGACGTCGAGCAGGTAGCCGACGATGTCGGGGTCCCCGGCGTAGAACCCGGCCCGGACACCGGCGAGGTTGGAACGCTTGGACAGCGAGTGGACCGCCACCACGTCCTCGACCCCGGTGGACAGGATGGTCTTCGGCGGACCGTCCCAGGTGAACTCGGCGTAGCACTCGTCGGAGAAGATCGGGACCCGCTGGTCACGACCCCACTGGGCCACCGTCTCCATCTCGGTGAGCAGCCCGGTCGGGTTGGAGGGAGAGTTGACCCACAGCAGCAGCGACCGGTCGCGGTCGGCCACCGCGATCGAGTCGAGGTCGAGCCCGCCGCCCGGGAGCTCTTGCACCGGCACCGGCCGGCATCCGCCCAGCACCGCCCCCATCGCGTAGGTGGGATACGACACCGACGGGTAGAGGACGGTGTCGCGGTCGGGGTTGCGAAGCCGGAGGTACTGGGCGGTCGACGCCACCAGCTCCTTGGTTCCCACGCAGGCGGCCAGCTCATGCTCCGGATCAACGGTCACCCCGAAGCGCCGGGACAGCCAACCGGCGGCGGCCCGGCGGTAGGCGACCGAGCCGTTGGAGGCCGGGTAGCCACGCTCGGTACCCGAGGTGGCCTCCGCCTCGATGACCGCGTCGGGGGGCGGGTCGTTCGGGGTGCCGATCGAGCAGTCGACGATCCCCGCGCTCCCCTCGGCCCCGTCGCCGAACCGCTCGACGGCCCGTTTCCGCACCGCCTGCAACCGGTCGTAGGGATAGGGCGGCGGGTTGAAGCCGGCGGCGACCCCGGGGGTGACGATGCTCATGAGGCGGCGAACTCCCGGAAACGGGCCTTGCCCACCTCGTCCAGCACCACGTGGAGGCGGGTGGCGTCGTCTCCGTTCTCCTCGCTGACGATCTCGCCCTCGCGATGGACGGCGGCCAGCACGTCGCCCCGTGCCCACGGGATGACCAGCTCCACCACCCGGCTCCCGACCCGGAGCCGGTCGCTGATGGCCACCAACAGGTCGTCGATTCCCTCACCGGTCCGGGCCGAGACCATGACCGAGCCGGGGTGGGCGTCCATCAGCCGCCGGCTGTCCTCGACCGCCTCCCCACCGAGGGCGACCACCGCGTCCACCTTGTTGACCACCAACAGCTCCTCGATCCCGTCGGCCCCGATCTCGGCCAGCACCGACCGGACCGCGTCGATCTGGCCTTCGAGGTCGGGAGCCGGTCCGTCCACCACATGGAGGAGGAGGTCGGATTCGGCCACGACCTCGAGGGTGGAGCGGAACGCCTCCACCACCTGGTGGGGCAGCTTGCGGACGAACCCGACGGTGTCGGTGAGGAGCACGGTCTCGCCCCCGGGCAGGGCCAGCTGGCGGGTCCTCGGGTCGAGGGTGGAGAACAACCGGTTCTCAACCAGCACATCGGCTCCGCACAACCGGTTGAGGAGGGTCGACTTGCCGGCGTTGGTGTACCCGACCAGCGACACGGTGCGCTGTCGCGACCGGGCCCGGCCCTTGCGTTGGTTGCGGCGGGTGCGCTCCAGCTGGCGGAGATCGGATTCGAGCCGGGTCATCCGGCGGACCAGGCGTCGGCGGTCGACTTCCAGCTGGGTCTCGCCCGGGCCCCGGGTACCGATCCCACCCGCCTGCTGGCTGAAGGCGGTCCCCCGGCCCCGCAGGCGCGGGAGCCGGTACCGGAGCAGGGCCAGCTCCACCTGGGCGCGGCCTTCGGGGGTCCGGGCGTTCTGGGCGAAGATGTCGAGGATCACCGCGGTCCGGTCGATGGCCGTCCGGCCCAGGATCTTCTCGAGGTTCCGCTGCTGGGCCGGGCTCAGATCGTCATCGAAGACCACGGTGTCGGCATCGACGGCCAGGCAGATGGAGAGGAGCTCTTCGGCCTTGCCCTTCCCCACGTAGGTCGCCGGGTCGGGGGTGGCCCGCCGCTGGATGACCCGGTCCATCACGTCGGCGCCGGCGGTGGACACCAACCGGGCCAGCTCGTCCAGGCCGGCCTCGGCGGCGGCCGGCGTGGTGTGGGGGAAGACCACCCCGACCAGCACGATGCGCTCCCGGAAGGTGCGGGAGATGAGGGTGTCGGTGAAGGCGGAATCGGTGGGGGTCATCGAGGCGCGGCACCCAGCACGCTGGAGGGGACGGCCTCGATGTCGGCCACCTTGCGGACCGGACCGGCCAGCCGGATCCCGTCGGAGTCGAGGGTGACCAGGAGGGTGCCGCCGGGATTGTGCACCCGGATCTGATCTCCGACCAGTCCCCAGCTCCGGGCCGCGGCTCCCGCCGCACAGCTCCCGGTGCCGCACGCCTGGGTTTCCCCCACCCCCCGCTCCCACACCCGGAGGGTCAGGTCTTCGGGGGTCGGGCCCACGGAGATGAATTCGACATTGATCCCGCCCGGGTGCACCCCCTGGAGCCGGCTCCCGATCTCGGCCACATCCACCCCGGCCGGGTCGGGACCGAGGAGCACCAGATGGGGATTGCCCATGTCGACGGTCCGGGCCCGCCGGTCGGCGAACTGCTGGGGCTGGTCCGGGCCCAGCTCCGCCTTTCCCATGTCCACCGAGGCTTCCGCCTCCCCGAAGGCGTCCCCGGTCCGGTACTCGACGGTCTTGACCCCCGCGAGTGTCCAGACGGAGAACCCGGGGGGCGTCACCAGTCCGGCGTCCACCGCCGCCTGGGCCAGGCAGCGGATCCCGTTGCCGCTCATCTCCGCCTCGGAGCCGTCGGCGTTGTGCAGGTCCATGGACAGGTCGGCACCCTCCCGCCCGGCCATCACCCGGATGAGCCCGTCGGCACCGATGCCGAACCGCCGGGCACACAGGGCGCGCACCAACTCCGGTGCCACCGGGCGCCGGTCCTCGGTGTCGATCACGACCAGAAAGTCGTTGCCGGCGCCATGGTGCTTGGTCAGCTGGAGTGTGCGCATGTCATTCATGGGGTTGGTGGTCTCGGTCGGGCAAGTCTCCCACCCTCGGGTTCGGCCCGGGCGACCCGGGCGTCGGGCCGAACAGCCCGGCGATCCGGGTGGTCCCGTCCTCGTCCGGCTGCAACCACACGATACGGGGATCCCGGCGGAACCAGGCCCATTGCCGGCGGGCGAAGGCCCGGGTCCTCCGCACCGCCTGGGCGACGGCGTCGGCCAGCGGGACCCCGTCTTCCAGGTGGGAGAGCAGCTCGCGGTAGCCGAGCGCCTGGCGGGCGGTCCGGGACAGCCCTCCCGGCGACCCGGCCAGGGCCCGCACCTCGTCCAGGAGCCCGAGATCCATCATGGCGGCAAACCGCTCGGCGATCCGACGGTCGGACACCTCGGGGTCGTAGGGCACCCCGACCAGGGTCACCCGGCTGGGGGGATATGCCTCCAGCCCCGGGCCGAACGACGAGAACGGCCGGCCCGAGCCGATCGACACCTCCAGGGCCCGAATCAGGCGGCGCCGGTTGGTGGGCTCCAGTCGGCCGGCCGCCACCGGGTCGAGCCGGGACAATCTGGTGTGCAGCGCAACCAGGGCCGAGCGCTCGCCGGGGCTCCCCTCGGGTCCGGCGGCCTCCAGCCCGTCGACGAGCCGGGCCGTCACCTCCGGGTAGCGACCCGGGAACGACAGGTCGTCGACCACCGAACGGAGATAGAGGCCGGTCCCGCCGACCAGGAGAGCCCCATGGCCGCGGGCCGAGATCCCGCCGAGTGCCGTGCGGGCGGCGGCCTGAAACTGCTGGACGGTGAACTCCTCGGCGGGGTCGACCAGGTCGATCAGGTGGTACCCGACCCGGGCCCGGACCGACGGCGACGGCTTGGCGGTCCCGATGTCCATCCCCCGGTAGACGGCCATCGAGTCGATCGAGACCAGCTCGACCGGCGCCCGGGGAAGCCCGCTCCCATCGGCCCGGGATGCCTCGGCCACCGCCACCGCCAGCTCCGATTTTCCCGAGGCGGTGGGACCGACCAGGGCCACCGTGGGCGGCGTGGGTTCAGCCGGCAACGACCGGGATCAGGGTGCGGTGCCGGGGCGGGACCGTCACCTCGACGAGCTCGCCCAGAAGGTGGTGGCGGGCCGAGCCGGTGACGGCCACCTCGGCGAAGGAACCGACGGCCACCCGGGTCCCGTCGGCCGGCCGGAAGTGCACCAGCTTGTTCTGACCGGTGCGCCCGGTGGTGACCGACGGGTCCCGCTTGGAGGGGCCTTCGACCAGCACCTCTTCCACCTTGCCGATGCGGGCCCGATGCCGGTGGAGGGCGGAGCGCTCCACCACCGCCCGGAGCCGCTCCATCCGCTCGGCCGCCACCTCGGCCGGGACGAACCGGTCGGGCACGGCCGCCGCCCGGGTCCCCGGCCGCGGCGAGAAGACGAAGGTGTAGGCGCTGTCGTAGTCGGCCGTCGCCGCCACCTCGAGGGTGCGCTCGAAGTCGTCCTCGGTCTCGCCCGGGAAGCCGACGATCAGGTCGGTGCTCACCGCCAGGTCGGGGATGGCGGCCCGGGCGGCGACCAGCCGGGCCAGGTACCGCTCGGCGGTGTAGCCGCGGCGCATGGCGGCCAGGGTGGCGTCGCTGCCGGCCTGGAGGGGCAGGTGGAGGTGGTCGCAGACCTCGGGGGTCTCGGCCATGGCCGCGATGGTCTCGGGTCGCAGGTCCTTCGGGTGGGGGCTGGTGAACCGGACCCGGCGGATGCCGTCGACCGCGCCGACCGCCCGCAGCAGGTCGGCGAAGAGGGGCGCTCTCCGGGTGATGTCCCGACCGTAGGAGTTGACGTTCTGGCCGAGCAGGGTGACCTCGGACACCCCCCGGTCGGCCAGGGTCCGGACCTCGGTCACCACGTCCTCCATGCTCCGGGACACCTCGCCGCCGCGCACCGACGGGACGATGCAGAAGGCGCAGGAGTTGTTGCAGCCCATCTGGA
Source organism: uncultured Acidimicrobiaceae bacterium (assembly GCA_963819695.1). GTDB lineage: Bacteria > Actinomycetota > Acidimicrobiia > Acidimicrobiales > RAAP-2 > DASZIT01. Next base: position 1,400,116 of record CAWFXD010000001.1, on the reverse strand, counting down.
TGGTCACCCAGGCGGCATAGGGAAGGTCACGGACGGCACCGACTGCGGCCGCCTGCTGGCCGGGCCAAGAGTCACCGCTCTCCGCCACCGGCTCGTCGAGGATCTCCACGACGGGGCCGCTCGCCGCCGCCCGGCGGAGCAGCGCCGGCGCGTTGGCCAGGTTGTGGGTGCCGAACACCACGTCGACGTGGCCGGCCCGCTCCCGGATCCGCCCCCGGTCCATCTGGGCCAGGCATCCGCCCACCGCGATCTGCATGTCGGGCCGGCTCTCGCGGAGGGTCTTGAGGTTGCCGAGATGCCCGTAGAACTTGTTGTCGGCGTTCTCCCGGATGCAGCAGGTGTTGAACACCACCACGTCGGCGGACTCCAGGTCGGGCGTCGACACCAGGCCGTCGGCGGTGAGGAGCCCGGCCAGCCGCTCGGAGTCGTGATCGTTCATCTGGCAGCCGAAGGTCTGGATGTGGAAGGTGCGCGGGCTCGATGCCGTCTCCCGGGTGCCCGAAGTCATCCCCCCATGGTACGGCCCGGTCGGCGACTCAGGGATGCGACGCCTCCACCACCGTGTGGATGCCGCCGCGGACCAACCAGTCGGTGGTCACCGTCATGGTGCGGGGGGCGATGGCCGCCACCAGGTCGTCGAGGATCCGGTTGGTCACATCCTCGTGGAAGGCGCCCTCGTCCCGGTAGCTCCACAGATAGAGCTTGAGCGATTTGAGCTCGACGATCGACTCGCCCGGCACGTAGGCCACCCGCACGGTGGCGAAGTCGGGCTGGCCGGTCATCGGGCAGACGCAGGTGAACTCCGGGGACTCGCAGCGAACCTGGTACTCGCGCCCGGGGTGGGGGTTGGGAATGGCCAGCAGCTCTTTCGACGGGCGCGACGGCATGGCCGCGACTCTAGGGCCGACCCGCCCCCCTCCCCCGCCGATGCGACCCAGGCCCGATGCCTAGCTTTCCCCGTCGAAGTCGAACAGCCGGCTCCCGCCCCGGGGCGCGGGTTTGGCCGGTTCACCCGCGCCACGGCCGAGGCCGCTGTCGCCACCCCGGGAGGACCACGCCGGCTGGCGGTCTCGCCAGAAGTCATCGGTCCCGTCGCGGTCGACGATCAGCCCGTGCATGTCCGGCCCGAGCAGCAGGACCTTCCCCGGTACCTCGGTGTCGACCATGGCTGCCTTGGCCGCCTGTTGCACCTTGGCGCCATCCGCACCCCGACAGATGCCGAGCAGTGACGGTCCCGCCCCCGACCAGCAGGTGGCCAGCGCCCCCCCCGCCGACAGCCGGGAGAGGAGGATCGGCGCCGCCGGGAAGAGCGGGCTCCGGAAATCCTGGTGCAGCCGGTCTTCGGTGGCCTCCTTCAACAGCACCCGGCTGTCGGCCAGGCCGGCGATCAGCAGGGCCAGGCGGGACAGGTTGAAGGCGGCGTTCTCGCGGGTGACCTCGTTGGGGAGCGCCAGCCGGGCCTTGGAGGTCGACAGCACCAGGTCGGGAACGATGACCACGAAGACCAGGCTCACATCGAGGGTGAGGCGGACCACCCGGACCGCACCCTTCACCATGGCCGCCGCCACCAGGCCGCCCACCACCGAGGCGGCGGCGTTGTCGGGGTGGCCGTCCATGTAGGCGGCCACCGCCAGCGGATCCTTGGAACCGGCCGCCGCCGCGGCCGCCGCGGCCAGCGCCGCCGATGAGCCGAGCCCCCGCCCGATGGGAATCTCCGAGCGCACGGTGATAGCCAGCTTGTCGGTGCCGGCCACGTCGATGGCCACCCGGGCGGCGAGGTGGGACGGGTCGTCGTCGGTCAGGCCGGCACCCTCCCCCACCGACCGGACGATCAGCTTGGACGCCTTCTCCACTTCGACCTCGACGTACTGGTCGAGGGCGACGGCGAGGGTGTCGAAACCGGGACCGAGGTTGGCCGACGAGGCTGGGGCGCGTGCTCGCACGAAATCAAACTACTCGTCGCATCCCCCGGGGGGCGGGACCGATGTCACCATCGGGTGACATCGGCGGTAACAACCGGTCCCTAACGGTGGGTCAAGCGCCACCACAACGACGGCTGGGGTACCGCCTGGGACAACCGGAGGGGCACCGACTCCGACTGGGTGCCGAGCGCGTAGGAGACGCTCCCCACCCTGTCCCCGGTACGCCCGTTGAAGGGGACCGCCAGCGAGTGGCTGGCCACGATGGTCTGGCCCGGCCAGGCCAGCAGGGTGGCCGCCTTCGAGGTGACCACCGCCACCTGGTGTTTCACCCCTCCCCAGGTGGACATGGCGGTGCCGACCGGTTTTCCGACCGCGGTGACCGCCACCGGGACCACCGTCTGCTCGGCGGCCGTCAGCAGCGTCTCCGCCACCGGCCGGGTGAATTTCTCCGGGTCGGGTACGTAGAGCTGGTCGGCCGGGATGGTGGTGGGAGGAGGAGGCGGGGTGGTGGTGGTGGGCGGGGGCGGGGGTGCACCCGGGGTGGTGGTGGTGGTCGTGGTCGTGGTGGTGGTGGTGGGAGGAGGGATGCCCGCCGGTACCGGCTGCCCGATGACCGCGATCAGCACCACCGCGGTCTGGCCGCCGATGACCCGTCGGCCGGCCAACACCATGCATCCCCCGGCCTTCGAGGTGTAGCCGGATTTGATCCCGATCACCCCGTAGGAACCGATCTCGGTGACCAGGTTGGGGAGGGTCCCGATCCGCGGCAGGGTCACCGACGGCTCGGCCACCACTTCGGCGAAGGTCGGAATGGCCATGCCGGCCGCCGCCACCTTCAAGACGTCGGCGGCGGTGGAGACCGAGCCGGGGTCGACGCCGGCGACGTCGACGTAGTGGGTGTTGGTCATCCCCAGCGAGGCGGCCAGCGCATTCATCTTGACCACGAAGGCGGCGGTGCTCCCGGCGTCCCACACCGCCAGCGTGTAGGCCATGTTGTTGGCCGACAGGGCCAGCAGTCCCTCGAGAAGCTGCCGCTCGGTGATCACTTCGCCGGCCGCCACCTCGGCCACCGAGCCGTCGGCGCTCTGGTCGTTCTCGTACTCATCCTGGTCGGCGGCGGTCATGGTCAGTGACGGCCCGGCGGTGTTGGCCGGCACCGGATGGTCACGGAGGATCACCACCGCGGTGGCCAGTTTGGTGAGCGAGGCAATCGGTTGCGAGACCTGACCGGAGGAACTCGCCGCGAACCCGAGTGAGGGGATGTTCACCGCGCTTTCGCCGGTCGACGGCCAGGGGAGGACGGGCGGGCCACCCGGCACCGTCACCGACGCCAGGGTCGACGACGCCACCGGCTTCGGCAGGGGTCGGGTCACGTGCCAGGCCTCCACCGAGGCGATCCCGACGATGAGCACGGCCAGCACCACCACCAGTGACCACCGGAGGCGGTGGGAAGGGCGTTGGCCGTCCTCACCACTCGGCGGTTCAAGCACGGTCGTCGTCGGATCGGGAGGATCGGGAACCGATCCGCTGACGATCGGTTCCTCCTTGGTGCTTTCGATCAACGGGCTTCGAGTTCCTCGACCGTCATCAACACCGTGCGGGCCTTGGAGCCCTCCGACGGTCCCACCACCCCGCCACGTTCCATCAGATCCATCAGCCGGCCGGCCCGGGCGAAACCGACCCGGAGCTTGCGCTGCAACATGGACGTCGATCCCAGCTGGGACCGGACGACCAGGTCCATGGCCTGGGCGAGCAGCTCGTCGTCGTCATCATCGGCACCCCGCTCGCCGGACACCCCGGACCGGGTCACCTCGTCGATCCCGGCCACCACCTCCATGGGGCGCTGGCGCTTCCAGTGGGCCGCCACCGCCCGGACCTCGTCCTCCCCCACCCAGGGGGCCTGGAGCCGTTGGGGGTTCGACGACGACGCCGTCACCAGCAGCATGTCCCCCTTGCCGATGAGCCGCTCGGCCCCGGGTTGGTCGAGGATGACCCGGCTGTCGGCCAGCGACGACACCGAGAACGCCATCCGGGAGGGGATGTTCGCCTTGATCACCCCGGTGATCACGTCGACCGACGGACGTTGGGTGGCCAGCACCAGATGGATCCCGACCGCCCGGGCCATCTGGGCGATACGGCAGACCGAGTCCTCCACGTCCCGGGCGGCCACCATCATCAAGTCGTTCAGCTCGTCCACCACGATGAGGATGAACGGCAACCGCTGGTACCGCGGTTCGACTTCCTCGGGGTCGTCGGACTCGTCGCCGTCGGATGCCCGTCCCAGCATGCTCAGCCGGTAGGCCTCCTCGTGATCGTCCAACTGGCCGGCGTCGACGGCCAGGTTGTAGCCGGTGATGTCACGCATCCCCGCCTCGGCCAACAGGTCGTAGCGGCGCTCCATCTCCTTGACCGCCCAGGCCAGCGCGTTGGCCGCCTTCTTCGGGTCGACGACCACCTGGGTCAGCAGATGGGGCAGGTCGTTGTACTGGCCGAGCTCCACCCGCTTCGGGTCAACCAGCATCAGTCGCACCTGATCGGGGGTGGCCCGGCTGAGGATGGAGGTGAGGATGGAGTTGATGCACGACGACTTGCCCGATCCGGTGGAGCCCGATACCAACAGGTGGGGCATGTCGGCCAGGTTCACCATGTAGGCGTTGCCGGCGATGTCCCGCCCCAGGGCCACCTCCAGCGGATGGTGGGCCTTGGCCGCCTCCGGCGAGGCCAGGATGTCGCCGAGGGCCACCAGCTGGCGGCGCCGGTTGGGGACCTCGACCCCGATGGCCGACTTGCCGGGGATGGGGGCCAGGATGCGGACGTCGGGCGAGGCCATGGCGTAGGCGATGTCCTTGGACAGCGACGTCACCCGGGCCACCTTGACCCCGGCGCCCAACTCGAGCTCGTAGCGGGTCACCGACGGGCCGACGGTGCGGCCGACCAGCCGGGTCTCGACTCCATGAGCGGCCAGCGCGTGCACCAGAGCGGTGCCGCCGGCATCCACTTCGCGCTCGTCGACGGCCTGGGGCTTCAGCCGCTTCAGGAGTCCGGGCGGGGGCAGGCGCCATCCCCCGGCCCCGGGTCCCAGCTTCATCTCGAGTTGGGAGCCCTTCCCCGCCTTCACCGCGGCGTCGGGAAGGTCGACCAGGTCGGGAGGGCCGGGTGTCGGCGGATCCACCTGGGCGAGGGCGCCCACCGGCAACGCCACCTGGGGAACCACCCCCATGTCCGGATCGGGTCCCTCGGCCATCATCTTGGTCGGGTCCCCATCGGCGACCGCCCGGCCGAACGGATCGGTGGGGTGATCATCGTCGACATCGGCCTCCGCCTTGGCCCGCCCCTCGGGCCCGCCCCGGGCCACTTCGACGGCCCACCGGGCGGCCACGCTGAGTCCGTGGGCCGCGGTCCTCACCGACACCCCGGTGAACAGGACCAGGGCCAACACCATCACCGCCAGCAGCACCATGGCGGCACCGAATCCCCCGAGCCCGGCCCGCAGCGGGTTGCCCACCACCGCCCCGATCCAGCCTCCGGCCGACGACAGGCTGGCGGTGGACGCACTGAGCTTGGGCGATCCCCCGGCCAAGGCGGCCAGACCGGCGATCACCAGCTGGGTCAAGGTTCCGCCGAGGACGGCCCGGCTCGGATCCCGGCGGGGAACCGGATCGTCGTCGTGGCTGCGGCCGGCGACCAGGCGGACACCGACGGCGATCACCACCACCGGCACCAGGAAGCGGCCCCACCCGAGCAGGTCGCCGAGCACCCGGCGGGCCCCGTGCCCGACCGGGCCCAGTGCATCGGCGTAGAGGGCGAGCATGGCCAGCAGCCCGACGGTGACCAGCACCACTCCCCAGACATCGGCGGCGTGGGCGGCGACCACGTCCCACATGCCGGCCAGCATGCCGTCGCCCGCCGGCCGGCGCCTCGAACGCGCCCGACCCCGTCCCCGGGACGCGGATTTCCTTCTGGAGGCGGCGTTTGCCCCGGAACGGGAACGAACCGGGACCGCGGCCTTGGCTCTCGACCGCGAGGCTCCGGATCGACCCGCCGGACGCTTGGTAGCGGTCGACACAGTGGAGCCAGGATACTCTCTGGGTTCCCCGACTATGGGGACGCCCCGCCGTCGCTCAGACGGTGACGATGACCGGAACGATCATCGGGCGTTGCTTGGTGCGGTTCCCGACCAGCTGGCCGAGGGCCTTGCGGGCCACCCGATTGAGCGATTCGTGATCCTGGCTGCCCCCGGCCAACGCCTTCTCCAGCGCCTTGGTCACCAGCTCCCGCGCCTCGTCGAGCAGCCGGTCGGTGTCGTCGTCGTAGGCCCAGCCCCGGGTCACGATCTGCGGGACACCCACCACCTCGCACCGTTTGAGGTCGATGGTGGCCACCGCCATCACCACCCCGTCCTCGGCCAGCACCTTCCGGTCCCGCAGCACCCCGTGGCCGATGTCGCCGACCGAGCTCCCGTCGACGAAGAGATACCCGCCGGGAACGCTGCCGTCGCGACGGAGGCCGGAGTGGTCGAGCTTCACCGCGTCGCCGTCCTCGCAGAGCAGGATGTGGTCGCCGGGGATCCCCATCGAGTTGGCCAGCCGGACATGGTTGGCCATGTGGCGGTACTCGCCGTGCACCGGGATGAAGAACTCCGGCCGGGTCACCGACATCAGGGTGGACAGTTCCCCCTGCCGGGCGTGCCCGCTCACGTGCACGGTGTCGACTCCCGAGTGGATCACCTCCACCCCGCGACGGTGGAGGCTGTCGATGACCCGTCCCACCGACCATTCGTTCCCGGGAATCGGGTGGGCGCTGATCACCACCACATCGTTCTCCCGGAGCTTGAAGAAGCGGTTCTCGCCGACGGCCAGCCGGGACAGGGCCGACATCGGCTCACCCTGGGAGCCGGTGGAGATCACACACACCTGGCCCGGGGACAGCCCGTCCACCTGTTCGATGTCCACCATGGCCCGGTCGGGGATGTCGAGGAGGCCGAGCTGCCGGGCCAGGGCGACGTTCTTCTGCATCGAGCGGCCGAGGGTGGCCACCCTCCGGCCGCCGGCAATGGCGGCGTCGGCCACCTGCTGGACCCGGTGGATGTGGCTGGCGAAGCAGGTCACCACGAACCGCCGGTCCGGGCGCTCGAGGAACACCCGGCGCAGGGTGGCCCCCACTGTCGACTCCGACGGGGTGAACCCCGGCTCCTCGGCGTTGGTCGAGTCACTGAGCAGGAGGCGGATGCCGGGTTCGGAGGCCAACCCCCCCATCCGGGCGAGGTCGGTGCGCCGGCTGTCCACCGGATGGAGGTCGATCTTGAAGTCACCCGAATGGAGGATGATCCCCTGGGGGGTGTGGAAGGCGGTGGCGAACGCCTGGGGCACCGAGTGGGTCACCGGGATGAACTCGACGTCGCAGGGCCCGATGCGGCGGCGCTCGCCGTCGCGGACCGGGATCCACTTCACCTGGCTGGCCAGTCCGGCCTCGTCCACCCGGTTGCGGGCCAACCCGAGGGTGAGCTCGGAACCGTAGACGTCCACCGGGAAATCCCGGAGCAAGAAGGCCAGCCCGCCGGTGTGGTCCTCGTGCCCGTGGGTGAGGATGACCGCATCGACCCGATCGGCGTTCTCCCGCAGATAGGTGAAGTCGGGGAGGACCAGGTCGACCCCGGGCATGTCGGGGTCGGGGAACATGATGCCGACGTCGAGGATGAGGATGCGGCCGTCCACCTCGATGCAGGCGCAGTTCCGGCCGATCTCACCGAGGCCGCCGAGGAAGACGATGCGAACCGGCGCGCCGCCTTTCTTCCCGCGGGCGCCACCGGCGGACGACTCCGGCTGCCGCTGGCCCTTGTGGCCGGATGCCTTGGGCTGGTGGCCGGATGCCTTGGGCTGGTGGCCGGATGCCTTGGCCTTGGCCGAACCCGCCCCCTTGTTCCCCTGCTTCTTGGCCCCGCCGGCCCGAGCCGGGTCAGGCAACCGACTGGCGATTCGAAGAATGCTGGTTCAGCCGGTCGATGACCCCGCGGGCCTGGTCGACCAGTGACTCCGGTGCCTCGGCATTGGGCAGCCGGCACTGGCCGGCCGGGAGCCCCTGGGCCCGGCAGGCGGCCTTGGCCGGCATCGGATTCGGGTACAGGTCCGAGCCCTCGAAGTCGTACGACTCGGCCAGGCGGTGGTTGGCCGCCCGGGCCCGCTCGAGGTCCCCGGAGTTGAAGGCGCCGACCATCTCCGCCATTGTCCCCGCCGCCCAGTGGGCGGCCACGCTGACGATCCCTACTCCGCCGACGGCCAGGAACGGGAGGGTGAGGGCGTCGTCGCCGCAGTAGACCTCGAAGGTCTCGGGCGTCTCGGCTACCACCCGGGCGGCGGCGGCCGGATCGTGCGTCGAATCCTTCACGCCCATGATGTTGGGGACCGAAGAGGCCAACTCGATCAGCAGCTCGGTGCCGATCCGGCGCCCGGTGCGGATCGGGATGTCGTAGAGCACGACCGGGAGGTCGGTGGCCGCGGCCACGGTCCGGAAATGGGCGGAGAGCCCGGCCGCCGAGGGGCGGTTGTAGTACGGGGTCACCACCAGGACCCCGTCCACCCCGCTGCCCGCCACCGACTGGGTAAAGGCAACGGCATGGGCAGTGTCGTTGCTGCCGGTGGACGCGATGACCGGGACGTTCACGGCTCCGGCCACCGTCCGGAACAGTTCGAGGGCCTCGGCGTCGGTCAGCACCGGTCCCTCGCCGGTGGTGCCGGCCAGCAGCAGACCATCGGACCCGGCGCTCACCAGGTGGTCGGCCAGCGCCACGGCGCCGTCGATATCCAGAGTGCCATCGCCGTGGAAAGGCGTGACCATGGCGGTCACCACTGAGCCGAATCGCCCCATCTCTGTCAGCCCCTCATCAGGTGTGTCTCGGAGTTGACACCACGATGACGCAGGCTACCAGCAGGGCCGGACCGCTCCGGTCGCCGCCGGGACCCAACCGGGCGGCTACGACGCCGAGGTCGGCACCGCGGCGAAGGAGTCGTACTCCTCGCCGGTGTCCTCCCACGACTCGAACTCGATGACCCCGAGCTCGGTGAACTTGGTCCGGAGCCAGCCGTCGGCCGCATCCAGCAGCCCGAGCTTTCGGCAGTTGGGGACGATCTTGGAGAACAGCAGGGCCTGGAACTGGGCCCGCTCCGGGGCCTGCTGCACCAGCGGCACGATGGCCTTGGGGTCGATGCCCATCCGGTCCCACACCTCTTGCTGGAGGAAGCGGTCCCGCATCCGCACCGCCGCCTCGAAGGCGAACTCCTGGCGCTCCCGCAATTCGTGGGCGGTGAGGCCCTGGTAGTACTCCTGGAGGCTGAGCACGCCGAAGGCCACGTGCCGGGCCTCGTCGGCCATCACGTAGCGGAGCAGCTGCTTCAACAGCGGATCCTGGGTCAGCTGGGCCATGAACCCGAAGGCAGCCAGGGCCAGCCCCTCGACCATGATCTGCATCCCGAGGTAGGTCATGTCCCACCGGGAATCGGCAATGATGTCGTCGAGGAGCATCCGGAGGTGGGCGTTGATCGGATAGTGGCCCGAGCACTTGTCGTCGAGGTACTTGGCGAACACCTCGACGTGACGAGCCTCGTCCATCACCTGGGTGGCGGCGTAGTACTTGGCGTCGATCCAGGGAACCGACTCCACGATCTTGGCCGTGCACACCAGCGCACCCTGCTCGCCGTGGAGGAACTGGGAGAGCGTCCAGTTCTGGCTCTCCACCCCGAACTGGATCCATTCCTTGTCCGACCACTTCTCCGCCGGGGTGCCGGTGAGATCGACTCCGGCGGTGAAGCCACCGGTGGCGATGGCGTTCTCCTCGACCAGCTTCTCCTGGTCCACCTCGATCTCCCAGGGCAGGTCGGTCTCGCCGTTCCACTGGGCCTTCTTGGCCTTCTCGTAGAGCTTGTTGAGCTTGGGCCGCGACCCCTTCTCGTAGTCCCAGGTGAAGATGGTGTCGTAGTCGGAGTGCACCGAGTGCTTGCCGTCGGCGTCCTCGGTCCCGACCACGGAGAGGATCGCCTCGAAGTCGTCGATCTCCCCTCGGCCGATGATGTCCTCGGTGTTGCTCATGTCAATGCTCATCGCACGTCCCCCTTGGAAGGTGTGGTGGTGGTTGGGTAGGTGTGTAGTTGGTCGGACGGGTGGAACCGATCGGCGTGGGCGGCCCGGTCGGCGGCAATCGGGGCGAGATCAACCGGCTGAGACCGGTCCGGCGAGCGCAGGGCGGTGATCCCGGGGAGCACGAAGGTCTCGACCAGATGGCGGGCCCGGCCGGCGTCGGTGAGATCCATCTCGCTCGACGGGGCGATGCAGTAGGAGAGCACGATCCGGGTGGCCCACTCCGCCACCCGGGCAGCCTCCTCGGGGTCCATCCATCGGATCAGGAACGGCGAGATGAAGCGGGCGGCGGTGCCCAGCAGCCGGTTCGACTCGTCGAAGGCCAGATGACCGAGGACCACGTCGGGCTCGTGGACGACCATGTAGGTGAGGGCCGGGTGCCGGGTGATCCGGGTCACTGCCTCGACGATGCCGATGACCAGCACATCGGAGAGATCCTCGGCGGCTCCCATCCGGGCCCCCAGGGCGGAGAACAACCGGGCCATCTCCGTCTCGGCCACCGCGCCCAACAGTTCGTCCTTGCCCCCGGGGAACACCCGGTAGACGGTCGCCCGGGACACGCCGGCTCCGTGGGCGACATCGTCAACGGTCGTCTTGGCCGTCCCCTGGCGGGCGATGCACTCGAGGGCGGCGTCCACCAGGCGGGTCCGGTGGGAGGAGACCCGGTCCGCGGACCCGGAAACGCCCGAGGCCCCCGCGCCATCCTCCTGTACGACGCGGAGCCGTACCCCCTGACCAGTCACGCCTGGAACAGTAGGTCGATATTTGTCTCATTGTCAAGGATGGCCGGTTCAGTCGGAGCCGGTCCCGGGCTCGGGTCCGACCACCACCCCGGCCAGCAATTCGCCCCGCACCAGCTCCGAGACCTGGTTGGGATCCTCCAGATCCCACCGGCCGGGCGAGGCCATGTAGGAAAGCACCATCCGGGCCAGGAAGTCGGCGGCCTCGCCGGGGTCGACCCCGGCGGCCAGACCGTGTTGGTGGAGATAGGGGATCAGGAAGTCGGCGACCGCGCCCCGGATCCGGTTGCTCTCCACCGTGAGGGTGGGGAGCAGGGTCTCCGGCTCGGTCTGCATTACCCGCTGGAGGACCTCGTGTTCGAGAATGGACCGGTGGGCGAACCGGATCCCCCGCTCCATCACCGCCTCGAGACTCTCGGCCCCCTGGACTTCCTCGTAGAGCCGGCGGAAGAAGACCAGGAGCTGCCATACCACCACGTCGTGGATCAACTCGTCGCGGCCCCCGGGGAAGTACCGGTAGATGGTGGCCCGGGACACCGCAGCTTCCCGGGCGGCGTCCTCCACCGTGGTCTTGGCCAGACCCCAGCGTGCGACGCAGGCGTAGGTGGCCTCGATGATGCGCTGGCGGGTGTCCGCGGTCATCGACCGGATCAGAACCCGAGCAGCGGCTCGAGCCCGATGGTCAGGCCGGGTCGGGAGGCCACCGCCTTGATGGCCAACGCCACGCCGGCCATGAACGAGGCCCGTTCGTAGGAGTCGTGCCGGATGGTCAGACTCTGTCCCCGCGACCCGAACAGGACCTCCTGGTGGGCGACCAGCCCGGTGAGCCGGACCGAGTGCATCCGAACTCCCCCGGGCCCGGCTCCGCCCCTGGCCCCCTCGACCATCACCGTGGCGGTGGCGTCGGCAGGATACGGGTCGGTTCCCGCCTCCGCCCGGGCGGCCGCCATCCGGGCGGCGGTCTGCATCGATGTCCCCGACGGGGCGTCGAGCTTGCCTTCGTGATGGAGCTCGATGATCTCCGCGGCATCGAACCACGGCGCGGCGATCTCCGCGAACCGCATCATCAGGACGGCGCCGATGGCGAAGTTGGCGGCGAGCACGCAGTTGGGAGCACCCTGGTCGGGACCCGCGAACAGGTCGGCGAGGGTGGCGAGGTCACCGTCGTCGAAGCCGGTGGTGCCGACCACCGCATGCAGGCCGTGCTCGGCGCACCAGGCCAGGGTGGATCGGGCCGCCGCCACCCGGGTGAAGTCGACCACCACTTCGGCCCCGCCGTCGACCAAGGCATCGAGCTCGCCGACGATGGCCAGGCCGCCGGCCTCGTCGCCGGTGCACCCGGGGTCGACCGCGGCCACCAGTTCGAGCTCGGGGTCGGCGGCCACCATCCGGCACACCTCTCGTCCCATCTTCCCCCCGGCGCCCACCACTCCCACTCGCATAGCGCCCAACCTTACCGTCGGGGACCCCCGGCTCCCGGGGAGCAACCGCCAGTTCGGTCGGTTCAGCCCACGCCGAGGGAGTCGGCGTCGAAGTCCGAGGCGTCGAACGGCCCGACCACCGACAGGGTCCGGGGGGCGGCCACCAGCTCGGTGGCGACGGCGTGGACTTCCTCCAGGGTGACCGCCTCCACCCGGGCCACCACCTCGTCGATGGTCAGCACCTCACCGTGGAGGAGCAGCCCGGCGCCGACCCTTCCCATCCGGGCGCCGGAGTCCTCGCAGGCCAGGATGGACTCCGCCCGGAGATTGCCTTTGGCCACCGCCAGCTCCCGGGCGGTGATGCCGTCGGCGCCCAACGACTCGAGCTCCCCGCCCACGATCTTCAAGACCTCGGAGACGTGCTCGGGCGAAGTCCCCATCCCCACGCTCAGCACCCCGGCGTCGTAGTAGGTCACCCGGTCCGACCACACCGAGTAGGCCAGACCCCGACGCTCCCGGATCTCTTGGAACAGCCGGCTGGACAGGCCGCCACCCAGGACATGGTTGAGGATGGCCAACGGATACCGGCGAGGGTCGAACCGGTCGACCGAGCGCATGCCGAGGACGAGTTGGGTCTGCTCGGTGCCTCGCCGGGTCACCTGCAGCGGGATGACGGTGTCGCTCGGCGCGGTCCGCTCCGGGGTCGACCCCCCGGACGGCCCGGTGAACCGCGCCTCGAGGCCGTCCACCACTGCGTCGTGCTCGAGATCGCCGGCGACGGCGGCCACCATGTTGCCCGGCCGGTAGTGCACCTCGAAGAACTCGCGGATGTCGGCGGCGGTCATCGCCTCGATCGTCCGGTGGCTCCCCAGCACCTCGCGCCCCAGCGGGTGCTCGGGGAACAGGATGGCGGAGCTCTGCTCGGCGGCCAGGTCGGAGGGCTCGTCGGCGTGCATCAGGATCTCGTCGAGGATCACCGACCGCTCGGCGTCGAGATCGGTGTCGCGCAGGGCGGGCTGCCACATGATGTCGGAGAGGATGTCGAGCCCCAAGGGCAGGTGTTCGGCCAGCAGCCGGATGTAGAAAGAGGTGTACTCCTTGGCGGTGAAGGCGTTGAAATCGCCGCCGACCTCGTCGACCGCCTCGGCGATGGACGAGGCCGAGCGGTCCTCGGTGCCCTTGAAGAGGAGATGCTCGAGCACGTGGGAGGTACCGGCTCGATCGACGGATTCGTCGCGCGAGCCGGTCCCCACCCAGAATCCCAGGCACACCGAGCGGGCATCGGCCATCCGCTCGGTGACCAGCGCGATACCCGAGCCCAGCCGGTCGGTGCGGATCACGAGTTGCCCGCCTCGATCATGCTGGCGACCTTATCGGCGACGGCGACCGCCCCGGTTGCGCCCGCCTCCCCCGCCGGTGCGCTCGGACGTCTCGGCCCCGGCCGGGCCGAGGTCGCCGAACTCCTGGACGAGCTCCGCCTGGAACACCTCTTCGAACGACGCGGCTCCGGAGGGTGCCGCCGACTCGGAGCGAGGCGCGGACCGAGCCGGCTCGGCATCACGGCCCCGATCGCCGGGATCGGAGTGATCACCACGACTGGGGCGGTCGCGGTCGCGATCGCGATCCCGACCGCCGCCGTCGCCCCCGCGGCCACCGCCGTTGCTCTCCGAGCGACCGGACCCGGAGGGTCGATCGTCGGCGGGAGGCTCGCCGGCCAGCGACAGCGAGACCTTGCCCTGGGGGTCGATGTCGTCGACCTTCACCTCGACCGGTTGGCCGAGTTCGAGGACGTCCTCGACCCGCTCGACCCGCTTGCCCCGGCCGATCTTGGAGATGTGCAACAGCCCGTCCCGGCCCGGCAGGATGTTGACGAAGGCTCCGAACTTGGTGATGTTGACCACCTTGCCCATGTAGTTGGCCCCCACCTCGGCCAACGGCGGGTCGAGGATGGTGGAGATCCGGCGACGGGCTTCCTCGACGGCGTTCCCGTCCTTGGCCCCGATGGTGACGGTGCCGACCATGCCGTCGTCGTCGACGGCGATGTCGGCGCCGGTCTCCTGCTGGAGGGCGTTGATGACCTTGCCCTTGGGCCCGATGACCTCGCCGATCTTGTCCATCGGGATCTCGAAGGAGACGATCTTCGGAGCCGAGGCGGCCACCTCGCTGCGGGGCTCGGCGATGGCGCCGGCCATCACCTCGAGAATCGTCAGGCGGGCCTCCTTGGCCTGGAGCAGGGCCTTGGCCAGCACGTCGGCCGGGAGCCCGGCGATCTTGGTGTCGAGCTGGAGGGCGGTGACCACGTCCTTGGTCCCGGTCACCTTGAAGTCCATGTCGCCGAAGGCATCCTCGGCACCCAGGATGTCGGTGAGGGTCACGTAGTTCCCCTCGTCGTAGACCAGGCCCATGGCGATGCCCGCCACCGGCGCCCGCAACGGCACGCCGGCCGCCATCATCGACAACGTGGAGCCGCACACCGAGGCCATGGAGGTGGAGCCGTTGGAGGCCAGCACGTCGGAGACCAGCCGGAAGGTGTAGGGGAAGTCCTCTTCATAGGGGACCACCGGCAGCAGTGCCCGTTCGGCCAGGAGGCCGTGGCCGATCTCCCGCCGCTTGGGGCCGCGCATGAAGCCGGTCTCTCCGGTGGAGAAGGGCGGGAAGTTGTAGTGGTGCATGTACCGCTTGTGGTCCACCGGGGTGATGGTGTCGAGCAGCTGGTTCATCCGGGGCATGCCCAGGGTGGTCACGTTGAGCACCTGGGTCTCGCCCCGCTGGAAGAGGGCGGAACCGTGCGCCGTCGGGAACAGGTCGACCTCGGCCGACAGCGGCCGGATCTGCGAGGTGCTCCGACCGTCGATGCGGATGCCCTCGTCGACGATCCGCTTGCGGACCAGCTTCTTGGTCAGACCCCGGACTGCCTCTTTGATCTCCCGCTCCCGGTCGGGGAACTCGGGAGCCAGGGCGGAGACGATCTCCTTGGTGGCGGCGTCGAGGGCGCCGTTGCGCTCGGCCTTGGAGGTGAAGGCGTTGGCGGCGGCGACCGAATCGGTGCCGGTGGCCACCACCCGCTCCCAGACGTCATCGGCGTAGTCGGAGAAGGTGGAGAACTCCAGGGGCACGATGGCACCGCGATCGGCGACATGGGCCGCCACCAGCTTCCGCTGGAGCACGATCGACTCGCGGATCCAGGTCTTGGACGCCTCGAGGCCGTCGGCCAGCACCTCTTCGGTGACCTGCGGGGCACCTTCGTCGTAGTACTGGAAGGACCGCTCGGTGCCGCCGGCCTCGACCATCATGATGGCGATATCGGCGTCGTCGGCGTCGCTGAGGGCCCGGCCGGCCACCACCAACTCGAAGGTCGATTCCTCACCCTCTTGGAAGGTCGGGTGCGGGATCCAGACCCCGTCGGTCGAATAGGCGACCCGGACGGCGCCGATCGGGCCGTCGAAGGGGATCCCCGACAACATGAGCGCGGCCGAGGAAGCGTTGATGGCCAGCACGTCGTGGGGGTTGACCTGGTCGGCCCCGAAGATGGTGCCGACCACGTGGACTTCGTTGCGGAAGCCCTTGGGGAAGGACGGGCGCAGCGGCCGGTCGATCAGGCGGCAGGTGAGGATGGCCTGGTCCGAGGACTTGCCCTCCCGCCGGAAGAACGAGCCGGGGATCTTACCGGCGGCGTAGGCCCGCTCCTCGATGTCGACGGTCAGCGGGAAGAAGTCGGCGCCCTCCCGGACCGACCGTGAGGCGGTGGCGGTCGCCAACAACACGGTGTCGCCGATGCGGCCGACGACGGCGCCGTCAGCCAGCTGAGCCAGCTTTCCCGACTCGAAGGAGAGGGTGCGGTCGGTGCCGCTGATAGGTGCGGATACTGAAATGGCGTCTGACATGACGCTCCTTGGTTTGCTCGGGGGCCCCCGAGCCAGTTCCCAGTTGTCGAACACCCCATCGGCCGGCGGAATCGGGTACTCGGCAACTGGTGACTGACCTCGAAAGGAGCCCAATCTGTTTGTCGACGGCCGGCCACCGATGTGGCCTGCCGGTCCTGCTGCCGGTCGACACCGTGTCGACCGGCCTGCCAGCGGCAAGGTGCCGGTGGCAAGAAATGGGCATCGCCCGGCCGGAGCCGGGCGAGTGGATGGTTACTGCTTAACGGCGGAGGCCGAGCCGACCGATGATGTCCCGGTATCGCTCGACGTCATTGTTCCGTACGTAATCGAGAAGTCGACGCCGCCGGCCGATCAGCTTGAGCAGACCGCGGCGGGTGTGGTGATCACCTTTGTGGATCTTGAGGTGGTCGGTGAGGTGGGTGATCCGCTCGCTCAGAATGGCGATCTGCACCTCGGGTGAACCGGTATCAGTCTCGTGGAGCCGGTACTCGGTGATAGTGGCCTGCTTGTCGGGCATATGCGGGGTTGACCTCTTTGATGTTCGGAATGGTCGGCGGACGTGGCCCGTTGACCCGACAACTCTAGCAGTATCGGGCGGTACCAGGCGCGATGTGCCTGGCTGCCACGCGTCGAGTCCGGCCCAGGGGCCGGACTCGACGGTGCAACGAGCTGCGCTCGACGGGTTACTTGTTCGGCTGGGGGGTCATCCGCAGGTAGGGCTTCAGCGCCTTGAAGCCCTTGGGGAACTTCTCCTTGGCGTCCTCGTCGGAGATGGCCGGGGCGATGACCACGTCGTCGCCGTCCTTCCAGTTCACCGGGGTCGCCACCGAGTAATTGGCGGTCAACTGGAGCGAGTCCAGCACCCGGAGGATCTCGTCGACGTTGCGGCCGGTGGAGGCCGGATAGGTCAGGGTGAGCTTGACCTTCTTGTCGGGGCCGATGATGAACACCGAACGCACGGTGAGGGTGTCGTTGGCGTTCGGATGGATCATGTCGTAGAGGTCGGCGACCTTGCGATCCTCGTCCCCGATGAGCGGGAAGTTGAGGGCCGTACCCTGGGTCTCCTTGATGTCCTCGGCCCACTTCCCGTGGGACGTGACGTCGTCGACGGACACCCCGATCAACTTGGTGTCACGCTTGTCGAATTCCGGCTTGGCCTTGGCGAAGGCGCCCAACTCGGTGGTGCAGATCGGGGTGAAGTCCTTGGGGTGGGAAAACAGGATCCCCCAGCTGTCCCCGAGGTACTCGTAGAGCCGGATCGTCCCCTCGGTCGTTTCGGCAGTGAAGTCGGGGGCCTCGTCGCCCAGTCGAATGGCCATAGTTACTGCTCCTCATGTGTTCGGTGGACCGGTACTGCGGTCCGGATCGCGACCCTCACGACCCCGTCTCGCGGTCAGGTTAGACGAACCATCGCCTAATGTCGACCTGATGGGTCAAGTTTAATGGCGCCGTCGCGCCGGTCGACCGGCTGACCGGTTGCAGGCAAGATGTTCGCCCATGCCGGATATCGCCGCCTTCGACTTCGACGGAACCCTCACCACCGGCGGCAGCGTCTTCGGCTTCCTCTCCGCCCTCACCGATCGCCGGAGCGTGGCCGCCGCCGCCGTCACCCTCATGCCCCAACTCGCCCATACCGCCATCGCCGGCGGCGAGGTGGCCGACCGGACCAAGGAGCGCCTGTTCGAGAAGGTGCTGGCCGGTATCGAGACGGCCCGATTCGAAGCGGTGAGCGCCGAGTTCGCCGAGCGGCACCTTGCCGGCCATCTGCGTGCCGACGTCCACCGACGGCTCCAATGGCATCAGCAGCGAGGGGATCACACCGTCATCGTGTCGGCCTCCCCGGAGCGCTATGTCGCCGAAGCGGCACGGCGGCTGGATGCAGAGCAGGCACTGGCCACCCGGCTGGCCACCCGCGACGGTCGCCTCACCGGCCGGTACGACGGGAAGAACTGCCGCGGCGAGGAGAAGCTGCGCCGGCTCCGGGAATGGACCGCCCAGTTGGACGAGCCAACCGATCGGCTCTGGGTCTACGGGAACAGCCGGGGGGACCTGCGCATGATGCGGGCCGCCGATGTCGGGGTCAACGTCGGGCGGCTGGGCTCGTTCGGTCGGCTTCGGGACTTCCCGGGCCTGGCCGCCACCCAGGTCACCTAGCTGTTCTGCCCAACCAGGTTGTTTACTCGCCCGACGGCGAACCCAGGAAGGCGGCGTCACCGAATGCGAAGACGCTGCCGTCGGAGGCCACCAGCCAGTAACCGTTGCGGTCGGGGGTGACGGTCATCCCCACCACCGGTTGGAGGAGGGCCTGGTTGCCCACCGATCCGAAGAAGGCGGCGTCGCCGAAGGAGAAGATGCCACCGTCGGAGGCGACCAGGCGATAGCCCTGTCCGTCGGCCGAGGTGGACATGCCCACCACCGGCTGGTTGAGGGCGATGGCGCCGGTGGACCCGAAGAAGCCGGCATCGCCGAAGGAGAAGATGCCCCCGTCGGACGCCACCAGCCAGTAGCCCCGTCCGTCCGGGGATGACGCCATCCCCACCACCGGCTTGTTCAACCGGAGGGCGCCGGTGGACCCGAAGAAGGTGGCGTCCCCGAAGGAGAAGATGCCGCCGTCACTGGCCACCAGCCAGTAACCGCGCCCGTCGGCGGTGGCGGCCATCCCCACCACCGGCTTGTTCAACCGGAGGGCGCCGGTGGACCCGAAGAAGGTGGCGTCCCCGAAGGAGAAGATGCCGCCGTCACTGGCCACCAGCCAGTAACCCCGGCTGTCCGGGGTGGAGGCCAAGCCGACGATGGGTCGGTTGAGGGCGATGGCACCGGTGGAGCCGAAAAACCTCGCAGTGCCGTAGGAGAAGATCCCGCCGTCGCTAGCGGCCAGCCAGTAGCCGCCCCCGTCGGCGGTGGCGGCCATCCCCACCACCGGCTTGTTCAAGACGGTGGAGGCGGTGAACCAGTTCGACTTCAGCCCGACCGCGGCGGCGAACTGGTCGCCGGTCATGGTGACGTTCTGACCCGACCCGACCAGGGTCAGCGACGTCACCCGGCCGCCCAGGTCGCCGAACCCGTTGCGGGCGGTGACGTTGAACGCCTCGAAGGTTCCGAGCTGGGGCCAGTTGGCTTGGATGTCCGACACCGCCACCGATGCCGTCCAGGTGTGGTTGGGGTTGCACGCCCCGGGCACACAGATGGAGTCACCGGTGTCGGGGACCGCGGGGAAGCCCAGCGAGTTGGCGCCCGGATTGGTATAGCCGCCGGTGGATGCCGAGTACTGGGTCGCGGCCACCGCGCCACCGGGGAACTCCATCACCTGACCTCCGGTCCCGACGGCCGCCAGGTCGCCGGCCGCGCTCTCGTTCTTGATCCCCTGGTAGGTCTGACAGCTGAGGTCGCAGGTATCGGTGTAGCCGAAGTAGGAACCGAGGCCGGCCATTGCATACGACCGGGCGGCCACCGCCTGGGCCTCGAGCTCCTGGAATCCCCAGGGTTGTCCCTGGGGACCGGCGCCCCCGAGGGTCCCCCAGGAGGAGGGTGATTCATTGGGGACAACCCCGGCGACGTACTGCTCGAGAGGGACGATGTTGACCGTGCGGGGGGCGCCCTGGTAATCGGTCCCCTCGATATTCCCCCGCATGGTGAGATTGCCAGTCCCCTGGCAGAGCTGGAGGGCCAGGCTCCCGGTCGCCGGGTCCCCGAGGTCAGGGTTGTGGCTGGGTACCGCGGTCGGATTGGCGACGTTGGCCGCCGACGCCCCGTTCCAGGGTCCGGCGCACCCGCCGCCGACGGTGACGTTCCAGGTTCCCCCGGCACCGTTCTTGGTCATCAACACCGCCTGGCCGGCCGCCACCGACAAGCCGGCGGCTGAGAACGGGGACCCCGAGGTCACGATGACCGTGTTGTTGTTGTTCTCGGAGATCTCCACGCCGATCGGGGTCCCGTCGGCCGGGCCACTCAACGACGACAGCGTGGTGCCTCCGTAGTAGTGGGCCACGATCGCCTGGTAGGGGGTCTGAGCCAGGGCGTAGCCGAGGGCGCCCCACTGCCCCATCCCGTGCCCGTGCCCGAACCCGTGACCGGTGAGCGTAAGTACCGCCGACGGGAACGGGGCGGCCGAGGCCGGAGCCGTCGGCAGGCCGACCTGGGTGCCGAGCACCGCCACGGCCGCGACAGCCACCGCGGCGCGGCGACACCGAAGCCCTCTTCCCGTTTTCGACCATGGCCCAGGCACGTTCTGCCCGACACTACCGTCGGGCAGAACCGAAGCGGGTGACACCCAAGGGGCGGATCCGGCTGTCGGTCAGTCCTGTCCGGCGGTTTGGGCGGCGAACACCGCCGGCATCGAACCGAAGAAGCCGGCGTTCCCGAAGGCGAAGATGCCGCCGTCGGCGGCCACCATCCAGTACCCGCTCCCGCGGGGTGCCACCGTCATGCCGACCACCGGGAGCACCAGGTGCAGACTTCCCGTCGATCCGAAGAAGCCGGCACTTCCGAAGGCGAAGATGCCGCCGTCGGAGGCCACCAGCCAGTAGCCGCCGCCGTCCGGGGTGGCGGCCATCCCCACCACCGGTCGGTTGAGGGCCACCGCCCCGGTCGAGCCGCGGAAGGCGGCGTCCCCGAAGGCGAAGATGCCGCCGTCGGAGGCCACCAGCCAGTAGCCGCCACCGTCAGACGTCGAGGCCATGCCCACCACCGGTCGGTTGAGGGCCACCGCCCCGGTCGAGCCGCGGAAGGCGGCGTCCCCGAAGGCGAAGATCCCGCCGTCGGAGGCCACCAGCCAGTAGCCACCCCCGTCCGGGGTGGCGGCCATGCCCACCACCGGTCGGTTGAGGGCCACCGCCCCGGTCGACCCATGGAAGGCGGCGTCCCCGAAGGCGAAGATCCCGCCGTCGGAGGCCACCAGCCAGTAGCCCTTGCCGTCCCGGGTGGTCGCCATCCCGACGATGGGTTTGTTGAGGTGGATGCCCCCGGTCGACCCGAAGAAGGCGGCATCGCCGAAGGAGAAGATCCCGCCGTCGGAGGCCACGTTCCAGTAGCCCCGGCCGTCAGGGGTGGCGGCCATGCCGACCATCGGCTGGGTGAGGTGGCCGGGGGCGCCCTGGGAGAGGAAGCCGGTGAGCTGGGGATCGTGATGGAACATCGGCCACGACCGCTTCCCCAGCGAGTGACCGGCGGAGTTGGCCACTTGGTAGTGCTGGATGATGCCCTGGTTGGCGGCTCCGTAACCGGCGATGGTGATGCCGATGGCGCCGTTGGGGTCGATGGTCACCATCGCGGAGTTCTGGAGTCCGAGGGTCCCGGCGCCCAGGGTGGCTACCACCCCGGCGGTCTTACCGTCGTAGATGACCAGGCCCGAGGTGGTCGGGACCAGGACGTCGTTGTAGCCGCCCCCGGTGAGGTCGGCGGTGGTGATACCGCCGATGATCCGGCCGGCGGTGGTCTGCGGCCACCCGGGCAGCGGCTGGCCGTTGGTGCCGTTCAGCACCCACACCGAGCCACCCGATCCGGTGTCGGCCCCCTCGATGACCTGCTCCGAGCCGTCACCCACGGTGTCGCCGATGGCCGGGCTGTCGATGGTGTTGCCACCCAGGTTGGTCTCCCAGGCGATGTTGCAGTTGGCGTCGGCGCCGAACACCGAGTTGGAGTCGGAGGCTCCCGGGAAGAAGGACCCGGTCCCGAAGGCGATGCCCATCGCCCCTCCGCCCAAGAAGTTACCCACTGCCGGCGAAGAGTCCACCGTCTGGTTGACGTCGTGGCTGCAGATGAGATTGCCGCCACCGCCCAGGACCCGAAGGTGGCCACCGTTGCCATAGGTGATCCCGTTGGCCACGCCGGCGCTGGAGTCGCCGCCTTCGACGATCTCGGTCTGTCCATTCCCGTAGAGATCGGCGAGGGCCGGTGTGGTGAACGAACTGTCAGCCGTGAAGAACGGCCAGCCCGGAAGTAGCGCGCCGTTGACCGCGTTCAAGGCGTATTGATTCTGTCCAAGCGACGGCGCGGTGACCCCGGTCACCCCGCCGATGTTCCCGACCGACATGGACGCCTGGACGCCTTGCGGTCCTTGAGGGTCGATGGCGTTGACACCCCAAACCTGGGCGCCGGCGTGGTTGAAGGCGTAGTAGCCGCCGACGTGTGGATTGGCGGCGTTTCCGGCTCCGACGAACACCGAGTCGAGACCGCTGCCGTCGACCGACGCCGACGACGGGGTCGAATCGATGGGGACGCCCCCGGTGTGCGCCGGCCAGCCACCCGGCTGTGTCCCATTCGAGAGGTGGAACGCCCACAGGGTGCCGGTCCGGTCACCGACCACCACCGACGGTGAGCCGTCGAGGTTGGCCACCGACGGTGACGACAGGGCCACCGGCGAGCCGCCGTCGGGCAGCGTCTGGTTCCACACCAGCGAAGTGGTCACCGCGTGGGCCTGGAGGACCTGAGGGTTGGAGGTTGCCGCGGATGCCGACGGGCTCGAAGCCGTCAGCGCCGGAGCGAAGACGGCGCCGAGGGTCAGACAGGCGCCCACCGTTCGAGGGAACCGCCGGACGCGTCGATCGAACTGTTGTCCGTTTTGGGGTGACATGGCCTGCATGGTAGCGAGCATCACGGTTGCTGCGCCGGGTGGATGAATTGCCGTGCGAACACCAATAACCGGGTTCGGCTCTCGCTACTGTTGGGAATGCCTCCTTCGCCGCTGGCCACCTCTGCCGACGAGGCACCAACCCCGGACCGCCGCACCCGGAGCGAGATCATCCAACGGCCGTCCCGGCGGCGTCGCTTCGACCCGACACCCTGGTTGGTGGCGGCCGCCACTCTGGTCATCCGGCTGTTGACCGCGGCCAAGGGACCGACCGACTGGGACTCGGCGCAGTACGCGTCGGCGGTCAACCACTTCGACGTGACCCACGGTCAACCTCAGCCGCCCGGCTACTGGCTCTACGTCGAAGCCGGCCGACTGGTGAAGTCCCTCAGTGGCCTCGGCACCGTCCACAGCCTGGGGGTGGTGGCGGCCATCGCGTCGGCGGCCGGGGCCGGACTCGCGGTGGTGGCCGGACGCGATCTCGGGGGGCGGTGGACCGGTGTGGCCACCGGTTTGATCGTGGCCAGCTCCCCATTTGCCTGGTTCAGCGGTTCGATCGTGTCCACCTACTCGTTCGACGCCGTCGCCGGTTCCCTCCTGATCATCATGGCCTGGCGGGCCCGTCCCGGAAGTTGGCACGGCATCGGGGCGATCGTCGCCCTCGGGCTGCTGGCCGGCTTCCGGCCGTCCATCGTCCAAGCCTTCGCCATCCTGGCCATCCTCGCGGTCGTCGGCTCGACCCGGCGGTGGGGGCGCCTGGTCGTCACGATGGTTGCCGGAGCCGCGTCGGTGGCGGTGTGGATGATCCCGATGGCACTCCAACAGCCGGGCGGCATCGGCACCTGGATCCGGGCGACCCGGGTCGAGGCCACTGGCGCGGCCCAGGCGACGTCGATCCTCGACCACGCGCCCGGCGGGCAACTGAACCTCGGTACCTTCGCCGGCTACACGGTGGTGGCCCTGGCGCCGTTGGCGGCGGTAGCGGTGCTGGCCGGACTGGCCCTCGGCATCCGCGGCCTGGTCCGCAGGCTGCGATCCGATGACGGCTCCACCGCCGCCGGTCCGGACCCGGTGTCGGCAACCGAGGCGACCTGGTCCCGTCCCTGGTACCAGACGAAGGCGACGATCCTCACCGCCGCCATTCTCCCGCCGGTGGCCATCGTCGCCCTCATCCAGTTTGCCAAGGGGGGCTACCTGTTGGCCTACCTTCCGGCCGCGGTCATCGCCCTGTTGCTTCCGCTCTCCGCCCTCCACCGGCGGGCCGGCCGGCGCGGATCGGCGCCTGGCTCGTCGCCGGTCTGGTTGGTGCTCACCTCCCTGGCGGTGACCGGGCTGGTGGCCCTCGGCAGCCAACGCTTCCTCGACGGGAACGGGGTGTTGCCCCAGAGCTGGTTGAAGGCCACCACCGGTGGGCTGTGGGTGCAGCAGGCCCGCTACCAGGCGCCGTATGCCGACACCCGGGCCGCCATCACCGGCGCCGATGCCATCGACACCGCCCTGGGGGGGATCGCCCCCTCGGTCGATCCGGCTCGCGACGTGGTGGTGTTCGACACCGTCGACGGGGGGGCGAACATCTACCGCAACGCCGGTTACGCCCTGCCCGACCTCCGCATCGCGCTGATCGAGCCCAACGGTGTGCTCTACAACCAGTTGCACGGTGCGCTGTACTACGCCAAGGGCACATCGGTGGCGACGGCCCCATCGGGCTCGGTGATCCTGGTGGCCTCGCCGACCCTCCCGGGGCTGGCATCCCTGGTGGCCCAGGGCTACGCGCTGCCGGTGGCCACCCCCCGGCCGATCGGGGGCTACCGGGTGTGGCAGCTGCTACCCGGGACCACCATTCTCGGGGTCCGCCTGATCAGCCGTTCCGGTTCCCGGTCGCTGGGCGCCGGCATCTGATCGTCGGGGAGCCGCCACCACCGACTCGAGGAACCCGGCATAGCGATCGATGACCATCGGCCACCGAAAATGGCTGTCGACATAGGAGCGACCCCGCCGCCCGAGCTCGGCGGCCAGCGCCCGGTCGTCGCCCAACCGCTCCACGATGACCTCGAACTCGGCATAGCCGCAGTAGGACAGCCCGCCGCCCGAACGCCGGGCGTGCTCGCTCGTCGCACCGCAGGCGGCGTTGACGATCACTGGGGTGCCGGCACTCCAGGCCTCGGCGAGGACCAGCGAGAACGCCTCCCACCGAGACGGCGACACCAGCGCCACCGCGTCACCCAGCAGTTCCCATTTGGCCGCCTCCGACACCGCACCAACCACGTCGATGTCGGGATGCGGGGGCGGGGCTTCGACCACCGGTCCGGCCAGTACCAGCCGGAGCGGGCCGGGGTGGCGTTCCTTGTAGGCGGCGAACATCGACGCCAGGGTGGTGGTTCCCTTGTGGCTGTCGACCCGGCCCAGGCACACCAGATAGGGAGCGTCGGGGATCTCGGGATCACCGGGTTCCTTGGTCAGTGAACCGGGGGCGGGGTCATCCACTCCCAGGCCGAGCAGCATCTGATGACGGGAGGCCACCGGGAAGATCCCCTGGACCAAATCCCGTTCCGCTTCGGTCTGGAAGACCAGGGCACTGGCGGCCTCGAAGACCCGGGGGAAGACGGGCAGATGGAGGGCGGGCTCGTCATGGGCCGCCGGATGGAGGACGCGGGGGGCGCGGACCCGGTCGATCACCCGCGCCGTCGGATAGTAGAGATACGGATAGAAGACCATGACCGCGGCGGTCGAGGCTTCGGCGGCGTCGGCGAGGGCCGGGGTCACCGGACCCTGGAGATCCAGCCACCGCTCGGAGTCGGGCAACGACGCCGACGTCGGATCGGCCAACAGGGCGGCCGAGAGGGGATGGAACGACGGGTCCCGCCCGGCGGCGGACCGGAACCGGTGGATCTTGACCCCGTTGATGCGGTCCTCCCCCTCGGGGTAGACGTCGGCCCACGTCACGAAGTCATCCGCACAACTGGTCAGGACTTCCACCTCCCAACCCCGGGCCGACACCAGACCCTCGGCCAGCCGGCGGGCAGCAGTCTCGGCACCGCCGATGATCTCCGGCCCGTAGCGGGGTACGACGAAGGCGACGTTCATGAGGACGGGCGACGGTAAGCCATCACGGTCACGCGGCGTAGGCAGCTTCGAGGGCGGAGGCGAAACCCTCCTTCACCCGAGGCAGGGCGAACCACGCCACCCGCTCCGACGCCGCCCGGGCCAACATGGCCCGAAGGTTCTGATCGGTGACCACCCGATGGATGGCGGCGGCGACCCGGGCCGGTTGCTTGTCGGGGAGGACCAGGCCGGCGGTGGCTACCGTCTCGGGGACGGCGGTATTGGTGTAGGCCACGATGGGGACCTGGTGGTACATGGACTCGAGCAGCGGCACGCAGAATCCCTCGTGGTTGGAGAGACAGAGGAACACGTCGGCGGTCGCGTAGTAGGCGATCAGCTCCTCATGGGACACCGAGCCGGCGAACTCCACCACATCCGCGAGGCCGAGCTCGTCGGCAAACCGCTCCACCGCCTTTTGGTAGTCCTCGCTGATGGCCCCCCCGACCAGCCGGAGCCGGGCGGCGGGGTCGTAGAGCCGGCGATAGGTGGCCAACGCCTTGACCAGGTCGTGCTGGCCCTTGTGCGGAGACACCTTGCCGACGAACAGCAACTCGGTTCCCCCGTCCGCCTTCTCGGCCCGGAGGCGCCTGGCCAAGGTCGGGTCCGGGGAGCCGGCAAAACTGTCGAGGTCGAGAAGCAGCGGCACGGTGGCGGTCACCGGGTAGCCGGCGGCTTGGAGCTCGCGCTCGTTGAACATCGAATCGGCCACCGCGAACTCGGTGACCGGCGCCAGGTCCCGCAGTTGGGACCGGCCCCAGCGGACCTCCTCGCCGACTGCCGGGATCCAGGCCTCCAGCAGACCGGCCGGGGTGATGTTGTGGTAGTTCACGAACTTCCGCTCGCGGCGGTCCCGAAAGATATCGGCGACCCCGCTCCCGATCGAGAGTTGGTAGAGCAACACCCGATCGCTCGACGGGGGGTCGCCCAACCGGGAGATCGGGAATCCGAATTCGAAGCGGTCGGCGCTGGCATTGCCGTAGAAGATGTCGGATTCGAAACCCCGGGATCGGAGGAGATCCCGAAGCTGCACGACATGGCCCCCGATGGCGTCCCGACTGGCCAAGGTGGGGATCACCTGGTCGATCCGGCGAGTCAAGAAGCGACTTCCTCCGCGGGGTCGAGCCTCTTCACCACCGGCACCTCACCGGTGAGCCCGGTCGGACGGTGACGGAAGCTCGCCACCGGCAGCAACCGCACCCGGCCGGTGGCCCGCCCGGGATTGGCCACCTCGAACTGGGTGACCTGGTCCTTCCAGTCGAAGATGGCCGTCTCGCTGAGGCTGCGGATGCCGACGCTGACCGAATAGGTGCCGTCGAGGAGGGGGACCTCGGCGAAATCGAACCGGATCTGGCCGCCGCCCACCGGCACCTCCATCTGGCAACCGGGGTCGTCCGGGTCGGAGGCGAAGACCAATTCGTTGTTGTCGTCGTGGATGGCGATGGTGGCCATGGCGTTGGGCACCGCGGCCAGGCTGTCCAGCTCGGCGACGATGGTCAGCGATTCGCCGGGGTAGAGGTGGTGCCGGGTGCCTATTCCGCCATGCTCCGCCTGCACGGTGCCGATGGAGAAGACATTGCCCTCGATCCCGCCGGTCTCCGAGTTGTCGAGGGTGCCGACGCCCAGGAGGTCAGCCAGGTAGACCCGGATGCCCTCGCCGGGCTCGTCGACGGTGATCACCCGGCCGTGGTTCATGACCATGACCCGCTCGCAGTTCTGCCGGATGGTGTCGGTGCCGTGGGAAACGACCACGATGGTCCGGCCCTCCTGCTGGAACTTCTTGACATGGTCGAGGCACTTTCGCTGGAAGGCGGCGTCCCCGACCGCCAGCACCTCGTCGACCAACAGCACGTCCGGCTCCACGTTGACGGCCACCGCGAACCCGAGTCGCACGTACATGCCCGACGAGTAGTACTTCACCTGGTTGTCGATGAACTGCTCGAGCTCGGCGAAGGCCACGATGTCGTCGAACCGCTTCTCGATCTCCGAATGGGGAAGCCCGAGCAGCGACCCGTTGAGGAAGATGTTGTCCCGCCCGGACAGGTCGGGCTGGAAGCCGGCGCCCAGCTCGAGCATGGCCGCCAGGCTGCCCCGGACCCGGATCTCGCCGGAGGTCGGCTTCAGGATGCCGGCGATGCACTTGAGCAGGGTCGACTTGCCGCAGCCGTTGCGCCCGAGGATGCCGAAGGTCTCGCCCTCCATGATGTCCACGTTGACGTCCTGCAGCGCCCAGAACGGGGTGAACGGCATCTTCCCGCCGTGGATCACCCGCTCCTTCAGCGAGGTGTACCGCTCGTTGTAGAGCCGGAACTGCTTGGAGATGTCCTTGACTTCGATGGCGACCGACACGCTTACAGCTCCTCGGCGAAGTTGCCCTCGAGCCGGCCGAAGACCATCAGCGAGAGGAGGAAGAGGATGATGCTCCCGGCCAGGACCATCCCCACGACCAGGCAGTAGACAGCCGGGCTCCAGGTCGGGAGCATGTGTTGCACGGTTCCGGCACTGTCGGTGTACTGCGACCTCCCGTACAGCGTCCGTTGGAAGGTCATGGCGATGGGGGTGACGGGGTTCAGCAGGTAGACGACTTTGAAGGCGCCGAGACCGTGGGAGGCGAGGACCTTGGCGATCTGGCCGTAGGGATAGACGATGGGAACGCTCCAGAACCAGGCCATCAGCAGCACCTCGGTGAGGTGCTGGGTGTCCCGGAGGTAGACGTTGACCGCGGAGAGGAAGATGGCGATGGCACCGGTGAAGACGATCAGGGCCAACAGCGCGACGGGCAGGGTGTAGAGGTAGGCGAAGCTCGGAACGATGCCGAAGGCGGCCAGGGCGAGGATGAGCACCACCACCTGGATGGCGAACAGGATGAACGCGACTCCCACGGTGGACAGGGCCAGCAGCTCCCTCGGGAACGCCACCTTCTTCACGATGCCGGAGTTGGCCACCACCACGCTGGTGGCGGCATTGGCCGAGTTGTTGAACAGGTTCCATACCAGCAGGCCGCAGAACAGGAAGATGGCGAAGGAGGGAATGGTGTTCCGGGCAATGACCTTGAACACCATGTAATAGATGGCCAGCACCAGGGCGGGGTTCAGCATCGACCACAGGTAGCCGAGCACCGAGCCCTTGTACTTGACCTTCAGCTGGGTCTTGGTGAGGAGGATCAGCAGATCCCGGTTGGTCCAGAGGTCCTTCAGCCGTTGGCCGAGTTGGACCTTACCGTTGACCACCGTGACCTGGCGGTTGGACTGCCCGGGGACGAAACGGGTGCTGCCGCCGATGGTGGAAGCGATGCCGTCGTCGTCGGTGATCCCGGTGGTTGCTGCCGGCTTTGAAGGCGCGGGCTCCACCGCGCCCACACTCACTTGGTCACGGCCCCCGCGGTCGACGGGCCGTCGACACCGTCCTTCTGGATCACCTCGTCGATGAACCCGTACTCACGGGCCTCGTCGGCGGTGAACCAACGGTCCCGGTCGGAGTCGGCCTCGATGCGCTCCACCGTCTGACCGGTGTGGAAGGCGATCCGCTCGGCCATCATCCGCTTGAGATAGATGATCTGCTCGGCCTGGATGGCGATGTCCGAGGCCTGCCCCTGCATCTGACCCGACGGCTGGTGCATCAGGATCCGGCTGTGGGGCAGGGCGAACCGCTTGCCCGGGGTGCCCGAGCACAGCAGGAACTGGCCCATCGAGGCGGCCAGGCCGACGCAGATGGTGCGGATGTCGCAGCGCACGAACTGCATGGTGTCGTAGATGGCCAACCCGTCGGTCACCGAGCCACCCGGTGAGTTGATGTACACCGAGATGTCCCGTTCGTGATCCTCGGCCTCGAGCAGGATCAACTGGGAACACACCAGGTTGGCGGTGTCCTGGTCGATGGCGGAGCCGATGAAGACGATCCGTTCCTTCAACAACCGTTGGAAAATGTCCGATCCGGGGCCGGTCTCGGAGCCGAACTTGGATCGGGCAGTTTCCCCGGAGTCGAGGTGGGTGGGTACGTGCAGAGAGAGCTGACGGGCGTCGTCCATAGTCGGCAAGCCTACTTGCTGGCCACTCTCGGGTGATGCAGCGTCACCCCCGGGTGGCCCCGGTTCCCCGGGTCACCGTCACCCGGTCCGACAGCGCTCGCACCGCCGCCACCAGGCGATTCCCCGCATTCGGGAGGTCCATCCCCTCGACCCGTTCCCGACCCTTCGCCACCGACGTCTCGACCTCGGTGGGATCGGCGAGGAGCCGGTGGACGGCGGAGGCCACATGACGTGGATGTTTCCGATCGAGGAGTACGCCGGCGTCCCCGACGATCTCGCCCACCGCGCCGGCCCGGTAGGCCACCACCGGGGTCCCCTGGGCCATGGCTTCGATCAGCGGCACCCCGAAGCCCTCGTGTTCGGACAGCATCACCAGCACATCCGAGGCGCGGTAGTAGGCGGCCAGCTCGGCGGCATCGACACCCCGCACGAAGTCGACCGCCTCCGACAGCCCGAGGGCGTTGGCGTAGCGGCGGAGGGCACGGGCGTAGTGGGGCTCCGACGGCGCCCCGACCAGGGTCAGGCGCGCCCCGGGGTCGGTGGTCATCCGGGCCACGAACAGGGCGGCCAACACGTCCTGGTGCCCCTTGTTGGGGGCCAGGCGCCCGACCGACAGCCAGGCGGCCGGCGCCCGGCTCCCGGGCCCGGCGTTCCCGTTCCAGCCGGGCCGCGGTGTCCGGGTCGGCGGCCACCGGCGGGTAGGCGACGTTGGCCACCGGGATCACCACCGTCGACGCACACCCGGCGGCGCGGAGCTCGGCGGCGTCGAACTCCGACACCGCGATGCCGAGATCGGCCCGCGGGGCGATGTCGGCCAACTCCTGGAGGCTCTGGACCTGTAACCGGGCGATCCCGTCGTTCCAGGGAATGAAGTACTCGGGCGGGGTGGCGCTGTGGTAGTTGATCACCAGGGGCTGGCGGCGCGCCGCCAGCCAGCGGGCCATCACCGACTCGGTGGCGAACTGGTACACCAGGACGTCGCCCGGCTCGGCGTCGTCCGGGTAATCGAGATACGGACGGGTCTCGTCGACGGTCTCGGGATCGGGAACCTCGGTGTAGATCCGGCTGGTGAACCCGGCCGCCACCAACCGCTCGCGTACGGAGCGGGTGTGCTCCCCCACCGCGTCGTGGCGGTGCAGCATGGGCACGAACTGGTGGATGCCGCTCATCCGGCGAACCTCCCCACCAGCGCGTGCATCGAGCCGTCGGTCGACGGGTGCCATTCCGGATCCACCACTCCGAACCGCCGGAGGAGGAACAGCCAGGTCTCGGGGTGCAGCGGGCGTCCGGGGACCAGGTCGCGGGCCACCGTCGGGAGGCTCCCGTCCCACCGGGCCTGGTCGGTCACCAGCAGCACCACCGTCCCCGCCGGGCCGACCACCCGCACCGCGTTGGCCAGGAGCCCGAGTTTGCCGGGCAGGTCGAGCCGGTCGACGGCCCCGACCAGGACCACCCCGGTCGCCGACCGGTCGTCGGCGGTGGCCAGAAACTCGGCCACCTCGGCGAGGACCACACCATCCGGGATCCGCGGATCGGCGAAGGCCGACCAGGCCTCCGGCCCCCGAGGCTCCACGCCCCGGACCTGGTGACCGGATCGTTCCAGCGCTGCCATCAGGGCTCCGTTACCGGATTCGCCGACGATGACCGATCCCGACCGGCCCGCCGACTCGAACCAACCGGCCACCGCTTCTGTCCACACCGACACGTCCGGCTCGGGAACCGCAACCCGCGGCGCGTCGAGGCGGGCGTCCACCGGGTCCACCCGCGATTCGAGACGCTCCATCCGGGCCGCCAGGTAACGGAGCGCGTCCCAGGCGGCCAGGATCCGATCGTCCATGGCCGCGTCGGCGGCGGCGCGGGCGTCGGCGGCGAGAATGGAGGCCAGCACCCCGGCCACGTCGCCCACGAACCGCTGTCCGATGCGGGCCGATCGACCCCGTTCCCACAGGTCGTCCGGCAGTCCCGCCCAGGGGAGGCCGACGGCGCCGGCACCGGCTCCGGGTTCGGACAGCCGCCGCATGGCGTCGTCGAACCCCCACTGCAAGCTGCCCTGGGGCCGCAACCGGTCGAACGCGGCCAGCAACTCGATTTCGTCGGCCTCGGGACCGTCTTCCGGGCCCGGGGCGCCGTCGTCAGGAGTCATCGGCTCATCCTCCTCGCTGGTAGGCAGGACCGTCGGTGACCAGGGGCAGCCTTCCGGTGCGGATCGAGGCTCGGGGACCGCGAGCCGCCACCGATTCGAGAAAGCCGGAGTACCGGTCGATGATCGAAGGCCAACGGTAGTACCGCTCGGTGTAACTCTGGCCGGCTTTCCCCAGGCGGGCCCGGAGCTGGCGGTCGGTCACCAGCTTCTCCACGGTGGCTTCGAAGGTCCGGTAGGACGCGAAGTACAGGCCGCCGCCCGAACGCCGGCAGTGCTCCATGGTTGCCGCGCAGCCGGCATTGACCAGGACGGGCACATCCAGCGTCCATGCCTCCAGGAGGACCAACGAGAAGGACTCGTAGGCCGAGGGCGAGACCATCACCTGGGCGTCGGCCAGGATGTCCCACTTGTCCGCCTCGGACACCGTGCCGGTGACGACGACGTCGGGATGCTCGGGCGCCTTGTCCGACACCGGGCCGACAAAGGCGAGGGCCAGTTCCCCCGGGTGGCGCTCCTTGTATTCGGCGAAGTACTCGGCCAGCATCCCGCAACCCTTGTGCTCGTCGACCCGACCCAGGTAGCAGAGGTAGGGGCGGTCCCCGAGCCCCAGGATCTCGCCTCCCCGCCTTCCGGCCCCAGCCGGGTCGTTGACCCCCAGCCCGAGGACGATCTGGGGTTTGGCGCCGATGGCGAAGACGTGCTCCATCAGATCGCGCTCGGCCTGGGTGTGGTACACGACACCGTCGATGTCGTGAAAGCTCTGGCGGAACGCCTTCAGGTACAGCGCCGGCTCGTCATGGGCGGCGGGATGGAGGACGGTCGGGACCCGGGCGGCGCCGATGGCGTCGACGGTGGTGGCGAACAGGTAGGGGTAGCAGGCGATGACGTCGGCGTCGCTGGCCGCCACCGCGTCGACCAGGTCGGGGCACATCGGCCCGTTGAGCGCCACCCATCGGCGGGACTCGGCCAGGCTGGCGGTGGTCGGCGATCCCCGCAGCTTGTGGTCCAACTTGAAGTACTCGAGCAATCGGGGGGTGGCCGTCGGGAACCTCCGCAGGGTGACCCCGCTGACCGAGGTGGTGCCGGCCGGCTCGGTGTTCTCCCAGGTGAGGTGATCGAGGGCACAGCTGGTGAGGACCTCCACCTCCCAGTCCGGGCGGAGGGTCATCCGTTCGGCCAGCATGCGGGCGGCGGTCTCCGCCCCGCCGATGACCTCGGGCCCGTACCGGGGAGTGACGAAGGTCAGCTTCACGCCCGGACCGCCCGGCGGGCGTCGAGGGCGCCCAGCACGTCGAGGAAGCGGGCCCGGGTGGTGGCACCCCCGAACGCGTCGAGCCGCTGGCGTCCGGCCGACGCCAGGAACGCCGCCAACCCCGGATCGGCCCGGACCTGGTGGGCGGCCGCCGCCGCCAGGCTCGGTCGTTTCGAATCGATGAGGATGCCGGCCTGTCCCAGTGTCTCGGGCACCGCCCCGGCGGCCAGGGCCACGATCGGGAGGTCGAAGTGCATGGCCTCGAGCAGCGGGATGCAGAACCCTTCGTGGTCGGAGAGGCAGACATAGACGTCGGCATCCGAGTACCAGGCGGCGAGTTGGGCCGGGCTGAGGTGCTCGCCGTGGTCGACGGCGCCGGCCAGCCCGAGCTCTTCGGCGTAGGCCATCACCGCATCGGCGTAGGCACCGGTGATGGCCGGTCCGACCAGGGCCAGCCGGGCCTCGGGGTCGTACCACCGCCGGTAGAGCCAGAGGGTCTCCACCAACAGGTGCTGGTTCTTGTTGGGCGACAGCCGGCCGACGAAGAGCAGCACGGTGCCGGGGCCGTGGGATTGTTGTCGCCGGGCCAGCTCGGCCGGGTCGGCCAGTGCCCGGCGGCCCCAGGCATCGATGTCGGTGAGGATGGGCACCACCTCGGTCGCCGGGCATCCAAGGGCCCGGAGCTCGGCGGCGTTGAAGGCCGAGTCGGCGATCCCCAGGGTGGCCCGCGGCGCGAGTTCGGCCATCTGCCGCCGGGCCAGCGCCACCTTCTCCGCGGTGTGCTCCTCCCAGTCGCGGTAGAAGGCGGCCGGGGTGATGTTGTGGTAGTCGAGCACCAGAGTCTCGGGCCGGCCCAGCAGGAAGTCGGCCACCGGCGACGCGGTGCTCAGCTGGTAGAGGAGGATGTCGCCGGGCTGGGCGTACTCGGGGTAGCGCTCGAAGTAGGTGGCTTCGCCGAGGAGCTCGTCGTGGGCCGCCTCGACGTAGATGTCCGACCTCCACCCGGCCTGGCGGAAGGTGTCGCGGAGGGCGAGGGTATGGTCGCCGGTGGCGTCCCGGGGCAGCAACGCCGGGACGAATTGGTGAACGGCGGTCACCGCTCCCGTACGGCGACCAACAGGTACTCGCCCGGCCCCAACCACAGTTCGTTCAGGGTGTCGATGGCCGCGTTGATGGTGGCGGCGTCGGTGTGCGACGGGTCCAGACGCGCGAGTCGCCGGTCCTCCCCCCCGGTGTGGAGGGCGGTCCGGACCAGGCCGGAGGATGCCAGCACCTGGGTCCAGGTGCCGGGGTGGAGCGGGTGGCCCGGCGCCAGGTCGGCCACCAACGTCGAGGTGCTCCGGCGCCAGGATTCCGGGGTGGCCGAATGCAGCACCAGGACTCCGTCGATGGCCAACCGGGACGCCGCCAGCCCGATGAGACGGTCGCGTTCGTTGGGATGCAGCCACTGAACCGAGCCGCTCAGCACGATCCCCGCCAACGCCTCCTCGGCCACCACCTCGAGATGTTCGAGCGCGGCTTCGGCCCGCACATCCAACCCGCGTTCGATGGCCGGCTCGATGGTGGCCTGGTCGGGGTCCACCCCGTAGGCATCGACTCCCCCGGCGACCAGGCGGCCGACCAGCGAACCGTTGCCGCATTCGGCGTGGAGGACCCGGCCAGTGGCCGCGGCCATGGCCGACAACGACAGGTCGGTCCACCAACTGTTCCCGGGGTCGGTGACCGGCACCGCGGCGGCCGGCAGTTCGGGGATCCGGAGGCCCTCGACCGTCGACTCGAGGTCCTCGACGTGATCCACCACCAGATGGAGCATCCGGGACACCGCCCAGGCGAACTTGACCACCTGGTGCACGATGAAACCCATGTACCAGCTGAGCGACTTGCGGATCAGCCGCTTGACGTAGGCGCCGGCCTTCTTGTCGGATTCCACCGGCACCGCGATGTCGACGTAGGCGGCGGAGTCGACCAGGGCCAGGTTCTCCCGCATGCGGGCCTTTCCCTGGAGCCCGACCGGGGAGAATTCGAGGAAGAGCTCGTCGAGCTCGCGCTCGAGGCCCGCCGGCAGATCGCCCGAGGCCCGCCGGTGCCTGACCTCGGCGTCGATTTCCGCCATCACCTTGGCCAGATACTCGGCCCGCTCGGTGGCATCGAGGTGGTCGGACGTCGTCGTCGGCGACGCCGGAGGGACCTGCAGAGGAGTGGCCTCAGACGCCGAAGGGGCCGCGGTGGGCTCGGACGGAGTCGATGCGGGCATTCCGACGACTATAGCCAGCAGGCCAAGCCCTTCCCGTGAAACCGATGGGCCCGGCTTGGTAGTTTTGTGAGTCTCGCGGGTGTGGCGGAACTGGCAGACGCGCCGGGTTTAGGTCCCGGTCCCTTCGGGGGTGGAGGTTCGAGTCCTCTCGCCCGCACCCAGGTATCCTTACATATGGAGGAAAGTAAGGAGGCCTGATGGAGACTACGGCGAAGGTCACCGCCAAGGGCCAGGTGACCATTCCAAAGTCGGTGCGGGACGCGCTCGGACTCCGCGTCGGCGACACCCTGGTCTTCCGGGTGGATGGGAAACGGGCCATCGTCGCCACCAGCGACGATCTCCTCGATTACGCCAGATCGGTGACGGTCCCGGCGGCCAAGCGGGGCACCGGATGGGACGAGGTTCGGCGAGTCAGCCGTCGGAAGCGAGGCGCACCCCGGGCGTGAGTGCGTTTGTCGACACCAACATCATTGTCCGACACCTCACCGGTGATCCCCCCGACCTCGGGGCTCAAGCGACCAGGTTCCTCCAAACCGCCGATGAGCTGTTCCTCCCGGATCTGATCCTGGCCGAGGTCGTCTACGTCCTCGAGTCGTACTACGAGGTACCTCGTGAGCGGGTCGCAGAGATTGCCCGAGCGCTCCTGGCCTTCGATGCCATCACGGTCGTCGACCGCGATCTGCTGTTGCGGGCCATCGAGCTCTACGAGGTCGACCGTCTCGATTTCGCCGACGCCTACCTGGTGGCCTGCGCCGAAGTCACCGGCGTGGGGGTGGTGGCCTCTTTCGACAAGGCCATCGGACGGATCCCTACCGTGCGACGACTTGAGCCACCCCCGTAGGTGAACAGAGCCCGGAGAGCCGCCCCACCGGGCCCGGGCCGGGTTCGGCGGCCGGACCGCGATAATTGGCGCATGGAACTCCGCCAGGTTCGGCTTTCCGACCCGATCGTCGCCCCCCTGCTCGACGGCCTGGCCACCGAGTACGAGCGCCGGTACGGAGCCGTCGACGAGATGCGCCTGGCCCATCCCGATGAGTTCGATCCCCCCACCGGGGCGTTCTTCGTCCTCCTCGATGGAGATCGGACGGTGGCCGGCGGTGGCATCCGCCGCCGGGAGAGCGACGCCTGCGAGGTCAAGCGCATGTGGACCTCGCCCGACTACCGCCGACGCGGGCTGGCCAGCACCGTCCTGGGCGCGCTGGAAGATGCCGCCCGCCAACTCGGCTACACCCGGGTGCAGCTGGAGACCGGTCCCTCCCAGCCGGAGGCCATCGCCCTGTACGGACACCTCGGCTATCGGATGATCCCGCCCTTCGGTCCCTATCAACAGGCGGTTGCCTTCGAACGAGACCTGGCCCCCGCCGACCGCTGATCGGCGAGGGCCACCCAATCTGGGTTCATCGACGCCTCCATCAAGGCGTCGACCGGCCTCCGCCGTCAAACGTCAGGGCGTGGCCGTTGTGGTGGTGGTCGTCGACGCCGGATCGGTCGTCGTGGTGGTGGTCGGTCCGGTCGGCGAGGTCCAGACCTTGGTGGCGATGGTGGTCGGCGTCGAGCTCGGACCGGTCGTCGGGGTGGTGGCCGGGTCGGCGGTGGCCGGGGCGGTGGCCGGGTCGGCGTGGCCGGGCCCGGGGTGGCCGGGGTGGTGGTGGTGACCGGGCCTGCCGGTCCGATGTTCACGTTGTTGGTGTTGCCGCTGCCCTCGTTGGAGATGTGAACGATGTTGATCGGCGCCAGCACGTTGACGTTCTGGAACTGCATACCGACGTCGCCGAAGCCACCGTCATTCGTCTGGGTCTGGTTGCGGCTCCCGGCCACCGCCACGTTGCTCGAGCCCGAGACATTCTGGTTGATGCCGATAGGAGCCGGGGCCAAGGTCGGAGTCGCGACGGTAGCGGCGGCCGGCGTCGCCGGGCAGACCGTCGGGGCGGGGGTGTCCGCCGCCACTGGGCTTTGGGCGGCGGCCATCGGACGCATTTCGGTTCGGAGACCCAGCGAGAACACGAACAGGATTGCCGCGATGAGAACCAAGCTGAGGCAGGCGGGAGTCTGCCAGCGTTGGACAGTGGACATGGTGAGCCTCCGGTGATTGGGCGCAACCCACAGCCCCGGATGTCCAAACCAGCGATAGCCGAATACGCGCTCGTTGGCGAGCCCCGTCACTAGCGGGCTACGCGTAGTGTGCGGCAACGATAACCCTGTACCGGAATATTTGCTCGGTTGAAGGGGAAAGGAACCTGTCGTGCCCACCACCGCCCTGTTGCTGATGGACCTGCAAACCCGCATCCTCGAACGCTTCGAAGTCGACCCCGGCTTCGTGCCGCGGATCAATGCCGCGGCGGCGACCGCCCGATCGGCAGGGTTCCCGGTCCTGTGGGTCAAGGTCGGGTTTCGCTCCGGGTTTCCCGAGGTGTCCCTCGGAACAAAGCCTTCTCCGCGCTGTCCGCGTCGGGCGGACTCGCCGAGACCGACCCCGGAGCCGACCTCCACCCTGATCTCGAGCGTCAGGACACCGACATCGTGGTGGTGAAGAAGCGGGTCAGCGCCTTTACCGGCAGCGACCTCGACGTCGTGCTTCGGGCCGGGGAGGTGGACTCGCTGGTGATGGCCGGGATCGCCACCAGCGGGGTGGTCCTTTCCACCCTCCGCCAGGCGGCCGAGGTCACCACCGTCGGGGCGTGGTCGGCCGGGCTGGGCTGACCTTCAGATCTCGTCCAGGGCGCCCTGGCTCAGGGCCAGCGAGCGGAGAGACTCGATCTGCTCGACGTTGCCGACCACCACCAGCACGTCGCCCTCCCCGATCTCGGCCTCCGGGGGAGGATTGGTGCGGAATTCCTCGGTGGGATGACGGAGGGCGAGGACCAGAGCGCCGGTGTGGGCATGGACCCGGGCGCTGCGCAAGGTCTGGCCGACCAGCGACGAGTTGGGGGGAACCGCGATCTGCTCGAGGCGGAACTCGAGGCTGCCGTCGTGCATGACGACGTCGAGGAACTCGGCGACATGGGGCTGCACGGCCAGCGCCGCCATCCGGGCCCCACCCAGAGCCTGCGGATTGACCACCCGGTCAGCCCCGGCTTGGATCAATTTGGCCGCCGCTGCCTCCGAAGCGATGCGGGAGACGATGAACAGGTCGGGACGCATCGACCGACCGGTCAGGGTGACGTAGAGATTGTCGGCGTCGCCGTTGAGGGCGGTGATGAGCACCCGGGCCCGATCGATGCCGGCGGCGCGCAACACCCCCTCGTCGGTGGCGTCGCCGCACACCGCGGGTCCGTCCACGGTGGAGATGCGGTCGGCGGCCGAGTCGACCACCACCACGTCATCGTTCGAGGTGAGCAGATAGCGGGCGATCGACTGCCCCACCCGTCCCCACCCGCACAGGACAACGTGGCCCTGCATCTCCCTGATCTGCTTTTCCATCCTTCGTCTCCCGAATTCGTCGGCGAGGTAGCCCTCGACAAGCGTCTCCACCCCCACGCTGAACGTGTAGGCGGCGGTGCCGACCCCGGTGACGATCAGCACGATGGTGAAAATCTTCTGGCCGTTGCCGAATTTGTGCCCTTCACCGAAGCCCACCGTGGTCACCGTGATGATCGTCTGGAAAATGGCATCGAGGAGGCTGTACCCGAACAGCAGGTAGCCGACCGTCCCCCCCACCAACACCACCATCAGCCCGATGAGCCCGAACAAGAGCCTCCGGGACGCCCGGCTCTGGCGATCGCCGGACTCCTGGCCGGACCGGACGGTTATCGGCATGACCCATTCTGGCCCGGTTCGCCCCCGGGCACCCGGCTGCACAACTCTGCGACACTGAGACCGGTTGCCCACCATGGCCGATCCCCGGCCGCCACCAAAGGAGCGGGCCCGTGCAGATCGAGATCATGAGCTTCCGATTGCGGCCGGAGACATCGGAGGCCGACTTCTTGGCCGCCGACCGTCGGGTCCAGGTCGAATTCGCCTATCACCAGCCCGGGATGGTCCGCCGCACCACCGGTCGCAACCCGGACGGCACCTGGGTGGTCATCGATCTCTGGGCCTCGACCGCCGATGCCGCCAATTATGTGGACGGCTGGAACCGGGAGCCGGCTCCCCAAGCCTTCATGGCCCTGGTCGACGAGGCCAGCGTCGAGACCCGGTCCTATGAGACCCTGGACTGAACCGGCTCAGGCCTGCACCAGCATGACCTCGTTGCCCTCGGGATCGTGGATAACCGCCAGGGTCGGGGCCCCGGGAAGATCGAACGGCTCGGAGACCACCACCCCGCCGAGTTCCGCGGCCAGGGTGAGGGAGGTCCGGAGGTCGCGCACCTGGATGTACAGGCGCACCCCGGCGTCGTCGCCCTGACGGAGGTGGCCGCCGGGCCCGGGCTCGGGACCTCCGAGGCCGGGAGACACCGTCATGATCGGACCGTCGCCGATGTCCCAATTGAACAGTCCCCGATAGAAGTCGCCCAACCGCACCGGATCGTGGGCCACGATCTCCCAATGCACCACCGGTCGGGCCCAGTCGTCGGTCACCGCACCACCCTGACACAAAGTGAAGGGGAGGGTGCCGGGGCTACCGGCGCTGGCGGTGGAGGCCGAACGACGCCTCGAGTCCGCCGGCATCATCCACTGACATGAGCCGCAACGGCTGCCGCCGGTCGGGTCGCCAGTAGACCCGACCATCGACCCGCCAACCGGTGTCTTTCAACACCCGCTTGTCGAGTTTGTTGGTGGCCCCTACCGGGAGACGGTCCACCACCCGGACGTAGCGGGGCGTCCACTTGGTACCCAGGTCGGGCTGGGCGGCCAGGAACCCGTCGAACGCCGCCGGGTCGAATCCGGTCGGCTCGGCCATCTCCAGAACCGCCATCACCTGGTCGTCGACCGTCCGTTCGTCGGGGACCCCGAACACCGCCACCCCGGTGACTCCCTCGAACCGGTTGAGCACCCGTTCGACCGGCGCGGAGGCGAAGTTCTCCCCGTCGACCCGCAGCCAGTCGATAGTCCGCCCGGCGAAGTAGAAGATCCCCTGCTCGTCGCGATACCCGAGGTCGCCGGACCAGTACCACCCGCGGCGCGATCGGGCGGCAGTCGCCTCCGGGTTGTTGTAGTAGCCCTCGAACCGCCCGAGGGCATTGCGCCCGACGATCTCCCCGGTGGCGCCGGCGGCGTTCAGCATCCTCCCCGACCCGTCGAACCGGGCGGCCTCGCACTCCTCCCCGGTCTCGGGATCGACGATGGCCACATCCAGCCCGTCCAACGGCACCCCGAGGGCATCGACCGGGAGCCCGGGCTTGGGGACGAAGATGATGGCATTCTCGCTGGAGCCGTACCCGGAGAAGACCTTGACCCCGAACCGGGCCTCGAAGGCGGCCATGTCGGCCGGCGACGACTCGGGGGCAAGCACGAAGCGGAGATGGTGGTTCCGATCCTCAGGATCGACCGGGGTGCCCATGATGAAGGAGAGCGCCCGGCCGATGGTGGCGAAGAAGGTGGCCTCCGACGACCGGACGTCGGACATGAACTCCGAGGCCGAGAACCGGCGGCGCAGCACGATGGAGGCGCCACAACCGACGGCCGGGAACACGCTGGAGAACGAGCGCGTTGCCGTGGAAGAGGGGCATGGCGCAGTACATGACGTCGTCCGAGCTGAATCCGGGCCCGGTGGCCGACCG
This sequence comes from uncultured Acidimicrobiaceae bacterium, assembly GCA_963819695.1. Lineage (GTDB taxonomy): Bacteria > Actinomycetota > Acidimicrobiia > Acidimicrobiales > RAAP-2 > DASZIT01. Next base: position 1,359,017 of record CAWFXD010000001.1, on the reverse strand, counting down.
GGCGATCCTTCCCTGGGTGACCCGCACCGCCTTGGGGGTGCCGGTGGAGCCGGCGGTGAACAGCAGCAGGGCCAGGTCGTCGGCGGACGGGGCGGGCGTTGCCGGATCCCCGAGGTCGGCGGTCGCCGGCACGTCATCGACGTCCACCACCCGGGCTGATCCGAGATCCAGCCCGTCCAGCCGCGAGGCGTGCGCGGCATCGGTGACGATGACCGCACAGTCGGTGTGGCGGATGTCACCGGCCAACTCCGCGCCCCGGCGGGTCGAGTTGAGGCCGACCAGCACCGACCCCGAGAGGATGGTCGCCCCCAGGGTGAAGAGGAACCCGGGGACGTTGTCGAGCAGCACCCCGACGTGGGGCGGGCGGCCGGCGGTGAAGGTCCGGAGCCAGGCCGCCCGGGCCGACATCTCCGCCACCATCTCGGCCCACGTCCAGCTGTCCCCTTCGAACACCAGACCGGTGTCGGGATCGCCGGCCCGGGCCAGCAGCGCCTCGGCCGCGGTCGCGGCGACCTCAGGGGGCAATGGATTTGAGCTCGAAGTACTCCTCGAGCCCCTCCCGGCCGTACTCCCGGCCGATGCCGCTCGACTTGTACCCGCCGAAGGGACTGGAGAGGTCGGGGGCGTACTTGTTGACGCCGATGGTCCCGGTCCGGATGCGACGGGCCACCTCCAGCCCGTGGGACCGGTCCCCCGTCCACACCGATCCGGCCAATCCGTACTCGGACTCGTTGGCGATCCGGATGGCGTCGTCCTCGCCGTCATAGGGGATGACCACCACCACCGGGCCGAAGATCTCCTCCCGGGCGACCCTCATGTCGTTGCCGACCGACGCGAAGATGGTCGGGCGCACATAGCAGCCGGCGGACAAGCCGTCGGGAGCCCCGGGTCCGCCGGTCACCACCCGGGCGCCCTCGTCGATCCCGACACCGATGTACCCGGCTACCCGCTGCTGGTGCCGCGGCGAGACCATCGGACCGATCTCGGTGGCATCGTCGAGCGGATCGCCCACCACCAGCGAGCCGGCCATCTCGCCCATGGCGTCGGCGATCTCCTGGTGCCGGTGCCGGGGGACCAGTACCCGGGTCTGGGCCGCGCACGCCTGTCCGCTGTTCATGAACGAGGCGAAGCGGAGCCCGCCGACCGTCTCGTCCAGGTCGGCGTCCTCGAGGACGATGGCGGCCGACTTGCCGCCGAGCTCGAGACCCACCCGCTTGATCTGCTGTCCGCAGATCGCCCCGATCCGCCGCCCGGCGGCGGTGGAACCGGTGAAGGCCACCCGGTCGACCCCGGGGCGGGAGATCAGATGCTCGCCCACCTCCCGATCGGCGGGCAGCACACTGACCACCCCCTCGGGGAGGCCGGCCTCGTCGATCCACTCGGCCATCAGCAGCCCGTCCAACGGGGTCTCGGGCGACGGCTTGACCACGATGGTGCACCCGGCGACCAGCGCCGGCGCCAACTTCGAGATGATGGTCATCTGCGGCACGTTCCAGGGGGCGATGGCCGCCACCACCCCGACCGGCTCGCGCCGGACCAGGGTGGTCCCGTAGGCGCCGGCCCGCTCCTCCTCCCACTCGATGACCGAGGCGAGGCCGAGGGTGGTGTCGAGCAACGACCACGGGGCCCACGCCTGGGCCAGCCGGGAGAAGGTGATCGGCGAGCCTGACTCGGCGGTGATGAGGAGGGCCATCTCCTCCAACCGGGCTTCGTAGATGTCGGCGAACCGACGGAGCGCCTCGACCCGCTGACCGGGCTCCAGGCGGGGCCAGGGGCCGGCGTCGAAGGCCTGGCGGGCGGCGGCCACCGCCAGGTCGACGTCGTCGGCGGTCCCCATCGGCGCCCGTCCCACCGGCCCGGCGTCGTGGGGCGAGACGACCTCGAACGCCGGACGGCCGACCCGGGAGACCCAGTGCCCGCCGATGAACAAGGCATCCCATTCCGACGCCCGGCTGCGGCGCGGCCCGGTGGAGGTGGCCCCGGTGGTCACGGCGCGAAGAGTACCGGCGCCCGGGTGATCTGGCGAAACAGGGTCGAGGGCGCCCGCACCACCTCCCCGGCCAGCTCATAGTCGGGCCATCGGGCCAGGACCTCTTCGAGGAGGACCCGGGCCTCGAGCCGGGCCAGGCTGGCCCCGATGCAGAAGTGCTCGCCGAAGCCGAACGAGACGTGGGGATTCGGCGTCCGGGTGATGTCGAAGGCGTCGGCGGTCTCCCCGAACACGGCTTCGTCCCGGTTGGCCGCTCCGTAGGCGAGGACCACGAACTCCCCCACCCCGAGCTCGACGCCGCCGAGGGTGACGTCGCGGGTGGTGGTCCGGGCCATAGCCATGATCGGGGTCACCCATCGCAGCATCTCCTCGACGGCCGGCGGGATGAGCTTGGGGTCCCGGGCCAGGCGGGCGCGTTGATCGGGGTGCCGGGCCAACTCCACCATCCCGCCGGAGACCAGCGAGCGGGTGGTCTCGTTGCCGGCCACCATCAGCGTCATGCAGAAACCCTGGACCTCGGCCCGGGTGAGCCGGGTCCCGTCGACCTCGGCGGCCAGCAGCCCGCTCAACAGGTCCTCGGTCGGGACGTCGGCCCGGGCGTCGAGCTGGACATCGAAGTAGGCCATCAGCTCGAGGGCCTGGAGGGCGTTCGCTTCGGTCAGGTCGGTGGCGGCCTCCATGATGGCGTCCGACCAACGGCGGAAGCGGTCGCGGTCCTCGGCCGGGAGGCCGAGCAGCTCGGCGATGACCAGCATCGGCAGCGGGGCGCACAGCGAGTCGACCAGGTCGACCGGACGGCGGGGGTCGATGTCGTCGAGGAGTTCGAGGGTCAGCTCCCGGACCCGCGGCTCGAGGGTGGCCACCCGGCGAGGGGTGAAGGCCCGGTTGACCAGCTTGCGGTATTGCTCGTGGCGCGGGGGGTCGAGGTAGAGGAGCGAGTCCTCGGCGGCGATCTCCCGGCCGCGGTCGGACAGGAGCACCCCTTGGCCGGAACAGAAGGCGGCGGGGTCCTTGCCCACCGTCTGGATCTCGCGGAGGCCGGTCACCGCCCACAGATCCGACTCCTGCTGCCAACTGACCGGGCAGCCCCGGCGGAGCTCGGCGAACTCCGGATCGGGGTCGCCGGCAAAGAAGGCGGGATCCCCGAACGGGACCTGGAGGGCGTGATCGCTCACGCGCGCACCTTGGGTCGGTCCGGCTGATCGGGTGGCTCCGAACCGGCCAGCGGATCGGGCACCGCCGGGTCGGAGACGGCGGGGAGCGTGCGGAGGACGCTCCACAGCACCGCGGCCAACGCCGCGGCCGGCACCCAGATGAGAAGGGCCGACCCGGCGAGCTCGTCGGCACCCAGCACCACGGCCACGACGGCCAACCACAGGATCTGGGCGTTGTAGGTGACCAGGCTGGTCAGATGGGGATGGTCCATCCAGCGATCGATCCGGCGATTGGGCTCGCCCCTGGTCATGAAGGTCAGGATGGCCAACAGGACGGCGGCGGTGAGGGTGAAACCGGCCTGGCTGCCGAGCGGGAGGCCGAACCAGAACCCCGGGCCGCGGTAGTGGAACACCGGGCCGAGGAACCACCGGGGTCCGAGTCGGGAGACCGGGTCCATGATCCACAACGCCCACACCGTGAGGACGAGCGCCACCAGATACTCGTGCCACGGTCGGCGGGCCCGGGTCTGCCAGGGGCCACTGGTCAGGAGCCGCCCGGCGGTGAACCCGAAATAGCCGAGGAAGGTGTAGGAGAACGGGACCATCAACGGCACGTCGCCGACGAAGATCTCCTTGTGGCGAAGGGCGGGGTTGAAGGTGTAGCCGGTGTAGGGAAACCCGAAGTGGACCGAGCAGTTCTCGGCCAGGGCGCCGATGCCGACCGCCGCCAGCCCGTAGAGGATGGTCCGGCGCCACCCCAGATATCGGCTGGCCCGCCACAGGAAGGTGGCTCCGAAGGCGGTGACGTACCACCGACCGACCAAGGTCCCCCAGATCTGATGCAATTCCACTCCTGTCGTCCACCCCGTGGATCCCTCCTCCCATCCAAAACCCTCCTATGGTCGTAGAGTCAAGGGACAATGCCCCGACCCGGCTCCCTGTTCATCGGCGATGTGACCGCCCTCACCGGCATCACCGCCGGCCGGATCCGGCACTACGAGGCCATCGGGCTGATCTCCCCCGACCATCTCGACAGCGGCTACCGGACCTTCCGCCCTGCCGATGTCCTGTTGCTGCTCCGGATCGACCTGCTCCGGAGCCTGGGCATGGGACTCGACGCCATCCGGGCCTGCCTGCACGACGAGCCGGAGACCCTCCACGCCGCCCTGGTCCAGCACCGGCTGGTCCTCGACAACGAACGACGGCGCATCGACAGCCTCCTCGACGCGGTGGACAGCGCGCTGGGACAGACCGACGACGATCCCTCGGGGTCGATGGCCCGCTTGGCCACCAGCCAGCGGGACAGCATCGGCATGTTCGGCCGGCTGAGCCGGCCCCTCTCCGGTCAGGCGGCGGCCGCCTATCTGGAGATCTTCAGTTCGTGGGAGCTTCCGGTGCCCCCGCTGTTCGGTCAGATGGTCCTACCCGAGCAGGTGACCGAGTTGCTCGAGCGGTTGGTGGCCGCCCCCGGCCACGAGATGCTGTTCGGCCGGCTCCGGAGCCTGGCCGCCCAGGTGGTGGCTCTGCCCCCCGACGATGACGACACCACCCGGCGGCTGGCCCGGGAATGGGTGGCCGAGCAGCTGGCGGCGCCGTTCCCCGAAGCGGTGGCCCTCGCCCTCGATGATTTCGTTCCCCGGCTGGCCGATCTGACCGTCATCCAGCAGGGCCTCCGGGCCTGGTCCGAGTCGCTGTCGCCGCAGGCCGGAACGTTCATGCACGAAGTGGAAGCCGAGTCCGAGCGGCTGAACGCCTCGGTGCTCGGGGTGATCGTGGTGCCGAGGTGAGGCGACCGCCTCAGCCGGCCGGCTTCCGGCACAGCAGAGCCAACAGGTAACAGGCCTCGGCGTCGAAGAAGATGCCGTAGTTGGCGGCCAGGGCCTCCGGATCGAATTCGCCCCGGTCAACCGCGGCGCCGCCCCAGTTAAGCCCCCGCTCGGCCACCACCTCGAACCCGGCGGCACCGACCTTGGTCCGGAGCTCGGCGAGGGTGTACTCCACCTTGTGGTCGGGATCGATGAAGGCGTCCTGCTGCAGACGGCAGACCTTGCCGTTGGGGGTGTCGATGGCCAGGTAGCCCCCCGGCTTGAGCACCCGGAGGGCTTCGCCGAGCACGGTGTCACCGTCGGCCGGGGTCACGTGCTCGATGGACTGACCGCTGTAGATGAGGTCCACCGAGCTGTCCTCGGCGAACGACAGGTCGGCCATCGACCGGTACTCGTAGCGCACCTTGCCCCGCTCGGTGTCGCCGGCCCCGAACCGCTCGGAGTGGTAGAGCGGGTGCCGGTCGTCGGGGGGGAGGTCGACCACCACCAGCTCGTCGAAGTCGTAGGGGTAACCGAGCACCACCAACGCCCCCCGGGGATCGATGGTGTGGCCGCCGCCGAGGTCGATGATGCGCCGGGCCGGGGGCAGGCCGAGGATGAACTCACAGCGGCTGGCGTGCAGGGAACTGTGGAGGTTGTTCACGCCCACCGGAACCTGGGTCCGGTACTCGCTCGAACTGCGCACCCGGTCCATCACGTCGTCGTGGCTCAGCTGGCCGGCGGCCATCGCGGTGGTCAGATCGGTGAAACCGGTGGGGTCCGGCTCCCGGCGGAGCAGCACGTTGTAGACCATCCGGACGGCCTGGGCGGGAGGGAGTTGGGCGAACGACAGCCCGGCCAGCCGGGTCGCCTCCCGGCGTGCCTTCAACTCCACCCGGGACAGCAGCGGGTTGACTCTGGCGGCCGCGGTGGCAAGCGGCCCGGTCCCGTTGGCCCTGGCCGCCGGGCCTGTCTCTCCGCTCACTCCATCTCCCATCACCATTGGCCGACTTCCGAACCTACCATCGCCGTCTTGCCCGGAAGGGTGGGTTTCGGCCATGCTTCCCGGGTTCCAACCCACCGCCGGCGCCCGCTTCGGGCCGGACGGATGGCGTTCGACTCACATTCTGCAACCAGGCACAGGAGGCCACTCATGGGATTGCTCGACGGCAAGGTAGCCATCGTCACCGGCGCAGGTCGGGGCATCGGACGGGAGGAAGCCCTGCTGCTGGCGTCCGAAGGGGCCAAGGTCATCGTCAATGACGTCGGCGCCTCGGTCCAGGGCGAGGGTGGCGACAAGCACCCGGCCGAAGAGGTGGTCGACCTCATCAAAGCCGGGGGCAGCGATGCGGCGGTCAACTCCTCCGACGTCAGCTCCTGGGACGGTGCCAAGGCCCTCGTCGACCAGGCCGTCGACACCTTCGGTCAGCTCGACATCCTGGTCAACAACGCCGGCATCCTCCGGGACAAGATGAGCTTCAACATGGACGAGTCGAGCTGGGACGATGTCATCCGGGTCCACCTGAAGGGCCACTTCGCCCCCACCCACCACGCCGCCGTCCACTGGCGGGGCCGGGCCAAGGCGGGCGAGACGGTCAGCGCCCGCATCGTCAATACGTCGTCGGAGGCCGGGCTCTACGGCAACGCCGGGCAGGCCAACTACTCGGCGGCCAAGGCCGGCATCGCCTCGATGACCTGGGTGCTGGCCCGCGAGCTCGAGCGCTACGGCGTCACCGTCAACTCCATCTCCCCCCGGGCCCGTACCCGGATGACCGAGGGCCTGTTCGGGGAGATGGCCAAGGCCGCCGAGGGCTTCGACGAGTGGGATCCCCGCAACGTCGCCCAGCTGGTCGGCTTTTTGGCCTCCGACGAAGCGGCCGACGTCACCGGTCAGAACTTCATCGTGTTCGGCGGCAACATCTGGGCGACCGGCGGGTTCCATCCGGTCGGCGAGATCCACCGGGACTCGATGTGGACCCCGAAGGAACTGGCCGACGCCAAGGGCGAGCTGTTCAAGGGGATCTCGTCGGGGATCCCGAAGTTCAGCTTCTTCTAGGCGGGCACGGACTCAGGACCGGCTGGGTACCACCGCGGTCGCCTGTCCGACCACCTTCTCCTCGCCGTCGGCGTTGAGCAGGCGGACGTCGAGATCGACCAGGTGCTCGCCACCTTCCTCGCGGGTGCCGGTGACGACGATCTTGGTCTCCAGCTTCTCCGCCGGCCAGGTCTGCTTGGCGAAGCGAACCTGGAAGCGCCGCACGTTCCCGACCCCCACGTAGTCGGTGAGCGCGGAGCCCAGCAGCCCCATCGAGAACATCCCGTGGCCGAACACGCTGGGCTGGCCGGCGGACGTGGCGATCACCTCGTCATGGTGCATCGGGTTGAAGTCGCCCGACGCTCCGGCGTAGGCGACCAGATCGGTGCGGGTCAACACGTGGCTGCGAATCGGCGCTTCGTCGCCCTCGGTCACGTCCTCCACATACAACGTTCCTGAAGTCATCGATTTCCTCCTTGTCGGCTCGAGCGCCCTTGGCGACAGATTCTCATACTTCCCGGTCAGGCCCCGAACAAGTGGAGCAGGTGGTCGATCGACCACACGTTCCAGCCATGGGTCCCGAGGATGACCACCTCGGCCAGGATCATCATCAGGTTCTGGCCCTGCTCGGCCCAGTCACTGATCATCAGCACGAAGTACAACAAATTGAGGACGATGGCGGCGAAGGCGGCGATCGGGGTCAGGAACCCGAGGGTGAGCCCGAGTCCGAGGGCCAGCTCGGCGAAGACGACGACATAGGCCATGTGGATGGGGTGGGGCTTGACCACCTTGTCGAACCCGGTCTTCACGAACGGCCACTTGTGCTTTTCGGCCACCGATGCGCCCCACGAAATGCCGGCGCCGCGCTTCAACCAGGCCCCGAGATCCTTGTGGCGGAAGCTCTGCAGCCACCAGAGGCCGACGCCGATCCGCAGTACGGCCAGCCATTCCGCGGTGGTCAACCAGGTCGAGTTCATGGGCGAGTTTCTAGCAGCTTCGCTTCTAACCACCGGGTAACCGGACGAGGACCGCCGGCATCCACCTGCCTCACCATCCCCGGAACTCCGGGGCCCGGCGCTCGGCGAACGCGGCCAGGCCCTCCTTGCAGTCCTCGGTGCCGACGATCATCTCCTGGCCGGCCGCCTCGTCCCAGAAGGCCTGGGCCCTGTCGGTCTCCAACGACTGGTTGGTGAGGCGCTTGGCCATGGCGATGGCCTTGGTCGGGCCGGTTGCCAACCGGGCCGCCCACTCCCCGACCAGCCTCATCAGCTGGTCGCCGGGCACCACCCGGTTGACCAGCCCCAGCCGTTCCGCCTCGGCGGCCGGCACCGCGTCACCGAAGAAGAACAGCTCCTTGGCCCGTTGGGGACCGATGAGCCGGGGCAACAGGTAGGCGCCGCCGGCGTCGGGGGCGATCCCCCGGCGGACGAAGACGGCGATGAACTTCGCCTCCTCCGCGGCCAGGACCAGATCACAGGCCAGGGCCAGGTGCAGCCCGCCGCCGGCGGCGGTGGCGTTCACCGCGGCGATCACCGGTTTCTCGCAGTCGAGGACGGCGGCGATCAGGAGCTGCCAACCGTTGCGGATCATCCGGGCGGAATCCCCCACCGCACTCTGGGGGGCGCCGGGCGGGCGGGGCGGGCGGACCACCGGGCTGCGGAGATCGGCCCCGGTGCAGAACCCCTTCTCCCCGGTGCCGGTCAGCACCACGGCCCGGACGGCAAGGTCGTCGGAGGCCTCCTCCAGCCAGGCGATGATCTGGGTCCGCATCTCGGTGTTGATGGCGTTCCCGGCTTCGGGCCGGTTGAGGGTGATCCAGGCCACACCGTCCTCGATGCGGCGGAGCACGTCGGCCGACTCGGTGTCGGCCATCAGATGCGGTGGATGATGTTCATCCGGGATGTGCAGACCAGCTCGCCGGTGGCCTGATCGGTCCAGGCCGTCTCCACCACCACGAAGGTCATCGTCTTCCCCTTCGACTCCTTCTCGTAGGCGTCCACCACCGTCCCGTTCCCCTCCAGCACGTCACCGGCGAAGATCGGCCGGTGGTAGATGAACTCCTGCTCCCCGTGGAGGATGATGCCGCCCTTGGCCATCAGCGGGCCCAGCACCGAGGCCATGGCGTTGGCCGACGGCCGCTCGGACGGCTGCAGCTCGGGGAACACCCCGAAGTTCTCCATCACGAAGGGATAGGTGGGAGGCGCGGGGATCCCGGCCAGGCCGGCTTCGGCGGCGGCCCGGGGGTCGCGGTACACCGGGCTGGCGTCCTTCACCGCCCCGGCGAAGGTGGCCAGTTGCCCGCGCTCCACCGTCACCACCGATTTACTCGTCGGCTGGCCGATGATCTCTTTCAAGTCGGTTGGCGACACGCCTGTCCTCCCTTGTCTCGCTGCGCACCGTAAGCCAGGCGGGGGCTTCGATCAAGACGGCGCATCGGGCGCAGCAGGTTTTTCGAACCGCCCAACGGGTGGCCGTCATCGGCACCCTTCCCACGGTGGTTGACATATGGTTGCGGTTGTCATATGGTTGCGATCGGGGAGGTAAGCCGTGTCCGTCGACTGGGCGTTGCACGAGGATCCGAAGATGCTCGCCGAACAGCTGGTCGAGGCCAGCCGTGACCAGCCGGCGTGGCTCGCGGCCTTTACCGCCCACCTGGAGTCCGGGACCTTGACCGACCAACTTCGACGCTTCCTCGGACTGTGGGGTTTGTCCCGCTCGGATGCCGCCCGTCTCTTCGGTGTGTCCCGCCAAGCCATCTCCAAATGGCTCCGCGACGGCGTACCCGCCGCCCGTTCCGAGCAGATTGCCGATCTCGGCGCAGCCACCGACGTGCTCCTCCACTACGTCAAGGTCGACCGAATCCCTGCTGTTGTACGCCGCAAGGCTGACCGGCTCGATGGCCGTCCCCTCCTCGACCTTGTAGCCGACGGCGATACCCGGGCAGTTCTGACCGCCTGTCGAGCTATGTTCGACGTTGCCGGCGTCCACGCGTAGCCGGGCGGGCGGGTGATCATGCGAACCGAGCTGCTTGACAACGGCCACCTGTGGCTACGGATTGTTGACCCGGCCTGGGTCGACCCCTTGGATCCCACCTTCGCCCAACGACACGGTGGCCGGTGGAACCCGCCACAGAGCTTCCCCGCGTTGTACCTGAACGAGGATCTGCCTACCGCCCGAGTCAACCTTCGCACGTTCATCGCGGGCTGGCCGTACGAACCGGAGGATCTCCGCAGCGACACCGGTCCATGTCTCGTCACGGCACGACTTCCCCGTCAGCAACGAACCGGCGACGTCCACACCCCCGCCGGTGTCGCCGCCACCGGCCTACCGGCCACCTACCCGCTCGACGAACACGGCCAGCTGGTCAGCTGGCACCGCTGCCAAGCCATCGGAGCGGACGCCAACCGGCAGGGGCTGCGGGGCATACATTGCCGATCCGCCCGAACGCCAGCCGGGGCGGGTCGTGAGCTTGCCTGGTTCCCGGCTACCGCCCGCAGCCGAGCCCACCTCGTCGGCACCCAGACCTTCGACGCCTGGTACTTCTGACCGGGATCAGAGCACCGCGCCCTTGAGCTTGAGATCGAGGATGGCGTCCATCTCCAACCCGAGCTCCTCGAGGACCTCGTCGGTGTGCTCCCCGTGGTCGGGCGCCCGGGTGAGGTCGGGCGGCTGCTCGTCGAACTGGAGCGGCGAGGCCACCATCCGGAAGGTGGTGCCCCCGGCCGAGGTCACCTCGCGGATGTAGCCGTTGGCCACCACCTGGGGGTCGACCAGCAGCTCGTCAGCGGTCTGCACCGGCGCCCAGACTCCGTCCACCGTGTTCATGATCGGCTTCCACTCCTCCAGGGTGCGGGTGGCGAAGATCTCGTCGAGGGCGAGGCAGCACGCCTGGCAGTTCTTCGCCCGGGCCACCGAGTCCGCGAAGCGGGGATCGTCGGCCAGCTCGGGGTGACCGATCTTGGTGACCAGGTCGGCCCAGAACCGGTCCGACTCCAGCATGATCAGGGACATGAACCGGTCGTCCTTGGTCTTGTAATTGTTGACCAGCGGGTTGGGCATCATCGTCCGGTCCCCCCGGGGCATCCGGCTGAACCCGAACAGGCCGGCGGCCAGCACCGTCGCCCCCGTCGCCCAGACCCCGTTGGCCAGCAGCGAGTTGTCGACGGTGACCGCCTCGCCGGTCCGCTCTCGGTGGAAGAGGGCGGCGGAGATCCCGCCGGCGATGGTCAGGCCGCCGATGACGTCGCCGTAACCCGGCCCCGGCTGGCTGATCGGGTAGTCGCCGGGAGCCGTCAGGATGTCGGCCGATCCTCCTCGGCCCCAGAAGTTGGAGTTGTCGTAGCCACCCCGCTCCGACTCCGGCCCGCGTTGACCGTTGGCCGAGCCCCGCACGTAGATGATGTTCGGGTTGACCGCCCGGATGTCCTCCACGTCGATCTTGAGCTTGGCCCGGGCCTGGGGACGGAAGTTGGTCAGGAAGACGTCGGCCGTGGCCGCCAGCTTGAGGAGCAGGGCATATCCCTCCTCGGACTTCAGGTTGAGACCCACGCTCCGTTTCCCCCGGTTGGGCAGCTCCATCATGTGGTTGATCCCGCCGGGCCCGGTGGGGACCAGGCCCGAATTCACCAGCCCCCGCTGCGGGTCGCCGGTCTCGGGATGTTCGATCTTGAGGACGTCGGCCCCCCACTCGGCCAGCACCGTCCCGGCGATGGGCACGTAGGTCCACCCCGCCACCTCGAGCACTCGGATGCCCTTCATGATGCCCTTCACGGTGTTCTCCTCTTCAATGACGTACTGGTTGGCATGGCCCTCCGCGACCTGACCCGGGTGCGCGACCTAGGGGGCCAGCGGTGGCAGGCCACCGGCGATGGTCTTGGTCTCGGTGTACTGCTCGAAGCCCTCCCGGCCGTTCTGCCGGCCGATCCCGCTGGCCTTGTAGCCGCCGAAGGGGGCGTCGGCGCCATACCAGACCCCACCGTTCACCGCCGCGGTACCGGCCCGGACCCGCCGGGCCACCGACAGCGCCCGTTCCTCCGAGCCGGAGGTCACCCCGACGCCGAGGCCGTACTGGTTCTGGTTGGCGATGCGCACCGCGTCGTCGTCGTCGTCGAAGGGCACCACCACCAGCACCGGACCGAAGATCTCCTCCTGGGCGATGGTCATCGAGTTGTCGACGTCGGCGATGAGGGTCGGCTCCACGTAGAACCCCTTGTCCAGGTGGCTGGGACGACCGCCGCCGACCACCACCCGGGCCCCCTGGTCCACCCCGGACTGGATCATGCCCAGCACCCGCTCCCGCTGGGCGGCACTGATCTGGGGTCCCTGGAGGAAGGAGGGGTCGGTCGGGTCCCCGTAGCCGACGGATCGGAAGCCGTCTTCCATCGCCGCGATGCCCTCGTCGTAGCGGGACCGGGGCAGCAGCAACCGGGTGAGCATCACGCATCCCTGCCCACCGTGGACGCAGACCGTCCAGGCCATCGACAGCTTGGCCGCGAAGTCGGCGTCCTCCAGCACGATGTCGGCTGACTTGCCCCCCAGCTCGAGGAACAGCCGCTTGAGGGTGGGGGCGCCCTTCTCCATGATCCGCCGGCCCACCGCGGTGGACCCGGTGAACGACACCAGGTCGACCCGCGGGTCGGTGACCAGGTCCTCGGCCACCGCGTTGTCGGAGGTGGTGATGACCTGGAGGATCCCGGGAGGGATGTCGGTCTTCTCCACCGCCAGCCGGCCGATCCGGGTGGCGTTCCAGGGGGTGAGGGGGGCGGCCTTGAGGATCACCGAGTTGCCGGTGGCCAGGGCCTGGCCCAGCTTGTTGATGCTCACCTCGAAGGGATAGTTCCAGGGCACGATGGCCGCCACCACCCCGGTCGCCTCCTTGACCACCTTGCGCCAGCTCCGGGTGCCGAAGGCGGTGCCCTCGGGGAGGTCGCGCTCCCATTCGAAGTCGTCGATGAATTTGGTCGGCCAGGTGAGGCCCTCGGCCAACGGCGCATCGAGCTGGGGTCCGTAGGTCAGCAGCACCGGAGCCCCGACTTCGGCCACCAGCTCGGCCCGGAGCAGCTCCTGCTCGGCGACGAGGGCGTCCTGCAACTGGGTCAGGCACAGCTGGCGGAACTTGTGGTCGGTGGCCCAGTCGGTCTCGTCGAAGGCCCGCCGGGCGGCGCCGATGGCGCGGTCCATGTCCTGGTGGTCGGCGTCGGCCACCTGGCCCAGCACCTCTTCGGTGGCCGGGTTCACGTTGTCGAATTGCTTGCCCGACGCGGCCGGGACCAGCTCGCCGTCGATGAGCATCCGGGTCTCTCCGGACGGGTTCTCCCCATTGGTCATCACGTTCTCCTTTTCTCGGTGGATGGACTTCCCTGCGGGTTGGCGTCGCGGATGAGGCTCTCCTGGACGAAGGATGCCACCGCCCGGCCGTCCTCGGTGAACACCTGGGCCCGTCCGTAGCTCCGACCGTGCCCGGCGGCGGTGCCCTCGTGGGCCAGCAGCAGCCACTGGCCGGAGTCGAACCGGTCGTGGAAGGTCAACGTGTGGGACACCACCCCGGTGGCGATGGAACGGTGGGCCATGTTCTGGCCGATCCCCTCGTGGGGGCGCATGGCGGTGGCGATCAGAAAGCCGTCGGTGGCGTAGGCCAACAGGCCCTGGGTGAGGGCCAGATCACCGTGGGCGTCGGGAAGCCGGACCCAGACGAACAGCTCGGCCGGCCCCACCGGGGCATCGGGATCCCAGGTGTTGATCCCGCCGACGACCCGGAGTTCGGTTCCCGGGGCCACCAACATGTCCTGGGTGCTCAGCGGGGCCTGGTCGGGGCCCTCCACCTTGGGCATCTCCGGTTGATGGCGTATGAGGTCGGGCTCCTCGGCGTGCCGGAGCACCAGGCCGCGGGCACACAGGCGGTCCCCTTGGCGGACGGTGACGGTGTCGCTGCCTAGGGAGCGGCCGTCGTGCAGAGATTCCACTTCGATCTCGAGGGGCTTGGTGAGGGTGGCGCTCCGGGCGAAGATGGTGTGGATGGAGGTGGCGTCCTTCCCCGGCGACTCGGCCGCGGAGGCCAGCAGCATCTGGGCCAGGAGCTGACCACCGAACACCACGTCGTGGGCCGACGGGTCGCCGATGCTGGTGGCCCGGTACCGGTGGTCACCGACCGGCTCGAGCGAGAACGCCTCGGGAAGTCCGGTCATCGGGTGAACCCCCCACCCCTGCCTTTGCGACGCCACACCGATGCCATGATCGTCCTTTTCTCAGTCGCCGGTCGCACTCACCGGGGAAGCCCGAGGCCGTGCTCGGCCACGATATTCCGGTTGATGTCACTGGTGCCGCCGGCGATGGAGACCCCGGGCGAGGCCACCAGGTGCTTGGTCCAGGGTCCGTCGAGACCGGTCGATCCGAACAGCCCGACGGCCAGATCCGCCAATTCCTGGGTGGCGTGGGCCCACATCAGCTTGGTCAGGCTGCCCATGGCCGGTGACGGCTGGCCACCGTGCCCGACCGCCTCCAACTCGCGGGTGGTCATGTAGCGCATGGCCGCGATGGAGGCGTAGAGCCGGGCCAGACGGTCGCGCTGCACGGGAGTTGGCACCACCCCGGCCCGGTGGGCGTCGTCCAACAACTCGGTGAACCTGGCCGTCAGGACCAGGTGGAAACGGGCCACTCCGGCCCGCTCGTGGCTGAGGGTGGTCATGGCCACCCCCCAACCCTCATGGATCGACCCGAGGAGGGCGGTGGCCGGCACCCGCACGTCGGTGAAGAAGATCTCCGAGAACACGGCCTCCCCCACCATCGACCGCATCGGGCGGACCTCGATCCCGGGTGACTTCATATCCACCAGCAGGCAGCTGATGCCCTTGTGCTTGGGAACCGACGGGTCGGTGCGGACGTACAGCTGGCACCAGTCGGCGAACTCCCCCAGGCTGTTCCAGGTCTTCTGCCCGTTGATGATGAACCCTCCCTCGTCGGCGACGGCCGAAGTCTTCAGGGAGGCCAGGTCGGAGCCGGCATCGGGTTCCGACATGCCCTGGCACCAGATCTCGTCACCTCGGAGCATGGGTGACAGGAACCTGTCCTTTTGCTCCTGGGTCCCGAACGCCATGATGGCGGGGGCGATGTTGGCCACCCCGATGGAGTTCACCGGCCCGGGGGCCTCGGCCTCGACCATCACCTCGTGGAAGGCCAGCTGCTCGGCGATGGTGGCGCTCCGGCCGCCGAACTCGGTCGGCCAGGAGACGGCGGCCCAACCGGCATCCGCCAGCTTCCGGTTCCAGGCCCGCAGGATCTCGATGGTTTTGGCATTCAAGTGACCGGCGTGACCCGCATCCACCGCTTCGGGGGTGAGGTTGTCCCGCAGCCAGATGGACAGCGAATCTCGAAACTCGTCAAGCGCACTGGTTGCCGAAAGGGCTGGGCCGGGCATCAGGGTCGTTGCACCTTCGATGTCCACTGTCCCCCTTGATCACCCACGTGGCACGGCGTCCATGCCGGCTCGACCGGTCAGGTTAGACGACCGCCCGCACGACCGACAATCCCGTTTTCGCCAGCTGGAGATTCTCAATCCTCGAGGGTGATGGCCGACTCCGGGCAGTTGGCCGCGGCATTACGGGCTTGGGCTTCGAGCCCGGCCGGAACCTCCGGATGGATGACGGTGCCGAAGCCCCGGTCGTCGCAGTCGAAGACGTCCGGGGCCAACGAGTAGCACCGTCCGTGGCCGGTGCACCGCTCGGTGTCCAGGGTGATCCTCACCACCTCATCCTAAGCCTGCCAAATTCGTGAAGCATTCCCCCGGGTGACCTGCCTCGGGTTCACTCACGCGAAGGCGGGCATGACCTCCTCGGCCAACAG
This sequence comes from uncultured Acidimicrobiaceae bacterium, assembly GCA_963819695.1. Taxonomy (GTDB): domain Bacteria; phylum Actinomycetota; class Acidimicrobiia; order Acidimicrobiales; family RAAP-2; genus DASZIT01. Next base: position 1,343,195 of record CAWFXD010000001.1, on the reverse strand, counting down.
CTCGAGTGTTTCTGGCTCGCCCCGGTCATGGGCGAAGAAGATGAACGTCGAAATGCCCTTCTCGACGGCCGCCGTCATTCGTTCGATCACCATGGCCGGGGTCCCCACATAGCCCGCCTCGACCACTCCCCAACCCCGGCCCGGGTAGCGGTGGAGCGCCCGTTCCCTGGCCTCGTCCACCAGCGATTCGTTCGGCAGCAGCACTAGCACCGCCTCATGGGACCGGCGGATGGACGCCGGATCCCGGCCGATGCGTTCGCACTCGGCGTCCAGCAGAACCTGGCTCGCCTCCCAGTCGGCCAACCCGTAGGTGGGAATGCTCCACACGTCGGCATACTTCGCTACAAGCGGGAGTGTGCGACGGGGGCCGACACCCCCCACGTGGATGGGCGGACGCGGATGCTGGACCGGCCCTGGCCGGTTGGGCAGGTCGGAGAGCTGGAAGTGACGGCCCTCGAAGGAGGTCACCTCTTGGGTCAACATCTGCGACACGATCTCGAGGGTCTCCTCCAGCCGTTCGGAGCGTTCGGCCGCGGTCCCCCAGGGGAGGCCGGCCTGATGGTGCTCGAGCTCTACCGAGCCGCTGCCCAGTCCGATCTCGAAACGGCCCTCCGAGAGGACGTCGAGAGTGGTTGCCATCTTGGCCAGCAGGGCCGGGTGCCGGAAGTTTGCACACAGAACCAGGTGGCCTACCCGTAGCCGCTCGGTCCGGGCCAGGACATAACTGGCCAGCGTCCAACCCTCGAGGGAATCCCTCGCCGGGAGCCCGGGGCTGTAGAAGTGGTCGTAGAGCCACAACGAGTGGATCCCCAACTGATCGGCCGTGACCGCCCGCTCCAGGATGGCGTCCCGGCTCAGCGCCACCTGGGGCAGGTAGATCCCGACCTCGACCGCCTGTCTCTTTTCTGCCACCCCTAACCGGCCTGGGTGACTCCGAGAGCCGGGAGGGTGAACCGGAGCACGTGGGACCTGGCCGCGGCCCGTTCCATCGGCCGCTGCCGGCGCACGTGGGGACTGGCCACGCTCCACACCAGATCGAAGATGGCATGGGCGTCGGGGAGGGGGTCGGTGGTGGGGAAGGATCCGTCAGCCAGGCCCTGGCGGAGCGCCTGCAGGAGCGGGGCGATCAATCCGTCCCGGAGGGCGGCCTCCTCGTCGCTGTAGCCGACGGTCTGGCGAGCCACCACGTTGAACATGACCAGACGTTGGATCCGCTTCCGGTCGTAGGCGATCGCCAGTATCTCGTCGATCCACACGTGGACGGCGTCGATGGCCGACTTTGCGCTCCCCACCTCGCCGGCCACCTGGGCCACATCCGGCCCCGACGCGGTCCGGAACATGGCCAACAACAGATCGTCCTTGGACTGGAACTGCCGGTAGAAGGCACGGGTCGACAGGCCGGCGTGATCGAGGATGTCCTGCACGCTGGCGCCCTGGAACCCGTTCCGTCGCATGACTTTGAGGGCCGCGTCCATCAACTGGCCCCGCTCCACCCGGGCTTCGGGGGTCAGCGCAGCGTCAGTCACGGTCAGATCAACCGAGGCATCTTCTTCGGGGAGGGCGGACACCCTGGTTACGATACCGGCCTGCCTTCCGGCTCTGCTGAGCTCCCGGTCGTCAGGGTGGTGGACAGATCGGACAGGATCTGCCGTCGCAGCAACTTGCCGGTGGCGGTTCTGGGGAGCTCGGGCCAAAAGAGCACCAGATCAGGGGTTTTGGACGAGCGCAGACGCTTCCGGACCCACTCGGTGAGGTCGTCGGCGTCGATGGCTCCCTCGTCACCTTCGACGCACACCACCGCGGCGATGCGCTGGCCCCACTCGTCGTCGGGCACCCCGACCACCGCGGCGTCTCCCACCGCCGGGTGCTGCATCAACACGTCTTCGATCTCCGCCGGGGAGACGTTCTCGCCGCCACGGATGATGGTGTCGTCGGCCCGGCCCTCGATGAACAGGTACCCCTCGTCATCCACCCAACCCATGTCGCCGGTCGGGAACCAGCCTTCGGCATCGAGCACCGACACCCCGGCATACTCCCCCGAGACCTGTTCGCCGCGCAGGAAGATGAGGCCGGGCGACTGCTCCGGCAACGGTGAACCGTGCTCGTCCCGAATCTCCACCTCCACGCCGGGGATGACCCTTCCGACCGAGCCCAACCGGGCCCGCGCCTCCGGCTGGTCGGACTGGAGGCCGGCCCGGTGGTCGTCCGGGCTCAGCAGCGCGATGGTGGAGCTGGTCTCGGTGAGCCCGTAGGCATTGACGAACCCGGTGTCCGCGAAGCGGGCGAGGGCCTCTTCCAACACCGGAATCGGCATTCGAGCGCCGCCGTAGGCCAGGGTGCGGAGACTGGGCACCGCGGCGTCGGCCCCAGCCAGATAGCGCACCACCCGGGCCATCATGGTCGGGACCACCATGGCTTGGGTGATGCTCTCGGTCCGGATGGTCTCGAGCCAGAGTTCTGGGTCGAAGTTCTCGAGGTAGACGATGCGGCGGCCGGCGTAGAGGTTGGACAGCAGGTTGGCCAGGCCGGCGATGTGATAGGTGGGGACAGTGACCAGTGCCGCCTCGTCTTCGGCCGCCTGGGCGAACTCCACAGTGGTGAACACATAGGACGCCAGATTCCGGTGGCGCAGGAGGGCGGCCTTGGGCGTTCCCGATGTGCCGCTGGTGTAGAGCACCACCGCCACATCGTCGGCTTCACCCGGGGTCGGCGGGTCTCCCTCCGAAGCACCGGGGTGCAGGGACCCGAGGAAGTTGCTGATCGAGCTCGACCGCTCGGGGGCACGATCGGCGACCCAGGGTTCGTCGCTCACCACCAGGGCCCGGGGGTGGGCCGCCATCAGCTCTTCGAGTTGCCCGCGCCCCAACCGGTAGTTGAGCGGGATGAACGGCACCCCGGCCGCACTCGCCGCGAACAGCCCGACGGGAAACGCCGGGTGGCTGGGGCCGATGTAGATGACCGAGTCGGCGCCCAGGTGATGGATGAGCTCGGCTCCGGCCACCGCCAAGCTGCCGAGATCGGTGTAGCTGAGGGTGTCTCCTCCGGCACTGACCGCGGTCCGGTCCCCGTAACCGGCGGCCGCCATCTCCAGCAGCAGATTCAGGTCCACACTGACAACTTCAGTCCGACGATGGGAGTGGTTTGGCGCCCCTGATCGTCAGTGTCCGGCCGTCACAGGCCAAGGCTCCCGGGCCCGCCTTGGTGCAGAGCAACTCGAGGTCGGCCTCTTCGTCGACGTAGCGCTTTCCGAGGAGGGCGCCCTCTCCCTCGGCGTCCGGGTGGCCGCCTTGGCCCCGGGTCGAGTCCATGTCCACCAGGCCACTTCCGCTGCAGGTGAGTTCCACCTCGGTGGTCGGCGCCTTGACCACGACGACCTCGATGGTGCAGTCCGGACAGCCCAGACGGAGACCGGCTTTCAACATGGCGCCATTTGTATCACCGTTCCCCGCCTGCAAGCACAAGCCCAGGGGTCAGATCGTCCCAGCCCGGGGAGGCCAGGCCCTGGCTAGCAGCGATAAATGCTCTCGGCGTTCGCGGCAAAGAGCTTCAGGCGGGATTCGCCGTCCAGGCCGCGGGTGACGGCGCTGAACACCCCGTAGAGCTCATCGAAGGTGCCGTACATCGAGTCAACCGGGAAGTTGCTGGCGAACATGCAGCGGTCGACGCCGAATGCCTCGATGGCGTATTCCAGCCACGGGGCAAAGGCATCGACACTCATGGACTCCAAGGGCATCGACAGGCCCGAGAGCTTGCACACCACGTTGTCGCCGAGCCCCGAAAGCGCACGGATGCCGTCCCGCCACAGAGCGCGCTCCTCGTCGGAACCCGAGCGGGGCCATCCGGTGTGCTCGACCACCACCACCAGCTCTTCGAAGCCGGCGAGCTGCTTTGCCGCCACCTCGAGCTGATCGGGATGGGACATCAGCTCGAACAGCAGGTTCCGCTCCTGCAGCGCGGCGAGCACCCCGGCGTCGGGAAGCGGGCCCTCGTACCGGCCCATCGGGCGTACGCCGCGAAAGCGGGAGGCGGTCATCTGCCGGTCGAGCAGCTCGAGGGCCTCAGCCACCGTGTCGGTCGGAGGGATACCGCCGATGATGGCATCAGGGCCGCCCCGGAGCGGCGCGGCGGCATCGAGCTCGATGGTCTCCTCGATCGAGTGACGACCGGTGGCGGCGGCGACATTGATGAACTTCTCGACATTCCATCCGGCCGCCTCGGCCCGATAGGCGTCGACATCGAACGGGCGGAACATCCGCGAGGCATCCGCCGATTCAGGCGCCTGAGGATGGGACAGGTACGGATACCAGTCGGTTCGGGCCGGGTCCCAGATGTGCACGTGGGCGTCCACCACCCGGGCCGGGCGATCGTTCATCAGGCCTTCCCGTCCGGTGGGTGACCGACGATCTCCCGGAGGGTCCCGTCCAGCCAATCGGGGAGGGCGGGACCGCCGTAGGAGATGCTGCCGATAGGTCGGGGGTGGCTGCGAAGGCCGATCCATCCGTCGCCGACGACCAACTCGGCTCCGGCCAGCGCGGCTGCCTCCGGGTGGCTGACCAGATGGGCCACCAGCTCACCGGTCGGTCGGCCGAAGACCTCCTCTCGGGCCTCGAGGCTGGCGGCGAAGGCGGTGACTCGCCCTTCGGTGGCACCGGCGGCCGCCCGGGCGTGCTGGGCCACCGCCTGGGCGCGACTGCGACCTCCGGTGGTGGCGGCGTCGGTGAGGGTCACCAGCCGGACCGGGTGGTTGGCGCCGAGCGCGTAGTCGGCGGCCGCCCGGGCCCATCCGGCATCGGTATGGATGTCCTCGACGATCCCCCGGTGCTCGGCCAGCACCCGCTCCCAGCCATCGGTCGGGGAGGCGCTCGGCTCGCGGCCGGCCGTGGCGAGGACGACGGCGTCGATCGGACCGTTGGCCCCGATGACGGAGTTCGAGCGCGTTGGCCGAGTCACGGAAGCCGTACGCCAGCCCCGCCGGGTGACACTGGATGAAGCGGGCCTCGAGCGCGGCGGTGAGCGACGCGGCCAACCTCGGGCGGTCGGAGACGATGACACACGACCCCACCGGACCCGGTGCGATCTCGGCCGGGTCCTCGTCGAAGACCGACCCGAACCGGGGGTTGCCGCCCCCGGTGCTCGCCTGCCGGGCCTCGGCTTTGGCAAAGGCGCCGGGGATGACTTCGTCGAGCACCCGGGCGAGGGAGACGACATGGTCGGTGCGCACCACTTCGATGAGACGGGGTTCGTCGATGACGGCCACCTCCGGGCCGCCGGCGAAGAGGATCCGACCGCTGCACCACCCGAATTGCTCGCCGGCCAGGTAGGCGCCGAACGGTCCCAGGTCTTCGGGGTCGGCCACCGACAGGAAGGAGATGCCGCCACCGCCCGACTCGCCCGCCTTCCGGGCGCGTTCGAGGGCCGACGCCATCATCCGGGTGGCGGCGATGGGCGACATGGCGTTGACCGTCACCCCCGGCGGCGGGTGCCGGCCGAGCTGCCAGGTCAGCGCGGCGATGGCCCGCTTGGCGCAGCTGTACGCACCGGCGTCGGCCGCCCGCCACCCCGAGCCGGAGGTGACGCCGACGATGCGGCCGTAGCCGGCCGCGGCCATGTGCGGCAAGGCGGCCTCGAGCAGATTGAGGTAGCCCTGGAGGTGCACGTCCAGCAATGCCAGCCAGTCCTCCTCGGTGCCCCGGCCGAAATAGGACTGCCGGGTGATGCCGGCGACATTGATGACGGCGTCGAGCCCGCCGTGCTCGTCGACCAGCTCCCCGAACAGGCCACCGACCGCCTCGGCGTCGGTCACCGACACCGACGAGGCCCGGGCCGAACCCCCCGCCGCCACGATGCGACCGGCGGTGGTCTCCTCCGGAGCCGGAAGCTGGCCCGTGCCGTCGAGGGTCACCAGGGGGTCGACGGTGACCACCAACCAACCCCCCCGGCCGAGCTCCTCGGCGATGCCCGCACCGATCCCACCCCCGCCGCCGGTCACCACCGCGACCCGTTGCCGCCCGCTCACGATGTCGTCGACCGGACCTTGAGCTCCAGTCCGTCCAGGCCGCCCGACTCGAGCCACTGCTCCAGCCGCTGGCGGTAGCCGAACCAGTCGCCAAACCCGCGGCCGTAGTTGCCGTCACGGGGTCTCCTGGCCTCCGGATGGCCCTCGTTGTTGATGCGCGACGGCGTACAGGCCGACATCACCGCACTGCCGTCGACGAAGGAGTCGACGACCTCCTGGGTCCACGCCGCCTCGGCCTCTGCGCTCACGTCGAACACCCCGACACCCCGCTCCTCGAGCATTCCCGCCGCCCGGCCGATGAACTCAGCCCCGAGCACCGCCAGCTGGGTGTAGTTGACGGTCACCACCGCCTGCTGCCCGGGCGCGGGCATGACGAACATGTTCGGGAAACCCCGGCTCATCATCCCGAACAGGCTGGCGGCACCGTCGGCCCACTTCTCGGCCAGGGTGACGCCGCCACGACCGACGATCTCGTGGCCGGCCCGACGGAAGAGCGGGGTGAGCTCGGCCTCGAAGCCGGTGCCGTAGATGATGCAGTCGACCTCGTACTGCTGCCCGTCGACCACCGGGCCCAGCTCGGTGATCCGCTCGAACCCGGCGGGACAGTCGATCAGGGTGACGTTGGGATTGTTGAAGGCCGGGAGGTACTCATCGTGGAAGCACGGGCGCTTGCACAGGTACCGGTAGTACGGCTTCAGGATCTCGGCGGTGGCCGGGTCGGCCACCAGCTCCTCGACCCGGTGCCGATGGGTTTCCATGACTTGGTAGTCGAGCTCCTCGCCGCCCCGGAGAAACTCGGCCATGGTCATGCCCTCGGCTCGCGGTGGGTGATGGACGGCGGCGTAGTGGTGGGTCCATCCGTCGTCCACCTGGTCGACCTCGGTGGGGCGGCCCATCATGATCCCCTGGAAGTTGTCCATCCGGGCCCGCTGCCAGCCCGGCTCGAACCCGTCGCCGAACCCCGGATCGGTGGGCCGGTTGCCCCGTTCGCCGACCGCCGACGGCGTGCGCTGGAACACGTAGAGATGCTTGGCCGATTCGGCCAGCGGTGGCACGCACTGGATGCCGCTCGCCCCGGTACCGACGAGGGCGACGACCTTGTCGGCCAGGCCGGTGAGCGGTTCGTCCGGGCTGCCACCGGTGTAGTCGTAGTCCCACCGGGCGGTGTGGAAGGAGCGCCCGGCGAAGTCCTCCATGCCGGGGATGGTCGGCAGTTTCATGAGATTGAGAATCCCGACAGCCAGGACGTACCATCGGCAGCGGACCTCGTCGCCCCGGTCGGTGCGAATCAACCAACCTGCGGCATCCTCCTGCCACTCGGCCCGGGTCACTCCGGTGTGGAACAGGGCATCGTCCACCAGGTCGAACCGATTGGCGATCGCCTCGAGGTGGCTCCGGATCTCCTCGCCGAAGGCGTAGCGCCGGGTGGGGATGTAGTCGAGCTCCTCGAGCATCGGCATGTACATATAGGACTCGACATCGCACATCACGCCGGGGTAGCGGTTCCAGTACCAGGTGCCCCCGATGCCGCCGGCCTGGTCGACGATGCGGATCCGCTCGACCCCGGCCTGGCGGAGGCGGGCGCCGGCGAGCACCCCAGCGATCCCCCCGCCCACGATCACCACATCGACGTCGTCGGCGACCGGGTCGCGGGAGATGAACGGTTTGAACGGGTCGTCGCGGTACCGGGCGAAGTGCTCGTCCACCTGCAGGTCCCGGATGTCGGCGCGATGAGGGACCAACCGCTTGTTCGCGCTCGGCGAGATACTTGGCGTGGACGGCCTCAGGATCGAAGCCCGCGGCGGCCGGCTTGGATCCGGGCATACGCCGATACTACGACAATTGGATTTTCAACCCAACCTATAAAGGGACCGAAGGCCGTCGGTCCTCGGTCGCCGGTCAGGGACCCGGTACTGATTCAGTCGATGTCCCCGCCCGGTGGCGACCGGACTGTGGGCGGAACCGGGAAGAACGATCATCCCGGTGACAGACTTGGGAATCGGAGTGTGTCCGAGTCCGTCGACGAGATCAAGGAGGACCGATGGCCGCAGCCGCAGGTGATCCGGTATCGAGCCAGGGAGCCGGGCGACGCCCGGAACTGGTCTCCCTCGGCTCCAACGTCCAGGTGGCCGAGGGTGAGCTGGTTCCGGCCGTCGCCACCCTTCGTATAGGGAACTTCCTGGATGTGTCCCTGCCGCTGGGCGCGTTCACGGCCAGGAACGGACACAGCTTCTTTGTGCCCAGCGTCGACATTGTCGGGCTCGCCGCCGTCATCTTTGGCATCGGGGTCGGGGCCCTCGGTGTCCAGAAGATGACTCCGATCATTGGCGCCCTGGCCGAACGGATCCGGTCCCATTAGCCATCCTCCCGGTGGGGGCGCATACCTCTGACGGAGTCGTCCGTCTACCATCGGGTCACATGGAGGCTGATCACGGGTGAACCGTTCCCGCGTAAGCACCGGCACCCGGCTGGTGCTGGTGTTCCTGGGCCTCTTCGGCGCCGTCTTCGCCGTCACCGGCCTGCTGGTCGGACTCCCGCCACCCGCGGCCGGCGGCACCTGCGGCCCCGGGCAAGGATCCGAAGCCGCCATCGTCGCATTTTTCGACCCCATCACCATCGGGGCCGGCCCGGAGCCCCCGATCACCGACGCCGCCGGCCGAGCCCAGTGGATGGCATTCGTCGATCAGTGCCAAACCTCGGCTGACAACCGAGTCCTGGCCGCCTTTCCGATCCTGGTGGTGTCCGCCGGGATCGTTGTCCTCGGACTCCTGCTCTTCCGGCGGAGATCCGGTAGCGGGGTCGACCGCCATCCCCAGGTCATCGACCCCTGGTGGTCCTCCTCACCGACATCTCCGTTCGCCCGACCTTCCCCGTACGGGATGCCCGATCCGGGCTTTTGGGCGCCGGGTGGGGCGCCCGCCCCTCTCCCGCCCCCACCGCCACCCTGGCCGGGTTCGGGAAGCCCCTAGCCGACGTCCCATCGCCTCGCCCGTCGGGAATTGGTAGGCGCACGTTGCACCGATCGCGCCGTCGCCGGGCGACAGGCAGGCGACAGCTCTCCGCGGCCGATGGGCCAGACACACTGGTCGGCGACGACCGCCGACCCTACGACCTCGGCAGACAGATCTGGCAGGGGTGGAGGCCGCCCAGGTTCGCGGAGCCGACCACCCGCACGTCCTCGGGGTGGTGGGCGATGACGGCACAACCGGCCCGGTGGTACACGGTTCCGGTGGCGGTAGCCAGGTAACTACCGGCCGGCCCGTCGACCGGCGCATCCGAAGGCGCAGCCGAGTGGGCACCGCCCCCGACCCCTTGGGAGGTCAGGGTGTGCACCAGATCGTGGAGCACCTTGAGCTCTTCCTCGTGGTGCAGTTCCTTTTGGTCATAGAGGCGGTAGAGCCAATGGCCCCAGTAGAGGAGCCCGCCGACGATCATGCAGCCGAGGCCGATGAAGGCACCGCTCACCATGTAGGGGATCTGTTGCTGCACCACCCGGGCATGGGCCGAGCCGTACCAGCCCAACAGGATGAAGACCACCCCCAACGGGATCAGGATCGATCCGGCCACCACCTGCCAGGCGTTGCGCAGGTCGTAGCTGCCGCCCTCCTCGCCGTCGGCCCGAACCGGCTTGGCTCCCCTACCGCCGCCCAGTCCCCGCGGCAGCAGGCGCCGGAACCGATCACCACGGCTGGGTCCAGCCGGCTGGCCGTTGTCGGTCGAGTACTGCGAGACATCTTGATCGGCGGCCAAGCCGACACTGTCCCTCACCGGGCGATCCATGTCGAGCATTATCGTCTCCTTCCAGCCAGGAACTGCCACCTCGCCAGCAACAACAACGGATAGGCGAGCAGCACACATGCCAACAGCGCCGCGATAAGCCATCCGAGCGGGGCGGGGACGCCTCGGATGGGAAAGGCGGTCGCCGATGTCGGGGTGGGGGTCGGACGGTTGCCGGTGGCGCTTCCCGGCCCGGTGGTGGCCACACTCTCCACCGTCCCCGGCGTGCCCCCGAACGTGGTGAGCCCCGACCCGTTGTCTATCGGTTGCGTCGACAGTCCCCCGACCGGCCCGACGTCACCGGTCGAAGTGGTCCCGGTGGTGGCGGGGATCCCGGTGGCGCTCACATCCACCTGGGCCATCCCGAAGGTGATCGACGTCGTCATGGTGTACAGGCCGGCCGGGAGCCCGACGTTCCCCAGTTGCGGCACCGGGATGGTCGGCTCTCCGGGGATGAAGGGCACATCGAACTGGTGGGCCAGCGACACCACCAGGCCACCGGCGTTGGCGGTCCCGGCCGCCCCGTTGGTGGTCAGCACCGGATCGAGCACCCGGATGGAGATCCCGTCGCCGGCCAGGGTGGCGTCGAGGGTTTTCTGCAGCGTCGCGGGGGTCACCCCCGAGGATCCAGTGCTGGCGGTGACGATGTGGACGCCCTTGGCGTCGATGAACGCCTTGGCGCCGTCAACCGTCACCTGGCCGAGGGTCAGACTCGCGGTGGGGGTGGCGGTGGTCCCGTCCGAGCCGCAGGCGGCGTTGCTGGTCAAGCCGCTGATGTCGACCATCCCGGCGATGTCCAAGGCCTTCACCACACTGCTGGAGGTGGCTTTGACCTGTGACGAGTCGACGCTCACCGCGTCGGAGGCGCTGATGTTGCCCACGTCGAGCAGGCTCGAGGCCTTGGGGATGATGCCGCCGATGATCGGAAGCGAGGGCTTGCTCCCCAGCGAGTCGAGGGAGAGGTCGAGGACGGCCGAGGTGGCGTCACCCCCGCCGATGCCGGCATTGGAGATGGCGCTGAAGACGCTCAGCGCCGCCGGCGATCCGGGTGAAGGGGTCCCCCCAAAGCTGGATTTGGCCGGGAAGCCGGGCGAGGTCGGGAACTTGGCTTCAGCCAGGAAGGGATCGTTGGGCAGGGCCCCGGGATACCCGAAGGTGGCCAGCAGACTCCCGAGGTTGGCGGCGATGTCGCCGGGATAGTACGGGGCGCTCAACGAGTCGACCACCGGTCCGCCGGCCACGTTCACCCGGGAGAAGGGGACGTCCTCCTCGATGAGGTTCTGATTCGGGAGCGGCACCACCCCGGGCACGTTGAAGGCGAACTGGGCACCCACCGACTGGGTGAGGGCGGAGTACCCGACCAAGGTGTCGGCGGGAGCCGCCGCCGCGGTCGCCGCCGTGGGTCCGGCGATGATCACCACCCCGAGCCCGGCGGCCACGGCCATCCGGGACACCAGCCTCTTCCGGGCGGGATGCCTCACGCGGCACCCCCCAGGTAGGCACTGATCAATCCCCGTCTCCGGAGGTCCGCCGGCTCGCCCACATCCACGATCACACCCTTATCCATCACGTAGCCGTAGTCGGCCATCCCCAGGGCCGCCTCCACGTACTGCTCGACGATCAACAGGCTGATCCCGGCGGCCACCCGTTCCCGCAAGGCGTCGAACAGTTGCCCGACGATGAGGGGGGCCAGGCCCATGCTGATCTCGTCGACCATCAGCAGCTTGGGCCTGGCCATCAGCGCCCGGGCCAGCGCCAGCATCTGCTGCTCGCCGCCGGACAGGCTCCCCGACACCTGGCTGAGCCGGTTGCCCAGGACCGGGAAGAGCGCGGTGCCCTCCTCCACCGGGTCGATGGCGCCGCTCAGGGTCGAACTGGCCATCTGGAGGTTCTCCCGGACGGTGAGGCTCGGGAAGATGCCCCGACCCTCGGGGACGTGCACCACCCCCATGCGGGCGATCCGGTAGGCGTGCCGGCGCTCGATGCGCTGGCCGCCGGCCAGGATCCGGCCCCGCTCGGCCCGGATCACTCCCGAGATGGTCCGGAGGGCGGTGCTCTTCCCGGCGCCGTTGGCGCCCAGGAGGGCCACCGCTGCACCTTGGGGCACCACCATCGACACGTCTCGGAGCGCCGGCAGCCCCCCGTAGGAGACCGAGACCCCGCGCAGTTCGAGGGCGGGCTCAGAAGCCACTGGCATCTCCGAGGTAGGCGGCCCGCACAATCGGGTCGGCGCGGACCTGGCTCGGGGTGCCCCGGGCGATGACCTTGCCGAAGTCGAGCACCGTCATCGAGGTGCACACATCCATCACCAGGGCCATGTCGTGCTCGACCAGCAGGATGGCCGGCGGGGCGACCTGGTGACGGGGATCGCTCCCTCCCGAGACGATGGCCCGGAGGACGGCCGAGAAGACGGCCGTCTCATTGGCATCGAGGCCGGAACCGGGCTCGTCGAGCAGCAGCACCCGGGGATCGGTGCACAAAGCGCGGCCGAGCTCGACCATGCGTCCCTTCCCGGTCGAGAGCTCCCCGGCTTGCCGGTCGGCCACCGGCCACAGGTCGAGCAGCTCCATCACCTCCGCCACCCGGGCCACCCGTTCTGCCCGGCCCCGGCCCAGCACCCCGCCGCCGTGGGACGACTCCCAACTGGCTACCAGGTTGTCGTGCACGGTGAGCCGGCTGAACAGGGCCAGCCGTTGAAAGGTCCTGGCCATGCCGGCCCGGCCGCGGCGATGGGGTGGCCATCGGGAGATGTCCTCGCCGAGATAGGCGACCCGCCCCGCGGTCGGATCCTGGAGTCCGGTCAGCACGTTGAACATGGTCGTCTTCCCGGCCCCGTTGGGTCCGATGAGCCCGGAGATGCAGCCCGTCGAAACCTCGAGCGAAACCTCCTCGAGGGCGATGAGGCCACCGAAGCGCACGGTGATGTCGCCGGCCAGCAGCACCGCGTTCTCGGACGGCGGCTCAAAGACCATGACCGCTCCCCATCCCGGGCCCGCCGGCCGCCACCGCGACGTCGGCGCCGGAGGGCGACGGGGTCTCGCTCCCTCGTCCGACACTTCTCCGGGGCAGCGGGCGGAGCACCGACAGAACCCGAAGGGTCTCGCGGCGGGCCAGGGCCACCGTCCCCTCCGGCTCCTGGGCCAGGGCGATCACCCCGAGGGCAATGGCCAGCGGGAAGTACTCGTTGAACTGAGGATTGCTGATCATCTTCTCCAACCCGAAGACGGCCCCGGCGATCACCGCGCCGCTGATCACCGATCGACCGCCCAGCACCACCAGGAGGAGCAAGGTCAACGAGGTCGACCAGAGGAAGTCGAGGGGGGTGATGGCCTGCTGGAGCGCCCCGTAGAAGGCGCCGCCCAGCGCCGCCACCATCCCGCAGACGGCGAAGACCACCAGCTTGGTCACCGTCAGATTGACCCCGAGGGTGGAGGCGGCCAACGGCGAGTCGCGCACGATCTGCAACCGCCGACCGATCGGGCCCAGCCGGACGGCATAGGCGGCCACCGCTACCACCCCGAACACCACCATGACCAGCTCGTAGAAGCTGGCCCGCCCGCTGAAGGACAACCCGAAGATTTGGGGTCGGGGCACGGTGATACCGGTGAGTCCCCCGCTCACGTCGCTCCGGTTGAACACCACGTTGTCCATGATGAGGGCGAAGGCCAGGGTGGCCAGCGCCAGATAGAGACCCGAGAGCCGCAACGACGGGCAGCCCGACCAGGATCCCGAGGGGGGCGGCGATGGCCATGGCCACCAGCGCCGCCACCAGGAAGTGCTGGCCATGGGATCCGGACAGGTGGCCGGCGGTGAAGGCCCCGACCCCGACGAAGGCGAACTGGGCCAGGGAGATCTGCCCGGCCCAGCCGGTGAGCACCACCAGGGTCAGGGCGATCAGGGCGTAGACCACCGCGTAGCTGAGGTCGATGAGCCGCGGGCCCGGCACCGCCAGCGGAACCAACAGCGCCAGGGCGAAGCCGATGAGCCCGATGGTCAACTTGCGCTCCAGCCGCACCCGCCAACCCAGCACGCTGACGATCAGGTGTCGGGTTTGGACTCCCCCACCCATCCCCAACGAGTTGCGGGTCGCCACCGCCAGTCGCCGCGACGAGGCACCCGCCTCCTTCAGGCGGCCACCCATGATGATGAGCAGGGCGAACAGGGCCAGGTAGGGCAGGGCGGCTTCGAGGTTGGCCACTGTGCCGGAGTTGGCCTACTTGGACAGCAGGCTCACCACCACCCCCAGCACCAGGCGCGCCGATGTAGGCCAGGGGCAGGCTGACCAGTCGACCGAAGACGGCGGGGGCGAAGGCATAGATGACCACCAGCACCAGTTGGTTCACGTCGAGGCCCTGGGTCGGGCTGATGAGGATGCCGACCAGGGCGGCGAACATGGTGGAGAGGATCCAGGCGGCCCGCCGGACGTTGTCACCGTGGACACCGACCATGTCGGCCAGATCCGGATTGTCCACCGCGGCTCGGGTGGAGGTGCCGAACCGGGTGTGGCGCAACAGCGCCCACAGCACCGCGGCCACCGCCAGCGAGACCAGCAGGGTGCCGAGTTGGTCGTAGCCCACGTGGAAATGGGCTCCCAGCGCGAAGGTCGAGGTCGGGAAGATGGCCTGGAGGGTCCGGTCCTGTTTGCCGTAGACGATCGGCACCAGCGCGGAGAGGGCGGCGAGCACCCCGATGCTCACCACGATGAGGACCTCGGCCGACAGTCCGGCCAGGGGCCGGTAGAGGGCTTCGAGGAGGATGCCGAGCACCGGAGCCACCACCAGAAACAGGATGGGCATCGCCACCCAGGCTGTCAGGCCCCAGGAGTCGTGCAGCTGCCAATAGGTGAAGGCGCAGAACATGGCGATGGCCCCGTAGGCGAAGTTGAAGACCCCGACCGTCTTGTAGGTCAGGACCACACCCATGGCCGCCAGCCCGTAGATGCTCCCGGTGAACAGACCGATGACGAGGAAGGGCCAGTACTGGCTCACGAGGAGGCTTGCACCGCCTGCCCGCCGCAGTAGAGCCCGGAACTCGGCGCCTTGCGTACGAACGACGACCCCTGGATGCTCACGTCCACATCGCAGGTGTAGACGCCGTGGCTACTCGGGGTGTAGCCACCGAGGGCGCCGCCGCCGGTCCAGTTCTGGAGGGAATTGAAGACCTTCACGATGGAGGCCCGGGTCGGGGAGCGCCCGCTCTGGAGGAGGGCGTAGATCAACATCTGGGCCGACTGCCAGGCCAGGAAACCGAACCCACTGGGTTGCTTGCCCGGCTGGTAGGTGGCCAGCTGCTGCTGGTAGAGCTGGACCATCGGTTGGGACTCGGCCAGGGGCACGAACGGCAGCCCGACGATGAGGCCCTGGGCCGCACTTTGGCCGGCCTGGGAGATCATCACCGGGGTGTAGGCGTCGAAGGTGGCGGCCACGTACGGCGGGTGGTACGACTGCTGCTGCATGGCCTGGAGCAGCTTGGCGTTGCCGGTCACGTCCATGGTGTCGAAGGACCCGTTGCAGCCGGCCTGCTGCATGGCGGCCACGTCGCTCTCCAGCGACGCCGAGGCCGGGGACACCGCGAAGTCGGAATAGCACACCGTCCCGCCCATGGCCTTGTAGATGTACTCGAACTGTTCGGCCGCCTGGGCACTGATGGCGATCGAGTAGGCCAGGAACGCCAATTTGGTCGGGAAGTACCCATTTTGCTTGGCCAGGTTGAAGACGGCGTTGGAGATGAAATAGGGACCGCCCGGTCCGTTGGGCTGGTCACAACTCCCCGCCGCCGGCGACCAGTACACCGGGGACTCGCTGCGGTTGCAGTTGATGGCGAACCCGACATCGGGCACATTGGCCTGGGTCATCGCCGGCACCCCGCCGTTGTCGCCATCCGAGGTCGAACCCACGAAGGCCAGCACCTTGGGAATCAGGTCGGCCACGTCCGAGGCGTTGGTGGCGGCGTTCTGCGTATCGTCCTCGGCATTGAGGGACAGCTTCCGGCCACAGATCCCGCCGGCGGCGTTGACCGCCGAGAACAGGGCCTCGACCGCCTCGGTCCCCTGGCTGAAGCTGCCGGTGAGCGGCCCCGTCAATCCGCTCACGTTGCCGAAGGTCAGCTGGGTCGGGCTGACCCCGACGTCCGACGAGCCATTGCCGGCCGAGCCCTGGCAGGCCCCGGCTTCGGCCTGGGCGGAGAAGTTGAACCCGGACGAGGTCGGCGCGGCCGGTACCGCCGCCGTCGCCCCTCCCCCCGTCGAACCGCCGCCGGATCCGCCGTTCCCGCTGGATCCGCCCGACGTCCCGCCGGACGTCCCGCCCACCGTCCCGCCCACCCCGGTGGTGGTGGTGGTGGCTGAGCCGCCGGAGCCGGTGCCCCCCTGGGAAGAGGTGCCACCCTGGGCCACCGAGTTGGTCCCGAGGAACGGCGCCACCCTGGCCCCGCAGGCGGTAGCGATGAGAGCGACCACCAACACCAGCAACACCCCGGTGCGGTGCCCCCGCCCCTCATGACGACTATGCCTGCGCACGGATCCTCCCCCATGGCCACGTACCACCTACCCGGTACGGCCTATCACCAAGCCGTAGGCCTCCTGAAAGCAACGCTTTCACCGGGCCAAACTTGCGGGTTCCGGGCCGAGAAACCCGTTGACCTGGGGGTGGATGACTAGGCGAACAGGTACCCGTCCATGGCCCGGTGATAGTTCCAGATGGTCATCTCCTGGGCGGTGTTCAGACGGTGGCCGTCGAAGCCCCGGGAGTGGATCCCGGCTGTCACCTCCGACATGTTGGAGAAATCCTGGCTGAGGATCTCGCCCATGTTCCCGGTCTGCCAATCGTCGAAGAACTGGGGCGAGGCGGTCGGAAGGCCCCCGGTCGGCGGCAGCTCGAGTCCCTGGACGTCGAAGATGCAGGTGTCGGGATCCGAGCCGTTGGGTCGGGCCCGGTAGGTGAGGGCACATCCCATGTCGATGAGGAACACGGTGTTGGGGAACAGGTGCCAGTCGTACATGGCCGCCTTCAACTGGGCGCCGGTGAGATCCGGGTAGTCGATGCCGGCGGCCCGGGCATGGCGCTTGCGGAGCTGTTGGTAGATGGCATTGCCCTCCGGGCCGTCGGCGCCCTCGGTCTCGACGAGTTCGGCCGCCGCCGACAGGTCCGACTTCAGGTAGAGGGCGCCGAGCTCGCGGAGGGAGTACTCGACGTTCCGGTAGACGGCTTCCGGATTCACCGAGTAGGAGGGCCGGAGCTTGGTCGAGTCCCCCTCCGGCCCGTAACGGAAGAGGTCGGCGTGCCGGGAGTGGAGCCGGAAGAGCTCGTTGAAGGTCTTCCCGTACGCCTGGCTCTCGGCGATGGTCGGCGGCGTCGAGCGCTTGTCGGGGCGGAGTAGCTGCGGATGGGTGCCCGGCACGTGCCAGCTCTCGATGAAGGCGTCGAGGGCCGTCTTCCAGTTGGCCGGGAGGATGACCGTCTTGTACCAGGCGATCCGCATGTCCTCGAGCTTGAAGCCGTCCAGCCGCTCGGGCACCGGATGGAGGAAGTCCTCCAGCGGCTCGGCATTCCCGTCCAGGTTGACGAAGATCCAACCGCCCCAGGTCCCCACCCGGCACTCGGCCAGGCAGAGCTCGTCGGCCGGCCGGGGCTCGAAGTTGTCCGCGTCGGCCTGGAATTTGAGCGACCCGTCGAGGTTCCAACGCCAGGCGTGGAACGGGCAGCGGAACTCGCCGAGCCGGCCCTGACCGGTCACCAGCCGGGTCCCCCGGTGCCGGCAGGAGTTGAAGTACGCCTTCAGCCCGGTGTCGGTGTGGATGACCACCACCGACTGGTCGCCGATCTCGAAGTTGACGAACTGTCCGGGGTGCTCCACCTCGTCGTGCCGGCAGGCGTTCAGCCAGGTGGCCGGGAACAGCCGCTCGAGCTCGAGGTCGAGGAAGTCGCGGTCGAGGTAGCGGCCCTTGGGCACGAAGGCAGTTCCCAGCCGCCACCGGTCGGGCACCTCGAGGTGCCGATCGAGATCGACCACCGGCGCGGTGGACATCGCCACCTCCTTCTCGACCCTAGACATCGGTGAGCCACTCGCCGATCCGTGCCGCCACCGCCTTGTCCCGGGCCTCCTCACCGTCGTCTCCGGTCCAGTGCCAGGTGGAGGCGACGATGCCGTGGCCGCCGAGCCGATCCTGCTGGTCGGAGACGGTCCGCCCTCCGGCCGGGTCGGTGGCCGCCAGCAACACCGGTGGCGCACCGTCGGTGGCCAGCGCGGAGGGCGGGAGGATCTCGAGGTGGGCGGCCACCACGTCCACGCACACCACCGAGCCAACCTGGCCGGGCCGGAGCAGAGCTGCCCCCAGCGCCACCACGCCTCCCTGGCCCCAGCCGATCAACGCCGGCCGGTCGAGGCCGACGTCGTCGAGGAGGTCGGTGGCCTGGACCACCGCCTTGGTCAGCGAGATCGGGTCGGCCCCAGTGGAGCCGGGTACGGCCCGGTACCAGCAGGTACCGCCCACCTCCATCCCGCTCGGGTAGAAGGCGTAGTCACCGAAGGGTGCCACCACCCGACCCACCGCCCCGCTGGACTGGGCGATCCGGGTGGGCCGGTCGATCGACGGCGGGCCTTCCGGGTGGAAGACGACCGCCGGCACCCCGGGCGAGGTGGAAGGAACGTCCCGGTAGGCGAGCTTCATCGCCCGGCCCCGACCCGAGGCGACCGGCGACCGGCATGGGCCCCGGCCAGGAACCCGAAGACCAGGCCGGGTCCGATGGTGGAGCCTCCGCCCGGGTAGCCCTCCCCGAAGACCGAGTTGACACAGTTGCCCGCCCCGTAGAGGCCCCCGATGGGCCCGGCGGTGCCCAGGATCTGGCCCTCGGTGCCGATCCGGGGGCCGCTGTTGGTGTCGAAGGTGGTCCCGACCAAGCGAGATGGCGTGCAGCGGCCCGCCGGCGTCGAGGGGGTGCATCAGGGGGTTGGGCATCGAGTTGTCGGCGGCCCGGGGGCCGTGGAAGGCGAACTCGACCGCCTTGGTCCCGCGGTCGAACTCGTCGTCGTGGCCGCGAACGGCCGCGTCGTTGAACCGGGCGATGGTGTCGGCCAGGGTGTCGGCGAAATTCGGATCCAGGGCCACCGGGGCGATGCCGGCCGGCATCGACGACCTCAACCGCGCCAGCCGGGTGCCGAGGGCCTCGGCCAGTCCCAACACCCCGTCCCCGGTGACCACGTGATCGGCCACCGCGCCCACCGGCGGAATCGGGTACCGGCCGCCGTAGCGCGCCGCGGTCCGCGGGTCGTAGACCATGAACATCACCCGGTTCACGTACTCGTCGCCGGCGAAGATGTGGTGCACCCGCCCCCGCGACTCGTACTCCCGCTTCTCCCCGATGGCCCGCAGCCCGAGGCGGTTGACCATCAGCATGCCGTCACCCGGCACCGACCACACGTCGAGCACCGAGGTGGCGTAGTCGTCGACGGCCTCGAGCACCTGTTGGTTCCACCAGCCGTTGTGCATCCCACCGAACACCGCCCCGGCCCGGGTCCCGATGCCGACCAGGTCGCCGGTGTTCGACGGGGTCCCCGAGCCGCCGGCGATCGGCCCTCGGAGGAACCGCTCCCGCAGCTCGGGGCTGTGGGCGAAGCCGCCGGAGCCGAACACCACCCCCCCGTGGGCCCGGATGGTGCGGCAGGCCGACCCGTCGTCGACCACCACCCCGGTCACCTCGCCTTCCTCCAGGATCAGATCCACCACCCGGTGGCCCAGCCTGACCTCGGTGCCCCTCGCGGCGGCGAACGCCATCAGCTGGCGCACCAGCTCGCCGCCGTTGCCGGCCCCGCCGTCGGGGGCCACCGTCTGGATGCCCCGCCCCCGCACCGCCAGGTTCTCGGGGAACTCGTAGTAGTCGGGGAACATCTGGCCGTCCCAGGACATCCACGGCGCATCCATGTGCACCGCGTCGATGTCCCCCAGCCGGGCCATCACCTCCGCTCCCCGGTCGTAGTAGGTCTCCAGCAGGGCGAGATCGGTGGGCAGCAGGCCGTAGCCGGGCGCTTCCGGGTCATAGGCGCCGGGGTGGCTGACCCGGGCCATGTAGGCGAGTGCTCGATCGCGGGGGTCGGCGATGCCGGCCGCCTGCATCACCGAGTTGGCGTAGATGTGGGCCACGCCGCCCGAGCAGGCGGTGGTCCCGCCCGGCACCGGCCCCTTCTCGCACACCACCACCGAGGCGCCGGTGCTGAGGGCGCCGGCGGCGGCCGACAGGGCGGCGGCGCCACTCCCCACCACCACCACGTCCTGCTCTTCAGGAGATTTGGTGGACGAAGTGGCCGGCGACGGCCCGACCCCGGGCCGGTGGGGAAGCTCGGCCAGCTCGGCCACCCGCTCCCCCAGCGACAGCCGGTGTCCGCTCTCGGTCACAGTCGGTGCCCTCCCCAGATCCACGCGATTGGCGACAGTTATAGCATCACTGAAAACCAGATTATCGGGGGGCACATGGCTTTGAGCGCTGACGACCAACTGGCCATCCAGCAGCTGGCGGCGCGCTACAGCCACGCCATCGACAGCGGCGACGGTCCCGCCTATGCCGACACCTTCGTGGCCGACGGCGTTCTCGACGCCGGCGCCCTCCAGGTGGAAGGCAGCCGGGCGCTCGAGCAGTTCGCCGACCAGTTCTCCAACTCGGTGCGCGCCCCCCGGCACGTGGCCACCAACCTGGTCATCGACGGCGCCGGCGAGCACGCGACCATGAAGGCCTACGTGCAGCTGTTCGCCATGATCGGTGACCCGCCCCGCCACCAGGTCACCGCGTCGGGCACCTACGTCGACACCCTTACCAAAGCCGACGGAACCTGGCGGTTCATCCGCCGCACCTTCAACGCCGACGGCTGACGGTCAGTTGCCCTCCCGGGCCGCCTCCGCCTGATCGGCGACGACCTGACGGGGACGCACGCCGCTCTTCTCCATCATGAACTGGCGCACGTCGCTGGCGTTGCTGGCCAACGAGGTGAAGTCGGCGGTGCCCTGGAGGTGGACCCGCATGCCCATCGTCTCCCAGGCCCGCTTCACCCCCGCCTTCACCGTCATGATGGTGGTCAACGGCATCTTGGCGATGGTCCTGGCCGTCTCCTCGACGTTGGCCTCCAGACCGGCCCGGGACACCACCCGGTTGATGAGGCCCAACTCCTTGGCCTCCTCCGCCGACAGGGTGGGGGCCAGGTAGAGGAACTCGTAGGCCTTCTTCCAGTTCATCAGCAACCAGGGCTCGACCAGGGTCTGGGCGCCGGGCAACCCGAATCCCTGGGCTAACGGCATCTGGAAGAAGGCGTCGTCGGAGGCGATGGTCATGTCGCACATGTGGCTGTAGATGGTGCCGCCCCCCAGGCAGTAGCCGTGGACCTGGGCGATGGTCGCCTTGGGGAACTCCCAGAGCCGGAGAGGCGGCCAGAGGAACAGGTCGTAGTTGTGCTTCTTCCACGTCCGTTCCATGGTCGGCCCGGTGGTCGGGTAGACCTCGGCCATCTCCTCGTGGCTGACGATGGCGTGGCCGGCACAGAACCCGTTGCCGTTGGCCTTCACGATGAGGACCTTGACCTCGTCGTCCCGGTCAGCCAGGGTCAGGCAGTCCTCGAAGTCCCACACCTGCTGGGCGGTCTGGATGTTCGCTTTGTCCGGCGCGTTCAGCACGATGCGAGCGATCGCACCGTCCTTCTCGTAGATGATCGTCTTGAACTCAGTACTCTCCATGTCGGTCCTCCTGGTCAGGCGAGACCGAACCGGTCGGCTGGTTCCCGCAGTGTGTTGATTGTCTCTTGGTTGGTAGGTCGTTCACCGGAACTTGTTCCTTCTTCACACCTCTCTCGATCGCGGGACGCCACGATACGAAGGGTCATCACACCGCCTCGACGTAGCCGATGTCCTCCCCCACCGGGTAGGCCTTGCCCGGCTCTCCGACGATGTGGACCACGCCGCTGGCCGGGCACTCCACCTCGATCTCCACCTTCTCGGTCTCCAGCCGGTAGAGCGGCTGGTCGATGGTGACCGGCGCACCGTCGGCCACCAACCACTCGACGATGGTGCCCTCGTCCATGGTCGCCCCGGCCTGAGGGATCCTGATCGGGGTCCGACGCGTCTCGTCCATTTTGGGGGTCGGCGTTCAGGCCAGCGTGCGGATCGTCTCGGCGATCCGGGTTCGGTCGGGGAAGGCCAGGGTTTCGAGCTCGGTGGCATAGGGAATCGGCGAGTAGACCGCCCCCACCCGCTCGACCGGCGCCGACAGTTGACCGAACAGCTCGCGGCTGATGATGGCGGCGATCTCCGCCCCGGGGCCGGCGAACTGGGTGGCGGCGTGCACCACCACCGCCCGGGTGGTTCGGGCCACGCTGGCCAGGATGGCCTCCCGGTCCAACGGGACCAACGTCCGGAGGTCGAGCACTTCGACATCGATCCCTTCGCCGGCCAGGACCTCGGCGGCGGCCAGGGCTTCGGGAACCTGCCATCCCCACGTCACCACGGTGACATCGTCTCCCGCCCGCTTCACCTCCGCCACCCCCAGCGGGATGGCGAACCGCCCGGCCGGCACCGGGCCCTTGGTGAACAGCAGGGACATCGTCTCCATGAAGATGCAGGGATCGTCGTCGAAGATGCACGAGTAGAGGATCCCCTTGGCGTCACGCGGCGTGCTCGGCACCGCCACCTTCAGGCCGGGGATGTGCATCATCCATGCCTCCAGCGACTGCGAGTGCTGGGCCCCGAACTGGCGGCCACCGCCCACCGAGGTGCGGATGGTGATGGGGACGTGGGTCCGGCCTCCGGACATGTAGCGAAGCTTGGCCGCGTGGTTGGCCACCTGGTCCATGGCCACCGCGAAGAAGTCCATGAGCATGACCTCGGCGACCGGGCGCATCCCCACCAACGAGGCGCCGATGGCGGTGCCGACGATGGCCTGCTCGGAGATCGGGGTGTTCCGGACCCGTTGCCGCCCGTACTTGGTCGACAGTCCCTTCGACCCCTTCATGACCCCGCCGATCGGGTCTTCGATGTCCTCCCCGAGGAGGAAGACCTCCGGATCCTCGGCCATGGCGATGTCCATCGCCTGGTTCACCCCTTCCGACAGGGTGTGGACCGGGTCGCGGTCGTCGACCGGCGGGTTGCGGGTCTGCTCGGGTGGGCGGGTCACCGTCATCGGGGCACCGCCAAAGGGTCGGAGAACACGTCGACCAACAGCTCGTCGGGCGGCGGAGGATCGCTGGCCTTGGCGAACTCCACCGCCGCTTCGACCTCGGCGACGACCTCTCCCTCGATGGCGGCCAGCGCCTCTTCGCCGATCCCCCGCTCGGCGAGCAGCCATCGGCGGTACTTCCCGACCGGCTCGTTCGCCTCGGCGGCGGTGAATTCGTCCGGGTCCATGTACTCGGTGGTGGCCCCGAAGGTGTGGCCACCCAGCCGGTAGGTCAGGCACTCGAGGAAGGTCGGCCCGCCCCCGGTCCGGGCCCGCCCGATGGCCTCGGCCGCCGCTTCGAACATGTCCGGGACGTTGTTCCCGTCCACCGTGGTCGCTTCCATCCCGTAGCCCCGGAACCGTTCGGCCAGGCTCGGGGTCCGGGTGTAGTCGGCGAAGGCGGTGTGCTCGCCGTACCGGTTGTTCTGGCACACGAAGATGAGGGGAACCTGCCAGAGGGCGGCGAGGTTGGCGGCCTCGTGGGTGGCGCCGATGCTGGTGGCGCCGTCCCCGAAGTTCACCACCGTGACCTGGTCGGTGCCCCGGAGCTGGCTCGAGAGGGCGAGCCCGACCGCGATCGGCAGCCCGCCACCCACCACCCCGGTGGTGACCATCAGGCCCGACTGCGGGTCCGAGAGGTGCATCGGCCCGCCCTTCCCCTTGGAGGTGCCGGTCACCTTGCCGCACATCTCCGCCACCATCTCGTCGAGCGGGATCCCCTTGGCGATGGAGTCGTGCATGCCCCGGTAGGTGGTGACCATGTAGTCGTCGCGGCGGAGGTGCTCACCGATGGCGGCGGGGATCGCCTCTTGGCCGCGGACGTTGTAATAGGTCATCCGGAACTCGCCGGCTCCCAACCCCCGCATGATCCGGTCCTCGGCGGCTCGGATGGTGATCATCGTCCGAAAGATGCGCAATGCGGCATCGTCGGAGAGGCTGGCGTTCGTCGCGGTCATGGCGTCGGGGCCTTCCACCCGGCGGAGACCGTGGTGCGGCCCCGGACCATGCTGGTGCCGATGAAGTTGCGTTGCGCCTCGACGGTGCCGGCTCCGATGCACAGTCCCCGGATGTCCCGGTAGGCCCGCTCCAGCGGGTACTCGCGGCTGTAGCCGTACCCGCCGTGGATCTGGATGGCCTCGTCGCACACGTACTTGGCGGCCAGGTTGGCGGCGGTCTTGGCCATGGCCGTCTCCATCGGCGGCGGCGTGCCGCCGGGCCCGGCCAGCCGCACGGCCCGGGCCAACAGCAGGCGGGCACCTTCGAGGGCCACCGCCATGTCGGCCAACTTCCACTGCAGGCCCTGGAGGTCGGCGATCGGGCGGCCGCCGACCACTCTCTCGTTCATGTACTCCACCGAGCGCTCCAGCGCGCCCTGGGCCGCGCCCACGCACATGGCGGCGTTGCCGCACCGCTCGTGGTTGAGGTGCGAGAGCAGCTGCTTGAACGCGTCGGTCGACCCGGGGTCGCCGGCCAGCAACACGTCGTCCTCGGTGACCACCACCCCGTCGAAGGCCATCTCCGACTCGGTGGCCGCGTGGATCCCCATCCCCCGATGCCGGCCGGTCAGCTCCACCCCGTCCCGGTCGGTGGGCACCACCACCGCCCCGATCCCCCGGGCGCCGTCGCCGCCCGGCCATCGGCACCAGACCAGAATGGCGGCGGCCGCGTGTCCGAGGGTCGAGTAGTTCTTGTAGCCGTTCAGTCGCCAATGGCCCGGGCCGTCCCCGGTCAAGGCGGTGCGCATCGACTGCACCGCGGAGCCGGCGTCGGGCTCGGTGATGCCGATGCTGATGATCGCCTCGCCGTCGGCCACCGCCGGAAGCCATCGGTCCTTCATGACTGCGCCGCCGAGGTGCTCGATCCCCCGGGGGGGGCCGTTGAAGGCAAGTTGGCAACAGATGGCCGATGACACGTCGTGGCGGGCGATCTCCTCCAAGACGATGGATGCCTCGACGTCGCCCAGTCCCAGACCTCCCCACTGCTCGCCGATGGTCACCCGGAAGAGATCGGCGTCGGCCAGTGCCTTGATGGCCTGGGCCGGGAGCTCCCCGGTCTCGTCGTGGTGGGCGGCTCGGGGGCCGATCTCCCGGGCGGCGACGTCCCGGGCCAATTGCCGGAGCGCGGCCTGGTCCTCGTCTTCCGCGAATGGATCGACGCCCCCCTCATGCCCCATGCATCACTGCTTTCTCTGCGTTGTCGGCGACTGCCGGTTCGGTCGGCACTCGGATCTGACACCCCAATTTGCGCCACGTTTGAGCGAATCGCCGGCCCGTTCGCTCAAACGTGGCGCGAATTCACTTGGCGGGAGTCCTCGGTCAACCTCCTTCGTCGGCCCGAGAGGCCGGACCCGGCCATGGTAGCCACGGTGGGTCGGTGATCGAAACTCTCGTTTTCAGTCGGACGGCTCGCTGCCGACCACGCCGACGAAACTCACGCACTCCCCGGGACCCCCGCCCAGGTTGTGGGTGAGGCCCAGTGTCCGGCCCCCTTCGGTCACGGTGGCGATCTGGCGCTCCGGCGGAGCCTGTCGACGCAGCTGGAGCCAGCACTCGAACAGCATCCGCAGCCCCGAGGCCCCGATCGGGTGCCCGAAGCTCTTGAGCCCACCGTCGGGGTTGACCGGCAGCTCGCCGTCGCGGTCGAAGGTCCCGGCCAGCACCTCCTTCCAGGCGGTCCCCCGTTCGGCGAACCCGAGATCCTCCATCAGCACCAGCTCGGTCGGGGTGAAGCAGTCGTGGACCTCGGCCATGGCCAGCTGGGCCCGCGGGTCGGTGACCCCCGCCTGCTGGTAGGCGTCCGCCGCCGACCTGACCACCTCCTCGAAGCTGGTGTAGTCGTACTCGGGGTCGATGATCCCGGCTCCCGGCCCGGCCACGAAGCTGAGGCCCTTCACGTAGAGGGGCGCGTCGGTGTAGCGGTGGGCGTCCTCGGTCCGGCACACCACCACCGCGGCGGCACCGTCGCTCACCCCGCTGCAGTCGAAGACCCCGAGCTGGCCGGCCACCAGCGGCGAGGCGGCGATCTTCTCCATGGAGACTTCCTTTTGGAACTGGGCACGCGGGTTGAGCGCCCCGTTGCGGTGGTTCTTCCAGGCGATGCGGGTGATGACCGCCTTCAGTTCATCGGGATCGACCCCGTACTTGTGGGCGTAGGCGGGAAACAGCAACGAGAAGACGGCCGGGGAACTGAGCCCGGCCAGGGTCCCGTCGCCGACCTGTCGGATGCCGGTGAGGCCGGAGTAGCCCGAGTCCTTCAGCTTCTCCATCCCGACGGCCATGGCCAGGTCGTAGGCGCCGGAGGCCACCGCGTAGCAGGCGTTGCGGAACGCCTCCGAGCCGGTGGCACAGAAGTTCTCGACGTGGGTGACCGGCTTGTAGTCGATCTTCATCGGCTTGGTGAGGGTGAGGCCCGAGAGCCCCGATCCCATGGTGCCCAGCCAGAAGGCGTCGACATCCTCGAGGGCGATCCCGGCCGAGGCGACACACTCGACGGTGGCGTCGGTCAACAGGTCGTCGACGCTCTTGTCCCACAGTTCGCCGAACGGCGTGCAACCCATTCCGACGATCGCCACCCGGTCGCGAATCCCTCTGCTGGCCATGTCAGCCTCTTTCTCTTCCGGCGCCGTCGGACACGGGCCGGGCTTTCCAGAAGTAATTACTGCACGCCTTCGGCGCTGTAGAGACGCCGGAAGGTCATCTCCACCCGGGTCCCGATGGCCACGGCCGAGGGGTCCACGTCGGCCATCTCGCCGCGATAGCGACCGCCGCCATCGAAGTCGATGACCGCCCCGACCATGGGCGGGGACATGCTGTAGGCCAACCGGTCGACGGTGAAGGTGGCCACGGTGCCGCGGGCGTCGGCCAGCCGGAGGGGCGCCATCTGGTCGACGGCCCGGCACGAGAGGCACACCCGGGTCGGGGGAAGGTGGACGAAGCCGCAGGCTTCGCACCGGCTGGCATTGAACCCGAACTTCCAGCCCTCGTTCCGGAGCATGGCAGGAGCATCCGGCCGTTCCGGATCGGGTCGGCGGGGTGGCTCGCGTCGGAGCTGGCCCCGCCAGCTCAGGAACACCGCGTAGGCGAGATCGGCCCGGCCCTGCTCGACCAGGTCGGCAACGCTCACCACTCCGGCCTGACGCCGCGACTCCTGCACCGGGGTGAGTTCCGCGGTGGTGCGGAGCACCAACGCGTCAGCGCCGTCGGCCAGCTCCACCACCACCACCACCTGGCCGGGAGTCGCCCGCTCCAACACGTCGGCCAGGCCCAGGCCGGCCTGGGCGGCGCCCAGGTTCCCGATCCGGGGCCCGTAGTCGGGAGCCACCCGGTCGGCGGTCACGCTCAGCTCCTTCCGAAGGGAGCCGACCGCCCGGGTGTGGAGTCCGGCCACCACCAGGTGGTCGACGTCGTCGGCTTTGAGCCCGGCCTCTTCGAGGGCCTCGTCGAAGGCGGACCGGCCGGCGGGCAGGTACGCCTCCTCCCCGAAGCGGTCCTCCCACTGACGGGACGCCGACTCGCCCGGGACCCGCCAGCGCTCGAGGAACTCGTCGGTGGCCGACGCCTGGCCGATCACCTCGGCCACCCCGCCTTCGGGGGCGAAGACGAAGGCGACCGCGCCGTCCCCGGCCTGGCTCTCCTCCGCCCCACCGGCCAGGCCGGTGCGAAGGTCGGAGATCACCGCCATCGTCGGGCGTTGCTCGCCGCTCAACGCCGACAGGTTGAGGGTGGCCCACCCCGAGCGCACCGAACCGCAGAGGTCGTAGGCCCCGGAGGTCGCCGGCAGGCCGAGGGCGGCGTGGACGGTGGTGGCGTTGGTCTTGTCCAGATAGGCGGGTGCCGGGGTGGAGAAGTAGAGGTCGGCCGGCAGCGGGACGCCGGCGTTGTCCAACGCCCGGCGAGCCGCTTCCACCCCGAGAGTGGTGGTGTCCTCGTCGTAGGCGGCCACCGCCCGGGTGCCCTTCCCCGGGGCGGTGCCGAACGCCGCGCCGATGGCGCCGCGGTCGAGGCGCCAATAGGGGAGGTAGACCCCCCACGACACGATCCCTGCGGCCATCACCACGTCCCTTCTGGTTGGTCGAGCCTCATTGCGTCTCGGTCAGGCGGGCCCGCAATGCCGGCCGGTCCGGCTTCCCGATCCCCAGCAGCGGGATCTCCTCGAGGTGGACCACCACCTCCGGGGTCTTGAAGCGGGCCACGCCTTGGGTGGCGAACCACCGCCGGCACTCTTCCACATCGAGGGCGCTGTCCCCCACGATGAACGCCGCCACCCGCTCCCCGACCCGCTGGTCAGGACAGCCGACCACCACCGCCTGGCGGACCCCGGGGTGCAGCTCGAGCAGCCTTTCCACCTCGGCGGAGGCGATGTTCTCCCCCGACCGGATGATGACGTCCTTGTCCCGGCCCACGATGGTCAACCATCCGTCGGCGTCGAGCGTCCCGAGATCCCCGGTGGCAAACCAGCCCTGGCGCACCGCCGCCCGGGTCTGGGCCTCGTCGCCGTAGCCCACGAACAGCTCCGGGCCCCGCAACACCACCTCGCCCTTTTCCCCGGCCGCCACCTTCCGGTTGGTGCCCGGGGCCACGATCCGGATCACCGCGTCGCCGACCGAGTGCCCGTCGGTGTCGCGGGCTTTGTCGGCGCCATCCTCGGCCGTGCAGGTGGTCACCGTCGGCGCCTCGGTCGAGCCGTAGGTGCGCTTCACCGTGGCCCCGAACTCCTGGCGGGCGATGTCGATGAACTCCGGCGTCACCCCCATGCCGCCACAGGACACCACCCGCAGGCTCCGCAGCCGGTCACGGGATCCGGCCACGTCCATCATGCCCATGAACTGGGTGGGCGGCCCGATCATGAACGACACCTTGTGCTCGGCCACCAGCCGCACCCCCCGCTCGGGGTCCCACTTCTCCATCAGCACCACCGGCATCGCCGCCGTCCCCGGCACCAACACCGAGTTCAACAACCCGGACACGTGGGCGAGCGGTGACGGCATCAAGGCGGCGTCGGTGCTCGACAGGCCATGGGCCCGGGTCATGGACAACGCCTTGTAGGCCAGCCCCCGGTTGGTGTGCAGCACCGGCTTGGGGTGCCCGGTGGACCCGGTGGTGAACAGCACCACCGCGACATCGGACCCTCTCCCGATACCCACCGGCAGCGGGCGCCGGTGCAAGAGTATGTCGAAGGCGTGGTCCCCGCCTCGCACCCCGGCGCAATCGACCAGCTCACCGAGCGGCATCCCCGCCGAGGACAGGGTGAGAACCGGCTGCAGGGTGTCGAGCATGCGCCGGACCTCGGTCGCGCCCACCTGGTGGTGGATGGGGGCGGCCACCGCCCCGGACCGCCAGCAGGCCCGGAACAGCGCGACGGCCTCCCACCAGTTGGGGAGCTGCCAGCAGACCACATCCCCCCGGCGGATGCCCATGTCCCGGAGCCCACCGGCCAGGGCCGACACCAGGTGATCGAGGGTCGCCGCGTCCAGCCGGACGTCCCCGTCGACGATGGCCGGGCCGTCGGCCCGGCGCGGCGACGACAGCACCCGGTCGAGGGTGGGGATGTCCCAGGCTCCGCCTGGGCTCCGGTACCGCGTGGCGTCAGCCTGGCGGTAGGTCGGTCGGAGTCTCACCGGGCCGGGACGGGCCCCTCTACCGCGTTCTCCACCGACAACCGGACCGGCGGGGCGTCCTTCCAGTTGGGGATCCCGTCATCGGGCTCGGCCACCGGGTACTTGCTCTCATGGATCTCCGCCCAGTGCGAATGGTTGAGCTGGTGGAGGGTGAAGCAGGCCTGCAGTGAGTTATAGAAGCCCATGTTGTCGACGGTCTGGTTCACCGACTCCTTGATCATCAACGCGGTCATGGTCGGGACCTGGGCGATCCGCTTGGCGTAGGCCAGGGTCTGATCGGCCAACTCCACCTCCGGGAAGATCTTGGACACCATGCCCAGCCGGTGCGCCTCCTGGACGTCGATGGCATCGCCGGTGAGCATCATCTCCTTGGTCCGTCGGGGCCCGAACTCCCACGGGTGCCCGAAGTACTCCATCCCGCACATCCCCAGCCGGGTGCCGACCACGTCGGCGAAGAGCACGTCGTCGGCCGCCACGATGAGGTCGCAGGCCCACATCAGCATCAGGCCGGCCGAGTAGACCGTCCCGTTCACCTGGGCCACGGTGATCTTGCGGAGGTTCCTCCAGCGCAGGGTGTTCTGGAAGTAGTAGTGCCACTCCTGGAGCATCCGGGCCTCGGCACCCTGGCGGGTGGCCCCGTTGATGGTGGCGGTGCGGTGCTGATCCGGGCCCGGCATCCGCTCGGCCCTCGCCTCCTTGGAGCCCATGTCGTGGCCGGAGGAGAACAGCGGCCCGACCCCGCCGAGGATGATCACCCGGACCTTGTCGTCCTCTTCGGCCCGGCCCATGGCGTCGTCGAGGTCGACCAACAGCCCCCGGTTCTGGGCGTTCCGGGTCTCGGGACGGTTGAGGAGGATCCGGACGATCTCGCCGCCCTCCAACTCCTCGTAGGTCACGTACTTGTAATCGGTCATTTCCAGCTCTCCTGTTCTGCTCGCACCGGCTCCACCGGCGGCGACCCCGCCCGGCCACGGTATAGCTCAGTCCGGTTCTGCCCACCTACTTCGGCGGCTCCGCTCACCGGCCGTCGTCCGCAGCCGCGTCGTCGCGCTCGGCGGTCAGCTCGGCCCGGTTGAACTTCATGGCTTCGGAGCGCGGGATGGTCTCGACGAACTCGACGGTCTTCGGCACCTTGTAGGGGGCCAGCCGCCCGCGGGCGAACTCGATGACCTGGTCGGCGTCGACGCCGGGGTCGCTGGCCTGGACGATGGCGTGGACCCGACGTCCCCACTCCGGATCGCGGAGTCCGACCACCACCACGTCAGCCAGCCCCGGATGCTCGCTCAGCGCCGACTCCACCTCGGCAGGAAAGACGTTGGCCCCACCGGTGACGATCATGTCCACCC
This sequence comes from uncultured Acidimicrobiaceae bacterium, assembly GCA_963819695.1. Lineage (GTDB taxonomy): Bacteria > Actinomycetota > Acidimicrobiia > Acidimicrobiales > RAAP-2 > DASZIT01. The sequence continues at coordinate 1,312,250 of CAWFXD010000001.1, read as the reverse complement.
GCCGGTCGGCCATGAACAGATAGCCGTCGTCGTCGAGCCAGCCCATGTCCCCGACGGTGACGAACCCATCGGTGGTCGTCTCCATCGGAGCCACGTTGTCGCCCACGTACATGGCGGCCGGACCGTCTGGGCGCCGGAGGTAGATCCCCCCGATCTCGCCGGGGGGAAGGATCTGGCCGTCGGGACCCATGATGCACACCTCGGTGTCGGTGAACCCCTGGCCCAGGGTGCCGGGGTGGGCGAGCCACTGGTCGCCCCGGCAGGTCACCAGGCCGGCATTCTCCGACGACCCGTAGGAGAGATAGAAGTTCTCGGGCCCGACCAGGTCGATCCAGAAACGGCCCAGCCAGATGGGGAGGGAGGCGGCCCCTTGCTGGACCCAGGTGAGGCTGGAGAGATCGCGAGTCGCGATGTCCGGCAACTGCGCCAGTCGCTGCAGCATCGGGGTGGCGGCGATGAAACCGGTGATCCGGTGGCGCTCGATGAGATCGAGGATGAGGGCGGCGTTGAACCGCTCCATCAGCACGATGGGGTCGCCGGACATCAGGTTCCGGATCGCGGTGAATCCGTTGGCGTGGTAGAGCGGAGCCGGCACCAGCACCAGTTGGGGTTTGGGCAGCGGCCCATAGGCCTCGACCACGGTCGAGGTGACGGCCATGATGGGCAGGAAGACGGCCGGGTCCTTTTGGAGGATGATCTTCGGCGACCCGGTCGATCCCGAGCTGCACATGCCCCAACCGTGCGGGGCGATCGCCTCCGGCAGCGGATCGGTCGGCTTCGATTGACTGCGCTCGAACCACTCGGCCTGATCGGGTCCGACCACCACTGCCGGTTTCAGCACCCCGAGCAGGCGGTTGAGCTCCCAATCGGGAAGGTCCCAGCGCATGGGGACCACTGTCGCCCCCACCTTCCACCCGGCGAAACAGGTGAAGAGGTGTTCGGGAGAGTTCTTCAGGGCGATGGCCAGGGAATCCCCGGCCGCCAACCCCTCCTCGGCCAGCACCCGGGCCAGCTGGGTGGACCGGTCATCGACCTCGCCCCAGCTGACCAACCGCTCGTGGCCGTCCTCGGCGACGAAGATGACGGCCAACTCGTCACGACGGCTCGCGGCCACCTGGTGCAGCTGACTTCCGTAGGGGAGCCCCTCTTCCGGTGAGCCCTCGTCGACCCCCGCTGGCATGCTCATCTCTCCACTCCCGTCGATCCCGGCAGAACCCCGGAGGGTCCCCCCGGGCGAATTGCTGCTACTCGATGATGGTCAGCGCCGCCTTCGGGCAGGAGCGCACGGCCTGCTCCACCTTGGCCCGGAGCTCCTCGCCCGGCTCCTCGTCGAGCAGGTACAGAAGGTCGTCGTCGCGCACCTCGAAGACCTCGGGGGCGGCCGCCATGCACAGGGCATTCGACTCGCACGACTCCCAGTCCACCACGACGCGCATCGGCCCGAGCATACAGATCCGGTTCCACCAGAGCCACATTCTCGCAGACCCGACCTCCACCGCAAATGCCATTTCCGCTCGCGGCTTCTCGCTGGTAGCATCGCCTCCAGACTCCGTACACCAGGAGATTCTGCTGTGCCGCGGCGGTCCGATCGGATCGGGCCCGGTGGGTGCAGCCGACGAGAGAAGGGGCGATGGCCATGTCTCCACGAACCTTGGATTTTCCGGTCTTCGATGCCGACAACCACATGTACGAGAACACCGATGCGTTCACCAAGTTCCTCCCGCCGGAGTACGACGGGCTCATCCGGTACGTCGAGCTCAACGGCCGGACCAAGATCGCGGTGGGCGGCATGATCAGTGAATACATCCCGAACCCGACCTTCGAGGTGGTGGCCGCCCCCGGGGCCCAGGAGGAGTATTTCCGCAAGGGCAACCCGGAGGGGAAGTCCCGGCGGGAGATCCTCGGGAAGCCCATCCGGGCGCTCCCCGGGTTCAGTTCGCCCGAGCCCCGCCTCAAGCTCATGGACGAGCAGGGCATCGACCGGGCGCTCATGTGGCCCACCCTGGCCAGCCTCCTGGAGGAGCGCCTCCGCGGCGACCCGCCCGCCACCCACGCCGTCGTCCACGCCCTCAACCAGTGGATGCACGAGCACTGGACCTTCAACTACGAAGACCGGATCTTCCCCACCCCGGTGATCCATCTCGGCATCGTGGAGAAGGGCATCGAAGAGCTCGAGTGGGTGCTGGACCACGGGGCCAAGATTGTCCTCATCCGCCCCGCCCCGGTGCCCGGATTCATGGGCCCCCGGTCGATGGCCCTGCCCGAGTTCGACCCGTTCTGGAAGCTGGTGGTCGAAGCCGGCATCCCGGTGGGCATGCATGCCTCCGACAGCGGCTACCAGCGGTACATGAACGAATGGGAAGGGGTCAGCCGGGAGATGACCCCGTTCAAGGGCGGCTCGGGATTCATGGCCATCGTCGGCCACATGGGCCGGCCGATCGTGGACACCATGGCGTCGCTCATCGGCCACGGCCTCTGCAGCCGCTTTCCGGAGCTGCGGTTCGCTCCGGTGGAGAACGGCAGCAACTGGGTGCGGCCACTGCTCCACGAGATGGAGCAGGCCTATATCTCGGCTCCCCGCTCTTTCGACGAAGATCCGGTGGAGGTGTTCAAGCGCAACATCTACGTGCACCCCTTCCATGAGGAAGACCCGGTCGGGCTCATCGAGTTGCTGGGCGCCGATCGGGTGTTGTTCGGCTCCGACTTCCCCCACCCCGAAGGCCTGGCCGATCCGCTCAGCTTCGTCGACGAGCTGACATCGGTCCCCGACGAGGATGTCGCCAAGATCATGGGTGGCAACCTGGGCCGTCTGATGGGCGTGGGGGTGGCCGCCTGATCCGCCCGTCCAAGGCCGGCCCGGTACCGGCCTGGTTAAGCTCGGCGTGTGACTGACTGGGCCACCGTTGCGTCATTTGCAACCGCGGCCGGGACGCTGGTGCTGGCGGTTGCCACCTACTCGTCGGTGCGTTCGGCCAACCGGTCGGCCCGCATCGCCGAGCGGTCGTTCCTGATCGGCCTGCGTCCCAGCCTGGCCCCGTCCCGCCTCGAAGACCCCCCGGAACGGATCATGTTCGCCGACCGCCACTGGGTGACCCTCAAAGGGGGTCGGGCGGCGGTCGAGTACTCCGGCGGCGTCATCTACTTCGCCATGCTGGTGCGGAACGTCGGGAACGGCATGGCCGTCATCGAATCGTGGCTGCCGATTGCCGGCCAGAGGACCAGTGCCGACGAGTGGGGGGCGATCGATGACTTCCGTCCCCAGACCCGTTCCCTGTGGATTGCCCCCGGCGACGTGGCCTTCTGGCAAGGCGCCATGCGTGACCCGGCCGAGGGGTATTTCGACCCGATCCGCCAAGCGGTGACTGACGGCGCAGTGACCATCGACGTGCTCTACCGCGACCGTGAGGGAGGCCAGCGCACCATGAGCCGGTTCGCCCTCGTCCGCCGGGAGGAAGAGGGAGACGATGAGGGATGCGATTGGTGGGTCTCCCTCGGCATGCACCGTGAGCTCGACCGGGGCTAGCGGCTCCGTCTGCCCTTACTCGGAGACGGCGTACTTGCCACTGGTGACCGGGCGGCGAGGCGGCGTCAAGAATCCAACGCGGCGCACACCCCGAGCGCAAAGATATGGCGGAGCTGGGTGAAGGCGGTCGTGGTCGTACCCGAGTTGAGTTGCTCATTGACGACGACGACGACCGAACGGGTCCCTTGGAGGTTCGACGCCGAGAACGCGGTGTAGCCCGGGTAATTGCCGGAATGGCCGTAGACGGTGCCGCACGACGTCTGATAGCGGAAGACGGCCAGCCCGGCGGAGTTGGTCCCGGGGCCCGGCGGTCCGGAGTCGCCGGGGACGAACTGAAGTTGCCGTTTCTGGGTGGCGGCGTCGAACAGCTGTCCGCTCACATAGGCGCGCATGAAGGTGTTCAGCTCCGCGATGGTCGAGTTCATCCCCCCCGACGCCCAGGCGAGTCCCGGGTTGATTGCCAAGCTGTCGTCCTCCGGGGCCTTCCCGGCCTCGACGGAATAGCCGTGCACGTACGGCTCACTCATCTGGGCGCTGGCCGGAAGGGTCGTCTTGGTGAGGTGCAGCGGTGCCGTCACGTACCTGGCCAGCGCCGACTCATAGGAGGCGCCGGTCGCCGCCTCGATCATCAGGCCGACGACGATGTTGTCCGAGTCCGAGTACTCATAACGGGAACCGGGTGGGAAGTCGAGCGGCTCGGTGGCGACAAAGTCGAGAAGCTGCGCGGGGGTCATCACCGCTTGCGGATCAGATTGCAGCTCGCTGAGGAACGCCGGGCTCTTGATGTAGTCGGGAACACCGCCGGTGTGTTGGAGGAGCTGGGCCAGGGTCACCGGTGCCCAGGCCGGCGGAAGACTCGGGAGCCACTTTCCGATGGTGTCAGCCAGGGACAGCTGCCCCTGGCTGACCAGGGCCAGGGCCACCGCGCCGTTGAACGCCTTGGACACGCTGGCCAAGCGGGTGGTGTCGTCCCTGGCGATGACCCGGTGGGTAGCTACATTCCCGACCCCGGCCGTCAGGACCTGCGGGTTGTCACCGACCTCGATGAGGGCGATCGCTCCCGGAGGCCCTCCGGGGGTGGCCACCAGATTCCGGAGCGCATCGGAAAGTGTCGCCGACGGTGACGGGGACGACGACGTCGAACACGCTGCCAGCATCACCGCCGCCAGCGTCGCTCCCCCGAGTGATCGCCAGAAGGCGATCGTCCTGCGATGCACCCGAGCAACCCTACTGGTGGTCAGAACGCCCGACGGGCGGGCCGCACCGCGCCTAGTTGTGGCGAACCTCGTCGAAGGGCTTGTCACGGTCGGCGGCATACTCCCGCGGCATCCCCAGCACCCGCTCGCTGATGATGTTGCGCTGCATCTCGGTGCTGCCCCCGCCCAGGCTCAAACCCTGTCGGTTGAGGTACTCCACACCCCAGTGCTCCGGGTCATCCTCCAGCCAGGCGCTGGCCCGGGGACCGATGATCTCGAGCCCGATGTCGAAGCGACGCTCGCCATTGGTACCGGCGATCAGACGGGTCAACGCCCCGGCCGGGGCCGGAAACGCACCGGTGCGGATGCCGATGGCCATCCGGTCGACCAACTGGCCCTGCACCCGTTCGTTGACCCGGGCCTCGGCCACCAGTTGGCGGATCCGGGGGTCGTCGGCCTGCCCGGTCGCTCGGGCCAATTCCATCAACTCGTTTCGCTGGCCCCCGTGTCCCCCACCGGCGTTGGGCGACCCACTCATGAACGGTGAGCCACCCCCCACCGTGTTGCGCTCGTGATAGAGGAGCCGGGACGCCACCGTCCAACCGTCGTTGATCTCGCCGACCACGTCAGCCACCGGAACCGGGACATCGGAGAAGAACTCCTGGCAGAACTCGGCGGTGTTGTTCACCATTTTGATCTGCTGCACCTCAACCCCGGGTTGGTGGATCTTGAGGATGAACATGGTCAGGCCCCGGTGCTTGGGGACCTGCCAGTCAGTGCGGGCCAGGCACAGTGAGTAGTCGGACCGGAACGCCCCCGAACTCCAGATCTTGGATCCGTTGAGGACGAAGACATCGCCGTCCCGGGTGGCCCGGGTGACCAGCCCGGCCAGGTCCGAACCGCCGCTGGGCTCGGAGAGGAACTGCACCCACATCTCCTCGCCCCGGAGCATGGCCGGGATGTGCCGGGCCTTCTGTTCCTCGGTGGCGAAGTCCAGCAGCGTGGGCGCGAGGATGGAGAAGGTGGGGACATTGAACGACCGTCGGCATCCGGTAGGGCAGGGACTCCCGGGTGAACTCCTGTTGGTGGGCCAGCGACAGCCCCTTCCCCCCGTAGGCCACCGGGAAGCAGATGCCGGCGAATCCCCCGTCGAACAATATTCGTTGGAGCCGGCGGGCCTCCTGGCCGGAATCGTCCTCCCGGGCCAATTGATGGTTGGTCATCCCCTCGGGCAGGAGCGGCAGGTTGTCGGCCAGCCACGCCCGGGCCCGAAGGCCGAACGACTCGACCGACTCGTCGTCGTCGTTGCCGACCTCGGCGATCCCATCGGTATCGGTGGTGCTCATCGGTCCTCGCTCACATCCCCATGGCCACAGCCACCCGCTCGCGGTGGTCGGCCGGGGTTCCGAGCTGGGTGCTGTCGGTCACCACCCGGCGGAGGTACAGATGGAGATCGTGGTCCCAGGTCACCCCGATGCCGCCGTGGAGTTGCACGCAGTCCTGCAGGATCGCCGGCCCGCGCTCGCCGACATAGGCCTTGGCCACGCTGACCAACTCCGGCGCAGAAGGCGATTCGGCATCCACCGCCCGGGCCGCGGCGGTGGCGGTGGCCTGCGACGCCTCGAGCCACGTCTTCATGTCCGCGAACCGGTGTTTCAGCGCCTGGTAGGACGCCAACGGCCGGCCGAACGAGTACCGGTCGAAGGCGTACTGGACGGTGAACTCGAACGCCCGATCCAGGGCCCCGACCATCTCCGCCACCTGGAGCACCACCGCGATCTGCAGCTGCCGCTCCACGTCGCCGGCGCCACCTCCGGCGACCCCGAGCACCGAATCCGGGCCGACGGCCACCTGATCCAATCGCACCTGGGCAAAGCGCCGGACGAGATCGAGCCCGTGGGCCGGGGCCACGGTCACCCCGGGGGCATCGGCCGCCACCAGCAACTGGGTGACGCCGTCGCCGTTGCCGGTGGTGACCAGCAGGAGATCGGCTTGGCCGGCCGCATCCACCGGTCCGGTACATCCGTCCAACACGTACCCGTCACCTTGCGGGACGGCCTCGACCTTCCCGCCCCCGGTGCCGATGCCCGCCACCGAGGCACCGAGGCACCAGGCGGCCACTGCATCGCCGTTGACCAGATCGGGAAGCAGCTTCTGGCGCTGTTCCGGCGTCCCCGAGCCGGCGATGGCCGCGGCCACCACGTTGGTCGGGACCAGTGGGCCGGGCGACACCAGCCGACCCATCTCCTCGGCCACCAGTACCAGGTCGAGCAAGCCGTGACCGGAGATGGATCCTCCCCCGTCGTCTTCGTCCACCAGCATGGAGACCCAACCCAGCTCGGCCCCCCGCTTCCACCACATCCGGTCGAACCCGGCAGGCTCGGTGTCGGCGAGTTTGCGAACCGTCTCCAACGGCGAGGTGGTCTCGAGAAATTTTCGGGTGGTCTCGCGAAACAGCTGTTGGTCGTCGGTCAACCGCAGGTCCACCCGCGGCCTACCTTCCCGAAGTCGACGGAAACACCAGCTCGAGTTCGTCGATCTGCCGCAGTCCGGGCTGATAGACCAGCTCCGCGGCCGGGGCCAGCGAGTAGTCAGGAATCCGCTGATGCCATTCCCTCAGGGTGATGCGCAGTTCCAAGCGAGCCAGATGGGACCCCAGGCACCGGTGGATGCCGCCACCGAAAGCCAGGTGCTTGTTCGGGTTCCGGGTGAGGTCCACGGTGGCGGCATCCGGGAGGGCCTCGTCGTCGGTATTGGCCGCACCGATGCTCACCCCGATGTTGTCGCCCTTCTTGATCGGGCAGCCCCCGAGATCGATGTCCTTGGTCGCCAGGCGGGGCACCGCGGTCACCGGCGTCTCCCACCGGAGGAGCTCCTCTACCGCCGAGGGGATGATGGAGGGATCGTTCACGATCCGACCGCGCTGGTCGGGGTGCTGGGCCAGATAGGCGAAGAAGCACTCGAGGCTGTCGGTCACCGTGTCCAGGCCGGCCAGGATGAACAGGAAGCAGATCCCGACGATCTCGTCCATGGTCAGCCGCTGGCCGTCGATCTCGGCCCCGAGGAACAGGGTGAGGATGTCGTCGTGGTCGCCCTTGTCCTTCTTGCGGTCGTTCACCGCGTCGGTGAAGTACGCCTCTATCTCTTGGGCGGCCACCTTCTGATTGGCGACGATCTCGTCCAGGCCGTCACCCGCCGGCCGCAGGATGCCGTCCTTCATGCTGAGAAACAGATCGAGTTGGGACAACGGCAGCCCCACCAGGGCCAGGAACACCGAGGAGGGAAGGGGCACGGCCAGCTCGGAAGCGAAGTCGCACCGGCCGCGGTCGATGAACGCATCGATGCGCTCGTTGACCAACCGGGCGATCTCCGGCTCGAGGGCATTCATCTGGCGCGGCGCGAAGATCGGGTCGAGCAGCCGGCGGTAGTTCCGGTGCTCCGGCGGATCGACCTGCAGCGGGATCAGCGGCACCGACTGGCCGAGGTCGACCGAACCCATGCCCGACGAGAAGTCCTCGGGATGCTGGAGGGCATAGTCGGCTGCCGCCCGCCGCACGATCTGGGGCCCGAAGGCGCCGGGTACCACCGCGCCGGTCTCCCGGGCCAGCCGGTAGAAGGGTTGCGGATCGGCGCTCACCGCCGGATCCATGAACCCCATCGGGTCGTAGACCGCCGTCTCTTCGGTTTGCGACATGTGTTTCCTCCCTCGGCGGCTCTGCACCCTGCTGGGCCAGTCGATGTTGAAGTGAGAACCAGCTTTTCAGCAACTGTAGCCCGTCGATGCCGGTGAACACGTGGTCGGCGATCGATCAGGGGAGGTTACGGAAATCCGGTGTCCGTCGATCCTTGAAGGCGGCCATGCCTTCCGCCATCTCCGGGGAGGTGGCGGCCAGCGCCTGAAAGTGCGCCTCCTGGTCGAGCAGGCCGGGGAGGTCGCTCTCGAAGGTGCGGTTGAGGAGTTGCTTGGAGAGCCCCAGCGATCGGGTGGGCCCGGATGCCAACCTGGCCGCCAGCTCGGAGGCCTCCTTCGCCAACTCGTCAGTCGAGGGGACGCAGCGGTAGGCGAGGCCGTCGGTGACGGCGTCGGCCCCACGGACGCCGTCACCCAACATGACCATGGCCTTGGCCCGGGGGAGGCCGACCAGGCGGGGCAACAGGTAGGCACCCCCGGCGTCGACCACCAGTCCCCACTTGGCGAACGACCAGATGAACCGGGTCTCCTCGCACACCATGACGAAGTCACAGGCCAGGGCCAGGTGTGCCCCGGGGCCGACCGCGGTCCCGTTGACCGCGGCCACCGTCGGCTTGTCGAGCTCCCACAGTTCGCGGATGAAGGTCTGCACCCCGCGCCGCAGCGCCTCGCTGGTCGTCCGGGGGTCGAACCCGGCGTTCCCGGAATTGGACACCGTGGATGCCCGCAGGTCCATGCCGGCACAGAAGGAATCGCCGACCCCGGTGATCAACAGTGCCCTGACGTTCGGATCGGACCGCACCTCCCGGACCCGCTCGACGATCTCGTCCCGCATCTCCGGGGTCAGGGCATTTTTGGCTTCGGGTCGGTCGAGGACGAGGCGGGCGACGCTGTCCTCGCCGACGGAGTAACGGATCATCGGCCCACCGTAGGGCACCGACGGGACCCGGACCATCGCCAGCCCGGCTAGGTCCGGTTGATCTCGTCGACCAGATCCCAGGCCACGGCGGTGCCGGCGTCGATGACACTTCCAGTGAGGGCCAACCACGCGGTGCGGTGCCGCCCGATCCGCCGGGGCAGGGTGGCGGTGCCACCGGCCCCGGGGATGAGGCCCATGGCGACTTCCGGCAACTGGATGCGGGTGTCCGGCTCGGCGATCACCCGGCCGGCCGCGGCGGGGAGCTCGATGCCGGCGCCGATGCAGGCGCCATGGAGGTGGGCGGTGACCCGTTCACCCACTGCACCCAGCCGACAGGCGGTGCTCCGGCTGGTTCGGATGAGGTGCGAGATCGCCGGGTCGGTGGCCGTCCCGAACTCATCGAGGTCTCCCCCGCTGCAGAAGTCGGGCCCGGTCCCTCGGAGGTCGACCTCGGCGATCGACGGGTCAGCGCCGACCATCCGCAATGCCTCACACAGTTCGTCGCGCATGGCCGCGTCGTAGGCGTTGCGCACCTGCGGTCGGTTGAGGGTGATCGACAGCCGATCGTCACCCCGCTCGACCAGGAGGCGGCTCCCCGGGTCGGGGCGGGCCGACGTCGGAGGCCGCGCCTCCAACCACCGGTGGAACTCGGTGCCGCTCTGCAACATCGAATAGGCAGCGGACTCGAGGAACAGGTCGTAGGCGAGGGAATCGGATCGCCCGGAGCGCAGTACCTGGGCCAGGGTGACCGATGCCACCGGTGCTGCGCTCACCGCCGACCTCACGGCATCCAATCCGGCGTCGAGGTCGGGGGCCGATACCCAGGGGCTCGCCGGGTCGGCCACCGCGGTCAACGCCACGTCGACCCCGTCGAGCGGCGCCTGCACAACACCGGTGCGGCTGACCCCGACGATGACGCAGGGGAGCAGGGCGCGCGCCTCGATCCCGTCGAGCCCACCGGGGGTGTCGAGATCGACCATCAGCAGTGGGCGTTCGACCAGGGCCCCGAGCACCTCGGTGAAACCATCTTGGGCGGCTCGCAACAGGTCGTGCAACGTCGCGATGTCGAACATGGCCGCATCGGTGTCCGCCATCTTCGGAGCGTAACGTGTGCCGGTGTCGAGCGATGAGGGTCCGGCCGCCGCGCCGGCGAGAGATCGCCGGTGGCCGTCCGGATGACCCTGGTCGTACGAGGAGGCGAGGTCGCCGGGATCGGGACCGCGGATCTTCGTCTGGATGCGGGCTCCATCGTCGAGATGGGTCCCGGGCTCGAGGCCAGACGAGATGACGAGGTCATCGAGGCCCGGGGCGGAGCCGTGGTCCCCGGGTTGCACGATCACCATCTGCACCTGCGGGCCCTGGCCGCCGCCGCCGACTCGGTTCCGGCCGGACCTCCCGACACCACATCACCCGCGCAGCTGGCAGAACGGCTGACCACCGCCGCCGCCGCCGGCGGGCCGGGGGCTTGGGTGCGGGCGGTGGGCTACCACGGATCGGTGGCCGGTGATCTCGACCGGGGGTCGCTCGACCAATTGCTGTCCTCCCACCCGGTCCGGGTCCAACACCGCAGCGGGTCCGAGTGGATCGTCAACTCCGCGGGCCTGGAGGCACTGGGCATCGGCGACCAGGGTCCGGCCGGGGTCGAGCGCGACGCGGGCGGCCGGCCGACCGGGCGGATCTGGCGGGAGGACGCCTGGCTGGCCGCCCGGATACCCGGCCCACCCCCCGACTTCGGGCTGATCAGCCGGCAGGCGGCAGTCCAGGGGATCACCGGGTTCACCGACGCCACCCCGGACCAGCGCCACGCTGACCTCGAGACGCTGGCCGGGCTCAGCACCTCGGGCGTCATCCGCCAACGGCTCCACCTCATGGCCCCGCCCGGAGCGGGTCCGGCCCCGGGGCGGCTGGTCACCCGTGGACCGGTGAAGGTCATGCTCGACGACACCACCCTCCCCACCCTCGACCAGCTGACGGAGTCGATCCGGACCGCCCACGACGCGGCTCGGTCGATCGCCATCCACTGCGTGACCCGGGTCCAGGGCGTGCTGAGCCTGGCTGCCCTGCGGACAGCCGGCAGCCGGCCGGGCGATCGCATCGAGCACGGGTCGGTGCTCGCCGCCGATCTGCTCCCCGACCTCCGCGACCTCGGGATCACCGTGGTCACCCAACCCGGTTTCGTCTTCACCCGGGGTGACCAGTATCTCGCCGACGTCGATCCCAACGATCTGGGGGACCTCTGGCGACTCGCCTCCCTGATGGCCGCCGGCGTGGCGGTGGGGGCGTCCACCGACGCCCCCTTCGGCTCGCCCCGACCGTGGGCGGCCATCCGAGCGGCCGCCGACCGGCAGACGATGGGGGGTCGCCGGCTGGGACCGGCCGAGGCGGTCACCCCCCGCCAGGGCCTCGACCTGTTTTTGGGTTGGGCCGACCGCCCGGACCGACCACGCCGGGTGGAGGTGGGCGCGGTCGCCGACCTCTGCGTGCTGGCTGAGCCCCTGGGCGCCGCGCTGTCCGGCCACCAGGATCCGGTGGTGCTGGCCACCATCGTCGATGGAACCGTCATCCATCGGGCCGACCCCTGACCGGTCAGCTCTTTCCGGTCAGTACCTCGGGGTTGACGATGTGCAGCGGGGTCTCCCCCCGGCAACAGCCGCTCGAGATCGCCGGCCACCATCTGGGTGTGGTTGGCCTCGGTGTCGTAGGTGGCGCCCCCGATGTGGGGGGCGAGCACCACGTGGGGGAACCCGGTCAACGGATGATCGATCGGGAGTGACTCGTTCACGAAGTGATCGAGGCCGGCCGCGCCCACCTTCCCCGAGGCCAGTGCCGCGACCAGGGCATCGGTGTCGTGCAACTGGGCCCGGGCGGTGTTCACGAACACCACCCCGTCCTTCATGCTGTCGAACTCGAGCCGCACCGATCATCCCCGCCGTCTCCGGGGTGACGGGGGCGTGCATCGAGATGACATCGGACGCCGCCAACAGTTCGGCCAGCGAGCAGGTGGCGTCGTCGGCATAGGGGTCGTAGGCCACCACCTCCATGCCCAGTCCCTCCAGCCTCCATCGGAGGGCGCGGCCCACCGCCCCGAGGCCGACCAACCCGGCCGTCCGACCGGCGATCTGCCAGGCCCGGAAGCGCTGGTAGGGAATGGTTCCGTCCTTGTAGATCTCACCGGTCCGAACGTCCCGATCGGCTTCGAGCAGGCCACGGGTGGAGGCCAGGATCAGGCCGACCGCGAGTTCGGCCACCGCATCGGCATTGCGGCCCGGGGCGCGCAACACCGGGACCCCGGCGGCGGTGGCCGCCTCGACGTCGACGTTGTTGGGATCCCCCCGGCAGCTGGCCACCGCGATGAGCGGCTGCTCGAACAGCGCCACCCCACAGGTGTCGGACTCCACCACCACGATGGTCGCCGCCTCGGCGGCCACCCGCTCGGCCAGCTGCTCGGCGTTGTAGATGCGCAATGGATGGTGATCGATCCACGGGTCGATGACCAGGTCGGCGAGCTCGTGCAGCTTGTCGAGTCCCGGTCCCCGCACCGGTGCGGTGACCAGCGCCCTCGGCCGATCGTTTGCCATGCAGCTTCCCTTCCGTGGCCGTGTCCTGGATAGTGTGCGTCCATGACGGTTGCGTCAGCATCATGACAGCCGACGGCGCCCACGCGCCCATCACGGTGGGCATCGACATCGGTACCACCTCTGTCAAAGCCCTGGCCGTCTCCGAGGAAGGTGAGGTACTGGCCCGGGCCCGGGTGCCCCACCGGGTGATCCACACCTCGGCCGATCACATGGAGCACGACGCTCGGGCCGCCTGGCGGCGTGGGCCGTTGAAGGCGTTCGCCGCCGTCCGGGACGCCCTCCGACGTGCCGACGACGACCGGCCCGGCGCATCGGCCCCCACCCGCATCGCCGGGGTCGGCGTGGCCGGGATGGTCCCGTCCCTGACCGCGGTGAACCGCCGGGGCATCCCCCAAACCCCCGGGCTCCTCTACGGCGACGTCCGCGGCCAGCCGGAGGGTGGAACCGTCGATATCCGGGGGCCGATGCCCGATGCCGAAGGATTCCTCCAGTGGACCTCCCAGCAGATGCCCGACGCCTTCGGGTTCTGGCCGGCCCAAGCCGTCGCCATCCACGGGCTCACCGGCCGGGCCACCATCGACACCGCGGTGGCCTCCACCCTCGGCGGGCTCCACACCGCCGGCCGTTGGAACCAGGAGCTGTTGACCCGGTTCGGAGTCGACCCGGCACAACTCCCGTCGGTGGTCCTGACCGGCCAGGTGGCCGGGAACCTCCGTCCCGATCTCGGCGGGGAGCCATCGGACGACTACCGGACGGTGGTGGCCGGGGGGACCATCGATGCGTTCTGCGACCAGATCGTGGCCGGCGCCGGTGAGGTCGGCGACGTCCTGGTGATCTTCGGCGCCACCCTGATCGTGTGGGTGGTCACCGACAGCTGGGTGGAGGCCCCCGGACTCTGGACGGTTCCCCACACCGTGGCCGGCCGGGTGCTGGTGGGAGGGCCGAGCAACGCCGGCGCGCTCTTCGTCGACTGGGCCCGCTCACTTCTCCATCTCCCCCGATCCCGTCGGGTACCCGACCGGCTTGCGGTCGGGCGAGCCGGGTCGGGTCCCGGTATGGCTGCCCTATGTCCGGGGCGAGCGGGTGCCGTTCCACGACACCTCGCTGCGGGCCGCCCTCCTCGACCTCGATATCACCGACGGACCCGACACCATGTCCCGGGCGGCGTTCGAGGCCAGCGGATTCGTGGTGCGAAGCATCCTCGAACGTACCGGCGTGGCTGGGCGCCGGATCGTGGCCAGCGGAGGCGGCACCCAGGCCGCGGCCTGGATGGCGGCGGTGGCCGATACCACCGGGCTCCCGGTCGAGACGGTGGGGGTGCCCGAGGGGGCCGCCCTGGGGGCGGCGTTCCTGGCCCGGATGGCGGCGGGCCTGGAGCCATCGCTCGAAGGCTCGGGGCGATGGGCGTCACCCGGCCGGCGGATCGACCCCGACCCGGCCTGGCGGGAGGCGGCCGACGCCCGCTACCGGCGGTTCACCGCCCTCGGTTCCGGCCTCTAGTTCTGCGGCCCGTCGGGGAAGGCCTGGCGCAGCCGCACCTTGACCAGTTGGCGCACCAGCGCCTTCGGGAGGGGCTTGTCCACCGCAAAATGCAGCGACCCGGTGGTGGTTGCATACCGGGCGACCTTCGGACCCAACTCGGGAAAGACCGACCCGCTGTGCGGGAGGTAGCTCAGGTGGTTCTTGAAGGCGGCGAACCCGGCGATCACCTTGCCTCCGACCCGGAACGCGGGCAACCCGTAGGAGATGCATTCCTCGGCCTCGGGAACGACCTCGAGGATCGAGGCGCGAAGCCGGCGGAGCGTCGACCGCTTGGGCTCGTCGAGCGCCTCCAGATACTCTTCGACCGGATTGTCGGTCTTGGTCACCATGATGGGCCGCTCCTTTTAGCTTGGGTTCCAAGGATTCGACGGGGCGTCCGGCGCAAATTCATCGGTGCCGACGTCAGTTCTGGCCGGCGGGACCGAACGCCACCTTCACCGCGCCACTCACCTCCTGGGCGGCCAGCGCCCGAAGGGCATCGTGCCAGTGGTCGAGGGGGAACCGGTGGGTGAGCATGCCGGTGAGGTCGATCCTCCCGGCCACCACCATGTCGAGATAGTGGCGGATGGCGTGCTGGCGCACCCCCTCGACCTCTTCGATCCCGAAGGCGTTGGAGCCGACCAGGCTCAGCTCCTTGAAGTAGAGGGGCGTGTACTCCCATCGCCCCGGGGTGTGCACCCCGGTCTGGACCAAGGTGCCCCGCTCGGCCAGCAACCGGACCCCGACCTCCAGCGTCTCGGGGCGGGCCACGGTGTCGTAGACGACATCGATGCCGCCGGGGTGGGTCATGGGCAGACCGTCGTAGGCGGTGTGCAGCACCCCGCCCGACCAGTCGGCCAGGGCCTCCACCAGCTCGAGCCGGGGCTCGGGTTCGAGCACCAGCTGGGCGCCGAAGGCGGTGGCCAGTGCCGCCTGGGCCCCGAACCGGGCCACCACCGCGACCCGCACATCGGGGTAGAGCGCCCGGAGGACGGCCACGCTGGTCACCCCCAGGGCCCCCGCCCCGTAGACCAGCGCCCGACCGCCCGGCGGCGGGGGATGACGGACGATGGCGTGGAGGGACACCGCGAACGGGTCGGCCAACACCGCCTCCTCGTCGGAGACCGAGTCCGGTACCGGGATGAGCATCGAGTCGTGGGCCGCCATCAGATCGGCCCAGCCGCCCGGGGCATCGCTGGTCACCCCGACGTGGACGCCCGGACCCAGCGCCCCCTCGGTGAAGCTCCAGCACAGGCTCAGATCCCCGGCCTGGCAGGCCGGACAAGGCGGGTCCACCCCCCGGGGCCCGCAGGTCAGCCACGGGTTGAGCAGCACCCGCTGCCCGACCTCGAGCCCCTCGGCCTCCGGGCCCAGCGAGACCACCTCGGCCACCACTTCGTGCCCGGGGATATGGGGGAACGAGGAGAACGCCGCCATCGGATTGTCGATGTCCCCGCTGTCGAAGTCACCCAGGACCAGTTTGGACTCCGACCCGCACACCCCCGAGAGCCGGGGCCGGGTGATCACCCAGTCGGGACGGACCAGCTTGGCCTCGTCCACCTCGTGAAGGCCGAAGGGAAGGTTGGCCAGCCGCCGGTCGAGGTCGTCGGCCGGCTCCGGTGTCCCGGTCCGGTCGGGTGGCAACCCGAACACCAGCGCCTTCATCCGAGCGACCCCCGGTCGGGGACCTGGGTGGCGTCGTAGGAGCCGGGCGGCTGCCGCTGCACGGCGAGCATGCCGGCCAGAAAGCCGTCGAAGTCGGCGGTCTTCATCTCGATCACCGCCTTCATGTCCGGGAGGTAGTGCTCGAACTCCGGGCTGTCGATGGCCTCGACGATCCCGTCGGCCACCTCCTCGGCCGGGGTCAGCGGTCCCGAATAGAAGGGCGCATCGTTGCCGGGTTGGTCCCAGATCTCGGTGTCGATGGCCCCGGGGAGCACCAGCCGCACCTTCACCCCCGTCCCGTCGATGTCCGCGGCCATCGCCTCGCTGAACCCGCAGAGGGCGAACTTGGAGGCCGAGTAGGCGGCCTCGGTGGTGATGCCCAACCGCCCGCCCAGGCTCGAGACGTTGACGATGGTGCCGCTCCCCCGCTCGGTCATCCGCGGCAGCACGGCCATCGCCATGGCCACCGGCGACAGGTAATTGACCCGCATCACCCGCTCCACTTCCTCCAGGGTGAGCCGGGGCACCGGCCGGCGCATGGGGATGCCGGCGTTGTTGACCAGGACGTCGAGGTGCCCGAAGGTGTCCCACGTCTCGAGGGCCAGGGCCGCCGCCCGGTCCGGGTCGGAGAGGTCGGCCACGAACGAGCTGCGACTCCGGCGCCTGGACCCGGCAGTCGGCCAGCACCTCGGCCAGGCGGTCACCTCGGCGGGCCACGATGCCGACGGTGAACCCATTGGCGGCCAGGGCCCGAGCGGTGGCGGCCCCGATTCCCGACGATGCCCCGGTCACCAGCGCGATGCGTGGGTTGTCATCCATGCGCCCACGGTAGCCAGCTGGCGAGAACGCCGCTCTCGCCCGTGCTCGGGGTCGTCGGGGTCGTGACCGGCTTCAACGCCTCAGCCGCGCCTCAGCCGATCATCGCGGTGGCGGCCCGGGCGGCCAGGGCGGCCAGGGTGAGGGTGGGGCCGTAGCCCGAGGAGGTGACGAACACCGACGAGTCGGCGATGACCACGTTGGGCAGCTGGTGCAGACAGCCGTTGGCGTCGGCCACCGAGGTGGCCGGGTCCTCCCCCATCCGGACGGTGCCCATCACGTGCCGGCTCATCGGGGCGTCGGGTGTCGACTTCTCGGCCGGGCCCCCGGCGGTGCCCGGCGAGGTGACCACCGACGTCCACTCCGCCCCCATCGCCTCCAGGATGGCGGCCATCCGGGGCCCGTGATGGGCGGAGGCGGCCAGCTCGTGGGGATGTGGCGCGTAGGTGTACCTGGCCACCGGGAACCCCCGCACGTCGCGCACCGTCGGGTCGAGATCGATCCGGTTGGTGGCGACCGGGAGGTCCTCCCCCTGCATGGTGAAGGCCCACATCCGGTCCCGCAGCGGGGACCGCCGCATGCTCTCCTTGTGGGCCGGTCCCCACGGGTAGATCTTGGCTTCCAGGATGGGAAGCCCGGTCCCGCCGTGCTCGACGATGCCCCCCCGCATCCAAGGGAGCCCCGCCTCGCGGGCCGCCGCCCGGGAGGCGTCGTCGGGGACCAACGCGTCGTCGTGGAGGTGGGTCACCGCCCGACCCCGTTCGGCGTGGAGACGGAGGTCGGCGAACCCGCCGACGGCCAGGGTCTGGAAGTGGACCATCAGGTGGCGCCCGATGAGGGGGTGGTCGAAGCCGGACAGCAGCAGCAGCCGGGGGGTCTCCACCGCCCCGCCGGCCACCACCACGTAACGGGCATCCATGGAACGTTCGACCCCGTCGGGACCGATGAAGTCCACCCCGGTGGCCCGGCGGCCGTCGGTCCGGATGCGGGACACGAAGGTCTCGGGCCGGAGCTCGGCCTTCCCGGTCAGCATCGCCCGCTGGAGCATGGCCACCGGGTCCCCCTTGGCGTGGATCGGGCAGCCGAAGAAGGCGCAGAACCCGCAGTTGTTGCAGGCCGGCCGGCCGTCGTAGGCCACCGAGTTGGTGGCCCCCGGGGCCGGGTACGGGTGATAGCCGAGCGTCTCGGCCGCCGCCGACGACAGCACCGCCCCGTACATCGGCGCCCCCGGCGGCATCGGGTAGGGGCCGGACCGCCAGGCCGCCAACGGGTTGGCGTCGGCGTCGCCCTCCACCCCGATCCGGCGCTCCACATCGGCGTAGAACGGTTCGAGGTCGGCGTAGGTCAGCGGCCAGTCGGCCACCGCCGCGCCGTCCTGCGGGCCGAAGGACGACAGCAGGGTGAAGTCCTCCTCCCGGAACCGCGGCACCTTGCCGTCGGCGTGGACACCCCCGCCGCCGACGGTGGAGGGGATGGAGTTGACCTCCCCCACGAACGAATGGTCGCCCTGCTCCGGACCGGTCCGGAAGGTGCGGGGCTCGAGGAAGGGGTCAGGCCCGAGGAAGTGGCGGTAGAGGAATTTGATCTCGTCGTTGGAGTAGTCGGTGGCCAGATGCTCCGGGTGCTCGAGGTCGATGAGATGGTTCCGGCCCTTCTCGAAGATCACCACCGACCAACCGGCGGCGGTGAGGACGTCGGCCACCGTCGATCCCCCGGGCCCGGACCCGACGATGACGGCGTCGACGGTCACGCCTGCGACACCTCGGCGTTGCTCCAGCCCCGGGGCTGCACGTCGCCCGCCACCCCGATGGTCGACCAGCCGATCCCGTCGCGGTTGCCGCCGTACTCAGGAGCGCCGTACATGCCCTCGCAGCAGTGCTCATAGACCAGCTTGATGAACGGTGCGTTGGCCCGCAGCCGACGGTCCTGATCGTCGCGGTGGCAGGCGCGGAAGTCGGGTCCGAGGGCGGCGAGCCCCTCCCGGTAACGCGACTGGAGCCCCGCCACCGGGCCGTTGAACTCGCGCTCGGGACGGCCCTGCGATCCTTCGATCCGGGTGCGCCAGGCCAGTTCGTCCAGCGCGGTCAGATGGTGGAACTCGGTGAAACCGGGCGCACCGCCCTGACGGCCGGAGAACGGGCCGCCGGCCCAGATCCGGGGGGGATCGAACGAGAACGCCCCGAGGAACCCGTCGATGTAGTCGACCACCCCGGCGTCGGCGGCTCCCGGGGTCTGGTCGGCGGGGATCAGCAGATCGCAGACGGCGGCCAGCGTCTCGTATTCCTCTGGGGTCAGCCACGTCGGCATCGGACGGTGAACCTAACAGAATGCCCAAGTCGGGCACCGGTCACCTTGGCTAGTGTCCCTGACCATGTCCGCCAACGGCCCCTCCTTTCGAGTCCTCCCTCGGCTCGACGACGACAACCGGTTCTTCTGGACGGGAGGCGGGGACGGAACCCTCCGGTTCCTCCGGTGCGAGTCGTGCCGGCAGTTCGTCCACCCGCCGGCGCCGGTGTGCCCGGGGTGCCTCGGCCGCGAACTTGCCCCCCAACCGGTCAGCGGGCGGGGCACCGTGCACTCCTACACCGTCAACGTCCAGGAGTGGATCCCCGGGTCGGACTCCTATGTGATCGGACTGGTGGCCATCGACGAGCAACCCGATGTCCGGCTGATCACCAACCTGATCGACTGCGACCCCGGCGACATCGAGATCGGCGATCCGGTCGAAGTGGTCTTCGAGCGCCACGAAGACGTGTACCTCCCGCTGTTCCGCCTGGCGGCGCCGACCGGGGGCAACCGGTGAGCGCGGCGCCGGCCGAACGCCAGGCCGCCATCACCGGCATCGGGCAATCCGACGTCGGCCGGCGGCTCGGGCGGACCGAGGTCGACCTGACCATCGACGCCTGCCTGGCCGCCATCGCCGACGCCGGCCTCACCCGGGAGGACATCGACGGGCTGGCCAC
Organism: uncultured Acidimicrobiaceae bacterium; assembly: GCA_963819695.1. Classification (GTDB taxonomy): domain Bacteria; phylum Actinomycetota; class Acidimicrobiia; order Acidimicrobiales; family RAAP-2; genus DASZIT01. Next base: position 1,292,378 of record CAWFXD010000001.1, on the reverse strand, counting down.
CTATCCGGGCGCCGGAGTGGGCGGCAGCATGGGCTTCTCCGGGCCGGGGACCCCTGAGGTCCAGGACGCCCTCCGCCTGAAGCTCAACTGGCACGACGGTGGCTCGGAAGGCCCGGCCCAGATGAAGGCGGTGATCGCTGCCTGTTTCGCCATCGCCGCCGGTGCCGCCCGGCATGTGCTGGTCTACCGGACCGTCACCGAGTCGACCGCCCAGGGCGAAGGTGGCCGCCAGGGCATCGGCGGGGGTGGCGGAGGAGGATCGGGTGGCGCTCCCCGTTTCGCCGGATTTCTGCAATGGACGCTCCCGTTCGGCGCCGTCTCGGCGGCCAACTGGATCGCCCTGGTGGCCCAGCGGCGTTTCCACGAATTCGGGCTCACCCGCGAGCAGCTGGCCCAGGTCGCCCTCAACGGCCGGCGGAACGCCGGACTCAACCCCAAGGCTCTCTACCGCCAGCCGATGAGCATGGACGATTACCTGGCGGCCAGGATCATCACCACCCCGTTCTGCCTGTTCGACTGCGACGCCCCCTGCGACGGCTCCACCGCGCTGGTCGTCTCCCACGTCGACTACGCGCCGGACGCACCGCATCCCGCATGCCATGTGAACGCGGTCGGCACCGCGCTGCGGGGGCGGCCGAGTTGGGACCAGTTCGACGACATGACCACCATGGCCGCCCGGGACGCCGGGGCCAGCATGTGGGAGCGGACCGACCTCCGCCCGTCCGACGTCGACACGGCCCAGCTTTACGACGGGTTCAGCATCCTGCCGTTGGTGTGGCTCGAGGCCCTCAACCTCTGTGGTCGGGGTGAGAGCGGTGCATTCGTCGAGGGCGGCTCGCGGATCGCCCTCGACGGCGAACTCCCGCTCAACACCGCCGGCGGCCAGTTGTCGGCCGGGCGGCTCCACGGGTTCGGGTTACTGCACGAAGCCTGCGTCCAGCTCCGGGGCGAGGGCGGGGATCGACAGATTCCCGGCCGTCACGAGGTGGCGGTGGTGGCCAACGGCGGCGGCCCGATCGCCGGATCGATGCTGCTCACCCGGGGCTCGGGGTGAGCCCGGTAGCCGGCAGGCGGGCCGCCGGCGAAATAGGTCGGGTCACAGAAACTGCACCGGCGCTTCGCCGTCAACACCTGCCTCCGGGTCCATCGCGTGGCGACCTACAGGCAACCACCTTGCGTCAGAACAGGCTCGGGTCATCCGGTTTGCGACCGGACAACAATGCGGCGACCCGCTCGCGGTGAAAGGCGGCGTCTCCGAAGCTCGACTCGTCGAGCTGGGACCGCTTCACGAACAGATGGAGGTCGTGCTCCCAGGTGAACCCGATCCCGCCGTGCACCTGCAGACCGGTGGCCATCACCCGGCGTGAAGCCGCCGAGCACCAGGCTTTGGCCGCTGACCCAGCCAGCGACCCGTCGGGATCGCCGGAAGCGAGTGACCACGCCGCGTAGTACACATTCGACCGCATGGCTTCCACGTCAACCAAAGCGTCGGCCAGTCGGTGCTTGACGGCCTGGAAGCTGCCGATGGGTTTGCCGAACTGAACCCGGTCCTTGGCGTACTCGACGCTCATCTCCAGCACCCGGGTCGAGGCGCCGAGCATCTCCGCCGACAACGAGGTCACCATCCGGTCGAGCACTCGGGCCGCCGCCGCCGCGCCCCCGATCTTCCGAGCCGGCGCCCGCTCGAGGCGCAGCCATCCCACCGACCGGGTCCGGTCCATCGCCGGCTCCGCTGGCGGCCGGTCCTCAACCGGGAGTGATACCGCATAGACGGCGTCATCGGCCACCACCACCGCTACATCCGAGACTGACGCGTACACCGTGGGCTCGGGACGGGCGGTCAACAGGCACCGGCCGTCGCCGCCGGCATCGGTCACCAGGGCCGGCTCGGCCGACCAGGCCATGCATCCCACCGCCTCGCCGGTGGCCAGACGGTCCGACCACCCGTCGTCTTCGGCAGCATCGGCAAACGCCCCGAGGGCAACGATGCTCCCGATGAAGGGGGCCGGGGCCACCCGACGTCCGAGCTCCTCGCACAACACCGCCACCTCGACCATGCCCAGACCCAATCCTCCGTCCCGTTCGGGTCGCTCGATGGCCAGCCATCCCTGCTCTGCCATGGCCGCCCAGAGGATGGCGTCGAACCCGCCGGGACCGGCCGGGTCCAGACCCGAGCCGACGAATTCACGGACCCGCGCCGAGGACGCGTAGCCGTCGAGCAAATCGGCGGCCGCGTCACGGAGGGCCGTCTGCTCCGCCGACAGGTCGAAGTCCACGGCTGGGGAGTCTACGGCTGGCGCCCGTCGACCACGGGATCCCGGGCGCACGTGGGCGTCGGGATGGGTCCGGGACCCCTGTGCCAAGCTGGCGCCGATGGACCTGCGCATCACACCCGCCCAGCAAGAGCTGCGAGCCGAGCTCCACCAGTGGCTGGTGGAGAATCTCCCCTGGGAGTACGGCGTCGGTTTGCCCCCTCGCATTCCCGACCTCGACGAGAGTGTCGCCTTCGGGCGATCGTGGCAGGCACGCCTGGCTGCCGATCGATGGGTCGGGATCACCTGGCCGGCGGAGATGGGTGGCCGCGGCCTCGGTCCCGCCGAGCACTTCGTGGTCACCGAGGAACTGGCCCGGGCCCGAGCGCCGGAGTTGGTGGGTCGCATCGGCATCAATCTGGTCGGACCCACCTTGTTCGCCCACGGGACCGCCGAACAGCAACAGCAGTGGCTCCCCCCCATCCTCGGCGCCGAGGAATTGTGGTGCCAGCTGTTCTCCGAGCCCGACGCCGGCAGCGACCTGACGTCACTCTCCACCAGAGCCGAGCGGGTGGACGGCGGGTACCGCTTGACCGGTCGAAAAGTGTGGACCTCGTATGCCCAGTTCGCCGACTGGGGTCTGTGCCTGGCTCGCAGCGAGCCCGATGTCCCCAAGCGCCAACTGGGGATCTCCTGTCTGGTGGTGGACATGCACGCCGACGGGGTCGAGGTGCGCCCCCTGGTCCAGATCACCGGCGAGGCCGAGTTCAACGAGGTCTTCCTCGATGGCGTCTTCGTTCCCGACGCCCACCTGGTCGGCCGGCCCGGCGAGGGATGGACGGTGGCCAACTCCACCCTCACCCACGAGCGAGGAGTCAACCCCCGCCAACTCGGCATCCACTGCCAGCTGCTGTTGGAGCTCCTGGAGCTGGCCCGCACCCGCGAGGACGGATTCGACGACTGGGGCATCCGCCAGCGGGTGGCGGAGGCCTACATCGAGGTGAAGACCTTCCAGCTGCACAACTGGCGGACCCTCACCCGCCTGGAGCGCGGCGAGGCGCCGGGGCCGGAGGGAAGCGCGCTCAAGCTGTACTGGAGCGAGATGTCCCAGCGCCTTCACGAGACGGTCATGGCCGTGCTCGGGCCGGCCGCCTGCCTCTGGCAGGGGGCCAGCGACAACCCCGGGGACGGCACCTGGCAACGATCCTGGCTCTACTATCAGGCCTCGTCGATCTTCGCCGGCACCAACGAGATCCAGAGGACACTGGTCGGAGAGCGAGTGTTGGGCCTGCCCCGGGGATGAGTGCGCCGAGTCGGATGGGAACAGGCCGGAAGGAGAAACGCCGTGGGCTATGAGGTGATCCGATACGAGGTGGACGGTCCGGTGGCCACCATCACCATGAACCGGCCGGAAGTGGCCAACGCCCAGGACACCCGGCTCCTCGATGAGCTGGATGCCGCCTTCGACGTGGCCGACGCCGACGACGCCGTCCGGGTGGTGATCCTGGCCGGAGCGGGCAAGCACTTCTCGTCGGGACACGACCTCAAGGCCATCGTCGGCGATACCGAGCCCGACCACTGGCGGCTGTTGCGGGAGACGCCGGAGGGGAAGATGCATCACGAAAAGGTGATGTACTTCGATCGCTGCAAGAAGATCCACGACTTCCGCAAGCCCACCATCGCCTCGGTCCAGGGGAGCTGCATCGCCGCCGGGCTGATGCTGGCCTGCATGTGCGACCTGATCGTGGCGGCCGACGATGCCCGCTTCTCCAATCCGGTGCTGCGGATGACCGGTGCCGGAGTCGAACTGTTGGTCGAACCGTGGGAGCTCGGTATCCGGAAGGCGAAGGAGTTCCTGTGGACCGGGGACATCATCGACGCCCAGGAGGCCTGGCGGCTCGGACTGGTCAACCAGGTCGTCCCGGCGGCGGACCTGGCCGAGCGGTCGCACCAACTGGCGGAACGGATCGCCCTGGTGCCACCGGCCACCGCCCAGGTGGTCAAGGACACCATCAACCAGACCGCCGACCTCATGGGCCAGTCCGCCTCCTGGAAATACCACTTCATGGCCCACCACTGGATGCACAACACCTCTACCGCCCTGACCGCTCTCGAGGAGCGCAAGTCGCGAACTTCCATGCAGGAGGTGTTCGCCGACCGCGACCGGGGAGACGGACCCAGCGGTGGAAGCTGAGCAATCCGGCCGCACCGCCGACGACGCCGGCGGTTCGAACACCGGCGGGCCACTCTCCGGAATCCGGGTCCTCGACGTCGGCACCCGAATCTCGGCACCGTTCTGCGCCGGACTGCTCGGCGAGCTGGGGGCCGACGTCATCAAGGTGGAACTTCCGGGCGCGGGCGACTTCATGCGGACCATCGGGCCGTTCGTGGACTCCGAGGAGACGGAGGCCGGCTACTCCCTGTTCTGGGCGGTGGAGGGCCGGGGCCGGAAGAGCGTGACCTGCGACCTGCGGACGTCGGCCGGCCAGACGCTGTTCCGCCGGTTGGCCGCCCACGCCGACGTCGTCTGTGAGAACTTCCGGCCGGGCACCATGGAGGAATGGGGCCTGGGTCCCGAAACCCTCGACCCGCGTCTGGTCTTCGTGCGCATCAGCGTGTTCGGACAGGACGGCCCGAACTCGCGCCGCCCCGGGCTCGATCGCCTTGGCATCGCCTACGGCGGCCTCCTCCATCTGACCGGTGAACGCGATCGACCCCCGGTGCGACCGGGGGTGACCATCTCCGACTATCTGACCGGGGTGTTCGCGGCCATGGCGGCGGTCGCCGGTCTCTACCAGCGGGACGCGGGGCCGGCTGCCACCGGCACCGGCGCGGTCATCGACGCCCCGCTCTACGGCGCGGTACTCCGGGTATTGGAGTGGACGCTGGCCGGCTACGACCAGCTCGGCGTAGTCCGGTCCCGGGAGGGGAACCGCCTCCCCAACTCGGCTCCGCTCGACAACTACCTGGCCGCCGACGGTGCCTACGTCTGCATCGTGGCCGGATCGGACGCCAACTTCCGCCGACTCTGTCAGGCCATGGACCGGCCCGACCTCATCACCGACGATAGGTTCTCGACCCTGGCGAGACGGGTGGCCCGGGGCGACGAGATCAACGGGATCGTCCAGGCGTGGACCTCCGGCTTGAGCGCCTCCGCGGTGGAAGCGACCTGCATCGCCCACGACGTCCCCGTCGGCATCGCCTACAGCGCCGCCGACATCTTCTCCGATCCCCACATGATCGCCCGGAAGGATCTTGTCGACGTCGAGGATCCGGTGGTCGGGACCGTCCGCCAGCAGGCACCGTTCCCTCGATTCATCGGGCGGCCGGCGTCAGCCCCCACTGGGGCTCCGAGACTGGGGGCCGACAACGACGAGGTCTGGACCGGCCTGGTCGGGCTGACCACCGAGGAGCTGAAGCAACTACGAGATACCGGCGTGGTGTAGCCAGGCCGGAAACCTGCGGCGGTCAGGACGAGCGAGTTGCTGAGCGGTGCGGGTTAGGTGGATTTGGCCAAAGCATCGACGAGGCGAGCCCCGTCCCGCCGCGCGACGATGGGGAAGCGAAGCTGGAGTTCGAGTCCGGGTGCGGTCAGGTCCACCCAATGGGTGTAAAAACCGCCCGAACGGGTGACGACCAAGCCCGATCTCGGCACCTCAAAGAGCAACCGGGCCGTCGGACGACCTTCCTGGTCCGACGCGAAAATCCGGAACCGGCGGTTACTCAACACACCGAACTCAACGGTGCCGAGAGTCCCCAGGAACTCGGCAGGCAGATGCTTGATCACGTCGAGTACCGAGCCCGTGATCAGGTGGGCCATCACCTCGATCCGCTCGCCATCCTCCAGAAGAGGCGACGTGATCTCGGTGAGCCGACGTTTGGTACGTGCAAACATTGCTCGAGCCTCCGATTCTGCACACTTGTTCGGCACCCTCATCGACGTCCGGCCGTTACCCGGCCGGTTCGGGGTCCCGGGGAAGGCCGAGGATCCGCTCGGCGATGACGTTGCGCTGGATCTCGCTGGTTCCGCCGGCGATGGTCAGACATCGGGTGACCAGGAACCCGTGGGCCCACCGCTGAGCGCGGCCCTCCATGGTCGCACCTTCGGGTCCGAGCATGGACAGCCCGAGCTCTTGCACCCGCTGCTCGTGCTCGGCTCCCAACAGCTTGCGGACACTGGTCCCGGCTCCGGGATCGGTCCCGGAGATCGATTGGAGGGTCGAGCGGTGGGCCAGCAGGCCGATCGACTGGGCCTCGGCCAGCAGGGCCCCGAGGCGGATGGAGGTCCCGGGCGAGAGCTGCCCCTCCTGTCGGTCGGCCAGATGGAGCAGGGCTTCGACCCCGACCCCGAAGGCCGAGCCCGACGACATCGACACCCGCTCATTGGCCAGGGTCAACCGGGCCAGCTTCCATCCTTGGCCCAATTCGCCGATCACGCAGTCGTCGGGGACGAAGACGCCGTCGAGGAACACCTCGTTGAACATCGCGTCGCCGGTGAGTTCGCGGAGCGGCCGAATGTCGATCCCGGCCGAAGCCATGTCGACGATGAAGTAGGTGATGCCATCATGTTTGGGGACGGAAGGGTCGGTCCGGGCCAGACAGATGCCCCATTGCGCCTCGCGGGCCATCGATGTCCACACCTTCTGGCCGGTGAGGCACCACCCGCCTTCCACCCGTTCGGCCCGGGTGCTCAGACCGGCGAGGTCGGAGCCGGCTCCCGGTTCCGAGAACAGCTGGCACCATTTCAGCTCGCCCAACAAGGTCGGGAGCACCCACCGCCGGCTCTGCTCCTCGGTCCCGTGGGCGATGATCGGCGGCAGCGCCCAGGCTCCGATGCCGATGTGGGGCCGGACAATGCCGGCCGCGGCGAATTCCTCTTCGATCACCAGCTGCTCGACGGCGGTGGCGTCGCGTCCCCACGGGCTCGGCCAGTGGGGGGAGACGAAGCCGGCACCCACCAACTTTCGGTGCCGATCGCCACCCTCCAGCGCCTTCAACTCGGCGATGATCGGAGCCAGATCCCGGCGAACTTGTTCGGCCTCGTCGGGCAGATCGGTGACCAGCCCCCTCCGGGTCCCTTGGCGGGCCAAGGTCACCAGCTGGGTCTGGAAGCCGTCGGATTCTCCGAACAGCTGACGGTTGGCCACCGATCGCCGCAGATGGAGATGGGCGTCGTGTTCCCAGGTGAACCCGATCCCCCCCATCAGCTGCACGCAGTCCTTGGCGCTGTCGGCGTACGCGTCGAAAACGATGGCGCCGGCGGTGGCCGCCGCCAGCGCGGCCTCGGCCGGTTCGCCGGTACCGACCGCCACCGCCGCGTCCCACGCCACCGCAGTGATCTGCTCCCCTTGGACCAGCATGTTGGCCAGCTTGTGCTTGACCGCCTGGAACTGCCCGATCGGACGGCCGAACTGGACCCGTTGCTTGGCATATTCCGATGCCGTCTCGAGACACCAGCGGGCACCCCCGGCGTGCTCGGCGGCGGCCATGGACACGGCAACCTGGTGGACCCGGGCCGTGGTCAGCGAGGGAAATTGGCGCCCGGGGCCGACCCTCACGCCATCCGCCGACACTCGCCCGACCCTTCGGGTCGGGTCGAGGCTGGCCAGCGGCTGCGCCTGCACACCCGCTTCCGAATGGCCGACGTCCACCAGGCACCAGGTGTCCGAGCCGTTGCCATCTCTGGCCGGTGCCAGCACCATCGAGGCGGTGGCGGCACCCAGCACCGGACGGAGCTCGCCGGTGAGCTCGATGGTCCCGTCGTCCTCCCTCCGGGTGATGTCGAACCCGGGGGCTCCGAGGTGGACCGCGGCGGTCAGGCTGCCGTCGACCAGGCCGGGCAACAGGGCGGCGGCCTGATCCGGGGTGCCCGCCTCCGCGACCAGGGCTGAGCCCAGCGCGGTGGAGAGGAAGGGGCCGGGGAGAAGCGACCACCCGGTCTCTTCGAGGATCACCGCCAACTCGAGGAGGCCGTACCCCTGACCACCCCACTGCTCGGGGATGTGGATCCCGAGCCAGCCCTGGGCGGCGAACTCCTTCCACACCGGCTGCAACTCCTCGTCTTCGGCGTCGAGCAGCGCTCGGGGGACGGCCGGAGGGCAGTGGCTGTCGAGCCATCGGCGCACGGTGCGACCCAGCGTCAGGTGTTCCTCGGAGATGGCTATCGGCACGGTCGGACCTTTCGAAGTCGTCGATCAGGGAGCAGACAACATCAGCGAGGCCACCCGGTCACTCCGGAACCGCCTCGGCGCCCTCCCGCCAGAGCGAGATGGCCCGGGTCGGACATCCTTCCTGAGCCAGGAACAGCTGGCGCTCGTCGGCCTCGTCGGGATCGAGGAAGACGGAGACGCCGTCGTCGTCGAGGTCGAAGGCCCCCGGGGCCCAGAACATGCAGTTGCCGGAACCCATGCACTTGTCGCGGTCGATCACGATCTGGAGCTTCAAGGCGGCAATCCTCTCATCTGAAGGCCGTTGACGCACAGCCGCCGATCGAGCGATGGGAGGTTGGCGCGGTGATCAGGTCGACGGGCGCGACGCCGGGCGCCGGGCGCTCAACGGGGCGAGAAGGTGACCGGCAACGACGTCGGGGACCGGAAGGCCATGCCGTGGATGTGGGCATCGTCGTCGGCGCCGGCATCGAACCGGATGTCGTCGAAACGGTCGAGGAGGGCGTTCACTGCCACCCGTGACTCCATCCGGGCCAGGTGCATGCCCAGGCACATGTGGACGCCGAATCCGAACCCGACATGCTGCTGGGCTTCGCGGAACATGTTGAAGGTGTCCGGGTCGTCGTAGCGTCGAGGGTCGCGGTTGGCCGCCCCCAGGAACAACCCGACATCGGTGCCCTCCGGTATGGTCACCCCGCCGAGCTCGGCGTCCCTCAGGGTGCGACGCAGGATCATCGTCACCGGTGGTTCCCATCGGAGTGACTCCTCGAACGCCGGGGCGAACAGGGCCCGGTCGGCCCGAAGCGCCTCCAGCTGTTCCGGATGTTGGAGCAGGCCGAAGAGCACATTGCCGGTCGCCCGGTAGGTGGTCTCCACCCCGGCGGGGAGGAGGAGCCGGAGGAACGAAAGGATCTCCTCGTCAGACAGCCGTTCGCCCTCGACCTCGGCCACCACCAGGTCACTGATGAGGTCATCGGCGGGCTCGGCCCGTCGCTGGTTCAACACGTCGGTGAGATACTCGGCCAGTTGCGCCGACGCCAGCAGGGCCCGATCCCAGTTGGCGGCCACGCTGATCAACTCGACCGTCCAGCGTTGGAACTGCGGGTAGTCCTTCATCGGCAGCCCGAGGATGCGGGAGATGACCTGTACCGGAAACCCGAAGTTCAACTCGCGTACCAAATCGGCATGACCCCGGCCGGCGAATTTGTCGATGAGGTCGTCGACCACCGAGCGGACCAACTCGACCTCCCACCGCTCCAACACCCTCGAGCGGAAGGCGGGCGACACCAGCGCCCGCTGGATCTTGTGGTTCGGGGCATCCATCTGGAGGATGGTCTTGCCCATGACCATTCCCATGATCCCCTCGTAGACGGTGGAGGAAAAGGTTCGGTCGTCCCGCAGGACGGTGACGATCTCATCGTGACCGAACACCGACACCGGCATCGGCCGATCGGCGATCAGCGGCGACGCCACCGGATCGACTCCGACGAAGTCGACCACCCCGACGTAGACCGGACCTTCCTTTCGCAACTCGGCCATCTGCGGATACGGGTCGCGGATGTTGCCGGTGACGGTGTCCTGCAACTCGAAGGGGTCGAAGGCGACTTGGCCGCCCACCGTCTCGTCCAGTGACACGCTCATGGTGGTCCTCCTGTCGGATTCCGTTCGAGGGCGGTCCATCCCCCCGGCGGATCGGAACATACTAACCGTATGTAACCCGTTCTACCAGTATGGGTCGATGGCCCTCGGGTATGAACCCGGAAGACGGCCCGGCGGCTCAGCCGCGGGGTTGATGGGCCTGGCGGAGGAGCCGTTTCAGCACCTTGCCGTTCTGGTCCCGGGGCAGCTCGTCGATGGTTTCCCACACATGGGGGACCTTGTAACTGGCCAGCCTCTCCCGGACGAACTGGGCCAGTTCGTCGGTGGCCACCGGGTGGCGGAGCTGGACCATCGCCTTCAGCCGCTCGCCGTCCCGCTCGTCGGGGATGCCGAAGACGGCACAATCGACCACCTCCGGGTGCTGGTAGAGCACCTCCTCGATCTCACGGGGGGCGATGTTGACGCCGCCCCACAGGACCATGTCCGACACCCGGTCGGTGATGGTGAGGTATCCGTCGGGGTCGAGGTGGCCGATGTCCCCCACCGTGAAGGCGTCGTCCCGCCAGGCCTGGGACGTCGCCTGGTCGTCGTTGCGATAAGTGAATCGGATGCCACCGGGGGGACGGATGTAGACAAGGCCGGGCTGGCCGGTGGCCACCGGCGCGCCGTCCTCATCGAGGATACGGATCTCCACCCCGGGCCACGGGAGACCCACGCTGCCCGGATGGTCCCGCCATTCTTGCGGTGAGATACGGGTGGCGCCTCCCTCACTGGCGCCGTACAACTCGTGGATCTCGGTATGGGGGAACGCCTCCATCATCTTGGTCTTGACCACGACCGGGCAGGGGGCGGCGGCGTGGACGATCAGCGCCAGGCTGGACACGTCCAACGCGGCACGCTCGTCTTCGGGGAGCTCGAGGATGCGGATGAAATGGGCCGGCACCATGAACGACCGGGTCCCCCGCCACCGGTTGATCTCGGCCAGGAACGACCTGGCCTCGAACCGCTCGGTGATGACGGTCGTCGCCCCGATGTAGAGGGCGGTGAGGGCCCAGCCGGCGTGTGATGCGTGATAGGCCGGGCCGCTCATCACGTAGACGTCGTCGGGCGTCCAGGACCACAGCGCCACCTGGCCCTCCATGCCCCGGTGACGACCGGCGTCGGTACCCAGGTTGCCGTGGACGACACCCTTCGGGCGCGACGTGGTTCCCGATGTGTAGAACATCAGCTCGGGACCCGGGCCGCTATCCCCACCGGGAAGCGGCGAGGCTGCCTCGATGGCCGGTTCGTAGTCGTGGCCCACCACCAACGAGCCGCAGGTGTGCCCGGGGGTGGCCAGGGCCGCCGCCAGCTCGTCTTCCAACTCGGTATGGCCGACCACCACGGCCACGTCGGCATCGGCGAGGATGTAGGCCAGCTCCCGCGGCCTTCAGGTGATAGTTGATCGGCAGGTACGGCGCGCCGAGCATGGCCGCGGCGGTAAGGACCTCGAAGGGCTCGATGCCGTTGGGGAGCACGGTGGCCACCGGACGGTCGGGACCGGCACCGAGTCCACGCAATGCCGTGGCCAGCCGTCGCGCCCGCCCGTCGAGCTCACCGTAGGTGTGGACGGTGTCGCCCATCACCATGGCCGGCCGGTCCGGGTCCCGTCGGGCATGGGCGGTGACCCCGTGTTCGGGAACAGTGTCGGGTTCGTTCATGGTCGGCGACGCTAGTGCTTGGCACCAAAACCGCGCCGGTGGAATCATCTGTCTGGCCGCATCGGAAAGCGGGTCCATGGGCAGGCTCCCCACCGCCGTCGAGCGTCACGTTGCCGCCGCGCCACACGACATCTGCGCCTACCGGCACGATTACTCCATCTGCCCGAATACGGTCGAACCTGCGGGGATCGAGCCGCTGGCCCGGCTCCTCGAGCCGGCCGCCCGACGCCCTCGACCCCCGATCTACCCCGGCGGCGGTCCCCACCCTGTCTGATCCGGCGTAGGATTTACGTACGTAGCGTATGATTCTCATAACATGGAAGTATCTAGCCGTGGACATGCAACGTAGGGAGGCGGGAACCTCGTGAGCCGTCGCCAGCCTCGTGGACAAGAGACCCGGGAGCGGATCCTCGCCGTCGCCCTCTCCGAGTTCGCCAGCCGTGGCTATCACGCGGTCAGCGTCGAGGACATCGCCGCCGCCGCCGGGGTCACCAAGGGGGCCGTCTACTACTGGTTCACCGACAAGGCCGATATCGGCCGGGACCTGCTCCACCAGCTCTACGACCGGCTCACCCGCGACGGGCTGGCCGCCCTCGACCCCGACGCTGACACCGTCACCAGCATCCGCCGGGCGTTGGAGGTGTTCCTCAGCACCCTCGCCAGCCTGGGCGAGGCGCAGTTCTTCCTGCGCGATGCCTGGACGGTTCCCGAGCTCGACTCCGGCACCATGGCCGACGGGCTCGACGCGGTGGCCCTCCTTCGCGGGGTGCTGGTCGACGGCATGGCCCGCGGGGAGATCGTCCAGCTCGACCCCGATGCGTTGGCCCGGGTGCTGTTCGGGGCGCTCGCCGAGGCCACCATGTACGTGCTGACCACCGGAAAACGCGGGGCCACCCTGGCCGTGGTCGAACAACTGGTCGAGTCCCTCGGAACCAACGGCCCGACGGCCGCGCTGACCGCGGCGGCCGACAAGGACCTCCGGGGATGATCCACCGACGGCGCCGACCGACGGCGTGACCCACCCGCTCGAACCGCTCACCGCCGAAGAGATCCGCACCTCGGTAAGGATGGTGCGGGAAAGCGGCCGGATCGACGACGTCGCCCTCTTCGCCACCGTCACCCTCGAAGACCCGCCGAAGGCACAGCTCGCCGCCTATCGGACGGGTGATCCGGTCGAACGCCGGGTCCGGCTGGTCATCGTCCCCGGGCCCGAGAGCACCGTCATCGAGGCGGTCGTCTCGCTTCCGGCCGCCGAGATCGTCTCGTGGGTGGTGCGTTCCGACGTGCGCCCCGCCCTGTTGTTCGAGGACTCGATGCGGGCCATCAACTCCCTCAAGGCGGACCCCGCCTGGCAGGAGGCTATGCGGCTGCGGGGCATCTCCGACTTCGACAAGGTGCAGGTCGATCCCTGGCCCACCGGCAACTTCGGCAACCCCGCCGAGGAGCACAAACGCATCGCCCGCTGCCTCTCCTATTACCGGGAGGCTCCCAGCGATAACGGGTATGCGCGTCCCATCGAAGGGGTGGTGGCGATGGTGGACGCCGGCCGGGGCGAGGTCCTCGAGGTGCTCGACTACGGCGTCGTCCCCGTTCCGAAGGAGACCGGGAGCTACTACCCCGAGGACAACCAACCGCTGCGTGACGACCTGCGCCCGCTGGAGATCGTCCAGCCGGAAGGCCCGAGCTTCACCATCGACTCGAACCTGATCAACTGGCAACGCTGGTCGTTGCGGGTGTCGATGCACCCCTATGACGGACTGGTGCTGCACACCGTCGGCTACCAGGACGGGGAACAGGTTCGCCCGATTCTGCACCGGGCGTCGATCACCGAGATGGTGGTCCCCTACGGCGACCCCGGTGACATGCACGGCTGGAAGAACGCCTTCGACGTCGGCGAGTGGGGACTCGGGCGGATGGCCAACTCGCTGGCCCGGGGATGCGACTGCCTGGGCGAGATCGCCTACCTCGACGCCACCCTGGCCACCGAGAAGGGCAAGCCCTACGTGGTCTCGAATGCCATCTGCATCCACGAGGAGGACTACGGCATCCTCTGGAAGCACCAGGACATGAACATCGGGCGAACCGAGGTGCGGCGATCACGGCGGCTGGTGGTGTCGTCCATCGCCACCGTGGGCAATTACGAGTACGGCTTCTACTGGTATTTCTACCTCGACGGCACCATTCAACTCGAGGTGAAGTTGACCGGCGTCATGTCCACTCAGGCGGTGAGCCCCGGGGAGCCGACACCGTTCGCCACCGTCGTCGCCCCCGGGCTGGCCGCACCCGTGCACCAGCACCTGTTCTGCGCCCGGCTCGACATGGAGGTGGACGGGCCGGTCAACGAGGTCTACGAGGTCTCCTGTTCGCCGCTGCCCGCCGGGGAGGCCAATCCCCGGGCCAACGCCTTCATGCCGGTGGCCACCCGGCTCGAGTCCGAGCTGCAGGCCCGGCGCAACGTCGACGCCGCCGCCAGCCGCCACTGGAATTTCGTGAACCCCAACGTCTTCAACCGGCTGGGACAGCCGGTTGCCTACAAGCTGGTCCCCGGCTCCACCCCGACGTTGCTGGCCCACCCGGAATCCAGCGTGGGGCAGCGGGCCGGTTTTGCCCAGCACAACCTGTGGGTCACCCGGTACGAACCCGACGAGAAGCGGGCGGCCGGAGACTTTCCCAACCAACACCCCGGCGGTGACGGCCTGCCACGGTGGACCGCGGCCGACCGGCCGCTCACCGACACCGAGATCGTCGCCTGGCACACCTTCGGCGTCACCCACGTGCCCCGCCCGGAGGACTGGCCGGTCATGCCGGCGGAGTACTGCGGGTTCCACCTGCTGCCGGTGGGTTTCTTCGGGGCCAACCCGGCCCTCGACGTTCCCCCGTCAGCGGTCCACTGCGAGTAGCGGAAAATAAGACGGCTGGGCCGCATCGATGACTTCGAGCCGGCCACCGGGTCTACAACCCATGACACCAACCCGGGAGTCGGCCCTTGACCACTGACCAGTCCTCGACGGTTCTGCTTTCGAAACCCGGCCTGGACCGCCTCCATGACTCGATAGCGGCCCACGTCGCGCCGGGTCAGCTCCCGGGGCTGGTGGCCCTGGTGGCCTCCGGTGAGGACGTCCACGTCGACGTCATCGGCACGCCGTCGTTCGACGACGACACCCCCCTGGCCCGCGACGCCATCTTCCGGATCGCCTCGCTCACCAAGCCCATTGCCGCGGTGGCCGCTCTGACACTGGTCGAGGAAGGCCGCCTCCGCCTCGAGGAACCGATCGACGAGCTGGTGCCGGAGTTGGCCAACCGCCGAGTCCTGCGGGCCATCGACGCCGAGCTCGACGACACCGTCCCGGCCGACCGACCGATCACCCTCGATGATCTCCTCAGCTACCGGCTCGGGATCGGCTCGGTGATGGCGGCGCCTGACAGCCTCCCGATCCAGAGGGAAGAGGCCAAGCTCGGGCTCCAGAGCATCGGAGGACCGCCTTGGCCGCCGGTCGACCACGATGCCGACGGGTGGATCGCCGCCCTCGGGTCACTGCCGCTGATGTACCAGCCCGGCGAACAATGGCTGTACAACACCTCGGGCCAGGTGCTGGGCGTCCTTCTGGCCCGAGCCGCCGGACAGGATCTGGAGTCGGTGCTCCGCGAGCGGGTCTTCGAACCGCTCGGCATGGTCGACACCGGGTTCACCGTCCCCGTCGACCAGCTGGGCCGGCTCACCACCGCCTACCTGCCCGACCCCGAAACCGGCGAGTTGGTGGTCCTCGATGATCCCGCCCACAGCTGGTGGAGCAGGCCGACCTCGTTCGCGGATGCGAGCGGGTGGCTCGTCTCCACCATCGACGACTACTGGTCGTTCGTCTCGATGCTGCTGGCCGGAGGCACCGGGCGGGGCCAACCCATTCTCTCGCCGGCCAGCGTCGCCCTCATGACGTCCGACCGGCTCACCCCGCCCCAACGGGAAGCCTCCGCATTGTTCCTCGACGGCGGTGGGTGGGGCTTCGGCCTGGCGGTTCCCGCCGACGGCTCGCCGGATCAACCCCTCCCGGTCGGCATCGGCTGGGATGGCGGCACCGGCACCACCTGGCGCTCCAATCTCGGCAACGGGGTCACCGGGATCCTGTTCACCCAACGCCAAACCATGTCGCCCGAACCTCCCCCGCTGATCCAGGATTTCTGGGCCGGTATCAACGCGGCCAGGGCCACCCGCTGAGCCGTTACCGACCCGAGTCGGCCATGGCCTCGACGGCCGCCAGCTGGGCAAGCTTGTCGTCCTCGTCCAGAAATGAGCCGAGGAACGAGTTGCGGGCCAGTTGGATGACCTCTTGGTCGTCGAGGCCGAGGGCATCGGCCGCCGCCGCCAGGTTGTCGGCGATGTAGCCACCGAAGTAGGCCGGGTCGTCGGAGTTCACCGTGACCCGCAAGCCGTAGCGGAGCAGCACGGCCAGGTTGTGGTGGGCAAGGTCGGGAAAGACTCCGAGTTGTACGTTGGAGAGCGGGCAAACGGTCAGCGGCACTTGCTCGTCGCGAAGCCGGTCCATCAGCAGTGGGTCCTGCGAGCAGCGGATCCCGTGGTCGATCCGGCGCACCCCGAGGAGGTCGAGGGCTTCCCAGATGTAGCTGGGATCGGCCTCTTCGCCGGCGTGAGCCACGGCCAGAAAGCCCTCCTCCCGGGCCCGCCGGAACACGGCTTCGAACTTCGACGGAGGATTCCCGAGCTCGCCGGAGTCGAGGCCGACCGCGGTGATCACCTCCCGGAACGCGAGTGCCTCCTCGAGGGTCGCCATGGCCGCCTCCGGGCTCAGGTGCCGGAGGAAGCACAAGATCAGCCGCCAGCTGACCCCCCGCTGGCGTTGACCGTCCTCGAGTGCCCGGCGGATGCCGGTGACCACGGTGCCGAAGGGAATCCCGCGATCGGTGTGGGTCTGGGGATCGAAGAAGATCTCGGCGTGGGTGACGCCCTGGGCCACGGCCCGATCGAGATAGGCGGTGGTCAGATCGTAGAAGTCCTGCTCGGTGACGAGCACCGCGCATCCGGCGTAGTAGACGTCGAGGAACGACTGGAGATCGTCGAAGACATAGGCCCGCCGGACGGCCTCGACATCCGGATACGGCAGGGCGACGCCGTTGCGGGTAGCCAGCGCGAACATCAGCTCCGGTTCGAGGGTCCCTTCGATGTGGAGATGGAGCTCGGCTTTGGGGAGCCGCTGGATGAAACGGGTCCGGTCCCCGCCGATGTCGGAATCGCCCACCGGTCAGGCGATGTCGACCAACATGGAGGCCAGGCGCTTGCGTTGCGTGGCATGCCCGCCCATCAGCACGTCGTTCTGCTTGGCCCGCTTGAACAGGAAGTGGGCATCGTTGGCCCAGGTGAAGCCCACGCCGCCGTGCAGCTGAATGGCCTCCCCGGTCACCTTGATCGCGGCCTCGGCGGTATAGCCGGCAGCCATGGCCGCGGCCCGCTCCCGTTGCGGGTCCTCGGCATCGGCCGCCCACGCCGCGAACTGCACGGCCACCCGGGCCATCTCGATCTGGTGGAACATGTCTACGATCTTGTGCTTCACCACCTGAAACGAAGCCACCGGTTGGTCGAACACCACCCGCTCGGTGGTGTAGCCGATGGCCAGCTGCAACGCCCGATCTGCGGTCCCCAGGGTTTCGGCCGCCAATGACACCGACAGGTCGTCCGACAGCCGGCGCCAGATGGAAGCCTGGTTGCCGGCGGGGCCGATGGGCACGCACGGACGCTCCCGCAGATCGAGGCGGGCGACTTTCCGGGTGGGATCGAGAGCCGGGACCGGCTCGCCGTCCGGGTTCTCGATCAGGAACGAGCGTCGGCCCTCTTCGGTGCCAGCCACCACGATGGCCCAGTCGGCGGTGTGACCGTCGAGGACCAACGGCTTCAGTCCCTCGAGGACCCAGGTCGGCCCTTTCCGTCGGGCCCGGGTGCGTAGGTTGCCGAGGGGGTCGCCGTGGCCGAACTCGTGGAAGGCCACCGTCCCCCGGGTCCGACCGGCGGCCAGCTCCCTCAACAGATCGTCGGCTCCGAGCGCCTTGGCCGCCAGGGTGGCCATGACCGCGGATGAGAAGAACGGGCCCGGAAGGGGAACCCGTCCGGTCTCGGTCAGGACGATGCACAACTCGGAGAGTCCGGCCCCGGCGCCGCCGAGGGATTCCGGGATCACCAGTCCCGTCCACCCCAGGTCGACCAGCGTGGTCCAGAGGGCTGGGTCGATCCCGTCAGGATCGTCGGCCATCTCCCGCAGCCGGGCGCCACCGACCTCGCGGTCCATGGCCTGTCGAGCCACATCTCGGAGCGCCTCTTGTTCGGCGTCGTAGGTGAAGTCCATGGTGTTGCCTGCCGTGCCTTCCTTGAGTCTCGGACGGTCCTCGGGCGGTCCTCGGGCGGTTGTCACCCTGAGCGGGAGCAACATGACCCTGACAGCCCTGTCAGTGTAGACCGGTGGCGTCCAGCCACCCCGGTGACATGATCACGCGAACTCTCAGGATTCGCACCGGTAGTGGATCGCCCCTTCTACACTGAGGGCAATTCCATGGTTTTCTTTCTCGCTCTCGGGGCGGCCTTCTCCAACGCAGTGATCAGTGTGCTTCAGCGCATGGGGGTAGAGGACGCCAAGGAAGGCGACACCCTCCGGCTGAGCCTCCTCGCCCACGCCTTGAAGAGGCGGGTGTGGCTGGCCGGCTTCGCGTTGATGATCGTCTCGTTCATCCTCCAGGCGCTGGCCCTCCATTTCGGGCGGCTGAGCCAGGTCCAGCCGATCCTGGTCACCGAGATCCTCTTCCTGGTCTTCATCCTCTCCACCCGGTTCGGCTACCGGGTCGGGCCACGCGAGTGGCTGGGGGTCGGGATGGCCTCGGCCGGGCTCGCCGGCTTTCTGGTGTTCGCCGCCCCCATCGGGGGGAACCAGCTTCCCGAGAATCTCGACTGGATCATCGTCGGTGGGGCGTGCGTCGCCGCCATGGTCATCACCATCGTCCTCGCCCTGCGAGGCCCGAGGTGGTGGCGCGCTTCGATGTTCGGCACCTCGGCCGCCATCGGTTACGCCTTCACCGCGGCGATGACCAAGGTCGTCTCCCACTTCTTCGCCCAGGACTGGGTGAGCATCTTCTGGCACTGGCAGACCTACGCCCTGGCCACCTTCGGCGGCGCCTCGGTGTTCCTCACCCAAAACGCCTTCCATGCCGGACCCATCGGGGCGTCCCAGACCGCCATCGTGCTGGTCGATCCCCTGGTGAGCATCGCCATCGGCATCGCCCTGTTCGGTGACAACCTCCAGACGGCCGGGGCGAGGGGGCCCCTCGAGGCCTTCTCGCTTCTCATCCTCTGTGTGGGTGCGTACTCGCTGTCCCACTCCACGGTGATCGCCGCCTTCAAAGGCGACGGAGGGCCCGGCGGAGACCTGCTGGCCCCCCGGTACCAGCCGCGCACCCCCGCGCCTCCGGTGCCGTCGGACGCGCTTCCGCCCCGCCTCAGCCACTGACGGCCCCGCCTCACCCGTGGACGGCTGGGCTCCTTGGGTAGGCTTCGGCCCGTGGATTTCTCCCTGGCCCCAGAGGATGAGGCATTCCGTGACGAGCTGCGGGGATGGCTCGACGAGCATCTCGAACGGTTTCTCATCGAAACCGACGACGACGAGCAGCGCGTGGCCGGGGTGCCGTCGCAGGAGCGGCGCAAGGCGTGGCAGCGCCTGATGAACGAGGGAGGGTGGGCGGCGGTCCACTGGTCGACCGAGTGGGGTGGTCGGGAGACCACCGCGGTGCAGCGTCTCATCTACTCCGAGCTGATGGCCGAGTACCGGACACCGGGGATGTTCAACACCAACGGCATCTGGCAGATCGGCCCGATGCTCATCCAATGGGGCACCGAGGAGCAGAAGAACCGCTGGCTGCCGAACATCATCAACGGCGACGATCACTGGTGCCAGGGGTTCTCCGAGCCCGATGCCGGGAACGATCTGGCCAACCTCCGGACCCTGGCCATCCTGGACGACGGTGGTGACCACTACCTGGTCAACGGGCAGAAGATCTGGATCTCCACCGCCCACCTGGCCAGGTGGGGCCTGTTCCTGTTCCGCACCGATCCGACCGCCATCGAACGGGGGGCCAAGCACGAAGGCATCACCGCCTTCATCGTCGACCTCGAGTCGCCGGGGGTGGAGTGCCGGCCGATCCGGGACATGTCCGGCGAGGAGATGTTCAACGAGGTGTACTTCCGCGACGTCAAGGTTCCCGTCGACAGCCGGTTGGGGGGAGAGGGCGAAGGCTGGATGGTGGCCATGAGCACCCTGGGCTTCGAGCGGGTCGGCATCGCCGGCCAGATCACCAGCCTGGCCGCCGACCTCCGGGCCATGGTGGAGACCGCCCGAGCCCTCAATCCCAAGGCGCTGGAGGATCCGGTGATGGCCGACCGGTTGGCCCGGGCGTGGACCGAGATCGAGTTGACCCGGCTGCTGGTCTACCGGGCCCTGAGCAAGGTCATGCGGGGAGAGAAGAACTGGCCCGAGGTCCCGTTCTCCAAGCTCCAGTGGTCGATGCTGGCCCAGACCCTGGCGGAGTTGGCCGTCGACCTGCTGGGCCCGGCCGGACTGCTGGCCCGGGGAGGGCCCGACGCGGTGGACCGGGGCAAGTGGACCCGGCTCTACTCGTTCCAGCGCTACTCGACGATCGGGGGCGGCTCGACCGAAGTCCAGAAGAACATCATCGCCGACCGGGCCATCAAGCTGCCGGGTCGGGCCCGGCAGTCCTGACGCGGACGTGGCCTCCCCCAGCCAACGGGACCCGCGGCAACCCTGCCTGATCGGGGTGGGCCGACGGACCTGGCACCCCGAAGACTGCGGTCCGGACGGGGCGCCGGAACCGTTGGCCATGTGGGAGGAAGTCGCCCGACTCGCCGATGCCGACACCGGCCGCCCCGGCGCCCTCCAGCGGCTCGAACGGATCGACGTCGTCTACTGCCAGGCCTGGCAGTACGACGACCCCCGGCCGCCTGGCCGCGAAGTTGGGCGCCGACCCGAAGGTGGTCAACTACTCGGGGATCGGCGGCAATGTCCCCCAGTCGATCGTTTCCAACGCCGCTCGGGACATCCTGCGCGGCGATCTGGATCTGGCCCTGGTGGTCGGCAGCGAAGCGCTGGCCACCAAGCGACGCTTGGCCAAGGAGGGGCGCAAGCCGGCCTGGAGCTACCCGCCGGCCGAGCGGCGGCGGTTCCCCCTCGACGTCTTCCCCCATCCCGGCGAGGTGACCCACAGCATCTTCGAGGCCTGGCTCACCTTCGCACTGTTCGAGAACGCCCACCGGGCCCATCTCGGTCCGGGGTTGGAGGAGTACCGGCGCTCCCTCGGCGAGCTGCTCTCCCCGTTGAGCGCGGTGGCAGCGGCCAATCCCCACGCCTGGTTCCCGACCCTTCGGGGAGTGGAGGAGATCATCGGACCGAACGCCGACAACCGGATGGTCGGCTACCCGTACTCGAAACTGATGACCGCGATCATGGACGTGGACATGGCCGCCGCCGTGCTGGTGGCCAGCGACGCCGCGGCCGACTCGCTCGGGGTACCCATCGACCGGCGGGTCTATCTCCGGGGATGGGGCTACGCCGAGGACCCGCCGGCGGTGGCCCAACGGACGGACCTCTGGCGGTCAGGGGCGATGGAGGCCGCCGGTGCCGCAGCGTTGCGGGGCGCGGGAGCCGGGGTGGACGACATTGCCCATCTCGACCTCTACTCGTGCTTCGCCAGCTCGATCGAGTTCGCCCTCGACGCGTTGGGCATCGATCAGGGTGCCGCCCGGAGCGCGGACCCGGGGGTGGCGCCCGATCGGCCGGTCACCGTCACCGGCGGCCTGGCCTACCACGGCGGCCCGGGCAGCAACTACCTCACCCATTCGCTGGCCACCATGGTCGAGACCCTTCGGGCCGATCCCGGATCGCTGGGCATGATCAGCGGGGTCGGGATGCACATGCACAAGCACGTCTTCGCCGCCTACTCGACGACGCCGGGGACGCTGGTCCCTCCCGACGACACCGCGGTGGCGGCCCTGGGAGCCATGGCCGAGACGCCGATCGTCGAGTCCTTCGAGGGTTCGGCCCGGGTGGCCACCTATTCAGTGGTCCACGGGCGGGACGGCGCGCCCGAATCGGCGGCGCTCATTTGCGACGTGGCCCCGGGACCCGCCCGGTGCTATGCCCGGCTCACCGATCCGTCCGCCCTGGGGGCCGCCGAGTCCGACGAGCTGATCGGGCGCACCGTGCAGCTATCCCCCGATGGGAACGGCGGCAACGCGGCCAATCTCTGAATCGCAACCGGGGCGAGGGGTGGATAGTCTGCATGACATCGGCGTCAGGCTTCACCGGCCTGGCCGCGGATCTCACAGGGGAGGATGCTGATGCGTGCCGAGGACCTGATTCTCGTAAGTGTGGACGACCACATCGTCGAGCCGCCCGACATGTTCGAGGGGAGGCTCCCGGCCAGGTACCAGGACCTGGCGCCCAAGATGATCAAGAAGCCGGACGGCACCGACGTCTGGACCTACGACGGCAACGAGATGCCCAACATCGGGCTCAACGCGGTGGTCGGCCGCCCGCCCGAGGAGTACGGCATCGAGCCCACCTCGCTCGACGAGATGCGGCCCGGCTGCTTCGACGTAAAGGAGCGGATCCGGGACATGAACGCCAACGGCGTGCTCGGGTCGATGAACTTCCCCTCATTCCCGCAGTTCTGCGGGCAGCTGTTCGCCCGCACCGAGGACAAGGACGTGGCCCTGGCCATGATCCAGGCCTACAACGACTGGCACATCGAAGGATGGTGCGGCGCCGCGCCCGGACGCTTCATCCCTCTCTCGTTGCCGGCCATCTGGAATGCCGAACTGGCCGCGGCTGAAGTCAAGCGGGTGGCCAAGAAGGGATGCCACGCGGTGACCTTCTCGGAGAACCCGGAGAAGCTGGGCTGGCCCAGCCTCCATTCCGACAGTTGGGATCCCTTCTGGCAGGCCTGCTCCGACGAGGGCACCATCGTCTGCATGCACATCGGGTCCTCGTCCCAACTGGTGATCACCTCGGTCGAAGCTCCCATCGACGTGCTGATTTCGCTCCAGCCGATGAACATCGTGCAAGCCGCCGCCGATCTCTTGTGGTCGCCGGTGCTGCGGAAATTCCCCGACCTCCGGATCGCCCTGTCCGAAGGCGGGATCGGCTGGATCCCCTACCTGCTGGAACGGGTCGACTACGTCTACGAGCACCACCACGCCTGGACCGGTCAGGATTTCGGGGACATGCTCCCGAGCCAGGTGTTCAAGGAACGGGTCATCACCTGTTTCATCGATGATGCCTTCGGGGTGGCCAACCGCCACTACCTGAACATGGACAACATCACCTGGGAGTGCGACTACCCCCACTCCGACTCCACCTGGCCCAATGCACCGGAGATGGCGATGAAGTACCTGGCCGACGTCCCCGATGACGAGATCAACAAGATCACCCACCTCAACGCCATGCGCCACTTCAAGTTCGACCCCTTCTCGGTCCGACCCCGGGAGCAGTGCACCGTCGGGGCGTTGCGGGCGGAGGCCACCGACGTCGATGTCTCCATGATGCCCCGGTCGGGCAAGGCTCGGCCCGAGGGGACCACCGCCACCGATTTGTTGAATTTCGCCAAGAAGGCTTCTCCCGGCGACTGACGGTGCCGATCCATTACGAGGTCGACGACCACCACGTCGCCCTCATCACCATCGACCGTCCCGAGGCGAAGAACGCCATGGACATGGAGCACTTCTTCCAGCTCCGCAGTGCCTGGGACCGATTCGGGGAGGAAGAGGATGCCTGGGTGGCCATCATCACCGGCGTCAAGGATTCGTTTCTGGTCGGGGCGGATCTGAAGACCTACATCCCGCAGATCACCGAGCACCAAAAGAAGATCAAGGCCGGCGAGGTCGACTCCATCGGCGGCTACAGCCTCGACGACGGCATGAAGGCGGTGCTCCGGGGGGTCAAGCTCTACAAGCCGATCATCGCCGCCATCAACGGGACCTGCGTGGCCGGCGGGATGGAGATGCTGGGCGGGTGCGACATCCGGGTGGCGGTCGACACCGCCACCTTCGGGGTGCTCGAGCCCAAGCGGGGGCTGTTCGCCGGCGGCGGGACAACGGTCCGGCTCCCCCGCCAGATCCCCTTCCCGGCGGCGATGGAATTCCTGCTGTGCGCCGACCGGATCGGGGCCGACAAGGCGTTCGAGATGGGCCTGCTGAACGAGGTGACTACCGCCGAGTTGTTGATGGAGCGGGCCAACGACTACGCCCGGCGGATCACCGCCAACGGCCCGCTGGCGGTGCGCAAGACCAAGGAGTCGGTGTTGCGGGGACTGGCCACCGACATGAAAGAGGCGTACCGGATCGAGTCGGAGATTGCCGGCGAGGTGTTCGGGAGCGAGGACGCCAAGGAGGGGCCGAAGGCGTTCGCGGAGAAGCGGCAGCCGGTCTGGACCGGCCGGTAGCCGGAGCCTCTGCTCGGCCATGTTGGCGAATGCCCGGTTGATGGCCTTCATCCCGGTCCGTGACCTGGCATCGGCTCGCGAGTTCTACAGCTCGATGCTGGGCCTACCCGTCACCGACGAAAACCCGTTCGCAGTCGTCCTCGACGCCAACGGCATCATGTTGCGGCTCACCCCGGTGCCGGATCTCCAACCCCAACCCTTCACCATCGCCGGGTGGGAGGTTCCCGACATCGAGGCCGCGGTCGATGCCCTGGCCTCCGTCGGCGTCACCGTCACTCGCTATGACGGCTTGGAACAGAACGCCAAGGGGATCTGGGAGACGCCGGGCGGTGACTTCGTCGCCTGGTTCGCCGACCCCGATGGCAACACGTTGTCTTTGACCAGCTTCGGCCCGGACCGGAGCTGACCAACTAGCGTTTCGAGGGTGACCGTCGAACTGATCCCGCTGTGCACCATCGAGGTGACCCTGGCCGAGCCGATCATGGTCGGCGAGGGCCCCGCCGGTGTCCGGCTCATCTATGAGGTCCTCGAGCTGACGGTCGAGGGTGACCGTCTCCGGGGCACCATGCTGGGCCGGGCCGGCGCCGACTGGGTGACCGTCTCCGGCCCGGTGGGGTCGATCGACGTGCGCTGCACCATCCAGACCCACGACGGCGCCATTGTCCTGGCCCAGTACCTAGGCCGGACCGACCTCAGCGCCGGGCCTGGCAACTCGCCGATCTACGTGGCCCCCCGGTTCGAGACCGCCGACTCCCGCTACCTCTGGCTCAATGCCGTCCAGGCGGTCGGGAAGGGCGTCCTCGATGGGAGTCGACTCCGCTACGAGTGGTACGAGGTCCGCTGAACCTCAGCTCTTCTCCATCTCGATGAGCTGGGCGAGGAGGGACTCCCACGGCGACTTCTCCCACCCGTCCTCCTCGCCGGCTTGCGCACGTCGCGGGTCATCCTCGAAGCAACAACGTGGCCAGAGTGCTGTACCGGGGACCCTCGCGGGAGTGTTCCGAGGCCACCAGATCAAGGGAATCGACCTCGAAAGTCGCGGCGAAGGGGATCCCGGCGAGCGAGCGCCTGGCGGATGCGTCGAGTCGGCGGCCCTTCGTTCGGGCGATGGTGAGGTGCCCGTTGAACTGTGGTTCCTTGTCAGACCGCACGGGGGCCACCGGAATTGTCGCCGAGCGCACCGCTTCGGCCAATTCGTCCAGGCCCCGGGCGGGAATGTGCAGCACCCGATCGCCGAACCACGCGGTGACCGGGCCGACTCGGCACTGGATTGCTCCAGGCACGTTCGCCGCCGTGCTGTCCAGCGCGTCGACCAGTGCAGGCACCAGGTCGTCATCCACCTCACCCAGGAACCGAAGGGTGACGTGCCAATTCGGCGATCCGACCAGTCTGAGATCGTCGGCGGGACCCAGCTTCAACGAAGCCAGGCGCTGCGCCGTCGAGTCATCCGGCCACACCGCCACGAAGAGCCTCATATGGCAGGCGTCTAGGCCAGCCGTTCGATGACGGTGGCGTTGGCCTGGCCGCCGCCCTCGCACATCGTCTGGAATCCGTAGCGGCCACCGGTGGACTCGAGGTGGTTGAGCATCGTCCCCAGGATCCGCACCCCGCTGGCACCGAGGGGATGGCCGATGGCGATGGCCCCGCCCCGTGGATTGAACAGTTCCGGATCCGGATCGAACGCCTTCATCCACATGAGGGCGATGGCCGCGAACGCCTCGTTGCACTCGATGGCGTCGAAGTCGGCGATCTTCATGCCCGAACGCTCCAGCAGGCGGTGGGTCACCGGCACCGGTGCGGACAAGACGATCGCGGCGTCCTCGGCCGCCACCGCGAAGTGGGCGAAGCGGGCCCGGATGGGCAGGCCCAGGGCTTCGGCCACCGACCGCTCGGCGATGAGCATGGCGGCGGCTCCATCGGTGATCTGGGAGGAGTTCCCGGCGGTGATGTCGAGGGCGGTCTCGGGCTCCCAGCTCTGGGCGGGCTTGAGGTCGGCCAATGACGCCATGGATCCGTCCCGCCGGATCCCCTCGTCGGCTTCGAGCATGGCTCCGGAGAAGGATCCGTCTTCGTTCTTGATCGGCACCGGGATCGCCTCCCGGGCGAAGTGGCCGGAATCAGTGGACCGCGCCGCCCGCCGGTGGCTCTCGAGCGAGAAGGCATCCATCTCCTCCCGGGTGACGCCCCACCGGTCGGCCAGCAGCTGGGCCACCCGGAACTGGGCCCACAGCCGCCCATCCACTGCCTCGAGGAACGAGGGCGGGAACGGGCCGGTGCCGCCGCGGGCGTTCGACGCCAGGGGTACCCGGCTCATGACCTCCACCCCGCAGGCGATGGCCAGGTCGTAGTGACCCGCCACCACTCCAGCCGCGGCGAAATGGGCGGCCTGCTGGGACGACCCGCACTGCCGATCGACCGTGGTGGCCGGCACTGTCTGGGGCAGGCCGGCGGCCACCCATCCGTTGCGGGTCACATTGGTGCTCTGCTCCCCCACCTGGGTGACACAACCGCCGATCACGTCGTCGACCCGTTCGGGGTCCACTCCGGTGTGCTCGATGAGATGGGCGAGAGCAAAGGCCAACAGGTCGACCGGATGCCAGTGGGCCAGCGCGCCATTGCGCTTTCCGAAGTTGGTTCGCACCACGTCGACGATGACGGCCTCACGTCCGTTGCTCACCATTCCGGCTCCTCTCCTCTTGCCGCGCAGCCGATACGAAACCGAGTCATGGCGGCAAACAGTGCCGAGATCGGATCGGGCGATCGACGGGATCCGAGCGGGCGGCAATCACTCGAAATCGGACCCTCCACCTGCTAGATCCTTGCCCCTCAGATGCCTGACACTCGTATCATAGAACGGACATGGGAACCGAGGTACAGTGCATCGCCATGCCTTGAGCATCCGTAACGGTAGTGACTTTGACGCGCCGCCCACGGGACCTCGGGGAGAGGCAAGATGGTACCGGCTCGCACCATGGGTGCGAAGAGGTAAGGGGACTGGGGAGCATGCGAGACCTGACGAGAACGACAACACGGTTGGCCGGGCCTGTCACTGCGGTACTGCTGGCCGCCGGTCTCCTGGCCAGCTGTTCGAGCTCGAACCCGAGTGCTTCGTCGAGCACCACGACGACCGCCGGTTCCTCGACCTCCACCACCTCCGGGGGCCCGCCGGCATCGACCATCGTGGTCGGCGCCATCTCCACCCTCACCGGCTCCATCGCCGCCGACTTCGACGCCTTCTCGCCCGGGATGCAGGCCTACTTCCAGGCGGCCAACGCCGCCGGGGGCATCAACGGGCACAAGTTCTCGTTTTCCCAAAACCTGGATGACGGCTCGAATCCAAGCCAATTCACCCAGCTGACCCACACCCTCCTCGACCAGGATCACGTCTTCGCGGTGGGTGTTTCGACCTTCTTCTTCAGTCCGGCCTTGTACGCCCAGTCCGGCACTCCCACCTTCGGCTACAACGTGTCGGGCAACTGGAACGGGCCGAGCAACCTGTTTGCCGCCGGAGGCTCGATCCAGGATTACGACGTGGGGGCCAGTGCGGTGGCCTGGTTGCTGAAGCAGACAAACTCCAAGGCGGTGGCGTTCATCAGCTACGGCTCCGCCATCACCTCCTCGTACAACGCCTGCAACGCCGACGCCAACAATCTGACCAAAGCCGGCATCAAGGTGAGCTACACCGATCTCTCGGCCGGGCTCGGCGGCAACTACACCCCCGCGGTGCAGAAGATGCAGCAGACTGGGACCGATTTCGTGGTCAGCTGCATGCAGTCCTCGGACAACATCACCCTGACCCGGGCCCTCCAGCAGTACGGGTTCAAAGGCCACCAGCTGTGGCTCAACGGCTATGACCAGTCGCTCCTCAACCAGTACAGCAGCCTGATGCAGGGCGTCTACATCAACGTGAACGGGAACGTCCCCTTCCAGGTGACGACGGCCTACCCCGGTGTCTACCCCGGGATGCAGGCCTATCTCGCCGCCATGCAGAAGTACCAGCCCGCCTTCGTGAGCTCGGATCAGGCCCTGCAAGGCTGGGAGTCGGCCGCGCTGCTGGCGGCCGGGATCCAGAAAGCCGGGGCCAACGTGACCCAGGCCAACGTCATCGCCCAGATCAACTCGCTGACCAACTTCACCGCCGGGGGCCTGAGTGCCACGACCGACTGGACCAAGGTTCACACCACCCAGACGTTCCCGGCCTGCTCGGCCGACGTGGTGGTCAAAGGCTCCAAGTTCGTTCCAGTGGCCGCCACCGGCCACCAGGTGTTCGAATGCTTTGCCCAGAATGTCAACTTGAAGAATCCGACGCTGGCCACGCCTCCGGTCGGGACCCCAGGAACGTGACGCCAGCCGGCAGCCGGCGGCGCTCCGAGCGTGGTCGGATGCGGGGCCGCTTGCGCCCCGCGGCGTACGCTCGCGTCGCCGCGTAGGTCTGTCGGAGCGTGGAGCACTTCCTCGGCTTCGCCATCCCGGGCGTCCCCTATGGCTGCACCTACGCCATCGTGGCGGTGGGGTTGGTGCTCACCTATCAGGCCACCGGCGTCTTCAACTTCGCCTTCGGCGCTCAGGCCTACACCTCGGCCTTCGTCTACACCAAGTTGGTCCAGAATGAACAGCTTCCGGTCTGGCTGGCCTTCCTCCTCTCGGTGGTCCTACTGGCGCCGCTCCTCGGGCTGATTTTCGACCGCTTCCTCTTCCGGAAGATCCCGAACACCAACGCCACCGCCAAGTTGGTCACCGGAATCAGCCTGTTCGTCGGCATCCCGGCCCTGTTGCCAGTGCTGTTCGGGAGTCAGAACCAATACAACTCCCCGAGCATTCTGTTCAACCCCAATACCGTCTACTTCCGGGTGGCCCAGACCCCCGTCAACGGGATCTACCTCAGTTCGGTGGTGGTCACCGCGGTGGTCCTGGTCGCCCTGGTCGTCCTCATGAGGTTCACCAACCTCGGCCTCCAGATGCGGGGGGCGGTAGAAAGCCGGCGCCTGGTCCAGCTGGACGGGGTGAACTCCGGCCGGGTGATCGCCACCGCCTGGGCGGTGTCCAGCCTGCTGGCCGGGCTGGCCGGGGTCCTGCTCGCCCCCATCTACGGCCAACTGCAAGCCCAGGACTACGCCACCCTGTTGGTGGCCGCCTTTGCCGCCGCCGCCTGGGCCGCACTGCGGTCATTTCCGATTGCCGCCCTGGTCGGCATCCTCATGGGGGTGGCCGACACCGTGCTCCAGGGCTACCTGCCGGCCACCAGTTCGCTGTCGGCGGCGGTGCTCCCATCGTTGCCGTTCATCGTCCTCGTCCTCGCCTTGTTGTTGGTTCCCGGCATGCGCAGGCTGCACGACGACACCGATCCGCTGTCATCGGTCGACCCCCCGCCTCCACCCACCACCGCATCGCTGCGGGCCCCGCAACTGAGCCGGGTGATCCGGATCGCCTGGTACGTGCTGCTCGCCGCCTTCATCGTGTCCATGCTGTCGTGGATGCCGAAGACCTGGGAGAGCGTCTTCAACTCCGGCCTGGCCTTCTCGACCATCTTCTTGTCCATCACCCTGATCACCGGCATGGGCGGCCAGCTCTCCCTGGCTCAGGCCACCTTGGCCGGAGTGGGAGCGTTCACCGCCGCCCAGCTGGCCAACCACATCGGTCTCAACTTTCTGGCCGGCGCGGTGGTCGGGGCCGTCCTGGCCGCGGCGGTAGCGGTGATCCTGGCCCTGGCGTCGCTCCGGTTGAAAGGTCTGGGTCTGGCGCTCATGACCATCGCCGCCGCCCTGTTCTTCGACAATTCCATCTTCAGCGAGATCGGGGTGAGCCATGGGCACGCCCTCACCGTCCAGGACAAGTGGGTCGGCCTCGGGATTCTCAACGCCGACGGCCACAACCTCTTCATCCTGCTGATCATCGTGCTGGTGATCTGCGTGGCCGCCGTCACCCTGGTCGGCAACGGCACCACCGGCCGGTTCCTGGCCGCCCAACGCGGGAGCGAGACGGCGGCGGCGGGGATCGGGATCAACATCACCTGGCAGCGGATACAGATCTTTGCCCTGTCGGGGGCGGTGGCCGGCATCGGCGGCACCATGCTGGTCATCCAGCAACAAACGGTCAACGCCATGCAGTTCAACTACCAGTTGGGGCTCGCCTTCGTGGTGATCGTCATCACCACCGGGGTCAGCAGCGTCGAGGGAGCCATCCAGGCCGGCATGGGTTACGTGGTGGTCCAGCAGGTCCTCACCTACCTGCCGGCCCGGTACGGCGGCAACGGCCTCACCTTCGTGTTGTTCGCCGCCGGGGCGCTCACCTACGTTGCCCATCCCGAGGGGATCCTCGAATACCAGAAACGCCGGTGGACGATGCGGTTCCAACGACTGATCTTCCCCGATGGCCCGTCTTCAGATCGGACGACGCCGCCGGACACCGGGAGCGGCAACGGAGCCAAACCTCCGGTCGGCGTGCCCTCGCTGGACGGGGGCTATTCCGGGGTCACCGCCACCGAGAGCGGAGCGGGTCATGCGGGCACCTAGGGCCTTCCGGTCCCCGGCGGCCGGGCCGCCGATGAACGTCCCCGAAGTCGGCCCGCTGTTGGCGGTCACCAGGGTCACCAAGTCGTTCGGCGGCATCGCCGCGGTGCGGAACGTGACCTTCGCGGTAGACACCGGGGAGAGCGTGGGCCTGGTCGGGCCCAACGGGGCGGGCAAGACCACCCTCTTCAACTGCATCTGCGGCCAGCTCCAACCCGAGGACGGAACCGTGGAGCTGAAAGGGAAGACGCTGGGTCGGTTGCCCACCTTCCAACGGGCCAGACTCGGTATCGGACGCACCTACCAGCGGGTCGAGGTGTTCGCGGACATGACGGTGCGCGAGCACCTGCTGGTGGCCGAGCGGGCCCGGTGCGCCGAGGGACAGCTGCTGCGCGACCTGGCCAACCGGAACCGGCCGACGCCGGCCGAGATGAGCCGGGTGGCGGAAGTGCTGGATCTGGTGGGCATCGCCGACCGGGCGGAAGCGCCGGTATCCGCCCTCGGGCTGGGGTCGTGCCGGCTGGTGGAGTTAGCCCGCGCGCTGGTCGCCGAGCCGGTCCTGCTGCTGGCCGACGAGCCGTCCTCGGGCCTGGACATCACCGAAACCCAGGAGCTGGCCAACGTGCTGCGGACCCTGCAACGGGAGCGGGGCATGGCCGTCCTCCTGGTCGAGCACGATCTGCACATGGTGGCCGAAGTGGTGGACCGGACCATCGTGATGGATCTGGGGGCAGTGATCGCCCAAGGGACATTCGACGAGGTGATGGCCGACTCGACGGTCCGCCATGCGTACCTCGGGACCAGCGCATGACCGGGGTCGTGCCCGGGCCGAGCACCTTGGTCGGCACCGGCCTCCCCGGTCAGCCGGCGCTGGAGGTCATCGACGTGTGTGCCGCTTACGGCCCCTACCGGGCGCTGTTCGACGTCACCTTCACGGTACCGGCCGGGAGTGTCACCGCCCTGCTCGGCTCGAACGGCGCCGGGAAGTCGACGGTGGCCCGGGTAGTGAGCGGGCTGCTGCCGAGCACCGCCGGGACCATCCGACTGGGGGGCCAGGACATCACCGGCAAGGCCGCCTACAAGATCGCCCGGGCCGGCATGGCCCACGTTCCCGAGGGAAGGGGGATCTTCGCCAACCTCACCGTCGAGGAGAACCTGGTGATGGCCTTCCGCCAGCGGGCCGGGCGGAAGCAGGTCCCCGAGTCGTTGGACCGCGCCTATCAGGCGTTCCCGATCCTCGGTGAGCGCCGCAAGCAGGCCGGCGGGACACTGTCGGGGGGGCAACAGCGACTCCTCTCCCTGGCCAAGGTGCTGGTGGTTCCGCCGCACCTCCTGGTCGCCGACGAGCTCTCCCTGGGCCTGGCCCCGGTGGTGATCGAGGCCGTCTACCGTGGGCTCCGGGAGATCAATGCGGCCGGCACCGCGCTGCTGGTGGTGGAGCAGCAGGTCGACCGGGCCCTGGAGATCGCCACCGACGCGGTGATCCTCGAGCACGGCAATATCGCCTTCGCGGGAACTGCCGACCTGGCTCTCGGGGCCATGGAACAGGTCCTGGCCAGCCGGAGCGCCCGACCCACCCTCTGAACGAGACGGCGGCAGCTAGCGCAGGAACAGCCGGGTCCGGTCGAACTCGCGGAGCGCCCGCACCTCGGCGGGATCGACCGGCTCGAGCTGCTCGACGGTGCGGGCCACCGACGGCTCCCAACCGCAGGACGCCACCAGGGCCTGGACCCGGCGGTCGACCGCTTCCGGGCCGGCCGGCACCGCCGCCACCCGGAACTCGCCGTCCAGTCGCCGGAGCACACCGCGGTCGGTGACCACGCTCTCCACCCGCTGACCGGGGGCAGTGATGTAGCCGACCGCGTCCGGCAGCCGCTCGGGCCGGGCCAGGGTGACGACCACGCAGGCCACGGCCCGGGTGGCGACGTCGTTGGCCCCGCCGGAACCGACCAGAAACCGCCCGTCCCGGAGTCGGGTGGAATTCAGATTGCCGTTCCGGTCGACCTCGGCCGCACCCAGGCAGCCGACGGTGGCGGTCCCCGATCCGCCCACCACCATGCCGAGGACGGTGGAGGCATCGGAGAGGAACGAGGTGCCCGGGTAGACCCGCTGGTTGAAGATGTACGGGTCGGCCGGGTGTCGGGGCGTAGTGGAACAGACCGAGCTCGGCGGTGAGTCCCCCGGTCCATCCGGCCGCCTGCATCCGGCCGACGGCCACCCATGCCGCCAGGTTGGCCGCCCCGGCGCCGGCCAGTACCGCGTCGGCCTGGTGGGTGGCCACCACCGCCTCCACCTCTCTCGCCCCGAGGCTGGCGGCGACCTCCCAATCACTCACCGGCTCGTCCTCGGGGACCGGGTGGGCGGCGGCGTCCACCTTCCAGGATGCGGGATCGGCCCGACTTCTCAGGTCGTCGAGACGCTGGCGCCCGAGGCGGTCGAGATAGGCCTGGTGGTCGGGTGGGTCGAGGCAGGTGGTCCGGGCCCAGGCATCGAAGTCACCGCGGGCGGCCTGGGCCGCCTCCACCCAGAAGGGATGTCCTCGCCATATCCCTCCGTACCGGCAGCCCTGGCGCGTACAGGCCGCCGGGATGGGCGCCGAACCGGCGCCTCCACCACCGCCAGCACCCGGTGGGCGGGCACCCGCACCCGATGCCCGAGTCCGTTAGGTCGTCGACGATCCGGTCCACCGTGGCCACCACGCCCCGGCGGGCGGCCCAGGCACCCCACACCCCCTCGAGCAGCGGCTCCGAAAACGCCAGGTTCCCCTGGGCATCGGCCACCGCGGCATGACAGAGGGCGACGTCGGGGGCCAGCGGCGCCAGCACCCCGATCGGTCCGTAGGGTGAGTCGACGGTGGAGAACCCGTCGTTGGCCGCCATGTCCGAACCGACCAACGAACCGGTGACCATGGCCGGCAGCCCGCGGGCCGCCGCCTCCAGCCTCTGGGCGAGGGTCAGGATCGACCAGTGCTCCACCGCCACCTCGCCCGACTCGTAGGCCGGGCGGAAGATGGGATTCGGGTTGTAGGTGGGGAAGCTGTTTCCGGAATAGGCGGTCACCACCCGCTTCACCAGCCCGCCTCGGAAGAAGAGGGCGCTGAGGGCGCCGAGGCTGGTCATCACCAGGGTCAGCTGCGGGTCGGACCCCCAGAACTGGCGGGCCATCTCCCGGGCGCCGGCCGTCCAGCGGCTGTGACCCAACATCAGGTGCACCGAGTCCCCGGGTTGGACATGACGCTCGACCGCTTCGGCCAGGGTGACTCCGACGTCGGTCACCGATTGCCACCCTCCGGTCGTCTCCGACCCGGGGCGGCCTACCCCGCGACGGAACCCACCAACACTGACCACCATGTCAGGTTATCCATGCGGCGGGGTACGATTTCGCTTCTGTGACCACCAATGCCGGCAAGGCCCGACGGTCGCCCACGGCGACCGGCGACAAGGCGGGGTCAGTGGCCCCGCTGGGTGGTGGCCGACCCGGCGGTCGGGATTCCGGCCAGCAAGCGGGCACTGCGCAGCCAGGGGCGCCAGACCATGCGGAACCTGCTCGACGCGGCC
This sequence comes from uncultured Acidimicrobiaceae bacterium, assembly GCA_963819695.1. GTDB lineage: Bacteria > Actinomycetota > Acidimicrobiia > Acidimicrobiales > RAAP-2 > DASZIT01. The sequence goes on along the minus strand of CAWFXD010000001.1, from coordinate 1,258,090 downwards.
ATGAAGGCGTTTGACGAACGGGGCTACCACGGCACCCGGGTCAACGACGTGGTCAAGATCGCCAACACTTCGCACGGAACCTTCTATCTCTATTTCTCCAACAAGGAGGACCTGATCCGGGCCCTGACCATGGAGGCGGCCTCCGAGGCCTCGAGCCTTTCCTACGACGCCATGCTCGAGGCGGGCACCGCGCTCGACGGCGAGAGCTGGGATCATCTGCGGACCTGGATCGGTGGCTACTCGTCCCTCTGGTTGCGCTACGCACCGCTGTTCCGATCCTGGACCGACCTGGCCAACATCGACAAGGGCGTCGGCGACCAGGTCCGGCGGATGTACTGCCGCGCTCAAGGGGGGCATGGCGTCGCAGATCGCCGCCGCCCACCCGTCGGGTGATCTCGACCCGGAAGTCACCAGCATGGCGGTACTGGCCATGCTCGACCGCTTCCACTTCATGCGCGAGTTCATGGGCACCCCGGTCGACGAGGACGCCCTCGACACCCTCACCACCATGGTCCATCGGGCCCTGTTCGCCCCGGCCGCCGATCGGACGGCCAAGGCCCGCACCGGCTGAGCACCCCAGCTTTCTCCCCATCGCTGTCGATTCCGGGTTCTGCCGACCGTCGTATCAGTGACAGCCAAGCTGTAGCCCAACCCGAAGGAGAATCCTGATGCCTCATCCCGTGATCCATGCCGAGATTCGCTCCGAAGACCCGGATGCCACCCGTCGCTTCTTTTCCGACCTCTTCGGTTGGAAAGTCGCATCCGAGGGCGCCTTCCCGGGATACACCTTCATCGACACCGGTGTCGAAGGCGGGACCTACGTCGCCATCAGTCCTCGTCAGAGCACGGAAGACGAAGTCCTGTTCTTTGTCGGCGTCGAAGACGTCGCCGCCACCCTGAAGAAGGCGGTGCAGCTGGGCGGGACCATCGTGCAGCCTGCCCAGGAGGTTCCCGGGACGAGCTTCGGCGTCTTTGCCGACGCCCAAGGTCACCGGGTCGGGGTCGCGGCCAACGGCTGAGGCCCGGCTCCGAACGGCTCAACCGTCGAGGCGGACCTCGACGGCTGCGCCGGCGGCGGCCAGATCCACACTCTGGTTGTCCTCCCGGTAGCGCAGTCCCTGCACGTTGAAGAGGCGGACCTCGTCGGCGGTCACCGGGTAGGGGCCCCAGTGCCAAGTCCCTTGATGGAGCACCACCGCCGAGAGCGCCGGAAGGATGAAGGCCCGCAGCTGGGATTGGTCGATGACCTGAGCCGGATCGCGGTCAGCGGGGGCGACCACGATCACCGCCGAGTCGTCGAGGGGCATCAGCGTCTGGGTATGGGTGGCGTGCCGGAACATCACCTCACATCGGAGTCCCCACTCGACCTCCGGGACCTCGTCCCGCCGGTGGCTGATGATGTTGACGTGGACATCGTTCCAGGCAAACGCCAACCGCCCCTGGCCATCAATGGGATCGGTATCGGGAACCGGCAACCAGCCAAAGGGCGCCCATCCCTCCGGCGTCAATTCGATCCGGGATGATCTGGTGCGCAGCGCCCTCCATGTCCACCTCCCTTCGCCGAGCCAGGCCGTCTGGATCCGCCCTTCGGCGCAACCGACCCGGCACTAACCTGACACCGACAGCGCATCGGCACCCCGATGCAATCTATCGATTGGGAGGTGGCCAGGCCCGTGACCATGGACGTGCGCAACATCGAAGATGTCGCTCCGATAGTGGAGCACAACGGCACCGTCCCGGTGTGGTGGATGGTCAAGTCGAGGGAGCTGAAGGAGATCACCCAGGGCGGCTACCTGGAGCTGGTGAACGAATTCGAGGTGGCCGGGGGCGGACGGGTCGACCCCCACTCCCACCCGACCCATGAGTTCTATTACGTGCTCCGGGGCCGGGGCATCATGACGGTGGGCGAGGATGAGCGACAGATCGCCCAGGGTGACCTGGTCCACATCCCGCCGGATGTCATCCACACCCTCCGCCCGGTCAGCGATAACGCCTCCATCCACTGCTTCTGTTTCGCCATCGGCACCAAGGATGCCGGGATCATCGACTACACCAATCACTGAGCCGGGCGCGACATCATCGCGGCCACCTCAGTCCCATAGCCGCCGGCACCGGTTCAGCGTGCGACACCCACCGGGGTGAACGTGCAGTCAAGGTGCTTGATCCCGTTGATGAAGGGCGAGAGCAGGCGGTCCGGCTCGCCGACGCTTTCGATGTCGGGTAGGCGCTCGAAGAGCTGGCGGAACATCACGTCGATCTCCTGGCGGGCCAGGTGGGCCCCCAGGCAGAAGTGGGGGCCGGCCGCCCCGAATCCGATGTGCGGATTGGGGTTGCGCCGCACGTCGAAGGTGTAGGGATCCTCGAAGACGGCCTCGTCCCGATTGGCCGAATTGTAGAAGAGGATCACCCGGTCGCCCTCTTTCAATTCCTCGCCACCCAAGACCGCATTCTCCCCCAGCGTGCGCCGCATCCAGATGACAGGGGAAGCCCAGCGCACGACCTCGTCGACCCCGGTGGCGGCGATCCCGGCCGGGTCGGCCTGCCACAGCGCACGCTGGTCGGGATGATGGGTCATGGCCAGGAGTCCATGGCTGATGGCGTTACGGGTGGTCTCATTCCCGGCCACGACCAGAAGGATGAAGAACGCCGCAATTTCTGAAGCCGTCAGCGCCTCGCCGTCCACATTGGTGTTGACCAGGGCGGAGGTCACATCGTCGGTCGGGACTCCCTTGCGGAAGTCCGACAGTTCGGTCATCAACATGTTCAGCTGCTGTGCGGCGGTCATGAAGGCCAACATGGCGTCCGTACCCTCGGGGATGTACTCCGGGTCACCGGAGCTGAGGATGACGTTGGAGGCGTTGAACACCGTGTCGTAGTCGGCGGCCGCGATTCCCATCATGTCGCAGATGATCTCCAGTGGAAGGCGGGCCGCAACCTCGACCACGAAGTCACACCCACCTTGCTCGGCCACCCGGTTGATCACATCGTTGGCCACGAACTCAATCCGGTCCTCGATGCTCTTGATCATCCTGGGGTTGAAGGCAGCCGAAACAATGCGCCGCAGCCGGGCATGGCGGGGGTTATCCATGTTGATCATGGAACCAAAGAACTCGAGCATCTCCGGCGGCATGTCGATCATTGACGTCGCGCCCTGCTCGGATTGATAGATCTCCGGATGCCGGCTGGCCTCAGATATATCCGCGTGGCGGGTCAGGGCGTAGTAGCCCTTTCCTTGGTTGGGGACCATGAAGGCCATTTCCGGCGGGATCTCGGGGTCTTCGAAGTGGCCCATCGGGCGGTCGCGGCGCAGCATCTGGAAGGCGCCTTCGCGTTCCTCCCACGGGCGGGACCAGAACTCGATGTCCGACAGGTTGATCTGATCGAGGGTGAGTACCTCCCGCGGTTCCATGGCCTCACCATAGCCAGTTTCCGTCTGTTGCCACGGTGGGTGACACCCCTCGGTGGCACCGTCGGGCGATCGGTCTGAAGTCCCTACCTGGTGGTCGTCACATCTCCTCGACGCGACGCACATCGAGGTTTCGGAACGCCATTGGCCCGTCGCACAACGCGCTGACGCGCTCGGCGAAGGCGGCCGTCTCGGGGAGCTCGGAATTGGCCATGGCCGCTTCGTAGGAGGGGAACTCCACGATCTGGACGTAGGTATTCGGTCGATCCCGGTCCTGGGTGAAGGTTTCCCGTTGCGCGGTGCGCCGTCCCTCCGTCTGGGCCTGCCAGTCGGCGGTCATCGCCTCGACCTCGTCCGGACGGGTCGTCGTGAACTCGATGATCTGGACGAATGCCATTGGACACCTCCTCTTTGCCGGGGTTGACCGGCGACTTTTGCACGGTACCGCCGATTCAGGGACAAGACAATCCATGTCCCGGCCCGCAAATCCATCCATCCGGGGATCATTTTCGGCCCGCCGGATCGCCATGGCCGGCGGCGCTGCGGCCGCCTCCGGGATGTCTCGGCCCGGCTAGAGCATCCGGCGGCGAACGGCTCGCCAACCGAATCTGCCCAACATCGCCAGGGCGGCCAGGCAGAGCAACACGAAGAGGGTCGGGCCCGCGATGCGGACGAGCCAGTCAAAACCGGCCACAAAGCCATGGACCCCGTCGTGCCAGGCTTTGCCCAGTCCAGAGCTCGGTTGCGGCGGCGGGGCGGGGCTCTTCCCGGCCTCGGCCACCGACACCGTGAGGGTGCCGTAGGTGGTCTCACTGTTGAGGACATCGAGCTGGCCCTGGAGCTGCTCAATTTGGGTCTGGAGGGAATCCAGTTGGCTCTGGACGGCGAGGATGTCACCGATGGTTGTGGCTTTGGACAGGATGGTCAGGTACTGCTGACGGCTGGCCTGAAGGGCGGAGATACGCGCTTGGAGATCCACCACTTGTCCGGTGACGTCGGTGGATGTGGTCGTCACCGAAGTGGTATGGCCGACTTTCTGCACCTGAGCCAAGAGCGAGGCAAACGAGGATTCGGGAACCTGCAGGACGATGGTCCCCGTCGACGGATTGGTGGCATCTCCAGGGCCGAGCTGCGATTGGCTGCTGGCCACGAATCCCCCGAATCCGGCCACCAGAGTGGTGAGTTTCGTCATGGCCGATGAAAGTTTGCCGTCGCCGACAGTCAAACTCACCGACCCCTTCGCCTCCACCTTGGCCGACTGGCCAACCGATCCGGTAGGAAGCGGTGGCACCGATGGCGACGGAGGCACAGCTGTGCCCCCGGTCGCGGGGCTGCCGACGGCTGGTGCATTTGAGGCCGGCTCAGGACCGAGGGTTCCAGATCCGACAGAGCCAGGGGCGCTCGAACTGGGGACGGACGGGACATGCAGCGGTCCGGCAACAACGGTCTTGGAGGGACTCGAGCTGGTGGCCAACAGGGGCAGCGTGATCCCGGCTGCCACCAGGATCACCACGGCGGCCACCAGAACCGCTCGGCCGCGGCTGCCCTGAGGCACCAATGTACGGAGGCGAGTGGAGGAGGCCGTAGGTCGAAAGGTCTGGGCGGCGGTGAGAATACGCTGGCTGGCACCCTCGGGGATTTCGATCTCCTCGGCGGCGTTGCGGAGGGCTTCAGCCAGCACGTCTTCGTCGATCATGGTCACCGGAATGCCTCCGAGTCAGTGGTGGGTTCGTCATAGGCATCGGCCATCAGGGCAGGGTGCTCGGCCAGCAATCGACGGGCTTCGTGGAGGCGCGACTTGACCGTTCCCTGCCGCCGGCCGATGGAGATGGCGATCTCCCGCTCGCTCAGATCGGCGTAGTAGCGCAGCACCACGACCACGCGAAGATGCAAGGGGAGGTCCTGCAGGGCCTTGACCACATCTTGGGACAAGGCGATGTGCCCGGGCGTGTCCTCGATGGCCGACACCCCGGCCAGCTCATGGTCGCTGGAACGTCGGTCCCGGTGCGGGATCTCCTGGCGGAGCTTGGAGTTACAGGTGTTGACGACGACCCGGTACAACCAGGGTTTGACGTCGGCTCCGGTGGCCAGTGCCGCACGGAATTTCCACGCCCGCAAGAAGGCCTCCTGCACAGCTTCCTCGGCATCGAAGCGGTTACCCAGAATCAAGCACGCGGTACGAAATGAACGGGGATAGCCCTCTTCGAGCCAAGACTCAAGATCAGCCACATCAGCCCCAACATCACTCACCTGATCATCGTCCATTCAGTCGACTCACGTGCGCGTACATACATAGTGACGCTCGGGGGGCGGGAAAGGTTCGCGAGAGGTGACCCGGTGTGGATCCAGGATGAATGGCGGAGTGGTCGGGCCGATCAGGCAAGCTCGACGATCCGGGAATGATCGTCGACGGGAAGGGAGGGCTCAGCGGCGGCGGTGACCTCGACCTGCTCGAGGTCGGCAATTCCCCTGGTCACCGCGGCAAAAGCCGTGTCCGCCGCATCCCGGCCGGTGACGACCCTCACCAGGGATGATCGTGGAGCCAGGCCGGTAGCGTCGTAGACGCACCAGCGTCCGTCCTGAAAGGCTTCAAACACGGCGTGGAAGTCCATGGGCGAGAGCCCGGGCGCATAGACGGCCGCGAACCGGGCGGGAACTCCAGTGGCCCGGCAGAGGGCAATCCCGAGGTGGGCGAAGTCGCGGCAGGTTCCCATTCCGGTGAGGAGCGTGTCCTCCGCGGAGTCGTGCACGGTGCTCGAGCCCGGCACATATCCGACCCGCTGGCGTATCCATTCGGTTATGGCAGCAATGCGAGCCCCGACATCCGGCCCCGCCCCGAACTCCGCGACCGCGAAACCGATGAGATGTTCACTCGGGCAGTACCGGCTCGGACGGAGATACACCTGGCGCTCGTAGTCCCAGGAACGGACACCCCGTCCGTCGGCGGTGGGGTCATGCTGAAGCCTCGGGTTCCCCATCTCTCCCACTCGGATCTGAGCCCGGTAGCTCACCGTCAACCGACCGGGATCAGAACCGATGACGTGCATGGTCGCCCCGTCCGGCTCACGGAGTTCGGTCAGCGAGGATGGAGGCCGCCCATCGGTCAGCACCTCGAACCGGGCATCGTCGACATGGCCCGCAGAGTCTGACGCCACCACCTGGACGACCACCTCGGCCGACTCCGACACGGAAAAAGCCATGTCACAGCACACGACCCGGAGCTCAGCGTCGGAGCCCCTCGCGCCGGGGAGGCCGAAGTTCGTCATGGAACAGCCTCTCACGGAACATCCGGTCTACTTCTCCGGGACTCGCCCCAAGACCGGCAGGCCCTCTCGGGAGGTCTACGGAATGTCGACCACCACGACTTCTCGAAGGCTGATGTCGCCGAAGGAGATTCCGTGGCTGCTCGCCGCCTCTCGGCGGGACGCGGCGGCGCCTTCGACCTGCCCGTCCATGGCGGCTCTGTCGGTCCAGATCGTCCCTACATATCCCTCGCCGGAACTTCGGTTCACCATGTTGCGCAGGGCGCAGAACCCGGGAGCAGCTTTGATCTGAGGCACGATCTCACTCTTGAAGAAGTCGAGGTTCTCGTCGATCTTGGCCGGATCCATGCTGAACGGCGTAACCATAAGGGCGCAACCCGGCCCGGGTGGCTGCACGAGCTCAGTAACCAACTCCTCGAGCCTCTCGGCCTTTACCGTCCCCCCGATGATTTCGGTGGCCTGATCGCGGGTCTTGCCCATCGCGCTCTCACTGGCGTCCCGATCGGCCTCGGTTGCCCACATCGAAAGGACGGAGAACGTCCCCGCTGAGCGGTCGACACTCGCACTGGATCCCCGATAACCCTGCTGCTCGTGAAAGGCGGGGAGTGCCGTGCTCTTCATGTAGGCAATTCCACCGTCGATGTCCGTGGCATTCGTCCAGGTTGTCACGCGTGTATGCATCGCGATCCGCTCCTTAATCGTCCCTCGGCCACCGTATACCCGCGGCTGCGGTCATGCCCTCGAAAGCGTGAGCACCGGCGGAGGTCTCGGTCGCAACTTGCCGACCAGGACAGATTCGCCTCAGCCCCCGGCCAACTCCACCAAGAGACGGCTGACCAACTGGGGCTCGGAGGCAAACGGCGAATGGCTGGTGGGCCAGACATAGCTCTGCGTGCAACGCTTCGCCAATATCGCCTGGATACCCGGATGGACGACGAGATCCTCGGAGCACACCACATAGGTTGACGGACGTTCCCGCCATGCCACGGCCGATGGGGATTGCCCAAAATTCTCCATCGGATGAGGTCCGAGATTGGCCAGCGCCCAGGCCACCGTCTCGGCGTCGCAGTCGTTGTAGAGGCAGGCGGCGGCCGACCGCGGCGACACGGTCGAAGTGCCATCGTCGTGGAACGATAAGCCTTCCGCGATGTCTGGTCTGCCTTCGTGAGACAGCGAGGCCGTCTCGCCCAACGCCGACGCACACGATTCGTCTTCATCCAGCAGCAGGGCACACAAGTAGACCAAGTGCTTCACCGCCGGATGGACTCCGGCTTCGGTGATCACCGCACCGCCGTAGGAGTGCCCGAGCAACACGACGTCGCCATCGACCTGGTCGAGCACGGAACCAACTCGGGCGGCATCGCCGTGGAGGTCAACGAATGGCCCGGCATCCTTTCCGTGGCCCGGGAGGTCGACGGCAACCGCCGGAACGCCGGCCTCCTCGAGGAGGGGCATCACCCGGTCGAAGCACCAGGCGCCGTGCCAGGCCCCGTGAACCAGCACCACGGTTGCGTTCATGGGGAGATCATGCATCACCTGGCGCCTCGGGGCCGGGCGAAGTGGCAGGGGTGGGGATCTGGCATTCTCTTCGGATGCCGATCGACGTGCTCTTTGCCGGGGTGGCTACGGCAAACCTCGAGGCCGCAATCCCCTGGTACGAAGCCCTGCTCGGCCGGCCCGCGGATGTCATCCCGAATGACGACGAGGTCATGTGGCAGATCCGGCAGGGGGCCTGGCTCTATCTCATCCGCGATCCAACGCACGCCGGCCATGGGTTGGTCACCGTTTCGGTTCCTGACCTCGATCAGACCCTCGCCGAAATTGGATATCGAGGTCTGGACCGGCCGCCGATCGAGACGATCGAGGGGGCCGGGCGCAAGGCTCCTTTCGTCGATCCGGACGGCAATACCGTCACGTTCGTCGAGGTAGTTCTCCCGGCAGATCCACCTCCACCATCGAGCCGTCGAGCTCGAGGAGTTCTACGGTGGTAGCGCCGGACCGGAGCGACTCGAAGTAACCGAGCTCCTTGTCGGTCCGGCTCTGGGCGGCCACCACGATCTCCTCGATCCTCTCGCCGGGAACGATGACGACCCCGTCGACATCACCGACCACCCAATCCCCGAGAGCCACCCGGACCCCGGCGACTTGAATGGGCTGACCGACGGTTCCCGCCGCCACCTTGCTGGCTCCCGGCAGCGCCACCATGGAGGCGAACACCGGGAATCCGAGGCCCCGAAGGGCGGCGACATCCCGGACCCCCCCGTCGATGACCAGGCCGACGATGCCGCGGGCCTGAGCGCCGGTGGTGAGTACTTCCCCGAAGTACCCCCGATCGGGAACGTCGCCGACATCCACCACCAGCGCGCTGCCGGCCGGGGCGCGGGCCACCGCCACATGGATGGCCAGATTGTCGGCCGGCGTGCAGCTCACCGGGAGGGCCGGAGCCGCCAGCCTGGCACCGGGCCAGACGGGCCCGACCCGGGGTGGGAGAGTGCGGGCGCCGCACTCCCCCAAGGTGGCCGACCCGAACTGCCCGAGTACACCGGCGAGTTCCTCCCCGGTCAGCGCCTCCATGGAAGACCCCGCATCCTGGTTTCCTTCACCCATCTCACGCTCTCCACTCGTCGGCTCACTCGTCGAGCACCGCCACCGTCACCTCGATCTCCACCGCGCCTCCCCTCGGCAGGGCGGCGACCCCCACCGCGGAGCGGGAGTGGCGCCCCGAAGGGCCGAAGACATCGAACAGGATCTGACTCGCCCCGTCGACCACCGATGGTTGATCGTGGAAATCGGCAGCCGAGGCGACAAACCCGGTGACGGTGAGCACCCGCACCACCCGGTCGAGAGACCCGAGGGCCACCTCCAGCACCGCCAGGGCATTGAGGGCGCAGACGGCAGCCGCGGCTCGTCCCTCCTCGATGGTGACCGTCCGGCCGAGCGTCCCGGTACAGGTGAGGACGCCGTCTACCCGGGGCAGCTGGCCCGAGGTCCGGGCGATGCCCCCATGCACCACCACGGCATCGAGCGGGTCGTGCGGGGGATGCGGCCCGTAGAGCTCTAACCCCAGCTCGGCCAGACGGGTCCGCACCCGGCCGGTGGGCGTCAACCCTTCCAAGTGCGCATGAACCCGTAGACACTGGCGAAGTTGGCATTGACCTCATCAGGCAGGGGATGGAGATCGCCGAGCATGTTCGCCCCCCACAGGATGTGGGCGCTCCGTTCCACCAGGGCAGTGATGTGGAGCACCCGATCGGGGGTGGGGCCGACCGCCACCATCCCGTGATTGGCGATCAGGGCCGCTCCCCTGTCCTTCAGCGCCGCCACCGCCTGGGAACCCAGGTCTTCGGTGCCGCTGGCGGCATACTCGGTGACCCGGACTTCCCCACCGACGAAAATAGAGAACTCGTCGATGCACGACGGGATCGACTGGTGGGCCACCGCGAACATGGTGGCGTGCACCGGGTGGGAGTGAATGACCGAGCCGATGTCGTCGTAGGCGGCATAACAGGCGAGGTGCAGCGCCATCTCCGAAGACGGCGAGCGGGTGCCCGAGAGCACCGCGCCAGTCGGGTCGATGGTGACCAGATCCTCGAGGGTCATGGCCGCGTAATCCACCGACGACGGGGTGATGCAGAGGTTGCCGTCCTCCATCCGGGCGGAAATGTTGCCGGCGGTCCCCTCCACCAGCCCCCGAGCCAGCATGTCCTTGGCCGCGGCCAGAACCGCGTTGGCGGCGTCCTCGACGAATGCAGCCATCTGGTTTCCTCCTCGGTGGTCAGCAGCAGGCCCGGGTGATGCCGCGGTTACCGGGATGGTATCCGTTACCGGCATTCGCCGCCTGACACCGATGTCAGGCCTGGGCGGACCTGACTAATGTGACGCCATGGGTCTGCTCGATGGTCGTGTCGCGGTGGTTACCGGAGCTGGAAGGGGAATCGGTCGGGAGGTGGCCCTGTGCCTCGCGGCCGAGGGTGCCCGGGTGGTGGTCAACGACATCGGTGTCGGTCTCGACGGCCAGGGTGGAGGCGAGGACCCCGCCGATGAGGTCTGCACCGAGATCACCAAGGCGGGGGGCGAGGCCGTCCCCAACCGCGACTCGGTGAGCGACTTCGAGGCCGCCGGTCGGATGGTCAATGCCGCGGTCGACAGGTTCGGGAAGATCGACATCCTGGTGAACAACGCCGGGATCGTCCGGGATCGGTCACTGCTGAAGATGACCGAAGAGGACTACGACGCGGTCATCGCCGTCCACCAGAAGGGCACCTTCAACGCCACCCGGCACGCCGCCCCCCACATGAAGGAGGCGGGGTACGGGCGCATCGTGAACATGACCTCGTCGGCCGGGCTCCGGGGCAACTTCGGGCAGACCAACTACGGGGCGGCCAAGGCGGCCATCATGGGCATGACCTTCGTGTGGGCCGTCGAGCTCGGCAAATACGGGATCACCGTCAACGCGGTGGCCCCGTCGGGGAGCACCCGGATGACCGAAGGCCTGTACAAGGGAGCCGAGCCACCGGCCAGCGAAGACCCTGCGCTCAACGCCCCGCTGGTGGCCTTCTTGGCCTCCGAGTCGGCCTCCTTCGTCAACGGGCAGATCCTGGGCCGATCCGGGTTCGCCTATACCTTGTTCCAGACCCCGCGCCAGATCGCCAACATGTGGCAGGACGGCGGGTGGACCACCGAAGAGGTGGCCGAGCACTTCCACGAGGTACTGGGCCAGCACCTGCAGACGGTGGGCATGCCCGCCCACCCACTGCTGGGCAAGCGCGACTGATCAAGGCGACTTGACGAAGGGCCAGGTGGGCGCGGTCCGGGGGTCGGTCGGCAGACGATGGAGAAGCTCGCTCGCCATCTCGGGGTCGCCTGAATCCCACGGCCGATGAAATCTCGCCGCGGGACAGGTCAATTATTCTGATCGACCACCACCACCCAAAGGAGCCGCCATGTCGCGCGTCCGCATCCACAACTTCTCGATCTCGCTCGACGGGTTCGCCACCGGCGAGGGGCAGGCCCTCGACACGCCGTTCGGCCACGCCGGGCATCGGCTCCACGAGTGGATGTTCGCCACCCGGTTCGGCCGCCGTGAAGTTCTCGGCGAGTCGGGCGGCACCGAGGGCGTCGATGACGCGATGGCCGAGCGGCACGGACCCGGGATCGGTGCGGAGATCATGGGGGCGGGCAAGTTCGGCCCTCCGGGCTGGCAGGACGACCCGGAATGGCGCGGGTGGTGGGGCGACAACCCGCCGTTCCACACGCCGACCTACGTCCTGACCCACCGTCCGCACCCGTCGCTGGAGATGGAGGGTGGTACGACGTTCCACTTCCTCGATGCCGCGCCCCCGGATGCCCTCGAGGTGGCACGGGACGCAGCCGCCGGTCTGGACGTCCGCATCGGCGGTGGCCCGACTGTGGTGCGTGGGTTCATCGCCGCCGGTCTCGTCGACCACCTGCACGTCGTGCAGGTGCCGATCCTGCTCGGCCGCGGTGTTCGGCTGTGGGACGGCCTGGAGGGGTTGGAGCAGCAGTACGACGTGGAGGCCGTCTCGACGCCCCGCGGCGTCACCCACCTCACCTTCACCCGATGACCTCCCGGCGGCACGTCGCGGTCAATCCTGGGCACGGAACGGAGGGCACGCCGGAGGGAGACTGATCCCCGCCGCAAGGGATCAGCCTTCGGCGGCGGCGAAGTGGGCCTGGAGCTGGTGCTTCAATACCTTGCCGGTCGGGTTCCGGGGCAACCGGTCGACGAATTCCCACCGCCTCGGCACCTTGTAGGCGGCCAACGCCTCGAGCCCGTGCCGTCGGAGGGCATCGGCGTCGGGATCCCACCCCGGCCGGAGCACCACCACCGCGGCCACGTCCTCCCCCAAAACCTCATGGGGCACCCCGATCACCGCCACCTCCGCGACTCCCGGATGGGTGAGGATGGCGTTCTCCACGTCGACCGCGTACACGTTGCTCCCGCCGCGGATGATCACGTCCTTCAATCTTCCGCCGATGTAGAGATAGCCGTCGGGGTCGAGGCGCCCGATGTCGCCGGTACGAAGCCAACCGTCCACCCAGGTCTCGGCGGTAGCGCCGGGATCACCGAAGTACTCACGCTGGCGGCCGGGGATCCGGAGGCGCACCTCGCCGTACTCGCCGGCCGGCACCTGAGCGCCGTCCTCGTCGACGCAGATGACCTCGGCCGGCGGCAGGGGCTTTCCCACCGAGCCCGGGCGTCGCACCGCCTCGCCTTTGGGCATCAAGCAGTAGACCGACCCGGCTTCGGTCATCCCGTAGTTGTTGGAGACCATGGCGTCGGGCATCCGCTCTTGAAGGCGGTCGATGGCCGCCGGGGCCAACGGGGCGCTGCCGACCGAGCAGATGTCGATGGACGAGAGGTCGGCCTCGTCGAAGCGGGGGTGGGCGAGCAGCAGCTGGACCATGGCCGGGACCAGGAAGACGGCCAGCGGGGACTCGGCTTCGACGAAGTCGAGCCAGTCGCCGGCGTCGAACACCGGCTGGTACACGCTGGTCATCCCCAGCTTCATCGGGGTGAAGACAAAGGTGATGCCGGCGAAGGTGGCCAACGGGCTGGCATGCAGCCAGAGGCTCCCGCTCCAAGTCGGTGGGGAGTTCGGAACGCTCGAGGCGTTCACGTGACGAATGGCCACTCCCTTCGGGTGCCCGGTGGTCCCGGAGGTGAACAGGATCTCCGAGAGGCCGTCGTCCTCCACCGGCACCTGATAGCTGGACCCGTCGTCGTCGAGCAGGTCAACCCACGTGCGATTGCGCGGACCAGACCCCGCCGCCCTCGTCAACGAGGCGTCGACTACGAGCCGGGCGCCGGCATTTGCGCCGCCTAAAGCACCGGCGAGGGAAGCGAGCACCCGCTCCTCGTCGGCGAACACCGCCGCGGCTCCGGCGTGTTCGAGCATGCCGGCCACTTCGGCTGGCGCCAGCCGCGGATCGAGCGGGACCGCGGCGGCTCCGGCCTTGTGGATGGCGGCGTAGGCGGTGACCCAGCGAAGGGCGTTGGTGCCATGCAACCAGATGGCCACCCGGTCGCCCGCACCCACCCCCGACGAGCTCAGGCCCCGGGCCAGCTGGTTGGACTCCCGGTCCCACTCGGCGAAGGTGAGCTGGCCGGCACCCAACACCCGGTAGCCGATGGCCTCGGGAAAGCGCTCTGCCATGCTGGCCAGCTGGGCTACCTGCAATCCGGAGGCACCGGGATTCGAACCGTTCATCGGGTGCCCACCTTTCCTCATCTGCACCCGGCGTGCACATCGCCAGCGCCCATCCTGACTTCCCGGGCCCGAGGCTGAGAAACTGTCCCCGAGCCAAGGAGCCACCCGATGCGATTTGATGCTGAGTTCAAGGGACGAATCGGGAACGACTGGCGCGATTCCGAGCCGTGGTGGCCGCCGGTCCCCGAGCCCCCGGCCGGGGCCCCGAACGTCGTCCTGGTGGTGCTCGATGACGTCGGCTTCGCCCAGCTCGGTTGCTACGGCTCGGACATCGACACCCCGGTGATGGACCAACTGGCCGCGGATGGGGTCCGGCTGGCCAACTTCCACACCACCGCGTTGTGCTCCCCCACCCGGGCCTGCCTGCTCACCGGGCGTAACCACCACCGCAACGGGATGGGCCGGGTGGCGGACCTGGCCGTCGGCTTTCCCGGGTACTGGGGGAGGCCGCCGAAGGAGAACGGGTTCCTGAGTGAGATCCTCCGAGCCAACGGTTACGCCAGCTATGCGGTGGGCAAGTGGCACCTCACCCCGGAGGACGAGACCCATATGGCCGCTTCCCGTTCGTCGTGGCCACTCGGGCGGGGATTCGACCGCTGGTACGGGTTCCACGGTGGCGAGACCCACCAGTTCGTCCCCGCTCTCTACCACGACAATCATTCGGTGCGGCCGCCCGCCACCATCGAGGACGGTTACCACCTCAGTGAGGATCTGGCCGATCGTTCCATCGAGTACATCGCCGACCTGCGAGCGGTTGACGCCGACCAGCGGTTCTTCCTGTACCTCGCCACCGGCGCCTGTCACTCCCCGCATCAGGCCCCCGCCGCCTGGATCGGCGGCTATGCCGGCCAGTTCGACGACGGGTGGGACGCCTGGCGTCAACGCACCTGGGCCCGACAGCTCGAGCTCGGGATCCTGCCCCCGGGAACCGCCCTGTCGCCCCGACCCCCGTGGGTGCCGGCCTGGGACAGCCTCGACGACCGCCAACAGGCGGTGGCCGCCCGGTTCATGGAGTGCTTCGCCGGATTCCTCTCCCATACCGATCACCAACTCGGCCGGGTCATCGACTTCCTCCGGCAAATCGGGGAGCTGGACGACACCCTGGTGGTGGTGGTCTCCGACAATGGCGCCAGCGCCGAGGGCGGGGCAGAAGGCTCCATCAACGACGTCCGCCTCTCCAACCTCGACCCGGCCAGCAATGACGAGATGTTCGAGCGCCTCGACGAGATCGGCGGTCCGCTGAGCCACAACAACTACCCGTGGGGCTGGACCATGGCCGGCAACACCCCGTTCAAACGGTGGAAGCGGGAGGTGCACGAGGGCGGGGTGGCAGATCCGTGCATCATCAGCTGGCCGAACCGGCTCGGCTCCGGTGCCGGCGGGATCCGACACCAGTTCGCCCACGCCATCGACGTACTCCCAACCGTGCTCGATCTCGCCGGCATCCGGCCGCCGGTCGAGATCGACTCGGTCCGCCAGTCGTCGATCGACGGAGTCAGCTTCAACTACCTACTCGGCCCCGGCGGCGCCGACCAGCCCGAGCAGCACATCACCCAGCACTTCGAGATGTTCGGGTCCCGAGCCATCTACCACCGCGGATGGAAGGCGGTCACCTTCCATCCGGTCGGGCCCCTCTACGACGACGGGCTCAACCCCAATGACTCGTTCGACGACGACGTCTGGGAGCTCTACCACGTGGCCGAAGACGTGTCGGAGACCCGCGACCTGGCCACCGCCCATCCGGAGAAGGTGGCCGAGCTGGTGGCGCTGTGGTGGGAAGAAGCGCGGCAGAACCAGGTCCTCCCGCTCGACAACCGGGTTCTCTGGGCCCTCGTCCACCCCAAGCCCGACCATCGCCGACCCCGGACCCGGTTCCGGTACTTCCCCGACCTGGCCCCGGTGCCTGAATCCGTGGCGGTCAATGTCCGGAACCGGGCCCATCGCATCGCTGTCGAGGTGGACGTCCCGGCGGGAGTCGTCCCTCACGGGACGCTGTTGGCCCTGGGATGTGCCCTCGGAGGTTGGTCACTCCACCTCTTCGAGGGCCGGCTCCGCTACGTGCACAATCTGTACGGCAAAGAGCGTCACATCGTCGAGGCCCCCCGAACCATCGGGCCCGGCGGTCACGCCCTGGCCTTCGACCTCGAGAAATACGACGGGCTCGGCGGCCAGATGGTGCTCACCGTCGACGGCAAGGTGGTGGCCCGGGGGGACATGCCCCGTTTTACCCCTTCCGGTTTCAACGGGGTGGGGGTCGGCCTCACCTGCGGATACGAATGGGGCCCGCCCGTCGGCCTCGGCTACCGGGCCCCATTCCGGTTCAACGGGACGATCATCATGGCCACCGTCGAAACCAAAGGGCCGCAAGTCCGAAACCCGCTGGCCGAGATCGAGGCCATTCTCGCCGAACAGTAGGGGTTCACCCCAGTGCCCGGCGGAGGAAACCGACCATGCCGATGGCGGTCAGGATCAACCACGCCCCGACGGCGGCGGCGAAGCAGATCCAGGTCTGGATGTGGGGAACGTTCGGGACCATCAGGCCCCGGAGCCCTTCGCTCACATAGGTCATCGGGTTGCAGGCCGAGACCACCTGAAACCATCGGATATGGCTGAGCGACGGCCAGGGGTACTGGCTCGAACCGGTGAACAGCAACGGGGTGAGCACCAGGGCAAAGGTCACGTTGATGCGGTTGGGGGACACGAATGTCCCCAGCACCAGCCCCATGGAGGCACCCAGCAGCGCCCCGATCAGCGTCATCGCCACCACCCCGGCCGCCGCCCTCGCCGTCCAGGGGATCGACCCCAGCAACCAGACCCCGATCGGGAACATCACCGCGGCGGCGATGGTGGCCCGCATGGCGGCGATGACGATCTTCTCCAACGCCACCCCGCCGATCGGGAGGGGGGCCAGCAGCCGGTCCTCGATCTCGTTGCTGTAGGAGAACTCGATGACCAGGGGCAGGGCGGTGCTCTGCAGCCCGGTGAGCACCGCGGCCAGTGCCACCAGGCCCGGGAACAGGACCTCGGCGTAGCCGGGCTTGGCGTAGCCGAGCTGGGTCAGCACCTTTCCGAACACGAACAGGAGGAACAGGGGCTGGAGGATCACCTGGGCCAGGAAGATGGGGAACTCGCGGCCGGTGACGAACAGATCCCGGCGCAGGATGGCCAGCCCGGTCTGCCACGGGCCCCAGGACCGGGTGCGCCCCAGCCGCGGATCGGGTGAGCGGGCTTCGCCAGTCGTCGTCAACGCAGTGACCTTCCGGTGAGGTGGATGAACACGTCCTCGAGGGTGGGCTCGCCCAGACGGACGTCGGTGAGCCGGCCGCCGGCATCGCCGATGGCCTGGGCCACCACTGCGACCAGCGGCGCGGTCTCGCCCTGCACGTAGACCCGAAAGCGCCACCCGGCGACTCCCGGATCCTCGAGGTCCTCCACCCGGTCGACGGCGGCCAGCTTGACCAGCTCCCGGTGGACGGCGCCGGCATCCACCGCCTGGCCCGGATCGACCGTGCAGTCGAGAGTCCGCTCCCCGGCCATGTCCCGGACCAGGGCGGCGGGGGCGTCCAGGGCCAGCAGCTTGCCGTGGTCGATGATCGCCACCCGGTCGCTCAGGACGGTGGCCTCCTCCATGTCGTGGGTAGTGATCACCACCGTCGTCCCCTCCGCCTTCAGCTGGGCCACCCGCTCCCACATGAACAGGCGGGCGGCGGGGTCGAGTCCGGTCGACGGCTCGTCGAGGAAGAGGACATCGGGGTCGTGCATCAGGGCCCGGGCGATCATCATCCGCTGGATCTGCCCGCCGGAGAAGTCATCGGGCCGGCCGTCGGGCCGGTCGGCCAGGCCGAACTGGGAAAGCAGTTCGTCGGCCCGGGCCCTGCGCACCGCCCGGGGCACTCCGTGATAGCTGGCGTGGAAGAGCAGGTTCTGCCGCACCGACAGGGAACGGTCGAGGTTGTTCTGCTGGGGGACGACTCCGAGCAGCCGCCGGGCGCCGACCGGGTCGGACATCACGTCGACGCCCGCCACCCGGGCCTGGCCGCGGGTCAGGCGGATCCGGGTGGTGAGGATCCCGATGGTGGTCGTCTTGCCGGCGCCGTTCGGCCCGAGGAACCCGAACACCTCTCCCCGACGCACCCCGAAGGTGATGCCGGCCACCGAATCGACCGGCGCCTTCGGATACCGCTTGACCAGGTCGGTGACATCGACGGCCGCCCCGTCCCCGGAGCCGGTCATCGGGTCGGTTCGGCTGACCTCACCGCCGGGAGTCCGTGGTACGGGCTGCCCTGCTGTTGCCACTCCTCGTACCGGGCCATGAACCCGGGTCCGAAGGGGTCCTCCCCCATCAGCGGCATCGCCGCCCGCCAGATGGTGAGGTCGTCGGGCGCCAAATCCGCGGCTTCGGCCAGGTGGGCCCGGGTGACGTCCTGGTCGCCACGGCGATGGGCTTCGGCGGCGACCCGGAAGTGGAGCCGGGCCAGGACCTCGTCGTCGGAGAGATCCTCGACCGCCGACCTCGCCTCTTGCTCGCTGATCGGGACCACCCCGTCACGGGCCCATCGACGCACCTGGTCGAGATGGGGCGATGCCTCGAAGCCGGTGATCTCCCGGAACAGGTCGGTCCCGAAGGCATACCCGTTGGGTCGGACGATGGTCTCCTCCTCGTCGATCCAGACCACGGTGGGGACGTTGGAGATGGCGTAGAGCTCGCTCAGGATGTGCTGGCTGTCGTAGAGGACCGGCATGGTGATGCCCTCGCAGTAGGGAGTGACATCTTCGGCCGCCTGGTCCATGGCCACCGCGATCACCGAGAAATCGAACGGCGCGAGTTCATCGTGCAACGACTGCCAGCCGGGGAGGTCGTACCGGCAGCCACACCAGCTGGCAAAGGTCACCAGCAACTTCTTCTTGCCTGCCCACTCGCGGCTCGAACGCGGGTTCTCATCGAGGTCGGGGAGGTCGAACTCCGGGGCGCGGAGCCCTTCGAGGGCGCGGTCCCGTTGCTCGGAGGGCAACGAGATGGCGGCCACCCCGATGGCGGTGTCGATGACGACCTGCCGGCCCAGCGCGCCGGCCACGGCCTGGAGGTCCACCCGCCCGTCCACCAGCAGTCGCGAGGGATCCGCCACCGGGACGCAGGTGTCCTCCCGGCACAATCCGGCCGGCTTCAGCTCCCAGCCGACCGCCGCCGACAGCTGCTCGGGATCGACCAACAACGTGGCCCGGGACTGATCGACGAACCCTTCGACCGACCTGGCCGTATGGCTGATGACGGTGATCCTGGACATCGCCCCCCTTTGGCGGCCGCTGCGACCTGCACTTCCTACCATCTGCACCCCGCTACCCGCCCGTTGGCCGTCATCGCCCCTCCGCCCGAGATCGACGACATGACCACTGAGGGCTCCGTTCCGCGATTACCTACCGCCGTCGGTAAGCAGTTGCCCGCATTGATCTTCGAGAAACCAAATCAGGCACCGTCGGCGTCGTCGTCCCCGGGCAGTCCGATGGCCGAGATGAACTGGCGACTTCGCTGGCGGTAGCCGCCCTCGCCGTCGGGCGTGGGCGCGGCCGGGGAGAACAGCACGACCCCTCCCACTGGAGTCACCGCCACCGCTTTGGCCACCGCCTCCTCCAGGTCCCCGGCGGTAACCACTGATCGCGAAGGGCCCGAGCCTGACTCGGCGTCCCGCAGGGCGTCCATCATCCTCTCGGGATCCGGCGGCAGCACCACCACCATCGGACTCGGACGGCGGGTGACCAGCAAGGCGGACAGCTCGCCGAGATCGACCCCACGATCGGCTCCTCCCAGGATGACGGTGAGGTCGCGCCCCGGAAACGCCGCCACCGATGCCGAGGTGGCGAACGGATTGGAGGCCAGCGCGTCGTCCACGAAGGTGAGGCCGGCCCGCTCCCCCACCGTCCGGCACCGGGACGGCAACCCGTCGTAGCCGTCGACGGCGGCGGTCACCGCCTCCACCGACGGGGCCTCCCCGCGCAACAGCAACACCCCGGCGATGGCGCCACACAGATTGGCCACATTGTGCTCGCCCGGCACCCGGAGCCGGTCGGCGGCCACCACTGGCGTCCCTTCGACCGAGATCATCCCGGAGGGCTCGATCCGGACCCTCCCCGACGCCCCGAACAGTGTGCGATGAGGATGATCGGCGGTCCGGCGGACGGCCTCGGCACTGGCGGCATTGACGGCCAGCAACCCGGGTGGCCCGGCGGTGATGAGCCGAAGCTTGTCCCGGTAGTAGGGCTCCACCCCGCCATGCCAGTCGAGGTGATCAGGAGCCAGGCTGGTGAGGACGCAGACGCCGGGCGAGACGGTGACATCCGCGGCCTGGTAGGAGGAGACCTCCACCACGTAGGCGTCGACCGGATCCCGGCCGTAGAGATCGGTAACCGGCTCCCCGATGTTGCCGACCAGGGCTACCGAGAGCCCCTGGTGCTCGAGGATCGAAGCCGCCAGCGCCGCGGTCGTGCTCTTGCCCTTGGTTCCGGTGATGGCCAACACCGGCAACTGGTGGAAGTCCTCCAACCAGACCGCGGTGGCGGTGGTGACGGTGGCCCCGGCCGACTCGGCCGCGGCCAGTTCGTCCCGGTACCGGCTCACCCCCGGGGAGCGGACCACCACATCCAACCCGCCCCACTCCACCCGGTCCGGGGCCAGCACCGGCCAATCGGTCGCCAGGACAGCTTCCACCCGCCGGGCGGCGCCCTCGACCTCGTCGTCGATGAGGACGGGCGACGATCCCCGTTCGATGAGCAACCGGGCCATCGCCAACCCTTCACTCCCCATGCCCCACACCGCCACCCTCCGGCGGCTGAGGTCGTCGAGGGTCACGCTCCGCCGGCCAGCAATTGATCGACAGCCGATGCCACCCGGGGATCGGGGAAGGCCGGGGACAGGGACGGGGTGAGCAGGTTGTCCACATCCTGGTCGGAGACCATTCCCCGGGCCCGTCCGGCCAGCGCGGCCACCACCACCTTGTCCTTCCAGGCAGGGAGGTCTGACAGCATCCGCATGGCGGCGGCCGACTCGCCCCGCTCCCCCACGCATTCGAAGGGCTTCCCCGCCTCGCTCATCAGGTCGGCGAAGCCCTCCACCTGTTCGGGATCGTCGAACATGTCCCGCCCGACGATGGCCACCACTGCCTCCGGAGTCAGGAACGGGGCCAGCATCAGCCCGACGAACCGGCACTTCGGACAGTGGCCGCACCAGCGATCACCAACGTCGGCCTGCTGGCGGAAAGCGGTATTGCAGCTGCAGAAGGTGGAGTGGTAGCCGGTGAGTCGCGAGAAGGCCCGGGCGATGGACAGCTCGGAGTACTGGCGGAGGGCGGATCCGTAAGTCAGCCCGGGATCGATCGACTCCAAGAGCAGGCGCTGGAGCAGGATCTCGAAGTCGAGGCTCTTCGAATACTGGTGGTTCACCGGCACGCCGTCGACCCATCGTGTCTCCTCGCTGGCCGAACGCTCGATGGCCATGGCGATGGAGTCGTAGCCGTACAGATAGCTCCCCGCCACCGCGATGAGCGACACGATGGCGGTGATCGGGACATGCCCGTTGAGGGCACCCGAGGCGTTGAGCCGGGCCAGCGCCGGGGACAGGCGTCGCCGCACCACGATCAGTTCGAGGCCGGACGCCGCGGCCAACTCGACCACCAACCGGTGGGGGTTGACGGCCAGCAGTCTCGGGCCGAGGTGACGGACGGCTTCGATGAGGACCATGGAGTCCTTCCCGCCACCGATGGGGACCAGGAGCCCTCCCGGCCGTTGGGTCCGAAGCCGGTCGGCCCCGACCGGCTTCGCGGTCGTGGCGCGGAGCTTCACCTGGTGGGGCACCGGCAGGCCGTTGGACAGCGCGAACTCCCTCAGCCCGTCGTCGTAGAGATGACGATGGAACTCCGACTCGTAGGCGGTGAGGCCCGCCCCTTCCACGTCGATCACCGGAGGAGCCGCCGCCTTGTAGTAGCTGGTTCCCGCCGCGATATGCAGGTGAAGCAGGGCCCGATCGAGGCCGGCGTCGTCGACCGGCAGGTCGGTCGGAGGCTCCGTCTCGAAGGTGACGGTCTCTTCGAACGACAAGCCGTCGCCCAGCCGATAGCGGAGAGACGCCGTCCGGGAGGAGTGGTCGTAGTGGTAGTCGACGATCCGGAAGCTGTCGACTGACCCCGGATCGAACCGGTTCGGGTCGGTCATGGCGCGCACAGCGTACCGGGTGGCCTCAACGGTCATTGCGGTGGAGCGGGACCCGGCGGTTGTCCTCCCGGGCCGACTCGAGCTCCTGACGAAGCCGGTCAACCGGCGCATCCGGCGATGACCAGAGGTTGTTCCGCTCCTCCGGATCCCGGGTCAGGTCGTAGAGCTCCCATTGGGAAGGTGCCGGTTCAGACTCCGGCGGGGGGCGGGTGCGCCACCCGGTGAGCCGCCTCCCAGTCCACCAACCGGTCGTAGTACTGGGTCAGCTTCCAGAGCCGGGGAGCCGCGTCCTCGTCGTCGACAACCGGGACGATGACCGACTCGATGTTGGCCGGCGCCGCCACCGGAACGAACGGTTCGTTGGTGAACTGGTTGCGGTCGCGGAGGCCGGCATCGATATGGTCCTCGGTGGTGAAGTAGACCGGTTCCTCCCGGAACGAGGATCGAGAGGGGTCGAGAATCACCGGGCTGAGGTCGCGTCCGACCAGTTCCCGGACCTCGACATGATGCTCGGAAAGTCGGCCCACCAACGACTCCGGCTCGACCCCGGCCAGACCCAGGAGGGTGGGCAGGAGGTCGATGTGGCTGGTCGGCAGCGACACCCCGCCGGTGGACGGGGAGATGCCCGGGCCCGATATCAGCAGGGGTACCCGGATGGCCTCGTCGAAGGCGGTGTACCACTTCTGCTGCATCCCGCCGTGGGCGCCGACCAGGTCGCCATGGTCGGAGGTGAAGACCACCATGGTGGTCTCCGCCAGTCCGGAGGCGTCGAGGGCGGACAGGATCCGCTCGATGGCCCGGTCCACCAACTGATGGAGCCAGAGGTAGAACCGCCGGTAGTCGTTGTCGGCGGGCTGGGGGTACAGCATTTGCGGCCACAGGTCCCGGAACCGGCGGTGGCAGTCCGGCCTCCCCTCGAAGCCGTCGGCCTGGGAGGGAGCCGCCGCCACATCGGGCACCCCGTCGTCGATGGCCGGGAACCCGAGGGCGTCCCGGCCCATGCCCGAGAAGACGATGTCGTGGGGGTTGACGAACGATGCCACCGCCAGAAACGGGCGGTCATCGGCCTGGTCGGCGGCCAGCTCGGCGAACAGCCCGCACACCTGATCGGCGAAGAGCGGATCCCGCACCCGCCCGGTGTCGGCCGGACTCGGGCCATGGGGCTCACGACCGATCCAGCCGGAGAAGCCGAACCCATCCAGCCGGTCGGCCCTCCGGTACAGGTCCACGACTGCCGGATCCACCCTCCCGTCCCGGTCGTTGGCCATCAGGCCGACGTGGCTTCCGGCCGGGATGAGGTCGGCGTGGGAGATGTGCCACTTCCCCCGGTAGTGGGTGCTGTATCCGGCCGCCCGGAACCAATCGCCCATGGTCGGCACCCCGTCCGGGTCCAACCAGGAGATACCGGGGTCGTTGGCCGCCTTGGCCAGGCCGTCGGTGGAGGTCACCCCGTGCAGCGACGGGTAATGACCGGTGAACAGCGAAGCCCGGCTGGGCAGGCAGGCGGTCGAGGCGGCGTAATGGCGATGGAACTCAAGGCTCTGGGCCCGGAGCCGCCCGCGGGCCGGGAGCTTGTCGAGCCGGAACCTCGCCACCGCAGCATCCTCGTAGGGAGGCGGGTACCGTTCCTCGTCGGTCATGATGACCAGGACATTGGGTCGGTCAGCGGGCATCGCCCGTCACCCTAGGTGTTGCCCTGTCGGTTGAGCGAAGACGTCGGTCAATTGGTCTACCGGGTCGTCCAGGAAGCACTGACCAATGCCCTCAAACATTCCGGGGGCGGTTCCGCCGACATCACGCTGCACGTCGGCGACAACACCGCCGATGTTCGGATCGTCAACCGTCCCTTGGAATGGGCGGTCCCAATGGAGCTGGAGGGCGCCGGCCACGGGTTGGTCGGCATGGCCGAGCACGTCTCAGACCACGGCGTTACGTTGCCGGCCAGAGAGCTCTTCGACGGTGCCTTCGAAGTCTGAGCCCAGGTCCCCCTCGAACCCGATCCAGACGAGCGGCGGGAGCCTCGATAGCCGCGGACGTCTGGGCTTCCGTCGTCTCTGGTTTGCCTCCGCCCGCTGGAATCCAGTCATGTTCGCCGCCGCTGCCCTCCTGGCAGTCGAGCTCGACGCCGTCCTCAGCTCGTGGCGGCGTGGATCCCTCGCCACTAACGTCCTCCTGGTCGGGGCGATGGCGCTAATGTCGAGGTCGTCGCTACCATCGAACTCTCGGGCCGAACCGCGTTGGCACAGATGCGCAATGTCCTGGGTGTCTTGCGCAGCCCGTCTACCGTCGATGAGCCGCGAACGGTCAGAGCTACTTCGGCATGACCATCCGGGTGCTGATCGCCGACGATCAACAGCTCGTCCACGAGGGCTTCCGGCTCATCCTCGAGCGTCAGGATGACATCGAGGTCGTCGCGGACGTCAGCGACGGAGCCCAAGCGGTGGTGGCGGCGGAGTCGCTTCGACCCGACGTCATTCTGATGGACATCCGGATGCCACATGTCGACGGAATCCAGGCAATTCGGACAATCCTCGGTCGGCCCGATCGGGAAAATCCGCGAGTCTTGGTTCTCACCACCTTCGATCTCGACGAATACGTCTACGACGCCCTGCAGGCGGGTGCCACCGGATTCCTTCTCAAGGACGTACCGCCCGAGCAGCTGGTGGCGGCGGTCCGGACGGCGAGATCGGGTGACGCGTTGTTCTCGACGGTCATCACCCAGCGCTTGATCGAGACGTTCACCGCCGTTCGGCGCCCAAGACCCGAGGCCGAGACCCTCGGCGCCCTCAGCGCCCGGGAGGTCGACGTCTTCCGGCTGCTCGCCCGGGGAAGATCCAACCTCGAGATCGCCGAGACGCTTTTCCTCGCCGAGACCACGGTGAAGTCCCATGTCGCCCACATCCTCTTGAAGCTCGACCTACGCGACCGCATCCAGGCCGCGATCTACGCCTACGAACAGGGGCTGGTTCAACCCGGCGACGGCGGGGGCGGAACCGCCGCGGTGGTACCGTGACCCTCTCCCGTCCCGGCCGAAGACCGGTAGCACGGCCATACGCAATGACATCCCTCCTTCGAGGACACGACTCACGACACTATGAATGGTGATCGGCGCCCGGGACATCGATCGGCGCCGGATCGGGGAACGGGAAGACGTCGAGATCCGGTGCGTTGCGGGCCAGTGAGTGGTAGTTGCGTGCGGCGAACCACCAGCGGCCACCATCGAAGGCGTACCGGTCGTGATAGAGGCCGAAGGCGTTGGTCCACCGCCCGCTGCCCTCGTCCAGGCGGTGCTCGCACATGTACAGGCGGCTGACCGCCGACTCGGCCCCGGCGCCGTGGGGAAACACGATGTGGGCGTTGAGGATCTCGAATTCGAAGAACGAGAACCTGGCCACCGAGGCGCCGATGAACTCGCCGACCGCCCGGCCTCCGACCAGTCGGAGCGGGTCGCCCTTCCGGGTGTCGATGACCACCGCGGCATCGGGAAGGAAGAGGTCTTCCAGTTCGGACCAGGCCCGGCGATTGACCACGTCGGCATAGGCGTGCTGCAGCCGGCGGATGCCGGTGTCGTGCACCGCGGTCAGCAGGAGCTCGTCGTCGATCACTGTCCGAACGCTACTTCGCCGACCGGACACGGTCACGGGCGAGGCGGATAGGTTGGGGTGAACAGACATCGAGGGACGACCTTCCCTCATCGGCGACACGAGGTGCCCATGGAATACGTCAATCTCGGAGCTACCGGACTGCGGGTGTCCCGCGTCTGTCTCGGCATGATGAGTTTCGGCAATGACAGTGAGCGCCCCTGGGTGCTCGGCGAGGACGCCGCCGAGCCCATCGTGAAACTCGCGGTGGAGGGCGGGATCACCTTCTACGACACCGCCGACACCTATTCGGCCGGTGCCAGCGAGGTCGCCACCGGCCGCTTGCTGCGAAAGTTCTTCGAGCGCGACGACGTGGTGGTGGCCACCAAGGTGTACATGCCCATGAGGCCGGGCGAGAACGGCAAGGGCCTCTCCCGGAAGCACATCCTCTCGGCCATCGACGCTTCGCTGCAACGTCTCGAGATGGACTACGTCGACCTCTACCAGATCCACCGCTGGGACCACCACACCCCGATCGAGGAGACGATGGAGGCGCTGCACGACGTGGTGCGGTCGGGCAAGGCCCGCTACATCGGTGCGTCGAGCATGTTCGCCTGGCAGTTTGCCAAAGCCCAGCGGGTGGCCGACGAGAACCACTGGACGCGGTTCGTGTCCATGCAGCCGCACTACAACCTGATCTACCGCGAGGAGGAGCGCGAGATGATCCCCCAGTGCATCGACCAGGGGGTGGGCGTCATCCCCTGGAGCCCGCTGGCCCGCGGGGTGCTGGCCGGCAATCGGACCCGGGGAGGCGAGCGATCCACTACCCGATCGTCGACCGACGCGTTCACCGACTACCTCTACGACCAACCCACCGATTTCGACGTGGTCGACCGGGTGGCGGAAGTCGCGGCCGAACGCCAGGTGCCTCCGGCCCAGGTGGCCCTGGCCTGGGTGTTGCAACGGCCCGGGGTCACCGCCCCGATCGTGGGCGCCACCAAGGAGTCCCATCTGGCCGACGCGCTGGCCGCCGAGCAGTTGGTCCTCTCTGGCGACGAAGTGGCTCGGCTGGAGGAGCCCTACGTGCCGCACCCGGTCCTCGGCCACTTCTGAGCATCGCAATTTTGTTCACCGGCGCGGCACCTTCCGGTCACCCTTAGATGACCTGAACGCCCTTCCCGGCCGCGGTTAGGGTGCGGGGCATGAACGTGGGGGATCTCTCGTCGGCTCCTATTCGCCGCGCCATCCGGCCCGTCGTCATCGCCACCATGGCGCTCGCCGTCCTTGTCGCCGGGTGCTCGAGTTCCCCGGCCAAGACGGTCCCGACGACCACCACCACGACGGCGACAACGACGACTACGACCACGGTTCCCCCGACCACGACCACGGTTCCCCCGACCACGACCACGGTTCCGCCGACCACGACCACCACCTATTACTCGCCGCCGTCGACCTACTACGTGCCATCGCCCAATCCCACCTGCGCACCGCCGTGTTGAGCCGCGGCCGGCCCACCACGTCGGGACGCTTGGGGCCGTGGAGTCGCACCACCCGGCTGGCCGCCGCCCTGGTGGGCGTGGCCTGTCTCTGCGGGCCGGCCCTGCCGGCGGCCGCCCAGGTTGTCGCCGGCCCCAGCTCGGCGGACTCGGCCCACGTCTCGGCCGGCGATGTCCCGACCTCGCCCGGCTACTGGTTGCTGGGCGACGACGGTGGAGTGTTCTCCTACGGTGCGGCCCGCTTCTACGGCTCGATGGGCGGCCAGCCCCTCAACCGGCCGACGGTGTGCATGGCTTCGACGGTCAACGGGCTCGGGTACTGGCTGGTCGCCCAGGACGGCGGCATCTTCTCGTTCGGAGGCGCGTCGTTCTACGGATCGACCGGAGGTCTCAGCCTGGTCAAGCCGGTGGTGGGGATGGCCGCCACCCCGGACGGCGGCGGCTACTGGTTGGTGGCTACCGACGGGGGCGTCTTCTCCTTCGGGGACGCGGCCTTCTACGGTTCGACCGGGGGGACGGCCATCAACCAGCCCATCGTGGGCATGGCCTCCACTCCCGACGGCCGGGGGTACTGGCTGGTGGCTTCCGACGGCGGCATCTTCAGCTACGGGGACGCGGCCTTCTACGGCTCGACCGGCGCCATGACCCTCAACAAGCCGGTGGTGGGGATGGCCGCCACCCCCGACGGCCGGGGATACTGGATGGTGGCCACCGACGGCGGCATCTTCTCCTTCGGTGATGCTCCGTTTCTGGGTTCGGCCGGCGGTGTCCCGTTGGTCAAACCCATCGTCGGGATGACCACCACGTCCACCGGCGGCGGCTACTGGCTGGCCGCCCAGGACGGCGGGATCTTCACCTATGGGGACGCCACCTTCCAGGGCTCGCTGGCCGGGTCGCCGCACGTGGCATCGGTGGCGGCCATCTCCGGGGTGGGACGACCCGGGGGATGCCAGGGCACGGTCGTCCCCAACGACCTCCCCGTCCCCGGTGCCGGGGGCCCACCCGGTGAGGGACAGTGGGTGCCGGCCGTCCGGAACGTCGGCCCGACCCCGGCCGTCTACACCACCACCCTGCGCCCGTATCCCGGAGGCGCGTCGGCCGGGATCGCCTGGATGGACATGAGCCGCACCAACCTGAGGCTGTACGCGGGACCGCCCTCCCAGCCCGCCGGGAACTACGCCTATTCCGGCCAGGTGGCACCCGGCGACCGGTCGCGGCTGCTGGCCGCCTTCAACTCGGGATTCCTGATGGCGGACACCGTCGGGGGTTGGTACTCGCAGGGCCAGACACCTCTCCCCCTCCGCAACGGGACTGCCTCGCTGGTGATCTACAACAACGGGAAAGTCCAGATCGGCGCGTGGGGGTCGGAGGTCGGGATGTCCCCGGCGGTGTTCTCGGTGCGCCAGAACCTCGGCATGCTGGTCGACGGCGGGCAACCCGCCGCCAATCTCTCGGTCGGAGCCTGGGGTGCGGTGCTCGGCGGGGTCGGCAACAACTGGCGCTCAGGGATCGGCACCGACCGTTTCGGAAATCTCATCTACGTCGGGGGGCCCAACCTCCTGCCCGGCGACCTGGCCCATCTTCTGCTGGTGGCCGGGGCGGTCGAAGGCATGGAGCTCGACATCAACCCCCAGTGGGTGACGCTCTCCACCTACGCCACCGCTCCCGGGCAGTCCAACCCCGGAGTGCTGACCGGCGGGAACCTGATCGGCGGCATGTACTACGGGCCCGGCCGCTTCATCAGCTACTCGGAGCGCGATTTCCTGGCCCTCGTCTCCAGCTGACCGGCCGTGTCGCCCAGCCGTCCGAGGCCGCCCCGAACACTCGGGCGGAACGGAGATTCTCTAGGTGAGTGACGCCCCACCGCGCCAGAGACGTGCGACCTGTTCGGTTGCGAACGCACCACCCCCGAGGCCGGCGGTTACGTCTGCGAACCGGCGAGCGGCTGTCCGGGCTTCGCCATCATCCAGCAGCCCCTGGAGCGCCTCGGCAATCGCCGATGCCGGCGCTTCGGTCGGAAGCATCCTCCCGACCCCGCAGGCCTCGACGCGGGCGGCATTGATCGGTTGCTCACGGCCTTGGGGGATGCAGAGGATCGGCACCCCCGCGGCCAGGGCATTGGTGATGGTGCTCAGGCCGCCGTGGGAGATGACGGCGTCCATGTATCCCAAGACCTGGTCGTGGGGAACGTAGCCCTCCACCCTCACGTTCGGCGGCAGTTCGAAGGCATCGGTAGGGAGGACGTCGGCCAGGGTCAGGAGCACCCGCACCGGCATCGGGGCCAAGGCGTCGAGCATGGGGGGAATCGCCACCGCCTGCCCCTGGACAGTCGTGCTGAGACTCAGGAGTACCCAGGGGTCGCCCGGCTCGGCCAGCATCTCGGCGATGCGCGGATCCAGTGGGTCCCGGGGCGGAGGCGCGGAAATCGGGCCCACGTATGCGGTATTGGGCGGCAACCTGCAGGGCGCATCCAGGCCGGGCGGGGTGAGAGCCAATACCGCCCCCGCCCGGTCGAGGGCGGGGGCCACGTCCATCCCCAACGCCAGCCCTCCCCACTCGTACCGGAAGGGGCCGTACAGCACATGGACCAATACCGCCGTCGGCAAACCGAGGATGGCCGCGGCGTCGAAGCCGGCTCCGAGCATGCAATCCACCACCAGTACGTCGGGGTCGAAGTCCTCAGCCTGGGCGAGGATGTCATCCCTCGTGCCCCGCCCGTGCAATGCAACCGGGAGTCTCTCACCGGCGTCGTCGAGATCGACGTCGGATTCGAACGCCGGCACCGACGGATAGTCGGTGAACTCCATGCCCGCCGCGGCAACCCGCGCCGCCATCGAGCTCCAACCCAGGAGCCGGGCCCGGTGTCCCTGACCGACGAGCCGGGCACCCAGATTGAGGGCAGAAGGGGTGTTGCCACCGCCGTCCCAACTGAGGATCAGGAACCTGCCCGAGGCACTCACAGTGCTCAGTGTGCCACGAGTCGTCAACGGCGAGCAGGCTCCGCACCCAAGCCGCCACCTCATCGTGCCGAATGGCCTCAGGACCGTCCCGATAGGAACGTCTTGAGCTCGGCGGTCACGTCCTGTCGGATGACGGCGAACCCAGCCATGGTCGGCAGGTTGTCCGGACCACAACCGTCGACCGCCCGCCCGACGAACGGCGCCCCGACCGGCAGGCTCATGTCCAGCGCGGCCCCGATGGCTCCCACCCCGCCATGGCCGCGGTTGATCAGACACAGGTCGGTGAAGGCGAGATGGCCTGCGGCCGGCAGCGATACGAACTTCTTGGGTGCCGGGGCGGCATCGTAGGTCGCCTCGACCCAACTCGGCATCACGTCGCGGTCCTCCGACCCGGTCATGTACAAGGAGGGTTTGGCCGGCAGATCGGAGGGCGGCGGCGAGGACCCGGCCGCCAGCGCCACATAGACGCCGACCTCCGGACGGCCGGCGAACTGGATGGCGTCGAGGCCTCCGAGGGAGTGGCCGACGATCCCGACGGTCCCGGGCCGCACCAGGTTGCCCAGGATGCCGTCCCCGCCGGCACTTTCAGAGAGCACCAGGGCTTCGGTGTCGACCAATACCTGGTAGTCGCTGGGCCCGGCGGTCGGTTTCGCCCCCAGGTCGATGAAGAACCTTGTCAGGTTGTGAGCGGTGAACTCCGGCGAGGCGACCACGAATCCCCACGATGCCAACCACGAGGTCAGGAAGGTCGACTGGTCCCGGAACGAGTACAGCCCGGCGGCGAACAGGACCAGGGGGAACGGAGCGCGCTTGGAGGCGGGGACATCGCGGTAGGCATCGGTGGTGAACGATCCCATCCCGACCGGCACCCGTGTGGCGAGGGCGGGCGGCAGCCAGTCACGGAGGTCATAGGTCGCCGGGACCCGGCCGTGGATGGAGGAGGGTTCGGCCGGGTACCACACCTCCACCGGCCCCCCCGGGAGCTGCTCGGTGGTGACGCCGGCTGCGAACGGCCCGGGGTGGGCGTAGGGCCCGGATGGAGACCCGCGGTTCGAAGCGGTTCCCGACGATGCCACCAGGACCCCGGCCAGCGTGACCGCTCCGGCGACCAGCACGATACCTATGAGCCAGGGAAACGGTGGCCGGCGGATGGCGACATCTTATCGGCCGAGGCGTCCTCCAACCGGTAACAAACGGCGAACCGGTGGTTCAGACCGTCTCCGGAGCGAAGGCGCTGACCACCTCTTGGACCTTGGCGGTGGCTTTGGCCATTCTCAGTGTCGCCATGTCGAAAGCGGTCCTCATGCCCGCACTCTCCGAGACCAGCAGGAAGGTGGTTGCGGTCGCCTTTCCTTTCGAGATCTTCACCTTGAGCCCGTCGCGGGGCAGCCGGGCCAGCTCCTTTTTGATCTTGACCCGTCCCCAGAAGGGCTTCCATTTGAAGAAGTAGACCGAGGTCGGGGTGAGGGCGACGGCGAAGGTCTGGGGAAGCCGAACGTCTTTCATCTCGTCCCGATGGACCTTCCCACGTGATGCCCCCGAGGCCCGGAACACGTTGTCTCCGGTGCCGGCCAAGCCCAGGTTGAATGCCTCGGCCGTGAAGAGATGGGCCATCGCACCGACCGGACTGCCGATCGTCGCCAGGACCAGGGGGCCGTCGATCATGGGTACGACCGCCTTTTCGAGGTTCTCTTGGTACCGGTCTCCCATCGACATCAGTGCCTCCAGGTCGCTCGTCGCTTCCGATGCGGGCGGGTGCGACAACAACTTACGCGGTGACGAGGACCTCCGCCTCGGCCCGGGGATGCAGTCGGATCCCGGGTGACGATGGTGACGCCTGGGGCTGGGCGCGGTGATCTAGTCTCCCCCGGTGCGTCCCTTTCGAAGCCGGAAACGAAAGGTCGCCTTTGCCGTGCTCGCCGCCATCGCGGTGTTCCTCATCGTGGCCGGATGGTCGTATTTGAGTGCCATCACCGCGCCGGGAACCGACGGTCTGCAAGCCAAGAGCGTCGAGTGGGTCCGGTCCCACGGCGGCAGCGGGATCGTCCGATGGGTCGAGAATGAGTGGTACTCGCACCATCAGCCTCCGAAGGGCGGCCGGGCCGATGTCGCGGCTGGCCACCCACCAGGCCACCCCGTTCTCCTCGGCCAACTATGCCAACGTCGCCCACCTCCCGGTGCCGTCCTCATTGCACCCGATCGTGCCCGGGCCGCTCGACGGCGAAGGCAAGTGGACCCCGGTCGGCCGGCTGGTTGGCGGGGTCCCGGCGGTGTACTCCACCTACCTCCGCCCCGACCCGGTGCACACCAGCCTCCTCACCGGGGTGGCGTGGATGGACACCAGACTGTTGAAGGCCACTCTGTTCTCGGGCACCGACGTGCCCGGCGCCCCCGGGTTCAAGGACGTGGCCCCACCCACCCCTGAGCAGGCCGGTCAGCTCGTCGCCCAGTTCAACTCCGGATTCCGCATGCAGGATTCCGACGGCGGGTACTACAGCGAAGGTCGGCTGATCTACACCATGCGCCCGGGCGCGGCCTCGCTGGTCATCTACATCAACGGCCGGGTCACGGTGGCCAAGTGGGGACGGGACGCGACCATGGGGCCCGACGTGGCCAGCGTTCGCCAGAATCTGGATCTGATCGTCGATCAGGGCCAGCTGGTTTCGGGCCTGCAGTCGGATTCCACCGGCAAGTGGGGAGCCACCCTGGGCAACAAGCTCCTGGTCTGGAGGTCGGGTGCGGGGGTGACGGCCAACGGGGCGCTGGTCTATGCCGGAGGCCCGGGCCTCAGCGTCTATACCCTGGCCAACGTGCTGCTCCACGCCGGGGCGGTCCGGGCCATGGAGATGGACATCAACACCTACTGGGTCGACTACTTCTTCTTCAAGCCCCCGCTGGGCAAGCTCGCCTCCCCCGCCAACGGCACCAAGCTGTTGAGCTCGATGACCGGCTCGCCCAATCGCTACTTCGAACCCTCGTCGCGGGACT
The DNA here is from genome assembly GCA_963819695.1 of uncultured Acidimicrobiaceae bacterium. Classification (GTDB taxonomy): domain Bacteria; phylum Actinomycetota; class Acidimicrobiia; order Acidimicrobiales; family RAAP-2; genus DASZIT01. The sequence continues at coordinate 1,224,962 of CAWFXD010000001.1, read as the reverse complement.
TCGTCTCCATGTCCGCCGATCCGCAACCCGCCGGGACATCGGCGGCCGGCCGGTAGGGCGTGGGCGAACCGGAGCCGGACAGCCGGTCGACCCGGGGCGGAGCCGGGTCGGCGATGACCCCGTAGAGGACGGCGGCGGCGGCCAGTCCGGCGGCGGCGGCCAACACCAGGGCGGTGATCGTAAAGGCGTGCCGCACCTGGGCGGCATCGGCCAGGTTGCCAGCCAGGGAACCGAACACCGCACCGCTGGCCGCCAACCCCAGCGCGGTCCCGATCCCCCGGGTCATGTTGAGAACCCCGGAGGCGAGCCCGGATTGTTGGGCGGGGATGCCCGCCATGATCCCGGCGTTGTTGGGCGAGATGAACAGACCGAGGCCGACGCCGATCGATGCCAGCAGGGCGACGAAGCCGGGCGTGGTCGGATCCCACACCGCCAGCCCGACCAGACCGAGCACCACCAGCACCATTCCGGACACCCCCGGGGGTCCCACCCCGACCCGGTCGGCCAGGTGACCGGCACCCGGGGCCACGATGCCCAGGGCCAGCGGCATGGCCATCAACTCGATCCCCGACCGGGCGGTGCCCAGCCCGTAGCCGCGTTCGAGCAGGAAGGGCACGATCACCAACACCCCGAACAGCACCATGAAGGACAGCGTCGCGCTCACGATCCCGGCGCTGAAGCGGACCCCCCGGAACAGCGACAGGTCCACCATCGGCTCGGGGAACCGGCGCTCCCGGGCCACGAACCCGATGCCGAGGATCGCCGAGACCCCGAAGAGACCGAGGATCCACGGTGAGGTCCAACCCTGGCGGTTCCCCAGCGAGATCACCGACACCAGCGCCACCACCGCGGGGAAGAACAGGACAAAGCCGGACCAGTCGAAACCGACCCGTGCCTGCAGGTGCCGGCTACGGGGGATGAACAACAACCCGGCGGCCACCCCGACCGCCCCGACCGGCACGTTGACCAAGAACAGCAGCCGCCACCCGCCCACCGCCAGCAGCAACCCGCCGACCGACGGGCCGAAGGCCAAGCCCAGCGCCTGGGCGGCGCCCTGGATTCCGATCGAACGGCCGAGACGGCGCCGGGGCACGGCCAGGGCGATGATGGCCACGCTGTTGGCCTGCAACAGAGCGGCCCCGACGGCCTGGAGCACCCGGAACCCGCAGAGAACGTAGAGATTCGGCGCCAGCGCGGCAGAGGGCCGATCCGGCAATGAAGATGAGAAACCCGTAGATGTAGAGAAGCTTGTGCCCGAACATGTCGGCGAAACGGCCGACGGCGGCGACGGTGGCCACCAGCACCAGCAGATAGCTGAGGCCGACCCAGGTGACCGGGCCCACCCCGACCCCGAACGTCCGTTCGAGGGTGGGGAACGCCTGGGTCACGATGCTGGCGTCGAGCTGGCCCATGAAGGCGCCGATGCACACCGCGGCCACCGCGAGGCGGTAGGCACCCGGGCGGTTCCGGATCCAGACCGGTCGGCGGGGCTCGGCGATCAGCTGCCGCCATCCGGTCGGCGGCAGCTCGGTGTCGGTCTCCACCCTCCCATGGTGGACGATGCCAATCCAGAAGTCGAATAGTGATTGTTGATGATTTTGATATGATTTGCAAATGGATCTACGCAGGCTCGAGCACTTCCTGGCGGTGGCCGACCATCAGGGGTTCACCGCCGCCGCCCGAGCGGTGTCGGTATCCCAGCCCGCCCTGTCCCTGGCCGTCAAAGAGCTCGAGACCGAACTCGGCACCGTTCTCTTCCACCGCCTGGGCCGGCGGGTGGTGGTGACACCGGCCGGGGCCGCCCTCATCGGTCCCGCCCGGCAGGCGTTGCGGGACGTGGAGACGGGCCGAGCCGCGGTGACGGCGGTCACCGGGCTGGAAGCCGGCAGCTTGGCCATCGCCAGCCTCCCCACCCTGGCCGCCGACCCGCTGGCCGGGATCGTGGGTCGGTTCCGGCACAATCACCCGGAGGTGACCGTCGACCTGGCCGCCCCGGAAGACTCGGCCGGGGTGGTGGCCATGGTCCGGGACGGGCGGCGCGAGCTCGGCCTCACCGACTCCGATCGGCTGCCGGAGGGGCTGGTGGCCCATCCGCTCGGCGAACAGGAGCTGGTGCTGGTGTTGCCGCCGGGGATGGCGCCAACTTGGCTCCAGACCCAAGCCGGAGGGAAGACCCGGGTGGACATGTCCACCTTGATCGACCTCCCGTTCGTAGCCGCCCCGCCGGGCACCTCCACCCGCCGGCTCCTCGATGAGGGGTTGGGCGGCGGGTCGGGGCCCGGGCCACGGGTGGCGGTCGTCACCGCCCAGCGCGACGCCATGCTGCCCTTGGTCCTGGCCGGAGCCGGCGCCGCCCTGGTGCCGGAGGCCACCGCCGGGGTGGCCGAGCTTCACGGCGCCACCGTGGTCCGCCCCGATCCTCCTGTCACCCGTTCGATCGTGCTCATTCATCTGGCCGGCCAACTGGCCCCGGCGGCTCGTCGCTTCGTCGAGTTGGCCACCGGCTCCGACTGATGGTGGCCTACGGCCCGGTTGGCTACTCTGGCCGGATCGGCAACACCCCCACCTCCGACCCACCCGCTCCGGCGTCCCCGGGCCACGTCGACTTCCACTTCGACATCATGTGCCCCTACGCCTACCAGACCTCGTTGTGGATGCGGGAGGTTCGCGACACCGCCGGCATCGAGGTGAGTTGGCGATTCTTCAGCCTCGAGGAGATCAACCGGGTGGAGGGGAAGAAGCACCCGTGGGAGCGGGAGTGGTCCTACGGATGGTCGATGATGCGGATCGGCGCGCTGCTCCGGCGGACGGATATGGATCTCCTCGATCAGTGGTATCAGGCGGCGGGACATGCCCTGCACGTCGAGGGAAGGAAGCCGCACCGCCCCGAAGTGGCCGAGGAACTGCTCACAGGTCTCGGTCTCGACCCGGGTCTGGTCCGGGCGGCGATCGAGGATCCGACCACCGGCGACGAAGTCCATGCCGAACATGACGCAGTGGTGGCCAAGGGGGCCTTCGGCGTGCCGACTCTGGTCTTCCCCGACGGTCAGGCGATCTTCGGTCCGGTGCTCATCGATCCTCCCCGGGGAGATGCCGCTGTCCGGCTGTGGCAGAACCTCACCGGATGGCTAGAGTTCCCCCACCTCTACGAAGTCCAGCGCCCCAAGAGATCCGAGGACATCGAGGCCATCGCCACCACGTTCTCGGCCTATCTCACCGCCCGCGACTGGTTCACCATCACCAACCGGGCGCCGTAACCCGGGTTCGTACCTCAGGGGTTAGTCTGACGGCCCACTCGCAGGGCACCCACCCACTTCGGGTCATTTCTTGGGGTATCACCGTTTTTTGTGTGTACCATTTATATGCTGCTCCCTCGACGCAGTCGTGGATCAGGAACGTCCCACCGAACAGGGAGCGGTACAAATGCCGTCGCGGCGGAGAAGACAACCTGCACACCGGATACAGCCTGCGTCCCCGGCGCACCGGATACAGCCTGTGTCCCCGGCGCACCGGATACAGCCTGCGTCCCCGGCGCACCGAGTACAGCGCGCACCGTCTGCTCACCGGCGGTTGATGCATTGGTCAGGATCGCTGACTTTCGTGGGAGCGATTGCCGGCCTGGTCGCGGTCATGGTGGTGCCAGCCCAGCCCGCCCCCGTGAAGCCGGCGCTTGCCAGGCTGACCAGCGCCACGGACCCGTTTGGCCTCGGAGGATTGTTCGGCGGCCTCGACGGGTTGATCGGCTCTCTCTTCCCGGCGCCCACCACGACCACCTCGACCTCCACCTCCACCTCCACCTCGACCTCGACCTCGACCTCGACCTCCACCTCCACCTCCACCTACCACGACCACTACGACGTCGACCACCACGACCACCATCCCCAGCGGGACGAACTGCGGCAATCAGCAGACGTTGGTGGCCGACGGCTCCACCTGGACCTGCAGCTTCGACACCGAGTTCACCGGCACCTCGCTCAATCCGAGCCAATGGATCCCGATCACCACCGCGGCCAGCGGCTATCTCTCCGGGGCGGTGGCCTGCTATGTGAACTCCCCCAACAACATCTCGGTGGGCAACGGCTATCTGAGCCTGACCGCCCGCAAAGAGGCGGCTCCGTTCAGCTGCAACACCCCGTGGGGCCCTTTCACCACCCAATACACCAGTGGGACCGTAGCTACCTACGGGTTGTTCTCCCAGGCCTACGGGCGCTTCGAGGTGAGAGCCAAGATCCCGGCGGCGACGGTGGCCGGGCTCCAGTCGTCCCTCTGGCTCCTCCCCCAGAACGAGACCCAGTTCGGGCCATGGCCGGCCTCGGGGGAGATCGACATCGCGGAGATGTTCAGCGAGTACCCGACCCTGGCCATCCCCTACATCCACTACAACTACGACAGTTGGACGGTCAACGCCACCACCGACACCAACACCGTCACCAATGACGCCTGCACCTTCAACCCCAATGTGTTCAACGACTTCGTGGTCGAATGGACGCCCACCACCATCACCATGCTCTACAACGGGACGACCTGCCTGGTCGATCACTGGATCCCGTCTTCGCCCCTGGTTGCCCCGCAGCCCTTCAACCAACCCTTCTTCATCAACCTGACCCAGGCGTTGGGCATCGGGACCAACAACTTCAATCCGGTGACCACCCCGTTGCCGGCCACCACCGAGGTCCAGTACGTCCGAGTGTGGCAACAAAAGCCCTGACGATCTCAATTGTCGGCATGGCGCCCCGGGTCGATGTCCAACCGGGTCAGCGGGCCAATTCGCTCTCTTCGAACGGCGGGCCGTCCGGGTCCCAGCCGTTGCGTGTCTTCCGGTACGGGTACCAGTGTCCGTCACGGCCCAGTCGCAGCTGCTCGTCGTCCCGGGTGAGCCGGTTGCGTCGGGTGATGGTCGATGCTCCCAGTCGCCGGCGGCCCGGATCCAGTTCGCCCGGGCCCGGATCCCACGAATCGACCAGGGCGGCGTAACCCCCGACCCCGCCATCGTGCCAGGCCAATGCCCGCCGCTCGAGCTCTCGCGACGAGATGCCGGTGCTCCGGGCCAGTTCGGCCAGGCTCGGACCCAGATCCACATCGACCAGATCCGATTCGAAGAGGGCGGCGGCCCACCGGGCAAGATCCTGCTCGACCGACAGGAACAGGCCGGTCTCCACCTCGCCCGACGCCAGCGACCAGGCCCGGGTGGCGGCGTCATAGGCCAGCACCCGCAACGAATCGCCCAGGAGTCGTCGGTCACCGGGCAGGTCGGTCACCCCGATGTCCGGGCGGCCCGGCACCCGGGGCGGAGGGGGGATGGCGGGGAGCGCCGCCGGCTGGCGTGACCACGCGTCTGCGGCCCCGACCCCTTCGTCGAGGTCGATGGGCTCAGCCGCCCCGGTCGGGGGTCGCTCCGGGCTCACCGGTCATCACCTGACGAACCGAGAGTGACCAGTTCGGCCAACTCCGCGTCGGAGAGCTCGGTCAGCCACGCCTCCCCCTCGCCCACCACCATCTCGGCCAGATTGCGCTTCCGCTCGAGCATGACCGCGATCCGATCCTCCAGCGTGCCTTCAGTGACCAGGCGGTGCACCTGCACCGGCCGGTGCTGGCCGATCCGGTGGGCTCGGTCGGTGGCCTGGTCCTCCACCGCCGGATTCCACCATCGGTCGAAGTGGATCACGTGGGTTGCCCGGGTCAGATTGAGACCCACCCCACCGGCTTTCAACGAGAGCAGGAACACCGGCGCCTCTCCGGTCTGGAATGCCTCCACCATCTCCTCGCGGCGGTGGCTGGCGGCGCCGCCATGGAGAAACAGGGTGCCCACCCCCAATTCCTTCAGGCGGGATTCGATCAGGGTGAGCATCTCCACGAACTGGCTGAACACCAGCACCGATTCGCCCTCGGCCAGGATGACCTCGAGAAGTTCCTCCAGCGCCGCCAGCTTGCCCGAGCGGCCCAGCACCGGACCCGGTTCGTGGAGGTACTGAGCCGGGTGGTTGCAGATCTGCTTCAACACCGTCAGCAGCCGCAGGACCATCCCCCGGCGGGAGATCCCGGTCCGCTCGGCGATGACCGCCAACGCCTCGGTCACCTCGCCGGCATAGAGCGATGCCTGCTCCGGCGTCAGCGGAACCGGGAGGTCGGAAACCGTCCGAGGGGGCAGCTCCGGGGAGATCGCCGGATCGGTCTTCCGCCGGCGAAGCAGGAACGGACGGATCACCCGGGTGAGCCGGTCGGTGACCTCGACGTCGCGGTACCGCTCCACCGGTACCGCCACCGAGCGCCGGAAACGCCGGAGCGGGCCCAGCAGTCCCGGGGTGGTCCAGTCGAGGATCGACCACAGCTCCGTCAGCCGGTTCTCCACCGGGGTGCCGGTCAACGCCACCCGGGCGGATGCGGGAATCGCCCGCAGTGATCGGGCCGTCTCCGAGACCGGGTTCTTGGCGTGTTGAGCCTCATCGGCCACCACCAGGGAGAAGCCGGCCGCCGACAGCACCTGGTGGTCGCGGCGGACGACGCCGTAGGTGGCCAGCACCACCTCGTCGTCAGCCAGGTCATCGAGATGGCGATCGCCGCCGTGATACCGGCGGACCGGCACCTCGGGAGCGAAACGGTGCAGCTCCCGTTCCCAGTTGCCCAACAACGAAGTGGGACAGACGACCAACATGGTGGCCGGGCCGCGCGCCCGGCGATGGAGGTGGAGGGCGATGACCTGAATCGTCTTCCCCAGTCCCATGTCGTCGGCCAGGCAGCCGCCGAGCCCGAGGCGGCACACCTGCTCGAGCCAGGCCACCCCCCGGAGCTGGTACGGGCGCAACTCGCCGACCAGACCCGGTGGCGGCGCCAGGTCGCCGATCGATTCGTCCCCGGCCAGGTTGGCCAGCCGCTCGACGAGGTCGGCAATCGCCCCGCTGCCGATCACCGGGATTCGTTCGCCGCCGATCTCCGCGTGACCGCCGAGCAGGGACCCGATGGCTTCGCCACTTCCCATCCGTTCCACCCGACCCGAGGTGGCCTTCTCCACCAACGACAAGTCAGCCATCATCCACCGGCCGCGCAGTCGAACGATCCCGCCCCGGGCCGTGGCCAGTCGGGCAAGTTCCTCCTCGCTCAGGACCACACCATCCATCACCACCCGCCACCGGAACTCGAGCACGGTGTCGAGGGTCAGCCCACCGGAGACCGGGGCGCCGGTTCCGGGCGACGGCGAGGAAATCGCCGCCTCCAACGTCAGCCCGGTTGACGAGAGTTGTGACGGCCACACCACGTCGATGCCAGCCCCGCCAAGCGCGACTCCCGCGTCGCCGGCCAGGTCTTCGACGGCGGCATCGTCCAACAGAAGCACCCCGGTCGATCCCTCCCGGGTGAGAGGCAGCAGTGTCGACCACGCCCGGGCCCCGCGGGACAGGGTCATGCGCAATCCCTCGGCCACCGCCTCGCCGAACACGGCCAGCCGATCGGGAGGAAGCCCGGCGAGGTCGGCCTGATCCACGGCTTGGCCGGGATCGTCCCGGCTGGTCAGCTGGACCACGCCCCGGGCCGACGGCCGGGAACCACCGGCTTCTCCCGACGAAGCCGGGTCCCCGGAAAACTCCACCCGAAGCCCGATGGCCGGCCCGGTGTCGATGCCGGGCTCGGCCCCGGCCAGCCAGTGCCGCAGGTCGCCCACCGGCTGGGGCGCCGAGGCGGAAAACAGCGGTGACCCGGTCACCAATTCCGCCGCCGGGGTCCGGACCAGGGAATCGGCCAGCGCGTCCCAGGCCGCCCGGATCAGCCACGACGGCGAGTGGAGCCGCAGCGGCGACGAGCCTTCCAGGGGGAGGGCGTGGGCCCAGGCCGGAAACGACTCGGCCAGGTCTTCGAGCAGACCCAGATCGGCCGGGCCCAGCGGTCCGACTCTCCACCCATCGTTTCCGGCGCCGGTGACGATCGGGAACAGACGGCCGCGGGCCATCACCCCGAGTCCGGCGGTCATCACCGCCGCCCATACCCGCGCACTGGTGCGGGGCGGGCTCATCGGATGGCTGCTGTCCAGCTCCATCAACAACGGAAGGACTTCGGCCACCGACAGGTAGGTGGCCGGAACCCATCGCCGTCGGATGCCCCGGCCCGCCGGCACCACCACTTCGGCCATGTCGACACCGCCATCACCATCACCCGGCGACGGGGTGCTCCCGCGGCGCGGGTCGAAGGCCACAAACCGCCCGGAGCGGGGAGGATCGGCGGGTTCAAAGGTGATCTCCCGGCTCGCCAACAGCTCCGGGCCGAGACCGACATCCAGCGTCGCCTGCCCATCCTGGATGTCGGTCGGGCGAAGGGACATGCATTGGCAACCTATCCCGGGTTCACCCGAATGCCGGCCGCCGAGGGCTACCGCCTTACCAGGTGTCGATGCAGGCCCGTTTCTTGCCGCTCCGCGGCGGAGTCGGCGGCACCGCCCGAAGGGTCTCGACGATCCGGCGCCGGGTGTCGACCGGGTCGATGACGTCGTCGATCTCGAACGCCGAGGCGACGTTGAGGGCCTTGCCGTGCTCATAGGCCCGGGCGACCATGCGATCGAACAACTCCGCTCGTTCGGTCTCGTCCTCCACTGCATCGAGCTCACGGCGGAAACCCAACTGCACCGCCCCCTCGAGCCCCATTCCGCCGAGCTCCCCGGTGGGCCACGCCACCGTGAACAGCGGGGAACGGAAACTCCCTCCGGCCATGGCCTGGGCGCCGAGGCCGTAGCCCTTCCGCAGGATGACGGTGAAGTAGGGCACGGTGAGGCTGGCCCCGGTCACGAACATCCGGCTGAAGTGGCGCACCTGCCCGGTCTTCTCCGCCTCCGGGCCCACCATGAACCCGGGGGTGTCGCACAGGAACAGCACCGGGAGATCGTGGCCGTCGCACAGCTGCAGGAAACGGGCGGCCTTGTCGGCGCCGTCGCGGTCGATGGCGCCGCCGAGATGCACCGGATTGTTGGCCACCACCCCCATCGGTCGCCCCTCCACCCGGATCAGCGCGGTCACCATCCCCGCCCCGAAGCCCGAACGCAGCTCCAGCACCGACCCGGTGTCGGCCACTGTGTCGATGACATCACGGATGGGATAGACCCGCAGGCGGTTCTCCGGAATGGCCGAGCGCAGCCGCCGTTGGTCGGCGCAGGCCCATTCGGGTAGGCGCGCCCTGAAAGTAGGAGAGATATTGCTTGGCCAACCGGACGGCATGAGCATCATCGTCGGCCACCAGGTCAACCACCCCGTTGGCCGTCTGCACGTCGATCGGGCCTATCTCATCCGGGGTGACGACGCCGAGGCCCCCACCCTCGATCATGGCCGGCCCGCCCATCCCGATCGACGACTCCCGGGTGGCGATGATCACGTCGCAGCACCCGAGGAGGGCGGCGTTGCCGGCAAAGCAGCGGCCCGAGGCGATCCCGACCAGCGGGACCAGCCCGCTCAATCCTCCGAAAAGGGCAAAGGCCATGCAATCGAGCCCGGTGATCACCGCGTTGTCGGTGTCGCCCGGGCGTCCGCCTCCACCCTCCGCGAACAGGACCACGGGAAGCCGCAACCGCTCGATCAGCTCGAACATCCTGTCCTTCTTGCGGTGGTTCTGCTGGCCCTGGGTCCCGGCGAGGACGGTGTAGTCGTAGGACAGCACCGCACACGCGGCCCTTTCCCCAAACTGGTCACCGTTGATCCGGCCGATGCCCGCCACCAGTCCGTCGGCCGGGGTGCGGGCGATCAGCTCTTCGAGGTCGCGCCGGTTGCGCTGGGCGGCGATGGCCAACGACCCGTACTCGGTGAAGCTTCCCGGGTCACACAGGTCGTCGATGTTCTCCCGGGCCGTGCGGCGATGCTCCCGGTGCCGTCGCTCGACCATCTCCGGGCGGGCCGGGTCGCGGGTCATCGCCTGGCGCGCCTGGGTCTCGGCCAGATCGGGCCGGATGGAGTCGGGATCCGCTTCCGCCCCCGCGTCGGAAGCCACCGCCTCGGCGCCGCCCGGCTCGATGACCGCCACCGTCTCACCGTCGGCCACCAGATCCCCCACATCGACCGACACCGCGGTGATGACGCCGCCCCGGGAGGCGGAAACCACGTGCTCCATCTTCATCGACTCGATGATGACCAGCATTCCGCCGGCCGCGATCTTCTGGCCGGGGGTGACCCCCACCTTCACCACCGTGCCTTGCAGAGGGCTGGGCACGACCACCTGGCCCGCCACCTGGGATCCGGGATCCCGGCTCATCGGCAACCCGCCTGGAACACCCGGTACTGAATCATGAAAGAACGCTAATCGTCAGGCCCGAGACGGATTGGGGAACGATCACAATGCGTAAGGTCGCCCCGAGATCGGCGCCGCCGGAATCTGACTTGGTTGTTGCCCGTGGTGGCATGCTGCCTTCTGATGACTACAATGTAGTCATGACGCATCCACTTTCCGTCCGTTTCCGAACTTCGGAGGTGCTCGGCGCCCTCAAAGCCGAAGCTGCCGTTCGCAAACTCTCCTCGTCGGCCCTCGCCGAAGAGTTGATCGAGGAGGGGCTCCGCCTGCGTCGGCACCCGCTCGTCGTTTTTCGTGACGGGGCGACTGGAAGACGGGCTGGCCTGGTCGGTGGTCCGGACATCTGGGAAGTCATTGCCGGTGTCATAGGCGGCGACGTGCCAGCCGCGCAGAAGATCGACCGAGCGGTGGAGTTGTTTGGCCTCTCCCCCGAGCAAGTGTCAGCCGCGCTCGACTACTACACCGAGTTCCCGGAGGAGATCGATACCACCATCGACACCAACGCAGCAGCCGCGGAGGAAGGCGATGCCCTCTGGCGCCGCCGGCAACAACTCCTCGGGGAATGAAGTTACTTCTCGACGTCCACCATTCGCCGGCGGCGGCCAGGCGACTTCGACGAAAGGGTCACGACGTCCTCGCCGCCGCCGATGATCCTCGGCTGTCGGCACTGGCCGACGAGGACCTCCTCCGCCATTCCACCTCCGAGGGTCGGGCCGTCGTCACTGAGAACATCAAGGATTTCGACCGCATAGTCCGGGTTTGGTCAACCACGCAGGAGCATCATGCCGGTGTGGTGTTCACTTCCCCGCGGCGCTTCCATCGAGGACGACTCTCATACCCCGAGGACCTGGTGGTTGCGCTGGGCAGGCTGCTCAAGGAACCGCCGCGAGCACAGCGGGATTGGATCCACTGGCTTGAGTGAGGGAAGGCTCCAAATCACCGGTTCGACTCGGCCGTCTCCGCCAACGCCAGCCACTGTTCTTCCGCCTCGTCCAGACTCGCCTGGGCGGCGGCCAACTCGGAGCCGACCCTGGCCATCTCGGCGTGGCCGACGGCACTGGCCAGCGCCTCGGTCAGCTGCTCCTTGCGCCGGTGGAGCCGGGCCACTTCCTTTTCCATCTCCCGCAACTGCCGGCCGAGCGGACTCTGGACCGGACGGGCGGGCGCAGCCGCCCGGTGGGCCACTGAGGTCGGCTTGGACCGGGCCGGCGATCCGTCCCCGCGGGTGGCTCGAGCCAACCAGGCCTCCACTCCCCCCGCCACCGGGGCCAGGGCCCCCGTCGGCTCCACCGACACCAGCCGATCAGTGGTTCGGCCGAGGAAGGTCCGATCGTGGCTCACCACCACCAGCGCCCCAGGCCAGTCTTCGAAGAAGTCCTCGATCATCCGAAAGGTGTCGAGATCGAGGTCGTTGGTCGGCTCGTCGAGAAACAGCACGTTAGGGCGGTCCGCCAGGGCCAACAACAGCTGCAGGCGGCGGCGTTCGCCACCGGACAGCGTGCCCACCCGGGCGAACGGCAATCCCTCGGTGAACCAGAACCTCTCCATCAGCGCGTTGTCCTCCATGGAGCCCGGCGATCGGTGGGGCCCGGCCACCAGGTCACGCACCCGTGCCCCCTCGTCGAGCTGGATGCCCCGTTGGTCGTAGTAGCCGATCACCGCGGTCGGTCCGACCTCCACCCGACCGATGCTCGGTTCCCGACGGCCGGCCAGTAGATCGAGCAGGGTCGACTTCCCCGAGCCGTTGGCCCCGACGATGCCCAACCGCTCGCGCCGGACGATGGTCAGATCGACGTCGGACAGCACCATCGGGCCGTCAGGACGGTAGCGGAAGCAGGGTGGACTTCCCAGTGCCGTTGATCCCCACCACCCCGATCCGGTCACCATCGCTGACGGTCAGTGACAACCCTTCGAACAGCGTCCGATCCGCCGATCGGGCCGCCGCCTGTTGCAGATCGACGAGAACGGCCACCCGGTGAACCTACCGGCTCCGATAACCGGAACCGATCGCCGCCGGTCCTCCCAACCGTCCCTAGGCCGACTGCTTCCGCTTGCGGAGGAAGCTGACGAACTCGACGCCCTCCCGAAGCCGCCGCTTCATCACGTCGCTGTCGCGGATCATCTCCGCGGAGATCTCCGCGATCTTGCCGGCCCGGAAGTAGAACTTGCGGTAGAACTGGTCCACCGAGTCGAACATCTCGGTCCGGTTGAGGTTGGGGTACGACAGCACCGCCGACTGGACGCCGTGCTCATCGACCAGGCTGGCGTCATCGGTGGGCAGCCAGCCCTGCTCCTGCGCCTGGCGGTACAACGCGGTGCCCGGGTAGGGGGCGGCGATGGAGACCTGAAGGGTTTTCGGGTTGATCTCCTTGGCGAAGCGGATGGTTTCCTGGATGGTCTCGGTGGTCTCTCCGGGCAGGCCCATGATGAAGGTCCCGTGGATGGTGATCCCCAGTTCCCGGCAGTCCTTGGCGAATTGCCGGGCCCGCTCCACCTTCACCCCCTTCTTGATGTTGATGAGGATCTCCTGGTTCCCTGACTCGAATCCCACCAGCAGCAGGCGGAGCCCGTTCTCCCGCATCACCTTCAGCGTCTCGTAGGGGACATTGGCCTTGGCGTTGCACGACCACTCGAGGCCGAGACGGCCCATGCCCCGGGCGATCTCCTCGGCGCGCTCCCGGCTGTCGGTGAAGGTGTCGTCGTCGAAGAAGACCTCCTTCACCTCGGGGAAGTTGTCCCGGATGTACTCCATCTCGCCGAGGACGTGGTCGACGCTGCGGGTCCGGTACCGGTGTCCGCCCACCGTCTGCGGCCACAGGCAGAAGGTGCACTGCGAACGGCAGCCCCGACCGGTGTAGAGCGAGAGGTAGGGGTGTTTCAGGTAGCCGTTGTAGTAGTCCTCCACCCGGAGGTCGCGCCGGTAGACCTCGCTGACGTAGGGCAGCCGGTCCATGTCCTCCAGGACGGCGCGGTCGGGGGTGTGGGCCAGCACGCCCCGGCTGTCCCGGTAGGTGATGCCGTCCACTTGGTCGAGGGGCCGACCCTCGGCGATCTCCACCACGGTGAAGTCGTACTCCTCGCGGGCGACGAAGTCGATCGACGACGAGGCCAGCAGCGATCCCTCCGGCTCCACCGCCACCTTGGCCCCGACGAAGCCGACCAGCAGGTCGGGGTTGGCCTGCTTCAGCGCCTCGGCCACCTTGACATCACCGGGGAAGGAGGGGGAGCTCGAATGCATGACGATCAGGTCGTAGTCCTTGGCCAGCGGCAGGACGTCTTCGAGCTCGAGACCGGCCGGCGGGGCGTCGATCAACCGACTGCCGGGCACCAGCGCGGCCAGTTGGGCCAGCCACGTCGGGTACCAGAACGAGCGGACCTCGCGCTTGGCCTGGTAGCGCGAGCCGGCGCCGCCGTCGAAGCCCTCATAGGAGGGAGGGTGAAGGAACAGGGTGCGCAGCATGGTCAGAGGACCTCCTCGGGTTGGTGGGCGTGGGTGGTGGCCCCGCCGGGTGCGGACAATTCGGCTTCCGGCACGCTCGGGAACACCCCGACCATGGCCAGGGCATTGGCGAACTCCTTGCCGAACCGATCGGCGTCAGGCCGGTTCGCCCCCGGCGGCGCCGAGCGCTCCAGGGCGCCGAGCGCGCATCGGACCAGGCGCTCGGGATCGGCGTCGCAGACGTCGGCCTGGCCGAGTTCCAGCTCGTGCTGCACGTTGTCCCGCCCGTGCCCGGGCATGACATCGAGCAGCAGCAGCGGACGGTTCACCACCCGCGCCTCACTGCAGGTGGTGGCGCCGGGGGTGGTGAGCACCAGATCGGCGGCCGCCATCAGGGTCGGTATCTGGTCGGTGAACCGGAAGGGCACGACCCGGGGTTGGCGACGCGCCACCTGGTCGAGGGCAACGGCCAGCGGCTCGTTATACCCGGCGACCACCAGCACGATGACCCCCTGGTCGGCGAGGGCCTCGGCCGTCTCCGCCAGCGGGCCGAGGCCCCAGCCACCCCCCATCACCAGGGCGCAGCGAGCCTCACCGTCGATCCCGAGTGAGGCGCGGGCGTCGGCCTGGGTCGGAGCTTGATGGAAGGCGGGCCGGACCGGGGCGGGGACGATGGCGATCGGGGCGCGGGGCACGTACCGGCGCACCGAGGCGGCCGCCGCCTCCGAGGTGACCAGGAAGAGATGGATGCCGTCGTGCACCCACAGGCTGTGCATGCAGACATCGGTGCACAGGGCCACGGTGGCCGGGGGCCTGGCCAAGCCGCCCGACGACCCGAGCTTGGCGATGGCCGACGCACCGGTGGCGAAGGTGGAGACCAGCAGGTCGACCGGCTCCCGGGCCAGGTGGTCGGCCAGGGCCGGCGCCAACTTCTTGGTGGCCCCCCAGTCCACCAGCGCGGCCAGGCGGCTGGCCGTGCGGAAATGCGAGAAGTGGACACCGTCGTAGAGGGTCGGGGTGTCCATGATGTGGCGGAACACCCAGTCGCCGGTCTTCCCACTGAGGCGCCCGAGCATCGACATGCAGTCGAAGACTCCGGTGGACCAGCCCATGTTCTCGAGGCTGTCGGCCACCACCTCGGTGACCACGTGATGTCCCATTCCGAGACTCCCGGTCAGCACCAGCGCGCGTGGTCGGCTCACAACCTTTCTCCTCGGTCGGGGGCGGGCAACTTCTGTCGGCGTAACCGAACTCGGCGGTCTCTCAAACGATCGGGCCTGTTGGCTGCCTACCCCAAGGGGGAAAACGGCAAACCACGGGGAACGATCCGTCCAAGTGGCGGGCTCCGTTCGGGGTTGAAGACCGAAGTGTTCAGCTCCATCCGGATGGGGATGTGACTGCGCGGATGAGAATGTGACCAGGCGAAGGTTCGTCCACTCCGGCCTTCAGTCCCAGAGACGCACGCTCATCGACTGGCTGGCGGTGGCCAGCAGCGACCCGGTCTCCGACCACAGGTAGCCGATTCCCTGGCCGTACCCACCGGCTAGCGCCTGAATGTGGATGTCGCAGAGGACCCACTCGGTCGGCTCGAGGCTGACCACCCGGAGCGTGTTGTCGAGGCTGCGGGACATCACCTGTCGGCCGATGGCTTGGGACAGGCCTCCGGTGACATAGTCACCGAAGATGGCCAGGGTGGCGGCCGACGGTTCGAGATGGCCGGGGACCCGGGCCCACAACGCGCTGTGGGCATCGGTTGACCCGAACGCTCCAGCTGACAACTCCTCGAAGGACAGCCCTTTGGCCAGCCGGGTCTCGACCCGATCGAAGATCGTCGCGGTGGGGAACGGCAACCGGCGCGGCGGGCACTCGTCGGGTGGCGGCACCTCGGGCGGGGCGACCCATACGCCGCCGATGTCCATCGAGCCAGTGGTTCCGACCGCCCCGTTCACGGTCAGGATCTCCTTGTCCCCGACGTTGGCCACCACCCGGCCTTGGGTGACACGCTTCCCGACCGCGGCCAGGGTGACGGTGAGATCGAGCACCGCGTCGGTGGGGGCATAGGAGAGGTATTGCGCCGTCGCCCAGATGGTGGGCAGACCCGACGCCTCTTCGAGGGCGACCACCGCGGCCGCCAACCCGCACCCGCCGAACAGGAAGTTGCCCGGCGTGGTCAGCTCGGGGACGACCCGGAGCCGCCAGTGGAGGTCGTCCCCGACCGGCTCGATGCCCAAGAAGTGCCGGGCGTCGGTCAATTCCTCGGAACCTCCGACCAGGCCATCGACTTGTCGGCGCGGATGTCACCGGGAAGTCCGAGAATCCGTTCGCCCAGAATGTTCCTCTGGATCTCCGAGGTGCCACCCTCGATGGAATTGGCCCGGGAGCGGAGGAACATCTTGCGGGACGAGCCGGCGGGCCCGACCAGTCCCAGGCCCTCCGACCGACGCATGGTGTAGTCGTAGTCCACCAGGCCGCGGGGGCCGAGCAGGTCGATACAGAGCTCGTAGACCCGCTTGTTGACCTCCGCGAACATCAGCTTGGCGATCGAGCCCTCCGGTCCCGGGTTGCCCGCCTTCCGGTTCTGGCTGGCCCGCAGGTTGGTGAACCGCAGCGCTTCGGACTCGATCCACGACCGCATCAACCGGTCCCGGTCCACCGGGTTCTGCCGGCCCGGCTCGCTCTGCCAGATGCGCACGGCCTCGGCGATCGACCCCGAGCCCCGGGTCGGCGGCCCGGTGCCCCCGCCGATGGTGGTGCGCTCGTTGGAGAGGGTGGTCATCGCCACCCGCCAACCCTCGCCGACGTCCCCGATCCGATCGGCGTCGGGGACCCGGACCTCGGTGAGGTACACCTCGTTGAACTCCGCCTCCCCGGTCATCTGGCGGAGGGGCCGGACCTCGACACCCGCCGCGTGCATGTCCAGGGCGAAGTAGGTGAGGCCATTGTGCTTGGGCACGTCGGGATCGGTGCGGGTCACCAGCATCCCCCGGTCGGCGATATGGGCCAGGGTGTTCCACACCTTCTGTCCGGTGATCACCCACTCGTCACCGTCGCGGATCGCCCGGGTGGCCAGACCGGCCAGATCCGACCCGGCGCCGGGCTCGCTGAAGAGCTGACACCATGCCTCCTCGCCGGTGAAGGTCGGTCGCAACAACCGGGTACGCAGTTCGTCCGACCCATGGGTCACCATGGTCGGGCCGGCCATGGTCAACCCGAAGAACTCCCTCGCCCCGCTGGGCTGGGCCCCCGCCTCGGCCAGCCGCCGGTCGATCTCCCGCTGGACACCCGGAGCCAGCCCCAGACCCCCTCGGCCCTCGGGGAAGGACACCCAGGCCAACCCCAGGTCGAACTGCCGTCCGCGGAACTTGTCGACCGGGGTCTGGCGAGGGTCCATCTCGTCCAGCAGTTGGGTGATCCGGTCATCCACCAGGGAGCGTTCGTCGGCCATGCCCAAGAACATACTTGGATGGCGGCCGTGGTTGGCTGGCCCAACCGGGAGGTACTGTCAGGGGCAGCCGGCGACGAGGGGGCCTGGACATGGTGGTCGAAGAGAGCGTGCACCCCACACCGGCCAGCACTCCCCCGTTGACCGCCGAGTCCCAGGGCACCGCCGTCGGCCGGGGACGGTTGGTCGGCCGTCGCATCCTGATCATGGGCGGCGGCCAGCGCAGCGAGGGGCTCGATGATCCACCGGTGGGCAACGGCCGGGCCATGGCGGTGCTGTTCGCCCGGGAGGGTGCCTCCATCGGGGTGGCCGACATCGACGCCGCCAGCGCGGAGGACACCGCCGAGCTGGTCCGCCAGGAAGGTGCGGCCGCCGCCGTGCAGATCGGCGACGCCGCCGACGAAACCGATGTCGCCGCCATCATCGCCGGCGTCGAGAAGGACCTCGGGGGCATCGACGGGCTGGTGCTCAACGTCGGGATCGGGGCCGGCTTCTTGCTGGCCGGCACCACGGTGAAGCAGTGGGACCATGTGATGGCCGTCAATGTCCGCTCCCAGTTCCTGGGGTGCAAGCTCGGGCTGGCGGCGATGGCCGACGGCGGATCGATCGTGATGATCGGCTCGGTGGCCTCCCGGGAGGTTCTCCCCTATCCGGTCTACGGGGCATCGAAGGCGGCCCTCGAGTCACTCTGCCGGCAGTCGGCCATCGAAGGGGCACCGAAGGTCCGCACCAACCTGGTCCTCCCCGGTCTGATGGACACCGCCCTCGGACGATCGGCGTCGGCGGCCAACCCGGGTCGGGCCCGGGTGAAGATCCCGGCCCGCCGGCAGGGTACGGCCTGGGAAGTCGCCTATGCCTCCTTGTTCCTCCTCTCCGACGAGGCCTCCTATATCACCGGGCAGAGCCTGATCGTGGACGGCGGCTTGACCATCGGGTCCACGAGCATGACTCCCGGACCCCGCATCCCACCGCTGCCCCCCGAGGAGCGCTCCGACGAGATCAAGGCCATCCTCGATGGAGGCATCGGAACCGGCCATGTGCTCGGGGATCTCAATCTGTTCCCGACCCTGGCCCGTAACGCCAAGCTGTTCAGAAAATGGCTGCCGTTCGGTGGTTACCTGCTGGCCGGTGGCGGCCTGCCAGGCCGCGACCGGGAGTTGCTGATCCTGCGCACCGCGGCGAGGTGCGGGACCTCCTACGAGTGGAGCCATCACGTGGCCATCGCCCAAGGCGAGGGTATCGACCTGGAGACCATCGACCGGATACTCCACGGGCCGGACGCCGACGGTTGGTCAGCCCACGAAGCCGCCCTCCTGCGCGCCGTCGATGAGCTCCACGAGACGGCAACCCTCAGCGACGGCACCTGGGCGGCACTGGCCGAGGAGTACGACCCGGCACAGCTGATCGAGACGACGATGCTGATCGGTCAGTACCACATGGTGGCGTTCGCGCTCAACGCCTGCCGGGTCGAACTCGACGAGGGGTGTGAGCCGCTGCCGGGTTGGTTCCTCGAGCCCGGGTCCTGAACCCGGTCAGCCCACGCTCCAACTGGCGGCCTGGCGGTCGAGGACCTTGGCGGTGGCCATGATGCCCGCCACCGCCAACACGACCAGCATCGCCCACCCGCCGAGGATGCCCAGCATCGCGTGCGGGTAGACCCCGGCCGTCTGCATGGGGCCGCTGGAGAGCCCGGCGATCCCCCCGAGGGCGGTGACCGCCCATCGAGCCGGGATGAACCACGACAAGAAGCTGAGGTTGCGGAGCGGGAACAGCACCCCGCAGAGAACGAGCTGGGAGATCAGCAGGTAGGGCACGATGCTCATGGCCCGGTCCGAGCTCGAAGCCAGGGACGAGACCAACAGACCGATGGCCATCCCACACAGATTGGCCAGAAACAGGGTGATCCCGATCCCGACGAAGGATGGGAGCCAGGTCCCGGAGCTGGGGAGACCGAGGGTCATGGCCAACACCAGCAGCGTGGTGGCCGTCTGGAAGGCCCCGAGGGCGCCGAGCACTCCCAGTTTGGAGGTCAGGTAGGCGGCGGTGTTCCCACCGACCAACTGCTCCCGGCGCCAGATCGTCCGCTCCTTGACCAGTTCTCGGACCGAGTTGAGCATCCCGAACCACACCGCGGAACATCCGAAGACGAACACCGGGGCGGTGCCCTTCATGTCCCACACCATCGGCCTGGCCGCCACCATGGCGGTGAGCAGGGCCACTGCCACCCCTTGGAGGAGGCTGAAGGCGATGGCGGTCCGGTCCCGGCTGAGCAGCCGGCAGTAGCGCTCGGCGAAGATGCTGCCCTGATGACGGAGCATCCGTCGCCAGTCCGGCGAGCCGAACTTGGCCCGGATGGTTTCTGGACCGACGAGACTGGCGGCGGCCGTCCCGGACACCGCTCGCGGCCCTCCGTCGGACACCCGGGTGGCAGCCTGGGCGGCCGCTTCGGGGGTTTCCACCAAGGAGAAGGTGTCGCCGAGGGTGTGCACCCCGAACCACGCCGGCGCCGCGTCGGGTTTGCCGGTGTAGATGACATGGCCACCGGGACCCATGAGGGCCAGGGTGTCGCACACGTCGACGTGCTCCAGCGAGTGGGTGGTCAGCACCACGGTCCGGCCCTGGTCGGCCAGCAGTCGCAACAGCAGCATGATCTGCTTGTCGAGGCCCGGGTCGAGGCCCGATGTCGGCTCATCGAGGAATAGGACCTTGGGGTCACTCAGGAGCTCGGAGGCGATGGAGACCCGCTTGCGCTGGCCTCCGCTGAGGGTCTTGATGATCTGATGGCGTTGGTCGTCGAGGCCGACGAGTGTCAACGCCCGGTCGATCCTGACCTGTCGCTGCTCGGGCGAAGCGTCTTTGCCCAGCCGCAGCCTGGCTTGGTAGCCGAGGGTCTCGGCCACCGTGAGGTCGGGGTGGACGATGTCGTCCTGCGGAACGAAGCCCATCAGATGGGACTGGCTCTTCCGGCAGGCGGCCAGGTCGACCCCGTCGTAGTGGACGGCACCCTGACTGGCCTTGACCTGGCCGGAGAGCAAGCGCATGAGGGTGGTCTTGCCGGAACCGCTGGGCCCGGCGACGGCGGTGAGGCTGGCCGGCCGGAGGTTGATGGAAACGTCGTCGAGGAGGCGGCGGGTGCTACGGCGCCGGCCCCGGATGTCCACCGATACGCCGACCGCGGAGACATCGATGCCGGGGACCTGCTCGAGCGACTCGAGAGCGTGGTGGCCGATCCGGGCGCTGAACGGTCCGATCTGGATGACGTCGCCGAGGGCCAGATCCCGACGGCCCCGCAGCCGCTGCCCGTTCACGTGGGTCCCGTTGACCGAATGCTTGTCCTCGATCCACAGCTGGTCCGAAACCGACCGGCCGACCAGGGCGTGCCGGGTGCGGATGAGTGGATGGAGCAGGCGGATGGAGGCATCGGGATCCGAGCCGATCTCCAAGATCTCGCCGATCGGGGGCAGTTGGCCGCGCAGCTCGTTGGACGGGACCGGAAGCGGGAGGCGCCGGGTGAGATCGATGGGCTTGGTCCGACCCAATCGGGCGGTGGCGAAGTCGACCAGGCGGTCCGAGAAGCGTCGCGGCTCTCCTGGCTGATCGCCGAATGGCTGGTAGTCCTGTACGAGGGTCATCGTTCCGCTTCCCGGTGTGGCTTCGCACAGCACCTATCGGACGATCCTCCCGGCTACTTGACCGGTGGGCACGAAGCGGGGGCTCACCACCCAGAGACAGCCCTCGTGCATCGTGATATCATGATGTCATGACGAAGCAAACGACCGTGCGGCTGCCTGAGGCTCTGGCTGAGGCGGCCGAGGCGATCGCCCGGGTCAAAGGCACAAGCGTGAACGCGCTCATCATCGAGTCGCTCTCCGCGGAGATCGCCCGTGTGCGCACCGACAAGGACTTCACCACTCGAGCCACCAGGCTCCTCAAGCGAGATAAGGAATTGCTGGACCGGCTCGCCCGTTGACGCGATTCATCTCCCTTTCTGAATTGCTGTGGCTTACCGAGCAAGTCACTGGAATCGATACCGAAGTCCTCGCCATGTCGAGCCGGATCAACCTGGCTGACTCCGCTCTCCATGCCCCTCGGGCGAGCTTTCGGAGGTCAAGACTTCTACCCTGACTTCATCGATAAGGCTGCGGTGCTCACCTGTCACCTGGCTTGGAACCATCCCTTTGTCGACGGCAACAAAAGAGCCAGTTGGGCATGTCTCGTCATGTTCCTCGAACTCAATCGCGTCGTTTGGGATCCTGACCCGCCGGACGTCGATCAAGCGGAAGCGGCGATGCTTTCGGTGGCGGCACATGAAGTCGACGAAGCATGGCTATCCAACTGGATTCGGGAGCGGACTAACCCAGCTGAGAAGTAGGTCAGTAGCAAATCCCGGATCCGAGTCCTCAGCGGATCGGCTTCCCCCACTGGGTCTCCTGGCGGAGTGCCGGTTTCAGCACCTTCCCGCCGGGGTTGCGGGGCAGCAACTCAGGACGGACAACCAGGTACTGGGGCACCTTGAAGTCGGCCAGGTTGCCCCGGGCGTACTCCATGAATGCCTCGGAGTCGAGTGTCGTCCCCGGGGTCGGCACCACCACCGCGCCGACCTTCTCGCCCATCATTTCGTCGGGGACACCCACCACCGCGACCTCGAAGACGCCCGGCGCGGCGGCCAGCACATTCTCCAGCTCCACGCTGTAGACGTTCTCGCCTCCCCGGTTGATCATGTCCTTGGCCCGGTCGACGATGTAGGTGAATCCGTCGCCGTCGATCCGGGCCAGGTCTCCGGTGTGGAGCCAGCTGTCGACGAACGCCTCGGCGGTCGCCTCCGGCTTGTTCCAGTAGCCCATGACCACGTTGGCCCCGCGGATGAGCAACTCGCCGACCCCTGTCTCCGGATCCGGGTCGGCCACGTCGAGATCCACCACCGGGGCCGGGAACCCCACCGAGCCGGCGTGGGTGTCGGCATACTCGTCGGGCAGGAAGGTGGCCAGACTCGAAGTCTCGCTGAGGCCGAACCCGTTGCCGACCCGGGCGGAAGGAAAGCCCGCCTTCACCTTGCGCACCAGGTCCGGCGCGATCGGGGCCCCGCCGTAGGTGGCGATGCGGACCCCGCTGACGTCGAAGCTGGAGAAGTTGGGCTGGCTGACGGCCAGCCAGAAGATGGCCGGCACCGTGGTCAGCACGGTGATGTGCTCCTCGGCGATGGCGGTGAGGAATCGCTGCACCTCGAAGGCCGGCATCACCACCGCGGCGCCTCCCTCACGCAGGGTGGGCAACAGCTGACTGTTGCACCCGGTGACATGGAACAGCGGCACACTGATCAGGTTGCGTCCCGTCGGGTCGTGTTCGGGAAGGTCGGCCACCCGGCGGCAGCTCTCCACGTTGGTGAGGAAGTTCCGATGGCTGGTCATCGCTCCCTTCGGGAACCCGGTGGTCCCCGAGGTGTAGAAGATGGCGGCCAAGTCGTCGCCCTCCACGCCCTCCGACACGTACGGTTCGCCGTCGGGGAGCTCGGCATCGGGCTCGACGACGTAAGCCGATCCGGAGTCCTCGACCACGTAGGCGACCTCGCTGTCGGTGAAGCGGGTGTTGACCGGGACCGCCACCCCGCCGGCCATCAGCGTGCCGAAGAAGGCCAGCACCCAGTCGAGGCCGTTGCCCTTCCGGATGGCCACCCGGTCACCGTCCCCGATCCCGGCGGCCTGTAGCCCACCGGCGACCCGGGCCGAACGGTCCCACAGCTCGGCATACGACACCCGGGGGCCGTCGAGCACCACGACCGCCTCGCCGCCCCCGTCCCGGTCCACCGATGCCCGCAACATGGTCAGCAACGACGAGTGCAGTCCCGGGTAGTGCTTGACCCCCTGCTCGTCTCGAGTGACCCCGGTGGCGTCGAAGGCGAAGGCCGGCATCAGTAAGTCGCCACGTTCTCGAAGATCCGACGCGGGGTGCCGGTGAGCATGGTCTCGATCTGGTCCTCGGTCACCCCCTTGTCGAGCAAGTAGGGCAGAACATCGTCGAGGATGTGGAGGTAGTGCCACTGGGGGGTGGCGGCCAGGGCCCAGGGCTCGATCCAGTCGATGTAGCAGGCCGCGTCATGGGCCAGCACCATGTTCTGGGCGAAGCCGCGCTTGCACATCTCGACCACAGTGTCGGCCCGCGCTTCGAAGGTGGTCTCGACGTTGATGCCAAAGCGGTCCATTCCCAGGATGAACCCGGCCTCGGCCAGCGGCTGCAGATAGTCGAGGTCGGAGGAATCACCGCTGTGGCCGAGGACCACCCGGGAGGGATCGACCCCCTCGTCGTCGAGCACCTTCCAGGCAGCCAGACCCTGCTGGCTGCCGGGGTGGGTGTGGAGGGTGATCGGGGTGCCGGTGGCGCGGTGGGCCTTGGCCACCGCCCGCATCACCCGTTCCACCCCGCCGGTCATCCCCTGGGCGTCGATGGCGCACTTGAGCATGCCCGCTTTTACCCCGGTGCCGGCGATCCCCTCGGTGATGTCGCCGACGAACATGTCGACCATCGGGTCGGCCGCCTGGCCGAGCCCCGGGCCCCGGTAGTGGAAGAAAAAGGGCACGTCGCTGTAGGTGTAGCAGCCAGTGGCCACCACGATGTTGAGATCCGGGACCTGGTCGGCGATGCGCTGGATCCGGGGGATGTAACGCCCGAGCCCGATGACGGTGGGGTCGACGATGGTGGTCACCCCTCGGCCGACCAGCTCGCCGAGCTTCTGGACGGCGTCGGCCACCCGGGTGTCCTCGTCACCCCATTCGTCCGGATAGTTCTGCTGGACGTCGGGGCTGAGCACGAAAATGTGCTCGTGCATGTAGGTGCGACCGAGGGCCGAGCTGTCGACTGGACCTCGGACGGTGGGAACCTGGGTCATGACGCTCCTCGCTGGCTGGTCTGGATGGGGCAAATCGCTCTCCCCCATCGTTACTCTGCCATCCCCGTCACGCCTCTGGCTGGAACAAACGCCTGATGGCGACCGCGGTCAGGCGGATCGGCCCCGGATCGGACCAAAAAGCTCATCCAGGCTGCTTCTTCATCACCATGCCGACCGCTCATGCCGGGGGCCGGGCCCGCCGATGTAAGGAGGAGTGGAATACGACGATCTGGACGCCGCGCTCCGAAACGCGCGAAATGGGGACGATAAGGCCATCGCCTGTGTATTCAGGGCGGTACACCCGACGTTGCTCCACTATGTCCGACACCACGCCGCCGATACGGCCGAGGAGCTGGCATCCGAGACGTGGCTCGAGGCCGCCGAGGGGTTCGCCACCTTCGAGGGTGACCTTGACGAGTTCCGAGCATTGCTGTTCGTGATAGCTCGGCGGCGGATCGTCGATCACTACCGGAGCGAGTCCCGCCGTCCCCGGCTCACGGCGTTCACCCACCCGGAACCCACGATGCCGAGCGCCGACGACCTGGCCATCGAGGATTTGTCGACTGACCAAGCCATCGCCGTCCTGGTGCGGGGCCTGTCAGCTGACGAGGCAGAAGTCGTCACGCTGCGGGTGGTGGGCGGCCTCAGCGTCGGCCAGGTGGCGATGACCATGGGAGGTAGTCCCGGTTCGGTCCGGGTCTTGCAACATCGGGCCCTCGGTCATCTGGCCAAGACCTGGAACCGAGGGACGGTCATGCGATGAGCCCGGCAAACGAAGGGCCCATCGAGTTGCACAGGATGTCACTGGACTCGGGCATTGCGGACCGGTTGTTCGGCGGCGAGATGGTCCCCGACGACGCACCTCCGGAACTCCGGGACGTGGCCTTGCTGGTCGAGGCGGCGAAGCCGCTGGCCTGGTCCGTCGGCGGAGCCGTCGAGGATCAAGTGGTCGCCGCCTTTGCGGCCAGCCACCGGACACCGGTAGAGGCCTCGGAGAGCGGCTACGAAACCAAGAGGCGAATGTTCACCAACTGGCTGTCGATCAAGACGGCCGCGATCGCCGCGGTAGGCGCCGCCGCGGTGCTGGGTGGAGCTGGCGCGGCGGCTGCCGCCGGCTCACTGCCCGGCCCTGTCCAGTCGGCGGTGTCGGGTGCCCTGAGCCACGTCGGGATTTCGGTCCCGAACCCGGATAGCCGCCACGCGCCGCCGGCCGGCAGCGGCGCTGACCGCGGAAACAGTCAGGGACAGCCGACCGCCGGCGGGAACTCGGCCACGGCAAACAGCCAAGCCGGCAGCCAGACCAGCAACGGGTCAGCCGGGAGCGCGAATGCCGACGGGCAGTGCAGCGCCTGGGCGGCAGCGGGAGACCCCCAGAACGGCTTCCCGCAGCTCGGTGCCGACGCCAGCGCAAAAGGCGAGACGATTGCCCAGTTCTGTTCCACCGTTTCCCCACCCCCGACGGCCTCCACCGCACCGAACGGGCAACCGTCGACGGTTCCGGGAGGAACTCCGTCCGGCACCGGCAAGGGGCCTCCGGCCAGCACCCCCGGCGGAAATGTCCCCGGGCCTCCGGCCAGCACCCCCGGCGGAAATGTCCCCGGGCCTCCGGCCAGCACCCCCGGCGGAAATGTCCCTGGGCCTCCGGCCAGCACCCCCGGCGGAAATGTCCCTGGGCCTCCGGCCAGCACCCCCGGCGGACATGTCCCCGATGAGAACGGGCCACAGGCCACCAACCCCAGCGGACATACCCTTGGGCCTCCCGACAGCACCCCCGGCGGAAATGTCCCCGATGAGAACGGGCCACAGGCCACCAACCCCAGCGGACATACCCCTGGGCCTCCGGCCAGCACCCCCGGCGGAAATGTCCCTGGGCCTCCGGCCGGCACCCCCGGCGGAAATGTCCCTGGGCCTCCGGCCAGCACCCCCGGCGGACATGTACCTGGGACGCCAACGCACTGACGCCATCCGTCCTGACCGTCTCGTCCCCGGTCACCTGATCGAACCAGTTGGAAGTTCAGGCCCTCTACGGGCCGACACCTACAGCTTGGGGCGGGCCCGTTCGAGAATGGCCGAGGTGTCGACACCGGTGGGCAAGGTCCCGAAGGCCACCCCCCAGTCGCCGGCGATCCGGGAGGCGCAGAACGCGTCGGCCACCGCCGGGTGGCCGTAACGCACCAACAGGGTGCCCTGCAGCACCTTGGCCATCGATTCGACGATGGCGCGGGCCCGGTATTCGAGCCGGTCGAGATCGGTGAGCTGGTCGCGCAGGCGAGCCACGGCCGCGTCCAACCGTCTATCGGCCCCGCCGCCGGCGTCGAGCTCGTCCAGGAACACCTCCACCGATTCGGGCTGCCGGGCCATGGCCCGGAGGGTGTCGAGGGCGGCGACGTTGCCCGATCCCTCCCACACCGACAACACCGGTGCCTCCCGGTAGAGGCGGGGCATGCCGGAATCCTCTGAGTACCCGTTCCCGCCCAGGCACTCCAGCGCCTCGCCGGCAAAGACCGGGCCCTGCTTGCAGACGTAGTACTTGGACGAGGCCAGGGCGATGCGCCGGAACAGGGCCTCGCGCTCGTCGCCGCGGCCGGCCCGGTCGGTGGCCCCCGCCAGTCGCATGGACAGCGTGATCGCCGCCTCGGCTTCCACCGCCAGGTCGGCCAACACGTTGCGCATCAGCGGCTGGTCGATGAGGTACTTCCCGAAGGCTTTCCGGTAGGTGGCGTGATGGACCGCCTGGGACAGCCCGATCTGCATGCCGGCGGCCGCGCCGATGGTGCAGTCGAGCCGGGTCATGTTGACCATCTCCACGATGGTCCGCACCCCCCGCCCCTCCTCGCCGACCAGCCAGGCGATGGCGTGGTCGTATTCGACTTCGGAGCTGGCGTTCGACTTGTTGCCGAGCTTGTCCTTCAGCCGTTGCAGGTGCATTGGGTTCCGAGAGCCGTCGGGGAGCACTCGGGGCAGCAAGAAGCAAGAGAGGCCGCCTGGAGCCTGGGCCAACATCAGGAAGACGTCGGACATCGGCGCGGAGGTGAACCACTTGTGACCGGTGATCCGGTAGGAACCGTCGGCACTCGGCTCGGCCCGGGTGGTGTTGGCCCGCACATCGGAACCACCCTGCTTCTCGGTCATCGACATCCCGGCGATCAGCCCCCTCTTGGCTAGCGGCGGGCGCAGCCCGAAGTCGTACTCCCGCGAGATGAGCAGCGGTTCGTACTCGGCCGACAATTCGGCGTTGATGCGCAACGCCGGCACCACCGCATAGGTCATGGAGATCGGGCAGCTGTGACCGGCATCGGTGGCCGTCCAGGCCACGAACTTCGCGGCCCGGGACACGTGGGCCCCGGGCCGGGTGTCGCTCCAGGGGCTGGCGTGGAGGCCGAAGCCGACGGCATGCTCCATCAGGTGGTGATAGGAGACGTCGTACTCGACCTCGTCGATGCGGTTCCCATACCGGTCGAAGGCGCGGAGCACCGGCGGATGCGCTTCGGCCAGCCGTCCCCACTCTTGGGCCTGGGCGCTGCCGGCCAGCCGGCCCACGACATGGAGCTCGTCTTCGGCCCACCCGGCTCCCTCCCGGTGGAGTGCCTCGATCAGCGCCGGGCTGTCGGAGGCGTCGAATTCGACGAGCGGCGGGGCCTGATTGGTGACGACATGGGTGTCGGGCATGGAGGCTCCTCTTGGTGGCTGGCGTCGGAATCCGGTCGAAGTCGGTCTCCGTCTGTCAGGATATGTCCAGCAATGGGGAGGTAAGAGCCATGTACAGCCCATCACGCCGGGCATTTCTGGCCAAGGGGGCGGCAGCCACCGGGAGCATCCTGATCGGCGGCACGCTGGCCGGCTGCAGTTCCGGCGCCACCACCGTTGCCGCCACCACGACCACCACCTTCCCGCACGTCACCAACGGAGCCGACGCGCTGGCCCGGCTGATGGCCGGAAATGCCCGCTTCGTCAGCGGCAAACCCACCAATCAGGGGCGCACCAGCGCCCGACGGGTCGAAGTCGTCGAACACCAGGACCCATTCGCCATCATCCTCGGCTGTTCGGACTCGCGAGTGTCACCGGAGATCGTCTTCGATCAGGGTGTGGGCGACCTGTTCGTGGTCCGGGTGGCGGGAAATACCGGCACCGATCCCGTTCTGCTCGGGTCGATCGAGTACTCGGTCGAGGTGCTGGGGTCGGTGTTGTTGATGGTGCTGGGCCACGAGAACTGCGGGGCGGTGAAGGGGGCGCTGTCCGAGGCCCAGAAGGGGACCGTCTATCCCGGCAGCATCGGCAGCTTTCTCAGCCCGGTGATCCCGGCAGCCCAGTCAGTGGCCACCTTGCCCGCCGCCTCCCAACTCGACGGCGCCATCAAGCAGAACGTGCTGAACCAGGTTCAGGCGCTGAGTTCGTCGGCAGCCATCCTCCAAGCCGCGGTCGCCGGCGGGACCCTCAAGGTGGTCGGAGCCGAGTACACCCTCGGGACCGGGAAGGTCACGATCCTCACCTAAATGGGGCCGGACACCGGCCCGGACGCCCCCGGGGGAGCAGGTGGTACGTTCAGTGTCACCGCAGCGTGAACACTGCATTGCAGCAGGGGGTGGCCATGGACGTCGACCGGATGAGCCCAATGGATACGTCGTTTCTCCACATCGAGGACGGCGTCAGCCACATGCACATCGCCTCGGTGGGAATCTTCGAAGGGCCAGAGCCTCCCTTCAAGGACATCGTGAGCATGGTCGAGGGCAAGCTTCCCCTGGTCCCCCGCTACCGGCAGATCGTCCGGACCGTCCCATTGGAGCTCGGTCGGGCGGTATGGGTGGACGATCCCCACTTCAACATCGACTACCACCTGCGCCACACCGCCCTCCCGGCCCCCGGGGGCGAGGACGAGCTGCGGAAGCTGGTCGGGCGGGTCATGTCCCAACAGCTCGACCGGTCCAAGCCGCTCTGGGAGATCTGGGTGGTGGAAGGACTGGAAGACGGCCGCTGGGCCATGGTGTCCAAGGTCCACCACGCCATGGTCGACGGCATCTCGGGCACCGATCTGCTGGCGGTGATCATGGACATCACCCCCGACTACACCGACCCCGAGATCCTGCCCTGGGTGCCCAGGAAGTCACCGTCCGGACGCGACCTCGCCATCCAGGCGCTGGCCGGCCTGGCCCGCAGCCCCTACGAGCAGGTCCGCGCTCTCCGGGCCACCGCCCGGGTGCCCCGCCAGGCCCTCGCCCACGCCCGCCAGGTGGTCACCGGGCTGTCGGCCATGGTCGGGCTGATCCGAACCCCCCCGGTCTCGAGCCTCAACGGGCCGCTCGGGCCGCACCGGCGTTACGCGTGGGCGTCGAGCTCGGTCGAGGATGTGAAGAAGGTCCGGAAGGCCCACGGCGGAAGCTTCAACGATGTAGTGCTGGCCGCCATCACCCACGGGTTCCGGGAGCTGCTCCTCTCCCGTGGGGAGACCGTCGATCGGGTGGTGCGGACCCTGGTGCCGGTTTCGGTCCGGCCCCGGGACGCCAGCGGGAAGGCGGTCGGGGACGGGACCTTCGAGAACAAGGTTTCGGCCATGTTCGCCGAGCTGCCGGTCGGGATCGAGGACCCGGTCGACTGCCTCCATGCCATCACAACCCAAATGGAAGGTTTGAAGGAGTCCAATCAGGCACTGGCCGCCGAGGCAATTACCTCGATGTCGGGGTTCGCCCCGCCGATGCTGCTGGCCCTGGGCATGCGGCTGGCCACCCGGATGCCCCAGCACAATGTGAACACCGTGACCACCAACGTGCCCGGCCCCCAGATCCCCCTGTATGTCCGGGGCCGGCGGATGATCGAGTGCTATCCCTATGTCCCGCTGGCCAGCCAGGTCCGCCTGGGGGTGGCCATCTTCTCCTACAACGGTCAGGTGAACTACGGAGTCACCGGCGACTACGACACCACCGCGGATATCGATGTGCTGTGCCGCGGGGTCGAAGAAGGGATGAAGGCGTTACTCAAAACCAACGGCTGAGCGCCCATCCGCGACCGCATCGACAAACGCCAGGGAAGCAACGGGTCGCCCGGGTCGGCCTGGTGCTGGGCGCCGGCGGGATCGTGGGTCAGGCGTACCACGCCGGTGTGCTCCATGCGCTGGAAACCGAGCTCGGGTGGGACGCCCGCACCGCCAGGGTGATCGTCGGCTCGTCGGCCGGGGCGGTCACCGGCACTTCGTTACGGATGGGCATCGCCGGCTCCGACCTGGCCGCGGTGGCCGCCGGCACTCCCCTGTCGCCGGAGGGCGCTCGGCTGATAGAGCAGCTCCTCCCGGACACCTCCGACCTGCCCCCGCTTCCGGCCGGCTCGTGGCTCCGCCCCTGGCGGCCACCCTCGGCGGCCCTGCTGGCCCGCATCATCAGACGTCCCTGGAAATTCCGGCCGGGGGTGGCGGCCATGACCCTGCTGCCCACCGGGTTGGTCGATATCCGGCAACGGGGGGAGCCCCTCCATCGAATGGTCGGCGACAACTGGCCCCAGGGGCTGTGGATCTGCGCGGTCCGGCGCACCGACGGACACCGGGTGGTGTTCGGGAGGCCTGGATCGCCATCGGCGTCTTTGATGTCGGCGGTGCTGGCCTCCTGCGCCATCCCAAGTTATTTCGCCCCGATCGAGATCGGTGGCGTCGAGTACTTCGACGGCGGGGTGCACTCCCCCACCAATGCCGACGCACTCCGGTCCCAGCCGCTCGATACCGTCATCGTGATCTCACCGATGTCGTCGACCCATCCTCCTGGAGACGCCCCCGACGGGCTGCTGCGGTGGTCGGCGCACCGACGGCTCAATCGCGAGAGCCACACTCTCCACCACCACGGGATGAGCGTCATCCGATTCGAGCCCGGGTCGGGCTCGCTTGACGTGATGGGCCTCCGGCCGATGGCCAATGACCGTTCCCACCGGGTGATGGAAGCGGCCTATCAAGAAACCAAGCGCCGGATCGCGCTCGGCAGTTTCGCCAAGCGGCTCGGGCTCGACGCGGTGCGAACTCCGGCTGCCCGCCCGAACGGGGAGGCGGCCACCAGTGTCTGAACGTGACCGGATGCGGATGACCGACCAGGAAGTACATGCCTTCCTCGAGGAGTGCACCCGCGCCTATGTCACCACCAACGGGCCCGACGGGTGGCCCCATGTGGTGCCCCTGTCGTACATCCTCCTCGACGGCGACATCGCCTTTTGGACCGACGGGACCTCGCGCAAGGTCCGGAATCTCCGGGCCGATGACCGGATGGGCTGCCTGGTGGAACAGGGCGACGACATCGGCAACTTCCGGGCCGTCCAGCTTCAGGGCCGAGCCGAGATCATCGAGGACCCCCGGACATCCGCCGAGGTTGGCACCCAGCTCTTTGCCCGGTACTCCGACCGGCCCCTGGATCCCCGAGCCGAGGCATATGCGGCCACGCTGGCCCCGCTCCGAGCCGTCATCCGGCTGCACCCGGAGCGGACGGTGTCGTGGGACCATCGCAAGGTCATGGTCGACCTCGACGCCATGGGAAGTTGAAGGCCCCCGAATTCGTCTCGGCGGCGTCGCCCACCATGGCCCGGGCGGGAGCCGGCGGGAACCCGTGCCAGGGCCTGTGGTACGCCCCTGACACCCCGCCGAAGCTGGCCTTCATCGCCACCCACTACGACATCGACTTCTCCGAGCACTATCTGGCCGAGTATCTGGCCCGCCGCGGCCATGGGTTCCTGGGCTGGAACACCCGATTTCGGGGGATGGGCTACTACTTCACCCTCGAGCAGGCCGTGGTCGACATCGGGGTGGGGGTGCGCTGGCTCCGGGAGAACCAAGGAATCGACATGGTGGTGCTGCTCGGGAACTCCGGCGGCGCCTCCCTGATGAGTGCCTACCAGAGCCAGGCCATCGAACCCAACATCCGTCCCACCCGCGGCTCGGCGGTTCCCGATGCCGCCCTTGATCTCCCGACCGCCGACCTGTTCGTGTCGCTCAACGCCCATCCTGGACGGCCCGATGTGCTCACCACCTGGCTCGACCCCTCGGTGACCGACGAGTCCGATCCGCTGTCGGTCGACCCCGACCTGGACATGGGCAATCCCGAACACACCCCGCCCTATCCGAAGGATTTCATCGACCGGTACCGATGGGCCCAGGAGGAGCGCAACCACCGGATCACCGCCTGGTGCCTCGAGGAGCTGGGCCGCATCTCGGACGCCGGCGCCTACGACCGGGTCTTCAACGTCTTCCGCACCTGGGCCGATCTGCGCTTCCTCGACCTGGAGCTCGATCCTTCGGACCGGGAGGTGGGGTGTTACTTCGGCGACCCCAGGGTGGCCAACTACCTGCCCTTCGGGTTGGCGACCACCAATACCCTGCGGGCCTGGCTGTCGATGTGGAGCCTCTCCGAGTCGCAGTGCCGGGCCGAGCCCCATCTTGCCCGGATCACCCAGCCGTCGTTGGTCATCCAGTCCAGTGACGACCAGGGGTGCTACCCGTCCGACGCCCAGGCCATCTACCGGGCACTGGCCACCGATGACAAGACCCTCCACACCCTCCGAGGTGATCACTACCTGCAACGACCACCAGATGCTCGCGACGGGGTCGCCGACATCATCTCGGACTGGGTACAAGGTCGCGAATGAGCCAGACGAGCCTTCGAACTGCGCCATGAAGGTGGCGATCTCCGGTTCGTCCGGACTCATCGGCACCGCGCTGACCACGTCGTTGCTCGCCGACGGGCATCAGGTGGTGAGGATGTTACGAAACACCACGGGTACCGACGGATCGACGCTGCACTGGGATCCGGCCCGGGGCGAGCTCGACCCCCAGGGGCTCGAAGGGGTCGATGCGGTCGTCCACCTGGCCGGCGCCGGCATCCTGGACAAGCGATGGACCGATGCCCGCAAGCAGGTGCTCCTCGACAGCCGGGTCGTCTCCACCTCGCTGCTGGCCGTGACGCTGGCGACGATGGGATCACCGCCCCCGGTCCTCCTTTCCGGCTCGGCCATCGGTTGGTACGGCGAGCGTGGCAACGAGGTGAGCACCGAAATTAGTGAACCCGGCGATGACTTCCTCGCCGGGTTGTGTAAGGCCTGGGAAGCAGCCACCCAGCCAGCGGAGACTGCCGGCATCCGGGTGGTCCACTTGCGTTCGGGGTTGGTGCAATCCACCGACGGCGGCATGTTGCGCAAGACCCTGCCGCTGTACAGGTTCGGGCTCGGCGGCAGATTGGGTCACGGCCGGCAGTGGTGGAGTTGGATCTCGATGACCGACGAAATCGGGGCCATCCGCTTCTTGCTCGAGGGCGAGGTGAACGGACCCGTCAACCTGACCGCCCCCGAACCGGTGACCAACCTCGAGTACACCCGGACCCTTGGCGCGGTTCTCGGTCGACCAACGCTCTTCCCGACCCCCATGCTGGGTCCGAGACTGCTGCTAGGGAATGAAGCAACCCAGACCCTCGTCGAGAGTCAGAGGGTCCTTCCCCGGGTACTCGAGGACCGCGGCTATCAGTTCGCCTACCCCACCCTCGAGCCGGCGTTGCGGGCCCTGTTGTCGTAGTTCGTGATTCAACCGGATTCGATGGCCGGGATCGGCACCTCGGTCACCGTACAGACGCCAACTCGCTCCGAGACCCCCTTCAGGCGGCGGCTCTTCATCTTGCCGAAACGGAGGTTGGGGATGTCGCCAACCCGGGCGGCGGCTTCGGCGCTCACCACCACCTCTCCGCCCCTGGCCGTCTCGGTGACCCGGGCCGCGACATTGACGACGTGGCCCATCACGTCGCCTTGGGTGACCACCGCCTCACCGATGTGGACCCCGGCCCGGAGACGGAGCGGAGCGGGCGCGGTCTCCAACAATTCCAGCGCGGCCCTGACTCCGGCCTCTGCGTCGGGAAACGTGCACAGCAGCCCGTCGCCCAGGGTCTTCAGGATCTTTCCCGACCACTGTCGGACCACCGGGCCGGCCAGCCGGCGATGCTCTTCGATCAGCTGGACGGCGGCGGCGTCCCCGTGGGCGTCGGTGAAGGCGGTGAACCCCTCGAGATCGGTGAACACCACCGCCAGCAACCTGGGGGTACTGCTATCGGCGGCCCGGTGGGTAGCCAGCAGCTGCAAGGCATTGAGTCCGAGGCTCGCGAGTCGGGACGGCTTCTGCTCGACCGAGCGCTCGAGGAAACGCTCGACGATGTCCGCCGGGGCACTGGTCGAAATGGGATGCTCGCCGGGTCGCTCGAGCCATCGCCGGTCCACGATCCCCATCTCGAGGGCTCTGGCGGCCTCCTCCGGATCGTTCCGGATGAGCTCGGCCGCCTTTCGGGCCAGAACCCGGCGGAGGCTCTCCACGGTATTGGCCCCGGCCGCACGGGCTCGCTCGCCGGGGCGCGGTTCCACGAGAGGCAAACTTAGCCGAGGTCCCCAGTAGCTCAGCCACCCGACGTCGTGATGTCAGGGGCGGCGAGCCGCCTGGCCGAGCAGACGGTCGACGTCGAAGAGGTGATGTTCGCCCTCGTGGATGGTGTGTCGGCCAAGCCAGGCCAGGTCCCGTTCGACAGGCTCCGGATAGTTGTAGACGAGCGGGCGTTGCCAATCGTCGGGAGACCGCTCGGAGAACACCCATGCCACCAGGTCGGCGGCGACCCCGAGCTGGTCGTGGGCGACCCGACCGGGACTCTCCCCGGCGTAACGGATCAGCTCCGCGCGCTCGTCGCGGTGCATCCGGGGAAAGCTCGGTCGATCCTCGACCAGGGCCAACACTGCCCGATCCCGCTGAATCAAGAACACATCCCGCACGTGACACAGGTACTCCAGCGCCGACCAAACCGACGGAGCCGGTCGCCGCCGCAGGGTGGCGTCATCGACGCATTCGACCCGGGTTGAGAACCGAGTTCCGAAGTCCCGAAGGACGACGGGTATCTCGTCGGGGGCGACACGCTCGTACACGAATCCACATTCAGGACACTCGGTCAGGGCAGGGGCCACCGTTCAGTCGCGTACCAGCGGCTTGTAGCGGAGACGGTGTGGCTGGTCGGCTTCCACTCCCAGGCGCTTCTTCCGGTCAGCCTCGTAGTCGCTGAAGTTCCCCTCGCACCACCGGACCTCGGAGTCTCCCTCGAAGGCCAACACATGGGTGGCGATCCGGTCGAGGAACCAACGATCGTGGCTGATGACCACCGCGCAGCCCGGGAACTCGAGGAGCGCATCCTCCAGGGCACGAAGGGTGTCGACGTCGAGGTCATTGGTGGGTTCGTCGAGCAGGAGCAGGTTGCCGCCACTCTTGAGGACCTTGGCCAGCTGGACCCGGTTGCGTTCGCCCCCGGAGAGTTGCCCGACCACCTTCTGCTGGTCACTGCCCTTGAAGCCGAAACTGGACACGTAGGCCCGCCCGTGCAGCTCGCGGTTCCCGACCACGATGCGGTCGACTCCCCCGGTGATCTCGTCGAAGACTGTCGCCTCGGCAGCCAGGTTGTCCCGGGACTGGTCGACATAGGCCAGTTCCACCGTGGCTCCGACTTCGAGCTCGCCTTGGTCGGGCTTGGCCTCGCCGACGATCATCCGGAACAGGGTGGTCTTGCCCGCGCCGTTGGGCCCGATGACCCCCACGATCCCCCCGGAGGAAGCAGGAACGACAGCCCGTCGATCAGCAGCCGGTCGCCGTACCCTTTGACCAATTCTTTGGCATCGACCACCCGGTCACCCAGCCGCGGGCCGGGCGGGATGGTGATCTCGAGCTTGTCCGGGCCCCGTTCGGCCGCCTCCGCCTCGGCCACCAGTTGGTTGTAGGCGTTGATGCGGGCTTTGCCCTTGCTCTGGCGGGCGCGGGGCGACATCCGGATCCAATCCAACTCGCGCTGGAGGGCGTCCTGCCGGGACCGGTCGGCCTTCTGCTCCCCCGCCAGGCGAGCCTGCTTCTGCTCCAACCACGATGAGTAGTTCCCCTCCCAAGGGATCCCGCTCCCCCGGTCGAGTTCGAGGATCCAGCCGGCCACGTTGTCGAGGAAGTAGCGGTCGTGGGTGACGGCCACCACTGTTCCCGGATAGTTCTGCAGGGTGCGCTCGAGCCAGGCCACCGACTCGGCATCGAGGTGGTTGGTCGGCTCGTCGAGCAGCAGCAGGTCGGGCTGGGACAACAGCAGTCGGCAGAGCGCCACCCGTCGACGTTCCCCGCCCGAGAGAGTGGTCACCTCGGCATCGCCGGGCGGCAACCTCAGCGCGTCCATGGCGATCTCGAAAGTCCGCTCGAGGTCCCAGGCGCCGGCGGCGTCGATCTTGTCCTGGAGCTCGGCCTGCTCGGCGAGCAGCTTGTCGAAGTCGGCGTCCGGATCGCCCATCGCGGCACAGACGGCGTTGAAGCGGTCGACCAGGGCCTTGGTCTCCGCGACCCCGTCGGCCACGTTGCCGGCCACGTCCTTGGTCGGGTCGAGCTGGGGCTCCTGGGTGAGGAAACCGACGGTGAAACCCGGGGTCAGCCGGGCCTCGCCGGTGAACCCGTCATCCTGGCCGGCCATGATCTTCAGCAGCGACGATTTGCCCGAACCGTTGGCGCCGATCACCCCGATCTTCGCCCCCGGGAAGAACGAGAGGTTGATGCCCTTGAGAACCTCCCGATCGGGGGGATAGAAGCGTTTGAGGTCGCGCATCGTGTAGATGTACTGGGCAGGCATACCGACCAGTGTGCCTCGGTCGGGCCGGCACCGGTTCACCCAGGCCACCGGCCAGAAGCCGCTTTGCTCGGGTGGGAGTCAAAAGTCCTGGTACCGGTGGCAAAGCCGTCGAATCCGGGTTGCGACCGCGGCCCAGAAGCTGACCGCAAGATTTCGAGGCCGAAACGGTTCTACATAGCAAGACCGGGGTAGATTCCCCTTACCCCAATCAACCCCCGAGTCCGCCGACTGGGGCTTTGAAGGAGTTGTATATGCGCCGTTTCACCATCGCGTTGTGTCTCGCGGTCGGCCTCTCCGCCGTGGTTGTGGGCAGTGGGGAGATTTCCAGCGCTTCCCAGGCCAAGACGGGGCCCTCGGGTCGATCACCCCATGCTGGAGTTCTGGTCCGCAGCAACGCCCACGCTTCCCTACCCAGCGGCGGTGCCACGGTGAGCAGCCTCAATTGGGCCGGGTACGCGGTGACGCCTGCCACCCCCGCCATCACCCAAGTGACGTCGACCTTCATCGTCCCGACCGCCGGCCTCCTCCCTCCCGGGTTCGCCGCCACCTGGGCGGGCATCGGAGGCTTTGCGTCCTCGGATCTCATCCAGGCCGGAGTGGCCGAGCAATCATTGCCGAGCCTCCCGTTGATCGGAGACCAATACTTCGCCTGGTACGAGTTGCTTCCCGGCGCCGAGGTACAGCTGACAGGTTGCGCGGGAGACGCCAACTGCACGGTCGCCCCCGGAGACTCGATCGCGGTCATCATCAGCCAGGTCGCCACCAACACCTGGGCCATCGCCCTCGCCAACTCGACCCGTCACTGGACCTGGACCCAGGCATTTCCCTACAAGTCGTCGAAATCCTCTGCCGAGTGGATCGTCGAAGCTCCCTCCGTCGAGTCGCTTCAAACTACGGTGGCCCCGTTGAGCACCGTGAACATGGGTCCGGCCTCGAGATTCACGGAGGGCGGGTCGACCTTCACCATCGCCCAGGGGAACCCGACACGGATCGTTCTCTCGCCCGGATTCTTCAATGAGGCGACGCCCTCCGCGCTGTCGGCCAATGGCCAGTCGTTCAGGGTCTGTACCTACGTCAACACCTGCCGCGGCGCCGTAACCGACTGCCGATCTGGGTTCGGATCCCGCGGTTAGTTGTCTGCGGGCTGCCAAGGCTGCAGCCAGGAGGTAGCGGGCCAACCCTCGGCCGCCGCCATCAGTGGAAATGCTGTTGCACCGTCCACTGCCTCGCGGATGATGTCGGCGTGACCCGCGTGCCGAGCCGTCTCGCTGATGAGGTGGAGCAGCACCCAGCGCACCGACCAGCCCTCTAGGTCATCGGGGTACCAAGGCGAGCCCTTGGGGACTGGCACCCCTTGCCCGAGGTCGGCAATGCCGGTGATGACGGCGTCGGTCTCCGCTCCGGCTTGGCCGTACCTCTCGATGGCCTCCGGCAGCGTCTCGGTTGGAAGCATCTGGAAATTCTCCTGATAGGCATCTCGACCAGATGGGTTTGCCCGTTGCAGCACATTGTTCATCCAGACCCGCTCCACGAACCCGGCATGCTTGATCAGGCCACCAACACTCAGAGCGCTGGGAGTGGGCGTCGCCCGGGCCTGATCGTCGGTCAAGCCATAGGCGGCGACACGGAGCACCAGGCGCTGGTGGCCGAGGTAGCCGAGCAAACCTTCACGTTCATTCGCCACCGGTTCCACACTGCCAGGCATGCGTGTCCCCTCCCTTCCTCGTCGGTGTCCCGCGGGTTCAGGTTACCGGCACCAGACACCTAGAGACCGGCCGGGTTCCCGACCGGATGCGGATGGAAATCGGCCCCCGCCATCGGATTGTGGGTCGATTAATGTCGCCATAATGAGCAATCGCCCGCCTCGTCGTTCGGCCGGTGAGCCTCGGCCCGGACACGGTGACGTTGGGGTTGGCGTTTTGTCGCGGTCAGCCGGCGATGACTGCTGACTACGGTTGCCCATGAGCCGGTTCTGGGATCGCATCGTTCTGCGCCCGCCTCGGGACGACGACGAGTTCCTGACCTTCGCGGAGGAATCCGCCAGCCCGATCGACCGGGCGGCATGGGGGGTGGCATCCCGAGCGGAGCCCCGGTGGCCGGCCACGCTGGCCGTCCTGGCCGCCATCTTCCTGCAACTGGTGCTGCCATCCAAGGTGTCCCATTACCTCGGACCTCACTGGCTGATCCCGGCCCTGGAGGGGGTGCTGGCTGTGGCCCTGCTCTTGGCCAACCCTTGGCATGCCAACGAGTCGAGAAACCTGCGACCGTTGGCCATCGGCCTCATCACCTTCATCAACGCGGCCAATCTGGTGGCCTTGGGCGAGCTGGTGTCGGCGTTGCTCGAAGGGACCCACGCGGCCGGTCGCAGCCTCATCTACGCATCGGTACCGATCTGGCTGACCAACGTCATCGTCTTCGGGCTCTGGTACTGGGAGCTCGACCGGGGTGGGCCACGGGCGCGGCTGAACGCCGACCACCCGGCCCCTGACTTTCTCTTCCCCCAGCAGGGCGCGCCCGGAGCGGCTCCGGGTTGGACCCCGACCTTCCTCGACTACCTCTACACCTCATTCACCAACGCCACCGCCTTCAGCCCGACCGACACCATGCCGCTCTCCCCCTGGGCGAAGCTGCTGATGATGATCCAGTCGTTGGCGTCGCTCCTCACTGTCGGATTGGTCGTCTCCCGCGCCGTCAACATCTTGAGCTGAGCATTTGGGTCGGCGATCTCCCAGCCAGCGTCGCCTATGGTGCCGACACGGTTGAACCCGACATCCCGGTGTCTCGTCGACCCTGCAGGCGATCGGTCAGCGCCTGGAGGGCCGGAAGGGCACGGCGGATGACCGACCGCTCCTCGACTGAAAGATCGTCGAGGGCACTGCGGAGTGCCGCGGTGCTCTGAGCCCGCAATGCACCCAGGACCGATGCGCCCTCCGGACTGGCCTGCACCAGACTGGCCCGACCGTCGAGCGGATC
Organism: uncultured Acidimicrobiaceae bacterium; assembly: GCA_963819695.1. Lineage (GTDB taxonomy): Bacteria > Actinomycetota > Acidimicrobiia > Acidimicrobiales > RAAP-2 > DASZIT01. The sequence continues at coordinate 1,185,342 of CAWFXD010000001.1, read as the reverse complement.
CGGCACCCGTTCGATCAGACCGTCCTGGGCCAGGCTGTCGATGAGCCGGCACACGGTGGCCGGCGAGGTGCCCTCGGCTTTGGCCAACGCACCCATCCGGAGCGGGCCGCTCTCCTCCACCCGGGCCAGGACCGAGGTCTGCGACGGGGTGAGGAAGGTGTCGGATCGGGCCCGGAGTTGCCGTTGCAGGCGCACCAGGGTCACCCGGAGCTGGGCTGCCTCCTCGACCTGGGCGGTGGCGTCGTCTGCATCGACCACCTGCGCCCCTCTTGTCATCTCTCCTTCAGTAGACATGCTTCCCCCCAGCTCGAAGCCTTCGTCAATGTACTTAGTTGTCCTCAAGCAACTATTGTGCCACACTGGAAAGCAGAACTCCAACACCCTCGACTGGACCCAAGACCCTGATGCCGGCAGACGCCATTCCCACCTCCAACGGAAGACTCCCCAGCCCGTCCCACCCCGACCGGTACAAATGGACGGCGCTGACCAACACCACTATCGGGATCCTGATGGTCACCATCAACGGGTCGATCCTGTTGATCGCCCTCCCCAACATCTTCCGGGGCATCAACCTCAGTCCCCTCGCCCCCGGCAACACCTCGTATTTCCTCTGGATCCTCATGGGATTCCTGTTGGTCACCTCGGTGCTAGTGGTCAGCTTCGGCCGGGTCGGCGACATGTATGGCCGGGCCAAGATGTACAACCTGGGCTTTCTCATCTTCACGGTGTTCTCCGTCCTGCTCGCCGTCACCTGGATGACCGGCGCCGGAGCGGCGTTGTGGATCATCCTGATGCGGGTCGGCCAGGGAGTGGGCGGCGCCTTCCTGTTCGCCAACTCCAGTGCCATCATCACCGACGCCTTCCCTCCCGACGAACGGGGCTTCGCCCTCGGCATCAACGGGGTGGCGGCCATCGGCGGGTCATTCCTCGGCCTGTTGCTGGGGGGCCTCCTCGCCCCCATTGAATGGCGGCTGGTGTTCCTCATCTCGGTGCCCTTCGGCGTGTTCGGCACCGTCTGGGCCTACGCCAAGCTGCGGGACAACGGGCTCCGGATCAAGGCCAAAATCGACTGGATCGGCAACATCACCTTCGCCGTCGGGCTGGTCGGGATGCTCACCGGCATCGTCTACGGCCTCCAGCCCTACGGTGGCCACACCATGGGCTGGACCAGCCCGTTCGTGCTCGGCTGTCTCATCGGGGGTGCCTTGATCCTGGTGGCCTTCGTGTTCATCGAGACGCGGGTCACCGACCCGATGTTCCAGCTCAAGCTGTTCCGGAACCGTTCATTCGCCATGGGCAACCTGGCCGCATTGTTGGCCGCCCTGGCCCGGGGCGGGCTGCAGTTCATGTTGATCATCTGGCTCCAGGGGATCTGGCTGCCCCAGCACGGCTACTCGTTCGAGCGCACTCCCCTGTGGGCCGGTATCTACATGATCCCGCTCACCGTCGGCTTCTTCATCTCCGGACCGCTGGCCGGCAAGTTGGCCGACCGGTACGGGCCCCGGCCGTTCGCCACCGCCGGCCTTCTCCTCACCGGGGCGGCCTTCCTGCTGTTCAACACGTTGCCCATGAACTTCCCCTACGTGCCTTTCGCCCTGCTGCTGTTGCTGGTCGGCCTGGCCATGGGCCTGTTCGCCGCCCCCAACACCAGCGCGGTGATGAACAGCCTGCCGGCCAATCAACGGGGGGCCGGAGCCGGGATGCTCAACACCTTCCAGAACTCGGCGAGCGTGCTGTCCATCGGGGTGTTCTTCACCGTCATCGCCCTGGGGCTCGCCTCGCAACTCCCCCACGCCCTGTTCGGCGGCCTCACCGCCCAGGGGGTGCCGGCCGGCGCCGCCCACCGCATCTCCACCCTGCCGCCCATCGGCAGCCTGTTCGCCGCCTTCCTCGGGATGAACCCGATCCAGCAGCTGCTCGGACCGCACGTCCTGGCCCAGGTGGGACCGACCCACGCGGCGTTCCTGACCGGGCGGAGTTTCTTTCCCAAGCTGATCTCCGGGCCCTTCGGGAACGGTCTGCACCTGGCCTTCGACCTGGCCGCGGCGTCGACATTCGTGGCCGCCGGCTTCTCGTGGCTACGCGGGGGCGGGAAGGCTCACCACCAGCGCACCCTCGCCAGCCAGGCGGCGGAGGGACTGGCCGCGGTGGGGGCGATGGCCGCGGAGGAAGCCGGGGCCGGCTCCGACGACGGTGCCGAGTCCGAGGTGCCGGCCCTGCGCTGAGTCCTCTTGCGCCGACGGTGGGCGAATTCAGCCCCGCTGAGCCTCGGCGGCGGTGAGCTCGGCCGCCGGGTCGGCTTCGAGACGATCGTCGGGGATCTGCTCCCCGCTCCGCACCGAGACGCCGTAGGTCCCGGCTTCCAGCCGTTGCTCGGCCCGTTGGAGAGCGGCCAACCGGTCGCGTAGGCCCTCCGCCACCGCGTCGGAACCCTGTTCAGAGGTCAACGTCTCCGCCGGTTCGTCGTACGGGAATTCCTCGTTGGCCGTTTCCCGGTCGGACGCGGCGTCGTCTTCGGTATCGCCGAGCAACCCCTGCACCCTGGTCTTCTCGGCATCGATCAGGGCTCGGGCTTTTTTGTCATCCATAGCCGTTCAGCGTCGCTCCCTGGAGAGTCCTCGGTCAAGTGGGAGCCGTTGGGGCCCCGGCAGGCCGGGGGTGGACGGCCAGGTAACTGGTTCCGCGAGGGCGATCAGTCCGGACGGAGAGAGTCAGAGGAGACGATGGCGGTGACCGCCTTGCGGCCGAGGCCGGAAACCTCCGCGAGCCGGCGAATGGAGGCGCCGGCCCGGTGCGCGACTCGAATCATGTCGTCACGGATCCGTGACTCCTTGGCGGTTCTGTCTGCACTAAGGCCCACCACCACCAGTGCCGCACCAACTTCGCCCCGTTCGCCGGATCTGAATTTGTCCATCGCGGCAATCGCGGCGGATACCTCGGCAGGGGTGTAGCTCATGATTCCTCCCGTAGTGCCACGGCGAGCTTGTCCCGGATTGCCATCAACATTGGGATCCGGGGTGACACCTCGGCCCTGGCCTCGGCTTCGTTGAGGTGGGCCAGCGTCATCCCGAGAAGCTCGAGTGCCTCCACTCGTTCAAGTTCTACGCCGACCATTGGTCCAATTATAGCCACCATCGGTCCAATCCGGACCAATCTTGGAGGGAAGACATATCGGCGGACCCGCGCTACGAGCGGGTGACGTTGGCGGCGGCGACATTCTCCGCGTGCTCGGCGAGGGCTCTCCGCAGCTCCGGCGGATCCAGAACCTGGCACGGGGGCCGCAGCCCGGCCAGGTAGCCGACCATGCGCTCCAAGGAGGAAGAACCGAGTTCGACCACCGTCCCACCCTCCTGGCTCTCGAACATGGCTACCGTCCTCGGGATCATCCTGGCTGCCTCGTCGAAGGAGACCGGCAGGAGGATCTGGGCGACGAACGGATACGGCATGGAGGCAAGGCCCTCGCTGATGAGGGTCACCGGGTCGGGCGGATCGATGTGCTCGAAGCGGGTACCCACATTCTCCGGGGACTTGATCCGGTCCAGTCGGAAGGTGCGCCAGTCCGATCGGTCGATGTCGCGGGCGGCCAGGTACCAGCGCGCCCCCACCCGTACCACCCGGAGGGGTTCGACCAGACGGCGGGACGGGCGACCGCCCTTGTCGACGTAGTCGAAGCGGACCCTCTCCTGGCCGGCACAGGCGCCGGCCAGGAGGATGAGATGCGAGGCCTGGATCCGTTCCCTTTTTCCGCCCCTGCTCATCGACGCGGTGTTGTCGTGGACGGCCCGGATGCGCCGGGCCAGGTGGACAGGAAGGAGTTGGTCGAGTTTGGCCAGCGCCGAGACCGCCGACTCCTCGATGCCCTCGATGGTCCCGTCCACCGCGAAGTTCAGGCCGATGGCCACCGCCACTGTCTCGTCGTCGTTGAGCAGCAGTGGAGGTACGTTCGCCCCCCGACCCAGCCGATAGCCGCCATAGCGGCCGGGGGCCGCCTCGACCGGAAAGCCCAGTACCCGCAGGCGATCAACATCCCGGCGGACCGTCCGTTCGGTCACCTCGAGCCGTTCGGCCAGGTCGGAACCCGACCACGACGGGCGGCCCTGGAGCAGGCCGAGCAGTTCGAGCATGCGTCCCGGGGTGTCTCCCATGATCCCAACATTCTTCCACTATCAGGACAGGTTCTGTCCGCATTGAGATTTAGGGTTGTCGCATGACCACGAACCCAACACTGACCCTGGACCCCCGCCGCTGGAAGGCACTCGCCGTCATCGCCTTGGTGCAGTTCATGCTGGTGCTCGACATCACGGTGGTGAATGTGGCCCTCCCCCACATCCAGACCGACCTCCACTTCAGCCGGGCCGGGCTGGCCTGGGTGGTCGACGGCTACGTGCTGACCGCCGGCGGCCTGCTCCTCCTCGGGGGTCGCCTCGGGGACCTGCTCGGACGGCGGCGGATGTTCATCGGCGGGCTGCTGCTGTTCGCGGTGGCGTCGGCCGCGAGCGGCGCAGCGGTCAACCCGACCATGCTGGTGGCCAGCCGGTTCGTCCAGGGCATGGGCGAGGCGATCGCCGCCCCCGCCGCCTTCGGCCTGGTGGCCCTGCTGTTCACCGAACCGAAGGAGCGGGCCAAGGCCATCGGCATCTTCGGCGGGGTGGCCGGGTTGGGCGGAACCCTCGGCCCGGTGATCTCCGGTCTGTTGATCAGCGTGGCCTCGTGGCGTTGGATCTTCTTCGTCAACATTCCCATCGGGATCCTGGCGGCGGTGGTGACCCTGCGCCTGGTGTCGGAGAGCCGGGCCGACCGGGTGGTCAAGACCAACCGCACCCGACCCGACTTCGCCGGCGCCATCCTCGGCACCGCCGGACTGGTCGGCATCGTCTACGGGTTCATCGCCGCCGGCGAGTACCCGTGGGGCTCGACCCAGGTAGTGGCCTCGCTGGGGCTCGGCGCGGTGGCGCTGGCCGCCTTCGTCGCCCGGGAGCGGTCGGCGGCCGATCCCCTCGTCCCCCACGGCTTCCTGGCCAACCGGACGAGGGTGAGCGCCAACGTGGCCAACCTGTTCTTCGCCAGCGTGTTCTTCACCATGTTCTATCTGCTGACCCTGTACCTCCAGCAGGTGGAGCACTACTCGACCATCCAAACCGGTTTGGCCTACCTGCCCTTCGGCGTGGTCATCGGCCTGGGGATCGCGGTGTCGAGCGCGCTGATCACCCGGGTCGGGTTGAAGCCGCTGCTGTTCGCCGGATCGTTGTTGGTGGCGGCCGGCGTCCTGCTGCTGTCGAGGATCAGCGTCCACGGCTCCTATCTCACCGAGACGCTGCCGGCGCTGGTGGTGATGGCGTTCGGTTCAGGGCTCAGCTTCGCCGCCTTCGGGAACGCCTCCATGCACGACGTGTCCGGCCAGGACGCCAGCCTGGCGTCGGGCATCCAGTCAACGTCCCAGCAGGTGGGCGGGGCGGTGGGCCTGGCCGTGCTGGCCACCCTCGCCCTGCGTCACGCCACATCGTCGATCGCCCATGGAGCCGCGGCGGCCGGGGCCTATACCCAGGGGACGGTACTGGCGTTCCGGCTGGGATCCGTGGTCGCCCTGGTCGGTGCGCTGATCATCGCTCTGTCCCCGATGGCCACCGCGACCGAGGTTCGGGACGCGGCGGCGGCGGCCAAGGCTGCCGAGGTCGAGCCCGCCGGGATCGAGTCAGAGGCCGACCTCGGTTTGGAGCCGGTTCCGGCGTAAGTGGAGGGCCGCCGGCCCGATTGGCTCAATGCGGGAGAACCGCCGTCGAGGCGGGAGGAGCCGACAGTTCGGCTCCTCCGGCTCCCCGAGTCACTCCCTACGGGCCGGAGGGCGGGGCCTCGGGTGGCCAGGTCGTGCGATCGGCCTCGATGGGGCTCATCAGCCCGACACCGTTGCCGTCCGGATCGTCCACGATCGCATAGCGGGCACCCCAAAAGGCGTCAAAGGGTTGCTGGCGACCGGCGTGACCCGCCTGGGTCAACTTCGCGTAGAGGGCATCGACCTCGTCCCGGGAGGCCACCGAAAAACTCACGAGGGTGCTCCCTCCGGTGGCCCCCTTCCAGCCCGAGTCCCACATCGGTACCAACTCGACGGAATCGAAATCCAGAGACGGACCGTTGGGGAACGAGACCGACGCGTGGGGGGATCCGGCTTCGCCATCGCTGGATAACCCGAGCAGCCCATAGAAGGCGAGGCTCTTGCCCATGTCCCGCACGATCACCGTGACGGAACCCAATACCGGCGGTTCGACATCCATTCGGGCCTCCTGATTGGTTCGGTTCAGATCCCGGTGTGCTCGGAGCGCACCGGGTTGGGATCGGGCACGTGGGGCATCAATGCATCCTCGGGGATGGTGCCGAGCCGGCCGGCCTGGAAGTCGTCCATGGCCTGTTGGATCTCGCCCCGGGTATTCATCACGAACGGGCCGTAGTGCTCGACCGGCTCGCCGATGGGCTGGCCGCCGAGCACCAGGATGTCGAGCTGGCCGTGGTGGGAGTCCCCGTCGTCGTCGGCTCGGACACCGAGCCAGTCGCCGGGCCCGAAGGCAGCCAGCTGTCCGACCTGCACCGGTCGGCCTTCGGTCCCCACCCGACCCGATCCGGCCAGGATGTAGACCAGTGCGTTGAAGGTGGGATCCCAGGGGAGTCGCAGCTGGGCCCCGGCGGCCAGGGTGGCATGGATGTACGCCATCGGGGTGTGGGTCGACCCGGGACCGCGGTAATCTCCGACCTTACCGGCGATCACCCGGACCAGCGCCCCGCCGTCGGCGGTGGACAGGAGGGTGATGTCGCCGGCTTCGATCCCTTGGTAAGCCGGCGGGATCATCTTGTCCCGGGCCGGCAGATTGACCCACAGCTGGATGCCGTGGAACAGACCACCGGAGACCACCAGGTCCTCGGGCGGGGTCTCGATATGGAGGATCCCGCCGCCGGCGGTCATCCATTGGGTGTCGCCGTTGGAGATGAGCCCGCCGCCGCCGTGCGAGTCCTGGTGGGCGAAGGTCCCGTCGATCATGTAGGTCACGGTCTCGAACCCCCGGTGCGGGTGCCAGGGTGTCCCCTTGGGCTCCCCGGGGGCGTAGTCCACCTCGCCCATCTGGTCCATGTGCACGAACGGATCGAGGTCGGACAGGCTCATCCCCGCGAACGCCCGCCGGACCGGGAACCCCTCCCCCTCGAAGCCGCTCGGCGCGGTGGTCACCGAGGTCACCGGTCGCTCCTGGGTCAAGGCGTTGTCGGGCTCGGGGACGTGGGGTAGGCCGGTCAAATCGTCAACGGTCACCGCGGGCATGGGGTCTCCTCTCGACTGGGCGGCCAACCGGGGATCTTTCTGCTGTGTCCGGTCGGGAATGCGCCTTCTCCGACGAGAGTACCTGCGTCGATCCCCTTGGGGGGACGCCCCCGACCCCTCCCGCCGCCGGTTGCCCCGAGCGGTTTGATCGCCGTCCACGGCATAATGGAAATCGAACCCAGGAGGTCTTCCCCATGGACGATGCCGAGATCGTGCACCGCATCAGCACATTGGCTGCCGAAGAACACCAACTCGAGCTCTCCCATGCCGGCGCCGGCCTGGGCGAAGAGGAATTGAAGCGACTCCATTCGGTGGAGGTCGCCCTCGACGAGTGCTGGGACCTGCTGCGGCAACGCCGTGCCCGCCGGTCGGCCGGCCAGGACCCCGACGAGGCCGAGGTGCGCCCGGAGGGGGTCGTCGAGGGTTACCAGCAGTGAGCCCTCCGTCGGCGGCGACCGGCATCGCCCCGGCCTGGCCCGAGCTCACCCTGGCCGAATGGGAGGACACCCGGATCACTCTCCACATGTGGAGCCAGGTGATCGGCAAGGTCCGGATGGCCCTCGAGCCGATGATCAACCACTGGTGGCAGGTGACCCTTTACGTGTCGGCCCGGGGACTGACCACCTCCCTGCTCCACGCCGAGGGCCGGGACATCGAGATCGAGTTCGATTTCGTCGACCACATGCTGGTCATCCGGGCGACCGACGGCGAGGTTCGGCAGGTGCCGCTGGAACCGAGAACGGTGGCCGACTTCTACCAGGCGACCATGGCCGGCCTCCGCGATCTCGGGGTTCCGCTGAAGATCTGGACCCGGCCCCAGGAGGTGGTCGAGTCGATCCCCTTCGACCAGGACACCGTCCACCACTCCTACGATCCTGCCGCCGTCAACCGGTTCTGGCTGGCACTGGTCCAGATCCAACGGGTCATGGAGCGGTTCCGGGCCGGGTTCCAGGGCAAGGTCAGCCCGGTGCACTTCTTCTGGGGAGGGTTCGACATGGCCGTAACCCGGTTCTCGGGTCGGGTGGCCCCCAAGCACCCCGGCGGCGTGCCCAACTGCCCCGACTGGGTGCAGGAGCTCGCCTACAGCCACGAAGTCAGCAGCTGCGGCTACTGGCCCGGCGGCAGTGACGAGGGTTCCTTCTACGCCTATGCCTACCCGACCCCCGACGGGTTCGCCGAATGGGAGGTGCAACCGGAGGCGGCCTATTTCGACGAGGAACTCGGTGAGTTCCTCCTCCCCTACCAGGCGGTGCGCACGGCCAAGGACCCCGATGCGCTGTTGTCCGCCTTCTTCCAGAGCACCTATCTGGCCGCCGCCGACCTGGCCGGGTGGGACCGGGCGGCGCTCGAGGTCGGCGGCCCCGAGTGGTGAGCGATGGCCATCTGCGGTCCCGACTGAGGAGCTGATCGATGCCCCAGACCTGTGGCCATCTCGACACCGTGGCCGACGTGGAGCCGTCGAGCTGGGGTTGTGAGGACTGTCTGCGCATCGGCGGCAGCTGGATGCATCTCCGGATGTGCATGCACTGCGGTCACATCGGGTGCTGTGACCAATCGCCCAACAAGCACGCCACCGCCCACTGGAGCCAGCATCACGACCATCCGCTCATCCGCTCCTACGAGCCGGGCGAGGACTGGTGGTGGTGCTACGCCGACGACCTGTTCTTCGAGGTCGACGGCGCCCCGCCGTCCCCTTCCCATCCCTGAGGTCCCTGAACCGGGTGCTACCGATCCAACTGCTCGAGTTCTGACACCGCGTCAGTCAGCCGTTGTTCGGCCCGCCGGGCCCGGCGATCGGCCCGGTCCCAGGCGGCCAGGGCAACTCGGCGCTCCTTATTCGCCTTGGACTCCGCCTCCACCGCCTTCCGAAGCTCCGTGCGCAGCTGCTCGACCCGATTGCCGGCGTCAGCCGCCCGCTGCTCGACCTGCTGCAACTTTTCGTATTCTTCCTCGCGCGCCTGGGTCGCCTGTCCGGCAAGCGACTTCGCGTTGGCGGCATTGGACTCGGCTCGCTGGCGCCGCTCTCCGCCTTGGTCGGGCCCGGTCCGCTCCGGTTTCCCGGTCCGGGACGGAAGCTTGGTTGCCTTGGTCCGCACCTGGCTGTCCGAGCCTCCCAGGCTGGCGAAACCGGTTGAACTCAGCCCCGCGGTGAGACGCCCGGCGGCAAGGGCATCGGCGGCGCCGGGATCGGCCACGGCGGCCGAGAAGGTCTCATCCAAGCTGCGAGCGGTATCGGCGCTCACTGGCCGCCCGGCCGCCTTGGCCAGCTGCTCGGCCTGCTGCACCAGGCCACGGATGACCTGGCGCTGCTGGCGGGAGAGCTCGCGGAGGTCTCCAGAGAGGCTGGCGGTCGCCTCCCGCATCCGGGATCCCAGCTCCAGCAACGTCTGGATGTCGTTGTTGCGGCTGCGGACAAGTTGGTTCACCAGCCACCCGACGGCATTCGGCTTGGTCAGTCGATGGATCTCTGCAGCCAACTGCTTGTTATCGGTGGCCTTTGCCTCCTTTTCGCGGTCGGCGCGAGCGGAGATGAAATCCTCTGGCGCCAGCCCGTACAGCTCGTCGGCGACGGCATCGAGGTCCATCAGCTCATCTTGCCCGGTGCCATACGGCATCGGCGAGTCGGCTGGGTGGTATTGAATCTCAGTCGAATGACAACCGCGGCGTGGTGGTCCGGGTCCCGCCGAACGGTCAGCCCGTCATGCCGACCACCGGCTTGTTGAGGGTCAGGGCCCCGGTGGAGCCGAAGAAGCCGGCGTCCCCGAAGCCGAAAATCCCGCCGTCGGAGGCGACCAGCCAGTAGCCCTTGCCGTCCGGCGTCGAGGCGATGCCGACCACCGGCTTGTTGAGCGGCTGGGCCCCGGTGGAGCCGAAGAAGCCGGCGTCCCCGAAGCCGAAAATCCCGCCGTCGGAGGCGACCAGCCAGTAGCCCTTGCCGTCCGGCGTCGAGGCGATGCCGACCACCGGCTTGTTGAGGGTCTGGGCCCCGGTGGAGCCGAAGAAGCCGGCGTCCCCGAAGCCGAAAATCCCGCCGTCGGAGGCGACCAGCCAGTAGCCCTTGCCGTCCGGCGTCGAGGCGATGCCGACCACCGGCTTGTTGAGGGTCAGGGCCCCGGTGGAGCCGAAGAAGCCGGCGTCCCCGAAGCCGAAAATCCCGCCGTCGGAGGCGACCAGCCAGTAGCCCTTGCCGTCCGGCGTCGAGGCGATGCCGACCACCGGCTTGTTGAGGGTCTGGGCCCCGGTGGAGCCGAAGAAGCCGGCGTCCCCGAAGCCGAAAATCCCGCCGTCGGAGGCGACCAGCCAGTAGCCCTTGCCGTCCGGCGTCGAGGCGATGCCGACCACCGGCTTGTTGAGGGTCAGGGCCCCGGTGGAGCCGAAGAAGCCGGCGTCCCCGAAGGCGAAAATCCCCCCGTCGGAGGCGACCAGCCAGTAGCCGCCGGTTGCCGCCGGTCCGGGGGACAGGACGGTCTGGATCAGAGCTGGCGACGTAGACGGCCGGTAGAGGGAGCTACCCCCGTAGGTGGCGGTGATCGAATGGGTGGAGACAGCCGACGGATTGCGCCCGGAGATAAGGCGCGACGAGCTGTTCGGTGCCCCATAGATGACGGAGCAGGTCACGGTGAACGGAGCGCTTCCCCCGATCAATAGGTTGATGCAACCCGGGATGGGAGTGGTGCCGTCGAAGAACGTGACGGAGCCAGTCGGCGTGCCGATACTGACATTCGGAAAGCCAACCACCGCGGTGAAGGTGACGGGTTCGCCCGGGGACGACGGATTTGCCGACGACGACACCGACGTGGTGGTGGGGGCCTCCAGGCCGACCGCGATGACATCGGCGGTGGAGGTGGCCGTAGCGGTGGCGGTGCCTGGTGCATCATCGGACAGGGTGGTGGCGACTGTGTAGCTGCCGAAAAGGGCATAGGTGTGCGAGCCCGTCACCAGAAACGGCGTTCCCGCCCCTGCCGGTTGGGTCACCGTTCCGGTCGAAGTGGTGCCGTCTCCCCAGTTGATGGTGGCAGTGAAGTCAAACACTGAGCTATTTGCATAGGTGTCGGTGAACGAGGCGGTCTGGACTCCCGACAACTCGGTGCTTCCCGTCACCGAATTGTCGGTGCCGGTGCCGGTCAGAACGTCGGCGTCGCTGATGGACGCCATCGAGGTGGCCGTAGCAGTGTTCGTGCCCGGTGCGTCGTCGGACAGGGTGGTGGTGACCGTGTAGCTGCCCTCGTCGGCGTATATATGGCTGCCCGTCACCTTGAACGTTCCCGCCACCGCTTCCGTAACCGTGCCGGTCGAAGTTGTGCCATCTCCCCAGTTGATGGTGGCAATGAAATCAGACGCGGCGTTGGTTGTAGAGGTATCGGCGAACGAGGCGGTCTGGATTCCCGACAGCGAGGTGCCTTCCGGCCCGGAGACGGGTGAGGCAGTGCCCGTCAGGACGTCGGCCTCGGTGATGGACGCCATCGAGGTGGTCGTAGCAGTGTTTGTGCCCGGTGCGTCGTCGGACAGGGTGGTGGTGACCGTGTAGCTGCCCTCGTCGGCGTATATATGGCTGCCCGTCACCTTGAACGTTCCCGCCACCGCTTCCGTAACCGTGCCGGCCGAAGTTGTGCCATCTCCCCAGTTGATGGTGGCAATGAAATCAGACGCGGTGTTGGTTGTAGAGGTATCGGCGAACGAGGCGGTCTGGATTCCCGACAGCGAGGTGCCTTCCGGCCCGGAGACGGGTGAGGCAGTGCCCGTCAGGACGTCGCTTTCACCGGCGGTCAAGGTACCAGTACCGGTTGCGGAGTCCGTCGGGGTGGCTACCTGGGAGACGGTGGCGGTGACGGTGTAGATCCCCTCGTCGGCCCAGGAGTGCACGGCAACATCCAGATTGCACGAACCCGCCGGCGCCGGTGAGCCACAATTGACGGTGACGTTGCCAAGGGCAGTGGTATAGACCGGGGTCCCGTCGCCCCAATCGATGGATGCGTTGTAGTCGGACGAAACCGGCACCGGATGAGCGGAGTCGGTGAAGTTAGCCGCGATGCCCCCGTAGGACGTGTTCTCGGAGATGGCGCCCGCGGTGACAAAAGTGAAGGTAATGGTGGTGGGGATGAATGGTCGGATGGTCGCGGGGCGTGGCCCGGTCGGAGCGGCCCCGGGAGCCGGAATCGGAAACAACCGGGGCGGTGCCCCGACGGAACCGGACCCGGCGGCTTGAACTGCCGGCGAAGTCAGGACAATGCCCGCACCCAGCACGCCGATCAGCAGGGCTCCCACCATCAGGGCCGATCGGTTCCGCCGACTGCGAGCCCGTCGCGGCCTTCCTCGGTGGAGCGTCAAGAGGGATGGATAGCGGTCAGACGGCGGGAGTGAGGGCATGGCAACCCCTATTTCTCTTCAACGGTTCGGTGCGCCCTCACGGACCCACCATGCCAGAACCCTGTCTACTCCATCTATTGGCGCGGTTGGCGAGGCAGGCCGAAATTCCAACCTAGTGGACACCAGGTGGCGGTCGTCGCCGTCGGCGCCGATCCCGGACCGCGCATCTCGCGGGGTTTGCCGGCACCGGAATCACCCCGGCACAGATCTTCGATCGCCGCACGTTTTTGGACGAGGAAGACGGCGCCAAACTCGGCGGCCAGTGACCCGTCGGATCAGATCGAGGCGACGATCTTGAACACCGCGCCGGTCGGGTCGGTGGCCGTGGCCAGACGCCCGTACGGAGTGTCCTCGGCCGGCATCACGATCGAACCGCCGAGCTCGCCCACCTGGGCCAGCGTCTTGTCGGCGTCATCGGTGCTGAAGTACACGCCCCAGCTGGCGGGCGCTCCGTCGGGCAGAAACCCGCTGGCGTCCATGATGCCGGCCAGCGCCGCATCGCCCTCACGGAAGGTGGTGTAGCGGAACTCGGGAGTGTCGGCCTCCACGTGGATCTCCCATTGGAAAACGTCCCGGTAGAAGGAGACCGAGGCGTCGTAGTCGCGGGTCTGGAGTTCGAACCACGCCGGTGCGCCGGGCTGGTTGGCGATCCCGAAGCCCTGGTGCTCGCCGGCCCGCCAGGCCCCGATGGCAGCGTTCCCCGGATCGATCATCACGGCCATGGTGCCGAGGTCGCCGACATCCATGGCCGGGACAGCGACCTGCCCGCCGTGGGCGGTCGCGGCCTCGATAGTCGCTCGGGCGTCCGGGGTGGCCAGGTAGATGGTCCAGGCATCCGGGGTGCCGGACTGGCCGTCGTTCTTCATGCCGCCGGCCACCAGCTTCCCGTCCTTGGAGAAGTTGATATAGCCGCCGTGCTCGGCGCTCGGCTCGGTCGCCGTCCACCCGAACAGCTCGCCGTAGAAGGCGGTGGCCTTGTCCGGGTCCGAGGTGAAGAGGTCGACCCAGCATGGGGCCCCGGGACTCGATGTGTCTCGTTCTGACATGGAGCTGCCTCCTTGGGAGTCGGTCGAATGCTGTCAAGGATGTAGATACCCCGGCGAGCCGAAACTCATCGGTGATCCTCGAATATTTGCCGAGATGCCGCCCCCCGCCCGCCCGTTGGCCGGCGGCACCCCGGGGGTGGGACAATGACGGCATGGCCCAACCGCTCGCCGGTGCCGGCTCGATCGCCGACCAGATCCGCGAGGCGTACTCGACTCGCAACCTTGACGTCCTGGCCCCGTTGCTGGCCGAGGACGTCACCTGGGGTGACCCGGCGACCCCGAGGGGCTGTCGGAACCGGTCCGACGTCTTGGCCACCTTCTCCCGTTTGATGGCGGATGGGGTCGACGGGGAGATCACCGAGTTGAGCCAGGGGACTACTGGAATGCTCTGTGGCCTGGCGGCGCACTGGCCCGACGGGACCGGGAAGCCGGAGCGGAGGGTTTTCCACGTCTACCGCGTCCAGGGTGGCCTCATCACCCGCATCGATCGCTTCGACGATCGGGATTCGGCGGCCATCGCGGCCGGCGTCAGCTGAGCCCCGACTGGAATTCTACGCCCAGCCCCGGGGTCACTGGGGTGAGGTGAGAGCGGTGTCACCTCGTCGGTGCGCCACATGTGCAGCGGCATCGAGCCATAGCTGCACTGACACATGGGGAGGACGACATGGACGTTGCCGCGCTGGCAGACCTGTTGCGAAAGACCTCCGAGCATCATGACCCCTACGAGAAATCCGCTCCGAAGCACGACTGGTGGGACTGGTATGCCGCCTACATGAATGCCCGCCAGGCAGGGTGCACCCCGGAGGCGGCATCTGACGCTGCCAGCCTGTACGTGGAAGGGCTTCGAGGCGGCGCTATGTAGCGAGCAACTCAGATCCGGCCCAGCGGGCGCCCCGAATGCTTGCCCGGCCGATTGCCCTGTTGCTGGACGTCTAACTGACCGGACACGGCGACACCCAATGGGTGTCGAGCAGGACTCGGCCCAGGGCCACCCAAGCGTCGCCGTAGTAGGTGTGGAACCGTTGCGACTGCTGATCGGCCTGGCCGAGGAGCGAGGTGGCGTCCTGAGCATGGCCGGCCGCCTGAGCTGACGCGGCGGCGGCCACCAGTCCGACCGGATTCACCACTCCGGTGTCGGGCTGGCCCGACAGGGTGTAGGCGATGTCCGCCCCGTTGTTGGCGGCGTGCTGGAGCACCGTCCAGCCCCTTGCCGCCACCGCGCGGTCGGCGGCCGAGCAACTGGCCGCCAACCACACCGGCGCCCGCTCGGCATTCAGGGCGTAGGCCGGGACGCCGGCGCCAGTCGGCCCACCCACCGGCTGTGCCGTCGCGTTGGGCAGCAACTCCACCCAATCGGGAATGAGGCGTACCGGGGTCACACCGGTCAGTCCGGCAACCATTGAAGTCGTGCTGCTCGCCAGTTCCGACCACCGGGGATCGCCGGTAGCCGTCCCGAGGGCCGCCATCGCCTCCGGGGCGAGATAGCTGGGATTCGCCACCACCGGTCCGGTCACCGCCCAGGGACCGGCCACCAACTCGAGGTGTCCGGCCACGGTGACGGTTTCATTGGCGAGCACGGCCGCCGCCACTGCCTTCCCCTCGGCCGTGTAGGTGGGATCGGCGAAGCGCGGGCCGGCCAGGATCAGGGCCCACGCGGTGTCCAGGTCGGCGTCGGAGGCCGGCTGCGGGTCGCTCACCGTCCCGTTGCTCCAGTGGAACGAGAACAATCCGTCGGCCTGCTGCAGATGGGCCTGTTCCCAATGCCAGGCCTCGGCGAATGGAGTGGCCTGCCCGGTGGCCACCGCCAGCAGCATGGCGTAGGCCTGACCCTCGCTCACCGTGTCACCGCCCTGGTCGTAGCGCACCACCCGTCCGTCGGCGGCCAGGTACCGCTGCAAAAAGGCCGCGGAGTCGGCGCGGGCGAGGGCCTGCGGGGTCGCCGCCGCCATCGCCGCCCGCTGGGCGTTGGCTCGGCTGCCATCGATGGAGAGGGTGGCGATACCCACGGCCACCGCCACCAGCACGGCGACGGCCACCGCCATCCGGCGGGCGGCGCCCTTGCGCTCCACCGTCTTCCTCGAGGCGACGAGGCTGTCCTTGGCGCTCCAGGCCAGTCCCCGATCGCGGTTCGATGGACGAACCGTCACGCCGGCACCCTTTCGAGGTCCCGCTCCGCTCCAACCGATGATGCCGGCAGGGGCGCGGGTGGCGGCGCCGATCGGCGCCGGCCGACGACGGCCGACCACGACCCCACCACCAACACCGAGAAGTGGAGCAGGGCGAAGCCCACGTTGTTGAGGGTGGCGGCGGTCAAGCTCCGGTCGAGGGCATAGACCATGGCCGCCAGCAGGCCGCCCATGGTCAACAGGGCAGGCAGTACCGCTGCCGGGTTGCGGCCCGTCGACTCCATGTTTGGGGGTGACCACGAACCTCCCTCGCTTCCGGAGGATCACCAACAGGGTCGAGAGCACCTGCACGAAGAAGGTGGAGATCAGCAGCGCAAAGGCGTCGAAGGTGTACTCCCCCGCCCCGGCGACCGCCACCGCCACCAGGCTCACGCAGAAATACGGGGCGAAGTGGAGCAGGAACTGGTCGGCGGTGGCCCCGGCCAACGGCTGGGCACCGGTGAAGATCCGAATGACGGGAAGGGCCATGTAGAGGGCGACGGTCCATCCGGAGAGGAAGAACATCGACGACAGCAGGTACTGCTGACGGATCCGCCACGGGAGCACCGCCTTGATGGCCACCGGCAGGGCAGCCAGGCACCCCCGCGCCCACCGC
This sequence comes from uncultured Acidimicrobiaceae bacterium, assembly GCA_963819695.1. Taxonomy (GTDB): domain Bacteria; phylum Actinomycetota; class Acidimicrobiia; order Acidimicrobiales; family RAAP-2; genus DASZIT01. The sequence continues at coordinate 1,168,845 of CAWFXD010000001.1, read as the reverse complement.
TGCTGCTGGCTCACATAGGAGGCCATGTCCTCGGGACCCAGCCCCCGGGCCAGCACCTCGTTCACGTATACCGAACGCCAGCCGCGCTCGTGGAGCATGATCGAGAGCTCGAAGTCCTCGGTCAGTGATTTCTCCGGGAACCCGCCGGCCTCCTCCAGCGCCTTCCGGCGGAAGACCACGTTGGTGCCGCAGCAGAACATGGCCCCGAGGCTGTCCTTCCCGCGGGCGATCCCGCCGAAGAAGAGGGCCTGCTGCGACCAGGCCGCCGCCGCCAGCCGGCCGGTCCGGGCATTGGCGTAGTACTGGGGGGTCTGGACGAAGCCGACCCGGTCGTCCTGCAGCCAACCGAGGGTGGCTTCGAGGAAGCGGGGGTCGGGGACATGGTCGCAGTCGAACACCACCACGAACGGCGCCTCGGTGAGGCCGAGGGCGTGGTTCAGGTTGCCCGCCTTCGCCCCGGCGTTCCCCTCACGCCACACGTAGTGCGCCCCGGCCTCCCGGGCCAGATCGGCGAGCTCGGGCCGGCCGGCGTCATCGAGCAGGTAGACGGTCACCTCCGCGCCCCGCAGGCCGACGGCGGCGGCGACGGTGGGCGCCACCACGTCGAGAGGTTCGTTGTAGACCGGGATCAAGACGTCGACCGCGGGAGGAGGGCCCGACCACCTTGGCGCCGGCTCCCGGTCGCGCCCGTGCCGGCAGGTCCACCAGAACCCGGCCGCCTGGACCAGGTTGAACAGCTCGGCGGAGACCAGCAGCCCGTACAGAACCGGGTTCCCCACCCGTCCGGCCCGCAGGAGCCACTCGAAATACCACCCGGCCAGCACCACGCTGAGGGGCAGCAGCAGCCGCAGCTTGGCCTGGGCGGCCCGCCAGTCGTCGGGCGTCCTCCAGGTGGGGGGGTCGAGGCGGACATCATCGAAGGTCTCAACCCGGTTGGCGGTGGGTGCCGTGGTCAATGGAACTCCCATATCTCGACGTTGGCCAGCTGCCGGTGTTGGACCAGCCGGTCATGAGTGCGCAAGGTGGTGAGCGCCTTCGACAACGCGGCGGTGTCCGACGGCCCGTTCATCAGCGACGGGCTGGCCACCACGAAGACGGCGTGGCCGGCGGCGGCTTGGTTGGGCTGCGCCCCCACCGGCTCGAGCACCGGTTTGGGCGCATAGTAGGAGACCACCTCCCGCAGGTCGGCGGGATCGTAGAGGATGACGTCACCCGGTCGGGCTATGGCCTCGACGGGGAGGAGCGCCTGGCGGAAGTCGTAGGTACGCGGGTTGGTCCCGTTGTACTGCTGGTCGATCAGCCCCACCAGCATGGTGGCGATGACCAGCGAGGTGCCGATCACCACAGTGGCGAACTTCCGCGAGATGCCGGTCACCATGCGGGCGATGAGGACGAAGAGGACCGGGACCGCAGTCGACAAGTAACGGATGTCGAAGAGGTTCCGCTTCACCGTCCCGAGAGCGAACATCACCGCACCGGGGATCGCCACCGCCCCGACCAGCAGGCTGGTCACCTGCCGGTGGCGTCGACCGAGCAGGACCAGCGCGAACAGCATGCCGAGCGGCCACATCGCCGCCAGCAGGGCCATGGCCGCGTTCGAGTGGTAGCCCCACACCGCCCAGATCACGTTGGCGATGGCCGCGTAGATGCTGAGATGGTTACCGCTCAACGCCGTGGCGTTCCCGACCTGCTGGGGGCCGCCGAAACCCTTGCCCCCGGTCTGGTTGACCACGAATTGCTGGTGGGCGAACGGGACCAGCGGGGCGAGCCAGACGACGACCGCGAACAGCGTCACCGCCCAACCGATCACCATCTCCCGCACCGGTTCGCCACGACGGTACCGGCTCCACATCACGTAGACGAAGGCAAGTTGCTGGACCACCACCTGCAGGGCCCCGAAGTACTGGGTCCAGACCAGGGCGATGCTGGCCACCGCGTAGATCACCCAGACGAAGCGCCCACCGCGGTTGAAGATGCGGACCTGGGCCCACAGGGCGATCACCCCGAACAACATCAGCAGCGCGTACATCCGGGCTTCCTGGGAGTACCACACCATGATCGGCGCCACCGACCCGACGGCGGCGGCCACCACCCCGGTTCGTTGGTCGTAAGCCTCCTTGCCCAGCAGATACAGCATGGGGACCACCAGCCCGCCGGCAATGATCGACGGGAGCCGGACCGCCATCTCCCCGGAGCCGAACACGTGCACGGTGGCCCACAGGACCGAGAAGTAGAGCGGTGGGTGAACGTCGGTGGTCCGAAGGTTGGAGATCATCCCGGCGAAGGACATGCGGGCCTGGTCGACGCTGGTGGCCTCGTCGAGCCACAACCCCCGGGGCACGATCAGCCGTACGACCAGACCGGTCACCGTGATGCTGATCATGGCCAGCGTCACCGGGCGGACCAGGGCCATCCGAACGCTCGAGATCCGCGGGCGCAGCCGTTCCCACCGGAGCGCCTCGGCCGCTCCCAGCGAGAGGGTGAGGCCCGACACCGAGGCGGCAGTGGAGAAGGCGACCGACCGGGGGTCGTGGCCGAAGCGGATGATCAGGGCCGCCTGGGCGGCCACCGCCACGGCCACCAGCACCAGGGACGATCGACCGGCTCCGGTGGCACACCGGTGGGCAACCAGGACCCGGGCCAAGCCGAGCAGGGACATGGCCCCCACATAGAGAACCAGGACCCCGGCCACCTGGTGGTACCGGGCGCCGAACAGCGCGGTGACCAACGCCGTCGGGGCCAGGGCCACCACCCCGACGGCGGCGACGCCGATGAGGGCGGTGATGCCCAGAGCCGGCCCCAGCCCGCCGTCACCGGCCCGACTACGGGGTAGGAGCACCAGCGGCACCGTCATGGTGGCGAACACCGACAGGCCGCCCAACGTGGAGAGCACCGCGAACTGGCCCGCCTGCAAGGGCGACAGCACCCGGTTGGCAATCAGCAGGTCCTGGTTCTGGACCACCACCAGGGCCAGGAAGGCAAGGACGGTCCAGGCCGCGGCCCGGGGCACCAGTGGGCGCGCGGTGCCGGTGGTCTGCGGGTCGGCGTCGGCGTCGCCGGCGGCGCCGGATCCAGGGGAGGCGGAGGCTCGTCCATCGCTCCAATGACGGCGGGCGACCTCCAGCGCCGCGTAGCCGGCCACCGTGACGCCGAGGGCGCCGCCCACCGCTCCCCCCACGGTGGCCAACCCCAGCCCGAGGAGCAGCCGGACGGCGGGTTCCACCGCCAGGCTGGCGACCAGGCGGGCGTGGCGGTTCCGGCCGTAGAGCCGGCCGCGATCGAGCGCCAGGGTGCCGAGCGCCGGACCGGAGAGGCCGAGGACCACCACCATGGCCACCGGGAGGCGGAGCGCGGGGCCCACCCAGGGTGAGGAAACGGCCAAGGCGACGCCGACCGCCGCACCCCCGTACAGCATCGCCGGGCGGAACCGGGCCATCCGCACCGGCTCCAGGGCGGCCACCGCGCTCACCGCCGATCCCGGCATGCTCAGCAACAGGTAGAGCGCGAGGAAGGAGGCGAACTGGGCGAAGGTCCCCGGGGAGAGGATCCGCGCCATGATGAGGGAGAAGACCATGTTCCCCACTCCGGCGGCGATCTGCCCGGAGGCGACCGTCGCCTGATCGCGGACCGCGGCAGTTCTCCGGGCCTGCGCCCGTGGGCGCTCGACGAGTGCGGTCATAGCACCCGGGTCGGTGTGACCGAGGTTCGGGGTGCCGGGGCCAACGGCAATGCCGCCAAGGAGTCGGATTCCTCCGAGCGGCCGCCGCCCAGGAGGACCCGCAGCAACTGGAACCCCTCTTCGGCCCGGGCGATCTGCTCCTTGATGGCAGCCGGGGCCGGACCCGGCGCCTCGATGGCGTTGGCCACTTGGGATGCCAGCCGGGCCGGCTCGAAATCGACCGGCGCGGCCTGCTGCTCGAGCCGGCGGGCCAGGGCACCGAGCTTGGCCTCGTGGGTGACGGCCACGGTGGGAACCCCGGCGGCGGCGGCGGCGATCAGCGCATGGAAGCGGAACGAGAGCACCGTCCCGGCCCCGAGCATCGACTCGACCGCGGCCTCCATCGACCGGGGGGTGGGCACCACTGTGACCGATGGGCCGAGCCGATCGACCAGGGTGTCGATGATGGCGACGTCGTTACCGTCGGTCAAGCCATCGCCACGTTGCCAGGCTTGGAGCTCGACGGCCAGGCCCATGGCGAGCAACCGGCCCAGGGTGTCCGACAGGCGGTCGACCATGCCCGCCCATCCGTCGGTTCCGTTGGCCAGGTGGGAGGGAACCACCCGCACCGCGCCGCGGTGGGCGGCCGGGACCCGGTCGGGGGGCGCCACCAACGTCCAGGCCGGATCGGCGCCGATGCGGAAGGGCCCGGGGATACCGGAGCCGAACATCTCGGCGGCCGACTCCTCATCCCGGAGCACCAGGAGATCGGCATGCTTGACGATGAACCGGGCCAGCGCCCGGGCCGGGCGGCCGTCGAGGCGGCCGGCCCCGACTCCCACCATGGCCACCGGCCGGTGGAGGGCCGACGACATCGCCACCAGGGCCGAGGTGTTGGCCAACAATCCGAGCGGGCGACGGCCCGAGGACGGATGGAGGGTCTTGAACACCGTGCCGCCTCCGACCACGATGGCGTCCGAAGCCCGGGCGGCCGCCGCCACCAACCCGGGGCGCCGGGACGGGACCGGCTCGCAACCCATCTGCTCGGCGGCGGCCGGGTCACCGGTGGTCACCCGGAGGTTCCACTCCGGGAGGGCGTTGACGAACGCTTGGAGGAGGGCGTCATCCCCCAGGTTGCCCTGGCCGAAAGCGCCGGCCAACAGTGCGATGGGCATCGATCACCTCCTCGTAGAGCAAGATGTGACGGCGGGCGACGTCGTCCCAACTCCGACCCCGGGCCAGCGCCCGGGTGGCGACAGCCAGCGTCCGGAGCTGGTCGGGGTGAGCGGCCAGCTCCGCCAGCCGCCGGGCGAACCCCGGTGGATCGGTGGGGGTCACCAGCGCGTCGGGAGCCCCGACGCAGCGAGCTAGGGACTCGGAGCACAGGACCGGGGTGCCGAAGCCGAGGGCCTGGGCGAAGGGCCCACTGCTGGCGAACGGGCGGGGATACGGCAGGAGGAGCACATCGGCGGCCCCGAACCAGGCCGCCACCTCGGGCTCGGGGACGTAGCCCACGAACCGGGCAACGGCTCCGAAGCGCCGGCGGAGGTCATCGGCGTAGGGGTCGCGCCCGGCCAGCCGCGGGTGGCTCCCGCCGGCCACCACCAACTCGACGGCATCGCCGGCGATGGCGGCGGCCTCCAACGCCCGTTCGAGACCCTTGTAGGGGGACAGGAACCCGAAGCACAGCGCGGTGAGGCGGTCGGGACGAAGGCCGAGTGACACCTTGAAATCCGTCGATGCCGCGGGCGACACCGAACCGGCCACGTCCAACCCCAGCGGCACCACCACCGAGCCGGGCACCAGGTCTTCGAACGATGGCTCATGCACGACGGTGCCCACCGACAGTTTCCGCACGGTCCGCTGGAGAGCCGAGAGCCCCCAGCGTGCCACCGGGGGCGGAACCCTCACCCGGTGGACCTGGGTGAACTCCTTGTCGACCTCCGTCGGATCAACCACCTGGTGGAGGGTGACCACCGGGAGCTGACCCCGGCCCCGGAGCCTGGCCAGGGCCGGGGCCACGCCGGGCACCGAGGACGGTCCGCCGTAGAGGAAGGTCTCGTACTGGAGGTGCACGATGGGCGCGCCGGTGCGCCGGGCGGCGGTGGCCGCCGCCGGGAGGGCGGTGGCCCCCCGACGGAAGCGGCGCTCGACGGTGACCCCGTCGACCCGGGCGCGGTTGGGCTCCCCTTCCATTTCGGGAGCGATGACCTTCACCGACACGCCTTGGCCGGCGAGGGCAGTGCTCAGGCGCTGGGTATAGGCCGCCACCCCGCTGGGCAGCTTGGCCCGTCGCTGAAGGCCGGGATACGGGGCCACCATGGTCAGGTCGTCGACGATCATGCCGCGCTCGTTTCCGACGCCACCAACGTCTCGGCGGGCCCGGTGGGCCGAGCCGGCACCGTCGGCCGATCCGGAATCGAGGGAGCCTCCGAGACCGGGAGCACCCGGTGGTGGAGCCACAACCGGAGCGACGACATGGCCATGCGCCGGGCGTCGGCACCCGCCCGCATATGCGAGCCTTCCTGGTCGAGCCAAACCGTCGGGACCTCGACGATGTCGAAGCCGAGCCGGCCAGCGGTCAGAAGTAGGTCCACGTCGAACAGGAAGTCGCGCGACGACAACAGGGGCAATGCCTGGTCGATCACCTGGCGGCGAACGGCCTTGGCCCCGCACTGGGTATCGCGATAGGGAAGGCCGAACAGCATCCGGGTGAGGCGGGCGAACGCCCAACTGGTGATCCGGCGTATCCGGGGCCGCGGCGTCGGCAGCACCGACGCCGGGTGGTGGCGGCTGGCGATGGCTCCGTCGGCCTCCGCGGTCATCTCCACCAGGCGAAGGAATTCGGCCGGCGGGGTGGCACAGTCGGCATCCACGAAGCCGATGACATCCGCGTCGCAGCGGCGGAACGACTCCATGATCACCCCGCCCTTGCCCAGCTTCGGGTACTCGATCAGTTCCACCCGGGGATCGACCTCTGCATGGCTGCGCACCACCGCGGCGGTGCCATCGGTGCAGGAGTCGAGGGCCACCAGAAATCGGGTGCGGGGCGCGGTGACCACCGATCGATAGGCGCGCAGTGTCCGATCGATCCGCTCCTCCTCGTTGAAAGCCGGAATCACAATGTCGAGTCGCATGCTGTCCTCACCTCCCTGGTCGGGCCTGCTGGTTTCCGGCGCGTGAGTCCACGCCCCTGGCTGGGTTGCATCTGGTCGATGCCCGTCGGCCCCGGTTTTCGCCGGCCGAAGCCGGTGTACTAGGCGTCAGTCGTCGGGTCCACGCTCATCCATCGTGTCCACCGTGGTCATGGGTGGCAGTGATCGGACCCCCCGGCATCGTGGTGGTCGTCGTGGTCGTCGGAGTTGTGGTGCTGGTCGTCGGGATCGGGGTGGTCGTCGTCGTCGGGGTCGTCGTTGTGGTGGTGGTCGTCGTCGGGGTCGTCGTTGTGGTGGTCGGGGTCGTCGTTGTGGTGGTGGTCGATGACGAGGTGACCACCGTCCCCGTCGGACTGGCGCCGGCCGTCGGATTGGCCGTCGGCAGGAGGGCGGTGGACGTCGCAGTGGCGGGCCGGAGGTGCCCGGATGGATGCGTGGTCGCAGTGGCGGAGGGTGGGATCGCCGCTACCGCGACGACGCCCTTCGGGGGAGATGCCGGCACCGGCGTCGACCCGGTTGGGGCGGGGGGTCGAGCTACGGCGGCGGGCGGGAGGGCGGTGGAGGCAAAGGGGTGATCCCCTCCCCCGCCGTTGGCGACGCTCGATCCACCCAGCAAGCTGAGACCGACGCCTACTGTGGTGGCCGACAGCACGCCGACGACCGCGGCCGATGCCACGGCCAGCCGGCGGGTTCCGGCCGACAGTCGGGGTACGCCGGCGGCGCCGAACTGCCGACGGGTGACCAGCTCGCCCTGGAGCGCCGATGCCATCTGCCGGGCGGAGCCGAACCGGCGCGAGGGGTCGGCGACCATGCTGCGCCCGATGGCATCGACCAGTACCGGATTGGCATCGCGTCGGAGACGATCGGCGAGCTCCTGGGTGGCCGCCACCGAGAGGTGGCCGGGGCCGCTCCCCACCAACGAGCTCAGCAGGACCGCACCGAGGGACCAGACGTCGCCAGTAATGGAGGGTGGCGATCCGGCCACGATCTCGGGCGGTGACCAGGCCCCCTGACCACCCCAGCCGCCGGGCGCCACCTCCAGGGGCCAGGGTGACAGGCGAACCGCGCCGTCGGCGTCGATCCCCACGTGGCCGGGGTGCAACGACCCCAGGCGGATGCCGGCCCGATGGAGCACGGCGAGGGCGGAGCTGAGGTCGAGCCCCATCTCCACGACCCGGTTTGGCGGGTACGGCGCAGTGGCCAGCTCGGTGGCCAGGGTGCGAGGAGGGCGTCGAAAGGCAACAAACGCCCGGTTGCCATCCTGGCCGCGGTCGTAGGTCGAGACGATGTGGGGATGGACCGTCCGGGCCAGGCGTCGGCTCAACAGCCTCCGTCCATGTTGCGGTCCCGGTCCTCCGTCCAGCGCCACCGCGATGCCCGTCGGGGCTCCGGCCCGCCGATCCTCAGCTTCGAAGACGGCCAGCGACGAAGTCCGAGCGACCTCTCGGTGAAGCTGGTAACGGGCGCCGATGAGATCGGCTGGCATGGGCTACCTCAGGAGTCGGTATCGGCGGGCATGTGGTCTGTCGGTATCGGCAGGTAGTCGTCAGAACGAGGCAAGCCATTCGTCAGAAGACAACTCGCCCGCTCACAACTTCTCAGTAGGTATGTCGGTCGAGGCACACACGCGTCACACATCGATGCAAACTTCACGCCCGACCAGCCCCTACGGCGGCGACTTCCCGGGCGCCGGTCGGAGGTCAGCTGCCGGTTGGTCGAGACAGCTTGGCGGGCTTCACCCCGATGGCCGCGCCCACCGGCTCCAGGATCATCGGGGGCAGATAGACGACCCGCTCGGGGGCGGGCGGGGCCGGCTCCGGGGCTGCTGGCGTCCGGGTGGAACGACTCCGAAGACGGGCTAGGGCGCCATGCAGCGTCCGGCGCTCGGCAGCACCGGGTTCGGCCGGCGGCGGGGCGAAGGCGCGTCCCAGCCGCTCGAGCAAACGGTCGTCATCAGGCACTTGCCCTCCCCATTGCTTCGTCACTCTCTTCACTCTCTTCACCGATCAGTGCCCGCAGGCGGGTGAGCGCCCGACTCTGAGCCATTCGGACGGCTCCGGGCTTTCTCCCCAGCACCGAGGCGACCTCGTCGGTCGACAGTTCGGCCACCACCCGGAGCTCGAGCAACTCCTGGTCCGCCGGGCTCAGCTGCCCGAACGCCTCACGCACCTCGATGGCGTCTTCCCGGTCGAGGGCACGATCCCCGGGTAGCGGGCCGGCATCGACTGCGTCGGGGATCAACCCCGGTCCCTCCCGCGACAGCAGCCGCTGGGCGTCCACCACCACATGCCGCATGATCCCGTACATCCAGGCGTCGAACCCGCCTCCCTCATTTCGGAGTTTGTCGATGTTGGCTACCGCCCGGGTCATCGTCTCGCCCACTGCGTCCTTGGCCTGCTCTTGGGTGGGCAGGCGTCGAGAGGCGTAGGCCAACAATTTCGGATAGGTCCGCCGGAAGAGGGCCTCCCAGGCCGGCTCATCGCCTCGGCGGGCCCGCTCCACCAAGTCCCGCACCTGCTCGTTCGAGCGTTCATACGAATTTGTCGGCAGAATTAATGGCGCCGTCACAACTTGGACCCGAATTATCCGAGGAAATATTCGCCATCTGCGGACCATACCCACCGGGTATCGGATCGAATCCTCACGGTTCGATGTTTCTGCCATCGTTCATCAATGCCCGGTCGGCATGGGCTTCGAGCGCGCAGTATCCACCACCTACCCAGCCCCCGCACCTACGCTCCAGCCCATGGGAAGGCCGAAGGTGTACGGCGAACGACGGGCCACCGCAGTTCGACTTCCGCCCGCGTTGCACCAGCGGCTGAGGGAGGCGGCGGCGGAGCGGCAGGTGTCGGCGAACCTGCTGGTCGAACAAGCCATCGCCGAGTATCTCGAGCGTCTGGTGCCGGTGGAACACCTGGTCGGCGCCACGCCGTGACCCCGAGGCGTCATCGGCGCCGTCAGTCCCGGGGTCGAGCGATCAGGGTTCCGGCTCGGATCGTCCCGTGTCACACCCTCCCCCTAGGGTTGCGGTCATGGTGAAGCCTCGAGGCACCTCGACCAGCAACTTCGGCGTCGGTGGCCGCGAGAACCACGATGCCTCTGCCTTCTACGCCCGGTTCCGCCCCAAGGTCATCTCCACCGAGGACAGCCTGGCCGCGCCCTTCACGTTGAAGAAGCCGTTGGTGTGCGGCGACTCCCGTTCGATGGATCTGCCCGACAACTCGGTGGCGTTGGTGGTCACCTCCCCTCCGTACTTCGCCGGAAAGGAATACGAGGAGGCCCTCGGCCAGGGGGTGATCCCGGCCAACTATGTCGACTACCTCAAGCTGCTGAGCGACGTCTTCCGCGAGTGCCAACGAGTTCTCGAGCCGGGAGGCCGGATGGCGGTCAACGTGGCCAACCTCGGGCGCAAGCCCTACCGGTCATTGGCCGCCGATGTCGTCCGGATACTCGACGACGATCTCGGGATGCTCCTCCGAGGCGAGGTCATCTGGAAGAAGGCCGACGGCGCCGCCGGATCCTGCGCCTGGGGCTCGTACCGGTCTCCGACCAACCCGGTCCTCCGGGACGTGACCGAACGGGTCATCATCGCCTCCAAGGGCCGATTCGACCGCGCCGTCGATGTCGAAGACCGGCGCGTCCAAGGCCGGCCCCATCAACGAACCATCTCGACCGACGAGTTCCTCGATGCCACCCTCGACCTCTGGCACATAAGACCGGAGTCGGCTCGGCGGGTCCACCACCCGGCACCCTTTCCCGTCGAACTGCCCCAACGGTTGATCGAGCTCTACACCTTCAAGGATGATCTCGTCCTCGACCCGTTCCTCGGCTCGGGCACCACCGCGGTGGCCGCGATCAAGACCGACCGCCGCTACGTCGGCTACGACACCGACCCCGCCTATATCGCGCTCGGCCAAGGCACGGGTGGCCGACGAGCACAAGGCACAGGCCGCCAAGGGCACCAAGCGAACCAAGGTCTCGCCGTTGGTGCCGCCCGCCTCGAGCCACAACGCCAACCGCCGGTCCCGCTCCACCGAAGAGGGCAAGGCGGCCCAGGCGCTGGCCGCCGACATCCTGGAGGACGCCGGCTTCGAGATCTGCCAACGGAACTACAAGATCCCCGGCCTGGGACTGCTGGTCAACCTGGTCGCCAACGACGCCGACGGTGAGAAGTGGTATTTCGATGTGACCGGCGCCTTCACCTCGACCCGCGGTGGGCTCCTCCGTATCGACGCCCTCTGGAAATGCCTGGGTCGGGCCAGCGTGCTGGCCACCAGCGGGGTGAGGCCGGTGGTGCTGCTCTCATCGCACCTTCCCCCTCGGCGCAGTACCGGGGACCGGGCATTGCGGACGGTGGGTCCAAGTGGCGTGTTCGATGTGATGGGGATGCTCAACACCCCGGATCGGGAGCGGCTGGCCAGCTACGCCGGGGGCGGCCATCGTTCGAGTGCGCTTCCCGGCTTTTGGACCGAGGCCGAACTGAAGCCGTCTCGCTGACGGCCATGCCCGACGCCACCCTGGCCTACGCAGTGGTGCGGGGGGACTCCGCCGGCGGTGTATGCCGCCGATGACATCGACACCCTTCACCATGTGCTGGCCCTGAAGGTGGTGGCGGCCACCCCTGGGACAACCATCGCCGCCGGCCAGCGCGAGCGCATCCGGGAAGCGCTCACCGAGGAACGTTGGGGTGACGCGGTGGTCCGATGGATCGAAGTCACCGGCATCCCCGTCGACGTCTACGCCAGTGGCTTGGAGGTGTGGACGACCGATCGGTTCTCCCAACCCGACGAAGCCGGGCTCGAGCTCCGTCTCCGGCCTCTGTTCGAAGGTGATTGAGGCACTCAGCCGCGACATCGCCGGGACGGATACCCCGTCCGAGTGGTTGCATCACCTCCCCGCCACCGCAACCCGGGGGGACCCACCGGCGTCGTTGGTGCCGGCGATCGCCGGCCACCGGGTATTCAAACTGCGTCCGACCGGGTCAGCGGTCGCCATCACCCGTCGTCTTCGACGTCCATTCCCCAGCTGTTGACCTGGGTCGGGGTGATTCGGATGGTCGGACCCCGTGGCTGGCCATCGGGGCCAACCGCGTCGGTGATGGCTTCCGCTCGGCCCCGGACCATCACACTGCGATGCCGCCAGGGCGGGAGGACGTCATCGATCACCAGCGCAACTTTGGGGTTGTGTTGGACGTTCCGAAACTTCTGGGTGTGGCCCATGTCCCGCCCCCCGATGTCGATGGTGTCCAGTTCGGTGTTGTACGACCAGCCGAGCGGGACAACGTGGGGCACGCCATCGGCGCCGATGGTGGCCAGACGACCGAGTTTGCCTTTGGCCAGATAGGCCAATTCCTTTTCGGAGAATTCGCTCATCGCACCTCACCCCCGAATCCGTTGTCACCAGCTTGCCCGACACCCGATCTTCCCGCCACAGACCTCCACAAGTCCAGACGTCGGTCGGGGATGGGATTCGCTAGCGTTGGTCTGACACACCCACTCACCCCGGAGGTCAACCATGGGAACCGAAGAAACCGCCGAACAGGTCGTCAGAGACCTTTGCGAGGCAGTCGGGAAGCACGATGCCGAGGCACTGCGCCCGTACTTTACCGATGACGTCGTTTACCACAACATTCCCATGGACCCCGCCGTCGGGATCGACGCCGCCATCGCCGTCGTCGACGGCTTCTTCGCCATGTCGGAGAGTCTGAAGATCGAAACCCTGCATCTGGCGGTGCGCGACAACGTGGTGCTCACCGAGCGGATCGACACCTTCACGGTGGGGAAGGTCGTCGCGCCGCTCCCGGTGATGGGCACGTTCGAGATTCGCGACGGCAAGATCAGCGCCTGGCGGGACTATTTCGACATGGGCCAGATCACCAAGATGCTGTCCGGGGACGCCTGACCCTGCGGGCCCCGAGGCGGTCAACCCGTTCCACCCTGACGGGATCTGCCCATCGTTTCGTTGGTGACCTTCGGTGGACGGCGCGCCCACCCATGGGGGCCTCCTTCCCATATGCTTCGCGGGTGCGGACTGGTCGGGGGGGTCGCGTTGCCGTCACCGTGGCTTCGGCGCTCTCCCTGACGCTGGGGGCGTTGGTGGTTCCGTCGCTCCTCTCCGGGGCCACCGTGCACGCCGCCTCGCCATCGGGAGGCCTGTTCCCCGGCGGAGGGGTGGTCGCCGAAGGCGACGCCGCCACCTACGGCAGCTTCAACGGAATCACCCTGGCATCACCGGCGGTGGCGATGGCGACCACCGCGACCAGCCACGGCTACTGGGTGGCGGCCGCCGACGGCGGGGTCTTCTCCTTCGGGGACGCCCACTTCTACGGTTCGACCGGGAGCTTCACCATCAACGCACCGGTGGTCGGCATGGCGGCCACCCCCGACGGTCGCGGCTACTGGCTCACCGCCCTCGACGGCGGGGTCTTCTCCTTCGGCGACGCGCAGTTCTTCGGTTCGACCGGCGCCATGACCTTGAATCAACCGGTCGTGGGCATGGCGGCCACCCCCGACGGGCGCGGGTACTGGCTGGTGGCTTCCGACGGAGGGATCTTCGCCTTTGGTGACGCCGCCTTCTACGGCTCGACCGGCGCCATCCCGCTCAACCAGCCGATCAACGGGATGGCCTCGACCCCCGACGGCCGCGGCTACTGGCTGGTGGCGGCCGATGGGGGGATCTTCGCCTTCGGCGACGCGACGTACTTCGGCTCGCCAGCCAACGACAACATCGGCACCTCGATCACCGGCATCGCCCCCACCCACGACGGCCGCGGCTACTGGTTGGTGGCCGCCACCGCCGGCGTGCTGTCCTACGGCGACGCCAAGTTCATGGGCCCGTCCCCCAACCTCCCGCCCTTCTCCCCCACCGCGGCCATCGTCGCCACCCGGGACGGAGGTGGCTACTGGATCCTGCAACCGAATGACATCGCCACCGGCTTCACCGATCCGCCACCCGGGGCGGGAGGCGGGATCGTCCTGACGGCGGCATCCCAGGTCGGGCCGGATCCGCTCGCCAACCAGGGGGATTTCTGCAATCCCTACGGGCCCTGCGTGGAGTGGTGCTCGCTGTTTGCCACCTGGGTGTGGAACCAGCACGGTATCGGGATACCCCGGTACTCGTTCACCGGCGATGTCTTCGCCTGGGGGGCGGGGCAGGGCCTGGATCTCGGCCCCGGGGCGGTACCCGCGGCCGGCGACTTCGTGATGTACGGGACCGGCCCGGAGTCATCTTCCAGTTCGCCGCACATGGGGATCGTCGCCCAGGTCTGGCCGGATGGGGCCATCGCCACCATCGAGGGCGACGCCGGCCCGGAGCCCAACGGCCAATACGCGGTCATCTCCAACGGCCCGTTTCTCCCGGCCGATTCGAACCAGTACAACGGCGACCCCATCTACGGCTACGTCCGGCCCTGAGCTCGACCGCTACCTTCAAGGACCGGTGAGCAACCCGCCGAACTTGAACCCCAGCCACGGCTTCGGCCCGCCGGCCATCATCTTCCCCCTCAGAATCTGGCCCCACTGCCCGATCCGCTGGTAGCCGACCAGGAGGAAGGCAACCGGGTCGGCGGAGATCCAGCAGTCGACCTTCTCGCCGGGTTCGGTGACCTGCGCGGTTCCGTCGTCGACGGCCAGCCGGTACCGAGGTCCGCCCCGGAAGCGAAGCTCGTAGCTCACGTTGAGCCCGGCCGTCTTCTCCTTGTCCACGTAGTCGGGCACCATGGTCATGATCCCGTCGATGACCCGGAGGGCCTCGTGGCTCGAGATCGGCCACCTTTGGCCGGTTGCCCGGGCGATGTCGAAGCCATGGATCAGCAACTCGCCCAGCAGGGTGGAGGTCATCACCGGCACCGTCATGGTCAGGCCGTTCGCAGTGAGAATGCGCTCGTTGTCAAACCGATTGGCCCCTGCCGCGACGAAGCGCTCGACCGCCGGAACCACACGATTGGCCAGCTGCTCCATGTCGGTTCCGGTGCGCTCCTCCAGTTGGCGGAGGTTGGAAGCCGCGCTCAATTGCGACGGGGTGCTGCCGGCCGGCGACCGGGCCAGGCCGTCGTTGGCGTCGCGCTCACCGGTGACGAAACCGGTATCCTCCTCGATCTCCGCCACCAGATGAGCGGCGGTCTCGGCCACGTTCCACGCCAGCCCCGGCACCCGCACCCTCGGGTCGGGTACCGCTCGCAACATCGCCGCCACACGGACGGCGGCGTCCCGGAGGGCCTGTTGCCCGACGGCGGTGGAAGGTTGTGCCTGGGTGGCCATCAGAACACCTTCAGCTCTCGGGCGACATCCAAGAGCCCCTTGTCCCCGGAGGTCTCGACGCCTTCACCCTCCCAGGTCGCCCGCTGGGTGATCCAACGGACGAAGGCGGGAGCGCTGGACCGGATCTCGGCTCCGGCGTCGCCCGAACCGAGGTGGATAGCCCCACCACCCGGGCCTTCGAGCAACAGGTCGACGGTACCGCCGAGCGAGGCCAGTAGTTCGGCATTCTGTTGGGGAAGGGCGGCCTCGATCCAGTCGATGGCCGGCACCAGCCGGAGCTCGTCAGCCGCCGGGGGTTCCCCGGTCAACGGCCCCCGGGGGGCGAAGAGATCGGCGCGGATGTGGATGAAGTGGTCGAAGGAGAAGGCATTGGGCAACACCGATGCCGGGTAGGTGCCCAGATCGCCGAGAGGCACCTCGAAGTCCTGGCCTTCCAATCCGGTCAACCGCTCGATGGCCTCGGTGCTGACCGCTTCGTAGTCGGCCACCACCTGCTCGGGGCTCCACCAACGCCGGGATTCGACGTAGGCGTCCTGGGCCCGCTCGGTCGGGAGCTGGCTGGTGTCGGGCAGTTTCGACGGGTCGACCACCACCCAGAACAGTGCACCCATATGAGCCACCAGGTCCTGGACCGTCCACCCGGCGCAGCCGCTCTCCGTCTTCCATTCGGCCTCGGTGAGCCCTTCACAGATCTCCAACAGCGCTTGCCGGTCAGCCTGAAGCCCTTCGATTGCCCCTTTCATCGCCACCCTCCTTTGCTGGTTGCCATATCGTAACTATTTTGCATAGTAGTACTATGTCAAGATCGTGGATGAGAGTCAAGAGCCGGAAACGCGCTACACAGTCGGGGTGACCGAGCCATCCGCGCCCGAGGCCCACCCCCCGAACCTGCGGGCCGAGCAGGTGGCCCAGACCCGCGCCGCGCTGACCGCGGCCGGGCGCCGGCTGTTCGGACGGGACGGCTTTGCCGCCACCTCGGTCGACGACCTGGCCCGGGAGGCACGGCTCACCACCGGTGCCCTCTACCACCACTTCCCCTCCAAGCTGGCGTTGTTCGAAGCCGTCTTCGAAGAAGTCCACGCCGGGCTGCTGGAAGCGTCGGCCGAGGCGGCGGCGGGCGCCCCCGGCAGTGTGGAGTTCCTGGCCCGGGCCCTCGAATCGTTCCTCGACGCCGTGCTCGAACCCGACGTCCAACGCATCGTGATCACCGATGCGCCGGCTGTCCTCGGACTTGCCCGTTTCACCGAGCTGGACGAGCGCGACGCCTTCGCCGACATCGTGGCCGTCATCGAGGCGGCGGTGGCCCAGGGGGAGCTGCAGGTGGACGACCCCGAGACGTTCACCCGGCTGCTGTTCGGCGCCCTGACCCGAGGCGGGATGCTGATCGCCAACTCCGACCAACCCAGGGCCACTCGTGACGCGGTGGCCAAGTCGATACGCGCCCTGCTGAGCACCCTCTCGACGTAACCGGGTCCCACCCGAGTCGGAGGTTGGCGACGCCGATGCCCTTTCGTGCCAACCGGCCGGCGTGCCCGCCGATGCGGCTCAGGTGATGTCGGTAGGTTCATCCCAGGAGTGCTCATTCCCTTCGCTGGGCGTGATGTAGAGCATCGTGACCCCGCCCGGAGCGTCGTTGGAATGCCAGTGGCCTTGCGGGACGATGGCAAGCTGACCGGCCGACAGCGTTCGTACCGTCGGGGGTCCGCCTTCGATCACCGTGAGTTCAGACCGACCGGACAGGATGAAGAGAAGTTCGTCACCGGCGCGGTGAAGCTCCCACGGCGGACGGCCTTTGAATGCGCTGACCCCGCCGGTGCATCCGTGGAAGGAGAAGTTCCCGATCTGGCTTTCGGGTTCGGCGTCCAAGCCGGCGAGGTCCACTTGGACCATTCTTGCCACCGATACCGGGTCAAGGTCGAATACCGTCACCGTTTCCCCCGACTCTCGTCGTCCGGCCTCACGCTGCAGACGTTACCGAAGAACCCTTCGACCCGCTGAGCGACGGTTGCCGCGGTCCCGACCGCTATCGCTCCTGGAGTACCGACAGGATGTTGCCGGCCGGATCGGTGAACCAGGCGATGTACGGACCGCCGCCCCGGAAGATGCCTTTCTCGTCGGCCTCCATGCCGTCATACCTCTCGAAACGGATCCCCTTGTCGAGCAAACCGTCCACGGCGGCGTCGATGTCGTCGACGGGGAAGTTGAGGATGGTGAACGACGCCGGGACATGACCGGGTTTGGGGTACACCACGATGTCGGTCCCGCCGGTGATGTGGAGATGCAACAGGCCGTACTCCTCGGTCACGGCCAGTCCCAGCGTGTTCCCGTAGAAGTCTTTGGCCTTCTCGGTGTCATCCACCGCGAAACCGCTGAATGCCTTGGTGCGGGTGAACATGGTGGGCTCCTTCGCTCGTACTGGCGTCTTCATTCTCGGAAGTAATGACGGTGGCGAAACAGGAAAATCACCGGTCCGCCGATGAATTCGGTGGTGGGTCCGGCGTCCTACCACTGTGGGAGGACGCCGCGGCGAGACGGTAGTGGTACTGGTCAGCGGGGACACCGCCATGGTGTGCGGCACGCTGCCCCCCGATGGTCCGTTCGACCTGTCGGTAGTGGACGGGTTGGCGCGGATGCAGCTGGCAGCCCGGCGATTCGGCGGTTCGATCGTGCTGCGCGGGGTGGGGGTGGAGCTAGCCGAGCTGCTCGCCTTCGCCGGCCTCACCGACGTCCTGCCCGCGGTTGTCGACGACGGGCGGGAGATAGTCGGGAAGGCCGAATGCGGCAAACAGGGTCGGGTCGAGGAAGGCGTGGAGCCCGGAGATCCCATCGCCTGAGATCTCGATCACCTGGATCGCCCACGGCCGGTGGCCACCCTCCCCGTCCGGGCGGTACTGCCCGAAGGCGGCACAGCCGTTGGCTTCGGTCGCCAGCAGCCGCGAGCCACGGCACCCGATGCCGGCACCCAGCATCCACCGGCGGATCTCCCCCGGTCCCCGCAACCACATGGCGTAGGGCGGCATCGACTGCACCACATCATCGTGGAGAAGCGCGACCAGCCTGGACATGTCATAACGCTCGAAGGCGTCCACGTAGCGGGCCAGTAGGGACTGCTGGTCGACGGGCAGCTCCGACGGCTGGACGGCGTCGACCTGGCGCTCGGCGAGGGTGGCCCGGGCCCGCTGGAGCGCACTGTTGACCGACGCCACCGAAGTGTCGAGCAGCTCGGCCACCTCGGTGGCCTGCCACCGCAACACCGAACACAGGATGAGCACCGCCCGTTGGCGGGCCGGCAGGTACTGAAGAGCGGCGACGAAGGCCAGCCGGATGGACTCCCGGTTGGCGGCCAGCTCGGCCGGGTCCTCGTTCTCGGGCAGTACCCGGGCGTCGGGGACGGGTGTCACCCAGGCGTGCTCGTCGACCATCGGGCCCAGATGGGCCGGGTCGGCCGGGGAGGACGGCCCCAGGTCCATGGGCCGGGCCCGCCGCTGGCGGCCCCGCAACATATCCAGGCAGACGTTGGTGGCGATCCGGTACAGCCACGACCGGACCGACGATCGGCCCTCGAAGGACTCGAAGTTCCGCCAGGCCCGGACCATCGTCTCTTGGACGGCGTCCTCCGCCTCGAACCCCGACCCGAGCATCCGGTAGCAGTAGCCGGTGAGCTCCCGGCGATACGGCTCGAGGTCATCCACCCGGGGATCGCCGGTGATGACGGGGTCGGAGCGCACAGACATCGCCTCGGAGCTTACGGTGATGCTCATCGGTCCCCAATCTCTGGTCCAGTGGGCACCGCCGGGAGCGGTGTCCACCAGCTATGACGACGCCCGTCGCCCAAACTCATCGCGGTCACCGTTGTCGGCCCCGGCGGTGGTCACCCGGTACCCGCGACGCCGATCAAGTTACCCTCCGGGTCGGTGAAATGACCGACGACCAGACCGGTCGGCGCCCGGGCGGGTCCCAAACGGCGGATCCCGCCGAGGCTCTCGGCCTTCTGGAGGGCCGCCTCGACGTCGGAAACCCCGACATAGAAGATCACGTGGCTGTCGTAGCCGGCGCCTCCGCCGATACCACCGGGGATCCCGGTGCCCTCGCCGGTGGTGTTGCCGGAAACGAAGCCATAGTCATCGGGTTGGGAGACCTCGACCGCAACCTTGGCGCGGGTGTCGAACTCCCAGTCGAACAGTTCGCGGTAGTAGGTCCGGAGCTTGTCCGGCTCGGTGCCGATGATCTCGAAGTGCACGACTGGTTGTCCCATGCAGGTTTCGACGTCCGAGCCGAGCCAAACTCATCGCGCCGGCACTCGGGGAGGCCATCGGGTCGGCACCGCCCAGACCTCTCGTGCCGAGAGATGCGCCGGTCTCGGCGCCCAACTCGGGACCAACGTCACCTAATGTCGAGGCACTCACGCCCCTCAAGGTGAAGGCGACCCCCGGAGGTTCAGAAATGGAACAGGCCAAGTCGGCGGACGGCACCACCATCGCCTTCGACCGGTCCGGGAACGGGCCGGCACTGATTTTGGTCAATGGTGCGCTCAGCGACCGGGCGGCCGGGACTCCCCTCGCTGACCTGTTGGCCCCGGAGTTCACCGTGTACCGGTACGACCGTCGGGGTCGGGGCTCGAGCGGCGATACCGCGCCCTATGCGGCCGAACGGGAGATCGAGGACCTCGGGGCGATCATCGCCGAAGCCGGAGGCTCCGCGTCGGTCTACGGCCACTCATCCGGCGGCGTCATCAGCTTGGAGGCGGCGGCTCGGAAACTCCCGATCACCCGGCTGGCGGTCTACGAGCCCCCGTACATCATCGAGGGCGACCGGACCGTCCCGGCGCCCGATCTGGGCGCCCGCCTCCGAGACCTGGTCTCTTCCGGTCATCGGGGCGAGGTGGTCAAGACCTTCCTGACCGAGGCGGTGGGAATGCCACCCGGCGTGATAGCCCAGATGGAGAGCTCTCCGGCGTGGCCGGCCATGGAGGCGATGGCCCACACCATCCCTTATGAATTCGACCTGGTGGGTAACGGCAATGGGATGCCGACCGCCCGTCTGGCCACCATCCGGGTACCGACACTGGCCGTCGATGGCGGCGCGAGTCCGGACTGGGCCCGGCACTCGGTCCGGGAGGTGGCCGCGGTCATTCCCGGGGCCCGGCGCATCACCCTCGAGGGCCAGACCCATGGTGCCGACGTCAAGGTGCTGGCCCCGGTGTTGGCGGAATTCTTCACCTAGACCGGCGTCAAGCGGTGACCTCCTGGCGAGTGAGGACCACCGTGGCCCCACAACGCCACGGTACGCGCCGCCGGCGAAGACGGCCTCCTCCGGGATGATTCTCCCGCCCGGATGTCATCCTCGAGGTGGAGGCATCGTCGCAGATCTGGGCGGTGACCTGGCGGTTCGCCGGGCTCGCCCCGATCCACCCCGCGAGCAGCGCTCGATCCACCCGGCACCCAGCCAGTACTCTCGGCCCAGGTCATCACGTGATCAACTCGATGCGAACACTCGCCCGCTCCGCGACGGTCCCCGACCCGCGCCACCCACCCGGCGATGGTCTCGGTGCCCTGTTCCACCGTGTCCGCGGCTATGTCAGCGACCATCCCCGCGCCTTCGATGCCCTCCTGGCCGGAGCGCTGTTGGCCGCCAGCACGGTCTGGCTGGCTCGCCTTCCCCACCCCGGAGTCGGTGGGTTCGTGCTGCAGGTGGCTCTCATCGTGCCACTGGTGTGGCGCCGGACCCACCCGTCGCTCGTCTTCGTGGCCATCGCCGCCTTTGCCTTCGCCCAGTGGCTGCTCGGCTACCGGCTGATCGCCGACGGGTCCCTGCTGGTCGCCCTCTACACGGTGGCCGCCCACCGGTCGCGGGTCCGGGCCCTCACCGCCGCCGCGGTGCTCGAAGTCGGGGTGATCATCGGGTCGGCGAGCGGGATACTGGCCGACACCTGGATCAAGTCGCTGGTCTTCCTGTCCGGTCTGGTGATGGCGGCCCTCCTGTCGGGCATCACCGTGCGCATCTGGAACGACTATCTGGCCTGGCTCGTCGAGCGGGCCGAACGGCTGGAGCTCGAACGCGACCAACAGACCCGGCTGGCGGCCGCCGCCGAGCGGGCGCGGATCGCACGGGAGATGCACGATGTGGTGGCCCACAGCATCGCGGTGATGGTGACCCTCGCCGACGGCGCCGCCGCCATCGGTCCCGCCAATCCGGCCGCCACCTCCGAGACGCTGGGCGAGGTGTCGGCCACCGGTCGCCAAGCCCTCACCGACATGCGTCGGATGTTGGGCGTGCTCCGGGCCGAGGATGTCGAGGGTGCCCTCGCCCCCCAACCCGGCATCGCGGACCTGCCCACGCTCATCGGACGGGTGCGGTCCACCGGGTTGGGAGTCGAGCTGGTGATGGAGGGCAGCACCTTCTCGTTCCCGTCGACGGCCGAGCTGACCGTCTACCGGATCGTCCAGGAGGCGCTCACCAACGTCATGAAGCACGCCGACGGCGCCGGATGCGCCCGGGTCGTCCTCCGCTATGACCACCCGATCGTGCACGTCTCGGTCACCGACGACGGCAGATCGCGGGTTGGGAACGGGACCGGAGGACATGGGATCGGCGGCATGCAGGAGCGGGCCGCAGTGTTCGGAGGGATCTTGCAGGCCGGCCCCGGTGCCGACGGTGGCTGGGTGGTGTCCACCGCCCTCCAGGTCGAGCCCTCGCCGGTGCGGCCGTGATCGTACGGGTGCTGCTGGTCGACGACCAGCCCCTGATGCGCAAGGGATTCCGCATGATCCTCGACGAGGCGGAGGACATCGCGGTGGTCGGGGAAGCCGCCGACGGACGCCAGGCGGTGCAGGCGGCGACCAGTTGCACCCCCGACGTGATCCTGATGGACATCCGGATGCCGGGGATGGACGGCATCGAGGCCACCCGGCGGATCGTCGAACAGAACCCGCGGCAACGGGTGCTGGTTCTCACCACCTTCGATCTCGACGAGTACGCGTTCGGCGCCCTGCGGGCCGGGGCCAGCGGATTTCTCCTGAAGGACGTGCCCCCCGCCGAGCTGGTGGCGGCCATCCATACCGTGGCCTCGGGCGACGCGGTGGTCGCTCCCCGGGTGACCCGAAGGCTGCTCGACGAGTACGCCCACCAGCTGCCGGTTCCGGGCGAGCCCGGCTCGCCGGACGCCGCCCGGGTGCTCGATGAGCTCACCGACCGTGAACGCGAGGTGTTGGTGGCCGTAGCCGACGGACTCTCGAACTCGGAGATCGCCGAACGGCTCTTCGTGTCCGAGGCGACGGTCAAGTCCCACGTCGGGCGCATCCTGGCCAAGCTCGGCTTGCGCGACCGGGTCCAGGTGGCGGTGCTCGCCTTTCAGGTGGGCATCGTCCGGCCCCGCTGAGTGACCAACTGAGACCAGAGTCTCGTATGCTGTCGCTAGCAATTAGTTACCAGTATTGGAAAGTGGGCGGACGCCGATGCGTGAGTGGACCTTCTTGGGGAGCCATGCTCAGGTCCTGTTGCTCATCGCCCATGAGCCCTGCACGCGGCTGAGGGACGTCGAGCGCGGCATTGGACATCACCGACCGCACCGCGTTCGGCATCATGGCCGACCTCATCGAAGCGGGCTACGTGGTCAAGCGCAAAGAAGGTCGGCGCAACTGCTACGACATCCAAGAGCACCTCCCGCTGCGAACCCCGGTCGGCACCGAACGGACGGTCAGCGACTTTCTCGACCTCTTCGTCGACACCATCCGGCGGGCCGAGACTCGCGCTCGTCCCAACTAACCCCCGCCGAGGGCGGCCCGCACCGCGGCCAGACGGGTCGGCTCCACCCTCCACCACATCCACCGACCTCGCTTCTCGCCGACCAGCAGGCCGGCTTCGGCGAGCACCTTGGTGTGGTGGGAGACGGTCGGCTGGCTCTTGCCCAACGGCGCCTCGAGTTCGCACGAGCAGATCTCCTCCCGGCAGGCCACCAGCGAGAGGAGCCGGAGCCGAGCCGGATCGGCGAGCAGCGCTCAGGACGCGGGCCAGCTCGATGGCGTCCTCCTCCTGAAGTGGGGCATCGGTCAGCGAGGGGCAGCACAAGGCCCTGTCGTCGAGCAGAGCACTCCGGTTGGGCTGGTTGTTCGCCATGGTTTTGGTCTTTCGTATTGACATCTGTCGATATGTCATGGAGACTAGCCATCGACGATCATCAATCTATCAGGAGGGCCCCGATGTCCCGTGTCCAGTTGGCACTCAACGTGTCCGACCTCGATGAGGCGGTCGCCTTCTATTCGAAGCTGTTCGGGACGGCGCCGGCCAAGCTGCGTCCGGGGTACGCCAACTTCGCGGTGGCCGACCCCCCGCTCAAATTGGTGCTAATCGAGGACCCGGGCCAGGAGCCAGGGTCGCTCAACCACCTGGGCATCGAAGTGGAGACGACCGAGGAGGTCGCCCGGGCCCAAACCCGACTGGCCGCCGCCGATCTGGCCACCGCGGTCGAGGACCAGGTGGAATGTTGCTATGCCGTACAGGACAAGGTGTGGGTCGACGGTCCCGGCGGTGAACCGTGGGAGATCTATACCGTCCTCGGCGAGGCCGACATGGCCCCGGGCGAATTGCGATCGGCCGAACCGGGTGGCGTGGCGTGCTGCGCCGCCCGCCCGGATCTGGCCGCCACCGGCTCACCGTCGTCGTGTTGCTGACCGGACGCCGGCGGAACCCTTGACGCCACTCGCTTCCGATGGGTGACCTTGCGCTTTGGCGCCGGTTGGTGGCCGAGCTGGTCGGGAGCGCATTTCTGGCTGCAGTGGTCATCGGCTCGGGCATCGCCGCCCAACGGCTGTCCCCCGGAAATGTCGGGCTCCAGCTGTTCGAGAACGCCGCGGCCACCGCCGCGGGTCTGTACGCCATCATCTTGATGGTCGGGCCCGTCTCCGGCGCCCACCTCAATCCGGTGGTGTCGTTGGCCGACGCGGTCTTCGGAGGGATCAGTTGGCGGGTGGCGGCGGCCTATGTGCCTGTCCAGGTGGCCGGGTGCGTGGGAGGCGCCGTCGTCGCCAACCTCATGTTCTCCAACGCCGCGGTGACCATCTCCGCCAAGCACCGCGCCTCCGGCGGGCACACGCTGTCCGAAGGGGTGGCCACGCTCGGATTGCTGTTGGTCATCTTCGCCCTGGCTCGCAGCGGCCGGGGCCGGAGCGCGGCGGCCGCGGTCGGCGCCTACATCGGGGCCGCCTACTTCTTCACCAGCTCCACCAGTTTCGCCAACCCGGCCATCACCGTCGGGCGCATGTTCTCCAACACCTTCGCCGGCATCGCACCGGCATCGGCTCCGAGCTTCATCGGCGCCCAGGTGGTCGGGGGGCTGGTGGCCGTCGGTGTCATCAAAGTGCTCTATCCGCGGGTGACTCCGGCCGAGGCCGCCGATATCGTCGTGCCTCATCCAGGCCACGCCCACGCCACGGATCCCAGGCCATCCCAAACCGGGCTCCCGGAGCCGATCACCGCCGAGGAACGATCGTGACCGACACCCCCGTCGTGCTGTTTCTCTGCACCCACAACGCCGGCCGCAGCGTGGCGGCGCGGGTCCTGCTCGAGCACTACGCCCACGGGAGGGTTGACGTCCGCTCCGCCGGGTCGGAGCCGGGTGATCGACTCAACCCCGCGGTGGTCTCCCTCCTCCACGACCGGGGATTGGACCCGAGCCGGGAGTTTCCCAAACCGCTGACCGATGATCTGGCCGAGGCTGCCGATGTCATCATCACCATGGGCTGCGGGGACGCCTGCCCGGTGCTACCCGCCAAGCGGTACCTCGACTGGGACCTCGACGACCCGGCCGGTCAACCCATCGAATCGGTGCGACCGATCGTCGACGAGATCGATCGCCGGGTCCGAGCTCTCCTGGCCGAACTGCTGGGTGCCCCGGCCGGGTAGCGACTCAGGCTGCCTCGCTCAGTTCGCGATTCCCGGCTCCAAGGACGGCACCCGCGGTTCCGGATCGGCATCGGGCACCGGCGCCGGGGTCAACGCCGTCGGCCGGGCGGGAAGCAGGATCGCCGCGAACAGAGCCCCACCCAGGGCCACTCCTCCGGCTACCCGGCATCCGCCGGCGAAGCTGTGGAGGAACGCCTGGGTGGACGCATCCTGGAGGTGTCGCCCGAGGCTTCCCAAGCCGGCCTGGGACAACCGTTGAGAGGCAACCGCCGCGCCGCCCACCGATCCCTTGGCCGCCGCCAGGGCCTGGGAGGGGAGGTGGGTGGGCAGGGTCGACGCCAGCCGACTGGCGTACAGCGATGCGGCAACGCTCCCGATCACCGCCACCCCCAGGGTCCCGCCAAACAGCCGGGTGGCGTCGTTCACCGCCGAACCGATCCCCGCCTTCGCCATGGGGACCACTCCCATGATCGCCTCGGTGGCCGGGGCACTGGTCAACCCCATCCCGGTCCCGAGTACGACCATCTGGACGGCGATCACCCAATAGGAGGTGAACTGCGAGCCGGTCGAGACCCACAGCAGGGCGGCGCCGAAGAAGACCAGTCCGCTCCCGACCACGATCTTGTTGCCGATGCTCACCGCCAACCGGGTGCCGAGCAGCGAGGAGATCCCCACCGAAGCGGCCACCGGCAACAGTCGTACCCCGGTGCCGAACGGGGTGTACACCTTGACGAACTGGAAATACTGGGTGACCAGGAAGATGAATCCGAAGAGAGCGAAAAAGGAGATGGTCACCGCCCCACTGGCCCCGGTGAACCGGGGGTTGGCGAACAGGCTCACGTCCAGCATCGGGTGATCCTGACGCCGCTCCACCCAGAAGAACACCGCCAACAGCAAGACGCCGGCGCCCAGGGTGGCCAACGAGGACGGTGTGGTCCAGCCCCAGTCGGGAGCCTGGATGACTCCCAGTACCAGCAACCCCATTCCCGCCGTCGACAGGACGAAGCCCTGGCCGTCGATGGCCGGCGTCGACGGGTTCCGGGATGGCGGAACCGAAACGGCAACGAGCGCCCCGGCCAGCACCGCGAACGGAATCAGGAAGACGAAGATGCTCCCCCACCAGAAATGTTCGAGCAGCCATCCGCCGAAGATGGGGCCCATGGCGATCCCCACCCCGGTGGTGGCCCCCCACAGGCCGATGGCCTTGGCCCGCTCCTTGCGTTCGGGGAAGATGTTGGAGATCAGTGACAACGTGGCCGGGAAGATCAGTGCGGCTCCGAGCCCCATCACCGCCCGGGCGGCGATCAGCTGATCGGCGCTCGAGCACAACGCACCGGCCAGGCTGGCCGCCCCGAAGACCCCGAGCCCGAGCAGCAGCATGCCCTTTCGGCCGTAGCGGTCGCTCAGGCTGCCGGCGACCAGGACCAGCGCCGCGAATACCAGGTTGTAGGCGTCGACCACCCACTGGAGCTGGGTGGTGGTCGCCCCCGTCTGTCGCACCAGCGTGGGCAGCGCCACGTTCACGATGGTGGTGTCCAGATTGATGATGAAGGCGGCTACGCACAGCGCCGCCAAAGCCAGTCCACGGCCTCGCATAGACAAGAAACTAAAGTATTAAGACAACCATGTCAAGCTATTTGCGAGTATCCGCCAAAACGGGGGGCCCAGGGCCAGGGCCAAGGGGTGGGACGGGCCGGGTCAGACCCTGGCCACTGCCTTCGACGGGACGAGGCCGAACACTGCGAGAAACCGGGAGCTGGCCGCCGCCGGTCCGCTGACCTCGAAGGGATCCAGTTCCGGGGAGGTTCCGGCCCGCATGCCGAGCAGGTCTCGGGCGGTGGCTCGAAGCTCGACGGCCGGCTCACCTCCCGGTGCGGCAAGAGACCCGTGACGAACCCCGACGTCGAAGGAGGTCCCGTCAACGGTGATCCGGTACGACTCGTCGACGGTGCCGGCTCGGGGCGCGTCGAACCCGAACAGCACGGCCAGGTACCCACTGAACGGGGGAATGTCAGCGGGAACTTCGGGAAGCAGTTCGAACCCGAACCGGGCCAGAGCCTGGAGCACCGGCGGTACCCGCTTCCATCCGCGCTCGGTGAGTCGATACATGGTTCGGGCCACCGGAGGGGGGACTTCCATCTTTTCGATCAGCCCGAGGTCGGTCAGGTGGCGCAGACGATCGGATAGCAGGTTGGTGGCGATCCCGGGAAGCGTCTCGCGAAAATCGCTGTACCGCTTGGGGCCGCCCAGCAGGTCCCGGAGGATCAACAGGGTCCACCGCTCCCCGATGGCATCCAGGGACCCGGCAATCGGGCAGAACTGGTCGTACTTCCGGGGCGACATGTCCCATATTCTACCAGCCGGAACTGTTTTCTATCTGATCACTTGATTTTATTGTGCGGAACCGGTGCCCAAGGGGTCGAAGTGATGAGAGGTGAGGGCATGGGGATCGTGCCCGGGCCGTCGACTCGGACTGGTGTGGATGGTGATCGAGCTCAGGCGGCGCACCTGGTGGAGGAGATGGTGGCGGGCGTCTTCGGCGATGGCGTGGGCCGTCTCGAGGGAGAGTTGGGCATCCGAGGTGACCTCGACCTCGGCGTGGAGTTGGTGGCCGACCCACCGGACCCTGATCCCGTCGACGGCCAAGATCCCCGGGGTGGCGCCCAATACGGTCTTGATCCGGTCGACGAGGTCCGGATCCACCGCATCCATCAGCCGGCGGTAGATGTCGCGGGCGGCGTTCTTGACCACCAAGAGAATGGCGACGGTGATGATCAGGCCGAAGATCGGGTCGGCGGCTCGCCAACCCAGTGCGACGCCAATGGCACCGGCAACCACACCGAGGGAGGTGACCCCGTCGGTGCGGGCGTGATAGCCGTCGGCTTCGAGTGCAGCCGAGCCGATGCTCCGCCCGACCCGGATCCGGTGGCGGGCGACCACCTCATTGCCGGCGACGCCGACCAGTCCGGCGGCCATCACCCATCCGATGTGCGTCACCGCCGGCGGGTGCACCAGCCGGTCGACGGCTTCCCAACCGGCGACCACGGCGGACGCCGCCACCACCAGGATGATGAAGATTCCCGCGAGGTCCTCGGCCCGGCCGTAGCCGTAGGTGTAACGCCGGCTGGGCGGGCGACGACCGAGCCAGAAGGCCAGACCCAGCGGAATGGCAGTGAGGGCGTCGGCGAAGTTGTGGATGGAGTCGGCCAGCAGCGCCACCGATCCGGAGACGGCCACGATGATCAGCTGCACCGACGCGGTGAGGGCGAGGACGATCAGCGAGCGCTTGAGCGCGCTCATACCCTCGCGGCTGGTCTGGAGGGCCGTGTCGATCGAGTCGACCGGGTCGTGGCTGTGGGGCCACCGCAGTCGGTCGAAGATCCCGCGAAGTCCGTGGCGGTGATGATGTCCTCCGTGGGCTCCGTGATGTGGGCTCACGCGCCCCGTCGCCTTCCCACCGTCCGGGTCAGACTTCGGGTCGCCCGGTTCCGATCGGCGATGCTGCCGACCTCGTGATCGCTGTGGAACAGCGCTTGCTCGACGAGGTGGAGCACGTGGGCATCCTTGGCCGCATAGAACAGCCGGTTGCCGTCCCGGCGTACCCGCACCAGGCCGGCCGCCCGGAGCTTGGCCAACTGTTGGGAGACCGCGGGCGGGTTGGCACCGATGTGGCTGGCCAGGTCCTTCACCGAGTGTTCGCCGTGGAGCAGGGCCCAGAGAATCTTCAAGCGGGTCACATCCCCCAGGAGCTTGAAGGTAGTGACGGCCAACTCGAACTGCTTCTGCCCGGACCCGGCGACATCCTCCGGCTCGACAACTACATGCGCATCCACGCAAGTAGTGTACAGTACCTCCATGCACCTGTCGGGGCTCCTGGGTCGGCCGACGCTCTCGCCCAACGGAGAGAGCGTCGGCAAGGTCGACGATGTCATCGTCCGGCTCCGGGGAGGCGACTACCCGCTGGTCACCGGGGTGGTGGCCAAGGTCGGTGGACGCCAGGTCTTCCTGCCCATGGACCGGGTCGCGGAGTTGAGCCAGCAGGCGCTCTCCATGGCCAAGGCCAAGGTTGATCTGGGTGGGTTCGAGCGGCGAGACGGCGAGGTGCTCCTCCGCCAGGACATCCTCGGGCACCGCCTCATCGACGTGGCCGAGGCCGAACTGGTGCGGGCCTGGGACGTGGAGTTGAAGGACACCGGCGAGGGCTGGGTGGTGTCATGCCTGGATACCCGACGGCCGGCCCGGCTGCTCGGTCTCATCCGGCGGAGCCAGGGACATCCCTGTCAGGACTGGAAGGCCTTCGAACCCCTGATCGGCCACACCCCCAGCAGCCGGATCCGTTCCGGCTTCGGCCGGGTGGTCAAGCTGAAGCCGGCCCAGATCGCCGACCTGTTGGAGGACGCCTCTCGCACCGAGGGCGAGGAGATCCTCGACGTGGTCCACACTGATCCGGAGTTGGAGGCCGATGTGTTCGAGGAGCTCGACCCCGACATCGCCACCCGGCTGTTCGGGGACATGACCGACCCGGAGGCCGCCGACGTCATCGCCCACATGCAGGCCGACGATGCCGCCGACGCGGTGGCCGAACTTCCCCAGGCCCGCCGGCAGGTCATCCTCGACCTGCTTCCGGCCGGCACCCGTACCAAGGTCCTGACCCTGCTCGGGTTCAACTCCTCCAGCGCCGGCGGGATCATGGGGGTGGACTTCCTGGCCGCCCCCGCCGACATCAGTGTCGAAGAAGCCCTCCGCCGGGTCCGACTGGCCGAGAACATCCAGCCCGAAGCGCTGGTGACCGTCCATGTCCTGGACGAAGCCAACCGGCTGGCCGGGACGGCCAGCGTCATCGACCTACTGCAGGCCGACCCCCAGGCCCGTCTGGGCGACGTCGACGACTCCGACCCGGTGCGGGTGACCGCCGCCGTCGACGTGGTCGACGTGACCTTACTGATGGCCGACTACAACCTGTTGACGGTACCGGTCGTCGACGCCGACAACCAGGTTCTGGGCGTGATCACCGTCGACGACGTCCTCGAGGCCACGATCCCCGATGACTGGAGGCGACGAGAACCCCCGCCTCATCCCGAAGTGGCCCATGCTGATTCGGATCCGAACGGCACGCCCATCACCCACGCGGAGCACCAGGGGTAACCATGACGGACCGTCCAACCGCCACGGGTGCCCCCGGGGCGGACGATTCGTCACGCCCCGACAGCGCTCCGGGTCCCCAACTCCAGGCGCCCGCCACCGCGGTCCTCGACCAAGCCCACCTCGGTGACATCGAGGGCGCCTTCGGTCGGATCCGGGTCAACGATTACGGCGAACGGCACAGCTGGCGTGCCCGGCTGCTCACCTTTGCCGCCATCGCCGGGCCCGGCATCATCGTCATGGTCGGCGACAATGACGCCGGCGGGGTCTCCACCTACGCGCAGGCCGGCCAGAACTACCACACCAGCCTGCTGTGGACGCTGCTGCTGTTGATCCCGGTGCTGATCGTCAACCAGGAGATGGTGGTCCGGCTGGGCGCGGTCACCGGAGTCGGCCATGCCCGACTCATCAACGAGCGTTTCGGAAGGTTCTGGGGCTGGTTCAGCGTCGGCGACCTGTTCCTCCTCAACTTCCTCACCATCGTCACCGAGTTCATCGGTATCTCGCTGGCCGCCTCGTACGCGGGTATCTCCGAGTACATCGCGGTCCCGACTGCGGCAGTGGCGCTGGTGGCCATCATGGCGTCGGGCAGCTTCCAGCGATGGGAGCGGGCCATGTTCGTCTTCATCGCCATCACTCTGGTGCAGTTCCCCTTGCTCTTCTTGTCGCATCCCCAGTGGGGCACGATCGGGCACAACTTCGTGGTCCCGGGCATTCGCGGCGGCACCTCCTCGGCGGCGGTGTTGCTCATCATCGCCATCGTTGGCACCACCGTGGCCCCGTGGCAGTTGTTCTTCCAGCAGTCCAACATCGTCGACAAGCGGATCACCCCAAGGTTCATCAGCTACGAGCGGGCCGACACCGTCTTGGGGGCGTTCGTGGTGGTGATCGGGGCTACCTGCATCATGGTGGTCGGATCCTTTGCCGCCCAGGGCTCCAAGGCGTTCGGGAACTTCACCGACGCCGCCGGGATCGCCCACCTCCTGGCCAATCACAGCAACCTGATGGGGGGCCTCTTCGCCGTCCTCCTCTTCGACGCCAGCATTCTCGGAGCTGCCGCCGTCACCCTGTCCACCAGCTATGCCTTCGGGGACGTCTTCGGCCTCCGCCACTCCCTCCACCGGGGCTTCAAGGAGGCCAAGCCGTTCTACCTGAGCTATACGGGAATGGTGGTGGTCGCGGCCGGCATCGTGTTGATTCCCAAGGCCCCGCTCGGGCTGATCACCACCAGCGTCCAGGCGCTGGCCGGCCTGCTCCTCCCGTCGGCCGCCGTCTTCCTGTTGTTGCTGTGCAATGACAGGGAGGTGCTCGGCCCCTGGGTCAACCCGAAATGGCTCAACGCCGTCGCATCGGTCATCATCGGCATCCTGCTCATCCTCTCCGGCACCCTGATGGCCACCACCCTGTTTCCGCACATCAACGTGGTCGGCATCTTCGTCGACCTGACCATCGCCCTGGTCGCCGGGGGCATCGTGGTCGCCGTCGTCCTGCGGATCGTGGCCGGGCGCAGCGGTCAGGCCAGCCTTCCTCCACCCCCGCACATGACCAGGACGGAGCGAGAGTCGTGGCGGATGCCGCCCCTGGCTCTGCTCAAGCCGGTCAAGTGGTCACCCGGCCTCCGGTTCGGGATGCTGTCGCTACGGGTTTACCTGGTCCTCGCGGTGGTCCTCCTGCTGGTCAAGGCCATCCAGCTCGGCGGCGGCTGACCGTATCGACGCAGTGCCGTCAGGACGTGCCGCCGAAGTCGACGTCCCGGGTCTCGACCGTCCCCGCCGCCCGTCCGGGCGCCGTCTGGTCGTTCCAATAGAGGTTGGTGTGGGCGATCACCTGATCGGGCGGGGGCGCCCCATAGGCGGTCTGGTCCTCCGTCGTGTGGGCATCGCTGACCAGGGTCGCGTCGTACCCCCGGACGAAGGCGCCGTGGAGCGTCGAGCGGATGCACGCATCGGTCTGGGCGCCGGCGACGACCAGTCGCCCGATTCCGAGGCCTGACAGCACGGTCTCGAGGGTGGTGTCCTCGAAGGAGTCGCCATACTTCTTGTCGATCCGTGGCTCGGCTCCCGTCGGAGTCAACTCGGGGACGATCTCCCAGGCATGGCTCCCAATGGCCCGCGGCTCGCCGGAGTCCTGGACCCACACAATCGGGACCCCTTCGCGCCGGGCCTTCTCGACCAGGACGCCGATGTTGGCGACGACCGCGTCGCGCTGGTGAACGCGCTCGACGACGCCGTTCTGGACATCGACAACGAGGAGCGCGGTGTTCGGCCGGTGCTCGAGTGCAGTCATGGTGTCCGTTTCCTCCGTTTGGATCCTGCTTCCCTACGGTAGACCGCCACCACCGCCGCCGGCTGAAGAGATATCTCGGATCGCTCGGTCGGCTTTGGGTACAGCTACGGTGCAGCGTCCTCCGCAGCCATGGCCGCCACCACCGCCTCGAAGATCTTGGCGGTGTCCTTTTCAATATGTCGACGAGCCGCCAACAAGAATGCGGCCCCTACGAAGGTAATCGGCATCACCAAGGCGAATGCCACTCGATAATTGCCGCCGAATTGCGACGCGACCGCGGAGGTGAGAACTGGTGCCGCCGCCGCCCCGAACACGATGGAGGCAACGTTGAACGCGCCGAAGCCGGTGCCCCGCAGATTGGCGGGGACCGAGTCGGAGAGCCCGGCCCGCAATGCCGGGACCGATGAGGCCGCCGACAGGAACGCCAGCATCTGGAGGGCGATTGCGCCGGCGAACGGCATGGGGATGAACGAAACCATGAACAGCACCCCGCTGATCATGAGGCACACCCCGGGGATCACGACCCGGGCGCCGAGGAACCGGTTGATCCATCGATCGGCCATGAGACCGCCCACCAGGGTGCCGGGGATGCCGGCCACAATGACGAGCATCCCGAAGGCCAGGTTGGCCGATCCCTGGCTGAGATGGAATTGCCGCTGGTAGAGCGTGGGCATCCAACTGGCGACCGCGGTGACCACGAAGAGGATGGTGGAGACGCCGACCAGCGCATACCGCATGGTGGGAATCGAGAGGATGGTCTTGACGTCGGCCCGCAATCCGCTGACCATGTCCGCCAAGAACCGGGAGACGCCGTCGGGGAACAGCGGCGGGCGGTCGCTGGCCACCTCCATCTCACTCTCTTGAGTGACATGGGCCCGGTCAGCGGCTCCCCGGCGGGGCTCGGGGAGCCGCCAGCAGAAGAAGGCAATGAGCAGCCCGGGGAAGATGGAGACACCGAAGGCCAACCGCCAGCCGTAGCTCCCGAAGTGGGTGCCGAAGAAGGATCCGATGGCCAGCCCCAAGCCCAGGCCCACGTAGATGAGGCATTGCTGGATCGAGTAGGCCTTCCCCCGCCGATCGATGCCATAGAAATCCGCCAGCAGGCTGGAGCCCGACGGGTCGGTCACCGCCTGGCCGAATCCCAATGCCCCCCGCGTGACCACCAACAGCCCGAAAGCCCCGGCGGGGACCACCCCGCCCAGGGCGCTCACCACCGACCAGGCGACGATGGTGACGGCCATGATCCGGGTCCGGCTCCAGCGGTCGCCGAGGTAGCTCGCCGGCATGGTGGCCACCCCGTTGACAACGATGAAGGCGGAGAACAGGATCCCGATCTGGAAGTCGCCGACCCCGAACGCCTTCTCGATCTGGTTCGAGGTTCCCCGCACGATGTACTGGTCGACGTTGTCGATGAGCACCGCCAGTCCGAGAACCCACATTGGCCAGGTGCCGACCCGGGCAATCTTGTCCGCCGTCCCGCTCATTGGCAGGGGTTTCTTGGAGAGCTCGTCGTGGCCGCCACGGGAGGAACATACAACGAAGCGCCACGGGCGGCGAAGACGCCGGCGGTCTACGACGCCTACCGATTACCCGAGATCGACTGGCTCACCAAAGGAAGTGACCCCGGGCTCGCCGGCGGCCGATTGCATCGGGCTCGACTGCGGAGGTCCTTTGGCCGGATGGAGATCCTGGACGGCCTTGGCCAGCGTCTTGGAACGGGAGCGAGAGGAGAGCAGCTCGGCATAGCGGGCGTCGTCCCCTTTCATGCCCGAGACCAGCGGGGAGAGGGCGATGGAGGCGACGCCCACGAACATGACGAGCAGGGACACCGCCTCCAATGGGCCGTAGGCTCCAGTGTTGCGGAGGCTGTCCCCGTAGAGCCCGAGACCGAAGGCCACGCTGGCCAGGGGATCGACCAGCACCAGGGCAGTCTGGGAGGCGGCGATCGGCCCGGCGTGGAAGGCGTTCTGGGCCAGGTATAAGGCCCCCACCCCGCAGACGATCAGGACGTAGGTCTGCCAATGGAAGAACAGGCGCGTCCAGTCGGTGGTCACGTAATCGCTCACCGTCTTGATGAGTGCCGCCGCGAACGCGAAACCCACGGCACCCGCGGTCCCGAACATGAAGGCCCGCCACCAACGGGGGCCGCGCAGGGCGAGCAGCACGGTCACCAGCACCGTTCCCGCGCCGACGGATCCGGCCACGGTCCACTCGAACGCCGTCGGCACCAGCTTGCCCCCGCCGGGCTGGGCAAAGGCCAAGAAACCGGCGAGCCCTCCGGCGGCGGCCAGGCACCCCAGCCACTCGCGCAGCCCGATGCGAAACCGGAACCAGGTGGCCAGGAAGAGAACGATGAACAACAGCTCGGTGGTAAGGATGGGCTGGACCTGACTCAGCCTCCCGATGTGGAGTGCCACCGATTGGAGCAGAAACGTCGTAACGATGAACACGAACCCGAGTAGCCAGATCCCCCGCCGGAACGCATGGGTCACCAAGCTGAGGCGGAGGGTGTCACTATCCGGGGCGTCCTCCACCCCCATCCGTTGAAGGATGCTGGCCAGGGCATTCGATAGCGCGCACGCCAGCGCGAGGATGTAGACCATCTGATCGGCAGGTTAGCCAGCAGCCGGGTCATTTACGACGATCTCGATGAACCCCGGGCGAGGGTCCAGAAGCTGAAGGCCGAGGTAACCCGCCTACGAGGCGGCGGACTCCGAGGACTGCGTCGGGACACGGGGGGCATCGGACGGCGATCGGGCTGAACCCCCTGGCCACGGCATATTTCGGGTCGCTCGTGACGAGAAGCGGCGCGATGCCAGACCCAGAATATGAGCGATGACACCCCGAATCAGGAGACCACCTACGCAGAGATCTCCGCGCCGAGTGACGAGTTCTGACTCTCCGCCGGAGCCGAGGGACCCGTGCTCCTTCAGGATCGCGACCTGATCCCGAAGATGGCCTATTGCAACCCGAGAACGGGTGCCCGAGTTTGTAGTTCACGCCAAGGGCAAGGCGTCCGGTTAGAGCCCGGGAACCGTATGCCCGACCCGGATTGGGGTTGCATCGGACCCGGCGGTAGAGATCCCTCTGGTCGAGGTGTAGGGTCGGGGTTGCCTTCTACAGCGAGGGTTCGTACGGGCCGGTCTTTCGATCGGCTCCGACCCCAAGGCGGCGATCCCCATGTGGAGTTCCGCGCTGCTGTCCTCGAGTGCTCCCGGTGTTGACCTCACGTGACGAGCAGTGACGGTTCGTTTCCCGCGTTCGACATCGATGCGAGCGTGGTTGGCGATCAGACCGTGCTGCATCTCCGTGGCGAGCTCAACATCCATTCTGCGCCCGACCTGAGCGGCTACCTCGACGCCATGATCAACCGGGGCCAGGTCAACATCGCACTGGACCTGGCGGAACTGGACCTTCTGGACGCTTCGGGACTGTCGGTGATCGCCGGCGAGACCATCCGCCTCAAGCTTTCGGGCGGCTCGCTCGTGATTCAGGACCCCTCGGTCCAGGTCGGGCGTCTCCTGGATGTCACCGGGTTCAGCAGAATGATCGCGGTCGAGGAACCCCAGCCCACGCTGGGACAATCCGGACGACTTGGCCCCGAAGAGCCGGGGCACGTCCAGAGCTCGGCTGACGTCTCCCCCGGGCTACATGATCTGACCCAGCAGCTCAGAATGGTCACCTCCATCCCCTCCAATGACGAGGTTGTCGACGGCGCCCTTCGGCTGGTTGTGTCCCTGGCCCAAGTCACCGTCGGCGGGGCTGACGGCGTGAGTGTGTCGCTCCGGCGCCGGGGGCACCTGTCCACGGTGGCGGCCAGTGACCAGACCATCACCGATATGGATGCCGGGCAGTACGCAACCGGCGAGGGGCCCTGCGTCGACGCTGCGGCTGAAGGCCGGTGGTTCCACTCGGAGTCCTTGCCCGACGAAACCCGGTGGCCCGACTTCGTGCCCAAGGCTCGAGCACTCGGGATCAACTCCATCCTGTCCACACCACTGCTGGCCCACGACGTTCCGGTGGGGGCACTCAACATCTATTCGCGGACGTCGGCCGCCTTCGGGCCGAAGGACCAGGAGCTGGCATCGATCTTCGCCAGCGAGGCGTCGACCATTCTCGGCGATGCGGGTCTGGACACCACCGAGGAAGAGCTCGCCAGCAAGCTCGCCGAGGTGCTGCGAACCCGGCAGGTCATCGCCCAGGCCCAGGGGGTCCTGATGGAGCGGGATGGCATCGGAGAGCACGAGGCCTATACGGCCCTCCGCCGGTATTCCGTTGAAAACGGCGGCACCCTGAGCCATCGTGCCCGAGACATAGTCGAGTCGGCTTTCGACCCACATCCGGGCCCCGACCAGCCACGTGGTTGCGTGGTGTGTGGCCGTCCGGTCGAGATCCCGGGGGCCACCGTCTGCTCATCGGAGTGTTTCGACAAAGGAGTGACGATTCACAACTCAGGTGACCATGGCTAATGCCCCGGCTGATGTGCTGGACCGGTACCGCCAGGAAGCGGATCTCACCCACGGTGAGCTTTGGCTGCGCTATTTCGAACTCGGAGGGATGAGCACCCACC
The DNA here is from genome assembly GCA_963819695.1 of uncultured Acidimicrobiaceae bacterium. Lineage (GTDB taxonomy): Bacteria > Actinomycetota > Acidimicrobiia > Acidimicrobiales > RAAP-2 > DASZIT01. The sequence goes on along the minus strand of CAWFXD010000001.1, from coordinate 1,131,876 downwards.
TACAGCTGGAAGCGTTTCTCTACGGCGCCCTCCGGCCCAGCACCCATGACCATGACGTGATCGCCCACGCCCTCAACGAGCGCTTCAGCGAGATGGGTGCGAACCATCCAGTCCCCTACCTGCAGGACGAGAAGGACGCCACACCCGACCCGATCGGATAACTCGTGCCGTGTCGTGCACTCCTCATCACCCAGGCAATTCTCGCGCCGACTCCCGAAGGTCCGGTGCGTCGATCTGCGCCGCCCGGTCGCTCAGCAGGTAGGACCGAGGCGGCGGGTCGGTTGGGTGTCGAAGACCCGCCCCGACAACCCGTAGCCGACAAGGCCGACACCGATGGTGTCGGAGCCGCTCATCGCCGACGGCGCGAGATCCTCCTCATCGACCGGCGAGGCCGCCGACCGTGGTGCCCCGACGACTGAGCGCGTCGACGGTAACCGCGACGATGAGCACGAAACCGGTGATGATGTATTGCCACTGGGCCGACAGCCCCAGGAGATAGATGCCGTTGTAGATACCGCCGATCACGAGTCCCCCGAGGACTCCGTGGGCGATCCTCCCCCTACCCCCGAACAGCGATGTTCCGCCTATGACGGCTGCGGCAACGGCGTAGAGCACCAGCTGGCCACCGTTCACGTTGTTCGACATGCCTCCCAGGTAGGAGGCGTAGAGCAGTCCGGCGACGCCCGCGGTGACGGCACAGAGGATGAACGCCCAAGTGCGGATCATCGCGACATTGATCCCCGCCCGGCGCGCCGCCTCGGGGTTGCCGCCGATGGCGTAGACATAGCGCCCGAAGCGCATGCGCTGGAGCAGGAAGCTCCAGATCACCAGCATTCCCAGAACGATGAATACCACGTACGGAACGCCCTCCAGGGTGCCGATGGTGGCACGGTTGAGGTTGCAGATGACCACGACCCCTGTCCCGACGGCGGCCATGAACGCGATCTTAATGAGAGTCAGGCTCAGCGGCGGCGCCACCAGCCCGCTCCGGCGGCGCCTGGTGTCGCGGAAGAACATGCCCAGGCTCGTGAGGCCCACGATGGCGATCATGACGATCCAGCCCACGAGCGGGCTGACGTGTCCCCACATGAGTGCGTATAGCGCATGCAGGTTGGATGACCGGCCGATGAGGCTCGGATAGCCGGAGAACGGACCCAACCCCAGGATGATCAGCAGCACCCCGTTGAAGATGAGAAGTCCTGCGAGGGTGACAATGAACGATGGGAGCCGAAGGCGAGTTATCAACGAACCCTGAATCGCACCGATCACCGCGCACACGAGCAACGCCACGACGATGGCAGCCTCCCACGGCCAGTTGGTCGTTCGAGGCTGTACGAGCTGCACTGCGATTACCGCGCCCACCGGGCCCACATAGCCGATGGACAGGTCGATCTCTCCAAGCAGCAGGACGAAGATCTCGGCCATCGCGAACACGATGAAGAAGGCGCTCTGTTGAAAGAGATTCACGATGTTGGTGGCGTGGAGAAAGACGTGGTTCGGGCTGATCGCTTCGAAGACGACGACCAGGATGACCAGCGCCAGGATGACCGGCAACATGCCGCTCTCCCCGCCCTTGACGCGGAGCAACAAAGCTCGCAGGTATTCGGGCAGGGTCTGCGCGACTATCTCCGCGGGGACGAGGGGCGCCGCGCCTCCTGGAGCTGCGGTGAGGTCGACCGGCTCTCCTCTTTGTGGGTCTTGCGGCTCACCATCCGGAGCCGGCGACGCGCCGGCGATATCCGGACCCGGGCCAGAATCAACCTCTGCCATGCTCGGCCGCTCCCTTTCCCGTGGGCAGCCCTGCGGCTGTCACGCCCAGACCTCCGGTGGTCATGTATTCGACCAGGCTTTGACGGTCGAACGCGGACGCCTGGTCCTGCACAACCATCCTCCCCAGGTACAGGACCGCCATCCGGTCGCCCACCGCGAAGACATCGTTCAAGTTGTGGGAGATCATGAGGACGGCCAAACCGTGGTCACGCAGGCGTCGCATGAGGTCGAGCACCATCGTCGTCTGGGTCACCCCGAGAGCCGCGGTCGGCTCGTCCATGACCACGAGCTTGGAGTTCCACATCACTGCTTTCGCCACCGCCACCGATTGCCGCTGCCCTCCGGAGAGCGATCCAACCGGCTGCCGAATCGACCTCACCGTCGTCACGCGCAGGCTGGCGAGTGTCTCGGCGGCGGCACGCTCCATGTCGTTCTCGTCGAGTTGGCGATAACGGAGGCGCTCACGGCCGAGGAACATGTTCTGAACGATGTCGAGGTTGTCTGCGAGAGCGAGGTCCTGGTAGACGGTCTCGATCCCGAGGGCAGCGGCGTCGTGCGCATTACGGATGCGGACATGACGGCCCTCCCAGAACATTGACCCCGCGTCGGGCTCGTGGGTTCCCGCGATGCACTTCACGAGGACGGACTTGCCGGCACCATTGTCGCCGCACAGTGCGGTTATCTGTCCGGCGGGCAGTTCGAGGTCGACGTCGGCCAGGGCCTGGACCGCACCGAAAGTCTTGTAAATCCCCTGCAGCCTCAGAAGAGGCTCTTCTACATCCGTCTCGGCCATCTCGTCACTTTCATCTCGCCCCAAAAACTACGGTATAAGACGCCCGGACAGCGGGACCGCCGCCGCACGACGCGGTGGCGGTCCCAAACGTCAGGTCGGGATCAACGGTTCAAGGGGTGATGCCGGCGCTACTGCAGGCGCTCGCTCCCACCGCTGTGCAGAGGGCCGATGCCGAGATGAACTGATCCTTGATCACGGTCGCGTTCATATTCGACGCGGTCACCCAAAGCGGGGTGAGGAGCGACGCCGGCTGCGACGTCCCGGTCACGCCGGAAGGCGGCGTCGTTGTCGAGTTCACCAGCGACGAGGGAGGGGTCTTGCCGGCACGAAGGTACGTCGCGATGGCGACGGCGTCCTGTGCCTCCTGGTAGACCGGCTTGTAGACCGACCCGCACTGGTAACCCTGGAGGATCCACTGCATCCCCTGCAAGGTGGCGTCCTGTCCGGTCGTCGGGATCTTCTTCGGCCCCACGCCGGCGTTCTTCAAGACCCCGATCACCACGTTCGCCAATCCGTCGTTGGCCTCAACGGTGGCGTTGATCGTCGGGTGAGCGGTGAACTGCTGCTGGAAGATGGTCGCACCGGTTGCGTTCACCCAGTTGGGGGTGATCTGGTCGCCGACGAGGGTGTAGCCCTTGCTGTTCGTCGTGCCAGCCGGCTGGGGGGTCTTCGTGTTGCCCCAGATCACCGAGTTGTATCCCTGGGCGAACGACACGGCGTTGGGGTCTGTGTCCTCACCGCCGTTGAGTGTGAAGACCTGGGGGCTGCTCACGTTCCAAGCAGTCACACAGTCTTCGAAGCCCTGGCCGATGAGTTTGCCGACTTGGACGTTGTCGAAGCTGACGTAGTAGGTGTTGGTCCCGACGAAGGTGGCACGGTCGTAGCTGATCAGCTGCACCCCGTGGGCGGCAGCGAGCTGCTGGACCTGGGCACCTGTCGTGCTGTCGAGCGGGTCGAAGATAAGGACCTTCGCACCCAGCGTGATGTCGGCTTGTGCGTCGGCCACCTGGGTGGCGTCGACTCCCTGGGCGTTGTCGATCTTGAAGTCCGAAGCACTGTAACCGGCCTGCTGGAATGCCTTGGTCAGGTACGGCGCGTCGAAGTTGACGTAGCGCGTCGAGGACGTGGTGTCAGGCAAGATGACACCCACGAGGCCCGAGCCCGAAGTGGTCAGGCTCTTCAGCTTCGGCATCGCCGTGAAATTGACGTCGAACGAGCTTGTGGTGAGGCCCGAGGTCCCTCCGGATCCTGATGTCGTCGTGGTGGTGGACGATGAGTTGTTGCTGCTACAGGCGGTGGCAATGAGTCCCCCCACCAACAACATCGTCACGAGTACCCTCTTACTGTTGAGTTTCAAGGTGATTCCCCCCGGCTAGTGATTCGTTCATTGACCGCTGTCGAAGCTCGATTTTTCGGGCCTGCGAATGACGTTACAACACAATGACTATTGCGTGACGGTTTTTTCATAGCGGCTGGTCGGACCCGCATTCCTCGGATGGGTCATTTGGAGTGGGTGAGCACAGTGTCCAGCGTCTCCATGATCGAAATGCTTTCATCCAATGGCATTACCGGGCTCTCCACAAGTCCCGCCCGGAGGCAGCGGGCAACCTCGTCAGCTTCGTGGCTGAGCCCGCGCCCGGGTCGCGGGAAGTCGACTCGGGACGGGGTGCCGCGTCGGGGCACCAGGGTGAAACCGACCGGACGGTAGAAGTCTTCGTCGATCTCGATGCGGGCATCGGTCCCGACAATGGTGCCCCGGGTCGGGCTGGTGGCACTCGACGTGCAGCTGAGCATCGCCTGGGCTCCATTCTGGTAACCGAAGAGCATCGATACCTGGCCATCCACTCCGGTGAACGACGGCTCGACCATGGCCGCAATCCGATCCGGTGTCCCGAGGACCATCGACGCGAACGACACCGGGTAGACCCCCAGATCGAGCAGTGCGCTGCCGCCCAATTCCGGCGCGAACAATCTCGATTCGGGGTTGGGCGGGAACCAGCGGCCGAAGTCGGCGGTGACCGTGACGATCTCGCCAAGCACCCCTTCATCGAGGAGCCGGCGGATCTCGACCATGTGGGGAAGAAACCGCGTCCACATCGCCTCCATCAAGAAGAGGCCTTTGTCTCTTGCCGCGTCGACCAATGTGCGCGCCTCGGACGCGTTCATGGTGAACGCCTTTTCGACCAGCGCCGGCTTCCCGTGCTCGAGCGCCAAGAGCGCGGCGGCGAGGTGCATGGGATGGGGTGTGGCGACGTAGACCGCATCTACCTCGGGATCATCCACCAGCCCGTCGTACGACGCATGCCGGTTGGGTATCCCGAACCGGTCACTGAAACGGTCCGCCGACTCCTGGCGCCGCGATCCGACGGCCATGATCAACCCCGAGTCGGTCAACGCCAGATCGGTCGCGAATGTGGAGGCGATCGAACCCGTGCCGATCACTCCCCACCGCAGGGCCTCAGCCATCGATGGGCTCTTTCATGGGGCACCTTCCCTGCTTCGTCGAAGAATTTTCAGGATAGAGCGATCAAGGAACCCGGTAGCCAAATCCTCGTCGTTCGACCTCGAGTACATCGGGCTACGACCGCACCGAATTCTTTTCCAATTTTTCTTTCTGATTCTGCAAGGTTTCGTGCAAGGTTTCGTGCAAGGACCAGGGCAAATGCCTCCTCGAGAGTCACACCCCGGTGGTGGAATTGGCCCCATGGATCTCGGTGTCCTCAGCCAGAACGTAGAGCGTTGATCGAAGACGGGCCCCGTTACGACCCGGCGTCGATCAAGACCCTGCTGAGGCTGCGCAGCCAGTTCGACGCCTACGTCACCGCCTCGGTGGGGGAGTTCGACACCTGGGGGGAATATGCGGTCGACGGAGCCCGGAGTGCGGCCAGCTGGGTCGCTGCCGAGGGGAACCTCCCTCGAGCCGAAGCTGGGCGGCTGGTCCGACGGGCCCGGAATGGGCGCCAGCTCCCGGAGTTCGCGAAGGCCTGGGCCGACGGGGATGTCAATGCCGCCCACCTCGATTGGTGGCCAGGGCCCGCAACCCCCGGACCGAGGACGCCCTCGCCCGCGACGAGAAGATGCTGGTCGACTACGCCGGACCTTGCCGCTCCCCGCCTTCACCCGGTGATGGCTACTGGGAACAGCTGGCCGACCCCGACGGCACCGAGGAGTCGGCCGAAGAGCGCCGCAACCGCCGGGACGTCTATCTGGTCAAGGCCGGCGACATGTGGCTCGGGAAGATGACCCTCGACCCCATCGGCGGGGCCATCTTCGCCGACGAGCTCGAGCGCCTGGAGGCTGAGCTCTTCGAAGAGGAGTGGAAGGATGCCAGGGAGCGACTGGGCTTCGACCCGAAAGCCTCCGACCTCTGTCGCACCCCGGGCCAGCGCCGGGCCGACGCCTTGGACGAGATGGCCAAGCGCTCTCGTACCGCCCCGCCTGACGGCATCCCCCCCAAGCCGCTGTTCGACGTGATGATCGACTTCCCGACCCTCGGGCGGGTCTGCGAGCTGGCCCAGGGGATGGCCGTCACCCCCGGGTCATTGGTCCCCTGGCTCGACCGGGCCGACTTCGAGCGGGCGGTCTTCGAGCCCCCCGACCGGGTCCAGGTCAGCGCCACCGCCCGATTGTTCACCGGGGCGACCCGGAGGGGCATCCAGCTCCGGGACCGGGAGTGCACCCACCCCTACTGCGACCGCCCGGCGGTGGACTGCCAGGTCGACCACATCCAGCCCTACACCGACGGTGGCCCCACCACCTTTGCCAACGGCCGGCTGCTGTGCGGGTTCCACAACCGGCTCCGGAACCAACGGCCTCCGCCACCCCGGGAGTAGGGCCCCGGCCGCCCCAACGTGACCGGCTGTTGGTTTCTTTTCGATCCGTACCTTGCCGGAGACCCTCGGAATCGCCGTCGGTTTCGGCTCCGGCTATCCACAAATCGCTCCCGATGAAGCGCGCCTGCCAGCGTGCACTTGCGCCCCGAGTTTGGCTATTAAGCCTGACACACAGGGCGACGAAACCAGATCTCCACGCCAGCGGGACCGAACGAGGCTAAAGGATTGAGCGCCCGGCTGCCAGCCATCGAATAGGAACAAGTAGCGCCGGGAGGGGTGACCGTCTCGCTGAACATGCCGCCGGAAACGGTCTGAGGACCTGGTGCTCCTGTCAACCTGAAGGCCGCGGTACCGCGGACGCCGCCTTGGCTCACAGGCGCCGACCCGGTGACCGAAAACTGCCGCGACGGAAACGCGACGAATCTAAGAGGCCTGGCTACGGCTCGGCGACACCGACCCGCACGACCGGGGGCACCTGGGTGGCCTCGGCGGGTGCGACCCGATGCTTGAGCAACGTGCAGAGCAGGCCGGAGGCGAGAGCCATGGTCGCCGCGTACAGCCAGAGGTGCCGGAAGGTGCCAAGAGCTGCGGCTTCGGAATTCGGTGCGCCGAGGATGACCACCAGAACCGCGACTCCGAAGGCCCCACCGATCTGGCGCGCCGTCTGATTGACGGCGCTGCCGACCGCGAACCTCTGGTGGTGCAGGCTCGAGACGGCCGCCGCGCTCAGGACCGGAAACGTCAGTCCGATCCCGAGGCCGGTGATCAGGGTGGCGGGCAGCCATTCCGACACATAGTCGGGAGTGAGCCCAACCCCGAGCGCGTACAACACCAGTCCCCCGACGAAGACGGAGAAACCGACCAGGAGCACGGGACGAAATCCGATTCGGGCCGCCAATCGCCCAGCCGGTGCGGAAACTGCGGCCACCACCAATGGGCCCGGCGTCACTGCCAGACCCGCCTTCAATATCGAATAGTGCCAAACACTGGTGAGGAACAGGATGTTGCCGAGCAACATGGCAAAGAAGCCCATGGCATAGAGGAGCGTGGCGGCATTGGCCACACTGAAGGATCGGGCGGAGAAGAGGGTGAGGTCCAACACCGGGTGCGGGTGACGGGAGGAACGGCGCAGGAAGACGGCCACCAGCACTACGGCGGCGAGGATGAGCCCAATGATGCGCCCGTTCGTCCAGCCCCAGGATGGACCTTCGGAAATAGCCAACACCAAGCTGGCCAGTCCGAGGCTTACCAACCCCACCCCGAGATAGTCCGGTGTGCCGTGGGTTCCCGCCGAGGCCGTCTCGGTCAGCACCCGGCGCCCGACCAGCCAGGCAAAGGCGGCAATCGGCAGGTTGACATAGAAGACCAGACGCCAACCGCCGGCGGAGATGAGCCCGGCACCCAACGAGGGACCGGTGGCCACGGCCAACGCCCCGACGCCGCCCCAGAGGGCGACGACCTGGGAGCGACGCTCGGTCGGGAAGGCGCCAAGCAACAGAGCCAGAGACGCCGGCAACATCGCGGCCGCTCCTGCACCCTGGATCAAGCGGCCCGCAATGAGTAGCGCCGCCGACGGAGCCAACCCGCAGAGGGCGGACCCCAGACTGAAGACGGCCAAACCGGAAAAGAACAAGCGCCGACTGCCGAGCCGGTCGGCTGTGCGTCCGGCGGTGACCAGGAGGGAGCCGAACACGATGCTGTACCCGGTGATGACCCATGCCAGCGCCGCCCGTGAGTCGTGAGGGAATGCGTGCTCCAAAGCCGGGAAGGCAACGTTGACGATGGAGAGATCCAACGAGGCCATGAACGCCCCGAGCGCGGTGGCCACGAACACCACCGTCCGCCCGTTTTCGGCCGGCTCGCCTGGAGGATCCTCAACGCCAACCGGCCCCGGCTGCGTTTCTTCTCCGTCGTCGGCCCGGGTCAGTTCTGTCACGCAACTGATCTTAAGAGATTGCATTCTATTATGCAACTGACCTAGACTGGCGGTGTGGAGCGTAAGAGTTTCTCGGAGATGGACTGTTCGGTGGCCCAGTGCCTCGAGATCGTCGGCGAGTGGTGGAGCATGCTGATCATCCGGGACGCGTTCTTGGGCATCACCCGGTTCGACGACTTTCAGCAGCGCCTCGGGATCTCGCGCAACATCCTGCAGCAGCGTCTCAATCACTTGGTAGAGGCCGACGTGTTCAAGAAGGTCCCCTACTCGGAACGGCCCCTGCGCCATGACTACAAACTCACCGACCGGGGCCGTGATCTCTGGCCGGTGTTGACCGCCCTGCGGCAGTGGGGCGACGCCCATGCCTCCCCCGCCGGGCCTCCGATCCGGGTGGTGCACCGAGATTGTGGCCAGGTGGCTGAAGCCGTCTTGATCTGCGACTCCTGCGGCGAACGGATCGGCCCCCGGGACGTGAAGGCGGTGCCAGGCCCCGGACGCGAGGACCTCACGCTGATCCCCGAACCGATCCGGTAATACCTGAGGCCCGAGCCCTCGCCGCCGCGCAGTGACAGGATGAGGGCATGACCAGTGAGCGGATGGAAGTCCAGCGGACGATCCGGGCGGAGCCCGCCAGCATCTTCGGGATCCTGAGTGATCCAAGAGGACACGTGGCCATCGACAGCTCGGGGATGCTGATGGCCGCCACCGGCGAGCCGGTGAGCGCCGTCGGCGACTCCTTCGTCGTGCACATGGATCGTGAGGCGCTCAACGACTACCCCATGGGCCACTACGACGTCACCGTGACCATCAAGACCTTCGTTCCCGACCGGGAGATCGCCTGGACCATCCTCGGACAGATCCGACCCCAGATCGGCCACGTCTACGGCTACACGCTCGAGCCGGTCGAAGACGGCACGCTGGTCACCTCCTATTACGACTGGTCGTCCATCGACCCGGTCTGGAAGGAGGCCGGGATCTTCCCGGTCATCTCTGAGGGCGCGTTGCGGGCGACGCTGGGAATCCTGGCTCGGACCGTGGCCGGCGCGAGTCATTCTGCCGGGAGGTAGCTGACCACGGCTTCACCGCCCCCCAGTGCTTGGCCGCGCCTTGGTTCCGCGAAATTCTCCCGGAATGACGCAGAACCCTGTCGATCTGGCAGAAGTCATTCGTATAGAGGGTGAGACGCCGGCGCGGTGCCGGCGGTAACCACAGGAGGAAACCATGAAGCAGTACTTGTTGAGCGTCTACCAACCCGACGGGGAGCCCGCGGCCACCGTGAAGCTGGAAGCGATCATCCGCGACGTCAGTGCCGTCCGCGACGAGATGCAGGCCGCCGGGATATGGGTCTTCTCCAACGGGCTGTTCCCGCCGAGCACCGCCACTGTGGTGCGGGACCAGGACGGCGAGTTCCTGATCACCGACGGTCCCTATGTGGAGGGGAAGGAGCACCTGGGCGGGCTCACCATCATCAATGCCCCCGACCTCGATGCCGCCCTCGAGTGGGGTCGCAAGACGGCCCGGGCCACCACTCTCCCGATCGAGGTCCGGCCGTTCCAGGGTGAGCTCGACCCTCATTGATGACCGATGTGCGGCCCCTCGCGCCGTCCGAGATCGGACGAGTGTTCCGTCAGGAATACGGTCGGGCGGTCGCGGTTCTCGTCCGCCTCTTCGGTGATATCGACGTCGCCGAGGAGGCGGTGCAGGACGCCTTCACCGTGGCGGTGGAACGGTGGCCCTCTGCCGGATTCCCCCCAGCCCGGCGGGCTGGATCATCACCACCGCCCGACATCGGGCGATCGACCGCCTCCGGCGGGAGGCAACCCGCGAGGGCCGGCACGCCGAGGCCGCGGTGTTCCAGTCCGCTGACCAACCCGGCGAATCCGTCGAGCCGGTCGAGGAGGCTGTGGTGCGAGATGACCAGCTGCGTCTGATTTTCACCTGCTGCCACCCGGCGATCGCTACTGCCGCCCAGGTCGCTCTCACCCTCCGGCTGCTGGGCGGGCTCTCCACTGCGGAGATCGCCCGCGCCTTCCTTGTCCCCGAGCCCACCATGGCCCAGCGCCTCGTCCGGGCCAAGGGGAAGATCCGCGATGCGGGGATTCCGCTGCGGGTCCCGACCCAGGCCGAGCTGCCGGACCGACTCCGGCCGGTGCTGGCCGTGGTCTATCTGGTGTTCAACGAGGGCCACACCGCGAGCTCGGGGGAACGGCTCACCAGGGAGGACCTCGGCACCGAGGCAATCCGTCTTGGCCGGCTCCTGGCCGAGCTGATGCCCGACGAAGCAGAAGTAATGGGGCTGTTGGCCTTGATGCTCCTGCTCGAGTCGCGCCACGCCGCCCGCACCGGTCCCCATGGCGAACTGGTGCTCCTGGCCGACCAGGACCGGGCCCGATGGGATCCGGGGCTGGTCGCAGAGGGCCAGGCCATCGTCCGGCGTTGTCTCCGACGTGGTCAGCCGGGCCCCTATCAGGTACAGGCGGCGATCAGCGCGGTCCACAGCGCCGCACCCACCACCGCCGACACCGACTGGACACAGATCGTGCACCTCTACGACCAGCTTCTCTCGATCGCTCCGAGCCCGATAGCGGCTCTCAACCGGGCGGTGGCGGTAGCCGAGGTCGACGGACCCGATCCTGCCCTCGCCCTGGTCGACGGGCTCGACCTCGACACCTACTACCTATTCCACGCCATCCGGGCCGACCTGCTCCGAAGGCTGGGGCGTAACCCGGAAGCGGCCGCGGCCTATCGAGCCGCGATCAGCCGATCTGAAAACGCCGTTGAACGTGACTTCCTGGCCCGGCGGGCGGCGGCCCTCGACCTGGCCGGATGAGGGCGGCTCAACCTCGCAGCTGGTGGCCGAAAGCCTCCAGCACCGGGCGGAGGAACCACTCATGGATGGCGAACACCGGGCGCCCAGCAATGGTCAACCGGTAGGCGCGCGACCACACGGTGTCGGAGCCCAACTCGGCAACGGTCGGGGCCGGTTGCCCTCCGGGTCCGCCCGACGTAGACAACGACTCCCGGTCCGGATGTAACCGATGGGCAACCAGTACCCGGCCGATCGGGTGGTTGGTTCGCTGCAATTGGACGCGGGCCGGTTGCGGAAGCCGCTCGCCCAAGAACACCGTCTCGGCGTAGACATAGCTCCGGGCGGTCGTTCCCCCTTTGAGCACGGCGATCCGTTGGGTGGCGGCATGGCCGGCGGTAGCCTCGAGCTCGTTATCAGGACCGAGGACCACCGGGGACTGGCGAACCACGTCGGCCACCAACGGCTCGCCGGTGAGCATCTCGAGGAAATCGGTAACGGTGCCCGGGCTGTCGAGCACCGCCCGCTCGAGCTCCGCGGGATCCAGCCGGGTCAACCGACCCGACCGGCCCGGCGGCAACCAGGATCGACAGTCGGCGCGGCGCGGTTGCCGGACATCCGCCGCTCGGTTCGCCCTCGAGCCACCATTAGGGCGAATGTAGTTCCCTCCGCACCCTTGCCGGGTCGCCCAGGAGGCCTCCCGCGACCCTCGGGACGGAACCGCAGGCACTACGGTGGGGGCTGCGAGCCCGGTGGCATGAGGGCCGTAACGTCGATCTTTCCGGGTGTTTACGAAATTCATATCCGGCCTTCACCGGGACCTTAGGTGGCGGGTGTCAATTGGAGGGAGAGCAGCCCTTCGAACGACACGGAATTGGAAGGCAGATGGACATGAACGATTCTTGGCCCCCCGCACCCGGATCATCAGACCCGAAGGAGGACGAACCGGCAGGCACCGATTCGACTCCGGAGGCCAGCGGCGGTCCCGACGCCCCGGTGCCCGGCCACCCGTACGGGAACGCCCATCCCGGCGACGGGAGCCAGCCGGGCGGGCTGCCGCTTCCTCCCCCGCCGCCGGTCGGTGGTCTGTATCCGCCACCGCCGGCCCTGGCCAGCGACCAGCAACCCACCCAGCAGCACCCGACCCAGCCGATCCCGCCGACACCCCCGGCCGGGACCTGGTGGCCGGCTCCGACGCCGGCATGGGGACCCACCGCCTCCGGCACCCTGCCTCCTCCGCCGCCTCCGGCCGGATGGGCGGGTGGTCCGGCAGGACCCACTCCCCCACCGGGTAGCTGGTTCCATCCGGGTTACGCCGGACCACCACCTGCGCAACCGCCGACGGCCAAGACGCGCTCCGGCCTGGTGGTCGGCGTGGCCGCGGCCGTCGTCGCGGCCGCGGTCCTGGCCGGCGCCGGGCTCGGACACGTGGTGTGGACCGCCGCGACCCCGACGACCGCGGCAGCTCCCAGCATCACCAACCCGGGCAATTCCGGCCCGTCAGGAACCTTCCCCTCCGGGGGATCATCGGGCTCCACCCCCGGGAACTCGTCAACCGGTGCCGGTGCGCCCTCCGACATCTCCGGCATCACCGCGAAGGTGAACCCCGCTCTGGTCGACATCAATACCAATCTCAGCTACGAGAACCAGCAAGCGGCGGGCACCGGCATGGTGCTCACCTCCAACGGCGAGATACTCACCAATAACCACGTCATCGACGGCGCCACCAGCATCAGCGTGACCGACGTCGGCAATGGGAAGACCTACACCGGCAACGTGGTCGGCTACGACCGCACCGGGGACGTGGCGGTGGTCCAGCTGGTCGGGGCCAGCGGGCTGAAGACCGTCTCCACCAGCAGCGCCGCCGCCGCCGTCGGCCAAGCGGTGGTGGGTATCGGGAACGCCGGCGGTGCCGGTGGGACCCCGAGCGCGGCGGGTGGATCCGTCACCGGTCTCGACAAGTCCATCACCGCCAGCGACGATGGTGGCGGGAACGCCGAGAACCTGCAGGGCCTGATCCAGATCAATGCCGGCATCCAGCCCGGGGACTCGGGCGGACCGCTGGTGAACACCTCCGCCCAGGTCATCGGCATGGATACGGCGGCGTCGACCAGTTCGGGCTACCAGGTGACCGGCAGCCAGGCCTACGCCATCCCAATCTCCACCGCGCTGTCGATCGCCAAGCAGATCGAGGCCGGGAATGCGTCCTCCACCATTCACATCGGAGCGACAGGATTCCTCGGGGTCAGCGTCCAGTCGTCGAGCAGCACCGGCAACGGTGGCAACGGCGGCTTCGGCGGCAGTGGCAGCGGCGGCAGCGGCAGTGGCGGCAACTCGTCGACATCGGGCGCCACCATCGTGTCGGTCCTCCCCAACTCGGCCGCCGCGAAGGCCGGACTGGCCCAGGGCGACGTCATCACCGCGGTGAACGGGACGGCGGTCAACTCGGCGTCGGACCTCAGCAACCTCCTGGTGCCCCACCATCCGGGCGACACCCTGCAGCTGCAGTGGACCGATCAATCGGGTCAGACCCATACCGCAGGTGTCACGCTGGCCAGCGGCCCGCCGGCCTGAGCCCCGGACCGGCGGTCGCCCTTCGCCGGCGTCGCATGTTCGACCCGGCGGTCGGGACCTCTCCGAGGACCCGACCGCCGGTTTGCGCGTTTGGAATGATGCGTGCACCTCGGTCGTAACCGATTCCGGCCACCGTCTCGACCGCAGCCGAACGATCAACGATTCCTAAGTCGGTCCCAGTTCGCTCTACTCTCGCTGACAGGTTCATGTCCGAGGCTCTTAGGAGTGGCATTTCGCCCATCGAAAGGAGCATGACATGACCAATGGAGATGAAGAGGGACTCGAGAACCCGGTGGCCGACCGCCGGGGAGCCTGGACCGGAAGGCGTCGGAGGGCCGTGAGGGTGGCTTCGGTTGCCGGCCTGGCCCTCGGACTCGCGGCCGGAGGGTCCGCCGTCGCCGGCGCCACCACCAGCGGCTCGAGCGGTGCCAATTCGACATCGACCGGCCAGCCGCCTACCGGTGGGATGCCACCGAACGGGGGGTCACCTCCGGCCGTGGTCGGAACGGTGGCGACGGTCGGAAGCAACAGCTTCACCGTCAAGGCCAAGGACGGGAGCACCGTGACGGTCGACGTCAGCAGCTCGACGACCTACCGGGATCGGGACGTGACCTCGCCCACCCTGGCCAACGTCACCGTCGGTGAAATGGTCGCCGCCTTCGGCACCGAGACTTCGAACACGGTGACCGCGACCTCGGTCGACATCGGTGGCCCGGGCGGGCCCGGTGGCCATGGCGGTCCTGGTGGATCGCCGCCGGCAGCGGTCGGGACCGTGGCGACGGTCGGAAGCAACAGCTTCACCATCAAAACCAAGGATGGCACCACCGTGACCGTGGACGTCAGCAGCTCGACGACCTACCGGGATCGGGACGTGACCTCGCCCACCCTGGCCAACGTCACCGTCGGTGAAATGGTTGCCGCCTTCGGCACCGAGACTTCGAACACGGTGACCGCGACGTCGGTCGACATCGGTGGCCCGGGAGGGCCCGGTGGCCATGGCGGTCCTGGTGGATCGCCGCCGGCAGCGGTCGGAACGGTGGCGACGGTCGGAAGCAACAGCTTCACCATCAAAACCAAGGATGGCACCACCGTGACCGTGGACGTCAGCAGCTCGACGACCTACCGGGATCGGGACGTGACCTCGCCCACCCTGGCCAACGTCACCGTCGGTGAAATGGTTGCCGCCTTCGGCACCGAGACTTCGAACACGGTGACCGCGACGTCGGTCGACATCGGTGGCCCGGGCGGCGCCGGTCCTGGCGGGCCTGGTGGCCGCGGTCCAGGTGGAACCGGAGCTCGGCCGGCCGAGTAGCCGCGACGGCTTGCCGATTGGAGACATCCGCGCTCTGGGCCCTGGCGACCGCCGTGTCAGCCGGGGCCCAGAGTCCGAGTCGGGTCGGGCCGTCACCCCGAGCGTCGTTCGCGGCGCCAGACGACTCTCAGGCCTGACCAGGTCTCGTCGATGGCGCACACCTTGTTGTCCACCAGTCCGCAGCGGCAGGGCCACTTCCCGAACGACAGCATCGGTCATGTCGGTCGGGACACCGGCAGCGCGTTTCGGCCAGGCGATCCAGAGTCCGCCGGTCGGGAAGATCATTTCTCCGAGTCCGCCCACCCGTCTGTCGAAGTCGGCTCGCCGAGTGAAGAAGGCCACCACCACGTCCGCACTCCCCCGCGCCTGGTGTTTGACAACCACCCCGTCGGGCAAGTTGCTGACGACCCCGGGCGGCGCTTTCAGGAGGGCGATGGTCATTCCCTCCTCGATGCCGAGTTTCGCAGCAAGGGGAGTTCCGCGGTAGCCGGCCACAGCCACGAAGTATCGCGCCCCATTCACGTGACGCCTTTGAACGCTCCACCGGTGATTGCCGATCCCCCGACGATCGCCTGCAACTCGGTTACACTCGCCCATGCATCTGAGGCGCACCGCCCGATTTCTCATTGCCGGATTTGCCTGCGCCACCCTGATGACCGCGTGCAGCGGCAGCGTCACCATCAGCGGCACTCCCGAGGTGTCCCAGAGTGATGTGCAGACCCAGGTCGCCGCCCAGCTGGCCGCCGAAACCAGCCAACCGGTCCCCAAGGTCACCTGTCCCAGCGGACTTCAAGCCAAGGTCGGAGCCTCCATCGACTGTACGCTCACGGCCCAGGGCTCGACGACCACCTTGCCGGTGCACGTGACGGTGACCTCGGTCACGAACGGTACCGCCCACTTCAGCGCCCAGGTCGGCCAGGCCGCCGGTGCCGGGGACAAGACGGCGTTCTGCAATGACAACGCCACGCTCGACAAGGCGACATCGGCGGCTCAGCAGCCATCCGACCTGATCGCCATCTTCAAGGCCAACCAGGCCACCATCACCGACTTCCAGTCGACGGCGCCCCCGGACATCGTCGCCAGTGCCGGCCCGCTGGCCATCGCCGCCAATAACGCAATCAGCACCGGGGATGCCACCGCCTTCACCACCCAGGCCATCATGGCCGACGGCGCGGCGGTCGATGCCTACTGCGGCCAGAAATCGGACGGAACTCCCATCGCCGGTAGCTCCACGACCAGCTCCACCTGATCTCGGCTTCCTACCCCCCGGCCTCAGTTGGGGGCCGAGGGCACCCCGTCAATGGGAATGGCCGAAGCGTATCGGCGTCCGGTTGAAGATGACGGTTCCGAGCAACTGGTTCGATGGGGTCTTCGAGACCACCACCGCGACGGAGCCGGACGCCAGCCCGAACGGTCTGGTCACTGTCGTCCGGGTGAAGGTCCCGACGAACGCGAGTGCGCAGACTCGCTGCGACGATGCCGGTTCGGATGGGAGCGCATCGAAGAGGTGAGGGGCATCCTTCTTCAGGGATGCCAGGGTGAACAGGTGAACCCCGATGAATCGGCTGTGCGGAGGGACCGCCTTGGTGGCCGCGGGCAGAGCGAGATAGCACGAGCTGTCGGACGTACCCAGGTTGATCCGGGCTGATGTGCAGCCACCCAAAAGGCACACCGCCAGCAGGAAGCCCCCCAACCCCGTCGCGAGCTTGCCCACCGCTGGTCTCTTTGTTCTCACCGTAGGAGTCACGATCCCTCCACCGACGACCGGTCGGCCCCGACCGCGGCCACGGCCCCGGAAGCCCGATCGGGTCTCGGGCCAGCTTGGATGCTTGATGCCCGTGCCTCCCGACTCCACCGCCCCTTCCGCACCTCGAGAGCAAGCTCACCCCACAGGGACCAACCGACGGCCAGGACCAGCCAGAAGCTGATGAGCCGGTACATCAACACCGCGTCGACGGTGGTCACGTGGGCGCCGCCAAAGGCAACCAGGGCAATGGTGATGCTCCCTTCCACCGCTCCCAGCCCACCTGGGGTGATGGGGAGGACGGCTGCCAGTTGGCCGGCTCCGTAAGCCAGCAATAGCCCCTTCCAGGGGATCGTCGAGCCGACGGCCAGGAACATCATCGCGAAGCAGGCGCAGTCGAACAACCAGTTGGCGGTGCCCCACAGCACGATCCGCACCACTTGTCCCCACCGGAGGTGCACGGACGTGACCCAGTGCATGACGCCTTGGATGTGCTCCAACGCGTCACCCCGAGGTCTTCGCAGAATCGACTGCGAGGTGCGGATCGCCCAGGTGAGGACGATGACCAGCGGACGCTCATAGACGAACAGGGCCCCGACGCCGGCGGTCACCAGCATCACCCCGATGATGACCGGGATCAGATCGAGCGAGGCACCCTCTTCGGTCGCGAGGGCCAAGCCGGCGGTGGCCACCAGGGAGAGCGAGACCATCGAGGTGACCAACGTCCCCACCATCGCCCAGGCAGCCAGGGTGTCGTCAGCACCAAACCGCCGGAACCATCGGAACCCATAGACGCTGGAAACCGCGCTGCCGCCGATGAGGGAGTTGGTCAGCGCCTGCGACGCGAACGTCATCTTGAGGAGGGACCCGGACGGTGGGCCGAGGCCGCCGGCCTTCAGCAGGCTGTACTGCATGGCGGCGAAGCAGGCGAAGGATCCGAGCTCGGCCAGCAGCGCGGGTGGCACCCACCACCAGTTCAGGTTCTCCAGGGTCTGGGGGACACCGGACAGCTCGTCGGTGTGGGAGGAAAGGACCCACCCGGCAATACCCAGAATCCCGACGGCGATCACGACCCTCAACACCGGCCACGCGGCGGCGCAGCATCGAACCGGCACTTCCCGTCCGACCGGATGCCGGCCTGGTCATCTCGCCGATTGCGCCCTCGTGAGGGGCAGCTGCCATACCCCAGTGTCTAGTTCAGCTCCAGGCGAATTCCCTCGCACGATTGCCAGTGGTCGTGATGGCGTGCCCGTCCCGAACGCAGGGCGACCCCGGGAAGGCGGACGTGCCCGCTAGGACCCGATGACCCGGTGCACCGATCTGACCGCACTGGCACCTTCGCCGACGGCGGCCGCCACCCGCTTCATCGAATCGTGCCGCACGTCGCCGACGGCAAAGACTCCGGGAATACTGGTCTCGAACGGCAGCGGCCGGCGTCCCAACAAGGTGAAGGCCCCGGTCGCCCGGTCGGGGACGTCATGGTCGGTGAGGACGAAGCGGTCCTTGTCGAGCGCCACTCCGTCCAGCCACTCGCTGGAAGGCACGGCCCCAATGAAACAGAACAGTCCCTGGCACGGCACCGCTTCCTGATCGCCGGTCGCCCGATCCTCCAGCGTCACGGTGTCCAGGAACGATCCTCCGTCCAGGGCGACCACCTCGGTCGCCGCCCGGACCTCGATGTTCGGATCGGCGAGGATGCGATCGGCGAGATACCGCGACATGTCGGCAAAAAGATCGTGGCCCCGGATGACCAGTCTGACCTTGCACCCGCGGCCGGCCAGCGACAGCGAAGCCTGCCCGGCCGAGTTGGCCCCGCCGACCACGGCAACGTCGGCTCCGCCACAGGCTTTGGCCTCCAAGTCGGTAGCCGAGTAGTGGATACCGGCTCCCTCGAACTCGGACCAGCGGTCGATGTCGAGCGATCGATAGTCACATCCGCTGGCCGCGATCACTGCCCGGGTCGGCACCTCGGTGCCGTCGTCAAGGGTCACGACCAGCTGACCGTCGACGACCCGAAGGGAGGCTGCCTTGCACGGGCTCGTGATCCGGGCCCCGAACTTCTCGGCTTGGATGATGGCCCGCGACGTCAGCTCCGCGCCGGCCAGTCCGGAGGGGAATCCCAGATAGTTCTCGATGCGGGCACTGGCCGCGGCCTGGCCGCCGGCGGCCAATTTGTCGAAGACGACGGTATCGAGCCCCTCCGAGGCTCCGTAGACGGCGGCGGCGAGGCCCGCGGGCCCGCCCCCGACCACCACCAGGTCGAAATGGCGCCCAGCCACCGCCCGGTAGGCCAATCCGAGGTTGTCGGAGAGCATGCCCGGGGTGGCCCTGCGGAGCTCCGCCGTCGGCGTCACCGCCAAGGGAAGATCGTCGATCCGCGCACCCAGGGCGGAGAGGAGCTCCTCCCCCTCTGGGCTCTCGACCTCGATCCACACGTGCGGCAGTCGCTGGCGAGCCGCCCAGGTTCGAAGGGCGAGCGCCTCGCGGGAAGTACGGCTCCCTAGCAGTTGCACACTTTGGGCCGCATCCCCGGTGACGAGGATCTCGCGCCGGGCCATGAAGGCCCGCAAGATCACGTCGGAAAGTTCGGTGTCCTCGGACATGAACCGGCGGAATCGCTCCGGTGGAACTTTCCGCACCTGACCGCCCTTCGACACCCGGGCCGTCAGGTACACCGCCTGGCCAGTCAGCATGTTGAGCTCCCCTAGGAACCGACCGGCTCCGTGCGGGACGATGACAGCTTCGGGGAGCCCCGGCATGGCGGCCCGGACGATCTCGACCTCACCGGACTCGACGAAGATGAAGTCGTAGTCGAGTTTGCCGGCCGAGTAGAGCACGTCCCCGGCGGAGACCTCCTCAATCTCCGCCAGGGCCCGGATCCGGTCCTGCTGGGCGGCGGTGAGGACCGGAAACGCCTCCGGGTTGGTGTCGGGCGCCAAGCTCATTGCGCCACCCTAAAGGTCGGCGGTTCCGACTTGAGACAACCGCATATGTCAGTTACTGTCATATGGCATTAGCTGCCATTTGCAGCCAACGGGAACCGGAGCCAGTCGTGGACACCCTCGTGAAGACCGCCGAGCCACCGTCAATCGGGCTGGCGGCCAGAAAGAAACAGCGGACCCGGCAACTCCTGGCCGAGGCGGCCGCCGAGCTCTTCTACGAACGGGGCTACGACGCCACCACCGTCGACGACATCGCCGCCGCCGTCGAGGTATCGCCGCGTACCTTCTACCGCTACTTCCCGACCAAAGAGGATCTGGTCGTGGCCATTGGCGAGACCAGCATCGAGTCGTTCCTGGCCGCCTTGGGGTCCAGGCCGCCGGAAGAGTCCCTTCTGGTTGCGGTGGGAGCCGCCGTTGACGACGCGCTGGCTCCCGGATGGGTGGACACCACCCGGGTTCGTTCCTTTATGGCCCTCATCCGCGACACTCCGGCCTTCCGTGCCCGCTGGGTGGAGGAGGCCTACGACAACCGGTACCGGTTGGCCGCGGTGATCGCCGGACGCACCGACGGTGACCCCAACGGCCTTCGCAACCTGCTCATCGCCGGTGCCATCAGCATGGCCATCAACACCGGCGTCCAATGCTGGGCCGATCAGGACGCGGAGCCGGGTCCCGGCGAATTCGTGCACCGGGCCCTGGCCGAACTGGCCCTGCCGCTCCTGGACGCCTGACGACGACCCGGCGTTGCGTGGCCCGGGGGGCACGCACCGTGCCCTTCGACCTCTGAGGAACACCATGAACCCGGCACCCCCCACACAGCTCAAGAACAAGCAGGCATCGGCACCGCACGGCCAACACCACTTCACCGCCCGACGATGGTTGGCGCTCGGCGTCATGTGCTTCACCGTGCTCCTGATCAGCCTCGATCAGACGGTGCTCAATGTTGCGTTTCCCACCTTGGTGAAGGATCTGCATCCGAGCACCGCCGGCCTTCAGTGGATCGCCGATGGCTACACCCTCACCAACGCGGTGCTGCTGCTGTTCGGCGGGGCGATGGGCGACCGGTTCGGGCGCCGGCGCATTTTCCTCCTGGGTGTCGCCATCTTCGGCGCCGGGTCGCTGGCCTGCGCCCTGGTCCACTCCACCGGGCCGCTCATCGCCGCCCGGGCGGTCATGGGCCTGGGCGCTGCCTTTCTGATGCCGGCGACGCTTTCGATCATCGCCTCCACGTTCACCGGTGAGCAACGAGCCCGCGCCATCGGCATCTGGGCGGGGGTGGGCGGCATCGGGGCCGCCGCGGGCCCGCTGCTCGGCGGATGGCTCCTCCAGCACTTCTGGTGGGGTTCGGTGTTTCTCATCAACGTGCCGGTCGCGGTCCTGGCCTTCATCGGCGGAGTGACGGTGGTCACCGAAAGCCGGGCCGCTCACCGCCCGCGTTTCGATCCGGCCGGCGTCCTGCTCTCGGCACTGGGGCTGACCGCGCTGACCTACGGATTGATCGTGGCCCCCACCAAGCATTGGGGCTCCTCGACGGTCATCGGTTCCTTCGTCCTCGCCGCAGTGCTGCTGGTGAGCTTCATCGTCTGGGACGGTCGGCGCGATGACCCGCTCCTCGATCTCGACCTCTTTCGCAATCGAATCTTCTCGTCGGCGCTGGGGGCGGTGACCGCGGTCTTCTTCGCCATGTTCGGGGTGAGCTACCTGCTGAGCCAGTACATCCAGTTCGTCCAGGGGGCCAACGTCTTCGGAGTGGGTCTGCGCTTCCTCCCGCTGGCGATCGGAAGTCTGATCAGCAGCAACATCGCCGCCCGCCTCACCTTCCGATTCGGGCTACGGACCATCATGCTCATCGGCATGGTGCTGGTCACCGCCGGCCTGGCCGTCTTTGCCACCGTGTCCGCCAGTTCCGGATTCACGCCGGTCGCCTTCGCCTTCGGGATGATCGGGATGGGTATCGGCCTGGTCATCGCGCCCGGATCCAACGCCATCATCGGCACCTTGCCCGCCGAAAAAGTAGGAGCCGGTTCCGGGCTCCGCAGCATGGTGCAGCTTCTGGGTGGCTCGTTCGGCGTCGCCATCGTCGGGAGCCTGGCCACCAGCCGCTACCAGTCAGAGATCCACCAGGCCTTCGCCGGCCCCCTCCAGGGCGTTCCGGCCGCCGCCCGTCCCGCCATCGGCAGCCAGATCGGAGAAGCCGTCGCGGCGGCTCGAACCCTCCCGCCGGCCTTGTCCCACTCGGTCACCACCGGCGCCAACCAGGCCTTTGTGGACGGCATCCGGCTGAGCGCCGTCGTCGGGGTGGTCGTCATGGTGCTGGCCACGGTGGCGGCCGCCGTCTACGTCCCCAATCGGATAGACGCGGCGGACGCCGACGAGGCGGGTGCCATCGAGCCCTCGGCACACCCGTTCGTCTGAGGTGGCAATCGAGGTCCGTGGGCGCGCGGCCTTGGACCGGGCGAGCCCATCCCCGGCGTGATGCGCCAATCACCCCGGAGATGGACGGACCGCCCGGGTTCAGCCGACCAGATCCTTGAAGACCGAGGTGCTGGTCGGGGTTTCCGTCGCCACCGGAAAATTGAAACCGCAGACCGGACAGGGCTGGGCCAGAGTCTTCTGCTCATACTCGAGCTCGTAGGGCTTGTCCTCGAACTTGCCGCAGGTCGGGCAGATGCGGAGCAGCCGGGTCCCGGCCAGTTCGAAGTTGGTGATGATGTCCTCCATGATGGCCCCGTTGGCCGCCCATTCCTTGGCGTGCTTGTGGTAGGTGTCCATATGCCAGTCGTTGAGCGACTCCTTGCTCGCCCACATGCTGACTTCGTTGTACCAGCCCGGTTCGTCGGGGTGCTCCCACCAGGTGAGGTGGAGGAACCCCGGCTTGGTCATCAGGTGGTGGCGCACGTCATTGAACACGGTGCGGAACTTGTCGTAGGCGTCGGTGCTCGAAAACCGGACTCTCTGCATACTCAGGTAGACCGCCATGGTCTGTGTCTCCTTCCTGCTGGGTCAATAGGTGGAACTCGATGGACTCCGTCTCGGGAGACCCGACCGCTGCAACTCGGAATGCTGATCAGGGCGTGACACCCTCCACTGTCACTTCCTTGGGGAGACGGCGCCGGACGTCGTGGGCGACGTCACCCTCGACCACCTTTCGCCAACGGGCCATTTCCGGGGTGACCACCAGCACGTGGTCGACGCCCCGGGCCTTGGCCGCCCCGGCAATGGTCTTGGCGAAGCGTCGGGTGGCCGCCACCTGACCCCACGCCTCGACGCCAGCCCCCTCGAGCCGAGAGATGGCCCGGGCCACCTGCGCCCGTTGGGCGTCCATCTCCGCCTTGGTGGGCATCAGCCCGGGATTGGGTAAGCCCAACGACGATCCGTAGATGCGGGCGATGCTGACGACTGCCACCGGGTCTCCTCCACTGAGTTTCACTGCGCTCCGGATCACCGCCGGGGGAATCGGCACCCCGACACTGGCGATCAGCACCCCGGCGGACTGCGACGGCTGCTTGTCCCATTTCCGCCGGCCGAACCGGGCCTTGGCCGGCTGGCGAAGGGGATCCATGAGCGCACTTCCGGCCGGGTGGCTCACAGGTCCGGCTCCACCTGCATGGCCGACACCGTCGGCACTTCGACCCCGCCCGACGGCATGCCTTCGGCGGCCATGGCCGGAACCTCGATGTGGGGCTCGGTGGTGTCGTAGTCGACCCCGCCCGGCGCTCCCACCACCACTGGCAACGAGCCCAGGGGGGCGAGGCCGTCGATCCGGTCGGACCGCTTGCGCCACAGGTAGAGTGGAATGTAACCGGCCACGATGACCAGCCCGATGATGTAGAGGGTGTGGCCCTGGCCTGGTCCCACCACGATGTTGGGTGAGTTCCATCCTCCCACGAAGTAGTCGAAGGCCAGGAAGGCGGCGCATGCCAGCGCCACCCACCGGAAGAAGTACGGCATGCGGAACGGGCTGACCATGTCGGCCCGGAACTGGCGCATCAGGAAGTACCCGAACAGCGACGCCACCACCGCCACGATGTAGCCGACGTTGGAGAAGATGTAGATCCGCACCGGTGACCCGAAGAGGGCGACGGCCATGGCGCAGATCAGGTTGAAGAACATGGCATGGTCCGGGGCGTGGTGCTTGTTCTTGTGTTCGAACCACTTGGGGAGCAGCCGGTCCTCGGCGGCCTGGAACAACGACCGTCCGACCCCCATGATGGCGTTGAGGACCGACAGCAACAGGGCGAAGATAAGCGGGACCCCGATCACGTACTTCACCCAGCCCGAGTTACCGAAGATGTGATTGGCGAAGCTGGTGTACAAGGTCAGCGGGTCGGCGGTCTTCAGCGAGGCGCCGAGCACACCCACGAAGACGACCGCGGTGGCGATGTAGATGAACACCCCATAGAGGCCCTCGGCGGTGAGGGCGATCTTGGCGTCCCGAGCCGGATCCCGACACTCGCCGATGTAGCAGGCGGCCGCCTCCATGGCTATGGCGTTCCAGGAGATCACGAAGATCCACGACAGGAAGAAGATGGCCCCGGCGGTCTTCGGATCGGCGTAGTGGAAGCCGGAGATGTTGGACCAGTGAAAGCTGCTGGGCTTGAACACCGGCAGGAGCACCAGGAGGGTGAGCGGCACCATGGCCACCACTCCGAGGATGGTGGCAAAGGTGGCGCCCAGCCGGATCCCGAGGTAACAGGGAATGAACAGCGCCAGCAGCCCGACCATGGTGATGGCCAGCACCCCGATGCCGGTGGCGCTGCCCAGGCTCCCGAGCGGATCGACGGTCTTGCCGATGGGGACGTGGAACAACACGGCGATGTAGCCGGCGGCCAGGATCATGTTGATCGGCGCCACCGGGAACCAACCCAGCCAGTAACCCCAGCCCGACACCCCGCCGACGTGGCGGGCGGTGACCTCCCCCATCGGCTTGAAGCTCTCGTAGGCATAGGACGGCATGCCCCCGGTGCGATGGGGAAGCAGGGCGGCCAGCTCGCCCATGCACAGGCAGACGATGAGCCCGATCACCACCACCAGGGCGATGGCGGGGATGGCCGCCGCCCCCATCGACGCCACCGCGAAGGGCACGATGCCGGTGACCAGGATGGTCCCGGCCAGCCCGATCACGAAGGCACCCCACCAGTTGGTGCCTCGTTCGAGTGAGGTGGCCACCTCGGCGGGCGGCCCTTGGGTCTCTGTGCTCATGGCTTCAACTCCTCCAAGGTGATTGGGGTGACGGGACGGCACGGACGACAACGGGTGGACACACCGGTGACGGGTCGACCGGCAACCGGCGGCGGAGAGAAGGCGCTCATATGGCGCTCAGGTAGCGGTCGATCTCCCAGGGACTGACCTCGGCGTGGGCCGCCTCGCACTCCGCCCGCTTGGTGGCCACGTAGTAGTCGACATAGTCGCCATCGGCTGTCTTCCCGAGGCCCGTCCTCAGCACCGGGTCCGCCTCCAGATGGTCGAGGGCATGCCAGAGGGTCGGGGGCATGGCCGTCAACCCGTGCTCGGCAATCTGTTCAGGGGTGAGGCGCAACAGGTCGAGTTGGGAGGGCCCGCCGGGGTCGAGCGACCGGTCGACGCCGTCCATGCCGGCGGCAATCTGGACGGCCATGGCCAGGTACGGATTGGCCGAACCGTCGATCAGCCGGTTCTCGATCCGTCCGGCATCCGGGATGCGCAACATGTGGGTGCGGTCGTTCCCGCCGAAGGTGGCAAACGCCGGCGACCAGGCGGCTCCCGAGTTCGGGGCCGGGGCGGCCAGGCGTTTGTAGGAATTGACGGTGGGGCAGGTGACCCCGGTCAGCGCCTGGGCATGGTCGAGCAGTCCGGCCACGAACTGGTAGCCCAACCGAGACATGCCCAGCCCGTGGGCGTCGCCATCGTCGCCGAAGAGCGCTTGGCCCTCCCGGTCCCAGAGGCTCAGATGCATGTGGAGCCCGTTACCGGTCAAGTTGGTGAACGGCTTGGGCATGAAGGTGGCCAGCATCCCGGCTTGAGCGGCCAGGGAGTGGACCATGTACCGAAACACGATGACCCGATCGGCGGTGGTCAGGGGGTCGGCGTATTGGAAGTTCTGTTCGAACTGGCCGTTGGCGTCCTCGTGGTCATTGGCGTAGTTGGTCCAGCCCAGCGCGTTCATGTTCCGGGACACCGAGGTCAGGTGGCCGTACATCCGGGTCAGGGCCCGAGCGTCGTAGCAGGGCATCGCGGCGATGTCGAGCGGATCCGCCACGGTGATGGATCCGTCCTCCGCCCGGCGAACCAGGAAGTACTCGACCTCGGCTCCGACCTTCAAGGCCAGCCCGGCGTTCCCGAGGAGCTCGAGCTGCCGGCGGAGGATGATCCGGGGAGCGTAGGGCCAAGGCTCGCCTTCGACGGTCGGGTCGCACTGCATGATGGCCAGCCCCGGCTGCCAGGGGGCGGCCATGTACGAGCTGATGTCCGGGACGGCGATCATGTCCGGTGAGGACGGCTGTTGACCCATGGCCCCGGCGGCGTAGCCGGCAAACCCGGCTCCGTCGGCCATGAGTTGGTCGACGGCCGACGACGGGACCAGTTTGGCGCACGGCTTGCCATGGAGGTCCACGAACATGGCGAAGATGAACTCGATGCCGTCGCGCTCCAGCGCCACGGACAGCTCGTCGACGGAGGTGGGTGCCGTGGTCATCGGCATTCCCGACCCGGTGCGGTAGATCGTCCCGGCCGCGGTGATCCCGACGTTGTCCCCGGGTGGGTGCGGCTCCATCGGCGAAGGGGCGGCGGTACCGTCCCCGGTCGTCTGTTCCCTGTCGGTGTCATTGGAAACAATGTTGCACTTTGAGAAACAGGATGGGTTTCGCCCGCGTTACGAATTGTTACCTGCCGATGAACGGGATCGGCCCATGTCTGGGGGGCGGTCCCGTCCCGCCGTAACAATGCCGAAACCCAATGGGTTTCATGGTGTGCAACACTGTTTCTCGTGAGCCAACCCCACGTCGACCGGGCCGGGAACCCCCAATGACCGGGCCCGTCTCCGAGCGGACCACCCTCCACCGGTACGCCCACCGAGCCGCCTACGACCGCGACACGGTCGACGCCATCCTCGACGAAGGGGTGGTCGCCCACCTGGGGATCCATACCGACAAGGGATATCCGGTGGTCATTCCCCTCGTGTACGGGCGGGACGGCGACGCCGTCTATCTCCATGGCTCGGCCGCCAGCCGCTTCTTCCGTACCGCCCGCACCCCCACCCTCGAGGTGTGCATGACGGTGACCCTCATCGACGGGGTGGTGGTGGCCCGTTCGACCTACAACACCGACATCAATTACCGGTCGGTGGTCATCATCGGCGGCGCCGGCGAGGTGAGCGACCTCGAGGAGAAGCGAAAGGGCCTCGAGCTCCTGGTGGAACACATCCTTCCGGGCCGCAATGCCGACGCCCGTCCCCCCACCGAGAAGGAACTCCGAAGCACCATGCTCTTGCGGCTCCCGATCAACGAGGCGTCGGCCAAGGTCCGAACCGGCTTTCCCCTGGACGACGAGGCTGACTACGAGCTTCCGGTGTGGGCCGGGGTGATCCCCCTGCGATCGGAGTGGGAGGCGCCGCGTACCGACCCAGCCCTCAAATTCCGACTCGAGCCCCCGACCTACATCGCCGCCTACCAGCGTCCGGGGCCCACGGTGACCTCACCGAGAGGCGAACGGTCGTGTGCGGGGTAATCGGGCTGCTGATCCGCGACCCGGCGCTCGAACCCGAGCTCGGCCGGATGCTGGTCCCCATGGTCGAGGCCCTGTCCGAACGCGGGCCCGACTCCTCGGGGATCGCCCTCTACTCCCGACCGGTGGCCACCGACGGTGCGCCGATCCTCCAGGTGTCGCTGGGGACCGACGGGACCGTCCCCTGGGACGAGGTGGCCGAATGGGTGACCGCCCAATTTCCGGCCGCGAGGGTACAGGTCTCCGGCTCGGGGGCCCGAGTCGATGTCCCCGACGCCACGGTGGAGGGACTGGTGGCATCGATCCGCCGAGCCTGGCCGCCGGTGCACGTGTTCGGGACCGGGCGCATGCTCACCGTGGTCAAGGACACCGGCCGACCGGAGGACACCTGCCGTCGCTACGGAGTGGAGTCCTGGGCCGGCCACCTGGCGGTGGCCCATACCCGGATGGCCACCGAGTCGGCGGTCACCGCCCGACACGCCCATCCCTTCGTGCCCGAGCCGGATCTCTGCGTGGTGCACAACGGCTCCTTCTCCAATCACGCCAGCGTCCGGCGCCGTCTGGAATCCGGCGGGGTGCAATTCGACTCCGACAACGATTCGGAAGTCGCCGCTCGCCTCCTCGCCCAGCGGCTGACGGGCGGCGACGACCTCGACGAGGCCACCCGCTGGGTGATGAAGGAAATGGATGGTTTCTTCACCCTGGTGGTGGGCACCGCCGCCGGGATGTCAGTGGTCCGGGATGCCTTTGCCTGCAAACCGGCAGCCATCGCGGTGACCGATACCTATGTGGCGGTGGCATCGGAATACCGGGCTTTGGCCGGGCTGCCGGGCGTCGACCGAGCCCGGATCTTCGAACCCCAACCGGAGGTGGTGTACACGTGGACGCTCTGAGCTGTGACCGGTTGTCAGTCCGGGAGGTGAACCACCACCTTCGTCAGCTGGGCGCCGGAGCCGGTTGCTTGGTCACCGCACCGAGGGGCAAGCACAACCTGGGCGTCGGGATCACCGAGATGATCGACCTCGGTATCGACGGCAACGCCGGGTACTTCCTCGGTGGCCTCAGCGGGCGGGCCGACGGCACCGGGCCCGACATCACGGTGGAGGGATTCGTCGGCTGGTCGGTGGGGGAAAATCTGATGGGCGGGACCATCCGGGTGAAGGGGAGCGCATCCCAGAGCGCGGCGTCGAGCGCCCGGGGGGGACCGTGGTGGTCGAGGGTGACGCCAGCCTGCGAGCCGGCATCTCGCTGAAGGGAGCCACGCTGGCGGTCGCCGGGGACGTCGGGGCGATGGCTGGGTTCATGGCCCAGGCGGGCACCATCCTGGTCGGGGGCAACGCCGGGCACGGCCTGGGGGATTCTCTCTACGAGGCGGTGATCTATGTGGCCGGCACCATCTCCTCGCTGGGCGCCGACGCCAGCGTCGAAGAGATGGTGGATGACGACGTGCTGGCGATCAAGCGTCTGGTCGAACGCACCGGTTTCGACCACATCGACCCCGGCCGGGTGACCAAGGTCGTCTCCGCCCGGACGCTCTATCATTTCTCCTCCGACCATCACGGCGCCTACTGATGACCGGCGACGGGCCCGACCCCCACGGCCAACCGGGACCGGAGGTGACCAACGCCACCTTTCCGCCGTCGGCCATCGAGCGCATCCACCAGATGGCCGGAAACGGCCTCTACCCGATTCGGGGCCTCGGGGCTCGGCGGAAGGTGCCGACCTTCGACGATCTGGTGTTCCTCACCGCCTCGGTGTCCCGCTATCCGCTCGAGGGCTACCGTGAGCGCTGCGAGACCCGTACCGTGCTCGGGGGGCGTCACGGCGCCGACCCCATCGAACTGGACATCCCGATCACCATCGCGGGAATGAGCTTCGGCGCCCTGTCCGCCTCGGCCAAGGAAGCCCTGGGGCGAGCCGCCACCGAGGTGGGGACCTCGACCACCACCGGGGACGGGGGGATGACCCCCGAGGAGCGCAAGTCCTCCTCCCAACTCGTATACCAGGTCCTTCCGTCGCGCTACGGGTTCGACCCGGCCGACCTCCGCCAGGCCGACGCGGTGGAGATCGTGGTCGGCCAGGGGGCCAAACCCGGGGGTGGCGGCATGCTCCTCGGCCAGAAGGTGAACGACCGGGTCGCCCGGATGCGGACCTTGCCGCCCGGCATCGATCAGCGCTCGGCCAGCCGCCACCCCGACTGGGTCGGACCCGACGACCTGCGCATCAAGATCGAGGAGCTCCGGGAAGCCACCGAGTGGCGGGTGCCGATCTACGTGAAGTTGGGGGCCACGCGGGTGGACTACGACGTCAAACTGGCGGTGGCCGCCGGCGCCGATGTGGTGGTGGTCGACGGCATGCAGGGAGGCACCGCCGCTACCCAGGACGTCTTCATCGAGCACGCGGGGATCCCGACCCTGCCCGCCGTCCGGCGGGCGGCCCAGGCGCTGGCCGAGGTCGGGAAGGCCGACGAAGTGCAGCTGATCGTGTCGGGCGGTATCCGCTCGGGGGCCGACGTGGCCAAAGCCTTGGCCCTGGGTGCCGACGCGGTGTCCATCGGGGTGGCGGCACTGGTGGCATTGGGTTGCAACCGAGCCAGCTATGCAGCCAGCGACGGCCAACCGGTCGACGTCACCGATGGCTACCGACGGCTGGGAACCTCGCCCGGGCACTGCGCCCACTGTCATACCGGGCAATGCCCGGTGGGGATCACCACCCAGGATCCGATCCTCGAGGAGCGCCTGGACCCGGACCTCGGAGCCACCGCGGCGGCCAACTACCTCCGGGCCCTCACCATGGAGGTCACCGCCCTGGCCCGGGCGTGTGGGAAGTCCGACGTCCACCACCTCGAGCCGGAAGACCTGGCCGCCTTGACCGTCGAGGCCGCCGCCATGGCCCAGGTGCCGCTGGCCGGGACCGATTGGATCCCGGGTCGCCGGTCGGGAGGGTGAGCCCGGCGAAGACCGCCGACATCGTGGTGATCGGCGGCGGGGTGACCGGGCTGAGCTCGGCCCGGGCCTTGGCCGAACTGGGCGTCGGCCGGGTGATGGTGCTCGAGCGGGCGGCCATCGGGTCGGGAGGGACCGGCAAGTCGAGCGGCGTGGTCCGGTGCCATTACGGGATCCGCTCCCTGGCCGCCATGGCCTGGCGTTCGCTCCCGGTGCTCGAGCAGGCCGCCGACACCCTCGGGGCGGACGCCGGCTTTCACCGGACCGGGTACCTGGTGGTGGTCGGACCCGACAACGAGGCAGCCCTCCGGGCCAACGTCGCCGTGCACCGGGAACTCGGGATCGAGGTGGAATTGGTCGGCAGCGAGGACGCCTGGGGGCTGTGGCCGGGGGCGAGCTTCGATGATGTGGCCGTCGCCGCCTACGAGCCACTCGGCGGGTACGGCGACGCCCATCAGACCGCACTGGCCTTCGCGGCGGCCGCCCGCCGCCACGGCGCCGCCATCCACCAACAATGCGGGGTGGTCGGCATCGAGGTACGCGCCGACCGGGTCGTCGGGGTCCGGTTGTCGGACGGGGATCGGGTCTCGACCGACCGGGTGGTGGTGGCCGCCGGCCCCTGGTCGGTGGCCCTGGTCGCCTCGCTGGGCGTCGACCTTCCCATCGCCGCCCTGCGGGCCCAGATCCTCCTGGTCGACCCCGGGCGCCAGCTCGGGCTGACCCCGGTCCTCTCCGACCTGGTGACGTTGCAGTACGTCCGACCCGACGGCTCGGCGTCGTTGCTGGTCGGCGACAGCGATCATGCCCAACCGGAGTGGGCCGACCCGGACGACTACGTCGATCGGGCCGACGACGGATTCGTCGAGCGGATCATCACCAAATTCGCCCACCGGTTCCCCGGCCTCGCCGCCGCTTCCCTGGCCACCTCATACGCCGGCTGTTATGACGTCACCCCCGACTACAACCCGGTGATCTCGCCGTCGCCCATCGAAGGGATGTGGATCTGCGCCGGGTTCAGCGGTCACGGGTACAAGATCTCCCCGGCGGTCGGCGAGCTGGCCGCCGACCTGGTCTCCACCGGGGCCAGCCGGCATCCCGACATCGACCACCGGGACTTCCGGTTCGAGCGTTTTGCCCAGGGCGACCTGCTCACCAGCCCTCACCCCTATGTGGGTGCCGGCCAGATGCGCTGACGTTCTGATCGTGGGTGATCGGGCAAATGGCGCCGCCTATGGTGGCCAGGTGGCGAAAGGACGGATTGCCAAGAAGCCAGCCGGCAAGACCCGGGCCAGGAGCAACGGGGCCTCGGCCGGGGCCAATGGACCGGACCTCGCCAAGCCGTCAGCGCTGATCGAGCCCGCGATGCCGGCGTCGAGCGGCCAGCTCGAGTGGGTGATCGCCAATCATGTCCGCAACCGCCGCCAGGCCATCGGCCTGACCGTCGCCCAACTGGCCGAACTCACCGGGATCTCCAAGGGGATGCTGTCGAAGATCGAGAATGCCCAGACCTCGCCGAGCCTGGCCACCATCGAGCGGCTGGCGGCCGCTTTGGACATGCCGGTCACCTCGCTGTTCAGGGGCCTGGCCGAAGAACGCGACGCGGTGTTCGTCAAGGCCGGCACCGGCCCGGAGATCGTGCGGCAGGGAACCCGGGCCGGCCACACCTACGAGCTGCTCGGCAGCTTGCGGGGCCCCTACAAGCGCGTCGAGCCGTTGCTGGTGTCGCTCAGCGACCGCAACGAGGTGTTCCCGCTGTTCCAGCATGCCGGCATCGAGATGCTCTACATGCTCACCGGGGTGATGGAGTACAGCTACGGCCGCCAGTCCTATCGGATGGTGCGGGGGGACGCCCTGCAATTCGAGGGGGACATCCCCCACGGCCCGACCAAATTGATCAAGCTCCCGATCCGCTTCCTGTCGATCACCATGTACGGGGACCGGACTTGACGCGGCTGCGGCGCCGGTAGCCCTCCGGTGGGTGGCGTCAGCCGGCCACCGGTGGTGGGGCGTCAGCCGGCCACCGGGTGGGTTGGGCGTCAGCCGGCCACCGGGTAGGTGTCGGCCGGCGTAAGCCGGCTCACCTCGGCGCCCGGCCGTTGGCGCCGACCGCTCAGCTTCAGCGGGGCGGGAGCGGTGAGCACTGGCAACGGCGTCATCCTGGTCACGCGCTCGCGCACGCCCCGACCGAAGAGACGGCCCAGCGTCCGGTGCCGGTGCGACCCGAGCAGGATGGCGTCGGCTCCCGCCCGGGCGGCGGCATCGGCGATGCGCGGCGCCAAAGAGAAGACGTTGGCCAGGCCGACCTCTCCGGTTGCTTTCACCCCGGCGGCTCGGAGTTGGTCGACGGCCTGCTCCACCAGCTGGCCGGCCTCGGCGCGGGTCTCGACCGTCACCCCGCGGCCCCCGACCAGGAATTCGTTGGCGTGGAACACGTGCACCGACGCCTGGTTGCGATGGGCCAAGGCGGTGGCAAAACTGATCCCGACCTCGGCGGCTGACGTGTCGTCGATAGCCAACAGAAAGTGCTCGAACATGGTCGCCTCCTTCTCCTCTATCTGGCCGCCTCCGGCCAGGGTGGGCTGAAGGTGGAACTGCAGGTGGAATTGTTTCCATCATGTTAACAGCCCGGAGGCCCAAAAGCTTCCCGAAGGGAATCAAAGTTGACTGTTACGAAACTTTTACGCCGCCGGCGCCGGCGCCGCGGTCACCGGTACTGACGCCAATAGGGCCGGTCGGCATGGCGCTTCTCGAGCAGGATGAAGACGGTGCCCCACGGGTCGCGGAACCAGGTGGTGCGGAGGCCGGCCACCGCGGCCACCCCCGAGGTGAGGAACTCAATCCCCTTGGCCTCGAGCTCTGCCCGGGTGCTCTCGATGTCCTCGCACACCAGACCCAGGTGGGTGAGGCCGGGGTTGGTGATCACCGGACGATCGGGGCGAGCTCCCGGGGTTGGCACCTCGGGGTACTCGATCAGCTCGAGCACGTGATCGTCGGCACCCAGCCCCACGATGGCGGCCTTGACCACCACCGGGCTCGGGAGCAACTCCCCCATGTCCCGCTCGATGGCCTCGCCTTCCATTTGGTAAGGGGGTGACAGCACCGGGAGGCCCAGGACGTCGGAATACCACCGCGTCGCCTCGTCGACGTCAGCGACACAGATGGCGACATGGGCAAATCCGGTGAACATCCCGTGAGCGTAGGTCCCGACATCTGCGGCCGCCGACCCCGGAGCCGGAATTGCCAACTCCGAGGCCCGAATCCGAGCCGGCGGGCAGGGCGGCGACCCCTTTCGCTCCCAGGCACCTCGTATCATCGGACCGTGCCCCCTGTTGCTGCCGAGCCCAAGGATCGTCCCCGGCACATCGGTCGGAGGGTGTTTCTCGGCATGGTGGCGGCCGGCACCGCGGGGATCGTCTTCGGGTCGCGGGTGCAGAGCGCGGTCGGGAGCGCCCTGGGATCAGGTCTCGGCGGGCTGTTGCCGGGGGGCGATCGCTTCCGGTTCTACACGATCACCAACTCCTTCCCCCAGATCGCCTCGTCGAGCTACCAACTCCACGTGACCGGGCTGGTCGATCGACCGCTCACCCTCAGCCTCGATGACCTGCAGAACCTGCCGAAGACCAAGCTGGTGAAGGACTTCCAGTGCGTCACCGGCTGGCGGGTGCCGCAGGTCCACTGGGAGGGGGTCAAGCTCTCCGAGGTGCTGGCGATGGCCGGCGTCCAGAGCAACGCCGCCGCCCTGGCCTTCGAGTCGTACGACGGGCTGGACACCGAGAGCCTCACCCTCGATCAGGCCAACCGACCCGATGTCATCGTCGCCTACCGGATGCTGGGTGCTCCGATCACCTCCGAGCACGGAGGTCCGGTACGGCTGTACGTCGCCCCCATGTACGGATACAAGTCGATCAAATGGCTGTCGGCGATCCGGGTGGCCAAGACGGTGACACCGGGCTTTTGGGAGCAGAACGGCTATTCCACCGATGCCTGGGTGGGCAGATCCAACGGCCGTGACGACGCCCCGATCCAGTAGCCGGACGAGCGGTCGCCCTCGCGCCGAGCCGTGGTCGGCGTCCCGGCGGATCCTTCGCTTCGACGGCATCGAGCGTGCCGCCCACTGGTCCACCGCCCTGCTCTTCGGCATTCTCATGCTGACCGCCCTGCCGCTCTATTTCGTCCAGGTCGAAAGCCTGGTGGGGCGCCGGGCCCTCATGGCCGAGATACACACCTGGTCGGGGGTGGCGCTGCCGGTTCCGCTGATCATCTCGTTAGCGGGTCCCTGGGGGTCGCGCCTGCGGCGCGACGTGCGGCGCTTCAATCTCTGGACGACTGAAGAGATCCGATGGCTCCGGAGGCTCGGGCGACTACGACTCCGCGAGCCCGACAAGTTCAACCCCGGTCAGAAACTGAATGCCCTCTTCACCGCCGGCGCCATCGTGGTGATGCTGGCCACCGGCTCGATCTTGAAGTGGACCCGGTTCTTTCCACTCAATTGGAGGACCGGGGCCACTTTTGTCCATGATGTGCTGGCCCTGGGCATCTTCATCGTGGTCCTCGGCCATGTCGCCTTCGCGCTCACCCATCGGGACGCGCTCCGGTCGATGTTCAAGGGGTGGGTGACCGAGGTGTGGGCCAGTCGCCACGCTTCGGCGTGGCTGAAGGAGCTGAAGGAAGAGGAACCGGCACCCCGGAAACCGGACTCGGTCCCCACCGGATAGGTATCTCGCCAGGGACCCGGATGGGAAGGCCGGGTCGTCAGGCGGTTCGGCTCCTCCGGATGCGCCAGGCCCACCCGAGCAGAGCCAGCCCGATCGCGGCCACGATGCCACCCAGCACCGCGTAGCCGGCATGGCCGCTCATCATCTTCGAACCGCCCAGGGCATTGGTCCCCTGGGCGATCCATACCGCCCCGGCAAGGCAGAAGACGACGCCGATCACCCCGCGAACCCACATGGCTGACTCCGTTCCGGGTGGATATCCCTACCCGCACCCTGGAGGGGGAACCTATCGCCGTTCGCCCGTGGTGGGCCCTCGGCACCCGGGCAAAGCCCTGGCTGGGCCGAGGACGCAATCGGGTTCGGCCACCAATGCTGCCCGCGGCTACCGGCGTCGACCCTAGGGTAAGAAGGTGCTGTCTCCCCCGCTCGAGCCGTGCAACCAGGACTGGATAGCCATTGGCGACGACCGGCTTCCGGTCGAACAGGCCCTGGCCTGGGCGTCGCGGCCCGACTGCGGTGGGATCGTCACCTTCTGCGGGTCGGTCCGCGACCATTCCGATGACCGGCCGGGTGTCACCGCCCTGGAGTACGAGGTCTATCCCGAACAGGCCGTCCCCCGCCTCGAGCAGGTGGCTGCCGCCGCCCGCGGCCGGTGGGCGACGGTCGGGAGGCTGGTCCTGCTCCACCGCATCGGCCGGCTGGAGGTCGGTGACGTCTCGGTGGTCGTCGCCGCCTCGGCCCCCCACCGGGCGGAGGCGTTCGACGTGGCTCGCTACTGCATCGACACACTGAAACGCACCGTCCCGATCTGGAAACGCGAGACGTGGTCCGGCGGCACCGACTGGACGGTGTGCCACCATGACATCGAGGACGTCGGGGCGTGATCCGACTCCGGGAGGCCCAGGCCTTCGTCCTCGGAGCCTGCTCGCCCGGGGCGCCGCGTCCTACCCCGATCGATGAGGCATTGGGTTGCGTGGTGGCGGCGCGGGTGGTGGCCGCCGAGCCGGTCCCCCCGTTCGTGAACTCGTCGAGAGACGGCTACGCCCTCCGGGCGGACGACACCCTGGCCGCCGATGGGGCCGCTCCGTTACGACTCCGGGTGGTGGGGTTGATCATGGCCGGCTCCATGTTCGAAGGCGTGGTCGGGCCCGGTCAGGCCGCCCGGATCATGACCGGTGCCCCCCTCCCGGCCGGGGCCGATGCGGTGTGCATGCTCGAGGACTGCCAGGTCGAACAAGACGGCGAGGTGGTGGTCATCGGTCATCCGGTACCCGGGGGCGAAGCCGTGCGCAGGGTGGGCGAGGACGTCGCCGCCGGCGACGTGCTGGCCGAACCGGGGACCGTACTCACCCCCGCTCACCTGGGGGTCCTGGCCAACCAGGGAATCGGCGAGGTGATGGTGCACCCCCGGCCCCGGGTCGGGATCATCTCCACCGGAGACGAGCTGACGGCCATCGTCGGACCGCTGGCCCCGGGCCAGATCCGGGACGCCAACCGCCACACCCTTCTGGCCCTCGTCCGCCGCGAGGGGTGGGTCCCGGTGGACCTGGGGATGGTCGGAGACGACGAGGGCGCGTTGGGCGCGGTGCTCGATCGGGCCGCCGCCACCTGCGACGCCGTCGTCACCAGCGGTGGGGTGAGCGTGGGTGACCACGACATCGTCAAGGTCGTCCTCGAGAAGCGGAGCGCGGGGACCATGCGGTGGATGCAAGTGGCCATCCGGCCGGCCAAGCCGTTCGCCTTCGGCACCCTGGAGGGTCCCGGGACCCCGGTGTTCGGGCTCCCCGGCAACCCGGTGTCGGCCATGGTCAGCTTCGAGCTGTTCGTGCGTCCCGCCGTCCGGCTGATGGCCGGTCACCGCGGACTGGAGCGGATCGCGGTCCCCGCCGTCGCCGAGTCCGACCTCCATAGGTCCCCGGACGGGAAGACCCACTTCATCCGGGCGCGGGTTTCCGTAGACGTCCACGGCGCCTGGAGGGTCAGCCCGATGGTCGGGCAGGACT
This sequence comes from uncultured Acidimicrobiaceae bacterium, assembly GCA_963819695.1. Taxonomy (GTDB): domain Bacteria; phylum Actinomycetota; class Acidimicrobiia; order Acidimicrobiales; family RAAP-2; genus DASZIT01. Next base: position 1,094,802 of record CAWFXD010000001.1, on the reverse strand, counting down.
CCCACCAGCTGCGGGCCATGGCCGACGCCAACGCGCTGGCCGTCCTGCCCGATGGCGAGGGTGTCGGAGCCGGGGACGAGGTCGAAGTCCTGCTCACCGACCCCGAGGGGCTCATCGCCGATCCCACCGGATCCGGGACCCGGCGATGGTGACCTCGGTACCCATCTCCATCTCTCCCCGACCGGGCCGGCGGCTGACGCCGTCGGGGAAACCGTCGGCCGGGCCGATGCCCACGGTGGGCCCGATGACCGACAGCTATGGGCGGGTCCACGACGATCTGCGCATCTCGGTCACCGACCGCTGCAACCTGCGCTGCACCTATTGCATGTCCGAGGAAGGCATGACTTTCCTCCCCCCCGCCGCCCTCCTCTCCATCGAGGAGATCGTCCGGGTGGCCAGGGTGGCCAAGGGTCTCGGGGTCTCGTCCATCCGGCTCACCGGCGGCGAGCCGCTGGTCCGAAAGGGCCTTCCCGACCTCGTCGCCGAACTGGCCGCCATCGGGTTCGAGGACCTTGCCCTCACCACCAATGGGATGCGCCTGGCCGGGATGGCCGACGTCCTGGCCACCGCGGGACTTCGACGGGTCAACATCAGCTGCGACTCGCTACGCGCCGATCGGTTCGAATCGATCCGGCGGCGGGGTGACCTCAACACCGTCCTGCGGGCCATGGAGGCGGCCGAGTCGGCTGGGCTCTCACCACTGAAGGTCAACGTGGTGCTTCTCCGGGGTGGCAACGACGACGAGATCCTCGACTTCGCCGCCTTTGCCCGCGACACCGGCCGCATCGTCCGGTTCATCGAGTTCATGCCCCTGGACGCCGAAGGCAGCTGGGACCGCAGCCAGCTGGTGTCCGGCCAGGAGGTCCTCGAGCGGATTTCGGCGGTGTGGCCCCTCGAGCCCGACGACCACCGTGGGCCGGCGCCGGCCGAGCGGTTCCGATTCGCCGACGGCCGTGGCGAGATCGGCCTCGTCTCCAGCGTGAGCCAGCCGTTCTGCGGGAACTGCAATCGGCTGCGTCTCACCGCCGACGGCGCCATCCGCAACTGCCTCTTCTCCGACGACGAGCATCCGGTACGCGACCTGTTGCGTGACGGCGGGACCGATGTCGAGCTGGCCCTCCTGTTCCGACGGGCGGTGTGGGGCAAGCTTCCCGGCCATGGGATCAACGAGCCAGGCTTCCTCCGACCGGTGCGTTCGATGTCGATGATCGGCGGGTAGGAGTGGCGGGCCGAACCGACCGCGAAGAGTCGGACGGGCGCCTCACCCACGTCGACGAGCATGGTAAGGCCCACATGGTCGACGTGACCGGCAAGCAGCCGACCCGGCGGCTAGCCGAGGCCCGGTGCCGCGTGCGCACTTCGGCGGACATGGCCGCCACGTTCGCCGACCCGATGGAGGCTGCCGATCTCATCGAATCGGCTCGCTTTTCCGGCATGCTGGCCGCCAAGAAGACCTCCTCGCTCATTCCTCTCTGTCATCCCATCCGGATCGACGGCGTGACCGTCGAGGTGGAGACGGCACCTGACGGGTTCCGGATCACCGCGGTGGCCGGGATCACCGAGCGGACCGGGGTGGAGATGGAAGCCCTCACCGCCTGTGCCGCCACCGCCCTGGTGCTCATCCAGCCCATCCTCGACGCCGACCCCTGGGCTTCGATCGAGGACCTCACCCTGTGGCGGAAGACCGGTGGCCGCTCCGGGGCCTGGCACCGCTCGGATGACGGCGCCATGATCCGGGAGGGCAATACCTCGGCTCCTCGGTAGTTACCGAGCTTTGGAGCCGTATTTGCTGGCTGAATCACTGGATTATTCGACATATGCGAGGTTTACTGGCTAACTTCGGGCCCATGGCGCAGTACCGACCTGGTCAGCTGGTGGATCTCCTCGGGGTCAGCGCCGATACCGTCCGCCGCTGGTGCGACGAGGGCCGCCTCGAGACCGTGCGTTCCGACGGCGGCCACCGGATGGTGGATGGCGCCTCGCTGGCCCGGTTCGTCCGTGAGCAGCAGGAGGCCTACGCCCCCGATCAACTCCTCTCCCAGTCGGCCCGCAACCGCTTCCGCGGCGTGGTCACCCGCGTCGAGCGGGACACCCTCACCGCCCTCATCGAGATCCGCGCCGGTCGTTTCCGGATCGTCTCCCTCCTCACCCGGGAGGCGGCCGACGACCTCCGGCTCGAAGAAGGCGACCTCGCCACCGCGGTGGTCAAGTCGACCAGCGTCATGGTGGAGGTGCCACCGGGATGACGACAAGGAGGCTCATGGGCAAACGCCCGCATCCGACCCTTACGACCTGCCGGGTCCTGGTGGCAGGGACGCTCACCACCCTGGCCGTCGGCGCCGCCGCCTGCGGGAGTTCGAACGGAGCCGCCAACACCGCGACGACCGGTCCCGAGCTGACCGGGTCGATCACGGTGTCGGCGGCGGCGTCGCTCACCGCCGCCTTCGGCCAACTGGGCACCACGTTCCAATCCGCCCACCCGGGGACCACCATCGCCTTCAACTTCGGGTCCTCCGGCGCGTTGGCCACCCAGATTCAACAGGGTGCGCCGGCCGACGTCTTCGCCTCGGCGGCCCCCGCCAACATGACCACGGTGCAGCAGGCCGGCGACATCTCCGGTCAGCCGGTGACCTTTGCCCGGAACAGCTTGGAGATCGTGGTCAAGCCGGGCAACCCGCTCGGCATCCACTCCTTGGCCGACCTCACCAAGGCCAACGTCGTGGGGATCTGCGTCAGCACCGCGCCGTGCGGTGCCACCGCCACCCTGGCGCTCACCAAGGCGGGTGTCACCATTCCGACCTCCAAGGTCACGTTGGGACCGGATGTGGACCACACCCTGGCCGAGGTCACCACCGGTGATGCCGACGCCGCCATTGTCTACGTGACCAACGCCAAGACCGTCGGCGCTCAGGGCGTGGGCATCCCGATCCCGGCGGCGATGAACGTCACCACCAGCTATCCCATCGCGGTGGTCAAGGGGACCCGGAATCCGACCTTGGCCCAGGCCTGGATCAACTACGTACTGGGGGCGACCGCCCAGAGGGTGCTGCAGGCGGCCAGCTTCCTCCCGGCCCACTGAACCTCCAAACCATGGCCACCCGGACCCGATCCATGGCCACCCGGACCCGATCCATGGCCGCCCGGACCCGCAGCCTCCGGCCGCCGTGGTTGGTGGTGATCGTTGCTGGCGTCACGGTGGCGTTCCTGGCGGTTCCCCTCGTCGGGTTGCTCAGCAAGGCCTCATGGTCGACCCTGTGGTCGGATCTGACCACCCCGGTGGCCGTCGACGCCTTGAAGCTGTCGCTCATCTGCTCGTTGTGGGCCACCGGCCTGTCGCTGGTGTTCGGCGTCCCCCTCGCCTGGGTGCTGGCCCGCACCCGGTTCCCGGGCCGGAACCTGTTGCGGGCGCTGACCCTCCTGCCCATGGTGCTGCCGCCGGTCGTCGGCGGCGTGGCCCTCCTGCTCGCCTTCGGCCGCGACGGGATCCTGGGCCGGCCCCTCTACGACTGGTTCGGCGTGCAGTTCACCTTCAGCACCGCCGGCGCGGTGCTGGCGGAGACGTTCGTGGCCATGCCCTTCCTCATCATCACCGTGGAGGCCGCCCTCCGCTCCATGGACGGGCGGTATGAGGAAGCCGCCGCCAACCTGGGGGCCGGCCGGTGGACGACGTTCCGGCGCGTCTCACTGCCGATGATCGCCCCCTCCCTGGTCGCCGGGACCGCGCTGACCTGGGCCCGGGCCCTCGGGGAGTTCGGTGCCACCATCACCTTCGCCGGCGACATTCAGGGGCGGACCCAGACCCTCCCGCTGGCGGTGTATCTCGCCCTCCAGGAGAACGAGCACGTGGCGGTGGCCCTGTCGCTGGCCCTCCTGGCCATCTCCATCGTGGTGCTGGTCTCGCTGCGGGGACGTTGGCTGGGCGCCATCAACCCGTGAGCCTCGCCGCCGAGGTCGAAGTCACCGTCGGGACGTTCGAGCAGCAACTCCGTCTGGAGGTGGCCGACGGCGAGGTGGTGGCGGTGCTGGGTCCCAACGGCAGTGGGAAGACGACCCTGCTGCGGGTACTGGCCGGCCTGCAGCCGCTCTCGGGCGGCCGGATCGTGCTCGACGGGGTGGTGCTCGACGACCCGGTGGCCAAGGTCCTGATCCCGCCCGAGCGTCGGCCGTGCGGGATGGTGTTCCAGGATTATCTCCTCTTTCCCCACCTCACCGCGGCGTCCAATGTCGCCTTCGGCCCGCGGAACCGGGGCGTGACCAAGGCCGACGCGACGCAGACAGCCCTCGAGTGGCTCGATCGGATGGGCCTGGCCGACAAGGCCCAGGCCAAACCCCGGCAGCTCTCCGGCGGGGAGGCCCAGCGGGTGGCGCTGGCCCGGGCCCTCGCCACCGACCCGCGGCTATTGCTGCTCGACGAGCCGATGGCCGCCCTCGATGCCGGCGTACGCGGGTCGGTGCGGCACCAACTCCGCCATGACCTCCGCGCCTTCCGCGGATCCTGTGTCATGGTGACCCACGATCCGCTCGACGCCGCCGCCATCGCCGATCGGCTGGTCATCATCGAAGCCGGGCGGTTGGTGCAGCAGGGGACGCTGCAGCAGGTGACCAGCCGGCCCCGCAGCGAGTACGTCGCCCAGCTGATGGGGCTCAACCTTCTCCGGGGCCGCGCCGACGGCACCAGCCTCGTCCTGGTCGACGGCACCGCCCTCGAGACCGCCGGCCGGTTCGCCGGCGAGATGTTGGCGGTGATCGCCCCCCGGGACATCGCCCTCTACCTCGATCCGCCCGGAGGGAGCCCGCGCAACGCCTGGTCCACCCGGGTGGCGGAGGTGCATCTGATGGGCGACCGGGCCCGGGTGCTCCTCGATGGTCCCGTCCGGGTGACGGCGGAGATCACCGCGGTGGCGATGGCCGAGCTGGGCCTGACCGAAGGTGCGCCGGTGTGGGCCTCGGTCAAAGCCACCCAGATCGACGTCTACCGCGCCGACGACAACTGACGTCCACCGGGATCGACGGTGGGGGCGATCCGCGCCTAGACGATGGCCTCCGGCACTTCCACGGCCGCCGGACCTGACCCCTGGTTCGGCAGCAGGACCAGCACCAGCACCGCGGCCACCGCCACCACTCCCGTGGCGATCATCAAGGCCAGGTCCATCCCGGAGATGAACGACCGGCGGGCGAGCAGGGCCAGTTGGCTCCCGAGGGCGGGCGGCGCGTGCTGGGCGACGGCCAGCGCCGCCCCCAGCGAGCTCTTGATGAGCCCCTGGACGCTGGCCGGCACTCCGGCATGGCCCACCACCGGGGACATCAGGTGCTGGTACCGGAGAATGAGCGCGGTACCGAGGACACCGACCCCGAGGGCGCCGCCCAGTTGCATGGCGGTGTCGTTGGTGGCGGACCCGACTCCGGCCTCCTCCCGGGGAAGCGATCCCATGACCGATTCCGTCGACGGAGCCAGGGCAAGGGCGACCCCCACCCCGAGCACCAGGAACGCGGCGATGCAGTCCCGGTAGGTGCCGGCGACGGTGGTCCGCGACAGCAGACCGAGCCCGAGGGCGATGAGAGCCATGCCGCTGACGATGACCACCTTGCTACCGAACCGGTGGGCGGCCAGGACGGACAGCGGTGCGATGACCAGGAGGGCGAGAGCGACCGGTGCGATCCGGACCCCGGCCTCCAGCGGGCTGTAGCCGAGGACGAATTGGAGGTACTGGGTCATCAGGAAGAACATGCCCAACAAGGCGAAGAGCACCAGGGCCAACGCGGCGATGGCCACGCTGTAGCGGCGGCTGGCGAAGAACCGAAGGGGCAGCATCGGGTGGTCGATCCGCCGCTCCCACAACACGAAGGCGGCGATGAGTAGGACGGCGGCTCCGATGGCGCCCACGATCAGAGGAGACGACCAACCCCGACTGGGGGCCTCGATGATGCCCCACAACAGCGACCCACCGCCAAGAATGGAGAGCACCGCGCCGATCGGGTCCGGCCGGGTGGAGGCCGGGTTGCGAGAGTTGGGCACCAACCAGATGGCGGCGATCAAACCGAGGACGGCCACGGGCACGTTGACCAGGAAGACCGACCCCCACCAGAAGTGGGACAGCAGGATCCCGCCGAGGATCGGGCCGAGGGCGACGCCGAGTCCGGTCGCCCCCGACCAGATGCCAATGGCTCGCACCCGCTCCTTCTCCTGGGTGAAGACGTTGGTGAGGATCGACAGTGTGCACGGCATCAGGGCGGCCGCCCCGATTCCCATCACCGCCCGGGCGAGGGTGAGGCGGTCCGGACTCCCCGACCAGGCGGCAAACGCCGATCCACCCCCGAAGACCACCAGGCCACCCATGAAGACCCATTTCCGCCCGGCGCGGTCGCCGAGTGCCCCGAGCGACAGCAACAGGCCGGCGAACACCACCGCGTAGGCGTCCACCATCCATTGGAGTTGGCTCGAACTGGCTCCGAGACTCCGCACGATGGTCGGCAGCGCCACGTTGAGCACGGTGTTGTCGAGGCTGATGAGCAGGAGGGTGACGCAGAGGACGGCTAGGGTCGCCCAACGCCGGCGGAATACGGGCAAGCCGTAGGTTGGCGCCCCATCGGGGACCGAGGATGCCTTCGCCGGGCGAACCAGGTTCGACATCCCGTCCCTCCTGTGGCTCCTACAGCTCCTGCACCTGACAATAAAGGCTCAGGGCGTGAAAGTCAGACATCCGGCCATGACGATCTACGTGCATCCAGAGGGTCTGCCGGCCGGGCCGCTCTCCAAGCCTGCTGCAACGTCAATGGGTCGGCGTCGGTGGTCGCCACCGGGAACAATCCGTCATCTTGGGATCCCCGCCAATTGCCCAAGGAGACGAGCGCACTCTGGATGGCCCGGCTGGCCTCGAGAAGCTCCATGGTCGGATGAGAAGCCTCACTCGCGCGGTCGAAGGCGGCCGCAATCTCGTGCAACTCCGCGGTCACCCGAGACATGATCCCGCCGGTGTCGACATTGTCGGCATCACCCAATGCCAAGTCGGGTAGTTCCGTCGTGCTCATGCTGTCCTCCGAATCGCGGTCTGCCTTCATCGCGATCTATGTATTTGAGATCCGAACCCCTCGACCCGTCTCCGGAGATTTGGAACACACGGTTCGGAGCAGCTATTCCCGTAGCTGACATTTCTCACTGGCTCCGATCACCAACTGATACCGCATTTGAGCGCGTGCAGACAGCCGGCCTGGATGTGGCGAGCCTCGCCCAACCAGAGGGGTGATCCCGGATCGATCAGCGCCCGCGGTCACGACGACGGCGTGTTACTCGGGTCGCTGCGCTTCCGGGGCCCGTCAGGCGGTGGATGGAAGGCGCAGGCCGTCACAGACGATGTCCACCATCCGGTCGCGAGAAGCATCGTCCGCGGATGACATGTCCACCGCTTTGCACACACCGACCACCAGGCCGATCACCTCCTGGGTGGTGACACCTGGCCGTACGGCGCCGGCGGCCTCGGCCCGCCGGGTCATCCGATCGACTCCGGCTTCGAGATCTTCAACGGTCATGGCGCACTGAGACTTGATGTCGATGCCGGCCTCGCCGAGGGCGTCGATCAGGTCGTGCTTGATCGACACCTTGCTGGCGAACGACCGGATGAACGCGAAGAACGCTTCGCCGGCATCCTGATCGTCGGCCGGAGCAGTTGCCGCGGCGACCAGCTCCTGCAGGCCCGTCAGCACGATGGCCTCGAAGAGGGCCTCCTTGGTGGGAAAGTGCCGGTAGACGGTGCCGACCCCGACACCGGCCTGTTCGGCCACCATGTCGATCGGAGCCGAGATCCCGTTGGCGGCAAATACTTCCTCAGCCGCCTGGAGAATCCGGGCCCGGTTCTTGACCGCATCGGCACGCATGGGCCGTTGCTCGGCCACCGCCGCATCTGACACGACGCCGCCGGCGTGGATATCGGTTGCCACACCCCCCTTGCCCACTGTCTCCCCCTGGCTCGAATTCATCAGTTCGGATGTCCCTTGACAAGCGGAACGATCGTTCCGTATAGTGTCTCCATAACCGGAACCACTGTTCCGACTATAGCGAGTTCTCCCCCGGATGACCAGCAGAAGCCTGGGACCAGGGGCGGAGGCCGCAATCCGGCACCAGGAGGCACCATGACAACCACCGAGATCGCTCCCACCGCAAGTCCGCCAGAGGCAGGGCTCGACCCCCGTCGCTTCTGGGCCCTGGCGGTGATCGCGGTGGCCCAGTTGATGATCGTGCTCGACGCATCGGTCGTCATCGTCGCCCTGCCCTCGGCCCAGAAGGCTCTTCACATCTCGATCGCCAACCGTCAGTGGGTGATGAGTGCCTACACCCTCGCCTTCGGCAGCCTGCTCCTGCTCGGCGGCCGCATCGCCGACTACCTGGGACGGCGCCGAATGTTCTTCTACGGATTGATCGGCTTCGCCGGCGCCTCCGCCCTCGGGGGGCTGGCCCAGAACTCGGCCATGCTCTTCGGCGCCCGGGCCCTGCAAGGCGCCTTCGCCGCCGTCATGGCCCCGGCCGCCCTGTCCCTCCTGACCATCACCTTCACCGAGCCCCACGAGCGGGCCCGGGCCTTCGGCGTCTACGGCGGGATCGCCGGGGGCGGCGCGGCCATCGGCCTGGTCCTGGGTGGAACCCTCACCCAGCTGGCGTCCTGGCGCTGGACGCTGCTGATCAACGTGCCCATCGCGCTGTTGGCTGCCTTTGCCGCCAGCCGGTTCATCCAGGAGAGTCGGGCCGAGTCACGGTCCGGGTACGACATCCCGGGCGCGGTGTCGGTCACCGCCGGGCTGTTCCTCCTGGTCTACGGATTCACCACCGCCGGAACCAGCGGATGGGCCGCCCCGCTCACCGTCGCCCTCCTGCTCGGTGCGATCGCCATGCTGGCCCTCTTCGTGAGGATCGAGCTGCGATCCCCGCATCCGCTCCTGCCCCTGCGGGTGGTGCTCGACCGGAATCGAGGCGGCGCCTTCCTGGCCGCCCTCCTGGTCGGAGGGGCGATGCTCGGCACCTTCTTGTTCCTCACCTACTTCTTCCAGGGGACGCTCGGCTACTCGGCCCTCAAGACCGGGTTCGCCTTCCTTCCGTTCTCCGGTGGGATCATCCTGGGTGCCGCCATCGCCAGCCGGCTGCTGCCCAGGTACGGCCCCCGTCGGTTGATGACGTTCGGGTTGGTCATGGGCACCATCGGGCTCGCCTGGTTCACCCGCCTGGGAGTGGACAGTACCTATGTCTCCCACATCCTCTTTCCGGAGATCATCGTGAGCCTGGGCATGGGGATGGCGTTCGTCCCGATGAGCAGCACCGCCCTGGTCGGGGTCGATCCGAGGGACGCCGGCGTGGCCAGTGCACTGGTCAACACCACCCAGCAGGTGGGCAGCTCGCTCGGGACCGCGCTCCTCAACACCATCGCCGCCTCGGCGGCCGCGACGTTCGTGGCCAGCCATGTGCACTCCACCAGCGAGGCCCGGGCTGCCGTCGTCCACGGCTACACGACCGCCTTCACCGTGAGTGCGATCCTGCTGTTGCTGGCCGCCGGCGTCGCCGGCGGTCTCATCCGGGCGTCGCGTCAGGACGTGCAGTTGGAGCAGGAGACCGAGCCGGAACCGTCGGTGGACTCCGCCCTCGTCGACCTCTACGGCTGACGGGTCGGCAGGCTGAGCGTCATGCCGACCCGCTCTTGATCCTCCCCCGAAGCGCGGCGAAGCACATGGACATACTGATGAGGCCGACGATGGCGATGGCCAGCAGCGCCTCGCCGAGTTGGGTCCACTGCCAGCTGTTGCCGATCACCAGCGATCGCAGGCCCCCGAGCAGGTAGGTGACCGGATTGAACCCGGCCACCGTGCTCAGCCACCCGGACAGCTGGCTGCGGGGCACATAGGAAGAGGTCAGAAACAAGAACGGGAAGAACAGCAGGAACGTCGAGTTCACCGCAGCCGGGTTGCCGGTCTTGAGGGCGATGGCGTAGGCGAAGCCGGCGAAGGCCAGGCTCCAGAGCGCGGCCAGCAGGATGAACACCACCACCCCGAGAGGACCGTCCAGGAAACGCACCCCGAGGATGAAGCCGAGCACCAGGATCGGGACGGTCAAGGCGGCGGCCACCGCCACGTCGGCCGCCATGTGCCCGACCAGGATGGCGGTCCGCCGCACCGGAGTCAAAAGCAACCGGTCGAAGTACTTGTCTTGCACGTCGAGCACCAGGGCCGGCGCCCGCGACACCCCGGTGACGCCCAAGAGGATGGCCGTGGCCACCTCGAACGAGGTGTAGTTGAAACCGGGAATCGAGGCGGTCACCTTCTTGAGGGTGGCGATGTTCACCACGAAGAAGAAGAGGGCGATGAAGATCGGCGGGACGACCGTCGAGACGTCCCGAGGCACCGCCCGCAGTGCCCGGCCGGCGATCGAGGTCAGGTCATGGAGGAATCCGGCCGGTCGTGCCCGGATCACCTCGGCGGATGAGTCGAAGGCGACGGTCCCGGTGGCGACGGTCATGGATGATCCTCCTCTTGGTTGTCCTGCTCGATATGGCTGCCGGTCAGATCCACGAACACATCGTCGAGGGTCGGGGTGCGCAGGGTCGAGGTCCCGAACCACCACCTCGCTCCCGGCCAGCGCCACCGCCACCGGGCTGATGGTCGCCGATCCGTTGGCGGTAGCAATCACCAGCTCGTTGCCGTGGGCCTCGACGTTGCTCACGCCCTGCACCTCGGCCACGATCCGGAGGACGGCGGCGGCATCGCCTTCGACCCGGGCGACGATGACATCGGACCCGACCGCCCGTTTGAGCTCGGTCGGCGTGCCTTCGGCCACGATGCGCCCGTCATTGATGATCCCGACCCGGTGGGCGAGCTCGTCGGCCTCCTCGAGGTACTGGGTGGTCAAGAAGATGGTCATGCCGAGCTGTTGGTTGAGTCGCCGGACCTCGGTCCATACCTGGACCCGGCTCACCGGATCGAGCCCGGTGGTGGGCTCGTCGAGGAACAGGATCTCCGGGTTGTGGATCAGCGCGGCGGCCAGGTCGAGGCGCCGCCGCATCCCCCCGGAGTAGGTCCCGATCAGACGATCGAGGAAGTCGCCCAGATCGATGAGATCGGCCAGCTCGGCTACCCGTCGATTCGCGTCTCGGCGAGACAGGCCGTACAGCCGGCCCTGCAGGCGCAGCAGCTCGGTTCCGGTCTGTTTCGGGTCGAGCGCCGCCTCCTGCAGCGCAGCACCGATGCGAAGGCGTACCCGCCCGGGCTCGGTCGCCACGTCATAGCCGGCCACCCGCGCCTCGCCCCCGGTCGGGGCCAACAACGTGCACAGCATCCGCACCGTGGTCGACTTGCCGGCGCCGTTCGGCCCCAGGAACCCGTAGATCTCGCCGGACGGGATGCGGAGATCGACCCCGTCGACGGCCTTGACCCCGTCGAAGTGGCGCTCCAGACCCTCGGTGAAGATCGCTTCCCCCGAGGAAGCCGCCTGGGATGTCATGACCGGCCGTTCGACGGCTCGATCGGTGGCCGGGGCGTTCTGTACGTGCATGCCGGTATCGACGGCGGCGGGCGGCCAAAGTCATCGGTCATAGGCGGAATCTAGGGGAAACTTCCACTCCCGCCGGAATCGAGATGTGGAGCAGTTCCCGGTGGCCGGGCCCGTCTCTGGCTGACCTAACCTTCCGAAGGGACCCGCGGGCGGATTGCATGGCGGCGTAGGCACCTGAGTGTAGGCCTGACAGTGAGAACGCTGGGAGGAAACTTCGAGATGGCAGCGCAACTCAACCACACGATCATCCCGGTCCCGGACAAGATGGCGTCGGCCACGTTCCTCGCCGAGATCCTCGACCTTGGAGGTCCGACTGCCTTCGGTCCCTTCATGTGCGTCGAAACTGCGAACGGTGTCAGCCTCGACTACGACGATCGTTGGGGTTCGGTCCCTGGCCACTATGCCTTCCTCGTCACCGAAGAGGAGTTCGACGCCATCTTCACCCGTGTCCAGGATCGTAGGGTGCCGTACTGGGCCGATCCCGGTCACCAGCAGGAGAGCCAGATCAACGGTCACGGGCGCGGCTTCTACTTCGAAGACCCGGCGGGCAACAACCTCGAGGTACTGACCCGTCCGTACGGTGCCTGACCCTGGGATTCTTGACCTTGACCCCGAAAAGTGGACCACTTTTGTGAGAATTTGGCCGTGCCCCACCAGGAGGTGGACATGCCATTCCGCTATTCGATCGAGTTCCGACTCCGGGCCTGTGAACGGATGCTGGCCGGCGAGCCGGTCAAGGACCTTGCCGTCGAGCTCTCGGTGAGTGATGCCACCCTCTACAAGTGGCGCCGCCAGGCCCTCATCGACGCCGGAGACGGGCCCGGGATCAAGAGCTATGAGGCCGACCGCTTAGCCCAGGCCCGCCGGCGCATCCAGGATCTCGAGGCCGAGCTCAAGCTGGTCAAGGCGGCCAGCGCGCTCTTCGACGAGAGTGAGGACATCAGCCCAAAAGGAAGTACCAGGTTGTCCGAGAGCTGAACAACCTGGGCTACTCCGAGCGTCTCGCCTGTCGGGTAGTCGGCATGACCCGCTCCACCTACTACGACATCAAGTTCCATCAGCCCGGCTATCGGGAGATCCGCCACTTGCTCCTCGCCGACCTCATCGCGGATATCCACGCCCGCTCACGGGGCACCTATGGCATGTTGCGGATCCGAGCCGCCTTGGAGATCGAACAAGGGATCATCGTCAACAAGAAGCTGGTGTGGAAGATCATGCGCCAGCTGGGCCTTCGAGGTCTCCCGGGACCGAAGAAGCGCTCATGGAACCCGGCCAACGAGGCGACCGAGGAGGATCTGGTGGAGCGCCAGTTCCGCGCCAGCGCTCCCAATGAGCTGTGGCTGACCGATATCACCGAGCACCCGACCCGCGAGGGCAAGGTCTACTGCTGTGTGGTCTTGGACCTGTTCTCCCGCAAGGCGGTCGGCTGGGCCATCGACCGACGCTGCGAGTCCACCCTCGTGAACGACGCGCTGTCCATGGCCGCCGGAACCAGGACCACCTCTGAAACCACGGTGATCCATTCCGACCACGGATCTCAGTTCACGTCGTGGGCGTTCTCCGAGAATGTCCGCCGCCTCGGGCTCATGGGCTCAATGGGCACCGTCGGCGACTGCTACGACAACGCCCCCATGGAGTCGTTTTGGGGCTCGATGCAGATCGAGCTGCTGAACCGCCAGAGCTGGAAGACGGTCGTCGAGCTCTCGAGCGCCATGGCGGAGTGGATCGACGGCTTCTACAACCCGCTCCGGCGCCACAGCGCCCTCAAATACGGACCATCGGATTCTGGTGGGGTCTGCCTGCTCACCGGACGACGATCGATCCGAGCACCCGCCAGTTCGGCTTGCCGGCGTAGAGCAGCGCCCGGATCCGGTAGTTCTCGAAGTTGCGGAACCCGAAGCCGATCCGTTTGATGCGCTTGATCAGGTTGTTGAGCGCTTCGGTGGGGCCGTTGGAGACCCGGGCCAAGTGGAAGTTCATGATCTTGTCGAACCAGTTCTTGATGGTGCGACCGAGACGGCGGATCTCCGGTGGCATGGCCTTCTTCGTGCAGTGGGCTCTGGAGCTCGAGAAGCATCGCCTCGGCCTCGTCGGGATCGCTGCAGCGATAGAAGTCGCGGAGGCGCTCTTTCACGCGATAGGCGATGGCCACCTCGGCACCCGGGTCGCCGAGTTCGAGGAGCGAGGCCAGGCGCGCTCGAGGCCTCGTCGCTCAGCTTCTCCTCGCCCCTGAGCAGCAACCGGCGGGCCCGATAGAGCGGGTCGTCACGCCGGCCCCGATGACCCAGTTGTTCGATCTGGACCCGCCGCGGATGGCGTCGAGGGAGCGGTTGGCCAGGGCGATGACGTGGAAGGGGTCGACCACCTGGGCCGCTTTGGGCAGCACGACGCTGTAGACGGCGGCATAGGTGGCCGACATGTCGAGGGCGCCGTATTCGATGCGCTCCTTCCAGCTCTTGGGCTGTTTGTCCAGCCAGGCGGCCACCTCCACGTAGTTGCGGCTGGGCAAGATGTCGATGATCTGGTGGTGCTCGACATCGGCCACGGTGGTGGCGTAGTCGGTCCGGCTCCCCGCCAGGCGCACGAAGGAGGTCTCGTCGAGGCCGATGGCGGAGGTCTTGTTCAGGCGCTTGCGATCGGCCTCGAGAAGGGCCTCGCCATAGGTGGTCACGGCGTCGTTGACCGTGTGCCAGTCACAGGCGAGTTCCGCTGCCACCTCTTTGACCGTGCGCCCGTCGCCGATCTGGCGCGTCGCCCATTTGGCAGCCCTCGTGGTCAACCGGCACTTCTTGGCCGCAATGCGGTGGTCGCTGAGCACCCAGGTCTTCTTCGGGCAGCGCTCGTTCACACAGCGCATCCGGTGCTTCTTCCAGGCCAGTGACATGGGCGTCCCATAGACGGGCAAGTCGACGTAATGGACCACCGGCCGATCCTTGACCCGGGCCTCGACGCCACACGATGGGCAGCGCACCGGATCCCTGATCAGCTGCTCGATGGCCAGCTCGACGTCGGGTCCGCGTCGCTCGTAGTGCAGGACCACCACGTCTTTGAGGCCGACGAGGGCCTCGAGGATCTCGCTATGGTCGCGAAGAACGAAGGTGCTTCTTGGTTGTTGGGTCACACCTCAAGCTTGAAGCACCTTCGTCGCGCTCGAGGTGATCCTGGTCAGGGGCGCGCCCCACCAGAATCCGATGAGCGCTTACAATCAACTGAAACCCAGGCTGCATTCTCGTAAACGACGGTCCACCCAATGGGGTCAACCGCATCTGGAGCGGACGACGGGATTCGAACCCGCGACCCCAACCTTGGCAAGGTTGTGCTCTACCAACTGAGCCACGTCCGCGTGAGGGCTTCACTGTAGCAGCCACCCCAGCCTGACCTGGGCTCGGCGCCATCATTCCGGCCAAGGCCGACCCGGGCCGCGACTCCCTGGCCTCGGTCTTTGACCTACGTCGGTGGGTCGGTGTGCCACCACGGGACCGGCCGGTCGCGCCGGTTGGCTTCCTTGACCAGATCAGCCAGCGCGTCGACCATCCCGTTGGGAATGACGTCCACGTCGGGGACCAGGTCCCAACAGCCCTGCACGCCGATATACATGGTTCCGAGATAGGAGAACACCGTGACGTTCACCCCGACGCCTTCGGCCACCGGGCCGATGGGGTACATCGCCACCATCCGGGCTCCGGCCATGTACAGCGGCACGTCCGGGCCGGGGATGTTGGAGACGACCAGGTTGAACAGTGGCGGCAGGTGGTCGAACACCCGGAGGTTGGTCACCAGCCGGGACACCCGGGTGGCCACCATGGGAAACAGCGCCTGTGCCCAATTGGCGAACAAGTCTGACCCCACCGTCTTCTGTTGCTCCTTGGCCAGTTGCATACCGGCGCTGATGACCTGCAGGCGGGCGGCGGGGTCCTCGACTCCAGTGGCCAGAGAAACCAGCATCGCCGACACCCGATTGCCCAGCGCGCCACGTTCGGCATCGTTGCGCACCGAGATGGGGACCATGGCCACCAGCGAACTGTCCAGCACCTCGCGGCGGCCGGCAAACAGTGATCGCATGCCGCCGGACACGGTGGCCAGCACCACGTCGTTCACCGTCCCTCCGAGCGCGGCTCGGACCCGGCGGATGTCCTCCATCGGCAACTCCGCGAAGGCCACCCGGCGGTGCGACGAGATGGCCCGGTTGATCGACGTGCGGGGGGCCTGGAACACCGACGGGGGAACCGCGCCCTCCACCTGCCGGTTGCGACCGGTGTAGTCCCGGACGGTGCGGGCGGTGGCCCCGAGGGTCCGGGCGACCACATCCGTCTGGCCGGGAAGTGAACCCAGGGCGCCGCGGAGCTGGTCGACATCTGTGGGCACCGGCTCCGGTGCCCACACCTCGGACTCCGCCTCGGGTCCAGCTTCCGACGTTGACGGCCGGCCAGAGCTGGGTGGCGTTGACGGCGTTGACGGCGTGCGCCGGTTGGGCCGACAGGTCGAAGAACGCCGCCATGATCTCGGCGCCCGACACCCCGTCGATGATCGAGTGGTGGACCTTGGACACCAGCGCGATGTGGCCGTGATCGAGGCCCTCGACCACGTGGAACTCCCACAACGGCCGTTGGCGGTCCAGGGGCCTTTCGACGATGTCACCCACCAGGGCGGCCAGCTCGCCGGGCCCGCCGGGTTGAGGCAGGCTGGCTCGACGCACGTGGAAGTCGACATCGAACTCGGGGTCGTCGACCATGGTCGGGTGGGCCAGGCCGAACGGGACCTCCACCATCCGACGGCGGAACGGCGGGACCCGCGACACCCGGCTGGCCACCAGGTCACGGATCTGGCGGAATCCCACCCCTCCCGGCACCCCGGCCGGGTCGAAGACCAGCACCCCGGCGATGTGCAGGTGGGTGGTCGGCGACTCGAAGGCCAAAAAAGCGCCGTCGAGCCCGGTCATCCGCCGCATGCCGGGCCTACCGTCCGGTGGATCCGAAGCCACCCGTGCCCCGCTGACTCGACGACAGTTCATCGACCTCGGTGAACACCGCCCGGGCCACCTGCTGGATCACCAGCTGGGCGATCCGGTCCCCGCGGTGGACCTCATAGTCGGCGTCGGGGTCGGTGTTGACGAGCAACACCGCGATCTCGTCCCGGTAGCCCGAATCGATCAGCCCCGGCGTGTTCAGACAGGTCACCCCGTGTCGCAACGCCAGTCCGCTGCGCGGTTGGACGAAGCCGGCATAGCCGGGCGGCAGGGCAATGGCGATCCCGGTCGGCACCGTCGCCCGTCCCCCGCCGGCGGCCAGGGTCACCCCCGACCGGGCCACCAGGTCGGCACCGGCGTCCCCGTCCCGGGCGTAGGTCAACAGGGGTAGCTCGGCATCCAGCTGGAGGACGGGCACCTGGATGTCCCCGGCGGCCATCTCGCTCACCCCGCCGGGTCCGTCGCCTGCCGTGCTCACCGTCAACGCCACCACTTCCCTCGGTCCGGGCATCTCGTCTCATCCCTGCCACCGGTCCCCCGATCCGATCCCACGACGATACCGCCCCCGGCCGACCCGATTTTCTCTGACCACCCGTCAGATTGGGCCGCCCGCCAGCGACCCGGTAGCGTCACCGGGCGTGCTCGTCTGGATGGACCTGGAGATGACCGGCCTCGACCTCGAGCGACACGTCATCGTCGAGATCGCCACCCTGGTCACCGACGATGAGCTCCAACTGGTGGCCGAAGGCCCCGACCTGGTCATTGCCACCCCGGCCGAGGCGCTCGGACGCATGGACGACTTCGTGCGGGAGATGCACACCAAGAGCGGCCTGCTGGCCGAGATGGCCGCCTCCACCCTCACCCTGGAAGAGGCCGGCGCCACCACCCTTGACTTCATCAAGACCCATGTGCCCAAGCCCCGGACCGTACCCCTGGCCGGCAATTCCATCGGGACCGACCGGCGGTTCCTGTCGGCGTTCCTGCCGGAGATCGAGAACTACCTGCACTACCGGTCGGTGGACGTGTCCACCGTCAAGGAGCTGGTCACCAGGTGGTATCCGGATGTGCTGGCCGCCGCCCCCTCCAAGGCCGGGGGCCATCGGGCCATGGACGACATTCGTGAAAGCGTGGCCGAGCTGGCCTATTACCGTAGGACTGTCTTCCGGGGGGACTCCGGGGGAGGAACACCGCCTGGAGTCGAGGGGGCCGACGGCCCACCGGCTCCGGACGGTCAACCGAGAGAGGACCAGTCATGACCGATACCGCCGAGGACACCGGCACCTCCGCCACCGCGGCCGACGCCGGACCGGCGCCGACGCTGGACGAGGCCACCGCCACCCTCACCGCGCCGGGCCAGATGTTCGAGATCGAGGAGCTGACCATCCGGGGGGTCCCGACCCGCACCTGGAAGAGCGCGCCGGCCACCCTCCGGTCGGTACTGGAGCTGTCGGCCCTCCACGGGGACAAGGACTTCCTGGTCTACGAGGACGAGCGGGTGACCTTCGCCGAGCACTTCGGGATCGTCGCCTCGCTGGGTCACGCCCTGGCCGACCGGTTCGGCATCAGCAAGGGGGACCGGGTGGCCATCGCCATGCGGAACCTGCCCGAGTGGGTCGAGGCGTTCTGGGCCGCCATCTCGATCGGCGCGGTGGTGGTCCCGATCAACGCCTGGTGGACGGGTCCGGAGCTCGCCTACGGGCTGCTCGACTCGGGCACCTCGGTGGTGTTCGTGGACGAGGAACGCGAGGCCCGGATCCGCCCCCATCTGGCCGAGCTGCCCAACCTCCGGGCGGTGATCGTCACCAGCGAGGAGCACCTCGACTCCGGCGGGCGGCGGGCGGCGGTCGGGTCGGTGGTGGAGCGCCCCGGCCTCGAGCCGGTGCCGGTGGTCCCCTTCACCGAAGCGGTCGGCACCCCGGTGGAGGGCGCCACCCTTCCGGCGGCCGACATCGACCCCGACGACGACGCCACCATCTTCTACACCTCCGGCACCACCGGGCGCCCCAAGGGGGCGGTCGGGACCCACCGCAACAGCGCCTCCAACCTGATGAACCTGTTCTTCGTGGCCACGGTGGGCTCGCTGCGGCGCAGCGGCGGGGTCGACACCGCCAGCGGGACCCAGAACGCCAACCTGCTGTCGGTGCCGCTCTTCCATGCCACCGGGTGCCACGCCATCCTGGTGACCAACATCGCCGCCGGCGGGAAACTGGTGATGATGCACCACTTCGTTCCGGAGCGGGCGCTCGAGCTCATCGAGCGGGAGCGGGTGACCATCTTCGGCGGCGTGCCGACCATGGTCATGCAGGTGATCGACTCGCCCGACTTCGCCAAGCGGGACGTCTCCTCGGTGAAGTCGATCTCCTACGGGGGCGCCCCCTGCCCGCCGGATCTGGTCCGCCGGATCACCGAGCACTTCCCGGCCGGATCTCCGGGCAACGGCTACGGGCTTACCGAGACCTCGGCCATGTCCACCATGAACAACGGGGCCGACTACGTCCGCAAGCCGACCAGTGTCGGGCCCCCGGCGCCGGTGTGCGACGTGGCCGTGGTCCCGGAGGACTACACCGGCGAGGAGCCTCCGGCCGGCCAAGCGGTGGACCCCGAGCGCACCGGCGAGTTGTGGATCCGCGGACCCAACGTCGTCCGCGGCTACTGGAACCGGCCCGAGGAGACGGCGGCGTCCTTCAGCCGGGGATGGCTGCACACTGGCGACGTAGCCCGCATCGACGAGGAAGGCTTCGTCCACATCGTCGACCGGGCCAAGGACATGATCATCCGGGGCGGCGAGAACGTCTACTGCGTCGAGGTCGAAGCGGCGCTGTTCGAGCACCCGGCGGTGGCCGACTGCGCGGTCATCGGGGTCCCCCACCCGGTACTGGGCGAAGAGGTCGGCGCGGTGATCGTGCTGCGTCCGGACACCGACGTGGAGGGCGACGAGTTGGCCCGGTTCGTGAAGGAACGGCTGGCCGGCTTCAGTGTCCCGTCCCGGTTCTGGTTCCGCTCGGAGCCGCTGCCCCGCAATCCGGCGGGCAAGGCGTTGAAGCGGGAGCTCCGGACCGAGCTGCTCGGTTCCGACTCCGGCGGAATGACGTAAGGCGTAGCCATCGGGCTACGAGGTGCATCAGGACTCGGCTCGAATAGGAGCGGGCACGAGTCCCTCATCGGGCCGATGAACCGTCCGGGTGGCTGCAGGTGCCAAGCATGAGATGTGCTTGCGAATCCTGCCGGCCGTGGCACGGGCCGTCTGTGCGGATCTAGCGTCGAGGGATGGATGACGCCACGATGCGGCGCCGAGTAGGCGCAGCTCGAATCGGGCATCTGGCCACCGTCAGGGCTGACGGGGATCCTCATGTTGTGCCGTGCTGCTTCGCATTGAGCAGCCAGGGCGAGGTTCTCTATTCGGCCGTCGATGCGAAGCCGAAAGCAACCCTCGCGTTGCAACGCCTTCACAATCTGCGGGCCAACCCGTCGGCCTCGCTGCTGGTCGACCACTACAGCGAGGACTGGTCGGCGCTGTGGTGGGTCCGGATCGACGGGATCGCTCGGATCATCGGTTCCGGCACCGAATTCGACCGAGCCCTGCTCGAACTCACCGGCAGGTACGAGCAATACTCTCAGCAGCCCCCGCCCGGCCCCGTCATCGCCATCGATATCCACGGGTGGCGAGCCTGGCCCTGATCGACTTCATGTTCGGTCCGATGCTCCCCACATTGGCGGCCAGCCACCAGGTGATCGCCGTCGAGCTCCAGGGTCACGGACGCCCGGCCGACGCCGGCCGAACCATGTCGTTCGACCAGTTGGCGGACGACGTCGCCGCCCTCCTCGTGCACCTGGGGATCCGGGAGGCGGACGTCTTCGGTTTCAGCCTCGGCGGTTTGGTCGGCTGGTCACTGGTCATGCGCCACCCGGAGCTCGTCCGCCGTCTCGTCGTGGCGTCCGCTGACTATCGGAGCCGGGAGGCCGACCCCGACGAGGTCCCCGGGCCGATGCCCACCGATGCCGACTTTCAGGCCATGCGCGACGCCTACGAGGCGGTTGCTCCCGATCCCTCGCACTTCGACGCCCTCGGGCAGACCGTAGGGACGATGGTCAACCACGACTATGTCGGCTGGGCAGCCGACGAACTGCGGACGGTCGAGGCTCCAACCTTGGTGCTCGTCGGCGACCGGGATTTCATCCGGGTGTCCGATGCCCTCGAGGCGGCTGAGCTGCTGCCCCACGGCCAGCTGGCGGTCCTCCCCGGCACGACCCATATGGACATGACCCGGAGTCCCGAACGGCTCCTGGCCCTGATCGTCCCGTTCCTGGACGCCTGACCATCACTCGCGCGCAGCCCCTGGCGCCGGTCGCAGGGCCAGGAAGTCGCCGCAGACGAACACGAAGGCCAACACGGCGGCGGCGACCGAGTCCCGCTTCCCGATCGACCGGAAGCTGGCCAGGCTGACCAGGGTATCGATCGAGTCGCTGGTCATGGCCATGGACGTCCAGCGGCGGGCGCCGTCGTTCCCGTCCTCCGACCGTGCCGAGGTGACCGTGCCCAGACCCAGCACCAGGTCGCGGATCCCGATGGTCCGCATGAGCAGCACCGATGCCCCGGTGGGCTCCTCCCGGCCGGAGACACGCATCGGCACTTTCGGGGCCACGATGAGGGCCGCCCCCACCGCGGTTCGCAGCCACCCCATCGTTTCTTGGCTGATCGGCGGCATGGGCGCAGCGTAGCCAGGCGGGTTGCGTGGCGCCGATGGCGCTCCCCGATGGTCGTCCGATGGCAGGGAGGATGCTCTTGGCCTGCGCCTACGCCGCGTGAGAGGAGTTCGACAGGGAATAATGGGCCGGTGGACGACCAGACCCCGGCGGCGCGATGAGCGTCGTGCTCTTCCTCATCGGACTCACGGTGGTGGTGTGCACCGGGGCCAGTGTGCTGTTCACCATCGTGCTCCCGCGGAGCCCAAGGGGTTCGGCCGGGTCGGGCTCATGGTCAACCGCTGGGTCCGGCTCGTCTTCGTCGGACTGTCCCGGCTGGCGGCAACCTACGAACGGAAGGACGCGCTGCTGGCCCCGATCGCCCCGGTCGCCCTGGTGGTCCAGCTCGCCTTTTGGGGTGTGTGCTTCATCATCGGCTACGGCCTGATGCTCGAGGGGACCACCCACGACCTCGGGTCGGCGCTGATCCAGAGCACCGGATCCGTCCTGACCGTCGGGACCATCAACCTCCGCGGACCGGCCAACCAGGCGGTGGACATCGCCGCCGGGGCCAGCTGGGTGATCGTCGTCACTCTCCAGATCGCCTACCTCCCGGCCCTCTACCAGGCCTTCACCCGGAGGGAGAGCCTGGTGGCGATGCTGGAGAGCCGGGCCGGAGTTCCCGCCTGGGGACCCGAACTGCTCGCCCGCCACCAGCTGGTCGGCATCATCGACACCCTGCCCGACTTCTACGCGTCGTGGGAGGCATGGTCAGCCGATCTGGCCGAGAGCCATGTGACCTATCCGGTCATGCTGCTCTTCCGATCACCCGACCCCTGGTTCTCGTGGCTGGTGGGGCTGCTGGCCGTGCTCGACGGGGCGGCCATGCACCTCGCCCTCGACCCGAAATCGGCCTCCTCCCAGTCGCGCTTGTGCCTGCGCATGGGCTTCACCGCCCTCAACCGGATCGGCACCGCCCTGGGCTACGAGATCGACCCCGACCCCAACCCGGAGGGGCCCATCGACCTGACCTTCGAGGAGTTCGAGGAAGCCGTCAAGATGCTCGAGCACGTCGGGTTCCCCATGGACCGGACGGCGGAGTCGGCCTGGCCCGATTTCCGGGGCTGGCGGGTCAACTATGAGACGGTCGCCTACCGCCTGTGCGAGCGCCTGACCGCGCCTCCGGCTCCCTGGTCCGGCAAACGCCGCTATCTCCGCTCCGGGGTGGTGGCGCCTCGACGACCGCCGCAGCGGACACCCACGGTCCTGAGCGATTTCCGGCCCGCGGTCGTCATCCCTCCCTCCGGCCGTCGGCGGAGCTTCGACCCCGAATTCGGAACCCGACTACTCCTGAGCCCGGTCCCGGTGGGCTACATGGCCTCCGACAGCAGGGTACGGGTGGCGTCGACGTCCAGGTGCATCTGGGCCACCAGCTCCTCCGCGGAGGCGAAGGCCAGTTCGGGGCGCAGCCGCCCGACGAAGGACAGCCGGCCCTCCTCCCCGTAGAGATCACCGGAGAAATCGAGAAGATAGGCCTCGACCAGCAGGTCCCCCTCGGCACCGTAGAAGGTGGGGCGCCTCCCTACCGAGATCGCCGCCCGCCACCGGGTGGCGTCGGGCCGCTCGTACCAACCGGCGTAGATGCCGGTCGCCGGAATGGCAATGGTGGCGGGAATCTCGAGGTTGGCGGTCGGGAACCCGAGCTCGGTGGCACCCCGGTTGTCCCCGTGGACCACCGGGCCCCGGAGTTGGTGGGGCCGTCCCAGCAAGCCGGCGGCTTCTTCCACCCGACCTTCGGCAATGAGCCCCCGGATGCGGGTGGAGGAAATCGGATGGCCGGCTTCGATCGATCCGTCCGGGGCGGCCTCCAGCGATACCCCCTCGACGGTGAAGCCACCGGTGGCCCCCATCTCCCGAAGGAGAGCCACGTTCCCTTTCCGACCATGGCCAAAATGGAAGTCCTCGCCCACCACCACCAGCCGGGCGTTGAGCCCGCGTTCGAGGGTCTCGTGGACGAAGTCCTCCGCCGACTCGTTGGCCCGCTCGGTGTCGAAGGGGACGACCACGGTGCGGTCGATCCCGGTGGCGGCCAGAAGCTCGAGCTTCTGATCGAGGTCGCACAGCAGCAGGGGCGCCGACTCCGGGCGCACCACCGCGGCGGGATGCCGGTCGAAGGTGACCACCACCGAGGTCAGCCCGTCGGCCGCCGCCCGGGCATGCAGCTCCCCGAGCAGCGCCCGGTGGCCGAGGTGGACACCGTCATAGGCTCCGATGGTCACCGCCGATCCCCCGGGCGGCGGCACATTGCTGGCTGGATCGGTGATGATCTCCATTAGCGAATGAGATTAACTGGCGCCGGTCAGGACCACGGCCGGTCGGATCCGGTCGGTCTCGGTGGCCTCGTAGACGGCCAGAAGGTTGTGGCCGACATCGACGATCCCCCATGGCCCATCCCCGGAGATGCCCAGGGACACCCGGTCGAGGGCGAGCCCGCGACTCACCAACTTCTCCACGTCCACCGGCACCACCACCTGCTCGAGGTCCCGCATGCCCTGGGCGGGGGTGAGCACCACCGCCGGGGTGAGCTCGTCGACCAACCGGGCATCTTCGGCGGTGAACGACCCGATCCGGGTACGCCTCAGGTTGCGGAGGTGGGCGCCCCCACCGAGCGCGGCACCGAGGTCGGCCGCCAGCACCCGGACGTAGGTCCCCGAGGAGCACTCGACGTCGATCCGGAAGACCCCGGGGCTGGTGGTCGGGGCGACGTCGAACCGGTGAACGGTGACCGGCCGGGGGGCGCGTTCGACTTCGATGCCCTCCCGGGCCAGCGCATGCAGCCGACGCCCGCCGACCTTCACCGCCGACACCATCGGGGGGATCTGCTCGATGTCCCCGGTCATCCCGGCCGCCGCCGCCCGTACCTCGGCCAGCGTCACGTTGCTCATGTCCCAGGTGCCGGTCACCTCCCCGCTGGCATCGAGGGTGGTGGTCGAGGTCCCGAGGACGACCTCCCCCTCGTAGGTCTTGGGGAGGGCGGTGAGGAACCGCATCAGCCGGGTGGCCCGGCCCAGCCCCACCAGCAGGACGCCGGTGGCGTCGGGATCGAGGGTGCCAGCGTGACCCACCCGGCGCTGGCCGAAGATGCGTCGGCAGCGGGCCACCACGTCGTGGGACGTCCAGGCGGTTTCCTTGTCCACCACCACCAGGCCGGTGACCACCTCGTTGGACGGGGACGTCATCGGTGGGTGTCGGGGCCGGTGTCGTTGTTGTTGTCGTTGTCGGGGCTCGGATCGGGGTGGGTTTCGGCGGCCCGGATCCGGCGGAGCACATCCTCGACCCGGCCGCCGGAGATGACCGCCGGATCGACCTCGAAGGCGAGGAGCGGGGTGCGCTTCATCCGCAGCTGGCGGCCCAGCGAGCGTTGCAGGTGCGGCCGCCGCTCGGCCAGGGCATCGGCCCCGTCGTCGGACAGGGAACTCAGGAACACGGTGGCATGGCGGAGGTCAGGGGCGGTGTCCACCGAGGTGACGGTGACCAGCCGCAGTCGTTCATCGGCATCGGCCAGCCGTTCGAGTTCCTCGGCCAATACCTCGCGCAGCACCTGGTTGACGCGCAGCGACCGCGGATAGGGGGATGCTCCCCGGTTGTCATGACGGCGACCTGACATAGCTACTTCCGTTCGAACCTTTGGTCCTGTGGTCCTGCTGCTGATGATGCGGCTGAACTACCTCTCA
Source organism: uncultured Acidimicrobiaceae bacterium (assembly GCA_963819695.1). Lineage (GTDB taxonomy): Bacteria > Actinomycetota > Acidimicrobiia > Acidimicrobiales > RAAP-2 > DASZIT01. Next base: position 1,069,892 of record CAWFXD010000001.1, on the reverse strand, counting down.
GGTACGAGGGATCTCCCGCTCGTCGTAGGTCTCGATGATGTCGCCCTCTTTGAGGTCCTGGTAGTCGGAAAGCCCGATACCGCACTCGAAGCCGGACTGGACTTCGCGGACGTCATCCTTGAACCGCCGGAGAGAGGTGATGGCGCCCTTCCAGATGACGACGCCCTCCCGCAGGAACCGGACCTTGGAACCGTGGGTGATGACACCTTCCCGGACGTAGCACCCGGCCACCGCTCCGAGCTTGGGCACCCGGAACACCTGGCGCACCTCGGCCTCGCCGGTGACGATCTCCTCGAAGACCGGGGCGAGCAGGCCGAGCATGGCCGCCTCGATGTCCTCCAACAGCTTGTAGATGATCTCGTAGGTACGGATCTCCACCCGGGCCTTCGCCGCCATATCCCGGGCGCGCCGGTCGGGACGGACGTTGAAGCCGATGATGGTGGCATTGGAGGCCTGGGCCAGCTGCACGTCGTACTCGGAGATCCCGCCGACGCCCCGATGGACGAAGCTGAGCTTCACGTCGTCGCGCTCGAGTTTGCGGAGGCTCTCGGTCACCGCCTCGAGCGACCCGCGCACGTCGGCCTTGAGGATCAGGTTGAGGGTGGCCGTCTCCCCTCGCTGGATCTGCTCGAAGAGGTCCTCGAGCTTGGCCCCGCCCAGCGCCGAGCCGGCGGCCGGGACATGGCCGGCCACCCGGTAGCGATGGGCACGTGCCTCGCCGATGGTGCGGGCCTGGGCCTGCTCGGGGGCGACCCGGAAGTCGTCTCCCGGCTCCGGCGGCTCGGAGAAACCGAGAATCTGGACCGGGGTGGAGGGAGGGGCTTCCTTGATCTGGTCACCGTGCTCGTCGACCAGGGCCTTCACCTTGCCCCACGCCGCGCCGGCCACGATCGGGTCGCCGACCCGCAACGTGCCCTGTTCGACGATGACCGAGGCCACCGGGCCCCGACCCACCTCGAGCTCGGCTTCGATGACCACGCCCCGGGCCCGGCCCTCGGGACTGGCGACCAACTCTTCGACTTCGGCGACCAGCACGATCTGCTCGAGGAGATCGTCGATGCCCAGATTCTGGAGGGCGGACACCTCCACGGTGATGGTGTCCCCACCCCAGGCCTCCGGAACCAAACCCTGCTCGGAGATCTGCTGGAGGACCCGGTTGGGGTCGGCTTCCTCCCGGTCGATCTTGTTGAGGGCCACGATGATCGGCACGTCGGCGGCCTTGGCGTGGTCGATGGCCTCGATGGTCTGGGGCATGACGCCATCATCGGCGGCCACCACCAACACCACGATGTCGGTGATCTCCGCGCCGCGGGCCCGCATGGCGGTGAACGCCTCGTGGCCCGGGGTGTCGATGAAGGTGATCGGGTTGTCGTTCCAGACCACCTGATAGGCACCGATGTGCTGGGTGATGCCCCCGGCTTCTCCGGCGACCACATTGGCGTGCCGGATCCGGTCGAGGAGGAGGGTCTTGCCGTGGTCGACATGGCCCATCACCGTGACCACCGGCGGGCGGGGCCGCAGGTCGGCCTCGTCGATCTCTTCGTCGTCGTCGTCGAGGAACTTGGCCAGCAGTTCGGCCTCGCGCTCCTCACCCGGGTCGACCAGGCGCACCTCGGCGCCCAGCTCGGCCGCGAACAGGTCGATCATGTCATCGGTCAACGACTGGGTGGCGGTCACCATCTCCCCCTGCAGCAGCAGGAAGCGGATCACGTCGCCGGCGGACCGATTCAGCTTCGGACCCAGATCGCGGGCCGTCGAACCTCGCTCCACGATGACCTCGGTGTCGGGCACCGGAGCCGTCGATGGCGTGTAGGCGGTGAGCTGGGTCGGCTCGAGCTCTTCGAGGTTGCGACGTCGCCGGCGAGGGCGACGTTGATTGGGGCGGCCGCGACCCATGCCGGGTCCACCACGTCCACCCGGACCACCCGGGCCCCCACCGGGGCCCCCACCGGGCCCGCCGCCGGGACGACCGCTGAACCCGCCTCCGGCTCCGGGTCCGCCGCCCGGGCGACCGCTGAAACCGCCACCGCCCGGACCGGATCCACCCGGGCGCGCGCTTCCCGGCCCGCTGGGCCGGGTTGCCCCACCGGGGCCGGGGCGTCCACTGAACCCGCCGCCGCCGGGACGCGGGCTGCTGGCCGGCTGTCGCCGCCCACCCGAACCGGGGGGTGGCGGAATCGGCTTGCCGGTGACAGAACGGGGTGGGCCGCCGGGAGGAGGCGGGATCGACCGGCCGGAGGCACTGGTCGGTGGATGCGAAGGAGCTGACGGTGGCGCCGCCGGGGCCACGGAGGCAGCCGGGGCCAGGGGCGTTGTCGGGACGGCCGGCTCGTTCGTGGCCGCAGGAGCCGTAGCCGCAGGGGCCTTGGCGGCGGGAGCCTCAGTCGGGGTCTCGACGGCCGGAGCCGTCGCTTGGGTCGTCGGGGCGGCCGCCGCCGGGGCCTTGGCCGGGGGCCTTGGCGGCGGGGGCCTTGGCGGCGGGGGCCTTGGCGGCGGGGGCCTTGGCGGCGGGGGCCGAGGGGGTTGGCGATGCCGGGGCTGCGGGGGCGATCGGCGTGACCGGAGCCACCGCAGCAGCTGGGGTCGCGGCCGGGCGGGTGGCGGGCGTTTCCGCAGGCTTCTCGGGGCCGGGACGGCTGGTGACCAGCTTGGCCCCTGACCGCTTGATCGGGGTGGGAGCGGCCGGCAGCCCATCGCCGGAGGCGTCCGCCGACTCTGAGGCCGGGGCTGCGGCCTTGCCGTCCTGGTCAGCGTCCTTATCGGTGCCAGTGGCCCGGGTGGTGGCCGCCGCCTTCTTGGCCGCGGCCTTCTTGGTCGCGGCTGCCTTCTTGACCGGGGGTGCCGGCTCTTCAGGCTGGACCTCCCGGCGGAGGCCCTCCCGATCAGCCTTACGACGGGCGCGGTCCGCCTGCGCGTCCTCGATGGAGGACGAGTGGCTCTTCACTCCCATTCCAAGGGATAGGCACAGGTCAAGTGCCTCTTTGTTGGTCAATCCGAGCTCGTGTGCGAGCTCGTAGACCCTTATCTTCTTCGGCAACCTCTGTTACTGCCCTTCGTTCACGTCGTATGCACATCTACGCACATACGCCCTCTATCCTCGCACATTGCGGTGCCTGGGCTTCCGAGCCCTACCCAGGCACCCGTCCCGGCCCTTGCAGAGCCTCCCGGACTGTTTCCATCTGTTCGGTGGTCACTGGCCCTCGAAGGGCCCGCTCGAACGCTTTTCGGCGTATGGCCTGGTCAAGGCAGTCGGGAGCCTCCCGGCACAACCACGCCCCACGACCCGGGACCGACCGGCCCACCACCAGGGATCCGTCCGACCCCCGGACCACCCGCACCATCTCCGTCCGCCGCACCTGTCCGACGGCAACCGATGCAGGTGCGAATCGGGGCTATGCCGTACCCTCGCTGGCCGGATCCGTGGCCGCCCGACCTTGGCGGCCGGTTCCTCCTCGGCGGTCGGCCGCGGGCAGCTTCAGCGGCCGGCGCCTCGGCCAGCTCCGGCCGGGGCCTCAACCGGCCGCCTCGCCGGGACAGCACCGCTCGGCGGCCTCGGCCGGCTCGGCGGCCGGAGCCGCCTCACCCTCCTCGGCGGGTGCCGGCACCCTGCGACCACTGCGAGGCCGACACCGCGTCCCCGCCCTCCGCCGGCTGCCACACCATCTCCCCGGCCTCGTTTTGCACCCATTCGCCCTCGGCCCACTCCTCGCCGCCGTAGCCGGCTTCCTCCTCGGCCAGCTGGGTCTCGCTCTTGATGTCGATGCGCCAGCCGGTGAGGCGGGCGGCCAGGCGGGCGTTCTGACCCTCCTTGCCGATGGCCAGGGATAGCTGGTAGTCGCTCACGATCACCGTGGCCGTCCCGGTGTCGTCGTTGAGCCGCACTTCGCGCACCCGGGCGGGGGCCAACGCCGACTGGATCAGCTCCACCGGATCATCGGAGAAGGGGACCACATCGACCCGCTCCCCGCGCAATTCGTTGGTCACCATCCGCACCCGGGAGCCTCGGGCCCCTACGCAGGCACCAACCGGGTCCACGTTCGGATCGTTGGACCACACCGCGATCTTGGTCCGGTGCCCGGGCTCCCGGGCCGCGGCCTTGATCTCGACGGCACCCGAGGAGATCTCGGGGACCTCCAGCTCGAACAGCCGCTTGATGAGGCCCGGGTGACTGCGGCTGACCACGATCTGGGGGCCCTTGGTGGTCTTACGGACCTCGACGATGTACGCCTTCAGACGGGCGCCGTGCTCGTAGCGCTCGTAGGACACCTGTTCGGCCTGGGGCAGCAGCGCCTCCACCTTGCCCAGGTCGAGCAAGGTGTAGCGGTTGTCGGTCTGCTGGACGATGCCGGTGACGATGTCGCCTTCCCGGCCGGCGTACTCCACGTACTTGAGGTCGCGCTCCACCTCCCGGATCCGCTGCAGGATGACCTGTTTGGCGGTCTGGGCGGCGATCCGTCCGAAGTCGCTGGGGGTGTCGTCCCACTCGCGGATGACGTTGCTGTCCTCGTCCAGCTCCTGGCCGTAGACCCGGATCTCCCCGGACTCCGGATCGATGGTGACCACGGCTTCCTCGGCCGCGTCGGGACGGCGCTTGTACGCCGCCACCAACGCATTGGCCAGGGCGTCGAGCAGCGTTTCCACCGCGATCCCTTTGTCGCGGGCGATCTGACCGAGCGCGTCGAGGAACTCGAAGTTCGGCTTGCTCATGGGGTGGTGACCTGCTTCCTCTTCTCGGTCGTCTTCGTGGTCCTTCCCGGCGGCACCGGTCCGGGCCCTCTTGGCCGCTCCCGATTTGCCGCCGGGAGGAGGCGTCGGTCCCCACCCGAAGACGGTGCGAACCCGGTCCATGTCCGAATAGGACAGTCGGATCCGACCGTCGGGCACCTCGTCGGTGGTCAGCTCGATGCCGTCGCCGTCGGCCGCGGCCAGGGTGCCCTTCAACCGCCGGGGGCCGGGTACCTGCGGGACGCGTCTTCACCGAGACCGTCTCCCCCACCGCCTTGGCGAAGTGGGCCGGGGTCCTCAGGGTCCGCTCCACCCCCGGGCTGGAGACCTCCAGGGTGTAGGAGCCGGGCACCGGATCCCGCTCGTCGAGCACCGCCGAGACCACCCGGTTGGCATCGGTGAGGGCCTCGAGGTCCACCCCTCCGGCCCGATCCACCGTGACCAGGACCACTCCCGGACTTCAGCTCAACGTCGAAGAGCTCCAGCCCGACGGAGATCACCGCAGGCTCGAGCAGAGAAAACAGTTCTTCGGTCATACTGGCTGTCTCCTCTCTCGCTCATCGCCGGGTTGAAAATCCGTGTGGTTGCCATGTATCTGTCGTCCATCTCCTGCGATCTGGCGGAAGTGTCTTTGACAAAACAAAAGCGTGGGCTGTCCGCCCACGCTTTCCAGCGTCACTACACCCCAACCAAACGGCAGATCTCAAGTATAGCAGCGCCAGCCTGATCTGGAAGCGGCTCTGAGCCGCCATTTTCGCCCTGTCGGCCGCCGTCGACGGTGCCCGGCCGTCGGTCCCCGCGCCGGTCGACCGATTCGTGCCGCCCCGCTCTCCCGGTCAGCCGGCGGCTATCTCGGCCACCGCGTCACCCAGTGCCAATTCGCGTGTCCTCCCCGGTCGCCCGGGACCGCCACTCCACGATCCCCCGGGCCAGACCCTTTGCCCCCACCACCAACCGGACGGGCAGGCCCAGCAGATCGGCGTCCTTGAACTTCACCCCCGGAGAGGCGTCCCGGTCGTCGTAGAGAACCTCGACCCCGGCCGCCACCAGCCCGGCATACAGCTCGTCGGCGGCCGCGGCCACCTCCGGAGATCGGCCGGCGCCCAGGGCCAGCAGGGCCACCTGGTAGGGGGCCACTTCCCGGGGCCAGACCAGACCCTTGTCGTCGTGATGCTCCTCGGCCACCACCGCCAGCAGCCGGCTGACCCCCATGCCGTAGCAACCCATCGAGAACCGGCCCTCGCTGCCGTCCTCGGCCACGAAGGTGGCCCCGGGCATCACCTCGCTGTAGCGGAGCCCGAGCTGGAAGGTGTGGGCGGCCTCCACCGAGCGCACCAGGCCGACGGGTTCCCCGCAGCGCGGGCAGAAATCCCCGGTCGCCACCTCCACGAAGGAGCCCCACTCGTCGACGGTGAAGTCGCGGCCGAGGGTCAGGCCGCTGACGTGGTGATCCCGTTGGTTGGCCCCGGTCATCCAGGTGCCGCCCCGGGCGATGGCGAGGTCGGCCACCACCCGGATCCCGTGCTCCTGTTGGCCGATCGGTCCGATGTAGCCCTTGATCAGTGACGGATGGGCGGCGAAGTCGTCGTCCTCGAACAGCCGCCATCCCGCCGGCAGCCGGGCCTCGCGATCGCCGGGCACCAGGAGCAGGGTGGGCCGCCCTTCGTCGTCCACCGCCGCCAGGCTCTTCATCAGGTCGGCGGCGGTCACCTCCCGTTCTTGGCCGGGCCCGCCCTCTCCGGCGGCGGCGGCAAAGAACGCCACCACCGGCTCGATCCCGGGGCGGTCGGGCGTGTGGTGGTCGACCAATGCCGGGCCGTCAGTTTCGGCGCTGTGCGGGCCGATGGATCGGCGTCCACCCTCCGCTCGGCCGCCTCCACGTTGGCGGCGTACCCGCACGAGGTGCACTGGACGAAATGGTCCTCTCCCACCACCGTCGGCACCATGAACTCGTGGTTCACGTCACCGCCGATGGCCCCGGAGCGGGCCTCGACCGGAAAGACCTCCAGGTCCAGGCGCCCGAAGATCCGGAGATACGCCTCGAAGACCGCGGCATAGGAGCTCTGCATGGCCTCCTTGTCGACATCGAAGGAGTAGGCGTCGGCCATGATCAGCTCCCGGGTGCGCAACAGGCCGAACCGGGGGCGGGCCTCGTCGCGGAATTTCACCTGGATCTGATAGAGGGTGAGCGGGAGCTGCCGGTAGGAGTCGACCTCGGCGCCGACGGTGACGGTGGCCACCTCCTCGTGGGTCGGACCGAGGACGAAGCTCCCGCCCCGTCCCTCGACCACCATGGCCGGGAGGGACTCGGTCCCGAACATGGCCGCCCGGCCACTCTGCTCCCACAACTCGAGCGGGTGGAGGACGGGCATCAGCACCTCTTGGCCCACCGGCGGTGTCCAGCTCCTGGCGGATGACCGCTTCGATGTTCTGCAGCACCCGCAGGCCGAGGGGTAGGAAGGTGTACACCCCGGACGCCAGCCGGCGGATGAATCCGCCCCGGATCAGCAGCTGGGCGCTGGCCACTTCGGCGTCAGCCGGCGCCTCACGGAGGGTGCGGACCAAGAACCGGGACATGCGCATGGTCGGCGATCCTACCGGGCCGGGTCACCACCTCCCGGCGTACGCCGGGGCGACGACCGGTGATCGGCGACGCTACTGAGCTTCGTGGCCCTCGCCGTATTTCTTGCGGATCAACTCCACCTTGGTCTCCGAGGCGTTGGCATCGGCGCCCTTGGCGTCGAGCAACTCGCGCCGGTCGGCCTCCGCCTCGGCTTCGGCCCCGGCATCGGCGGCGGCCAGCCGGGCCTCCACCCCTTCGGTGACCAGCTTCTCGGCTTCGGCCACCAGTGCCTCGACCATCTCGTCCTCCGGCACTACCCGGACGATCTTCCCCTTGATGAACAGGTGGCCCCGCTTGCGGCCGGCGGCGATGCCGAGGTCGGCCTCCCGGGCCTCCCCGGGACCGTTGACCACGCAGCCCATGACCGCCACCTGGATGGGCAGGTTCCGGTTCTCCAACGCCGCCTGGGCGGCATTGGCCACCGCGATGACATCGATCTCCGCCCGGCCGCAACTCGGGCAGGCGATGAGGTCGAGGCCCTTGCGCTCCCGCAAGCCGAGGGCTTCCAACAGTTGACGGCCGGCCCGGGCCTCTTCCACCGGGTCGGCGGTCAGCGAGTAGCGGATGGTGTCGCCGATCCCCTCGGCCAACAGGGTGGCGATGCCGGCGGTGCCCTTCAACAGCCCGGCGGGAGGCGGGCCCGCCTCGGTCACCCCGAGGTGGAGCGGGTGGTCGAAGGTCTCCGACGCCAGCCGGTAGGCCTCGATCATCAGAGGGACCGACGAGGCCTTCACCGAGATCTTCACATCGTCGAACCCCACCTCGGCGAAGTAGGCCAACTCCATCCGGGCCGACTCGACCAGAGCCTCGGGGGTGGCACCGCCGAAGCGCTTGTAGAGGTCGGGATGCAGTGACCCGGCATTCACCCCGATCCGGATGGGGACGCCCCGGTCCTTGGCTTCGGCGGCCACCTGCTTGATCTCGGCCTCTTTGCGGAGGTTGCCGGGGTTGAGCCGCAAGCCGTTGACCCCGGCCTCCAGCGCGGCCAGTGCCATCTCATGGTGGAAGTGGATGTCGGCGATGATCGGCACCGGCGAGCGGGGCACGATCCGGGCCAGGCCCTCGGCGGCGGCTTCCTCGTTGCAGGTGCAGCGCACGATGTCCGCACCGGCACCGGCCAGCGCGTAGATCTGGCTCAGGGTGCCTTCCGCGTCGGCCGTCTTGGTGGTGGTCATCGACTGCACGGTGACCGGGGCCCCGCCGCCCACCGCCACCCCCCCGACGTGGATCTGACGGGTCGGTCGCCGCTCGGTGGTGGTCCACGCCGTTCGTCCCATGCCCCCATGCTAGGGGTGCCGCCCCGGCTTCCGGTAGGCGCAACGGCAAACATTGGGCAAACCATGTGACATCCGAGCCGTCAGCTGGCCGTCCCAGTCGTCAATCCCATGCCGACCCGGCGGCGATCCGAATCCTCAGTTGAACGGGTTGGCGATCGGATGCAGCAGGTCGTTCAACAGGGCGGTGGTGAACAGCACGGCGAGGAAGGCCAGCATCAGCCAGGTGAACGGCATCAACTTGGCCACGTCGGCGTGGTAGAGCACTTTGCGGCTGCCGGTCCGGATCTTCTCGTAGACGGCGATGACCACGTGGCCGCCGTCGAGCGGCAGCATCGGGAACAGGTTGAACACGCCGAGGAACAGATTGATCGAGACCAGAAAGATCAGGGTGTCCCCGATCCCGGCATGCACCGCGTCGCCTCCGGCGCCCACCGCCCCGACGATCGACGAGACCCGGGTGCCGTTGGCGGTGGCCTGACTGGCCGCCTGGGCGCTGGTCACCTGATGGAACCGGGAGGAGATCGACGACGGGGAGAACAGGCCGCCGACCAGGGACACGGTCGACCAGGTGAAGTGGCCGAGATCCACCGTCGTCGTCCCCACCGCGTGGACGGGGTTGGTCCGGACGGTGGGCGATCCGAGGGTGATCCCGATCACCCCGAAAGGCGCTGAGCCACTCGGGGCCTGGGCGCCGTTCTCGTGCACGGTCCGGCCGTTGGCCGGGGTCACCGTCAGGGTCAGCCGGCGCCCGGCCCGGTCCACCACCACCGGGATCGGTTGGCCGGGATGGCTCTGGATGGCATGGGTGAGGATGTCGGGATTGCCGTTGACCGCCCTTCCGTTGACCGACAACACGATGTCCCCGTTCTGCAACCCGGCGGCGGCCGCCGGACTCGTCTGGCCGGCGATGGAGGACGCCACCTGGACCTGGATCTGCGAGGAACTGGGGATGCCCACGAAAGTGAGCAGGGACCACAGCAGGAGGAACGCCATCACCAAGTGCATGAACGACCCGGCCAGCGCCACCAGCAGGCGGGCGTGGAACGGCTGCTGTCGGTAGGTACGGGGTTCGTCCTCGGGGTCCACCTCCTCGAGGTTGGTCATGCCCGGGATCTTCACGTAGCCCCCCAGCGGGAACGCCTTGATCCCGTACTCGGTTTCCCCCCGCCGGAACGACCAGAGCCGGGGACCGAAGCCGAGGAAGTACTCGGTCACCTTCATGCCGCCGAACTTGGCCGCCAACAGGTGCCCGAATTCGTGGACCATCACGATGACGACGATGCAGGCGATGATGATGGCGATGTCGACTGTCCCGGTGACCACCGTCAGCCCCACGATGGCGGCCACGACCACCGCCAGTTCGAAGGCCGACTGCCGTGGGGACTTCACCTTTTCGGGGAACCGCGGCGGCAGGCCAGGAGGTGGAAAGGCGGGCGCCGCGGAACCCGCCGAACCGGTCGACGCTGTCGGCTTCTCGGTGGTGCTCACGCCGCCAACTCCCGAGCGGCGACCACCCGCTCGGCGGCGCGGCGGGCGGCGGCATCGGTCTCCAGGACGTCGTCGACGGTGCGGGTCGGGGTCCCGTCGGACCCCTCCGCGATCCCATCGCCGCCGGGCGCCTGGTAGCGGTCGAGGGTCTCGGCGACGACCTCGGCGATGGCACACCATCCGATCCGGCCCCCGAGAAAGGCGGCCACCGCGACCTCGTTGGCCGCGTTCAGCCAGGCGGGGGCCAGGTCGCCCGCCCGTCCGGCCCGGTAGGCGAGGTCGAGGCAGCTGAACACCGATCGATCCGGCTCCTCGAAATCGAGCCGGGCCAGGGCGGTCCAGTCGATGGCGCCGAACGGCACCGGCAACCGGTCGGGGTACATCAGCGCGTAGCCGATGGGCAGCCGCATGTCGGGCAGGGACAGCTGGGCCACCACCGCGCCGTCGGTGAACTCCACCATCGAGTGGATGATCGACTGGGGGTGGACGACCACGTCGATGGCGTCGAAGGGGATGCCGAACAGCTCGTGGGCCTCGATCACCTCGAGACCCTTGTTCATGAGGGTGGACGAGTCCACGGTGATCTTCGGCCCCATCGACCACGTCGGATGGCTCAGCGCCTCGGCGACTTCCACCGTGGCCAGCTCTTCGCGGCTGCGGCCCCGGAACGGACCGCCCGAGGCGGTGATCAGCAGGCGCTTGACTTCGTCGGGGCTGCCGGTCCGGAGGCACTGGTGGATGGCGCAGTGCTCGGAGTCCACCGGGACGATCTCCGCCCCCGGGGTGCGACGGGCCCGCTGTACCACCGGGGCGCCGGCGATGATCGACTCCTTGTTGGCCAGGCAGAGTCGGCGGCCGGCCTCCAGGGCGGCCAGGGTGACGGTCAACCCGGCGAAGCCCACCACCCCGTTGACGGCCACGTCGGCCAACGTGGCGATGTGGGCCAGGCCGTCTTGTCCGGTCACCACCTCGATGCCGGGGGGCAGCAGGCGGGCCAGGTCCGGGGCCAGCGAGTCGTCGCCGATGGCCACCACCGACGGGTGGAACCGGCGGGCCTGGTCGGCCAGCACCTTGATCGAGGTCTGGGCGCCGAGAGCGACCACCGTGAATCGCTCGGGGCAGGACTCGATGACCTCGATGGCCTGGGTGCCGATGGACCCGGTCGAACCGATGAGGCTGACGGTGGTGGGGGTCGCCGGGGTGGCGGGTGTCATCGGTGTCACCCCCCTAGCCTGCCCGAAGATCAGGCAATGTTGAGGGCGCGCACCAGGTAGTAGGTGGCGGGCAGCACGAACAGCAGGGCGTCGATCCGATCGAGCACCCCTCCGTGACCGGGAAGGATGGAGCCCATGTCCTTGATCCGGAAGTCCCGCTTGAGGAGGGACTCGCAGAGGTCGCCGATCGGCGCCACCACCGCCACCACCAGGCCGAGGACGGCGGCGTGGGCCGGGGTCCAGGGGTGGATGTCGCCGACCAGGGCCGCGGAGATGACGACGGAGAACACCGCACCACCCAGCAGTCCCTCCCAGGTCTTGTGGGGGCTGACGTTGGGGGCGAGGGCGTGGCGCCCGATCCAGCCGCCGATGACCAGCGCGCCCACGTCGTTGGCCACCGTGGCGACGATGGCTCCCAGCAAGAAGGCGATGCCGGTGCGATTCGGGAACTCCGACGGCGACAGCAGCAGCGCCGAGTAGGAGCCCAGGAGGGCGATCCAGCCGATGGTGAAGAGGGTGGAGGCGCTGCCGGCGATGGGCGATCCCCGTTCGATGCCGAACAGGTACCACAGCATGGTGAACACCGCGATCAGCACCAGCACCAACGGGACGGCCGACGGTCCCTTGGTGTAGGCGGCCACCATCAGCGACACGGTGCCGACCAATCCGAGCAGGGTGGCCGGGTGGTACCCGGCCCGCCGCATGACCCCGAAGCACTCGCCGGCGGCAAACGTCACCACCACCGCGCACAGCACCACCGCCGGCGCCGGGCCCAACTTGAAGACGAGCAGCATGACGGCGACGGCGATGATCCCGGTGACCACCCGTACCCCGATGCTGGCCACGCCCCCCTCGTGCCTCTCGCCGGCCGCGCCGTTGCGACCCGGGCGGGACGGCATGTGGAGTCGCCGGACCGGGGGCCCGCCGCCCAGCGGCCCGTCGTCCGGCTCGTCGAATTCCGCGGCCCGGTAACGGGCGGTGTCGCCACCGCCTCGCCCCCTACCTACTTGGGTGGCCGCCTCGATGACCGGCTGGCCGTAGGGATCGACCTGGGTGGCGGTTCCGGCGGCCGCGCCGGCGGCGCGCCCGAGGTCGGCCTGGGACTCGGGGTACGGATGCTCCCTGGCATAGGCCTCGGCGCCGAGGCCGTCGGTCTCGGCGTCGTGCTGGGCGGCCTCCTCGTCCCGGTGTCGGCGGCCGAGCCGGCCCGCGGATCGCTCGGAGGCACTGTCGGCGGCGGCCAGCCCGGCCAGCCCGCCCCGCCGGCGGCCGGCACCCGGCACCTCGGTCACACTCGCCCCGGGTGGCTCCGCCGCCAACGGAGGGTCGATCATCGCATCGATCTCCTCCGGTCGCTTGGCCTTCACCCGGTCGGCCCGGAGCCCGCCCCGGCGCATCCGACCCACCCGGGCGCTCCCGGTCGGACGGGTCCGCTGGAGGCCGGGGAGATCGTCGACTTCCTCGTCGTCGTCCGGCTCGTCGGGAATCTCCGTCCCTCCGGTGGCCCGGCTGGAGGGCAGCCGGCCTTCCCGCTCGCCGCGGCGGCTGCCGGCGCCGATGGGATCCGCGTAGCCGACGCCCTCGACCCACGCCGGTGCCGAGGATCCGGCCGACTCGGGCGACTCGGGCGACCGGGGCACCGCGGGTATCTGGGTGGTCAGCTGATCCTCGATGGCCGGTTCCGGCGCGCCTCCGGCTGCCTCACCGCCGGCCGACCCGGCTCCCCTCCGGGATCGCCCGACCGCCGGCGTCCCCGACGACGGGAGATCGAACTCCCACGGTCGGCGCTCGACGTCAGTCCGGTTGGTCTCGTCCAGGGAGCCGAGGGCGTCCTCGTCGTCGCCGAACATCGACGGCTCGAACTCCTCCTCCTGGGCCACCCAGTCGCTGTCCTCTTCGCGCCAGGACGGGGCGGCAATCCCCGAGTGGGATCCGCTCCCCTCGTCGGTGTCGCGGCTGAGCACCGCGGGGACCTGCCCGGTCGGAGCTTCCGTCCAGTGCGGGAGTTTGGTGGCCGACGGCGAACCCATCGGTACGGCCGTCTCGCCGGGGAGCACCGGGCGCACCGCGTGGCCCATGGTCTCGGGGTCGCTCGGTTCGTTGGTCAGGTGGACCGCAGCCTCGGTGGCGTCGTCATCCGGAGGCTCGGGGGACACGCCGAAGAGGTCGTCCCTGGACACCACCGGCACCACCGCGGTGGCCTCGCCCGCGACCTCCGCCCCGACGATCCGCACCTGGTCGGTCGACGGCCCGCTCCGCTCCGCGGTCCGCCTGCGGATCTCGGCTGCCTCTTCGTCTTCTCGCCGGTCGTCACCGTCGTGCACGTCGGTATTCCCTTCATGGGCAGGGCCGAGTCGGGGCCCCGCCATGTCTCAGATCTCGAGGAGCTCTTGCTCTTTGTGGGCCAGCAATCGGTCGATGGACGCCACGTGAACCTGGGTGACCTTGTCGAGTTCCTCTTCTACCCGCTTCAACTCGTCATTAGACAGCTCGCCGGCCTTTTCCAGGGCTTCGAGCTCGTGGCGGGCGGCCCGGCGGACGTTGCGAATGGTGACCCGGCCGTCCTCCGACTTCTGCCTCACCACCTTCACCAGCTCCTTGCGCCGCTCCTCGGTGGGCACCGGGAACGACAGGCGGATGACCGTCCCGTCGTTGGAAGGGTTGATCCCGAGGTCGGAGTTCTGGAGCGCCTTCTCGACGGCACCCAGCGAGCTCTTGTCGTAGGGGGAGATCACCAAGAGGCGCGCCTCGGGCACGCTGAAACCGGCCATGGCCCGCAGCTCGGTCTCGGTGCCGTAGTAGTCGACCTTCAGGTGCTCGACCAGGGCCGGCGTGGCCCGACCGGTACGGATGGCGCTGAATTCGGCCTGAGCGTGTTCGACAGCCTTTTCCATACGTTCCTGCGCCTCTTGGACAACTAAATCGGTCAGTTCGTTGTCCATCAGCCCACCAGCGTAGCGAGCAAGGTTGCACGCCATCGGGGGACCCCCGTGACCAGGAAGTTCTTCCCGTTCACCCTGTTCATCGGACCAGAGTCCCGATGGGTTCGCCGCTCAGGGCCTTCCGGATGTTGCCTTCGCCCATCAGGTCGAATACCCGGATCGGCAGACCGTTGTCCCGGCAGAAGGTGATGGCGGTGAGGTCCATGACCCGAAGGTCCTTCGACACCACCTCCATGAACGACACCTCGTCGTACTTGGTGGCGGTGGGGTCGAGGCGCGGATCGGCGGAGTAGACCCCGTCGACGCCCCCGTGGGTCCCCTTGCAGAGGATCTCGGCCTCGATCTCCGCGGCCCGCAGCGCCGCCGACGTATCCGTGGTGAAGAACGGGTTCCCCATCCCGGCGGCAAACACCACCACCCGGCCCTTCTCGAGGTGGCGGATGGCCCGACGGCGGATGTAGGGCTCGGCGACTTCGGCCATCTGCACAGCCGAGAGGACCCGGGTGACCTGCCCATGGTGCTCGAGGGCATCCTGGAGGGCGAGGGCGTTGATGACCGTGCCCAACATGCCCATGGTGTCCGAGGTGGCCCGGTCCATGCCGGCGCCGGCCCCGGTGGTGCCCCGCCAGATGTTGCCGCCCCCGACCATCACCGCCAGCTCGAGATCGAGGTCGGCGCGTGCCCCGGCGATGTCGACCGCGATCCGCTCGACCATGGAGGCATCGATGGTCTCGTCGGATGCGGAGGAGGCCAGCGCCTCCCCCGACATCTTCAGGACGATCCGCCGTCGGTTGCCCACGCTGGACTCAGTCGCCGATGACGACCTGGGCGAACTGCGTCACCGACGCCGTGCCCAGGAACTTGGCCACCGTCTGCTTCTCGTCCTTGATATAGGCCTGGTCGAGAAGAACCCGTTCCTTGTACCAACCGTTCAGTCGGCCCTCGATGATCTTCGGGAGGGCCGCCTCCGGCTTGCCTTCGTTTCGGGCGATCTTCTCCACTGTCTCCCGTTCGGCGGCCACGTCAGCCTCGGGAACCTCGTCCCGGCTGATGTAGGACGGGCGGGCGAAGGCGATATGGGCGGCGACGTCGTGGGCCAGTTGCCCGGACCCGCCCGACACCGCCACCACCACCGCGTTCACCCCGCGTCCGGCCTGGAGGTGGAGATAGCTGTCGACGGCACCGTCGGTCGGAGCCTCGATGCGTACGACCTTGCCGATCGAGATGTTCTCCTTCAGCCGGGTTTTCATGTCCTCGAGGTCGGCCGACCGGGTGTCGAGGGCCGACTCGCCGTCGGCGGCGACCAGATCGGCCAGCTCGGTGACCATGGTCTTGAACTCATCGGACTTGGCCACGAAGTCGGTTTCCGACCGCAGCTGCACGATCGACGCCACGTTGCCGGCGTGGCCGATGGCCACCGCCCCCTCGGTTGCCTCCCGATCCGCCCGTTTGGCCTGGCTGGCCAGACCCTGCTCGCGTAGCCACACCACTGACTTGTCGAAGTCTCCTTCGTTCTCCTCGAGTGCCTTCTTGGCGTCGAGCATGCCGACGCCAGTGGACTGGCGCAGTGTCTGTACGTCCTTGGCGGAAAATGCGGGCATGGTCAGGCTTCCTCGGTTGCGGGGGTCGGTGTGGGGGTTTCGGTCTCGGGTGGGGCTTCTGTCGTCGTCGTTTCCGCCGGTGCGGTGGCTGCGGTTTCCGCCGGAGCCGGCGTCTCGGCGGGGGCCGGAGCCTCGGTCTGTGCCGGGACCTCGGTCTTGGCTTCCGCAGCAGTCGGTGCCTCCGCCGGTGCGGCTGGTGCAGCCGGACCCTCGGCTGCCGGGGACGGTGCCGGCGGCGGCGGGATGGGAGCGCCAGGCGCCGGAGCCTCGGATGCCGTCGGCGCCTCGGCCGGGGCAGGTGCCTCCGCGGCGGCGGGTGCCGGAGCGGAAGCCGCCGGGGCCGCCGCGGCTGGCGCGGGCGGAACCGGGGGCTTGGGAGCCGGGCGTTGCTCGGCAATGAACCGACCTTCGACGACCGCATCGGCAATCACCCGGCAGAGCAGGGCGCCGGACCGGATGGCATCGTCATTGCCGGGAATCACGTACGAGATGACGTCGGGATCACAGTTGGTGTCGACGACGGCCACGATGGGCAGGCCCAACTTGTTGGCCTCGGTGACCGCGATGTGCTCCTTGTTGGTGTCGATGACGAAGATGGCGTCGGGAAGCTTGGTCAGTCCCCGGATGCCGCCCAGGTTGCGCTGCAGTTTCTCCAGCTCCCGGGTGTGGCGCAGGGCCTCCTTCTTGGGCATGGCCTCGAAGTCACCGGCCTTCTCCATGGCCTCGAATTCCTTCATACGCTTCACCCGAGTCGACACCGTCTGGAAGTTGGTCAACATGCCACCCAACCAGCGCTCGTTCACGTAGGGCATGCCACAGGCATCGGCGTAGGCCGCAATCGGTCCCTGGGTCTGCTTCTTGGTCCCCACGAAGAGGATGCTGCCGCCGCCGGCGACCAGGTCCCGGGTGTAGGAGTAGGCCTCCTCGATCCCCTTCATCGTCTGCTGGAGATCAACCAGGTAGATCCCGTTGCGCTCGCCAAGGATGAACCTGCGCATCTTGGGGTTCCAACGGCGGGTCTGGTGGCCGAAATGGACACCCGCGCTCAACAGTTGCTTCATTGTTACGACAGCCACGATATTGCTCCTCTGACGGTTGGTCTCCCCCGGCGACAACACCCCAAAAAAGGGCGACCGTAGACGCGGCCGGGTGCGTGATGGTTTCTCGCGAATGCCTACCGAACGGCTAGGCGCAGATAATTATAGTGGCCGAAGGGGAGATTCCTCCACTCGAGGCCCATTCAGGCAGATCTGATCGATCCAGCCGGTCTCCGGGATTCCGCCCCCGGGGTCTCACCGGTCCGGGCGCGGCCACCACCTCAGCCGGCGGCGACCTCCAGCTGACGGCGGTACCGATCGACCGCCCTTCCGGGGGGCGCCCTTGTTGGACCCACCCCGGTTGGGACCTTCCCCGTCCGGCCGGTCGGCCAATTTGGCCCGGAGTTGAAGCACCGACTTGGTATGGATCTGACTGACCCGGCTCTCGGTGACGCCGAGGATCTCGCCGATCTCGGCCAGCGTCAAACCCTCGTAGTAATAGAGCGTGATGACCATCTTTTCCCGATCGCCCATCTCGTTGATGGCGTGGATCAGCCCCTCCTTGGTCTCCTGGACCTCGAACATCGCCATCGGGCCCAGGCTGCTGTCGGGGAGCGATTCGCCCAACGTGGGGCGGTCCGAGCGCTCGCCGTCCCGGAACACCTGATCGAGGGCGGCCACCCCGGTGACCGACACCTGCCGCATCACCTTCTGGAACTGGCCGGGGGTGATCTCGAGGTCGGCGGCGACCTCGTCATCGGTGGGGGTGCGGTGGAGGCTGGCCTGCAGCGTTGCGTACGACTGTTCGACCGCCCGGGCCTTGGTCCGCACCGACCGGGGCACCCAGTCGATCGATCGGAGCTCATCGATGATGGCTCCTCGGATGCGGGGAATCGCGTACGTCTCGAATTTGACGTTGAGACCCGGGTCGAACCGCTCGATGGCGTCGATCAGTCCGATGATGCCGTAGCTGGCCAGATCGGCCTCGTCGACATGGCGGGGCAGGCCGGCGGATATCCGGCCGGCGACGAACTTCACCAGGGGCGCGTAGTGCACGATCAGCTGATCCCGGAGCTGGCGGGCTCCCGATTTCTTGTAGATGGCCCATTGGCTCGCGACGCCACGGCCGGGTCCGCCTTTATCAGTCGTCTCTGTGAGCGAGGCCAAAGCTCCCCCTAAGCCCGCGGATGGGTTCCTCCGTAGACAGCAAGCAAACGCTCCTTGCTGACATGAGTGTAGACCTGCGTGGTCTGGAGATTGGCATGGCCCAACAGTTCTTGGACAACCCGAAGGTCGGCCCCTCCGTCCAGCAGATGGGTGGCAAAGGTGTGGCGCAGGGCGTGGGGGTGGGTGGGAACCGGAGATCGGCGGTCGAGCAACCGCCGGACATCACGGGGGCCAAGCCGGTTCCCCCGGGTATTGAAGAAAAGGGCGGCGACCGGGCTGCCGGCCCTGATCAGCTTTGACCGTGCCTCGTTGATCCACGAGGCCAGCGCCGAAGCACACAGCTCATGGATCAGGACCTGGCGCTGTTTCGAGCCCTTCCCGATCACGGTGATCTTCCGCCCCCGGAGATCGACATCGTCGACGTCAAGACCGCAGAGCTCGGCCACTCGGAGTCCGCTCCCGTAGAGCAACTCGAGCACCGCATCGTCACGAAGGTTGATCTCGGGCCGTCTCGATCGGGTGGGATCGGGGCCGGCCCCGTCGACCGCGCCGACGCCATGATCGAGCAGCTGGCCGATCTCGGCATCGCCCAGGATCCGGGGCAACCGTGAGTTGGGAGACGGCGACGAAAGGCGGGCGGAAGGATCGGAGGTGATCAACCCCCGCCGGAGGCTCCACTGGAAATAGGCGCGGAGCGAGGCGGCCTTCCGGGCGATGGACGCCTTGGCATAACGGCGGGTGGCCAGATAGGCCAGGTACCGGCGGAGGAGCATGCGGTTGACGTCACCGGGTTCATCGGTGCCGCCCCGAGCCGCCCACTCGATGAAACCATCCAGGTCGGTCCGATAGGCCTTGACGGTGGCGGGTGACATCCCATCCAGCGAACGTCGGAAGTCATCCAGGTCCCACGGCATGGGATCAACAGTACCTGCACAACCTGGTCAAACTCCGATCATCGCGGATCCCGGTTATGCCGTACCCGGAGGCGACAGGACGTGTATCGTCACAACGTCGTCACATTGTCGTCATACCGCCGTCACCACGATCTCTAGGGGGGAACATGGCTGAGCGAATCGACCGACGTTCGTTTTTGGCTCGCGGAGCTGTCACCGGTGCCGGGATCGTAGCCATCGGCGCCTCCGGCGGGATCCTCGACGCCTGCAGCTCCGGCTCCAGTTCACCCACCTCCACCGGTACCGGATCCCACCCCAACGGCGTCTCCACCGCGGCCCCCAAGACCGGCGGGAAACTCATCTTCGGGGTGGAGGCCGAAGAGAAGGGGTTCGATCCCACCACCGGCACCTTCGACACCACCGGCATCCTCTACGCCCGCACCGTCTTCGACCCGCTGGCCATCATCGGCGCCGACGGGACGGTGCAGCCCTACCTGGCCCAGTCGATCACCCCGAACCCCGACTACACGGTGTGGACGGTGACCATGCGACCCGGCATCGTCTTCCACGACGGCACCCCCTGCGACGGCGCGGCGGTCGGCCTACAACTTCAACGCCCACAAGGCGTCGGTCCTGACCGGGCCGGCGGTGACCAACATCGCCAGCATCGCTGTCACCGACCCGCTGACCGTCAAGGTGACCATGCACACCCCGTGGGTGCCGTTCAACTATTACCTGGCCGGCGGGATCGGCGGGCAGATCGCCTTCATCGCCGCGCCGTCCATGTTGAAGGACACCGCCAACGGCACCATGAACCCGGTCGGCACCGGACCCTTCGTCAACGGCGGCTGGGTGCCCAACGACCACTTCACCGCCAACAAGAACCCCCACTACTGGCGCTCGGGCTATCCCTACCTCGACACCATCCAGTTCCGGCCCATCCCCGACAGCGACCAGCTGCTCAACAGCCTGATGTCCAACAGTGTCGACATCATCCATTCGTCGGCATCGGTGGTGACCAAGGGCCTCCGCGCCAATTCGTCGCTGGGCTACATCGACGACACCACCCATGTGGCCGGTGAGCCCGACGTGAACTGCCTGCTGCTGAACCTGTCCAAGCCGCCCTTCAACAACGCCATGTTGCGCCAGGCGGCGGCCATGGCCGTCGAGCTCGGCCCAGTACGCCCAGGTGATCGACTCGGGGATCAACCCGACGGCCAACGGCCCCTTCGTCGCCGGCTCGCCGTTCTTCGCCGCCGACGGCTACCCGACCTACAACCCGACCAAGGCCAAGCAGCTGGTCCAACAGGCGCAGGCTTCCGGTGCGCCGGTAAGCCTGACCCTCAATCACGTCCCCGACCCGTTCACCACCAAGATCGCCCAGTACCTCCAACAGCAGCTGCAAACGGTGGGGATGACCGTCACCTTGAGCCCGGTGCAGCAGGCGCAGATCATCAACGTCGCGCTGCTGGGCTCATTCGAGGCACAGGTGTGGCGGCAGTTCGGGGCCGTCGACCCTGATCTCAACTACATCTTCTGGAGCCCGACCCAGATCAACCCGACCTTCTCCATCGACATGACCCGGAACACCGACTCGGCCATGGAGACGGCCCTGCAGAAGGGGCGGCAGACCGCCGATCCCACCGCCCGGGCCGCGGCGTACCAGCAGGTGGCCTCGCTGATGGGCAAGGACGTCCCCTACATCTGGACCGATCGCACCGTCTGGTCGATCGGAGCCCAGCCCAAGGTGCAGAACTTCAACAACCCGACCACGCCGGCGGGTGGCAAGGCCTTCGGCATGATCACCGGGGCGGTCTGGCCCACCCAGATCTGGCTCAATAGCTGACCAGGGACGCCCGGCCCGGCCCACCCGACCTGGCCGGTCGTGCCATGATCGTCGAATGAGCCGCATCCTGGTCGTCGAGGACGACGAACGGATCCGCCTGTCCATGCGCCTGGCCCTCGAGGACGAGGGATACACCGTCGACGACGTGGCCAGTGGCGAGGAGGCCGTCGCCCATTTTGCCGACGAATCCCCGGAGCTGGTCCTCATCGACCTGATGCTTCCGGGCATGGACGGGTTCGAGACCTGCCGGGCGCTTCGCAAGCAGAGCACCGTCCCGGTGATCATGGTCACCGCCCGCTCCGATACCCACGACGTGGTGGCCGGCCTCGAAGCCGGGGCCGACGACTATGTCACCAAGCCGTTCGTGGCCAAGGAGCTGGCGGCCCGGATCCGGGCCCTGCTCCGTCGCAGCCGGCCCACCGAGACGGATGCCTCGGTGCTCACCTTCGGAGACGTCGAGCTCGAGCCGGATGCCGGGGTGGTCCGGCGGGGTGGCGAGGAGGTCCACTGCACCCGCACCGAGTTCCGCTTGCTCTGCGAGCTCGCCTTCAACGCCGGGAAGGTTCTCAGCCGTGAGCAGCTCCTGGAGCGGGTGTGGGGCTACGACTACTTCGGCGACGGGCGGTTGGTCGACGTCCACGTCCGGCGCCTGCGCATCAAGGTGGAACCCGATCCCGGGAACCCCCAGTTCATCCTCACGGTCCGAGGCATGGGCTACAAACTGGCGGTCTGACGGTTGGGGGCGCCGAGCCGTACCCGCCTCTTGAGCCGCCTCGGGTTGCGGGCCCGGGTCACCGCCGCCTTCGCGGTCGGCGCCTTTGCCCTGTCGGCGGTGCTGGCCGGGATCACCTACTTCACCGCCCGGCAGAGCTTCCTCAACGAACGCCAGACGGCCATCCAACGTCAGGCCTTCGTGAACGCACTCCTGGTCCGGAACTCGCTGCAGGCCTCTGGGACCCAGGTGAACCAGCTGGTCGATCTCATCGACACCCTCCCGGGCTCGGTGGTGAACTGGAAGGGCCAGTGGTACGCCACGTCCATCTCGGTGGGCCAGAGCGCCATCCCCGCCGAGGAACAGGCGCTGGTCCTCGGGGGCACCCCCGCCACCCAGCGGTTCTCGCTCGACGGTTCGGTCCAGGTGGTGGTCGGGGTTCCCCTCCCGGCCGTCCACTCCGCCTATTTCGATGTCGTCTCCCTTTCGGAGCTGGCCGGGACCCTGAGGGCGCTGGCCTTCGCCCTGGGTGCCGCCGCCCTGGTCACCACGGTGGCGGGTGCCGCCGTCGGCCGGTGGGCCAGCGGGCGGGCGCTACGCCCGCTGGTGGGCATCACCGACGCCGCCGTCGCCATCGCCGGCGGGCAACTCGACACCCGGGTCGAGGCCGGCGAGGACGCCGACCTCCAGAAGCTGGCTTCGGCCTTCAACCGGATGGCCGGCAACCTCCAGGCCCGGATCGAGCGCGAGGCCCGCTTCACCTCCGACGTCAGCCACGAGCTCCGCTCCCCCTGACCACGCTGTCGGCTTCGATCGGTGTCCTCGAAGGCCACCGGGACGAGCTCGATCCTCGAGCCCAGCGGGCGCTCTCGCTGTTGGACGGGGATCTCCAGCGCTTCAAACGGATGGTGGACGATCTCTTGGAGATATCCCGGTTCGACGCCGGCTCGGCCGAACTCTCCCTCGACGAGGTCGACCCCGGAGAACTGGTTCGTCAAGCCGTCAATGCCACCTCGCCGATCGGAGAGGACGGGAACCGGATCGAACCGGTGTTCCCGGTGGAGGTGGCGCTGGGGGTGGAGGGTCTGCGGCTGCGGGTTGACAAGCGCCGCTTCGAGCGGGTCATGGCCAATTTGGTCGACAACGCCACCGATTATGCCGGCGGAGTGACCCGGGTGGTGGTGGATCGGGAACCGCCGGGCGCGGGTCCGGAGGCCCGAAGCATCCGGGTGATCGTCGAGGATCACGGTCCCGGCGTGCAACCCGCCGACCGGGCCCACCTGTTCGAACGCTTCTACCGTGGCACCCGCTCGGGGCAGCGGGCATCCGGCGAAGGAACCGGGTTGGGCCTGTCCCTGGTGACCGAGCACGTGCGACTGCACGGAGGATCGGTCCGCATCGAGGATGCCGAAGGGGGCGGAGCCCGTTTCATCGTCGAGCTGCCCCTCACCCAGCCTGAAACCGACGGTTCTGAGGTGGTCCTGTGACTCGACCGGGGCCTCATGGGCGGGACCATGGGCAGGACCGCTTCCGACCCCGACCCCGACCGGTGGCTGTGGCCCTGATCCTCGTGCTGGCCATCGTCACCGTTTCGTGTGGCATCCCCACCCAGGACGCTCCCTCGACCATTTCGAAGGATGCCATCCCCTTCAACCTCCTCAGCCCCAGCTCGCCGACCACGACCAGCCGCGACGGTTCCCCCGGTCGCATCGGTTTCCGAACCCATCTACCTGGTGGCACCCACTCAGCACCTGTCTCCGGTGCTTCGCAATGTCGCCCCTCCGGCCAACCTCACCCAGGTGATCGGGGCCCTGCTCGAGGGCCCCACCTCGGCGGAGTCCTCCGTCGGTTTGCAGAGTTTCCTCACTGGCAAGTCGGGCGACGTGGTCGCCACCGTGCTCAACGGGATCGCCACCGTCAACTTCACCAGCAATCCAGTCCAGGTCGTGGGGCCCACCCAGATCCTGGCCATCGCCCAAGTGGTGTTCACCACCATGGCTCAGCCCGGCATCACCGGCGTCTTGTTCGAGATCGCCGGAACCGCGGTGGAAGTCCCGACGGCCGGCGGTGCCCAAGTGCCGGGTCCGGTCACCGACATCACCTACGCACCCCAGGCACCGCTGGTCCCGGGAACGACCCCGACGACCGCGACATGAGACAGCTCCATGAGACCGCCACATGAGACAGCTCCATGAAACAGCTACATGAGTGGTGACTCAAGTTCGGGTGGCGCCTCGAAGTGACCGCTGGATGTCCCATTGATGGTGGAAGGCGTCGTGGGCGTTGGACCGGACCACGTCCAACAGGCTCTGCTCTCCCCGGTCCGGATGGATGAGGACGACTCCAGCCGCGGTTGCTTCGTCGACCGCCGATTGCCAGTCTTCGGCTGCCCGTTCGAGAGACCAGATCGCCCCCTCGAGTGCGACCCCGTCGTAAACCCGGGCCTCACCCAGTAGGTCCTCGTCATACCGTGCTACCGCCGGAGTTGCGCCCCGGCTTACACCCACCATACGCTCCGCCCAGATCCGGAGGTTGTCTCCCACGTGACAGACATACGCCCGGGCGGACCATTGCAATTCCGGATCCCGTTCCGATCCGTCGGAGCCGGCGGCGGCAAGAATCCGGGCGTACAACTTGGGCATCGTCGCCACCAACCCGATTGCGGCTTCGCGGGAGATGTTCCAGTCAAAACCGCACTCGTGGCAGGGGTTCCCGTACAGAACCGGGCCCCAGTGCCTCACCGTTGTCGGGCGGTCACTCATCGGCGAAGTATGGCATGCCGGTCTTGTCCGAAACCTGCCAGGTGGCCGCCCTCGAACCTCTCTCTCCTCCCCCTCGATTTTGGGACCTGCGTTCGGTTCACGCCCGGGGGCGACCCCGACCCGCCCGAACCGCCAACCAAGCAACCCACCGGCCGAAACGGCCGAACCCGGACGGATCGGCGCCCCGGCCCATCCGAGCGCGCCCCCCGGCGGTTTCCGAAGCAGGAGTGAGCCCGGGCGACGAGCCCGACCGTGGCTGACCCGGCGGAGCTCCAGTTAGTCGAGCCGGGTCAGAGCCTTCCGCATGCCCCGGATGGCCTGGCCCACCCGCGGCTCAGGCCGGAGAAGCCGGCGTCCAGGGGATGCGAGGGGCGTCGGCCCACAGGTGCTCAAGATCGTAGAACGCTCGAGCCTCGTCGAGAAACACGTGGACCAGGTAGTCGCCGTAGTCCATCAGAATCCACCGGGCATCATCGAGCCCCTCCACCTGGAACGGGGCCGATCCTCCCGCCGCTTTGACTCGAAGCTCCACCTCATCTGCGATGGTTCTGACCTGTCGGGCATTCCGGCCACTGGTGATCACGAACGCATCGGTGATTCCGAGCATTTCGCCCATTGCCAAAATGACCGTGTCCTTACCTGACTTCGAATCCGCGGCTTGAGCCGCCAAGAGAACTTCGTCGGGCACTGCGGGGTCGGGACGATCTGCAACCGATGTGGCAGTGCCTGATGTCAACGGTGTCTCCTTCTGGCGCCTAGGCGCCGGGTTTGGGCAAATTCTGGATGATTGATAGTTGATGGACGAGGACAATCCCGGCCCCGACCGGAGTGGATCCAGCCGGTCGATCCCGGGCCAAGGTGAGAATCAGCACGGTCATGCCGATACAGGCCGCGATGACCAATCCGCAGACCAGTGCGATTCGTTGGCGCCCTTGGCGCTCCTTCCGGAGCGCTCGCCGGCTGACCGCACCCCGGTTGACCGCACCGGGACTGACGGCACCGGGGCTCACAGCGCCAACTAATACTACCGGCTGGGCATTTGCCGTCGTCATGGGCGATTCGCCACCAGATGCCGCTGCAGGTGAGGGAATGACCACCTCGGTGGTTTCATCCTCGGCCAGCGTCATCCGTTCGCTCATCTCCCCGTAGCGTACAGACCCCGGAGCCGAATGCAACGGATCACCGGGTCAGGGATCAGCCCGTCTACCGGCAACCCGGCTTCGAGCCGCGCCCGGAGCTCGGTACTGGATACGTCGAAAGGCGCGACCTGAACCCTCACCGACTCCCATCCGGAGGGCGGTTCGACCATGGTCACCCCCGGTCGATCAACCACCGCCAAGGTGGCGTTTCGTCGCAAAGTCGCCTCATCCCGCCAGGTCGGGAGGTCGGCAACCACGTCAGCCCCGATGACCACGATCAACTCGCTGGACGGGTCCCGTTCGTGCAACTGGTTGACCGTGTCCACGGTGAACGACGGCCCCCCCCGGTCGATCTCGATGCGGCTGGGCTCCAGTCCCGGCCGTCCCTGGGTGGCCGCCTCCACCATGGCGTAGCGGTCCTCGGCCGGGGTCACCGATCGGGTCCCCTCCTTCTGCCAGGGTTCGTTGGCAACCACCAGCAGCATCCGGTCCAGTCCGAGCTTCCGGTACACCGTTTCGGCGGCTTCGACATGACCGCGGTGGATGGGGTC
This sequence comes from uncultured Acidimicrobiaceae bacterium, assembly GCA_963819695.1. Taxonomy (GTDB): domain Bacteria; phylum Actinomycetota; class Acidimicrobiia; order Acidimicrobiales; family RAAP-2; genus DASZIT01. The sequence continues at coordinate 1,043,915 of CAWFXD010000001.1, read as the reverse complement.
GAACGTCCCACCGAAGATCCCGGTGCGGGCGGTGCGGGCGGGTCCCTCGACCACCTCAGGTGCCGGCGAGCGCGGCCACGACCGGGGCGAAGGCTTCCATTTCCGCTTCGTGCACCACGATGTAGGAGAACCCGAACGTCTCCCGTCGTTGGAGGAGGCTCTCGGTGATCTCATCGGTGGTCCCGATCATGGTGAGGGGGGATCCATCGACTTCCTCCGGGGTCAGGGACATCAGCCCAGCCATCTGCTCCACCGCTTCACGCCGGTTGGGGACGATCTGGACGACAAAGGTCAAACACTGAAGTTCGAGCTGGTCGAAGCGCTCACCGGCCGCCTCGCGGATCCACTGCACCCGTTGGCGGTAGTACTCGGCGGTGGTGGTGGCGACCACCTCGCGACCGACGTAGCCGGCGGCCAGGCTGGGGTTGACCCCGACGATGTCGGCTTCCCGGGCGGCAATCCCGAGCACCCGCTTCCCGCCGCCGCCGATGAGGATCAACGGATGGGGCCGCCGGTGGGGCGTCGGCGTGCCTTTCGCCCCGGTCACTTGGTAATGCTCGCCCTTGAAGTCGGTGGTCTCATCTGCCCACAGCGACTTCATGATGGTCAGGCCTTCCTCCATCCGGCTGATGCGAACGCCGGGTCGATCCTCGGGAATGCCCGACTGCTGGTAGTCGACGCTCATCCAGCCGGCCCCCAGGCCTAGCTCCATCCGACCCTCGGACATCAGGTCCAGTGTGGCGATCTCCTTGGCCAACACCAGCGGGTGCCGATAATCGTTGTCGAACACCAGCGACCCGACCCGCAACGTGGTGGTCGCCTCGGCCGCCACCGTGAGCGCCACCAGGGGGCCGAATTGGTCTTCGAAGTGGTCCGGAATGAAGAGCGTCGAGTAGCCCAGGCCCTCGATCTTGCGGGCCAGGTTCCGCCAGGATGCCCCGGAATCGGCCTTCGACAACTGAACTGCGAATCGAAATGGGTGCATGGTTCTGATCCTAGAGCGGGAGGCTTTACGCTGGTGCTGTGCCGATCGACCCCCAAACATCATCGTGGGCCCCCGATTCGTGGCGGCAGAAGCCTGCCGCCCAGCAGCCGGTATGGCCCGATGACGCCGAGCTGAAGCGGGTCCATTCCCAGCTGTCGTCCCTTCCCCCCCTGGTTTTTGCCGGCGAGGCCCGCCAGCTGACCCGGGCCCTGGGGGACGCGGCCGACGGGCGGGCTTTTCTGTTGCAGGCAGGCGACTGCGCCGAGTCGTTCACCGAATTCACTGCCGACGGGATCCGGGACAAGCTCAAAGTCATCCTCCAGATGGCGGTCGTCCTGACCTACGGGGCGGGAGTACCGGTGGTGAAGCTGGGGAGGATCGCCGGACAGTTCGCCAAGCCGAGGTCATCTCCCACCGAGCAGGTGGGCGATCAGATCCTCGACTCCTTCCGGGGACACATGGTCAACGACGACCTCCCCACCCCGGCCGCCCGGGTCCCGGATCCCAACCGCCTCATCACCGCCTACCAGCAATCGGTGTCCACCCTCAATCTGTTAAGAGCGTTCACCAAGGGCGGGTTCGCCGATCTCGGCCAGGTCCACGCCTGGAATCAGGAGTTCGTGGCATCATCCGCCCAAGGGCAGCGGTTCGAGGCCATCGCCGAAGGCATCGACCGGGCGCTCAGGTTCATGGCCGCCTGCGGCATCAAGTTGACCAGTGAGGACACCCTCCACGAGGTGGACTTCTGGACCAGCCACGATGCATTGATCCTCGACTACGAAGAGGCACTGACCCGCCGAGACTCTCTGACCGACGACTGGTACGACTGCTCGGCCCACATGCTGTGGGTCGGTGAGCGGACCCGCCAACTCGACGGCGCCCACTGCGAGTTCCTCGCCGGGATCCACAATCCGGTGGGCTCCAAGCTCGGGCCCAATGCCACGCCCGACGATGTCATCGCCCTGTGCGAAAAACTCAACCCGGATCGGATCCCGGGAAGGTTGACGTTGATCACCCGCTTCGGTGCCGGTGCCATCGAGACCGGGCTTCCCCCACTGCTCCGGGCCGCCCGGGAGGAGAACCATCCGGTCCTGTGGGTGTGCGATCCGATGCACGGAAACACCTTCACCGTCGACGGAGGTCGCAAGACACGACGTTTCGATGACATCTTCGCTGAGCTCAAGGGGTTCTTCGCCGCCCACCGCGAGACGGGTACCTGGCCGGGTGGAGTCCATCTGGAGTTGACCGGTGAGGATGTCACCGAATGTCTGGGTGGGGTGGAGGACATTGTCGAGGGACAGCTCAATCAGCGTTACGTCACCACCTGTGACCCCAGGTTGAACGCCCGCCAATCCCTTGACCTGGCGTTCAGCGTCGCCGAGCTGCTGAGGACCTGACCGGCCCGTCGACCGGCAACCGGGGGGTCATTGACCGCCAGGGTCGTGGCCACCAGAATGGTGCGGTCTCCGGGGGCAGGAATTGGCATCCATCTTCCAACACCGTCTGATGTGTCGCGGCGCTCACCCGGATGAACCGACCCTGACCGTCCGCCCATCCACCATCGCGAGAAAGCAACGGAGAACCTTCACCTGATGACCCTTGCCACCAGTCAGCGTCCTTCCCCCGCCCGACCCACCATCGTCGGGCGTTGGCGGGGGTCGCGACGAGCAGTTGTCACTGCCCTGACCGGTGCGGTCTGTCTGTTGGCGGCGGTGGTGATCCCGGTGGTCACGATTGCGCCGACACCCGCGGCGGCCCAATCGAACAGCGTCCCGTCCTATTGGTTGGTGGCCACCGACGGTGGCATCTTCTCGTTCGGCGGGCTTCCCAACTACGGATCGATGGGTGGTCATTCCCTCAACAAGCCGATCGTGGGGATGGCGGCCACCCCCAACGGCGGCGGGTACTGGTTGGTGGCATCCGACGGCGGCATTTTCTCATTCGGTAACGCTTCGTTCCACGGCTCGATGGGCGGCCAACCCCTCAACAAGCCGATCGTGGGGATGGCGGCCACGCCGGACGGTGGCGGCTACTGGTTGGTGGCATCCGACGGCGGCATCTTCTCATTCGGCGACGCCGCCTTCCACGGCTCGACCGGTGGTATCCGGCTCAACAAGCCGGTCGTCTCCATGGCGCCTACCGGCGATGGCGGGGGCTACTGGCTGGTGGCAACCGACGGTGGCATCTTCGCCTTCGGCAACGCCGCCTTCCATGGATCGACCGGTGCCATCACCCTCAACCGACCGGTGGTGTCGATGACCCCTTCCTCCGGTGGCGGTGGCTACTGGTTGGTGGCATCCGACGGCGGCATCTTCGCCTTCGGCAACGCTCCGTACTACGGCTCCGCCGGAGGTGAGACCCTCTCCCGGCCGATCGTGGCCATCCAGTCCACTCCCAACGGCAGCGGCTACTGGATGACCGACACCGCCGGGCTGGTCTTCAACTTTGGCGGGGCCGGCTACTTCGGATCGGCTCCGCCGAACCTGAACGCGCCGATCATCGGCCTCACCGGCGGGATGGGTACCGGCGGCGTCGGGAGCAATCCGAATATCCCGTCCGGCGCCTACGGCTACGACATCTCCAAGTTCCAGTGCGGGAGCCTTCCGCCGCCGCCCCACCAGATCGGCGTCGTCGAGGTGACCGGGGCGTCCTACTCGTTCACCAACCCGTGCCTGGCCAGCGAGGCGGCCTGGGCTGGAGCCGGGCTCAACCTGTACGTCTATCTCACCTACGGATTGACCACCACCGGAGCCGCCATCTGCAACGGGTTCGACCAGGATGCGTGCTACGCCGGCTACGGCGCCAGCCAGTACGCGTTCAACCAGGCCAAGGCGGCGGGGGTCAACACGTCGGTGACCTGGTGGCTCGATGTCGAGAGCGATCCCTCGTGGTCGAGCGACACCAGCGCCAATGCCGTCTTCGTCCAGGGAGCGGTCGAAGGTCTCCGGGCCCTGGGTGTGAACAACGTCGGGATCTACACCAGCGTCCTCAGCTGGCCCGGGATCGTCGGCGCCTACCAGCCCCAGCTGCCGCTGTGGGCCGCCTGGTACACCAACAGTCCCCAGCAGAACTGCGCCACCGCCTACTCGTACGCCGCGGCTCACGGGAGCAACCTTCCCTCCGGCGGAGTCTGGATGACCCAGTACACCGACAACGCCAACGGCTACGACGGCGACTACGCCTGCTGAGCGATCAGAGGGCTCGCCAGTCCTTTCGGGCCGCTCGGGCTCAGATGCCCAGCGTCGTTGTAGCCCAACAGGCGCCAGCGGCCATCCTCGATTTCCCAGGTGGTGAGGGAGGCGTGCTGGGTACGGAGCTGTAGCCGGGCCCCGGCCCGACCATCCACCAGCGGGAGCATCGAGAGCAGCGATGCCTCGATGACCCCGGCGTGGCAGGCCACCACCACCAGACCACCGGGATGACCGGCCACCACCGCCTCGAGGGCATCGGCTACCCGAAGCACGAACCCGGTCCAGCTCTCCCCGCCCGGGGCGATCGGCTCGTCCGGGTGTTCGTCCCAGTTGGGGCCTCGATACCGGGCGCTGAACTCCTCCCAGCTGAGTCCGTCGGCGTCCCCCGGGTGGAGCTCGCAGAGGCCGCACTCCGTTGTCACCGTCGGGAGTGGTCCGAAGGTCCCGTCCGGCCCGATGGATCTGAGTGCCGGTGCCAAGAGTTCCGCCGTCTCGATGGCCCGGGGCAACATGCTGGCGAACAAGGCGGCGGCGCCGGCGAGCTCCCCGGTCATCGCCAACCGCTCACCGAGCGCCCTCACCTGGCCCACGCCTTCGGCGGTGAGCCCGGAGCACCCCTTGATCCCCCCGCAGATCCCCGACACATTGCACTCGGCTTCGCCGTGGCGGACCAGAACCAGGCGGGTGGTGGCCGACCCGCGGGTCGGGGCCATGGTCCGGATGCCGTCGGGAGGCGCGGCTTTTTCGCCATTCGCCGGGCCCCGCCGCCGGGCCCGGGCCCGGGTCGGTGCCGGTGGGAGGGGCGGCGACCAGTCCCTCGAACCCCCCGACTGCCTCTGGCGCCATCAGGCGAGTTCCCCGACGAATTGCTCGAGCTGCCGCAGGGTGCGGCACTCGATGACGCTGTCGCAGTGGACGCCGTACTCCCCCACGATCGAGTCCCCGGAGTTCCAGTAGGCCTGGGGCTCGGGGTTCAGCCAGTAGACGCGGCGGGCCCGATCCTGCAGCTCCTTCACCACCCAGGCCTGGGAGGCGTGGTAGTTGTTCCGGGCATCACCGAGGAGGAGCACGCTGGTCCGGGGGTTGATCTCCTCGCCCCAGCGCTCCCAGAACACGGTCAGGGCGTGGCCGTAGTCGGAATGCCCGTCGACCCAGATCACGTCGGCCTCGGTGTTGATGCGGTGGACGGCATCGGCCGGATCGTCGACGTGCTCGAAGAACCGGGTGACCTCGTCGATGCCGTCGATGAAGACGAAGCTGCGCACCTTGGAGAACTGGGAGCTGATGGCGTGGACCAGATGCAGGGTGAACCGGGCAAAGGAGGCCACCGAGCCGGAGATGTCGGCGATGACCACGATCTCGGGCTTGGCCGGCCGGGGGTACCGGAACTTGGGATCCAGCGGCACCCCGCCGGTCGACAGCGAGTGACGGACGGTGCTGCGGAAGTCGAGGGGGCCCTTTCGCCCGTGGCGGCGCTTGCGGGCCAACCTGACGGCCAGCTTGCGGGACAGCGGTTGGAGGGCCTTCCGGAGGAGCACCATCTCCTCCCGGGTGGCATGCATCACGTCGACATCCTCGGGGAGCGGCTTGCGGAGGGACTTGGCCAGCGCCTCGCTCCCCCGGTCGGCCACCAGCCGGCGGCGGATCTCGTTCTCGATCTCGCGCCGCAGCTGATCGATGCGGGACTGGAACTCGTCGCGGAGGAGGCGTTCCTCCAGGGCGGTGAAGGTGATCTGTCCCCCCGGGTCCCCGTCCGACCCGGTGCCCGATACCCCGACGGCCGGCGGCGTGGTGGACCCGGCCCGGGCGTCATCGAGCAGCCGGTCGAGGATCCCGTCCAGATCGAGGTTCCGCAGTGTGCGGTAGAGGTAGTAGGTCCCGCCCACCGGGCGGCCCGGCTCCATCCCCGCGTACCGGGCCACCGCGTGGCGGGCCACCGCGGCGATCATGGCGTTGTTGGAACCGAGCAGGGCCTTGTAGAGGAGCTCGGCCAACTCCTCGGAGGTCATGCCCTCCTGCCCGCCGCCCCCGCCCCGGCCCTGTCCCTTGCCGGTGCCCCGTCCGGCGAGTTTCGCCGCCTGGCTTTCCTCCGACTCGTCGCCGTCGCCCTCGTCGAGGTCGGTGTCGCCGATCCGGTACTCGGGCCCCCGCAGGGAGAAGTAGATCTCGAAGGTCGTCTCGTAGGCACGCCAGTGGGTCGACGACTTCACCAGGCTGGCCCCCAGGGCGTACTTCAGCGCTTCCCGGTCCTCCAGCGGGATATGCCGCATGGCCTCGGCGGCATCCAGGTGCTCGGTGAGGGACACCGGGATGCCGGCCGCCCGGAGCTCGGCTATGAAACCGGTGAGAAGATCGAGCACGACGAGCGTCCTGGATTCAGAATCAGTCGGAGACCTCGACGCCGGCCAATTCCTTGGCGGCTCGGTCGATGTCCGATCGGTACTTGAGAAGGATGTTGAGCGTGTCCCGGGCGCGTTCGGCGTCGATCGACTCCACGCCGAGCACCACCAGGGTCCGGGCCCAGTCGAGCGTCTCCGACACCGACGGCAGCTTCTTCAGCTCGAGGGTACGGAGCGACCGGACGATGCGGGCGACCTGGTCGGCCAGTGCCGCGCTGATGCCCGGCACCCGGGTCTCGATGATGGCCCGCTCCCGGTCCAGCTGGGGATAGTCGATGTGGAGGTAGAGGCAACGGCGCTTCAGCGCCTCCGACAGTTCCCGGGTGTTGTTCGAGGTGAGGAAGACCAGGGGGATCTGGGTGGCCCGGACGGTGCCCAGCTCCGGGATCGAGACCTGGTACTCGGAGAGGATCTCCAGGAGCAGGGCTTCGGTCTCCAACTCCACCCGGTCGACCTCGTCGATGAGCAGCACCACCGGATCGGGGGAGCGGATGGCTTCGAGCAGCGGGCGGGCCAGCAGAAACTCCTCAGAGAAGATGTCGTCTTCCAGCGCCTGCCAGGCCTCGTCGGCCCCCGCCTGGATGCGGAGCAACTGCTTCTTGTAGTTCCATTCGTAGAGCGCCTTGGACTCGTCGAGCCCTTCGTAGCACTGCAACCGGATCAACCGGCAGCCGGTGAGCCGGGCCACCGACTTGGCCAACTCGGTCTTGCCGGTGCCGGCCGGCCCCTCGACCAGGACCGGCTTGGCCAGCCGGTCGGCGAGGTAGACCACCCCGGCGATGCCCTCGTCGGCCAGATAGTCGACGCTGGCCAGACCTTCGCGCACCGCGTTGATCGACTCGAACCGGGGCTCGCCGGCCACCGGGAACCCGGTGGTGATGAGGTCATCGGCGGCGGTCATGACCGCACCTGCCCCTCGCCGTGCACGATGTACTTCACACAGGTCAGCGCCCGGATCCCCATCGGACCCCGGGCATGGAGTTTCTGGGTGGAGATCCCGATCTCCGCGCCCAGCCCGAACTCCTCGCCGTCCACGAAACGGGTGGAGGCGTTGACCAGCACCGCGGCGGCGTCGACCTCCGTGGTGAACCGGGTGGCTGTGGCTAGGTCGCGAGTGATGATTGCCTCCGAATGTCCTGATCCGAATCGAGCGATGTGGTCGATGGCGCCGTCGAGATCGTCCACCACCGCGACGGCCATCTTCAAATTGAGGAACTCGGTGGCGTAGTCCGCTTGGCTGGCGATTCCCACCGAGGGCAGCAGTTCCCGGGTGGCGGCGTCCCCCACCAGCTCCACTTCCGGCAACACCGAATCGAGGTCGGCCAGGAAGTCCGCCGCCACCGACCGGTGCACCAGCAGGGTCTCGGCCGCGTTGCACACCCCTGGCCGGTGGGTCTTGGCATTGCGCACGATCGACCGGGCCATGGGAAGATCCGCGGCCGCGTCCACGTAGACGTGGCAGTTTCCGGCCCCGTCCAGCACGTAGGGGACGGTGGCATGTTCCTTGATGGCCGCCACCAGCGCCGGGCCCCCCCGGGGGATCAGGCAGTCGATCATCCCCTCGAGGCGCATGAAGGCCACCGCCGACTCGTGGCTGGTGTCCGCCACCAGGCCGACCGCGTCCTCCGGCAGACCCGCCTTCTCGAGGCCGAGGCGCAGCAACCCGGCGATGACGGTATTGGTGCCGACCGCCGACGAGGATCCCCGGAGCAGTACCGCGTTGCCGGACTTGAGGCACAGTCCGGCGGCGTCGCTGGTCACATTGGGACGGTTCTCGTAGATGATCCCGACCACTCCGAGCGGCACCCGCACCCGCTGGATGCGAAGGTGGTTGGGCCGAACCCACCCGTCGACGATCTCGCCAACCGGATCGGCCAGCCCAGCCACCTGGCGCAAGCCTTGGGCCATCCCTGCCACCCGGCCGGGATCGAGACGGAGCCGATCGACGGTGGACGCCTCCGCTCCCGTCGCCTCGAAGCTGGCCACGTCCTCGGCATTGGCGGTGAGGATCCGGTCGGACTCCTGCTCGAGGAGGTCGGCGGCTCGGTAAATGGCTTCGTTGCGGACGGCGGACGACGATCGGGCCAGCCCCCGGGACGCGGCCTTGGCCCGATGGGCGAGGTCCACCAGGGTGGATGCCGGGCTTCCGTTCACCGCCACAGCGTACCGGCGGGGGGAGAGGGCCATCCCGACCAGGCATTGAGCCGGGTCGACCTCCGGCGTCGGTCCCGACCCCGGAGGAGCGGATTCAGGTCCCGGAGGTCAGACGAGGACGACCAGATCGTCGCGGTGGACGACCTCAGGCGCCAGACTTTCGGGAAGCTCGGAGGAACGATGTCCGGCCCAGGCGGCGACCACCGACGCCGGATGGCGGACCAGGCCCTTGGCGAACACGGCACCGTCCGGTCCGGTGATCTCCACCGCCTCGTCAGCCCCGAAGTCGCCGACCACCGACACCACCCCGGCGGGGAGCAGCGAGGTGCCCCTCTCCACCAATGCCCGGCGGGCACCCTCGTCGACCCGGACGGTCCCGGTGGCGCCGATGGCAAAGGCGATCCACAACTTGCGGGCCGGCAGACGACGGTCTCTCGGCCGGAACCGAGTTCCCACTCCCGGGACTCCCGAGGTCACCGCGGCCAACACATCGGGGTGGGAGGCATCGGCAATCACGGCTTCCACCCCTGACCACACGGCGATCTTGGCCGCCGCCAGCTTGGAGCCCATCCCGCCGCTCCCCACCGAACTGCCCGGTCCTCCGGCCATCCGCTCCAGCTCGTTGTCGATCTCGACCACCTCGGCGATGAGGGATGCGTCCGACGTCCGTTTCGGGTCGTCGGTGAACAGGCCGGCGGTATCGGTGAGCAGGATCAGCAGGTCGGCACCGACCAGGTGGGCGACCAGGGCGGCCAGCCGGTCGTTGTCACCGAACCGGATCTCCTCGTCGGCGACCGCGTCGTTCTCGTTGACCACCGGAACCACGCCGAGCTCCAGGAGGCGGGCCAGGGTCTGGCGGGCATGCAGATACTGGCTGCGGTGGACGAAGTCGAGCGGCGCCAGCAGCACCTGGCCGGCGACCAGATCACAAGCATCGAGGGCGTCGCTCCACACCGTCATCAGACGGTGTTGGCCGATGGCGGCGACCGCCTGCAGGGTGGCCAGATCCGACGGGCGGGGGGTGCCGGGCGCCAGGATGGTCCACCCGGCGGCGATGGCACCGGAGGTGACCACCACCACCCGGTCTCCTGCCTTCCGGACCCGGCCGACTTCGTCGGCCAACTTGGCCACCGCGTCGGCGTCGATCCCTCCCCCGTCGTTGGTGACCGATGAGGAGCCGACCTTGACGACCACCGTCCGCGCCGGGGCCAGGGCGGTCTGGTGGGCTCCGCTCATGACGAACGTCGCCGACGGCTCGACGGGACCCCGGTGAACTCCGGCTGATCGCGGTACCAGATGAAGGAGATCTCCCCGATGCGAACCTCGTCGCCGTCTCGGGCCCCGGCCCGGGCCATGGCCCGGTCGACACCGATCTTGCGCAAGCGGTCCTGGATGTAGTCAGCGGCTTCGTCGGTGGTCACGTCGTTGAGCGCCACCGCTCGCTCGACCACCTTGCCGAACACCTCGTAGACGCCGTCATCGACCTTCTCCACGCTGAAGCCCTCGGGGAGCGGGCGATGGATCACGATGTTCCCGGTGGCCTCGGGCTCGTCGGCGCGGGCTTCGGCCACCATCGTCCCCAGGGTTCCCACCAGCGTCGAGATGCCCAGCCCGGTCACCGCCGAGATCACCAGGTCCGGCTGGAAGACCCCTCCATCCTTGCCCGCCGCCTCCCCGCCCCCGTCCGGTCCGAACGGGGCGGCGACGTCCGCCACATCGGCGATGCCGGCGGCGTCGGCCTTCGAACCGACCACGATGCGGGGCCGGTCCAGGAGGTCGGGGCGGTACCGGCCAAGCTCGTCGATGAGCACCTGGTGTTGCTCGGACGGCGAGACCCCGGTGACCGGGTCGAGCTCGATGAGCATCACCAGGACCCGCGACCGGGTGATATGCCGCAAGAACTGGTGGCCGAGGCCCTTCCCCTCCGCCGCCCCCTCCACCAGGCCGGGGATGTCCGCCATGGTGAAGTTGGAGTCGTCGTCGAGGCGCACCACCCCGAGATGGGGCTCGAGGGTGGTGAAGGGATAGTCGGCGATCTTGGGCTTGGCCGCGGAGATCCTCGAGATCAGGGTGCTCTTGCCCACGTTGGGGAATCCGACTAATGCCACGTCGGCGACCAGGGCAAGCTCGAGGTCGTACCACTGCTCGTGGCCCTTTTCGCCCTGTTCGGCAAAGGCCGGGGCCCGGCGCCGGTTGGTGAGGAAGCTGGCGTTGCCCCGACCCCCCCGGCCCCCCTCCGCCGCCAGCCACCGGTCGCCCGGGCCGACCAGGTCGGCCAGCAACTTGCCCTCCGCGGTGCGGGCCCGGGTCCCGACCGGGACCGCTACCTCGAGGTCCGCACCCCGGGCTCCGTGCTTCTTCTTGCCTCCGCCGTGACCGCCATCGCCGCCCTTGCGGTAGGGGTGGTCGCGGAAACCCAGCAGCGAGGACTGGTTGGTGGTGGCCACCAGCCAGACGTCGCCTCCCCGTCCCCCGTCGCCGCCGTCGGGACCACCCTTGTCCACGTGCGCCTCCCGTCGGAAGGCGACCGCGCCGGCCCCGCCATCGCCCGCTTTCACATGGAGCTGGGCCTCATCGACGAATCCGGACATCCCACGATCCTACCGATCGAAGGTTGGCCGACCCGACGGCCGCCCTGATCACGCCCGGGTTTTGGCCGGCGCCGAGCCGGCTCAGACGGATTCGAGCAGGGTGGGGCGCAGCCGGGCGACGGCGTCGGACACCCCGAGGTGTCCGGCCAACCGGTCGTAGGACCCGTACTCGGCGCGGAGCGCGTCGAGCAGGGTCGCCATCGTCTCGGGCGCCACCTGGATGAGGGCCGGAGCCAGCTTGGTCACGATCTCCGCCGAATCCGGGTACTCGGCCTTCAACCTCTCGAACAAGAGCACCATGGCCGGAGCGCTGAGGGCGTAGTCCTCCACGATCGTCTCGTCGGGCACCCCGAGGAAGGCCAGGATCAGCGCGGAGACCACCCCGGTGCGGTCCTTCCCGGCGCTGCAGTGCACCACCGCGGGAAGGGCGTCGCCGTCGGCGAGCAGGTTGATGGCCTGGGCCAGCACCGTGCCCCGCCCGACCACCAGGTCGAAGTAGTGGGAAGCCACGTAGGACGCCTCCTCCCAGGCGGCGAGTTCCTCCGGTGTCGGGAGGACGTCGGCCAGCGGAAGGCTGTGATAGCGCACCGGCACCTCGTCCACCGGGAACGAGCCGCGCTGCTCGCCTTCGTCGACGGTGCGCAGGTCGATGACGGTGGCCAGGCCCATGTCCCGGAGCTGGCCTCGGTCCGCCGGGCTCAGCTTGTTCAGGCCGTCCGCCCGGAACAGTCGGCGCCAGCGGGTCTGGTGGCCGTCGGCGGTTCGGTAGCCACCGAGGTCGCGGAAGTTGACACACCCGTCGAGGACGACGCTGCGGCTGGGTGGAACCGTCGTCGTCATCGCACACCCCGCTCGACTCGCTCCCCGGTCAAGGAACTAGTCCCGACGGATACGGATGATCAGGCGTCGGTGATGACGTCGACCAGTTTGCGGCCTTTTCGGCTGGCGAACTGGACGGTGCCGGCGGTGAGGGCGAACAAGGTGTCGTCGCCGCCCTTCCCGACATTGAGCCCGGGATGGAACTTGGTGCCTCGCTGGCGGAGGATGATCGCCCCGGCCTGCACGGTGGTGCCGCCGAAGTTCTTCACCCCCAGGCGTTGTGCGTTCGAATCCCGTCCGTTGCGGGTTGAACCGCCACCCTTCGTCTTGGACACGCCGGAAACTCCTTTTTGCTCGTGCGATGCGGCTTCGTGGTGAGCTGCGTCGCGTTCGTTGCCACTGTTGACATCGTTGCCACCCAGGCAACAACGGTGGCCGCCCCGGGACTCAGCCGGCGGCGATGATGCCGGTGATCCTAATCGTCGAGTAGCGCTGCCGGTGCCCCCACCGGGTGCTCTGGTTCGACTTGTTCTTGTAGGTGAACCCCCGGATCTTGGGTCCGAGCTCTTCGCCGACGACCTGGGCGGTCACCGACGCCTTGGCCAGGTCGGCCGGGGTGGCCAGCACCGTGTCGCCGTCGACCACCAGGACCGGGGTGAAGGCCACCTCCGAGCCCGGCTCCTTGCCCAGCAATTCGACTCGGAGCTCCTGGCCCTCGGCCACCCGCTCCTGCTTTCCTCCGGTTTGGATCACTGCGTACATAAGGGGATAACTCTACAGCTCAGAATCGGTGAACACGATTCCACGCCCCTCGCAGACCTCGCACACCGTCGAGAGCGACTCGATCAGGCCCTCGGAAACCCGCTTCCGGGTCATCTCCACCAGCCCCAGGTCCGAGATGTCGAAGACCTGGGTACGGGTCTTGTCCCGGGCCAGGGCGGCCCGGAGGGCGCTGGCCACCTTGTCCCGGTTCTCCCGGATCTCCATGTCGATGAAGTCGATGACGATGATCCCGCCGATGTCCCGAAGTCGCAGCTGGCGGGCCACCTCCTCGGCCGCCTCCAGGTTGTTGCGGTACACCGTCTCCTCGAGGTTGGTGGTGCCGACGTTCTTGCCGGTGTTGACGTCGATCACCGTCAGCGCCTCGGTCCGGTCGATCACCAGGGACCCCCCCGAGGGGAGGTAGACCTTGCGGTCCAGAGCCTTGTGGAGCTGCTCGTGGACGTGGTAGCGCTCGAACACCGGCAGCGGCTCCTCAGCCGGATCGAAGTACTCCACCCGGTCGGCCAGCTCGGGGTTGACCGCCCCCACGTAGTCGCGTACCTGCTCGAAGAGGGCGAGGTCGTCGATGACCACCGCCCGGTACTCGCGGTTCAACTCCTCGCGGATCACCCGGACGGCGGTGACCGGCTCCCGGTAAAGCAGCGCGGCTCCCTGGCCCTTGGCGGCGGCGGCGGAGATCCCTTCCCACTGGGTGACCAGCCGGGCGACGTCGTTGCGCAACTCATCCGCACTCGCCCCGGCCGCCGCGGTCCGGACGATCAGGCCATGGCCCTTCGGCCGAACCGCATCGACGATCTTCCGAAGCCGCTTCCGCTCGCTGTCATCCAGCCGCTTGGAGATGCCGAAGGCGGTGCTGTCGGGGACCAGGACCACGAAGCGGCCCGGAATCGACACCTCCTGGGTCAGCCGGGCGCCCTTGGCCCCGATCGGGTTCTTGGTGACCTGGCAGAGGATGGACTGGCCGGGTCGCAGCACCTCCTCGATGCGGGGTTGGGCAGAAGCATCCCCGGTCCCGGTCTCGATGTCGTCCTTGTCGTAGCGGACGTCTCCCCGGTAGAGGACGGCGTTCTTCGGGGTCCCGATGTCGATGAAGGCGGCCTCCATGCCCGGAAGCACGTTCTGGACCCGCCCCCGGTAGATATTGCCGTCTATCTGGGTGGCATCGTCCGCTTTGCGAGAGACATAGTGCTCCACCAGGGTGCGCCCTTCGAGCAGGGCAATCTGGGTGGTCTCCGGCTGCACGTGGACAACCATCATGTAGCGACCGACCGCCTTGCCCCGGCGCTCCCTGCCCCCTCTCCGGTTGAGGTTGACCGCATCATCGGCGTTGCGAACGGGAGACAGGGACTCGACCGACGCCCCATTCTCGCCTCCGAACGTCTCACTGCCGACCGTGCCCACACCACCGTCTCTGGATCCTCCGCCGTTGCGGCCGGACCCGCCATTTCCTGATCGCCCGCCGCCGGATCCCCCGCCGCGGCCCGACCTGCCGCCGCCCGAGCGGTTTCCGCCGCCCGAGCCGCTTCTGGATTTCTGCGCTGGGCCGGACGGCCGTGGCTCGGTCTCCACCGATCCGGGTCGTGCCGGCCGGGTATCGCCGATCTTGGGACGGGCAGGGGGCGCCAGCAACGGGGGCCCTCCGGGGACGGACGTGGGCCGACTCACCGTCGCGGTCCCGGTCTCACCCGCGGCGCTCACAGCTTCATTGCCACCAGTACCGGCGGTGCTTCCAGCCGCGGTACTGCCGGCGATGCCGGATGGCCCCGCGATGCCCGCGCCCTCCGCGCCATCGGCACCACCATCGGCTCCACCATCGGCTCCGGGGGTTGGGTCTCCGGCGGTGGACCCGGGGGTGGAGCCCGGGGCACCGGCCTTGGATCGTCCACGCCCACCACGGGACCCTCGTCGCCGGCGACTCTGCCCGGTTCGCGGGGTGGCGGGGCGGGAGCTCGCGTCACCGGATCCGACCTCGGCCAGAGCCGACCCGGCCTCCTGGCCCGTGCCCGATTGAGAGTTCCCGGCGGTGGCCGATTCCCCGCCGCCTGTCACCCCCGGACCCGGGCCACTGCGCCCGGATGTTTCTTCTCCTGCTACCGCCGCATCCGTTCGAGGCGTCTCGCGCCTCTGTCCGGCGTCAGCGTTGGCGCCATCCCCTACAGGCGCGGTCGAGAGAACCGGTACAGTCACCGGTGTCTCGACCGGCGGCCCGGTCGTTGCTTCTGACATCGAATTCCCTTTCAATACTGCTCACGATGCACGCTCCTGCGCGTGCATTGGCGCGGCCAGACGTTTGCGGGCTTCCCCGGTACTTCCGGGGTTCCCATCGGACGCCTTCGCGCTCGATCCATAGTTGCGTTCTGCATGCCCGGTTCGAAACCGGGTTCCGACGTGACTCGCTGCCAACGGCTTCGTCCGTGGGTATCACGGAGATCCGTCCCCCGACGATGTCCGGTTGGAGCGAGAGGTTTGTAAATCTCACCATGCCCAGTTTGGAGAGGGGGAGACGATTACGCACGTCATTCCCTCCTATCTCCGGCCGTCTTGGCGGCAACTGCGTCCGGCCCGAGGGCCGGAATGGCGCCGGATGGCGCCGTGCCCCACCATGGTACCGGCCCTGGTGGCTCGGGTGAAACCCCTGGTGAGGGGCGGATTCGGGGCCAGATGCCTCAGAAACGGACGGTTGCCGGCGATGGCGGGAGGGGCGAGACGCGGCTCTCAACACCCTGGTGACCGCCCAATTCCGGGCGGGTCCGAGAACCAATTCCGGCGGGTCCGAGAACGATGGAGGCCGCCGGGCCGCCGGCGTGAGGCGTCATCGGCACCGGTTCGGGCTATCCCGCCCCTCCCCCCGTTGCGGCCGGGGCAGTCGTCGTGGTCGTCCCCGACGTCGTGGTCGTGGTCGTCCCTGATCCTGATCCCGGCCCCGGGGTGGTGGTCGTGGTGGTGGTTGTGGTGGGCGCGATCAGTGGAACCGGTGTGGTCGCCTGAATGACCTGGTTACCGGGAGGAATGGCTGCCGGTCCCACCGGGTGGGCGGCCAGATAGTCGAAGATGTCCCGCACCACCGGGGCGGCAGCCTGCACGCCGTACCCGGCCTGGTCGATGACACACACCACCACGTACTGCGGAGTGGTGGTGAAACCGATGAACCAGGCGGTCGGCTCCTTGCCCTGCACGGTGTCGGCGGTACCGGTCTTGCCGGCCAGCAGATTGATCGGGAACAGCGACCCCTGGAACGCGCCGTTGGCCGTGCCGTTGGCGTCCTGCACGGCTCCTTTGAAGCCGGTCAGAAGTGCGTTGTAGGTGGCGGGAGGCAAGCTCACATGACCGGTTACCCGGGGATCGATCTTCTTGACCACCTGACCGGAAGCGGAGACGACGGCGGCGCCGACCTGGGGGGCGTAGCGGGTGCCGCCATTGACGAAGGTCGAATAGGCAACCGCCTGCTCGATGGGAGTGATAACGGTGCCTCCCTGACCGAACGCCATCTCCACGTTGTCTCCGGTGAACCACGAGGTGTTGGGAAAGGCGGTGGGGCTCTGGGCGTGGAGCTTCTGGCGTTCCGGCTGGCTGTCCACCCGCCCGGCCGTCTCGCCGGGGAGGTCGATGTCGGTGAGCTGACCCAGGCTGTATTGGCCGGCCACATCCTGAATCGGGGTCTCGCCGTAGGTGGACGACTGGTCATAAAACAGTGCACCCAGGTTGTAGAAGAAGTCGTCACTGGACACCGTCAGGGCCTCGGAGATGTTGAGGTCTCCACCGCTGTCGCCGGGCGCGTTGTGGAGGATGCACCCAACCGCGCCGGAGTTGGTCTTGCAGCCGGGAACGTTGAAGGTGCCGGTGTCGTTGTAATATTGGTTGACGGGCCACAGCCCGCTATCGAGGGCGGCGGTGGCGGTGTTGAGCTTGAACGTCGATCCCGGGGTGAACACGCCCTCGATGGCCCGATTGAGCTGGGGGTAGCCCGCGGTCGGATTGTTGATCGAGGCGTAGGCGGCGTTGGATATCCCGCCGACCCAGATGTTCGGGTTGTAGGAGGGGAACGACGACAAGGCGAGGACGGCTCCCGTTCTCGGGTCCATCACCAGGACTGCACCGCCGGTGGCGGCCGGATAGCAGCCGGTGTTGTTGTTACAGGCCGGATCGAGGGTACTGCGCAACGTTCCGATCTGGGTGGCCAGCGCGTTGTCCGCCACCTGTTGCAACGGCGTGTCGATATTGGTGACCAGATTGTCACCGGGCACTGCCGGGATCGTCTTGAGGGTGCCCACCACGTGGCCGGTGGAGTTCACCTCGAGTTGTTGTTGTCCGGGGGTGCCGTGCAGGACCGACTCGTACTGCTGCTCCAGGCCCGATTGCCCGTACGGGTCGCCGGCTTGGTAGCCCTGGGATGCATGTGACTGCAGCTGGGAGCCGTTGATGACGCCGACGTATCCGAGGACCTGGGAACCCGGGTAGCCGTCCTGGGCCGGGCCGGGGTATTCGAGCTGTGGGTAGTTGCGCTGGGAGATCTGGTCGGTTGCCACCCCTGGGAATTCCGCCGGGTGTTCCTTGATGTAGAGCACATCGGCAATCGGGGCGTTGGCCAGGATCGGGATCGGCTCGTACAAGCTGTATTTGGTGTTGGCGATCGAGGCGTTCACCTGGGCCTCGGTCTCACCGATCAACGCCGCCAGTCGCCCGATGACCCCGTTGTTCTGGGCGGCCGAGTTCCGGGTCAGGGTGATCTCGGTGCTCGACACGTTGTTCACCAGGGGATTCCCGTACCGATCGAGGATCAATCCCCGGGGCGGGACGATCGATACCGCTCGGATCTGGTTGGCTGTCACCGCGCTGACCGCGGCGGGGGCCTGGAGTATCTGAAGCGTCCACAGACGCAGTCCCAGCACGATGAACAGTCCGAGGACCACCAGTCCGGTGATACGGAGCCGGAGCCCGGGTCGTGCCGCCGTCGAGTCCGGGGCATCGAGCACGCCCTCCACCGAGAATCGGCTCTGGTGGAGCTTGGGCTGTCGAGGCGGCTTACGCCGGTTCGTCCGACTCCGTTCAGGTCGCACGTAGAGACGCGACCCACGAAGGGGGTGCCGGAGGGAGCGCTTCACGGGGCACCATCCTGCCAACTGATCGCGCCGAATTGGTCGCGTGGCCAAGAATGACCGTCCGACCTGGGGTCCCTCATCGGAGCAAGCCTGGCGTCGAGGTGGGCATTCCTTCCGTCGACACCTTGGGCAGCGCCCAGGCAACCAACCGCACCGCCGGCACCGCCAGCACCGCGTTGCACACTCCGACCAGCAGCGCCACCCGGGCCACCGAGACATGGAGCATCTGCGGCTGGCCCAGAATCGAGCCGAAGAGGGGGTAGAGCACTTCGTAGACCACACTGGACACCAGGGCGGCGGCGGCGGGTAGCCACCACGACGATCGGTCTACGGCCACCGTTGCCAGTCCTATCCCGTAGCCGATCATGGTGCCGATGAAGGCCGAGAGGCCAAAGGGGGTGGGAAGCAGGCAGTCGGCCACCAGGCCGGCGCCAAACCCCATGGTCGCCCCTCGACCCGGACCCCCCACCAGCCCGGCGGCCATCGGCAGCAGCACCATGACGTCCGGGTGGATCCCGCCGATGCGGATGTCGAGCATCAGGGTCTCCTGGACGGCCAGGAATCCGAACACCACCAGCACGACTTTGGCCGCGTCCCGGGGGGTCATCGATTGACTCCTCCCGGCGGAAGGAACGACCCGAGCGCCGACGACGACCCGAGCACGACGACGGCGGGTACCGGTAAGGCCCCGACGACCCTCACGACTTCGACGGGTCCCACAGGACCACCGAGACGTAACGGAGGTTGGTCAGATCCGCCAGCGGTTGAAGGGTCACCGACTCCTCCGACGCCGAGACACCCGTCTTGGTACTGGTGACCCGGGCGACCGGGATGCTCGGCGGGAAGATTGCGCCGTTCAGCCCGCTGGTCACGAACACTTGACCCACCGGAACCGGAGTGTTGACGGGAACCAGGTCGGCGGAGAGTGGCTTGCCCGATCCCGCTCCCACCACGTCGGCGAAGGCGCCGGGATTCCCGTACAGCGCCCCTACCGAGGAGGCCCCGTCGGTGATCAGGCGGACGGTGGAATTGTGGTGGTTGGCCTGGACGACCTGACCCACCAGTTGCTCACCCAACGGACCTCCGCCCGAGACGACCGGCATGTTCAGCTGCACTCCATCATCCCGACCCACGCCGATGTCGATGGTGGCGGCGAAGTTGCTCGATTCGTAGTCGGTGACTTCGGCGGGGACCGTCTGGAGGTTGCTGATGTACGGCAGGTGGAGGAGGGCGCTCAGTTGCTCGAGGGACTGCTCGGTCTGCTGGGATTTTGACCCCTGTTGCTGCAGTTGGCGGATCTGCTGCTGCAGTTTTTGGTTCTGCTGGCGCACCGCCCCGTAGTTGACGGATCCGGCCAGGAAGCTCCCCACCGGCTCGATGATGCCGTTGACCCCTGAGCGCACCGGGGCAAAGGAATCCGCGGCCACCGAGCGAATTCCGGAGGTGACCGCATGCAGGCCACCGCGGGCGTCGAGGGTGATGATGGTGATCGACGCCAGCAGCAGAATCAGCAGCGTGGTGAGAGGGCGGCGGTTCCGCCGCGACTTCGCCACAGGGAATCCCCCCTATATCAGCGAGCTGACGACGTGATGAGTACCTGCTTGAGCGCTTCGAACTCCTCGAGGCACTGGCCGCTCCCGATGGCGACGCAGTTCAGCGGGTCTCTGGCCACCACGATGGGCATGCCGGTCTCTTGGGTCAGCCGGCTGTCCAGACCGTGCAGGAGGGCTCCGCCGCCGGTCAGCACGATGCCCTGCTCCATGATGTCGGCGGCCAGCTCGGGCGGCGTCCGGTCGAGCGTGACCTTCACCGCGTCCACGATGGCGGCCACCGGCTCGTCGACCGCCTTGCGGATCTCCTGGGTGGAGATGACCACCGTCTTCGGGAGACCGGAGACGAGGTCGCGACCGCGGATCTCCGCGTGCAGCTCTTCTTCGAGATCGAACGCGGAGCCGAGCGCGATCTTGATCTCCTCCGCGGTACGTTCGCCGAGGGCGAGGCTGTACTCCTTCTTGATGAAGGACACGATCGCCTCGTCCAACTCGTCGCCGCCGATGCGGATCGACTGACTGGTCACGATGCCGCCGAGGGAGATCACCGCCACCTCGGTGGTGCCACCGCCGATGTCGACGACCATGTTTCCGGTCGGCTCGTGTACCGGCAACCCGGCACCGATGGCCGCGGCCATCGGCTCTTCGATGATGAAGGCCTTGCGGGCACCGGCATACTCGGCGGCTTCCATCACCGCTCGTTGCTCGACCCCGGTGATCCCCGAGGGGACACAGATGACCATCCGGGGCTTGGCGAACCGGCGCTGGTGCACCCGGTGGATGAAGTACCGGAGCATCTTCTCGCAGATCTCGAAGTCGGCGATGACCCCGTCTTTCAGGGGACGGATGGCCTGAATGTGGCTCGGCGTCCGGCCGATCATCCGCTTGGCCTCGGTGCCGACGGCCAACGGTCGGCCATCCTTGACATTGACGGCGACCACCGACGGCTCGTTGAGGACGATTCCTCGACCACGCACATACACCAGGGTGTTGGCGGTGCCAAGATCTACGGCCATATCTCGGCCTAGCAGGGAAAAACCGTTATCGCGCATCAGAGATGCAACCCTCCATGGGGGATTGGGTGAGAGAACGTGCCGGGACGGAATCGCACCTGCATTCCGCTGGATTCTTTCACCAGTCTACGCAGCATCGACTTGCCATGCTACGAGACCCGCCGGTGGGCCTGCCAGCCGCCTCGGGAATTCACCCTCCGGTACACCCGCCGCCGGCTGCCGACCGGTTGCTGCCCATTGGCACCGAAGCGACGCGGGCGCCCGGAATCGGATCCACAAAGAACCAGGTCAGGAAGAAGGCAACCCCGGGAAGAAGATCTCGATCTCCCGGGCCGCGGATGCGACCGAATCCGATCCGTGCACCAGGTTCTCTCCCACCTCCAGCGCCAGATCCCCCCGGATGGTGCCCGGAGCCGCCTCTACCGGGTTGGTGGCCCCCATCAGGGTGCGGACCACCTTGAAGGTGTCGTCGGGCCCCTCGACCACCATGATCAGCGCCGGCGACCGGGTGATGAAGGCGACCAGTCCGTCGTAGAACGGCTTGCCGTCGTGCTCGGCGTAATGGCGTCCCGCCTCCTCGGCGGTGACGCAACGAAGCTCGCCGGCCACCAGCCGGAGGCCTTTGCGCTCGATGCGACCGATGATCTCACCCGTCAGGCCGCGTTCGACGGCGTCGGGCTTACAGATGACAAGAGTTCGTCCCACCAGCGGGGCAGGCTAGCCGAGTTCGGGTGAGGTGTCAGAACCGGTGCGAGCGTCCCAACCGATGAAG
This sequence comes from uncultured Acidimicrobiaceae bacterium, assembly GCA_963819695.1. Classification (GTDB taxonomy): domain Bacteria; phylum Actinomycetota; class Acidimicrobiia; order Acidimicrobiales; family RAAP-2; genus DASZIT01. The sequence continues at coordinate 1,022,559 of CAWFXD010000001.1, read as the reverse complement.
TGACCAACATCCGCGTCGACATGCACGCCGATAGCAACAGGCCGTCGGTCAGACCTCGTCGGGGAGGAGCAACCGTCGGGCGTCGGCCACCACGTACAACGAACCGCACACCACCACCCGGCCGTCACCACCGGCTTGTTCGATGGCCATCATCACTGCCTCCGACGGCGAGTCCGCCACGGTCGTCGCCATGCCCAAGGCCAGCGCGGCTTCACCCACCACTTCGGTGGACATGGCCCGAGGAGAATCCGGCGCGCACACCACCACCGAACGGATGCCGGCCGACACCAGCGCGTCGAGCATGGCCGACGGATCCCGTCCCGACAGCATGCCCACCACCGCCACCGCGTCGCCGTCGACGGTGAACTCCTCCACCAGTGAACGGGCAAGGGTGATCATCCCGGCCACGTTGTGGGCCCCGTCCACCACCACCAGCGGATGCCGCTTCACGATCTCCAGGCGACCCGGCACCCGCACCTGGGCGAAGGCCCCCTCCACCACCGTCTCGTCGAGCGGGAAACCGAAGAACGCCTCGACCGCGGCCAGGGCGCAGGCGGCGTTGTCTCCCTGGTGGGCGCCGTGCAGCGGCACCAGGATCTCGCCATAGGAGCCGGCCGGGGTCCACATGTCGACCAACCGCCCGCCCACCGCCACCCGGTTGGCTGAACAGCCGAATTCTTGGAGCCGGACCCAGGTCTCCGCGGCCCCGGCCTCGTCGGCGCGGTCCCGGAGCAAGGCCACCAGGTGGGGATCGGTTTCGCCGATGATGACCCGGCTGCCCGCCTTGAAGATGCCGGCCTTGTCCCCGGCGATGTCCTCCAGGGTCGGACCCAGGACCTCGGTGTGGTCGAAACTCACGTTGGTGATCACTGCCACGCTGCCGTCCACCACATTGGTGGAGTCCCAGGTCCCGCCCAGGCCAACCTCGATCACCGCCACGTCGACCGCCTCGTCGGCGAACCACATGAAGGCGGCGGCGCACAGGAGCTCGAAGCGGGTCAGCCGCTCGCTCATCAGGGGCTCGACCCGGGCCAGGGTCTCGAGCACCTCCCGGAAGGCATCGTCGTCGATGGGCTCCCCGTTCCGAGCGATCCGCTCGTTGACCCGGCTCAGATTTGGGCTGGTGTAGGTGCCCACCGACAGACCCATGGCCCCCAGCAGGGCGGTGGCCATGGCCGCGGTCGAGCCCTTGCCGTTGGTACCGGTCAGGTGGATGACCGGGTACGCCGTCTGCGGGTCCCCCAGGACCACCATCAGCTCACGCACCCGGTCGAGGGTCGGCACCGCCTGCCGGGTCGGCATGTTCATCTCGAAATTGATATGCGAGTCGAGCCAGGCCAGCGCCTCGGCCAGGTCGTCGAAATGGGCGGTGGCCGGGGAGGGGGAGGGAGGCGATGGAGGGGTCAAAGGTCGTTCAGATCGCTAGGCGCCCAACCCGGTCACGTTGACCGGAGGGCAAACGACGCTTGGTCAGGATGCGGCCCGGCGGGTGCGAGCCTTGGCCGGCGGGCTCTTCAGCGGCACCAGCGTCGGATGCACCTTGTCGAGGACAACCGACCGGTCGACCACGCACTTGGACACGTCGGTGCGACCCGGGAGGTCGTACATCACCTCGAGCAGCACCTCTTCGAGGATGGCCCGCAACCCTCGGGCCCCGGTTCCCCGAAGCAGCGCCTGCTCGGCGATGGCCTCGAGCGCGTCATCGGTGAGTTCGAGTTCGACATGGTCGAGCTCGAAGACCCGCTTGTACTGGCGGGTGAGGGCGTTCTTCGGCTCCACCAGGATGCGGATCAGCGCCTCCTTGTAGAGGTGCGCCACCGCGCCGATGACCGGAAGCCGCCCGATGAACTCGGGGATGAGGCCGAACTTCATCAGGTCCTCGGGGAGCACATGGCGCAACAGTTCGGAATCGTCCCCCCGATCGGCGGCCTTGCGCACCTCGGCCCGGAATCCGATCCCCTTGCGCCCGATCCGGTTCTCGATGATCTTGTCGATCCCGGCAAACGCCCCGCCGCAGATGAACAGGATGTTGGTGGTGTCGATCTGGATGAATTCCTGATGGGGGTGCTTCCGACCGCCCTGGGGAGGCACCGAGGCGGTGGTGCCTTCGAGGATCTTCAACAGCGCCTGTTGGACCCCCTCACCCGAGACGTCCCGGGTGATCGACGGATTCTCCGACTTGCGAGCGATCTTGTCTATCTCGTCGATGTAGATGATGCCGGTCTCGGCCCGCTTGACGTCGTAGTCGGCGGCTTGGATCAGCTTCAGCAAGATGTTCTCGACGTCCTCGCCGACATAGCCCGCCTCGGTCAGCGCGGTGGCGTCGGCGATGGCGAAGGGCACGTTGAGCATCCGGGCCAGGGTTTGGGCCAAAAGGGTCTTGCCGCATCCGGTTGGGCCCAGCAGCAAGATGTTGGACTTGGCCAACTCGACCTCACTGTCGTGGGGACCGTCGCTCTCCGCCTGGACCCGCTTGTAGTGGTTGTAGACGGCGACCGAGAGGATCTTTTTGGCGTACTCCTGGCCGATGACGTAGTCGTTCAGGAATTCGTAGATCTCTTTCGGCTTCGGGAGCTCCTCGAACGAAAGCTCGGTGGTGTCGGAGAGTTCCTCGGCGATGATGTCGTTGCACAACTCGATGCACTCATCGCAGATGTACACGCCCGGACCGGCGATGAGCTTTTTCACCTGCTTCTGCGACTTGCCGCAGAAGCTGCACTTCACCAGGTCCCCCCCGTCTCCGAACTTCGCCACGTCGGTTTCCCTCGTCCTTCTGTCAGGTGCTCTCAACCACTGCTAACCGATGCACAACTCTAGCGGCTGGTCGACCTCCGACCGATCGACTGCCGCGGGGGTTCCCGACTCAGGCGGCGCCGACGGCTTCCATGCCCACCAGGTCCCGGGCGGTGATGACTTCGTCGATGAGGCCGTAGGTCACGGCTTCCTCGGCGGTCATGATGAAATCGCGGTCGGTGTCCTTCGAGACCTTTTCTAGGGTCTGACCAGTATCGTTGGCCAACATCCCGTTGAGGAGGTCGCGCATCCGGAGGATCTCCTTGGCCTGGAGCTCGATGTCGCTGGCTTGGCCCTCCACCCCGCCGAACGGCTGGTGCAAGAGAATGCGGGCATGAGGAAGGGCGAACCTCTTGCCGTGGGTGCCCGCCCCGAGGAGGACGGCTGCGGCCGAGGCGGCCTGGCCGAAGCAGAAGGTGGACAGGTCCGGCTTGATGTACTTCATGGTGTCGTAGATGGCGAACAGGGCGGTGATGTCTCCGCCCGGCGAGTTGATGTAGAGGTGGATGTCCTTGTCGGCTTCCTCTGACTCGAGGAACAGCAGTTGGGCACAGACCAGGTTGGCCACGGTGTCGTTGATGGGGGTCCCGAGGAAGATGATCCGTTCCCTGAGGAGGCGGGAGTACAGGTCGTAGTTGCGTTCACCCCGGCTGGTCGACTCGACCACCCACGGCACGCTGTAGGCCTGTACGTCCATCGGTCTTGCATCCGTGAAGCTCACTCCGCGTCCTCCTCTGCCTGATTCACCTTCAGGTCATCCCGTGACACGGGATTCCCTTCCTCATCCACCAGCCCGACGTTGTCGAGCAGCCATCGCATGGCCTTGGCCTTGCGCCGATCTGAGCGTACCGCCGACAGCCTTCCGCCCTGTTCGAGTTGTTCGCGTACCTGGTCGGCGCTCATCTCCAGGCGCTCGCCCATGGTGGCCAACTCGGCATCGAGCTCCTCATCGGTGAGCTCGATGTGCTCCTGATCCACCAGGGCACGGAGGGCCAGATCCGATTTGACCCCCTGGAGGGCGCCGGCCCGGAGCTCGTCCAGGAACTCCTGCTCGTCGCGCCCGGTGGCGGCCAGGAACTGCCCCAACCCGATCTTCTGTTCCTCGAGCCGGTGGTTGAGGTCGTGGATCCGCTCGCGCAGTTCCCCCTCCACCAGGATGTCGGGGACGTCCTCGGTCACCAGTTCCACCAGTGCCTCGATGGTCTTCTGCTGGAGGGCCAGCTGGGCCTGCATGATGTGCCGCTGCTTGAGCCGTTTGGTGATGTCCTCCCTCAGCTCATCGGCCGTCTCGAACTCGGAGGCCTCGGCCGCCCATTCGTCAGTCACCTCGGGAAGTACCAGCTCCTTGACGTCCTTGGCCACCACCGTGAAGGAAATCGTCTGGCCGAGATCGTCGATGGAGGACTCGAAGGTAACCGTGTCACCGGCCTTGGCGCCGATCAGCGCGTCGTCGAGCTCGGGGACCACTCCCCCGCTCCCGGCCTCGTAGAGGAAGTCCTCGGCGGTGAGATCGTCGTCGTCCCCCTCCTCTTCGATGATCTTCGGGCCCTTGCCGGCCTCCCCGCCCTCACCCTCGGCCCCGGCCTCGCCCTGGGCGTCGGCGTCGGCTTCCTGGTCAGCACCCCGGACCCGCTTCCCGCTGATGTCGATGGTGACCTGGTCGCCCTTTTGCACCGGCCGATCGACGTCGACCAGCTCGCCCGACGTGGCCCGGAGGCGGTCGATCTGGGCGTTGACCTCTTCTTCGGGGACGTCCAATCCCGGAAGGGTCACGACCAGACCCTGGTACCCGGCGATGGAAACGGTGGGGCGCACTTCGACGATGGCATCGAAGGAGACCGCCCCCGATTCGTCACCGGCGGTGATGTCGATCTCGGGCGAGTCGATGGGATCGACCTCGGTATCCGACACCGCCTTGGCATAGAACTCGGGGAGGGCTTCGCGGAGAGCCTCGTCGCGCAGTGCGCCGGCCCCGCCCAGGCGGGCCTCGATGACCCGGCGGGGAACTTTGCCGGGCCGGAACCCTGGTACCCGTACCTCGCGCGACAAGCGACGCAAGACACCGTTGAGGGCTTCATCAATTTCCGATTCATCTACCTCAACGGTGAGACGAACCTTGTTGCCCTCCTCGGGCGCGGCTGTGGCTCGCATACGAGTAAGTGAGTCTATCGGTAGCCGGGAGGCCGACTCACCGCGACGCGCGGGCAGGGAGAGCCAGGCGACATTGACGCGGTCCCCGTCGGGCCCGGTCCCCTCAGATCATGAAATTCATCGACTCCAGGACCCGTCGTCCGAGGGCGTCATCCCCCGAAAGGCGGGCTTCTCCTGAAGCGAGGACCTCGGCCGGAGACACTCGGCCGAAGCCGAGCCGCCAGAACGCTTCCTGGTCCATGGTCAGGATGACCGTCGGTTCGGACGTTGCTTCCGGCCGTACGTAGGCCCGGCCCCCCTCGACCTCGACCGGCACCGACCGACCCAAGGCGCCATCCACCTCGAACAGCACGATGGTCCCGTCGGGCGGCCCCACCTTCTTGCCGACCACGAAGCTCATGGCCCCGGCGCACTGGGTCAGGCAGTGCTTCTCGCCGGCGCCGTTGCGGCCGCCGGGGCGATCCAGGGCCCGGCGGATGTCTTGCTCGTGGGTCCACGAATCGAGGACCCGGGTGCCCATGAAATCGCGATACGGCACCTCGCCGATCGGGCTCCAGCCGACTTCATCGAATTTCTCCGGCCGGAAACCCCCGGAGGGCGGCGAGCCGCCGGTCGGTGACATCGACGAACTCGGCCAGAACCTCGGGTCCCGACAGCTCCCGGTGAGGCTCGACCCATGCCTCGTTCATCTCGCCGATCGGGTTTTTCACGTACGGGGGGACCTGGCTGACCGGTTTCGGCGCCGGATCGCCCAGCAGCGTGTGCTCAATCCCTACCAAGTGGGAGAGCTGATCCTGGACCGACCACCCCGGGCAGTCGGTGGGGAGTGCCCATTGGGCCTCGTCGAGGTCCTGGCAGGCGTCGACGACCGACGCCCAGACTTCCGCCAGGCTGTCGATCACCAACTCCCCGTTGCCCCCCGGTTCGGCCATCAGTTCGGGAGTACGCCCTCGATGGCGTCGATGACCTCGGGTGCCTCCGGATCGACCATGGGCCGGAATCGCCTCACGATGGAACCGTCGGGCGCGACCAGGAACTTCTCGAAATTCCACTGGATGTCGCCGGCCTCACCGTCGGCGTCGGGAAATGCGGTCAACTGCTCGTAGATCGGGTGGCGCTGGTCGCCGTTCACGTCGATCTTCTCGAACATGGGAAAGGTGACCCCGTAGGTCGCCGAGCAGAACGTGGCGATCTCCTCGGCGCTCCCCGGCTCCTGGGCCCCGAATTGATTGCTCGGAAACCCGAGCACGGTGAACCCGCGGTCGCCGTAGGTCTTCTGCAGGCGTTCGAGCCCCTCGTACTGGGGGGTAAGCCCGCACTTCGAAGCCACGTTCACCATCAGGAGGGCCTTCCCCTGATATTGGCCGACCGAGGATTCGTCACCGGAAAGGGAGTGGATGGGAGGATCGTAAACTGTCATGAAGCGCATCCTATGGGGGACGGTTTGCCGGCGCGCCCTGAAGCACCGGCGGCTCCGGCGGCGTGCGGGCGAGGCCGCGGCGGGGGCCACGGCGGGGGCCGTCCGAGCCTCCTTGCCGCCCTGGGAGGGCGCAACCCTTTGCTAGCTGGGAGCTAGCACTTTTGCGGGCCCATCCCCCCTCCGACGGCCGTTCCCGGTATACGTTCGGATGGTCGATAGACCCAAATGTCACCATCCCAGTCCGAGGAGGAACCATGGCGTCGTATGAGGGTTATTGCGTGAAGTGCCGTGAGAAGCGTCAGTTCGAGGGGGAAGAAGTCGAGATGGCCAATGGCCGGCGCTCGGCCAAGGGCAAGTGCCCGGTCTGCAATACCGGCATGAACAGGATCCTGGGCAAGAAGGCCTGACCCGCCCCTTTGGGGCGAGTCTCAACGTATTCCGACCGGAGGTGCGTGGCGGGCCCGTGGCCCCGCCTTCCGGCCAGCCTGCAGGGAAAGGGCACCGAGGACCGCCCCCTCGCGCAGCCCCCAGTCACTGACCACCAGCCGTTGGAGGCCCAGCGTCTCGACCAGCGTCGACAACAGCACGGCGCCGAGGGGAAGGAGGGGCGCCCGCCGGGCCTGTACCCCGGGGAGCGCAAGCCGAGCGTCGAGATCCAATGTGGCCAGGCGATCGGCCAGGTCGTGCAGCTGGCCCAGCCGGGAGCTCCACCTGATTCACCTGCAGGGCGGAGACCGATTTGGTTGAGGGCAAGGGCCGGTGCAGCACCATGGCCAGTCGGGCCAAGGCCCGCACCGTGCCTCCGCTGGCGATGGCTCGATCCGCGGCGTCCGGGTACTTGGCCAGCATGATCCGAATCGGCTCGGCCCGCTCCTGGGTCGCTTCCACCACCCGGGACCGCTCCTTCCGGGTCAGGCCCTCGGCGGTGTTCAACTCCCCCCGCAATCTGGCCGGGCCCAGGGCGACGCTGGCGACCGCATGCAGATGGTGGGCATCGCCAATGCCCGCCTCGAGGCTCCCGCCGCCGAGATCGAGCCCGAGGACCGGCTCGTTTCCCACCCACACGCCGGCCCGCTGACCGAGAAAACAGAGGCGTGCCTCCTCCTCGCCCGTCAACAAGTTGATCGGGCTGCCGATCACCCGTTCGAGCCGGCCGAGCAGCTTCTGGCCGTTGGCGGCGTCGCGCAGGGCGGCGGTGGCGAGGGCCACCACCACGTCGACCTCCGCTTCGTCGGCGGCGGCCCGGAGTCGGCGCACGGCCCGGACCGCCGTGGTTGCCCGGTCAGCCGGGACCCCTCCGGTCCGGGCGACTTCGGTTCCCAGGTGGAGAAACGACCGTCGACGGAGCACCGGCGTCAACACGCCGTCGCGGCTGGCATCCACCACCATCAGATGGAACGAGCTACTCCCGAGATCGAACACGGCCACTCGCACAGTCGGCATCGGCGTGACGCTACCGCGGGGACTGCCACGCCCGATAGGCGAAACTGATGGCGGGGCGCAGGTACGCTCCGGACGTTGCCGGGATCACCCTCGAGTCGTAGCCGGTCGAATGGTCCGGTCCGGTCGGTCATACTGGAACCGGCATACGGGAAGTAGCGCAGCTTGGCAGCCGCGCCTGCTTTGGGAGCAGGAGGTCGGGGGTTCAAATCCCCCCCTTCCCGACACACAAACGGACTCTTCGGAAATCAGCGGGGTCGGCACGTCGGCCATCAGAACGTTCGCGATGGTTGTTTGCCAGTCCGGCCCGGCGGATCGGCGGCATCACGGGGTCTCAGGAATCCTCGGATGGCACACTGATGCAATGAAGATCGTCAGCTCGGACCCTGTTCTTGCCGTCCATGACCTGGACAGAAGCTCGGTGTGGTTCACTCGCGTGCTCGGCTGTGAACGGACAGACCCCGAGCCGGGCAACTGGACGTTCTGCAGCGCGGGAACCGTGACGTTCATGCTGGGTCGGTGCCCTGGTGTCGTTCCTGCGTCCGATCTCGGTGACCACAATTACGTTGCTTACCTGACCGTCGAGAACGTGGATGCCTACCACGCGCGGGCCATTTCAGAGAGAGCCGAAATCCTGAACGCCCCGACGGACGAGCCCTGGGGACGGCGAGAGATGTGTTTGCGATCGCCCGACGGTCATCGATTCATGCTCGGTGAACAAAACCAACAACTCAGCGACTGACACTGCTCACAGTTCCCAGCTAGGTGGGCGTTCGCATGCCCCGCTCGGGGGGTCCGGGTGCTTGCTCTCGCGGGCGCCTGACCCCGCTGAAATCCGAAGACCCGTTATTGGTGCGGGCCCAGCTCCATACCGCCATGGGAGCCCTCGACTACACCATCACTCGGGTAGGCCGATCTGCGCTGGAGAGCTAGTCGGTGGCAAGGATCCTCGACGGGGAGGACGTTTAGTCCCCCGCGGACTGACCACCGTCGATGTGCAGGACAACTCCCGTAACGAATGAGGCCTGCTCGAGATAAAGGATCCCGTCGACAACGTCGCTAACCTGGCCAACTCGGCCAAGCGGATGGAGCTGAGCCATGCCCTCGTACGACGCCGGATCGTAAACGGGGTCCTCTATCACTCCGAGGGAAACTGCGTTGAACCGCACGCCGCGCGATGCATACTCGATTGCCAACGAGCACGTCACAGCCGCCAGCCCACCCTTGGTAAGTGATACAAGAGCAGACGGATTCTTGCTCTCGGGGTGGTCGACCAGACTCGTCGTAACATTCACTATGTGTCCACCGGTGCCTTGGGCGAGCATCTGCTCGATGACGCTCCGCGTGATATGGAAAAACCCGGTCAGGTTCACTGCGATGATCTCTAGGTAGTCGTTGAGCGTGTAGTCGGTGAATGGCTTGCTGATGAAAATCCCCGCGTTGTTGATCAGGGTGTCAATACGCCCAAACCGATTGACCGCCTGTTCCACGATCATCTGGGCGGTCTCGACTTCTCCAATGTCACCTCTCACCGTGAGAAAGTCGGACGCGCCGGAAGGGCCAATAGAACGTGATGTACCCACCACCCCATACCCGGCGCGGCGGAAGCTGTCGGCAACGCCCGCGCCGATGCCTTGAGAGGCTCCAGTCACGATAGCGACCTTGCGCGAAGCGGTGGATTTGCCGGCCCGAGATCTCGCTGATGGCGGCGTGGAGTCGGATCGAGGGCTCATCCGGGGCGGCGCGGCGATCAGGCCTCGGCGATCAGGGACCGCGCATCTGCGGAGCCGACTACAAGATCGTGAAGATCGCCTCCCACCTCGAGTCGGCTCGACTGCTCGACCCCGCCGATCCTCATCGGCTCGAAGCCGGCGGTTCGGATCAAGTGCTCGACTTCGGCGCTCCTATGCTCGTCCCCGGACACGTAGAACAGAACCGCGGGCTCGGGCGACCGGTGGCTCGAGGACTCGAAGAGATCGGCCGACATGGTGCCGAAGGCAATGGCGAAGCGTGTTCCGATCGGTAACCACCCCTTGACTACCTGGCCCGATGACTGCCCTTCCGGTAGGAGTCGCACGACCTTGCCTTGTGCATCGAGTCCAACCGGATTGCTCGGAACGACGAGCGACGTGTCTCCGAGGGCGACGGCGATCTCGTCGATGACGTCTTTCAACACGGAAAAACGCAGCGCAAGGACGACGGCATCGGCTCCCTGCAAAGCGCTCCGGTTGTCGGGTGCGACCACCGCCGCTGCGCCGATTGCCGCTGCCAGTTTTCGCGCTGACTCCGTGTCGGCGCTCGAGACCTGGAGGGTCTCGCCACCGGCAGCCAGCTGGCGCGCGATGGCCGATCCGATGCCTCCGGTTCCAATGATCGCCGTGGTCACAATGGGGACCTCCGCCTCTTGAGGGATTTCACTCCGACGTACTGGATGGCCATTGATCGGGGAACCAATCTCCCCCCGGGTCCGTCGTTTGTCCCACTTCGATCAGATGGCCATCGGGATCGCGGATGTAACAACGGATTTCATACTGGTGCTGCTTCGGCGGCGTCAGGAATTCCGCGCCGCGCGCGCTCCATTCGGTGTATATCGCGGGCAGGTCCGTCACTCGTATATTGAGGAAACTGCTGACCCGGTTGGGATCGGCGGGCGTCTCAAGTATGACTTCCGGCTTGTCGTCGGTCGGCCCTCCCCCCATGTTGATGATGATCCAACTGTTCGATAGTTGGACATACGTGAGCCCTCCGGGTCCGGAGAACGCATCCCTGCCCCCGAGGACATCGCGATAGAAGCGCCGAGAGCGCTCGACATCGTCCGACACGATGAAGTGCGCCAGCGCAATTCCCTCAGGGGGCGTTGGGAGCTCGTCGGCGGGCGCACTCGATGGCCAGTGATCGGGTACCCAGTCCCCCTGCGGGTCGGTGGTCTGTCCCACTTCGATCAGGTGACCATCGGGATCACGGATGTAGCAACGGATCTCGTATTGGTGCTGCTTCGGGGGCGTCAGGAACTGAGCACCCCGCGTGCTCCATTCGGAGTACACCGTCTCCATGTCCTTGACCCGGATGTTGACGAAACTGCTCACTCGATTTGGGTCGCCGGGCGTCTCCAGGGTGACTTCCGGCTTGTCGTCGGTCGGGCCCCCGCCAGCGTTGATGACGATCCAACTATTCGACAGTGCGACGTTGGTCGGTCCTCCGGGGCTGGAGAAGACGACCCGGCCCCCGAGGACTTCGGTGTAGAAGCGCCGAGAGCGCTCGACGTCGTCCGACACGATGAAGTGTGTGAGGAGGATTTCCCCTTGCGGCGGAGGGACCTCGGCCACCTGCTACCTCCTGTGGTCTTTCGCGGTCACGGCCGTGCCATCTGCGCCTGCATGGGCTGCAAAGGCGGCGGCATTTTGGCGATCTCCATTCGAAGGGTTTTGAAAGCCGAATCGAAGATGGTCGAGAAACTCGGGAACGGCTGGATGACGTCGCTCAACACCTCCAACGGAACGCGGGCGCGTATGGCAAGCGTCGCCTGCTGGAGCCACTCGCCGGCCTCGGGTCCGAGGGCGTAGGCGCCGGTCAACCGGGCGCCGTCGCTGAGCAGGGTCAAGAATGCGTTCGACTGGGCGTACTGATGGCTGTACGTGGCGGTCTTGGACACGCCGGTCAGGGGCGTTGTGCTGGTGTAGGGCGCCTCCGCGGCCCCGACGGCGGCTGCCTGCGGATCGGTGTACGTGACGCGCGGCACGGCTTCGTAGTTTGTCGGGTGGCTCTCTCCGGCGATGTTCGCCGCCACAACGTCTCCCTCGTACTCACCGACGTGTGTCAGGGGCCAGATCCCGTTGACATCCCCAATGGCCCAGATGTTGTCGCCCGCACGCAGATACTCGTCCACCACGACGCCGTGTGGGTTTGCCTCGATACCGACCGTCTCGAGCCCGATCCCTTCGACGCGGGGGCGGCGGCCGGTCGCCACGAGCAGTCGTTCTCCTTGTAGCGAGGTCCCGTCCGAGAGCTTCAGGACGTAGTCGCCGCCGTCGCGCGAAGCCTCGGTGGCCTGGACTCCGAGGTGCAACTCGATCCCGTCCCGCCGCAATGCCTCGGTCAGAGCCACGCCGAGGGGGGCCGGCTCTCGTGGGATCAGACGATCAGCGCCCTCGACGATCACGGCCTGACCACCGAGCCGCTGTACCACCTGTGCGATCTCGACACCGGCCGGGCCACCACCGAGCACAATGAGGCGGCTTGGCACCGTCTTCATGGCCGTCGCTTCGCGCGTGCCCCACACGCCGACCAGGCCGGCGAGCCCCGGAATGGGTGGTACGAAAGCATCCGCGCCTGTCGCGAGGACGACGTGCTCCGCCGTGTGGCGAGTGCCGTCCACGTCGACCACGCCGGGCCCGGCGAGCCGGCCCACGCCCCGGACCAGCGCGATGCCCCGATCCGTCAGCCATTTCTCCTGTCCCGCATCCGAATAGCCGGACACCATGTAGTCCCGCCAGTCCAGCGCCGCCTGCACGTTCACCTCGGCGCTGGCGCCGACGTCGCGGGCACCCTGGACCGCCTCCCCCGGCCGCAAGAGGGACTTGGACGGGATGCACGCCCAGTAGGAGCACTCGCCGCCGACCAGCTCCCGCTCGACGACGGCGACCCGAAGCCCACGCGCCGCGATGGCCGCGGCGCAGTGCTCGCCGGGCGCACCGCCGCCCAGCACGATCACGTCGAAATCGCTCATGCGGGAAGCTCCTGGCCGCTCTGTTCGCGCACCATGTACTCGGCGTACCAGTCGGGCCAGCCCGGGTCGGGCCGGCCGATGCGCTTCTCGTGCTCAGCGTGGGCCGACTCGGCGCGGCGCAACGCCGCAGCCAGGTCACCGGCGGAATTGAACGAGGCGGTGGTCGGATCGAGGCGACCCGGGAGGCGATCGGTCACCTCTTGGAGCAGCCAGCTGTTGCCGTCGGGGTCTTCGAATGTGGCAAAGGAGTTATAGCTCTGGTGATCCGGATCCGGCCCGTTGACCCGATCACCCGTCCCGTCGGGGTCGAGTTGCGCTCCGGGCGCTCCGGAATGGAACACCCCACTAACCGTGGCTCCCCGGCTGACAAGTTCGTCGCGCCCGGCTTCGATGTCAGACACGATCAGATACAGGCCATGGGCAGATCCGGGTGGCGCTCCCGTGATATGGGTGCCGAACTGCACAGAACACTTCGATCCCGGTGGCGTGAATTGCACGACCCGGAAGCCGTTGTCGAAGGAGAAGTCGGCGTCGAGCCTCCAGCCGAGGCCGGCATAGAACGCCTTGGAGCGATCGGGCTCGGCCACGGGGATGACGACTGCCTCCAGCTTGAGATCGGCCAGGTCCCTGCTCGGCGTTCCGGCGGGTGCGGTCTGTCCATCGACGGTGTTCATCCGGCTCTCCTCCGTCTGCTCCTCAAAGGATTGTTGCACCCAGGCCGAGGCTTTGCACCTGAAACATCCCTTGCACTCGGGGTGGACGTCGTTCCAGCGCACGGGGTCGAATCCCGATGCACGGGCGCCCGCCTCAACCTTTCCGTCCGGCTGGCGAGCAGGTCGAGTTCCCAGGGTCCGGAACCCGAGCGGAGGACGGGCGACTCCACCCCCCAAGGTCAGCGTTTGATACCGATGCTCTTGCCTTCGGTGTACCGGATCGGCGCATCCAGTGTGTCGACGAGGAATTGATCCCGGTCTCCTCGTTCCCACGCCTCCCTCAACCCCGGAGCCGCCAAGTCGAAGTCGGGTCGAATTTTCTTGAACACGTTCCTCAGATCTACGTGGAGTTCTGCCATCGTGGGCCGGCCCCAGTACCAATATCCGTTGTAGATCTTGAAGATCTTGAGTCCGGGCTCGAGGACGAACGTGTGGGGGATCATCGGATCGTGCGGCTCATCCGTGAACTCTTTGATGTCCAGATCCTTCTGGACGGCCCGATCGGGGTCCGACAGGAACGGCCACGTGGCGCCCAGCGCGTCCCGGAACTCATTGATGTTCAGTTGATTGTCGGTCGAGATGAGGGCCAATCGCGTGTAAGCATTCCTGAACTCGGGATATATGTCGACCAATTGCCCTACGAACTGATGCTCTTTGGGATCGAAGCCGCCACGGGACAGATGGAGCACCATCGGGTTGCCCCCCTGGAGCTCCGATAGGGACCGCTGCTGGCCGGATTGATCGGCGAGCTCGTAGTCGGGAAACGTCTCGCCTTCACGGATGTCGCTGCGCATGTGGCCTCCAAACTCGAAAGGATCTGTTCCAAAGATCCCAGGAAGTCCAGCGGATGTTCAAGTCGGTTGCGCCCGTCGCTCGCTCTCAGAAATTGCCCAGGCCGCGTTGACAAGCCCGATATGGCTGAACGCCTGTGGGAAGTTGCCAAGGAGTTCTCCGCTGACTGGATCGACCTCTTCGGCCAACAGGCCGACCTCATTGGCAAAGCCGGCGGCACGCTCGAAAACGGCTCGGGCCCGAACTGGCTGGCCTACCTGGGCGAGGGCCTGGGCCAGCCAGAAGGTGCACAAAACGAAGCTGCCCTCCTCGCCCTCGAGGCCGTCCCGGGCCCGATAGCGATAGACCAATCCCCGCTGGTCGGTGAGCCGCTCCTCTGTCGCGTCGACCGTGGCCAGCACCCTCGGATCGTCCGCCGGGAGAAATCCCACCAGGGGCACCATAAGGTTGGAGGCGTCAAGCTCGTCCGAGCCAAAGGACTGGGTGAAGGCCTCGGCCCGGTCACTCCAGCCCTTGGTCAGAATCGCCTCACGGATCTGATCCCGCGTCTGCGTCCAGGACCCGATTCGAGAGGAGGCGTTGAGACGTTCGGCAAGGATCACCGCTCGATCGAGAGCCACCCAGCACATCAGCTTGGAATACAAGAAATCACGCGGCTCTCCCCGGATCTCCCAGATTCCTTGGTCCTTCTCCTGCCACCGGCGGGCGGCGGTGTCGGCCAGCTGCACGAGGAACGTTCGCGTGGCTGGTGCCAGGTCGGTGCGCGTATCCCACTTGCCCGAGTCGGACAGTGGCCCGACCCGGTGGGTGTCGTCGAACAAGTGGTCAGACATGCGGTACACCGCGTTGAGCAACTCGCCGTAGACATCGAGCTGGCGTTGTTTCCAGGCCGCGTTCCCCACCCGGACCGGCGCCGAGTGACGCCAGCCCTCCAGCTGCGGCAGCTCCCGTTCGGTCAGATCCCGTTCACCGCCGATGCCGAACATGATCTGCAAGGCACCGCCCCGGTCGAGCGACCCGGCCGCGGACGAGGAGACGTAATCGAAGAACTGGTTGGCTTCGTCGGGACAAGCCGCCACCCACAGGGCCTGGATCGTGAAGGAAGCGTCTCGGACCCAGGAATAGCGGTAATCCCAATTCCGGGAGCCGCCCACTACTTCGGGCAACGACGTGGTCGCCGCCGCGCAAATAGCGCCGGTGGGGGCAAAGGAGAGTGACTGGAGCACCCGGCCGCTGTGGTGCACCATGTCTTGCCATGGACCCACATAGGCCTGGTGGAGCTCAGACCACGACTCCCACCCCGCCACGGTGTCTTCGAGCCGATCGCGTATTTCCGACGGGCTCCAGACCGTGGCCGAACTGTTCTCAGTCTGGTTCCCGTGATGCAGGGCGAAGCCCACGCTTTCGCCTTGGGCAAGCTGGAAGCGGCCCGAGGCGGCGGCGCGGTCCTGGTCGAGGGTCAGGGCCACGGACGTCGATAGCACCAGTCCGTCAGTGCTCCCCGAATCCGTCATTCCTCCATCGACCGCGTCGAGCGATGGGTGTTTCAATCCGTAATCGGGACGGGGGACGTACTCCAGGGACAAGTCGACCAGTCCTTCTGTACAGGTGGCGCGCCGGAGGAGAACGTGAGGCGCGTCTTTGCCAAGCTCGTGTCCCCGGTTGCCGAAACCCATGGCAAGTGCGTCGGTGATCGTGACCGAGCCGGTCGGTGTGCGCAGCGTGGTCTCCAACACCATGGTGCGATCGAGGTAGCGCCTGCTCACTTCCGTCGCGTTGGTGGCGCCGAAGAACCAATGGCCAGCTTTCTCGTCGACGAGGCGACCGAAGGTCGAAGGACTGTCGAACCGTGGGAAACAAAGCCAGTCGACCGACCCGCCCCGACTGACCAGCGCAGCGCTGTGCCGATCCGAGAGAAGCGCGTAGTCCGCTATGGGGGTCGTGGCCACGTGAACTCCTTCGCTGGTAAATGCGCAAGATCCGATCGAGCCGCGCCGATGAGCATCAGATCAGTTATACAACTTTCACACGGGCGCTTCGATGTCGTCGTAGATTCGCACGGCGGCCAGCAGACCGTCAGAACTTCGTTCATAGACGCTGATTCCAGCTTGGGGTGTCAGGTCATGACTGCCCCATCGAACACAGTTGAACTCCAGGGCGCAACGCACACCGTCGTCGGTCACGGTGCAGTGCTCGAGTTTGAGCCCACCACCTGCCTTGAAGGACTCAGCGAAATACGAACGCAGTTCACGCGGACCACGGTGTAGATAATGCGGACCGATTGACTCGCGGACGTACCCATCTGTGGCGAACGCGCTCACAATTGAGTTGAGATCTCCGGCGCTCAGCGCCGCTAGATATCGGCTGACAACGTCATTCAGCTGGGTGTTTGCCGGCTCGAGCAGGGAGCCCCTGATGTGACGCTGCCCGTCGACCGGCCATTGGCTGCAATAGGTGCGGAACACCACCGACAGTTCGTCGGGGGACTCTGCGACGACGGCTATCGGCCAATCCACCGGCTGACCGTCGTAGTCGTCCAGGTGCGCCAGCAGTTCGACAACGGCCCGCCCGCCATTACGGGTGGAGGCTACGGTTTCGATGCGGGCGTGGCGCTCAGCCCACAACTTTTGATTGTTGCGGACAAACCGTTGAAGGTGTCGATGGCCGCGAACCTCCCCCTCCCGGGGGTCGTAAATCGACACTTCGCCGGGCCATATTTCTTCTAGTTCGTGAGCACGCCCAGTCTCGAGGGCGTCGAAGTACCGCTGGACGGGATCGGCAAGGCCGACGGACCGGGTCTGGCGACGGGCGAGCTCAACAGCACTAACGAAATCTGGAAACCATGGCATTTTACCCTCCACGATCCCTTCTCTTCGGGCAGCGCGATGGACGGTCAGATGGAGCCGATTACGTGAAGAACCGGTCAGCCGCCGCTTGGTCTTCGAAGAAGATCTTGATGTCGGACAGGCGATCGTCGGAGTCGGACTCGAGAAGATACAGGTGATGCCCGCGATAGATGCTGCCGGCACTCTGAGCTTGGGCATACTGGAGGGCAGTGATGTGAGTTTCGCCCACCATCCAATCCATCCACTTCAGGACCTCAAATGAATCCCTCGAGTAATCGGCCAACGCGGCGATGTGACGTCTCACCTCGTCGGGTCCGTGGAACACCCCGGCGAGCTTGTGGTGGCCCCGCACAGTGAAGACAACGTTCGGCGAGAGCAGAGACACCCCCTCGTCTAGTTGTGTCCGGGAGTCACCCAGAAAGAACCGCCTCGCATTGAGCAATCGCTGGGGTTCTGGAGAGCGCGCCATGTGGCGATATCAGGGCACCCTCCGGCTCCGTGACCGGGCAGAGTTGGTCAGACGGAGGCCAGCCATGTGCTCTTACCGAAGGTCGCCTTCGACTTCGACTCTTGCGTTCGACGCGGTCTCCTTCCTCGACGTCACCCGTTGGCCGGATCGGGCCGAGAAAGTCGCCGAGACCGTGAACAAGGGGGGGCACGGAGCGTCTACGCCCACCACCCCTCCAATCGCGCCCGCCAGACTGGCCATTCTGCCGCCAGGCCAGCGCCCCTCAGCCGGTGATGTTGTAGTCCACCTTCCACCAGCGGGCTTGGGAAACCGCGTCGGGGTCCCGGCGCAAGTCCGGGTCCTGCCCGAGGGCCTCCGGCGTCGGGCCCACCCGGTCGGCGATGGGCCGGAGCGCCGCCAGGTCGAACTCGTAGCAGGCGGCGGCGGTCAGCCCGAGGAGGTCGGCGGTGTCGTCCACCGGCAGCGATCCGAAGTCGGTGCGCAGGCGTTCCACCGTGTGGGGCCACGTGCCCTCCGGGTGTGGGTAGTCGGTACCCCACATCATCACGTCGCACCCGATCACATAGCGTCGGCGGAGCTCCTCGCGGGACATGGTCGAGGCGCCGATGAAGAGGTTGGTCCCGAAGTAGTCCGACGGCAGGCGCGAGATCTTGCCCTCTAGGAGTGCGGCCAGCTTCTTGGTGGTGTGCCCGCCCCCCATGTACTGGTCCCACTTCCACATCATGTCGGCGGCCCAGTAGGCGGCGGACTCGGTGACCACGTACTTCAGGCCGGGGAACCGCTCGAAGACGCCGGAGAAGAGCAGGTGCCACATGGGCCGCGCCGGCCACCAGGCCGCCTCGGCCAGGTAGATGCCGATGTTCCCGTTGTACTCCTCCTGGGGCGCCTCGCCCGAATGGGTATGCACCGGCAAGTGGGCCGCCTGGCAGGCCGCCCACACCGGGTCGTACTGCGGGTGGTTGTAGGGCGGGTGGTCACGCCACATGGTCGGGATCATCACGCCGCGGATGCCCGGGTGCCCGGCCAGCCACTCGATTTCCTCCACCGCCCGCTTCACGTCGTGGGTGATGGGAACCAGGCCGATGCCGCCGCGCCGTTCGGGATGGTGCGCGCACAGCTCCACCAGGAAGCGGTTGTGGGCATGCGCCCCGGCGAAGGCGAGCTTGGGATCGGTGATCTCGCCGGCGCACAGCCCGGCGCCGAAGGGTGGGCCGGCCATGCCGGTGATGGCGTCGGCGTCGGGAAAGATGACCTCGGCAGACACGCCATCGGCGTCCAGCTCCTTGTCGCGCTGCTCGGGGTCGAAGGCGCCCCGCAGCCCTTGGGCGTTGTCGGTCTCCCACCCCATGATGTACTCGTAGTTCATCTTCAGCATCTCGTCCCGGTGCGCATGGCGCTCGGCCAGGTAGTCGTCAAAGGCGGCGTGGTGGGCGGGGTCGAGGTAGCGCCGGTACTCGCCGGACGGGAGGCCGGCGTGGGTGTCGGCCGAGATGACGACGTAGGGGGTTCCCATCAGCGCGACCCCCCGAGGATCGACAGATCGTCGTAGCGCTGGTGGATGAAGGGCGCCAGGTTGCCCCGGGGCACCGGGCCGATGACCCTGCCCACCTGCGCCGAGGTCCGCTCCGTCCAGTTCAGGTCGACCATCCGACGGATGACCAGGTCGGCGATGGGGTCGAGTGGCGCATCCTTGAGCACGACCTCGCCGTCGATCCCCTCGTGCACCCGGGCCCGCTCCACTTTCTCGCCGTACACCAGAAGCGGATCCTGGTCGAGCTCGCCGGGCGTCTCGGCCGACGGGGAGAGCTTGAACCAGAAGTCGGTCTTCTCCTTCTCGTAGGGCTCGCGCGCCTCCACCACCCGGCCCCGGACCTCGCAGACGACAAAGCCCATCCGGGCGATGCCCGCGTCCACCCGGTCCCCGTCGCGCCGGGTCCACACCTCGGCGATCTTCTTGGGCTCGCCATAGGTGTCGCGGCCCCCCACCGTCGCCTGCTCGGTGCTCATCGGCATGAAGAGCGGGTACTCGCCGATCCGGTCGCCGTGCCGGGCCTGTACGCCGAACCACCCGGCACCGAAGGCGGGGAGGCCGGCCATCTCCACCGAGGTGATGGTGAGACGGACCAGCGGCTCGGGCCCCGGCTCGAGCGGCGGCGGCAGCACGGCCGCCACCAGCTCGGGATCGGTCTCCCACACCGCGGTCACGCCGTGCGACCAGATGTCGGCCGTCTTGGCCTCGATCTCGTGGCTGCGCTGGGCCTGCTTGGCCCCGTATCTGATGTCGGTCATCGGTTCGCCTCCTCGCTCGATGTTCGCGTCGTCTTCACGACGTGCTGATGCCTTTCCGTGACTTGCCTTACTGCGTTCTGCCTCACCACGTTCGCCTCACCACGACTTGATCGCCGCCTCGCCCTCGAAGGCGTTGCAGGTGGAGTCCGCCGGGTACTCGGTGGGCGGCAGGGGCCGGCGCACCTCGTCCACGGTCGGTCCGATGCGGTCGCCCAGCGGCCGGAGGGCGGCGAGGTCGAACCCGAAAAAGGCGGCGGCGTTGGTCTCCACCATGGCTCGGACGTCGTCGGGCTCGAAGGTCGAGAAGGCGGCCCGCAGTGCCTCGGTCGTATATGGATAGGAGCCCTCGCTGTGGGGGTAGTCGGCCCCCCACATGACCCGGCTGACGCCGACCTCGGGCACCAGCGGGGCCTCGCTGGGCCGCAGGAAGCTGGCGGCCGTCCACACCTGGTCGTCGAAGTACTGCCGGGGGGTGCGGGCGAGCGCGCCCACTGCCGCCCCGAAGAAGAGCGCCTCGGCGCTCTTGCCCCGGGTCATCCGGGCGAAGAACCACTCGAGGGTGTCGATTCCCCGGGGGAGCCAGGCCAGCCCCTGCTCGGTGAGGGCCAGGCGCAGCCGGGGGTGCCGGTCGAACACGCCACCGAAGATGAGGTGCCACAACGGCCGGTGCGCGAACCAGGGCAGCTCCACCAGCATGATGGCCCGGGCCGGATCCAGGTCGCCGAAGGCCGGGAGCCCGCTGCCGCTGTGGACGTTGAGCGGGAGGTCGAGCTCTTCGCAAACCTGCCAGAGGGGCTCGTAGTACGGGTCCCACAGCTCGTGCAGCCCGGAGTTCGGGGGCACCGCCGGCAGGAGGACGCCGGCACAGACCGCCATGCGCTCGTGCTGGGACCGGATCTCGGCCACCGCGTCCTCCACGTCATTCAAGAAGACCTGGATCACCCCGGCCCGTCGCCCCGGCGCCGCCGCGCAGAAGTCGACCAGCCAGCGGTTGTGGGCCTGCACTCCCGCCCAGCGCTGCTCGTACTCCTCAGCGGTGGGAGGGAGCGCGGTGAGGTTGCTCTGCTCGAAGAAGGGCGGCACCGTATTGGGGAAGAGCACCTCGGCGGCCACGCCGTTGGACTCCAGCTCGGCCAGCCGCCGGTCGCTGTCCCAGCTACGGAACGCGGTGGGTGCGAGCAGGTCGGCGAACGGGTTCACGTAGGCGGCCGCCCAGGCGTCGAAGTCGTCGTGCCAGCGCGAGGAGAGATAGGCACGGTAGTCGAGCAGGTCGGCCCCGGCATGCCCGTCGGCAGAGATGACGGTGTAGCGGTCCGTTCCCGACATGGTGGAGGTCATGGCTTCGGCTCCTCAGAGATTGTGGTGCGGTGGCAGCTCACCCTTGCCGATGGCGTCGGCCCGGCTGTGCAGCAGCTGGCCGGCCTCGGCGAGGTCGTGGCCGATGACGAACCGCCCTTCCTTGATCTGGTTGACGGCGAAGCGGCCGAGGACGTTCACGTCCATGACATCGGCGTTGCGACCCATCTCGGCCATCCGGGCCCGGAAGTCCTCGAAGGTGATGACCGGGCCGGGTTCGCGATCCTTGGTGCGGGCGAGGCGAGCGGGCCGGTTGCGCTGGGCGGTCCACAGGCCGGTGTCGAGCAGGCCGCCGGACGGGTAGAAGACGGCGGCTCGCAGTTGGGTGTCGTTGTCGATCAACTGGTGGGCCAGCGCCTCGGTGAAGCAGCTGATCGCCGCCTTGCTGGACGCGTAGACCGAGGCGTAGGGAACCGGGGCGATGCCACCGTCGCCCGAGCTGGTGTTGACGATGATGCCCGGCTCGCCCGACTCGATCATGCGCGGTACGAAGGCCAGCACGCCGTTGGCCACGCCGAACACGTTGACGCCGAAGCACCACTTCCAGTCGTTGGGCTCCTGCTCCCAGGGCAGCCCGCCTCCGCCGGAGGTGACCCCGGCGTTGTTGAACAACAGGTGGCAGGCCCCGTGGCGTTCGAACACGGCGTCGGCCAACGCGACCACCGAGGCCGGGTCCGAGACGTCGGTCCGGATCCCCATCACGTCGCCCCGGGGGGCGAGCTCCGCAACGGTGGCCTTCATCACCGGCTCCTCGATGTCGGCAATGACGACGCGGGCGCCCTCCTCGAGCAGGGCTTCCACCAGTCCCCGTCCGACGCCGAAGGCGCCGCCGGTGACCACCGCGACGTGCCCGTGCAGATCGTTGAAATCCGGCTCAGGCGACATCCTGCTCCTTCCGCTTCGTTCTGCCACTGGCCTCGGTGAGCTCGGCGAAGGTGCCGGTGGCACCCTCGGACTCCGCGGCAGCCAGCGCGGCAATGGCCTCGGCGCTCACCGGGCCCGTCACCGACCCGACGAACATGTCGCACAGGGTGGCGACGAAGAGAGCATGGGAGGCGGCCGACGGCACCGTCCCCGACTGGTCGGTGACGTGGGCCCGGGCGGCCACGGCATGCGTCGCCTGCAACTGGGCGATGTCGATGCGCTCCCGGAGCATGGGGGTCGGCAGCCACGAGAGGTACGGGGTGAGGAGCTCGTAGCCATCCTGGCGGGCCTGGTCGAAGAGGACGTGCACCAGGTCCCCGCCGATGGTCGGGTCGGTGAGGACCTGCGGCAGGATCCGCAGGAACGCACGCCCGCTCGGCCCGGCCTGCAGCGGCTCGGCCGGCGGCTCTACCAGCACCCGGGCGGCGGTGCGGAGGTCGGGCACGCCGTCGGCGCGGAGCTCAGCGAGGAGGGCGAGCCGCCGGTCCCGGATGGCGGCGACGTGTTGGGAGAGGACGGCCTGCAGCAGTCCCTCCCGCGACCCGAAGTGGTAGTGGAGGGCCGAGGCGTTGTGCTGCCCGGCCGCCACGTTGATCTCGCGGCATCGAGACGGCGCCGATGCCCCGTTCGGCAAACAGGCGCTCGGCCGTGGCGATCAGAAGGCGCCGGGTCGGTTCCGAGTCCCTGGGGATGACCCCTCCTCCTCGAGTGAAAGGTACACAGGTATGTGACTTACCACTCCGACGCAACCGGTGAGTCCCGGGTCGGGAACAGCGGGTAAGAGTTGCTGCATCGGTTTCTCGTATGTCGACATCAACCCTCCCCCTGAGACTCTGTAACAATGTATGTGACTTAATACGTCGGCGCAACCGGAAAGGGAAGTGCGGACACCGCAGAGTTCGGTGAACTTCCGCCGCCTGAACTTGGGCGGCGCCTCCTACCGAAATGCGTAAGCGACCGGCAGGTGCTTCACTCCGGAAACAAAGGACGACTCCGACCACCGGGCCGGTCCGTTCGGCTCGATGTGGTCCAGTTCGGCGGCCAGCTTGACCAACATGGTGCGGACCTCCCGACGGGCGAACTGGCTCCCGAGGCAGAAGTGGGTCCCGGCACCGAAGGAGACCAGCTTCTCGGCATTGGATCTCCGCACGTCGAAGGTCATCGAGTCGCGGAAGACATCCTCGTCACGATTGGCGCTCGGATAGGAGAGGAGTACCCGGCCACCCTCGGGGATGTCGATGCCACCCACAGTGGAGTCCTCGGTCGCGTAACGCATGAAGTGTCGGACCGGGGAGGTCCAGCGGATGCACTCGTCGGCGGCGTTGCCGGCCAGTTCCGGATCGTCTCGCAGCGCCCAGAGTTGGGATGGATCGTGGACCATCGCCTCCATCCCTCCGGACAGAGCGTACGAGGTGGTGTCGTGGCCGGCGGTGGCCACGATGATGTAGTACCAGATCCGCTCGATGTCGCCCATCGGGCATCCCCCGGGCTGACCGTTGGCGATGACGCTGGCCAAGTCGGACGTCGGGGTCTGCTGACGGTCCTCGGTGATGGCATTGAAGTACTCGATGAATTTCATCACCGACTCGAGGAGCCGGGCGGCGGGGTCGGCGGCGTCGCCCAGGAACTCGGGGTCGGCCGCTCCGAACAGCCCCTGGGTCAGTTCCATCATCAGCGGCTCGTCGGACTCGGGGACCCCGTAGATGTCCATGATCACCCGGAGGGTGTAGGGCTGGGCGATGTCGCGGGCAAAGTCGCACTCGCCGCCCATGGCCCGCATCTTCTCGACGAACAGGTCGGCGAGGCCGTCGATGCGAGACTGACGTTGCTTGACCGCCGCCGGTTTGAACCAGTCGTTGGTGACCTGACGGTGGTCCTTGTGATCCTGACCGTCGAGGTGGATGAGGGTCCGGGGCTCGGGGACACCGGATTCGAGCATCTTCCGGGTGTCCTCCTCGGCGGCCAGCACCGAGCGGGAGGTGTTGATCCACCGTTTGTTGTCTCGGGAGACGGCGAACACGTCGGCGTGCCGGGTCAGCACCCAAAAGGGTTCGAACCCCTCCAGCTCAACCTTCAAGATGGGGTCGGTGCGGCGGATCTCCGCCACCTTCCGGTGCCAGTTGTCCATGTCCGCCCAGTACTCGGGGTAGGCGAACTCCGCGCCTCGGGTGGCAGACGACAGGGTGGTCCTCGACATCGACTCCTCCTCCGCGAATGTCAGGGAACCCAGCTCACCAGGGCCCCGATTGACAAGTATGTCCAAACCGATGGCGTCCGGCCATTCTCTGCGGGGTGGCCGCCGAAGTGGCGATGGTGGCCGCCGAGGTGGCGTTCACGGGTTCGCCCTGAGTACCGTGCCCCCCATGGTTGTGGTCACCGGGACACTGCAGAAAGAGGCATGGGACAACAAGATCCTTCCTCCGGTCGAGCAGGTGCGACCCGGACTCTGGTCGATTCCGGTACCGATTCCCAACAATCCGCTCCGGTACGTGCTGGTCTACGCCTTCGAGCTCGACGGGGGCGGGGTGGCCCTGGTGGACGCCGGATGGAACACCGACGAAGCCTGGACCAGCCTGAGCGACGGCCTGGCCATGGCCGGTGGAAGCATCTCCGACGTCCGGGCGGTGCTGGTCACCCACATCCATCCCGACCACTACGGACTGGCGGGCAGGATCCGGGAGATGTCGGGTGCCTGGATCGGGCTCCACCCCGACGATGCCATCATGCTCGAGTCCCGCTACGGCGATACCGACCAGCTGCTCGAGAACATGACCCGGTTGCTGGTCGATTCGGGGGTTCCCGCCGACAAGCTCCCCGATCTCACCATGGCGTCGATGAGGTTGAAGGCCATGGTGACCATGGCCAAGCCCGACCTGTTCTTCGAAGACGGGAAGACGGTTGAATTGCCGGGCTGGAATCTGCGGACCATCTGGACCCCGGGCCACTCTCCCGGCCATACCTGCTTCTACAGCGAGGACCGGCACCTGTTGCTGTCCGGGGATCATGTGCTACCCCGCATCACTCCGAACATCTCGGTCCACACCCAACAGCCGTCCAACCCGCTCGGAGACTTCCTGGCCTCGCTGCTCAAGGTCCAGAATCTGGGCGCCGAAGAGGTCCTCCCCGGCCACGAATACCGCTTCTCCGACCTGGCCGGCCGCCTCGACGAGCTCATCCAGCATCACGCCGATCGCCTCGACGAAATCGAAGACGTGCTCCGAGACCATCCGGGTTCGACGGCATGGGACATCACCCTCCGGCTCCACTGGTCCCGTCCGTGGGACCAGATCGAGCCGTTCATGCAACGCTCGGCCAACGGCGAGACCCTGGCCCACTGCGTGCTCCTCGAGCTTCACGACCGGGTCCGGCGGGAAGGCACCGAGCCGTCCAGGTTCTTTCTGGTCGGTCAGTAGCGTCGGGAGCCGGTCAACGCTCGTCGTCCGAAGACGGAATCCCGGGTCGATCGGGCTCCGAGGTGACCACCGCTTCGGCGGAGACAACCAGGGTGGTGGTCCCCCGTCGCTTGCGCCGACGCTTGAGGAAATGATGGCCCAGGAACAGCAGCACCACCACCGAGCCGATCCCGATCGCCGACCACATGCCGACCGTCTTCAGGATCGTCTCGAACGACTTTCCGACGACAAAGCCCAGCAGCGTGTACCCGACGCCCCAGAGCGTGCCCCCGATGGCGTTGTAGAATAGAAAGGTCCGGTATCGGACCCCGCTCATGCCGGCCAGGCCGGGGATCACCGCCCGGGCGAAGGCGATGAACCGCCCCAGGAATACCGCCGGCCCGCCGAAGCGCTCGAGGAGCACGGTGGTCTTGGCTACCCCCACATTCCCTTTCATCGGGCGGTGGTTGAGAAGCCAGGGGCCGACCCGCTTGCCGACTTCGTAACCGACGGAGTCGCCAGTGATGGCGCAGACCACCACGATGAGCATGATCAAGAGCAGATTGACCTGGTTCAGACCGGCCAGCACCCCGCCGATCACCACCGCCGTCTCCCCGGGAATGAAGAAGCCCACCAACAGCGCGGCCTCGGCGAAGGCCAGAAACCCCACCAACGCGTAGGCCGCCGGCCCGTGGAAATGGAGCAGCGAGCCGGCGATCCCGCCGGGTTGATTGGCGTTGGAGGTGGTCGCGGCCAACACCACCGGGCCCACGGTCGAGATGGTCATACCGGCGACTTCACATCAGCGATGAGGACAGCGTCACGCTCGTCCACGCTCGCCGGCGGCAGGCCGGGCAGGTCATCCGGTGGTCGAACGTCCGCCCGGGCACCCAGGCCCCGAACGGGAAGTGCAGCATCAGAAAATCGAGAACGCTCACCCGGGTGACCGACCCGCACGCCGAGCACTCGACGGCCAGCAGTCCTCGGAGAGGCAGCGGGTCGGCGCCGGTATCGGTGAAGCCGGTGGCGTCGGCCTCCTTCGGCCCGAGAGCCGTCGAATACAGCGCATGCTTCCCGGCCGGCCGGGCCCGCCGGCGGCCGGTCGGCGGTCGGGGCACGTCGCTTCCCCGGCTGGTAGATGCCCCGGCGTCGCCCTCCCTGGTCACCACCACCCGGGAGTCGACCGGCATCCAGTAGAGCGCCCGCTTTCCCAGCGGATCGAAACCGTCGCCGGTCACCGGATGGTCCCGGCGCTCACCGGAGTGTCGGCCAACAGCTTGGCCAGTTGGCGGTAGGCCTCGGCCCCGGCCGATTTCGGGGCGTGCTGGAGAATGGACTTGCCCCGGGCCGGAGCCTCGGCGAAGCGGATCGACTTCTTCACCGGCGGCGGCAGCACCGGGATGCCGTACCGGCTCTCCACCTCTTCGAGGACCCGGCGGGCATGCTTGGTGCGGTCGTCGTACATGGTGGCGATGACGCCACGAACCTTCAGGTCCCCGTTGGCGAACGTGCGCACGTCCTCGATCGTCTCGAGCAACTGGCCGACTCCCCGATTCGAAAGCGCCTCGCACTGCAACGGGATGAGGACCGAATCGGCCGCGGTGAGTCCGTTGATGGTGAGCACGCCGAGCGACGGTGGGCAATCGATCAGGATGAGGTCGTACTCGGTCAGGACCGGTTCCAGGGCCCGCTCGAGGACGTGTTCCCGACCGGTTCGGGTCAGCAGGTGCACTTCGGAGCCGGCGAGGTCGATGGTGGCCGGAAGCAGGTCAAGGCCTTCGACCCCCGGCACCGGGCGCCGGACGTCTCCGACTTTGGACCGCCGGACGAAGACATCGTGCAGGGACTCCTCGAGGGCGTCAGAGTCGAATCCCAGCGAATAGGTCAGGCACGCCTGCGGGTCGAGATCGACGACCAGGGTACGGCGTCCGAGCTCCGCCGACGCCACCCCCAAGGAGTGGACGGTGGTGGTCTTGGCGACCCCGCCTTTCTGGTTGGCCACAGCCAGAACCTCGGTCACCGGCGAAGTCTACGTCGGTACCGCCGGTACCGGATCGGTCAGAACCCCACCATGCCTACCATCAGCCGGTTGAGGGGGATGCCGCCCATCGAGCCGAAGAATGGCGCGTTGAAGCTGAAGATGCCGCCGTCGGAGGCCACGAACCGGTAGCCGCTGCCATTGGAGGTTTCCGCCAGGCCGACGATGGGTCGGTTGAGGGGAACACCGCCCATCGAGCCGAAGAACGGGGCCCCGCCGAAGGCGAACACCCCGCCATCGGACGCCACCTCCCAGTACCCGCCGGAGTTGGTGTCGTTGGTCAGGCCCACGATGGGAGCGGCCAAATGCTGGCCACCCATGGATCCGAGGAACGGGGCGTAGCCGAAGGAGAAGACACCACCGTCGGCGGCCACCAGCCGGTACCCGTCACCATTGGTCGACGGAGATATCCCGACGATGGGCGCGTGCAGCGGTTGACCCCCCATCGATCCGCCGAAGCCGGCATCACCGAACGCAAAGATGCCGCCGTCGGCCGCGGCCAGCCAGTACCCCTTGCCGTCGGGGGTGGCGGCCATGCCCACGATCGGACTGTTCAGGGGCCGGCCGCCCATCGATCCGTAGAACCCGGCCTGGCCGAAGGCGAAGATGCCGCCGTCGGAGGCCACCTCCCAGTACCCGCCACTGCCCCGGGCCATGGCGGCTCCCACCACCGGTGCGTTGAGATGAAGGTTCCCGGTCGACCCACAGAACGGTGCCCCGCCGAACGAGAAGATGCCGCCGTCAGAAGCGAAGAGGTCGTAGCCACCGTTGGCTCCCGCCGGCACGTCGCAGGGGGAGACCGACCCCCGGGGTGTGGTGCCGCCGGCATTCCCGGTCAGTTGGGGGTCGTGGTGGAACATCGGCCACGACCCCTTCCCCACCGCCAGCGCTCCGTCTGACAGCGGGATCTCGAAGTGCTCGATTCTCCCGAGCAGATGGACCGGGCTGCCGGCGGCGATATACCCGGCCAGGGTGATCCCCACGGTTCCATTGGCATCCTGAGTCACCAACGGTGAGTTCTGCAGGCCGAGGTTGGCGTCGAGGACGTCGAGCTGGGTACCGGTGACCCCGTCGAAGATGAAGGCGCCGTTGATGGTCGGGACGATCACATCTTGGTCACCGAGGCCGAAGAGATCGGCGGTCACCACCGAGCCGATGACCCGGGGGAGGCCGGCGTGGTGCCAGATGGGCGCCCCGTTGGCGGCGTTCAGCACCCAGATCGATCCGGAGGCCCCGTTGTCGGTTCCCTGGGCGACTTCGAGGGAACCGCTTCCGGAGATGTCGGCCAAGGCCGGCGAGGAGAAGGTGCTGCCGTCCACCGGGGTCGACCACCGCTGGTTGCAGTGGGTGTCGTATGCCTTCACGGTATTGGTGTCGGATGCCCCGGGAAAGAAGTTGCCGGTGCCGGTCACGATCCCGGTCGCCCCGCCGGGAAGGAATCCGCCCACCGCGGGTGAGGAGTCGACCACCTGATTGGTGTCGGCCCGGCAGATGACGTTCCCCTGGCTGCTGAGGACCCGGATGTGACCGCCGTCGTTGTACTGCTGGCCCTGCCCGGCGCCGGCCGACTGGTCACCCCCGACGATGATCTGGTTCTGACCGGTCCCGTACAGGTCGGCGAGAGCGGCCGTCGAGTGGGTGCTGTCGGAATTGAAGAAGGGCCAGCCGTTCAGCGCCGCGCCGTTGCCGGGGTCGAGGGCGTAGGTCTGTTGGCCGAGGGATCCCGCCACCACCGCCGTCCCGCCGCCGATGGTCCCGACACTCATGCCGGCCTGGACCCCGGAGGCCGGTGCGGCGTCGGTGGGGGGATTGACGACCTGGGTGAACCACTTGAAGCCGCCGGAGGAATCGAAGGCCTGGTAGCCCCCCGGGCCCGGATTGCCGTCGTATCCCGATCCGAAGAAGACGGTGGAGCGACCGTTGGCGTCGGCCGCCACCGACGGCGACGAGTCCACCGGCGGGCTTCCGTCGGTGGCCGGCCACCCCGGCGCCTCGGTGCCGTCCGCCAGGTGGACCCCGTAGACCAGGCCCCGGCGGTCCCCGACCACCACCGATTGCGACCCGTCCAGATTGGCCACCGTCGGTGATGACAGGGCGATGGGTTGATCGGTGTCTTGGAGGGTGTCGACCCACGTCGGCGCGGTATCCCAACTCGGAACCGCGCCGAGCGCGGGAGCCGGGTGGGCGGCCGGCGGCGGGAGGGACTCGGCCACGATGAAACCGGTGGCCGGCACCGCGATGACCACCAGCCCACGGACCCATACCGCATGCCCCGCCAGGGACATCCGCGGGAACCTGAAGAAGCGGCGGTCCGACACGATCCGGTCAGGCTAATAGCGGGCTACCGGCGGTGCCCGGCAGTCTGGTTACAGTTTCATGTCGCTGCCGAACTGCTCACGAAGTAGAGGGTTCCCCCCGATGTGGAACCGTAGGAGACCTTGGTCCCGTGGGATGTCACCCAGGCGTCGATGGCGCTGACCGTCGACGACCGGCCACCCGGTCCGGCCTGTGCTCCTCCCGGTCCGCCCGGGAACGATCCCGGTGCACCGCCGGGGAACCCCCCCGCCCCCGCCCCGGGGCGGAAACCACTGCCGCCCGGGACTGCGCCGGCGGGCCGGGGGAACGACCCTCGAGCCGCACCCGGGAACCCGCCCGGGAAATCTCCGCCCGAGGTCGAACCGGGCAGGGCGGCGCCGGCTCCCGTCCCGCCGACCACCACGTAGTGGACCTTGCCGGTCGCCACCAACGTCTTGAACTGGGCCAGGGTGGGAGCCGGGTCGCCGCCGCTGAAACCGCCCATGGCGATCACCGGCTTTCCCGTCGACAGGATGATCGGGGCGGCGGTCTGGGATCCGGTTACCGCCACCAGATACTCGGCACTCCCCTGATGCCTCTCGAGATAGGAGACGAGCGCCTGGTTGGCCGACGGGTCGGTGCCGAGGCCCTTGAGTCCCTGAGGGAGCGATGCCCCGGGGGAGCGAGGGAGCCGCGAGCCCCCACCACCGACGAGTAGCGCGCTGCCGCCGGTCGCAGGGCCGGCACTGGCCAACGTCCCGCCTGCCGCGTTGTTCACGGTGGTGAACGAGTAGGCGACGGGACCGGCCAACACGCTGGCCGCTCCGAGCCCGGCGGCGGCAGCCGCCACCATCCGGGCCCGGACCACCCCGATCACCGAGAGCAAGAGGCAAACCGCGGCGACCACACCGGTGGTCACGACGGCCGGCTCCAGCCAGGTGTCGTACCCCGGGGTGCGCCCGAGCAGGATCGCCGCCCACACCGCGGTACCGATCACCGCGGCGGGCAATACCCAGCACCACCATCGACTCGATCGTCCGAGCCGCCACAGCGCCACGGAACCGGCGCCACAGAGGGCGGCCACCCCGGGCGCCAGGACCACGGTGTAGTACGGGTGGAAGATCCCCTTGGCGTCGGAGAACACTGCCGCGAACATCAGGGTCCAACCGCCCCACAACAGGTAGCCGGCGCGCCGCAGGCTGTCCCGGGGCTGCTTCCGGGTGAGCCACAGCCCGCCGACCAGGCCCACCACGGCTAGCGGCAGCAGCCAGGAGATCTGCCCACCGATCAGGTCGTTGAACATCCGGAGGATGCCCGGGTTCCCGGCGAATCCGGCGCCGCCGCCTCCGGGGGCACCGGTCCCGCCACCGGAGCCGGTGATCCGGGAGAAGCCGTTGTAACCGAAGATGAGGTTCCATTCCGAGTTGTCGGTACTGCCTCCGATATACGGTCGGGAGGCGGCCGGCCAGAGCTCGACGATGGCGACCCACCACCCGCTGGCGATCACCAACGCCAGCGCGGCCCAGCCGAGTTGGGCCAGCCGTCGGGGAAGCCGGGGCTTGGCGCACACCAGGTACACCAGCCCGAAGGCCGGGAGCACGATGAACGCTTCCAGCGTCTTGGTGAGGAAGGCGAAGCCGACCAGGGTGGCACAGATCACCAGCCGGTTGGTCTTGGCCGTCTCCAGGGCCGACCACAGCGCCCAGGCGGCCGCCACCAGCAGCAGGGTCAGCATGGCGTCGGGATTGTTGTCCCGGAACATCTCGGTGGCGATCGGGGTCACCGCCAGCGCTACCGCCCCGAAGACGGCGGCCGGCTCGCCGGCCCAACGGCGGACGAGGCGATAGACGATCATCACGCAGGCGACGCCGGCCAAGGCCTCGGGCAACAGCATGCTCCAGGACGAGAACCCGAACACCCGGCCGGAGAGCTCTTCGACCCACAGGGCGGCCGGCGGCTTGTCGACGGTGATGAAGTTCCCCGGATCGAGGGAACCGAAGAAGAAGGCCTTCCAGCTGACCGTCCCGCTCTTGACCGCGGCGGCGTAGAAGGTGTTGGACATGCCGACGGCCGAGAGGTTCCAGGTGTACAGCACCAGGGTGGAGACGAAGATGGCCGCCCGGGCCGGCACCGACCACGCCGGCCGGCCGGTCCGTATCCACCAGTGGGAGCCTCCCCCGGCCGACGGGTCCGACGGCTCCGGCGGGATCGACGGGTCCGGGGGGATCGGTAACCGCGGCAGACATCGACGGCTCTGGGGTGCGGTCATCCAACGAGCCGGGGACCAAGGTGGTCATCGCGGGTTCTCCTTGAAGGGTTGGTCGAGGGGATGGCCTGGGTGGCTCGGAGGCAGTTCCGCACGGGACCGGAAGACCCAGGCGCGCAACAGGCAGAACCGAGCCAGGGCGGCGACCCCGGTGCCGATGAGAATGGCGGCCGTCTCGGCCAGGAGGGAGTCGGGCGCAATGGCTCCGGCGACCACCAGGGCGACGGTGGTGAGGCCGACACTGGTCACCAACACGGTGGCGGCACCCAGGAGCTGGGTGCGGTTCCGGAACGGTCCCCGGCCGGCGAAGGTGAACCGGGCGTGCACTGCGGTGTTGACCGAGGTGGTGAGGACCAACACCAGCGCGTTGGCCACCAGCGCGCCGAGCAAGTCCCGGAAGGCCAGGAACAGCACCAGGTAAACCAGAGTGCTGACTATTCCCACCCGGGCGAAGCGGACCAATTCGTCCGGCCGCTCCATCCGCTCGGGGACCAGGTCACCGAGCGTGGTGCCCCGCCCCCGCAAGAAGCTCCACACCAGACGGGCAATACCGGTCAGATCGTCCCGGGCGGTGCGGGCGATGTCGACCCGGGAATCCGGGTCGTCGACCCAGTCGACGGGGACCTCGTGGATCCGCAGTCCGTTGCGTTCGGCCAACACCAGCAGCTCGGTGTCGAAGAACCACTCGTTGTCCTCCACCAGTGGCAGCAACTCCTTCACCAGCTCCGAGCGGATGGCCTTGAAGCCGCACTGGGCGTCGGAGAAGTTGTTGTGGAGGACGGTGCGGACGATGAGGTTGTAGGTGCGGGAGATGAGCTCCCGCTTGGTGCCCCGCACCACTTTGGCGCCGGGGGCGAGCCGGGATCCGATGGCCAGGTCGCTGTGACCCGACAACAGCGGCGCCACCAACGGCAACAACGCGTCGAGCCCGGTGGAGAGGTCGACGTCCATATAGGCGACCACCTCGGCACCCGAGGTGGACCACACCGCCCGCAGTGCCCGGCCTCGGCCCTTCTGCTCGAGGTGGACGGCCCGGACACCCTCGAGCTCGGCGGCGAGGGCGGTGGCCCGCTCCCAGGTGGCGTCGGAGCTGGCGTTGTCGGCAATGGTCACCTCTGCCCGGAAGGGGAACGAGGTGTCGAGGTAGCCGCGTAGCCGGCGGATGCTCGGCTCCAGGGCCTGCTCCTCGTTGTAGACCGGGACCACGATCTCGACGGCCACCGGGGTTCGGGGGCCAACTGGGTCAGCCGCGGGTTTCGGCGCCTCGGCGATGCTCATGGAGTGATCATCGGGTCCTGACCTTGGAGCCCGCTGTGGGTCGGCTGGGTCGGTGCCCAGAAAGTCGGCGGGCCGGTCGGGGTCGCCGTCGGGTCTCCGGTCGGGGTCGGCGGCGCCGGCTGGGCCGACCGCCACAGACGGTGGTCACCGGGCGCAGATGTCTCAAGCCATTGGGCAACTGCGCCGAAATTGACCGGGTGAACCTTCTGGCCGACGTGCCCCTGGCAAAGGTGATTCGGTACTCCGGCGCGTCGATCATCTCGGTGGCGGTCGGTCTGTTGGTCCTCGGGATCAACATCGATATCTTCCACCTGTCACCGACGGTGGCCAACGTGGTGGCCATCGCGGTGTGCACGGTCCCGTCGTTCGAGCTCAACCGCCGGTGGGTGTGGCGCCTGCACGGTCGGTCCGATGCCGGCCAGTTCGTCCCCTTCTGCCTGTTGTCGGTGGCCGGCCTGGTCCTGTCCACCTTGGCCGTCCGCTATACCGGCGACCACAGCACCGGCCTTGCCAATCCATGGCACACCGTGGTGGTCGACGGCGCCAATCTGGGCGCCTACGCGGTGCTCTGGGTGATCCGCTATTTCATCCTCGATCGGGTGTTCGTCGATCGGAACCGAACAGATCA
Source organism: uncultured Acidimicrobiaceae bacterium (assembly GCA_963819695.1). Lineage (GTDB taxonomy): Bacteria > Actinomycetota > Acidimicrobiia > Acidimicrobiales > RAAP-2 > DASZIT01. Next base: position 988,743 of record CAWFXD010000001.1, on the reverse strand, counting down.
GGTCGACGGCGAGGTGCCCACCCCGCGACTCTCCCCGTCACTGGCCACCGACTCCTCGTTCGCCTCCTCCGTCGACTCGCTGACCTCATCGCTGGTCTCGGTCTCGGCGGTCGGCTCGGTAGACGCACTGGCCGAACCTTCGCTGGTCTCTGCCTCGGCCGACACCGGCAGTGTGACGGCGAACACCGCCCCGCCGTCGGGTCCGGGCGACGCGGCGATGGTCCCGTAGTGGGCGGTCACGATCGACCAGACGATGGACAGCCCTAGTCCCGACCCTCCGCTGGTCCGGGTACGCGAGGGGTCCGCCCGGTAGAAGCGTTCGAAGACCTGGGCGGCCTCCTCGGCGGAGAGCCCGGGGCCGTCATCGGCCACCTCCACCACCGCCCGGGCGTCACGGGACGTCACGGTGACCACCGTCCGGGTGCCGGCCGGGGTGTGGGCCCGCACATTGGCCAGCAGATTGTCGACCACCTGGCGGAGCCGGAGGCGGTCCCCCAATACCTCGACCGGTCCGGTGGCGCGCAGGGTGGTCGGCCACGCCGGGCCCATGGCCCGTGCGGCCTCGATGGCGTCGGCGGCCACCGAGACCAACTCCACTGGCCGGTGCTCGATGGGCAACCCCTCGTCCAGCCGGGCCAGCAGCAGGAGGTCCTCCACCAGATGCTTCATCCGTTCGCTCTCGCCCTGGATGCCGGCGATGAAGCGGTCAAGGTCCTCGGGGTGCTCGGCGGCCCCCCGGTTATAGAGCTCGGCGTAGGCGGACACCGCGGCCACCGGGGTGCGCAACTCGTGGGAGGCGTCGGCCACGAACCGTCGAAGACGCTCCTCGGATCGTCGGAGCTGAGCCTCGGTGGCATCCCGTTCGGCGAACGCCCGTTGGATCCGGGCGAGCATGACGTTGAGCACCCGGGACAGACGCCCGACTTCGGTACGGCGCTCTTCCCCGGGGATCCGCCGAGACAGGTCGCCCTCGGCGATGGCCGCCGCGGTGGCCTCGACCTGCCGCAACGGCTGGAGCCCGACCCGCACCAGCCAGAGCCCGAGCAGCAACGCAATGATGAGCGCACCGCCGGTCACCGCCAACTCGATCCACAGCAGATGCCGAAGGGTGTCGGCGGTGGTGTCGAGGGTCTGGCCGAGGACGGTCAGGTCCCCGTCGGAGGCCTTCGAGACCAGCACCCGAAACTGGGGGCCGCCCGACTGGGTGGAGGCGGTGGTCAGGAACTCGGAGGACCCGGCGGGCCGGTTGGCGAACGAGGCGAAGAGGTTGGCCGGCAGCGAGGGGGTGTACTGGTGACCCCCGGGCTCCGCCGCCTTCTGGAATTGGGTGGTGACGTCGGCGGCGGTGATCCGCTCGACGAACAGCCCGGGGGCCAGGCGCGGGATGATGCCGGTCGGGAATCCGCCATCGCTGGTTGAACCCGGAACCGTGCCTCCCGGCGGCGGCCCGGTCCCGGGTGGGTGGCCGTTCCCCGCGAACGCCTGGCTGGCGGTCTGGAGGCTCTGGTCGACCCGGTTGTTCAGGAACGAACCCAGCGAGTTGTACATGGTGACCCCGGCGATGATGAGCGCCGCCAGCGACACCACCCCCACTGCGGCCAACAGTCGGGTCCGCAGCGACATCTAGGCGCTCGGTTCCGGAGCCCGCAACGTGTAGCCGACCAGACGGATGGTGTGGATGAGCGGGGGACCGTGGCGCTCGAGCTTCTTGCGCAGGTAGCTCACATAGGTCTCGACCACGTTGGCCTCGCCGCCGAAGTCGTAGTGCCACACGTGATCGAGGATCTGGGGCTTGGACAGAACCTGGCGGGGGTTCAGCATGAAGAAGCGCAGGAGGTTGAACTCGGTGGCGGTGAGTTGGATCGGGACCCCGTCGCGGCGGACATCGTGGGCGCTCTCGTCCATCTCCAGGTCGGCGAACCGCAGGATCCCGTCGTCGGTGGTATCTCCCTGCGTCCGGCGCAGGATCACCCGCACGCGGGCGATGATCTCGGCCAGGGCGAACGGCTTGGTGACGTAGTCGTCGCCGCCGACGGTGAGGCCGGCCAGCTTGTCGTCGAGCGAGTCCTTGGCGGTCAGGAAGAGGATGGGCACGTGGACCCCGTCGGCCCGGAGCCGCCGGGTGACTTCGAGGCCATCCAGATCGGGCAACATCACGTCAAGGACCATGAGGTCGGGCGGGTGCTCCTGGGCGGAGTTCAGTGCCGTCCGCCCGGTGTAGGCCACCTCGACGTCGAAACCCTCGTAGCGGAGCGAAGTGGAGACGGCGTCGGTGATGGACGGCTCGTCGTCGACGACCAGGATCCGGGGCGACGGCGGCGCATCCGGTGATGTCTCAGCCATACGCACCCACCTCCTTGGTCACCTGCTTCTACGGTCTTGGCCCCGGTTCCGGACTCCATCGTGCGCCACCGGTTTGGCCGTCGCCTGTGGGCGAGCTTGGAGCCAGCTGTGAGAGCCAAGTATCCCCTATTCGCTCGGCCCCTACCGGCCGGCGACGGACCTGGCCACGTCGCTCCAGTGTTCCAAGCTGGCCGGATGGCCGGCCCATTGAGGCGAGGCCGAGTAGCAGATGACGTGCTGGGCAACGCCTCCGAAGCGATCGATCAGAGCCTCCGCGAGGCCGTCCCAGGTAGCGGTCACCGAAACCGCGTCGACCATCTCGTCGGTGACGGTGGCGGCCATCCCGCCGAAGTCGCCGGCCCGCTGCAACTGGTTGAGGCGCTCGCCGACCCCCTCCCAGCCGTGGGTGTCGAACACCACCTCGTACCCCGGGGTCGAACCGTAGAAGGCAATGCGCATCCGGACCTCTTCCCGCTGGGCCGACAGTTCTTCCTCCCCCTCCCCCACGACGGTCATCACCGGGCAGGCCAGTCCCACCTGTCCGGGGTGGCGCCCGGCCCGGGCCTCGCCCTCGGCGACCGCCGGGCGCACCACCTTCTCGAGGTAGGCCACCGTGTTGAGCGGGTGGACGTGCATCCCGTCGGCCACCTCTCCGATCATCCGGCACATCCAGGGGCTGACCCCGGCCAGGTAGATGGGTGGATCCTCGTAGTCCATGGGACCGGGTGACCACATATCCGGCAACAGGGAGAAGGAGTAGAAGTCGCCGTCGAACCGCAGCCGTTCCGGGCCCCGGAAAGCCCCGAAGATCGAGCGGACCGCAGCCACATACTCCTTGAGCCGCGGGCCCGGGTGATCGAACGCCGCCGAGTACCGGCGCTCCACGTGGGCCCGCACCTGGGTCCCCAGGCCGAGGGTGAACTTCCCGGCGGTGGCCTGGGCCAGCATCCAGGCGGCCTGGGCGGAGACCATCGGGCTGCGGGCGAAGGCCACCGCGATACCGGTGCCGATGGCCAGGTCGTGGGTGGCCAACGCGGCTGCGGTGCACAGGCTGTAGACGGGCTGGGTGCTCTCGGTGAGCCAGAGGGTCGAGAACCCGGCTCGTTGTGCCTGGCGAGCGACGCCCTGCATGTCCGTCGGGGAGGATCCGAAGCCGATGACATCGAGTCGGAAGGGCGGGCCCGGGCTCATGTCAAGACGGTAGTTGGCCGGGCCCGGCCCAGGCGTGACGGGGCCGGGCGGGGTTCAGCCGAGCACCTGCAGTGCGCTTGCCGGCAGCACGGGCAAGGTGAACGACGCGGTGCCAACCGCGGTCGGGACGAACGCGATCCCCACCGCGGCTCGCCGCCGATTCGAACGGCCGCGGCGGACCAGTCGACGGTCGGCTGCGCGCCGGCGGCCAAGAAGACCGGCACCATCCCGGCCGGGTAGTAGGACTTCCCCCGGTCACAATGAAGACCACCGCCAGCAGCGGGTAGGCCCAGGCGACGGCCCGCACCAGGCGAGGGCCTAGGGCCTGCCACACCAGATAGGGCGCCCACCACAGGGCCACCGCCCTTACTGACTGAGTCAGTCAGTTACGCTGAGGGGCAGTGACATCGCGGATGCTGAGCTCGTAGCCTTCGGAGATGGTTGCCGAGTCACACCGCGCTTCGGGCCAGACGGCTCTCACCTTGCGGGTCTCGCTCTTGGGACCGGAGCCGACGATTTGGCGGCGTCTGCAGGTTCCGGGAGGCATCCGGTTGTCGACGCTTCATGCCATCCTCCAGACTGCCATGGGGTGGGAGGACAGCCACCTCCATAGCTTCGAGATCGCCGGGCAGACCTACGAGATGCCTGACGAGGACGGCGATGACGACGCCTTCGACGAAGACAGCGTCATCCTCTCCGAATTGATCGAGGCCCCAACCTCGTTCACCTACGAATACGACTTCGGGGACTCATGGAACCACCAGATCGAGGTGGAAGCGGTGGAGTTGGTCCCCCAGGCCCTGAAAGTCGCGGTCTGCCTCGTAGGCCAGCGAGCCTGCCCCCCCGAGGACTGTGGCGGTGTGAGCGGGTTCGCCGAGTTTCTCGGGGCCATCGGTGACCCGGACCACGACGAGCACCAGGACTCCCTGAGTTGGGTCGGTGGGTCCTTCGATCCGGAACGGTTCGACCTTGCCGCCGTCAATGCCGCCCTCCAAAGGGTTCGCTGAGTCAGGCGGTCATCAGGCGGTCATCAGGCCGTCAATTCCCGCTCATTCGCCGTAGCCGTAGCCGCTGTCATCGATGGGCTCCACACGATCTTCGTCCGGGGTGACGGGTTCCACTCCACCGTCGACCGGCAACTCCTGCTCGAGCACGTCGGCCTCCGGCAGCTCGGGGTCGTGGGCATGGCGGCGGGGATCTGCACCGTCCCCGGGGATCAGCTGCTCCTGGAGATCGGCTTCCGGCACCGCCGCCTCAGGTGATTCGGGGTCTGCCACAACACCACTCCCTTCATCCGCGATGATCCATGTATACCCGGACGCCTGCGGATTAGACAGCGAAGATCGAGGCTCGAGATTGTGTCCGGCCCGCCGAGCCCGAGCGTTCAAGCCGCCAGACCCGCGCCTGCCGTTCCCATCAGGAAGAGGAAGTTGTCAACGTAGAACTGCTGACGCACATCGTCGCTGGCGGCCCCCAGCGAGTCCTCGAACCGCTCGACCGGTTTACGACCTCCTTCGACGTGGGGGTAGTCCGATGAGAACATCACCAGGTCGGGCCCGCCCTGTTCGACGATCCACCCGACGTCCTCGGTGGGATAGGGGGTGAAGCGAATCTGCCGATGCACGTAGTCGGCGGGTCGGAGGGAGAGGGCTTGCAGCCTTTCCTCATGGCGATGGAACGCCTCGAAGGCCGACTCCATCTGGCGCAGCCACGACGGCACCCAGATCGCGCCCTGCTCGATGACCCCGATGCGGAGGTCGGGGAACTGTTCGAGCACGCCGTCGAAGATCAGGGTGGCCAGCGTCTGGGCCGGGGGTCCGGGGATGCCCATGTAGTCCACCGATCGGAAGTTCTCGTCGCCCCCGTGGAAGTCGTGGGGAACGGGGAGGCCGTTGACGAAGTATTTCGGACTGATGAGCTCGCCGGTGCCGCCCACATGGAAGACGATGGGTATGCCCGCTTCCTCGGCCTGCGCCCAGACCCCGAACAGGTCTCGATGGCTGGGCGAGAACGACGGAGGGCACCCCGAGGCGACGAGCAGGGCGGCCGCACCCTGCGCCAACGCCTCTCCCGCTGCCCGAATCGCCTTCTCCGGATTGACCAGGGGTATGTAACAGGACGGCAGCAGCCGAGAATCGACCGAGCAGAACTCGAGCATCCCCCGGTTGTGGGCCCGGGCGGCGGCGTAGGCGAGGTCGTCGTCGCCGGCGTGCTCGAAGTCGTGCAAACGACTGTTGTGAAAGGTGTTGAAGATCAACTGGCTGTCGAACCCCAGCAGGTCCAGTGCCCGAGGCCGGTCCTCGGCGATGAACCCGCCGGTAGCGGCGAAGTTCTTGCGCTGCATGATCTCGGCCGCCTCGGTGGCCCGGTACTCCTCGCTAGCGTGACGCTCCCGCAGCCGCTCGAAGGAGGCGACCAGGTCGCGCTGCTGCTCCTCGGGACTGCCCGTCTGGCGCAGCTCGTTCCCGCCCGGGTACCTCAGCACCGGCAGCCGGTCGCGGAATTTGGCCTCGGCGTGGTCCCGGAGCCAGGTCGGCGTCTCCATGAGGTGGGCGTCGGCGTCGTGCACCACCCGACGATCGCAGTACGGCATGAACCCCCCTTTCGTGATGCCCTGAGTATTCCAGGGCTTCAACCGCCTTGGTGGCGGTCGGCACGTTCCACCGCCACCTCTCGGAAGACCTCGGATACCTTGGCGCCCCCGGCAGGAGTCGAACCCGCAACCTGGTGGGTAGAAGCCACCCGCTCTATCCAGTTGAGCTACAGGGGCTCGGACCATGAGGTTACAACCGTGATGTTCAGGGTAGGCGACGTGTGCCAGAATGAACGTTCCTTGGTGGCCGTAGCTCAGTTGGTCAGAGCGCCGGGATGTGGCCCCGGAGGTCGCGGGTTCGAACCCCGTCGGTCACCCTCACCAGCCGGCGGCAGGCAATTGCGCCTGCGGTCAGCCGCAAGTTTTACTGTGTCGGGCGCCTCTAGCTCAATGGCAGAGCAACGGACTCTTAATCCGCAGGTTCTGGGTTCGAATCCCAGGGGGCGCACGCAAAGTGAGCTTGACCCGTTTGGCGGACCCGCGTTATGAGAGTTTGGTTGTGAGCTACCTGGAGGTAGTCCATGGCCAAGCGATATGGGAGAGCTCCGGCGGGCGATCTGTGAGCGTCGTCGGCGAGGAAGAGGGGACTTGCGAGTGCCAGCAGTTGGAGACCCTGAGCGTGGACGCCGCGCACCGCGGTGGTCCCAACCATGAAGATCGGCCTCTCTCTCGGTGCGCTCCGGCCGAGCATCTGGAATGAGATCACCCGGGAGGCGGACCGGCTCGGCTTCGAGTCGGTATGGATGCCCGAGCACCTGGTCATCCCGGTCCAGATGGAGGGCAGCCCCTTCGCCGGGGCCGACCACGCCCCCATTCCCCCCGGGGTCCCGGTCTACGACGTCTTCACCCACCTGGCCTTCTTGGCCGCCCAGACCGAGCGGATCCACTTCGGGACACAGGTGTACAACATCGGGCTCCGTCATCCCTTCGTGGTGGCCCGTGCCGTCACCACCCTCGATGTCCTGTCGGGGGGAAGACTGGAGTTCGGCATCGGCGCCAGCTGGCTCGAGGCCGAGTGGGATGCGGTTGGCCTCGACTTTGCCACCCGGGGTCGGAGGGTCGACGAGTCGATCGGCGTGTGCCAGCGGCTGTGGAGCGAGGAGATGGTCGAGCATCACGGGGAGTTCTTCGATTTCGGCCCGGTGATGTTCGAACCCAAGCCCGTGCAGTCCCCCTGGCCGGCTCTCCACATAGGCGGGGACGGTCCAGCCGCCCTCCGCAGGGCCGCCACCGTCGGGAACGGGTGGATCCCCATGAACCATGGGTTGGAGGACATCCCGGGCGCCGCCGCCAGCATCGCCAACCTCCGGCGGGAGGCCGGAAGAGACCAGCGGGTGGAGATCACCCTCGGCGCCCGGGGCTCGGGCCTCGACGACCTACGGCGTCACGCCGACGCCGGGGTGGGTCGGGCGTTGGTCAGACCCTGGACCAGCACCAAGGACGCCCTCGACGGCATCCGGCGCTTCGCCGAAGAGGTCCTCCCCGCAATCGCCGATTATCCGGTGGCCGATTCCGGCTGATGGCTGCCGGGTTCAGCGACGGCACCACCCTGCTGGGTCGGTCGGCGTTGCCAGGTATCCAGGCAACCAGGCGAACAGAAGAGGACCGGGCCGGCACCGCCATCGTCGGCCGTCGCTTCGGCTGTCGTTTCTGACAGCGGGATCCCGCAGATCGGGTCCCGGAGGCTCATCATCCCGACGGTGGCCAGGCCGAGGCTCGAGGTGGGGACCGGGTTCTCCACTCCCCGCACCGTGATGTCCTTCTGCGCCACGACCGCGCCCCACCGGGGCAGTTCGCCGACTACCGAAGGGGTGGCCAGCGCCTCACCGGCTTGGGCAAGATCACACAGCCGAGCCGCCACATTGACGGAGTGCCCGATGTAGTCGTCACCCTCCATCAAGATGACGTCACCCGAGCTGACACCCGACCGTATCGACACCGTCTGAACCGGGCTGGACACCTCGCAGACGACGTAGTGCAGCTCGAGGATGCTGGCGAGGAGTGGGCGGGTGTCGACGCCCACCAGCATGACGCCATCTCCCAGCCATTTGGCGATACGAACGCCCCGGCGACCGCAGATGTCGCGTAGGAGCGCGCGGAACGCGGTGAGCACATCGACCGCGTGTTCGTCCCCTTCGTGTTCGGTCATGGCGGTGAAGCCCGAGACATCGACGAAGGCGAAGTTGCGGTGGACTCGCACGGACCGATCGTGCCACGGAGTCGGAGCTGCGTCCCAATCGAGACCCGAGCCGGTAGTGCACGATCAGTCGGAACGGCACTGGGATTGGTTCTCCGGGTCCTCCGTCGCCACCAGACCCGCTGAGCGGTTGGAGTGCCACAATGGCGACGTGAACACTTCCGGCTCCGGACCTGACCAGCTCCCGGCGTTCCTCCACCCCTTCGCCGCCCCGGCCGCCCTCCGGGGCACCTTCCTCAACATCGTCCAGGGGTCCGGCGCCGAAGTCGTCGATGAGTCCGGCCGCCGCTACATCGACGCCCTGGCCAGCCTCTGGTACTGCCAGGTCGGGCACGGGAGGGAGGAGATCGCCGATGCCGTGGCCGGCCAGATGGCAACGCTCGGTGGGTTCCACACCTTCGACCGCTACACCAACCCGACGACCGACGCGTTGGCCGACCGTCTGGCCGGGCTGGCTCCCATGCCGGATGCCCGGGTGTTCTTCACCTCGGGGGGATCCGAATCGGTGGAGACGGCGATCAAGCTGGCCCGGCTGGCCCAGGTCCGTGCCGGGCACCCCGACCGCACGGTCATCGTGAGCCGCCAGCCCTCGTACCACGGGGTCACCTACGCGGCCATGACCGCATCCGGCATACCGCCCAACCAAGAAGGGTTCGGGCCGCTGCTACCCGATGTCGTCCGGGTCCCCTACGACGACCTGGACGCCCTCGATGGGCTTCCGGAGGTGCAGCAGGGGCGGGTCGGTGCGGTGATGGCCGAGCCGGTGGTGGGGGCCGGTGGGGTATGGCCGGCGCCCGAGGGATACCTGGCCGGCCTCCGGGCGCGGTGCGATGCGTGGGGCGCCTATCTCATCTTCGACGAGGTGATCTGCGCCTTCGGGCGGCTCGGCTCGTGGTGGGGGGCCGAGTACGCCGGTGTGCGCCCGGACCTCATCACCTTCGCCAAGGGGGTGACGTCCGGCTACCTGCCATTGGGCGGCGTCCTGGTGGGCCCGGCGGTCCGGGGTCCCCTGGAGGACGACCCCTCCTCGGTGCTCCGGCACGGCTACACCTACAGCGGCCATCCCAGTTGCGCCGCCGCGGCTCTCGCCAACCTGGACATCCTGGAGCGCGAGCATCTGCTCGGCTCCGCGGCCCGGATCGCCGCCCACCTGGGGACCGGGCTGCAGGGTTTGGTGGATGGCGAGGCGGTGACCGAGGTGCGGGGGACCATGGGGGTCTGGGCACTCGGGCTGGGCGCCGGCCTCGATGCCACCGTCCTGCGCGACGCACTGTTGGCCTACGGGATCATCGCCCGGCCGATCGGCGCCTCCACCGTGGCGTTCTGCCCGTCCCTGGTCATCACCGACGGGCAGATGGAACAATGCGTCGAAGGGGCCCGTCGGGCCCTCGAGGACGTGGCCTAAGCGCTCGGGTAGCGCCGCCCGGTCCGTGGTTGACGGGCGAGCCAGGAAAGTTGTCCCATTCCCCGTCGAACGGACACGGGCACCCTCCTCCGGCGCACCGGCCCCGGTGCACCAGCGCGCCCGGCGGGTACAGTGCGCTGGACCGCAGGGGAGGACCCGATGCCATACGCCCACAACGGCTCCGTCGACGTCTACTACGAGAGCTTTGGAGACCCGGCGCACCCTGCCTTTCTGATGATCAACGGGCTCGGCTCGCAGTGCATCAACTACCGGACGGAATGGTGTGAACAGTTCGTGGCCCGGGGGTTCTACGCCATCCGGTTCGACAACCGGGATGTCGGGCTCTCCACCAAGTTCGACGATGTCACCCCCGATATGGGCGCGGTCATGCATGCGCTCCGTGACGGAACGGAACCCGACGTCGCCTACCGACTCGGCGACATGGCCACCGACGCCCTGGCCGTCCTCGACGATCTGGGGATCGACAGGGCGCACGTCATGGGGGTGTCGATGGGCGGAATGATCGTCCAGCAGCTTGCCATCGACCACCCCGAGCGCCTCGCCTCGATGATCTCGGTGATGTCCACCACCGGCGACCCGGACGTCGGGCAGGCGTCGCCGGAGGCGTTCGCCATCCTCACCGGCCCGCCGGCCACCGATCGCGACTCAGCCATCGCCCGCCATCTCGAAGGGAACCGCACCTTCGGCAGCCCCGGTCACTACGACGCCGATCGCCTCGCGCAGGCGGCCGGGGAAGCCTTCGACCGGTGTTTCCACCCGGCCGGCGTGGCCCGCCAGATGACCGGGGTCATGGCGTCGGGGAGCCGGTCCGAAGGCCTTCGTCGGGTCTCGGTGCCCGCCCTGGTCATGCACGGTGACGCCGACACCCTCATCGATATCAGCGGAGGCCGCCGCACCGCCGAGTGCATACCCGGTGCCCGATTCGAGGTCCTGGAGGGGATGGGTCACGACTACCCGCCCGCCTACTGGGACCGCTGGATCGGGCTGGTGGCCGATCACGCCGGGGTACCGGCCGCGCCGTGACCCCACTCGAAGGCCGGATCATCGGTCGTGGCACCCGACCGGGAGATTTTCAACGCCCTCACGGGTATGACAGGGTCATGGTCCTATGGTGCGAACGAAATCGTCCTCCCTGCACCCCGCAGCTCTGATCACCGGTGCGGTCGCGGGTGCCGCGCTGGCTTACTTCGTTCCGTCGGTGCTGGTCCTCCCCACCTTTTGGAAGGAACCCCCCGAGTCACTTCCCGGTCGGTGGTGCCGCTGGCGCGCACCCGCGGCCCGTCCCGAGGTGGGCCTCACCTTCGACGACGGTCCATCCACCGACACGGATCGGACGCTCGATGTGCTGGACGAGCTCGGGATGCGGGCCACGTTCTTCGTCCTCGGAACCCAGATGCGCGCCCACCCCGACACCGTGGTGGAGATCGCCGCCCGCGGGCACCAGGTGGCCTGCCACGGATTCGAACACCGTCACCACCTCTCCTCGAGTCCCCGAGCCATCCGGCAGGACCTCGCCACCGCCGTCCAGATCCACCGCGACGTCCTCGGTCGGCCGCCCCGCTTCTACCGACCGACCTACGGCCAGCTCTGCGCCGCCACCCTGGTTGAGGCCCGGCGCCAACACTTGGAGGTGGTGCTGTGGAGCCGATGGGGCAAGGAATTCGTGGAGTCCGAGTCCGGGCCCGTCCTCCGGCGCCTGGAGCCCGGCCTGGTGCCGGGCGCGATTCTCCTTCTCCATGACAACGACGTGTCGTGCCGCGCCGGCACCGGGGACCTCACCCGGCGGGTCCTCCGACCGCTGGGGACATCACTTCGAGCCAAGGGGCTGAAGTCGGTGACCCTCGATCAGCTCCTCCCCCCGCCCCACCACGTCGTCCCGGGCTAGATGAGGAGGTCCCCGGGCGTATCGATGTCCAGGGCATCCCCCGCACAGGGGACGTCCACCACCAGATCGGGCCGAGCCTGCATCAGCGCCCGGGCGCCGATGTCACCGTCCTGGGGAAGCAACCCCCACACCGACCGGGCCAGCCGGGTCGGCGGGGTGCGGGTTCCGTTGAAGTTGGCCACCGCGATCGGGCTTTGAGTTTCGGCGACCGCCGACCAGGCCTGCGAAGGCACCCGCGGCTGATCGCCGAGCCCGACCACCACCACATCATGTCCACGCTTCTCGGCGGCGTCGATCCCCGCCAGGAGGGAGCTCGTCTGGCCCGATTCCCATGCCGGGTTGTCGACGACCACCACACCGGGCAGGAGGGCGGAAAGGTTCACCGGGCCGACGACCACGAACGTCTCGTCGAGGCCCGCACCCAGGGCATGATCGAGCGCCCAGCTGACGAGCGGTCGCCCGCGGAACGGAGCCAGCAGCTTGGCGTGTTCGCCGAACCGGCGCGACCCGCCGGCGCAGAGCAGCACCGCAGCCGTCATCGTGGCGTCCGGGGGAAGATCGGCAACCGGTTCGCCGCCGGGCTCACCCGGCGTGCCAATGAGGGATTCGTGGACTACATCCCTTGCTCGCCGGCGACGATCGCCTGGCGAATGCGGGGATAGGTGCCGCAGCGGCAGATGTTGCGGATGGTGTCCAGATCCGCATCGGTGATGGTGCGTCCCTCGGCCTCGACCTCGTGCACCAGCGCGACCGCGGCCATGATCTGCCCGGGCTGGCAGTAGCCGCACTGGGCAACGTCGAAGGACAACCAGGCTTCCTGCATCGGGTGCAGCGGTTTGCCGACGGTGGCGGGGAGGCCCTCGATGGTGGTGATCTCGTCGGTCGGCTTGATTTCAGAGACCGGGACCGAACATGGGTTGAAGGCCTTCCCGTTGATGTGGCTGGTGCAGGCCCGGCAGACTTCGAGCCCGCAACCGTACTTGGGTCCGTGGATGCCGAGCAGATCGCGCAGCACCCAGAGCAACCGGACGTCGTCCTCGACGTCCACGCTGACCGTCTTCCCGTTGACGATGAATGTTTGTGTCGGCACGGTGACTCCTAGAAGGTATTGGAAAGGCCGTCGGTGGGTGATTCGGGAAGCGGCGGGACGACCGGCGTCGGGGTGAATCCGAGGGGGCCGTTGTGGTTGATGGGAAAGCTGGTCGGCATGGTTCCGGTGGCCCGGGCGTAGGCGCACGCCACCGCGGCCATGGACGCCGCCACCCCGAACTCTCCGGCCCCGCCGGGTTGGCCGGTGGTGGGCGGCATCACGATGATCTCGACCTCCGGCGGTACGTTCCACTGCCGGGTGTAGAAGTAGTTGTCCCAGCTGCCTTCGAGTGGGAGACCCTTCTCGAAGTGCAGGCTGGACGTGAGGACCTGGGCGATGCCGTCCATCAGCCCCCCCATCATCTGCGCCTCGAGACCGCGGGGGTTGATAGGTAGGCCGACATCGACGACGAACACGGCCTTGGTCACCCGCGGTCCGGTCACCGCGTTGGGGACACTCCGGTTGACCGTCGCCGGCGTGCAGTCGATCTCGACCAGGGCGGCACACACCCCTTTGTACTCCGCATGGAAGGCGATCCCCTGGGCCGTCCCCGGGGGCATGGTCCGACCCCAATTGCCGACCTGGGCCGCCTTGTCGAGTACCGCTTGTGACCGGGCATCCTTCAGGAATTGCCGCCGGAACTGGTAGGGATCCATCGACATGCCCTTGGCGATCTGGTCGACCATCAGCTCCATAGCGGTGGAGACGTCGGGTGAGTAGATGTTCCGCATGCTGCCGGTGTGGAATCCCATGTCCACCTCGTTGATCAACTGCGAGGTGGCCCCGAAGTTGTAGGGCACGTTCTGGGTGAGCTCGAAGATGCTCTCCGCGTAGCCCAGGTTGCCCAGGGGCAGCTCGGCCAGCGTCGAGGACAGGATCTCGCCGAAACCATGGGTGAAGTCGGTGGACACGCTGGTGTGCCGCTGCTCGAAGGTGAGCACATTGCCGGCCACGAAGGACGCCCGGACCCGGTTGGTCGCCATCGGATGGGTGCGACCGTGGCGGAAGTCATCGGTACGGTGCCACATCAGTTTGACCGGCTTCCCCATCTTTTGCGAGATCTCCGCGGCTTCGAGGGCCGCATCGGAGAACAGATGCCGACCGAACGAGCCGCCTCCCAGCATCACGTGCACGGTGACCTTGTCGATCGGCAGACCCAGCTTCTGGGCGATGTTCTCCTGGGCCAGGATCGGGACCTTCAGACTCGACCAGATCTCTGCCCGGTCGGAGCGGACATCGGCGATGGCGCAGTTGGTCTCCAGCGGGCTGTTGCTTCGGAAGTAGAAGGTGAACTCGTTCTCGATGGTCGTGGCCAGCAGGTTGAGGGGCGGCGCCAGCAACGGCAGCTCGGCGTTCTTGAGCTCGGCCAGCACCGTGGCGTCGGACTGGTTGTCCTCGCTTCCCGGGCCCCAGGTGACGTTCAGGGCGTCGACCGCGTCGATGCACTGGCCGAAGGTCGACCCCCGCACGGCCACACCGGTGGAGATGGGCACCACGTCGGTGATGCCGGGCATGGACGTGACCGCCGCGAGGTTGGCCACCGACTTGACCGTGCCGTTGATGGTCGGAGGCCGGCACACCATGGTCGGGAGAGCGTTCGGGACCTCGAGGTCCATGGTGAAGACCTTGGTCCCGGTGACCGAGGCCAGTGCGTCGGTCCGGTTCTGGGGGGTCCCGATGAGGGTGAAGGCGGATGCCGGCTTGAGCTGGACGCTCAATGAGCTGGCCTGGGTGGCCGCCGCCGCGGTGGCCAGCGAGCCGTAGGTGGCCGCCGTACCGGTCGACGAGGTGATGACGCCGTTCTTGGCGGTCAGCGACGAGACCGGGACACCCCACTTGGAGGCCGCCGCCGTCATCAACCGGGCGCGGGCGGTGGCCGCCGCGACACGGACCGCCTGGTATAGCGACCGGGTGCTGTTCGATCCGCCCGTCAACTGGTTGAACAGCAGCTCCGGGCGGGCGTCGGCCAGGGTGACGATGACATCGGACAATGGCAGGTCCATCTCATCGGCGATGATCATTCCCATCGAGGTGGTGATGCCCTGCCCGACTTCCGCGCGGGGCATGGCGAAGGAAGCCGTCCCGTCGCTGTTCACCATGATCGAGATCAGCCCGGCGGTGGCCGACGCCGCCAGATCTTGGAGGTCACCCAGGTCGTAGAGATCCGAGAACTCGGGCAAAGACGGGATCGCGGCGGCGGCCAATTGCGGTGCCGCATCGTCGGCGACCATCCGGGCCGCGACCACCAGGGTCGGCGCCGCCAATACGTAGCCGAGGAAACGGCGGCGATTCATTCCCTTCGGGGAGGACTCGAGCTCGGGCACGACCTGCGGTGGAGGGTGAGGGGTCGGGAGGTCGATGTCCGGAGACCCGATCGACTCGGTGCTCTCCCGGCCTAGCCGCACTCTCATCGATGGCCCCCTCCCCATGATCGCTGCACCTTCGAGATTGCTGTATAGCGGTCTTCAAGCTCAGGGTAAGCCCCGGTCGAGTCGCAATCAATGTTCTAACGACCAACAGTTTCCCCGCCACCTTGTAACGGTGCACAATGGGAGAACTTGCGAATTATCCGCGCTGGCTGCCACTCACCTGGGATTGAGACCCTCGATGCCATCGATGCTGGCGGCGTTCTTCTCGGACCAGTAGGTCCTGATGCCCTCCGGCCCTTTTCGGGTTGACCACTGGTCCATCGTCGGCCGGTGTCCTTCGAAGGACATCACCGGAACGCCGTAACCGCAGGAGTCGGCGATTCGGTGCACGTCCACCTCGATGATGGATCGGACGCCCACGCCCGCCCCGCCCGGGAATCGAACCGCCAGGTCGGCGAAGTCCGGGGCCGCGGTGAACACCACTCGACCCCTCCCGTGCAACCGCACGATCCGGGGCGGCCCGGCGAAGGCGCAGAACATAATGACGATCCGGCCGTTCTCCTGCACGTGGGCGATGGTTTCGACGCCACTCCCGGTCTGGTCGAGGTAGGCCACCCGCCGAGGCCCGAGCACCGCGAATTCGTCACGATTCCCCTTGGGCGAGCAGTTCACCGACCCGTCGGCATCCAGGGGCGCGGTGGACACGAAGAAGACCGGCTGTGCCACCAACCAGTCGGACAGACTCTCGTCGATGCCCTGGTAGGTCTTTGCCATCAACGCATTATTCCACCGGGCGTCCGCCCGCCCGGACCGGAGTGGATCGGGTGGTCCCGCAGTATGGTCAGGTCGATGCCTCCGGTCGCCAAGATTCTCACCGTCTCGGACTCGGTCAGTGACGGCACCCGCCAGGACCGGTCCGGTGACGAGCTCGCCGGCCTTCTGGCCGGCCACGGTTTCGGGGTCGTCGAACGGCGGGTGGTTCCCGACGGCGTCGTCCCGGTGGCGACGGCGATCCTCCAGTTGTCGGCGAACTTCGCCGGACTGGTGGTAACCACCGGCGGTACCGGCTTCTCCCCCACCGACCTCACCCGGGAGGGAACCGAATCGGTGATCGAGCGCCAGGCTCCCGGTTTGGCCGAAGCCATGCGGGCCGCGAGTCCACTGGGGCGGTTGTCTCGGGGGACGGCCGGGACGATCGGTCAATGCCTGGTGCTCAACCTTCCCGGATCGCCGAACGGCGCCAAGGAGTCTCTTGAAGCGGTTGTCGACGTGCTCGACCATGCCCTCGAACTCCTCGCCGGACATCAGCCTCATTGACGCTTCGGGACAAATGTTGCCCCGCCAACCCGCGCCGGGTGGTGATTAGTGTGGCAGACGGGGCCTCATCTCGAGGTGCGCCAAGGGGGAAGGTTTGCTGGTGAAGGACGTGCTCGACGACATCGAACGGTGGCAGCGCGCGGGCACCCGGGTCGCCTTGGCGCGGGTCGTCGCCGTCACCGGCTCCGGACCCCGTGAGCCCGGCGCGGCGATGGCGGTGAACGACCGAGGCGAAGTGGCCGGGTCGGTGTCCGGCGGATGCGTCGAAGGCGCGGTGGTGGCGGAGGCGCTCGAGGTGCTGGCCTCCGGAGAGCCGCGGCTCTGCACCTTCGGCTACTCGGACGATGAGGCCTTCTCGGTCGGTCTCACCTGCGGCGGGACGGTCCGCATCTTCATCGAGCCGCTCGCCTGATGGACGGGCCGTTCGCACTGGTTCGGGACTGCCTGCGGGCCGGGACAACCGTTGCTCTGGCCACCGTGGTCGAGGCGGTCGTGCCGGAGGGCGAATCCGCGGTCCTTCCCCCTCTCGGGGCCAAGCTGGCCGTGCGTCCGAACGCCGAACCGGCCGGCTCCCTGGGGAACGATGATCTCGACCGGGTGGTGATCCGCGACATGGAGGGGGCGCTGGACGCCGGTCACAGCGTGGCTCGTCACTATGGGTCCCGCGGGGAGGCGCGGCGCACCGAACTCACGGTGTTCATCGAGGTGTTCGCCCCTCCTCGCCGAATGCTGATCTTCGGCGCCGTCGACTTCACCGCCGCGCTGGTGCGGATCGCCAAGGTGCTCGGCTACCGCGTCACGGTGTGCGACGCCCGGCCCGCCTTCGCCACCCCGGCCCGCTTCCCCGAAGCCGACGATGTGGTGGTGGACTGGCCGCACCGCTTCTTGGCCAAGGTGACGGAGCCGTTGGGCCCGCTGGACGCGATCTGCGTGCTGACTCATGACCACAAATTCGACGTACCCGCCCTGCTGGCCGCGCTGGACACCGAGGTCGGCTATCTCGGTGCCATGGGCTCGCGCGCCACCCACGATGGTCGTATCCGGCTGCTGCAGGCCGAAGGGGTGGATCCGGAGAGGATCCGAAGGATCATGGCGCCCATCGGCATCGACATCGGCGCCCGCACCCCGGAAGAGACGGCGGTGTCCATCTGTGCGGAGATCATCTCGCGGCGCGCCGGCGTGTCGACGCCCTCCCTCCGGGACGGTACCGGGCCGATCCACCAGCCAGCATCGTGACCGGCGGATAACCGTGCCCAGACTTCGGCTGTTCGGGCCGGCCAGGGAGGCGGCCGGGTTGTCATTCACCACCTTGCCCGGAGCCAGCGTGTCCGCGGTCATCGCGGCTGCCGAGCAGAAGTTCGGGGAGCCATTCTCCCGAGTGGTGGCGGTGTCGAGCATCTGGGTGAACGGCGATGCCGCCGGGCCGGAGGCAGAAGTGAACGACGACGACGAGGTGGCGGTGATCCCGCCGGTCTCCGGAGGATGACGGCTCCGGTGGACGCTGGGCCTATCCCCCGCTCCGGCGGTGCTTGGGCCCTTGAACCGGCCTCTGAAGCCATGGGGACAACCTTCAAGGGGCCGGAAATGGTGCGGTCGCCAAAAGCACATGCAAATGCAACGCCGCCATCAATGTCTGTTTACCTTCGCCTCGTAGCGTGATCGGTGGCAGCCGATGCGCACAGCCATTTCCTTTCGAACCCACCCCCGGAGGTCCGATGACCGCAACCAACAAGCTCCGCGTCGCCACCGCTGACAAGACGGGAGCCATCACCTTGGTCTGCGCGGAGGTCTCCGCCGCCATCGGGATGTCCGTCCAGGCCGAATTCCAGGAGATCGAAGGCGACTGCCTGATTCTCGAGCTCCGGCTCGGCGATGAGAAGACTCACGCGCCACACCCGACCCGCCTGGCCATCGCGGTTGACAATGCCGCGCCGGGCGTCCAGGTGCTGAGTGCCTGGAAGGAACCGGATTCCGGCGAGCCGCTTCCCAAGCACTGCCACAATGTGCTGGGCGTCCAGTTCGACACCATGCCGCCGGTGGCCCACCGTGCCCTGATCGACAGCCTGCCCACGGCTCAGTGGGACCGCTTTGATGCCTCCTGGCACCTGGCCGTGCCCTCGGTGTTCGCCACCCGGCCACTGGTGGGGCTGTCGCATCGACGTGGCTACACCCACCGGTTCACCTGGTTCGAGGCCGCCGCCATCCGGGGCGGCCTCGCCTCGTGAACGCCGCATGTCGACCTGACTGATCGCCGGCCGGGGGACCCTCCGGTAGCGTTCTCGACCATGTCGAGCCAGCCCTCTGCCGAAAATCGACCCCCGGTCACACCGTTCATCGATCCGTTCGCCAACGTCACCGTCGATACCGAGCGGGGTGGCGCGCCCTACGCTCGCTTCCTCGAGCTGTTCCGCACCCTCCAGGACACGGTGGTCAGCTCCAATCCACCCAAGGACGTGTGGGACGAGGTGTCGACTCAGGTGAAGACGGCGATCGACCTCCTCGAACCGTGGGCGGCTCCCGAGTGGCAACGTCCGGCGGGCATGCGGGTCGATCTTCCCGGCCGGGGTAACCCACTGCTGATTCCTTTCGTCTGGGACGACGAATCAGAGGGACGCGTGCGGGGCCGGGTCGTGTTCCGTCCCTTCCACCTGGGTGGGAACGGCGCGGCCCACGGTGGCACCCTGCCGCTGCTCTTCGACGACGTGCTGGGCCGACTGGCCAATTCCGTGGGTGGCACCATCGGGCGGACGGCATTCCTGAAGGTCAACTACCGGAAGATCACCCCCATCGGAGTAGAGCTCCAGGTCGACGCTACCGTCGACCGGATCCAGGGGCGAAAGCGCTGGGTCAGTGCGCGTCTCTCCGACCATGGCACCCCGATCGCCGACGCCGAGGGGCTCTTTGTCGAGCTCCTGCCCGGCCAGCCATAGGCCGGCGTCGAACGGCTACGACAAGATCTTGTTGGCTCCACTGCCCCAATACTTGTCACGGAGAAGCCGCTTGTAGAGCTTGCCGGTCGGCAGCCGCGGCAGTTCCGGATCGAAGTCGACGGAGCGCGGGCACTTGAGATGGGCCAGGTGCTGGCGGCAGAATTGGATCAGTTCCTTCTCGGTATCGGGACCCGGTTCGACCGAGGGCATCAGCTGGACGACCGCCTTCACCTCCTCTCCGAGGTCGGAATTCGGGACCCCGAACACCGCGGCATCGGCCACCTTGGGGTGGGTGATGAGCAGGTTCTCGCACTCCTGCGGGTAGATGTTGACGCCGCCGGAGATGATCATGAAGGTGGCCCGGTCGGTGAGGTAGAGATAGCCGTCGTCATCGAGGTAGCCGACGTCCCCTACCGTGATCATCGAGCCGTCGTTCGACGTCGATTCTCTGGTCTTCTCGGTGTCGTTGAAGTAGCGGAAGCGGGTCGCCGGCTTGAACCACAACGTTCCCGGGGAACCGGGGGCAACCGGATCGAACGAATCGTCCAGGATGTGCAACTCGCCGATGATCACCTTGCCGACGGTACCCGGGTGGGCCAGCCATTCCTGACTGTCGCACGCACTGAACCCGATGGCCTCGGTCGCGCCGTAGTACTCGATGATGATCGGCCCCCACCATTCGATCATCTGCCGCTTGACCGGTATCGGGCAGGGCGCGGCGGCATGAATGGCCACTTCCAGCGACGACAGGTCATAGCGGGCACGCACCTCGTCGGGCAGCTTGAGCATCCGGCTGAACATGGTCGGCACCAGTTGGCTGTGGGTCACCCCGTACTGTTCCACCAGCTGCAGGTAGCCCTCGGGGTCGAATTTCTCCATGATGACCACCGTGCCGCCGTTGCGGATGGCGAGACCGACCGCGGCCTGGGGTGCCGAGTGGTACAGAGGGGCGGGCGAGAGGTAGATGAGTCCTTCCCGATACCGCCACAGCTGCTCCAAGAAGGTGAACAGACGGGTCGGCCTCCCGGGCGGGCTCTCGTCCAGCGGCCGGAGAATTCCCTTGGGCCGGCCGGTGGTCCCCGACGAATAGAGCATGGCGCTCCCGAGGGATTCGTCCTCGATGGGGGTGTCCGGAAATCCGGCGGTCGCGGCTTGGTAATCGACGAAGGGTCCGTCCTCTCCCGAGCCGTCCACCAGCAGACAGAGGGACACCGCCGGGCAGAGGCGGAGGGCCTCCCGCGCCACTGCCCGGCAGGCCCGGGAGGTGATCAGGACTTTCGATTCGCTGTTGTTGAGGATGTAGGCGAGTTCTTCCGCATTGAGGAAGGAATTCACGCAGGTGTAGTACAGGCCGGCTCGCTCGCCGGCACTGCAGGTCTCGAGGTACCGGCTGTTGTTCTCCATGAAGATGGCGTAGTGATCCGACCGTCGGAGCCCATGGGCTCGCAGCCAGTGGGCGAGGCGGTTGGTACGGGCTTCGAATTCGGCATAGGTGACCGTCTCGCCGGTGGAGGCCATGATGAAGGCCGCTTGCTCAGCCCGCTCGATGGCGTGGGCACCTGGATACATCGGGCTCGCTCCTCGGTGGTGGCCGTTCTCCGGAGCTTCACGGTAGATCGGTCCGTCGCGGCCGTCGAACCCATCGCGGTAGCCCGACGTCCGAGGCCGGCCGGTAACCTGCCGAAATGACTCGTGGCGATACCTTCCCGATGGGCCCGAAAACCGTGCACCGCATGGGATTTGGAGCCATGCAGCTGCCCGGCCCCGGCGTCTTCGGCCCTCCGCGTGACCGGTCGGAGGCGCTGGCGGTGTTGCGCCGGGCCGTCGAAGTCGGGGTGGACCACATCGACACCGCGCAGTTCTATGGGCCCGACGTCGCCAACCAGCTCATCTTCGAGGCGTTGCATCCCTACCCGGCGGAGTTGACCCTGGTGAGCAAGGTGGGGGCCCGCCGTGACGACACCGGGCAGTGGTTGCCGGCCCAGACTCCTGCCGAACTCCGGGCCGGTGTCGAGGAAAACCTCACGACCCTCGCCGCCGACCGGGTCGACGTGGTGAACCTCCGGATCATGGACCATCCCGAGGTCCCCCTCGAGGACCAACTGGGCGCCATGATCGACATGAGAACCGAGGGCCTGATCGGAGGTATCGGGCTGAGCAACGCCACCGCCGACCAGCTGGCGGCGTCCCGCGCCGTCACTGACATCGTCTGCGTGCAGAACGCCTTCAATGTCGTCGACCGTTCATCGCAGGTCGTTCTCGATGCCTGCCACACCGAGGGTATCGCCTTCGTGCCCTTCTTCCCGTTGGGTTCGGCCTTCGGCGGCGAGCACAACGCCGTCCTCGAGGCTCCCGCGGTGGTTGCCGCCGCGGGTCGGCTGGGCGCAACCGTCGCCCAGGTCGCCCTGGCGTGGTTGCTGGACCGCTCCCCCAACGTCTTGTTGATTCCCGGAACCTCGTCGCTCGCCCACCTGGAGGAGAACCTGGCCGCCTCGGCTATCGAGTTCGACGACACCGCCCGCCAGGAGCTCGGGACCATCGGCAGTTAGGACAACCGTCGGGCCCTCCGGACCGTCTGGCCGGTGCCTTCAGCCGCCTCCGAAGTAGGTGGCATTGAACGCGAACACCTGCCCGGCCGCGTCGACCAGCCAGTATCCCGGCGTTGCGCTGGACCGGTTGGAGGCCATGCCCACCACCGGCGTGGCCGGAGGACTGGTGCCGGTCGAACCGTGGAAGAGCGCATCGCCGAAGCCGAAGATGCCGCCGTCCGATGCCACAAACCAGTATCCCCGGGCGTCAGCGGTCGGGGCCATCCCGTTCACCGGCTTGTTGAGGGCAATGGCCCCGGTCGAGCCGTAGTAGACGGCATCGCCGAACGCGAAGATGCCGCCGTCGGTGCCCACCAGCCAGTAGCCGCCACCGTCTCCGACCGGAGGCGATCCCCACCACCGGCTTGTTCAGGCGGACCCCGCCCATGGATCCGTGGAAGGTGGCGTCACCGAAGGCGAAGATGCCGCCGTCGGAGGCCACCAGCCAGTAGCCCTTGCCGTCCCGGGTCGGGGCCAGGTCGACAACCGGCGCGTTGAGGTGTTGTCCGCCGGTGGATCCGAAGAAGCCGGCGTCACCGAAGGAGAAGGTTCCCCCGTCCCCGGCCACCAGCCAGTAGCCCTTGCCATCCGGGGTGGAGACGATGTGGGCGATCGGCGAGTTGAGCGGCTGTCCGGCAATCAGGCCGTAGGAGACCGCGTCGCCATGCGCTGACACTCCCCCTGCCGCGTCGGCCAACCAGTAGCCGCCGCCGTCCGGGGTGGCGTCCATGCCCACCACCGGTGCGGTCAACGTGCCCACCCCCGGTGCGGGCGGTGAACCCGGCGGCCCGGCCGCCACCCCCGCGCAGCCCGGCAACGTGGTGTTGGCGGTGCCGGGTCCTACGTTGTAGGCGACCACACAGATCTGGTGGGGTGAGCCGTCGACTCCGATCTTCATGTCGAACCCGTGGGGACCGACATCGCTGCGCGGGAGGTTGGCCGATCCGATTCCGCCGGTGGGCACACCGTCGACCGTCATCTGCACGGAGACCGGGCTATCCCCGGCGTTGGGGTCGGATGCCCAGCCGATGACTTCGACACCCCCGTTGATCCGCTTGACGCTCTCGAGATTCCCGGCCGGGTTCCCCGACTGGCTCGCAGCGGTCATATCGTCGATATGGATGAACCCGGAGAACGCCGACGTCGGCACGCCACTCCGGACGTCGTACCCGCCGAGGGTGTTGTAGTCGTACTCTTCGACGTCAACGGTGCCATTGGGCTCGACGTTGGCTACCCACGCCACATGGCCCAGGCTCCCGGTGCCGCCGGTGTCGGCGGCATTCCAGGCAATCGATCCGATCGCCGGGGTGCCGTTCACCGGAATACCGAGCGACATCGCCGCCACTCCCCAATTGTTGGCATTCCCCCACTGGGGACCACCGTAGAAGTCGTTGAACGCGACCCCGTTGGCGTTGTTGAGGCGCCATGCCGAGAACGACGTGCACTCCCGGTTGAAGAACCTCCAGGGATCGATGACCGCGTCTTTGGCGGCGCTGGCCAGACTGGCGGGGTAGTCGTTGCCGAGCACGGCCGCGCCGGCGGTGGGGGAAGGGGCGCCCATCTGGACGAGGGAGGCGATCAACGCCACCAGCACCAACCGGTTGAGGGCACCGGAACCCCATCCGGCCCGCGGGCGATGACGCGACGCCAATGGCATATCGACTTCTACCACGGTCTCGCGCCGAATTGGTGCCATGGGACCGGCCCGCCAGGGCCGTGCTACCTGCCGGTTGGCCGAATCCGTGGTGTTTGACGACTGTCCACCCACCTTTTCGGGTTCGAACCGGAAAACCTCGATCGGGATGTCAACCTTTGGGGACTCTCGTTCGTGAAGATAAGCAGAGACGTATGGAACATGGCGCCGAGATTGAGAGCTTCGACGATGCCTTCGACCGTCTATTCCGAATTGCCTATCGCTCCGCCTACCGACTCATCGGCTCCCGGGAGGATGCCGAGGACGTCGCCCTCGACGCACTCACCCGGGCTTCCTTCCACTGGCGGAAGGTACGGACCGATCCGGCGCCGTGGGTCACCACCGTTTCGGCCAACCTCGCCATCGACATCTGGCGGCGCCGGAAGCGCACACCCATCCACCCACCGAGTTCCGAGACCGATCCGATCGACAGTCGGCGGATCGACCTGGTGCGGGCACTCGAGCACCTTCCTCGTCGGCAGCGGGACACGGTGGTGCTCCGCTACTTCGCCGATCTCACCGAATCCCAGACCGCGGAGGTACTGGGCATCTCCACCGGGACCGTCAAGCAGCACGCCTCCCGGGCCATGGTCACCCTCAAGCAGGAGCTGGGAGAACCTTGACCATCTCCGGTGACGGTGCCGCGTTCGAGGACCTCGATGATCCTTCTCCACCACCGGTGGCTTCGACCCATCGCCGAGAGGTGGCCCGGCGTGTCCGCCGGATCCGGCATCGGCGGCAAGTGATGTTCAGCGGTCTGGCCGCCGCCGTCGTGTTCGGGGCCGCGTTCGGTGCCGTCAAACTCCGGACCCCGGCGCCCTCCACCAATGCCGTCGGCGCCCCGTCGGGCGGGTACAACCAGATGTTCTGGCCCACGGTCGGGTCACTTGGTCGCGGTTCTGCACCCGCCGAGCTGTCCCCGCTGGGGCCGTCGACAAAGACCCTCAACGACCAGTCCACTGCCGCTACCGGGGCGGGGTCAGGGTCGGCCTCGGCCTCGGCCGCGGGGGCGCCGAACTCGGCTCCATCCAGCCCGGGGTTCTCACCGGCGCCAACGGTGGCGCCGTGCCCCAATCCGACCTGGACGGGTGGGCAGTACTGCGGGCCGTCTCCCCAGCCGGGGAGCGGGAGGGGTCCCGGCGGACAATGTTCCGGTCACGAGACGGCGCCCCCCTGCGGCCCGGGGGCGGTGGTCGGCACCGACTACGCCTACACCCTCCCGGTGCGGTGCGATGGCCGGATCATTTTCGACGGTCGCCGGTGGGACTCGGATCTCCTCCCACCCGCCAACGGCCCCGCGGTATGGGGGTGGATGCGGCTGGGTCCGGGGGGCCAACTGCGGTTCACCGGTCCGGACGGGACCATCGGGTTCACGCCGGGGCTGGGCAAGCCCCGGCCGAGTTGCGGCGGTACTCCCTAGCCGGGCCCGCAACCCGGCGGCCTTCGACCCTCGAGGCCCGTTGGCCTCGACCTCGAATGGATTGCCCTCTACCGACTAGCGAAGGAGTACCCGATGAAACGAACCATCCCCACCCGAAGATTGTCAGCCGTCATCGGTGTCATCGCCTTGCTGGGTGTTGGCGCCGGGACTGGGATCGCCCTGTCGCTCGGCCCCAACCCGAGAGCCGGGGCGGCGACCACCACTCCGGCGTGTGGGAGCTCCGACCCGAAGCTCACCGTGCAAGCCACCGGCCAGGCCACCGCCACCCCGAACCTGTTGACGCTGTCGATCGGGGTGAACGTTTCCGATCCAACCGCCTCGGCCGCCCTGACCGACGCCAACGGCAAGGCCACCGCCTTGTCGGCCACCCTCGAACAGGCCGGGGTGGCCAGCGCCGACATTCAGACGACCGACTTCTCCATTCAGCCGAACTTCGACACCAAGGGCGCCATAACCGGGTATCAGGTGTCGAACACCATGCTGGTCAAGTTGCACAACCTGGCGGCGTCCGGTGCCGTCATCGATGCGGCGGCCAGGTCAGCCGCCGACGCCGTCCGGGTGAACGGGCTCACCTTCTCGGTGGATGACACCAAGACCGTGGACGGCACGGCGAGGGCGGATGGGATCCGGGTGGCCGCCGCCCACGCCCATTCCATGGCGGCCGCCGCCGGTGAGTCGATCGGCGGGGTGTGCTCGATCACCGACTCGACGACGACCTATCCCCTGGCTCAGGACTTCGCGGGAGCCGGCGTCGCCACCGGAGCCGCCCCGTCGGGGGCCCCCGTTCCGGTACAGCCCGGCACCCAACAGTCGACCGCCCAGGTCACCGTGGTCTACAGCCTGGCCGCCAAGTGATGAAACGGCAGCCCAGTCACAACCGCCCGATGTCCAACCTCAGCTGGCCGCCTTCTCCAGAATGTGGACGCCGCAGGCCGATCCCAGGCCGATGACGTGGGTCATCCCGACGGTGGCTCCCTCGATCTGCCGGTCGCCGGCTTCGCCCCGGAGGTGGTGAGCCACCTCCCAGACGTTGGCGATGCCGGTGGCGGCGATGGGGTGGCCCTTGGACTCGAGCCCGCCGGACACGTTGACCGGGGTGGTCCCGTCCCGCCAGGTGGCGCCCGACTCGAAGAAGTCGACCGCCCCGCCCACCGGGCAGAGCATCAGGTTGTCGTAGTGCACCAGCTCGGCGGTGGCGAAGCAGTCGTGCAGCTCGACCAGGTCGAGGTCCTCGGGCCCGACCCCGGCCTGTTCGTAGGCCTGGGTGGCGGCGTTCCGGGTGAGGGTGTTCACGTCGGGAAGCACCTGGCACGACTCTTCCCACGGGTCGCTGGTCAGCACCGAGGCCGAGATCTTCACCGCCCGCCGCCGCTGGTCGGGATCGAGGGTCTTGAGCTTGGCATCGCTCACGACCACCGCCGCCGCCGCCCCGTCGCAGTTGGCCGAGCACATCGGCCGGGTGTTCGGGTAGGCGATCATCATGTCGCCCATGATCTGCTCGAGGCTCATCTTCTTGGAGTAGGAGGCCAACGGATTGAGGGTGGAGTGGGAGTGGTTCTTCTCCGAGATCCGGGCGAACAGCTCGAAGCTGGTGCCGCCGTAGCGGTGCCCGTACTCCATGCCGATCTGGGCGAAGACGCCGGGCATGGTCTCGGTCCCGATCCGGCCGTCGACCGGGGCGACCGCCCCGTAGCGGCCGTGTCGGGTCCAGGTGTCGTCGTCGGACTTGCGGGCCCCGCCGGCCAGCAGGCCGGCGCCGGCCAGCTTCTCGACTCCGACGGCCAGGCCCATGTCGCACTCGCCGGCCCGCACCGCCATGATCGCGGTGCGCAGGGCGGTGGCGCCGGTGGCGCAGGCATTGGCGACGTTGTAGACGGGAATGCCGGTCTGGCCGATCTGCTTCTGCAGCTGCTGGCCGATGCCGGCCTGGGCCATCATCAGGCAACCGGCGGCCAGCACGCCCATGTCCTTGATGCCGACCCCACCGTCGTCGAGCGCGCCCATGGCCGCCTCGGCGGCCAGGTCGACCACGTCGAGGTCGGGGTGCTTGCCGAACTTGGTCATGTGGATCCCGAGGATCCAGATGTCGTCAGATGCCATTGCTCGCTGCCTCCTGTGGCTCGAATCCGAATCCGATCGCTTCCGTCCCGCGGCTGTCCGTCCCCACCGAATAGGTGGCCAGGCGGACCTTCATGCCCAGGCTCACGTGCTCGGGGTCGGCTTCCACGTTGATCAGGTTGCCCCGCACGCTGGTTCCGTCGCAGTCGACCAAAGCGGCGACAAATGGGACCGGAACCCCGGGCGCGGCGAACGACACGATGGTGAAGGCCCGGACCTCACCCTCCGATGCGACGCGGACCCGGTCGAACTCCGTCTTCCCGCACGAGGCGCAGGCGTTGCGCCGATCGAAGAACCGGGCGCCGCAGGCACGGCACTGGTTGGCGACCAGATGAGGCTCGTCCCCCAGCTCCAGGTAGTCCACCAGCGTTATCTGGTCACTCAAGAGATCCCTCCCCAGTCATTTCGATCTTCAGGCCAATAAGTGCCCTGACCGTACCTGACCGGCCCAGGTGGCGGGCCAAGTCAGCCCGGGAAGACCAGCCAGAACTGCCCAAAATGTGGCAAATCAGCCGGGTCCAGCAGCGTATCTCCAGCTCCGCCCTGTTTTAATCGCCGAGCTGACCGCTACGATTGCAGGCCAACGAGGAGGGCCGGATGTCAGGTTCGGAACGAGGCACCGCGGGTGACCACTCGCCGGGGGCGCCATCCGACGATCCGTGGGCCAGGTACACACTGCAGACCGTGCGGGGGGACTCCTCTCCTCGGTGTTCATCATCCTGGTGGTCACCCTCTACCTGGTGTTGCCCGGCCACAACCAGGTCAACCGGGCCGGCGCCTTCACCCTGATCCTGGTGGTCACCGCGCTGACCTACGTCGTCAGCACCCTCCCCTGGAAGCGAATCCTGGCCCGTCCCGCACGGTCGGATCGCCGTCTACGCCTGGGCCATCGGCATGGTGGCGATGGTCGACATCAGCATCGCCTTCACCCACGGCGCCCAGTCCGAGCTCTTCATCCTGCTCATCGTCACCTCCATCTTCCTGGCCGGGCCGAACTATCCCATCTCCGTCCAGATCATGCTGGGGGCGGCCACCAGCGCCGGCTATCTCGTCACCCTGGCCGCCACCGGTTGGGGCATCGGGGTCGCCACCTTGGTGTTCCGGCTGGGGGTGATCATGGCGTCCTCCCTGGCCGTCGGACTCTTGAACCACGAGCTCGGCCGCTCCTTCCGGCGCCAGATGGAGGAACACGACGCGTCCGACAACCGGGTGGCGCTGTGGAGCCGGGTGGCGGCGGTGGCCCGGCAGATCGATGCCTCCGATGTCGATCACGTGCTCTCCGCGGTGGTCGATGCGCTGGCCACGCTGGGTTTCGAGTCGTCGGACATCTGTGCCATCGATGACGACGGGAGCACCTACCGGGTGCTTCATGCCCGACAGCTCGACACCGACTACACCACCCGGCATCACCCCGCCTCCTTCGGCATGGTCGGCATGGTGGTCAAGCAGCGGCGCACGGTGGTCATCCAGGACTACGCCTCGCAGCCGGGAAGCGTGCCCGTCCTGGCGGGCGACGGCTACCAGACGGTGATCGGGGGCCCGGTATGGGTCAACGGTGAACTGACCGCCATCCTCGAAGGCGGTACCCGTCAGCACCGGGTCCCGTCGCCGGAAGAGGTCGCCGCCTTCGAAATGCTGGCCACCCAGGCCGGGCATGCGCTGGAGAATGCCCGGCATCTCGAAAAGCAGATGCGGGACGCCGACCATTTCCGACTGCTTCTGGAGGCGGCCCCCGACGCGGTGGTTGTGGCCGACACCGACGGGTTGATCGTGGAGGTCAGCAACCAGGCCGAGGCCCTGTTCGGCTACCCGGCCGATGAGCTGGTGGGAAAGAAGGCATCGATGCTGATGCCCGAACGGCTCCGCGCTTCGCAGATGGCCAGGATGGCGCGCTGGATCGAGGGCGTCGACCCGGTCGAGGCGGGCGTGGTGCGCACCATGTTCGCGATGCGGAAGGACGGGTCGGAGATCGCCGTCGAGGCGTCGTTGAGCACGCTCGGTACCGCCCGTGGCGAGGTGTACTCGGTCGCCGTCCGGGATGTCACCGAGCGCCAGGAATACGAACGCCGGTTGGCCCATCAGGCCACCCACGACCAGTTGACCGGGTTGGCCAACCGCGAACTGTTCATGCAGCGCCTGTCCCGCTCCCTCCATACCCGGCTGACCGTCGACTCGCCGATGACCGTCTGCTTCCTCGATCTTGACCACTTCAAATATCTCAACGACAGCCGGGGGCACCGGGTGGGTGATTCGTTGGTGGTGGCGGTGGCCGAACGCCTGGAGCGCTCGGTCGACGGGCACTTCATCGCCCGGGTGGGGGGAGACGAGTTCGGCCTGTTGGTCGAAGGCCTGGCCGGTCATACCGACGCGGTCGGATTCGGTCACGATCTCCTGGCCGCCTTCGACAAACCCTTCGTCGTCGACGACATCGACTGCTACGTGACCGCCAGCATCGGCATCGCCTTCGGCCATGCCTCCGACCGGGCCGAGGCCATCATGAGCAATGCCGATGCCGCGGTGAACCGGGCCAAGCAGAACGGGCGCTCCCGATTCGAGTTCTTCGACGAAGCCCTGACACTTCAGGCCGCCAATCGGGTGGCGACCGAGGCCCAGCTCCACATGGCCATCGACCGCGGCGAGTTCCGATTGGTCTACCAACCGGTGATCTCCCTCGATGGAGACCACCTGGTCGGGATGGAGGCCCTCATCCGCTGGCACCACCCCACCCGGGACGTGGTGCAACCGAACGACTTCATCTCCACCGCCGAGGACACCGGGCTCATTGTCCCCATCGGCCGCTGGGTCCTCCACGAGGCCTGCCGGCAGCTGGCCGAGTGGCGAGAACGGTACCCGGATCGTCCCGATGGGTCGATCAGCGTCAACGTCTCGAGCCGGCAACTCGAACACGACCATTTCGTGAACGATGTGGCCGAGGCGCTCTTGTCGACCGGGGTACCGCCCGAGCTCCTGATCCTCGAAATTACCGAGACCTTCTTCATGCGGGACTTCCAAGCCGCCGTCCGCCGACTCCAGGCATTGAAAGAGTTGGGCATCCGTTTGGCCATCGACGATTTCGGCACCGGTTTCTCGTCCCTCTTCTCCCTTTCCCGGCTTCCCCTCGACATCGTGAAGATCGACAAGGCGTTCATCGATGGCCTGGGCAGCCGCTACGACGCGGTGGTGACCGCGGTTGTCACCCTCGGGAACGCCTTCGGGCTCGATGTGGTGGCGGAAGGAATTGAGACGCTGTCCCAACGGGATCGCCTGGTGCAGCTGGGATGCCGGTTTGCCCAAGGCTTCTACTTCGCCAAGCCGCTGGCGCCGATCGAAGCCGAGGCGGTGTTCGCCCGAGGTATGGAAGCCACCCGTCGTCCCGTCGACGCCGGTCGACCGGCTACCTCAATGGGTCAACAACGACCGGGCGCTCTGACCTAACGGGGTGTGATGCCCCACGATCCGGTCCACTGGGCACCGGGAGTCAGCACGGTCACGCCGTTCCCGCTGCGGAAAGCATCGGGCGGGCAGGTCATCGGTTCTACCGCCAGTCCCCGGCGGCGCTGGTCGGCTGCCAAGGTGTCGCCGCTGTAGACCATCACGTAGTCGAATTGTTGGTCGGCCCACAGGGTGACTCCGTTGGTGCCGTCGGGATGGTCGAGGTCGACCCGTATCCGTCCGTCGGCGTCGCGATGGAGCGAGGTGAAGCCGGTATCCAGCCGGGTGGTGCTCAGCAGCCGGCCGGCAGTGAAGTCGAACTCGGTCCCCGCCACCGGCGCCAACCCGGTGGGTAGCCCGCGATCGTCGGTGACCAACCGTCGATCGGCAGGCACCGTGAGCCGCACCATATCGACCGTCGGCGTCCCCACCGTCAGATAGGGATGGAAGCCGAGACCGAACGGCAGGTCCGCGGCTCCGAGGTTCTCGGCGTCGGTGGCCACCGTGAGGCCGTCCCGCCCGAGCCGGTACTCGATGGTGAGGCCCAGGGTGAACGGATAGCCGGGCGACGGATGGAGGACGCAGGCCATGGTCACCCGGTTCTGGGCCCGGCCGGTCATCGCCCAGGGAAGCCAGCGCACCAGTCCATGGATGGCGTTCTGCCTCGAAGGCTCGTCCAGGGGAGCCTGGGCGCTCACCCCCTCGAATTGGTAGCGACCGTCGCCGAGCCGGTTGGGCCACGGAGCCAGCACCTGACCCCGGCCGCCGTGGCTCCACTCGTCGGTTCCGAAGCCGTCGATCACCGGGTCGTCGCCAACCGTGAAGGAGCGGAGGGTGGCTCCCACTTGGGTGATCACCGCCCGTTGATGGCCGTGCCCGATGACCCACTGGTCGCCGGTGGAAGAAGTGGTCTCCGATGGCCGCTGATCGTCGGGTGTCGTGCGTGGGGTCATGGTCATCGGGATTCCGGTCTGCCCGCGAAGGGCGGTGGATGTCGACCGGTATGGTAGGCGATCGGGCCACCGTGGCCCGTTGGAGGGCTTACCGGCATCGGTCGCGTCGAACCGCGGCGCCCGGACCGCCCGACCTCTTCGATGGGATCGCTGACGATGCGCATTCTGGTGACAAACGACGACGGGGTGTTCTCGCCGGGAATCGCCGCGCTGGCCCGGGGGTTGGCCAACGCCTTCGAGGACGAGCACGACTTGTTGGTGGTGGCGCCCCTGGTCGACCACAGCGGGGCCGGGGCCGCGGTCGGACCCGTCTACGACCGCGAGTCGATCCCCTACGAGGCGGTACAGGTCCCCGGACTCGAGGGGGTGCCGGTATTCGGGATCGACGGGCCCCCGGCGCTGGCGGTGATCCTGGCCTGCATCGAGGGATTCGGTGATCGTCCCGACATGATCGTCTCCGGCATCAACCACGGCATCAATGCCGGCCGGTCGGCGCTCCATTCGGGAACGGTGGGCGCCACTCTCACCGGCGCCCAGTTCGCCGTACGCGGGTTGGCGGTGAGCATCGCCTGGGGGGCGGACCCGGTGCCATGGGAGACGCCAGTGGCCCTGGTCAACGAGCTGGTTCCCGAACTGGCCACCATGGAGCGCGGGACCGTCCTGAACCTCAATGTTCCGGCCCTCCCCCTCGACCGGCTGGCGGGCATCCGCCATGGTTCCCTCGGGGCAGTGGGGCTCATCCGGGCCGCCCGCCCGGACCGGCCCGGGGCGCCGGTCGGTGACTCGGCCATCGACCACACCGGCGGGGCCATCACCCTGACCCTCCGGGGGGGACGCGGATCCAACCGTCGCCAGGAACAGGCCGAATCTGGACCCCGAATCCGACGCCGGGGCCATCGCCGAGGGGTGGGCATCTCTGACCCCGTTGCTCGGGGTCAGAGAAGATCTCTCCGACCAGGGATCCGAGGCCCTGACCAAGGCACTGGGCGCGGTTTCTCCCCGATTTCCCCAGCCGCCGAGTGCCTGAGTTCGCGCGTTTGTTTCGGTTGTGTGAACGGCTTTTGTCACTCTGTGCACCCCTAATGTCACCTGTCGTAACGTAATTGCAACGTTGTGACTCCCCCGCTATGGTGAGTGAACTCGCTCGGCAACATGGCGAAACGGCGGTGATGCGGTAGCCCGAATGGCCACCGACGGAACCACATGAGGGTCGGCTCATTGTGTCGTTTAGGTCAGCTGAGTCGAGGACATATGAACAACACACCGTTCACCCCACCGACTGCGCCGACCAGGAGCCGCCAAACGCTGACCTGTTAAGGGTTACCCCGTCTGCACCTCGTACGGACCTCCTTGAAAGTCCCGAGCCGCCTGCCCTGCCCGGCAACAGTTCGCGAGTCGAATGCACCCAAGACGGTTGCCCGCATACCCATGCCACCCTCGAAGCCCCCCAGGCTTCCGCGGACTTTGAGGAGGCGCAAGATATGCGCAAGCACCGCTTTTTTCTCCTATTCGTATCTGCACTTGCCGTGATTGTTGGTATCGCCATCCATCAAACCCAGTCGTCCCAGGTTGCCGCCGGCAGTTCCGCCGCCGACCTGGGATCTCGGCTGGCGGCCGACAACGTGGCCGGCGCCAACTCGGGGACGAACCCGGCCTCGGCCACCGTCGAGGGACCGATGGGTGGGCTCGACATCGCCCTGACCTCCCTGCACGTCCCGATGCCGGCCGCCCCGGCTGTCGCCGTCAGCCCGCCACCGACCACCCCGACTCCGACCGGTCTCCCCACCACTTCAACCCCCACCGCCCCGACGACCACCACGACCACCACCGCGCCCCCGGCGTCCTATGTGTCCACCGGTGGTGAATTCGCCGAGCTCCGCGAATGCGAGTCGGGTGACGACTACAGCGAGAACACCGGCAACGGCTACTACGGCGCCTACCAGTTCTCGCTGCAGACATGGCAAGGCATCGGTTACTCGGGTCTTCCCAGCGACGCGTCGCCGAGCGTGCAGGATCAGGCCGCCCAACAGCTGCAGGCCCAGAGCGGTTGGGGGCAGTGGCCGGCATGTTCAGCCGAGCTCGGACTGAGGTAGCCGGCGGAGAATTCCGCACTTGGCCATCCCAACCAAGTGCGGCAGGCTTCGGGGGTGACCGAGTCCCGAACCCCCGGCACGATCGCCTTCATCTGCGCCATGCCGATGGAGGCGCGCCCGTTGGCCCGGAAGCTTTCGCTCCACCCGGACCGGATCGGCGACCTCCGGTGTCGGTCGGGGAAGCTTGCCGGCCACAGGGTCGTCACCGTCGTCACCGGGATGGGCACCCGGTTGGCCACCGTCACCACAACCCGCCTCCTGGATGCGACCCCGGTCGATCGGGTGGT
Organism: uncultured Acidimicrobiaceae bacterium; assembly: GCA_963819695.1. GTDB lineage: Bacteria > Actinomycetota > Acidimicrobiia > Acidimicrobiales > RAAP-2 > DASZIT01. The sequence goes on along the minus strand of CAWFXD010000001.1, from coordinate 954,797 downwards.
GGTGGTGGGGATCACCGGCGCGGTCGACGACGCCACCCCCATCGGGTCGTTGGTCCTCCCCGAGCTGGTGGTGAACAGTGCCACCGGGGCCGAGTACCGCCCGGCACCGCTGGGCGACGGCTCACCCGGCGGGCAAGATGTGGACCACCGACGTGCTGCTGACCGAACCCGAGGTGATCGCCGGTCTGCGGGCCCAAGGGGTCGTCGCCCTGGACATGGAGACGGCCGCCATCGCCCAGGTCTGCGAGGGACGGGGCATCCCCTGGTCGGTGTTCCGGGCCTTCAGCGATCGGGCCACCGATGGGAGCATCGACGAGGAAATCTTCCATCTCAGCCACCAGGACGGGACCCCGGACGGTCCGGCGGTGGCCCGCTACTTCCTGAAGCATCCGGGCCGCATCCCCCGCATGGCGCGACTGGCCCGGGGAGCCAAGCTGGCCACCGAGACCGCCGCCGACGCCGCCATCCGAGCCGTCGGCACCCGGTGACGGTGCTGCGGTCGCCGGCGCCGCCTCAGCCGAACCGTTCGTCGAGCCAGTCGAAGACCACCTGGGCCGAGAGCCGGATGTTGTCGGACTGACAGTGAGTCGACGCCCCGTCGCCCACACTGAACCGGCGGGCGGTGACCGGTCCGCCCACTCCCGCCACGAAGGTGTCGAACTGGGCCAGCGGCTCCACCCCCTCGCGATCCCCGACCAGGGCGAGCACCGGACACCGGATGGTCCCAAGCAGGTCACCCAACCGGTACCCGGCGATGGCCTCCCGCCAGGCGGAGAACGACGGCACCCCGAACCGCCGGCAGATGGACTCGATCCCCCATTGCATCTGCTTGGGCATGAGGTCTTCGGGCACTCCGGCCACGTCTTCGGGCCGGATGTCCCGGGTCATCCCGAAGACATCGCGACCCACCCACGCCTCCATGTAACCGCGCATGTCGACGATCGGCGGATTGGCCACCAACGCCCGGACCCGATCGTCGTGGCCGGCGCTGCGGGCGGCGAAATAGGCGCCGAAGCTCTCCCCGACCAAGGCCAACCGGTCGGTGTCCACATCCTGGCGGGCGCTGATCACGTCGAGCACCGCGGCGATCGGGACCTCGTAGTCGGGCCGGAACGGGAGCGCGGGGTCAAGCCGCATGCAGCCGGGTTGTCCGGGTCCGTCGAAGGCGAACACATTCCAGCCACGCTCCACCCCCGGCGCTCCGTAGTGGAAGTAGAGCTCTTCGGCGCTCGAGTCGAAGCCACCGACGCACACCAGGGTCGGGAGCCGCCCCGGTACGGTCCGCACCCCTTCCACCCGTCGCACCCGGCCGAAGGAAGTACCCGGGCAGCCGGGAGCCGTCGAAGGGTACGTCGACCAGCTCGACCGGTGGATCCATCAGGGATCCGGCCTCGGCGAAGCACACCCGGCTTCGCTCGCCGGTATGCCTCGACACCTCGGTGGCCGGATCCACGTAGTACTCGGCCGTCCGGTAATAGGTCGACGCCCGCAACAGATGATCACGCCCGCTCACCCGATGGCCGGCCTCCAGACACCGACGGCCGGCGGCCTCCACCCGGTGGGCCAGCCCGTCGAAACCCCGGGCCCAACTCTGGGGGCTGCCGTCGGTGATCTCGTCGGCCACCGCCAGACATTCCCCGACGGTGGAGCCGCCGTAGTCGGCCACCCCGATGGCCTTGATCAACTGGTAGTCGAACTCCTCGTCGCGGAAGCCCTCCACCCGGACGGCACTGCGGATGATGTCTGAGTCTCCGAAGGACACGACGGCTCGATTCTGCTCGGCGGCTTGTCGGTCACCGCCGACGGCGGGACGCCGATCAGTCTCTCAGCCCGGCCGCCCTTGGTTCGGAGTCACGGCACGGGCAGGGGCCGAGCACGGCGGCGGCGAACCCCCGAGGTCCGTCGCCGGCAGGGCGGCGACGGATTCGGCCGGCGTCAGCAGCCCGCCGGCCGGTTGCGAGTTGGTGGTGGTCATGTCAGTGGGTGTTGATCATCGCCCGGACGGACTGGCGCAACGAGCCCATGGTGGCGATCACCGACGACGGTTCGTAGCCGCAATGGGCCATGCAGTTGGCGCAGCGAGGGTCCTTGCCCCGGCCGTAGGCGTCCCAGTCGGTGGTCTCGACCAACTCCCGGTAGGAAGACGCATAGCCGTCGGCCATCAGGTAGCAGGGCCGCTGCCAGCCGAGCACCGAGTAGCTCGGGATGCCCCAGGCCGTGCAGCTGAACTCCTCTTTTCCCTCCAGGAAGTCGAGGAACAGCGGGGAATGGTTGAGGCGCCACTTCTTGCGCTTCCCATCGAAGGCGTCGGCGAACAGCTTGCGGGTCTGCTCGACCCCGAGGAAGTGCTCCTGGTCGGGGGCCTTCTCATAGGCGTAGGCCGGCGAGATCATCATGGCGTCGACCCCGAGGTCGTCGTTGAGGAAATCGAGCACGTCCCGCACCGTCTTCGGGGAGTCGGTGTTGAAGAAGGTGGAGTTGGTGGTCACCCGGAAGCCCCGTTGTTTCGCCTCCTGGATGGCGGCCACCGCCTCGTCGAAGACCCCCTCCCGGTCAACCGCGGCGTCATGGCGCTCCCGGAGGCCGTCGATGTGGACCACCCAGGAGAAGAATCTCGACGGGGTGAACTTGTCTATCCGGCGTCGCAACAGCACCGCGTTGGTGCACAGGTAGACGTAGACCTTCCGCTTGACGAGCTCGGCCACGATGGTCTCCATGTCCGGATGCAACAACGGCTCACCCCCGGCGATCGACACCATCGGGGTCCCGCACTCTTCTACCGCGCCGAGGATGTCCTCGATCGACAAGCGCTTGCGGAGGATGTCGGTGGGGTGCTGGATCTTCCCGCACCCCGGGCATGACAGGTTGCATGCGAATAGCGGCTCGATCTCCACGATGAAGGGATAGTGCTTAGTCCCCTTGATCCTCTGCCGGAGCAGATGGGACCCGATCTTCAGGTTCTGTCGGAGTGGAATGGGCATCAGCGAACCTGCCTTGGTAGAGCGAATTGAGCATTATCCATCTATTGATGCCGACCAGTCAAATCTATTTAGTTCTGCATTCTGTCAGCGATAGTGACGAATTTTATCCTATTTGCGCAGTTCAACTACCATTTTTATCCAACCCCAGTACCACCGACTGGGCCGGTAACTCGCCGCCTATATAAACATTCATGTCCCTTGTTATTCAAACTATAGGTACAATGCATTCGTACGTATAGGCAGTGGATCCAACTGTCCGTTGATGCCGACTGACCGATCCGAATGTGGGTGGCCGGGGAGTGTTTCCGGCGCCGTCGTAACATGGCGCCATGCGGGTTGCGGCGATCCAGACGACGGCCACCGCCGACCGGGATCGCAACCTGGAGGCGTCAGCCGAACTGGTGAGACAGGCAGTCGCGGGCGGCGCCGAGCTGGTCGTGCTGCCCGAATACTTCTCGGTGGCCGGCAACCCCGACCACCTCCGGGCCAACGCCGAGACCCTGGAGGGCCCCACCGTTAGGTGGGCGAGGGACCTCGCTCGTCGTCAGCGCATCTGGTTGCTGGCGGGAAGCTTCCCGGAGACGTCGTCGGTCGGCCGCGCCGGCCCCGGTGCCGAATCGCGGCTCAGCAATACCAGCTGCCTGGTCGATCCCGATGGGAACGTCGCCGCCACCTACCGGAAGGTCCATCTCTTCGACGTCAGCGTGGCCGGCGCCGCCCATCGGGAGTCGGACACCATCGCCCCGGGTGACACACTCTGCCTGGCGACCCTCCCAACCCGACCGGATGGCGATGAGCCGCCGGTGGTGCTCGGTCTCTCCATCTGTTACGACCTCCGGTTTCCCGAGGTCTACCGGGCGCTGGCGCTGGCGGGCGCCACCGTGGTGGTGGTGCCCGCCGCCTTCACCGCTGCCACCGGTCAAGGACACTGGGAGGTGCTGTTGCGGGCCCGGGCCATCGAGGACCAGGTGTTCGTCATCGCCGCCGACCAGGTGGGGGTCCTGCCCCCGGGGATGCCGGTCTGCCACGGCCATTCGATGATCATCGACCCTTGGGGCTCGGTGCTGATCGAGCGGACCGACCCCTCACCCGGCGTGGTGATCGCCGACCTCGATTTCGAGTTGCAGCGGCGGGTCCGTCTCGAGCTCCCGGTTCTGGCAAATCGGCGGCCGGGCACCTACGCTTGAGGCTGATGACAACTCAGAGCGCGAGGCCAAACGCGCAAGGTAACGGTGGCCCGGGAGTTACCAATAACGTGATCCCCGTGGAGATGTCTCCGGTTGCCGCCCCCTACGAGGTGGGGGAATTCGAGTCGGGCGGCCAGCGCCTGTACTACGAGATCCATGGGCACGGGCCCAGGGTGCTGGTCTATCTGCACGGGATCCTTCTCGATGCCAACCTCAACCGCCGCCTGGCGATCGACCTGGCCGCCAAGGGCAACCGGGTGATCCTCCTCGACCTTCCCGGCCACGGGCTCTCCGACAAGCCGAGGCGGGCGTCCTTCCACCGGATGGACATCTACGCCGGCCACGTGGTGGCCCTCCTCGATCATCTCGGCATCGACACCGCGGTGATCGGGGGCGTGTCACTGGGGGCCAGCGTCGCCCTGACGGTCGCCGCCCAGTCTCCCGAACGGGTGCAGGGCCTGGTCATCGAGATGCCGGTGCTCGAGTGGGCGCTGCCGGCCGCCGCCCTCACCTTTATCCCGCTGCTGTTGGCCGTGCACTACGCCGCCCCGCTGGTGCGGGCGTTCGCCGGCTTGGTGCGCCGCCTCCCGCGCACCGGCGTCGGTTCTTTGGACAGCGTGATGAACACCCTGTCCAACGAACCGAAGGAGACGGCCGCGGTGCTGCACGGGGTCCTCGCCGGCCCGATCACCCCGAGCGTCGACGAACGGGAGGCCATGGACATGCCGACCCTGGTCATCGGTCACGGCGCCGACCGTATCCACGCCTTCCACGACGCCCAGCAGTTGGCCCGCCGGATGCCCAACGCCCGCCTGGTGCGAGCCAGCTCGCTCCTCGAATTGCGGGTGCGGCCCGAGCGTCTCACCAATGAGATCGCCGATCTGCTCGATCGAAGCCTGGGACACGGGCGAAACCGTCGAGCTCGCCGCCGGCTGCTGATCGACCGGCTCGGCCATCTGACCGGTCCCCGGACCGGACCTCAGGCGGAGAACGCGGTCGGCTCGTCGTCGACCTCGAGGTGCCTCGTCCAGGTGTCGACCACGATGAGCGTCTTGGTCCCGGTGACCCGGCCGCTGCGCCGGAGCTGCTCGATGACTTGCCCGAGGCGTTCCACGTCGGGCACCCGGAGCCAGATCAGTGCATCGGGATCCCCGGCGGTGGCGAACACCGCCAACACCTCGGGCAGGGTGCTGGAGGTGGCCCGGATCTCCTCGAGATCGGCGGTCCCCGAAAACCGGACCTCCATGAAGGCCTGGAGCGGGCGTCCGGCCTTGGCGTGGTCGACGACCACCGTGTAACCGCTGATCACCCCGTTCCGCTCGAGTCGCTCGACGCGTCGGGTGACCGCCGAAGCCGAGAGCGAGACCCGTTCGGCGATGTCGGCCATGGTGCGCCGGGCATTGCGGGACAGCAGTTCGAGGATCTGATGATCGGTGTCGTCCAGCTCGTGCTCAGCCACCCCGGCAACCGTAGTGGAACCCACAGAAACGCACAATAGATGCGTTCCAAAACCTGATACCGCCGTTTTAAGGCGTCTGAGCGCACGTCTGCTGAATTATTCACCTATCCGGGCTGGACAAGGCCCATAGTGGAGTGGTGACGACGGTGACCGACCACGCCTCCGGACTTCGAGCCGAGAAGTTGTCGGTGGCCCACGACCAGGCCACCGGCATGCAGGCGGTGATCGCCATCGACGACACCACCTTGGGACCCGGCCTGGGAGGCGTGCGCTGGATGCCCTACCCGGACATCGACGCCGCCGCCACCGAGGCCGTCCGACTGGCCCGGGGGATGACCCTCAAGAACGCGCTGGCCGAGATCCCCTATGGCGGGGCCAAGTCGGTGATCCTCCGCAACGATGACGGAGCCGAACGAAACGCGGTGCTGAAGGCCTTCGCCCGGCTGGTGGCCGACCTCGGAGGCACCTACATCCCCGGCGTCGACATGGGAACTTCCATCGAGGACCTGGCCGTCATCGGGACGGTGGCCTCCGATGTGGCCTGCAGCCGAGACGACCCGTCGCCATGGACGGCCCTCGGGGTGTACGCCGGCATCGCCGCCGCCGTCCGCCACTTCGATCACACCGACCTCGACGGTCACCGGGTGGTCGTCCAAGGAGCCGGCCACGTCGGCTCGAGTCTTGCCCTTCGGCTGGCGGATGCCGGTGCCGAGGTGCTGGTGACCGACATCGATCCCGAGCGATCCGAGCGGGTCGCCGCGTCGGTGGGGGGAACCTCGGTCGAGCCGGAAGAGGCGCTGGCCATCTCCTGCGACGTGCTGGCGCCCTGCGCCCAGGCCCGGGTGATCACCGCCACCAATGCGCCCAACCTGGGATGCCGGATCGTGGCCGGCGCGGCCAATGACATGTTGTCGGAGCGATCCTGCGCCGCCGAACTGGCCAGGATGGGCATCAGCTACGTACCCGACTTCCTGCTCAATGCCGGAGGCGTCATCCACATCCATGCGATCCGGTCAGGGTGGGATCACCAGCGCTTGGGGGGAGTGGTCATGGAAATCGGTCACCGCACCAGCGAGATCCTCGAACGGGCTGAAGCCACCGGGCGCACGCCGCTCGACATCGCCGAGGAGATGGCCACCGACCGGCTCGGGCACCTGGCTTCCGTACCCCTCTGAGCTGCTCACCATGACCACGATCCCGCTCCGACCATCACGGCACCCGGGAAGCCATCGGGGTGAGCGGCGGCCATCATCGACCGGTGGGGACAACGTCATCGATCTGGTACCCGGTCGATCCCGGCCCGAGCACCGGGTCAGCATCGAAGACAAGTACACCGCGCCCGAAGGCCGAATCCTGCTGTCGGGAATCGATGCCATCGTGAGAGCCATCCTCGACCAGCGTCGTCTGGACGCCAGCCGCGGCCTCGACACCGCCGCCTTCGTCAGCGGCTATGAGGGCTCCCCCCTCGGTGGCCTCGACCTCGAGATGCAGCGGAACCAGGCCCGGCTCGAGGAGGCCGGCATCGTGGTCAGTCCGGGGGTGAACGAGGAGCTGGCCGCCACCGCGGTGGCCGGAACCCAACTCCTCGACGAGCTCCCGGGGCGCCGCCACCGCGGGGTGGCCGGGTACTGGTACGGCAAGAACCCCGGGCTCGACCGGGCCGCCGACGCCATCCGGCACGGCAACTACTCGGGAACCTCCCCCCTCGGGGGGGCGGTGGCCTGGATCGGCGACGACCCGACCTGCAAATCCTCGACCATCCCGAGCTCCTGCGAGTCCATGGCCCGCAGCCTGATGGTTCCGCTGTTGGCGCCGTCCACCGTCGCCGAGGTGCGCGAGCTCGGGCTCCATGCGGTGGCCCTCTCCCGGTTCGCCGGGACCTGGTCGGCGGTCAAGGTGGTGGCGGACATCGCCGACGGGGCCAGCACGGTGGATCTCACTGATCCGGCCGGGTGGATCCCGACTCCTGACCTCGCCCGCCAGTGGCAACCCTCACTGCTCATCGGGGCCCAGTCGATGGTGGCCGAACGGGATCTGATCGAGGTGCGACTCCCGAGGGCGGCGAAGTACGCCGAGGACAACTCGCTGAACCGGGTGACCTACCAGCCGGCGCGGCCCCGTCTCGGGGTCATTGCCTCCGGCCTCGCCTATGCCGTCGTCCTCCGGGCCCTGGTCGACCTCGGGATCGACGAGGACGGGCTCGAGGCGCTGGGCATCCGCCTGGTGAAGGTCGGAATGGTGTGGCCGGAGAACCCCGAGCACCTGAGGCGGATGCTGGATGGTCTCGAAGAGGTGGTGGTGATCGAGGACAAGGCGGCCTTCCTCGAGGCCCAGGTGAAAGACGCCTTCTACCGCCAACCCCACCCGCCACTGGTGGTGGGCAAGCGCGACCCCGAAGGCCTCCCGCTGGTTCCCGACTACGCCGCCGTGACCAGCGATCTGGTGGCCCGGGTGCTGGCCGCCAGGCTCGGGGACGCCCTCCCCGAGCCGGCCCGCCGCCGGCTGGCCCAGGTGAACCGGACCGAGCGCCTCCGGGTGGGGGCCACGCCGCTGGCCTCCCGGACCCCGTATTTCTGTTCGGGATGTCCTCACAACCGTTCCACCCGGGCCGGCGACGACACCCTGGTCGGGATGGGCATCGGCTGCCACATCATGGCGTCGTTCGACCCCCACGGCCGGGGTCAGGCGGTCGGCATCACCCAGATGGGCGGCGAGGGCGCCCAGTGGAACGGGCTCTTCCCCTTCACCGACGACGCCCATTTCGTCCAGAACCTCGGCGATGGGACCTTCTTCCATTCCGGCTCCCTGGCCGTCCGGGCGGCGGTGGACAGCGGGGCGAACATCACCTACAAGCTGCTGTACAACCAGGCGGTGGCCATGACCGGTGGGCAGGATCCGGCCGGGCGCATGCCGATACCCGAGTTGACCCGATGGCTCGCCCTCGAAGGGGTGAAGCGGGTGGCGGTCGTCACCCCGGATCCCGCCACCTACCGGGGGGTCGCCCTCGACGCCATCGCCCAGGTCCGCCATCGCGACGACCTCGACCGGATCCAGGCCGAGCTGGCCGCGGTCGGCGGGGTCACGGTGCTCATCTACGACGACCGTTGTGCCGCCGAGGAACGGCGCCTGCGGAAGCGGGACAAGCTCCCGACGCCGGCCATGCGGCTGTGGATCAACCAACGGGTGTGCGAGGGATGCGGCGACTGCGGTGAGAAATCGTCCTGCCTCTCGGTGGTGCCGGTCCCCACCGAGTTCGGCCGGAAGACCGCCATCCATCAGGGATCGTGCAACCAGGACTACTCCTGCCTGCAGGGCGACTGCCCGTCCTTCGTCCAGGTCTTCCCGAAGCGGCGTCCGAGCCGACGGTCAGACCCTCCGGCGGTCGCCGAGCCGCCGGTGGTGCTGGTGGAGCCGGTGGCCCAGGTTCCGGCCGACGTCCTCATCCGGATGCCCGGCATCGGGGGGACCGGGTGTCGTCACCATCTCCCGCATCCTGCAGATGGCCGCCCTCCTCGACGGGCACTTCGCCGCCGGGGTGGAGCAGACCGGGCTCTCGCAAAAAGGCGGCCCGGTGCTGTCCGACGTTCGCATCTCCTCCCAGCCGATCGACGCCGCGGTCCGGGCCGGGGCCCGGAGTGTCGACGTCCTCCTCGCCTTCGATCCTCTTGGAGCCGCCAATCCGACCACCCTGGCCACCACCGACCGACAGCGAACGGTGACGGTCATGAACACCGCGGAGGTGGCGACCGCCCAGATGGTCACCGACACCACGGTCAGCTTTCCCGAGGCGGCCAAGGTGATCGCCCGGATCGAGCGGGACACCCGTCGGAGCGCCAACCTCTACCTCGATGCCAACTGGATCGCCGAGAGGATCTCCGAGGACCACCTGGCCACCAATGTGGTCCTCACCGGGGCCGCCTTCCAACATGGGTGCCTGCCCATCACCGCCGGCTCGATCGAGGAGGCCATCCGGCTCAACGGCATCGGGGTGGCCCAGAACCTGGCCGCCTTCCGATGGGGGCGGGCGGCGGTGGCCGACCCCGAGGCGGTAAGACTGGCGTTGGCGCCGTCCGACTCCGGGCCCGCGCCGGCCGGTGCGCCGGCCCTGCGGCTGCTCGCCGACCACCTGATTCCCGACGTTCTCCGACCCACCCTCGAGCGGCGGGTCGACGATTTGATCGCCTATCAGAGCCCCCGGTACGCCCAGAGCTATCTGCGAGAGGTGCTTTCGGTGCTGGCTGTCGAACAGGCCAAGGCTCCGAGCCCGCAGCTGCCGGTCTCCGCCGCCTTCGCCGTCGGGTTGTACAAGTTGATGGCCTACAAGGACGAGTTCGAAGTGGCTCGGCTCCACCTCGACACCGTCGAACGGGCGAAGTTGCGCGACGAGTTCGGCCGGGGGGCCCGGGTGCGGATCATGCTGCAACCTCCCCTGTTGAAGAAACTGGGGCTTCACCGCAAGATCAGCCTCGGGCGGGCCGCCCGCTCCACTTTCCGTCTCCTGCACGCCGCCCGCCACCTGCGGGGAACCCTGTTCGATCCGTTCGGCCACACCCGGATGCGGCGAACCGAGCGCGAGCTGGTGGGCGAGTACCTCGGCCTGGTGGGCCGCGCCCTGGGTCAGCTGCACCCGGCGAATGCGGGATCGGTGGCGGGGGTGGCCGAGCTGCCCGACCTCATCCGCGGCTACGAAGGGGTGAAGCTGGCCGGCATCGAGCGGTTCCGATCCGAGAGCAAAGTGCGTCTCCAACTCATCTTCGACACCGATCAAGCCACGGCGCGGTCGGCCTGAGCCGGCTGGGTCACTCGTCGAAGTTGGGGCGCCGGGCCCGCTTCCGCTCGGACAGTTGCCGTTTGGCGGTGAGCCGACGCTCCTTGGCTCCCTTGGACGGCCGAGTCGGGCGACGGGGCTTGTCGACATGGAGAGCGGCGGCCATCCGTTCCGCGAACCGGGTCACCGCCAGCTGCCGGTTGCGCCCCTGGGACCGCTCATCATCGGCCACCACCCTGACCTCGGGTCCCAGCTTGTCGAGGAGCCGGGCCCGCTGACGGGGTCCGAGAGAGGGAGACCCGGCCACGTCGAACCGGAGCTCGGCCCGGGTGTTGACCTTGTTGGCGTGCTGGCCGCCGGGTCCGCCACTGGGGGTGAAGCGAAACTGGAGCTCGGAGAGCGGGATGGACAGGGAAGAGGTGATGCGCACCCGGTCGGGACCTGTCGATGGTGTGGGCATGGCTAGGCGGGACCGTCCCGACCTACACCCGGTTCGTCGACCACCGGGTTGGACAGCTCGCCGATGCCCTCTACCGCGATCCGCACGGTGTCGCCGGCGGCCAGCCACCGAGGCGGGTCGTGGCTCGCCCCCACCCCGGCCGGCGTCCCGGTGGAGAGGATCATCCCCACCTCGAGGGTGAAGGCGGTCGACAGGTGCTCGATCATCTGGGCACAGGTGAAGACCATGTCGCCGGTGTCGCCGTCCTGGCGGAGCTGGTCGTTGACCCAGGTGCGCACCGACAGGCGCTGCGGGTCTCCGAGCTCGTCGGGGGTCACCAGCCAGGGTCCGCTGGGGCCGTGGGTGTCGAAGCCCTTCCCCATCATCATGGTCGGGGTCCGCCACTGCCAGTCCCGGACGCTGACGTCATTGACCACCATGAACCCGGCCACCACCTCGAGGGCCCGGTCGGCGGGAACATGGCGGCACCGCCGACCGATGACCATGCCCAGCTCGCCCTCGTAGTCGACCTGGGCGGATACCCGGGGAACCTCGATGCCGGCACCCGGACCGATCACGCAGGTGGGCTGCTTGGCGAACCAGGTCTGGAACTCCGGCGGCGGGCGACCGAGCTCGCGGCTGTGGGCTTCGTAGTTCTGGGCGATGGCCAGAAACGACGGCGGGCGGGGCACCGGGGCCAGGAGGCGGGCCGAGGCCATCGGCAGGCGGCGGGCAGAGCCGGCCGGCGCCCGACCCAGCGCGTCGGCGGCGTCGGGTCCCAGGTCGAGCAGGGCGACCATGTCACCGGGCAGCCCGACGACCGGATCGGTCAGGTCGACGATCTCGTCGCCCACCACCAGGCCGGTCCGGATCCCGTCGTCCAGCAGGCTTACCAGTCGCACGGACAGACCGTACGCCACTCATCGGCTTAGGCTCCTCCAATGTCAGAGAATCTCACCCCTGCCCGCACCCCGCCCGGCTCATTCCTCGATGGCCAGGTGGCCTTGATCACCGGGTCGTCATCGGGCATCGGGGCGGCCACTGCCCGCCGGCTGGCCACCGAAGGAGCCACCGTGGTGATCAATTCGGTGCACTCGGTGTCGGCCGGAGAGGGACTGGCGGCCGAGCTGCCCGGGGCTGACTACGTCCAGGCCGACGTGGCCGACATCGCCCAGGCCCACCGACTGATCGACACCGTGATCCAGCGCCACGGGCGCCTCGATGTCCTGGTCAACAATGCCGGGGTCACCGAGGTCATCGCCCACCGGGACCTGGAGTCGGCCACTCCGGAGATCTGGCGGCGTATCTTCGATGTCAACGTGATCGGCACCTGGCAGCTGACGGTGGCGGCGGTGCCGCACCTCATCGCGTCGGGGCGGGGCCAGGTCGTCAACGTGTCCTCCATCGCCGGTGAGCGTCCGACCGGCAGTTCCATCCCCTATGCCTGTTCGAAGGCGGCGCTCTCCCACATGACCAGACTGCTGGCCAACACCCTGGGCCCGGACATCCGGGTGAACGCGGTGGCTCCGGGGTTGGTCGACACCCCGTGGACGGCGGAGTGGGACACCGTCCGGGCGTTCGTCAACGCCCAGGCGCCGTTGCGGCGGACGGCCACTTCCGAGGACGTGGCCGAGGTGATCCTGGGTCTGGTCCGGTCCGCCTACGTCACCGGCGACGTGGTGCTGGTCGACGGCGGGCTCCATCTTCGCTGACCACCGAGCCGGCAAGCAATGGCTAGCGGCGCAACTCCCACTCGTCCCGGCCCAGCCGCCAGATCCCGTGGGGCGACTCCGGGAAGTGGGACATGACCCGCTGTTCGACCAGGGTGAAGCCGAGGCGGGCCGCCACCGCCTCCGAGCGCTGGTTCTCGGGGAGGATGACGCTGAACACCTCGTCGGCCCCGATCACCTCGAAGGCGTAGGCGACCGCACAGTTGCCGGCCTCGGTGGCGTACCCGTGCCCCCACTGACGAGGGTCGAGGACCCAACCGACTTCGATGCCGGGCCAATCCGGACGCTCAGGTCGATGGAGGCCGGCCCGACCCACCAACGCTCCGGTGCTCCTGGCCTCCACCGCCCATTGACCGGTTCCCCGAAGCTCCCACTGACCCAGCCAGCTGACCATGCCCGACCAGGCGTCCGCCCGGGAGAACGACTCGGGGAGGTGGAGGGCGGCATGCACCTCGGGGGACAGGAAGATCTCGGTGAAGGCGTCGAGATCGGACTCGACGAAGGGACGGAGGACGAGCCGCTCGGTGGTGAGGGTCGGACAGGCGCTCACCGGTCAGCCCAATACGGTGTGAATGGGCAGGCCGGCGGCCAGCGTCCGGGTCACCGGGGTCCGGTCGGCGATTTCGAGCAGGCGATCCGTCTGCTCCGGGGTGAGCCCGGCTCCGAAGCGGATCGACCGCTCGACATGCTCTTGTTTGGTGGCTCCCTCCCCCACCCGCATGAGGATGGACCGCACCCGGATCTGGCCCAGTTCCCATTCCTTGCGTTGGCCGTACATCCGCAAGGTGGCGGCCGTGCACTGGCAGAGGGCGGCCATCAGGAGTTGGTACGGGTTCGGCCCTTGGTCGTTTCCGCCCACCTCCGGACCCTCGTCGACCACGAATCGGTGAGGGCCGGCCCGCACCTCGCCCCGGTATCCGGCGGCACTGGTCAGGGTGGCCATGGCGATCGGATCGGCGTCGTCGGTTTCGGGTCGGGCATCGTCGGACACGTGATGCAGGTTAGCCAGGCGAGTCGTGCGCCCGGCTCGGCTACCCGGTGGCCAGGCCGCGCAGGTAGGCCGCCTGCCCGACGTGTTGCAGGTCGTCCGAGATCACACTGACCAGCCGGACCCCGAGGGTGACCGGAGGGTCCCAGCGCTCATCGACCACCCGGCCCAGCTCCCGATCGTTCAGGGTCGACACGTACTGGTTGGTCGCCTGGAAGACCGCGTCGTGGTAGCCGATCAACAGCTCCCCCGATGTCACCCTCACCTTGGCGACGTCGTCGCTTCCGTGGCCGTACCCGGTCTCTTCCGGGCCGACGTCGAGTCCGAACCGATTGAACCAACCGTCGGACGTCCAGATCTGTTCGGTGTCGGCCACCGCGGCCACGTGATCATCCTGGATGCGGGTCAGGTGCCAGATCAACCAGGCGATCGAGTTGGCGTCCGGGTCGGGGCGGTAGCACAGCTGGTCGCCGGTCAGACCATCGACCGCGTGGTGGACCAACTCATGGATCCGCTCGAAGGCGTCCCGCAGCAATTCGGCAGTGGTCATGGCCCAGCTCCCTTCGATTCCACAGTAACCGGGCTACGCCGCACTTCACCAAGGGCGACCGGGACCCGACCCGGGGCGTTCCGGTCAACTCGGTAGCATCGATGGTCATGACGGACGCCGATCGCCCCACTGACATCACGCTCCTGGGGGCCACCGGGTTCACCGGTCGCCTGATTGCCCACTACCTCGACGAACATGCGCCCAGCTCCACCCGAATCGTCCTGGCCGGCCGCAACCCGGCCAAGTTGGAGTCGGTCACCGAGGGCATGAAGCGGAAGGTCGAGGTGGCCCGGGTCGACGTCACCGATCCGCCCAGCGTCCGGGAGCTGGCCGAATCCACCCGGGTGCTCATCACCACGGTGGGGCCGTACATCGAGCACGGCGAACCGGTGGTGGCCGCCTGCGCGGCAGCCGGAACCGACTACCTCGACCTCACCGGCGAACCCGAGTTCCTCGACCTGATGTACCTGAAGTACCACGCCACCGCGGCGGCCACCGGGGCCCGGTTGATCCACTCGGCGGGATTCGACTCCATGCCCCATGACCTCGGCGCCCAGTTCACCGTCGAGCAGCTGCCCGAAGACGTCCCCCTCACGGTGACGGGGACGGTGAGGGTAAAGGGCACCTTCTCGGGCGGTACCGCGGCGTCGGCCCTCGCCATCCTGTCCCGCTACCGCTCGGCGAAGTCGGTGCATGCCGATCGGTTGCAGGTCGAGCCCCTCCCCCCGACCGAAAGGTCAGGGTGGTCACCGCCCGCCTGAACAAGAATTCGGAGGGCGACGGCTGGGTGCTGCCGATGCCGACCATCGATCCGCTGATCGTCGCCCAGTCGGCCCGGGGCCTCCCCCGCTACGGGCCGGATTTCACCTACTCCCATCGGATGGCGGTTCCCAACCCGGTGGCCGGGGCCGGCATCGCCCTCGGGGCCGGGGCCCTGTTCGGGATCGCCCACCTCCGCCCGGCCCGGGAAGCCCTCCTCAAGCTGCGACCCTCGGGTTCGGGCCCCAGCGAGGCCCGGCGGGCGGCGTCCTGGTTTTCGGTCAGGTTCGTGGGCGAAGGAGGTGGAAAGAAGGTGTTGACCGAGGTGGCCGGGGGCGACCCCGGCTACACCGAGACGTCCAAGATGATCAGCGAAGCCGCCCTCTGCCTCGTCCACGATGACCTGCCCCCGACCGCCGGCCAGGTCACCACGGCCATCGCCATGGGCGCGACGCTGCGGGGACGCCTCGAACGGGCCGGCATGACCTTCCGCATCCTCTGATCGCCAGCCATGGCTGACTACAAGATCCTGGTCCCGCCCCCTCGCCGGGATCGGCCCCTTCTCATTGCCGGTGCCGTGGTGGTCGCGGTCATCATCGTGGTGGGAGCCGTGGTGGTGGTGACCCATCGGGGCAGCTCCAACCGCGCCTCGTCCTCCACCAGTACCTCGGCCACCGTGGCCGCCCCACCCCTGACCATCGTCTCCACCACCCCGGCGTCCGGCGCCACCAACGTCCCCACGGACACCACGGTCGCCGTCCAGTTGTCGGCGCCGATCGCCAGCGTCGCCGCCATGCCGTCTCTGGCCCCACCGGTGGCCGGGACCTGGAAGAAGACCAGCCCCACCATCGCCACCTACGTACCCACCTCCGCCTTTTTGCCCACCACCGTCGAGTACCTCACCTTCCCGGCCGGGCCCAGCGGGTTGCGGGGATCGGCGGGGGGCGTGCTGGCCGCGCCGGTCACCGTCAGCTTCACCATCGGCCAGGCCAGCACCGAGCGGCTGCAGCAACTCCTGGCCCAGGAGAATTACCTGCCGTTGTCATTCACCCCCAGCGCCCCGCTGAGCTCGCCGGCCGAGACGTTCATGCCCCAGCCCGGGACCTTCGCCTGGAAGTGGCCCGGCACCCCACCCGACCTGATGGCGTTGTGGACGGAAGGATCCGAGAACGTGATCACCAAGGGCGCGGTGATGAACTTCGAGAACCAGCACGGTCTCACCGTTGACGGCTTGGCCGGCCAGAAGGTGTGGACGGCGCTGGTGACCGACGCCGCCGCCGGGAAGACCAATGCCAATCCCTACACTTACGTGCTGGTCCAGAAGACGCTGCCCCAGAACCTGAACCTCTACAACAACGGCGCCCTGCAGTTCGCCGCCATCCCGGTCAACACCGGGGTCCCCGGGGCTGACACCGCCGACGGAACCTATCCGGTGTTCGAGCACATCACCTCCTCGCGGATGCAGGGCACCAACCCCGACGGCTCGACCTACGACGACCCCGCCGTCCCCTGGGCCGCCTACTTCAACGGCGGTGACGCCCTCCACGGCTTCGTGCGGGGCAGCTACGGCAGTCCGCAGAGCAACGGGTGTGTGGAGATGGCCATCGCCGACGCGGCCAAGACCTGGCCGCTGACCCCGATCGGCACCCTGGTCACCGTCACCGGCCCGGCGTCCTAGCATCGGCGTCCGTGGACCGGGCCACCGTCGACACCTACAACGACCGGGGCCTGGAGTGGGCCGCCAGCCACCGCACCCCCCGTCGCCGGGCCGACGCCGAGCGGTTCGCCGACCGGGTCGGCTCCGGACGGCTCCGCCTCGACCTCGGGTGCGGGGCCGGGCGCTATACCGGACTGCTCGGAACGCCGGTGGTGGGACTCGACGCCTCGGCCCCGATGCTCGACGAGTGCCGGTCCCGGGTTCCCGACGCGCGCTACCTCCAGGCCGACATCGAAGCGCTGCCGCTGGCCCGAGGATCGTTGTCCGGAGCCTGGTCGTGGATGACCCACCACCACATCGCCCGCGACCGGCTGCCGATGGCCCTCTGGGACCTCCACCGGGTGCTGGCCGTCGGGGCGCCGTTCGACCTGCAGGTCCTCCACGGAGACGGTGAGGAGAGCGACCTCGACGACGGTGAGGAGGCGGGTCGTTTCTTCGCCAGGTGGATGCCTGACCGGTTGGTGGAGGTGCTGGTGGGTGCCGGCTTCGACGTCGACGAGGACTCGGTGGTGGTGTCCGGTGACGAGCTGCGCCTGTCGGCGGTGCGGGGCCGCACCCTGGCCGACACCGTCGGGCCGGGCATGCGCCTGCTGATGTGCGGGTCGAATCCCAGCTTCCATTCCGCCGACGCCAACGAGGGGTACTTCAAGGCGGGCAACCGATTCTGGACCGCCGCGCGGGCCAGCGGACTGGTGACCAGGGACCGGGATTCCCTCGATGGGCTCCGGGCCCACCGGATGGGGATGACCGATCTGGTCAAGCGTCCGACCCGCACGGCCGGGGAGGTGATGCCCGACGAGTACCGCCGGGGCCTGGGTCGCCTGGAACGGTTGGTGGAGTGGCTGCAACCCAAGGCGGTGTGCCTGGTGGGGTTGGGCGGGTGGCGGGTGGCCGCCGATCCCCGGGCCCAGCCCGGGCTCCAGGAGGGGCGCCTGGGGGGCCGACCGGTCTACGTGATGCCGTCGACCAGCGGGCTCAACGCCCGCACCTCGGTCGACCAACTGGCCGACCACCTGCGGGCGGCCATGGCCGTGGCCGACCGGGCCTGACGGTGGCGGGCCGGGATCCCGGCCAGCGTCAGTCGTACAACGCGAGGATGGCCGACAGGACCCCGTCGACCTGGGCTGACGGGAGCAGGCTCCCGCCGTCGACCGGAACGTTGATACCGGTCACGTAGGCGGCCATGTCCGAGCAGAGGAAGGCGATCACCGACGCCACGTCGTCGGCCGTCCCCACCCGGCCCAGCGGCGTCTTGCGGTCGAAGCCGGCCCGGACCTTCTCGTCCCCCATGAGGGGTGCGGTCAGCGCGGTTTCGATGAGGCCCGGCGACACGCAGTTGACCCGGATGGTGGGGCCGTACTCGAGGGCGGCGGACTGGGTGAGGGCGATGACGGCCGCCTTCGAGGCCGCGTACGGCGCCTCCCCCCGGGTCGGCCGCATGCCGCTGATCGAGGCCATGTTGACGATCGATCCTCGGCCGGTCTCGAGCATGACCGGTGCCGCCGCCCGGATGCCGATGAAGGTCCCCTTCATGGAGACATCGACGATGCGCTGGTACTCGCGGTCGCTGTAACGATGCAGCGGCTTGACGTTCCCGACCCCGGCGTTGTTGACCAGGATCGTCAGCCCGCCCAGTTGGGAAGCGACCCGCGGCACCGCCGCGGCCATGGCCTCGCTGTCGCAGACATCGGCCACCACCACCGGGCTGCCACCCAGTTCGGCGGCCACCGCCGCGGCGGCGTCGGCGTCGATGTCCAGGACCGCCACCTTGGTCCCCTCGGCTTTCAAGCGGAGGCAGGTGGCCCGTCCGATTCCCGAACCGGCGCCGGTGACCAGCGCCTGATGACCTTCGAGCAGCCCCATCAGGCCAGTCCCTCGACCAGGGCCAGGTGGATGACCTCGGGGGGTGACTCGAAGTAGGACCCGATGTGCGCCCGCCACCGGGTGAAGCGCTCGGACTGCCGAAAGCCGACGGTGTGGTCTTCGAGCGTCTTCCACTCGATCAACAGGAGGTACTGGTCGGGCGTCTCGATGCCCCGATGGAGGTTCAGGGAGACAAACCCGTCGGCTTCGGCCACCACCGCCCGGGCCTTACCGAGCGCAGCCTCGAACTCTTGATTTGCCCCGGGACGGATGTTGATCACCGCGTGTTCGAGAACCATGGCACGGCACGTTAGCGCCCGGGCTCGATTGGTTCCGGTCCCCGGCGGCGAAACGGGAATCGGATCAGCCGGATCCGGGGATGTCCGCGAGTTGCCAAGTGATCCGCTCCGAGTCGAGAACGTCGGCAAGCTGACCGTTGGCTGTCGGTCGGGTGAGCAACAATTCCGCGCCAAGCAGCAGGGCGGCGGCGGCGGCTTCGGTATTCAGCGCGTTCAGCCGGGGGTGGCGGCCTTGCACCTCCACCATCACTGGGACCAGATCACGAGAGTCGGGAAGTCCAATGCGCTCAGGCAGCCTCAACATCTGGCCCATGGCGGCAGATCGTTGCTCAGCGTCAAGACGTTGAAACGGTCCCGATAGTTTCCCACTCCCGCCGAGTACGAATGCCCGGCATGCCCGAAAATGGAAGTACGACGTTGTAAAGAGTTTGCGCCTTCGCCCCGCAAGCAATTTCTCGCCGACCAACTCCCCGATAAGGATCCGATCGTCGATCAGCGCCGGCTTAGTCGGCAAGGTCGGGGTCATCCAGGGCGGAAATGCCCTCTTCGTAGACACCCATCCGATAGACCCGGCGCATCTCGGCGCGGGCGGCTTCGACACCTCCCGGGAGAACCAACGCGGCTCCACCCAGATCTATGAAGGCAACTTCTCCACCATCGGCGATACCCCAGCGATGTCGGAGCTCGGCGGGAACACTTGTCTGCCCTCGATTGGACACTTTCGCCGTCGTTACCGATCCCATCGCTGCATTGTAAAGGTGGCAGCCTTACAAGGCAACGTTATGCGGAGGCATCGGTCAAGGGTTCAGCGGGCGGCTACCCGATCGGAGCCGGATCACTGGTCAACAATTGGTCGAGACGGGCCAGGGTCCGCTCCATGTCCCGCCGGGTCTTGTTCCAGTAGATGTTCCCCAGCTTCAACAGCCCCCGCTGATGGTCGGTGGTGATGTCCCAACTCTCCCGGACCCGGGTCCCGCCCTCGACCGGGTCGAGCTCGTAGGCCCAGATCCTGCCGCCGACCAGATGCCCCCAGGTGCCCTCCGGCCCGGTCTTCCAGGCGATCTTCCGGTTGTCCTCGAACTCGACGACCCGGTTCACCGTCGAATAGCGGACTCCGAGTTTCATGTTCATGCCGAAGGTCACTCCGAGGGCCAGGCGCTGCGAGGCTCCCGCCCGGGCGCCTTGCAGCATCCCCGACCCGTCGAACAAGGTGTGTTGGCCGGCGTCAGCCACCACGTTGAAAACGACGGCAGGCGGAACCGGAATGGGCCGCTCCACGGTGAGGACGTTTCCCTTCATCGTCGGCTCCCCCTCAGGTTGCCGGGGTGGTCTCGGGACCCGATGACCCGTCGCTCCCGGTGGTGGCCGGCGACGCGCCCGGCTCCGGCGACGTCGACTCCGAGCCCAGGGCCACCGGGTCGGGACCGGCCCAGGAGGATTGCGGATCGCTGGCCGGGAACGATTCCTTCTCGGCCTCGTCGATGGCCTCGTCGATGGAATGATCGCTCGAACTGGTGTGGTCATCGAGCATGTCGGGACTCCTTCATCCGGCTGGCCGGGTGACCATCCTGTCACGGGCCATTGCCCGCCTCCTCGGGGCCCCTGGAATAGCCTCTGGAGCCCAACGTTCCACATAGTAAGGGGCGACAATTGGCCCCCGTCGGCAGAACTGAGGAATTGAACATGCTGGTGGAGATCTGGTCGGACGTGGTGTGCCCCTGGTGTTACATCGGGAAACGGCAATTCGAGGCGGCGCTGGCCTCGTTCCCCCACCGGGACGAGGTCACCGTCGAGTGGCGGAGCTTCGAGCTCGATCCGAACGCCCCGAGCCGACGCCAGCTCTCGACCAAGGAACAGCTGGCCAAGAAGTACGGCATGACCGAGGATCAGGCTCTGGCGGCGACCGACCGGGTGACCGGAGTGGCCAAAGAGGTGGGGATCGACTTCCACTGGGACGACGCCAAATCCGGCAACACCTTCGACGCCCACCGCCTCATCCACCTGGCCGCCACCCACGGCCGCGGTGACGCCGCCAAGGAAGCCCTGATGGCCGCCTACTTCACCAACGGAGAGCCGATCGGCGAGCGACCTACCCTCGAACGGGTGGGCAAAGAAGTGGGGCTCGATGCCGACGAGGTGGCCACCGCCCTGGAAGGGGGGGCCTTCGCCGACGAGGTCCGTGGCGACGAGAGGCTGGCCGGCGAACTCGGCATCACCGCCGTCCCCTTCTTTGTGATCGATCGGGCGATCGGGGTCCCCGGCGCCCAGACCCCGGAGGTACTGCTCTCGGCCCTCGAACAGGCGTGGTCAAAGGCGCACCCCCTGTCCATCGTCAGTAGCACTTCCGGCGACGCGGAAGCTGGCGACGCCGCCGAGGCGTGCAACGACGGGAGCTGCCCCGTCTGAACCGGATACCGGGCGGCGTGATCAACACCGCCGAAAGGCCATCGGGGTGAATCCCACCCGGCGGGCCTCCATTCGGGCAGTGGGATGGAGTGAGCCTCACCCGTTCATTTGCGGCCCTCCGCCACCATCGGGATGGCGACGTCGTCGGTCCCCGGGAGGGAGGCTGGATGTTCGAGGTGGGCCTTGAGCTCCTCGACGTCGACATTGCCAATGACCAGAAAGGTGTCATCGGCGATCCCATTGCGGGTGCGGGCTTGCAGCGTCTCGATGTTGATGTCGTGAACCTGGAAGTACCGGCAGATGGCGGCGAGAAGTCCTTGCTCATCAGGGGCGACCACTTTGACGATCGAACGATCGTCTGCCCCCTGGACGGTCACGCTCAGGTGACGGAGGGGTCGGAGGGCGGGCAATGGGGCGGCTTCCACGGCCGCCATACTCCGTAACCGGGCTCCGAGCGCGTCCCACGCCGAGCGGTCGAACTGGGCACCGCCGCCGACGATGAATGAATGAAGGGCAAGATGCTGCGGCTTCCAGGTGGACGCCGACGCGTTCGAGATGGACATCCCGCTGGCCGTCAGGACGGCGGCGCTGTCGGCAAGCAGACCTCGACGGTCCCGGGCCACGATCGTCAGCCGGACCAACGTCGAAGCCTCGATACGCCGGGCCAAGGCCCTCACCTCACCCTTTTTCAACTTGGGTCGACACAGCGCCAGATCCCCGGCCAGCGCCGGTGCCGAATCACTCAGGAGCCACAATGGCGCCGACGACCCCACCAGGGACTTGATATCTCGCTTCGAGAGACGAGTTCGTTTCAGGAGTCGCTCGATCTCGCTTCTCCGATCCGCGGCTCTCGATGCCTCGTGATCTGCCACCTGGACATCGATGGTGGAGGCAAGCACCTCTCCGAACGAGTCGGGATCGACCAGCAACCACGCATGGCCGCCGCTGACCACCCGCCGATCGGCGCCCACCGTGTTGCACACCGCCTCGAATGCCGAGCGGGGAATCACCGTATCTCGCTCGCTGGTCAGCGCCAGAACCGGTACCCCGGATTCCTTCAGCTCCGCCAAATCGATTCGAAGGTCGGCGCGCTGGGCCACCACCCCGGCCCGGGCCAAGCCCAGAGGATTTCGAAGGATGTTCGGCACCAGATCGGCTCGCATCGCCAGCATCAATTCCAGCGCGTCGGAGGGGGGCCAGAACTCCCGGCCGAATCCCAGGGCCCACTCCCACGGGTGCCGCCCATTCACACCCCCGACCGCGTTGAGCAGCACCAGATACCGGACCCGCGCCGGTTGGTCTCGGGCCAGCTTGATGGCGACCCCACCCCCAAACGAGTGGCCGATCACCAGCGCGGGCTCCGAGATCCCGACCTCAGCCATGAACGAGGCCACCCAATCGGCGTATCCACCAAGATTCATCTCGCCGGAGGGAAGGTCGGCCGTACCGCCGAACGAGGGCATGGCCGGGGCGAACACCCGGCAACCCCGGGAGGTCAACCGTCGGATCGCCCGCTTGTAGGCCCGGCTTCCGAGGGCCCACCCGTGGAGGAACACGACCGGCGGGCCATCGGCGCCTCCGGAGCCATAGACCGCACGTCGCCCGGCGACGATGGTTCGGTGCCAGGTCAAATAGTCGTCTGAGTCCGGCCCCCTCAACACGGGCAGGCTGCCGATCGTCCCCACCCTGAGAGGATGGACCGGTCAGATTTCGTCCCGGTTACGGCCGGATGAACTTGATGGGTCCGGAACGACCCAAGATCCGGGTTTCAAGTGGCCGAAAAACGCTCAACGGGGCTTGTATCGATGGAAGAATCTCCGGACTTGGCGGCAATCAGCTGAGACCAAGGACCGTCAGCAGGCTTTCGTCAATTCCCCAAATTTCCTCGGCAGTCGCGTGCCCGACCGGATCGCCCAACCGGTTGACGTCCACTGCTCCAACCTGTTCGACAAGAACCCGCGTCGTCTCGCCATCCACGATTAGTTCGGGTCGAAAGGATGCCGGGCGGGCGCTTGTCGACGTCGGCGCCATCAAGACAACTGAGCGAGGCAACAACGCATCGGCTTGGACAATTACCCCGAATCGCCGACCTCGCTGCTCATGGCCCATTCCTTTTGGCAATCGCAACTCATACACGTCACCCCGGAGCACGGAGACTCTCCATCAACGAGGCGACCTCGCGCATCTCCTGAAGGTCATCCACGTCCGCTTCCAGCGCAGCCACTTCGTCCCGGAGGACTTCCTTACGTCGCAGCGCGGAGGCGGCGTCGAGGATCGACTTCCTAATCGCCTCAGATCGGCTCATACCGGATGCTTCGAGCGTGTTCAGAGCCCGCTGGACCTCGTCGTCCAGCCGAACCGAAACTGCGTGTGCCATGAATCAATTGTATCACGTTGCGTCATACACGCGGCCGGCAGGATGCCGACACCACCACCGGCTTTCACATTGTGAATGCGCCGGCCTTCACCGCCACCGACCGGCCGATGAGTTCGCCGGTCACCGCCTGGGCGGCCACCTCCGGATCCTGGCTGATGGCCACGCAACGCCGTCCGCCGTCGGCGTCGGCCACCACCACCGTCCGCGACCAGGATGCGGCGCCGGGCTCGCCGACGGCGGCGGAACCGTCCGGGGTCACCGTGTAGGTGACCACGGTGGCGGGCCCGGAGTACTCCTCCAGCGTCTCGATCACCTCGACCGAACCGGTTACCTGGGCGGCCTCGGCGCCCAGGTCTCCGAGCAACGGGCCCTGCCCGTCGGGCGAGGTCGACCAGACCGCCAGGCCCGGCTTGGTCAGGAGCCCGCTCACCGTCGTCACCACACCCAGCCACTCCGGCTCGGCCCGGAGGGCGCCGGCCATGGCCGCGGTGGCCTGGAAGACGAAGTTGTTGAACGGGCCGCCGGCAAACGCCATCCCGCCGGTGAGGGTCGGCGTCCCCGACGGGTCCAGGCCGAGCTCGCGCTGCTGTACCCGGACCGCGGCGGGAAAGCAGCTGTAGACCTCGATGAGTTCGGCCTCGGCGATGGGGCGGCCGATGCGGGCCGCCGCCGCCCGGCCCAGGACCCCCATGGCCGGCCAGGCGTCCGGCCGCTCCCGACGGAGCAGCGACATCGCCTGGCTCGATTCGATCGCCACCCGGGGGAAGATCCACCGGTCCGGCGAGATCCCGAACCCGCGGGCCGCCTCGACCGAGCAGAACAGCAACCCGGCGGCCTGGTTCACCGTCCACTGGGTGGAGTGCCATTTGTTATAGGGGAAGGCCAGGGGACGGTTGGCCGGCGACGGGCGGGCGATCTCCTCGGCGGTCATGGGCTGCGGGAAGGCGGCCTCCGGGTTCCCCCGGGCCACCCGGTTGAACCGGGACCACAACTCGGCCACCTCGTCCCGGTGCGCTTCGATCGACAGTCCGTCGGCGGCCCGGAGGGCATTGTCGATCATGGCGTACTGCTGGACCGGGTCCCACAACCGGGTGGCCACCTCCACCGGCTCGAGCAGGGTGCCGGCACGGCGCCGGACCACGTCGGGGGCCGCGCCGGGCTGACCGGTCTCGACGGCACCGGGGCCCCGGGCCCATCGCTTGGCCTCGCCGCCCACCACCGCCGCCACCTCCGACGAGCCGTCGAGGATGGCGGAGAGCGCCTCGTTGATGAGGCTCTGTTGCGGGATCCCGAGCTCGACCAGATGGGAGCGGGCCGAGCCGGCCCCCACGCCGTCGGCCACCAGCCGAGCCGGGTCGGGATAGCTCCAACTACCTTGGGGAACCGCCACCCGGTCGATAGCCTCGAGGAGGTGCGGGGCTCCGGCATCCGACGCCGCCTCCTGCAACGCCCCCATCATCAAGTCGGTGGCCTCGGCATCGTCGGAGGCGGTGCCCACGCCGACCAGCACCGGGGTGCGGGGATCCAGGGATGCCACCTCCGGATCAGTTGGCCCGGGGCGAGGCGGCCTGGGAGGCGGCCATGCGACGGTCGCGCATCATACGTCCGACCTGCCGCCAGGTGATGGGCACGGCTCCGTGTCCGAGGGCATCGGCCCGCAGCCGCTCGGGGACGTCATAGTGCGCCTGGTGGGGGCGGCGATGGTTGTACTGGAACCACGTCCGGCGCATGCCGAGACGCTCGGCGAAGGCGTGGAGCTCGTCGTGGGTGTCGGCGACCAGGTGCGACCACCGGTCGTTGACCGGTCCGAGGTGGGCGGGCTGGCGCCAGTCGTCGAGATAGACGGTCATCGAAGGTCGCCGTTCCTGCCGTCCCGCTCAGACGATCTGGCCGGAAGCGCCGTCATCGGAGACCACCGGCAGCCCGGCGATCTCCCAGGCCGTCATCCCCCCGTTGAGATTGTGAACCTCGTACCCGCCTTCCTCCAGCGCGGTGGCCACCGAGCCCGACCGGCCACCCACCCGGCACACGCAGACGACGGGCCGGTCAACCGGGATCTCCGCCACCCGCTCGGAGACCTGCCCCATGGGGATGTGGACGGCCACCGGGGCGTGCCCCGCCTTCCACTCGTCTTCCTCCCGGACATCGAGCAGGAATGCCCCCGCCTCCACCATCTGGCTGGCCTCTTCGGCGGTGATCTCGGAGATCTGGGTCGGTTTGGTCACCTCATCACGGTATCCGAGCCGGTTCGCCCTCCATCCGTCATCGCCCTCCCACTCTCCGACCTCGGCCTCCGGGTTTGGAGCCCGGCCCAGCGGGTACATCGCCCGTAGCCGCCTGACGGTGCTCGACCGGACGGCGTGAACGGACAACACTGGACGCCATGAGGACCATCGGCCGGCTTGCCGTCGGGCTCGAAGATCCGGCGCAAGCCGCCGACGCCGACGACTCGTCGGGTACCGGCCCGGATTCGGGGGCCGGGGCACCGAAGCGGCCCCACCTGGCCATGGCCGTGTTGATGTCCATCCTGTTCCTTACCTTCCTGGACAACACGGTCATCAGCGCCACCCTGTCGGACATCCAATCCGGCCTCCATGCCGGGGTCACCCAGCTCCAGTGGGTGGTCAGCGGGTATGCCCTGACCTTCGCCTCGCTGATGCTGATCTGCGGAACGCTGGGTGACCTGTTCGGCCGCAAGCGGTTGATGCTGATCGGGGTAACCGTCTTCTGCGCGGGATCGGTGGTGGCGGCGGTGGCGACCTCGTCCACGCTGCTCATCGTCGGGCGGGTGGTGATGGGGGTCGGGGCGGCGGCGTCCGAGCCGGGAACCCTTTCGATGATCCGCCACCTCTACCCCGACCGGAAGCGGCGGGCCCGGGCCCTCGGCACCTGGGCGGCGGTCTCCGGACTGGCCCTCGCCCTGGGGCCGGTG
Source organism: uncultured Acidimicrobiaceae bacterium (assembly GCA_963819695.1). Taxonomy (GTDB): domain Bacteria; phylum Actinomycetota; class Acidimicrobiia; order Acidimicrobiales; family RAAP-2; genus DASZIT01. The sequence goes on along the minus strand of CAWFXD010000001.1, from coordinate 928,342 downwards.
ATCGGTGGGGGCCTGGTCGGGTTCTGGTCATGGCGGGCCGTCTTCTGGTTCAACCTGGCCTTCGGAGCCGTCGCCCTGGTGGCCGCGGCCATCGTGTTGCCCGAGCGGGCCGACCCGGTCAAGGCCCGGCTGGATTGGGCCGGGTTCATCCTCGGGGCGAGCGCCCTGGCCACCGCCACCTTCGCCACCATCATGGGGGAGACCGCCGGGTACATCACCTGGTGGGTGCTCCTCCTCTACGGGCTCAGCGTGGCCACCATCGTCGCCTTCATCCTGGTCGAGCTGCGGGCGGAGAACCCGATGCTGGACGTCAGGTTCTTCAAGCGACCGCCGTTCGCCGGTTCGACGCTGGTGGCGTTCGCCACCTACTTCGGGATCTTCTCCATCTTCTTCTTCGTGGCCCTCTACCTGGAGGTGGTGGGCAACGCCTCGCCCTATGCCCTGGCCCTCGACTTCATCCCCATGACCGTCGGGATGGTGCTGGCCTCCCTGCTCACCGGGCGATGGGTGGCCCGGGTCGGGAACCGGACGCCGATGACCGTCGGCTGCGTGGTGGCCGCGGTCGGGATCATTCTCACCGATGTGGTCATCTCCCCCACTTCGGACATCTCCTCGGTGGGCTGGACGCTGGCCATCGCCGGGATCGGTTTCGGGATGGCCATCGTGCCGGTCACCTCCTCGTCCCTCAGCAGCGTGCCGGCCGAGCACTCGGGCATGGCCGCGTCGATGACCAACACCAGTCGGGAGCTGGGGGCGGTGGCCGGGGTGGCCATCCTGGGCACCATCGTCAACGGCCAGCTCACCGTGAATCTCATCACCCGGCTGGCCGCCATCGGCATCCCGCCCGCCTTCCGATCCCAGGTCATCGCGGCGGTGACCACCGGTTCGCTCGGCTCCCAGGCCCGGGGCTCGGCCGGGAAGGGCGACGCCAGCGTCCAGCAGATCATCAACGAGGTGGTGGGTGCCGCCTATGGGGCCTTCGGTCACGGCCTCGACCTGGCCCTCACCGCCTCGGGAGCACTGCTGCTGGCCTCGGCCGCGGTTGCCTTCTTCACCGCCACCTGGGCCCGCCGCCGCCGATCCGACGGGGACGACGGATCGCCGGTGGTGGCCGCCGCGGAGCCCGGTTGACATCGCCGCCCCCACCCGACGATCCCGAGCCCGAGCCCGAAACCGGCGCTGGGCCCGAGACAGAGGTCGTCTACGGCATCGCCGACGAGGTCGAGGACCGGCTGCCCCACCCGCCGATCCCGGGCCGGGGCGGATTGTTCAAGTCACTGCTCGGCTCCAACTTGGCCTTCAACGGTGGCGCCCCGTCGGAGCCGGCCACCTCGACCCCGCTGGCCATCGGCGAGTCGGACGGGCCGATACCGGCCGGTCCGCTGTGGGCCATGAAGTATCTGCGGCACAGCCAGCACGGCCCGTTGACCGGCCACGATGCCCCCGAAGAGCTGCGGTTGGCCGTCAGCACCGGGGAGGAAACCGTCTATGTCATCGACGACGGCGCCTCCCACTGCATGGTGGCCCGGCAGGTCGGGTCGGCCCCCGACGGGTGCCTCTACTGCCTGGTGGCCCGGGTCAGGATCGACGACGTCCAAGACGTCCGGGACGGATGGGCGCCACTGTCCGGGTTGTTCTCCCACGGGCGCGAGCTCTCCCTCTGCGGGGTGGTGGAGGGCTCGGTGTCGAACGTGGTGCGGGTGGCCAGCTACCGGAAATACCGGGAGGTTCCCGACGAGTACCTGCCGCCGTCGCCGTTCATCGAGTTCCCCGACACCCTCTGACCCCGGTGTCAGCCGGGTGACGAGACATCAGCCGGCTTTCGGCGGTGCTTCCGAGCCCGCCGACGAACCAGCATCCGCCGCCGCCAGCCGGCCGGCCACGAAATCGGCCACCGCCGAGAACACCCGCCGGCTGGCCTCGGCCCAGGGCATCAAGATGGGGAACACATGGAACATGCCCGGCTCCTCCAGGGCCACCGTCTCCACCCCGGCCTTCTCCAGGTGGGCTACGAATTCCCGGATCGGGTCGCGGAACATCTCGTCGGCGCCGTACGCCACCAGGGCCGGGGGCCAGCCGTTCACGTCCTGGTCGACCGCCGACACCGAGGCGTCCCCGGGGTCGCGGCCGTGCAGGTAGGCGGCAGTCGGGATGTTCCAGGGGAGGATGTCCTTGCCGGCGTTCTCGGTCAGCGACGGCTCGTCCAGCCGGAGGTCGACCTCCGGGGAGAACAGCAGCACCCCGGCCAGCGGCCGGTGGCCGGTCTTCTCCATCGCGTAGACCATCGTGGTGGCCAGGCCGCCCCCGCCCGAGTCACCGGCCAGGAAGCACCGGGCCGGATCGACCCCGCTCTGTAGCAGTGCCTCGAGCACCAGCACCGCGTCTTCCAGCCCGGCCGGGAACGGGAACTCGGGGGCGAGCCGGTAGTCGGCCACGAAGACCTCGCACCCGGTGTGGCGGCACAACCAAGCGGTGAACGCCGCGTACATCCGCGGGGAGGTCCCCACGTAGCCGCCGCCGTGGAGATACAGGATGGTCCCCACCGGCTCGGCCCCCCGGGGCCGGTAGCGGACGCCGGGCACCCCGGCAACGACCTCGGAGTGGCTGTCCGCCCCGATGGCCCGGATCACCGGCGGCATCACGTACCTGCACAGATCGTCGAGGACCATCTCGACCGAGCGGAACTCGTCGATGGGGAGGGACGAGCTGTACCCCATGAACGAGCGGATGGTCTCCCGGGTCACCGCCACCGTCAGGTTGTGCTGGGGCGATCCCTCGCCGGCCCAGGGGCTGCGGAACGGCACCCGCACCATGGCGGTCGCCAGCTGGCCGGCCAGTCCGGCCACATCGACGGTGGCGATCGGCCACGACGACGTGGCCACCCCGGGGCGGCGACCCATCACCATGGCGGTCTCGATACGGACACCGGACCAACGTAGGCCGAGCCGGTGCCTCCCGGCGACTCGCCCCGCTCAGACGGGCTCGGCGGCCAGGGTGGATCCCAGACGGAGCAGCTGCTCGGTGGCTCCGCCCAGGGTCAGCTCGATCTGCTTGGTGAGCAGAAAGAAACGGTGCAACGGGTAGTCCCGGTCGACTCCGACGCCACCATGGAGATGGACGGCGGCATGGACCACCCGTTGGCCTCCGTCCGCCGCCCAGAACTTGGCCACCGCCACCGCGTCCTCGGCGGGAAGCCCCTCGGCGATCCGCCAGGCCGCCTGCCAGGCGGTCAGCCGGATGGCCTCGGCATCGACGTAGGCGTCGGCCGCCCGCTGCCCTACCGCCTGGAAGGTGGCGATCGGCTTGCCGAACTGCTCACGGGTCTTGGTGTACTCGGACACCAGCGCCAAGGCTGCGGCCGTCACCCCCGCCTCGGCCACCGAGAGGGCGGCGGTGGCCCGGAGGACCAGCCACTGCACGACGGCCGAACCGTCCTCGACGGATCCGAGGAGGGCGTCCGACCCCAATGCCGCCCCGTCGAAGGTGAGGATGGCCTCGGGCCGCCCGGTGTTGGTCAACTGGGTCTGACGGGTGATGCCGGGCAGGGACAGGTCGACCACCAGCACCGCCACCGTCCCGTTCTCCGTCACCGCCGGGACCAGGGCCACGTCGGCCACCGTCCCGGAGGGGACACACGACTTGGCGCCGGTCAGCGTCCAGCCATCCCCCGTCGACTCGGCTCGCATCGCCGGCGCCAACGGCGAGCCCAACAGCTCGACGAGGGCGGTGGTGACGACGGTGTCCCCGGCGATCACCCCCGGCAGCCACCTCTCCCGCTGGGCATCCGACCCGAACCGGTCGATGGCGGCCGCCCCGGTGGCCAGGGTCTCGATCACCGGCACATAGGCGGCGGTGCGACCGGCCGCCTCCACCATCAGCGACGTCTCGATGAAGCCGAGACCGGCCCCGCCCACGTCTTCGGGGAGGGCGATCCCCAGCAGGCCGGCCGAGGCCAGCTCCGCCCACAGCTTGCGGTCGAACCGGTCACCGTCGGGGTCGGCCTCGATTTCCCGCAGGCGCTCATGGGTGGACAGATCGTTGAAGATCCGATCGGCCAGCTCCCGGACCGCCTCTTGTTCTTCGTTGAAGGAGAAATCCATGGGTTCTTTCCTCAGTCCTCTATCGGAGCGACCGGGGCAGGCCCAGGCCGAAGATGGCGATCAGGTCGCGCTGGATCTCGTTGGTGCCACCGCCGAAGGTCAGGATGACCAGGCTCCGGGCGTACATCTCGAGCCGGCCGGCCAGCACCGCCTCGGGGGTGCCCCGGGTGAGGTAGCCGGCCTGTCCGACCACCTCCAGCATCAGCCGGAAGGCCTCCATGTAGAACTCGGTGCCGAACACCTTGATGGTGGAGGCGTCGGCCACGTCGAGATGACCCTGGGTGGCCGTCCACGCCACCTTCCAGTTGATCAGCTTGAGGAACTCGAGCTTGGCGTGGATGCGGGCCAGGTGGACCTGCACCCACTCCTGGTCGATGACCCGGCGGCCGTCGGCCAGCTTGGTGGCCTGGGCCCAGGCCCGGGTGTCGGCCAGCGCCCGTTCGATGATCCCCGGCGAGCACAAGGTCACCCGCTCGTGGTTGAGCTGGTTGGTGATGAGCGTCCACCCGTTGTTCTCGCCGCCCACCAGGCTGGTGGCCGGGACCCGGACGTCCTCGAAGAAGGTGTAGTTGATGTTGTGGCCGCCGAGCAGCTGCATGGGCACCACCTTGATCCCGGGGGTGTCCATCGGCACGACGAACATCGAGATGCCCTTGTGCTTGGCGACTTCGGGATCGGTGCGGGTGGCCAACCAGATGTAGTCGGCCCCGCCGGCCAATGAGGTGAAGATCTTGGACCCGTTGATGACGTACTCGTCGCCGTCCCGAACCGCCCGGGTCTGGAGGGCAGCCAGGTCGGTCCCGGCGTTCGGCTCGGTGTAGCCGATGCAGAAGTGGATGTCGCCGGCCAGGATCCGGGGGAGGAAGTCGGCCTTCTGTTCCGGCGTCCCGAAGTCCATGATGGTCGGCCCGACGGTGTTGATGGTCAGCATCGGGACGGGGGCGCCGGCCCGCATCGACTCGTCGAAGAAGATGAACTGCTCGAGGGCGGAGCGGCCCTGGCCCCCGTACTCCTTGGGCCAGCCGATCCCCAGCCAGCCATCGTCGGCCATCTGCTTGACCACCCGCCGCATGTCCGGACCGATGCCGCCCCCCACGGCCAACTGCTCCTCCACCTCGGGGGTGAGCAGCTCGGCGTAGTAGCCGCGGAGCTCGCGCTGGAGGGCCTGCTGTTCCTCGGTGTAGCCGATCTCCATCCGGGCCCCCTTTCAGCCGCCTCCCCCACCGGGAAAACGGAACACGTTCTATTCTTGCCGATCCCCGACCCGGGCGCCAGCGCAGCCCGACCACCGATTCGCCTTCGGCGCCGTCTTTGGCTGCCGACTCCGGCAAGACGGTATCGTGGCCTCCGGAAAGGGGTGCCGGGCGGTCGCCGGGCACCGCGATCACCGTCCAGCGCGGTCACGACCGCCACAACCCCCAGGAGTCCCGCATGCCCGAAGCTGTCATCGTCGCCACCGGTCGCACCCCGATCGGCCGGGCCGTCAAGGGATCGCTGAAGGACTGCCGGCCCGACGACCTGGCCGCCCTGGTCATCAAGGAAGTCCTAGCCAAGCTGCCCCAGCTCGAACCGCAGTCGGTGGAGGACGTGCTCCTCGGCTGTGGCCAGCCCGGCGGCGAGGCCGGCTACAACGTGGCCCGGGTGGCGGCGCTAATGGCCGGGCTGCCCAACGTGCCCGGGGTGACGGTCAACCGCTACTGCTCATCCTCACTGCAGACCATCCGGATGGCGGCCCATGCCATCCGCTCCGGTGAGGGCGACATCTTCGTGGCCGCCGGGGTCGAGGCGGTCAGCAGCTATCGCAACGGCGCCTCGGACACCGGCCCGCATAACCCGCTGTTCGCCGAGGCCGAGGCCCGCACCGTGGCCCGGACCCCGAAGGCCGGTGACCCGTGGACGCCGTTGGACGGCCTTCCCGACGTCTACATCGCCATGGGCCAGACCGCCGAGAACGTCGCCGAGTTCAAGAAGGTGAGCCGCCAGGAGCAGGACGAATTCGCCCTCCAGTCGCAGCTCCGGGCGGTGGCCTCCCAGGAATCGGGCTTCTTCGATCGGGAGATCATCCCGGTGACCACTCCCGACGGGACGGTGGTGACCAAGGATGACGGGCCCCGCCCGGGCACCACCCTGGAGGGGCTGGCCGGCCTCCAGCCGGTGTTCCGTGAGGGTGGCACCGTTACCGCCGGCAACGCCTGCCCGCTCAACGACGGCGCTGCCGCGGTGATCGTGATGAGCGACACCCGGGCCCGCGAACTCGGCATCACCCCGTTGGCCCGGATCGTGGCCAGCGGCGTCACCGGCCTCAATCCTGAGATCATGGGCCTCGGCCCCATCGATGCCATCCGCCAGACCCTGAAGCGGGCCAACATGACCATCGACGACATCGACCTGGTGGAGATCAACGAGGCCTTCGCCGCCCAGGTGGTGCCCTCCGCCCGGGAGCTGGGCATCAGCTACGACAAGCTGAACGTCCACGGCGGGGCCATCGCCCTCGGCCATCCCTTCGGCCAGACCGGTGCCCGCATCATGACCACCCTCCTCAACGGTCTGGAGGACGCCGACAAGACCTTCGGCCTCGAGTCGATGTGCGTGGGCGGCGGCCAGGGCATGGCCATGATCGTCGAGCGCCTGTCATAACTGCCGGGTCCGCGATGTAGCCGGGCACCGGGTCGGGCCCGGTCGGCTCAGAGCAGCCCGCGCCGAGGGGCGACCCCGGATTCTCGAGGTCACTCCGGGTGGCCCGAACGGACCCACGATGGAACGTTGGGGAAGCTCTGACCACTCGAGGCAGCGCTTTGGTGACCGGCGACCTCCCGGCTACGCGGCAGCCATCTCGAGTTGGCGTCCGAAGGCGGCGACCGACGCGTAGACAGCCAGGCGCCGGTTGTTGATGGTTTCGGGAACCAAGCGGGTCACCAGGTCTCGGGTGCCCGCCGCAATCCGCGATTGTGCGGTAGCCAATCGACCGATGCGGTACGAGTCGCGAACGACACGCCGAACCCGGGCCAGCCTCACCCGCTCGAACGATTCGAAAAGTGCACCGGGGTCGGTGGCCCGCCGAGCTGTCGCGCAGGCGAGCAGCAGGGCGGCGTCCTCGATGGCTTGACACGCCCCCTGGCCGAGATCGGGAGTCATGGCGTGGGCGGCGTCACCGACCAGGAGGATCGGCCCGCGCCGCAACCGGTTTGGCGGTCGGCGGTCGAGTATCCGGTTCACGATCAGGGCGTCTGGTGGGGTGGCTTCGATCATCTCCGGGATCGGTTGGTGCCAGTTGGCGAATCGATGACGAAGGATGGCCCCCGGGTCGGCGTCGTCGACCCTGGAGAAATCGATCCCGGGCGTGTCGGCCGCCCAGTAGGCCAAGCCGTCAGGGGCTGGCGAGGCGATGACTTGCAGCCCGACACCGACCGTGAGCCAGGTCTGTGAGACCAGTCTGTCGTGGTTCGGGACCACTGCCCGCCAGGCGGTCCGGTCACCGTCGCGCAGTTCGCCGTCGGCGTCCACGACACCGCGAACGTTGGAGTTGATCCCATCGGCACCGATGACCGCGTCGAAGGTGGCGTCACCGGCGGAGGTCTTGACCGTTACCCGCGGTCCTTGGGGGCGCACCTCGGTCACGTCTCGACCGAGTTGGATGTCGATACCCAACCGGTTGCATTCCGCCAGCAATACCGACTGCAGACCCGAGCGAAGGACCACCATCGGCAGGCCGCCGAGAGCCCGGCGCATCGCCTCGGTGTCAAAACGAACGATCGCTCCACCTCTGATCGAGCGAATCGACGCCGTCGGGGCCTCCAGGCCGATGGCCCGCGCCGGATCGCCCACACCCAGGTGGTCGAGCGCGGCGAGGGCATTCGGCCAGAGCGACAGGGCTGCGCCGATTTCGCGCAGTTCGGTGGCTCGTTCTGCCACCGAGACCTGATGGCCGGCCCTCGACATCGCGATGGCCGTCGTCAGACCCGCAATCCCAGCCCCGGCCACGACCACCTCCATGTCGGAAGTCTGGGACGAGAGCGGCTACATGTCCAGCTGAGTAATTGCTATCGGGCTCACCACCGGCATCTATGCCGGGTGGGATCGATGACGAGGAAGCCGTCGTCGATCGCGAATTCGGCTCAGTCGGCGATCTCCTCGATGGCGTACTCCGGGCAGTTGGCCACGGCCAGACGGGCCTTGTCCTCCAGCCCCGCGGGCACCGCGCCGTCCCCGATGACCGTCGACTGCCCGTAGTCATCCACATCGAACAACTCAGGGGCCAGCGCGTAACAGCGGGCATGGCCCTGACACCTTTCGGGATCCACCCGGATCCTCAACTGAAGACCACCGGCAGGATGCGGGGGCCCCTCACCTGGCCACCGGCCCAGGTCACCTCGCCCTGGTCGGCGAGGTGGAACTCGGGGATGCGGGCCAGCCACTCCTCGAGGGCGATCCGCAGCTCCATCCGGGCGAGGTTGGAGCCGGCGCAGCGGTGGATGCCGGATCCGAAGGCCACGTGGCGGTTGAGGGCCCGGTCCAGCACCACCCGGTCGGCGTCGTCGAAGGCCTCGGGGTCGCGGTTGGCGGCGGGGAAGTTCATCAGTACCTTCTCCCCGGCCTTCATCGGGCAGCCCTCGAACTCGACGTCCTTGGCCACCATCCGGGCCATGGTCACCGGCGAGTAGGCCCGCAGCAGCTCCTCCACGGCCAGCGGCATCAGCGAGGGTTCGGCCACCAGGCGGGCCCGGTCGTCGGGGTGGGTGGCCAGATGCCACAGCGAGGATCCGATGGCGCTCCAGGTGGTGTCCACCCCGGCGATGAGCACCAGGGCGCCCATGCCGAGGACCACGCTCTCCTCGAGCGGCTTCCCCTCGACCTCGGTGTGCAGCAGCTCGCTGAGCAGATCGTCACCGGGTTCGGTCCGGCGCTTCTCCACCTGCTCGATGAAGAAACCGAGGAGCCCCTCGACGCCGCGGGCCCGTCGCTCGGCGTCGTCGGCGAACTCGAGCACGTCGCGCACCCAACCGGTGAAGGTGTCGGCCAGTTCGGTCGGCACGCCGAGGATCCGGGCGATCACCCGGGCCGGGATCTGTTGGGCGTAGTCGGCGGCCGCATCGGCGTGGCCATCGGCCAGGAACCCGTCGATGAGGCCAACACACAACTGGCGGGTGAGCTCTTCGTAGCCCTCGACCCGGTGGTGGGAGAACCACGGCAGCAGGAGGCGTCGGGTCCAGGTGTGGAGGGGCGGATCGGCGGAGATGGGAGGCAGGCCGTAGAGCAGGACCGGATCCTCGGGCTCTTCGCCGTCGAAGGGGATGACCCCCACCTCCAGCGAGCTGAAGTGCTCGACATCGTGGGCCAGGGCGACCACGTCGTCATACCGGGTGGGTAGCCAGGTGCTGCCTCGCCGGTCGGTGTGGGCCACCGGACAGGTGGTGCGCAATTTGTCCCAGATGGAGAATGGGTCGGCGATGTAGTCGGCGTCGAGAACGTCGAAGTCGGTGTCCCAGCCGTGAACGGCTTCCGTGCGTGCCATAGGCTTCGACGCTACCGGACTCCGGCTTCGATGGGACGCCAATCAGATTGTCCCTACCCGAGAGCTGCCGCCCGACCGTGGGCTCGGAACTCGTCACGGAGGTCAGCGACCTGGGCGGCGTCCAAGGGCTGGTAGGGCCCGTTCCGCACCGGTTGCCAGTACACCGGGTCCGATGTCTCCCACCGTTCGGTCCGCAGCGACTGCTTCTGCACCTTGTTGGAGGCGGTGAGCGGCATCTCGGTCACGATCCGCACGAACCGGGGCATCCACTTGGTCCCGAGGTCGGGCTGGGCGGCGAGGAAACCGTGGAACCCGACCGGATCGAACGAGGCGCCCGGCTCCAGCTCCATGGCCACCATCACCTGGTCGCCGGTGCGGGCGTCGGGAACCGGGTAGACGGCCACCATCACCGCGGTCGGGTAGCGGGAGAGGATCCGCTCGATGGGAGCCGCGGCGAAGTTCTCGCTGTCGACCCGGAGCCAGTCCCCGCCCCGACCGGCGAAGTAGAACCATCCGTCCCCGTCGCGGTAGCCGAGGTCGCCGCTCCAGTACCAGCCGTTCCGGATCCGCTCGGCTTCGGCCTCGGCGTTGTTGTAATAGCCCTCGAACGACCCGACCACGTTCCGACCCACGATCTCCCCGATGGCCTCGTGGCCGTTGACCAGTCCGCCTTCGGCGTCGAAGCGGGCCGGCGGACACTCGCGGCGGGTGGCGGGGTCGACAATGGCCACATCGGTTCCCGGGCGCGGCATGCCGATGGAGTTGGCCGGTGCCCCCGCCGGCTTCTCGGTGTTGATGGCGCCTTCGCTCGAGCCGTAGTTCTCCAACAGCTCACAGCCGAACCGGCGGGTGAACGTCTCCATGTCCCGGGCCGACGCCTCGGTCCCGAATCCGAGCCTCAGCGGATTGTCGGCGTCGTCGGCGGCTTCGGGGGTGGCCAGCACGTAGGCCAACGAGCGGCCAACGTAGTTGAAGTACGAAGCCCCGAACCGTCGAACGTCGGGGAGGAACCTGGTGGCGGAGAACCTCCTGGCCATGGCCATGGTCGCCCCGGCGCCGAGGACCGGGGCCCAGTTGGCCATCAGCGCGTTGCCGTGGAACAGCGGCATCGACTGGTAGGTGACCGTGTCCCGGGAGATGCCGAATTTGCCCGGGGTCATGGTGGCGATGGCGGCTAGGCGCCGCTGGCTGCAGATCACCGCCTTGGGCGCCCCGGTGGATCCGGAGGTGAACAGCAGCAACAAGTGGTCCGACCCACTCACCTCGGCGATCGGCAGGCCGACTCCGGCGAGGGCGGCAATCGACACCGCATAGTCGGGGGTGTCGATGAGAATGATCCGTCCGGGCTCGACGCCGGTGTCGACTCCCTCGAGGAGAGGCAGGTGGGCGCGGTCAGTGACGATCAGCTGGCAATCGGTGTGGCGGATGTCGTGGGCAAGCTCGCCACCGCGCCGGGTCGGGTTGATACCCACCGCGCTGGCGCCCACCAGGGCCGAGCCGGCGATCCAGAACAGGAATTCCGGCACGTTGTCGAGGAGGATTCCGATGTGGAACGGCCCGTCCCGCCGCTGCGTCTGAGCCAGCCCCGCCCGGATGCCGGCGGCGTCGACGAACTCGGCCCAGGAGTAGCGCTCGTCCTCGAAGAGAAGTGCCGGGTGGTCGTCCCCGGCCCGCGCCCGCAGGAGATCGGCGACGGTTGCTTCACTCATGTCCCTTTGCTACCAGGAATCGGGAAACCGGCGGGTCGCGGCGCGCCCCTCAGATGGTCAGTCCCCCGTCCACCGACAGCACCGCACCGGTGGTGTACGAGGACTCGTCGGAGGCCAAAAAGGCGACCGACCCGGCCATCTCGGCCGGGGTGGAGAACCCCAGGGGCGACATGATCCTCTTCAGCTCGTTGAAGTCGCCCCCTTCGGGAAGCTCGAACTTCCCCACCAACGGGGTGTCCACCCCACCGGGGGCGATCACGTTCACCCGCACCCCCCGGCTCAGGTACTCGGCGGCCAGGGCCTTGGAGAACATCAGCACCCCGGCCTTGGAGGCGCAGTAGGCGGCGGAGTACGCCTGGCCCATGATGCCGGCATTGGAGGCCACGTTGACGATGCAGCCGCCGAGCTCGAGCAGGTGGGGAAGGGTGGCCTTGCAGACCAGGAACGTACCGGTCAGGTTGACCGCGATGATCTTGTCCCAGCGCTCGAGGGGCATGTCGACGGTGTTGAAGAACCCGCCGATGCCGGCCACATTGCACACCACCGTGGGTGGGCCGAAGGCGTCGACCGCCGCCGCCACCGCGGCGATCACCGACTCCTCCGAGCTCACGTCGCAACTGAGGGCGACCGACTGACCGCCGGCCGCGGCGATCTGTTCGACCGTCGACTTCAAACCTTCCTCGGCGATATCGAGGGCGGCCACCTCCGCCCCCTCGGCGGCCAGCCGGAGAGCCACCGCCTGGCCGATGCCCGAGCCGGCCCCGGTGACCACCGCCACCTTGCCGGTGAACCGATGACCGACGAATCCGCGGATGGCGGCGTTGGCGGCATCGTGTTCGCTGCCGCCCTGGCCGAGAGTGACTCGTTTGATCGGGCTCATGTCGTGCTCCTTGTGTTCGAAGACGGCGCGAACTCTTCACGCAGCTTGTGTTTGAGGATCTTCCCGGCCGGATTCCGCGGCACCGCCGGAACCAGCTCGAGCTGCTCGGGAACGGCCTGGACCCGCAGGTCCCGTTCCTTCAAGAAGGTCACCATGTCGTCGAAGGAGAAGGTCTCGCCCTCCTTGACCGCCACCACTGCGCAGGCCCGCTCCCCCGTCTTGGCATCGGGTAGGCCGATGACGGCCACGTCGGCCACCGCCGGGTGGGAATAGAGCAGGTCCTCCACTTCCTTGGCCGAGATGTTCTCGCCATTGCGGATGATGACGTCCTTCAACCGCCCGGTGATGGTGACGTAGCCATCGGCGTCGACGATCCCGAGGTCGCCACTCCGGAAGAACCCCTCATCGTCGAAAGCCTCGGCGTCGAGGGAAGGATCGAGGTAGCCGGTGATGACCTGGGGTCCCTTCACCCGGATCTCGCCTTCCACCCCGGCGGGAGCCAGCTTCCCGTCGAGGTCCACCACCTTGAGGGTGACCCCGGGGGTGGCGGGGCCCTCGGTATCGGCCAACTTCTGATCCGGGTCGAAGGTCCGGGCCATCACCACGATGGGGGCCTCGGTGAGCCCGTAGCCCGAGACGATGCCGATGCCGCCGATCTCGGACTTCAGGTCGTAGTGGAGTTGAGGAGGCTTGGGGGCGCCGCCGCCGGGGAACGAACGGACCCGGGGGAAGATCGACTCCGCACCGGCTGCCCGCTGAGCGGCCAGGTAGGCCAGGTGGAAGGGGGTGCCCGACCCTGCCACCGTGACACCGTTGGCCGCCAGGAACGACGGCGTCGTCGTCGGGTCGAACGCTTCGGTGACCAGCAGGGTGCAGCCGGTGAACATGGCCGCCATCAGCCAGGCGATGCCACCGATGTGGGTGAAGGGGAAGACCAGCGCGGAGACGTCGTCGGCGTTCATATCGAGGCATTCGGCCATGGCCAGGGCCGACGCCATCACGGTGAGATCGGTGTGCTGGGCGCCCTTGGGATCGGCGGTGGTCCCCGAGGTGTAGAAGAGCCACCGGATGGGGGCATCGGCGGCGAACTCCGGCAGCCGCCGGACCGGGGGAAGCCCGGCGGGGTCACCCTCGGGCAGCGACCGGTCGGCTACCAACACCCGCATCTCTGGGCGCGGCTTGGCGATCTCCTCGGCCATGGCGGCGAAATCGAAGCCCCGGTAAGTGGTGGGGACGATCAGCAGCGACGCCTCGCTCTGCTCGGTGATGAAACCCACCTCCCGGCTCCGGTAGATGGGGATGAGCGGGTTCTGCCGAGCCCCCAACCGGGCCAGGGCGCCCACCAGCACCAGGGATTCGATCCAGGTGGGAAGCTCCCAACTCACCGAGGTGCCCTCGCCCACCGAGAAGTCGGCCCACAGACCGGCGGCGGCCGACCGACAGGCCTGGCGGTACTCGCCGTAGGTGATCTGGCGTCCGGTGTCGTCCCGGGCCAGGACCGCGTCGGGAGTGCGGGCCGAGCGCCGTTCGATCAGCTCCCACAGCGACGGCGCGCCCACCCATCCGCGACCGGTGGTGCGCTCCGCCAGCTCTTCGATGAAGTCGGTCATAGGTCCTTCCTCCACAGCCGGTGGGTCTGCGTGTCGAGAACGTACAGAAGGCGATCAGATGTCGCCCGACATCCGACCGTCAGCTCTCGGACCATAACTGATCGGTATAGGTGTCGGTCCCGGGAACGGTCCCGATGAACGGGGACGCCCACAGCAGTCGGCCCAATCCCGAGGACGCCAACGTCTCCCCCTGCCCGGCGAAGACCTGGCCCCACGAGTCGGCGGGTGCGTCATCGAGGAACCACAGCAGCAACAGGCGGCGGTCCGCCGTCGCGTCCCGGGGAACGTCACCCGGGGCATCGGCCAGCAGCGGCAACGGCGAGAAGGCAAGCACGGTGGCCACCGGCGAGCCGGGGAGCACCGCAGGGAGATAGTCGTCGCGGTACCAGGCGGCCAACTGGGCCGGCTCCATCCCGTCGATCGGCTCGATGAAGACTGACACCATGCCGGCGAACCGGTGATCGAGGGTCAACTCGGCGGGTACCCCGTCGCTGTCGCGACGCTCCTCCCATTCGAACCGGTAGAGGCCGGTGTGGATGTGGTCACGCTGGTCGAACATCCGTCCGGCGGCATGCAGCACGTTGACCTGGTCGACGGCCCACCGGTTCCACTCGGCGTGGTGGCCGTCGAGGACGTAGTAGACGCCGAGGTAGGTACCGATCTGCGGATCCGCGGTGATGGGCGACGGGCCCTCGGGCAGCCGCAGTTCCTTCAGGTCGGAGGTGGCCACGAAGCGGGCGCCGGAGAAGTTGTAGGCGCCGATCTGGCACCCCGCGTAGAAATGATCCCGCTCGTACCAGCGGTTGTAGGTCACCTCGTGACCCTTGTGCGGTTCCACCAGGGTGTACAGCATGGTGCCCAACCGGATGGGGTCGTCGGTGACGCCGCCGGTGGCAGGTACGGATCGGTCGGTCATGAATTCCTCGCTGTGGTTGTGGATTGCAGGTGACGGTCGTGGGCGGCCGCCTCGGCGGCCGGTTGGGCCAGAGCCCGCTTGTCCACCTTCATCATCGAGGTGACCGGCAGGGACTCGACCACCGCCAGGCGGTCGGGGGACTTGTAGTCGGCCAGCGACACCGCCGCCCAGGACCGGAGGTCGGCCAGGGACACATCGGCGTCGTCGGCCGGGACCACGAAGGCCACCCCGATCTCGCCGAGGACCGGGTCGGGGGTGCCCACCACCGCCACCTGGGCGACGGCCGGATGGGCGGAGAGCGCCGACTCCACCTCGGCCGGATAGACGTTGTACCCGCCGCGGATGTACATCTCGTTGGCCCGCCCGACCAGATGAAGATTGCCGCCGGTGTCCACCAAGCCGAAGTCACCGGTGGTAAGCCATCCGTCGTCGCCGAGCACCGACCGGGTGGCCGCCGCATCGAAGACCACGCCGTCGATACCGGGGCCGGTGGGAGGCCCGCCCCAGTAGCCCAGCATCACCGCCCCGGATCGGATCCGCACCCGGCCGACTTCCCCGGCACCGACCTCGGAACCCTCCTCGTCGACGATGGCCAGCGACACTCCGGGAACCGGACGGCCGACGGTGGTGGCGATTACCTCGTCGGGATCGCCGGGGACGGTGCCGGTACCCAGCGAAGCTTCCGTCGAGGTGTACCGAACGACCACCGGGACCCCGAACCGGTCGCGCAGCGCCGCCACCAGTTCGGCGGGCACCCGGGACGCCCCGGTACCGATGAGCCGGAGCGACGAGAGTTCGGCGGTGGCGAGCGCGGGCTCGGCCAACATCAGGGCCCACTGGGTGGGGACGCCCTGGCCGACGGTGATCCGTTCCTCGGCCATCACCGAGATGCAGTCGGCCGCCTTCCAGGGGGTGGGGGTGATGACCGTGGTCACCCCGTGGAGGGCCTCGTCCCAGGTGCGGGTCATGGACCCGACGTGGGCGAACGGCAGTGGGGAGAGACGGCGATCACCCGACTCGGAAAGTACATCGGTGCCGGCCGCCACCGCGGCCATCCGTCGATGGTCGAACACCGCGCCTTTCGGGAGCCCGGTGGTGCCGCTGGTCCAGACCACGGCCACCGGATCGGTCGGCTCCAGGTCCGGCCAGGAGCCGGGCGCGGCGCCGGCAAAGGCCGATGCCACTTCTGTGCGGTGCATCACCCTGCCGGCGGGTCCGTCGGGGGGTTCGGCGCCGTCATCGATGACCGTCACCGTCGGTCGGGTGCGATCGAGAATCGACCGGACTTCATGACCGCCGAGCCGGGGGTTGATCCCCGAGGTCACCGCCCCCACCCGGGTGGCGGCGGCGAAGCAGACCATGTAGTCGAGGGAGGACGGCAGGATCAGGCAGACGACCGAGCCCCGGGTCACACCCCGGTCGGTCAACAGGCCGGCGACACCATCGGCCGCCCGGTTCCACTGCCCGAAGGTCAGCGCCCGCCTCGGGGTCGCCCCCACCGCCGGCTCCACGTAGGCCTCGACGTCCTCGTTCACCGAGGCCGCCGCCCGCAGGACTTCGACCACGGTGGTGAACTCCCCCTCAATCTGACGCGCCGTCATATCGGGGCTGACTGTAACAGGGGGCGACCTGACGCCGGTCTCGCGGCCGGCCGCTAGGAGGGTACGTCCAGGGTGGTTTCCCGAGGTCCGGGCGCGTCGGTGGCGGTGAGCGGGGGGGATGGAGTCAGGGACGACTGGGAGGTCACCGGAGCGACCTCGACCTCGTGGGGACGGTCGTAGTACTTGAGGATGTGGAGGCGGTAGAAGATGGCCAAGGTGTCGAGGACGATGCCCCGGACGGCATGGATCGACACCGTGCTCGAGAAGCGCTCACCGATCTCCACCGGTGCCTCGACCACCCGCCGGTATCCCAGATGCCGGGCCACGACCAGCAACTCGAGGTCGAAGGCGAAGCGCTTCTCCAACATCCTCGGCACCACCGCCGAGAGCACGTCCCGGCGGACGAATTTGATGCCGGTCTGAGTGTCCCGCACGGGGAGGTGGTAGAGAATCCCGATCAGGACCTGGTAACACCACGAGTAGATATGCCGCAGTACCGGGTACACCACCTCGGACTCCGGGTGACGCTTGCTGCCGAGGATGATGTCGGGCGCCTCGTCGGATCGGGTCAGCTCGATGAAACGGGAGATGATGGCCGCGGGGATGTCACCGTCGGCATCGATGAACCCCACATAGCGACCCCGCGCCTCGACCATTCCCGCCCGCAGCGCCGAGCCCTTGCCGCTGTTGCTGGCCATGGTGATCAACCGGACCCCGTGTTCGGCGAACTTGGCCACCACTTGCTGACTGGCCTCGGTACTGCCGTCCGAGACGGCGATGACCTCGAAGGTCGACCCCGACCCCTCCAGGACGTCGACGACGGCGGCGAGATGGGATCCGAACCGGGGGCCGGGATTGTAGAAGGGCACGATGATGGTGACGTCCCACCCGTCCGCGTCTCCGGCTCCCGCCTCATAGAGGCTCATCGGATGAAGATCGCTCTCTGCCGGAAGGTGCCGACCGCCGAGGGCAGGTCCGCCGGTGCGTTCGTCTTCGCTTTGACGTTTGCCATGATCCCCGGATTCCGATGGCATCGATGGATGCGGTCGATTCCCAACCGACATTGCTCCGCTACGAACAACTTGCGAGCAAAATGGTAGTGCAGGGATTGCCCAGCATCACCGCGACGGTCGGGCAGTCAACGTGCCAACCGGGCCTCCGAGGTGGGCATCTTCATGCTGGTGGGTTGGTGGAACTCAGCGGACGGGGGCGGCGCCCAGGGGTGCCACCGCATCGGCCGCCGCGGGCGGAGACCGCACGCCCGAGCTTGACACAACCCGGGGGTTGAGCCGGTCAGTAGATCTGTTGGATGACCCGGTCCCGGAGGAGACCCCCGGCCAAGTACCCGGCGATCTTCTTGTGCCCGGCGGGGGTGGGATGAAGGTGGTCGTGTATCCGGGGGAACACCCACTGCGAGGTCAACGGGTCGAAGACCAAGACGTTCGGCACCGCCGAGCGGGCGGCCGAGACGATGGCCGAGTCGGTGTCGAGGATGGACTGCGGGGCCGGCCCGATGCGGCTGGTGTCGAAGAAGCCGAGCAAGCCGATCCGGGCCTGAGGTGCCTCCTGGCGGATGGTCCGGAACAGCGAGGCGACCGCCTGCCTCTCATCGGTGGTGTTGATGTCGGCATCATTGTGGCCACCCTGGATGAGAACGAGGGCCGGTTTGAGGGTGGCCACGTCCACCCGGGCCAGGAGTTGGGAGAAGGGACCGAGCCCACCGTCGCCCCGGTTCACGAAGCCGGCTCCCGGATCGGCACTCACCACCACCCGGTAGTTGATTCTCCGGCCGAGGATGCCCGGCCAGGCCAGCTGCGGGTTGAGATCGACCCCGACCCCGGCGGCGAACGACGCCCCGATCACCAACAACACCGGTTGGTTGCCGCCCGGGATGGGGACGGCGGCCGGGATCTCCGGGCCCTCGGTGGTGGCGCTGAGGGGGAGGGCGGGGAGGTGGACTTGGGAAGCGGGCACGATCCCCGCCTTCTGGAGGCCGGTGGCGATATAGCTGGCAATGACCTGGTCCCCCCCGGCGGTCGGATGGAGACCGTCGGCGGTTCGCTGGAACTGCCACTCGTCGGTCAGGGGATCGAGGATCGCCGGCTTGGGTGACACGCTCCGGGCGGCGTCGAGGATGGTGCTGTTGGCCGCTTCCACCGCCGGGGACAGCGGGCCCACGATGTTGTCGTCGAAGGCGCCCATCACCACCAGGGTGGCGCCCGGGGCTTCTTGATGGATGGTCTGGATCAGCGAGACGACCGCGGCGGCCAGGGCGAAGGGGTCGGCGCCGGCGTCGTCGTAGCCACCCTGCACCAACACGATGGCGGGCTGGAGCTGGGGCAGGTCCAGGTTGCCCAGCAGCGCCGAATACGGCCCGAAACCCTCCTCGCCCTTGTTCAGGTAGCCGGCTCCGATCGAGGCGCTCACCGCTACCCGGTACCCGATGTCGGGCCCCAGCTGCTCGGGGAATGCCGACTTCAGGTCCTCGCCGATCCCGGCGGCGAAGTCGTTCCCGACCACCGCCATCAACGGCGACGCCCGGGTGCCGGGTTGCAGGGAGCCCCGGAGCGTCCCTTCACCGATGGAGGAGTAGGAGGCTTTGGACAGTTGGATCTGCGCGGCGGTGAGCGGCGCCGACCCGGCCCCACCGAAGGCGCCGAAGACCCAACTCAACAGGATGGCGACCGCCACCAGCAGCACGATCCCCCCGGGAATCAGCACGCGTGGCTTGAGCATTGGCTGCAACGTAGCAGCGCGTTCGAAATTCTTTACGTACCCTGGGCCTATGGCGACATCGCCCAACGTCATCGAGTACGAGGGCACCTTCCACCTCGACCTCCCGCCCGACGAGGTGTGGACGATCATCTCCCGGACCGATCGCTTCGAGGATTGGTGGGGTTGGTTGCGCGAGTTCAAGACCGAAGGCACCGGCTTGGAGTCGGGATCGGTGCTGAGGGGTGTCGTCGTCCCTCCCCTCCCCTACCGAATGCGCCTCGAAATCCTTCTGACCCAGACGGCCAGGCCCCGTCGCATCGATGCGGTGGTCAGCGGCGACCTTCGGGGGGACGCCACCCTCACCTTCACCCCGGACGGTGACGGCACCGAGGCCACCGTCGGGTGGACCATCGAGATGATGCAGAGGCCGATGCGACTGGCAGCCCGGCTGGCCCATCCGCTGTTGCGATGGGGGCACGACCGGGTGGTGCAGGCCACCGTCGAGAACTTCCGGCGCCTCCTGGCCGCCGAAGCCGGAACGACGGAATCCGAGATCAGTGGCTCAGGCGAGCCAGGACCAGGCTGACCGCCAACACCACCGTCGTCCAGGACAACGCCCGCAGGGTCTTCTCGATGGGGGCGAGGAGGGTGGAACTGTCGAGGACCTCGACCCGACCGTCATCGAGCACCATCCGTCCCTCGATGGAGACGGCATGGCGCCGGATGGCGCGGGCCGGGGTCGAGAGTTGGCGCTGGGCGGCGGACAGCAGGGTGGCGGCGGCGGCCAGGACGATGGCCGAGACCGGTAGCGACCGGTCCTGGGCGAAGGCGGCGGTGAGCACCGGGAAGGCCCCCCACCCCAAGGCGAAGCCCAGCCCGGTATGGACCCGGCCCCCGAACAGCTCGAGGTTGTAGGCGAGGACCACGAAGGCCCCGACGACAATGAACACGGCCAGCCATGGGCCGAGCCGGTAGAGGCCGACGATGCCGATGGCCACCGACCCGGCCAAGGAGATGATGGCCGCGGCGACCAGGGAGCCGGCCGGGAGCCGGGTGCCGAGCGGCCGGCCTCGCAACTCGTCGAGACAGTGGGCGGCCACCCCCACGGCCAAAAAGAACGCCAGGACGGTGGCGCCCAGGGTGGCCCAGTTGACCCGCGGACCGATGAGCGAGCCGATCACCACATAGGAGAGATGCCAGGCGGTGTAGGGGGGATGGAGGACGGCTCGGGCGTCGCGCCACCCGGTGTGGTCTCCCGAGGCGTAGTAGGCGGGGGCGTGGGACCCGACTCCGGTATCGCGGTCGGCTCCGCCGTCGGTGGCCATGGGTTCGCGGTCGGTGGCCGTCGGTTCGCGGCCGGTGCCGGTGGGGCCACCGCCGAGACCGGCCGCCTCAGCCGTCACCGGGCTTCGTCCCCCACATCACCAGTCCCCCACCCAGTGACATGAGGCGGGACCCGACGTCGTCGATGCCGGCCTGCTTCCAAGCGCCGATGGTCCACGCCAGCGGGTAGCGCCGGTAATGACGGGAGATGCTCGGGCCGAGGAAACGACCGACCTCGAACCACTCACGTCCGCCGGTCAGCCAGCCGGCCACCGGCAGCAACAGTCGGGTGTAGCCCCACCACAGCCCGCGCCACCCCGGAGCCGGGGGGAGGTGGAACTCGAGGTTGGCCAGCACTCCGCCCGGGCGCAGCACCCGGGCCAGCTCGACCAGGGTGGCGGCGGGATCGGCCACGTAGCGCAGGAGGTAGGTGAAGGTGACGGCGTCGAAGGTGGCGTCCTCGAACGGCAACTCCTCGCCCCTCCCCTGGACCAGTTGCACACCGTCCTGGTGGCGGGAAGCGAGGTTCTGCCGGGCCCGCTCCAGCATCGGGCGGGTGAGGTCGATCCCGACCACCTGGGCACCGGTGGCCGAGCGGATGGCCAGTGCCACCCCGGCCGGGCCGGTGGCCACATCCAGCACCCGAGCGGTGGGGCCCGGACCCGCGGCCACGTGACCCACCATCTCCTTCCGCCAGCGGCGGTCCTGACCCAGGGACAACAGGGCGCCGAGCCGGTCATAGCGGGCGGGGAGGCCATCGAACAGCTCGGTGGCCTGGCGGTTTGGCGCGGTGTCGATTCTTGCCACCATGGAAACGAGCGTAGGGCGAAGCTGGCCCGGCTGTTGGCAATTTCCGACCTCACCCGATACAACGGGTAGGTGGCCACCGGGGTGAAGTCGTACGACGTGGTGGTGGCCGGGGCCGGCCCGGGCGGGAGTGTGGCCGCCTTCGAGCTGGCCCGGGCCGGGGCCCGGGTGGCGCTGGTGGACAAGGCGGGCTTCCCCCGGGACAAGGCCTGCGGCGACCTGGTCGGGCCGAAGGGGGTGGGGCTGCTCAACTCGCTGGGGATCGTCCCGGACGGGACGCTGTCGCTGGGGGACATGGCAGTGATCGGGCCGTCGGGCGGACGGGTGGTCCTCCCCGCCGTCCCCGGGCTCACCTACCCGGGTTTCGCCTGGGCCCTCCCCCGGAGAGCGTTCGACGACGTGGTCTACCAAGCGGCGATGAAGGCGGGAGCCGAGGCCATCACCGCCCGGGTGGGGGAGGTCGAGGTCGACGCCGACGGCGGTGCCGCCACCGTCCAGCTCGATGATGGCAACCGCCTGCGAGCCGGGTTCGTGATCGGTGCCGACGGTGCCACCAGTGCGGTGGCCGGGTCGCTGGGCATGGTCCGGGCCGACCGGGTCCAGTGGGGCTTCGCAGTCCGTACCTATCTAGAAGCGGAGGTGGAGCTCCCGGTGATCGTCCTGTTCGACGAGGAGCCGGGGGTGGGGTTCCCGGGCTACGGATGGATCTTCCCGGGCCCGGACGGGATGGCCAATGCCGGGGTGGGGGTCGGCACCGGATCCGATCGCCGGGCCGGGGCCCGGGCGACCCGGTACCTCGACACCTTCCTCGGGCACCTGTCAGGGCTGGGCCTCCTTCCCGAGGGTGCGGTCGCCGGTCCGCGCCTGGGCGGATGGCTGAAGATGGGGATGCTCGGGACCTCGCCGGTGTCGGGGCCGGTGATGCTGGTGGGTGACGCCGCCGGACTCGTCAACCCCCTCCAGGGCGAGGGGATCGCCCAGGCCATGCTCAGCGGGAGGGCGGCGGCGTCGGCGGTGTTGGACGCGGGTGTCGACGGACCGGATGCGGGTCGGGTCTACGGCGAGTGGCTCCGTGAGCACCAGAGCGCCTACCAGGGCTCGGCCGCCTGCCTTCAAGCTCTGATGCTCACCAGTCCCCGGATGGTGTCCCGGGTGGGGCGGGTGCTCACCTGGCCGCCGGTCGGCCGGCGACTGGCCCCGGGTTGGGCGCTCTACTGGAACGACCTGGTCACCGGGGCGGCTCCGGGCCGGGGCCGGACCCTGGCCCGGGTGGCCGAGGGAGTCATCCGGGGGGTGTCGGCCGGGTCATCCTCCCGCCGGGAGCTGGGCCGGGACTTGGCCGGTAGCCGTTGACTGCCGGATGCTGGGTGTCGTGCTGCCTCTACTCGTCCTGGGGCATTTTTCGCTTAGCTGGCGAGCAAGGCGCACGACTCGACCGCGGGTGGGGTTGCCAATGGCCAGGTCGTGGCCGATCGCTATACCGAGAAGAGTCTGACACTTCTGTTATACACGTCACCCCACCGAGTTACTGGGACCAGCCCGCTCAGCCAACCAGGCCGAGGAATGCCGCCGCCTCGTGGACTGCCGACAGCTCAACCGTCAGTTGTGTGACCGAGGCCAGGTCGAGCAACCCGGCGGCTCGGTCGAACAAGGTGAGCTGTGCCCAGGTTGCCTCGAATGTCGACCACCACTTCAGGCCAGCGGCACCAGGGTCGGCCCGGTAGAGCGAGGCGGCTTGGGCCTGGGTGATGAGTCTCTGACGGGTTGCCACCGTTGACGGCCGGAGGTGTTCGGCGACGAGGGTGGCGGGATCGTCGAGGTCGATCACCTGCCCGGTCTCGCCCAGGTTGATTTCGGCAAGGAGGAGCGGCCGCCCGGCCCGGCGCAATAGAGCGGGGCTCAGCGGGCCGGTGCCTCGAAACGGAGCAAGTGTTTCGACGACTGCGGCTACGGGGTCCTGTGCTGCGTACAGTGCGCCATAGAGGTCCGGGTTGTCATGTCGACCGTCGCCTTGGAGCGGACGCGGGAACCACAGCGGCCCGCCTTCAGATCTGTTCGTCTCAGCAAACGGGCCGACTCGCCACAGCCTCAAGCAGGGGATCCCGCATGTTCAGCCCGCAAGGCGTGGAGCAGATCTTCGGCTCGCCCCGACCGGACGACATCAATGGGCCGGCGATCGTCCAGGTGCGGGTTCAGCCCCTCGAGCCATCTTCGAGCCACGTCCGGCTCGTAGAGCCTCGACAGCTCGGAGAGGACGAGCTCCAGCACGTCCACCCGCTCGGCATTGCGAAGGCCGGAAGGTTGTCCCTGTCGCCATCGAGTCACCTGGGCGGGATCTACGCCGAGGGCGTCGGCGAGTCGGCGCTGCGACCCGAGGTAGTCGGCCAACGAGGCCACCTTCGCGGCTGTGGAGATAGGCACAGACTCATGATAGCGCAATGGTATCTGTTGCGCTACCACGGTCCCCAAGGGAGGTTCGGCGGTGTGTAGACAACCAGAAGGCCAGAGGGCAGCCGCGCCGGCGGCAGAGGGCCCGGCCGGCCCGAGTGGCATCCTCGGGGCGACCAGGTGACCCAGGACCGATCGGGGCCACCCGCCGGGTCCGCCGAGTGTTTAGGAACGGTCGACCCCCAATCCGCCTCCAGCTTCCGTGACCGGTTGATGAGCAAGGGCATTATTTACTCCCCGGCCACAATGTGTTGGAGTTCTCCGTTCCCGGCTTCGCCGGCTATGTCCACCGACGACAAGGTTCGGACGCATGACCGGATCTCCTCGGTGCGGGGTGCGCGTTTGCGGGCCAGAGCGGTCGCAGTCTGAGCGCCTCCAACCACGCTGACCTAAAGTCGACCCATGGCACGACTCGACATACCTGAAGGTGCCGGTGGCGACGCCGTCCAACTGTGGTCGCTCCGACCGGAAATGGGCGCGGCGGTCAATCGGCTGGTGGACGCCGCTTACAACAAGAGCATCCTCCCGGTGCGGGTGCGCGAGGCCGCCCGGATGCGGATCGCCCAGCTGAACGACTGCTCGGTCTGTCTCGCCTTCCGGGCCGACAAGGTCAAGGCCCAGGGTGTCACCGAGGAGTTCTATTGCCACGTTGGCGTCCACGACGACGGCGCCAGCTTCAACGGTCAAGAGCGTCTGGCCATGGAGTACGCCGAGCGGTTTGCCATGGACCACCTCAGCATTGACGACGCCTTCATCAACCGGATGCGGGAGTCGTTCACGGATCCGGAGATTCTGGATCTGACCATCTGCCTCAGCGCGTTCCTCGGGCTGGGACGTACCCTGCGGGTGCTCGGCATCACCCAGACGTCGCTCACCGACGTCTAGCTGTTCGGTTGACGGGATTCGTCGTCGGCCACCTAATGTTCACCCGAACAACCGGTAACCCGGTAGTCCGACCAGCTGAGGAGCCCCGATGGACGTAGTGCGCACTCCCGACCAACGGTTCGCCGACCTCCCCGACTTCCCGTTCGTTCCGGGTTACGGCCAGACCGCCGATGGGTTGCGGGTGGGCTTCATCGACGAAGGTCCGAAGGACGGCCCGGTGGCCCTCCTCCTCCATGGTGAGCCGTCGTGGTCGTTTCTCTACCGGAAGATGATCCCCGTCTTCGTCGACGCCGGCTTCCGGGTGGTGGCCCCCGATCTGATCGGCTTCGGGCGCTCCGACAAACCCACCGCCCAGGCCGACTACACCTACGCCCGTCACGTCGAGTGGATGCGATCGGTGCTGTTCGACACCCTCGACCTCTCCGGCATCACCCTTGTCTGCCAGGACTGGGGCGGCCTGATCGGGCTGCGCCTGGTCGCCGAGCACCCCCAGCGGTTCGCCCGGGTCTGTGCGGCGAACACCGGACTCCCCGACGGGACCGTCCGACTCCCCGAGGCCTGGTGGCAGTTCCGCGACTTCGTCCAGCGCACGCCCGACCTGCCCATCGGGTTGCTGGTCTCCGGTGGAGTCAAGGTCCCGCTGTCGGAAGAGGTCATCGCCGCCTACGACGCCCCGTTCCCGGATCCCTCTTACAAAGCCGGTGCCCTCGCCTTCCCCGACCTCATCCCCCAGAGCCTCGACAACCCGGCCACCCCCGGCAACCAGAAGGCGTGGTCGGTCCTGGAGACGTTCACCAAGCCGTTCCTCTGCGCCTTCTCCGACCAGGACCCGATCACCAGAGGGGGCGACCGAACGCTGCTGGCCCGCATCCCCGGGACCAAGGGACAACCTCACACCACCATCGAAGGTGGCGGCCACTTCTTGCAAGAGGACCGGGGCGTCGAGCTGGCCAACGTGGTGATCGGCTGGGCCCAGGCCGGCTGAACGCCCGGCGCCCCACCTTCCCGTAGCCTGGGCGCATGTGCCGAAACATCACCACGCTGCGGGGTCTGCAACCCGAGGCCACCGACGAAGAGATCACCGCTGCTGCCCGCCAGTACGTTCGGAAGGTGAGCGGGGTGCAGACAACCTCAGCGGCCACCGAAGCCGCCTTCGAGAAGGCGGTCCGCAAGGTGGCCGAAGCGACGGTCGAGGTGCTCTCCGAACTGCCAGGGCGGAAACAACCACCGCCGACCTTGCCGCCTCTCCGGCGCCCCTCGGTACGAGCCAGGATCGCCGCCGCCAACGGCTAGGGGCGAAGGCGGCGGCAGTACGTGGAGGTGGAGAGTGACCCGGCCGGGGCCGGAGTTATCCGCGCTCGCCCACCACGGTGAACATCGGCATCTCGACCGCCGGCTCGTCCATGCGATGACCGAGATGATGGGCCTGGGTGTGCTCGGTGATGGTGGTCCGGCCGAAGCCGACCCGCTCCAACATCGAGACGATGGCGCCCGGGTAGATGCTCCACCAGTTGGAGATCTCGTGGGCTTGCAGGGGCGAGAACCGCATGATGTTGCTCTCCAGGGGTGCTTCGCGGTCCTGGATGAGATCGGTGACCACGATTCGCTCCGTGGTGCGCCGGGCCACCTCGCTGATAGCCCCCCAGGGCTCACGGAGGTGAAGGAGGATGGCCCCGAACACCGCGACGTCGAAATCGCCGAGGTCACCCGGGAGGTTGTAGAGATCTCCGTGGACCAGTTTGGCCGACGAGCCATAGATCCGGTGCATGTACCACCAGCTGTTGTGGATCCCCTCGACCGTCGTGCGCATCAGGTCGGTCCGGTTGTCGGCCGTGTCCCCGCCGTGGAAGGGCAGGAGGTCGATGGAGACATCGAACCCCGTCTCGAAAGCGACGACGTCGGCACCCTGCCGCTCCATGTAGAACGAAAGGTACCCGGACGCGGGTCCGGGCTCGATGACCCGCTTCCCGCGGACGTCAACCCCACCCAGGTAGGCGGGCTCGCGCCCTCGCAGGTCCCAGGCTCCATTGATCGAGCCTCCGTCCGGCAGGTCGAAGGCGTGGTACCAGTTGCAGTCGTCGATGGTGGCTTTCGCCCGAAGCTGACCCATCTTGTCTTGGAATTCCGGATCGAGCTGCCCCAGGTACTGCTTGGGCGGATACGCGGGCCAGATCGGGGTCCCCCCGGGGTCGCCCGGGCGATTTCCCGGTTGATCGACAGATGCCGAATGCCGGGATGAGGACCGACGGGTGAGCCGTCGTAACGAGCGTCGCGGCGGCGTCGGGTCAGGCATCGGGGGTTTCGGCTCCGCCACCGGCGGCTTCTACGAACGCCGCCCTCGCCCGAGGTCCCCCCGGCGCGGTGCCCTTGATCAACGCAATCGCCAGAAGCACAAGCCCGGGAACCCGGCGGATCCACGGGCGATCCGGCAGCTTGCGCGCTGCCCAGATGCCCAAACCGATGGCAACGCCGGTGACCACCCATCCTTCGACGGAGACCGGGCTCAGCCCCCAGCCGAGTCGACGGGGAGCGAACCAGACCTTTTCACCGAGCAGCGGAGTCGTGCGCACCCGATCAGTATCGCAGTTCAGACCTTCGGCCGGTGGATGCGGATTGAGGTCGGAAATCTCCGCCCGTTGCCTTGACCCCGACCCGTCCGCCGTTCAACCGGCGGCCACCCGTCGCCACATGACGATGTGCGGCCCGATGTCAGGGTCGAGCCACTCCTCGCCGTAGGTGGTGAACCCGGCGCGGCGGTAGAGCCCGGTGGCGGGGACCCGGGCATTGCACCACAGCAGTCCCCCGCCCTGGCTGGCCACATAGGCGATGGCGGCCTGGAGGACGGCGGAGCCGATGCCCTGGTTGCGTGCATCCGGTTGGGTCGCCATCCCCCGGAGCCGCCATTCCGGCGTCCCGGCCGGGACCAGATCATCAATCGGAAACCGCGCCGCCTCCAGGGTGACCCGGGCCACGGACAGCACCCCGCCCCCGGGATCGACGGCGGCAAAGGCGACCGTCGAGGGGTCGTCGTCTCCGGGGAGCCCGACCTCCTCGAGGGTCTGGTGGGGTCGGAGGACGGCCTGGCGGAGGGCCAGGGTCTCCCCCACTCGGACCCGGGTCACGACAAAGGCGGTGGCCCCACCTCTCGTCGAGTGTCCGTCGGCGTCGTCCCGGTCAAGGCCTCGGGGGGTCATGGCCGGTCGGCGTGGCGAGCGGGCATCCTCACTCGCCGGTGGTGCCGTCCAGCAGCTCACGGACCGCGTCGGCGTGGCCCGCATGACGGGCGGTTTCGTTGATCAGATGGATGAGGACCCACCGGAGGTCCCGGCCCTGGCCCCGAAGGCATGGCACTTCGAGGCTGGGCATCGACCGAACCGTGGCATCGGTCGCCGTCGCCCGCTCCCGGTAGGCGGCCAGCGCCGCCTCGACCGTCAACTCCGGACCCGGATGGAACTCTTCTTCATGGCGGGAGACCTCTTCGCCGAGCATTCCCCCGTCGATCCATCTCCACTCGACGTGGGTGAGGTGGTTGACGATGCCCACCAGTGGAATCAGACGGCCGTCAGGCGTCCAGTGGCCATCGTCGTCACTCAGGCCATCGACCTTGCGGACAATCGCGCCCCGCAGGTACTCGAGCCAGCTGAGCAGCAGCTCGCGTTCGTCAGCGTTGCCTCGGGGGACATCTACCTCCAGGGGCGTCGCCACCCTGTCACGGTAAACCGCCAGGCGGCCGGCCGTCGATCTCCCCGGTGGGCGGCGTGGCGGTCAGGTCTCGAACCCTTTGACGACGATCGCCATGTCCTCGTCCCCGTGACCGGCATCGGTTACACCTTGGAAGTCGCGGTGGAGCGCCTCCATCAGTTGATCATTGACGCCGACCATGCGCAGGGCCTCGGCGATCAGCGCCGAATCCTTGGCCGCCCCGGCCAGAGTGAAGGCGGGCGGGAACTCACCGGCGATCATCATCTTGCCCTTGAGCTGGGCGTAGGCGCAGTCGAGGGCCCCACCGGCGATGGTGTCGAAGAAGATCTGGGGATCGAGCCCGAGCCCGCGAGTGAGCGCGACGGCCTGGGCGGTGCCCCCGGTCACCGACAGCAGCCAAGAATTTGCCGCCAGCTTCAACCGGTGTCCGTCACCCGGGTTCTCTCCGACCCACACCGTCCGGGCACCGATGGCGTCGAACACCGGCGTGACCGTCTCCCGCAGCTTCTCGGGGCCGCCGACCAGGACGACCAGCGTGCCGGTCTCTGCCGGTTGCCGGGTGCCGAGCACCGGCGCATCGATGAAGGCGATCCCCCGCCGGCGGGCTTGCTCGGCCAGGCGGGCGGTGCCGTCGAGCCCCACGGTTGCGCACTGGACCCAGACGGCGCTCAATTCCGCCGCCGGTAGGGCCACGTCCATGACCTGTCCGGCGGCCTCGGCATCGAACAACATGGTGAGGATCACCTCCGCCTTGGCCACCGCCGAGCCGATGTCCCCGGCCACGATGGCCCCGAATTTGCCCAACGGGCGAGCCTTCTCCTCGTGCCGGTTCCACACCGTCACCTTCAAACCCGCGTTCAGCAAGCTGCGGGCGATCCCGGATCCCATGATGCCGGTCCCCAACACGGTTACCTCGGTCACCTGCTCCTCCCGTCCTCGGGCATCCGGCCGATCTGCCGTCACCCCCTGCCGATACCCCGCCGGACCGGCTCCCACACCTGGTAGGCATGCCGGCAGAAAGATTCTTGTCGTGACTGTCGAATTGGCCCGGCCCGGTTCGTAGTGTCAGTGAAGGATCGGCACACCGCCGTTCCGGACTGGAAGGAGAAGATCATGAAGCAGTATCTGTTGTCGGTCCACATGGTCGAGGGCCAGGCGCCACCGGCGCCGGAGGAGATCGAACCCCGCTACGCCTCGGTCGACGACTTCAACAAGGAGTTGCAGGACAAGGGAGCCTGGGTCTTCGCCGGTGGGCTGCACCCACCCGACACCGCCACCGTGGTCAGTATGCAAGGTGGCGAGGTGCTCACCACCGACGGTCCCTTCGCCGAGACCAAGGAACAGCTGGGCGGATTCTGGATCGTCGAAGCCGAGGATCTCGATGGCGCTTTGGCGTGGGCGGCCAAGGGAAGCCAGGCCTGTGGCGCGCCGGTCGAGGTTCGCCCGTTCCAAGACATCCCCGAGGACTGAATCGCTTCGGTGCCCCTCGATGTCGATGAGATCTTCCGGCGGGAGTACGGCCGGTCGGTGGCCACCCTGGTCCGCGCCTTCGGTGACATCGACGTCGCCGAAGAAGCGGTTCAGGAGGCCTTTTTGGTCGCCGTCGAGCGTTGGCCGGTGACCGGCCTCCCGCCGAACCCCGGCGGCTGGATCACCACCACGGCCCGGAATCGAGCCATTGACCGCCTGCGACGAGAAGCCTCCCGAGATGACCGCCATGCCCAAGCCACCCTGCTCCACGACAGCCGGCAACCACCTGAGCCGGTGGGTCCGGTGAGCGACGACCGTCTCCGGCTGATCTTCACCTGCTGCCACCCATCCCTGGCCCCCGGAGCCCAGGTGGCCCTGACGCTGCGGCTGCTGGGCGGCCTCCAGACCCCGGAGATCGCCCGGGCCTTCCTGGTCCCCGAGCCGACCATGGCCCAGACGGCTGGTCCGGGCCAAGCGGAAGATCAGCGCCGCCGGCATCCCGTATCGCGTCCCGGAGGACGCCGAGCTCCCCGACCGGCTCCGCGCGGTGCTGGCCGTGATCTACCTGGTGTTCAACGAGGGCTATACCGCCTCGGTGGGTGACGCGCTGATCCGCGAGGATCTGTGCGCCGAGGCCATCCGCTTGGGCCGGCTCCTGGCCGAACTGATGCCCGACGAACCCGAGGTGGTCGGACTCCTGGCGCTGATGCTGCTGACCCATTCCCGACGAGATGCCCGGTCGGCTCCGGACGGGTCACTGGTGCTGCTTCCCGATCAGGACCGCTCGCGCTGGGACCGAGCCCTGGTGGAGGAAGGACAGGCGCTGGTCAGGACGACCCTTCGGCGCAACCTACCGGGCCCGTACCAGATCCAGGCGGCCATCAACGCGGTCCACAGTGACGCGGCCCGAGCCACGGAGACCGATTGGGCCCAGATCCTGAGGCTCTATGACCAGCTGATGGAACATGCCCCCACCTCGGTGGTGGCCCTCAACCGGGCGGTGGCGTTGGCCGAGGTGGTGGGGCCCGAGGAGGCACTTGCGGTGATCGACCGTCTCGACCTGGATGGCTACCACCTGTTTCACGCCGCCCGGGCCGACCTCCTGGTGCGACTCGGACGCAATGCCGACGCCGCCTCGGCCTACCGCGCCGCCCTGGCCATCGCCACCAACGATGCCGAGCGGACGTTCCTCGAGCGGCGCCGGCAAGCGGTCACCGGTAGCTGACCCACATCCGTTGCTTCCGGTCGCCGACTTGTCCACCGGCTTGGCTTGGATGAAGGAGGCCGCCCCGAACGACAGTGACGCCGATCGTCGCGTCCTCCCCCGTGTAGCAAACCATTGGATATCGAGGCTGAACCGTATCTCGCCGCCCGGTGAGGGATCATCTGGCGGTCGCGGCTCCGACGACCGGCTCCGCCGGGCTTACGTGCGCATCCGGGAGCGAGCCGAAATACGCGGCATCACCGAAGTCGAACACCCCGCCGTCGGCGCCGACGAGCCAGTAGCCGCCTCCGTCAGGTGTCGAGGCCATCCCGACGACCGGCTCCGCCGGGCTTACGTGCGCACCCGGGAGCGAGCCGTAATTCGCGGCGTCTCCGAAGGCGAACACCCCGCCGTCGGCGCCGACCAGCCAGTAGCCGCCTCCGTCAGGTGTCGAGGCCATCCCGACGACCGGCTCCGCCGGGCTTACGTGCGCACCCGGGAGCGAGCCGTAATTCGCGGCGTCTCCGAAGGCGAACACCCCGCCGTCGGCGCCGACCAGCCGGTAGCCGCCTCCGTCAGGTGTCGAGGCCATCCCGACGACCGGCTCCGCCGGGCTTACGTGCGCATCCGGGAGCGAGCCGAAATTCGCGGCGTCTCCGAAGGCGAACACCCCGCCGTCGGCGCCGACCAGCCGGTAGCCGCCTCCGTCAGGTGTCGAGGCCATCCCGACGACCGGCTCCGCCGGGCTTATGTGCGCATCCGGGAGCGAGCCGAAATACGCGGCGTCGCCGAAGGCGAACACCCCGCCATCGGCGCCGACCAGCCAGTAGCCGCCTCCGTCCGCTGTGGAGGCCATCCCGACCACCGGCGGCGCCGGGCTTGCCTGCCCACCCGGGAGCGAGCCGTAAAAGGCGGCGTCTCCGAAGTCGAACACCCCGCCGTCGGCGCCGACCAGCCGGTAGCCGTGGGCGGCCGCGGGCGGCAGGATCGACCACCACGAAGCGTTCCACGTCACGTCGGCCAGAACCGACTGGCCCATCTGACTGGGATGGAAATAGTCGATGGTAGACACGTCATCTGCTGCGAACTGGTAGTCGAAAGTGGAGTCGTTGTCCCATTTGCAGTTGGTGTATTGCTGGCATACCTGAGCCATCGCGCGGTTGTCTGCTTGCTCCTGGGCCAGCACCTGTTGACGCTGTGCCTCGGTATCGCGCGGTGAGAGCATGGACTGACAGATCTGAGCCGCCGACCACACGGCTTCTGCGTTCGGATTGTCGTGGAGCACCGTCCACAGCTGATAGATGTTCGGTATCGACGAGACGAAGATGTGAGCGGTCGGAGGCAGACCTCCCTCCAACACCGACACCGTTGCCTGAAAGTCGGACTGGAATTCGGTGGTGGGAGTCATCGACGAGATCGAATTAGTGCAAACGTCGTTGGCGCCGATGAGAACCGTCACGTACTGGGCCCGTTGTTGGACTGCGATCTGTGCCTGACTTTTCGTCACGGCTACTGTCGCTCCCGGTACGGAGTCGTTGTAGGAATGCTGGAAAATCAATCCGTTGAGGGCCACGACCCTCTCGTAGTGGCTGTAGATACCGTTGCCGGGGTATGCGGAGCCAGTGCTCCACGAGTCTTGGGGGTGTGGGCCGAGCGAGCAGCAATCGTCATAAGCCTGGGTTATCGAGTCGCCAATTGCCGCCATGCTGTTGGGGAGGGTTGGGCTCGGCGCCAGGGCGCTGGCCGTCGGCACGGAAGCAATTTCGATGAAGACAGCCACCACCGCAATCAGGGAGCCCAGTGCCCGCAGTACAGCCAGGGATCTCGTTACCGAACGCAACAGAACAACGACTCTAACTCCGATCAGTCACGAGAATTGCCGAGGTCGTGCCGGCTTTCCCTTGAGCTGGGCCGGTCAGCCAGCCCCGCTGGCCAGCAAGCGCGCCACATCGTCGGCGGTGGCCTCGACTAGCTCGATCAGCAACGCCGCCCGCTCGGCCGGGTCGTCAGTTTCCAGCAGGCGCTGCGAGTCCAGCGCACCACAGGGAGCTGACCCACAGAGTCGCCACAACTGTTCCACCGGACCCTCGTCCGGATCCTGATCGAGGCCCATCGGCGGCGCCGCTCCCAGCTCGGAGAGCAGCCCTCGGCAGTGCCGGACCGCGCTCTCCGCCCTCTGGACATCACTTATCGACAGTCCGGGGTTACCAAGGTCGTCGGGGATCTCGGTGACCGTGGCCATCGGGTAGGGATCATCACCCAGCCATTCGTTCACTCGGAACCGACTGCCTCCTCGCGTCTCGAGGAGTCGACGACCATCATCGAAGGTGGCGGAGGCGACGATATGGGCAACGGTGCCGACACCCACCCGATGGTCTCCCCCGCCGACCTCTGATCCCCGGTCGATGAGGACTACCCCGAATTCCCGATCCCCGCCAAGGCAGTCCTCGGCCAGCGCCCGGTAGCGCGGCTCAAAGACATGCAACGGCAGGGTGGCCCCCGGGAACAGCACCGCCGAAAGCGGGAACATCGCCAGCCGACGCGCCGATTCGGACATTGCGAGACTCTGCCACGCGCCTGTGGCCAACGCCACCACGTTCAGGTGTCTCCCTACGAGAAGTGGGTGATGGGCCGCTCCAGGCGTACGCCGCCGACCGAGATGTCGACCTTCTCGTTGTAGAAGGCGACCAGGCCGGCGATGGGCAGAAGTTGGCGGGTGGGGAAGTCGTAAGCCCAGGCGAGATCGGCGACTTCCCGGTCCCCGATACGGACCGACCAATAGTCGCTGGTCTCCCCTTTGTAGGGGCAGGACGTCACCGTGTCGTTGTGGACCAGGAACTCGAAATGCACTTCGGTTCGATTGAAGTAGTACCGGGTCGGCAACCCGGTCTCGAAGACCATCACCACCGAGGACGACCGGGCGAGTTCGACACCATCGAGCTCGATCGTGACTTCACGGGTCGACCGCACCGCGTCGACCCGCGCATAGGGATTGCGGGGGTGCACGAACACCTCCTCGTCCTCCTCGAACCAGCTGTCGAAGGCCGACCAGTCGAAGCGGACCTTGCCCGTGATGCCGTCGACCTTCGAGTCGGTGTACAGATGGCCAACCCCGGGGCGCTGGTCGTCCTCGACCCGGACTCCGTAGCGCTGGGCCGTCCCCCGCTGCAGGTGTTCCTGGTGGTGTTCGTCGACGAGGAACTCGGCGTCGATGTCGGCCATCGGGATGTAGTACTGAGGGTAATAGGGCAACTCCCACACGTAGATGGCCCCCGTGGTGTCGAGGACGAAACGGTTTCCCAGGACGGCTCGGATCCGTCGGGGGACGGGCTCCACGTGATTCACCGGGACGATGGCCTCTGGGTAGTCGCTCACGGGTTCCTCCTCGGCGCTCGCCCCCATCGCTCTGGGGACACGGCCTCATGGTAGGCACCGAAGCCGCCAATCAATCCACCTTGTGCGGGCGGCCGAAGTGCCGGTCTCCGGGATCAGAGCTTCGGCGGTCCCCATTAGGCTCGCAGACCCGCGCCCTCGCCGGAGGTGAGGGATGCCGCCCGCCGGACAGAGGAGCGACCGATGACGACCACCGACCTGTTGGTTGACGCCTTCGAGAGGATCCGGGATGCCGTGCACCCGGCGGTGAACGGACTCTCGCTCGAGGAGCTGGCATACCGCCCCGACGCCGAGTCCAACTCCATCGCCTGGCTGGTGTGGCATCTGACCCGGATACAGGATGATCGCGTCGCCGGGCTCGATAGCCGCGAGCAGGTGTGGACGGTCCAAGGTTGGTCCGACCGGTTCGGGCTACCCCTTGACCCCCTGGACACCGGCTACGGTCATGACCCGACCACGGTGGCGGCGGTCATCGCAGACGCCCCGTCGCTGCTCGGTTACTTCGAGGATGTCCACGACCAGACGCTCGGGTTCGTGCGCTCCCTGACCGACGTCGACCTCGCCCGGGTGGTGGACCGAACCTGGGACCCACCGGAGACGGTGAGTACCCGACTGGTGAGCGTCATCGTCGACGACCTCCAGCACGTGGGTCAAGCTGCCTATGTCCGGGGGATCACCCAGCGCCTGTGACCCAACCCCTCTCGGTGATCGAGGGGTCAGAAGGTGAGCACGCCCCGGGCGAGTTTCCCCGCCTCCATGTCCGCGACGATCTCGCGGAACCCCTCGAGCGGCCGAGACTCGGTGACCAACTCGTCGAGCATCAATTGGCCCGACAGGTACAACTCGACCATCAGCGGGATGTCGTGGTGGGGCCGTGACGACCCGTACCGGCAACCGAGCAGCCCGCGGTCGACGTAAGCCAGCGCGTTCACGTCCACTGACACCTCGGTCCCTTGGGGAGGGATGCCGATGGCCAGCGCATTGCCGCCCCAGTCGAGGACGTCGAGGGCGTTGCGCAGGACGGCCTGGTGGCCCACGCAGTCGAACGACCAGTTGACCCCGCCGGTCCACCCGAGTGCCCCGCTCACCCGGGCCGGCCCCGGCGGGCAGATGTCGCGGATGGCGGCCACCGAATCCGATGTCGAGGCATCGACGAAGTGGGTGGCGCCGAACTGGCGGGCCAGTCCCTCCTTGGACGACAGGGTGTCGACCGCGATGATCCGGCTGGCACCGGCCAGGCGCAACCCCTGAATCACATTGAGCCCCACGCCCCCGACACCGAACACCGCCGCCGTCTCCCCGGCCTGCACCTTGGCCCGGTTGAGGACCGCACCCACCCCGGTCAACACCCCGCACCCGATGAGGCAGGCCGAGGTCATCGGCACCTCTTTGGAGATCTTGACGGCCTGGACCTCTTGGACGATCGTCGATTCGGCAAAGACGGAGGTGGCGGCGAAGTTGGAGGCCGGTTCGCCCTTGTAGGTGAAGGGCTGGGAGACGTTGCCCAACGTCTTCACGCACCAGGTGGGATGCCCGGTGGAACAGGCCCGGCAGGTGCCGCAACTGGCCAGGGTGGCGATGACCACGTGATCACCCGGTTTCACCGAATGCACTTCGGATCCCACCGCCTCGACCACGCCGGCACCCTCATGGCCGAGCACCGACGGCGCCTTCCACGGGATGGTTCCGTTGAGCACCGACAGGTCGCTGTGACAGACGCCGGCTGCGCCGATCCCGATCTTCACCTCGGTCGGTCCCGGGTCCCCCACTGACAACTGGTCGGTGACTTCTACGTCGTCACCGGTATATACGATGCCGCGCACGGCACTCCCCTCTCTCTACGGGCGGTCGAGCAAAACTCGATGTCGGTCGACTCTCTTCAGCGAACCTCGGCGGCGAACAGCTCGCGGAGATCACGCTTGAGCACCTTGCCTCCGGCGTTGACCGGCAACGAGTCGACGATCTCGACGAACTTGGGCGCCTTGAAGTTGGCCAGGTGCTCACGGGCCCAGTCGGGAAGCGTGCGGGCAGTTTCGTCGGACGCCTCCCCCGGCACCGGCACCACGAAGGCACAGCCGACTTCCCCCATCCGCGGGTCGGGGACCCCGACCACCGCGACCTGAGCCACGCCGGGATGGTTGCGGAGCACCGCTTCGACCTCCGCGGGGTAGACGTTGAATCCCCCCGAGACGTACATGTCCTTCAGGCGGTCGGTGATGTCGATGTTCCCGTCCGCATCCATGATGCCGACATCGCCGGTGTGCAGCCACCCGTCGGCATCGATGGCCTCGTCGGTGGCGTCCTCATCGTTGAAGTAGCCGCGCATCACGTTGTAGCCGCGGACCAGGATCTCGCCCGGTTCACCCCGAGGCACCTCTACCCCGTCCGGCCCGACGATGCGGACCTCCACGTCCGGGATGGCCCGACCCGATGTCCCGGAGATGACCTCGGCCGAATCCCCCTGCCGGCACATGGTGACCGTGCCGGTGGCCTCGGTCAGTCCGTAGGCCGTCAGCACGGTCTCGATGGTCATCTCCGACCACAGTCGGTTCACCAATTCAACCGGTATCAGTGCCGCGCCGGTCACCACCAGGCGCAGCGACGACAGGTCGAACTTGTGTCGATCGGGGCGATCGAGGATGGATTGGAAGATGGTCGGCGGCCCCGGCAGCACCGAGATCCGCTCGGTGACAATTCGATCGAGCATCACCTCGACGTCGAAGATCGGCTCGGCCACCATGGTGGCGCCGGTCATCAGACAGGCGAGGATGCCGGCTTTGTACCCGAAGGTGTGGAAGAACGGGTTGACGATCAGGTACCGATCGCCCTTGCGCAGCCCGACGACCTCGGCCCAGGTGGCGAATGTCCGCAACGTCTGGGCGTGGGTGCTCATGGCGCCCTTGGGGTGCCCGGTGGTGCCGGAGGTGAAGATCAAGTCGGACATGTCGCCGCTGGTGATCGAGGCGGTCCGCCCGGCCGCGACTTCGCTCGCGACACAGGCACCCTCTTTCAGGAACGCCGGCCAGCTGACGACCTGGTCGCCTTTGTTCTGCCGGAGCCCGGGACCGTCATCCGCGGCCTCACCGGCCCCTGAGGTCTCGCCGGTCCTCAGGACCACCACCCGTTCGAGGTCTCGGAGGGGAGATCCCCCGGCGACCGCCTCGGCCAGCATGGCCGGATAGTCGATGCCCAAGAAGCCCTGCACGGTGAACAGGAGCCTGGCTCCCGACTCTTTGAGGATGTAGGCGGCCTCGTCGCCCTTGTAGCGGGTATTCAACGGGACCAGCAGCGCTCCCGCCCCCACCGCGCCCAGGGCGGCGATCACCCATTCGGCACAATTGGGCGCCCAGATCGCCACCCGGTCGCCGCGCTCGATCCCGTTGGCCAGCACCGATCGGGTGGCCGCCGCCACCTCTTCCGCCAGCTGGTCAAAGGTCAGCCGGGTAGTGGTCCCGCCAGGTCCGTGCGGATCGACCAGCGCTTCGGATTCGCCGAATCGGGCGGCAGCATCCTCCACCAGGCCGGGGATGGTTCCCCATTGGAGATCCCCGCGGGGATCGGAAATATCTGACACTCCGTCAGGGTAGTGCATCGGTTCGATTCCTCTGTTTGGCCGGCACCTCCCCGGCCGCCGGATTCGTCGGCTGCCTTCCCCGCGCTTCCATCAGGGGTGCTGGCTGCTGACCGACACCACCTCGCCGGTCATGAAGGTGGCGTAGTCGCTGGCCAAGAACACGATGACATTGGCGACCTCCCAGACCTCGGCTCCCCGGCCGAAGACCTCCCGTTCGGTGAGCTCGGCAATTTCTTCGTCGGGCATCACCTTGTTGAGGAACGGGTGCACGGCAAGGCTTGGTGACACCGCGTTGATCCTCACGTTGTGGGGCACGGCCTCCACCGCCGCGCACCGGGTGAGCGCCATGACCCCGGCTTTCGCGGCCGCATAGTGGGATTGGCCGGCCTGGGCCCGCCAGCCCAGCACCGAGGCGTTGTTGACGATGACTCCCCCGTTGCCCTGGGCATAGAGGTGGCGAAGGGCGGCCCGGGTACACCGGAACGTCCCGGTCAGGGTGATGTCGAGGACCACCGCCCACTGCTCGTCGGTCATGTCGACGATATCGACCTTCCCGCCCAACCCGGCATTGTTGACGGCCACATCGAAATGGCCGTGGTGGGCCACGGTGGCGTCATAGAGGTGCTGCACCTGGGCCTCGTCGGTGACATCACAGGGGATGGCCAGCGGGCGTTGGCCAGACAGCTCGGGGAGCTCGGCGAGTGCGTCGGCGGCCTCGTTCAGGCGACGCTGGTGGGCGTCCGAGAGAACCACGGTGGCCCCCTCTTCGGCGCAGCGCTTGGCGGTGGCGAACCCGATGCCGGTGCCCGCCGCCGCGGTGACCACCACGATCTTGCCGGTGAGCAGGCCGTGCCCGGGAGGCGGGCTGGGCGCCTGCGGGGGGTCGGGGGTGCCGTCGGTCATCGGAGTGCTCCCTTGGGTTCGGGCGGCAGGCCGAGGACCCGTTCGCCGATGATGTTCTTCTGAATCTCGTTGGACCCGCCGTAGATCGTCTCCGCCCGGCTGAACATGAACGACCGCTGGAACTCGTCGAGTTCATAGGGGAAGGCCTCGGCCACCATTCCGGCCGGGCCCAGCACGTCGATGGCGAGTTCGCCGAGGCCCTGATGCCACGTCGCCCAGTAGAGCTTGATGATCGATGCCTCCGGGGGTGCCACCGGTCCGTCGATGCTGGACAGGCTGCGCAAGGTATTGAAGCGGAGGATCTCGAGCTCCCCGTAGGCCCGGGCCAGCCGCTGCCGGAACACCGGATCCGCGGCGCGGCCGTTGGCCCGGGCCGCGTCCAGGAGGTGATCGAGCTCGCGGCGGAACGAGACCTGGTGGCCGAGCATGGCCACCCCCCGCTCGAAGGCGAGGGTGGCGAGGGCGACCCTCCAGCCGTCTCCCACCTCACCGAGCACGTTCTCCTGGGCGGTCCGGGCTCCGTCGAAGAAGACCTCGTTGAATTCGGAGGTCCTGGTCAACTGGGTGATCGGACGAACCTCGATCCCCGGCTGGTCCATCGGCACCAACAGGTAGGACAGCCCGCGGTGACGGGTTGACCCGGGTTCGGTTCGGCAGACGGCGAAGCACCAGTCGGATTGGTGGGCCAGCGATGTCCATATCTTCTGGCCGGTGATCACCCATTCGCCGGTCTCCGGGTCAGGTGCCGCCTTGGTCTGGACATTGGCCAGGTCGCTCCCGGCATTGGGTTCCGAGTACCCCTGACACCAGAGCTCGGTGCCGGCCACGATCGGGGGCAGAAATCGGGCCTTCTGTTCCGGGGTCCCGTAGTGGATGAGGGTCGGCCCGATGAGCCCCTCGCCGAGAACGCTGACCCGGCCGGGCGCTTTGGCCTTCACGTACTCCTCGTTGAAGATGACCTGGTGGGCGATGGACGCCCCCCGCCCGCCGTATTCGACCGGCCATCCGAGACAGGTCCAGCCGTCTTTGGCCAGAACCTTCTCCCACTCCAGCCGGGTCTCGAAGCCATAGGTCTCGTCCCCCGAGCCCCCGCGGCCACCCAGGGCGGCGAACTCGCCGACGACATGGTCGTGGAGCCAGCCGCGCACCTGGTGGCGGAAGGCGTTGTCCTCGGGTCGGTCTCGAAGGTCCATGGATGGTATGTCCTGGTCAGGGTGCTGGCCGGTAGGTCCAGGGGGCCTGTCGGTCCGGAGGGCGCCTCGCGGGATCTGGCGAAATCTGACGCGACGTTAGCAAACGGTTTTCGGCGGGTTCTTGGGGGTTGTCGGGGGGAACACCCTTATCGGGGCCGGCGTTCTACTTTGTAGAGGTGGCCGAAACCCGGGGCTGGTGTGGTCCCGACCGTCCGGCCCGAGGAGACCAACCATGAGTGACACCACGAAGTCCGAGGCCGTCGGCCCGGTGGAGTTGAGCGACGAGGAGTGGCGGGCAAAGCTGTCGCCCGAGCGTTACGCGG
Source organism: uncultured Acidimicrobiaceae bacterium (assembly GCA_963819695.1). Taxonomy (GTDB): domain Bacteria; phylum Actinomycetota; class Acidimicrobiia; order Acidimicrobiales; family RAAP-2; genus DASZIT01. The sequence continues at coordinate 888,074 of CAWFXD010000001.1, read as the reverse complement.
TGCTGCGCCAGAAGGGCACCGAGCCGGCCTGGTCGGGAGAGCTCCTCCACGTCGAAGGCACCGGCATGTTCACCTGTGCCGGCTGTGGAGCTGATCTGTTCCCGAGCGACACCAAGTTCGAATCGGGTTCGGGATGGCCGAGCTTCTACCGGGCCCTCGACCAGGGAACCATCAATGAGCACGAGGACAGGAGTTTCGGGAGCGTGCGGACCGAGATCACCTGCGCCCGTTGTGGGGGTCACCTCGGCCATGTCTTCCCGGACGGCCCGGCGCCCACCGGGCTCCGCTACTGCGTGAACTCCCTCTCCATCGAGTACAAGCCGGACTGACGGCCGCGGTCCGCCACCTTCGGTAGGCCCGGCAGTGATGATCAACCGGGCCTGGCCGGTGAGGCCAGTCGCTGCTCGAGGAGCTCGAACAGGTCGCCGAGGGCCGCCGCCTCGGAGATCAGGCCGGACCTGAGCAGGACCCGGTCGGCGTCGGCCAACGCTTGGCAGGCACCGAAAGCCTCGGCCTTGGTCAGCGATATTGACGGCGCGAACCGGATGCGATCACCGGCGGCAACGGAATCAGAGGGCGGTATTGAACTGGTCTGAGTCACAGCCATGGTGGGACTCCTTTCGGGGTCGGTTGGTCGGAGGAGGGGGTTCGACGGCGTGGACGGGGCCGGCATCGGCGGAGGCGAGTCCGGTTGAGGGTGAGTCCCGCCGCGGTACCCATGGTGATCGTGACCACCGCGGAACCCACCATGTCGGCGAGATGCCCGGCCATCAGCCACGAGATGGCCCGGGAGTCGGTATCGACGATCCAACGCGCCACCAGTCGATTGCCACCGGAGAGTCTCCAGCTTGCCCAATGGGCCGTCACATAGACGTCAAGAGCGGGATACATGGCACCTCGTTTGCTGGTTTGGAGACGCGGGGTCGGCGGATCCCAACGCGCTCAAGCGTCGGCCCCGACTGTCTCGTCGGAGGTGTCGAGTTCGTCGAGGTTGGTCCCGTCGCCGCTCGATCCGTCCTCGTCGGCCATCGGTCGATGCCGCTCCACCTTGTGGACGTCGGCCGTTGCGAATCTGAGGCTGGCGCCGACCTCGTCGGCCACGATCTCGACCTTGAAGCGCCGGTCGCCCTCCTCGGTCTCCCAGCTGCGCTGCTCTAGCCGACCGGTGACCACCACCCGGGTGCCCTTGGTGAGACTGAGGGCGGTGTTCTCCGCCAGCTCGCGCCAGCAGACGACGTCGAAGAAGGAAGTCGACTCCTCCCACTCCTTGGACTCGCGGTTCTGCCAACGCCGGTTGACGGCCACCCCGAGCGAGGTCGTCGCCTGCCCGTCCCGGGTATAGCGAATCTCGGGGTCGCGGGTGAGGTTTCCGGTGATGGTTGTAGCGGTGGTACTCAGCATTGTCGTGTCCCTTCTCATCGGCACCGGAGTGCGTGTCCGTCCAAGCTCGAGGGGATCCCGGACGGGCCACCCGTCATGGGTGACACAACGATGGTGACGATGTGACATGCCGTTCACCTTGCTGGACCCTTTTCCCGCAACCTTGCACCGGATCGCAAGAATCGGTCCGTTCGTCAGTTTCCTCATTGAAACCGGCAGGCCTTCACGCGCGCCACGGAGGCTGGCGCACCGTGGGAGACGCCGCGGTCGGAGTCGACTAATCGGACATCCCGGAGGCCTGATGGGCAAGCGAGACGATCACCACGAGGACCCGCAGCTACCGCCCGGGGCCATCACCCGGCGCGACGTCCTCAAGGGTGCGGCGGCCGGGGTCGTCGGTGCCGCCGGGGTGGCGGCAGCCGGAGCCGTCGGTGCCACCAGGGTGGCGGGAGCCGGCGGCGGCGCCGGGCTCCGGCCGGCTCACGGGCGACTCATCGAGGCGGCGTTGGCCAGTTCGACGTCCGGGGGGATCGGTGACATCGAGCACATCGTGATCCTCATGCAGGAGAACCGGTCGTTCGACCACTATTACGGGACGATGCCCGGGGTGGTCAATTTCGAGGACACCCGGGCGTACACCTCCTACGCCGGCGGCCCGTCCACTGATCCGAACACTGTCTTCTCCCAGACCATGGTCGACGGCCGGGGCAAGTTGCTCTACAAACTCGCCAGTGGCGAGCGGGTGCTCGATCCCTTCGAACTGGTGAGCAACCCGCCCACCGTGGCCGGACAGACCACCAACGACATCACCCATGACTGGGGGCCCCAGCACCTGGCGTGGAACAACGGCGCCATGGACCAGTGGGCCGCACAGCACCTCATCCGGGATGGGGTCGCCAAGTTCCAAGTCAACAGCCTGGCCGGCCTTCCGCTGCCGGGGCCCTCCACCGTGCCCATCGGGCTGACCACCATGGGCTACTACCGCCAACGGGATCTGGCCTTCTACCGGGCGCTGGCCGACGCCTTCACCATCTGCGACGGCTACCACTGCTCGGTGATCGGGCCCACCGATCCGAACCGCCTGATGTGGATGTCGGGCAGCCTCGGTGCCCACTCGGCCGACAAGGGCGGCCCGGTGCTCACCACCTACGTGACCAACCGCTTGCAGCTCTATGGCGCCCTGGACTGGCCGACCATGCCCGAGGTCCTCACCGAGCACGGGGTCAGCTGGAAGGTGTACCAGGACCCGGTGTCCAACACGTTGTTCAATGTGCTCGATTACTTCAAGGGATTCACGGCCCCGGCCAACGCCGCCCAGTCCCAGAACGCCACCCAGGGCCTGCTCCCGATCTACCCGGTGGAGTTCCAGGCCGACGTGGTGGCCGGGACCCTGCCGAAGGTGTCGTGGATCCTGCCGCCGCTGGAAAGTTGCGAGCACCCGGCGGTGCCTCCCGAGTACGGCGAGTCTCTCGTCTCCGACATCCTGCAGACCCTGCTGGCCAATCCGGCGGTCTGGGCCAAGACGGTGTTCCTGGTCGTCTACGACGAGAACGGCGGGTTCTTCGACCACGTGGCCCCTCCCACCCCCGGGCCGACGGTGACCAGCCTGGCCGGGCTCCCCCCGGGTGCGCACCCCGGCGGCAACCTCGACGGCGAGTACGTGACCACCGGGTCCCCGCACAATGCCGCCGGGGGTCCGCCGGACGACTGGGGTGGCGTGCTCGGCCCGGTGGGGCTCGGCTTCCGGGTCCCGGCCCTGGTGATCTCCCCGTTCAGCGCCGGGGGCTGGGTGTGCTCGGACACCTTCGACCACGTGTCGACCCTCAAGTTCATCGAGAAGGTGTTCCTCCAGAGCGGGTCGATCATGGGAAGTGGCGGGCTCCATGTGTCGCCGTGGCGCTACAACTCGGTGGGTGACCTCACCTCGGCGCTGCCCAACCTGTCGTCACCCACCTACAAGGTCCCGTCGCTCCCGCCCACCTCGATCCTGTTCCCCGACATCGCCGCCCAGGCACTGGTCAACGCGTTGACCGGGACCGAGGACCTGGGCCAGGCCTATCTCCCGCCGGCCAAGAACGGCGGGGTCCCGAAGCTCGACGCCGACTCGGTCACCCGGAGGCCGACCCCGGCCTGACCGGATCAGCTCATGTCGGAGGCGAGCTCGGAACGGGTGGCGTCACTCAGCACCACCCCCGGCAACCCGTCGGGGTAGTTGGGATGGTTGATGGCCAACGTCACCGGGCCTTTCCTGAATGCCTCCACCTGAGCCGGCGAGAGCCGGAACCGGACGTAGTGCACCGCCGCGGTGGTCGCCTCCCGGGTCAGCTGCGAATCGTGGCCGGCCTCAGGGGTCGCTGACACCACCTCCACCGCGTCACCGGAACCGATCCGGAGTTCGGCCGATCGCTCGACGCCCACCAGCTTCGGCAGCCAGTGCCGCAGGTCGGCCTCGCTGGTCAACTCCAGGAACAGGGTGGCGGAAAGCTCGCCGGGAGCCGGGAGCAGCCGGTTGTAGACATCCAGCTCGTGCTGAATCTGCTGGTCGGACACCATCTTCTCGGCCCGGGCCATCTCCTGGATCTGGAACCGCATGGTCAGCCGGTTCTCGAAGGTGAGGGTGATCACCGGACCGATGGTCACCCGGCGCACCTTCTTGGCCGCGATCACCTGGCGGCGGAACTCGTCGCGCTCCCGCTCGTAGGCCCGTTGATCGGCGATGTCGTCGAGGGTCAGGTCCCCGCCGTCGCTCACCGGCTGTCTCCTTCCTCGGCGATCCCGTAGGCCCGGGCCATCAACTGCATCGGATGGATCGGACGGGTCCCGGTCTCCTGTTCGATGGAACCGTTGGCCAGATGGCAGTCTCCGCACACCACCGGGTTGCCGGCCGCCTCCACCTCCCGCTTGAGGGGTTGGGCCACCTGGCGGGCCAACTGGTAGTTCTCGGCCCGGTACCCCCAGGTGCCGTCGATGCCCGAGCAGCGCTGCACCAGGGTGGCGCCGACCCCGGCGATCTTCAACAGATCCCGGCTCTTCAGTCCGATCTGCTGGGCCTGGAGATGGCAGGCCACGTGATAGGTCACCGTGTCCGGCACCGCCCCGGATTCCCGCCCGGGAAATTCGGTGTCGAGTCGGGTGCCGTCCGCCTTGTGCAGGGCGACCAGGTACTCGGCCGGGTCGGCGACGTGCTCGGACACCAATTCGGCGTCGGCGGCCAGCGGGGTGTGGGCCAGGTACATCGGGTAGTCCTTCCGCACCACGTAGGCACAGGTGGGCTGCGAGACGATGACCTCCTTGCCCGACCGGACCTCGTCGGCCAGGACGGTGACATTTCGAACCGCGGCCTTGGTGAACTCTTTGACGTTCCCCTGGTGCAGCCAGGGGGCACCGCAGCACTGGGTCCCGGTGGGCAGCGAACACTCGACGCCGTTGTGCTCGTACACCTTCACCAGGTCCTTGCCGATGTCCGGTTCCATGTACTCGATGAAACAGGTGGGGAACACCGACACCGCGCCCTGGCGCTCAGTCGCCCGGGCGGAAGGCCGGCGCTTGAACCAGGTCGAGAACCGTTGGCGGGCATAGGGAGGGAGCAACCGCTCCGAAGCCATCCCCACCGTCTTTTCCATCATCCGCCTCGAGAACGACCCGGTCCGGCCGGTGAGGGCGTTCACCACCGGCGCGGCTTTCGTCGAGACCTTCCCCAGCAGATCGGTCCGGGCCAGGAACTGATCGGTCAGCCGCGCCTTCACCGACTCGCCGTTGGAGTGGCGCACGGCATGGGCCCGCATCATCAAGCGGGGAAAGTCGAGCTCCCACTCGTGGGGTGGCACGTAGGGGCACTTGAGGTAGCAGAGCTTGCACTGATAGCACTCGTCCACCACCTTGTCCTGCTCGCCGGCGGTCATGCCGCCGACGTCACCGTCCCGAGCGTCGATGGCGGAGAACAACGTCGGGAAGGACGGGCACAGGTTGAAGCACAACCGGCATCCGTGGCACAGATCGAAGACCCGTTCCATCTCCGCCCGGAGGTCTGGCTGGTGGAAATAGTTCGGATGGGTCGGGTCGTAGGTGGTGGTCATCTCTGTCCTCGTCCTCTTGAGGCTCGAACGGACTATTGAGCGGTCGGAGCCACCCGGGGCGGCGTCACATCGGCGGTGTAACGACTCGGCCCCGGCTTCACACCGGGGCCGAGTCCTACACCATGGGTTGACCGGCGCCAGGCCGAGGCTCGGGCCGGTTCCGACGACTAGGAAACCGAGGCCAGGCCCTCCGAGAACCGGCCGGCGTGGCTCTTCTCGGCGCGGGCCAGCGTCTCGAACCACTCGGCGATCTCGTCGAATCCTTCCTCCCGCGCCGTCCGCGAGAAGCCGGGGTACATCTCCGAGTACTCGTAGGTCTCCCCCTCCACCGCCGACTTGAGATTGTCCTCGGTCGGACCGACGGGCACGCCGGTCACCGGGTCGCCGGTCTCACGCAGAAAGTCGAAGTGCCCGAAGGCGTGACCCGTCTCACCTTCGGCGACCGAGCGGAACAGGGCGGCGACGTCGGGGTAGCCCTCCACGTCCGCCTTCTGGGCGAAATACAGGTATCGGCGATTGGCCTGGCTCTCGCCGGCGAACGCCTCTTTCAGGTTGGCCTCGGTCTTGGTGTCCTTCAGTGCAGGCACGGATTTCCTTCCTTGGGTTCATTTGCTAGGTAGATGGTTGAAACGAGGACTGTTGACATTCGGGGCAGAGGCCCCGAAACACGATCTCCGCGGAGCCGACCTCGAAGCCGAGATCGGCCCCTCGGGGAATCTCCAGGTCCGGGAAGGCGACCACCAGGTCGCGGACTTTGCCACAATGCCGGCACACCAGGTGGTGGTGCGGGTCGTCGACGTTGGGATCGAATCGGATCATGCCCGTCCCCAGATCGAGCGAGGCGATCTCCCCCAGCTCGGCCAGGTCGTGAAGGGTCTGGTACACCGTCTTCAGCGAGATGGTCTCCATCTCCCGCACCGCCGAGGAGTGGACCGCCTCCGCCGAAGGATGGCTCACGTCGCCCTGCAGGACCCGGAAGATGCACTGGCGCTGGGCGGTGACCTTGCGCCCGTTGGCCCGGAACAGCTCGGTGAGTTCCTCTGGCGTCTTCATCGCTCGCCCACTATATCACCAATGATTGTTTTTCAACACTTATTGTAGATACGTCGGAACTGGCGCCGGGATAGCTGTGGCAGGCTTCGTGCGTGTCTGACGGCCAGGTCCCGCCCCCACCCGATTCCCAGCCCGGAGCCTCTCCGTTCCGCCGGGACCAAGCCTTGTCGCGGTTGGCCTCGGAGGAGTTCGACGTCCTGGTCATCGGCGGCGGTATCACCGGGGCCGGGGTGGCCCTCGACGCCGCCAGCCGGGGCCTGAGGACCGCGCTGGTCGAGAAGGACGACTTCGCCTCGGGCACCTCGTCCAAATCGTCGAAGCTGGTCCATGGCGGCCTCCGGTACCTCCAGCAAAAGGAGTTCCGGCTGGTCTACGAGAACCTGGCTGAACGCCAGCGACTGCTGGACAACGCCCCCCATCTGGTCTCGCCGCTCCCCTTCCTGATTCCCCTGTTCGGGCGGAGCGGAGTGGTCAACCGCAGCGTGGCCCGGGTCTACCGGACCGCCTTGTGGCTCTACGACCTCACCGGCGGCGTCCGCATCGGCCGTCGGCACGAGAAGGTCACCAAGGAACAGGCCCTCGCCCATCTCCCTACCTTGCGCACCGATCACCTGGTGGCCGGCTTCCTCTACTGGGACGCCCGCACCGACGATGCCCGTCTGACCCTCACGGTGGCCCGCACCGCGGTCCTCGACCACGGAGCGGTGGCCGCCAATCACACCCGGGTCGTCTCCCTCACCACCGGGCCCGACGGCCGGGTCTCCGGGGCCCGGGTGGCGCCCGACGATGGCCAGGCCTTCGATGTCCGGGCGTCGGTGGTGGTCAATGCCGCCGGGGTCTGGGCCGACGAGGTCCGCACCCTCGACGAGCACCACAACCCCCATTCCATCCGGCCGGCCAAGGGGATCCACATCACGGTTCCGGCCGAGGCGTTCCCCTGCGACATCGCCGCGGTCATCCCCGTCCGGGAGGACCACCGTTCCATCTTCGTGGTGTCGTGGGACGACCAGGTCTACCTCGGCACCACCGACACCGAATATGACGGGCCCCTCGACGACCCGGACTGCCTGCCCGAGGACGTCGACTACATCCTGGGTGCCGCGGATGCGGTGGTCACCCGGCCCGTCACCCGGGCCGACATCACCGGGGTCTGGACCGGGCTCCGACCGTTGCTGGCCCCGGCCGAGGGAAAGCACGCAGTGAGCGAACGGACCGCCGATCTCTCCCGCCGCCACACCGTCCGGACCTCGGCCACCGGCGTGGTCACCGTCACCGGGGGAAAGCTGACCACCTACCGGAGGATGGCGGAGGACACCGTCGACGCGGTGACCAAGGAGCTCGGACGCCGGTCGTTGCGGTGCGTCACCAAGAACCTGCGCCTGCACGGGGCCGGCTCCGGCCAGCACGCCCCGGCGATGCCCGGGGGGGCGCCGCCCCACCCGATCGAGGCCGGCCGCACCCCGGCGGAGGCCGCCGCCGATCACCTCGCCGGCCGGTTCGGCACCGATACCACCGCGGTGTTGGCCATCACCGAAGGCCGTCCCGATCTGCTCGACCCACTGGTTCCCGGTCTGCACTACCTGAGGGCGGAGGCCGTCTTCGGAGTCCGGGATGAAATGGCCCGGTCGATCGCCGACATCCTGGATCGCCGCACCCGCGCCCGCCTGCGGGACGCCCGGGCCAGCGCTGCGGCCGCCTCCGCGGTGGCCTCGCTGATCGGGCCCGAGCTCGGGTGGGACGAGGAGCGGTGCCGACTCGAGGCGGATGCCTACAGCTCCGGGATCCAGGAACAACTCGCCAAGGCCGGGCTCGACCCGATCGCGACCGAGCCTCGGGGCGGTCGGGTGGCCAGCGAGTCACCCTGAGTGACACCGACCGACCGCATCGCCAGCGCCGCCGCGCCAACGACCACGAGCTAATTCCCGGGGAGACTGCAGCACATGAACTACGCCGGCTACCAGCAGCTCACCTTCGAACGCCGCGACAACGGGGTCCTGTTGATGACGCTGGACCGGCCGGAGAAGTACAACGCCGCCGACGAGACCATGCACGGCGAACTCGCCCGGGTGTGGCGGGACATCTCCGCCGATGCCGAGACCCGGGCGGTGGTGGTCACCGGGGCGGGCAAGGCATTCTCCGCCGGCGGCGACCTGGCCATGGTGGAGCGGATGATCGGTGACAACGACCGGGTGACCCACATGCTCTCCGAGATGAGCGACCTGGTCTACAACATCATCAACTGCGACAAGCCGGTGATCTCCGCCATCAACGGGGTGGCGGTGGGTGCCGGCCTGGTGGTGGCCCTGCTCGCCGATATCTCCGTCTGCGCGGAGGACGCCCGGCTCGGCGACGGCCACGTGAAGCTGGGGGTGGCGGCGGGTGACCACGCCGCCATCGTCTGGCCGCTCCTGGCCGGGATGGCCAAGGCTCGTTACTACCTGCTGACCGGGGAGATGGTCTCCGGGCTGGAGGCCGAACGCATCGGCATGGTGACCAAGGCGCTCCCCGGCGATGAGGTCCTCGACGAGGCACTGCGGATCGCCGACACCCTCGGCTCCGGCTCCCAGACGGCCATCCGCTGGACCAAACGGGCATTGAACAACTGGCTGAAGTCGGCCGGGCCGATCTTCGACCAGTCGGCGGCCTACGAGATGCTGGGATTCATGGGTCCGGACATCGTCGAGGGAGTCGCCGCCGTGCGCGAACGTCGCCCGCCGATCTTCCCCTCCACGGTGACCTCCGGTTCCGCCTAAGTTTCCGTTTCCGGAAAGCAATAAGGACGATCCATGAGCCAACCCACCCCGGTCACCCCCGTCGACGCCGAGCCCGATGCGGTCACCGACCGGATCGGGGGAGCCAAGGTCCGGATCGATGCGGAGCTGCGAAACCGGCTGATGGACGTCTGTGACGAAGTCAGCGATGACGACGGGGAGCGGGCGGAGGCCGGACGCGACTGGTGGCCGCTGGCCATCGGATGGGCGACCCGGGGACAGGTCCCCGCCCGACCGGCGTTGGTGGCCCGCCCCACCGACACCAAGCAGGTGGCCGCGGTCCTGGCCGCCTGCAACGAGGCCCGGGTGCCGGTGACCGCGGCGGGAGGGCGCAGCGGCGTGTGCGGGGCCTCGGTTCCGGTCTTCGGAGGGGTTGCCCTCGATCTGTGCGGGCTGTCGGGTATCGGCAACGTCGACACCGGCTCGATGGTCGCCGACTTGCGGGCCGGCACCTTCGGGCCGGATGTCGAGTCGGGGCTCCAGGGTGAGCACGGGGTCACCCTCGGGCACTGGCCGCAGTCGATGGACCTGTCCACGGTGGGCGGGTGGCTGGCCTGCCGGGGAGCCGGCCAGTATTCCAACCGCTACGGGAAGATCGAGGACATGGTCATCGGTCTCGAGGTGGTGTTGGCCGACGGCACCGTGGTACGCACCGGCGGTCATGCCCCGCGATCGGCCACCGGGCCGGATCTGACCCAGCTGTTCGTGGGCAGCGAGGGCACCCTCGGGATCATCACCGAGGGACGCTTCCGGGTGCACCCGATGCCGTCAGGGTCGGGACGAGCGCGCCTTCGGGTTCACCTCGTTCGCCGACGGCCTCGACGCCTGCCGCCACATCCTGCAGCGCGGGGCGACCCCGGCCGTGCTCCGGTTGTATGACGCCACCGAGTCGGGGCGTTCCTTCGAGCAGGGCGAGACCAACGTGCTCATCGTGTTGGACGAAGCCGATCCGGGACTGGTCGACGCCACCCTGGCGGTGGTCGACGACGAGTGCCGGAATGCCGACCGTCTCGATGATCAACTGGTGGACCACTGGCTGGCCAACCGCAACGACGTGTCGGCGCTGGCCCCGTTGTGGCGCCACGGGATCGTGGTCGACACCGTCGAAGTGTCCGCCCGTTGGGCCGCGCTCCCGGGTCTGTACCGGGCGGTGGTCGACGCGCTGACCGCAATCGACGGGACCCTGGCCGCCTCATCCCATCAGAGCCATGCCTATACCGACGGCGCCTGCCTGTACTTCACCTTTGCCGGTCGGCCTCCCGACAGCGGCGACGCCGAGCACGATGCCTGGGTCGAGCGCTACTACACCGAGGCGTGGGACGCCGTCACCCGCGCCACCATCTCGGCGGGCGGGGCCATCAGCCACCACCACGGTATCGGGATCAACCGGGCCCGTTTCCTGCCCGGCGCGCTGGGGAGCGGGTTCGAGGTACTGGCATCGGTGAAACGGGCGCTCGACCCCAACGGGATCCTCAACCCCGGCAAGCTCGGCCTCCCGTCGCCGTTCGGCGAGCCGGCCTGGCCGGTGCAGCCCGGGGGCGGGGCCGGCCCGGCTCCGGGGGCCCGGCCGTGAGCCTCCTGGTCGTCGACGTGGGGACTTCGGGGGTTCGGGGCGCCATCGTCGAGGCCGACGGGTCAGTGCACCACGTCCACCATGTCCAGGTATTGCCGGATACGCCGTTCCCCGGACTGGTGGAGTTCGACGCCTCGGCGATGGCCGAGGCCGTCCTCGACGTGGCCGGTCGCTCGCTGGCCGACGGGGGTCCGGTGGAGGCGGTGGGCATCGCCAACCAGCGGGCGTCGACCATCGTGTGGGACCGAGCCACCGGCGAGCCGATCGGACCCGGCATCGGTTGGCAGGATCTCCGCACCGTCGGGACCTGCCTCGAGCTCCAAGCCAAGGGGTTCCGGTTGGCCCCCAATGCCTCGGCCACCAAGGTGGCGGCCATCCTCGACCAGTTCGATCCCGATCGTTCCCGGGCCGAGCGCGGCGAGCTGGCCTTCGGGACGGTCGACTCCTGGGTGGCCTGGACCCTGTCGGACGGCCAGTTGCATATCAGCGACGCGTCGAATGCCGGGGTGACCGGACTGGTCCACCGGGACGGTTCGGCGTGGGACGCCGCCGTCTTGGAGGAGCTTCGGATTCCGGCCTCCATGCTCCCCACCATCGTCGACTCCACCGGGGTGGCCGGCGAAGCCGTCGAGCTTCCCGGTCGACCTCCCATCGCCGGGATCGCCGGCGACCAGCAGGCGTCGCTGGTAGGCCAAGGGTGTACCCGCCCCGGCCTGGCCAAGGCCACCTTCGGCACCGGGGGCATGCTCGACCAGTGCGTGGGCGGCGTCCGACCGTCGTTCGCGTCCGCGCGGCAACAACGGGACCATCCCGATCGTCGCCTGGCGACGGGGCGGCAAGGTGACCTGGGGCATCGAGGCGATCATGCTGTCCGCTGGGACCTGTGTGGAATGGCTCCGCGACGACATGGGCCTCATCGACACCGCGGCGGAGTCCGACGAGGTGGCGGCGGCCTGCCCCGACACCGGCGACGTCTGGTTCGTCCCGGCGCTGCTCGGACTGGGCACCCCGGTGTGGGACTTCGGGGCCCGGGGCACCTATGTCGGCATCACCCGGGGAACCGGACGGCCCCAGATGGTCCGGGCGGTGCTCGAAGGGGTGGCCCACCGGGGATGCGACCTGCTGCTGGCCGCCGAAGCCGACTCCGGCCTGCCCGTCGACGCCCTCCGGATCGACGGCGGGATGTCGGCCAACGACGTGTTCACCCAGGCCCTGGCCGACGCCTGCGGCCGGCCCATCGAGATCTCACCGGTGCTGGAGGCCACCACGCTGGGAGCCGCCTATCTGGCCGGCCTGGCCATCGGCACCTGGAAGGACGAGGACGACATCGCCGGCACCTGGACGCCCCGCCGGGTGGTGGAGCCTTCCATCTCCGCCGAGGAGCACGGCACCCGACGGGAGCGATGGCTGCGGGCCCGGGTCCGATCCGAGGCCACCATCCCGGAACTCTCCGGGCTCGACTTCTGACCGAGACGTACCGCCGTGTCCGGGGGGCGGACGACTCTTGCCCTGGGGGAGGGCCGTTCCGACCCGACTAGGGGTCTTCGGGTCCCGGTACCGCCCTCGGTCCGGGCGGCGGTAGCGAGTCGACCTCCTCGGTGAGCGGCGTCGACCGCGGTGTCAAGGCGGTGATCGAAGCCAGGCGGGGGCGAAGCCAATCCCGGAGGAGTTCTTGAATGTCCTCACGCACGGTTTGGGCGGTGGGCGACGCGGCTTTCGACGGCGCACCTTTGGCGGCATCCTCGAGCGCCTGGACCAGGACCCCGATCACCGCCGGGATGTCGGCCAGCTCGACCGGGGTGGTGGCCACGCACACGCCCTGTCGCCACTGGCTGAAGACAACCACTTGCCCCGAGGCGTGCCACGACACCCGAAGGTGACGATCGCCGTCGCGCGGATCGTCGATCTGCAGGTGTGCAGGGTCAACGCTCATCCCCGAAGTATGGACCTCCCGTCGACGCCTGTCGACCGGCGGCATCGAAAGCCGTGATCGGGGGCCCACTGGGCACGGATCCGGCTCCAGGCTCACCCTGAAGGTGGAACCGACCGATGAACGAAGAAGTGGGCCGGTAACGTGAGTGGGCCGCGAGCCGGCCCGGATGCGGACGGAACTGGGCGGGGCAGGGATAGCCCGGTGCCGACCGGAACGAGGGAACATATGACGACCGAGACAGGTACCAGCATCGGGATCGGCCAAACCGACGCCGGGCCGGTACCCACCCGGGCGTCGGCAACCGAGCCCGCCCTCGAGCCCCGGGCCGCCTTCGGCGACGCCGCGACGGTGGCCCGGGCCCTCCATGCCTCCCTGTCGGGCGTCCTGCTCGGCACCCCGGAGGCGGTGACCGTGGCGGTGGTCGCCGCGCTTTCCGGCAGTCACCTGCTGATCGAAGACGTCCCCGGCGTCGGCAAGACGGTGCTGGCCCGCGCCCTCGCCGCCACCCTGGGAGCCAAGCTGTCGCGGATCCAGGGGCATCCCGACCTATTGCCTTCCGATGTCACCGGGATCACCGTCTACGCCCAAAACACCGGAACCTGGGATTTCCGACCCGGACCTGTCTTCGCCCACGTGGTGCTGCTCGACGAATTGAACCGGACCCCGCCCCGCACCCAGTCGGCGCTGCTCGAATCCATGGAGGAACAGCAGGTGTCGGTGGACGGGGAATCGTGGCCCCTCCCCCGCCCCCACCTGGTCATCGCCACCCAGAACCCGGTCGGCCAGCTCGGGACCCATCCGTTGGTGGAGAGCCAACTCGACCGCTTCGGCCTGTCCACCTCCATCGGCTATCCCGATGCCGCCACCGAGACCAAGCTGGTGCTGCACAACGGCGGTCGGTACGCCCTCGACGCCCTGGAACCCGTGTGCCAACCGCACCAGTGGGAACAGATCATCGAGACCACCGAGTCGGTGGACGTGCTGGCGCCGGTCGCCGAGTACGCCGTCGCGCTGGTGCGAGCGACGCGATCGGCGGGTACCGTCCGGCTGGGGGCGAGCCCCCGGGCGGCGATATCGCTGATCCGGAGCGCGCAGGCCTATGCCATCCTCTCCAACCGCACCTACGTCACCCCGGAAGATGTTCAGGCGATGGCGGTGGCGTGTCTGTCCCACCGGTTGATCATCGACGGAGCGGCGGGAGACGGGCGGGACCTGGTGCGCGGCGTCATTGCCGCCGTCGCCGTTCCCCACCCTTGAGCGCGGCCACGAAGGTCGCGGCGGCACCCCCGCGAAGAGCCCGGCGCCGCCTCCCCAACGGGCACCGCCTCCGCCAACGGGTCCACGCGCTGTCCTGGTACGGGCCGGTGGTCGGCAGTTTCATCACCGTGGTCGCCCTGTCGAGTGTCGCCCACTCCAGCGGGTCCGGCTGGGTCCAATCGGTGGGAGCCTTGTTGGCGGCGGTGCTGGCCACCGGACTCGTCGCTCCGCGGTTCTCCGCCCGCCGGGCCAGGGTCACCTGCACCTCCTGCCCGTCGGACACGGTGGCGGGTCGGATCACCGTGTTGACCCTGACCGCCAACGGGCCCCACCGGATCCAACCGCTCCTTCCGCCGGGCCCCGAGGTCCGAGCCGGGGGCCGGGTGCGCGGCCTCCGCCAGGTGACGGTCGAGGTGGTGCCCGACCGGCGAGGGGTGGTCGAGTCGGTGATCGTCGAAGTCGCCTCGTCGTCGCCGTTCGGCATGCTGTGGTGGGCCACCGAGGTCGTCGTACCCCTGCCCCGGCCGTTGCACGTGGCCCCCCGGACGGGAGTTCCCGACACCGCCGACGAAGCCAGCGACGACCGCTCCGGGCTGGCGGTTCGGCGAACCTCCTCGGTCACCGGTGACGCCCGGGGCATCCGCCAGTACCAACCCGGGGACCTGAAGCGCACCGTCCACTGGCCCGCCACCTCCCATACCGGCACCCTCATGGTGAGCGAGACCGAGCGAGCCACCGAGAGCCAAGTGAAGGTCGACGTCTCGCTGCCGGCCGACGCCCAGGCGGCGGAACGGGAGGCCGAACGGGTGATGGCGGTCGTCTCGGGGTACCTGTCCCGAGGGGTCCCGGTACTGGTGGGCAGCCTCGAGGCGGGCGGGCCCACCGTCGGCCTGGTGCTCGACCGGATCGAGTTGGGGCGGCGACTGGCCCGGGCGGTGTCACCCCGGTGACCCTGTGGGGTCGGGTGGTGGAGGCCAACCGGCCCGGACCCGCGGAGGACTCCGTCCAGTTCCGGGTCGCCTCGGCGCTGGTGGTGGTCATCGCCATCGCCGCCTGCTGGAGGCAGAGCGAACTCAGTCCCCAACTGGCTGTGTTCGCCATCGCCGCCACCATCGTCGGCAACGCCCTCTCCTACCGGCGCCGTGAACATCCGTGGAGGGCGGTCAAACCCATCCTGGCCGCCTGCGTGGTGGGCGGCTTCGTCTGGTTCATCATCACCGCGACCCGGAGCGCCACCCCCGGGGACATCTCCACCGTCGAGGCGCCTCTGGCTGCCCTCTTCGCCTGGGTCCTCTCCACCCATTCCTTCGACGTACCCGCCCGCCGCGATGTCGCCTACTCCCTGGCCGGTTCCGCCGCCCTGATGGCGGTGGCCGCCGCCCAGACGGTCGACCTCTCGCTGGGGATCTACGTGGTCGCCTGGCTGGTCTGCGGTCTCTGGGGCCTGGTGTCGATGTGGCAGTCGATGAGCGGGGCCGACGGGGTGCCGTGGAGGACCCTGGCGGCTGCTGGCCTGGTGGTGGCGGTACTCACCGTGGCGCTCGTCTCGCTGCTTCCCGCCCCCCATGTCTCGACCTCGCTCATCTTCCCGTCATCGTCGGCCGGAAGCCCGCCGGTGGAGAGCCCCAGCAATCTCACCGACGGGGGAGCCGCCGGGCTGCCCGCCCACGCCGCCAGTCCCACCGGCAAGACCGGTGTCGGCGGATTCCTGGGCTTCGCCAAGTCACTCGACACCGGGGTGCGGGCCACCCTCGGCGACCAGGTCGTCATGCGGGTGCGGGCCACCCGGCCGGCTTTCTGGGTCGGTCAGACCTACGACACCTGGGACGGCCAGAGCTGGGTGCAGTCGACCAATCCGACCGACGGCCCGGCGGTGCAGAAGCTGACCTCCGGATCCCCGTTCGACATTCCGCTGGCCAATGACCAGCAGGCCGGGCTGTCCCCGGCCACCACCGACATCCAGACGTTCTACCTGGCCCAGTCCGGTCCCAACCTCGTCTTCCACGCCGACAATGCTCAGAAGGTCTACGTCCAAGCCCAGCATCTCCTGGTCACCAACGACGGGACCATCGTGTCGGGTACATCGATGGGCAGTGGCACGGTGTACACGGTGGTGTCCGCCGACAGCACCGCGACCGCCTCCCAACTGGCTGCCGCCACCGCCACCGGTCCGGGTGGCACCCCTCCCGTCACCCTTCCAACCGACCAGCAGCGCAGATACCTCCAACTCCCCCACCCCGATGCCCGGGTCGCCGCCCTGGCCCTACAGATCACCGCCGGTATCGACACTCCCGGCGGCAGCGACCCGCACACCCAGGCCAAGGTCAGCGCCATCGAGGCATGGATGTCCTCCCACATCCACTACTCGACGGACATCCCGCCCCTCCAAGCCAACCAGGATGCCGTCGATGCGTTCCTGTTCGGCTCCCGGGTCGGCTTCTGCGAGCAGATCTCCACGGCCACCGCGGTCATGCTCCGCTCCCTGGGCATCCCGGCACGCGAGGTGGTCGGGTACGTCCCCGGCTCCTACAACCCGATCACCGACCTCTACCAGGTGGAGGCCAACGACGCCCACGCCTGGGTCCAGGTCTGGTTCCCCGGCTACGGCTGGCAGAATTTCGATCCGACCGCCGACGTGCCGTCGGCCAACCCGTCCCCCGGTTCGGTCATCGCCGCCAGCACCGCCCACCTCCTCGGCCGTCTTCCCTGGCTCCCCATCGGTGCGGTCCTGGTCGTCCTCGCCTCCTTCATCGGGGTCCGGCGGCGGCGCATCCGCCGACCCCCGACCTGGGCCCACCGGGTCGCCGGCCAGCTGGAACGGGCCGGTGCCCGGTCGGGCATCGTCCGCCGGGCCGACGAGACCCTGGTCACCTATTGCGGCCGACTGGCCGATGCGGCTCCCAGCTCCCGTGATCGGCTGCAACTGACCGCCTCGGTCGTCGAAGCCTTCATCTATGGCGGCATCGAGCCGTCGGCGGAGCAGATCGAAACGGTGGCTACCTTCGCCCGCCGGTTCCGGGTCGGGCGCCGGGCGCCCACCGGCAGCCAATCCCAAGTTCAGCTTCGGGAGACTTCGATGGCCTCGTCGAAGGAGGCGGCCGCCGCCAGCAGCGGCCGGTAGGCCATCAGCTGGCGCGCCCGACTGATGCCCAGCGCCGCCGTCAGCCGGTCCCCCCGGCGGTAGAGAGCCACCAGCTTGCGGTCCTCGGGGCTCCCGTCCACCACCACCACCTCGTCCTCGGGATCCGGGCGCCCGAGAACCTGGATCTTGGCCTGGTACTGGTCCGACCAGAAGAACGGGACCGGCGTGTACGACTCGGCCGCCGCCGATCCGGCGATCAGATTGTGGGCGGCCAGCGCTCCGCCCTCCGCGGCGTTGGTCCAGTGTTCGATCCGGATGTCCTCGTCCAGGTGCACGTGGGTCCACCGGGCCACGTCCCCGGCGGCGACCACCCGGTCGGCGGCGAACAGACCGTCGGAGCACATGATCCCGTTGGCCAAGGTGAGGCCGGAATCCTCCAGCCAGTCCACCGCCGGAGTCACCCCGATCCCGACCACCACCAGGTCGGCCTCCAGCACGCTGCCGTCGGTGAGTCGCACCTGGACGGGAGCCGCGCCATCGGGGCCGGCGACCACCTTGTCCACCCCGACCCCCAACCGGAGCGCCACCCCGGCATCCCGGTGCAACCCGGCGCACACCTCCCCCATCTGCTGGCCGAGCACACCGGCCAACGGGGTGGTGAGGGCCTCGACCACGGTGACCCTCGCCCCGAGTCCGTGACAGGTGGCGGCGACTTCCGCGCCGATGAAGCCGGCGCCGATCACCACCAGTCGCGCCCCCTCGCCGAGTCGGGTGAGGTCGTCGCGCAACCCCGCGCTGTCATCCAGGGTGCGCAGGGTTCGGACGCCGGTGATCCCCTCGGTGCCCGGGAGCCAGCGCGGTTTGGCCCCGGTGGCGATGATCAGGCCGTCGTAGTCGACCTGGCTGCCGTCCTCGACGCGTACCCTGCGAGCTTCGGTGTCGAGCCCGGTGGCCCGGGTGCCGAGCCGGAACTCGAGCCCGAAGGCGTCGAGCTTCTCCGGCGTGTGGTGATGAATGCGCTCGACGTCCCACTTCCCGGCCAGGAATTGCTTCGACAACGGGGGCCGGTCGTAGGGAGGGTGGATCTCCTCGCCGATGATGACGACGTCGCCGGTATGGCCCAGGTGGCGGATCTCCTCGGCGGCCCGCATGCCGGCCAGGGAGGCTCCCACCACCAGGATGGTGGCGTCGGATGAGAGAGGTTCACTCATAGCTGTGGTTGGCTCAACGGCCGAACATGGTCATCCACTGTTCGGGCGTCGACAGCCGGTACACATAATTGTGCGCCCGGGTGGCGCCCAACGACGCGGAGGGCTCGGGAGAATAGAGATGGCCGGGGTACAGGATCGTCTCATCGGGGATCCGGGCCAGGCGGGTGGTCAAGGACTCGTACATCTCTTCGGGGTCCCCACCCGGAAGGTCGGTCCGGCCGCAACCGTCGAGGAACAGGGTGTCGCCGGACACCAGGCGGCCGTCGACCAGAAAGCACTGGCTCCCCGGGGTGTGGCCCGGGGTGTGGATCAGGGTGATCGGCACCCCGCCGACGGTCACCACGTCGCCGCCGTGGTGGGTGACCAGGTCGCCGGCACTGACCCCGGTCGACCGCTCCACCCACGGGGCCTCGTCGGCCTGGACGTGGATCGGCACCGGGGCCAACTCCAGCAGCCGGGTGATGCCCTCGATCCCCCAACCCATCATGTCCCCGCCGACATGGTCCGGGTGGTAGTGGGTGGCCAGCGCCCCCCGCAATTCCATCCCGTCGGCCGCCAGCATGGCCAGCAGCTCGTCGACCCCGTAGGCCGGGTCGACGATCAACGCCTCGCCGGTGGACCGGTCCCCGATCAGGTAGACGAAGTTCACCATCTGTTGGGCCACCGCGTCGCCGACCGCGAAGTCCCGCCCGGCCAGCAGCTGCCGGAAGTAGAGGCGGTCGTCGGTCGATTCGCGGCTGGCGGGAGCCGGAGAGGTCGATTCGGTCACCTGTACACCTTACGGGGGAAGACATCGTGGGGGCCCGCCACCCGATCGAGGAAGACCAGGCCGGCGAGGTGGTCCATCTCGTGCAGAACGGCCCGGGCTTCGAAAGCATCCACCTCCAACCGGCGACGATCGCCGTCGGGGGTGGTGCCCGAGACCGTCACCTGGGTGGCCCGGGCCACGTTGCCGGTGAGATCGGGAACGCTCATGCATCCCTCCCGGGCCGACTCCGGGGCAGAGGCGGCTTCGACCACCGGGTCGAAGAGGACGAACATCCCGTGAGAGGACCGGGCTAACCGGTGGCCGGTGACATCGACCACGAAGGCACGGAGATCCACCCCGATCTGGGGAGCCGCCAAACCGACGCATCCCGGGGACGCTCGCATGGTGTCGACCAGATCCACCGCCAGCGCCCGGGCCTCGGCGCCGATGCCTCCCACCGGGTAGGCCGGGGTGACCAGGACGTCGTGGGGCAGCGTCAGAACCGGGCGGATGGGCATCGAGCGGTGCAGTCCGACCGGTCAGAGAACGTCGATCTCGACCCGGTGGGCGTGGCACTGCACCCCGAACGCCTCGACCGACTGCCGGACGGTGGCCGCCGCCACCTCGGCCTCGGTCCCGGGCGCGAATCCAACCGTCAACGTCAGCACGTAGACCGGCTGGTCGTCCGATCCCACCAGCCGGGTCGACAGATCGATGATGTTGCCGCCGACCTGAGCCAACGCCTCCGCCGCCCGGTGGACGATGCCGGGCCGGTCGGCTCCGTGGACCGAGAAGGCGTAGACCTGGCTCTCGACGTCGGCTCCAACTTCAGCAGCCCCACCGGTGGCTCCGGGGGTGGGCACCAGTGGCCGCACCACGATGGTCAGACCCAACCGGTCGGCCACCGGGGCCAGGGCGGCTTCGATGGCCTGGGCTCCGCTTTCGTCGGGCACCGCGATCACCAACAGCACCGCGAACTGGCCACGGAGGATGCTCATGGTGGAGTCCTCCAGGTTGCAGCCGAGGTCCATGAGGACCCCGGTCAGTGCGGCCACGATCCCCGGTTGGTCGGCTCCGACCGCCGTCAGTGCCACGTGTTCCACCCCTGCGCCCCTTCCGTCCCGCTCGTCGTGCCCCTGTTGTAGCACTGCGGCGTTCGATCCCCAGCCAGATGGCCCGGGTTTGGGCCTACAGTTTCCCGTCATGACCGTAGAAACCGTCGATCATCATCGCCCCACGGAGTACCGGACGGTCTCGGGAATGTTGCGCGAGCTGGCGGCCTCCCAGCCCGACGCCCCGATGCTCACCGCCGGCGATCGGACCCTCACCTGGGGCGAGGTCTACCGGAATGCCCGGCGGGTGGCCCAGGCCCTTTCGGCCCAGGGCGTGGGTCGGGGAGACCGGGTGGCGTTCCTCGACCGCAACAGCATCGAGTTCTTCGAGATCTTCTTCGGCTGCGCGCTGATCGGCGCGGTGAACGTGACGGTCAACTGGCGGCTGGCCCCGGCCGAGATGGCCGGCATCGTCATGGACTCCGGCGCCGTCGCCATGTTCGTGGACGCCGACTATGCCGACGCGGCCAAGGAGATCGCCGCGGTGGCGACCTCGGTGCGGGAGTGGGTGTCACTGGACGGGCTGAATGCCTGGCTCGACGCCAACGCCGACGACGACCCCGACGACGCCGGCTTCGAGCCCGCCCCGGGTGATGTGATCACCCAGCTCTACACCTCGGGCACCACCGGCCTCCCCAAGGGCGTGATGATCACCGGCCGGAACATCTCCTGTCTGCTCAACGAGGCCGACCGGGTCTTCCATATCGGCCCGGACACGGTGTCGATGGTGGCCATGCCGCTGTTCCATATCGGCGGGAGCGGTTGGGCCCTGGCCGGGATGTCCCGGGGAGGCCACTCGATCATTGTCCGGGACATCGATCCGGCCGCGGTTCTGGGCCTCATCGCCCAACACCAGATCACCGAGACGTTCGTGGTCCCGGCAGTGCTGATGTTCATGCTGGTCACCCCGGAGCTGGCCACCACCGATGTCTCGTCACTGCGCACCGTCTTCTACGGGGCTTCGCCGATCAGCGAGGATGTTCTGGTCAGGTCCATGAAAGCCCTCGGCTGCGATTTCGCCCAGGTCTACGGGCTCACCGAGACCACCGGAGCCATCACCTCGCTGCTTCCCGAGGACCACGACCCCGACGGCCCTCGGTCCCGGCTGTTGCAATCCGCCGGCCGGCCCTTCGACCACGTCGAGCTGCGCATCATCGACCCCGATACCGGGGAGCTGCTCCCGGTCGGCAAGGTCGGCGAAGTGGTGACCCGTTCGGCCCAGAACATGCTCGGCTACTGGAACCAACCCGAGGCCACCGCCACGGTGCTGTCGGAGGACGACTGGTTCCGAACCGGGGATGCCGGCTGGCTGGACGCGGACGGCTACCTCTTCCTCCACGACCGGCTGAAGGACATGATCGTGTCCGGCGGGGAGAACATCTATCCGGCCGAAGTCGAGAACGCGCTGCTCTCCCATGCCGCCATCGCCGATGCCGCGGTCATCGGGGTCCCCGACGACAAGTGGGGAGAAACCGTGAAGGCCATCGTGGTGAGATCACCGGAGGCCGGCACCGACGACGAGGCCCTGATGGAGGACATCCTGGCCTTCTCCCGGGAGCGGCTGGCCCACTACAAGTGCCCGACCTCGGTCGACTTCATCGATGTCCTGCCCCGCAACCCGTCGGGCAAGGTGTTGAAGCGCGAGCTGCGCAAGCCGTTCTGGGCCGGCCGCGAGCGCAATATCCAGTAATCGGGACGAGTCTGGGGTGCCGTTGGGATGGTCGGGCGGGATCAGAACAGCCCGGCGGGGCCACCGGCGTCGGACCTGTCGTCCATCGTCATCTCGGCAATGAGCTCGTCCTCGTCGTACACCTCGTCGCCCTCGTCCGCACCAGCCTCGGGGGCGGCCGGCTCACCTCGACCGATGGCCTCGAGCCGGGGCACCAACTCCTCGACCTGCATCCGGGTCCGCCGTAGCCGGCGATCGAGCTCGTCGACAATCGAGGTGGCCCGCTGGAGCCGTTCGACCAGGCGGTCGACATCGATGACGCCGGCTTCGAACTCTCCGATGATGGCGTCCAGTTCCTTGCCGGCATCGGAATAACTCAACTCCGTCACCGCGGCGGCCGGGTTCGGGCCGCCACCGTCGTCTGCGCCCTTCTCGTTGGTGGCCATTTCAGGTTGTCTCCTTGGTTCGATCGTCTTCGTCCGTATCGTCGCGGGCCACGTCCACGACGGAGTGGACCTCGCCATCGGCCAACCGGGTGACCAACCCGACCCCGGCCGACAGGCCGGCGGTCGACCGAAGGACGACTCCGTCGTCGGTCCGGGTCACCGAATAGCCCCGCTCGAGCTGCCGCTGGTAGTCATAGGCGCCGAGCAGCTGGGTCCACTGGCGGATCTGGCGATCTTCGGTCTCCAGCATCCGCTCGGGGAGTGCGGCCAGCAGCGTCAGTCGCCGCACCATCAAACGGTCGGCGTCGTCGAGGTGGCGTTGGGCAGTTCCTCCCAGCGTCTGGGCCTGGCGGTGCAGCCCGTCGGCATGCCGGCCCAGGTGCATGCGGGCGCCCATCGACACCCGGTTCCGGCAGCGGTCAAGGTGGAGGGTGGCGTCGCCGGCAACGAGCGAGGCCAGCCGAGCGGCGGAAATCCCGCGTTCCACGACAGACTCCCAGTAGCTGATGGCCAGCCGGGCCAGCTCGCCGCCACAGTCGGTCGGGGTGATGAAGGCGCGGTTGGCGATCTCGTCGGCCACCGACTGGTCACCGGTGTGGCCGATCCCCGTCCATACCGGGATCTTCGAAGCGGCAATGGACCGGGCCACCAACTCGCTGTCGAAGGTGGACAGGTCCGACTTGGAGCCGCCGCCCCGTACCACCACCAGAACGTCACACCCCTCGGACTGGAGGCCGGCAATGGCCAGCGCCACCGACTTTCCGGCGGCTCGACCCTGCACCTGGGTGGCCACCACCCGGACGTCGAACGCCATGCCCGAAGCTTCGAGCTGCCCGATGAAGTCCCGGTATCCCTCGGTCCCCGGACTGGTCACCAGCGCGATGCGCAATGGAAGTCGGGGCACCTCCAGTCGCCGGTTGCGGTCGAACAGGCCCTCGTCGACCAGGGCCTTCACCAGCCGGGCGCGCTCGGCCGCCACCTTGCCCAGCAGGGCATCGGTGTCCAACTCCGACATGATGAAGCTGACGTCGCCCCGGGGTTTGTAGAAGTCGACCTTGCCCCGGACCCTCACCACCAAGCCGGCGTCGAGGGAAATACCGAGCTGGTCGAGCGTGGTTCGGACCCGACGCCAGGTGGTCGACCAGCATTTGACTTTCAGAACCGGGGATGCGGCATCCTGAGCATGTTGGGGATCCACCAGATCCATGAAACAGTGGCCGCGAGGGCTCACCTTGAAGGAGCGGACCTCACCCGAGACCCACAGATCGTCGGGGAACGCCTTCCGGAGGGTGCGATCGATGCGACCGTAGAGCTCGCCGATGGAGAGCGCAGGCCGCTCGGGTCCCTCGGATCCCACTGATCCGGGTCGTCCCGGGAGGGACCTCGCAGCCGCACTCGGAGTAACTTCCACGGCGCCAGACTAGGGCGAGGCTGCCTCAGGGCCGAGAAATCCCAGCCAGTCTGTGGGATCATGAGGCCGACGGTGAGTCGGCCAGGTGGCCGCGGCTCGTACCGGTTGGAGGTCACCCCTTCAACCGGGGTCGGGTCGAGGAAGGTCGGGACTCCAAAGGGCAGGGTGCTGGCTAACGGCCAGTCAGGGTGACCTGCAGGAAAGTGCCACAGAGAACAGACCGCCGATGGCGATGCCCTCGGGCGTCGCACAGGTAAGGGTGAAACGGTGCGGTAAGAGCGCACCAGCGTCCGGGGTGACCCGGACGGCTCGGTAAACCCCACCCGGAGCAAGGTCAAACAGGGGGTCAGGGCTGCCCGCCCGGGGTTCCCTCGGGAACACCGCCTCCAGGTAGACCGCTCAGATGGATGGCCACCCATCCCTCGCAAGAGGGTGGACAGAATCCCGCCTATCGGCCGGCTCACCGTCAACCACCCGCCCTCGTGAAGGCCTGCCTCGATCTCTGGCAACCTCGAAGCAGCCGGACGGCCCCGCGCCCGGTCCCCGCTCAGGTCCAGCCCCGGACGGTCCCCTCCGGGCAGAGGGCCAACCTCGCTCTAGGTGCCGAGGTCGTAGTCGTTGGCCAAATAGTCCTTGTTGATGCTCTGCAGGGTGGCGACGTCGCTACTGCAGGTGATGGCAAGCGCGGCGAGATTCTTACTGTCAACCGTCCAGCCGACCACTCCGAATCCGGCATTCGTATTCGAGCAGATCGGTGGTGGTGAGGACAGGACGGAAGCGAGGCTTACGCCCGATCCGACTTGAAAATCGGTTCCGTTGAAGAGAAAGACATTGCCGACCGCCTTGCCGTTGGCCGTCACATTGGTTTCGCAATAGGTGCCATTGGTGCTGGTACCCGAGAGCGTCGCCGAGGTGCAGTCGCCTTGGCCGCTCTGCATCCGGTTCCCCGAGAGCAGAGTGCTGCTGTAGTAGTTGTCGGCGTCGGCGGAGGTGTCATACTGCTGATAAATGAGGACGTCGGCATCCGGCACGTTGCTACCACTGCATACGACCTGGGCGGTCTCATTTGTATCGATAAAGTCCGACGAAGCCTCGTTGGTGCATTGAGCCGCAAAGGCTTTTGGCATTTGCGTGAGCAAATTCGGTGGTGTCGTCGTCGTGGAGGACGCCGGCGCTTTTGAGGTGGTCGTAGAGCTCGTCCCAACATGGACCGTACAGGCCGCTAAGCCGAGGCTGGCGACGATGACGGCGACCGCGGTGAGCCAAGTGAGCCGCCAGCTCGGCCGAGGAGAAGCGGTTTTATTGGGGAAAGACATGGCGACCTCCTTGTTGGCCGTTCGATCAGACCGAAGTCTGCTGCTACAGAATGCCCTAAATGCGAGCCCGAGGTCGGGACCAAATAGCTCGGGGCTCCAGACGGGCCGAGTTGATCGCTAACAGCCGGTCAGTGCGACCTTCAGAACATGCCACTGAGACGCCGCCGGTGCGACACCCTCGGGCGTGGCACCGGCAACGGTGATTGGTTTTCGACCTCCAGGTGCCAGAGGTGTAGCCGAGCCTTCGGGGCCGCCCGGCTCCACCTTTGATGCCCGGAATTCCTCCAGGATGGTCGATCCGAGGAGGACGACCAGGGAGCCCTTGGCCGACGTCGGCGCGTAACTGCCGCTGCCGGCGAAGCTCGCGTGATACCCAAGTGCCAGCAATGTGGCGAGGGCCGACCCCGCTCCACAGGTCGTCGTTCCGACGGCGTTGGTGGTGGCCTTTCCGACCAGAGACAGTCAGGGCTACTGGATTGTCGGCTCCAACGGAGCCATCTACAACTTCGGGGATGCCCTGAACTTCGGGTCCCTGCCCAGTATCGGGATGACACCGAATCTCCCGGTTGTGGGAACCCGTGCCTACTTGAGCCTCGAAGGCCAGGTCGCCGGTCCGTACCCCCCAGCACAGACGCTCAGACGTAGGCCAGGTGCACCGCGGCTTCGGGGGTGTTGATGCGGAACGCCAGGCTCTCCTCTATATAGAGGCCGACCGAGGCGGCGTCGCTCGAGCGGTAGCCGATGGAGAAATCCTCACCGATGGTCAGCTCGAAGTCCCCGCCGCGCTGGCTGAGCACCACGGCTCCGTCCACCGCCGGCGCCCACACGATCGGACCCTCCAGAATCTGCCGGATATGCTCGAAGACCGGGTAGCCGCCGTGCTCGGTGGTCTCGGTCACCCCGGTGTAGCACCGGGCCCCGAGGGCGATGGCATAGGGACCGGCGATGTCGGCGGCCCGAAGGGTCGCCACCGCCTGGGCCACGTGCTCCGGATAGTGGCTGTAGTCACTGCTGATGGCCACCGCACCGTGGGGTGAGGCGGTCGCCAGGCCGGTGACCGCGCCCGGCTCGTAGCCGTGGAAGACCATGTGATCCTCGGCCAGGGCGGCAGCCCGTCCGGCGGCGATCACCGCGGCCAGATCGATGTCGGTGGCGCCGCGCTCGGCGGCGGCCAACTCGACCCGATCGAGCGAGAACGCCGTCCTCACCTCGATCAGCGGCATCACCTTGCGCCTGGCCACCTCGACCCCGTCGAGCGGCCCACTGTCCAGCGGGTCGATCCGCCCGACATCGATGGCCGAATGGCTCCACCCCAGCGGACCGGCGAAATCGACCAGCTTGCGGGCAGCCAGGAAGTGCTTGATCGAACGGCTCGCCTCGGCGTCGATCTGTTCCCAGGCCTCATCGGCGACGGGGGCCAGTTCTCGCATCAGATGGTTCATGGGAGCATCCTGCTTTCGCTTCGTAGGTTTCCGATACCCAGGCCTCCACCCGGGCTCCCACCCGGACTTCTACCCAGACTTCCGTCATTGATGGCCGCCTGGGCCAGAGGATTCGGGGTGGGGGGCCCGATTCGGGTCAGGGTGTTGCGGTCGATGTGGGAGAAGGGCTCGTCCCGATCCGGGATGTCCAGCACCCCCTCCTCCTCGTACGACCAGGTGTCGCCGGGGTGGACGCTGACGGTCATCCGGTAGCTGAGCGTGCGGAACGCCTGCTCGAGAAACGGGTTGGACAGAATCCCGTAGACCTCGGAGCCCAGCGCCGCCCGGACCTCGAACTCGGTGGCATCGGGCTCGGCGGTGCCGCCGGCCAGCAGGACCTGGCCCCGGGGGATGCCCAGGGTGAGGGTCACCGTCTTGGTCTCCGGCTCCCAGAGCCAGTAGCCCACCTGGTCGTGGAAGGTCTCCGCCTCGCCGGGCTTGACGATGTGGGTGTGATAGCGGAGGCCGTAGAAGAGCTGAGGACCATTGGTCTGCCGGTCGATCGGCTGGAGCTCGTAGCGCTCGTGAAAGGTGTTGGCCTCGGTGCCGTCGACCACCGGGTGCTGGTCGGCCCCCGTCGCGCTCTCCCAGATTCCCGCCATCGGGGCGAGGGGACCCAGATTCGCCAGCGTGTCCGGGTCGCCGTCGGGCTCGGTGTAGATGTCGTCCCCGTAGGGTTCCACTCCGGTCCAACTCATGGTGAGCCAGTTCCCTTCACTCGCCTGCTCGCTCGTCGGATGCCACTCGGCGCCGCCGTGGGGCGACCCCTGACCCACCCACATCAGGTGCGCTGATGCATGACAGGGCACCTGACAAGCGATCCTATCGTCGCCCATATCTTGTCGTGCCGGCCTCCCGGCGCCCGATCGCCAGGGCCGTCACCGTCCGAGTCGGTCAGGTTGGCCGCGACCACGGGGTGTCGTTGAACCGGTTGAGCACCGGCCCGTTGGCACCCCAGGACACCCGGGTGATGGAAGCGGTGGCCAGGTAGAGCCTCCAGGCTCCCTCGTCCCCGAGGCCCAGCGACCAGCAGGTGGCCGCCTTGATGGGCGAGACGTGGCTCACCACCACCACATCGCCGTCACCCCGCGCTCCATCCCCGTCGGTGGCGAACAACTCCTCACACGCCTTGCGCACCCGGATCCCCACCTCCGCCAATGACTCGCCGCCGGGGGGCCGATAGTGCGAATCCTCCCGCCAACGCCGCCACACCTCGGCCGGCACCTCCCCGAGAGGCTGGCCGTCGAACTCGCCGTAGTCGACTTCGATCCACCGTTGATCGATCTCCACCGGCACGCCCAGCCCCAGCGCCTCAGCGGTATCCCGGGCCCGGGACAACGGGCTGGAGATCACCCGGGAGACACCGGTCAGGGACGACCCGAGGGAACCGGCCTGTTCGAGTCCCCGTTCGGTAAGGGGGGCGTCCAGACGTCCGAGGAGCAGCCCGTCGGCATTCCCGGTGGATTCCCCGTGGCGGATCAGGATCAACACCGCGGGAGCCGTTCCGTCCTCACCGGCTCAGTGCACCAGGATGCGACCACACTGGTCACAGGTGGCGAACTCATCGGCGGGAAGCCGGCGGATGCGCTCGACTTCCTTGGATGGCAGGATGAGGTGGCACCCGTCGCACCGGTCCCCGACCAGACGGGCCGCCCCCACCCCGCCGAGATGGGCCCGGAGCTTCTCGTACTGCTCGGCCAGATCGGGGGGCAGCCGGACGGCCTGCTCGGCCCGTTGGGCCTCCTCGACCACGATTGTCTGGTCGATGCGGGCCACTTCTTGGCTGATGATCCCTTGGAGCCGGCGGGCATCCGCCTCCAGCAGGACCGCCGCCGTCTCGTTCGCCTCCAGGGCCACGTCGAGCGGGTCTTCCTCGTCGACCAGCTCCAGCTCGAGCTCCTCCAGTTGCGCTTGCCGTTCGGCCAGATGGCGGACCTCCCCGTCCATGGCCTGCAGGTCCCGGGAGGCGGAGACGCCGCCGGTCAACATCCGCTGCTCGATCTCGTGCCGGCGTTTGGTGGCCGCGGCGATCTGCTCCTCGAGGGACGCCTGCCGGGACTTCAGGTCGTCCACCTGGGTCCGCACCACCGTCCCCTCGGCGGCGACCTGCGATCGCCGGGCCTCGATCTTGGCCAGTTCGGCCTGCTCGGGAAGGGTCTGCCGGCGGTGACGGAGCTGGTCGAGGGCGGTGTCGTGCTGCTGGACTTCCAGCAGGGTGTCGAACGGCTCAGCCATCGCGGCTCCTCTCACTCGTCTCACTCGTCCCCGGGATGGGCACCGAGGTACCGATGACTCTATGGGTCGTCCGCAGTGCGCCGACTAACGAGTCGTCGGCCATCTCCATCGCCTCCTCCCAGGAGAACCAGGCCACCTCCTGGCTCTCGTTCGGAGGAGGCGCCGGATCCTGGTCGGGGGCGAACATCAGGTACCGGACGTCGAGGTGGACGTGACCGTTGGCTGCCGGGTGGACATCCACGTGGACCATCACCGGGCCGCCGGGCGGATGGGAGAGACTCAGGCCGGTCTCTTCTCCCGACTCTCGCAGGGCGGCGTCGGCCGCCGTCTCCCCCGGCTCGATGTGGCCCCCCGGTTGCATCCACATCTGCAGCCGGCGGTGCTTGTGGAGGATGACCCCCCGAGGGCCGACCACGATGCCCGATCCGGTCACATGGGTGAGGTCGGCGTTCTCGTCGAACGGCCGTTCGAGGCTGTCCAGTCCGGCCAGGATGGTGGCCCGCGACGCCGCCTCCCGCTCGTCACCGGGTTGATGCACCTCGATGGCGGCCCGGAGCCGCTCGACCTCGTTCACTGGCCGGTCGCGGTCTCGATGCCGAGCTCGGCCCTCACCGCGTCGAGATCCCTCCTCAAGGCGGCGACCTCGCCGGACAGCTGCTCGATCCGTTGGAGGGCGGTCAACTCCTGGTTCGGGTGGGTGTCTCCGGCAGCGGGGCCCGCGGCGGTGGCCGGCGGGGCGGACGGAGGCTCGGCAACCGACAGCATCGGGTCGGTGCCCAGCAGGTGGACGAAGCGCCCCTCCTTCTGGCCCGGACCCCGGGGCACCGGCGCCACCAGGCCACCGGCGTGCTCCGCCAACAGGTCGAGCTCGTGGGCGACCTGTCGGAGGTCGTCGAATTCCGCCATCCGCTCGGTCCGGGTGCGGATCTCCCCCACCGTCTGGGGGCCGCGGAGCAGCAAGACGGCGAGGATGGCCAGTTGCGGCTCGTCGACGCCCAAGGCGTCCCGGAGCACGTGCTCGTAGCGTAGGACCGACCGGCCATGGGTCGGATGGACGAAACGGGTCAGGCCCTTCTGCTTGAGGGTCCGGACGGCCAGCTCGGCAGTGGCTTCGTCATAGGCGACCACCGGGTAGCGGTTCGAGGCCTGGTTGCAGGCCAGAGTCAGCCCGTTGAGGGTCAACGGATACTGCTGGGGGGTGGTCAGCTGCTTCTCGATGAGGCAGCCGAGCACCCGGATCTCTTCCGCGGAGAGTTCCGGGCGGTCGACCCCAACTGCGATCGTCATCGGGCTCCAGTCTTCAACGGGTCCCACCGGAGAGTCTGGCCGGGGGGCGACCAGAATCTAGGTTGGACGGGCAGCCTTCCGATCGCTGCCTCGCCAGCACCGGAGCCGGGATTCCGACTCCACCTCCCGGATCAGGCAGACTTGCGACGCTGACGGTGGATCCGGCGGCGTTCGCGCTCGGTAGCCCCGCCCCAGATGCCCTCGCGTTCCCGGCTGGCCAGCGCATGCTCGAGGCAAGCCTCCCGGACCGCGCATTGATCGCAGATAGCCTTCGCCTCACCGGCCTCCTCGTCGGAGATCGGGTAGAAAACATCTGGATCGATGCCCCGGCAGGCTGCGTGCTTGCGCCAGGTGGCACTCATGGGAACGTCACTTTCTCACTGTCGATTAGGGTCATTGGTCGTTCCGCTCGGCTGATAGCACCAGTGACCAGGGAATACGCGGTCTACCGGTGAAAGAAGGCGGAAAAGACAGTATGGCCCAGGAAGTGGCCGGGTGTCCACCCTTAGCACCAATTTCGCCTCCCGGGCACCACGGGGGACCATCGTCCGGCTGCGGGCGCCCCGGAGGTGCCTGATCCGAATCCCCTAGGATCGCCAACGTCGGATCCCGGTGGTCGGGATCGGGGACCAAAGGGGACGACGTGCCGCCTGAACCGTTGAGTGGAAAGACGATCGTGATCACCGGGACGACCGGTCAGGTGGCCGAACCGGTGGCCGTGGCCCTGGCCAAGGAGAACGAGGTGATCGGGGCGGCCCGGTTCCGGGACGACGAAGCCCGGGCCCGCCTCGAAGCGGCCGGGATCCGCTGCGTCCCCATCGATCTGGTGACCGGTGACGTGTCGGGGCTGCCGGTCGACGCCGACTACGTCATCAACTTCGCGGTGACCAAGTCGAACGACTGGACCACCGATCTGGATGCCAACTGCGGCGGGTTGGCCGCCCTGATGGAGCACCACCAGCGGGCCACCGCCTTCCTCCACTGCTCCTCCACCGCCGTCTACAAGCCGATGGGGCATCACGTCTTCAAAGAGGACGACGAGCTGGGCGACAACCACGCGGTGTGGCCCTTCCTCCGGACCTACAGCATCTGCAAGATCGCCGCCGAGGCCACCGCCCGGTGGGCGGCCCGCCGGTTCGAGCTCCCCACCACCATCGCCCGGCTGTCGGTCCCCTACGGCGACCGCGGCGGCTGGCCGGCAATCCACCTCGAGATGATGCTCAACGGCAGTGCCATCCCGGTGAACATCGACGCCCCCAGCGTGTATCACCCGCTCCACGAGGACGACATCATCGGCATGGTGCCCAACCTGCTGGCCAGCGCCAATCTGCCGGCCACCACCGTCAACTGGGGAGGGGATGACGCGGTGAGCATCGAGGAGTGGTGCGGCTACCTCTCCGAGCTGACCGGGGTCGAAGCCAAATTCGAACCCACCGCCAACACCATCGACAGCGTGCAGATCGATCTGACGTTGATGCACGAGCTGCTGGGTCCGACGACGGTGGAGTGGCGCGACGGGATGCATCGGATGGTCACCACCCGCCACCCCGAGCTCCTGAACAACTGATTCTCAGCACCATGGGCACCGCACCAAGGGTGGAGTCCGGGGCCGGGGTCCGAGCGACGCAATCGGCTTCCTGCCAGCATGCGTAAGTACGTCATCATGGGGGTCCAGGGGAGCGGGAAAGGCACCCAGGCCAAGCTCCTGGCCGACGACTTCGACCTGGTGCACATCAGCGTCGGCGACATCTTGCGCTCCAACATTCAGACCCATACCAAGCTCGGGGCCCGGGTGAGAAGGATCGTCAACGACGGCCACCTGGTTGACGACGACCTTATCGAGGACGTCGTGCAGACGCGTCTGGCCGAGCACGACTGGAACTTCGGGTTCATCATCGACGGTTTCCCCCGCAATTCCCGCCAGGCGGAGTTCTTTCTCGAGAGCTACGACATCGACGGGGTGATCAACCTCGAGCTTCCCGACCGCGAGGTCGAACGTCGGATCCTGGCTCGTCGTGTTTGCGAAGGTTGCGGGCTGGACTACAACCTGATCGAAAGCCGCCCGGCCGAACCCGACGTCTGCGATGTCTGCGGGGGCCGGTTGGTGGCCCGGGAGGATGACACCCCCGAGGCGCTGGCCATCCGGATCCGGGAGTACCACGAGCACACCGCCCCGGTACTGCAGATCTTCGAACGCAAGGAGTACGTGGCCACCATCGACGCCACTGAGTCGGTCGAAGCGGTGCAGGCCGCCATCCGGGGCCGGTTCGGGCTGCCACCGATGTCGACGAAGTAAGGCCTTCGGCCAGCGGTCAGCCGATGACGACGTGTCCGTAGGCGCTGCACAACCCCAGGCCTTCGAGGACCAGGAAGGTGGCGACCAGGCCCGCCACCACCGGGACCTTCCAGCCCCTGACCGGACGGGCCAGGCCGAGGGGCATGTACCACTCGGGTAACAGCCCCGGCGTCTGAGCCAGATAGACGTCCATCGGCATCGCATCGGCGTCGAGAGGGGCATCGGGATCGGCCGCCAGCGCCAACTCCGTCAGCTCGGAATCCGTCGGCCTCCGGTTGTCGGCGTCATCGTCCACGGTACAACCCTAGATCAGTTGTCCGGTCAGGCCCAGGCGAGTGGGGACGGCGGATCCGGGTGGTTGGCGGTGGAGGTTGGCGGTAGTGGCGGGACCCGAGACCCCGACCGGTCCGGCGACGCGGTCGGGGTCCCGTGGATTGGCGCGCCGGCTCAGGAGCCCAGCTTCCAGGCCCGCACGTACTGGATCTCGGTGGTGGCCGGCAACGGGGTGGTCGCCGGATTGAAGTTGTCGGTGCCGATGCCGAGGGCCTGGGTCAGGTTGACGAAGAAGGGTTGGTTGAAGGGCTGAGGGGCAACCAGGGGCGAAGACGGGATCCAGTGATCGACCAGGCAGGTCGTCCCGTTGTAGAGCATGGTGATGGTGGTGGGCGTCCATTCGACCACGAAGTCGTTGAATACGTTGGGGTTGAAGGTGCAGGCGTAGTTGGTGACGGTGTTGGTGTTGGTGGTGGCGTTGACCGTGCTCGCGTTGTAGTTGTAGTGGATGGTGGGGATGGCCAGGGTCGGGTATTCGCTGTACATCTCCGCGATGTCGATCTCCCCCGAGGCCGGCCATGGCCCGAACTGGGTCTCGTTCTGGGGGAGGAGCCAGAGGGACGACTGGAGCCCGGCCACCGTCGCCGCCGGGATCTTGGCTCTCACCTCGAAGCGCCCGTAGGCCTGGGAGAACAACCCGTAGGTAGCTACGGTCCCACTGGTGTATTGGGTGGTGAAAGGGCCCCACGGGGTGTTGCAGCTGAACGGAGCCGCCTCTTTGCGGGCGGTCAGGCTCAGATAGCCGTTGCCCACCGAGATGTTGTTGGGGGAGTTCACATAGCAGGCCACCGCCCCGGAGAGATAGCCGCTGGCCGCGGTGGTGATCGGGATCCATTGGCTCGGATTGAGCGACGTGCCGGTGAACTCGGTGTCGAAGCTGCAGGTCCAGGTGGAGCCGTCGGCCACCAACGTCTGCTGATTGCCGCAGTTCGTCCCGCTGGGGATGGTGGTCGTCGTGGTCGACGTCGATGTCGTGGTGGTCGTCGACGGAGTAGTCGTGGTGGTCGTCGTCGTCGTCGGAGTGGTGGTGGTCGTCGTTGTGGTCGGAGTGGTGGTTGTCGTGGTGGTGGTCGGTGGCGGCCTTCTATGTAACGGATACTGGACAAAGTGGGCCGAAACCGAGCTGCCGGGTCCGGACGCGATGGAGGGGACGGCGACGAGCACGCCGACCAGAGCTACCGCGAAGAGCAACGCAGAATAGGTCGACAGGCGAGATCCGGCTTTCTCGCCGTCGCCCGGCCCGAGCAAGGATTGGGTCGCCCGCTTGACTGGGAGTGGCATGCGTCAACTTTCGATCGGTCGCGGTACGTGTACTCATAGATTTCGGCCCGATGGGGCTGGAGCTTTAGAACTTTCATTTCGGACACAGGCGTCCAGATTTCTGCGGGGCGGAACAGTACCAAGCAGAGAGTTGGCGACCGGCTCCGAGGTATTCAAGGGGACGATGTCATATTCGCCAGCCGTAACGACGAGATCAGGAAACCAGCTTCCAGGCCCGCACGTATTGGATCTGGCTGGTGGCCGGCAACGGAGTGTTGAGAGGGTTGAAGTTGTTGGTCCAGACGCCGAGGGCCTGAGTCAGATTGATGAAGAACGGTTGGTTGAAGGGTTGAGGTCGAGTCAAGGGCGACGACGGGGCCCAATGATCGATCAGGCAGGTCTTTCCGTTGTAAATCATCGTGATCGTGTTGGGCGTCCATTCGACCACGTAATCGTTGAATTGGGAGGGGTCGATGGTGCAGGCGTCATTGGTGACGATGTTGGTGTTGGTCGAGGGGTTGGCGGTACCCGGGTCGAAACTGTAATGAATGAAGGGGATGGCCAGAGTCGGATACTCGCTGTAGGTCTCCGCGATGTCGATCTCACCTGATGCTGGCCATGCCCCGAACTTGGTCTCGTTCTGGGGCAAGAGCCACAGGGACGACTGAAGCCCGGCGACCGTCGCCGTCGGGAGCTTGGCCATCACGTCGAAGCGCCCGTAGGCCTGGGAGAACAAACGATAAGTAGCTACGGTACCGCTGGTGTATTGAGTGATGAAGCTAAAAAAGGGTGCTTTACAGAGGAACGGAGCCGCCTCTTTGCGGGCGGTCAGGCTCAAATAGCCATTGCCCACCGAGATGTTGTTGGGGGAGTTCACGAAGCACGCCGTCAGGCCGGAGATATACCCGCTCCCCGCGGTGGTGATCGGTGTCCACTGGTTGGTGTCGAGCGACGTGCTGGTGAATTCGCTATCGAAGCTGCACGTCCAGGTGGAGCCGTCGGACACCAGGGTCGGCTGGCCGCCGCAGGACCCACCGGTCGGCACGGTCGTAGAAGTGGTGGCCCCGCCGGCGGGGGCCGACGGAGTGGTGGCACCCGGTGCAGATGTCGAAGTCGTGGTCGTCGGGTTCGGAGAAGTGTCGGCAGTGATGGTGGTCGAAGTGGTGGTCGAGGTGGTGGTGGTCGGGATCGTCGTCTGTGGACTGTGCCGTTGGCGGGTTGGCTGCGTCGAATTGGCCGCAACGAGGGCATTTCCGGTGTGGGAGGGATCGAGCCCAGCACCCGAAGCACCCGATCGGGCGCTGCTGGAAGGCACCATCGCCAAAACCGCAACGAGTGTCAATCCTCCCAGGAGCGCGGACGCCCTCCAGGCGTGGGGGCGGTTTGGCACGGCCGTGAGTGGATTGGACGATTTCGGCGTTTGGCAGTTCCCTGTTCCCCGCCGCACGGGTCTCCTTATCTCCACGTCGCACAAGCACGAACCGTTACATTTGTTGCGTCGGGGTCGAACCCAGGGGGCCGATCCGTATTCCCAGGCCAGAGCCCATGTTTCTGTTGCCAGACGTCCCCGAACCGCTAGTGAGTCCCTTTCGACGGGGAGTCCCGGCTCAGCCTTACCCTGATGGCCCGGATCCGAATCAATTTCATCAACATCGAATGGCTCCCATTGCCGGGGGTCCAGGTCCAGGTGGATGTGAGTCACATTGGAAACGGTTACCGGACCAGGACCTTGCGTCGGCCACGCCCGTCGGCGGAAGGATCGAAGCCAGGGCGCAGTCAGATCGAATACGGCGACACTCGACCGTCAGGACCGATCGTGCTCAGCCGCCCTCATGGCCCGGAGCCACAGATGGCGGACTCGGGCTTCATTTCAAATCGAAGCGGGCACTCAAGAGCCGTCCACCGCGCCCGTGGCCGACCGCTTGTCCCAGGCCGGGACCCCTGGCCGCGGCAGCGCGTGGCAGCGCGGCAGGCCGCCGGCTCGCTTACGAGCAGCCGCTGGTTGTGCCGCAGCTCCCACAGACGTAGCAGGAGCCCGCCCGCTGCATGGCGTTGCCGCACTGGTAGCAGTACGGCGCGTCCCGAGGCTCCATCCGGACGATCGGCTGGCCGGCAGATGGCGACCCTGCGGGCCCCACGGACGCCGGCGATGCCCCGGTCCCGGTGGGATCCGGATCGCTGCCCTCGACCACGAACGCCGTCAGTGGATCCTCGACGTCGATCCCGCTGATTCCCCGCGACTCGGTGGCCGTCTCCTCCACGCCGGGAAGCGTCGGCTGCATCCGCTCGGCGGTGGACAACACGCCCAACTCGAGACGCTCGGCAACCGGGAGGTAGTCAACAGCCAGCCGCCGGAAGATGTAGTCGACCAGGCTGGTGGCGATCCGGAGCTCGGCGTCGTCGGTGATCCCGGCCGGCTCGAACCGCATGTTGGTGTACTTGCGCACATAGGTGGCCAGCGGCACGCCGTGCTGCAGGCCGAGGCTCACCGAGATCGAGAACGCATCCATGATGCCGGCCAGGGTCGACCCCTGCTTCGACACCTTCATGAAGACCTCTCCCGGACGCCCGTCCTCGTACTCCCCGACGGTGACGTATCCCTCGCAGTCGGCCACCCGGAAGGCGAAGGTGGATGACTTGCGCCGGCGGGGCAGGCGCTCTCGCACCGCACCCACCAGCACGGTGTCCGCCGCCCGGGCCTGCTCGTGGACCAGGGCCCGCTCGAGCCCGGCGATCCGCTCGGTCAGCTCGCGGGCGTGAGCCTCCGCTTCCGAACCCGCCGGGGCACTGTCACCGCCGGCGACGGCGGCACCGGCGATCACGTCGGCCATCACCTCGTCGATGACCGCCCCGTCCTTCTTGGTCGTCGAGAGGGGCTGGCCCACCTTGCAGTTGTCCCGGTAGACGGCTACCGCCTTGATCCCCATCTGCCAGGCATCGATGTGCAACTGCTCGACGTCCTCGACGGTGACGTCCTCGGGGAGGTTGACCGTCTTGGAGATGGCTCCGGAGATGAACGGCTGGACCGCCCCCATCATCCGGACATGGCCGAGGTAGTGGATGGTGTTGTCGCCCATCGAGCAGGCGAACACCGGGAGGTGGTCGGCGGACAGGTAAGGGGCACCCACGATGGTCTTGTGCTCGTCGATGTAGGCGATGATCTCGTCCACCTGGTCGGGTGAGTAGCCCAGCCGGGTGAGGGCACGGGGCACCGTCTGGTTGACGATGGACATGGTGCCGCCGCCGACCAGCTTCTTGGTCTTGACCAGGCCGAGGTCCGGCTCGACGCCGGTGGTGTCGCAGTCCATCAGCAGCCCGATGGTCCCGGTCGGGGCCAACACGCTGGCCTGCGAGTTGCGCACCCCGTACTCCTCGCCCAGTTCCACCGCGATGTCCCACGACTCCTGGGCGGCCGACAACAGGTCGGTCGGCACCATCTCCTCGTCGATCATCGGCCACCTCATCACGGTGCATGCGCAGCACGCCGAGCATCGGCTCGACGTTCTCGTGGAACCCGGCGAACGGGCCCATCCGGGCGGCGATGCGGGCCGAGGTCGAATAGGCGTGCCCGGTCATCAACGCGGTGATGGCCGCCGCCCAGGCCCGGCCGTCGTCGGAGTCGTAGGGCAGTCCCTGGGCCATCAGCAGCGCGCCGAGGTTGGCGTAGCCGATGCCCAGCTCCCGGAACCGCCGGGAGTTCTCGGTGATCTTCTCGGTCGGATAGTCGGCGTTGCCCACGATGATCTCCTGGGCGGTGAAGATCACCTCGACCGCGGCCTTGTAGCCGTCCACGTCGAAGGACGAGTCGGGGTGCAGGAACTTCATCAGGTTGAGGCTGGCGAGATTGCACGCCGAGTTG
Organism: uncultured Acidimicrobiaceae bacterium; assembly: GCA_963819695.1. Classification (GTDB taxonomy): domain Bacteria; phylum Actinomycetota; class Acidimicrobiia; order Acidimicrobiales; family RAAP-2; genus DASZIT01. The sequence goes on along the minus strand of CAWFXD010000001.1, from coordinate 850,285 downwards.
TCGAGGTGCATGTACTCGCTGCAGGGGTTGCTTCCGTTGATCCGCCCGGTGTTGGAGGCGGTGTGCCACCTGTTGATGGTGGTGTCGAACTGCATGCCGGGGTCGGCGCACTCCCAGGCGGCGTGGGCGATCTGACGGAAGAGGTCGCGGGCGGGCACCGAACGGACGACCTCGCCGTCCCCCCGGGTGATCAGTGGCCAGTCCCCCCCGTCCACCACCGCCTCCATGAACTCATCGGTCACCCGCACCGAGTTGTTGGCGTTCTGGTACTGCAGGCTGATGGAGTCCTTGCCGTCGAGGTCCATGTCGAATCCGGCGTCGCGCAGCACCCGCGCCTTGCGCTCCTCGATGGCCTTGCACCACACGAAGTCCTCGATGTCGGGATGATCGATGTCGAGGATGACCATCTTGGCCGCCCGCCGGGTCTTCCCACCCGACTTGATGGTCCCGGCCGACGAGTCGGCCCCCCGCATGAAGCTCACCGGACCCGACGCCGTCCCGCCGCCCTTCAGGAGCTCGTGGGAGGAGCGGATGCGGGAGAGGTTGACGCCCGCTCCCGAGCCACCCTTGAAGATCACACCCTCTTCCGTGTACCAGTTGAGGATGGAGTCCATGGTGTCGTCGACGGCCAGGATGAAACACGCCGAGCCCTGCTGCGGTACCCCGGCCACCCCGATGTTGAACCACACCGGCGAGTTGAATGCCGCCTTCTGGTGGATGATCAGATGCTTCAGCTCGGCCCGGAAGGTCTCCGCCTCTTCGTCGTCGGCGAAATAACCGTCCTTGGTGCCCCAGTCGGTGATGGTGTCCACCACCCGGTCGGCCACCTGCTTGAGGGACGACTCGCGCTCAGAGGTGCCCGGGGTTCCCCGGAAGTACTTCTGGGACAGGATGTTGGTGGCGTTCAGGCTCCAGGTCTCGGGCACCTCCACATCCAGCTGCTCGAAGGCCACCGCGCCGTCGCGGTAGTTGGTGATTCGGGCGTCGCGCCGCTCCCATTCGACCTCGTCGTAGGGATGGACATCGGGATTGGTGAAATGGCGACGGATGCCGATTCCGAGCCGCTGGGGTGCGATGGCCATGAGTGAACCTCTTTCTACTGACAGTTCTTTCTACTGACAGGCTGTGACGATTGCTGTGACTGCTAATGGCTGTGGATTGCTGCGTGGATTGCTGTGGACGCTGTTTTGGAGCCGGCAAGACTTGGGAGAACAGTCGCGGAAGAGAGCAACCCCCCAACCCGCCGCTTTCGCTGGTTGTTCTGATTCCGACACTGGGGACTTTCGCCCGATATCACCCTTGGATAACAATATATAGTGGTCGAGTCCCCCCCAAGCACGAGATAGTGGGTTCATTACAGCAGCGTAGTTACACCCCTGTCAATGAATTCATCCGAAATTCTCATCAGAATCGGCCGGGAAATCTCCTGCTCGGAGGCCGTTCGCGAAGGTTCGCACAACATTGCGCTCCGCGAGCACTCGGCGGTGCCCGAATCGCCCCCGGGACCCCCCGGCTGGCTATCGTCCGGACGTGGCCGCACCCGATCCCGTCGTCATCGCCATCGACGCCGGCACCACCGGCGTGCGGGCCCTGGCCGTGGATGCCCATGGAGCCGTGGTCGACAACTCCTATGCCGAGTTCACCCAGTACTTCCCGCGTCCTGGCTGGGTCGAGCACGATCCCGACGAGATCTGGTCGGCGGTGCGGGCCACCCTGGTCGAGGTGGCCGGACGGCTGGCCGGCACCGGCCGGACTCCGGTCGCCATCGGCATCACCAACCAGCGGGAGACGGTGGTGGCGTGGGACCGGCGCACCGGTCGCCCCCTTCATCGGGCCATCGTCTGGCAGGACCGCCGGACCGCCGCCTACTGCGACGCCCTGGTCGAAGCCGGCCATCTCCCGCTGGTGAGAGAGCGGACCGGGCTGGTCCTCGATCCGTACTTCTCGGCGACCAAGATGCACTGGCTGCTCCACGAGGGTGGCGTGGTCGACACCGGCGGGCTGGCCATGGCCACCGTCGACTCCTGGATCCTGTGGAACCTCACCGGCGGACCCGATGACGGGGTGTTCGCCACCGATGCCACCAATGCCTCGCGCACCCTGCTGTTCGACATCGTGGTGCGCCGCTGGTCCGACGAGCTCTGTGACCTCTTCGGGGTGCCACCCGCCGTCCTCCCCGCCGTCCAGCCCTCCTGCGGCCGCTTCGGGCGGGTGTCCGCGGGTGCCCTCGACACCGGCTCCGTACTTTCCGGTCTTCCCGTCAGCGGCATCGCCGGCGACCAGCACGCCGCCCTCTTCGGCCAGGCCTGCTTCACCCCGGGCATGACCAAGGTCACCTACGGCACCGGGAGCTTCGTGCTGATGAACGCCGGTCCGGTGTGCCCTCCGCCGGTCGACGGGTTGATCACCACCCTGGCCTGGGACCTCGACGCCGACGCCCCCCATTTCGGCGGCTCGGGGGCCGGGCCGGAGTCGGGGTCGGGGTCGGGGTCCGGTGCCGCGGTGTCCTATGCCCTGGAAGGCTCGGTGTTCGCCTCCGGGGCGGCCGTCCAGTGGCTCCGTGACGGCATCGGCGTCATCGATGCGTCCTCCGACCTCGAGCCGCTGGCCACCTCGGTCGAGACCAGCGGGGGTGTCGTCATGGTGCCGGCGTTCACCGGTCTCGGCAGCCCCCACTGGGACCCGTATGCCCGGGGGGCCATCGTCGGGCTCAGCCGGGGGGTCAAGCGCGCCCACCTGGCCCGGGCGGTGGTGGAGGCGATGAGCTTCCAGGTGCGCGATGTCCTCGACGCCATGTCGGCGGCGGTGACGACGCCGCCCTCGGTGCTGCGGGTCGACGGTGGCGCCTCGGTCATGGGCCTGCTGCTCCAGCTGCAGGCCGACCAGTCACGGATCCCGGTGGCACGCCCACGATCGGTCGAGACCACCGGGCTGGGTGCGGCCACCCTGGCCGGCCTGGCCGAGGGGGTCTGGGGATCGCTCGACGACCTCGCCGCCCTGTGGGCCGAGGACGTCTCCTTCACCCCGGAGGTCCCGGTCGAACAGGCCGACCTCGCCCATCAGGCGTGGGTCCGGGCCCTCGACCGGTCGCGTCACTGGGTGGCCGGCTCCTGACCGTGCCGGCCGACCCCGGGCCCGGCCCGGCGGAAATCAGTGGCTGACCGACCGGGAGGTGAGCTCACCCCAGCGGTGATCGGCGAGCTCGGCCATGGTCGAGATCCGGAGGCGCTCGCCGGGGCGGAACACCAGATCCGCACGGCCGACCACCAGCACCACCCGGGCCCGGATGAGCCCGGTGATGGCCAGATGGTCGTCCATCTCGTCGGGCGGGATCACCCGGTGGCCCAGTGCCACCAGATCGACATCGGCGGGAGCCTCACCGTCGATGGCCAGCGGCCAGGGCGCTTCAGGGTCGAGGATGGCGGCGAAGCCGGCCTCCAGGCTGCGCCGGACCTGTGACGTCAGATACTCGAGCACCCCGGTCGGGGTGGTCTTCTGGAAGAGGTGGATGGCCGTCTCCAGGATCTCGGCATGACGGTCGGGCAGGACCCCGTCGACGACCCGCAAGGCCTCGAGCGACACCCCGTCGACTTCGAGGATCTCCGCTTTCAGCAACTCGGTGAGACCGTCATCGGGCAGGACGACCCCGAACTCGTCGACCACTTCCCCCCCGCCCCGCTGGAGGATGTCGATCGACACCATGTCACCCCCCACCGAACCGATCCGGCTGGCTACCGCCCCCAGGGCACCGGGTCGGTCGGGCAACCGCAACCGAATCAGATAGGTGGCCACTTGATCAGAGTAAGGGGCGGATGTGAACGCCCGATTTCCTGTCGGTGAAGAAACGGCTACGAGGCCACATCGACGGTGCCGCCCTCGGGCTTCGGCCGGCTGCCAGGACCGGGGCTCGCCGGCGTCGGCGACTTCGACCGGTTGGCGTACTCGTCCACGTACTCCTGGCCGGACAGCCCGGCGATGGCGTGCATCAGCCGGTCGGTCCACTTCCGCAATACCGCTTGCTCGCTCTCCGGGCCCGACCCGTTGGCGCTCACCTCGACCGGCACCATCCGCTTGCCGTTCGACCCCTCGGATTCGGAACAGATCAACGGGGGACCGAATCGGACCCTCACCGGATGGAACGGCCGCATGAGGCGGCGTCCAGGAGGCTGAATGGCCCGGGTACCGACGATCCCCACCGGGATGATCGGCACCCCGCAGCCGATGGCCAGGCGGGCGACCCCGGTGTGGCCCCGATGGAGGCGGACGTCCGGTGACCGGGTCCCCTCCGGGTAGATGCCGAGCAGGCTGCCGTCCTTCAGCACTTCTTTGGCGGTGTCCAGGGCCCGTTGCGAGGCGTCCCCTCCCCCACGGTTCATCGGGATCTGGCCGGCCGCCCGGAAGAACCACGCCGTCCTCCAGTCGTCGAAGTACTCGGCTTTGGCCACATAGGTGACCCGGCGCCTCATGACCAGCGGCAGAAAGAAGGAGTCGCAAAACGACTGGTGATTGGCCGCCAGGACCGCCGGGCCGTGCTTGGGGACGTGCTCCCTCCCCTCGATCTCGACTCGCCACAGCAGGAAGAAGATCGGGGACAGAATGACCTTCAGAATCCAGTAAGCCACGGGGCCACGGTATCGCTGCCTGTGCTGTACTGCACTCCATGACCGCTGGACCCGACTCCGCCCGTCCATCGGCCATCGTCGACCACGCTTCGGAGGCCCCTTCCGAGCTGTCTCCCGAGCCCACCTCCTGGGAGGTGCTCGGGCGCCGGCTGAGCGCCCCGGTGGAGGTCCGCCGGGCCGGTCAGTGGTCGGTCCAGTACCTGGTCCCCCGGGCCGCCGCCCAGCGCCTGGTGGACCCCACCGGGCTCACGGTGACCGGTCCGCTACCGGGAAAGGCGCTGGTGGCGTTGGCCGTGTGCCGCTACGACGACACCGACCTCGACCCCTACCACGAGGTGGCTATGAGCTTCGTGGTCCGGGCCCACGATGCCCCGCCGGAGCCGTCCGGCCTCGAACGGCTGAGGGAGTTCGGTGCCGGGGAGATCGGGGTCTACATCCACCAGCTACCGGTTGACCAGGAGTTCACCTCCGCGGCCGGGAGGGACATCTGGGGATTTCCCAAGTGGTTGGCGTCCATCGACATCGACGAGGGCTCGCCCTCCGACTCCTCCCGGCCGGGCCGGTCGGGCACCACCGTGCGGCTGGTGGACGCCGGCGACCACGTCCTCTCGCTCACCATGACCGGCGGTGGGCGGCTGAAGTTGCCGTCCCGGGCCCCGCCCACCTACTCGTTCCGCGACGGGGTGCTCCGGCGCACCACCTGGACGACTTCCTCCGAAGGGGTGTCGGGCCGGTTGGGCGGAGCCACCCTCGTCCTCGGTAACCACCCGATGGCCGACGAACTGCGCTCGCTGGGACTGCCCAAGCGTGCGTTGTTCTCGTCGGCGGCCGCCTGGATGCGGGCGTCGTTCGATCCGGCGACCATCGTCCAGGTCGCCGCCGATCGCCCGGATGCCGAGGCTGGCCCGTGACCGATACCGCCTCGGCCCGCGAGCCGTCGGAGCCGTCGGAGCCGGTGACGCCGGTGCCCCGCCGCCTCACCCCCAAAGGCGCCAAACGCCGGCAGGACCTGCTGGACTTCGCCGCCCATCTGTTCGCCACCGAGGGCTACCACACCACTTCGGTCACCGGGATCGTGGACGGGCTGGGGGTGGGCAAGGGCGTCTTCTACTGGTACTTCGATTCCAAGGACGAGCTCCTCCGCCAGATCCTCGTCGACGCCCAGCACGCCATGCGGCTCACCCAGCGGGACGCCATCGCCGGCGAGCCGGATCCCGCCCGCCGCATCGAGCAGGGCATCCGCTCGTCGATCCAGTGGCTGAGCGAGCATCGGCATCTGTTCGCCGTCATGGAGTTCGCCCGCACCGAAGAGCCGTTCGCCGAGATGATCCGCCTGGGCGAGCAACAGGTGGTGGCCGACGCCCTCCCCCATGTCACCGCCGGGATCACCGCCGGCCTCCTCCGGCGCGAGGACCCCGTCGTCCTGACCACCGCGATCCTGGGGGTGACCTCCCATCTGGCCCGGGTCTTCGTCCTGGAACGGGGCGAGGATGCCGACCGGGTTGCCGAGGCCGCCATCGCCTTTTGCCGTCAGGGCTTCTTGGCCACTGAATAGCCGGTTACTCGCTCGGCTGTTACACCCTCCTGTCATCCTGGGTTCATGGCGTTGGCCACCGAGCAATCCACCACCACCGAACTGAACCAGGCGCTGGCCACCATCGCCAGCTTCGTGGAGTCCTTCGAGCCCGGCCGCTACTCCGGAGCTGACGCCTCGGTGCTGGTGGGTGTCTTCGCCAAAGGCGAGCGGCTGTGCGCGGCGGGGAAGACCCTGGCCGCCCGCCGGGCCGCCGATGCCAACTGCCACCAGGGTGCCGGGCACAAGACCCCGGCCCTGTGGCTGGCCGAGGTCACCGGGGAGTCGGTCGGGGAGGCCATCGACGTGCTGTCCCTCGGGGACTCCCTCGCCGCCCACCCGGGGATGGACTCCGCCTTGCGGGGCGGGAAGCTCTCCCGGTCGAAGGCCAAGGCCATCGCCGGTGCCGTCAAGGTCAACCCCGGGGCCGAAGACGAGCTGGTGGCGACGGCCGAGGGGGACACCGCCCGCCAGATGCGGGACCGGTGCCAACGGGCCAAGGCCCAGGGCCGGTCCCGACAAGACGAAAAGGCCCGCTATGCCGCCATCCACCGGGACCGGTCCTGTCGGACCTGGACCGACACCGAGACCGGGGCCTTCCGCCTCGACGCCCGGCTCACCCCTGATGCGGGGGCGGCCCTCAAGGCCGCCCTGCAGCTGGAGTCCGACCGGGTCTTCCACGAGGCCCGGCGGGCGGGGCACAAAGACTCCCCCGACGCCTATGCCGCCGATGCCCTGGTGACCCTGTCACCCAGGCCCCGGGCGGCTCCACCGGCCAGCGCTCCACCGGCCAGCGCTCCACCGGCCAGCGCTCCACCGGCCAGCGCTCCGACGACCCGACCTCGACGTCGAATGACGACCGGACGGGTCCCAAGCGCTCCAAGGGCACCCGGGCCCTCGTCCATGTCCGGGTCGACCTCGACGCCCTCCGCACCGGAGTGGTCGGCCCGAACGGGATCTGCGAGATACCCGGGGTCGGCCCCATCCCGGTGGATAGGGCCAGAGAACTGATGGGGGACGCCCTCTGCGAACTGGTCATCACCAACGGGATCGACGTCACCACCATCACCAAGCTGGGCAGGGCCATCCCCGCCGCCCTCCGGCGGGCCCTCGACGAACGGGATGCCACCTGTGTGGTCCCCGGCTGCGACGCGGTCACCGGGCTGGAGATCGACCACCGGATCGTCGAGGTCAAAGACAACGGCCCGACGGCGATGTGGAATCTGGCCAAACTCTGCAGCCATCACCACGACCTCCGCCACCATGGGGGGTTCACCCTGGCCGGAGGTCCGGGCAACTGGCAGTGGATCCCGCCCGGGGCCGACCCCGACCCGCCCGACCCGCCCACCAAGCGACCTCGCCGGCCGAAGCGGTCGAAACCGAAACGGCCGAACCCGATCGGATCGGCGCCCCGACCCCTCGACGAGCGCCCCCCGGCGCTTCCCGAAGCAGGAGTGAGCCCGGGCGACGAGCCCGACCGCGGCTGACCCGGCGGACTCCACCTACGACCTAGTGGAGCCGGGTCAGAGCCTTCCGCATACCCCGGATGGCCTGGCCCACCCGCTGCTCGTTTTCGATAAGCGCAAACCGTACGTGTCCGTCCCCGCCGGGGCCGAAGCCGACGCCCGGCGAGGTGGCCACATCGGCCTCCTGCAACAGGTACTTGGAGAACTCGAGCGAGCCCATCTCCTTGTACGGCTCGGGGATCGGCGCCCACACGAACATCGTCCCCTTCGGCGGTGTGATGTCCCACCCGATCCGGTTCATGCCGTCGCAGAGTGAGTTCCGGCGGGATTGATAGCACTCGTTGATGTACTTCGGATAGTCGGGCGCCTCGTTCATGGCGACGATGGCGGCGATCTGGACGGGCTGGAAGGTCCCGTAGTCGAGGTAGCTCTTCAGCTTGGTCAGCGCCTGGACGATTGCGGCGTTGCCGACCATGAAGCCCACCCGCCAGCCGGCCATCGAGAACGACTTGGTCATGGTGTAGAGCTCGACGGCCACTTCCTTGGCCCCGGGAACCTCGAGGATCGAAGGCGGCCGGTAGCCATCGAAGGCGATATCGGCATAAGCGAAGTCGTGGACCAGCACCACGTCATGCTCCTTGGCGAACTCCACGATCCGGGTCATCCAGGCCAGGTCGACGCATGCGGTGGTCGGGTTGTGGGGGAACGACAGCACGATGACCCGGGGCTTCGGCCAGGCCGACTCCCACGCCTCCATCAGGTTCCCGAAGAATGTCTCGCCGGGCTCCTCATCACCCGCATCGCTGCCCTCGAGCAGGACGTGACGGACGTCGGCACCGGCGAACAGCGGGGCGTAGATGTGAATGGGGTACGACGGCGACGGGACCAGCGCGGTGTCGCCCGGCCCCACCAGCACCCACATCAGGTGGGACAGCCCCTCTTTGGCGCCGATGGTGTTCACCACCTCGGTCTCCGGGTCGACGGCCACATCGAACTTGCGAAGGTAGAGGTTGGCGATCGCCTGGCGAATCTTGGGGATCCCCCGGCTGGCCGAGTAGCGGTGGTTGCGGGGATTGTGGACGGCTTCCGCCAGCTTCTCGACGGCGACGTCCGGGGAGGGCAGGTCGGGATTGCCGAATCCCATGTCGATGACGTCCCGGCCATCGTGGCGGGCGGCGGCCTTCAGGTCGTTCATGGTGGCGAAGACGTAAGGGGGCAGTCCGTTTATCCGGCGAAACTCCATCGCGAAAGGCTACCCGCGGCTCTGGGCACCCCCGCGACAGTCATCGGACGGCGGCGGCGGCCTCGGCGATCACCTCGAGCGAGTCGGGCCAGCCGCATACCGCCCAGGTGGCTCCGGCGTCGGCCAACTCCCTCAGCTTCACCTCGACCTGTTCGGCGTTCCCCTTCAACGGACCGCCCCAGGTCGTCTCACATCCGGCGGCGGCGGTCTTGGCCACCTTGGCCGTCTCCGCTTCCCACAGGTTCACCGCTCCCCCCACGGTGCGGGCCAGGTCGGAGGTGGAGGGAAGCCCTCCACCCACCCACACCTTGATCCCACGGGCCTCGACCGCCACCGCCACCGACGCCAGACGGACCTGCCGCTCGGCAGCGGGATCGAAGGGGACCCCGAACGCCAGGTTCTCCGCCCGGCTCAGGTGATCTCCGGTGCCCAGGCCGGCGATCAACCGACCGTTCGAGATGGCATTGAGGCTCGACAGCACCTCGACCAGCACATCGTCGGGGAGCAGGCCGATCCGCGCCACCAGGGTGCCGATGTGAATGACCGAGGTCGACGCCGCCAATGCCCCGAGGAGTGGACCCGAAGACAGGGCGGGGCGTCCAGGTTGGCCCATCGGCCACAGGTGGTCGAAACAAAACACGCCGTCGAGGCCCAGCTCCTCGGCCCGGCGGGCGGCGGCGATCGCGCTGTCCGCCTCATCGCAGAACTGGGGAAGGGTGATGCCGACCTTCATGCGGGGAGGCGGATCACGCCCGCCGACACCGTGGCGCTCCCCATCGGATCGAGGCGATCACGCCAGCGACTCGACCCGGACCTTCAGATCCCGGAGGGCGATGGACATGATGCGGCTCTGGGCCCGCATCTTGATGAAGCCTGGAAGCGGCACCTTCATCTCCACCTCGAGGTGGTAGGTGACCTCCGTCCCCCCGCCGGCCGCCGGCTCGAAGACATAGCTGCCGTCCAACTTCGAGGTGATGTCCCCGCGGGTCTGCACCCACGAAAGCACATTCGGCGCCGCGCTGTAGTCGTAAGCCAAGGTGTAGCTGGTGCTGCGACCGAAGGCGGCGGCCCGGAAGGTGACCAGCTGGGGACGACCCTGATCGTCGCGATCGTGGACGGTGACCTCTTTGATGTCCGCTGCCCACTGGGGATAGGCGTCGAGGTCGCTACTCACCGCGAAGCATCGTTCGGGGGTAGCCGACACCGTCATTCGCTCGGTGGCTACTTCCGCCACGTTCTGTCCTCCTGCTTGGGTTGAGTGTGATGCACCGACTGCGGCACCAACGGTCAGCCTTCCACGTCTGCGAGCGCCGCGGCCAGCCTAGAGGCGAGGTGGTCATAGTCGAAGGATGCCTCGGCTCTCCGACGCGACTCGGCGCCCATACGCTGGCGCAACTCGGCGTCGTGCAGCAGGCTTCCAATGGTTCGGACCACCGTAGCCACATCGGTGGGCCGCTTGACGACAAAGCCAGTCAATCCATCGATGACGGCTTCTCCGGCTCCCCCCGAATCCCCGGCCACCTGTGGCACTCCGGCGGCGGCGGCCTCGACGAAGACGATGCCGAATCCTTCTTGCTCGAGACCGAGCCACCGGTTGCGACACAGCATGGCGAAGACGTCGGCGGCGCCGACCAGGCGGGGCAGATCCTCATCGGACACGGCTCCCAGCAGGTGGGCGGGAGCCTGCCATTCGCCGATCTCCCCGACCAGTCGGTCCCGGTCCCGGCCGCGTCCGGCAATCGCCACCGACAGATCGGGAAACTCGGTCCTCAGCTCGGCGGCGGCCTGGATCAGGATATCCATGCCCTTGCGGGGCACCAGCCGGCTGACGCTCACCACCAGCGGTCCCTCGATCGGCAGCCCCAGATCGGCACGGGCCTTGGTCCGCTCCGAGTCGGACAGTGGGCGGAACCGGTCGAGGTCGACCCCCGGCGGGATCTCGATCACCCGGGGCATGCCCCGACCTCGCAACGCCCGGTCGGCTTCGGCCTCCGGATAGCCGCCGGCCGACACGGCCAGCACACTGCGACGCAAGGTGGACGCCAACAGCTCACGACTGGCCGGGAGCCGTCCGGGGATGGCCACCTCGGCGCCGTGGAGGACTACGGCATAGGGGATGCCGAGCCGGGGGCCGATGATCCCGAGAGGAAAGGCCGGGTCGATGACCACCAAGGAGGCGCCCACCCGGCGGGCGGTGGCGCGGATGCGGCGGACCAGCCCGGGGGTCGGGGCCAGGATCCGGCTCGGGACGCGCTCGATGCGGATGCCACGATCCGCCTGCTGGCGATCGAACTCGTCGGCTCCGGGGCTGGACGAGGCGGTCAAGACCACGAAGGTGGACGGGTCCATCCGGCGCCACAGTTCCCACAGGTAGGCCTGGATCCCACCGACCTTGGGCGGGAAGTCGTTGGTAACCAGAAGGTGGGTCACGCCAACGTCACACCTACACCTACGCCCACGCCCGCACCCACGCCCGCACCCACGCCAGCGATCAGATCGTCCCGTCCCAACTTGTGGGCCGCCCAAGCCGCATGTTCCGTGATCATCGGATCGGAATCGTCAAGGGCGCGACGAAGGGCTGCCTCGGTGTCCGGATCGCTCCCGTCCCCGATGTTCCCGAGGGCCACCAGCGCATTCCTCCGCAGGTACCTGGACTCGCGTCCGGCGATGTACCACCGGCCGTGTCGGTCGAGCAGATCGGCGTCGGACGATCCCAGGAGGTCGAGCAGGTCGACCCCGGCCTCGCCGTCGCTGTCGGGTTCCATCGGTGGCGGAGGATCCCGTCGCTCGGCCAACCGGTTGATCGGACATACCGACTGGCACTCGTCGCATCCGTAGATCCGGTCCCCGAGCGCATCGCGGTATTGCTCGGGGAACGAGCCGGGCGCCTGCACCAACCAGGCCAGGCACCGTCGGGCATCGACCACTCCCGGGGACACCAGCGCCCCGGTCGGGCAGGCCGCCATGCAGCGGGTGCAGCTTCCGCATCCGCTGCCGTGTGCGTGGAGGGGTGTCGGCGTCGTGGGTGTTGCTGGCTCGGGTCCTCGCTCGGGTCCTCGGTGAGGGTCGAGGGAGAGCGGGGCATCGGTGACCACGCTGCCCAGCACGAACCAGGAGCCGAGACCCGGAAGCAGCAGCAGCGAATTCTTCCCGAACCAGCCGAGCCCGGCGCGATGAGCGGCTGCGCGGTCGACGAGCGCATTGTCGTCACAAACGACGGTGGCCCGCCAGCCATCCTGTTTCAGTCGGTCCGACACCGCGGATAGGGCCAGACGCAAGGAGGCGTAGTGATCTCGCTGGGCATACCGGGCCACTCTGGCTCGGGGGCGTTGTGGCGAATCCAGTTCATATCCTTGATGATCTTCCCGCTGATCTTCCCGCCGGTATCCCCAGGCGCCCACCACCAGCGAGCGGGCACCGGGAAGGATGCGTCTCGGATCGGTGGAGCGTTCGGGATTCCGGTAGGTGAACTGCATGTCGCCCTGAAGGCCTTGCCGTCGGCGATCGAGAAGATCGCGGAGGGTTTCGCTGAAGATCTCGGCACCGGTCACCCCGACTGCCGCCAGCCCGTAGCCCCGGCCGATGGCCACCAACTCATCAGCCAACTCGGCGCCAATGACGGCTCTGCTCTTATCTCGTGGGGCAGCCAGGGCCATGCTCCATGCTGACACGGCACCCGCCGGGAGGTGGTCGCACTCAGGACTCGGTCGTTTTGACCGACTTCAAACCCGTTTTGGCCGACCTCCGCCTTCAGAGCGCCAATAGGAAGCGCCAACCAATAGGATCGGTGGCCGCGTAAAGCTCTCGTGGCGGCGATCAACCAGCCGGAGCGCAAAGGTCGCCAGCCAGGACTGCCAGCGATTCGGGTATGGGGGATTGAACCAGCGTTGATTCCTCGCCTACGAGCACCTCCACGGCGATGGCGGCGAGCCTTGACGGAATGCTCCCCTGCTCCCGGAGCGTGAGCACCGCCAAAGCGAGCTGGATTCGACGCTCCATCGAATCGAACTCTGGCACCACCTTGCGGTGCGGTTGCAACTCGTCGACGTCGTCATCCTCTTGAAGCGCGTCGATGCCACGGTCCATAGCGGGCGCCGGCTTGCGGCGACGAGTCTGGAATGCCGTGTCCAACCCTGGCATATCGCGCAGCTGACCAAAGAGCCAGCGCAAGTCGGCCTTGTCAGTGTCCGTCACAAGGACTACCTCGATGCCCGGCTCCGGGGGCAGGCAATCGACCGCCCGGGTTTTCCGAGTCCCGAAACAGCAGTGTTTGGCTTTGGAACCGCTCCCACACGGGCAGGGTCCGTTGCGTCTGTTCTCGGCCATTGTTCCTCCTTGCCGCCATTGCCAACTAACTCGGCCGGCCTCAGCCCACCTCACGAGAGTGGCGAACCCCAGGGACCAGGCCGGCCTGCTCGAGGAGCCGCACCGCCCGGGCCTCATCGGCGTCGATCACCACCGCATCGTCGGGCTGCCGATCCATGATGAAGCTGACGACGCAGTCGTCGCACACCGAAGTGTGCTGGTGCTGGCAGTCGGCGCAGTCGATGGTGAAGGCCTCCGGCGGGGAAGGCCGAAGCGTTCCGTACACCGGCGGTGAAACCCTGGATTCTCTGGGGGTAGGGGTGACGATCACGGTACGTCCTCCTGTGGCTGGTGTTGACCGGATAGCTTCCATGTCCCAGTCAGCATGAGCCGAGGGTGTGACATCAGCCGGAAGTCTGGTATTTACCCAGCTCAACGCCCATATGGAGCGCCGAACCGGAACCCACCGCCCGTCGGTTCAGTACCCGGCTTCGACGTCCACCAGTCCGACCAGCTCCTGTCCCGCTGCGTAGCGCTCGACATTCTCCCGGATGCGCTCTCCCAACAACGGGCGGATCATCTCGATGGTGTCGGCGGTATGGGGAGTGATGATGCAGTTGGGCAGGTCCCACAGCGGGTGCCCGTCGGGCAGCGGCTCCGGGTCGGTGACGTCGAGGGCGGCGCCGCCGATCGATCCCGAGCCGAGCGCGGCCACCAGCTCATCGGTCTTCACGTGGCGGCCGCGGGCCACATTCACCAGCCAGGCCCGCTCGTCCATCAACTCGAGCTCGGGCGCCCCGATGATCCCGGTGGTGGTCGGGCTCAGGGCCAGGGCCAAAAACACCACCAACGCCCCGGGCAGAACCTCGTGCAACTCCGACATGGTGACGGTGCGAGCCGCCCCGGGGACCGGCTCGGCCTGCCGCCTGACCACGGTCGCCTCCACCCCGAACGGCGCCAGCTGCTCCAGGAGGAAATGGGTGATCCCCCCGCCTCCCAGGATGGTCACCTTCTGGTCGTAGAGGCTGGTTCCGGCAGGCGTGCCCCATGACCGGGCCCGGATGCGGGTGGGGAGGAGCCGCAAGCCGGCCAGGGCGAGGGTGAGCGCGTGCTCGGCCACCGGCCGGCCGTAGGCGCCCTTGGCGCTGGTCCATGTCCGGTCCCGGGTGAGAACGCCGGCCTCGACGAACTTCTCGACTCCCGCGAACGGCAACTGCACCCACTTCGCCTGGGGGGCCGTCCGCAGCGCGGCAGCCAGGCCCGAAGCGTCAGCCGCGTCCAGCCAGACCACCGCGTCGGGCTGGTCCCCGATGTCGACCACCGTCCCGCCGCCCTTCTCGACGGCGGCCACTGCAAATCGTCCGGGCTTCGGTCCAATGGCGACGCGAGGAATGGCCATTCCCGCACGTTACCGAGTTCGGTACCTTTGGGCGCCGCCCAGCAGAAGCAGACCCGGAACCGGTGACCGGGCCACTGCCACCATCGAGCGAATGCCCACGACATTTGCTTCAATAGGGGCAATTCGACCGGGAGGCTGACAAAGGTGAAGCAATGATCGTTCAGTTCAACGTTCGGGACTTCCTCGATCGCGCCGAGTCGGCCTACCCCGAACGCCAGGCGGTCATCGACGAGCCGGATCAACCGGCCGCGTCGTGGGGAACGATGACCTTCGCCGAGCTGGCCGGTCGGGCCCGGGCCCAGGCTGCCGGCCTCGATGCGTTGGGCATCCCGCCGGGTGACCGGGTGGCGGTGGTTTCGCACAACTCGGCCCGGCTGCTGACGTCGTTCTTCGGTGTCTGCGGCTGGGGCCGCACCTTGGTCCCCATCAACTTCCGCCTGGCGCCGGCCGAGGTGGCCTACATCGTCGAGCATTCCGGCGCCTCGGCGCTGCTGATCGATCCCGAGCTCGACGACCTCCTGGCCGACATCAAGGCCCCTCACCGGTTCGTGATCGGAGCCGACACCGATTCGATCCTCTATCCGTCGGGAGCGGAGCCTCGGAGCTGGGAAGGCGACGAAGAGGCCACCGCCACCATCAACTACACCTCGGGCACGACGGCCAGGCCCAAAGGTGTGCAGCTCACCCACCGCAATTGTTGGGTGAATGCCATGGTGTTCGGTTGGCACACCCAGGTCTCCGATCGCGATGTCTACCTGCACACCCTGCCGATGTTCCACGCCAACGGATGGGGCATGCCCTGGGCGACCACTGGCATGGGCTGTCCGCAGGTGGCCCTCCGCAAGGTAGATGGGACCGAGATCCTCCACCGGGTCGACCGGCACGGGGTGACCCTCCTCTGCGCGGCGCCGGCGGTGGTCAACGCGGTGCTCGATGCGCTCCCCACCTGGGACGGACCCGTGCCCGGTCGGGACAAGACCCGGATCATCGTGGCCGGGGCACCCCCACCGAGCCGGACCATCGAGCGGATCGAGGCCGAACTGGGATGGGAGTTCATCCAGATCTACGGATTGACGGAAACCGCGCCGCTGCTGACCATCAACCGGCAACGGGCCGAATGGGATGACCTCTCGTCGGGCGAACGGGCCCGCAAGCTGATGCGAGCCGGGGCGCCGGCGTTGGGAACCGAGTTGTCCATCAGCGCCGACGGTGAAGTCCTGGCTCGCAGCAACACCGTCATGGCCGGATACTGGCAGCAGCCGGATGCCACCGAATCCGCCATGGCCGGAGGATGGTTCCACACCGGGGACGGCGGACTCCTCGATGAGGAGAATCATCTGCAGATCCTCGACCGCAAGAAGGACGTCATCATCACCGGGGGCGAGAATGTCTCCTCCATCGAAGTCGAGGATGCCATCTTCTCGCTGGCCGGCGTGGCCGAGGTCGCGGTCATCGGCATCCCGCACGACACCTGGGGCGAAATGGTGACGGCTCTGGTGGTGACCGATGACGGGGTCGTCATCACCGAGGAGCATGTGATCACTCATTGCCGGAAGCTGCTGGCCGGGTATAAATGCCCCAAACAGGTCGAGTTCCGGGATGAACTCCCCCGCACCGCCACCGGCAAGCTTCAGAAGTTCCGGCTCCGGGCCCCGTATTGGGAGGGCTACGAGCGCCAGGTCAACTGACCCTCCGCGCCAGGGGCCAGGCGATAGATTCCGGCTCATGCCGAGTCCATTCGCACCGCCGATCGAGCACTCGTGGATTCGGGTCTCACCCCGGCTCGCCCGCATGCGCCGCGCCGAGCTGGTGACCGTCGGGGTTCCGGCCGCGGCCGGTCTCTCGGTTGGCCTTTGGTTCGTCTCCGCCCCTGCCGGCGTGGCTGGAGGGATCGTCGGACTCGCTATCGGGGTGCTGGCCTGGTTTTCCATCGGCCGCAATTGGCGATCGTGGGGGTACGTGGAGCGGGTCGACGACCTCCTGGTGACCCACGGCGCCATGTTCAGGAAGCTGACCGTGGTTCCCTATGGGCGCATGCAGCTGGTCGACGTCGAGGCCGGTCCGATCGAGCGGCTGTTCGGTCTGGTACGGGTGAAGCTCCACACCGCGGCGGCAACCACCGACGCCGAGGTGTGCGGACTCACGCCTGACCTCGCCGGTGCGCTTCGCGATCGGTTGACCGCCCTCGGCGAGGCTCATGCAGCCGGACTCTGAGCCACCTCCGGCTCCACCCGCACCGCCGCCACCGCCACCCGCACCGTCGCCGCCCGCCACACCGCCCGCCACGCCGCCCACATCCACCGTGCCTCCCGAGCCCTCCACACCCGGGGTGCCTCCACCTGACGAGACCTATCGCCTCCACCCGCTGACCCCGATCGCCCTCGGGGGACGAATCCTGGGGCTCGTCATCGTCTTCACACTCTTCAGCCTGAGCGAGCAGCGCACCGGCACCGGTGGAGGAGGGCTGCACTGGCCCACCTTCGCCGTCTACGGCGGCATCGGCGTCCTGGTCATCGTCCGGGGGCTGATCACGGTGGCGGTCACCCGCTACCACCTGGTGGGCGGTGAGCTCCGTATCGACAGCGGCCTGTTGCAGAAACGGTCCAAGCGGATCCGGCTCAACCGGGTGCAGAGCATCGATGTCCTCGAGCCGCTGGCCGGCCGCATCTTCGGGCTGGCCGAGGTGAAGGTGACGACCGCCGGGAGCGAACACTCATCGGCGCGCCTGCGCTATCTGGCCCTTCCGGTTGCCCAGGCTCTCCGCGCGGATCTGCTGGGACGCTCAACCGGAGTCGGCGAAGGGGCAGAAGAAGCTCCCGAACGACCGCTGATCGTGGTACCCCACGGCCGGCTGGTGGCCGCGGTTCTCCTGGAGATGATCTCGTGGCGACTGGTGTTCCTGGCCATCGGACCCGGGCTCGCCGCCGTCGGTACCAGCAACGGTCACCGCGGTACCAGCGTGGCCGGCATCGCCCTGTTCGCCGGCTTCTTCATCGTGTTCGCCCACGCCGCCTGGCAACGGGTCAACTCTTTGTGGGAGTTCACCGTCACCGAATCACCCGACGGCCTCCGGATTCGCCACGGGCTCCTCTCCACCAATCGGCTGACGGTGCCCCCGGGGCGGATCCAGGCCATCCTCATCCACCAACCCATGTCGTGGCGGCCGTTGGGATGGGTACAAGTTCGGATGAACGTGGCCGGCTACGGCCGGGCGTCGACCAAGAACACCACCCTGATCCCGGTCACCGATCGCGCCTTTGCCGAGTCGCTGGTGGGTTGGGTGTTGGGGGGAATCGATCTCAACGCCATCCCGCTGACCCGGCCCCCCCGCCGGGCTGCCCTCCGGGCTCCCTGGTGGTGGCGAGGCGAGCTGGCCGGATCCGACGACCGGGTGTTCGTCGTCCATCACGGGATGTTGTCTCGCACCATCGACCTGGTGCCCCACGCCCGCACCCAGAGCGTGCGGCTGACCGCCGGGCCCATCGAGCGCGCCCTCGGGCTCGCCAACATGCACCTCGACTCCACCCCCGGTCCGGTGAGGACCAGAGCCGCCCGTCGGGATGCCGACGAGGCCAGAGCCATGCTCGACCGGCAGGTGAGGCGGGCCCGCGAGACGCGCCAGCTCGAATCGGCTTCGGTCCGCCCCCTGCAGCCTCGGATCCTGGCTCCGCAGTCCCCTCGGAGCTGACCCCCCGCCGTCAGCGAATCGGGAGCTGACCCCCGGACCCGGCGCCGACCGACGCCGAAGCTCGGACGGCCGGGGCACCCTCGGCGCCCAACCAGCGGGTGATCCGCTCGAGGGTCCATGCCGGTGCCTCCATCATGGGGATGTGACCGACGCCGGGAGCGACGTCGAAGGTCCAGGTCGGCTTGGCCGAACTCACCAGCCGGGAGGCGGCCAGCGGGACCAACCGGTCGGCATCGCCGTGGAGCAACAGCGTCGGCTGTTCGACGGCCCGGAGCCGTTGCGCGAACGCCCGCGGCCGGAGGAAGTGCTGGGACAGGGAACGGGCCGAGGACAGGTAGGCGCCATCCAGGGCTGCCCGGTCGGCGCCGTTCAGGAAGGCGACCTGGGCGGCGACGAGGTCGGGCGGGATGCGGGACGAGTCGACGCAGCAGGCGTCCAGCACCCGATGCACCGACCGTTCGGCTGACAGGTACTTCCGGCGATGGTTGAGGAACGACTCGCCGAGGCCCGGCGTGGCCCCGAGCAGAAACCCGGCGATCGACCTCGGGTGGGTCCATCCCCACCTGGAGGAGGGCAGGGCCGGGTCGATGAGGATCAGGCCGGAGACGGAGCCTGGCGCTTCCATGCCCTGCAGCGCCGCCACCAGCCCGCCCATGGAGTTGCCGACCAGAATTACCGGCCCGCCGGCCACCGCTCGGAGAAATCCGTCCACCAACCGGCGATGACCGTCGATGTCGGCGGAACGGCTCCCGATCGGGGTCCTGCCGTGACCGACCAGATCGAGCGCCAGCACCCGGGCGTGGGAGGCCAACGAGGGGGCGATGGCCATCCAATTGAGGTGAGAGCCGCCCAGACCGTGCACGCACACCACGGTGGGCCCGTGCTTCGGCCCCTCGAACTCCACGTAGTTGACGGGGCCTTCGACATCAGCAGTCCGCGACACGGGAAAGGACACTGGAGGTGGGGCCACGCAGGTGACGATACCGGCTGTGGCATCATCAGGAGCGTGACCGGCGCCCTCGACGAGTCCGGCGGGACCGCCTGAATCGTCATGGCCGCGACTCGCACCGTGATGGCCGAGGCGGCCAGGGCACTGAGCCGGCGAGACGCGGTCATCAAGGCTCTCGTCAAACAGTACGGCTACCCGCCGGGTCGTCCCCACGTTCCGGCGTCGCGGCGGTTCGCGGTTCTGGCCCGCTCGATCCTCTACCAGCAACTGGCGGGCAAGGCCGCCGCCGCCATCGAAGGCCGCTTCGTCGCCGCCCTGGGTGGGGTGGTCACCCCCGAACGGGTTCTCACCGTCTCGACCGACGTCCTCCGGTCCAGCGGTCTGAGCGGGGCGAAAGCCCGGTCCATCCAGGACCTGGCGGAGAAGGTCTCGTCCGGGCAGATCTCGCTCGAGCGGATCGGTCGACTCTCTGACGAGGAGGTGATCGACCACCTGGTCCAGGTCCGGGGTATCGGGCAGTGGACTGCGGAGATGTTCCTGCTGGGAACCTTGGGGCGGCTCGACATCTGGCCGGTCGGGGACTACGGGGTGCGGGCCGGCTATGCCCGGTGCTGGCAACTGCCCGAGATACCCGCGCCCAAAGCGCTGATGGTGCTGGGTGATCCGTATCGGCCGTATCGAAGCGTGGTGGCGTGGTACTGCTGGCGCGCCATGGACACCCGCCTCCCCGAGTAGAACCGCTGCGGGGCCGCAGCCGGCCCCCGGCCCGGCCCCAACCCGAGCCCCGCAGCCCTCCGCGGTCCACCGCCCACCGTGAGTGATTACGATTCCGCTGTGCCCCCTCCCACCTGGAAGCTCGCCCTGTCGAGGACGATGATGTCCGTCCTCCACGCCGCCACCCGCCGGCAGAACCGAAAACTGCCGGCCTACCCCCCGCCCACCGACGACCCCTTCTACGCCGCCCATGAGGACCTGGCCGCGATCAGGCCCGGCACCCTCCTCGATTGGCGGCCGTTCGAGGTAAGGGGGACCCGGCTGAAGGTGGCCGCCGACGGATGGCAGATCCGGTTCCGCAGCACCGATACCGGCGGGGAGCCGATCTCGTCGGTCGCCACCCTCTTGGTGCCGCGGCCGCCGTGGCACGCCGGCGGTCCCCGGCCACTGGTCTCCTATCAGTGCGCCATCGACAGCCTCGGCGCCAAGAGCGACCCGTCGTACACCCTGCGGCGGGGCAACCAGCGCGAGGCGTTCATGATGGCGCTGGCCCTCCGTCGCGGGTGGGCGGTGGTCACCTCGGACTACACCGGTCCGCGCCACGGCTTCGGGGCCGGTCTGATCGCCGCCCGGATCAGCCTCGACGGCATCCGCGCCTCGCTGGCCTTCGGGCCCGGCGGCCTCGACCCCCATGCCCCGGTGGGTGCCTGGGGCTACTCGGGAGGTGGCCAGGCCACCGCCTGGATCGCCGAGCAGCAACCGACCTACGCCCCCGACGTCCGCCTGCTGGCGGTCGCCGCCGGAGGCGTACCCACCGACCGGCGTGCCCTCCGGCGGATCGACGGCGGCTTCTTCTCCGGCTTGGCCCTCGGCGCCGCGGTGGGCATCGACCGCGAGTACCCCGAGACCAAGTTGGAGGTGATCCTCAACGACGAGGGACGGCGGGTCGTCAACGAGATCGCCGACATGAGCGTCGATGAGCTGGTGGCCTACTTCCCGTTCCGGCGCCTCCGGGAGCTCACCACCGAGCCGGACCCTTTCGATACCGACGGCACCCGGTTCACCAACGAGGAACTGCGGTTGGGACAGCGGCTGCCCGCCTGCGCCGTCTACCTCTACCACTCGAGGCACGATCAACTGGTGCCGATCTCGGGGGCGGACGAACTGGCGGCCATCTATCGGAAGGGTGGCGTCGACGTCAGCCTGCGCCGTACCCACCTGGGCGAGCACATCGGTGGGGCGGTGAGCTCCACCCCCGGAGCCCTGCGCTTCCTGTCGGCCCGACTCAACGCCTGACCCTGTCTCGACGCCGGACCCGGCTGGCTCGAGTTCAGTTCCCTTTGCCGCCCTTGCCCTTGTCTCCGCCCCCGGGTCCGGCTGCGGTGGTCGGGGCCGTGGTTGCCGGTTGGGTCGGCGCCGGTGCCGGCGTGTTCAGACCCAGAGCCGTCAATAGGTTCAGAAGTCCTGTCTGGATCGCCACGTTTTCGGAGGGTGATATCGCGCCACTGTCAATGCCATGGGCTATCGCCATTGATGTTTGCTGGTATTCGCTCGTCGCTTGAGCGGACTTTCCGGTCGCGACGTCGGTGACCATCTGCTGGGCGTTGGTGGAGATCATCTGGCCAAGGCTGGGAGAAATGGTTCCCGCCGTCACTCCGGAGGCGACGTCACCGACCAGGGAAGCCAGTGCCTGCGCGGCGGTCGGAGGCGGGGCGGTGGTCGGCGTCGAGGTCGTCGTCGTCACCGGTCGGGTGGTGGTCGTCGAGTTGCCGGTCGGGGCGCCACCGGGGCTGAAGGCGAGGACCAACCCGACCACCAGCGCCGCCGCCAGCAGGACCGCCACCGCTGCCAGCCGCTGTCGTCGGGCCCGGGACAGGCGGGTGCCGACCAGGAGCGACGGTGGGGCCACCCGGGTGTCACCTGGAATCACCTCGGTGGTACCGCCCACCCTGGGTGCCGGGCTCACTCTGGTCATGTCGTCGGCCTGGGTGGCGGCGAGCGGCTCGGTGGGGAGTCCGGGGGGAGGATCCCACGGGGCGGTGAGCGCCGCGGTGTCGAGCAGGTCGGCGACCTCGACGGCGCCAAGCCTTTGATCGGGCCGGTCGTGGAGCATCCCGGTGAGGAGCACCTTCCAGGCAACCGGGAGATCGGGGGGAATCGGGACCGGGCCGGCCAACCGTTGGGCCACCATCTCGCCCGGTGATCCCCGGTACACCGGTTTGCCGGTCATGGATTCCAAGAGGACCAGGCCGAGCGACCAGATGTCGGCCGACGGCCCCACCTGATGGTTCTCGAGTTGCTCGGGCGCCATGTAGGCGGCGGTGCCCAAGGTGGTCCCGTCGAGGGTGAGGGTCGAGACGTCGACGAGACGGGCGATCCCGAAGTCGCCCAAACGGACATCTCCGTCGGCAGTGACCAGGATGTTGCCCGGCTTCACGTCGCGGTGGACGACGCCCCTCTCGTGCACATAGGCCAAAGCCTCGGCCACCGACGCCCCCAAGTCGGCGGTGGCCGCGGGTGCGAGTCGGCCCCGACGCAGGATCTCGGCCAGGTTGGATCCGTCGACATACTCCATCACCAGATAGGCCTGGTCGCCGGTGACCCCGGTGTCGAGCAGCCGGACCAGACCGCGGTGATCGAACCCTTCGAGGGCACGGGCCTCCTGGGCCAGCCGCCGGGCCAGCTCGGGGTCGCCGGAGCGCACGATCTTGACGGCCACCTCTCGGCCGCGGACCAGGTCGACCGCCAGGAAGACGTCGGACATCCCACCCCGGCCCAGGAGTCGGCCGAGTCGGTACCTCCCGGAGAGAAGTTCGGTGGCGGAAGTCACGGTCGGTGCTCGAGCGGGGTCATAGGGGTGTCCGGTTGGTGGCGACCATCTCACCGAGGGCGGTGGAGCCGACAGCCTCCCGATTCGAGTTTCCCCCATCCGTCGACTTTCGCGCCAGGGTGAGGCGGTCCTTCGAGTGTCCCACTCCCGCTGTCTCGATGTTTGTCGGGGTCAGCCGGCGGGTACGTCAATAGACGGGTCATTTTGACCTGGGGACGCGGGACATCCCGCACTCCGCGAATTCTATGAGAGGAGTCGGGCATGACGACTGCTATCAGCGGAAACAACCAGTGGCCGGAAACGATGGGCGGACAGCGTTCCCGGTCGGCCAACCCGGGCCGGGAGATCGGCCTCAACCGGGCCACCCGGTCATTGTCGGCCAGCCTGTGGTCGCTCGGGGTGATCACGCTCCTCATCTCCGCCTGGGCCGGGATCATCCCGTATTTGGGTCCCACGTTCAGCTTCAGCGCCGACGGCGCCAGTGCCTGGCAATGGAGTCTGACCCACTCGGTCCTGGCCCTGGTCCCCGGGGCCATCGGTTGCCTGGTGGCATTCTCGTTTCTCGCCCCCCTCTCCCCCGAGAGCGTGGCCAGACGGCGGCTGAGCCTGACGGCGGCCGGACTGGTGGCACTGGTGTGTGGGGCCTGGTTCGTCATCGGGCCACTGGCCTGGCCGATCGTCGACAACACCGGCCAGTACTTCGTGGCTGCCAACCCGTTGCGCGGACTCGCCGAGCAGGTCGGCTACGCCTTTGGACCCGGACTGATCCTGGCCGCCTGCGGCGCCTTCGCCATCGGGTGGGCTGTCCGCCACAACCGCCCGCTCGAGGCCGTCGGTGCCGACGTCCCGGTCGCCGTCGAGGAATCCGTTTCAATCGTGCGGACCGAGCCGGCGCCGCGGCTGCCGGCTCCGCCCTCCCCGGACCCGGCGGCTCCGGCGTCGACCGAAGGGGCGACCTCGGACCCCGCCCCGGCCGCGTCACCTCCGCCGACTGAGACGATCTCCTCAGCCCGGCCCATGGCGTCCGCCCCGCCGATGAAGCCGGTGCAATCGGGTATTCCCGATACCAACCGGATCAAAGACAGCTGAGGGTTTCTCGTCGGGGATGGCGGCGGGCTCACCACCCACAAGCGGCCGAGGCAGCTGGTTCCGGGGCCGGAGAGACATTCGCGACGAGGATCGGGCTCCGCGTCCGGGACCACTGACAACGGACGCCCCGTCGGGCGAACAGTTCGAGATCGCCCACGGGGATCAACGGGCCATCGTCGTCGAAGTGGGTGGAGGGGTCCGCGCTTACACCGACGGCGACCGGCAAGTACTCGACCCCTACCCGCTCGACGCCATCTGTGACGGTGCCCATGGCGCGGTGCTGGTGCCCTGGCCCAATCGCCTCGCCGACGGCCACTACCGATTCGACGGGGTCGACTACCAGGTCGCCCTCACCGAGCCGGCCAAGCACAACGCCATCCACGGGTTTCTGATGTGGCGGCCGTGGCGGGCCCTCGAGCAAGACCCGGACCGGGTGGTGATGGGGACACGGCTGCACCCAATGACGGGGTACCCCTTCGATCTGGAGATCCGCGTCACCTACCACCTCGACCGAGGGGGCCTCACGGTGACCACCGACGCCACCAACCGGGGCGACAGGCCCTGCCCCTACGGATGCGGCCAGCATCCCTACCTCTCCCCCGGCTCCGGACTGATCGATGACTGCGTGCTCGAGTTCGACGCCGCCACCCGGATCGTCACCGACGACGTCCGCCAGCTCCCGACGGGCAACGAGGCGGTCGGTGGAACCGTCTTCGACTTCCGGACGGCCAGGAAACTCGGGGACCTCCACGTCGACTTTGCCTTCACGGACCTGTCCCGGGATGATGACGGCCGAGCCTGGGTCCGATTGGCGGCACCCGACGGTCGCCGGGCGGAGTTGTGGGTCGACGACACCTACCCGATCATCGAGCTGTACACCGGTGACACCTTGGATCCGTCGCGCCGTCGGCTCGGTATCGGGGCCGAGCCGATGAGCTGCCCGCCCAACGCCTTTGCCAGCGGGGAAGGGTTGGCGCGGCTCGAACCCGGAGACACCTTCACCACCTCTTGGGGGGCGCGGCTCGGCTGACCATCGGCCGACAACGCCGGCGTGGGTGACCGACGTGAGATCATCTCCCCATGTCCGAGCAGGAGGTGGCGTGGCTGGACGACCGCCCGCCGGAACGGATCGGGGTGGACGACCTCATGCTGGTCCGAATGACCCCTGGCGATGCACCGGCCGTGGTGACGGCGGTGAATGCCAGCCTCGCCGAACTCCGCCCCTGGATGCCCTGGGCCCAGGAACCGGCAACCGCCGCGTCGATCGGAACCTTCCTCGAGCGTGCGGACTGGCAATGGGAGGATTTCCACGAGTTCCAGTACCTGATCCGCCAGCAACCCACCGGACCGGTCATCGGATGCTGCGGACTTCACAACCGGATCGGGACCGGCGCCCTGGAGATCGGCTACTGGGTTCACACCGACCATTCGGGCCGTGGAGTGGCCACCGCCGGCGCCAGGGGTCTCACCGACGCCGCCCTCCGGCTCCGGGGGGTGGAACGGGTCGAGATCCACTGCGACGCGGCCAACGCACGCAGTGCCTCGATTCCCCCGAAGCTCGGGTACCGCCTCGACCGGGTCGAAACCCGTAGCCCGACGACGCCGGGAGAAACCGACGCCCACATGATCTGGGTGCGCGATCGGCCATGACCAGGCGACTCGGGTGCCCGGGATGAGACGGTTGACATGTGACCATATAGTCACCTATCGTACGACCCGTGGACGCGGTATTCAGAGCCCTCGCCGATCCGACCCGGCGAAGCCTGCTTGACGAGCTCTTCCGGGAGGACGGGCAGAGATTGAGTGCGCTCGAGGAGCACTTCGAGATGACCCGTTTCGGCGTGATGAAACACCTGAAGCAACTCGAGGAAGCCGGGTTGGTGGTCACCAAGCGGCGAGGCCGCGAGAAGCTCCATTTCCTGAACCCGGTCCCGATACGGCTCGTCCACGACCGGTGGGTGAGCAAATATGCCGAGCCCTGGGTGGCAACGCTCAGCGGCCTCAAGAACAGATTGGAGAGTCCCATGGAGAAGGTGTTCGAGATCTACATCCGGACCACCCCCGAGCGCCTCTGGGAGGCCATCACCGACCCCGAGATCAGAGCCAAGTACAACTTCGGAGCCGGGGTCACCTCCGACTGGGAGCCGGGCTCGCCCCTGAAGATGGGCCCAGTGAACGGACCCGGACACCTCCTCGGCGAGGGCGAGGTCCTGGAGGTCGATCCGCCGCGGCGACTCGTCCACACCATGGTTGCGCTCTGGGGTGATGACGTGAAGAGCGAGGGAACCTCGCGGGTGACGTGGGACATCGAACCGATCGGTGACTCCTGCCGCCTCACCCTGACCCACGACCAGCTGCGCGAGAACGGCAACACCCAGATCTACGGCGGCTGGCCGATGATCCTCTCGGGCCTGAAGACGTGGTTGGAGACCGGCGAGTTGCTCACCACTCCGGGGTCGTTGATGTACAGCTCCTGAACCAACCGATCAGCCGGAACCCGGTGACGATCGGACTCGGGTGCCAAGCAAGGCTCCATACCCAGGTCTGTCGGTGTGACACGTGAACTGGTGACGGCCCGATCGACCGGGGCCTCAGTAGCCTGCGCCCATGGGAAGCGGCCACCACGATCTCGCCAACCGTCTTCCGGCAGGGGTCACGGCCCGTCGCCGTCGAACCCGGATCGCCTTGGCCGTTCTCGGTGTCTCGGGGTTGACGACGTGGTTGTTGCCGGCCGCGGTCGGCGGCAAGCCCTCCGCCGCGGCGGCCACCACCGATGACAGTTCCTGGACGGTGTACCACCGGGACCCGGCCGGCACCGGCGTGGCGACCTCGGCGGCGGCGGTCGACACCTCGAAGCCGGCCTGGACGTCGCCGGTACTCGACGGCCAGATCTATGGGGAGCCACTGGTTTCCGGCGGGCGGGTCTTCGTGGCGACGGAGAACAACACGGTGTATGCGCTGTCATCGGCCACCGGTGCCATCACCTGGTCGATCCATCTCGGCACTCCGGTGCCGGCCGGGTCGCTCCCCTGTGGAGACATCAGCCCGACGGTCGGTATCACCGGCACCCCGGTCATCGATCCGGCCCGATCGGAGATCTTCGTGGTGGCTGACGAGCTGCAGAACGGGAGCCCCGCCCACTTCCTGGTCGGCCTCGACACCACTACCGGTCGCTCCGAGGTGACCCAGAACGTGGACCCGGCCGGCGCCAAGCCGGCCGCACTCCTCCAGCGAACCGGATTGACGCTGGACGCCAACCAAGTGGTATTCGGATTTGGCGGCAACTACGGAGATTGCTCCACCTACCGGGGTTGGCTGGTGGGGGTGAGCGAATCCGGGGGCACTCCGGTGGACTTCGCAGTCGACTCCGGACCGGGCGAGAGCCAGGGTGCGATCTGGATGGGGGGCGCGGCGCCGGAAGTCGACAGCGGCGGGAACCTGTGGGTGGGAGTCGGAAACGGTTCGGTGACCACCACCGGCCATGCCTACGACGACAGCGACTCGGTCCTCGAGCTGTCCCCGGCGCTGCAGTTGCTCCAGTACTTTGCCCCCCGCGCATGGGCATCCGACAACGCTCACGACCTCGACTTGTCGATGGCTCCCGCGCTGTTGGCGAACGGCCAGGTGGTGGCGTCGGGCAAGTCGGCGAACGCCTACCTCCTGAACGGCAGTCATCTCGGGGGTATCGGCGGACAGGAGTCCGACCTGGCTTCGGTGTGCGGTGACGATGTCGACGGCGGGGCCGCGGTGATGGGGACGACGGTCTTCCTTCCCTGCCTGAGTGGCATCGTGGCTCTGCAGGTGGGGTCTTCGCCGGCCCGGCTCCAGGTTCTCTGGACCTCGCAAACCGGCGGAGGACCGCCGATCATCGCGGCCGGTCGGGTGTGGACCATTGGCCAGAACGGCGCGCTGCGGGGGCTCAACCCGTCCACCGGCGCAGTGGAGCAGCAGGCCGTCATCGGTGCGCCGATCAACCACTTCCCGACTCCCAGCGTCGGGGGCGGTTTTTTGCTGGCCGCGGCCGGCTACCGCGTCGTCGCCTTCACCGCTTCCGCATCGGCTTCATCCCCGGGCTCGTCGACCACCACGGTCGCGACCCTCCCTCCCGACCGGTTGCCCGCTCAACCTGGCCGAGGGTTTCCGGTTGTCGCCATCATTGCCATCGTGGCCGGCGCGGTGATCGTCATCGGCGTGATTGGCTGGCTCGCCCGGAGACGGACGCACCGTCGTCCTGGCTGACCGGCCCGATCTGCGAACCGGGCGGCAGTCCATCACCACCCGGCCGGTGCCGAACCGGCGTCTGCCGGCCGGAGCACGACCCCGACCGCCTGGCACATTCCGGCACGTGTTGATCTTGACTTGGTGCCATTGTGGTGCCATAGTGGTGCCATGGATCTGAGGATGTACACCGAAAACCTCCAGGGCCAGCTGGCGGTCGCCGCGGAAGCCGGCGGCGAAGAAGCTCGTGCGCTGGCTGAGCGACTGACCGCCCCCCTGGACGCCGCCATCCGGCTCACCCTGTTGGACGTTCTCGCCGCCGCAGCAGAAGAGATCACCTGCGACCTGGCGCCGGGCTCGGTCGAGGTCAGGCTGAGGGGCGGTGACCCGGAGTTCGTCGTAACCGCCCCCCCAGCCGACCTGTCCGTTGACGACCCGGCGTACGAGAGCGACGACGATCGGGGGCCGGGCGGCCGGTTGCCGGACGCCTCCGCTTCTGTCCAGGGTGACGAGGCCACCATGTCGCGGATCAACCTTCGCATGCCCGACCATCTCAAGGTCAGGATCGAGCAGGCCGCCGGGGTCGAAGGGCTTTCGGTCAACGCCTGGCTGGTTCGAGCCGCCGGCGCGGAACTGGAACGAAACGACCCCGACCGTCCACGCCAACGACGCTCCCCCCATGGCGCCCAGCGCTACACCGGCTGGGCCCGCTGACCCACACCATTTCTCTCAAGTACCCGACGACTCGCCACCGACCGAAAGGACTGCAGTGCCCAATTTCGATACCCCCGATCCCATCTCCGTCACCCTGGAGCTCGGGGTCGCTGACGTCCGCATCGTTGCCAGCGACCGCACCGACACCTTTGTGGAGGTACGTCCGAGTGACGCATCCAGGAAATCCGACGTGACCGCCGCCGAGCACACCCGAGTCGAGTACGCCGACGGCCGGCTGCACATCAAGTCGCCGAGGGGCTGGAAGCACTACTCCTTCCGGAGCGGCCGCGAATCGATCGAAGTGCAGATCGAGCTCCCCACCGGCTCGGACGTTCGCGGTGACCTCGGCATGGGCCGATTTCGGGGCACGGGTCGCCTCGGCGAATGCCGCTTCAAGACCGGATTCGGCGACATCCACCTTGACCGCGCCGGGCCGGGACATCTGGGTACCGGTGCCGGTGATATCACCGTCGATCAGATGGCCGGGAAGGCGGAGATCACCACCGGATCCGGCAGGTTGCAGATCGGGCGGATCGACGGCGCGGCCACCGTCAAGAACTCCAACGGTGACACCTGGATCGGCGAGGTCTCCGGCGACCTCCGGATGAACGCCAGCAACGGCCGGATCGCCGTCGACCACGCCCACGCCACGGTGGCGGCCAAGACCGCCAAGGGCGATGTCCGGATCGGCGAGGTGGAGCGGGGCGCCGTCGTTGCCCAGACCGCCTACGGGAAGATCGAAGTCGGCATCCGAGAGGGGGTCGCCGCCTGGCTGGACCTCGACACCAGCTTCGGCAACGTGGAGAACTCCTTGGATCCCGCCGGGCGTCCCTCGACCGGCGAGGACACCGTCGAGGTACGGGCTCGGAGCTCGTTCGGCGACATCGCCGTCCACCGCTCTCTCGCCGGCCAGACCGCGACGTAGGGACGGAGACCACCTGCACGGGACTCCGCTCCCTCGGTTTCCGGCACCGTGGAGCTCCGCGGAGCATCCGGACCCTCCCGCACCGGAGAACCCGTCACCGTCAGGCGACCAGCTCCGGATCTGCCCAGGCAAAGCCCTCGCCGTCGACCAATTCAGCCTCCTCGCCCTCGTCGCCAGTTGGCGCCGCACCGTCGATGGCGGTCGCCGCACCGGTATCGACCGCCGACGCGGGCAGGTGCACCAGGGTGGCCACCATGATCAAGGCGACCAGCCCGAACAGAGCGCCAGCCCCGAAGGCCACATCCAGCCCGTGAACCAGCGATGCCCGGGCGCCCACGCCGGTCCCCAGTTGGGAATGACCGGCGGCCGCGCTCAGCACCGTCACCAGGACGGCCAATCCGAGAGCCGCGCCGACCTGCTGGATGACGTTGACCAGTCCCGAGGCAGCCCCGGCATCGCCGGGCTCCACGCCAGACAGCGAGGCGGTGGTCAGCGGCACCAGCGCGGTCCCCGAACCCAGGCCCAGCAGGACCAGGCTGACCAGCACCCTCGGATAGGAGGCGCCGGCCTGCAGCTGGGTGGCAAGGACCAGGCTCACAATCGTCATGCTGATGCCCGACAGCATCAGCACCTTGGGCCGGACCCGATTGACCAGACCTTTGCTGACCAGCTGCGATGCCAGGAACACGGAAACCGGGATGGGCAGGAAGTCGACGCCGGTCCGGAGCGGTGAGTACCCCTCCACATCCTGGAGGAACTGCCCGAGGAAGAAGAACATCCCGAACATGCCGGCGTACATCAGCCCCCGGGAGACGTTGGCGGCGGTCCGGGTCCCGTTGGCCAGTAGCCGCAGCGGCAGGATCGGCTCCTTGGCCCGGGTCTCGACCCGGACGAACACCCCGAGCAAGAGGGCGCCCACCGCCAGGGCACCGAGCGTGACGTCGGGCTCGCCCAACCGTCGGTGCCCGCCTCCACCAGGCCGAGCACGATGCCACCCATGCCGAACGTGGAGGTCAGCGCGCCGGCGACGTCGAAGTGGCCGTGTCGTCCCTCGGTCTCCTGCAACGCGACGCGACCGATGGCCCAGACCGCCAGTCCGATCGGCACGTTGACGAACATCACCCAGCGCCACGACACCAGCTGGGTGAGCACGCCGCCGGCGACCAGCCCGATGGCACCCCCGGCGGCCGACACGGTGGTGAAGAGGCCGATGGCCCGGACCCGCTGGGGCCCGTCGGAGAAGACGGTGGTCAGCAGGGCCAGCGAGGACGGGGCGGCCAGGGCCGCACCCACCCCCTGGAGGGCGCGGGCGGCCAGGAGCATCCAGCCGGCAACGGCGAATCCGCCGAGGAGCGAGCTCATCGAGAAGATGGCGATGCCGGCCAGGAAGGTCCGGCGACGGCCGAGGAGATCCCCGGACCGGGCGCCCGAGGAGGAGGAGGCCGCCGAAGGTGAGCAGGTAGGCATTCAGGACCCAGGAGAGCCCACTCCCGGAGAACCGGAGGCCCGCCTGGATGTGCGGGAGGGCGACGTTGACGATCGTGGTGTCCAGCACCACCATGAGCTGGGCGGTGAGGATCACGAAGAGGAACACCGTGGACTGGGTGAGCCGGCGCGCGTAGCGGCTCCGGAAGCCCGGATGGGGGTTGGCGGCCGCTCGGGGCGCGTTCGAGAAGAGACAGAGGGGACATGGTTGTCCGATCTTTCCGCTGATATGGTGTGGGAGTAATCGGAAGCTTCCTCCGGTTAGTATACGGAGGGATCCTCCGGTTTGCAACTCGAACTGGATCGCGATCCCGGAGGGATGCAGGACAGATGACCGATCAACCGAGGGCGACGACAGCCACCGTGGATGAGCGTCGACTCCCCGGCGAAGACGGCGATCGGCACGCCCGATGCGGGCCGACGCCCGCCGCAACTACGAGCGGCTGGTCGTGGCCGCTCGCATGTCTTCGCCCACAGGGCGGCGGGGCGTCGATGGAGGCCATCGCCAAGGAGGCCGGGGTGGGTGTCGGGACCCTCTACCGGCACTTCCCGAGCGGATCGACCTGGTCGAAGCCGTCTACCGCGAGGACGTCGACGAACTGGTCAGCGCCGCCGAAGCGCGGTCGCGGACCTGGAGCCGTGGCCGGCCCTGGTGGCCTGGCTCGAGGCCTTCATCCGCTACGCCGGCCAAGCGGACGGTTCCTGAGCGAGCTCCACGAGGCGTTCGAGAAGAACCCGGAGCTGCGGGTGGCGTCTCGTGAACGCATCTAACGGGCGTCTGAGCATCGTCCTCACCCGGGCCCAGGATGCCGGGGTGGTGCGCAACGACCTCGACGGGCCCGACCTCATGCAGTTGCTCGGCTCGATGTGCATGAGTGCCACCCTGACCCCGGACCAGAGTGCGCGATTGCTGGTCGTGATCCTCGACGGGCTCCGCCCGCCGAAGTAGCGCGGAGGGAACGCACTACGGGAATCAGCCCGGGTCCCCACAATCTGTTCGGTTGTGTAAAGGTCTTGCCCATGGTCGACAAGATAGAGATCTCCCGTGACATCGATGCTTCGCCCGAGCAGGTCTATGCGGCGATCTCCGACGTGACTCGGATGGGCGAATGGTCCGAGGAGTGTTACGCCTGCGAATGGCATGAGGGCTTCGACGGGCCCGTCGTCGGGGCCACCTTGACGGTTACAACCGCAATGGTGACCTCACATGGACAACGCAAGGCAGGGTCATCGAGGCCGATCCGGGCCGTACCTTCGTCTTCGAGTGCTCGATGATGGATTTTCACTATTCGACGTGGGGGTACCGCATCGAGTCGACGGATACCGGCAGCCGGGTCACCGAGTGGAGCGAGGATCTGCGCCCCGAGTCGGCGTTGGAGTTCAGCAAGCAGATCTCCGGGATTGAGGACCGGGCGGACCGCAATCGTCAAACAATGAGTCGAACCCTCCAATGCCTCGCCACCGCTGCTCAGGACAGGAGCGGAGTAGCCGGTAGCCTGTCCCTCCGTGTCAGCGAGCCAGCAAGTGGGAGCGGTGGTGATCGGCGCCGGCCCCTACGGCCTCGCCGCCGCCGCACATTTGACGGAGCGCGGTGTCGAGCACCGCATATTCGGGACGCCGATGAGCGGGTGGTTCGAGCACATGCCCAAGGGCATGTTCCTCAAGTCGACCGCCGGAGACTCGAGTATCGGCTCTCCCCATCCGAAGGCCGGGATCGGCGCCTGGTGCGCGGTTGCCGGCATCGACCCCTACGACAAGGACGGTGGCGAGACCCCCATCCCGGTCGACGAATTCGTCTCCTACGGCCAATGGTTCCAGGAGAACGAAGTGCCCGAGCTCGAAGCGGAGCAGGTGGCCGGGGTCGCCCGCGTCGGATCCGGGTTCGAGGTCGAGCTTGCGTCCGGTGAGCGATTCACGTCCGGGACGGCGGTGGTGGCAGTCGGGACGGCGCCGTTCGCCTACGTGCCGCCCGAGCTGAAGGGGGCCGGACCCACGCCTGACTGGGCAGACGGGCGCATCAGTCACTCCGCCGACCATCCCGACCTGTCGGTGTTCGCCGGCAAGAACGTCGCCGTGCTCGGACGCGGTCAATCGGCACTCGAGACCGCCGTGCTACTCCATGAAGCCGGTGCCGAGGTGCACCTGCTGGTCCGGTCGCCGGCGGTGAACTGGGGCGGACCTCCGCTTCCAGCCTCCCGACGACCTGAGCCTCCTTCAGAAATTGAAGACACCGCCCTCCCAACTCGGCAACGGCTGGAGGCACTT
This sequence comes from uncultured Acidimicrobiaceae bacterium, assembly GCA_963819695.1. GTDB lineage: Bacteria > Actinomycetota > Acidimicrobiia > Acidimicrobiales > RAAP-2 > DASZIT01. Next base: position 816,800 of record CAWFXD010000001.1, on the reverse strand, counting down.
GTTGATCACGCGTTACGCGGGGGCCTACCGCCATCTGCCCGATCGGGTCCGCCTGGCCGGCGTCCAGAGGATCCTCGGTCCCTTCGGGGCGTGGTGGCTGAAGCTCCGGTTCGAGGGGATCGACGTCCGCCTGGCGACCAGGGTGACCGGTGCGGGTCCGCTCGAGGACGGCGTCCGGCTGGACCTCGTGGACCAGGACGCCGCCCGCTCGCAGCTCGACGTGGACCATGTCATCGCCGCCACCGGCTACCGCGTCGACGTGGGCTCCCTGGGTCTCCTCTCGGGAGAGCTCGCCAGCTCAGTTAGGACAATCGCGGGATCGCCCCGGCTCACCGGGGGCTTCGAGTCGTCCGCCCCCGGTCTCTTCTTCGCCGGGCTGACGTCGGCCGCCACGTTCGGCCCGATGATGCGTTTCGTCTGCGGGACCGAGTTCGCCGGTCCGCGGGTTGCCGCCGGCGTGAGCGCCCACCTCCGGGGTGCCTGACGAACGAGGTCGGCTCCGCTTTCAGGCGGAATCGGACCAAGGCCGCCAGCTGCCGCACGACCATGGTGATGGAGGGGTAGAGGTCCCTCAGACCCCCATGCTGGCGAGCGCCCGCTCGACAACGACCCGCTCCTCGACCAAGCCGAGGGGGTCCAGATCGAGCCGGATGTCGAGCTCCCGCCAATCGGCGACGCCGAGCTCGCGCTGGATCTCCCCGTCCAACTCGAACAGCCGATCCGCCAGCGACCCACCGGCCCGGGTCAGCCGGTCGATGTCTTTGATTTTCAAGTCGATCGTCACACGCTAGTAACGGCCGAGTCACGGCGACCTTGCGCGGTAGTTCAGTTCGATGACCGGTCCGGGGGCGGCGATTTCATCGATCCTCCCTGGTCAGCGGTGGCCTTGGGGTGTCATGGTACCTGGTTCTGCCGGGCCCGAGGTCGAGGCGGCCCTTTGTGTGGGCTTCGTGACGATTGGGTGCGGAGTGTCTGAACCGAAGATGAACATTTCGTGACCGGCCTCAATTGGCACATACCGACGGTCGCCATTGGGTAAGTGAGCCGCGGACAACGCTGGTCAATTGCGCGCTTCGCTGAAACGGGGGACGCGCTCACTACCGGATTCGGAGAGAAACATGAAACTTGCCATGCCCCGTCGCGCCGCCGCCGCTGGCGCAGTATCCATCCTCGGCTTGGTTGGGAGATTCAGTCTTATGACCAGGGTAGATCTACGGCGGCCATTGGTCGGATGCTCCGATTCAGTGCAGAAACTGTCCGACATCACCTGATCGCCGCAGGTATTCCGATTCGTGGCCCACACCACTGGCATCGGCGAACATAGGGGCGCCCACGATCTCGTTACGAAAGATTGGCCGACTGCGTTTCCGCCGCAACCTTGATTCGCTCAACCGTCTCGTTCAATCCCTGGCGAAGCACCCGGCCTCTGGGAAGGAAGAGTTCGCCAATGCGACTCGCCAGAGGGCACCACACGAATTCGAATGACTCTGTGAGAACCGTTCCCGTTCCGAACTCACTGAAGCTGTAGCGCCACCGAGTCGACTCTCGACCGTTCTTGTCATGAATCACCGTGAAGTCGAAGTCGCTACCTCGGTCAGCAGTCACGATCTCGCATGTGGTCGTCCACTTGATCGGCCCCATCCTGTTATGGCCTTGGAATCGTGCTCCGACAACGGGCTCATGGATTTCGCCCACCCATTCGCAGTGATAGCACTCAGGGCTCCACTCCCCCATCCTGGTGATGCCGGAGATCAGGTCGTAGATGCTGACGGCCGGCGCGGCGATTTCGATGGTCGCCTGTCCATTCTTAGGCGTTGGCATCCCTCGTCCTCTCGTACTCGAGCTTTCCAAACACCAGGCGTTGAAAGCCCTGGACTTCTAGGCCGTTCCCTCCATGCGCTTCTTCAGTATCGCCACATTGATCGGCATTTCCTTTTGTGCGTCCCGAGTCACCATGAGCGGCACGAGCAGTCGCCCAATGCCGTGCCCTTCGAAATCAAGGGCGATGGTCAGATGCGCACTGGTTGCCGAACGTGGTTCGACCGTGACATCGACCATGGCGCGGATCGGCCCATCGATACCGCGTACAGACCAATGATGTGATGGTTCGAAGCGGGTGATCGTTGAAGTGGAAGAGCGTTCGGCCCATCCGATACGCCGAGTGGAAACGCAGCGATCTCCGACCTGGGTTGTCCCGCTGCTCTCCATGTGACCACCGACTACGCCCTTCTGCCATTCCGAGAAACGACTGGGATCGGTGACGTAGTCGAAAACGTCCTCGGCTGGGCGATCGACATCGATGCTTACGGCGATCGGGGCCATCTACTGGTCCCCACCGAAGAGTGCGGCGTAACGGGCGAGGTAGAGCGGCCAACCACCGTCACCGTCGACTCCTTCTTGGAGTGACTCCCAGCCCGATCCATGGCGATCCAAGTGACGGTGCTCGAGTTCGACCCGCGTCCGCTCCGGCGTCTCAGCGACAAATCGCACCTCAACTTCGCTGGCGTTGCTCTCATCTTCTTCGAGCTGCCAGCGTGGACTGATGTCCCAGCTGAAGACCACCCGTTCGGGTGGTTCGTAGGCAAGGACTCGAGCCCATCGGCATTCGGTCCCGTCGGTGGCGCGGTCGATAGATATGACCCCCGACCTTGGGCTCGAATCGGGTCTCGGCGATCTCGACGCCGAGCAGGTTGTGCTCGGGTGGTTTGAAGTCACCAAAGCGCTCGACGAAGGACGCGAACGCATCCTCAATGGACGTCTCAACGACGACTTGATGCCGAACGACGGCCTCGTTGGCCAGGCTCATGATTTCTCCTCCCGCGGTCGCTTTGCGAGTTCCTGAAATCCACTCAGAGCTCGATTCCAGAAGGTGTCGAGCTGGTCTCGCAGTGCGACGACGCCGGCCTCATTGAGGCGATAGATGCGGCGCGTGCCGGCCGCCTGCTCTTCGACCAGCCCTGCGTCCTTCAGCACTTTGAGGTGCTGCGACACGGCTGAACGGCTGACAGGCAAGAAGGTGGCGAGCTCGCCGACGGGCCTTGGTCCTTCGCTGAGGCGCAGGACGATTTCTCGCCTCGTCCGGTCCCCCAGCGCCTCCCAGACCTTCTCTTCTTGGTCAGTAACCACTAACGGTTAGTAGACCCTAACGGATTGAGCCTGTCAAGCCCCAACCTGAGGGGAGTCCGGAGTCTTTGTTGCTGCAACCCAAGTGAACGACTGCATCGCCCGGCTCGGGGTGAGATGTTCTTCACGTCTGGTGGCGACGACCTTGAATCCATTGCCAAGAACAGAGCTGAGTTCGTCGGCGGAGTAACGACAAACCGGAAGACCTGAGCAGAACTCCGGACCGTCTTCAGCGAAAGTTGCGATCACCACGGATCCATCGGACCTGAGCGCCGCTTGGAGATTCTCCAGGTATTTCTTTCGCTCGTGATCTTCAACCAAGAAGTGAAAGACCGCCCGATCGTGCCAAAGGTCGAACTGTCGTTCTGGGATCCACTGAAGAAGATCTGCGTGTATCCAAGCGACTGATGCGTCGACACCCAAACGATTCCGTGCCGCTGCGAGTGCCTTCTCAGCGATATCCAACACGGTGAGGTCGCAGAAACCGCGCCCGATCAAATGATCGACGAGAGATGAGGCACCGCCACCGATATCAAGCACAGCGGAGGATGGAGAGACACCGAGACGGTCGATGAGATCGAGTGACACTGTGGGAACGGACTGGAACCAGCTGACGCCGTCTTCGCCACGAGTCTCGTAGGCGGTTTCCCAGTGAAAAGCTCGCTGCTCGCTCATTTGCGGGTCACAAGCCATCGTCAGATGCTAGCGATATGAGCTGTGGTGTATTCGGTCACACCGCCCCTCCGTCGGAACTGGGAACATTTTTCGCAAGGCGCGATCGACGTTTTCTTCTCTCGTGACCCCGAGCCGATCGAACATTCATCCCTTGTTCGAACTGAGCGAACGGAGACGAGAGTTGCGGCACACGCTGGCAGATCGTTGAAAATCTGCCAACACCCGGGTGGGCGCTGGGGGACTCGAACCCTCGACCTGCTGCTTGTAAGGCAGCTGCTCTAACCAGCTGAGCTAAACGCCCGAAGGCACAACGCTACCCGTCGAGGCACCGAGCAATTCCGACAACAGAACGGCAGTCGCCGCCGCCACTGGGGTGCGCCGGTCGGTGTGGGACAAGGTGACCAACTCCCGGCCCTGAGATTCCCCGACCGCGGCACCGGCCTCGAGACAGATGAGCATCCCCCCCAGATAGTCCCAACTTCCGAGTCGGGAACCCCCGACCACCGCGTAGCCGTCGAGGGTGCCGTCGGCCACCGCGCAGAGGTCGAGGGCGGCCGCCCCGAGGCCCCGGTACTGGGACCACCCCAGATAGCTGGGCGGATATCCCGAGAATCCGATGATCGCCTCCCGCAACACCGTGCACCCAGATGGCACGATCGGACCGCCGTCCCGCCGGGCCCCGCCTCCCCGGACGGCCTCGAACCGCACCCCGGATGCCTGGTTGACCACCACCGCTGCCCGCAGCCCATCGCCGTCCACCGCGCACAGGCTGGTCGCGTACCAGGGGATCCCGCGGGACGGCATTGGTCGACCCGTCCACCGGATCGAGGGCGACCACGATCTCCCGATCCCCGCCATGGGTTCCCGACTCCTCGGACATCGCCCCCAGCCCGGCCTTGTCCAGCACCGCCAGCGCGGCGGCGTCGGCGGCCAGATCCGAGCGGTACTGACCCTTTCGGGTGCCGGCCAGTCCCCAGTCGCCCAGCCCGGCCAAGGCGTCGGCCACCGCGCTGGCGGCGTCGTGGAGCACGGCGAGCAGCGACCCATCTTCCATGGGGGTCGACGCTACCGGAGGGCGATCCGGGGCGGGTGGGGACCGGTAGGCTGGCATTCCTGTGGCAGTCATCGATGTGGCCGGATACGTGGCCGACCTCAAGGATCACTCCGTCGACCATGGTTTCCATGTGCATGACGAGCGTCACTTCGTGGAGACCTACTCGCTCCGTCAGGTCTGGGAGGTCGAGCTCCACCCCGAGGACGGCTGCGGCGGCCCCCTCGACCTTCATCTCGCCCTGGAAGTCGACCCCCGCACCCTGCTCTCCTTCGAAGACGCCGTCTTCGGGCTGGCCGAGGACGAGGACCCTCCCGACGAGTTCCACTTTCCGCTGACCTTCACCTGGGCCCTCCCCCCGCTCCCCCACGGACCCGATCTCCTGCGCCTGGCCATCGACCTGGCCGGCATCGGCGGCATCGAGCTCCCCCTCGAGGTGTCCGCCATCGATTCCTACGCCTCGGCCACCGACGCCGCCGAGCGCCGGCTGACCATCGTGGCCCGTTCCCCGGTCTCCCTCACCCGAGTCCTGGCCGGTGAAGAGATGATGTGCGACGTGTTCGACCGGTGCCTGGCCGTCAGCCGTTACCTCCTCGACTCGGCCGGTAGTTGGTTGGGTTGAGCACCCTCCGCACCCGACGGTCCGTACCCGGCTGGGCGACCGGCATCGTCATCATCGTCGGGTGCGCCCTCGGCCTGGCCGCCTGCAGCGGCAACGGCCAGGCCCTGGCCCAGGCCGCCTGTGTCCACGTCGACAAGTCGATCGCCCTCTACAGACAGTCCACCGCGACGTCGGACCCGACCCGCTCGGAGGCTCTCGGCCAACAAGCGTACGTGCAGCTCCTGGATGCCCTCCCGCTCGCCGCCCAGGCCGCCGGGAAGGACTCCCAGTGGCAGGCCCTGATGACCACCGTGTCGGAGAGCAGCCGGGTCTCCGAGTCCCACCTGGTCGGTGCCCTGACCGACCAGTGCGGCATGGCCGACCAGTCCAGCCCCTTCGTGCCGCCGCCGACCAGGCCCGTCCCGCCCCCCGCCTCGGTCCCGCCGCCGGCCACCGCTCCGGGCAGCCCCTGATCCAACCCGATCGGGCAAGGGCCGGCCCGCCACCGGTCCGCCGGGGTCCGTCAGCCGACGCCGGAGGACGACGAGGATCCCTGGCCCGGGTGGGCCATCTGCAGCCGGCCGAGTCGGACCACCTCGGGCAATACCCGGGCATCGAGCCACTGGCCGGCCGCCGCGGTGGGCACGATGTGGATGCCGTCGGCGTCGCGGAGCTGGACCCCGTCCACCGACAGGGCGAAGTGACCACCCGGGCACACCAGCGAGCCCAGGTCGAAGACCTCGGTGTTGGTCGGGTGCTCGGAGCCGACCTGGCGGAGGATGGTGTTGTAGTCGGACAGCCGGGTGGCCGAGTCCTCCGGCCAGGGCTGGCCGTTGTCCTGTTCGCCGGAGTCGAAGCAGGGGGCGGTCATGAGCATCACCTGGGCCCCGGTCGACCCGGCGACGTTGACCGCCTGTTCGAGCGACTGCCGCAGGATGGTGTCGTAAGCCGGCTCGCCGATGTGCATCCACTCCCGTTGATCGAGCCGGTCGTTGATCTCCCAGCGACCCACCAGGACGGCGACCACGTTGGGGTGGAACTGGGCCAGGTCCCCGGACCACTGGGCCGGCCACTGCTGAGTGGCGGGGGTGCTCGAATTGCAGGAGGCGGCCATGAGGTTGGCCACGCCATGGGCGATGTACTCGGTACTCCGGACCACCCCGCAGCCGACCAGCGCGTCATTCTCGAGGTCGACGTCGTAGCTCTGCTGCAGGTTGTTGAGCGACATGGCCAGGCCCAGCCGCGAGGCCACCGAGTCCCCGAAGACGGCCACCTTCACCGGGGGCCCGTTGTACTGCGAACCGGAGGGCCGGGAGATTGACGCCGGGGCGGCGTCGGCCGCTGACGGCAGGGTGGCCACCACGGTGACCGCCACCACGCCGAAGACCGCGCCCGAGGTCATCAGCCAGGCCCGCCACTCGGTGAGCGAGCGCATCCGGCCACGACGGATGGGCTCCTCGACGACGTAGAAGGAGATGGTGGCGACCAGCAAGGTGACCCCGATCCGGATGACCAGGAGCGGATAGCCGATGAGGTGCAGGCTGGTGGCCGAGAGCATCGCGAACAGCGGAAAGTGCCAGAGGTAGGTCCCGTAGGAGATCTTCCCCACATACCGGAAGGGCCGGATGCCGAGCGCCCGGGACACCGAACCCAGCTGGTGGGTCACCGCGGTGAAGATCACCACGGCCACCCCGACCGCCACCAGAAAGAAGCCACCCCGGTAGAGGAAGGTGGTCGGCTGGGTCATATGGGACCAGGTGTAGGCGAAGACGGCGACGACCACCCACCCCAGCACGCCCAGCCCGGTGCGCCAACGGCCGGGCTCGAGCTCCCAGGCGGTGATGGGGGTGACCCCGGCCTTCTGCTGACGGATGCGGTCCCGCCGGTGGAGCTGGGCCGACGCCGACCCGTTTCCCAACCCGCCGGCCGGCGTCGATCCCTCGGGGAGCGACTGGCGGTGTTGGGCCCAGATGGCCATGCCGATGGCCAGCGCCGCGCCCACCAGCATGTCCTGGCTGCGGGTGTCGGTGCCTTCGTAGACCCGCATCACCGACTGCGGCCCGTGGTAGAGCAGAGCCATGTCGACGGCCGAGGCCACCGCGCCGGCCACCGCCACCGCGAACACCGGCCACAACCGCCGGGCGGGCCGCAGCTTGTTGCCCAGGTAGAGCAGGGCCAGCACCACCGGGGGCCACACGATGTAGAACTGCTCCTCGATGGAGAGCGACCACATGTGGTTCAGCGGCGACGGATGGGCGGTGAGGTTGAAATAGTTGGTGCCGGCGAAGATGAAGTGCCAGTTGGCCACGTAGAACAGCGTCGAGAGCGAGTCGAGGCGGAGGTTGGCGAATTCGCCCGGCGGGGCGAAGACCTTGGCGTAGATGGCCACTGCGACCAGCATCACCAACAGGGCTGGCACCAGGCGTCGGGCCCGCCGGGCCCAGAACTGGCCGAGGTGGATGGTCAGCTTCTTCCGCCACTCCCCCACCAGCAGGGAGGTGATCAGGAACCCCGACAAGACGAAGAACACGTCGATGGTGAGGAACCCGCCCCCGAGGATCGGGACCCCGCCGTGGTACATCATCACCCCGAGGACGGCCAGGGCCCGCAGACCGTCGAGGGCGGGGATGAATCCGAAGGTGACGTTCCGGCCCCGGGCCACCGCGGCGGCGACCGCGCCCTCAGGTGGCTCTTGGCCAGCCGCGTCGGCAGCAGGACTCATCGGGGTAGGCGCCTCCGGGCTCGATCGAAAACCGGTCTGTCAGGCCAGCCGGGTGGACGCCACAGTTTCGCAGACCTGCCGGAGCCCCGGGGAGCGGCCCCTCACCCCGTCCGACAGGTCAGAGAGTCCCGGTCAGACCGCCGGGGTGTACCCGGCCGGGAAATTGATCACCTTCTTCTCCAAGAAGAGCTCGAGGCCGTCCTCGCCGAACTCCCGGCCCACCCCCGACGCCTTGTAGCCGCCGAAGGGCGAGGAGAAGTCGATGGGGATGTTGGAGTTCACCATGTAGGTGCCGGTGCGGACCTGCCGGGCCACGTTCAGCCCCCGGTCGTTGTCGCCGGTGAAGACCGCACCGCACAGCCCGTAGTCGGAGTCGTTGGCGATGCGCACGGCGTCGGCTTCGTCGTCATAGGGGATGACCGACAGCACCGGCCCGAAGATCTCCTCCTGGGCGATGCGCATCGAGTTGTCGACGTCGACGAAGACGGTGGGGTCGACGAACCAACCCTTGTCGAGCCCGTCCGGTCGGCCGCCGCCGATGGCGATCTTGGCGCCTTCTTCCTCGCCGAGGCGGATGTAGCCCTCCACCCGGTCGCGCTGGCGTTCGGCCACCAGCGGTCCCACCTCGGTGGCCGGGTCGAGGGCGTCGCCCACCTTCAGGGCCCGGACCGACTCGACCAGGGCCTCGGTCACCTCCGCGTACCGGTCCCGGGGGGCGAGGATGCGGGTGAGGGAGATGCAGGCCTCGCCGTTGTTCATGATGGCGTTGGGCATCATCAGCGGCATGGTGGCGGCGAGGTCGACGTCGTCGAGCAGGATGGCCGCCGACTTGCCCCCGAGCTCGAGGCTGAACCGCTTGAGATTGGCTCCGCAGGCGGCGCCGATCTTGCGGCCGGCCGCGGTCGAACCGGTGAAGGACACCTTGTTGACCCCGGGATGGTTGACCAGGTAGTCACCGACTTCCCGGCCGGCCGGCACCACGCTCAACACGCCCTTGGGCAGCCCGGCGTCGGCCAGGATCTCGGCCAGCACGTTGGCGTCCAGCGGGGTCTCCGGCGCCGGCTTGAACACCACCGTGCAGCCGGCCAGCAACGCCGGGGACAGCTTGGCCGCGGCCAGGAAGAGCGGCACGTTCCACGGGGTGATGGCCGCCACCACCCCCACCGGCTCCTTGGCCACCATCACCGGTCCGAGCAGCCCGTCCTTCACGGTGTCGAAGGCGAAGGTGGAGCCGAGCCCGGCGTAGTAGTCCATGATCATGGTCGGCGCCAGGACCTGGGCCATCATCCCCCACGAGACCGGCGAGCCCATCTCGTTGGAGATCAGTTCGGAGATCCCCTGCAGGTCGTTGCGGATGGCCTCGGCCGCCTTGGTCAGGATCACCGCCCGCTCGCCGGGGGTCATGTGCGGCCAGGGGCCGTGGTCGAAGGCCTCCCGGGCGGCGGCCACCGCCTTGTCGATGTCGGCGTTCTGGGCCTCGGGGACCCGGCCGACCAGCTCCTCGTTGGTGGGCGAGACCACGTCGAAGACGGCGGACGAGGACGGCTCGACCCAGTCCCCCCCGATGAACAGACGGTCGTACGACTTCATGGGCCCTCCCTCGATGGAACCGGTTCTACTCCCCCGATCGTAGCCAGGAGGCGGCCGTAAGCGGACAACCGGGGGTGCGGGCGGCTCCGGCCCGGCCTCCGGCCAGCCGATACGCTCCCGACTGTGCTCTCCCCTCTCGACGACTACCCCGTCCACCAGATCTCCGAGCCGATGCGGTACGTCGGCACCTCCGACCGGAACTTCTACGACCGCTACTACTTCAACATCCACGGGAACGGCGACGTCCACGGCACCGACCAGGAGCTGTTCGCGGTCATCGGGGTCGGCCACTACCCGAACCTCAGCGTGGCCGACGCCTTCGTGTCGGTGCTGTGGGGGGACGACCACCGGGTGATCCGCTCGTCCCGTACCCTCGGCGCCGACCGGATGGACGCCTCGGTGGGCCCGATCCGGGTCGAGGTCCAAGAGGGGCTGCGGCGGGTGCGGGTGGTGGTGGAGCCCAACCAGCACGGCATCGAGCTCGACGCCGTCTACGACGGGTTCTCCGAGGCGCTCCTCGAGTCGCGGCACTTCGATCGCCAGTTCAGCCGGGTGACCTTCGACTCCACCCGGTTCGCCCAGACCGGCTCGTGGACCGGGATGCTGAAGGTCGGCGACCGGGAGATCGCCCTCACCCCCGACCGCTGGTGGGGGTCGCGCGACCGGTCGTGGGGGGTGCGCCCGGTGGGCGAGGCCGAGCACCCCGGGATCCGGGTCACCGACACCGGGAGCCGGGTTCTTCTGGATCTACGCCCCGGTCCGGTTCGACGACCATGCGCTGGTCACCATCATCCAGGAGCGGCCGGACGGCGAGCGGATCATGAGCGATGCCCACCGCGCCTTCCCGGTGGGCTCCGGCCGGGAGCCCGAATGGCTGGGGCGGCCCGAGCACGACCTGCGGTTCGCCCCCGGCACCCGCCGGGTGGTCGGCGCCACCCTCTCCTACTTCGGGGCCCGGGGGAAGAAGACGGCCGAGGTCGAGGTGGAGACGTTGCTGGCGTTCCCGCTGCTGCTGGGGACCGGCTACGGGCTCGAGTCCGATTGGAAGCACGGCATGTACCAGGGGGACCTGGTGGTCCAGGGCCAGCAGATCCCGCCGGCCGACGCGTCCGTACATGGACTGGGGGCTCACCGAGTACTCGGCCAGGTTCTCCTACGAGGGGAAGGTCGGCTACGGGATGTTCGAGTGCGCGGTGATGGGGCCCCATCGGCAGTACGGGTTCACCAGCTAGGGCGGCGGCGAGCTCGGCGATGGCCCTCCGGGACGAGATCCGAGCGTGGTGGGACGAAGACGCCGCCACCTATGACAACTCGGCCACCCACCGGCCCCGCCACCCGGCGGAGCGAGCCGCGTGGTCGGCGGCACTCTCCCGGCTGCTGCCGGCTCCGCCGGCGCGGGTGCTCGATTGCGGGGCGGGCACCGGATTCCTCAGCCTGATCGCCGCCAGGCTGGGCCACGACGTGACCGCCGTCGACCTGTCCGGGAGGATGCTGGCCAAGCTCCACGAGGCCGCCGCCCACGAACGTCTGGCCATCACCACGGTGGAGGGACCCGCCGACGTGGCACCGGCCGGGCGCTACGACGTGGTCATGGAGCGCCATCTGCTCTGGACCCTGCCCGATCCCGAGGCCGCCCTGGTTGCCTGGAGAACCGCGGTATCGGCCGACGGGCGGCTCATCTCGGTCGGACACATGCGGGAGACATCCGGGCGGGCCCGGGTTCGAGGTTGGCTCCATCAATGGCAGGGGCGAGCGCCTGACCACCACGGCGAGTATCCCCCCGCCATCCGGGCTGCGCTCCCGCTGGCCACCGCGAGCATGGATCCGTCGCTGTCGGTGGAGATCGCCGTGCGGGCCGGCTGGGCGGCACCCCGGCTCGACCGGCTCCGGGATGTCGAGTGGGCGGAACGGCTCTCGGTCTCCGGGGTCGAGCGCCTGCTCGGGGTCCCGCCCCGGTATGCCGTCGTCGCCGGCAATCCATGAAGGAACCGCCCTCGCCCCGGCTCTCCAATGGGAGACTGATGGGGTGCGTACCATTCTCAACGTGCTGTGGCTGGTGTTGTCGGGGTTCTGGCTGGCGGTGAGTTACGCGGTGGCCGGCGTCCTGATGTGCGTGCTCATCATCACCATCCCGTTTGGCATCGCCTCCTTCCGCCTCGCCGCCTTCGTGCTGTGGCCGTTCGGCCGGACGGTGGTCCGCCGACCGGACGCCGGCACCGCGTCGACGATCGGCAACGTGCTCTGGTTCGTGCTCTTCGGACTCTGGATCTCGATTTCCCACGTGGTGCTCGGCGCGCTTCTCTGCGTGACCATCATCGGAATCCCGCTCGGAATCGGGAACTTCAAGCTGGCGGCGGTGGCCATCGCCCCCCTGGGCAAGGACATCGTCCGGACCGACGACCCCCGCGCCGCGCTGGGCGGCATTTCGTTCTGATCGACGTCCGGGCGGCGGGGGTCGTACGCTGGTGTCATGAACGAGGTCTGTTCGGGCCCGGAGGTACTCGAACAAGTCGGTAGCCGGCTTGGCATCCGCATCTCGACGGCCCACTTCACCGGCGCCCTCCTGGCCGTCGGGTCGGGCGCGCTGACCAGCGCCAACATCCGGGGCCAGCGTGACTTCGGACGGGTTGACCTGATCACCCTGGCCATCTACCTGCCCCTCAGCATGCTGCTGGCCAGTTGGACGTTTCACCATCGGACCATGAAGGTCACCGCCTGGATGGTCGAGGAACGCCCACCGACGACCGCCGAGCAACGTTCGACCCTCGGCCTGCCCTTGTACATGGCGGCCGGGTCCATGCTGTTGTGGACCGGCGCGGCGATCATCTGGTCGGTGCTGACCATTGCCTCCCACGATGCCGCCTACACGGTGAGGGTCGCTCTCTCCATCATCCTCGGCGGCCTCACCGCCTGTGGGTTGACCTACCTGCTGGTCGAATGGACCATCCGGCCGATCACCGCTCGGGCCCTGGCCGGCCACGTCCCCGAATGCGTGATCGCCCCCGGCGTCCGGACCAAGCTGCTGCTGTCGTGGGCGGTGGGCGCCGACGTCTTCCTGCTGATGATCGGGCTCAGTTTCGTCGGCCGTCCTGCCGACGAACCACCGAGCGCGGCGGCCATCTGGTTCATCATCGTCGCCGGACTCGCAGCCGGATCTCTGGTCGTCTACGTGGCCACCCGCTCGCTGGTCAACCCCCTGCTCGAACTGCGACAGGCGGTCGGAAAGGTCCAGCGGGGAAACCTGGATGTGAAGCTCGATGTCAATGACGGGGGCGAACTCGGACTGCTCCAGGCCGGCGTCAACCAGATGGTCCTCGGCCTCCGCGAACGGCGGACCCTTCAAGATCTCTTCGGGCGCCACGTCGGTGAGGAGGTTGCCCGCCAGGCCCTCGAACAGGGGGAGGTTGCCCTGGGCGGCGAGCGCCGCGAAGTGGGCATCATCTTCGTCGACGTCATCGGCTCGACCAACCTCGCCCAGAGCCGGCCCCCGGAGGCGGTGGTGGACTTGTTGAACCAGTTCTTCGCCACCGTGGTCGAGGTGGTGGCGGCGGAAGGCGGCTGGGTCAACAAGTTCGAGGGTGACGGCGCCCTCTGCGTCTTCGGGGCCCCGGTGTCCCAGGATGATTTCGCCATGCGGGCGTTGCGGGCGGCACGGGTCCTCCGCCGCGAGCTGCTCGGCCTGGCCGCCGCCAACCCCGAACTGGACGCGGCCATCGGGGTCTCGGCCGGCAGTGTGGTAGCGGGAAACATCGGCGACGAGCGGCGCTACGAGTACACCGTCATCGGGACACCGGTCAACGAAGCGGCCAGGTTGACCGACGAGGCCAAGCACCGGCTCGGCCGGGTCCTGGCCAGCGAAGAAGCGGTGTCCCGAGCCGGCCCCGAGGCGGAGTCGTGGCTGGTGTCCGGAGAATTGCAGCTACGAGGCATCGGCGAACCCGTCCTGGTCTATGAGCCGACCGGAAGGGCGGAGGTCCGCCAGCCGACAAGTCTGAGCCAAGGTCAGCTGCGGCCGGCGAGGGTGGAGAGACCTTCCCCGGTGAGGTCGCGGTCAGCTCCGGTGCGACCGGTCATGGCCATGATCAACGAGATCAGCGGTCCCGAGACCTCCGGGCCGTCACCCCAGACCCAGTCGCTATCGGTGGCGTTCAGCTTCAGGCCGGCGATCCGTCGCTTGGCCCCGAGCAGAAGGTTCGACTTCTTGTAACTGTCGGCCACCGCCACCAAGGCGGCCTCGGGAGGGCAGTATTGCAGACCGAGCGGACGACGGATGTCCTCGCCGTGGACGACGATCTCACCGAGCATCGCCATCACCGGGGCCGGCGGGTGGTTGGTGGTGGTGGTCCGGGACTGCAGGCGCCGGATCAGCTCGTCGGGTCCGATCGCCCCGAGACGCTTGGCCGCCCGGTCGGTGAAGACGTCGAACTTGAATCCAGCCGAGATCAGTTCCTTGTAGAAGTTGGCCGGGGTCTGCTCGGCGGCGGCGAGGACGTGACCGGCCGCCTCCTGCACGGTCCAGCCTTCGCACAGCGAGGGAGTGGCCCACTGGTCGGCGGAGAGGGCCGACAGGGTCTCCACCATCTGGGCCCGTTCCCCGTGGATGTACCTCCAGGTCTCGTTCGACTTCATCTCATGTCCTCTCTTGCCGGCCAATCCGGGCTCAACCTACTGCCGAGGCAAGAATGTTGCCTTCCGGACGGGCGAGGACCACCCGACGCAACGACCGGTCCGACTCAGACCGAGCGAACCGCGTCGACTTCCCAGAAGGCACGCAGCGCGGCGATCTTCCCCTCCGCTGAGGCTCGGTAGGTATAGACGCCGTCCACCTCCACCGCCGAGCCGCCGGCGAAGGTGATCCGGATCACCCCGACATTGGCCGCCTCGTCGCCACACAGGAACGACTGGTGAATGGTGAATTTGATCGATTCGTTGGCGGCGATCACATTGTCGTAGAAGGCGGCGATCGCCTCCGGCCCGCGGTGACCCTTCCCCTCCGGGTCGAAGACCGATGGCCCGATCGGGTCCTGGACGATCGCATCCTCAGCGAAGAGGGCGAGCCACGCTTCGCGGTCGTGCACCTCCACCGCCGCCATCGATGCCCTTCCCAGATCCTGAGCCGTCGTCATGAATCCACCTTTCTGATCACCTGGTCGGCGAAGCGACGGAGGTTGTCCAACTTTGTCGACAGCGCTTCGGTATCGGGCCCCACCGCGTACGGCCAACGGAACCCGACGATCACGTCGGTGACTCCCTGCTCCTCGAGACGGTGGATGCCGTCTACCGAAAACGCCTCCACGGAGATGACATGCACCTCGAAGGGTCGATCGGCGGTCCCCTCCTCCTTCCGGATCTGGGC
This sequence comes from uncultured Acidimicrobiaceae bacterium, assembly GCA_963819695.1. Classification (GTDB taxonomy): domain Bacteria; phylum Actinomycetota; class Acidimicrobiia; order Acidimicrobiales; family RAAP-2; genus DASZIT01. The sequence goes on along the minus strand of CAWFXD010000001.1, from coordinate 801,682 downwards.
CAGCTTCTCGAGCAGTCCCGGGAGGTCAGCCGGGTCGCCCCCGCCATGCATCCACCCATCGGCTCGAGCCGCCCGCCGGAGGGCCGCGGGGGCATGGCCCCCCACCAGGATCGGGATCGGCTGGCTGGGGGTGGGCGAGATCTTCACCGATGGGAGGTCGTACGCCTCGCCGTGGTGACTGAAGTAGCCGCCCGCCGTCAGACCCCGAACGATGGCGATGGCCTCATCCATCCGCCGCCCACGCCCTTCCCAGGGGACACCCGTCTGTTGGTAGTCCTCGGGCCACGGGCTCGAGCCGACCCCGAGCGACAACCGGTTCCCGGTCATCACCGCCACCGAGGAGGCCTGCTTGGCCACCAACAGCGGGTGGCGCATGGGCAGCTTCAGCACGAAGGTGATGAACCGGATCCGCTCGGTCACCGCCCCCATGGCCGGGATCAGCGAGAACGGTTCGATGAACGGCTTGTCCTCCAGGAACTCCCGGGTGTGGTCGGGAGAGAACGGGTAGGTCGAGTCCGACACCTCCGGGTAGCAAATGCTGTCCGGCACCACCATCCCGTCGTAGCCGGCATCCTCGACCGCCCGGGCCAACGGCAGGTACATGGTGGGATCGATCATCGACTCGGCGTACGAGAATCGCATCAGGCGTCACTCCATTCGATGTGGGCGGCGATCGCGCCGTCACCGGCGATCCACCCCTTGGAGGCGGCGAACTCGATCATGGACGCAAAGTTGGTATCCCACTCAACGGGCAGGGGGTGGCCGGCATCCGACGCCGCCCGCTCGGCCAGGATCCTGACTTGGTCAGGCGGGATGAAGACGGTCCCATCGGCTTCGACCCGACCGAGGCCGTGATCGCCGAGGGCGGCGGCGAGAGCATCGAGGGTTGCCGTCGGCGGGACTTCGGAGGCCCCATTCCGGAGGGAGGACATCGCCCGCACGGCAAAACGCCCCATGTCGTCGGGCTGATGGAGCACGACATCCGCGGTCCCCAGGTCGACCACCACTTCCATCATCCCCCCGATCCGAATCCGCTGGCTACCCGCCCGGGACCCTACAACGCGTTCCTGACCCCGGCGCCCGCCGGTTTCTGGCCATCGTGGGTAGCAATTGTGCAATCGTTGGCCCATGACCCAGAAGATCGGGCTTCGGGAGCTCCGACAGAACGCCAGCGAAATCGTGAGGGAGGTGGAGGCCGGCGAGACCTTCGACGTCACCGTTTCCGGGCGGCTGGCCGCTCGCCTGATACCTGCCCTCCGATCCCGGTCGCACCGGTCCGAGGAGATTGCCGACCTGTGGGACGGGGAGACCGATCGCACCTTTTTCAACGATGTCGACCAGTCCGCCGGGCGGGGAGCCGTCGATTCCGGGACCCTCACTGCCATGAAGGCGGTCATGGACACATCCGTCATCGTGGCGGGAGACGCCCCGTCCCTCGGCGAAGACGACCTGTTCGTCACCGCCATCACCTTTGCCGAGCTTCACGCTGCGGTATTGACCGCCTCCAACGACGCCGATCGGGCCAGGCGCCTTGGTCGACTGACCAAGCTGGCATCCTTCTACGATCCCCTGCCGATCGATGCCGGGGTGGCTATTGCCTATGGCCGCATCCGTGCCCTGGTCGCACCCCGGAACGATTCGCGTCAGGACCGGCCGATGGACCTCTTGATCGCCGCCACCGCCCTGGCCAACGGATGCCGGCTCTACACGCGCCGGACCGGAGCGTTCGATGGACTCGACGGCGTCTTGGAGGTTGTCGGAGTATGAACCGGCATCGATCAGAGAGGCCATACTTTCCGCATGCCTGAAACCACTCACCGTGACCCGGCCGAGACCTGTGCCACCCTGGCCGCCTGGGTCGAAGGCCATGTCGAGGGCACTTCTGACGTCCGGGTCAGCAATCTCGAAGCGCCGCCGACCAATGGATTCTCGAGCGAGACCATCCTGTTCAACGCCACCTGGGATGAACCTGGCAGCCCGGCCGTCGACCACCACCTGGTGGCCCGCATCGCCCCCACCGGCTACACGGTCTTCCTCGACCCTGACTTCGTCGGACAGTGCCGGGTGATGCGGGCGGTGGCGGAGCACACCGATGTCCCGATGCCACCGGTGCTCGGCATCGAGGAGGACGCCTCTCTTCTCGGAGCGCCCTTCGCGGTGATGTGGCGCATCGACGGGCAGATACCGACTGACAATCCGCCCTACGCCTCGGGCGGCTGGTTGATGGAGGCCGAACCTGAGGAGCAGGAACAGCTCTGGTGGAGCGGGCTGGAGGCCATGGCCAAGGTGCACGTCACCGACTGGAGGTCGCTGGGCCTCGGGTTCCTCGACGGCTCCGCGCCCGGCTCGACCGGGCTCGATCAACAGCTCTCGTACTACAAGGACTTCTACGCTTGGGCCGCGGAAGGGAGGACCATCCCGGTGGCCGCCGCCACCCTCGACTGGCTGGAGACCAACCGGCCCAACGAGGATGCCCCGCCGGCGCTGCTCTGGGGGGACAGCCGCATCGGCAACATGATCTTCGAAGACTTCAGTTGTGTGGCGGTTCTGGATTGGGAGATGACCTGTCTGGGACAGCCGGAGATGGACCTCGGGTGGTGGCTCTACTTCGATCGCCAGTTCACCGAGACCATCGACCTCCAACGACCGGCCGGGTTTCCGAGCCGGGAGGCCACCATCGCCCGCTACACCGAATTGCTCGGGACGCGACGTGGAGAACGTCGAGTACTACGAGGTGTTCGCGGGTTTCCGGTTCGCCGTGGTCCTGGCTCGGCTGGGTGCGCTGCTGAAGGACTCGGACATCCTGCCGATCGATTCCGACTTCGAGACCAACAATCTGGCCACTCAGTTGCTGGCCACCATGCTCGAACTGCCCGCTCCGGGCTCCTGAACCACCCGCCAGGCGGCAGTGCGTCGGCTCAGCCCGACGAGGTTGGTGCCGTTGACGGCACGCCGTGCTCGCGGAGCCGATCTGCCACCCAGGTGATCCCATCCGGTTTGGCCATTTCGGCTTCCCAACCGGCCATCACTCTCTCCATCTCCTCGCGGGTGGGGATGTAGCCGACGATGGTGACCACCACCTCGTCAATCGGAATTGGTTCGACCTCGACGTCACCGAACGGCGTGTAGGAGCCCGCCCCCGGCACCATCTCGAGCATGGCGTAGAGCTCACCGGTGTCCTCTACCCAGCTCAGCTCGTATCGGTTTCCGGCGGTGTCATACCAGTTGGTGCCCAGTTCGATCTCGGCTGACTGACGGCGCCGCTCGTCGGCACTGTAAAAATCCTCGATATTCATCCGACTCCTGTCTGGTTGTGGCCCCGGCACTGGCTGCATGGTACGTCGGCTGGCCGGAAGGTCGGGGTAGGGCACCGGTTCGGTGGCGCCGATCCCCGGAATCCTCTAATTCCTAGTAAACCTATTGATTTGACAAATACGACCTTTTCAGTCAGGAATGTAGCCATGCAAATCCCATTTCGGCGATCACCAGGCGCCACCAGGCGGCTGGCCGTCTTCGTTACGGTCCTTTCGATCTCCGGGGTCCTGGCCGCCTGCGGATCGAGCCGCGGCGCATCCGGGACCTCGACCACCACCACCGCTGGAGCGGCCGGCTCGTCGGGCGCCCCGGTCAGCGGCCCGGTCGACCTGGTGGCCTATTCGACGCCCAAGCCGGCGTATGCCGCACTGATCAAGGCGTTTCAAGCCACCAACCAAGGCAAGAACGTGACGTTCTCCCAGTCCTTCGGTGCCTCTGGATCCCAGGCCACGTCGGTCACCAGCGGACTCCCGGCCGGAGTGGTCAACTTCTCCACCGCCCTGGACATGCAAAAGGTGGCCAAGGCCGGCAATGTCGCATCTTCGTGGGCGAACACTCCGACCAACGGCATGGTCACCAACTCGATCGTCTCCTTCATCGTCCGCAAGGGGAACCCGAAGAACATCAAGACCTGGGCCGATCTGGTCAAGAGTGGCGTTTCGGTCATCACCCCCAACCCGTTCAGCTCGGGCAGCGCCAAGTGGAACCTGATGGCCGCCTATGGAGCGGAGATCGCCCTGGGCAAGACCGACGCGCAGGCCACTACCTATCTGACCCAGCTCCTAAAGAACACCGTCGCCCAGCCCAGCAGCGCCAGTAACGCCCTGCAGACATTTATCGGCGGCCAGGGAGATGTCCTCCTCGACTACGAGGACGACGGGCTCTACGCCCAGGGACAGGGAGAGCCGATCACCATCATCACCCCACCCCAGACGATCCTCATCCAGAACCCGATCGCGGTCACCACCACCGCCTCCAGTCCGGCAGCGGCCAGGGCGTTCGTCGCCTTCCTGCTCTCCGACGCCGGTCAGAAGATCTGGGGCCAGCAAGGCTACCGGCCGGTGATACCCGCGGTCGCCGCCCAGTTCAACTTCCCGACGCCGCAAAAGACCTTCACCATCGACAGCCTGGGTGGGTGGACCAAGGTGAACGCCACCTTCTTCGACCCGGCCACGGGCAAGGTAGCCCTGATCGAACAGGGGCTCGGCGTGTCGACATCGAGTGCCTGACGCCGCCCACGCCGTCTTGGTCGGGCGGCCGCCATCCCTGGTCGGCCAACCTCCCCGTCGGCGCCCCCGCGGTCTGGTGAGGCAGGCCCTGGATCGGGCGGGCGGACCGACCCTGGCCGTCACCTACCTCAGCCTGCTGGTGTTGCTCCCGCTCGCCGCGGTGGTGAGCAAGGCGTTCGCCGGGGGATTCGGAACCTTTTGGCGGGCCGTCAGCCAGCCCGAGGCGGTGGCGGCGTTGAAGCTCACCCTGATCTGTTCCCTCATCGTCGCCGTGTTCAACTCGCTCGCCGGGGTCACCATCGCTTGGGTTCTCGTCCGGGACGAGTTCCCGGGGAAGCGAATAGTTGGCGCCATCATCGACCTCCCGTTCGCCCTCCCCACGGTGGTCGCCGGGCTCACCCTCCTCACCCTCTACGGGCCCACCGGCCCATTCGGGGTGAACGTGGCCGACACCCGGATCGGGATCATGTTGGCTCTGGCCTTCGTCACCCTCCCGTTCTGTGTCCGGTCGGTGCAGCCGGTGCTGGCCGAGCTGGATCGGGAGACGGAGGAGGCGGCCGCATCCCTCGGCGCCTCGTCGGCCGGCGTTCTCCGCCGGATCATCCTGCCCAGCATCGCCCCGGCCATGCTGGCCGGCGCCGGTCTGGCCTTCGCCCGGGCCGTCGGTGAGTTCGGGTCGGTGGTGCTCATTTCCGGCAACCTGCCGTTCAAAACCGAGGTCGGGTCGTCGTGGATCTACAGCCTGTCCCAGAGCGATGCCTTCGGCAGTGCCGCCGCCGTCTCCGTGGTGTTGATCGCCATCGCCCTGGCAGTGTTGTTCTCCATCGGTATGCTCCGACGTCGGTTCGACATCAGCGAGTCGGTATGAGGATCAAATCGCGGTTGCCGATCCGCTACCTGGCGCTGGGCTATATCGCCCTCCTCATCGTCGTTCCGGTTGGATCGGTCTTCTACCAGGCCTTCCGGCACGGGTTCCTAGTTGCCTGGCACACGGTCACCACTGCGGACGCGCTCCACGCCTTGTGGCTGACGCTGCTGGTCGTCCTCATCGCGGTCCCGCTCGACACCGCCTTCGGCGTCGGGGTGGCGCTCATCCTCGCCCGCCGCCGGTTCCCCGGCTCATGGTTGCTCGACGCCTTCGTCGACCTGCCCCTGGCGGTGTCACCGGTCGTGGTCGGTCTGTCCCTGGTCCTGGTCTACGGCAAGACGGGCTGGTTCGGGAACTGGCTGGCGGCCCGGGGAATCCAGGTGATCTTCTCCTTCCCCGGCATCGTGATGGCCTCGGCCGTCGTCGCCCTCCCCTACGTGGTGAGGGAGGTGCTCCCGGTGCTCCAGGAGATCGGTACTGAGCAGGAGCAAGCCGCGGCAACATTGGGCGCGTCGCCGTTCGCCGCCTTCTGGCGCCTCACTTTGCCCTCGATCCGGCGGGGCCTGGCCTACGGCATGACCCTGACCACCGCGAGGGCGCTGGGTGAGTTCGGCGGGGTGATCGTGGTGTCGGGCAACATCGCCGGACGGACCCAGACCCTCACGCTGTTCATCTCGGACAGCATCGAAAACCTGAATCCGGTGGGGGCGTACGCCGGAGCGGTGATCCTCGCCCTCCTCTCTCTGGCCGTGCTGGTCGTGCTCGGAAAAGACAAGGAAAGAAGGACCCACAAATGGCGATCACCATCCGATCAGTCTCCAAGCGATTTGGAGGAGTTGTCGCTCTCGACGACGTCAGCCTCGATGTCCCCGATGGGTCACTGACCGCGCTGTTGGGCCCGAGTGGCGGGGGTAAGTCCACCCTGCTCCGGGTGATCGCGGGCTTGGAGGCACCGGACATCGGCACCGTTGAGATCGACGGCCAAGACCTCACTGGCGTGCCCGTGCGTGAACGGGGGGTGGGATTCTGCTTCCAGCACTATGCCCCCTTCCGCCATCTCACCGTGCGCCGGAACGTGGCCTTCGGGCTGGAGGTGCGACGGCGCCCCAAGGCCGAGATCCGGGAGAACGTCGACGAGCTGCTCGACCTGGTGAAGATCGGCCATTTGGCCGATCGACTGCCGGCCCAGCTCTCCGGCGGCCAGCGTCAGCGCATGGCCCTGGCCCGGGCACTGGCCATCGAGCCCCGGGTGCTCCTGCTCGACGAGCCGTTCGGCGCGCTCGACGCCCAGGTCCGTCAACAGCTCCGGGTTTGGCTCCGCGAGCTCCACCAGAAGATCTCGGTGACCACCGTGCTGGTGACCCACGACCAGGAAGAGGCCATGGAGGTGGCCAACCGGCTGGCCATCATCAACGAGGGACGGCTCGAGCAGGTCGGCGGGCCTGCGGAGATCTACGACCATCCCGCCAACGAGGTCGTTCTCAAGTTCCTCGGGCCGGCGACCCTCCTCGATGGGGAGTGGGTTCGCCCTCACGATCTGGTCATCCACCGCGACGAGAGCCTGGGCAGCCGGGCGGCCTCGGTGGAGCGGGTCACCCATCTCGGCTTCGAAGTGCGGGTGGATTTGCAGCTGGTCGGAGACGGGGATTGCTGGGTCCAGCTCAGCAGGGGCGTGGCCAACGAGCTCGATCTTCTCCCGGGCGACCGAGTCTGGGTGGCCCGTTCGGGCGCCACCACGGCATTTCAAGACCTCAGGGTTGCCGGCGCCAGGTGAGCGCCAGCGCCGCCGACCGGTCGCTCAGTCTCTCGTGGAGTCCTCAGGTCCCGGCGGCGGATCAGCTGGCCTCGGGAGGGGCGGAAGGTCATCACGCTTCGGTCGTGCACGGGCATTGACTACCCGCCAGGGGCTCGTCCCGGTCATCCGCTGGAGTCGCCGGGCCAGGCGATGGCTGAACAACCTGATCACGAGGTGGCGCACCGGACCGATCATCAGCAGCAGGCCGAGGGCATCGCCGATGAATCCGGGTACGAAGATCATCACCCCGCCGATGAGCACCACCAGCCCGTCGAACAGTTCCCGAGTAGGCACCTCTCCCCGTTCCAACCGTTCCCGGGTCTGAGCCAGTATCCCGAACCCGACTCGCCGGACGATGAAGGGGCCGAAACCGCTCACGACGATCAGGAGCAGCAATGCCCAGAGGAAACCGACCTGGTCGGCTACGACCCAGAACGCCGCGACCTCCGCGGCAATTACCAGTAGCACTCCCACAAAGACCACATCGGCAGGGTAACTGTTCACCGGGTCGCTGCGTAACCACGAGCGCCCAGCATTTCGTGGACACCGAGGAGATCCGCGGATCGAGTTGCTGGGATGCACGTCCAGGCCGGACACCGGCGGAGGGCAGCCGACTCGCGGCACCACGGGACGCCGTCAATTGGATCATTCCGAAATCGATCCGCGGCCCGGAAGGCCCGTTTGGACGGCCGACGGTGAACCGGCAAGGATGAACACCGAAGGTATCGGTGGCAAAGAGGAGGAGCGACGTCGGATCCATTTCGTGATCTCACCAAGCTCATCTCGCGTCTTCCGATCGAGGCGCAGGCGCTGTTCGCCATTACGCGCTCCGGTATGCTCGGCCCCGAGCTCCCGCACCGGCTGTTGGCCATGGCGCGCGTCCTCGAGCGCTTCGGGCCTTATGGCGCCGCCGTTGGAATCGCCGCCATCCGCGACGGAGATCGACCGGGCGTAGCCGACGAGCGGGGCATCCTCAGCTTCCGTGACCTCGATGAGCGCTCCAACGCCCTGGCCAATGCCATGCGGTCCCAAGGCGTGCGTGCGGGTGCGACTGTCGGGATCTTGTGCCGCAACCACCGAGGCATCCTCGATGCCATCTACGGGACGGCGAAGGCCGGTGGTCGGGCACTCTTCCTCAACACCGACTTCGCCGGACCCCAGGCCGTCGAGGTGTGTGCCCGGGAAGGAGTGGAAGTTCTCTTCTACGACGAGGAGTTCACCGACGTGGTCGTTGGGGTCGACACGCCCCGAGGCCGGTATGTGGCGTGGACCGACGACCCTTCTGGAGCGATCGGCGGGACCACCATTGACTCCCTGGTGGCATCGGGGAGCTCCGCTCTCCCGCCGGCCCCGGGGAAGCACGGCAAGGCCGTGGTTCTCACGAGCGGGACGACCGGCACCCCCAAGGGTGCCGACCGCGATATCGCCTTGTCCCTGGTCGCTCCCGGCGCTTTTCTCTCGAAGATTCCGTTCCACCGGGGTGGGGCCACGTACATCGCACCACCGATATTTCACTCTTTGAGTCTGGGAAACGTCCTTTTGGCGACCGCCATGGGCTCGACGATGGTGATGCGGCGCTTCTTCGATCCGGAGGAGACCCTCATTGCAACCGCCGACCACTCCTGCACGTCTCTCATCCTCGTCCCGGCAATCCTCAACCGCCTCCTATCCGTGGGTGCCGATCGGATCACACAGCTCGATCTGTCGGCCCTCCGCATCATTCTGTGCAGCGGCGCGCAGCTCGATGCGGCATTGGTGACCCGGGCCATGGACGTGTTCGGCGACATCGTCTACAACCTCTACGGTTCCACTGAGGTGGCGTGGGCAACGATCGCTACTCCCGCCGACCTCCGGGCTGCCCCCGGAACCGCAGGCCGAGTTCCGCTGGGCACCACGGTGGAACTGTTCGACGAGAAGGACCGGAGACTGCCTAGTAGGGGCGTAACCGGTCGCATCTTCGTGAGCAACGGGCAGGAATTCAGTGGGTATACCGGTGGCGGTGGCAAGAAACTCGTAGAAGGACTCATGTCCACCGGCGATGTCGGTCACTTCGACCCGGAGGGCCGGCTGTTCGTTGACGGTCGAGAGGACGACATGATCGTCTCGGGGGGTGAAAACGTCTTCCCAGGAGAGATAGAGGACCTACTGGCCACTCATGAAGCCATTGATGAAGTGGCGGCCATCGGCGTCCCGGACGAGGCTTTCGGCGCACGTCTACGGACCTTCGTTGTCCTGCGGCCCGGCCAGCAATTGGACGCCAAGTCGGTGAAGGATTTCGTGAGGGCCAATCTGGCTCGCCACAAGGTGCCCCGGGACGTCGTGTTCGTGGACCGACTGCCGCGGAACGCGTCAGGCAAGGTCCTCAAGCGGAAGCTGAACGGATCGGAGGCAAACCCATGAGCCACCGGTCCGGCAGATCGGATCGGCCCCCTCCGCTTGTGATTTCCCGCGTGACGTGGGATTCGATAAGCGGGGAGGACCTGACCCGATAGGACGACAGTTCCATGAGCCAATGGAATTGGTGCTCAGACCCAGGTACGCTCAGACACGGGCTGAGATGTGTGCCAGTAGGGTCCGGGGGGTTCCATGACCGACAGGATTCCGCATTTTGAGCGCCGAATGAGCGATCAGGATGCGCTGATGTGGTCAATAGAGCATGACCCTCTCCTGCGCTCGACCATCACCGGTGTGACCATTCTCGACCGGTCGCCCGACCGTGACCGTCTGACTGAGCAGATTGATCGGGCATCTCGGACCGTCATCCGGCTGCGGCAGCATGTCGTGGAAGATCCCTTTAACATCGCACCGCCCGAATACCTAATCGACGAGCACTTCGATCTGGCCTATCACCTGAGGTTTCAGCGGGCGCCGGGCACCGGTTCTCTGCCGCGACGTGCTCGATTTCGCCGCCCCCTTTGCCATGGCAGGGTTCGACCGCGCCCGTCCACTGTGGGAATTCGTGATCCTCGAAGGTCTTGAGGGTGGCCGGGCGGCCATGGTGCAGAAGATCCACCACTCCCTGGCCGACGGAGTCGGGTTGATGAAGATCTCGATGGCGTTTCTGGAGACCGAGCGAGAACCTCGAGAGGACCTTGGACCAATGCCCGCGGTGCCGTCGGGAGAGCAGGGCTCGGCGTTCGCACACATCCAGAGCGGCATTTCGTATCGGACCGGTCAGCAGGTCTCGACGATGGCTTCCGTTCCCCCTCGAGTGGCCGGGCTCGCCAGCCGTCCCCTCAACGCCGCGAAGGGGGCGCTGTTGGCAACGGCGTCTGCCGCGCGCCTCCTCCGACCGGTATCAGAACCGATGAGCCCGATCATGGGCGGGCGTTCGCTCAGTTTGCACCTGGACACCCTGAGCGCCTCTCTTCCGGCGATGAAGTCGGCGGCGAAGCGGGTCGATGGTCGCCTCAACGACGCATTCTTGGCGGGCGTCGCGGGAGGGCTGGCTCGATATCACCTCAAGCATGGTGTCGACGTCGAAGAGTTGCGCATGACGATGCCGATCAACATCCGTCCGAAGGGTGGGACGCAAGTAGGGGGCAATCAGTTCGTCCCGGCCCGTTTCCAGTTTCCAGTTTCAATTGCCGATCCCATCGAGCGGATGGCGAGGATGAAGGAGCTCGTCGCTCAGCAACGAGCGGAGCCGGCACTCGGACTGGCGGGGATCATCTCCGGCATTTTCAATCGGCTGCCCATCGCGCTGACGACGGCGGTATTCGGCGGGATGCTGAAGGCCATCGATGTGGTCACGACCAACGTGCCTGGCGCCCCATTTCCGATCTATATCTCAGGCGCCAAAATGCTGGCGAACTACGGCTTTGGTCCCCTCAGCGGCGCCGCGTGCAACGTCACCCTCCTGAGCTACGTGGATGATCTTCACTTCGGAATCAGCACCGATCCAGCTGCGATCCCAGATCCCGACACCTTTGTCGATTGCCTGCAATCCGGACTCGCCGAGATCGAGATGCTCGCCGAGGGATAGACAGCGATGCCAGGCACGTGTACCCGCGAACTCGATAGAACATCCGCCGTTCGTGACAACAGAGCCATTCAAATGTTGCCTCTTACCTGGTGGGGCAGGCAGGGATCGAACCTGCGACCGAGGGATTATGAGTGCTCGCCAGAGGGTGCCCCGGTGTGTCAACGAGTCGCACGTCGGCTCACACTGGCAGGTGAACAACGACGCCCTGCGTCGGCAATGAATCGGCGTGAACCAGAATCGCACGGCGAGAAACGCAAATGTTGGGACCATGTTGGGACATCCAATCGCGATTGCGGTCGTACACTTTGAATATGGCAACTACTCGAACGGAGCAACTCGGACCCGCGTCTCGCCCGGTGGCGGTTCCTGACGAGCTCGATCCCATCGGTCGGGTGAAGGCGACAGGTCTCGTTGAACTTCCATTCCACATCAGATGGAGCCAACCGGCACTCGTTTATAACCTGGACCTGCGTGCCGACAGGATTCGCGTGTATGAGCAGGTGCTGAGGGAAGGCACGCCAGAGGACGTTCAGCACTACATCGAAGGCACCACACTCGTAGAACTCTTCGACCATTTGGTACTTCCACCGGCTGTTCGGAAGGCTTGGAAGGAGTGGATCGACCGCCACCAGGGGATCGATCCTGATTGCTGACCGCTCTCCAGCAGCGAGTAGCCGGGATCATCGCCGGTCTTCCACAAGCCGAAGATTTCGCTCTTGCCGGTGGTGCCGCCCTCATCGTGCATGGCGCTATAGACCGGAGTACGCGGGATCTCGACTTCTTCGGCCTCGTACCTGAGACAGTTGGCCTCCTCGCTCCAGCAGCAGAACGAGCCCTCCAAGAGGACGGCCTCTTGGTCGAACGTGTATTGGACAGCCCTGGATTCGTCCGATTCCTCGTCGTTGGCCGGGACGATCGGACGGAAGTCGACCTAGGAAGTGATGCCCGCCTCTTCCCCGTCGAGCAAGGCCCTGGATTCCAGCTTCTTGCGCCTGAGGAGCTGGCGGTAGATAAAGTGCTGGCAGTGTTCGGCCGAGCCGAGGCCCGAGACTTCATGGATCTGATGGCGGTCGAAGGTCGATTTGGTCTCGATCGGCTCTTCCGAGCTGCCGCTGACAAGGACCATGGATTTGACCTGAAGGTGTTCGCCGAAATGACAGACCGCTTCGATCGCCTTCGAAGAGATGAGTTTCCGCTTGACGACGACGAATTCGAACGGCTCGCCCGGCTCGTCCCGCTTTGGCGTTCCCATGCTCGCGAACTCGCTAGGGAGCAGGGGCGACTTCGGGGGCCGGGTCATGATCTTGGCGATGACCTCGGGATCGGTTAGAGAGAGAGGCGGCCCGAACTGGGAGCTGGTGGGCTGGTGGGGCAGGCAGGGATCGAACCTGCGACCGAGGGATTATGAGTCCCCTGCTCTGACCACTGAGCTACTGCCCCGCCCCGGAAAAGGTACACGGCGGATCACGCCCTGACCGTTTCCCAACCAATGATGATCCGGGCCTCGGGCGACAACCGGTCCATTTCGGTGGTGCCGTCTCTGGGCCGGGAGGGAAGTCATACGCTGCCTAGATGCACCCCTCTCAACCTGCACTCGGAGCGTTGGCCAGCGAGATCACCCACTGTCGAAAGTGCCCTCGACTCGTTGCCTGGCGCGAGCAGGTAGCCCGCGACAAGCGGGCGTCCTTCAGGGATCAGAAGTATTGGGGTCGCCCAGTCGCCGGTTTCGGTGACCCCGCGGCCCGGGTGCTGATCGTCGGACTGGCACCCGCCGCCCACGGTGGCAACCGCACCGGACGGGTGTTCACCGGTGACCGCTCCGCCGACTGGCTCTATGCGTCGTTGTGGCGAACCAGCTTCGCCAACCAGCCCACCAGCGAATCAATCGACGATGGGCTGGAGGTGACCGATGCCTATGTGGTTGCCGCCGTCCGATGTGCTCCACCCGCCAACAAGCCAACCCCGGAGGAACGGGATACCTGCCTGCCGTTTCTCCGACGGGAACTCGAGCTGCTCACCGAAGTCAAGGTCGTCGTCGCCCTCGGGCAGTTCGCCCATCAGATCATGGCGGGTGAACTGGGTATTTCACCCCGGCCCAAGTTCGGGCACAACGTGCAAGCGACCGCGCCCGACGGGGTGATGCTCGTCAGCTCCTACCACCCCAGCCAACAGAACACGTTCACCGGCACCTTGACAGAGACGATGCTCGACGCGGTGTTCACCCGGGCGCGGGCACTGGCGGGAATCGAACCCTGAGGGTGGTTAATGGGAAACCTCTGCTATTCAGACTCAATCGTCGTTGATCGCCGGGCAGAGACGCCCCGCGACATGGCCGCCGATGTGACCCGGACCGGAGAATGGATCCCCGTCTGCAAGGCGTGCTGGTGGGATCCTGGGAGTTCCTCCCCGCCCGCATTGTCTGGTTCGAGGAGAGATGCCCAGGGCCAGATTGCCATTCGTGCCCAAGCCGCACACCGAGGCATCCCTTACATCCTCGCCTCCATCAAGAGAATCGCCGCATCAGAGTGACGCTCTCGACGGTCGTCACGCGCCGGCAGGAGGTGGGCTATTGACCACCAGCGCGGGGTCGCCGGTGGGTTCGAGCGCAGACGTCAAGTTGTCAGAGTTCACGCCTTTTTGATTGAGGGCTATGTCGAGGAACTTGACGGTGTCTTCTCTCATGGCGATGGCGGAAGCAGTGTCGTCCAGGAAGGTATCCAAGTGGTCGCCGCCGCTGTCCGACACGAAGACCTTGGCCATGTTGGCCGACTGGAACACCTGATAGGAGTCGGGGTACAGGCCGTACTCGTCGTCCGTCCCCACAGCCACCATCAAGGCTCCGGGAGTGGAAGCGTCCCACGGCCCGTCCATCCCGTCGGGGATCTGACTCGACAACGACAGATAGGCCCGAATCCGATGATCGGCGAAAGCAGGATTGAGCGCCAACACGGCGACGTCGCTACCCCCGTCGGAGTGACCCGCCACCGCCACCCGCGACGGATCCACCTTGCCGGCAGCACCGTTGAGCATGGCGGTGATGACAAAGGAAATGTCTTGAGCTTCCTCGGGAAAGCTGGTGACCGGTGTCCCTGGTTGGGTGTCCGTCGAGTCGGGAAAGGTGGGAGCGGCAACCAGAAATCCGGCCGACGCCCACTCGTCCAGCAGCGTCTCATAGACCAGGGGATCGGAGTCCCACCCGTGGGCAAATACCACGAGCGGGAGAGGGCCTATCGCGCCAACCGGTCGACGGATCACGGTGGTCAATACCCGACCGGATTGCGCCGGGACATCGCCACGCGCCTCGGTGTCCCGGGTGAGGTCAGTGAGGGAGACCGTTTCGTCCTGAACCGCGAACGGTGGCTGCGGGGTGGGTTGGGGACCGGTGGTCGCCGACTGGCTGGAGGATCTGATCCCTGAACTGCTGCCAGCACCGCCCGCCCCTGCCGCCTTGGCCGGCCCCGGCGAACTGCTCCTGGCAATAGCCAACGAGATGGCTCCGGCCACCAGCAGGATCGCCAACACGACGAGCGCCCGGCGGCGCGCATGGCTCGGACGAGAGCCGGAGCGCTCAAGGTTTCCTCCGAGTGGCGGGTCCGGCACCTCTACCCCTTGTCTCCTGTTCACCGGATACCGGGCATTCCTCCAGCTGGTTCAGTCGGTATTCGGCACTGGAAACGGTAACGCGTCGAGGCGCGTGGCTGGCACCAGAGGAGAGCCCACGTCTCGCACGTCGGGCAAACGGCCTGGGCAGTCCGATCAATGGGTCGAGAGAGAACCACCCCGGGGTGGATACCCGAGATCCGGGGAGTCTTGCGTCGAAGCGGCCACGCGTTGACGCAGTTCCTCGAGCAAGCCGTCCTCGCCGAGTTCGGAAGAGACGGTGCGGATCTCGGTGATCGTGCCGTCCAGGTCGTCTACGGCCCGGCTCACCCGCTCCATCACCTGGGGTAGATCGGCTAGGTGGGTGGCACCTTGAAGCGTCATTCCGACGCCGAAAATGCGCTGGATCACCCGGTCGTGAAGAGCATGGGCGATACGAGCGCGATCGTCCACGACGCTGAGGGTTTCGACCTCATCACGGAGTCGGCTGTTCTCGATGGCGATCCCCGCGGCGAGGGCCAGAGTTTCGGCCACCGCCACATCTTCTTCAGTGAAACCGCCAGCACTCTGCTTGTCCGTGAGGTAGAGGTTGCCGTAGACGGTCTCGCGGACCCGGACTGGCACCCCCAAGAATGAATTCATCAGCGGATGTTTGTCCGGAAATCCGTAACTTTCGGGATGCTCTCCAAGGTTGTCGAGGCGCAAAGACTCGGGCTCGGTGATGAGGAGGCCGAGGACCCCATTTCCGTCGGGCAAAGGGCCAATCTCGGCCTCCTCATCGTCGCTCAAGCCGACGGTGAGGAACTGCTCGAGCCGGGTCCCGGCCTTGTTCAATACACCAAGGGCGGCATAACTGGCACGGACCAGGGAGCGCGCCTCTTCAATCAGATGACCGAGAAGGATCGGTAGCTCCACTTTGGACTCGATCATCAGAACCGCATCCACCAGTCGACGGAGCTTGGCTGGGTCGTCGATCCGGCGGTCAGGTAGGTGTTTCATGGCGCCCCTCCGTGCGCGCGGGGAGTCCGATCGATCCCCGGGATCTCGACGTCAGCCCAGCCGGGAACCCACATCTCGGGCAGCAAAGTGTCTGGGCACATCCCCTGGGCTCGGAGGCCCGAATTGCCAGGCAACGCCTCAACCCGGACCCTTCGGGGTGTCCCATGATCAAATCGACCAGGATTCGGCGTCTGATCCGCGCCGAGGCTCATGGCCCTGCCACAATGGAGCCGTGACGATTCGCGTATTTCTGCTCGACGACCAAGAATTGGTGCGCGTGGGTATTCGCGCGCTGCTCGAGAGCGACGAAGAGATCCAAGTCGTCGGGGAGGCCTCCACCGTCTCTGAAGCTCTGTCTCGGATCCCACTGGCTCGGCCCGATGTCGCCATCCTCGATGTCCTCCTTCAGGACGGCAACGGCATCGAGGTCTGCCGGGACGTGCGGTCGACGATGCCGGAACTGTCGGTCCTGATGCTGACGAGCTTCGCCGACGACGAGGCCCTCTACGCCAGCGCGATGGCCGGTGCTGCTGGATTTGTTCTCAAGCAAATCAAGGCTCGCGATCTCGTCGATGACGTCAAGAAGGTGGCCGCCGGAATCTCCCTCATGAATCCCAAGGAAGTCGCCGCTGTCTTCGAACGACTTTCCAATCCGTCCGACCCCGTGCTCAGTTCCCTCTCTCCCCAGGAACGCCGAGTTCTGGATCTCATCGCCGAAGGAAAATCCAACCGCACCATCGCCGACGAACTCTTCCTCAGCGAGAAGACCATCAAGAACAACGTCACAAGGTTGCTGGCGAAGCTCAACATGTCCAACCGAACCGAAGCGGCAATCCTTGCCATCAGACATCAACCCGGTTCCCCCGGCGCGGACGGGTAGACCGACCTGATCTCCGACGGTTGCCAGATGAAAGCGACCGGCATTGACGGCTCCCCTATCGGTTGAAGAAACTGCCTGTTAGGTCATCGCAAAACAGGACTCGAAGCTCGATCCGGTCTCGGTGACATGCAAGACGGTGTGCTTGTTGTCGCCTCTGGCCTTCCCCGAGACGAATACAACCGGGATCAGGTCGGACGGCCAATTTTGCGACGGAGACGGTGATCCGAGATGTGCGCATTGATCCTCTTCTCAACATCCGTCTGAGTTGGTTGACACCTCCAGTATGCGGCAGCCGAGGCCGATAATTATGGGGCACTAAGTCCCTAATTTGGTCGGACTGATCCGAATCCTGTTCGGCGCGAGGGCGCCCAACAAAGCGACCCACCAACGCTAGGCGCCAAGGCCGGCCCGACCCCCTGCCGGACTCAATATACGTTCCGGTAGTTGAAGTTTTCCGTCGTCTCCCGCGGCGCCAGAGCAGCTGCCGAGTGGACCCGGACCGGCGTGCTGCTCTTGGAGTCGAGTGACGGGATGCGCGTGGGCGGGGTGCAGTTGGCGCGTCGGGACTTAGGTCCCTAGTCGCACGAATTCTTCGGGTGACACACTGAAATCAGACATCTTGAGCTCTCGAGTGAGGGGTGTTCAAACGGGTGGAGGTCTGGCAGGGCCTCCACGGGCATCACCATCGCAGGACCGTGGAGGACGACGTGACGCAGACCGAAGTGTTGGCCGTGACACCAAACGAAGTGTGGCAAATGAAGCCATACCGACTCGATGATAACGAGCCCGCGGTGAGCACAGCGCCTTCCCAAATTTACCGGGCGCCCCAGCACCTACTCGGACGAGGCCGGACCGAACCGACGGTGAGCGTGGTGATCCCAGCCAAGAACGAGGCCCTCAACCTTCCCGGCGTGTTCGCGGCTTTGGACCCTGACCTCTACGAGGTGATCCTGGTCGACGGGAACTCCACCGACGACACCGTGGAGGTGGCCCGCCGCCTTCGCCCTGACATCACCATCATTGGCCAGAACCGAAAGGGGAAGGGAAACGCACTGGCCTGCGGCTTCAAGGTGGCTTCGGGCGATTACATCGTCATGCTCGACGCCGACGGATCGACAGATCCGGCGGAGATCCCTCGCTTCGTGGCTGCCCTCGAAGAGGGAGCCGACTTTGCCAAGGGCTCTCGCTTCATGCCGGGGGGAGGCAGCACGGACATCAGCCGGCTCCGACAAATCGGCAACTTCTGGTTGAACAAGATAGTAAATCTCTTTTACGGTACCCGTTATACAGACCTGTGCTACGGCTATAACGCCTTCCGTCGCCAATCCCTCTCCTCAATGGATCTCGATGGGGGTCACACTGAGGGCATCGATGAGGGCGCCATGCTGTGGGGTGACGGCTTCGAGGTAGAGACGCTGATCAACGTGCGTGTCGCTAAGGCCGGCCTGCGGGTGGCTGAGGTCCCGAGCTTCGAACAAGAACGCCGCTACGGCACCTCCAACCTCCACGCATTTTCCGACGGGATCCGTGTGCTGCGAACCATTTACGCCGAGCGCAAGCGCGGGACACGTCGTACGGCTGCGACAGTTCGGGCGACTCAACAAGAAGAGAAGGCTTTAGCTCCGATCATTCGAGAAGCCGCCTGACCTGGCCTGAGCGTAACCGTAGACGTGCCCTTCTATCTGGGATTCTGACGATTGCGAAGGTCTCAGAGACCAGAACAAGAAGGCACTATGAGGTGGAACTCCCAGCACTGTCGCCGTCATTGGTGGAATCCGAAGCAACTAGAGCGTTGGCCATGTGGGGTTCCGCGCCTTGGGAGACGTTGCCAACGGTCGGGGCTCGGTGAGCGCCTGCAGACACGCTTCGTGCAACGGACCGGCCAGTTCCTCCACCCACCGTCGACACCGGCCTCTCAATCGGACCCGGAGGCTCCGTTACCGAGGACCTTCGGGTCTCCCCGGACCGGACCTCTACCGGCTGGGTGACGAGATTCCGCTCGGTTCCGTCATGACGACTGCTTTGCATTTAGCCGTCCCCGAGTCTCTGGATGGACTTGGATCCAGACTAAGGTCGAGCCCATGGGAGGGTCTCGACATCACGCCCATTCGCCGGGCGGGATCCGGGTCATGATGGGTCTGGCGAGACATCCCTACCGGACTCAGCTCACGGACCTTTGCCACGGGCTCTTTTCCTTCCGCCGCCAGTTCCTCGACGAACTGGGCCTCAGGTACACAGGTTCGGAGATCGAGACGCGAATCACCGCGCACGCCATCCTGGTCGGCCCGCGGGCGTGACCGAGGCGCCCGGCATGGAGCTCCCCCGGCGAATCGGCGCCCCGAACCTGCGCACCTCCAGGGACGGGGTGAGGGTCCCGTCGACCTTGTTCCATGCGCGGGCGGGGGCGAATCTCGAACTCGGCACGAAGAGGAAGGCGGGGCAGGACGGCGGAGTAGTCCTCGAGGACCAGGCGCAAGGCGCCGTTTCGTGACCCTGGCCGGCCTCGTCCCCGACGGCGGCGAGCCAGTCGACCATCTCGCCGGCGGGCCCGTCGGCGTAGCCGACGTCGAGCTGACCGAAGGCCTGGCCACTCTGCGCCGGGTTGTGGGGCCGCCCTGCTCGGGGCGGACGCTGTTCGTGCTCATCCGGCTGCATTCCCACCCGATCGGTTGCGTCGTCCTGGCCGACGATGCCGAGAACCCGGAGCGCGGCTGGGTCGTGGCGGTACGGACTTCCCTGGCCGGGCCGATCGATCGGCACCTGCTCGCCGACGGGATCGACCCGATCTCGCTCGACCTCTGGGCCGGTGGAGCCGCGCCGGACGACCCCTCGTGCCTCGAGGAACGACGTCGTGCCCTCGCGGCAGGGAAGCCGGTGACCGTTATCATCGCCACGCGTAACCGGCCCGAGCGACTCGACGCGTGTCTCGACAACGTCTTGGCACTCGACTACCCGGCGTTCGATATCGTGGTTGTCGACAACGACCCGACTACCTCGGATACGGCCGAACTGGTTTCAGCCCGGGGGGCGGCGACCGGGAGGATCACTTACCTCCGCGAGAACCGTCGCGGGCTCGGCGCCGCCCACAACTGTGGGCTCGCTGCCGCCAGCGGGTCCATCGTGGCGTTCACGGACGACGATGTTGCCGTGGATCGGCACTGGCTGAGCGAGCTTGCCGCTCCCTTTGTGGCCGACCCAGGGGTAGCAGGGGCCACCGGACTGATCATGCCGGCCGAGCTCGAGACCCCAGCCCAGCTGATGCTCGAGGTTCACGGCAGCTTCGGCAAGGGATTCGAGGCCCGCATGTACGACCTCGGCCCGAATCGACCCGACGACGTGTTGTTCCCGTTCAACGCCGGCAAGCTCGGCTCAGGGGCCAACATGGCGTTCGACACGGCGTGGCTGCGCGGAATCGGCGGCTTCGACGCCGCAACGGGCGCGGGTACGACGGCTCGTGGCGGCGACGATCTGCTTGCACTGTTTCAGCTCATCACGTCGGGGCGGACACTCGCCTATCGGCCGGGCGCGGTGGTTCGCCACTATCATCATCGTGATTCCGCCGCCGTGCCGCGACAGGCCTACAACTACGGGGTCGGCCTCGGCGCCTACCTGACGAGCGCTGTGGTACACGACCCCCGAGCGCTGTTTTCGATGATTCGCCGCGCCCCGGCAGGGCTGGCCTACTTCAGCGGCCGCAACCGCGGCAACACCGCCGCGGGAATCCAGCCGGACCCGTGGCCTCGCCGTTTCACTCGCCTCGAACGCCGGGGCCTACTGTACGGTCCGCTGGCGTACGCCATCAGCCGGGCGCGCGGGCGGCGGGTCGAGGCGCGCCGACTGGCGCCGTGACCGCGGCGGGCACCGGCCAGGCGGTCTCTGTCTCGGTCGTGATCTGCGCCTACACCGAGGCGCGTTGGGACGACCTCGTCGCCGCGGTCCGCTCCGTGCAACTGCAGGACCCAACGCCCGAGGTCATCGTCGTGATTGACCACAACGACGCACTGTTTGACCGCGTCCGCATCGAGATCTTGGGGATCAAAGTGATCGTCAACACGGGCCGGCGAGGGCTATCCGGCGCCCGGAACGCCGGCGTGGCCGTGGCGACCGGCGACATCGTGGCCTTCCTCGACGACGATGCCGAGGCCGAGGACCAGTGGCTGCCGCGACTCGTCGAGACGTACCGGGACGGGGACGTGCTGGGAGTCGGCGGGTCGGTGACCCCGAACTGGAGCGGGACGCGGCCCCGATGGTTCCCACCCGAGTTCGACTGGGTCGTCGGCTGCTCCTACCACGGGATGCCCGAGACGAGAGCCCCCGTCCGCAACTTCATCGGGACGAACATGTCGTTCCGCCGCGCCGCCCTGGTGGCTTCGGGCGGGTTCGATTCCGAGCTGGGACGGGTGGGGGCGGACGCCAACGGCTGTGAGGAAACCGAGCTCTGCATCCGGATGGTGGGCCAGGGCGGCGGTCGCCTGATCTACGAACCGTCCGCACGCGTCACCCACCAGGTGCCGGCGGCGCGGGCGACATGGCGGTATTTCGCCCGGCGGTGTTACCAGGAGGGCCGCTCGAAGGCCGTCGTGGCCCGTCTGGTCGGACAGGACCAGGCCCTTGCCACCGAGCGGTCGTATCTCCGCGGTGTTATTCCGCGCCGGGTGGTGCAATGCCTGACATCGAGGACGGGCGGCGGCCTCACCATGGCCGTCGCCGTCGTGGTCGGCGTGGTCGCCGCGGGTTTCGGCTATGCCACCGCCACCCTGGCGCCGCCGTGACCGCGGCGGGCACCGGCCAGGCGGTCTCTGTCTCGGTCGTGATCTGCGCCTACACCGAGGCGCGTTGGGACGACCTCGTCGCCGCGGTCCGCTCCGTGCAACTGCAGGACCCAACGCCCGAGGTCATCGTCGTGATTGACCACAACGACGCACTGTTTGACCGCGTCCGCATCGAGATCTTGGGGATCAAAGTGATCGTCAACACGGGCCGGCGAGGGCTATCCGGCGCCCGGAACGCCGGCGTGGCCGTGGCGACCGGCGACATCGTGGCCTTCCTCGACGACGATGCCGAGGCCGAGGACCAGTGGCTGCCGCGACTCGTCGAGACGTACCGGGACGGGGACGTGCTGGGAGTCGGCGGGTCGGTGACCCCGAACTGGAGCGGGACGCGGCCCCGATGGTTCCCACCCGAGTTCGACTGGGTCGTCGGCTGCTCCTACCACGGGATGCCCGAGACGAGAGCCCCCGTCCGCAACTTCATCGGGACGAACATGTCGTTCCGCCGCGCCGCCCTGGTGGCTTCGGGCGGGTTCGATTCCGAGCTGGGACGGGTGGGGGCGGACGCCAACGGCTGTGAGGAAACCGAGCTCTGCATCCGGATGGTGGGCCAGGGCGGCGGTCGCCTGATCTACGAACCGTCCGCACGCGTCACCCACCAGGTGCCGGCGGCGCGGGCGACATGGCGGTATTTCGCCCGGCGGTGTTACCAGGAGGGCCGCTCGAAGGCCGTCGTGGCCCGTCTGGTCGGACAGGACCAGGCCCTTGCCACCGAGCGGTCGTATCTCCGCGGTGTTATTCCGCGCCGGGTGGTGCAATGCCTGACATCGAGGACGGGCGGCGGCCTCGCCATGGCCGTCGCCGTCGTGGTCGGCGTGGTCGCCGAGGGCCTCGGCTATGCCACCGCCACCCTGGCGCCGCGGTCCGGCAGGGCGACGGCGCGCCCGGGCGCATGGCGCGGCTGGCTCGGGCTGGCCGCGATCGCCGCTCTGTGGGGATCGACCTTCGCGTGGACCGTCCGGCTCGACCGCATGACCGACTTCGGGCTGGTGTCGGTCATGCCCATCGTGTATTGGGTGGCCGTGGGGCTGCTGACCGTCAGCTTCTGGTGGTGGGTGCGCTGGCGGCGGACCGGCCCGGCCCTGCTCGCCGGCCACGTCGTGGCCCTGATCGCCTTCATGCACGCCACTCCGGCGATCCTCTATGGGACAACGCGCTACTCCTGGTCCTACAAGCATGTGGGGATCGTCGACTACATCGTCACGCACCACGGGGTCGACAGAGCAATGCCCAACCTGACTGCCTACCAGGACTGGCCGGGGTTCTTCGGGCTCAACGCGTTGTTCGTCTCAGGATCGGGCACCGCCTCGGCCCTCTCGTACACGGTGTGGGCACCTTTTGTGAACGAGCTATTGCTGCTGGCACCACTGGTGCTGATCCTGCGGATTTTCACCGCCAACCGGACGGTCATATGGACAGCGGTGTGGCTGTTCTACCTCGGCAACTGGATCGGTCAGGACTACTTCTCGCCGCAGGCGTTCGCCTACGTGCTCTACCTCACGGCCGTGGCGGTCGTGCTGCGGTGGTTCCTGCAAATGCCCCCGGCGGCCCGGACCCGGTGGGTGGACGGCCTACGCGGACGTCGGGAACCTGCCGTCATGGTGACCGGCGGGGGTGCGATCGTCGAACCCTATGCGCGACCCGCGCGCGCCTGCCATGTATGTGGTCGTGGTGTTGGTGGCCACCGCCATCGCCGTCAGCCACCAGTTGACCCCGTTCATGTTGATCGCGGCGCTGGGCGGCCTTCTGGTGACGAGGCGCCTCCGCTCGTGGTCACTGTTCGTCGTCGTGACGACGATCAGCGTGGGTTGGGTCCTCATCTGGGGACTGCCGTTTCTCCACCAGCAACTACCGGTGGTGCTCAAGACCCTCGGCCAACCCTTCGACAACACATCGGCTTCCCTCATCAATCTCAGCGTCGCCAGCCATGACCAGGTGGTGGTGGCTTATTTCGACCGGGCCCTCACCGCCTCGCTGTTTGGTCTGGCCCTGATCGGGGCGTGGTACGCGTGGCGCTCGGCGCGCTGGCGCCGGTGGCAGCCCGCGGCGTGCCTGACCGTGACACCGGTCCTGGCCCTGTTCGCCAGCAGCTACGGGACGGAGGTCGCTTTCCGTGTCTTCCTATTCGGGCTGCCGTTTGTGGCCCTCTTCGCCGCCTCAGTCCTGGCCCCCCACCCGACCGGCACCCGCCGCCGCCGGACCATCCGGTGGGGGGTGGGGTTCGTGGTGGTCTCGGCACTCACCGTCTCGTTCTTCTTCTCCTATTACGGCAAGGAGCGCCAGAACTACATGCCGGCGGCCGAGGTTTCCGCCATGGAGCGCCTCTATTCCATCGCCCCGCCAGGGTCGCTGATGCTCGGGGCGACCGGCAACACGCCTTGGGCGTTCACACACTATGCGGACTACCAGTACCTGTGGTACCTCGGCGATACGGCGAGCGTGGCCAACGCGGTCACGACGCACCCCGTGTCAGCGCTCGTGCAGCTGATGGAACAGTCTTCTCGTGCGTACCTCATCTTCAGCCCCACGGATGCGGCCCAGATCGAGATGACGGGGGCATTACCGCCGGGCCAGTACCAGGCCATCGAACGCGAAGTCCGGTCCTCGCCCCAATTCGAGCCGGTGCTGTCTCAGGGAGGGGTGCTCGTCGTGACCCTTGGGGTGATCGAACCCCCATGAGAGCGATGGCCGGCGTCCGACGGAACCTCCCCGCGCTGGTCGCCTGGGCGGCGGTGGCGGTGGTCGCCCTGCAATTCCCCACACCGGTGCGCGCCGTGCTGGTGGTGGCCGCGGCCGCCTGGGCGCCGGGTGCGGCCCTGACGTGGCTGCTCGAAAGTACTGACCGGCTGGAACGGGCGGTGCTCACTGTGGCCATGAGCCTCGGCATCGCCACCCTGGTGGCCGTGGTGCTGTCTCTCTTCCACGCCATGACAGCCCTCCACGCGTTAGCTGTGCTTGCCGTCCTCAGTACAGTTGCAGTGACGTTCCGCGAGCTCCGGGACTGATGAACCGATGTCCATGCGCCACCGCTCTCGCGTAACCTATCCATATGGGAGGAGTGGAGTTGCCTGCTGAGCGGTCGCCCCTACCGATCCCCATCCTTCTGTACCACGCAGTAACCGACCGTCCGTGGTCCGGATCTGGCCACCTGGTCCGTCACTCCGGCGCGGTTCCGTGAGCACCTCGACTGCCTCCGCGACCTAGGGCGCACCCCGCTCACCGTGTCGGATTTCGCCGCCGCCATCACCGGCGACCAGCAGCTCCCCGAGCGTCCGGTCGTGGTGTCCTTCGACGACGGCTACGCCGATTTCGTCCGTGCCGCCGAGGAGATGGCGGCGCGGGGAATGGTGTCGACGCTCTATGTGACCACCGGTCCCCTCGTCGGATCGCCCACGGTCGGGATGCCGAGCGCCCCCATGCTGAAGGCCGAACAGCTCGCCCCACTCGAGGCCCTGGGGGTGGAGATCGGTGCCCACTCCCACCACCACCACCATGTCGACGTGGCCCCGAGGTCCGTGGCTCTCGACGAGATCCGACGACCCAAGGTGATCCTCGAGGACCTGCTGGGCCATCCCGTCGACAGCTACTCCTATCCGCACGGCTCCTACCGGGCAGCCGTTCGCGAGCAGGTGCGAGCGGCCGGCTATACCTCGGCCTGCGCGGTGCGCAACGCCTTCAGCTCGGCTCGCCGACGACCCGTTTTCGCTGGCGCGACTGACGGTGCGGGAGTTCACCACGACCGGCACGGTGAGGGATTGGCTCCAGGGCAGAGGCGCACCGATCGCCCGGGACCGGGAGCTGCTGCGAACCAAGGTGTGGCGAGTGCGCCAGATGGGCGGCTGCCGGTGCCGCCCGACAGCAGGCACGCGGGCGATGAAGCAGAACCCGCGCCGCCTCGCACTGGCCTCGGCGGTCGTCGCCCTCTCGCTGTTCGGCGCCTTCGCGGCCTTCAATACGGGCTCGGGAGCGTCGAGAGGCGTGGCGGTTGCCCATCCGGGTACCACCGGGCCCTCCGCCGACCCGGCCCCGACGGCCCCGGCGGCAACTGGCAACCCGTGTTCACCGACCACTTCGCCGGTACCGTCCTGGACTCCACCCACTGGTCGACCTGCTACTACTGGGACTGCACCAATCGGGCCCAGCCCGAAATTGAGTGGTACCAGGCCTCGCAGGTCACGGTGGACAACGGCACGCTTGTCCCTGACCGCCACGCCGGGACAGACGCACGGAAAGCAATACATATCGGGGATGATCTCGTCGTACGGCAAGTTCAGCTTCACCTACGGCTACATGCAGGTCGTCGCCGAGTTACCGATCGGGCAAGGCCTGTGGTCAGCGTTTTGGACCCTCCCCGAGTCCGGAATCTGGCCCCCTGAGATCGACGTCATGGAGAACTGGGCGGAGGGTCAAACGATCAATATCTTCGCCCACGACAACTATTCCGGCACTGAGCATGACTCCGTGCTCATGCCCACCATGTCCGATATGTTCCACACCTACGGAGTGGACTGGGAGCCGGGATCGATCTCGTGGTACGTGGACGGTACCCTGCAAGCCAATTTCGCCATCTCCATCACGTCGCCGGAGTACCTGCTCGCTAACCTGGCTGTGGCCTCAAACCCGGGCCCCAATAGCGCGGTCCGGTTCCCCCAGAGCCTGAAGATCCGATCGATCGAAGTGTGGCAGCACCCACGAGCGGCCGGCTCCCACCCCGCCTCGTGACGATCTTCCCAGCAGGCACGAATGGGCGGGTTTTCCCTTCACTCCCTTTGTCCCCCTCCGACCTTCGGGAGAAGCCGATTTCCGCCGCTGCCCGTTGCCGGGCGTAGGGCCTAGAGAGGTTGAGAACACTGGTGATCTCCTCGTGAGGGGTAACCCGGATGGACAAGCGAGACCAGCAGCGGAAGATCCGAAACCACCGGTTCGACGCTCGATGCTCGATGCTTCGGATCCGGGCCGTTGGCCCTACCCCACCAGGCCGTTGCCAGGAACTCTCGACAGCGTCACGGAGCTGATCGAAATTCGCACTTCGCACTGCCGGAGTAGGTCGGCGCCGTGACGCGCGTCGCCCGGAGGTCGGCGTCGCTGGCGCCCGATGCTGACTTCGACCGTTCAGTTCCCGTCGTCCTGCTGAAGATCGGCCGGTACCCCCTCCACCACGGCGGTGTCGGAGCCATCCGCTCCCTTGGGCGGGTGGGCGTGTCGGTATACGCCGTCATCGAGGACAGGCTTACTCCCGCGGCCCTGTCGCGTTACGCCAGGGGAACGGTCATCTGGCCGACATCGGGCCGTGAGCCGCAGGAGCGGCTCATCGAGGGGCTGGCCGCGGTTGGCGGGCAGCTCGGCGAGCGCTCCGTGCTGTTGTGCACCGACGACGAGGCGGCGGTGCTCGTTGCCGAGCACAGAGAGGTACTGTCCGAGTGGTTCATCCTGCCGCCAGTCGCGCCCGACCTGCCGCGTCGACTGACATCCAAGCGAGCCTTGGGTGCCCTGTGCGAGGAGATCGGGATTCCTTCGCCGCGGATCGCTGCACCCCGGACCGCGGATGCGCTCGAGGCTTTCATCGAGGAGGCGGTCTATCCGGTGGTGGCCAAGAACGACGCCGCCTGGACCCGGCTGTCGGCCCCGGCGGTGCAGGCCAGCACCGTGGTCCGCAGCCCGGCGGAGCTGCGCAAGATGGCGACCGTCTGGGTGCCGCCCTACGGGGTTGCCCTTCAGGAATACATTCCGTCCGACGCCGCCGAAGACTGGTTCTGTCATGCATGGGTCGGTGCGGATGCCGGGTCAACCGTCATCTTCACCGGGGTCAAACTCCGCCAGTGGCCCCCCGAGGCCGGGGTCACCTCGTACGCGCAGACGGTGGGCAATCCCGAATTGACCGCATTGTCCACAGATGTCTTCCGGACACTGGGGTACCGGGGCATAGCCGACCTCGACTGGCGGTTCGACCGGCGTGACGGACGCTACAAGCTGCTCGATTTCAATCCCCGCATTGGGGCCCAGTTCCGGGTGTTCGAGACGGACACCGGGATCGACGTGGTCCGCGCCGCTCACCTCGATCTGACCGGGCGCCCGATCCCGGCCGGCCACTCATTAGTGGGCCGGTCCATCATGGTGGAGCACCTCGATGTGTTCTCGCGCCTGTCGCGGCGGCGCCGGGCCGAGGTTCCATCCTCGGTGGCAACGTCGAGGGAGCGTGGCTCGCGCACGCTGGCCTGGTTCGCCAAAGATGACCCGCTCCCCTTCGTCGCCATGCTCGCGCGTGCTGGCCGGATGCTCGGTGCCAGGCTCCGGCACCGTCGGGGCGCCACGTCACCATCCGAAGGGCCCCTCGGCGACCCGCGGGAACCCGTCCTGCGGCAACGGAAGCGATCGCCGGCGGAACGGACGTCCTTCCGCAGCGAGTTCGGGATACCGCTGTTCCGGAACGGACATGCCCTCGTGCTGGGCGCGCTGGCGACGGGTGTGATCGGCATGCTGTTCTGGGTGCTGGCGGCCCGCCGCGCATCGCCGTCCATCGTGGGCCGCAACATCGTGGCCATCAACGTGCTCACGACCATCGGGGCCATCGCCCAGCTGAACCTGCAGAGCGCGTTGATCCGGTTTGTGCAGCCGGCCGGACGGCACACCCGCCGGCTGGTGGTGGGGGTCTACCTGGTGAGCGCGGCAGTGGCGCTGGTGCTGGCCGGGGGGTTCCTCATCCTGCTGCCCCGCGTCAGTCCACAGCTGGGGTTCCTACGCGCTTCTCCCGGTATGGCGACGTGGTTCGTGGTGGCCGCGGCGATCTGGTCGATCATGGTCCTCGAGGACGGGGTACTTACCGGGCTGCGGAAGACCCAGTGGGTCCCGGTCGAGAACGGCGGATTCGGGGTGCTCAAGGTGGGCCTGGTCGTCCCGTTCGTTGCGTTGTTTCCCGTGGCCGGCATCTTCTTGTCCTGGACGGTGGCGGCACTCGCCACCGTCGTCCCCACCAACGTTTACCTCTTCGCCCGGGCCATCACCCACCACCAACGGTCGGCGGGCGACACCGGTGGCGTCACCATCCGGGAGTTGCGCAGCTATGTCCCGTATGACTTCCTCGGCAACCTGTGGTGGGAGGGCCTGATACTGGTGCTGCCGCTGATCGTCCTCATCCAGTCCGGCGCCGCCACCAGCGCGTACTTCTCCGTTGCGTGGTTGATGACGGGCATCATCTACCTGGTCCCCCTGGCAATCGGGGACTCGCTCGTGGTGGAGCTGTCGATCGACGCGTCCGACTTCGAGGCCCGATGCAAGCAGGTGATGGTCCATCTGCTGAAGATCCTGGTGCCGGCGGTAGCACTGCTGGTCGTGGCCGCCCCGTGGGTGCTGAGGATCTTCGGAGCCTCCTACGCGGCGTCCGGGACCGGCGTGCTCCGACTCCTGGGGCTGTCGGCGCTGCCGTTCATCGTCAACGGGACGGCCGTGAGCGCGGCCCGCGGTCAGCGGCGGACCCGGCAGGCGATGGCCGTGTTCGCTGGCCTGGTCGTGCTGATCGTGCCCCTCGGGTTCGGCCTTCTGGCGGTGGCCGGGATCGACGGAATGGCACTAGCCGTCCTCATCGGCCAGTCGGCTATGGCCGCCATCCTGCTCATGACGAGACATGGCTGGATGCGAGGTCCGCATGTCCCGGGAGAGCGCCCCGCCCTGCTGGCAGCCGAGGTGCCTCAAGCGGAGCGACCGCGGCGGTAGGGACGTTCGAGGGACGTGAGTGGTGACGCGATCGGCACGGGCCAGCGAGGGTCCTCGACGGCAGTCAGGGATGCGGGCGCTCAGTGCTGCCAGACCCTCACATAGTCGACTTGCATGGAGGCCGGTGCGGTGTTCGGCGAGGTGATGGCCGACGACAGCGCCAGATTGAGGATCAGGTACATGGGCGCCGAGGTGATCCCCGAGGTGTCATTCCAGACCGGGGTTCCGTCGTAGTAGAAGGTGAGCGACCCGGGCTCCCAGTCGGCGGCGAAGGTGTGCCATCCGCCCGAGTAGTTTCCCCGCGGCACAGGCGCCGGGCCCGCCGGCGGGGTTGTGGAAGTGGGCGCAGGCCTGGCCACCGAGGCCCTCGAGGGTGTCGATCTCTCCGTCGGCGGGCCAGTTCTGGCCATCGGCCCAGAAGGCCGGCCAGTCGGCGATGCTGCCGTTACCGGGCAGCCAGATCCGGGCCTCCATGTAGCCGTAGGTGAAGCTGAAGGTCCCGTCGGTGGTCACCATGCCCGAGGCGTAGGGATGGGAGGCCCCGCCGCAGCTCTCAGTGCGGGCCACGGCCGACAGATTGAGCGAACCGCCGGTCACGCTCACCAGCGAAGGGTCGTAACACTGCTGCTCGGAGCTGCTGACCCCAGTGGTGATGCCGGAACCGAACCACCCGGTGGACCACTGCGACGTGTCGAGCGAGGAGCCGTTGAACTCAGAGTCGAACGCCAGGTTCCACGGACCCGCCGACCTGGCCGGCAGGACCTGACGCCGCGGTGGACGGAGTCGGAGTGGGAGTGGGGGGCGGAGCGGTGGTGGTGGTAGGTGCCGGCACGGTGGTGGTGTGCACCGGCGGAGTGGTGGTGGTCGTAGGTGCCGGCGTGGTGGTGGTCGTGGGCGCCGGCGCGGTGGTGGTGGTGTGCACCGGCGGAGTGGTGGTGGTCGTGGGTGCCGGCACGGTTGTGGTGGTGCTACCTCGGTGCCACCGGTAGGAAGATGAACGAGCAGACGCCGATGGTGAGGTCGGAATCCCGACTACCACGAGGGCCACTGCAGACATAACGGCGATACCGGCAAGAGCGGTGAGCCTGAGTCGACGAGTCTTAGTCCCAACCTCTGATCCGTGGTTCCTGCGCATATTTCCTCCTCGATCCCAAGACGCGCGGGGTCGCTGGAAATAGCTGCGCTTCGATCGCTACTTTCGGCAACCCAGCCGACTCAGAGAGCCCCGTTGGCTTTGCGTCCCCCCCTCGCGGGAGGTTTGCCTTTTCGTTATCGCTACGTTCAAAACGAACGCTGACAGTGAGATCGGCAACTATCGGTAATAACTTGAGGACTACTCAAGAGCCCAACAAAATCCCCGCATGAGTACTACAAAGGTGGAACACGTCCCGGCATTGGACCTTGCGAACATTCCGGGTAATTGGTCGAAGCGATGACCGCGGAACGCGGGCCCACCCGGATCCGCCGTGCCCGACCGATTCCTGCTGCGACCTGCGATTTCCCTCCACCGGAGCCGTCCTCCCGGAGAGCCGGGCCAGGATGGTGGGGTGACTCTCAGATGGACATCTGAGGCGGTGGGCTCAGGTCAACAGCATTCGTCGAGCTGCCGGCCCGTCGGGGTCACATCCGGAACCAATGAGATCTTTGTCAGCGCGGATGCGAATGGCTCAGGACACCTATCCACTTCGCAAACCACTTCCAGTGGTCGATGGGTGACGAAGCCTCGCTCCTCGAAGACCCGCTGCCCTTCGTCGCCAGTGTCATGCGCGCCACCCGGATGTTCGGCGCCCGGCTCCGGCCCCGGGACGCCCGTCGGCATCCGAAGTGCTCCCCGCCGGAACCCGTACTGCGGCAATGGAAGCGATCGTCGGCACGGCGGACGTCCTTCCGCCGCGAGTTCGGAATACCCCGGTTCCGGGACAGACACCCCCTCGTGCTGGGCGCCTTGCCGACGGGCGTGATCGGCATGCTGTTCTGGGTGCTGGCCGCCCCAGCGCTCAGTGCTGCCAGACCCTCACATAGTCGACTTGCATGGAGGCCGGTGCGGTGTTCGGCGAGGTGATGGCCGACGACAGCGCCAGGTTGAGGATCAGGTACATGGGCGCCGAGGTGATCCCCGAGGTGTCATTCCAGACCGGGGTTCCGTCGTAGTAGAAGGTGAGCGACCCGGGCTCCCAGTCGGCGGCGAAGGTGTGCCATCCGCCCGAGTAGTTCCCCGCGGCACAGGCGCCGGGCCCGCCGGCGGGGTTGTGGAAGTGGGCGCAGGCCTGGCCACCGAGGCCCTCGAGGGTGTCGATCTCTCCGTCGGCGGGCCAGTTCTGGCCATCGGCCCAGAAGGCCGGCCAGTCGGCGATGCTGCCGTTACCCGGCAGCCAGATCCGGGCCTCCATGTAGCCGTAGGTGAAGCTGAAGGTCCCGTCGGTGGTCACCATGCCCGAGGCGTAGGGATGGGAGGCCCCGCCGCAGCTCTCGGTGCGGGCCACGGCCGACAGATTGAGCGAACCGCCGGTCACGCTCACCAGCGAAGGGTCGTAACACTGCTGCTCGGAGCTGCTGACCCCGGTGGTGATGCCGGAACCGAACCACCCGGTGGACCACTGCGACGTGTCGAGCGAGGAGCCGTTGAACTCAGAGTCGAACGCCAGGTTCCACGGACCCGCGACCTGGCCGGCAGGACCTGACGCCGCGGTGGTCGGAGTGGTGGACGACTTGGTCGCCTTGGTGGTGAGTGTGGGGAAGACCGCGGCGGTGCCGTCGGTCTCCACCAAGGTGTAGCCAAGCGTTTGCGGGCTAATGATGATACCTAAGACGCTCTGGCCGCCGCCGCCCAGGGAGCCGTAGAACTGCGCGTCACCGAAACTGAAGATCCCACCGTCGGACGCCACCAGCCAGTAGCCCCTTCCGTCGGGGGTGGGCGCCATGCTCACGATGGGTTGGTTCAGGTGAATGGCGCCGGTCGACCCGTAGAACGGGGCGTCACCGAAACTGAAGATCCCACCGTCGGACGCCACCAGCCAGTAGCCCCGTCCGTCGGGGGTGGGCGCCATGCTCACGATGGGTTGGTTCAGGTGAATGGCGCCGGTCGACCCGTAGAACGGGGCGTCGCCGAAGGAGAAGATGCCACCGTCGGACGCCACCAGCCAGTAGCCCCGTCCGTCGTGGGTGGGCGCCATACTCACGATGGGTTGGTTCAGGTGAATGGCGCCGGTCGACCCGTAGAACTGGGCGTCACCGTAGGAGAAGATGCCACCATCGGAGGCCACCAGCCAATAGCCCCGTCCGTCGGGGGTGGCCGCCATGCCCACAACCGGCATGGAGGGCCGGAATCCGGAAAGGGCTGGGGACCCGAACACAGGTGCTCCGCTGTAGGGCGCGATGGCACCGGCACCGGTGACGGTCCAGTAGCCACCGCTCGGATCGGCCGTCATCAAGCGGCCACCGCTGTAGGCCGAGGGCGTTTTGGCTGGAGCGCCGGTCGCCGCCTGGCTCAAGGCGATCTGCCCGAAGCTCATCGTGGCAACCAATACACCACAGACGGCTGAAAGGAGAGCGATGCGCCTGGGTCGACGTGCCCGAGTTGCAATATCTGATTCGCGATTCCTGCCTGCTTCGCGATTC
Source organism: uncultured Acidimicrobiaceae bacterium (assembly GCA_963819695.1). Taxonomy (GTDB): domain Bacteria; phylum Actinomycetota; class Acidimicrobiia; order Acidimicrobiales; family RAAP-2; genus DASZIT01. Next base: position 768,854 of record CAWFXD010000001.1, on the reverse strand, counting down.
CTGCGCATGTCTCCTCCTCGATCCCGAGACGCGCGGGGTCGCTGGAAATAGCTGCGCTTCGATCGCTACTTTCGGCAACCCAGCCGACTCAGAGAGCCCCGTTGGCTTTGCGTCCCCCCCTCGCGGGAGGTTTGCCTTTTCGTTATCGCTACGTTCAAGATGAACGCTGACAGTGAGATCGGCAGCTACGGGTAGATACTTGAGGACTCCTCAAGACGCCCAGCAAAATTCCCGCGTGTGGGAACTTCACAGAGTTGAACTTGTCTCGGCACTGGACCTTGCGAACACCTCAACAATTGGTTCGACAATGACGTCACCGACCAGAGATGCTGCAAGGTGTAGCTACCACTAACCGTGATGGCGGGCCCTCAAGTCCGGCAGCTCAGGGGTCGATGACTCGGGGATGACACCCAAGCGCTGGTTGGCCGTGGCCGCGCTCACCATTGCGGCGGCGGGCGTCCCTTCGGCCACGGGGTTGAACACGACCCCGGCCGCGGCGGCACCGGCCATTCCCATCAGCCTGCAGGGTCTCGACGGGAGTCCGACTCCGGCCAGTTTCTGGTTGGCCTCGAGCACCGGCGGCGTCTGGAACATGGGCCGAGCCGCCTCCTACGGCCAGTTGACCTCTCCGCCGACCCGGCCGGTCGTCGGAATCAGCCCCACCCGCGACAAGGCGGGGTATTGGCTGGTGGCCAGCGACGGCGGCATCTTCTCCTTCGGCGACGCTGCCTTCCATGGCTCCACCGGCGCCTTGGTGCTGAACCAGCCGGTTGTGGGCATGGCTCCGACTCCCGACGGCAAGGGCTACTGGATGGTGGCCCGAGACGGTGGCCTCTTCTCCTTCGGCGACGCTGCCTTCTATGGCTCCACCGGCTCATTGGTGCTGAACCAGCCGGTGGTGGGCATGGCCCCGACACCCGACGGCAACGGCTACTGGTTGATCGCGAGTGACGGCGGCATCTTCTCCTTCGGCGACGCTACCTTCTATGGCTCCACCGGCTCCCTGACGTTGAGACAGCCGGTGGTGGGCATGACCCCCACTGCCGACGGCAAGGGCTACTGGTTGATCGCCGCCGACGGGGGCGTGTTCACCTTCGGTGACGCCACCTACTACGGCTCCATGGGTGCTACCCCCACCCCCGACCCGGCCGAGAAGGTTGTTTCGTCGAAGACCGGGCACGGCTATTGGATCGTCGACCAGAACGGCACCTCATGGGCGTTCGGGGACGCGGGTGCGGTGCCGCCGACCCTGGGGCTGATGTTCGAGCCGGTGACGCCGGGCGACCGGGCCGTCCTCTACGCCTTCGCCCAGCTCGGCAAGCCGTACATCTGGGGCGGCAACGGCCCGGTCGGCTACGACTGCTCAGGTCTGGCGTTGGCCGCTTGGGAGTCGGCCGGCGTGGGTTTCGCCCGCATCGCCAATGACCAGTACAACACCGCCGGCGTGCCGATGGCGATGTCGGACCTCCAGGCTGGCGACCTCGTCTTCTGGGGGTCGGACCCGACCAACTGGACCACTGTCGATCACACCGCGCTCTACGTCGGCGGTGGACAGATTGTCGAGGCGACCGGCGACCACGTCCAACTCAACTCGCTGGACCAGTGGGGCGCCGACGGCCTCATGCCTAACGGCCGCCATCCCTGACCGAAGGTGATCCGCCGAACGAGTCGCGTCTGATGTCCCCCGGGGCGAGCGACCGGTAAGAAATCCGGACTTGCCCGATCGGCGGGGTTCAGTTGGCAGTATCGGAAAGTGACTCGGTGTGCTGGGTGCCGCCCTGGGTGATCACCAACGGAATCGGTGCACCGTCGGTCCACTGGCCGAACTGCAACTCCGCCATGTCTCCACCGGCGAGCGAGATGCCACTGTGGCTGAACTTGCTCACCTGGCCGGAAGCGGTGTCGTCCCGCTCCATCGCCATAGTGAAGTTGCCCTTGCCCGCCGATTTAGCGGTGCCCAGAGTCAGCGTCCCACCCTCACCCGGTAGGTCGATCGAGGTCGTCCCACCCGCCGGGACCGAATCGCCCTTCACGTCGAAGGTGTAGTCAGCCGAGTCGTCGGACACGCCGAGGCTGATTTCCGGCGATTGGACCGACGATGCCGAATATGTCCAGTGGGTGGCGTCAGCGCCGATGTCGAGGGTGTCCTTCTCCTTGGGCTGGAGGTTGATGTTGTCCACGGCCAGGTCGAAGCTGGGTCCGATGACCCCGACGGACTCCTGGTCGGCTTTCTTCAGGTCCGTCCCATCGAGGGAGACGGTGAACTTGGTCCCGTCCGGCACGTAGTAGTTCGGCTCTTCCGCGACCTGCCAGTCCTCGTCCTGGAACTGCTCCTCTACCTGGGCGCCGGGAATGTTGTTGACGAGTTTACCGTTGACGATGCCGAGCTGGTTGCCCTGGTCATCGGTGATGACCAGGTGCCCGTGCCCGGTGTCGCTTCCTTGCAGCCAGATCTGGTCCATCTCCGGACTCGTGGTCTGGTCCACCAGGGTGGCGGTATTGGCGGCGTTTCCAGTTCGCAACGCCGACGTGCTTCCGGTGGCGCCGGAAGCCGCCGTGCCACTGAACGGGTTGGGCTGGCTTCCGAGACCCGGCGTGGTCGGATAGAGCGACATGGACATGGTGTTGGCGTCGCCCTGGTAGAGCTCCGAGGGCGAACTCGGGTTGATGGCCGCGTTGTACTGCCAGGTGTTGGCATTGGTGTCGACGGTGATTTTACGGGTGATTCCCGGGTAGTTGTTGTCGTAGATCAGGATGTTGTTGATGCCACCGCCGGCGTCCTCGATGGCGTACGGGGTGACCGCGTGCCCGCCGGTGCCGTCAGCCTTGAAGATGGCGACGGTGTAGGTCTCGGTGGGGTTCGGCTGCAGGACTGCCTTGAGCTTGTTGACGATGTCGACCGGCGTTCCCTTAATCACGCTGTTGTTCACCGAGGACAGAGTCTGGAACGCCCAGGTGTAGGCGATGTCCTGCTGCAGCGGGGCATTTCCCGGAATGGTGAGAGCCGGCGTTGTCGCGGCGCCGTAATCGGTGGGCTTCGACGTTCCTGTCCAGAACAGCTGGGCGGCCACCGAGAAGCCGAAGCAGTGCCCCCCCGCCATTGACGCATTGGTCTTGTCCATCCAGGCCTGGGCCTCGGGATTGAGCGTGCAGGTCGCGGCAGTGGCATCCACGCACACGCCGTTACCGAAGAAGGTCTGCATCTGGGCCGGGGTGAGATTCACCGGCGTCGAATTGTCCGACAGGACGTCGCCGTAGTTCTGTGTCCCGAATCCGTTCGCCTGGGGACGGAATCCGTCGTCGGCCAGCAGGGGTCCCGTCGGCGTGTAGGCGCCCTGCGAAGGGTCACCCGCCGACTGGTTGGCGGGGTCAGCGCCCAGACTCCCCGTCGTCGGTGAACCCGATTGGCTGGTGGTGGACGTCGACGAGCCATTACTCGAGGAGCACCCGGCGAGGACGAGGCAACCGACGAGCCCTGTCGCCATCAACACCCCGACCGATTTGGCTGACTTCTTCCCCCGCATTCGACACGACCTTTCATTGAGTGGACAATCGTTGTCGCGCTTGCTTTCATCCAGGGCCGGCGGGTCCAGATGAGACGGGTACTGTAGCGCAGCTCCTGGGAACTAGCCGGAAGCCACGCAGAGGCCGACGCGATCTGCGTTTGGTTCTTCACAGAACTGCAATCGGTATGTGACCTTGCGATCTTTCCAAGAATTGGCTTTTTGCCCATGCTCAAGGATTCCCACTACTGCACCCACGACCGGGTCCACTCCATCGCCAGGGCCGACGCCACCGTTCTTTTCGGCGGAGAAGACCCGCCTCGCCGTACCTGCCGCGGGGGCAGCCACTGCGGGCACTAACCCAATTGGAAAGACGGTCAACTGACACTACGGGTGTTGCTACCCGCAATCCCTGGCCAACTCACTCGTCAACGGACCGAAACCGTGGCCGAGACAAGACCTCTGAACCGCAAAAGCTCCGGGGGAGAGACTCGAACTCTCAACCTAGCGGTTAACAGCCGCTCGCTCTGCCGATTGAGCTACCCCGGACCGCTCAGCCGTCCGGGTTCTCCGATACGGCGTGTCAGAGGACATTAGCCGCGGATCGACGCACCTTTGGCGGTATCGCCACCTTCCGAGCCGGCACCGATGCGGCCCGCCAGGTCAAAGATGCAAAGCCGTCTGGAAGGGGTCACAATGGTCGGGTGAAGTTTCGGATCGCCACCGCTGTCGCCTTCGGGCTCGGCTACACGCTTGGGACCAAAGCCGGACGGGAGCGGTACAACCAGATCGTGAAGGTGACGGGCCAGGTCACCCGGTCGGCACCGGTCGCCGGGTCCTTAGGAGTGGTCGCCGACAAGGCCAAGGCGGCCGCCACCCTGAGTGTGGAGCGGGCCAGGGACGCCGTCAGCTCCCGACTTGGGTGGCGTGACGGGGACGATGCCGCTGACGCCATCGCGGCCAGCATGGCCAACGACGTGGCTTCCGCCCTCAACGGCCACCGGGCGACAAGCCGGCGACCGCGTCACTGACCCCCTGGCAGTGAGGTGATTCAGGCTTCGTCGAGGTAGTCGCGGAGCAGTTGGGCGGAGTCGGGACGCCGGAGTTTGGCGAGCGTCTTGGCTTCGATCTGCCGGATACGCTCCCGGGTGACACCGAATGCCTTGCCGACTTCCTCGAGCGTCCGGATCTTGCCGTCGTCGAGACCGAATCGGAGACGGACCACATCCTCTTCCCGCGGGCTCAAGTGTCCGAGTGCCTCGCGCACCGCCTCGTCAAGCATGATCCTCGCCGCCGCGTCGTCGGGAACCACGGCGCCGCGATCCTCGATGAGATCGGACAGACTGAAGTCGTCCTCGTCCCCCATCGGTTGCTCGAGCGACACGGTGTCCTGGTTGATGCGCTGGATCTCCCGCACCCGCTCGATGGTGAAGTCGACCCGGCACGCTACCTCCTCCGCGGTTGGTTCGCGCCCGAGTTCCTGAAGGAGTTGGCGCTGTGCCCACACCACCTTGTTGATGGTCTCCACCATGTGCACAGGAATGCGGATCGTCCTGGCTTGGTCGGCGATGGCTCGGGTGATGGCCTGACGGATCCACCACGTGGCGTACGTCGAGAACTTGAACCCCTTGGTGTGGTCGAATTTCTCCACCGCCCGCATCAGACCGAGGTTTCCCTCTTGGATCAGATCGAGGAACGCCAGGCCCCGGTTCCGGTATCGCTTGGCGATGGACACCACCAGTCGGAGGTTGGCCTCGATCAAAGCCTCCTTGGCCTGCTGCCCGCGCCTGACCAGCATCCGGTCCTCGGAGTGGTCTTTCTCGGACCCGACCAGGGAAACGCTGCCCGCCGCCATCAGCCGGTCAGCGGCTTCGGTTCCGGCCAGGATCCGCTCGGCCAACTCCACCTCCAGCGATGCGTCGAGGAGCTTTACCTTGCCGATCTCCTTGAGATAGGTGTGCACCGGGTCGGCGGCTGCGCTCCCGAACCGGTCGCCGCCGTTATAGCCGTCGCTGGACGATGGTTGCCGCGGCGTCCGGGCCCGCTTGGCGGCGGGGATCTCTCGCACCGGGGCAATCTCCCCGTCCGGTGATACCTCGACGGCGACTTCCTCGGCAACCAGAACCCCACCGAGACCGCCGGTCGACGCCGATGCCACTGGATCGGGATCGCTCCGGAACGCTTTGACCGAACCTTCGAGGATCGCCATATCGTCCTCGGCCACGGGAGCCATCGGCACGATGGTGGTCTCGCCGGTGTCGTAGGTGAACTCGATGCCCTCGGCCCGGATGCGAGTTACCACGCCGGTGATCAAGTCGGCACTCAGCTCAACCGACTTGAGTACCGTCATCACATCATCCTGGGTGAGAAAACCGCGCGACTTCCCCAACCGGATGAGCCCATCGAACATCGCAACCGGAAGGTCCTCCAGCGGACCCGTCACCACCTGAACCGTCTCGTCAGCTGTCAAGGGTCACCTGGGACACGCTGTCTTCGTTCTTCACCACGAGCCAGGCTACCAACCGGGCAGTCGCCGCCGCCGCGGCGGCCGGGTCATCGAGCTCTTGGACCCATACGCTGGCTGCGGCCGCCTCCGCCGCGGCTTCGGCCGACGTGCGGGCCTCCCTGGTGGCCAGGCTCAGTTGGCGCCGGACGGCGTCCCTCACCAGCTGGGAAACCACCTCGTCGGGCTCCCCGGTCGGCTCCTCGACGGTCAGCCGCACCAGCAGGGCCCTCACCTCCGGCGGTGAGGTGTCGATGGCCTGATGGAGATCGTCGCTCGCCATCAGTGCTCGAAATGCGGCTCGCTGTAGTTCATCGCTGAACAAGGCGGCTTCGAGCCGGTGGGCCACATCCTCCGGTCGATGGATGGCCAACCGGAGCGCTTCGAGGCCCGGTCGGAAGGATCCGTCACCAGTGGAACCACGCCCGGTGGTACCGCCCCGACGGGTGCTCGCTCCCCCGATACCCGGCTCTCCGTCGGCATCCCAACCTTCATCATCGGGATCCCGGATCCACGGCTCTCCGTCTTGTCCGCCGGCGGGGCCAGGCGCGTTCGACCGTCGGGTCGATGGCAAGCGCGACGCCCGCTTTTCCGCTTCGGGTTTCGGGCCCTCTTGGCGGAGGCGCTCCAACCGTTCCCGCAGCCGGGCCGGCTCCATCCGGCAGCGCTCCGCCACCTGCATCACGTACTGATCGCGCACCAAATCGTCGGGGTGCTCCGCCACCGCGGTGAGGGCAGCATCGGCCGCCTTGGCCCGCCCCTCCGGCGTGGAGAGATCGGCCGTCTCCAACACCCGCTCCACCCGGAACTGGAGAAACGGCTTGGCCTCGGCAATGGCCGCTCGAAAGGCCTCGGGGTCGGCCCGGGCCAGGTCGGCGGGGTCAGCGCCCGCCGGCAAATTGGCCACCACCACGTCGACCTCATGGCGACGCTCCCATTCATAGAACCGGCCGGCGGCCGACTGGCCCGCCCCGTCGGCATCGAAGGCCAGCACCACCCGCTTGGCGAAATTGCGCAACAGACGGAAGTGGTCGTCGCCCAGCGCGGTGCCACAGGTGGCCACCGCCCGTTCGACGCCGGCAACGAAACACCCGATCACGTCGGTGTAGCCCTCGCATACCACCACCTCGCCGGTCTTGATGATGTCGGCCTTGGCCCAGTTGAGCGCGTAGAGGATCTTCCGCTTGGAGTAGATCGGGTTCTCCGAGGAGTTCTTGTACTTGGCCGGGTCGGGGCTGCCGGGGAGGACCCGGCCTCCGAACGCCACCGGGTGGCCGGAGGGATCGCAGATCGGGAACAGGATCCGGGCCCGGAACGCATCCTGCAACCGACCCCGGCGGTTGACGAAGCCCAGGCCCGAACCGACGGCCAGGTCATTGCTCAACTTCAGACCGGTGCAGGCGGCGTCCCAGTCATCCGGCGCCCATCCCAACCGGAAGCGGCGCACCACGTCGCCGTCGTAGCCCCTCGACCGCAGGTAGTCGCGGGCCTGGCCGGCGTCGGCCCCGGTGAGCAGGCGCTGGTGGTACCACTCGGTGGCCTGCTCCATGGCGTCGACGAACACCTTGCGCCGTTGGCTGTCCCGGCCGGCGTTGGCGTCCTCGTGGATGACAATCCCGGACTTGTCGGCCAGCCGCCGAACGGCGTCAACGAAGTCGAGGTGTTCGGTCTTCCGGACGAAGGTGATGGCGTCACCTTTTTCTTGACAGCCGAAGCAGTAGTAGAAGCCCTCTTCGGCGTTGACACTGAACGACGGCGTCTTCTCTCCGTGGAACGGGCAGAGGCCGACCCAGCGCCGTCCCTGCCGCTTCAGGGCGGCATGTTCCCCGATCAGGGCGACAATGTCCGTCGCCGCCCGGACCCGGGCGACGTCCTCGTCAGGTATGCCCATGGGTTCGACGGTACCGCGTCGCCGGCACGATGATTCGCGTTACTTCTTGGCCTTGCCACTGCCCTTCGGCTTGGGCGCCATCGATCCGGCCAACACCGCCTGGGCGCAGGCCAGGCGGGCGATCGGCACCCGGAAGGGCGAACAGCTCACATAGTCGAGCCCGGCCTCGGCGAAGGTGATGATCGACTCGGGGTCGCCCCCGTGCTCACCGCACACCCCGATCTTCAGGTCCGGTCGGGTCGAGCGGCCCCGTTCCACCCCCAACCTGACCAGCTCGCCGACCCCATCGGGGTCCACCACCTCGAACGGGTTCCGCTTGAGGAGCCCCAGGCTGAGGTACTCGGACATCATCCGGCCTTCGACGTCGTCCCGGCTGAACCCGAAGGTCATCTGGGTCAGGTCGTTGGTCCCGAAGGAGAAGAAGTCGGCATCCGCGGCGATCTGGCCGGCCAGCAACGCGGCTCGGGGTGTCTCGATCATGGTGCCGATCAGCACCTCCAGCTTCCCGGGAGCCACCGCGGTTTTGGCCCCCTTGCCGCCCTTCTTTCCGCCCGAGGGCCCCGACGCGTCGGCCAGGGACTTGGCCACCGCGTCCTCGACCCACGACCGGGCCAGGGCCATCTCCTCCCGGCTGACGGTGAGCGGGATCATGATCTCGATGATCGGCCGGCCGCCGGCCGCCACCCGGTCGAGGGCGGCCTCCATCAAAGCCCGGACCTGCATGGCGTACAGCCCGGGCTTGATCACCCCGAGGCGCACCCCCCGGGTTCCCAGCATCGGGTTGAACTCGTGCCAGTCCTGGGCCGCCTCGTAGAGACGGGTCTCTTCCGGGGTGAGCCCGGTCGTGGCCTGCTTGATGGCGAGTTCCTGGGTGTCGGGGAGGAATTCGTGGAGGGGTGGATCGAGCAGCCGAATGGTGACCGGCAGGCCGTCCATGGCCTCGAGGATCTCCTCGAAGTCGGCCTTCTGGGCCACTCGCAGCTGCTCGAGGGCCGACTCCTCGTCCTCGGGGCTGGAGGCCAGGATCATCCGGCGGACGATCGGGAGCCGGTCCTCGCCCAGGAACATGTGCTCGGTGCGGCAGAGACCGATGCCCTCAGCCCCGCGGTTGCGGGCGTTGGTGGCGTCGGGCCCGTTGTCGGCGTTGGCCCGCACCCCGAGATAGCCGGCCCGGATCTCGTCGGCCCAGCCCAGGATGGTCTCGAACTCGGCCGGGGTCTCGCCCTGGGACAGGGGCACCTGGCCGAGCACCACGGTGCCGTTGGTGCCGTCGACCGAGATCCAATCACCCTGGTTGACCACGGTGGTCCCCACCGTGAACGACGACCCGGTGATCTTCACCGCCTCGGCTCCCACCACCGCCGGCTTTCCCCACCCGCGGGCCACCACCGCGGCGTGGCTCACCAGACCGCCGCGGGCGGTGAGAATTCCCTCGGCGGCGAGCATGCCGTGAACGTCCTCGGGTGAGGTCTCGCTCCGGACCAGCACCACCTTCTCGCCCCGGACGGCTGCCGCCTCGGCGTCGTCGGCGGTGAGGTACACCTGGCCGACCGCGGCACCCGGCGAGGCGCCGAGCCCGGTGGTCAGCACCGTGTAGCCGGAACCGGCGAACTGCGGGTGGAGGACCTGGTCGAGGTGGTCACCGGTCACCCGTTGCACCGCCTCGGCCTTGGTCAATTTGATGGTCCGCTCCCCGACCATGTCCACCGCCATCCGGAGGGCGGCGCTGCCCGTCCGCTTGCCCACCCGGGTCTGGAGCATCCACAACTTGCCGTGCTCGATGGTGAACTCGGTGTCGCACATATCCCGGTAGTGGCCCTCCAGGCGGGCGAAGATGGCGAGCAACTCCTTGTGGATGGGCGGGAACTCGTCCTTCAGCGCGGCGAGGGGCTGGGTATTCCGGATCCCCGCGACCACGTCCTCGCCCTGGGCGTTGACCAGGAAGTCGCCGTACTCGCCCCGCTCTCCGGTGGCCGGGTCCCGGGTGAATCCGACCCCGGTGCCCGAGGCGTCGTCGCGGTTGCCGAACACCATGGCCTGCACGTTGACCGCAGTGCCCAGGTCGTGGGCGATGCGCTCCCGGTTGCGGTAGGCGATGGCCCGGGGCGATTGCCACGAGCTGAACACCGCCTCAATGGCCCCCCGCAGCTGATCGTCGGGGTGCTGGGGGAACGGCTTCTTGGTATGGCGTTCCACGATCTGCTGATAGGCGTCCACCAGATAGCGGAGCAGCGGGGTGGGGATGCCGGCGTCCGAGGTGGTGCCGGCCAACTCCTTGGCCGCGTCGAGGAGGGAGTCGAACTCCTCCCCGGGGATGTCGAGCACGATGCGCCCGTACATGGCCACGAACCGACGGTAGGAGTCGTAGGCGAACCGCTCGTCATCGGTCTGCTTGGCCAGGCCCTCCACCGATTGGTCGTTGAGTCCGAGGTTGAGGACGGTGTCCATCATCCCGGGCATGGAGAACTTGGCCCCCGATCGCACCGAGACGAGGAGTGGATCGGTCGGATCGCCGATCCGCTTGCCCATCGTCTTCTCGAGCCGGGCGCGAGCCTTGGCCACCTCGGCAGTGAGGCCGTCCGGCCAGCCGGCGTTCATGTAGGCCCGGCAGGCGTCAGTGGAGATGGTGAATCCCGGAGGGACCGGCAACTCGAGTACCGACGTCATCTCGGCCAGGTTGGCGCCCTTGCCTCCGAGGAGGTCCTTCATCTCCATCGGGGGCTTGCGGTGCTTGTGGTCGAAGTCGTAGACGAACGGCATCGGGAAACGTCTCCTGGGGTGGTGGTTTGGGGTTGCGTTGCTGCGCGGGGCAGGCATTCGAGCCTACCTGCCTCATTGCTCGAGTCCGAAACCGCGCCGGGAGGCGGTCAGGCGGCCGAAAGACGGCGTTGCAGCTCGGCAACCAGGTCGTCGACCGGGACCCGGACCTGGTCGGTGGTATCCCGGTCCCGCACGGTGACCGCGCCGTCTTCCAGCGAGTCGAAGTCGACCGTCACGCACCAGGGGGTGCCGACTTCGTCCTGGCGGCGGTACCGCCTGCCGATTCCCTGGGTGACGTCGTAGTCGCACATGAAGTGCGGCTGCAGGGAATGGAGAACCTGGCGGGCCAGCGGCTCGAGGGTGTCCTTCTTGGAGAGCGGCAGTATCGCGACCTGATAGGGAGCCAGCCTCGGATGGATCCGGAGGACGGTGCGGGGCTCCCCGCCGATCTCGTCCTCGTCGTAGGCGGCCAGGAGGAACGCCATCATCGTCCGGGTGGCCCCCGCCGCCGGCTCGATCACATAGGGCGTGTAGCGCTCATTGGTGGTCGGGTCGAAGTAGTCCAACTTCTCTCCCGAAGCGGCGGCGTGGGCTTTCAGGTCGAAGTCGGTGCGGTTGGCGATGCCCTCGAGCTCGTCCCACCCCCATGGGAACAGGAACTCGACGTCGGCCGTGGCCGCCGAATAGTGGGAAAGCTCGTCCGGGTCGTGGTGGCGGAGGCGGAGCTTCTCCTCGGGCATGCCGAGCCCGAGGTACCAGTTGAATCGCTCGGCCAGCCAGTACTCGAACCACTGCTGGGCATCAGCGGGCGGCACGAAGAACTCCATCTCCATCTGCTCGAACTCGCGGGTCCGGAACACGAAGTTCTGCGGGGTGATCTCGTTGCGGAACGACTTGCCCACCTGGGCGATACCAAAGGGCGGTTTCTTCCGGGTGGTCTGCAGCACGTTCACGAAGTTGGTGAACATCCCCTGGGCCGTCTCCGGGCGGAGGTAGGCCACCGCACCCTCGTCCTCGACCGGCCCGGCGTGGGTCTTGAACATCAGGTTGAACGGCCGCGCCTCGGTGAACTCGGTGGACCCGCAGTTGGGGCACACCCCCTCGATCTTGTCCTGGCGCCACCGCTGGCGGCACTTGCGGCAGTCCACCAGCGGGTCGGTGAAGTTGGTCAGATGCCCCGAGGCCTCCCATACCGCCGGCGGGGAGAGGATGGCCGCGTCGAGCCCGACCACGTCGTCACGTCGCTGGACCATGGCTTCCCACCAGGCGTTCTTGACGTTGCGCAGCAGGTTGACCCCGATGGGCCCGTAGTCGTAGGTCGAGCGGAACCCACCGTAGATCTCTGCCGACTGGAAGATGAACCCGCGCCGCTTGCACAGGCCGACGACTTTCTCCATCAGGTCGAACCCGTCGCCCGATCCGCCGGGCGGCTCAGCGTGTTTCTTGGGCGCGCCGGAAGCGACTTCCTCGTCAGACATAGGGGCACATGGTATCGGGCGGACCCCAGCACCCGATTTTCGGAATCGCTAGAGTGCGAGCGTGAGCGCTGGGGGACGGCTCCGCTTGGTCGCTGTGCCAATTCTGGCGGCACTGGTCATCAGTGCCTCCCTGGACATGTCGCCGCAGCCATCCGGAGGTTTGAACGCCGCTGCCACTGCCCCGAACCTGGCCGCCGGGCAGCCGATCGGGTTCGGGAACGCTGGTAGCTACGGCTCGGTGGTCGGCCAGACCCTGGCCGCTCCAGTGGTCGGGATGGCCTCGAGCCCGAGCGGCAACGGCTACTGGCTGGTGGCCTCCGACGGCGGCATCTTCGCTTTCGGCGATGCCCAGTTCTGGGGATCCACCGGGGGCCAGCGTTTGAGCAACCCGGTGGTGGGGATTGCGCCCACTCCCGACGGCCACGGCTACTGGCTGGTGGCCTCCGACGGTGGCATCTTCGCTTTCGGCGATGCCCAGTTCCTCGGCTCCACCGGGGGCCAGCGTTTGAGCAACCCGGTGGTGGGGATGGCGCCCACTCCCGACGGCCACGGCTACTGGCTGGTGGCCTCCGACGGCGGCATCTTCGCTTTCGGCGATGCCCAGTTCCTCGGCTCGACCGGGGCCATGGCCCTCAACCAGCCGATGGTGGGGATGGCGCCCACCCCCGACGGCCACGGCTACTGGCTGGTGGCCTCCGACGGCGGCATCTTCGCTTTCGGCGATGCCCAGTTCCTCGGCTCGATGGCCGGCAACCAACTCCAGGCGCCGGTGATCGGGATGGCGGCAGCCCCGAGCGGGTACGGCTATTGGCTGGGGGCGGCCGACGGCGGTGTTTTCAACTTCGGCGACGCGCCATTTCTGGGATCGATCGGGGGTGGGCTGCTGGCGGATCCGATCGTGGCCGTTGCCGGCGTGTCGGGCGGCGGTGGGTTCTGGCTCCTGCCGGGTCCGCCACCGTCCCCGATGGGCGGTCCAACGCTGACCGGATTGGTCATCTCGAATCTGTCCAATCTCCCCGGAGGCCTCTACCCGGCCGGCGACAAGGTGGCGGCGTTGACCTTCGATGACGGGCCCAACCCGACCTACACCCCCCAGATGCTCCAGGTCCTCACCCAGTACCACGTCCCGGCCACCTTCGAGATCGTCGGCTACGAGGGCGCCGCCCGACCCGATCTGCTCAAACTGGAAGTGGCGGACGGGATGACCGTCACCAACCACACCTGGGATCACGCCAGCCTGATCTCGCTCAACCCCGGGCAGTTCGCCGGCGAAGTCGACGCCACCACCAACCTGATCCAATCAGTCACCGGAAGGGCGGTGAAGTGTGTCCGTCCGCCCTATGGCTACACCGACAGTTCGGTGGTCGCCCAGCTGGCTCAGCGCGGCCTGGGCGAGTTGCTCTGGGACATCGATCCGTCCGACTACACCACCCCGGGGGCCGGGGTGATCACCAGCCGGGTGCTCTCCGCCCTCCACCCGGGAGCAATCATCATCATGCATGACGGCGGTGGTGATCGATCGCAAACCGTGGCCGCCCTGCCGGCCGTCATCACCGGCATCCAATCTGCTGGTTACACGCTGGTGCCGGTCTGCAACTGACGTTCAGCCGGCCGGTTCGGACACCAGCCGGGAGGTGACCGCGTTGGCCAGCAGCCGGCCCCGGACCGTGAGCACCGCCCGACCATGGACCCGATCGACCAGGCCCTCGAGGTCCGGATCGTCGGGCAGCGAACCGACCGGCACTCCCTTCGGGGTCCGCAGGCCGAGCGCCAGTCCTTCGAACCGACGTTGCTCGCCGGTGAGCACCTCTTGCCCGGCGACCGCACTCCTTCCGGCCCCGATCTCCTTCACGAACCGGTCGGGCGTGCGGACGTTCCACCACCGGCGCCCGTCCCGGTGGGAGTGGGCGCGCGGATCCGATGCCCCGGTACTCACCCTGGTCCCAGTACAGGCGGTTGTGGCGACAGGAGTGACCGGGAAGGGACCAGTTGGAGATCTCTTCCCACCGGTAGCCGGCGGCCGCGAGGATCTCGTCGGCCATCTCGTACCGGCGGGCCTGCACATCCTCGTCGGGATGCCGGTCCGGCTGGGTCGGCCAGCCGGGTGCCGGGCTCCACGGTCAACGAGTAGGCGCTGATGTGGGGCGGAGCCGGGGCGAGTCCGAGCACGCCGTGCAGGCTCTGCTCCCAGTCATCGTCGGTCTCTCCCGCCCCGCCGATGATCAGATCCATCCCCCAGGATTCGAAGCCGGCCCCGGCCACCGCCTCGGCGGCGCCGGCCACTGCGTCGTGCCCGTGGCGTCGACCCAGACCCTTGAGCACATGGGGAACCGTCGACTGCACGCCGAGCGAGATCCGGGTCACGCCCGCCTGCCGGTAGGCGGCCAACCGATCGGGCCCGGCATCCTCCGGATTGCACTCCACCGTCACCTCGGCGCCCGTCGACCGGGGAATGGCGTCGAGGATCGAGACCAGCAACTCGGCGTCCAGCCGGGACGGGGTCCCGCCGCCGAAGAACACCGATGTCGCCGGGGGCATCCCTTCGGTGCTCGACCGCCCGTCCGACTTCGCTGATGCACGCCGCCGCGTAGGCCTCCATCAGGTGGTCCCGGTCCGTGTAGGTGGCAAAGGCGCAGTAGTCGCAGCGGGCCCGGCAGAAGGGAATGTGGACGTAGACCCCGAACGGGGTGGCCGGCACCGGGCTCACGACGCCGGGCCCGACCGCACCGATCGGAGCCGGCGATCGAGATGCACCTCCATCGCCTCGGTAGCCAGCAGCCCGACCTCATCGGTGATGGCCGACCTGGGCTCGGTCAGCACCCCGGCCAATCCTCCCCCGAGGACCCGCTTCAGCAACACCAGGGCGTCCGCCGACAGGGGTCGCCCCCGCCGGCAATTCCGGCACAGGACACCGCCCTCCACCAGATCGAAGGCCACCAGCTGGGTGGGGTCCTCCTCCCCGCACGACGCGCAGGCGTCGAGCATCGGCTCGGTGCCCTCGAGGGCCAGGACCTTGAGGAAGAAGGCCGGGGTGACCATCGCCGAATCCCGTTCGGCCAGAGCCGAGAGTGCGCCGACCAACATGGCGTAGAGCCGCGGGTTGGCGTGGCGCTCCTGTCCCACCTGATCGACCACCTCGAGCATGGACATGGCCGATGCCATCCGGTCGAGGTCCTCCCGCACCGTTCGGAAGGTGTCGATGACCTCGACCTGGTTCACGATGTCGAGGTCGCCGCGGCCCTGCCAACCGAGGAGGGCCACGTGGCTGAACGGTTCGAGACGGGATCCGAACTTGGAGGTGGTGCGCCGTACCCCCTTGGCCACCGCCCGCACCTTGCCGTTGCCCTCGGTCATCAGGGTGACGATCCGATCGGCCTCCCCGAGCCGGATGGTGCGGAGGACCACCCCGTGATCCCGGAACAGGGTCATCCCGACCCGGCGGCGCCCCCGCCGTTCGGGTGCGACTGCCGATCGGGGTCCGAGGTCTTGGCCGAGCGGCCGTTCACCACCGGGCCTCCGGAGGCCGGCGGCACCATGCCCCGGTCGGTGGGGCGGATCGGTCGGGCCGGGGGCCGGGGACGGCGCGGACCGCCGAGCAGGCTGTTGGCCCCGATCAGCCCGATCAGGACCGGCGGGATGACCACGAACGGGAGGATGGCGGTGAACCCGGCGACCAGCATGACCAGCATCCCGGCATACAGGGCGATGCCACCGGCGATCCCGATGCCGATCCAGAGCCCGCCG
This sequence comes from uncultured Acidimicrobiaceae bacterium, assembly GCA_963819695.1. GTDB lineage: Bacteria > Actinomycetota > Acidimicrobiia > Acidimicrobiales > RAAP-2 > DASZIT01. The sequence goes on along the minus strand of CAWFXD010000001.1, from coordinate 752,975 downwards.
GCGTCGTCGCGATGGCGACGTCCTGGCGTCGGCTGCCCTCCAGCCGCGCTCCGGCGACTCATCTTCCTTCCACCCCGCCGTAGGTTCGCTGCCGCCGCTGGTACTCCTGGATGGCCTCGAACAGGTGGTGACGGCGGAAGTCGGGCCACAGCACGCTGGTGAAGACCAGCTCGCTGTAGGCCAACTGCCACAACAGGAAATTGGAGATCCGGTGCTCGCCGGAGGTGCGGATCATCAGATCCGGATCCGGCTGGTCGGGATAGTAGAGGCGGGACCGGATGGCCTTCTCGCTCACCTTGTCGGCGGGAACGCCGTCGGCCACCAGCTTGGCGACGGCGTCGACGATCTCGGCCCGCCCGCCGTAGTTGAACGCCATGGTCAGGGTGGACCGCCGGTTGCCGGCGGTGAGCTCGACCGACTCGTCCATCCGGCGCAGCACCCGCTTGGGCACCCGCCAGTCACGGCGTCCGGCAAACCGGATACGCACGCCCTTCTCGTTGAGCTCGTCCCGGCGCCGGGCCAGCAGGCTCTCGTTGAAGCCCATCAGGTAGCGGACCTCATCGGCGGGGCGACGCCAGTTCTCGGTGGAGAAGGCGTACATGGTGATCCACGGGATGCCCAGATCGAGAGCGCCCTCGACGGCGTCGAGCAGCGCCGCCTCCCCGGCGGCGTGGCCCTCGGTCCGGGGCAGACCCCGGCGGCTGGCCCAGCGACCGTTCCCGTCCATCACACAGGCCACATGGGCAGGGACGGGGCCATCGGCGACGTCGGAGGCCACCAGTGGCGGCGGGTGCTGGATGGCGCCATCGGCGCCGGAGAGGTCCCGTTCCACGCTGCGAACTTATCCCCTCCACTGGGCCAACCGTGCCCGCCGACCAGGGCATCGCCCGGCTTTCCACTTTGAGCATCCGGGCTCGGGGCACTAGACCCTCTCCATGTCCCCGTGGGCCGCCCTGGCGATATTCGCGGCCGGATTGGCCGCCGGCAGCATCAACACCATCGTCGGGTCCGGTTCGCTGGTCACCTTTCCAACGCTGTTGGCCCTCGGGTACCCACCGTTGCTCGCCAACGTCTCCAACAACGTGGGGTTGGTGCCCGGAACTGTCAGCGGAGCCTTTGCCTACCGGCGCGAGCTGACCGGTCAGCGATCGAGGCTGCTCCGTCTGGGAACCGCGTCCCTGTTGGGCGGGGTGGCCGGCGCCGCCCTGCTCCTCGGGCTCCCCGGCACCGTATTCCGCGCCGCGGTCCCGGCCCTCATCCTGGTGGCCGCCATCCTGATGGCGCTCCAGCCCCGGCTGTCGAAGCTCCTCGAGGACCGGGGCGACCGGAAGCGGCACGGCGGCAACGGGCTGTTCCTCGGGGTGTTCTTGACCGGTGTCTACGGCGGTTACTTCGGAGCCGCCCAGGGCGTCATCCTCATCGCCCTGCTGGCCATTTTCGTCCATGACGACCTGCAGCGGCTGAACGGCACCAAGAACGTGCTGGCCATGGTGGTGAACACCGCGGCCAGCGTGCTGTTCATCATCTTCTCGACCCTGTCGTGGTCGGTGGTAGGCCTGATCGCCGCCGGGTCGGTCATCGGTGGCCAGGTGGGCGCCCGCATCGGGCGGAGGCTGCCGGCCGCGGTGCTGCGATGGGTGATCGTGACGGTCGGGGTGGTGGTGGCCTCCATCCTGTTCGCCGAGTGGTACTGAGCCCGGCTCCGACGTCAGTCATTGCCCCATTTCGGCCGGACAGGCCCCCGGGTAGGGTCACACAATGGCCGACGGGGTGAAGGAGACGCTGGCCGAGGTGGCCGCCTCGCTGCCCGGGGGTGGCGAGACCCGGGAGGGCCAAATGGAGATGGCCCAGGCGGTGGGCCGGGCGCTCGGCGCGCGACGCCATCTGGTGGTCCAGGCCGGGACCGGCACCGGGAAGTCGCTCGCCTACCTGGTCCCGGCCGCCCTCTCCGGCCAGCGGGTGGTGGTGGCCACCGCCACCAAGGCACTGCAGGACCAGCTGGCCGGGAAGGACCTCCCCATGGTGGCGTCGGCCGTCGACGCCGGTCTCACCTTCGCGGTGCTCAAGGGCCGGAGCAACTACCTCTGCCGGCAGCGGGCCTCCGAGGTCGGCGGCCAGGGCCAACGGCTCGATCTCGATGATGCCGCCGTCGATCCCCCCGACGCCGACGACACCCTGACCCCGGGCCGGGACGACGGCGTCCCGGATACCGGCCGACTCGGGGAGCAGGTCCGCCGCCTCCTCCGGTGGGGACAGGACTCCCCCACCGGGGACCGGGCCGAGCTCGACTTCGAGCCGCACTTCCGGGCCTGGGCCATGGTGTCGACCACGGCCCGCGAGTGCCCGGGGGCGTTCCGGTGCCCGTCCGGGTCGGACTGCTTTGCCGAACACGCCCGGAACCGGGCGGCGGAGGCCGACGTGGTGGTGGTCAACACCCACCTCTACGGGGCCCACCTGGCCAGCGGCGGCGCGGTACTGCCGCCTCACGACATCGCCGTCTTCGACGAAGCCCACGAAGTCGAGGAGGTGATGACCGACAGCCTCGGGGTGGAGATCGGCCCCGGGCGGTTTCGGGCCCTGGCCACCGGCGCCCGCGGGGTAATGCCCAGGGAGATGTCAGGTTCCGACGATGCCGTCGATCAGGTGGCCGAGGTGGCCGACCACTTCCAACGGGTCCTCCGGCCGCTGGCCGGCAACCGGGTCCCCCCGGCCTCGCTGGTCGGCGCGGAGGATGGAGGCCAACCCGACGGCAACGGGCCGGCCGACGGGCCCGGGCTCAGCGAGGTGGTCGCCCTGGCCACCGGACGGGTGGCCCGCCTGGTCGGGCTCATCCGCCAGGCGGAACGGGAGGAGTCCGATGACGAGTCGGCGGCGGAACGGACCCGGCGGGATCGCATCCTGCTGGCGGCCGGGCATCTGGCCGGTGACCTGGCCAAGCTGACCTCGCTCGGCGAAGACGAGGTGGCATGGGTGGACGACGGGTCCCGCTCGCCGAGCTTGCGGGTCTCCCCCATCGATGTCGGGCCCCTGCTCTCCGAGCAACTCTGGAGCGAAGTCACCGGGGTCCTGACCTCGGCGACCGTACCTCTCGGGTTGGTCGCCCGGTTGGGTCTTCCCGAAGGCGACACCGACGAGATGGATGTGGGCAGCCCGTTCGACTATCCCCACCACGCCCTGCTCTACGTGGCCAAGACCATCCCCGATCGGAGGCGACCGGAGTCGGAACCGGCCATCCACAATGAGCTCGACGCCCTCATCACCGCGGCCGGGGGTCGCACCCTGGCCCTGTTCACCAGTTGGCGGGCGATGAACGCCGCGGTGGAAGTGCTCCGGGAGCGGCTCCCCTTCCGGATCCTCGCCCAGTCCGACCTGCCCAAGCCGGCGCTCATCGAGGCGTTCCGGGCGGACGACGCAACCTGTCTGTTCGCCACCCTCGGGTTCTGGCAAGGGGTGGACATCCCCGGCCCCACCCTCAGCCTGGTCACCATCGACCGGATCCCATTTCCCCGGCCCGACGACCCGGTGCTCCAGGCCCGACGGGACCGGGCGGGGGCGGGCGCCTTCAATGCCGTCGATCTTCCCCGGGCGGGGACGCTGCTGGCCCAGGGGGCCGGCCGACTGATCCGCTCCGCCGAGGACCGGGGAGTGGTGGCGGTGCTCGACAGCCGGTTGGCGACGGCCAGCTACCGGCGGGCGTTGCTGGCCCGGGTCCCTCCGATGAAGCGCACGCTGGACCGGGCCGAGGTCGAGGCCTTCTTGGAGAAGGCGCTGGCCGACGCATGACCGTGACCCGGGGTCATGCCCGGATGAATCGAGCTTCGATGTCGATGTCGGTGTCCATCTTGGTCATGCCCATCTTCCGCCAGGCGATGCCCCACTGGGAGCGGTCAATCACCACCGAGGAGGTGAGGGTCACCCCGGGGCCGTCGATGTCGGTGACCTTCGCCTCCCACGAGAAGGGATGAGACTGTCCGGCGATGGTCAGTTCGCCGGAGACATGGAGCCGGTCATCGTCGACGACGGAGACATCGGTGGCCAGGAAGGTGATGTGGTTGTGGGTGGCGGCATCGAAGAAGTCGGTCGACCGCAGGTGGGTGTCCCGCTTGGCGGTGCCGGTATCCACTGAGGCGACGTCGATGTCCAGGCGGCCGGTGATGGCACCGCTCGGGTCGACTGTCGCCTCGCCGTGCACGTCGGTGAACCGGCCCTTGACCTTGACCAGGCCCCACAGGCTCGATGACCGGAACGCCACCGTCGTCTCGTCGGAAGACAGCGCCCACTTGCCGGCGAACGTCCCGTCCTGCAGGCGGTCCTTCAGGGTGATGATGTCTGGCATGTGTCTTCGCCCTCCTTGTGGCCCGGGTCGGGCCCTCGCCCACTCGTACCCCAACCTAATGGGTGCCCTAACACCGGCGATGCCGCCCGGAGCGGACGGAGGGAATCGCAGACGCCGCCAGTGACCTGGCCCAATTAGGGTTTGGAGATGGGGCGCGAGGTGGTGACCGGGTACTGCTGGCCGCAATCGGTGCGGCCGGGCGAGCAAGTCGGTCTGCATATGTCGTCGTCGGCCGGACGGCCGGTGCGGGTCGAGGTGGCACGGGTCGGCGGGCGACGGGAGGTCGTATTCAGTGCCGACGCGGTGGCGGCCGACGAGCACCCGACACCCGAGGACGCCTCCTCGAAGGGGTGCGGCTGGCCGGTCGGGCTCACCCTGGACGTCGGCCCGAGATGGCGGTCGGGCTACTACGAGGTCGTCATGGAGATCGGGGTGGGCGACCAGGTCCGGCGCCACCACGCGTTCTTCGTGGTGCGTCCGTCTTCCGGGACCCGCATCGTGGTCGCGCTGGCGACGAATACGTGGCACGCCTACAACGACTTTGGGGGGCCGAACCTGTACACCGGCGGCACCCAGGTCGCCATGCGGCGGCCGATGGCGGCGGGCTACCTCTACAAACCGCCCGGCAAGGGACGGCGAGTGACCGGGACGGGCGCGCCCGATCCACAGAACGCCGCGCACGTCGGCTACCTCCAGATCAACCATCTGTCGGGCTACGCCGGGTCGGCGGGCTGGCCCGACTGGGAGCTGCCATTCATCGAGTGGGCCGAACGTGAGGGTTTCGAGGTCGGGGTGTGCACGAATGCTGATCTCGAGGCGCACCCCGAGGTGTTGGACGGCGCCAGTCTGTATCTCTCCGTCGGCCACGACGAGTACTGGTCTGGCGGCATGCGCGACACGGTGGAAGCCTTCATCGCCCGTGGCGGCAACGCCGCCTTCTTCTCCGGCAACACGTCGTTGTGGCAGGTGCGCATCGAAGGTGCGGATCACGACGTGATGGTCGGGTACAAGGGATTCTTCAAAGACGACCCTCGGATGGGAACCGACCGTGAAGCCGAAGTGACGACGTTCTGGTCCGACGTCATCGTCGGTCGTCCCGAGAACCATATGACCGGCGTCTCCTTCACCCGCGGGGGCTATCACCGCATCGGCCGCAATGTGACCGCCGGCCTCGGCGGTTACACCGTGCACCGCGCCGGGCACTGGATGTTCGAGGACACCGGGCTCGGCTACGGCGACGTCCTCGGTGCCGGCGCGACGGTCGTCGGTTACGAGTGCGACGGGTGCGTGTTCACCTACCGCGACGGGCTGCCGTATCCGACCGGGGAGGACGGCACGCCGTCGACTTTCGAGATCCTCGGCACCTGCCCGACTCAGCACTTCACCCGCGAGACAGCCCCTCGTCCGCCCAAGCCGGGCGAGCCCAGCGAGTTGGAGTACATCGCGTCCCGCCTGTTCGGGACCCGCGATCCCGAGGCGATGGAACGCATCCGTCATGGCCATGCAGTGCTGGGCGTGTACACCAACCGGGCCGGCGCGACGGTGGTGACATCGGGGTCGACCGACTGGGCTCACGGTCTGGCCGGGCGTGACCCACAGATCGAACAGATCACCCGGAACGTGCTGACCCGGTTGGGGTAGGCCCGGCAAGAATTCAGAACCCCAGCCGGTCGAGGGCGTCCTCCCGGTGTTGCCACCGCTTCTCGACCCGCACGAAGAGCTCGAGGTAGGCGCCGGGCGGCATCTGCTTGCGCACCGCGGTGCCGACTTCTTTGAGGATGCTTCCGCCCTTGCCGATCACGATCCCCTTTTGCGAATCCCGCTCGACCAGGATCTCGCACCGCACCCGGGGCCACTCCCATTCCGTCACCCGGCAGGCGATGCTGTGGGGAAGCTCGTCCTCCACCCGGAGGAGGAGCTGCTCGCGTACCAGGTCGGCCACCCAAAACGCCTCGGCAACGTCGGTGACCATGCCTTCGGGGTAGTAGCGGGGACCCTCGGGCATCCGGGACAGGACGGCATCGACCAGCCCATCGACGCCATTGCCGTCCAACGCGGAGACCGGGAAGTACTCCACCGGCACCGGAGCGGAACCGTCTTCTTCGGCCAGCGACTCGATCACTTCGGAAACGGCAGTCAGATGGGTGAGCACCCGGTTGTCGTCCACCCGGTCGATCTTGTTGACCACCACCAGCAGCGTCGGTTCGCCCACCGCGTCACCGGCGGCACCGACCTGGCGTTCGAGCTCCGCGGTCCGGGCCAACGAGCGGACCCGCCGGCTGGCCTGGGCGAGCACCATCCGGTCACCCGGCCCGACGGCGCCGGTGGCTTCGACCATGGCGATCACCGCATCGACGTCGTCCATCGAGGACGACGCCGAATCGTTCATCCGCTCGCCGAGGGCGGTGCGGGGCTTGTGGAGGCCCGGGGTGTCGACGAACACCACCTGGGCACCGGGTCGGTTCAGCACCCCCCGGACCTGGGAACGGGTGGTGTTGGGACGTGGCGAGGTAATGGTGACCTTGGTGCCGACGATGCGGTTGATCAGGGTCGACTTGCCCACATTGGGGCGGCCGACCACCGCGGCAAAGCCGCTTACGAACTCCGGAGCTCCGCTCATCATCCGGCGGCCAGCGAGGACAGCGGGATGATCCGGACCCGCTCGATGCGACGCCCCTTCACCCGGTCGGCCACCAGGCGCAACCGGCCGATATCGACAGACTCGCCTTGTTCGGGGACGTGCCCGAGCAGGTCGAAGAGCAGCCCCCCGACGGTGTCCCAGGCACCGGTGGGCAGATTGGCATCGAAGAGCTCGTTGGCCTCGGTCACCACCATCCGGCCGCTGACCGTCGCCTCGCCCGACGGGAAGTGCTCCACCGGGGGCTCCTCCACATCGAACTCGTCGACGATCTCGCCCACCAGCTCCTCGATCAGGTCCTCCAGGGTGACCAGTCCGGCCGTGCCCCCGTACTCGTTGATCACCACCGCCATGTGGAACTTCTCCGCCTGCATCTCCCGCATCAGCGCCGATACCCGCTTGGTCTCCGGCACGAAGTGGGGGGACCGCACCTGCAGCCCGACCTGGTCGTCCTGGTGGCCGGCCCGCACCGCCCGGATCAGATCCTTGGTGTAGACGACCCCGGCTACGTCGTCCACTCCCTTTTCCAACACCGGAAGCCGGCTGTAGCCCACCGCCAGGGCCTGCTCCAAGACGGCCTCGACGCTCTCATCGGCCTCGACCGTGACCATGTCCGGACGCGGGACCATCACCTCCCGCACCACGGTGTCCCCGAACTCGATGATGGAGTGGATGAGCTGGCGCTCCTCCGTCTCGATCACATCGTCCTCCAGGGCCACATCGGCCATCGCCAACAACTCCGATTCGGTGACGTCGGAGCCGTGGCCCAGCGCCCCTTCCCCGATGAGCAGGTTGGCCAGGCCGATCAGCGCCCCCGACGCCACCCGGATGGGCCAGAAGCCGACCATGGCCGCCACCAGGGGCGCGCTGAACAGCGCCGCCCGCTCCGGATGGTGGACGGCCCAGTTCTTCGGGACCGCCTCGCCCAGCACGAAGATGACCACGATCTCGAAGACGGTGGCTACCACCACCCCCAGGGCGCCGAACCACTCCGAGGCCAGGATCCCCACCAGGGTCGCCACCACCAGCTGGCAGATCAGCACCAGGAGGAGCACCGGATTGAGGAATCCCTGGGGGTTGTCGGTCAGGCGCTCGAGCACCTTGGCCCCCCGCCGGCCCTCGTCGACCAGGGCGGCCGCCTTGGCCCGGCTCATCCGGACCAGGCTGGTCTCGGCCAGCGCCAGGATGGCGGAGGCGGCCAGCAGGATCACCACCACGGCCAACACCACCCCATCGATGGGCTTGAAGCCCTGGGTGGCCAGGAGTCGGAAGGGTTCGGCGATCACGAGCTGACCCGGTAGTACAGCGCCAACAGCTGTTGCTCGCGTTGCTCCATCCGCTCGGCCTCGGACTCCACCTGGTGGTCCATCCCCAAGAGATGGAGAATTCCGTGCACCACCAACAGCGCCAACTCGTCCTCGAAGCTGGCCCCGTGATCCACCGCGTTGCGGGCCGCCACCGCCGGGCAGATCACGACGTCGCCGAGGAGCAGAAACCGCTCGGCGTCGGTCTCCACCGATCCGGGGCCGGTACCGCCCTGGTCGGGGGAACGACCGCTGCGCTCCACTTCGTCCTCGATGGGGAACGAGAGCACGTCGGTCGGACCCGACCTGCCCAGAAACCGCTCGTTGAGGGCGGCGATGGACGGCTCGTCCACGAAGAGCAGTGACACTTCGGTGTCGCGGGTGATGCCTTCGGCCATCAGCGCCCTCCGGGCCAGCTCCGACCAGCGACCCACGGCTACCGGGTGGTCGGCCTGTTCGTCGGCCGCGTAGATGTCGACGCTCATCGAGCTCCCGAGGACGTACCCGTTTCCGCGGCCGGGGGGCCCGAACCGCGCTCGTAGGCGGCGACGATGTCGGCCACGATCCGGTGGCGGACGACGTCTCGCTGGGTCAGATGTACGAAGGCCAGGTCCTTGATCCCCGACAGCACCGGTTCCAAACCGACCAGTCCGGACCGCCCCCCGGGGACGTCGATCTGGGTGATGTCGCCGGTGATCACCGCCTTGGACCCGAAACCGATGCGGGTCAGGAACATCTTCATCTGCTCCGGCGAGGTGTTCTGGGCCTCGTCGAGGACGATGAAGCTCGAGTTCAGGGTGCGCCCCCGCATGAAGGCCAGGGGGGCCACCTCGACGGTCCCCCGGTCGAAGAGGCGCTGGGCGCCTTCCGGCTCCAGCAGGTCGTGGAGGGCGTCATAGAGGGGGCGCAGGTAGGGGTCCACCTTGGCCATCAGGTCACCGGGAAGGAACCCCAGTCGCTCGCCGGCCTCGACGGCCGGACGGGTGAGGATGATCCTGCTCACCTGGTGGGCCTGGAGGGCCTGGACGGCGAGGGCCACCGCCAGGTACGACTTGCCGGTACCGGCCGGTCCGATCCCGAAGGTGACCACGTTGGAAGCGATGGCATCCGCGTAGGCCTTCTGACCCGCCGTCTTCGGCCGAACCGCCCGTCCACGGGACGACTTCAGCAGTTCCGCGGTCAGGACCTCGGAGGGTCGGACGTCGTCGTGCATCATGTCGATTGTTCGTTTCATTTGAGCCAAGTCGAGGGTCTGGCCGGCCTCGAGAACGATGATCATCTCCTCGAACAGGCGTCCGATGCGCTCGGCATCATCACCCCCGATGGTGATCTCGTTCCCCCGGACCGAGATGCGGGCGTCGGGGTTCTCCTTCTCGATCAGGCGTAGTAACTCATCCTGCTGACCCAGGAGACCCGCCATGAGATGGTTGCCGGGGACGAGGATTTTGACCGGAGAGGATTCCACGTGCACTCTGGGCTTGACCCTACCAGCGGTCGGCGGTGGTTCCGGCCCTCGGCCACTCAGCCCGGGGGCCAACCGAAGGTGCGTCCACCCAGCAGATGGAGGTGGAGGTGGGGCACCGAGTTGAGCGCGTCGGCCCCCACGTTGAAGACGAGCCGGTAGCCCCGGTCCTCCCCGCCGATGCCCTCGGCGGCCGCCACCTCTTGGGCGGCGAGGAACAGGGCGGTCACATCGTCGGCGTCGGCCGCCGTCACCGTCGAGGCGTTGACGATGTGCCGCCGGGGGACGATCAGGACGTGCACCGGGGCCTGCGGCGCGATGTCCCGGAAGGCCACCGTGCGGTCATCGGCGCGGACGATGTCGGCCGGCACCTTGCCGCCCACGATGCCGCAGAACAGACAGTCGTCCATCGGGTCAGCCGGAAGAAGCGGCCTGGTCGTGGTCCGGGGTTCCCCGCGGCCGGGAGTTGCCCTTCAACTCGGGATACAGGTGCTCGAGGCTGCCCGGAGGGATCCGACTCTCGTCGATGAAGCGCACCACGTCGGCTTCCTGGAGGCGGATGACCCGACCGAACTTGTAGGCGACGAGATCGCCCTCGTCGATGAATCGGTAGAGACTCCGGAGGGTGATTCCCAGGCGTTCGGCGGCTTCTTTGGTGCTCAACCAGGTGATGGCATCTGTCATGGTCATTCAGTTATACCCGGCGAAGGCCGATTTCCAACTTCAGCCCCGCCCCAGGTCAGGCGGCTACCAGCAGTCCCAACTCGTCGAGACGCTGGCCCATGACATCCGGGGTGACGCCGAACAGGCAGGCAATCGCCCGCAGGTCCTCCGCCCGGATGGTGATCATCCGCCCGTTGAAATCTTGACGGTGGACCTGGATCATCGAGAGGAACCGCCGCAGCAGATCTCGTTCGGGACCGCTCACCGAGTGCAACTTGGTCAGGTCGATGGTCACCTTGCTGCTGCTGGGAGCCGCCGCCGGGACCCGGCGGGCACTGAGCGACGCGGGCGCCGCCTCCCCGCTGGGCCCCCACCGGGTGGAGGCGTCGCCGTCGGGGGGAAGCAGCTGGTCGACGGGAACGTCGTAGAGCTTGGCCAGACGCTGCAGCCGGGGGACCGAGATGGCCCGCTCGCCGCGCTCGTAGGCACCCAGCACCGAGGCCTTGAACTCCTGGACGGAGGTGGCCTCCACGGCTTGGAGCGACAGGTGCATCTGCTTGCGCATGGCTCGGAGCCGGGCCCCGACGGCGCGGGCGTAGGCGATCCGGGCCGACTCTTCCTGTTCGTCGTCATCGACCGTGTCGACACGCTTCTCAACCACTGACAAACCCATCCCTATCGTCCTCATCTCGATTGCCCGAACTCGCCACATGTTCCCGATGGGCTGCCAGGGTTCCCCCGTTCCGAGGCTCCACAGTCAGTTTCGCCCACGGAGCGTGGTTATGCAAGGGGCAATCAACACGGACCGTAGGCCGCACAAGAGGGTCCCGGCGGCGATGGCCGCCGTCTCCGCCCGTAGGACGGTGGGCCCCAGTCCCACCGTCGGCAGGCCCTGGGCGAGTTCATCCTCGTCCCAGCCACCCTCGGGCCCGATGGCGATGACCGGGTGATCGAGGGACGGAGGAGGCCCCCCGGGATGGGCCAGCGACGGGGTGCCACCGCTCTCGGCGGCCAGCCCGGCGAGCGAGGAGACCGGCCCGATTTCGGGGAGCCGGGTCCGACGGGACTGGGACGACGCCTCCCGGGCCACCCGGGAAAGCCTCTCCAGCACCCGGGTGGCTCTGTCCCCCTCCCAGTTCACCACCGAGCGACGGGTGGTGATGGGCACGATGCGGTCGACCCCCAGCTCGGTGAGCTTCTGCACCACCCACTCGGGGCGGTCGCCCTTCACCGGGGCGAAGGCCACGGTGACGCGGGGGCGGGTGACGGGGGTCACCTGTACCGATCCGTCGAGCTCCAGGAGGGCCGACGGGTCCCGACGACGGGCGTCCCCTTTGGCGACCGCCGCCGTCACCCGGCACGGCACCCAGGAGCCGGACCCGTCCGAGGCCACCACCAGCTCACCGGGACGGAGTCGGAGCACGTCGACCAGATGATGGGCGCTCTCGGCGTCGAGCTGGGGGGCGCCGAGGTCGGCGACGAACACCATGGCCCCGGCGGCCACCAGGACCGGATCCGGAACCAGGGCCGACGGTCCGGTGGGACCGCCCGCCGCCGGCTGTTCGGCCATGTTCAGCTCAGGGCCGACCGCAGCTTGGAGAAGATTCCCTCTCCCTGTGCGGGCACCCCCACCGTCTCGTCCCGGGAGGCGGCCAGGGTGGCCAACAGCTCCCGCTGCTCGTCGGTGAGCTCGGTCGGCGTCTCCACCATCACGTGCACGAAGAGGTCACCCCGTCCCCGGCCGCGTAGCCGGGGGATGCCGAATCCCTTGAGCTGGACCACCGCGCCCGTCTGGGTTCCGGGGGCGATGGTGATGTTCTGCGGTTCTTCCAGCGTGTCGAATTCGATCACCGTTCCCAGGGCGGCCTGGGTCATGGCCACCTGCACCGAGGCATGGACGTCGGCCCCCGAGCGCTCGAAGACCGGGTCGGGTTCCACCGACAGGTGGACGAACAGCGATCCATTGGGGCCGCCCCGGAACCCGGCCGGACCGTGGCCGGACAGTCGCAGGGTGGTCCCGTCGTCGACACCGGAGGGGATGTCCACCTCCAGGGTCCGCTCCTCGTCGTGGCGACCGTCACCACCGCAGACCTCGCACGGGCTGGCGATGGCCTGTCCCGTCCCCTGGCAGCGGACGCAGGGAACCGCGGTCACCACCTGGCCGAGGATCGACTGCCGGACCCGCCGGAGCTCCCCGGCGCCCTGGCAATCGGGACAGCGGATGGGGGAGGTTCCCGGACGGGCGCCGGTTCCCTCACAGGTGTCGCAGTGGACCGGGGCGTTGATCGTCACCTCCCGGTGGAGGCCGAAGACCGCCTCCCGGAAGGTGAGCCGGATCACGATTTCGGCGTCGGGCCCCGGCATCGGCCCGGACCGGCGGCCGCGCCCGCCGGTGGTGGCGCCGCCCATCCCGTTGAAGAAGGCATCGAAGAGATCGCCCAGACCCCCGCCGAACGGGTCGCCCTGTCCCCCGGCGAAGCCGCCACCGCCCGCCGCCGGGCCGAACACCCCGGCGGCGCCGTAGCGGTCGTACTGGGCGCGTCGCTCGGGATCCCGCAGGACCTCATAGGCCAGGCTGACCTCCTTGAAGCGGTCCTCGGTCATCTCCTCGCCGTGGTTGGCATCGGGATGGTGCTCGCGGGCCTTCTGCCGATACGCCCGCTTCAGTTCCTCGTCGGTGGCGTTGCGCCCGACCCCGAGTATCTCGTAGAGATCGGTCTCGGTCATCGCCGGGCCTCGCTGAGAGTCTGACCCAGGCGGTTGCCGACGACCCGGGCCGCGGCCAGCGCCTGGGGATAGTTCATCCGGGTGGGGCCGAGCAGACCGACGGTGCCGGTGATCTCGCCATCCACCCACACCGGCATGACCACCACCGCGCACGACGCCAGCGGCTCGACGCCGTGCTCGGCGCCGATCGCCACCGACAGCCCCTGGTCGAGGACGTCGCGAAGCAGGGTGACCACCACCAGCTGCTGCTCGAGGATGGTCAACACCGATCGCACGGTTTCCACCGCGTCGAAGGCCGCCGCCAGGTGGGAGGACCCGCCCACGAACAGCTGCTCACCGGCCTCGGCCGAACCGAGCCGGCGGAGGCCTTCGATGCCGACCGACACCACCGCGTCGGTGACGGGATCACCGGTGCTGCCAAGGCTGGTGTCGATCTGGGACAGCGCCCTTCCCAGGGAATGGGCGGCCAGATGGCGGCCGGCGTCGGCCAAGCGTCCCTCGTCGACGTCCTCGGCGAGGTCGAGGGACTGCTTCTGCACCGCGCCGTCGGCCAGCACCACCACCAGCAGCGCCAACCGCGGACCGAGCCCGACCAGTTGCACCGAGCGCACCGTCGAAGACTCGTGGGAAGGCCCCACCACCATGGCGGTGCAGTCGGTGAGATCCGACAGCAGCCCGGATGTCCGCTCGAGCATCGACTCGATCTCCCCGTGGGCGTGATCGAAGAACTGCCGGACCTGCTGGCGGCCCGCGGGGTCGAGGGCCCCGGGACCGACCAGATGGTCGACGAAGAACCGGTACCCCTTGTCGGTGGGGATCCGGCCGGCGCTGGTGTGGGGTTGGGCCAGGTACCCCTCCCGCTCGAGAGTGGCCATGTCGGCCCGGATGGTGGCCGACGAGACGTTGACCCCGGGGGCGTCCATCAGGTGCTGGGATCCCACCGGTTGGGCGGAACCGATGTACTCGGTGACCACCGCGTTGAGAATGGCCGATTTCCTGACATCGAGAGCCAGGGGGTCGGTACCGCCCCCTTCGTGTCGGCTGTCGTCGATGGTGTTCATGGGTGCTGTTCGTGCCTCGTGGGAGCCCTCCCGGCGGTCAGGTGCCGCCGGCCTTCGGGCGGTCGGCCCGTTGGCACTCCATTGTACTGAGTGCTGACCGAGGTGGGGCGGCTGCCGGGCAGAGTGCCTGGTCAGACGGCAGCCACGAACAGCTGCTGGGTCATGGCCGGGCCGAGGGCGATGGTCGAGTCACCCACCAACAGGGTCAGGGTACCGTCCGGCGCCTTGGCCTGGATGATGGCGGTGGCTCCCGGGGTCAGCCCATGCTCACCGAGGTAGGAAAGCGAGGCGGCGTCGTGCTCGACGCTCTCGGTGATCCGTTCGAGACGAACCTGGTCGCCGGGACGGGAGTCGGCCAACCGGTGCTGGACGGGCCCGGTGGGCTCCACCCCGGGGATGGGGTTGCCGTGCGGGCAGGTGGTCGGGTTCCCCAGCAGGACGACCAGGCGTTCCTCCACCTCGTCGGAGATCACGTGCTCCCAACGCCCGGCCTCCAGGTGGGCCTTTTCCCAGTCCAACCCGATGATGTCGACCAGGAGGCGCTCGGCCAGCCGGTGCTTGCGCACCACCCCTTGGGCCAGGGTGGCGCCCTTGTCTGTCATCGAGATCTGCCGCGAGCTGCGCACGATCAGATCGTCGGCCTCCAGGCGGTCGAGCATTTCCGACACCGAGGGGGCAGCCTTGTCGAGCCGTTCGGCGAGGCGCGCCTGGATGACCGGGATCCCCTCCTCTTCCAAGGAGAAGATCGCCTCGAGGTACTCCTCGACCGGCGGGTGAAAGCGGTCGAGCATGCAGAGGATCCTACGGCACCGGCGAAGTCAATGATTCGGGTGGCGGAACTACCGTGGGGGGCGTGGGCGACATCTCCGGGGACGACGTGACGCATTCCGACGATGGCCCCGGTGACGACGGGGCCGAAGCCGACCGCGCCGAAGGGGCGGTCGTGGCCGCCGAGGAGGAGCCGGCCGGCACCAGCCCGACCCGATTCGAGAAGGTGAGGCGGTCGAGCGCCGGGGTGATCATGACCGGCATCGCCCTCGGGCTCCAGGATGCGCTGGAGCTGCCGAAGAAGGAACCCGCCTTCGTCATCCAGGCGGCCGGGGAGCCCGACGGGGATCAGGGCCCGATCGACCTCCAGTTCGACCCCGACGATCCGTCGAACACGGTGGCCGTCATCCGTCCGTGGCTGGCCGACCAGTCGGAGAAGGACGCTCCGTCGGGCTAGTTGAGCGGTCAGTCGTCGAGTCGGAGGGCAGACACGAACGCCTCTTGGGGGACCTCGACCCGGCCGATGCTCTTCATCTTCTTCTTCCCCTCCTTCTGCTTCTCGAGGAGCTTCCGCTTGCGGGTGATGTCACCGCCGTAACACTTGGCCAGAACGTCCTTCCGTCGGGCCTTCACCGTTTCCCGGGCCAGGACCCGGCCCCCGATGGCCGCCTGGATGGGCACGTCGAACATCTGGCGCGGGATCAGCTCCCGCAGCTTCTCGGTCATCCGCCGACCGTAGAAGTCGGCCTGCGACCGGTGGACGATGGTGGAGAAGGCGTCCACCGGGGTGTGGTTGATCAAGAGGTCGACCTTGACCAGGTCGGCGGTGGCGTAACCCTGGGGCTCGTAGTCGAGGCTGGCGTACCCCTTGGTCCGGCTCTTCAGCTGGTCGAAGAAGTTGACCACCACTTCGGCCAGGGGAATGGTGTAGACGAACTCGACCCGCTCGGGCGACAGGTACTCCATCCGGGTCATCTCCGCCCGTTTCCCCTGGCACAGCTCCATCACCGCTCCGGTGTACTCGGCCGGGGTCAGGATGGTGGCCCGCAACATCGGCTCGTCCACATGGTCGAGGTGGGTCGGGTCCGGTAGCTCGCTCGGGTTGTCCACCTCCACCTTGGTGCCGTCGGCCAGGTAGGCCTCGTAGGCCACCGAGGGGGCGGTGGCGATGAGCGACAGGTCGAACTCGCGCTCCAGCCGCTCGCGGACGATCTCCATGTGCAGGAGGCCGAGGAACCCGCACCGGAAGCCGAACCCGAGGGCCCGGGACGACTCCGGCTCGTAGGTGAAGCTGGCGTCGTTGAGCCGCAGCTTCTCCAGGGCGTCGCGGAGATCGGGGAGCTCGTCACCGTCGATGGGGAACAGCCCACAGAACACCATGGGATTGGGGTCCCGGTATCCCTCCAGTGCCGCGGTGGCCGGGTGGGAGGCAGTGGTGACCGTCTCCCCCGACCGGGCGCCGCCCACGTTCTTGATGCCGGCGATGAGGTAGCCGACCTCACCGGGGCCGAGCTCCTCGACCGGGACGGTGACCGGCGTCCGCACCCCGATCTCCTCGATCTCGTGGTTGGAGGCGGCGTTGATGAACCGGAGCTTTGCCGTCGAGTGAAGGGTCCCCTGCATGACCCGGATGGAGCTGACCACCCCCCGGTACTGGTCGTAGGACGAGTCGAAGATCAACGCCTGGAGAGGGGCGCCAGGGTCGCCAGTGGGCGCCGGGACACGCTCGACGATGGCATCGAGAAGGTCGGGCACCCCCTGTCCGGTCTTGGCCGAGATGTGGAGGATGGTGGACGCCTCGATGCCCAGGACGCTCTCGATCTCCGCGGCGGCCCGCTCGGGGTCGGCGGCGGGCAGGTCGATCTTGTTGAGGACGGCCACGATCTCGAGGTCGTGCTCGAGGGCCTGGTAGGAGGTGGCCAGGGTCTGGGCCTGGATGCCCTGAGAGGCGTCCACCAGCAGCACGGCCCCCTCACAGGCGGCCAGCGAACGGCTCACCTCGTACCCGAAGTCCACGTGGCCGGGGGTGTCGATGAGGTGGAGGGTGTGGTCCTTCCACTGGACCCGCACGTTCTGGGCCTTGATGGTGATCCCCCGCTCCCGCTCGATGTCCATCGAGTCGAGGTACTGCTCGCGCATGAGTCGGGGGTCGACCGCCCCGGTGAGCTCGAGGATGCGGTCGGACAGCGTCGACTTACCGTGGTCGACATGGCTGATGATGGAGAAGTTTCGGATGCGGTCGACGGGAAGCACGGGCTAGTCAGCGTACCGGCGGCGGCGGGGATGGCTCTCACCCACGGCTGGCTGCTAGTCTTGTCTGTCTCCCCTGGACGTCGCCCAGATGCCCGGGAGCCGATCTTCACCCGGTGGGTGGCGCACTTCGGCGCCGTCCGGCCGAAACCCCGAGGACGATAAGGACCACTTGTGGCAAACATCCGCAGCCAGATCAAGCGCAACCGGCAGACCGTGAAGCGTCAGGCCCGCAACAAGGCGGTCCGCTCCGAGTTGCGCACCCGCACCAAGACGGCCATCGCCGCGGTCGACCAGGGTGCCGAGAACGTCGAGGAAGCACTGCGTCTGGCCATCAAGCGGATCGACAAGGCGGCGGCCAAGGGCGTCATCCACAAGAACCAGGCCGCCAACCGCAAGTCCCGGCTCATGCGGCGGGCGGCGGCCCAGGAAACCACCGACGCCTGAGTCTCGGGCTCCGGACACCATCCGGTCGCCCGGCTACGGCGTTGCGATGGCTCCGACGATCGGTTGGGCAAGCCGGAAATTTCCCAAGCTGCCGTGGAACGGCGCGTTCCCGAAGGTGAAGACCCCCCCGTCGGACCCGATCAGCCAATAGCCCTTGTCGTCGAAGGTGGGCACCAGGGCGACAATATTGCTGACCGATACCCGAAAATCAGGGAGACCGCCCAAAGAGGGGGCATCGCCGTAGGCGAAGACACTTCCATTCTGCTCCGCGACCCAGAGGCCCCGGCCATCCAAGGTGGCGACGATACCGACCACCGGACTCGAGCCCGGGGGTGGCCTGGCCGAAGAACGGGGCATCGCCGAAGGAGAAGATGCCGCCGTCCGACCCGGCCAGCCAGTACCCCTTGTTGTCGGCGTTGGCGGCGATCCCGACGATATTTGTCACGTGAATTCCGAGGCCGGGGAGTGATCCCTCGAACTGGGCGCCGGCAAGGGTGAACACTCCGCCATCGGCGCCGGCGAAGAGGCCCCCACTCGCGAACTCGGTGATGGCCAATCCGACGAGGTCGGTGCGCGGGATGCCGTTCTGGGCGGCGTTGCCGCGGAAGGGAAAATCACCAAAGCTGAACGCCCCGCCGTCGTAGCCCCCCAGGGCGTAACCCCGAAAGTCGGCGGATGGGACCATCGTTCTGATGTTGTTCACTTTGACGCCCAGAGCCGGCAGCGAACCCTCGTAGGCTGC
This sequence comes from uncultured Acidimicrobiaceae bacterium, assembly GCA_963819695.1. Classification (GTDB taxonomy): domain Bacteria; phylum Actinomycetota; class Acidimicrobiia; order Acidimicrobiales; family RAAP-2; genus DASZIT01. Next base: position 734,577 of record CAWFXD010000001.1, on the reverse strand, counting down.
GTCCCCGAAGGTGAACACGCCGCCGTCGGCCGCCACCAGGTCGTAGCCGCCCCCCGGCTGGACATGAGGGGCAGCGGCCCCGGCGGGAGACCGCGGGGCCAGGCCCAGGGACCCCACGAAGAGGACCGTGCCCAGAGCCAGCACCGCCACACCTGCTCTCGTCCTTCGTGATCTGAACCGGCGCATGCTCCCCCCGGGGTCGTCCCATGGCCAGGTTACGGCCATAGTTGGAACGCCGGTGGGAATCGATTCTTGCGGTCCAGGGCTGGTCAGCGGCGGTACCCCGTCCGGTGGCGGTCCTAGGTGGTGGCGGCCAGGGTCTCGTCGCTCACCTTGGCGATGCCGAAGACGGCGCCCTGGGGGTCGGCGACGACCGAGCCCCGGCCGAAGTCCATGTCGTTGGGCGGCATCAGGACCGATCCACCCAGATCGGCGACGGTGGCCGCCGACTTGTCGCAATCGTCGACCGAGAACCACACCGACCAGGCCGGGAACTCGCCCTCACCGGCCGGGTGGGCGCCGCACACCATCTGGTCGCCGACGCTGAAGACGAGGCCGCCTTCGTCGGGTGACGACACGCCCCAGCCGAAGACCAAGGCATAGAAGTCCCGGGCTCTGTCCAGATCGGTGGTCGCCAGTTCATTCCAGGTGAAGGTCCCGTTCTCGTTGACCAGGGTGGCGCCGATGTGCTCACCCGGCTGCCAGATCGAGATGAACGATCCAGCCGGGTCTTGGATCACCCCCATGCGACCGGCGTCGAACACGTCCATGGGACCCATCACCACGCTCCCGCCACCGGCCGCGGCCCGGTCCAGGGCGGCATCGGCGTCATCGACGGTCACGTAGACCGACCAGTACGGCGGCACCTCCGAATTCATCTGCGGGCCGAGCCCGGCCACGTTGTGGCCCCGGAGAGTGAACATCCCGTAGCCCCCGGCTTCCGGGCGCGGATCCATATCCGCCTTCCAACCGAACAGTCCGCCGTAGAAGGCTTCGGCCGCCGCGGCATCGGGACTACCGAGATCGACCCACGAAGGTGTTCCGGGGAGGTAGGAGGTGCGCTCGGTCATGGGATCTCCAATCGGTCTCAACTCATCACGTGCGCCCTGCACGCCAGCCGCGGGGGCAACGTCACGGCTGATCGAATGGTAGCCATCGACCCCGGTGAACGTCTGGTGAACAATCGCGATACCGGTCAGCCGGCGAGGGGTTCGACCAACTCCGGTCCGTCGTTGCGGACGTTGCCGACCCGGAGGTCCACCGGATAGTGGAGCAGCGTTTGCATCGGCGATGCCCGTACCATCGCCTCGAGCTCATCCCGATCGTGATTGGCCGGATCCAGCCACGGGTCGAGTGCGGCGGCTTCGAGGATCACCGGCATCCGGTCGTGGATGCCCTCCATGTCCGGGCCCGCCGCGGTGGTGATGATGGCGCAGGTGAGCACCGTCCGGCCATCGCCGGTGTCGCCGACTTCGACCGGAGGGCGCCACGGCTCCCACAGCCCGGCCATGGTCAGCGGCTGACCGTCGGCCCGACGGAAGAAGTAGGGCTGACGCGCCTTCCCGACACCGGGCCCCCATTCGTAGAAACCGTCCGCCACCACCGCCACCCGTCGGGAGAGGAATGCCGACCGGAACGCCGCCCGGCTGGCCAGCGTCTCGCCCCGGGCGTTGAACATCCGGCTCCCGACTTTGGCATCCTTGGCCCCCGGCGGGATGAGCCCCCACCGGAACGGCTCGATGACCCGGCCCGGCTGGGCGTCGGGGTCCGGACCGGAGCCGACGGCCACGATCCCCAGCACCCTCTCGGTGGGAGGCACGTTGTAGACGGGGTGGCCGTCAGGCTCGATGCCCAGTGCCAGCTGGGCGTCGAAGATCCGGGACAGCCGGTCCGGATCCGTGTACAGGGCGATGCGGCCACACATGGTGACCGGGAGACTACCGGTCGGCGATCGGGATCAGGAAGGCTTGGTTCCCGGAGGGAAGAAGTAGGGCTGGTCACACCTGTAGCCATTGGTCGAACTGGTGAAGGGGGGGTCGTCCACCCGGGTGATCTTCGCGTTGATGACCTGAGCGATGATGTAGCAGTTACCCGGGAGTTTGCCGGCCGGATTGGCGGGGGCGATCAGATTGTCGGCCGAGAAGGATTTGACCGACCGGAGGGCCTGCAGCACCGAGCCCCGGGTGGGGTTCTGGCCCGCAGCCCGGAGGGCCTGCACGAACAGCTCGCCGGAGATCCAGCCGTAGAGGGTGTACAGATCCGGCTTGAAGCCCGGCGACGCGGTCTGCACCCACTTGAGGAAGAGATTGGCTGCCGGGAGGGAGGCCGCGTCTTCTCCCAGGTAGAGCGAGGTGTTCTGCTCCAGGTAGGCGCCGTCGATGATCGGCGCCCCGCCGGAATCCGCCACCAGGGCCACGCTGTAGGTGGAGGCCCCCAGTACCACCACCGGATGGTAATTCTGCTGGTTCAGGGCCTTGAGCACCGCGGCCGCGTAGTTCTCCGGCATCTGCTCGATGAAGAGGATCTTCACCCCTTTTTGCCTCATGGTGATGACGTAGGGGGTGAAATCGGTGGTGGTGATCTCGAAGGTCGGGTCATAGACGACGTTGTAGCCCTGGTTGGCCATGGCCAGCTTCTCGCCGGCCCAGGTGGCGGTGGCCGACGGCTGGTCGGCGATCAGGGCACCGACGTTCTTGATGTCGCTGGGGAACTTGTTCTTGAAGTACGCCAGCGGCCCCAGCTGCCAGCCATCCGCGTTCGGCGAGGGGCTGAAGGAGTTCGGCAGGTTGTTGGCGACGGAACTGAGCGACACCGCGATGTTGGGCACCGACGGATTGGCCGCCAGCACCGTGGCGCCGAACTGGTCATTGAGGGAGAAGCTGCCGACCATGGCGAAGTCCTTGCCGATGTCGGCCTGGGTGAGGGCCTTGTTGTTGGCCCCGTTGTTGTACCCGTCGTCGGCGCTGTCGACGATGATCTTCCGCCCGTTGACCCCTCCGGTGGAGTTGACATAGTCGGCGTAGGCCTGGAGCCCGGTGGGGGCTCCGGTGAACAATCCGATGGTCTGGGTGGAGACGTTGCCGACCCGGACAGTGGTGGCGGTGAGACCGGTCGTGTCTTGGAGGGCGGCCGGCGGGATGGTCGACTTGGTCGAGGAGCCCGATGCCGCCGGGGTGGCCGTGGACGAGCAGGCGACCAGGATGGTGGCCAGCACTCCCACCGTCAGGGTGACGGCGAACCTCCGCCTCCGACCGGGCGACCCACCTACCGTTGACGTGGATGTCATGACACTTCCCCCTCTGTGGCTTGACCGGGAGCACGATGAAGTGTTGCCGGAGGTGACCGCAGGATGACTCTACGAAAAATCAACCGCCTCCGCCACGGCGATGCATGGAGGCCAGACGTGATGGGTCCATGGTGGTGAACTCCCCCACCGCCTCGACCGTCACCACTCCCGCCTGGATCAGCTGGCCTCGGCTGTGGATCCTGCGGCCCTCGATCGAGGTGACCCACCCTTCGAAGCGGGCCGGGCGGTCGATCACGGTCGGATGCAGGTACCGGATGGAAAGGGTCACCGTCGGTCCCGCGGCTCCGCCGATCACGTTGGCGGCGGCGAGAACCAGATCGAAGGCGCCGGCCAGTACCGCGCCGTGCACGCATCCCGGCGCGCCCTCGTAGGGGGCGGTGAAGACGGCGTGACCGATGGCCTTGGGCGGCTCGAACTCGATGGTCAGCGGCAGTGCCGCCGGGTTACAGGGGCCGATCACCACATCGAAGGGCATGACGTCGGCCATATCGAAGGTCTGACCCGATTCGACCTCGACATCGGCGTACCGATCGGCAACCACCCCATCCCATGCCGGAGTGTGGCGTTCGAGCCGGTCAGCCACCGACGACAGGTCGCGGGCCGCCTCGGTCAACAACTCCGCCGGGGCCAACGCCGTCACCGTGGCGGCCATCAACCGCCGGACCGCCTCGGCCAGGGCCCGGCGCTCGGCGCCGCCCGACGGCCGGGCCGGAACCGGCACCGGGCCGTCACCCGAGGGCGTCATGCCTTCGCCCGTTCGAGGTATCCGGAGTGGGCATCGAGGACCTTGAGCATCTCGTCCGCCGAACCCGAGGGGACCCGGAGCACCACCTCATAGACGCCCAGTTCCTCATAGTGAGCGAGTTTCTGATCGCTCGGCACCGTCCCGAACGGAACCACCCGGATGGCCGCCGGGTCCCGGCCCCGCGCCTCGTAAGCCTTCCGGAGCTCCGGGAGAGCCGCGCTCAACCCCGCGCCCCCGATCGGCATCCAACCGTCGGCGTACTCGGCAATGGCCCCGAACACGCCGGGGTACGGCCCTCCGCCCACCAGGGTCGGCACCCGCGGCTGCTGCACCGGCTTGGGCCAACTCCAGCAGGGGTCGAGGTCGACGTAGGTGCCGTGGAACTCGGGCTGCTCCTCGGACCACAGCGCCTGCATGCACAGGACGTGCTCGCGGGCGACGGCTCGCCGCTCGGAGAACTCCACCCCGTGATCGCTGGCCTCGGCGCGGTTCCAACCGAACCCAAGTCCGAACACCACCCGGCCGCCGCTCAAGTGGTCGAGGGTGGCCAGCAGCTTTCCCAAGACGATGGGATCGTGCTGGGCAGCCAGGACCACGCCGGTGCCCAACGAGATCCGAGAGGTCACCGCCGCGGCCATGGACAGGGCCACGAACGGATCGAGACTCCGCCGATAGTCCTCGAGGTGAACCCCCTCCACCAGGGCCGGTGGGGTGTCCGCCCGCACCGGAAGGTGGGTGTGCTCGGGCAGGTACAGCGAGTCGAACCCCCGGTCCTCGACGGCCCGGGCCAGATCCGCAGGAGCCATGTCCCGGTCGGTGAGGAAGGCAGTGATCCCGAGCCGCACGATGACTCAGCCCTGCAGCCCGGACTTCAGTCCGGCTCCGGGATTGTTGGCGGGGTCGGAGAACAGTGCAGCGAAGGCCGAGTCCTCACGGTGACGGGCGGCGGCGATGGCCGGACGGAGACCATCCATCATCAGTCGCTTGATCTCCTTGACCCCGTGGGGAGGAAAGCCGGCGATCCGCCGGGCCAGCGCCAGGGTTTCCTCGAGCACGGTGCCGGCCGGGACCACCCGCAACGCGATCCCGTACTCGACCGCCTGGTGGGCGGAGATCCATTCCGAGGCCAGCAGGACGGCCGCCGCCGGTTGCCACCCCATCCGCGCCGGCAGCAACAGGCTGCTGGCGGCTTCGGGTGGCACACCCATCTCCGCGAACGGGCAGCGCAGGCGGGTGGTCTCGTCCACCAGCACCAGGTCGACGTGGCCGAGGATGGTGAATCCGAGCCCCACCCCCACCCCGTGCACCGCGGCCAGCAACGGCTTCTCGAACGTCTGCAGGGAGTCGAGGAGTCGGGTAAAGCCCTTCCCGGCTTCGGGCCCGGCGGCGCCGGTGGCGATGGCGGCCATCTCGTGGAGATCCTGGCCGGAGGTGAACCCCTCGCCCCGCCCGGTGAGGACGACCGCGTGGATGGTGTCGTCCGACGACGCACCGTCCAGCGCGGCGGAGACCGCCCCGTACATCAAGACGTCGAAGGCGTTGCGGACCTCCGGCCGGTCGAAGGCGATAACCCGGACACCGTCGCCGTCCGCCACGTCGATGCGGTGATCGGTCACCGTCCGGGGCTCATGACGGCTCGGTGGGGTGGCGCCGGGCCATGCCCGGAGACCGGGATGACGTGGGTTCATCCGGTGGATGGGTCATCTCGGGTCTCACTCTCGCTCACGCCGGATCGCGACCTCGGATCGCCACTCGATTTGGACAGGTGTCTGGAATGTAATGTGGACACGTGACTCCCCGCAATGTGGATCTGCCCGTCGGGTCGGAGGGGGACGAAGACCCTGTCCGTGCCGGCCTCGCCGACTATTCCGGCGAGTTCATTGCGGATTTCCAGTACGAGGATCTGTCGAGGGAGGCACTCGTCCGGCTGGTGCGCGAGTACGCGCAGGCCGTCCACATTCTCGACCGCTCCATGTGTGCGGCGATCGGCATCTCGCACGGGATGCAAGAGATGGAGCGGCTGGCCATCGAGGAATGGCGGGGGGCGAGCCCCGTCTACGGCGACCGCCTCCGCAAGATCATGGGCATCGAGGGCAACGATGTGGAGGCCATCTTCAAGGTGCTCCAACTCGACCCCGGATTCCCTCATCACTACCTCGACGTCCGCTACGAAGTGGTGGACGAAAGGCACGGTTTCTTCGAACTCGCGTACTGCGGCGCCCTGATGGACGTCGAGCCGTTCGGCGACAAGATGGTGACCAGCATGTGCCATCACATCGAGGACGGGACCTTCGATGTCACCGCCCAGGCCATCAACCCGAAGGCCCACATCCGCCATGTTCACCGGCCGCCGAGAGTGCCCACCGGTCGTTCCCCCCATTGCCGGTGGGAGCTGATCATCGACGAGGACAACGAGACCCTGGAGGAGGCCGACATCACCAAGATCACCCGGATGACGACCGCCGCCAGCTTCGAATTCCCCCCCATGCGCGACGGGACACCCCATGTCCCGAGCCCATCGGGTCCGGCATGACCGATGCGCCGGTGCTCGAGGCCACCCGGAGGCGCCTGACCGAGCGCCAGGCCGAAGTGGTCCAGCAACTGGTCGACGCCACCGCCGCCGAAGTCGACGAGGACGGCTACGCCGGCCTGACCGTCCGGAACGTCGCCCGCCGAGCCGGCGTGGCCCCGGCCACCGCCTACAACTACTTCAGCTCCAAGGACCATCTGCTGGCCGAGCTCCTCTGGCGGCGGATGGCGGCGCTGCCCCCGGTGGACATCACCTCCGACGGGCCGATGGTCGATCGGTTGGCCAAGACCGTCCGGATGATGGTGCTGCTGACCACCGAGAGCCCCGACCTGGTCGGTGCCTGTACCACCGCGCTGCTCAGCGCCACCCCCGACGTGAGACACCTGCGGGACCGGATCGGCGCGGTGATCCATCAGCGGATCGTGGCCGCACTGGGTCCGGGGATCGACCCGACCGTCGTACGGGTGCTCGAGACCACCTACTCGGGGGCGCTGCTGATGGCGGGCATGGGGCACATGACCTATGCCGAGGTTCCCGGCTTCGTGGCGGAGGCGGCCGGGCTGATGACCGGCACCGGCGCGAAGGGGTGAGCTGATGTCCCGGTTCGCGCCCCATCCCGAGCTCCGGCCGGCGGTGGTGACCGGTGCGTCGTCCGGCATCGGGCGGGCGACGGCCATCGCCATCGCCGACCTCGGCCACCCGGTGGTGCTGGGCGCCCGACGGGTGTCGGAGTGTGAGGACACCGCCGCGGAGATCCGGGCCAACGGTGGCGATGCCTTCGCCATCCACCTCGATCTGGCCGACGGTGATTCCATCAAGCGGTTCGCCGCCGCGGCGACCGATACCCTCGGGAACGTGGAGATCCTGGTCTCCAGCGCGGCGGAGAACCGGCCGGGCAGCGTCCTCGACACCGATGCCGACTCATTTGAGCGGGTCCTCGGGGTCAATGTGGCCGGCACCCACCGATTGATCCTGGCCATGCTCCCGGAGATGACCGAACGGGGCCGGGGCGACGTCGTCTTCGTGACCTCCGACGTGGCCGTGTCGCCCCGGCCGTCGATGGCCGCCTACGTGACCTCCAAGTGGGGCCTCGAAGGCTACGCCCGTTCGCTGCAGATGGAGCTCGAGGGGAGCGGCGTCCGGGCCACCATCGTCCGTCCCGGCCCCACCCTGACCGGGATGGGAATGGACTGGGACCCCGACGTCACCGCCGAGGTGATCGAACAGTGGGTTTCATGGGGATTCGGCCGGCACTCCAACCTCATGCGGCCCCAGGGCGTGGCCCAGGCCATCGTGGCCGCGGTTACGCTGCCCCGCGGCACCCATGCCACCACCATCGAGCTGCAACCGGAAGCACCGATTCGCGAGATCGAGCCATGACCATGGCGAGCATTGCATCAAACGTCGACGAGGAGAACTGAACCCATGCCGTCATACCCACGGGCCGAGCTCGAAGAAATGATGCAACGGTGGACGGAGACCAACCGCCGCTGCGAAGAGGCGCTCGACTGGCTGCCGCTGGCCGATCTCTACACCGAAGACGCCACCTACGGGTGGAACGTCGGGCCCAAGGACGAGTTCATGGCCGTCGGCCGGGATCAGATCCGCGAGTACGCGGTGGGCCTGGAGATGGAGGGGCTCGGTGGGTGGACCTACCCCTATCAGCGGGTCCTCATCGACGACGTCCAGGGAGAGGTACTGGGTCTGTGGAGGCAGATCGCCGACGCCACCCGGCCGGACGGGAGCCACTACGAGATCGCCGGGTTGGGCGGCAGCTGGTTCCAGTACGCCGGGAACTTCCGGTGGGGCTGGCAACGTGACTTCTTCGATGTCGGGAACGCCACCGCCACCTTCATGGAGATGATCGCGGCCGGCACCCTCACCCCGGGCATGCAGAAGCGGCTCGAGCAGGCGGCCTCCGGCGAGCGCGCCCCTGGTCACTACCGGTTGGGCGAGGCACCGGTCGGTCTGTGGGACGGCGTCTGAGCCGTACAGGCCACACACCGGGTGGCGGCGGGCAAGGCCACCAGTCGCTCGCGCCCGATCTCCGCACCGCAACTCGCACACCGTTCGTAGGTCTCGGCGGCCACCCGCTCCAGAGCCGCCTCCAGGTCCTCGATCTCCTCATGGGCGCGGGCCAAGAGTGCACTCACCCGGGCTCGCTCGTAGCCGACCGTCGACCCTTCGGGGTCGTGCTCGTCGTCGGGCACCGAGGAGGTCGACTCGGCGATGGCCTCGAGCTCGCTTTCGAGATCCGCCCGCAAGGCCATCACCCGAGCCAGCCTGGCCCGAAGCGCGTCCACGTAGAGAGGGTCCGAGGTTGGTTCGGCGCCGGCCACTCGATGGACCCTACCGGCGCCGTCGGCGGCGCTCGGCACCGGGGGGACCCCGGTGCCCCCGCCGGTCAGGTGAAGTCGGACCCGCCGTCGATGTTCAGGTTGGCCCCGGTCATATAGGTGTTGGCCCGGGAGCAGAGGAAGGCGATCAGGGGACCGATCTCCCGGGGGTCGGCCGCCCGTCCCAGATGGGCCGGATGGCCGAAATCCTCGCTGATCACCCGCATGGCGTCGACCAGGCTCTCCGCGTCGACTCCTCGTTCGGGCGGGAGCGCCCGGAGGTACCCCTTCAGGCCCTCGGAGAGGAACGACCCCGGAGACACCGTGTTGACCAGTATCCCGTCGGGAGCCAGGGACGCCGACAGGTTCTTGCTCAAGCTGGTGAGAGCCGCCTTGGCCGCGGTGTAGGCGACCAGCTCCGCCGACTGCCGCTTGGTCGAGTGCGCGGAGATGTTCACGATGCGTCCCCACGGGGCCGGGCGCATCAGTGGCAGTGCCGCCCGTACGCAGCGGGCCACGCTGAGGGTGCCGATGTCAAAGGTCGCGAGCCACTCGTCGTCGTCGATGGTTTCGAATCCCCCGATCCCCACGCCGACCGGCCCGGCGGCGTTGACCAGCACGTTGAGCGAGCCCCACCGCTCACCCACCGAGGCAAAGGCGCGGTCCACCGCCTCCCGGGACGTCAGGTCGGTGGAGATACCCACCGCGTCGGGCGACCCGAGCGACATGAGAACCTCGACCGTCTCATCCAAAGCCGCTTGGGTCCGGGCCAGCACCGCGACCCGGGCGCCCTCTTGAGCCAGGCTCTCCGCCGCCGCCCGGCCCATGCCCCGGGTGCCGCCGTTCACCACCGCGGTGGCACCCGCCAGCCCGAGTTCCATCGACTCTCTATCGCCCGGGTCCGGCCGGGGGTCGCCGCCCGCGGTTGTTGCTCACTCCCATGGCTCGAAGAGGCCTTCGAACTCGAGCTTTCCGTCCTGGACCCGTCCGTAGAGAAGCCAGTCCCCCCGGAACATGCCGTGCTCGTGAGGGGCGCAGGCGATGTGGGTACGGGGCCCACCCGTCGTGCTGGGCATGAAGCGGATCCGTTCGAGCCCGTCCTTCAAACCTGGGCCGGAGAGGGTCGGCGCCCGAAACAGCCCTTCGGCGAGCACCCGGGCGGTGTCGAAGGCCAGGACCGGGATGGCGTTCGGCCACAGCGGCGGGCTCTGCCCGTAGCGGGCGACAAACCGGTCGTGGAATCCTTGGGTGAGCGGGTTGTCGGGGTTGAACTGGTCGATGCCGACCCATCCCTCGAATTTCTCGAACCCCATCAGGTAGAACATGAAGGCGGTGCTCATGATCCGCGGTGGATCCCAGGCCAGCTCGTCGAGCGCTTTGCGCAGCAGACCCTGTAACGCCAGCATGCCGTACCCCATGTAACAGAGCGCGTCGGGGTTCGACTGCCGGAGGTTGTCGAGGTTGTCGGCCAGGCGCGCCGGGTGCTGACTGACCGTCTCGAGGGCAACGATGCTCAATCCGTGCCGTCGGCACTCCTGGCGGAAGAAGCGGAAGTACTCGTCGCCGTTGGGTGAGACCTCGCTGAGAACCGCCACCCGCGTGTAACCCTTGCGGGCCAACCAGGCGACGCACAACGCGGCATCGCCGCCGCAGTCGCCGTTTCCGAGTCGGAAGCAGTAGTCGCCCGCCAGCCGCTCGGTGCCGGCCCAGCTGATCAGCGGGATCTTCAGCTCGTTGGCCAGCGGTGCCACCACCATGGCGTTGTCGGAGCTGTAGGCGCCGGCGACCCCGATGCATCCCTGGTCGACCAGGTACTTGAACCCGTCGGTGGCATTGCGGGCCGAGCCGTTGGGCAGCCCGTTCTCCGCGTGGAGGACGAACTCGACCGGCCGGTCGATCAGGCCCTGCTCGCCGGCCTCATCGAAGGCCATCCGGTGGATCTTGTTGTAGCCGCCGTCGGGGCCGTCGAGGGCGGATCCGAGCCACCCGATCTTGATGGGATCGGCCGCCCCTGTCCATTGGTTGTCGGTGGTATCGATGACCGGGCTCCTTCCCATGTGCCCGCGTACGCCGACCCGGGGCGGGCCGACAACGAGCCGATTTCATACTGTATGCGAACGGTTTCCGAGGTTCCATCCCGCTTCCGGCGGCGTCAACCGACCGGGTTGGATCCGCTCGATGTCCACGCCTCCACGACCTCGTCGGTCGAGGCCAGGGTGGCCACCAGCGACAACGAGTGGTCCAGGACCTGACGTCCGTATTCCACCGGGACGCCGACCACCGCGTCGGACACCACCACCACCTGGTACGAGCGATTCACCGCGTCGAAGACCAGGTTGGGAATGGCAACATTGAGGGATACCCCCACCACCACCACGGTGGTCACCCCGTCGTTGCGAAGCAGGCTGTCGAGCGGCGAGCCCGTCATCGGACTCAGCCCGTGGTATCGGGGAAGGACCACGTCGCCGGGTTCGGTACCGACTTCGGGGACCGGCCGGACCGCCTCGGACCCGGGAGCGTTCTCCATTCCGGCCCTTCGGGCCGCCCCGAATACCCGGGCATTCCGGTTGGCGCCGAATTCGTCGGGCAGATTCTCGGCGGTGCAGTGCACCACCCTCACCCCGGCCGCCCGGGCCGCCCTCACCACCGTGGCCACCTGGCCGATCAACGAGACAGAGGCCCCGGCCTCGGCCAAGGCCGGAAGTCCCGATCCGGTGCCGACCACACCCGGCTGCATTTCCTGGACCAGCACCGCCGACGTGGACGGGCTCACCAGCCGAGCCAGCCGGTCTCCCTTCCGGCGGGCAGAGTCGGCCGGCATCGAGGGCTCCGAAGGGGTCAAGGGGCCGGACTCGGGTCGAACGGCCCGCGCCCCATCTGGTCCCGGACCGTCACCACCGAGGGGTTGGTGAGTGTCCGGCGCTGCCAGTTGGCGCCGTCCACGACCAGGGTGTGACCGGAGATGAACCGGGCGTACGGGGAAGCCAGGAAGGTGGCCGCCCAGCCCAGCTCCCGGAGCCGGCCGACCCGGAGGGCGGGCTGACAGGCATCCTTCTCGCGGGTGCGATCGAGGTTTCCGGTGATGTCGGCGGTCATGTCCTCGTGGGGGAAGAGACCCGGTACCAGGCCGTTCACCTGGATGCCGTAGGGGCCCCACTCCACGGCCAGGGTCTCGACCATGTTCTTCACCCCGGCCTTGGCCGCGGCCGAGTGGGCGAAACCCGGACCGCCGGTCCAGGCATACGAGGCACCGACATTGATGATCGAGCCCGGGGTTCCGGCCTCCAGGTGACGGCGGGCGAACTCGCGTGCACAGAAGAACGTGCCGTTGAGGGTGATGTCCACCACCGTCCGCCAGGCATTCGGCGACATGTCCTCGGCCGGGATGGGGAAGTTGGCCGCGGCATTGTTGATCAGCACCTCCGGCAAGCCGAACGCCGAGGTGGCCTCCGCGAAGGCGGCGCTGATCTGATCGGGGTCGCGGATGTCGCAGCCGACGGCCAGCACCCGGGATCCGAGCGCTTCGGCGGATTCTCTCCCGGCGTCGAGATGCTCCGGCTTGCGGCTGGCGATGACCAGGTCGGCGCCGAGCCGCCCGAACTCGGCGGCGATGGCCTTGCCGAGGCCGGTCCCTCCCCCGGTCACGAACACGCCAATCCCGGCGAAGGTTCCTTCGGCCAGCGCGGAGCTTCCGGATGGGGGCGGCTCACGCAGTCCTGCGAGTTCGGTCATGGTCAGCTCCCTGTGTATCTCGGCTCGCGGCCCTCGGCCGTGGCTGCCTTCAACTCGGCGATATCCGACGATTTGTTGACGAAGGTCTGATAGATCAGCTCGTCCTCCATGGAGGAGCGGATCCCCGGCTCGCTCAGGTGTTGCAGGACCCGGCGGGCCATCTTGATGGTGACCGCCGGCGCCGCGGCGATCTTGGTGGCCATCTCCCAGGCCGTCTCGTCGAGCTTCTCGGGTGCCACCACCCGGGAGACGATCCCATGGGCGAACGCCTCCTCGACGCTCATGGTGCGCCCGGTGAGGACCAGATCGCTGACGACACCGGTGCCGCAGATCTGGAACAGCTTGCCCATCCCGCCGGTATCGGGGATGACCCCGTGACCGACTTCGGGAAGCATGAACCTCGCACCCTCGGCGGCGATCCGGATGTCACAGAGCAGGGCCCGCTGGAAGGATCCCCCGATCGCCCAGCCCTGAATGGCCACGATGATCGGAACGTCGAGGTCGAAGACCTGAAGGATCCCCCGATGGCCACGGGTCATGAGCTCGTGGTGGCTGAGGGGGGTGACGTTGTTCCCGATGACGGAGACGTCCCGACCCGAAGACCAGGCCTTCCCCTCTCCCCGCCAGATCACCGCTCGCACCTCGGGACGTTGCTTGAGCTCGGCCAGGATCTCGAACAGGCGCTGGTCCATCTCGTCGTCGAAGGCGTTGCGCTTGTCCGGGTTGTTGTTGGTGATCACCGCGACGGAACCACCCAGCTCCAGCGAAACCTTGTCAGTCATCGATGCCCCCTTGGAAGTTGGAGAAGGTGTTCGGCCACCATGGTGCGTTGGATCCCGCTCGTCCCGCCATCGATCGAGATGTGGCGGCAATCAGAGCTCAAGAAGGTTCCCGCTTGGGACAAGAACCGAGGATCTGCGAGAGGACGTATCTCACTGGCAATATCGCATAAGATATCTATGTGGCGTCTTCCTCTGGCAATTCTCGTGGAGCACCTTCGCAGCGCTCGACGGTGAATCGTGGCAAGAGGATAGTCCGCACCAGCAGTGCCGAACACATTGCGTTGCACATCCGAACGCTGATCTTCGACGGCGTGCTTCTCCCCGGCATGCGGGTACCCCAGGATGCCATTGCCCAGGATCTGGGGGTGAGCCGAATCCCGGTGCGGGAAGCGCTCATCGTTCTCGAGCGCGAGGGCTGGGTGACCATCGAGATGCACCGGGGGGCGTTCATCAACTCCCTCGACAAGCGGGCGGTTCATGACCACTACGAGCTCTTCGGCCTGATCTATGGCTTCGCGGCGAAACGGGCGCTGGCCCGCGGGAGCAAGGACCTGCCTGACGTCCTTGCCGACATCCAGAAAGGTTTCGCCGACGCCACCGACCCCGAAGCCCAACGGCAGCTGTCCATCGACTTTCATGGCGCCATTCTCAAGGCGGCAGCGTCCCCCCGGATCATGGTGGTGTTGCGGGCCATGTCGGCGCTGGTCCCGGGCAACTTCTTCGAATTGGTGCCCGGGGCGGTGGACGTGGAGAGGCGGGGCCTGGCTGCCATCGTTCGGGCGATGCGGGACAATGACGGCGAAAGAGCTTCGGCCGAGTACGCGAAGATGATGCGACAGGTCGGAAACAGAGTGACCCTGCTCTTCGACGACCGCGGCCTCTTCGACCCGGAGCTCGCCTCTGCCTGACCCGGATGGGTCACCCGCTCGGATCGACGGAATCCCCTCCCGCCGGGCCGGATGCGCCGATCTCATCATCCGCCCGGGCGATCAATTCGCGGCGGAGGACCTTTCCGACCTCGCTTCTGGGTAAGGCCGCGACACGTCGATAGGCCACCGGGATCTTGTAGGCGACCAGGTGATCGCGGCACAGGCGCTCGAGTTCATCGTCGGGTGCGGAGCCGACCACGAAGGCGACCGGGACTTCTCCCAGCCGCTCATCGGGAACGCCGACCACGGCCGCCTCGATCACCTGAGGCGACAGGCACAGGACCTCCTCCACCTGGCCGGGGAACACCTTGTTGCCGCCCCGGTTGATCAGGTCTCCTACCCGGCCCTCGATCCATACGAATCCGTCCCCGTCCACCCGGGCGTAGTCACCCGTGCGCACGTAACCGCCTTCGTCGATCCGGTCATCAAGGCTGCCGCCATCGGCATACCCCGACGCCATGCTTGGAGGTTTCACCAGTAGCTCGCCCACCGCGTCGTCGGACACTTCCGAACCGTCCTCGTCGATCACCTTGATGGCCACTCCGGGATGGGGCCGACCGACGGCGCCGACTTTGTCGGGGTGTTCCCGGGCGTCGGCGGCCGTCCATCCGATGACTTCGCCGATCTCCGCCTGGCCGTACCCGTTGAGCACGGTGACACCGAACTTGTCGGAGAAGCGACGCGCCGACAGTGGGGACAATGGAGCGGTGATGCTGCGTACGTACCGGAGCGGAGCCAGATCGGTGACGTCGTCGTCGTCGGCCAGCATCACCATTGCCGCCGGTGGCAGTACCGTGGATCGGATCGAGAAACGGTCGACCAGGGTGGCGAACTCAGTGGTGGAGAATCGATCCATGACCACCAACTCCGCACCGGCGCGCAGGCCGAACAGGACGTTGTAGATCCCGGCATTGAGGGCCAGCGAGACGGGCACCAGATTAGGGGACGGGGGCCGCGCCGGATCGGCCGACCTTCCCCGCAGGGGTCCGAGAACCCTGTCCAACAGCTCCAGATAGCCCGAGTGGGTTTGCAAGATCGGCCGTGGTCGTCCGGTGGTGCCGGAAGTCCAGGTGACAAAGGCGGTATCCGGCTCGTAAGAGGTCCGTACCCCCTCGGAATCCCGCACTCCGGCCCCATCGATCACCGCTGCCGGGCCGGTTGCCCCGATGACATGGTCGAATTCGGCCATTGGCTGCCGGGCGTTGGCCGGCACGAAGACGGCTCCCGCCATCCAGACCCCGAACATCGCGGAGATGAACTCCGGCCCGTTGGGCAAGTGGATGACGACCGCCTGGCCGGACTCGACGCCCCGGGAGCGCAGCTGTTCGGCGACGGCGGCGGCGCTTGCCCGGACCTCGCCGGCGGTCACCGACCCGCTCAACGTGCTGATGAGTCGGGCAGAATCGGGAAGTGGATGATCGGCCAACAGACCGGCCAGTTGGCCGGCGGTCACCGGATGGACGATCGGTTCGAAGGCATGCCAACTGTACATTATATTCGACTTAGGCAGTCGCCCGAGGTACGGCAATTGCCAGCCCGGCAGAAGGGATCGAACCAGGGTGGCTGACAACGTCTGGAAGAGCGGCGCGCAGTGCACCATCCCGTCGCTGTTCGACGACCGCCTGGCCGAGAACCCTGACCACGAGTACCTGGATGTCTGCGGGACCAAACTGACCGCGTCACAGGTGGTCCGAAGCGGTTGGCGGCTGGCGGCGGCACTGGACGACCTCGGGTCACGGCAACACGATCGGATCGCCACTCTGTTGGAGAACTCCCCCGAGGCCGTGGAGGCCTGGGCCGGGATCGTGCTCGGCGGGCGGATCGCGGTACCGGTCAACACCGCCTACAAGGGCACTTATCTGCTTCATCAGTTGGCCGACTGTGGAGCCAAGGTGGTGATCGTGGCCAAGAGCCTGGCCCAACGCCTGGTCGAGGTGGTCGACGAGCTCCCCGACCTCGAACACGTATTCATATTGGACGACGAGATGACCGGGGACGGCGACGATGCCCCCTCCGGCGCCGACCTTCCCGATCTCGGACGGGTTGCCGTCCACCGGTGGACGGATCTGCAGGAAGTCGATGATCGCGAGCCGACCGTGACCATCCGGCCGTCGGACCTGGCCACCTTCATCTACACCGGAGGGACGACGGGTCCCTCCAAGGGCTGCATGCTCACCCACAACTACCACGAGGCCCTGGCCCGGCAGATCGGGATCTGCTGGCAGCGCACCGCTGAGGACGTGGTGTGGACCCCGCTCCCCCTCTATCACTTCAATGCCCTCACCACGGTGGTGGTGGGTACCTTGCTCTACGGCGGGCGGGGGGCGATCTACCGGAAGTTCTCGGTGTCCAACTTCTGGTCCGAGATGAATCGGGTGGGGGCGACCATCACCTCCACGTTGGGAACGATGGCCTACCTCCTGGCCCATGACGCCGATCGACCCGAAATGCCCCGGTCCGGCCGACCCGAGGCCAACCACACCCTTCGCCTCCTCGGTGCCGCCCCGATGCCCGTCGAGGTCGACGACGTCATCCGGGAGCGCTTCGGCGTCAAGACGTTCAGCGGCGCCTACGGCGTCACCGAGGCGAGTCTGGTGTCGTGGCAGCCGCCCGGGGTGACCAACAAACCCAATGCCGCCGGCAAGATCAACGACGAATACTTCGACGTTCGTATCTTCGACGACGATGACGGCGAGCTGCCCCGGGGGGTCGACGGCGAGGTGGTGGTGCGGCCCAAGCGCCCCCACGTGATGTTCGAGGGCTACTGGGGCCGTCCGGAGGTGACCGTCGAGACCAGTCGGAACTGGTGGTACCACACCGGCGACATCGGCCGGATCGACGAGGACGGGTTTCTGTTCTTCGTGGATCGCAAAGCCGACTACCTGCGGCGGAGGGGAGAGAACATCTCGAGCTACGAAGTGGAGAGCGTGCTGATGAGCCACGGCGCCCTGTCCGATGTCGCCGTCCATGCCGTGCCCAGCCAGCTGACCGAGGACGACCTGAAGGTGACGGCCACCCTCAAAGCCGGAGCCGATCTCCAACCCGAGGAACTGTTCCGGTGGTGTGTGGAACGGCTCCCCTACTTCGTCCTCCCCCGCTACGTCGAGTTCCGGTTGGAGCTACCCCGGAGCCCGGTCGGGCGGGTCCTCAAACGCGAACTGCGCGACGAAGGGGTGACCGCGACGACCTGGGATGCCGAGGCGGCGGGCATTACCTACGAGAAGCGCTGACCGGTGCCACCCGACGGCGCACGATCCCGACCGACGATCGTCCTGGTCCACGGAGCCATGACCACCTCAGTGATGTGGGACGGGGTCATCGAGTACCTCGACCACGATGCACTGGCCGTCGACCTCCCGGGTCGGCGCTACAAGCCGGCCGACCTTGGCACCCTGACCCGCGCCGACTGGATCCAATCCGTCTGCGATGACATCGAGGCCGCCGGGCTCGACGACGTCGTACTGGTTGGCCATTCGGGGGCCGGATTCGTGATCCCGGGGGTGGCCGCCCGTCTCGGTAGGAGGACTCGGGGACTGATCTTCGTCACCGCCAACGTCCCGGCGGAAGGGCGGGCGCCGGTGGAATTCATGCGGGACGACCTACGAACCCGGACGATCGAGCATCACGACGCGCTCGTGGACCGGACGTCTGGACGCACGCTGGGCGGATTGCGCCCGGGAGAACCACCGATCGTCACCCACCTCGAACTGGTCGACAACGGGCCGAGGCTGGGCCTCGAGGCACCCGGCCCGTTGTTCGAGCCGTTCACCTGGGATGGATTTCCCACCGACCTGCCTCGGACCTACATCCGCTGCCTTCAGGACACGCTGATCACACCGGAGTTGGTCGACACCATGATCGCCAACATGGGGGGCGCCAAGCTGATCGACATCGATGCCGGCCACAATGTCGCGGCTCGCGCCCCCGCCGAGCTCGCTGCCCTCCTCGACGCGTGCGCGGCGGCGTGAGATCAGCGATGGCATGCCGATCGGCAGACCTCGGGCGTATGGTTGCGCCGTGAGGCCAACTCGATGAGCCGGTTCCCGTTTCCGATGCCGTTCGGGTGGTTCAAGGTGGCGATGCCCGACGAAATCCCCGAGGGCAAGGTGGTGACCCGACGGATGTTCGGCACCGATCTCGTCCTCTGGCGGGATGCCGAGGGCAGGGTGGTGTGTCAGGAGGCGTTCTGCGCCCACCTGGGCGCCCATCTCGGAGTAGGCGGCACGGTGGAATCCTCGTGCATCCGATGCCCGTTCCACGGCTGGGCCTGGGGTCCGGCCGGGGAGAATGTGGACATCCCTTACGCGACGCGGCCCAATCGGAAGGCCAAATTGAGGACCTATCCCACCCGTGAGCACGTCGGCATCGTCTTCGCCTGGTACCACCCTTCGGGGGCAGCTCCTCTGTGGGAGTTGATGAGCATCCCCGAGTACGAAGACCCTGAGTTCGGGGAGTACCAGGTGTTCGACTTCACCATCCGCACCTGTCTCCAAGAGATGGGGGAGAACGGCTTCGACCACGCGCACTTCCAGTTCGTTCACAGCCATCCGAAGGTGGGCACCGTCGAGAAGATCGAATTTCGAGGGTTTGATCGAACGGTACTGACCTCCCAGAAATTCCCGTCGTCAAAGGGTCCGGTGGATGCCCGGATCGACATCTTCGGTCGGGGGCCCGGCATGGCGGTCACCCGGTACCGCGGCCTCATCGAGGCGTCGCTGATCGGGTGCAGCACCCCGATCGACGAGGAGACGACCCACCTGACCTTCCTGTTCTCGCTGAAGAACCCTGACCAGGACGAGCACGTGGCCAATATCGGCCGGGCGTTCGTCAGCTCGGTCACATCCGAGGTGGGCCAGGACATCCCCATCTGGGAGAACAAGCGGTATCAGCCCGTCCCGGCCCTGGCTTCCAGCGAGAAACCGATCACCCAGTTCCGCCAATGGTTCAAACAGTTCTACATCGAAGAAACCGGAGCGAAGTCATGACCAACACCAACTCGGATGTCGAAGGTCGCGGAGCGGCCCGGGGTGGGCCGCCCCCGCCCGACGGCGTGTACTGGGATCCGTTCGACGAATCGCTGAAAGGCGACCCCCATCCTCGGTGGCGACGCCTGCGCGACGAGGCCCCCGTCTACTACAACGAGACATACGACTTCTGGGCCCTCAGCCGGTTCGAGGATGTGGAGCGGGCCCATCGGGATCCCAAGGTCTATAGCTCCGCCCACGGCACCGTCCTGGAGATGATGACGGAGGAGGCTCTACACCAGGGGATGATGATTTTCCTCGACCCCCCTGAGCACACCGTCCTCCGGAGGCTGGTGTCGAAGGCATTCACGCCCCGGCGGGTGGCAGAACTCGAAGAGGAGATTCGCACGCTGTGTGTCCGGCTTCTCGACGCCCAGCTCGGACAGGCCAGCTTCGACTACGTACAGGACTTCGGTGCCCAGCTGCCGGCTTATGTGATTGCCGCGCTGCTCGGAGTGCCGCCTTCCGACCGCGACCCGGTGCGTCACCACATCGATGAGATGTTCCATATCGAGCCCGGTGTCGGAATGGCCAATGACGTCGCCATGACGGCCGGCATTTGGCTGGCCGAGTACATGGACAGCCAACTCAACGAGCGGCGAACCCGTCCTGGTGACGACATGCTCACCGATCTGGTGCAGGCAGAGATCACCGATCAAGCCGGCAACACCCGGCGCCTGACGCCAGAGGAGAGCACTGAATTCGCCCTCCTGATCATCGGGGCCGGGACGGAAACGGTCGCCCGGCTGCTCGGCTGGGCCGGACTGCTTCTGGCCGATCATCCCGACCAGCTGGCGGATCTGGCCAACGATCCGCGGCTGATTCCCAACGCCGTCGAGGAATTGCTCCGCTACGAGTCGCCGTCACCGGTGCAGGGCCGATGGCTGACCGAGGAAGTGCAGCTCCACGGGCAGGTCATCCCGATCGACTCGAAGGTAATGTTGCTCACCGGGTCGGCCGGCCGCGACGACCGGGTCTACCCGGAGGCGGACCGCTTCGATATTCGGCGAACCTTCAAGCTGCACGTTGCCTTCGGCTACGGGATTCACTTCTGTCTCGGTGCCGCCTTGGCCCGCATGGAGGGCAAGGTCGCGCTGGAGGAGACCTTCAAGCGCTACAAGACCTGGACGGTGGACAAAGCGAGGGCGGTGCCTCTCCACACCAGCACCGTCCGCGGCTACAAAGAACTCCCCATCAACGTCTGATCCCCGAAGGGTGCGGGCCGGGAAGGGAGGTGCGGCCCTCCGACCCCCCTCGAGGGGTCGTATCGCGTCAGGCGGTGGCCTCGGCGGCGATCCTGGCCAGATCCGCTCCCTTGCCGCTCCGTTCGATGCGGCCGGTATCGAAGGATTGAATTGACACGTCGTGGCCGGCGGACTCGGCCCGCAGCGCCGCCACCGTGCTCTGCTCCCGGGAGCGGTGCACGAACGGGTCGAACGAGAACCAGCGACTGGCGTTCACCCAGCTGATCTTGTCGAGCTCATCGTCGGGAACGTCGGCAGCCACCGCCGCCAGCTCTTCGGGGGCATTGGGCCAGGACGAATCCGAGTGGGGGTAATCGCATTCCCAGGCGATGTTGTCCATCCCGATGTGGTGACGGAGTTCAACCCCGATCGGATCCGAGATGAAGCAGGTGAGAAAATGCTGGCGAAACACTTCGCTGGGCAACTTGTCGCCGAAGTCCTGGCCCGTCCATCCCCGGTGCATGTCGTAGGTCCGGTCGATCCGATCGAGGAAGTAGGGGATCCAGCCGGTCCCCCCTTCGGATAGCGCGATGCGGATGTCCGGGAACGACTTCAGTACCCGTGACCACAGCAGATCCGATGCCGCGCTGCAGATATTCATGGGCTGCAAGGTGATCATGACGTCGATGGGGGCGTCGGGGGCGGTGAAGGCCAACTCCCCCGACGAGCCCAGATGGATGGACAGCACCACCTGCTCATCGCAGAGGGCCTTCCACAACGGATCCCATGACTCACTGTGAAAACTGGGAAAGCCGAGCTTGTGCGGGTTCTCGGTGAAGGTGAGGGAGTGGCATCCTTTGGCCGCCACCCGTCGCACTTCCTCGGCGCAGAGCTCTGGGTCCCACAGAACCGGTAGGGCCATGGGAATGAACCGGCCCGGGTACGAACCGCACCACTCGTCGATGTGCCAGTCGTTGTAGGCCCGAAGCACGGAAAGGGCCAGTCCCTTGTCCTTGCAGGCGGCGAAGAGCCGGGCGCTGAATCCGGGGAACGACGGGAAGTTCATCGAGCCCAGGACACCACCGGCATTCATGTCCTTGATCCGCTCATGGATGTCGAAGCATCCCGGTCGCATCTCCTCGAAGGCGGTCGGTTCGATCCCGTACTCGTCCTTGGGCCGACCGGCCACGGCATTCAGGCCGATATTGGGGATCTTCGTCCCGTTGAACATCCAAACGTCGCTCCCGTTCGGCAGGCGTTCGACGCGGGGAGCGAGATCCTGATACTTGGCGGGTAGCCGACCGTCGAAGAGGGTCGGTGGCTCGACCACGTGATCGTCCACGCTGATCATGATCAGCTCATCGGGGTGCATGGCCAACTCCTTCCGGGGGGTGATCCGGTACTTTGAATCATAGTTCGAAATCCTGAATCTGGAGTCATGGCTGGAAGCCAGACGGCGACCCGCCTAGAGCCGACCATCAGTTCGCAGCTCCTGCGGGACCCAGGAAGGTTGCCGGCGCTCCTTGAAGGCCAGCCATCCTTCGACGCACTCCGGGCCGGCCAGGCTCTCATCCATCGACATCCGGTCGTAGCGGCCGTAACCATCGTTGATCACCCGTTTGACCACCGACCTCGCCTGCGGCGCACTGCGGCAGCAGGCCTCGAGTGCCTCGACGGCCTCCTCCAACACACGGCCGGCTGGGGCTATCCGGGAGACAATGCCCCAGGCGCAGGCCTCCGTGGCGGTAACCTTCCGGCCGGTGAAGAGCATGTCCCGGGCGCGGGACGGACCTATCTGGGCGGGGAGGTAGGCGGCATACCCGGTGTCGGCGATCCCCCGGTACAGCTCCGGGCATCGGAACGTCGCACCCTCACTGGCCACGGCCACATCGGAGAGCATGGCCATGAGGAGCCCGCCGCCCTGGCAGATACCGTTCACCGCACTGACCACCGGCTTCCGCGAGTTCCGGATCGCCTCGAACGGCACGACGTCCATGCCGAGCATCCGGGACACCCCTCCCCAGTCGTCGACGGTGGCGCCGCCCAGGTCGCCACCGGGGATGAACACGTCGCCGGTGCCGGTCAGCAGCATCCCGGCCAGGTCGGGGTCGCGATTGACGACATCGACGGCATAGCGGACGGCAAAATACATCGATGCGGTCATCGCGTTTCGGGCCTCGGGTCGGTCCACGATGCAGTAGGCCAGTGGACCGTGTCGCTCGAAGCGCACGAAGGGGGTACCCAGCCAGTCCCCCTCCGGGGGGCGGGGCGTGTTCTTGGTCATCGGACAACTCCCTCCGTACCGCTCGGCGCGGCGCTCATAGCTCGAATGCCCGGGCTACCAACTGGTGCAGTTCCACGAGCGACAGGCGCTCCGGCGGATCCGGTTCGTCCGAGACGACCGACGGATCCAACGCCTGGTAGGAGGCAATGAGCCCGCTGAACAGGTGGGCGAGCACCAATGGATCGCCCGGGTGGAACTCGCCCGAACCCTGGCCTCGGCTGATCAAATCGGTTTGCAGTCGCATCGATTCGTCATAATTCCCGGCGATGGAAGCGTCGAGCTCGCTTGGCTCCGAGACCAGGGCGACATTGGCGTATCGCAAGAACAGGCGGCCGAACTCACGATGGTCCCGAAAGAAACCAACTTGGAAGTCGACCAGACAGTGAAGTTTTTCCGTCGGTGAGCCGGCGCCGTCCAGGATGTCGCGCATCGCCGGCATGAACTCTTCGCCCCGTCGCACGAATACCTGGGAGAAGAGGTCTTCCTTGCCTGCAAAAAACGAGTACACCGAACCGACCGAATACTCGGCCAGTTCGGCGATCTCATTCAGGGTGGCGTCGTGGAACCCCTTTTCCCCGAACACTCGCTCGGCGGCGTCAAGCAACTGGGTACGACTGAGATCGTGGTGACGCTCTCGTCGTAGCTCCCGCCGACTGGGGGCTTCAACTCCTTTGCTCATCGTCGTCGCAGTTCCATCGATTCCGCCTTGTCGGAGGAGTTCGAGGGTCGGTGGGCTGGGACCCGTTCGACCCTGTTTTGAGTTTCCATTCAATGTACTTTGTCGACGTTACAGCGACGATCCCGCACCCTCGGCCCCAGGGCAAGACGGACGTATCCGTCACCCACCCTCTGTCCATTTCCCCGCGGCAACGGCTCCCCCGTCCACCAAGATGTCGTTGCCGGTGATGAAGGACGATTCCGGCCCAGCCAGGAAGGCAGCGACGCCGGCAATGTCGTCAGGAGTGCCAACTCGGCGGGCACCCGAACGATCGATCATCGTCCGCATATGAGCTCCCACCGGGCCGTCCAGCTCTTGGCGGCCCATTGGCGTGGAGACGACTCCCGGGCTGATCGTGTTGAGCCGGGCGCCTTTGCCGCCCCAATCGTGGGCGGCGGCCTCGACTCGCAACTGGTTGCCTCGTTTGGCCACCACGTAGGCGGTGCCGGGGTCAGGGGAGTCGAGGTCGATCCCATCGTGCTCCAGCAGGTGCTCCGTCGGCGCCGTGGCCAGGTGCCGCTCGAGCTCCGGGGACAGCGAGGCGAAGTTTCCAGCCATGCTGGCCAGGCAGACCAGCGAGGTGCCAGCATCGGAAACGGAATAAAAGGCATCGATGACGTGGGCCGTTCCCAACAGGTCGACCTCGAAGATCTGCCGGGCGCTGGCCATGACCGGCGAGACCCCCGCGGTGTGGATGACCGCGTCGATGTGGCCGGCACTGGCCGCCGCCGAGGCCAGATTCTCGACTGAGACTCGCTGCGACACGTCCACCCGGTGTGCATCGACCGCGAACCCCTCGGCTCGTAGCACGTCCCGCGCGCCATCGAGCTGGGCGGCCGAAGCGTCGGCCAGCAACAGTTGGCGGCCACCGCCCAGCCGGCGAGCGATGGCTAGCCCCATCCCACCGGCGCCGATCACCACAAGCGCATTCCGTGCACGTTCTGAGTGGTTCAAGAGGTCTCCCAGGTCGAATTCATACCGATCGCGCTGGAGTGCAGCCCGCAGCACTGCGCGGCAGGGAACGGTAGTCGCTCGGGAAGTAGAGTGCCGATCGCGGATCGGTCTACTTGACGTCGGGAGGGAGTTCACATGAAGAGCCGGGCAGCTGTCCTCTGGGGGGTCAAAGAGGACTGGCAGATCGAGGACATCGACATCGGGGATCCTGCCCCGGGTGAGGTGCTGGTCAAATGGCGAGCCGCCGGCCTGTGTCACTCCGATGAGCACTTCGTCACCGGGGACCTGGTGATGCCGGAGGAGGTGCGCCAACAAACCGGGCTGGCCAGCCCGTTCCCGATAGTCGGTGGCCACGAGGGCGCCGGGGTGGTGGTCGAGGTGGGTGCCGGGGTGAGCTCGGTCTCGGCGGGGGATTCGGTGGCCGCCTCTTTCATCCCCGCCTGCGGTCAGTGCCGCTATTGCGTCACCGGTCGCCAGAGCCTGTGCAACCAGGGTTCCCAGCTCATGCAGCGGGGCCAGATGGTCGACGGAGTCGTCCGGCATTTCTGCCGGGGGGAACCGCTCAACATGATGTGCAAATGCGGCACCTTCGCGGAACACACGTTGGTCTCCGAGCAATCCGTCGTCAAGGTCGACTCGGACTTACCCCCGGCCGCAGTCGCCCTGGTGTCATGTGGCGTCGCCACCGGGTGGGGCTCAGCGGTGCACCGGGCCGGCACCCTCGCCGGGGACGTTGTCGTGGTGGTAGGGGTGGGCGGTGTGGGCATCAACGCGGTGCAGGGTGCGGTCATGGCCGGCGCTCGGGTGGTGGTCGCCGTCGATCCGGTGGAATTCAAGCGCGAGACGGCTATGCAACTGGGAGCCACCCATTCCGCCCCCAGCATGACCGAGGCCATCGAGATGGTCCGCGAGCTGACCCGGGGCGAGATGGCCGACCGGGTCATCATGGTCCCGAGCGTGATGCTGGGAGACCTGATGGCCGAGGGGATGGCCTTGACCGGCAAAGGGGGAACCTGCGTCGTCACGTCGGTGGGCCCGATGATGCAGACCGAGGCGTCCATCAGCCTGTTGGACCTGGCCATGATGAACAAGGAGATCAAGGGAACCATCTTCGGCTCGGGAAATCCGCGGTTCGACATCCCCAACCTGCTGGCCATGTACCGGTCGGGCAAGCTCAAGCTCGATGAGCTGGTGACCCGTACCTATTCACTCGACCAGATCAACCAGGGCTACCAGGACATGCGGGACGGGAAGGTGATCCGGGGAGTCGTGACCTTTGACTGACACCTTGGACGGTGACATCGTGCTGCGGGGCGGGACCCTGGTGGACGGGAGCGGGGCGCCGGGGCGGACCGCGGATGTGGCCGTCCGGGGCGGAAGGATCGCGGCCATCGGTGACGGGCTGTCGGGCGCCACCACCCTCGATGCATCCGGCCAGGTGGTCGCTCCGGGATTCATCGACATCCACACCCACTACGACGCCCAGGTGTTCTGGGACCCCGACCTCACTCCCTCGTCCTTTCACGGGGTGACCACGGTGGTGGCCGGCAACTGCGGGTTTTCCATCGCCCCCATCCGGCCGGAGGGGATCGGGATTCTGGCCCGGACCCTGCAGCACGTCGAGGACATGAGCCTCGACACGTTGCTGGCCGGGGTGCCGTGGGACGAGTTCGAGACCTTCGGCCAGTACCTCGACGTCGTCCAGCGGCAAGGGGTCGCCCTCAACTACGGCTGCTACGTCGGCCACACCGCCGTCCGTCTCTTTGTCATGGGCCCCGACGCCTACGAGCGGGCGGCCACCGAGCACGAGCTGACCACCATGGCCGGCATCGTCGGCGAGGCCCTGGACGCCGGGGCGATGGGCTTCGCCTCCAGCTGGGCCCCGACCCATTTCGGCGACCACGGCCGGCCGGTTCCGTCCCGGGTGGCCGACTTCGACGAGCTCGCCGCCCTGCTCGAGCCGATGCGCAACCGCCCCCGGGGGGTGGCCGCCCTGCTCCCCGGCGGGGTGTTGCCCCACCACCGGATGTTCGAGCTCCAGCGCCACATTGGCCGGCCGTTCACCTGGACGGCACTGCTCACGTTTGCCGGGTCCGACTATCACGAGAAGGTCATGGTTGATCATGCCGAGGCCCGGGCCTCGGGCGTGGATGTCTGGCCCCAGGTGTCGTGCCGGCCACTGGTCAGCCAGATGAACCTGGCCGATCCCTTCACCCTCAACACCTTTCCCCGCTTCGCCGCCCTGTTGGATGCGCCGGTCGAGGAACGAAAGGCCGCCTACCGTGACATCGGTTGGCGGGCCCTCACCCACCAGCAGATGAGCGGCGGCGGCACCCTGTTCAACGTGAACTTGCTGTCGGTCGCCGAGTCGGCTACCCGACCCGACCTCATCGGGCATTCCGTTGTCGACCTCGCCGAGGACCAGGGGGTCACTCCCCTGGACGTGCTCCTCGATCTGTCTCTCGCCGACGACCTCACAACCCGATTCACGTCGGTCTTGGCCAACAACAACCCCGACGGCATCGCCTACCTGCTGCCACGGGACGACGTCCTGTTGGGACTGGCCGACTCCGGTGCCCACGTGAGCCAGCTCTGCGACGCCTGCTTTGCCACCGACCTGTTGGGCAACTGGGTCCGCGATCGCCAGGTCCTGACCCTCGAGCACGCCATTCACAAGCTCACCGCCGAGCCGGCCCGGGTCTACGGCCTTTCCGACCGAGGATCGGTGGAGGTGGGCAAGGCCGCCGACCTGGTGGTGTTCGATCCCGATACCGTGGCACCGGGTCCCATCCGCCGGGTGACCGACTTTCCGGCCGACGGCGAGCGGCTGACCGCCGATGCCCCGGTGGGGATGACCCACACCCTGATCAACGGGGTTCCGATCCGGGTCGACGGCCAGTCGGTCCCCGAGGGGCTCGGGCAACGGCCGGGCATGGTGTTGCGCTCCTGAACCTGTCGGCCCGCCCCTAACCGATGGTGATCTCCCGTCGGGCCAGCCGCCAGGCGCCGCCCTGGTGGACGAAGGTGTCGTGATAGGCGCCCATGTTGAAGATGGTGGGTGATGTCGTGGTGTTCTGCAAGAACACGAAGTAGGAATCAGCGGTGGCCCGGTCGGCGTGGTCGACCCGGACAACCACGGTGGTGATGGCGTGACGGGTGGCGGTGCCCGGACCGGTGGTACCGTCCGACCGCCGGGCTTCGGCCCCTGCCCGGATATCGGCACGGCCGTGCCGGGCTGCGGTGGGAAACGCCCACACCGCGTCATCGGTGAACTGTTCGATGTACTCGTCGAGGTCGCCCTGGTCGGCCAGGAGGGCGATCCGGGCGATGACGTTCCGGATCTCCAGCTCGGCCGCGACCCGATCGAAACCTGCCTCGGTCACCGCTGGTGACTTCGGGTGCTGGTGGCCGCCGGTCGGGCCGGATCCGCGACCTTGCTGACCACCCCGGCCGCCACGAGCTCGTCGATGGCCTGGTCGTCGAGACCGAGCACCGAGGTGAGAACCGAATCGGTGTGCTCGCCCATCAGCGGGACGAATCGCTCCGGACCCTCGGCGACCTTTGACATCTTGATCGGGTTTCCCGCCACCAGCACCGGTTGCTGGACACCGTCGGTCCGCTCCACCTCGACCAACATGTTGCGCAGGGCCACGTGCGGATCGGCGGCCACGTCGGCGGCCGAGCTGCAAGGGGCGGCGGCGATGCCGCTCTCGGCGAAGGCCCGCGCCGCCTCCAAATTGGTCTTGTCGGCGGCCCAGGCTTCGACCGCCGGCCGGATGGCCGACTCGAAGTGGTCACGCCATCCCTGGCGGGTGGCGAACCGGTCGTCGCCGACCCACTCTGGATGGCCGACCAGATTGGCCAGCCGCTCGAATTGATGCTCTCGCACCACCTGGACGATGAACCAGCCGCGGGCACTCGGGAAGGAATCGAGGATGAGCGGGAGGTCGAACTCCTCGTCGGGCTCCCGGTATTGACCCATCGACCAGTAGTTCACGGCCAGGTCGCAGATCGAGACCATGGCGTCGAACATGGACACGTCGACGTGCTGCCCGAGCCCGGTGGCATCGCGGTGGCGGAGGGCGGCCAGCACACCGATGATCCCGAACAGACCGGTGCCGGTGTCTCCCAGTCCGCCCACCGGGTTGATGACCGGAGGTTGATGGGGGCGCCGGGCGTACTCATAGATCCCGGACATCGATTCGGCCACCGACGCGTAGGCGGGCCATTTCTCGTAGGGGGAAAGCCCATCGTTGCCGAAGCCGGAAATGGACAGATAGATCAGTTCGGGATGTTCCGCACTCATCGCCTCGTAGTCGAGGCCGAGGCGTTTTGCCTTGCCCGGGCCCAGGTTCTCGCAGACGATGTCGGCCTGGCGGCTGAGATCGAGCACCAGCTGGCGGCCGCGATCGGACTGGAAGTCGATGGCGACGCTCTCCTTGCCCAGGTTGTTGCGGACAAAGGTGGCGCCCACCTTTTCGCCGTTTTCCCTCGTCATCGACGGCGTCGCCGTCCGGCCCGAGTCGCCCCGGCCGACCTCTTCGACCTTGATGACCTCGGCACCCAGCCGAGCCATCAGCTGGGTGGCGAACGGCAGCGCCTGCATCTGTTCGAGGGCGATCACCCGCACCCCGTCGAGCGGGCGGCCGAAACCCCGGGCGCCCTCGTTGGCGGTGTCACCCAGGCGCATCTGACTCCCCCGTTCTCATGTTCAGGGGATGGTAGCCGTGGGCCCGACCGTCCCCGATCCTCCCGAGATCTGATGGCACCGGCGGGGCCGACCTACCGCCCCGTCCACTGGGGAGGTCGCTTCTCGATGAACGCCGCCACCCCCTCCCGGAGGTCGGCCGAACCGGCCACCCGGCCCATTGCCTCCATGGACAGGGCGAAGGCTTCCTCATCGCTCAGGTGGGCGGAGGCCAGCACCACCCGGCGGCTCTCTCTGACCGCCAGTGGGCCGTTGGCGATGATCCGCTCGGCCAACCCCAGGGCGGCGGCCACCGCGCCATCGTCCTCCACCAATTGGTTGACCAGACCGAAGTGGGCGGCCCGGGCCGCCGGGATGGGATCGCCGGTGAGCGCGCACTCCATGGCCACATTCACGGGGATCTTTCGGGGCAGACGGAACAGGCCGCCGGCGCCGGCCACCAGCGACCGCTTGACCTCGGGGATGCCGAAGGACGACCGGGCGGTTGCCACCACCAGGTCGGCGGCCAGCACCAACTCCGTCCCCCCGGCCAGCGCCGGCCCGTCGACGGCGGCGATGAACGGCTTGGTCCGTTGGCGGGCGGCAAAGCCGCCAAATCCCCCCCGTTCGGTGAACAGCCCCCCGGTCGTGCCCCCTTGAACCTCCTTGAGATCGGCGCCGGCACAGAACGCCGGAGGGGCACCGGTCAGGATGCCTACCCACAGCTCGTCGTCCGCCTCGATCCGATCGATCCCGGCTTCGATGCCGGCGGCGACGGCGGCGTTGACCGCGTTACGGGCTTCCGGCCGGTTGATGGTGAGGATCGCGCATCGGCCCCGGACCTCGAAGCTCACGCTCATCGGGTTGCCACCTCACCCAGCTGCTCGACCAAAGGGGTGAGCAGGTCGGCCAACAGGCGTCGTTGCCGGGCGACGCGATCGCGTTTGGGGGCAGCGGCGTCATAGGACATGGTGTCGAGAAGCTGCTGGCTCAATCCGAACCCGCGGAGGGTGAGGAAGACCGTCTCGAAGAGATCCGGGGTGGAGGCGGCCGGCCCGAGCGTGTCATTGACCAACCGCCGGATGTGAGTCGCGGACTTGGCGGCCACCTCGCGCATGGTGTCACGAACCTCGGTCCCGGTGCGGGGGTCGCGATCCATGCTCAGGAGCACCTGCAGGTCGACCAGGTACTCCGGCCGGGCATAGCAAGCCGCGAAGAGATCGACGAGTTGTCCCATCCGCTCCCTGACGGTGTCGCCCTCGATAGCTACTCCCTCCACCATCTCCACGAAGTGGCGGTTGCCGTTCTGCAGGACGGCAACCATCAGCTTCTCCCGGGTGCCGAAATAGTGCTGAATGACTCCCCAGGTCACCCCGGCGCGGCGGGCGATCTCGTTGGTACTCGATCGGTAGAACCCCAGCTCGAGGACGCAGGCAACCGTCGCATCGATGACCCGTTGCCGGGTGGCAACGTCGCGGTTGGCCGATTGTCCGCGTTGGGAGGGCGGTCTTTTCGTCGCGGTTGGCGTCTTGGGTGGACTCACGCTCGTACCTTATGGCCCCTCTTGTCGCTGGTGGCCTCCTATGGTACCGTGACCATTGTAGTTACTATGGCTGCCGGGGTTCGGGCGACCTCTCTGGGTCCCCGAGCAAGGCGCGAGGGAGGGACCCATGACCCGACTGATCTCGGTGGATTCGCACGTGAAGATCGTTCCGGACCAGATCAAGGCCAATATGCCGGCCAAGTACCACTCGGCTTGGGATGACGCGGTAGAGCAGGAGCGGCTCAAGCACCTGGAGGAGATGGGAGGCGTCGATCCCTCGGTGCTGGCCATGGGGTTCAGCCACGAGGCGTTCAGCGATCCCGGCTATTACGACCCCACTGCCCGCCTCAAGGCGATGGACCGTGACGGGGTGGACGCCGAGATCCTCTACAGCGAGGTCAGCGCCTTCCGTCACTACCCGTACATGCGCGAAGGGTGGATGGAGGCCTCGGAGGCCTTCAATCGGGTGATGCTCGATTTCGCCTCGGTCGACCCCAGTCGGTTCGTCCCCGCCTACCAGGTACCGCTCATCGACATCGACTTTGCCGTCAAGCAGGTGAACGCACTCGCCGCCGGCGGCGCCCGGGCCGTCCACATCCCCACCTTCCCATCGGAGGTGGGTCTCCCCGAGTACCACGACTCCCGCTATGACCCGGTGTGGGCAACCATCTCGGAGTCCGGGATGTCGATCAGCCAGCACCTCGGACTCGTCCAGTCGCTGTGGGACCTGTTCCGCCGCGACCCGACCCCCAACAAGGGCATCTTCACCTCCCAGCCGGCCCTGCGCCTGGCCGAGACCATCGGGTTCTGGATCCTTCCCGGCGTCCTGGCCCGGTTCCCCGAGCTCAAGGTCGTCCTGGTGGAGCCCAGCCTCGGATGGGTGCCTTCCTACCTGGACATGATCGACTCCATGTACGAGGGCCCCTACGACTTCCCGGAGCTGGACGACAAGCCGAGCAGTTACTTCCACCGGCAGATGTATCTGACCTTCGTCGATGATCCCCGTGGCCTGGCCCATCGCCACGAGCTCGGAGTCGACCGCATCATGTGGTCGACCGACTTTCCCCATCCGGCCACCTCGTGGCCGAACTCGCAGAGCGTGGTCGAGAAGAACTTCGCCGGGATTCCCGAAGATGAACGGGATCTGATCGTCGCCGGCAACGCCGCTCGCCTCTACGGCGTCTAGCCACTGGCGCGCCTAGTCGAGCGCGACCTTCTCAACGGCCGGAGCGATCCAGCGTCGAAGGTACCGGCGAAGCTCCGCCTTGGTATAGGGGGGCTCAGGTGGGTCGATGAGCATGGAGGCGATCAGCCGCAGCATGAGGTGGCTGAGCTCGTCGATGTCTCGTTGAGAAAAGCCGTGAGTGTCCCAGTCGATTGACGATAGGCGAAACGCCTGGCGCGTTATGTCGACGGCCACCGGCGAGGTGAACCCGCGAACGAACTGTTCGGAACGCCCGGCCGCGAGCAAGAGCGTGAGGTGGCGTCGGGAAGGTAGCCACTCGATGGGAATGGCAATGCCTTCGACGATCCATTCGGCGGGGTCGGTGATCTCGTGGAGATGGGCCCGCAATTCGTCCGAAAACTCCTGCATCACGAACTGACCCACGGCGGAGTGCAGCTCGTCGGTGCTCGGAAAGTACCGATACACCGTCGGGCGGCTGATCCCGAGCTCATTGGCGACCTCCGACAACGAGAACGCGCTCGGACCCAGGCCATCAACGCAGCGGGCAGCCGCTTCGACGATGCGGTCTCTCGCCTCTTGATTGTCCCTGGGGGGGTAACCAGCCCAACCGCGGCGCCTCATGAGGATATTATATTACAGATTGACAGTACTCTGTAGAGTTGTAATATATCCACGGACCGGCCCAGGAGCAGCCCCCGGGTGAGATGAGGAGACCGAGGATCCGATTGGCATGAAAAACCACCCACCTCCTCGGATCACAACGTCTCATTCCCGTGGTCCGACGCATCGAGGATCGGCACCGTGAGCAGGCCTGTCCTTGAGGAGCTCGGCTTCTATGCACTTGCCGGCCAACCGGCATCGTCCCGCTCGATTGTCCAGGAGATCGGCGAGGGTGAAGCGATGGGGCTCGGCACCGCCTTCATCTCCGAGCGCTACGACCGCAAAGAAGCGGTCACCCTCTGTGGCGCCGCCGGAGCAGTCAGCGAGCGGATCACGATCCAGACGGCCGCGACCAACCACAACACCCGCCATCCAATGGTGACCGCCGGTTTCGCGCGGACTATGCAGAGCCTCACTGGCGGCCGTTTCGTTCTCGGGTTGGGCCGCGGCGTCCCACTCGCCCAAGATGCTTACGGCATCCCTCGAATCTCCACCGCACAGCTGGAGGATTTTGCCGGTCTCATGCGTCGGCTTTTCCACGGCGAGGCAATCATCGGCCATGACGGCCCCGCTGGGTCGTGGCCCGTCCTCTTCCTCGACGACCGCCTCGACGAGTACCTCCCCATGGGCATCGTCGCCTTCGGACCCGAGACCCTGAAGCTCGGCGGACGTTGCTTTGACCAGGTCGTCCTCCACACGTACTTCACCGACGAAACCACAGTTCGGTGTGTGCAGACCGTCAAGGACGCGGCTGCGATGGCAGGCCGCGATCCTGCCTCGGTCAAAGTCTGGTCTTGCTTTGCCACGATCGGCGGCCATATCCCCGAAGACCGGCGGCTCATGAAGACCGTCGGACGCCTCGCTACGTACCTCCAGGCCTACGGCGACCTCCTCGTTCGGACCAATGGTTGGGATCCAGATGTGCTCATCCGGTTCCTTGCCGATCCGGTCGTACAGAGCAGCCGCGGTCTTGATGTAGTCGGAACGCAGAAACAACTCGAACACGTCGCCACCTTGATCCCCGATGACTGGCTCGCTCCCGCCGCCTCCGGCAGCCCGGAGCGGTGCGTGTCCGCCATCCGCAACCAGTTCGATCTCGGCTGCGACGGAGTCATCATGCACGGAGCGACGCCGGAGGAACTGGCACCGATCGTCGCGGCATACCGGGCATCCGGCGAAGTCTCAGGCCACAACCGTGCTCAGCCCAAGGGTTGGAACTGATGGAATCGGTGGTTGACCAACCCGACGACCTCTCGGCGCAATGGCTCTCCGAAGCCCTCCACGCTTCGGGCCATCTCTTTACCGTGTCCGATGTTCGATTTGAACGGTTTGGGTCTGGACAGATGGGCACCACGTACCGGCTGGACCTGTCCTATGACGGCCTGGACGGACCCCGAACCCTGATCGCGAAGTTGGCTGGCGAGGACGAGGAGTTGCGGGCTCTGGTCGCCCCAGGGTACGCCGCCGAGGTGGGCTTCTACTCGACGCTGGCGCCACGGCTCAAGGTCCGAACGCCACGGTCCTGGTATGGCGCCATCACGGACGACCATACGCGCTTCACTCTGTTGCTCGAAGACATGTTCCCTTCTACGCCGGGCACCCAGGCTGAAGGGTGCACCGTCGAGCAAGCCGCAGCTTCGCTGCGAAATCTGGTCGGATTGCACGCATCATGGTGGGACGATCCAAAGTTGCGCGACATGGACTTCCTCATGCGACCAGACGCGGGCACGGCGACGATGATGGCGCAGGTCATGACGCAGGCCTGCGACAAATTCATCGAGCGATATGCCGCCGATTTGGCTCCGGAAGACGGCGAGACCTTGCGTCGGGTTTGCACCGTGATCGAGCGGTGGCAGGCCACCGAATCCTCGCCGTTTTCTCTAATCCACGGGGACTACCGCCTCGACAATCTTCTCTTCGATCCGGTGACTGGTGAGGTAACAACGGTCGACTGGCAGAGCGCGGGTGTCGGTCCGCCTCTCCGCGACGTTGCCTACTTCCTCGGCACGAGTTTGGAGAGTGAAGACAGGGCCGTCCATGAGGAGCCATTGGTTCGGAGCTACCACTCGGCTCTTCTCGAGAGTGGCGTACACACGTACACCTTCGATGAATGTTGGAACGACTATCGCATCGGACAGCTGCAGGGGCCGATGATGACCGTCATCGGCTGCATCCACGCCGGCCCCAAGCGCACCGAGCAATCAGACACCATGTTCATTGCCATGGCGCGCCGTTCGTGCGCGGCTGTCAGGGATTTGGGATCGCTCGACCTCGCCTGAGTCTGGCCCGGGCCTCCGCGGTCTCCCTCCTCCTGGTCGCCTGCCAGCCGGGGCGCCGCCGCACCTACGACGCGGTGGCATTGCTCGAGTTTTCCAACCGCGGTCTCCCGTCGGTGCTCACCCCCGAGGAAGCTGCCGCCGCCGACCGGCCGGAGGCGCTGGCCGACGGGCTGGCGACCTCGGGCCACGCCCGTTCGGGGCCCGCCCGGTGACATCCACCGTCAGGGTGAGCTTGCGCACGCCGATGGCTACGGCCGCTGGAGGATGACGCCGGTCCGGCTGGCCGACACCAGTGCGGTGGCGGCGCCGTCGACCTGGTTCACCGATTCGCCGCGCAACTGGCGGACGGCTTCGAGGGTCAGATTCAGACCGTGGATGTATCCCTCGCCGATCAGCCCACCGTTGGTGTTGCAGGGCAGGCTTCCCTTCGGGCCGAGCTGCCCGTCGGCGATGAAGTCCTTGGCCTCGCCGAAGCCGCAGAAGCCGAGGCCCTCGAGCTGCATGAGGAGGATCGGCGAGAAGGCGTCATAGATCAAGGCGACGTCGACATCGGCACGGTCGATCCCGAACCCGTCGAACAGCCGCCTGGCCAGGGCCACCGATCCGTCCATCACCTCGAGGTTGGGCCGGTAGTGGTTGCTGGCGATCTCCTCCTCGAACAGGCCCGATCCCGCCGCCGCGGCAATGAGGACCGGGCGGTTGGAGTCTCGGGAGCGATCGGCCCGGGTGACCACCATCGCCACCGAACCATCCGTCTCTTGGCAACAGTCGAACAGCCGGATGGCCGGCTCGGCAATCCAGCGGGAGGCCTGGTGATCGTCCAGGGCGATCGGCTGCTTGTAGAAGTGGGCGTTGGGGTTGTTGGCCGCGTAGGCACGGAGTTGCACCACCGCCCGGCCGAAGTCGGCGCTCTCGACGCCGTAGGCGTGCATGTAGCGGGTGGCGTTGAGCGACATCCATGACGCCGGGGTCAAGACCCCGAAGGGCGAGCACCATTGCATGGCCGTGGAGCCCGAGTGTGACGACGTCGGACGTCCGCTCACTTCGGCACGTCCGAAACGCGCCCCCGAACGCGCCTTCACCGCCCGGTAGACGACGACGACATTGGCGGCGCCGGAGGCGACCGCGGCGGCGGCGTGGAGGAGGACGCCCTGGGAGCCACCTCCTCCATAGGGCACCCGACTGGAGAAGCCGATCTCGTCGAAGCCGACCGCCCGGACCAGCTCGGTCTCCTCCACCGGATCGATGGTGTAGCTCACCAGCCCGTCGACATCACCGGTTGACAGTCCGGCATCGACCAGGGCAGTGATGATCGCTTCGCTGGCCAGTTGGGTCTCGCTGCGTCCGGCGGCCTTGGAGAACTCCGTCTGCCCGACACCGACGATGGCGGTGGTCGAGGCCAGGCCGGCGCTCACCGGTCGGCTCCTCGGGGTGTGAACACCGGAGCGGCCATCTCGTCCCGGGTAGGCACGAACCGGACCTCGACCGGCATCCCGATCCGCACGTCTTCCGGCCGGACGTCGACCAGGTTCGAGAGGATCCGGACCCCCTCGTCGAGATCGATGAGGACGGCGACCACCGGATAGTCGAACGACGGGTGCCGGGGGTGATGCAGGATCGAATAGCTGTAGACCACACCGGTCCCGGCCAGCTCGACGACCTCCAGCTCGAGCCCGTGGCAGGACGGGCACATCGGCCGCGGCGGATGCTGCAACCGTCCGCAACCCGCGCACCGCTGGGTGACCAGGCGGCCTTCCCGGGCCGCCTCCCAGAACGCTTGGTTGTCCTCGGTGAGGATGGGCGCCGGTCGCCCGACGGCAGCGGCGTCGGTCACGAGCCGTCCAGGGCGGCGTCGAGAATCGCCTGGTCCGCGACCAGGGCGTCGACCTCCGCATTGAGGTAGCCGTGCTCGAGGAGGATCTCCCGGCTGTGCTCGCCGCACATCGCCGGACCCCGTTGGATCACGCATTCCGCCGGCGACACCTTGACCAGGAGTCCCGGATCCTCGAACCGCCCGACGCTCCCCGACCAGGTCTCGGTGACCAACTGTGCGGCTTTGGCATCCGGGTCGTCGAACAGGGTCCGGCAGAACCCTTCATCGACGATCTCGGCCGGCACCCCGGCCCCATCGAGCCGCGCGAACCACTCGGCCGCGGTTCGGCTACGAAACTCTCCGGCCAGCAGCTCGGCAACGTGCTCGGAATTGCCGGACACCGCCTCGAGCCCGCCGATTACCGCCATCAGCCGTTCCCGTTCCGGGTCCGACACCGCGCCGATGAAGAGCCAGGCCTCATCCGAGCACTGGTAGAGCCGGTAATACGGGGACAGCCCGTACTGGTCACCGTCGACATGGCCCCAGTCGGCCGGGGTTCCGTCGGCATGGATCCAGGCGTACGACGTGTGGAGCAACCCGGCGTTGACGATCGAGGTGCTCACCGCCTGGCCGACGCCGGTCCTCTCCCGGTGGTAGAGCGCCGCGACGATGGCGATGGCGGCCAGCAACGCGTTCCCGGTGTCGCCCATGTTCGAGCGGCTCCACAGCGGCGGGTTCCCGGCATCACAGGCGCCGTCCTCCCATTCGGTGCCCGTCAGGGCGGCGGCGGTCTGGTCCGTCCCCGGCAGCGCCGATCGGGGGCCCTTCTCGTAGCCCCGGGTGTTGCAGTAGACGAGGGCGGGATAGCGACGGTGGAGGGTGTCGTAGTCGAGTCCGAGTCGGGCCGCGGCTCCGGGCCGCCAATTGGTGGTGACGACGTCCGCCGTCTCGATCAGCTTCTCCAGGGCATCCCGGCCACCCTTGTGCTTGAGATTCAGGGCGATGCTTCGCTTGCCCCGATTGGTCCCGAGCCCCATGTGGGTGCCGTTCCAGTAGGTGTCGTGCAGGGCGTTGACTTTGATGACGTCGGCACCGAGGTCGGCCAGCACCCTCCCGGTATAGGGCCCGGCGACCCCGAGACCCAGGTCGAGCACCCGGATGCCCTCCAACGGGTGGGCCACACCCCGGTCGGCGCGGCCGGGTGAGCCGGCGGCCGGCCTCGCCTCGGCTGCTTCGGCTTCCGCCCGCACCTCGGCGGTGTGCTCACCTGAACGCGGCGCCGGGCCGGAGACCGCGCCGGGGGTGGCCGAGAACTCCAGCAGCGGACCCACGTGACGGATGCGCCCGACCTCCGGATCGTCGAGTTCGACCACACAACCGTCGGCCAGGAACGACTCGTCGGCCAGCGCCTCTCCGGGGGAGCGGACGGTGGCGACGCCGATGCCGGCGGCCTCGGCGGCCTTCACCCATTCCGCCGACGGGAACTTCTTGAAGGCCTCGGTCAACAACGGATGGAGGAAGATCCCGGTGAGGAGGCCGTCGGGTTCCATCGACACCCGGTCCGGGTCGTCCCGGTAGGCCGCATCCAGCTCCACCGCCCTCAACTCGTCGTTCTCAGCCGAAGCCAGCACCCATCGGGGCCGGACTGTCCAATGGTGGACCCATCGGTCGTCGGCGCACTGGTAGATCCCCTCGATCGACCGGGAGTCGACCGGCCACATCCAGTACAGCGGTGCGTCGGGGTTCTCGACCCGCTGCCAGTTGAGAGAGCCGGCGGCCAGGGCGCCCTGGAGGAGCGAGGTGGTGACCCGCTGCCCTTGCCCGGTGACCTCCCGAGCCCGGAGGGCGGCGGCGATGCCGAGCGTGGCGAAGTACGTCGCACCGATGCTCGGCCACGGCGTTCTCGGGAACACCGGGCCTTCGCGGTCGGCGCCACGGACCAGCCCTTCGGGCCCATCGAACTCCGGGTGGGGGCCGGGGCGGCCGCAGATGTACTCCATGGCGGAGCCCCTCCGCCCTTTCTGGTCATAGAGGAGCCCGGCCCGGGCCGCCACCAGACCGTCATAGCCGGGGCGGTCCCGATGTCGGGGATGATCGCCGTACCCGGTGATCGAACAGGTGACGAGTCGGGGATTGATCTGGATGAGGCTTTCATGATCGACGCCGAGCCGGGTGGCGACGCCAGGAGAGAAGCTGTCGACGACGACGTCGGCGGATCGGGCCAGCGCCAGGAACGTCTGGCGGCCATCCTCGGAGTGGAGGTCGAGGCGGGCACTGCGCTTGCCGCGATGCCAGACCCGGTAGCCGGTCTGGTGCCGGAACGGATCTCCGTCGGGCGGCTCGATGCGGGTCACGTCGGCACCGTTGTCGGCCAGGAACATCGTCGTCATCGGTCCGGCCATCCCCCAGGACAGGTCGAGAACCCGTAGACCTTCGAATACACCAGCCATTCGGCGCCTCCCCCATCTCACAGCCTTACCTAACTCTACAAACCATAGCACTTACTATGGCAGCTGGGACCAGCCCCGAGCGGGGAAGGCGTCCGGCCGGGTCAGCCTCGGTCGAGGCCGAGGAGGCGGACGGCGTTGCCCCGGGCGAGTTTGTCGATCACCTTCTGGTCGAGGTGGCCGAACTGCTTGGCCGCCTCGTGCCGGGTGTAGGGCCAGGTGCCGTCCTGATGGGGATAGTCGCTCTCGAAGATCACATTGTCCTCGCCGACCCGGTCGAGCAACTCGATGCCCACCGAATCCTTGAAGAAGGTCGAGTACACGTGGTCCCAGTACATGGCCGAGGGCTTCTCCTGGGTGTACTCCTGGCTGTGGCTCCACCCGCGGTGGGTCTCCCAGACATCGTCGATCCGCTCCAGGAGGTAGGGGATCCAACCGATCTGCGCCTCGGCGTAGAGGAGCTTGAGGTTGGGATAACGGAGGAAGACCCCGGAGTAGAGGAAGTCGCTCATCGAACCGACGCTGTTGCCGAAGATGATGGTCCCGGCCACCGCGTCCGGAGCATCGGGGCTGGTCTGAGGGGTCTTGGTGCCCGACCCGATGTGGCACGCCACCACCGTCCCGGTCTCGGCACAGGCGGCGAAGAAGGGGTCCCAGTGCCCGGAGTAGATGCTGGGTAGCCCGAGGAACGGCGGCAGCTCGCTGAAGGCAACCGCCCGCACGCCGCGGGCGGCATTGCGGCGGACCTCGTCGGCGGCCAGCACCGGGTCCCACAGCGGCACCAGACACAAGGGGATCAGGCGCCCGCCGCTGTCCCCCGCCCACTCCTCCACCATCCAGTCGTTGTAGGCCTTCACGCAGAGCAGGGCGAGCTCCTTGTCGTTGCCCCGCATGAACAGCTGCCCGCAGAAGCGCGGGTAGTTGGGGAAGCACAGTTGGGCGTCGATCCCGTTGAGGTCCATGTCGGCCAGCCGGTCCTTCGGCTTCCAGCAGCCGGGACGCATCTGGTCGAAGGTGATCCCCTGCATGGAGATCTCGTCGGCCGGATAGCCGGCGGCGGCGATCAACCGCTTGACCGAGTACCGGTGGTCCTCGTAGAGCCACCAGGCCACCGGAGGCCCTTCGGTCCCCGGCTCCTCGATGTAGCCGCCGCCCTGGAGGACGGGGGCCCCGGCCGGGAGGTACTCGACGTGGGGACCGATCTCCCGGTACCTGGCCGGGAGCCGGCTCGTCCACACGTCCTCGGGCTCCACCAGATGAGCGTCGAGGTCGACGATGGGCGGGATCCGGGCGACCAGCTCGTCACTGACGTCGGGACGAGGGCCAAAGGCAGAAGTCATTGGAATATTATATACAGTTGCTCCCGGCCGGGTGCTCGGCCGCCGGGCCGCTCTCAGCTGCGGGGGACCTCCCGCCAGGGCGACGCCTGCCAGGGGTCGGGCTCCCGGGGAAGGCCGAGGACCCGCTCGGCGATGATGTTCTTGTTCACCTCGGTGGTCCCGCCTTCGATGGTGTTGGCCCGACTCCGGAGCATGCCCTTCACCTCGTAGGGCAGTGACTCGGCATACCGCTCCCCCGGGTCGACTCCGTTGGCGGCGATCTCCTCGACCCCCACCAACCACCCGACCGCGCCCGCGCCCAGCAGGTCGGTGGCCAGCAGCTGCACCCGCTGGTTGAGGTCGCCCTGGTGCACCTTGCCCACCGAGCTCTCCGGACCCGGCGACCGGCCGGCCTTGATCCCGGCCCGCACCCGTTGGTTGGTCCAGTTGCGGATCCGCTCCTCGCTGAGCACGGCCATGAGCTTCTGCCGGACCTCCGGATCGTCCCAGCCCCCGGGCTGCCCGTCGGCACGGGTCCTCCGGGCCAGCTGGACCAGGCGCTCGGCCCCGCCCCCGCCGATCCGGTCGACACCGCCCGAGCCGGAGCCCGACACCATCTGCCGCTCGCCGGAAAGGGTGGCGTTCGCCACCTTCCACCCGGCGTTCACCTCCCCCACCCGCTGGCCGTCAGGAATCCGGGCGCCGTCGAGGAACACCTCGTTGAAGTCGATCTCCCCGGTGATGTGCCGGAGCGGGCGGACCTCGACGCCGGGTTCGTGCATGCCGATGAGGAAGTAGGTGATCCCCTGCCTCTTGGGGGCGTCCACGTCGGTCCGGGCCAGAAGCACCCCGAAGTCAGCCAGGTGCGCCCAGGTGTTCCACACCTTCTGGCCGGTGATCACCCACCCGTCACCATCCCGGTCCGCCCGAGTGGCCAGCGAGGCCAGATCCGAACCCGCGCCGGGCTCGCTGAACAGCTGGCACCAGACCTCCTGGTTCGCCACGATGGGTGGGAGATACCGCAATCGCTGCTCCTCGGTGCCGAAGGCGAACAACGCCGGGGCGGCCAGGCTGAGCCCGAGCGGGTTGAGCCGACCAAGGTTGTACGGCGCCAACTCGACTTCCACGATGCGGGCTTCGGACGGGGTCAGACCCGCCCCGCCGTACTCCACCGGCCAAGTCGGGGCGACCAGGCCCGACGCCGCCAACACCGGGTACCAGGCTTCGTAGTCGGCCCGGGGCCGGACCTTGCGGATGGCAGACGTCCCCCCCTCGCCGGCGGCGCGGCGCCAGGCCTCGGGCACGTGAGCCTCCACCCACTGGCGGGCTCGGGCGGTCAACTCGCCGGCCGGGAGCCCGGTCACGAAGGTCCGCTCCGTGGCGGTCATCAGCGCCCTTTGAATTCCGGAGGCCGGCGGTCTTTGAACGCGCCAAGACCCTCACGGAAGTCCTCGCTCCGCGAGGAGATCTCCATGGCGAACCCCTCGTTGCGAAGGTGCTCGTCCAGCGGCAGCGACGCGCCGGCGTGGAGCAGCCACTTGGTCAGACCGAGCGCGACCGTGGGCCCCGCGGCCAGGCTGGCCACCAGCTCGTCGGTCACCTGGGCCACGTCGTCAGCCGGGACGGCCCGATGAATCAGGCCCCATTCGGCGGCGTCGGTGCCACGCAATTTGCGGCCGAGCAACAAGAGCTCCCGGGCCCGGGCCATCCCCACGGCACGCGGGAGTAGCCAGGTGGCCCCGCTGTCGGGAGTGAACCCCCGGGAAGAGAACGGCTCCCAGAACGTCGCGTCGTTGGCCGCCACCGTGAAGTCGGCGGCGACCGCGATCTGCATCCCGATGCCCGCCGCCCATCCCTGGACCGCGCACACCACCGGGACCTGCACGGTGCAGAGGAGGGGAAGCAGCCGGTGGGCCTGGGAGGGCAGCCGGCGCTGGATGGCGCCCACCCGGGGTCGGCTCTGGTCGCCGGCGTTGCGGGCCACGATGTCGGCGCCCCCGCAGAAGTGGTCACCCTGGCCGGTGATGTGGATCACCCGGACACCCTCGTCCCGTCCGGCGGTATCCACCGCCTCGATGAGGGCGGCCATCATGGTGTCGTTGATGGCGTTGCGCTGGGTGGGGCGGTCGAGCTGCAGGCGGAGCACCGCGTCGCTCACCTCGACGGACAGGCCGTCCACCGACCGGTAGGGCTCGACCGTCATCGGAGCGGCGCCGCCGTCCCGTCGGCGAAGTCGGAGGCGATGGCGCGGAGGGTCCCGTCGAGGTCGATGGCCCCGCCCGGCGGATCGGGTAGCACCACCGGTCCGTGCTCTCGGCTGGGCAGGAGGACAGTGGCATGGCCAGGGGTGGTGATCTCCCCGCGTTGGTTCTGGGCGGACAGTTCGAGGTCGATCGCCGGGCGTCCCCCTTCGGCCAGATACTTCTTGCCGACCGTGCCGCGCAGCCACTGGGTGTCGCCCACGAAGTTGAACTTCCGGAATTCACAGTCGAGCTTCCACAACCAGGCGTCGTCTCCCATCCAG
Organism: uncultured Acidimicrobiaceae bacterium; assembly: GCA_963819695.1. Classification (GTDB taxonomy): domain Bacteria; phylum Actinomycetota; class Acidimicrobiia; order Acidimicrobiales; family RAAP-2; genus DASZIT01. Next base: position 691,594 of record CAWFXD010000001.1, on the reverse strand, counting down.
TCGGTGCACAGGTGGATCAGCCAGGTCTCCCGCATCCGTCCGTAGTCGAACGTGGTCGGGTTGCCGGCCCGCTGGGCGAACTCGGGGTCCCAGTGCACCCGCTGCATCACGTCGGGGACGTTGAGGTCGTCGCGGTGGAAGAACCGGGGGATGCGCCGGCGGTTGCGGGCCCCGAGCCGGAGGGGCTTGACCCCGTAGAGGCCCATGCCCATCCCCACGTGCCAGCAGATCATGTCGGTGACGGTGAGCGGCCCCTTCACCATCGGCCCCACCGAGTCGCCCTCGGTGACGTCCTCCCACCAACGGGGGGTCGCCCCCCGCGGCCCCTCGCCCTCGTACTGGGCGTCGATGGCTTCGATCTCCTCATCGGTATACGGGCGAAGCTCGAGGGCGTCCTGGGGCTTCTTCTTCTCCCGCGCCTTGGTCCGCTCGGTCCGGATCATCAACCGGTACTGACCGGAGAGAATGGTGCCTTGGTCGTCCTGGAAGACCTGGCCGGTCCACTCGTGCACGGCACGCTCGGCAAACTGGCTCGGCTTGTCGAGGACGCCCACCAGCGCATTGCGCCGCGCCACCCGCCGGCCCGGACGGAGAGGAGCCCACCATTCTCGGGCGCTGGCCGAGTAGAAGGCATGCACGCCGCGGAGCGGGTCGCCCCGCATCAGATCGCGCACTTCGGGCGCCACCTCGGGCACCTCGTCGATGCCGATCAGCGAATCACCCCCCACCAGCGGCGGCGGGGCGATGACCCCTCCCCACACGGTGGCGCCGGCATACTCCTCATCCCACCACAGCCGGTTGTCATCCCCGTAGCACTCGGCGACATGACGAAAGGCATCGACGTCCGGGCGGGTGTAATGCGGAGCCACCGGGTGCGGCTCGGGGATGCCGATCCGCTGTCGCAGCCGTTCGATCGCCTCGTCGGTGATACTGCCGCCGTCACTCATGCCACGACTTCAGGACTCTCGGAACACCGCTCACAAGCCAAGGAGTATGGCACAAGCTCGAGGCGGGTGGACAGGGCGGATCGGGATTCAATAATAAATACATTCTGCCGGATCGAACCATAATTCCTGGTCATCCGCGCATCGCCCGCGACTCACCGGCCGCCTCCTGGCGCTACCCGCTCACGTCCATCCTTCCGCCCTCGAGCGGAAGGCGGTGACCACCGGGGCGAGGTACTCGACCGCGGCCTGTTCACCTCTTGGCGGCTTGAGGGCGATCCGAAAATCGGTGACCCCCGCCTGGTGCAGCTTTGGCACCGGCTCCATCGTTTGCTCGAGATCGAGAGCGCCGTCATCACCCTTCACCGCCCGCAAGGTACCCACCACTCCCAGGTCTCCGGGATCACGGTCGCGATCGGCGATGGCCCCTCGCATGCGGGCGATCCCCGCCTCGACGTCGGCGGCGTCGTCTCCCCAGGGGATCCACCCGGCGCCATAACGAGCCAATCGATCCATCGACCGCGGGTTGACCGTCCCGCTCACCCAGATCGGCACCCCTCCGGGTTGGGTCGGTTTGGGCATCTGGTGGATGTTCGCAAATGACAGCTCCGGACTGTCGTAGCTTGCCGTCTGGTTCTGCCAGAGGGCCTGGCACACCTCGATGGTGTGGTTGAGCAGCCGGCCCCGACCCTCGAAGGAGAGCCCGGCCGCCTCGTATTCCTCCCGTTGCCAGCCGACCCCCACGCCGATATCGAGGCGCCCCCCGGACAAGACGTCGATGGTGGCGGCGGTCTTTGCCAACGCCACCGGCCTCCGCAGGGCCGCCACCAGGATGTTGGAGGCAAACCGGGCTCGGGTGGTCAACCCGGTGAGATGGGCGATGGTGGCCAGAGGCTCCAGCCAGGATCCGTCGGGTCCGGTGGGCTGCCGACCGCCCCGGGACCCACCGTTGGACGGATCACCGTAGGCATCGAGATGCTCGCCGAACACGATGTGATCGGACATTACCAACCGGTCGAAGCCGGCCTGGTCCGCCGCCCGGGCGAATTCGATCAGGTGGGACCAGTCGTCGGGACTCTCGGCGGCGAAGGTGGGCAGGCTGGTTGACAGTTCCGCGGGTTTGGTCATGATGGGCGTCTCCGATCGGCTGAACCGACCCTAATGGGGATCGACCAACCAACTCAGGCCAGCGCGCTGAACGGCACATCCTTGTCGTTGCGCGGTTCCCGGGGTAGGCCGAGGACCCGCTCACCCAGCGAGTTCCGTTGGATGTTGTCGGTCCCACCGCCGAGTTTCGACATCCACTGATTGAGGAAAGCGGTCTCCCAGGCGCCGCTGTCGATGGCGCTGCCGTCGGCCAGCATGCCGTTGGCGCCGACCAGCTCCATGAGCAGGTCGCCAGTCAGGCTCATGTGCTGGGACACCAGGAGTTTGGTGGTCGCCGCCTCCGGACCGGGCTGACGTCCATGGGACAGGGCGGTCTGCACCCGGTAGTTCATGAATCGGAGCAGTTGTATGCGGGTGTAGAACGCCGCGACGTGCTGGCGGACCAACGGGTCTCGGTTCCCGCCCAACCGCCGAGCCAGCTCCAAGACCTGGTCGGCGGTAATGCCTTGTCCGGCGCCACCGATGAGCGTGCGTTCGTTGCTCAACGTGGTGTGGGTCACTGCCCACCCGTTGTCGATGGTCCCCACCACGTTGTCCACCGGGACGGCCACATCGGTGAGGAACACTTCGTTGAAATGGGCAAAGCCGGTGATCTGGCGGAGTGGGCGGACTTCGATACCCGGGGTCCGCATGTCCACCAGAAAGTAGGTGATGCCCTGGTGCTTGGGCAGGTCCGGACTGGTGCGGGCGATCAAGATCGCCCAGTCGCTGTGCTGGGCACCCGAGGTCCATACCTTCTGGCCGTTGACGACGAACTGGTCGCCATCTCGTTGGGCTCGTGTCTTCAGACCGGCCAGATCGGACCCGGCGTCGGGTTCGGAGAACAGTTGGCACCAGACCTCATCGCCTCGGAGCATCGCCCCCAGATGCTGCTGCTTCTGCTCCTCGTTGCCGTGGGCGATGAGGGTCGGCCCGCACATGCCGATGCCGACGGCAAAGGCACCGACCGAGACGTCGTACTTGGCGGCTTCCTGATTGAAGATGGTCTGGTGCCACGAGCTGTCCCCCCGGCCCCCGTACTCGGCCGGCCAGGTGATCGCCCCCCAGCCCCCCTCGTAGAGGGAGTACTGCCACTCCCGGCACCGCTTCACGTAATCGAAGTGTTCGTGGTTGCGTGACCAGTCGTCCAGTCCGGTACGGAGTTGGGCGTGATCCGCCAGCCAGGCCGACACCTCGCGCCGGAACTCGGCGTCGTCGGCGCTGTCGTCAAAGTTCATGAGCACATCCTCCCGAGGTCCAACCCGCCGCTCAACGATCGAGGTCGAGATCGAGCATGCGGATGGCGTTTCCCCGGACGATCTTGTAGATCTGCTCGTCGGAGAGATCGGCCATCATCTCCTCCGCCACCTTCTTGGTGTCCGGCCAGGTCGAATCGGTGTGCGGGTAGTCGGTTTCGAAGGTGACGTTGTCGATCCCCACCCGGTCCAGCGACTCGAGGCCGTGCCGGTCCTTGAAGAAGCAGCCGAACACCTGGCGGTAGTAGTAGGTGGACGGCGGCTCGGGTACCAGGTCGTGTGACCCGGTCCAGGCCCGGTGGTCCTCCCACACGTCGTCGGCCCGTTCGAGGATGTAGGGCAACCAGCCGATCTGGCCTTCCGAGTAGGCCAGTTTGAGAGTCGGGAATCGGATCAGCACCCCAGAGAAGAGGAAGTCGGCCAGCGAGGCCATGGCGTTTCCGAACGAGAGGGTGGCCGCCACCGAGGCGGGGGCGTCGGCCGAGGTGGCCGGCATCTTCGACGACGAGCCGATGTGCATGCAGACCACGGTGCCGGTCTCCGCACAGGCGGCGAAGAACGGGTCCCAGTACCCCGCGTGGATGCTGGGCAGGCCGAGGTGGGGAGGAATCTCGCTGAAGCACACCGCCCGGACACCCCGGGTGGCATTCCGGCGGACCTCGGTGGCGGCCAGCTCGGCGTCCCACAACGGGATCAGGCACAACGGGATGAGCCGGCCGCCGCTGTCGCCGCACCACTCCTCGACCATCCAGTCGTTGTAGGCCCGGACGCAGGCCATGCCCAGGTCGCGGTCGGTGGTGGCCTCGGTGAAGGTCTGACCGCAGAAGCGAGGAAAGGTGGGGAAGCAGAGCGAGGCTTCCACGTGGTTCAGCTCCATGTCGTCGATCCGGGCCTTCGGCTGGTAGCAGCCCGGGCGCATCTCGTCGTAGGTGATCGGGCTCATGGTCATGTCGTCGCGGTCGAAACCCACCGCGGCAACGTGGCGTTTGTGCACGTAGACCAGGTCCTCGAACAGCCAGCAGTCGGCTTGCGGTCCCTCGGGGTCCCAGCTGACCTCGTAGGTGCCCCCACCGACGTGGACCATCGGCCCGATACCCCGTCGTTCGATGCGGGGGGCACGATCGACAAACTGGCTAGGCAGCCAGTCCTTCCAGACGTGGGGAGGTTCGACGACATGGTCATCGACGCTGATGATCTTTGGAATAGTCGGCATCGCCCACACCCATCTCTGTATCTGACGGTGCGTCAGAATTTGCCTTACCTTACCCCCGACATCGGCCGGGCCCAATCCCTCACTCAAGACAGAAGGCAACCTGACCACGCCGACCGGTCGATGCGCCCCACTACATTTACGAGACCGAGATCGGCACCGTCTACGGTGTCCGGCTCGCATCGCCAACCGGAGGAGACCCGGACATCGCACGCAATCAGACGGCCAACTAGCGGTGGCCCACCCGTTTCGCAACGCGGCCATTGCCGGCGTCTCCAACACCATCCAGGCCCGCAGCCTGCCTGACCACGATTCGCTGTCCATTGCCATCGAAGGGGCCCTCGGGGCATTGGACGACGCCGGTCTCGGGGTTGCCGACGTCGACGGCGTGATCGGCGAACGGGCGGGCGAGCTCGCCTATGAGCTCCGTCTGGGTCCCTGCCGGCGCTCACCCAACGGGTTAGGCATCCCCGCCGTCCTGGAGGCCGCCGCCCTCATCACCACCGGACAGTGCCAGGTGGTGCTGGTCGTCGGCGGGAGCGCCGGCATCTATACCGACCGGGCGTCCACCGCCCCCTGGACCCGGCCCACCAACGAATTCGTGGTCGGCTACGGGATGTTCACCGCCGTCGAGTTTGCCTTGATGGCCAAACGGCACATGCTGACCTTCGGTACCACCCCCGGACAGCTGGCGGAGGTGGCGGCCACCATCCGCAACAACGGGCACCTGAACCCGGAGGCCGTCTACTTCGACCGCGGCCCTTTCACCGCCGAGAACATCCTCGCCTCTCGGCCGATCGCCGAGCCGTTCCATCTCCTCGACTGCTCGACCACCTCGGAGGGGGGCTGCGGTCTGGTGCTAACCACCGCGGAGCGGGCGGCCGACCTGAAGCAACCGGCGGCGTGGATCCTGGGGGGCGGCAGTGACGCTTACGGTCCCTCCTATCAGCACGGTCCGATCTGGGACTTCACCGGCCAGCCCGGCCAGGAGGTCCCGGCCGGCTACGTGGGCCGCCGGGCCGCCGCCGCCGCCTTCGTCACCGCCGGTCTCTCCCCCTCCGACGTCGACGTCTGCGAACTGTACGACCCGTTCTCGTTCGAGATCATCCGCCAGCTCGAGGCCTTCGGCTTCTGCCCGGATGGGGAAGGCGGCGCCTTCGTCTCCGACGGCACCATCGGTCCCGGAGGGCGGCTCCCGGTGACCACCGACGGGGGCACCATGGCCTTTGCCCATCCCGGCAACTCCACCCAGATGCTCCAGCGGGTCATCCGGAGCGTCCAGCAGGTCCGGGGTACCTGCGCCTCGGCGCAGGTGACCGGGGCCGAGGTCGCCTTGTGTTCGAACGGGGGCTCCGGAGCGCTCTTTAACGACGTCATGCTGGTCGGCTCGGTCCGGCCATGACCGGGCTCCGCCCCCAACCCCCGGGCACGCCGGCCCCGGTGCCGTCGAGGTTCTCGGCGCCGTACTGGGAAGGCTGTGCCCGGGAAGAGCTTCGGTTCCTCCGGTGTTCGAACTGCCACCTGGCCATCGCCGACGCCGCCCGCATCTGCTGGCGCTGCCACAGCCGGATATTGCGGTGGGAACGGAGTCGGGGCCGGGGACGCCTCTACAGCTGGACCATCGTCTGGCGTCCCCAGACCCCGGTCTTCGAGGTCCCCTATTCGGTGGCCATCGTCGAACTCGACGAAGACATCTTCGTGGTGAGCTCGGTCATCGGCTGCGAGCCGGACGACCTGACCGAAGGAATGGAAGTGGCCGTCGAATTCCATCCCGTCAACGACGAAATCAAACTCCCCTACTTCCGGCCGATCGTCGACGGCGGTGCGTCAACGGGATGAGCGCTTCGGAGCTCCGGCTTGCCCAGGTCGGGACCGGCCTCCGTCTCCGATCCAGTTCATACGATATACAATCTGGCCGGGAGCGGCGAGGTCGACCAGGTCGGTATTCCGTGACAACCAGGAGAAGCCATGAGTAGCCGCACCGAGGCTGGACCCCAGACCAGGGACAACGGCGAGACCCTTGTCATCGAGCGGCACGGACCGGTCGGTTGGCTGATCTTCAATCGACCCGATTCCGCCAATGCCATGAACGCGGCCATGATCGACCACCTCGAAGCCGCCTGGCGCGAACTGGGGGCCGATCCCGCGGTGCGGGTGATCGTCAACACCGGCGAGGGCCGGGCCTTCCAGACCGGGCTGGACGTGGTGGAGCTGGCCAAGGACCCTGACGCCCTGCGGGAGCAGTCCCGCCGGACCAAGCGGGCCGAACTCCGGCTGACCGCCTGGCACAACCAGGTCTGGAAGCCGGTCATCGCCGCGGTCAATGGCGTGTGCGCCGGCGGAGGGCTGCACTTCGTCGCCGATGCCGACATCGTGATGGCGGCCTCCGACGCCACTTTCCTCGACCCCCACGTCTCCATCGGACAGGTCACCGCCTATGAGGCCGTCGGCCTCCTCCGCAAGATGCCGGTCGAGGCGGTGATGCGGATGGCCCTGGTCGGACGGTACGAGCGCATCGACGCCCCGCGGGCCTACCAGCTGGGGATGATCAGCCAGGTCGTCGACCCTCCCGAGCGGCTGCGGGAGGCCGCCCAGGAGCTGGCCGAGAAGATCGCCAAGAACTCCCCGGCGGCCATGGCCGCCACCAAGCGGGCCCTGTGGGGAGCGCTGGAGCTCGGGCTCACCGACGCCTGCAAGGCCGGGGCCAAGGAACTGGTTGGCATGTGGGGCCACCCCGACCAGGCCGAAGGGCCGCTGGCCTTCACCGAGAAGCGCGAGGCCCGGTGGGTGGAGCCGGTGGCGCCGCTGTCACCGACGTGAACGACCCGATCGTCGGCACCGCGCCGAGAGGAGGAGGAGCCGATGCCGTACTCGAGCTACGAGTGCCTGACCGTCGAACGCCACGGCAAGGTGGGGTGGTTGATCAACAACCGCCCGCAGCAGCTCAATGCCATGAACGCGCCGGATGCGGGACGAGTTCGCCGACGCCTGGATCGAGCTCGACCACGACCCCGAGGTGCGGGTCATCGTCCACACCGGCGAAGGCCGGGCCTTCCAGACCGGCGTGGACGTGACCGAGCTGGCCAGCGACGGGGTCGGCATGGAGCGTTACCGGGAGGGTCTCGAGGATCTCGACATCCACTTCACCGCCTGGCATCAGAAGGTGGCCAAGCCGGTCATCACCGCGGTGAACGGCATCTGCGCCGGGGGCGGCTTCCACTGGGTCGCCGATGCCGACATCGTCATCGCCGCCTCCGACGCCACTTTCTTCGACCCCCACGTCTCGATCGGCCAGGTCGTGGCCATCGAGGCCATCGGGCTGATCCGCAAGATGCCGGTCGAGGCGGTGATGCGGATGGCCCTGGTCGGACGGTACGAGCGGATCGACGCCCCGCGGGCCTACGAGCTGGGGATGATCAGCCAGATCGTCGACCCTCCCGAGCGGCTGCGGGAGGCCGCCCAGGAGCTGGCCGAGAAGATCGCCAAGAACTCCCCGGCGGCCATGGCCGCCACCAAGCGGGCCCTGTGGGGAGCGCTGGAGCTCGGGCTCACCGACGCCTGCAAGGCCGGGGCCAAGGAGCTGGTTGGCATGTGGGGCCATCCCGACCAGGAGGAAGGGCCGCTGGCCTTCACCGAGAAGCGCGAGGCCCGGTGGGTGGAGCCGGTGGCGGGCGACAGGTGACCCGCCCGGGTGACTCCTCGATGACCACGATCCCGACTGTTGTCCGGGCGGCGGCCGAGCGGTTTCCCGCCCTCGAGGCGGTAGTGGACGGATCGTCCCGGCCCACCTTCGCCGACGTCGCGGTATCCGTCGAGCTCATCGAGCGTGCGCTCATCGCCAGCGGCATCCAGCCCGGTGACCGGGTGGGCATCTGGGCCCCGAACGGTCTCGACTGGATCTTGACCTCCTTCGCCGTCTACGGGGTCGGAGCCGTTCTGGTGCCGATCAACACCCGCTACAAGGGCGAGGAGGCCGCGGGTCTCTTGGGCGCCGCCGGGGTGACGATGCTCTTTACCGTCACCGACTTCCTCGGGACCGACTACGTAGAGCTGCTGGACGGGCTCGAAGGTCGCGACACGGTCCGCGAGACGGTGGTGATGAGCGGTCCGGTCCCGGATGGCTCCACCCCCTGGCCGGCATTCCTCCAACGGGCCGAACAGGTCACCCCCGGGGAGGCCGCCACCCGGGAGATGGCCGTCAATCCCGACGACCCCAGTGACATCATCTTCACCTCGGGAACCACCGGCCTCCCGAAAGGAGCCGTCCTCCGCCACGGCGCCAGCGTGGAGACCTACCTCCAGTGGTCGAAAGGGGTCGGCCTGCGAGAAGGCGACCGGATGCTGGTGATCTATCCCTTCTTCCATACCGCCGGCCTCAAGTCGGGGGTATTGGCCGCCTTCCTCCGAGGGGTCACCCTGGTGCCCCACGCGGTGTTCGAGGTCCAATCCGTGGTGGATCGCGTCGCCGAGGAACAGATCACCGTGCTGCCCGGACCACCGTCGATCTTCCAGTCCATCCTCAACCACCCCGATTTCGACTCCTTCCCGCTCGCCTCCCTCCGGCTGTCGGTGACCGGGGCGGCGGTGGTCCCTGTCGAACTCATCGCCCGCATGAAGTCGGACCTCCGGCTCGACACCGTCATCACCGCCTACGGCCTGACCGAGACCCATGGCACGGTGACCATCTGCGAGCCGTCCGACACCATCGAGACCATCGCCACCACCGTCGGCCACCCGCTTGACGGCCTGGCGCTCCGGATCGTCGACGACGACGGGAACGACCAGCCGACCGGCCAGCCGGGCGAGGTGTTGGTCCGCGGGTTCAATGTCATGACCGGATACTTCGACGCCCCGGAGGCGACCGCCGCGGCCATCGATGCCGGCGGCTGGCTCCATACCGGAGACGTGGGTCACCTGGGGGAGGACGGCTACCTGCGAATCGTCGACCGCAAGAAGGACATCTTCATCGTGGGCGGATTCAACGTCTCGGCCGCCGAGGTGGAGTCGATCATCCTCCGCCGGGAGGACGTCGCCCAGGTGGCGGTGGTGGCGGCGCCGGATGAGCGCATGGGCGAAGTGGGAGCCGCCTTCGTCGTTCCCCGGTCCGGCCACCGCCCGGACCCCGCCGAAGTTGCCTCCTGGTGCCGTGAGCACATGGCCAACTTCAAAGCCCCCCGCTACGTCCATCTGGTCGAGGCCCTACCCACCACCTCGACCGGCAAGGTTCAAAAGCCCGAGCTCCGTAGCCGCGCCGAGGAACTGGTCCGTGCTCACGGGAAGGGCCAACCGGAGCCCCACAACCCGACAACCAAGGAGGCAGCACCATGACGACCATCCGGTTCGACGACATCGACGCGCTCAACGCCGCGGCAACCGGGGAGTTCGGCGAGTGGGGACCGGAACTGACGGTGACCCAGGAGATGATCGACCGGTTCGCCGAGCTCACCGGCGACCGCCAGTGGATCCATGTGGACGTCGAGCGGGCGCTCAAGGAAAGTACCTTCGGCGGCCCGGTCGCCCACGGGTTCCTGACCCTCAGCCTCATCCCTCACCTCATGGCCGAGGACATGGTGACGATCACCGGTCAAACCAATGCGGCCAACTACGGCGCCGACAAATTGCGATTCGTGGCACCGGTGCCGGCCGGATCCCAGGTTCACAGCCGCAGCCGGCTCGTCGAGGCGGTGGCTCGACCCAAGGGCACTTTGCTCACCACCGATATCGAGATCGCGGTGGTCGGCGCCGAGCGGCCGGCGCTGCTCTACTCGATGCAAACTCTCTATATGTAATATACATCGACCCCACCGGAGCGTCGTGGGCTCACGTCACGCACGAACCTGTCCGCCCTGAGGTGGTTGGTTCCGACGAGCGGCAAGGAAAGAGTTGATGGAGCAGTTCTTGGCAGGAAGGGTGGCCATCGTCACCGGCGCCGGTCACGGGATCGGCCGGGGTCACGCGCTCGAGCTGGCCCGCCGGGGAGCCAAGGTGATCGTCAACGACGTCGGCGCCGCGGTGGATGGGACGGGTCGCGGAAGCGATGCCGACCTCACGGTGGATCTCATCAAGGGCCGGGGCGGCACCGCGGTCGCCAACTACGGTGACGTGGGCGACGAGACCGCCACCCAGGAGCTCGTCGGCCAGGCGGTCGATGCCTTCGGCCGGCTCGACGTGCTGGTCAACAATGCCGGCATCGGCCGCGACCGGGCCATCTGGAACATGTCGCCGGAAGACTTCGACCTCGTCATGCGGGTGCACGTTCGAGGCACCTGGCTGATGTCCCACTTCGCGGCCATCCACTGGCGGGACCGGGCCAAGGCCGGGGAGGAGGTCCGCGGTCGCATCATCAACACCACCTCGGGCGCCGGCCTGCAGGGAAACTTCGGCCAGTCGAACTACGCCACCGCCAAGGCCGCCATCGTCGGCCTGACCCAGACCACCAGCCTCGAGCTGGCCAACATCGGCGTCACCGTCAACGCCGTCGGCCCCGGCGGTTTGACCCGGCTGACAGCCACCATCGGCGGCCAGGGGGACGCCTTCGAGCCGGACGAGCTGGCCGAGGACGAATACCACCCCATGGATCCGGCGGGAAGCTCACCTTTGGTGGCGTGGCTCTCCAGCGACGAGGCCCAGTACGTCACCGGTCAGGTGTTCCGGGTCATCCACGACAAGATCTTCCACATGAAGGGCTGGCACGAAGCCGCCACCATCTCCAGCGGCGAGAAGCGCTGGAACGCCGAGAGGCTGGGCGCGCGGATAGCCGTCGACATCTTCGGGAGCCGGGCCCCGGGCATCCGGGCGTGACGCCGTGAACGACAAGGTCTACATCCACGAGTTCATCGACATCATCGGCCACCACCGCGCCGACTACATGCACCACATGACGGCCAACTTCAGCCCCTCGGCCCAGGAGGAACGCAACCAGCTCTGCTACGGGGTGTGGGGAGTGGTGGGAAGCACCCGGAGGTGGCCCGAAGTCGTCAACCTGTGGGAGGAGGACGGCCTCGACGGACTGGCCACCTCGTTCCGCTACGAGTTCAACCACACCACCCTGCAGGATCCGAAGCTGGCCAAATGGTGGGCCACCGCCGCCAACTTCCGGTCCGGTGGGATCGATCGCCTGTTGGCCCCCGCCCCCTGGACCCGCACCAGCGCGGAGCTGTGCGCCGATGGCGTGACCGGCGAGACCTACGCCCACGAGTGGGTGCGGGTCCCGCCCGGCACCTCGGCCGAGTACCTGGAGATCGTCCGGCAGGAGGCCATCCCCGTCTACGAGGAGTTCGGCTGGGAGCTGGCCGGCGCCTGGGAGACCCTGATGATCGACGATTCCGAGTGCTTTCTGCTGTGGGCCATCCCGACCTGGGAACAGTGGGCCGAGTTCGAGAAGGCCGGCCGGACCCATCCGGCGCTGGCCAAGTGGCGGCGCCGGAACCTGGTGGAGACCACCTCGGTGCAGCGGTTCCTGTTGGTCGACGCCCCCCTGTCCCCGTTCCGGACCCAGCGCCAGCCGGCCCGCTCCGACCAGCTCGACTGGGAGGAATAGCCCGGGCTCAAGACATGTCATGAACCATTTGACACACCCGCTCTGGTTCGGGCTTCCCATGGCGAGTCTCGCTTTCGGAAATGTCCGGCGGGCGAAGTGTCCTCCCGGACGCGACAGAGCGCCCCGGAGGGCGCCCTGTCGCTGCAACATTTGCTGAGTAAGGCACTGAGTTCCCTACTGCGCCGGGTGGGATAGGGGCCCGGCTAAGTCGCCCAGTGGGTGCTGGCTGGATTTCGCCAGGTGGTACAGCGGGCCGCCTTAGCGGCCAGTCACCTCCAGGATCCCAAAACGTTGATTGTGCAGTTGGACCACCTCCTCTCTCTGGTGGCCACATCGTATCCAGCCGACCGGCTCATGTGGTGCACACCGGAGAAATTTTTTGAAGATATTTCGCCGATCCTCTGCCGGCCCAATGAGGCCACACCAATGTCACCGGAAGACCACGGAAAACCCGGTGGGCACCCTCGGCACCCTCGAAGAAGGCCGCCGGAAAACCCGGTGGCGCCCTCGAAGAAGGACCGGGAACATCGCCGGAGCACTCCCGAAGAAGGCCGCCGGAAAACCCGGTGGCGCCCTCGAAGAAGGACCGGGAACATCGCCGGAGCACCCCCGCCAGCGACGGACTACTGTACGAACATATGTTCGTATCATCGGCCGACCCGTCGGTTGGCACCGCTCTGACCAGGGAGAAGAGTAAGGAGCCCCTGGCCATCCTGGCCGAGCGCACCCGGCCGACCTCGTCGAGCCAGACCCGCCTGCTGCCGGTGGCCGCACCTCTCGACGGCCTGTTCCCCGACCGGAGTCTCCGGCGGGGCAGCACCATCGTCGTCACCGGCGGCGGCCCCGCCGGCCGCACCGATGGGACGAGCGGTGGAGGGGCGGTCGGCGGCGGGGTCACCCTGGCGCTGGCCCTGGTGGCCCGGGCATCGCAAGCCGGGTCGTGGTGCGCGGCGGTCGGGATCCCGGGGATGGGCGCGGTGGCCGCCCGCGACCTCGGGATCGATCTGGTCCGGTTCGCCCTGGTGCCCCGGCCGGGTCCGGCGTGGGCCGAGGCCACCGCAGCCATGATCGACGGGGCGGACCTGGTGGTGCTCTGCCCGCCGTTCCCCCCGCGGCCGGCCATGGCCCGACGTCTGATCGCCCGGGCCAAGGAACGCCGGGCGATCCTCATCGTGCTGCCGGGACGGGCCGGGTGGCCCGAGTGTCCCGACATGCGCCTGACCATCGATGCCATCCACTGGGACGGCATCGGAACCGGTGAGGGATACCTCCGCCGGCGACGGATGACGGTGACCGCCACCGGTCGTCGTTCGGCGACCCGGCCGGTCGTACAACAGCTGTGGCTGCCGTCACCCACCGGGTCGGTCGAGAGCGTCGAGGACTGAACATGGACCGCCTGCTCGTCGTTCGCTGTCCCGAGCTCCTCGAGGAGGACGAAGGGGGAGCCGCGCTCCGGCAGTTCATCGAGGTGGTCGGCGCGGTGGAGGCCTACTGCCCGTGGATCACCGTCGTCCGACCCGGCATCTGCTCGCTCCCGGCCCGCGGGCCGGCCCGCTATTTCGGGGGCGAGGAGGCGCTGGTGGTGTTGATCGCCGCGGTGGCCGCCGAAGTCACCCCGGTCGAGGTGGGCATCGCCGACGGGCTGTTCGCCGCGGTCCTGGCCGCCCGCGCCGGCCGGGTCGTCCCGGCCGGGAAGACCCGGGAGTTCCTCGCCCCGTTTCCGGTGGAGGCACTGGGAAATCCCGAACTGGCCGAATTATTGGAGCGATTGGGCCTCCGCACCGTCGGGGACTTCGCCTCCCTCCCCGAGCCCCACGTCCTCGGCCGCTTCGGGGCCGACGGCGTCGTCTGCCATCTGGTGGCCTCCGGGCAGAGCGGCGAGCTCCGCGAGCCGGGTGGGCTGCGCCTCTCGGCCACCGGTCGACGGGTCGACCGGTTGCGCAACGGGGCCCCGGCGGTGGCCGGCCAGTCCGGATTCTGGGGAGGGGTGAGCGATACCGACGCCCGCGCCGGCCGCGCCCTGGCCGCCGTCCAGCATCTCCTCGGTCCCGACAGCGTGGTCACCGTCCGGCTCCAGGGAGGGCGCAGCCCGTCCGAGCGGGCCCGGTTCGTCACCTGGAATGCCCACGAGGCACCCGACACCTCCACCCTCCACGCTCCCTGGCCGGGTCGGATCCCACCTCCGGCCCCGTCCACCGTCCATGCCGACCCCCTCCCGGCCGAGCTGGTCGACGGGGGCGGGACCCCGGTGGCCGTCTCGGGCCGGGGGCTCCTCACCGCCATCCCCGACCGCCTGTCGGTGGAACGCCATCCCTGGACGGCGGTGACGGCCTGGGCCGGGCCGTGGCCGACCGACGAACGGTGGTGGTCCCGTTCCCGCCGGCGGAGCGCCCGCATGCAGGTGGTGGCCGGTGCCCATGCCCGCCTCCTCCTCGCCGAACGGGGCCGGTGGTGGGTGGAGGCCACCTACGACTGACGCCACCACATCCCTCGAGAAACCATGACCTACGCCGAGCTGCACACCCACTCCAACTTCTCGTTCCTCGACGGTGCCAGCCACCCCGAGGAACTCGCCGCCGAAGCCGTCCGGCTGGGGCTCTCCGCGGTCGCCCTCACCGACCACGACGGCCTCTACGGCGCCGTCCGGTTCGCCGAGGCGGCCCGCGCCTTCGGCCTCCCCACCGTGTTCGGGGCCGAGCTCACCGTCACCGGGGCCGGAACCCCGGCCCCGTCCCGCACCGGCGTCCCCGATCCCGACGGCGCCCATCTGGTGGTGCTGGCCCGGGATCCCGACGGCTATGCCCGTCTCAGCCGCGGCATCGCCGAGGCCCATCTGGCCGGGGGCGAGAAGGGGAAGCCGATCATCACCCTCGACGACCTGGCCGACCGCCACCACGGTCACTGGCAGATCCTCACCGGGTGCCGGAAGGGAGCGCTGGCCACCGCCGTCACCACCGGCGGCCCGGCCGCCGCCGGCCGGGTCCTCGACCAGCTGATCGACCGGTTCGGTCGCGACCGCCTGGCGGTCGAGTTGTGGGACCACGGCGATCCCATCGACACCACCCGCAACGACACCCTGGCCCTGCTGGCCATCGATCGGGGGGTCACCCCGGTGGCCACCAACAACGTCCATTACGCCGTCCCCTCCCGTTTCCCGCTGGCCACCGCCCTGGCCGCAGTGCGGGCCCGGGAGTCCCTCGAGCACCTCGAGGGCTGGTTGCCTCCCTCCCCCAGCGCCTGCCTCCGGGGCGACGCCGAACAGCGGCGGCGGTTCGCCCGCTGGCCCGGGGCGGTGGAGCACTCGGCGGAGATCGCCGCCGAGTGCGCCTTCGACCTGCGCCTGGTCGCGCCCCGGCTGCCCGACTTTCCGGTGCCGCCCGGCCACACCGAACAGACCTGGCTGGTGGAGCTGGTCCGCCGGGGCGCCACCGACCGCTACGGGCCGCGGAACGCCGAGCGGGTGGCCGGGGCCTGGAAGCAGCTCGACCACGAGCTCGACGTCATCGATGCCCTCGGGTTCCCCGGCTACTTCCTCACCGTGTGGGACATCGTGACCTTCTGCCGCCAGAACGACATCTTCTACCAGGGCCGGGGCTCGGCGGCCACCTCCGCCGTCTGTTTCGCGCTGGGCATCACCAACGTCGACGCCGTCTCCCTCGGGCTGCTGTTCGAGCGGTTCCTCTCCCCCGCCCGCGACGGGCCGCCGGACATCGACGTCGACATCGAGTCGGGCCGGCGGGAAGAGGCCATCCAGTACGTCTACGAGCGGTACGGCCGGCTGCACGCCGCTCAGGTCGCCAACGTCATCACC
Organism: uncultured Acidimicrobiaceae bacterium; assembly: GCA_963819695.1. Taxonomy (GTDB): domain Bacteria; phylum Actinomycetota; class Acidimicrobiia; order Acidimicrobiales; family RAAP-2; genus DASZIT01. The sequence continues at coordinate 675,687 of CAWFXD010000001.1, read as the reverse complement.
TACCGGTCGAAGTCGGCCATCCGCGACATCGGCAAGGCCCTCGGCCACTCCCTCGAGGAGGTGGACGGGTGGTCGAAGTCGGTGCAGCGGGGTGAGCCGCTCGGCGATCGTGACGATCTCCCCCGGCTGGTCCGGGACCTGGCCACCGAGGTGGTCGACTTCCCCCGGCATCTGGGCATCCACTCGGGGGGCATGGTCATCTGCGACCGGCCGGTGGTCGAGATCTGCCCGGTGGAATGGGGCCGGATGCCGGGCCGCAGCGTGCTCCAGTGGGACAAGGACGACTGCGCGGCGGCCGGGCTGGTCAAGTTCGACCTCCTCGGCCTGGGCATGCTCACCGCCCTCCACCACATGGTCGACCTGGTGGGCGAGTACCACGGGGTCGAGATCGACCTGGCCCGCATCGAACAGGAGGACGAGGTCTACGACCTGTTGTGCCGGGCCGACACCGTCGGGGTCTTCCAGGTGGAGTCCCGGGCCCAGATGGGCACCCTCCCCCGGGTGCGGCCCCGGTGCTTCTACGACCTGGCCATCGAAGTCGCCCTCATCCGTCCCGGGCCGATCCAGGGGAATGCCGTCCACCCCTACATCCGGCGGCGGAACGGGACCGAGGACGTCACCTATCTGCACCCGTTGCTGGAGCCGTCGTTGAAGCGGACCCTCGGCGTCCCCCTCTTTCAGGAGCAGTTGATGCAGATCGCCATCGATGTGGCCGGGTTCTCCCCGGCCGAGTCCGACGAGCTGCGCCAGGCGATGAGCGCCAAGCGGTCGGGGGAGCGGATGGAGCGGCTCCGCGGCCGTCTGTTCGCCGGCATGGCCGCCCGGGACGTCGGGGTGGACGTGGCCGAGCAGGTCTTTGCCGCGCTGGCCGCCTTCGCCAACTTCGGCTTCCCCGAGAGCCACTCGGTGGCGTTCGCCTACCTGGTGTACTCCAGCGCCTGGTGCAAGGTGCACTACCCGGCCGCCTTCACCGCCGGGTTGTTGAATGCCCAGCCCATGGGCTTCTGGTCGCCCCAGAGCCTGATCGCCGACGCCAAGCGGCACGGGGTGGAGATCCGGCGTCCGGACGTGAACGCCAGCCGGGCCGGGGCCTGGCTCGAGGACGGTGCCGGGGGTGGCCGGGAGACTCCGGTGATCCGGCTCGGGTTGTCGTCGGTACGGGGCATCGGCGACGAGACGGCGGAGAGGATCGCCGACGGCCAGCCGTGGTCGGGGATGGAGGACCTGGTGCGCCGGGCCGGCGTCAGCCGGGCCCAGTTGGAGACCCTGGCCACCGCCGGGGCCCTCGACGGCCTGTCCACCGATCGCCCCGGCCGGTCGTCGGGCGGCTCCCCCGCCGGCGCGAACGGCACCGACGGCTCTTCCGGAAATGGAAACGGGCGGGCGGGCTGGGGGCGGAACCGGCGATCGCTGGTGTGGACGGCGGGGGCGGCGGCCCAGGCCACCGCCGACCGGCTTCCCGGGGTGGTCACCGGATCGGAGCCGCCTCCGCTCCCCACTCCCACCCCCTGGGAGGACGTGGCCGACGACCTGTGGTCGATGGGCATGGCCCCGGACATCACCGCCATGGAGCTGATGCGCCCCCGGCTCGATGCGCTCGGCGTGACCCGGACGGACAAGTTGGACGCCACCCCGGCCGGCAGCCGGATCACCGTGAGTGGGGTGGTGACCCACCGGCAGCAACCCGAGAGTGCCCACGGCGCCGTCTTCCTGAACCTCGAAGACGAGACCGGCATGATCAACGTGGTGTGCTCCCGGGGGGCATGGGTCCGCTGGAAGTCCGCGGCCCGGTCGTCCCGTGGCCTCCTGGTGCGGGGCCGGCTGGAGCGGTCCGAGGGGGCGACCAACCTCATCGCCGAGAGGATCGACGCCATCGAACTGGGCCCGGTCCCCCCGTCACGGGACTTCCGGTAGTCGCCAACGCCTTCCGGTCGATTCGTCATCGCGGCCAACTCGAATCGGACCCGGATCGTCTACAAAGATGAAGATTTCGCGAGTGAACAGGCCCGCCTCGCCGAGGGTGATCTCCCCCACCTGGACGTCAGGGTTGCACCGACCCGGCTCCAACATCCTCGCCGGAGCAGCTACCTGCCCGTGATGGATATGGTCTGAAGATGACGGATCCGGACGCAAAAGTGGTACTCACGACAGGAGCAAACTCGGGAATCGGTTTAGCGACAGTCGTGAAACTCGCCACGCTGGGATTTCGTTCGGTTGGCACGGTGCGATCCGAGTCCAAGGCAGCCACGGTCGCGGCTGCCGCGGAAGCAGCCGGCGTCTCTGTCCAGACCGTGATGCTCGACGTAACGGACGAAATGCGATGTGCCGAGGTAGTGGACCAAGTCCGCCCGTGGGCCATTGTGAACAATGCTGGCTACTCCGGGGTAGGCGCCATCGAGGATGTCAGCGATGACGACGTGCGTCGGCAACTCGAGACAATGGTGGTGGCGCCGATGCGTCTGGCTCGTTTGGCTCTGCCCCATATGCGGTCCGTCCGAGACGGCCGAATTGTCAATGTCTCATCCATCTACGGTCTGACGACCACCCCGTTCTCCGGTTGGTACCAGGCCTCCAAACATGCTCTCGAAGCCGCCTCGGATGCGTTGCGGTTGGAAGTCGCCCGCGACGGCATCTCGGTTGTCCTCATCGAGCCTGGCGGTTTCAAGACAGGCATCTGGGAGGAGTTCGAATCTGACGTCTCACGACGACAGGATTCGGGCTACGAGGCTGCCTACCATCGGATTCAGATGCTTCTCGGTCCGTTCATGAGATTCATGGGAGAGCCGGAGGGCGCGGCCAAGGTAATCGCAAGAGCCCTCACTGCGAGGGCGCCGCATGCCCGCTACCTGGTGGGACGCGATGCCCAGATGATCGCCGCGGCCCAACCGTTTCTCCCTTCCGTATTGCGCGACCGGGTCACCCGATTCCTGGTCGGTCTCTGAGGGACCCACAACTCCTCACCGGAGGCTCACGAGGCTCCCCACCGGACGGCAACGTCCACGCACGGCAATACCCGAGTGCCGGACTGGGTCACTGAGCCAGCGGCATGAGGCATGGACGGAATGATCTAACCGGCCTCGATCACCTCGCCGAAAGCTTCGCAGTCGGGATTCTCACAGATGAAGCGCGGGTCGAGAACGTGCCCTGCGTCACCCGGTAGTGCAGTCACCCCGCAAAACGGGCAGATGGGAGCACGGCCTTCGTCGTCGATGCTCACGGTATGTCCGCACTGATGGGAATGCGCTCAACTCTAAACCGGTGTTCAGGGAGCATCCTCCGCGGAGGGCTTGGGCGGCGGGATCGCAATCATCATGGGGCATTGATCTGCTTGCCGTCCCCGGCACCGTCCGCCCTACGGATTTCGGGAAACGAATGACGCCGCTCGCCTTCTTGTCTGGTCTTGGTGCATGGTGGGGCGATGCGAATCGCGGTGATGGGAGCCAGCGGCTTCGTGGGCCGGGCGCTCTCCGTGGAGCTCGTCGCGGCAGGTCACGAAGTCATCGGCCTCTCAAGACACCGTCCCGAGATCCCCGGTGTTGAAGGGCGCGCCGTCGATGTGGCGGACGGGACCGCGCTGTTCGACGCCTTAACGGGATGCGAGAGCGCCTTTTACCTTGTGCATTCGCTGAGCGCTGGGGACTTCCGCACTCGCGACCGCCAGCTGGCCGAACACTTTGGCCGACAGGCGGCAACCGCCGGCGTCGGACGCATCGTCTATCTCGGGGGCCTCGGAGATGAACCGGAGTCCGAGCATCTGTCGAGCCGCCAGGAGGTAGGTGTCGCGCTCGCCATCGTGCACGTCCCGGTCGTCGAGCTGCGAGCTGCGGTCGTCTTGGGGGCGGGGAGTATCTCCTTCGAGATGCTCAGGTACCTCACTGAGCGGCTTCCGTTCATGGTCTGCCCACGCTGGGTCCGCACGAGAATCCAACCGATCGCCTCTGCCGACGTGGTCCGCTATTTGATGCGGGCACTCGAGGTAGAGCCGGGGATCTATGAGATTGGGGGTGCTGAGGTCACCTCGTACCGGGAGATGATCGGCGCCTACGCAACCGCCCGTGGTCTTCGCCATCGAAGCATCGTCGACCTCCCGTATCTCACCCCGCGACTGTCGTCATACTGGTTGGATCTGGTCACGCCGGTCGATCGCCGGGTCAGTCACGCACTCATCGAGAGCCTTGTGACCGAGGTGGTCGTCCACGACCGAGCGCGAACCGACGATGCCTTTGCCATCCAACCGGTGGGGTTGGCGGACGCGCTTTCGGCCGCCCTGGATGACCAGGCGAAAGCTCTCGATCACGACCTCTTGAGTCGCGAAAGCGGGCTCTCCGATGGTGTCTACACCGTCCGTGTATCGGCGCCTCTTTCTGACCAAACGTCTCTGCGGCTCGATGCGGACCTCGACCGCATGGGTGGCAGCTATGACTGGTACGGCCTCCCGTTCGCCTGGAAGGTGCGAGCCATGCTCGGTCGTCTCGTCGGGGAACGATGGACCCTCAGCCGCCCGCCTGCGCTCCTCGAGGGCCAGACGGTCGACTGGTGGGACGTGACGCGACGCGCCCCTGGGGTGCTGGTATTGCGGGCCACTTCCTGGTTCTTCGGAGAAGCCTGGTTCGGCTACCAGGGCGACCCGCGTGCGCTTGTTCAGGTGGGGGCATTTCGCCCACGGGGAGTTCCGGGTTTCGCCTATTGGAAGATCCTCCAGCCCGTACACCGCAAGGTCTTCCGAGCCTTAGTCCACCATCGAGTGAGACATGTGCAAGCTGGCGCCGGGGCCGTGTCCCGGTAGGTTCTGGACGTGGCCCCCATAGACAACGCTCCCTTCGCCGTGCTCCTCGACGCTGACGGTGTGTTCGTCCTCCCCGACCCTGACCGGTAGGTGCTCGGGAGCCACGCCGCCCCCGACTGGTGCTGGAGTTGGGTTCGACAACCTGCTCAGTGGTTCGAACGTTGACCATGCGGCCGTGCATGCCCGCTAATCGGCGTTCGAGGGAGGGGTGCCGTATTCTCGACGATCGATCTAGGCTTGGCCGACGTGGACCCCGTGGTGAAGGCTCTCGCCGATCAGCAGGCCGAAACGGCGGTCGTCCTGGACGGTGTCACGATTGCCGAAGCTGACCGAGCGACCCGGTGCATTGGTTGGTCCGTGGCTGATGTCCTCCTCCACCTTGCTCAATCAGACGAAATGGCAATCGCAAGCCTCACCGACGAGTTCGGCGCCATCGCCGTGGACAATACGAGCGGATGGGGAGGCGGAACCTCTGTCGACGAGAGCGTGGCTGGGATGGTCGAGCGTGAACGAGGTGCTCCGTTCGAGGATGTATTGAATCGGTGGAAGGCCGCCGCGGCTGGCTTAGTCGCCACCCTCGGTGGTATGGATCTTTCGACTCGGGTCCCCTGGGTAGCAGGGAATCTGTCGGCTCGGACGCTCGCGACCACCCGGATGTCTGAAACGTGGATCCACACCCAGGACATCGCTGACGCCATCGGGGTGGACTTGGTCCCCACCGACCGGTTGAAACTCATCGCTCGGCTGGCGTGGCGAACACTGCCCTATGCGTTCCACTCGTCTGGACTCACCTTGACCGGTCCAGTGGCGTTTCGCCTCATCGGACCATCTGGCGAACCATGGGAGTTCGTCCCCGACGAACCCGAGGTGACAACGATCAGCGGTTCAGCCGTCGACCTTTGTGCGGTCGCCGCGAGGCGAATCGATCCAGCGGCAACCGCGCTGGCTGGAGAAGGACCTGATGTTGCCGGTGTCCTGGCCTTGGTGCGGACCTACGCGTAGCCGGGCTGGATACTTGGCCACCGAACCGGCGGTATGGGATACCCAGACCCCCCAGCAGCAGGCCGCACATCTTCCTGGTTTGCTGGTCGCCGTGGAATGACTCCGCGGCCTGAGGAGTCGAACTTTCCCACTCACGATCCGTTCCGTGGGCCAAGTCGAGAGATCCCGCAGGATCGAGTGCACCATTGGGAGTAGCTTGGGTTCATCTACGTTCGACAGTGAGAGTTCCATGTGGACGACCTAGCCCGTCCCACTGGCCCGGACGTGCCGAGTCGCTGCTGCCGTGCTCCTTGCCGACCTATTCGCCTGCGGGAGCGTGGCTCTGAAGATCGAACCCCGGAGCCTCGGCGAACAACCCCGAGGTCCAACAGACATGGAGGCGGAAGATGTCAGCAACTCTCAAGTTGACACACAAGGCGATCGGAGCCGAAGTCCGTCGTGGCACGTACGATGTGGTGGTCGACGGTGAGCGTGCCGGGTCGGTCGAAATGAACGACACGATCGAGATACCAATCGAAGCTGGAGATCACACCCTGCAGGTCCGCAACGGCCGAAACTCGAGCCGTACTCTGACCTTCGATGCGGCCGACGGCCAGGTCGTCGCCTTCCGATCTACCGGAAAACGGTTCTTGCCGATCTTTCTCGTGTCTTTCGTCGCGCCCCGCCTGGCGCTCTCGCTCCGTCCGGCATAGCCGACGCCCTTCTGCTCCACCCAACCAGCGATAGGGAGGCACCCAGCGGAGCCACACTCCCTACCCCGATGCAGACTTAGGATGCTCCACGATTCGAGCGGTGAACGGATTGGGGCGGCGAATGGATGTGGCCGAACGCGAGATGAAGGTGCGGGACTTCGTTGAGCAGGTCTGGAACGAGCGACGGTACGAAGCCACCTCCGATCTGTACGCCGAGAGCTACGTCAATCCGTTCGGGACCGGTCCGTCCGCCAGGGTCGAGCCCATCCGCCGGTACCACCATGCCTTCCCTGACCTGCACCTGGACGTCGAGGAACTCATCGTGGCCGGTGACACAGTGGTGCTGAGGATGACATTCCGAGGGGCCGACACAGGAGGGTATCTGGGACGGTCTCCGACCGGTCGGGCAGTTGAGGAGTGGGTTGTTGACATCATGCACTTCGAGGACGACAAGGTCGTCAGCGAATGGATAGGAGCCGACAAACTTGGTCTCTTCATCCAGCTTGGAGTTCTGGACGACCCGTGGCCGACCCCGGTCGAGGATCCTGCCGCCGAGCGATAGGGGCTTCTCTGCCACACGAGTCTGGCCTACCGGGACAGGGGGTCCGCCTCCCGGAATGTCCTAGAGGCCGACCACCAGCGGCTCGGGCCGCGGTCCTAGTCGGTAATGATCTTCTCGAGCCTCTCCAGGCTGGCCGTCATGGACTCAAGCACCGAATTGTTCCCGTTGATCCACGCCCCGCCATCGCGCATCAGGGATTGACGGACCTCTTCTGTCACCGTGCCAGAGTCAAATACCTCCGTGACGACGGTGGCGTCGTCACCGTCCGGAGTGAGGATGTAGCCCCAGCGGTAGCCCGCCGGAATGCCGACTTTGGATGGATCATCCCCCTCAGCCCGCGAAGGGTCTCCGGGGGCCGGTTCCCAAAATATGCGCCGATCTGGCTCGAACTCCACCACATAGTTGAGCATGAGGTAGTCGTCTCCGAGCCGATGCATCTTCATGGTGAAGGTGTCGCCCACGCCGGAGATAGGACGGTCGGCGATGGCCCCCCGGAGCATGTCGGACCCGTCGAAATCCATGTGACGTTGCGGATTCGTCAGGATTTCAAAGATGGGGGCAGCCGGTGCTTCGATTCTGCGTGACACTTCAACCGGCTTGCGTTCCTCTGACATTGTTCCAGTCCTCTCTGTCGGTCTACACCTGCACGGCTGAGTGCACCTCAACGGTTCATACAGTTGGACGTTGCCGGTCCCGCGAACTCATTCAACCAAACCATCCGCCCGCCGCCCCGGCAAAGGTGTGAATCCATGCCCGGTCGACCCACTCGGGGCCTTCCTTGGCACCGGCTACCCGCTTCCGGCACGGATTGGAGCTTGGGAAGACGAGACGAAGTCAATGTGTGGTGCAGGTCTCCAACGGTAGCGACCGGCTCAGCCCCTCGGCCGGCGCACCAGCCGGCACAACCGGGCCACCAGCACTTCCAGCACCAACTCACCCGACAGCGCGGTGGCGCCGCGAAGGTCGAGGTCGGCGTCGGCCAGCAACTCCACGGCCCGGGCGATGCCGGGCGTGCCCAACCGTCGGCCCTGGGCCAACGCCTTCTTGGCCATGAACGGACTCTGGACGCCGAGGGCCGCCGCGCCCTCCTCCGGAGACGTGATACCCGAGCCGTCCAACCGCAACATCGCCCGGAAGTGACGGTGCAGGATGCTCATCACCACCAGCGGATGGCCTCCCGGGGCCGAGAGCATCCGGTGCAGCACCCCGAGCGCCTTGGCGGTTTCCCCGACATCCAGGGCATCGGTGAGGTCCCAGGGCAGGACCGATCCCGCCTCCCCCAGAAACGGCTCGAGGTCACCGAGTGACACCGCGGTGCCCTCGCCGTAGGCAGAAGCCAGGGATCCGAGCAACCCGGACAGGCGGCCCATGTCCTCACCGAGATGCTCGGCGACGCGGGCGGTCGCCGCCCGGTCGAGCCTGACCGGGGCGTCCTTGAGATGGGTCTCCAACCACTGCGCCTTGGCCCTGCCCCTCCCGATCGCGGTGTCCACCACCTCGCCCAACGCACCTACCCGCTTGGTCAGCGCCGCCGGGATGACCCCGCCGCCACCCACCAGCACCAACGCAGTGGTCGGGAGCGGATCCTCGAGATAGGTCACCAGTCGCTTGCCGTCGGTCGGCGACAGTTGTCCGGCATCCCGGAGGACCACCACCCGGCGTTCCACCAGAAACGGCGGGGTCGTGCAGGCGTCGATCAGGGCGCCGATGTCCAGATCGTCCGCGGACGGCCCGCCGAACTCCTCGACCATCAAGGTGGGGTCACCTCCGTCGACCAGGCTCGCCACCAGCCGGTGGGCCTCCTGGGCCACCAGGGAGGGGTCGTCCCCCTTCACCAGGTACACGACCCGGATCTCGGTGGCGGTCGTCGAGCTCATCGGTCGGGCCGGCCGGTCCGGAAGATGGCTTCCAGCGCGTCACACGCCTGACGGTTCCCGGCGACGTCGTGCACCCGGACGATGCGGCAGCCGAGGGTCACCCCCAGGGCGGTGGCGGCCAGCGACGCTTCGCCGCGGTCCCCGATCTCCAGGGCGAGCGTCACCCCCAGGAAGGTCTTGTTGGACGCCGAGAGCAGCAGCGGGTAGCCGAGCGATGCCAGCTGGTCCGAGGCCCGCAACAGGGTGAGCGATTGCCACGCGGTCTTCCCGAGGTCGAGCCCGGCATCCAAGACGATCCGATCGGGCGTCGAGTCCGCACTCCTGGGCCCGGTCCGCCCGCTCCAGCAGGAATGCCCGGACCGCCTCGACCACGTCGTCGTAGACCGGCTCCGGATCCGGTACCCGGGGGGCCAGCCGGATGTGGGTGGCCACCACGGTGGCGCCGGCGTCGGCCGCCATCCTCAGGTACTCCGGGTCGCCGAACCCACTGATGTCATTGCCGACAACGGCTCCGGCGGCGTAGGCCTCCTTGGCCACCGACGCTCGCCAGGTGTCGACCGACAACGGGATGGCGAACCGGGCGTGGATCGCCTGAATGGCCGGAATGACCCGGTCGAGCTCCTCGGCCTCGGTGACTTCGGGACCCGGGCCCGCCTTCACCCCACCGATGTCGAGCAGATCGGCGCCGTCCTCCACCAACCGCTCCGCCCTCCGGACCAGATCGTCCAGCGCAAAGGTGGCTCCCTTGTCGAAGAACGAGTCGGGGGTGCGGTTGAGGATGCCCATCACCAGGGCCCGGTCGGTGATGTCGAATTTCTGATCGCCCAGCGAAACGGTGGCGGCGCGCACGCCCGTGACGCTACCTTCCGCCGCCGTCCCCATCCGCGTCAGAACAGCCGGGCCGCCAACGCCTTGCGGTAGTTGGAGGTCCGGGGGTCCTCGGGGCCCAGGGTCTCCAGCAGGTCGACGAACTCCTGTCGGGCATCGGGGTCCTCTTTCACCCGATCGAGCAGTCCGGAGAGCAGCTCGTCGACCCCCACGTCGGACACGTCCACTTGGCGGGAGGCCAACCGGGCCTCGGCCAGCAACCGGCGGATCTCCGCCGTCTCCGGGATCCGGCCGAGGAGGGCGATGGCATCGTCGGTGTCGCCCTTGGCGATGAGCAGGCCGGCCAGACCGGTGATGGCGCTGGCATGATCGGGCTGGAGCTCGAGCGCCTGGCGCAGCAGCTCCTCGGAGCCGGCGGCGATCCCCTCGGCCACCAGCTGGTCCACTTCGGACGGTGCCGCCAACAGACCGGTGACGAACTCGGTCACCGCTGCCTCGGGTAAGGCCCCGATGAAGCTGTTGACCACGGCCCGGTCCTTGATGGCGAAGACCGCCGGGATCGATTGGACCTGGAAGCTGCCCGAGATAGCCGGGTTCTCGTCAACATTTACCTTGGCCAGGGCCACGGCGCCCCCGGTGGCGTCCACCACCCGTTCGATGATCGGGCCCAGGGTCTTGCAGGGCTCGCACCAGGGGGCCCAAAGGTCCACCACCACCGGAACTTCCGCGGAGCGGACCAGCACCTCCTGGTCGAATGTGGCATCGGTGACATCGATCATCGCCATGACCATACCGGGACGCGGCAAAATCGAAGTCGGTCCCTCCTGCGGGTAGCGTCTGGTCATGAGTGCCGCGCCCGCCGACCCAGTCAAAGCCGAGGTCGTGGAGGGAATTGACGTCCCCGCGGTGTCGGCATGGATCGCCACCACCGTGCCCGACGCCAAACCTCCGTTCTCCTTCGAGCTCATCGCCGGTGGACGCTCCAACCTCACCTACCGGGTGGTGGACGCCACCGGTCGGTCGATGGCGCTGCGGCGGCCCCCGGTGAGCCACGTGCTCCCCACCGCCCACGACATGAAGCGGGAGCACACCGTCATCAGCGCCCTGGGCCCGACCGATGTCCCGGTCCCCCGCACCCTCGGGTTGTGTCTCGACGAATCGGTGAACGGCGCTCCCTTCTACCTGATGTCATTCGTCGAGGGGCACATCGTCCGGGACGAGGCGGCCGCCGCCGAGCTCAGCGAGGCCGGTCGGGCCCGGGCCAGCCATTCCCTGATCGATACCCTGGCCAAACTCCACACCGTGGATGTCGATGCGGTGGGCCTCGGCGAGTTCGGGCGTCGCGAGGGGTACATCGCCCGACAGCTCAAGCGGTGGCACGGGCAGTTCGCCCAGTCCACCGTGGACGGCGTTCCCGGGCCCGCGGTCGTCGACCGGGTCCACGAACTGCTGGCCAAGCAGATTCCCGAACAGCAGACCATCGCCATCGTCCACGGGGACTACCGGCTCGACAACACCGTGCTGGATGACGACGGGAACGTGGTCGCCATTCTCGACTGGGAGATCTGCACCCTGGGAGACCCGCTCGCCGACCTCGGATTGCTGATGGTCTATTGGGCCGAGGCCGGGGACAAGGAAGTGGCGCTGACCGGTGTGGCGCCGACCACGATGCCCGGATTCGCGGCCCGGAGCGACCTGTTGGACTGGTACGCCAGCGCCTCCGGGCTGGATGTTTCCGGCGTTTCCTACTACATGGCATTCGGTCTGTGGAAGCTCGCCTGTATTCTGCAAGGTGTGTACGTCCGCTATGCGGGGGGTGCCGCCGCCGGTGACCGGTCCGGCGTCGACCAATTCGCCGCCAGCGTAGGAAAGCTGGGCGAGCGGGCGCTCCGCGAAGTGGAGTCCCTATGACAGAACCATCGAAGTCAGGCATTTATCAGATCGATCCGGGCTGGGGTGAACCTCCCGGCGACCGCGTCGACCGCCCGGTGCTGGTCATCGCCCTGGACGGCTGGGTCGATGCCGGCCTCGGGTCTTCGGCGGCCATCACCGAGATGTTGAGCGCCTCCCCGACCATGAGGGTGGCATCCTTCGACACCGAAGCCCTCATCGATCAGCGTGCCCGACGCCCCATCGCCCGCATCGTGGACGGCATCACCACCGAGCTCAGCTGGCCGAATATCCGGGTCCTGGCCGGGAAGGACCGGGTCGGAGCCGACATTCTCTACCTGACCGGGCCCGAGCCCGACTTCGGGTGGCGATCGTTCATCGACGGGGTGGTCGATCTGGTGCAGCGCCTCGGCGTTCGCACGGTTGTCGGTCTCGGGGCGTTCCCGGCACCGACCCCCCACACCCGACCGGTGCGGTTGGCGTCCACCGTGCCGCCCCAGTCGGCCGAGCTGGCCGGGCGGGTCGGCTTCGTGCAGGGCACCCTCGAGGTTCCGGCCGGAGTGCAAGCCGCCTTGGAGGTTGCCCTCGGCAATGCCGGGGTGCCCACCATCGGATTGTGGGCCCGGGTTCCCCACTACGTATCGGCCATGCCGTTCCCCGAGGCCAGCGCGGCGCTGATCGAAGGCATGTGCGCCATCACCGGCATCGTCTTCGACACCTCCTCGTTGCGAGAGGCCGGCGAGGCATCGCGGCACCAGGTGGATGAGCTCATCTCGGGCAACACCGAGCACACTGCCATGGTCCAACGGCTCGAATCGTCGATCGACTCCGAAGAGGGAGATCCCTTCGGGTTGGCGGACGAGGTACCCACCGGTGACGAGATCGCCGCCGAACTCGAGCAGTTTCTCAGAGGTGAAGGGTCGTAGGCCCAGCCGGCTTGACCGGCCGTACCACCACGGTCGTCCGGGTCACCGAGGCGCCGGAGTGGTTGTTGTGGTTGTTGGTCAGGTGGGCGGCATAGATCGACAGAGCCACGAACAACGCGATCACCACGACGAGCAGAATGATGAGTTTCGTCCACCGGTTGGATCGGCCGACCCCAACTCCGGGCATCCGGGCCGGGTCGACCCCCGGCACCAGGGGTAGGTCGTCCGCCGTCTCGGAGAGCCGAGACCCGATGGAACGCGAGGGTCTCCTGGGCTCCGCCGGAGTCGAGGCCGTGAAGATCGGAAGCTCGGTCACGATCCTCTTCATCTCCTCGATGGTGGACGCCTCGGCCAGATCGCCGAGCCGGGTCTCGTACTCGTAGGCGGTGAGCAACCCGCGTTCCATGGCACTGTCGAGGAGCCGGCCGTACGTCTGGCGATCCTCGTCGGTGACCTCCGGCGGCGGGCCGGTCGGTCGGGGAACGCCGGGGATGACCGGCGATGTTCCCGGCTCGCCGAGCTCGGGGATCGGGAGTGGGCGGGCGCCGTTGCCAGGCTGAACCCCGTCCCCCATGTCACCGACCATCTGAGGATTGTCGGCCATCGCCGGGGCCGGCGCAACCACTACGGTGTCGAGCCATGGAAATCGACGGTGGTATCGGCATGGATCCGAAAGGGGTCATCGAGGCGGCCAAGCAGGCCGAACTGGTCGGCTACGACGGCTTCTGGGTGCCGGAGACCGCGCACGATCCCTTCCTCCCCCTGGCGTTGGCCGCCGAGCACACCGAGCGGATCACGCTCGGGACGGGGATCGCGGTGGCCTTCGCCCGTAACCCGATGAACCTGGCCGTGGTGGCCAACGATCTCCAGACCATGTCCCAGGGCCGGTTCGTTCTCGGGCTGGGCTCGCAAATCAAGCCGCACATCGAGAAGCGATTCTCGATGCAGTGGTCGCATCCGGCACCCCGCATGCGCGAGTTGATCCTGGCCATGCGGGCGATATGGGCCAGTTGGTCCGATGGGAGCCGGCTCGCCTTTCGCGGCGAGTTCTACCGGCACACGCTGATGACCCCGATGTTCGATCCGGGGCCCAATCAGTTCGGCAATCCGAGGGTCTTTCTGGCTGCGGTCGGCGAGGTGATGACCGAAGTCGCCGGTGAGGTCGCCGACGGCCTGTTGGCCCATGGCTTCACCACCGAGCGGTATCTCCGAGAAGTCTCCATCCCAGCCTTCGAACGTGGCCTGGCCCGGGGCGGGAGGAGCCGGGCGGACGTGCAGATCTCCTGTCCGGGAATGGTGGTGACCGGCCCCGACGAAGAGGCGTTCGCCGCCGCCGCCACCGCGGTGAAGCGGCAGCTCGCCTTCTACGGGTCCACTCCCGCCTACCGACCCGTCCTCGAACTGCACGGCTGGGGAGACCTCCAGCCCGAGTTGAACACCCTCTCGAAGCGGGGCCAGTGGGCGGAGATGGCCGAACTGATCGACGACGACGTTCTGAATGCCTTTGCAGTGGTCGGCGAGCTCGACGAGATCCCCGGGAAGATCTTGGCTCGCTTCGGCGACCTCGTCGACCGCTTCAGCTTCTATACCCCGTACCATGTCGATCCCGAGCGCTGGGCCGAGGTGCTGGCCAAGTTCAAGGTGTAGGTCGGCCTTCGAGACCGGCGCGGGTCAGGGGACGATATTGACCAGCCGCGGCGGGCGGCTGATGACTCGCCGGGGAGCGGCACCGGCGAGCTGCTCGACCACCTTGGCTGAGGCCAGCGCCAGGCGCGCCGCTTCATCCTCGTCGATGCCGGGATCAACCTCGATACGGTCCCGCACCTTCCCGTTGACCTGTACGACCAGGGTCACCGTCTCCTCCACCGCCAACGCCGGATCGGAGACCGGCCAGGGATGCACATGGATGTGGTCGCCGTACCGGCGCTCCCACGCCTCCGCGGTCAGATGAGGGGTCATCGGCGCCAACAACAACAACAAGGTGTCCACCGCTTCTGCCACCACGTCGGCGTGTCCATCGCCGCGGGCATAGGGCTGCACGACGTTGACGAACTCCATGCACGCCGCCACCGAGGTGTTGTACGACCATCGCTCGTAGTCATGGTTGACCCGGTCGATCAACCGGTGGGTCGCCCGTCGAATACTGATGTCCTCCGGCGTCAGCTCGCCGCCCCGGAGTTGGCGCCGCGCGTCTTCGGAGGGCACGGCCAGGCGCCATACCCGGTCGAGATAGCGACCGCAACCTTCGATGACGCTCTCGGTCTGGTCGGTCCAGTCCATGTCGTCGGCCGGAGGCCCGACAAAGAGATGGAACAGCCGGAGCGCGTCGGCACCCACCGAGTCGAAGTAGGTCGACGGGGAGATCAGGTTCCCTCTCGACTTGGACATCTTCTTCCCGTCCATCCGGATCATGCCCTGGGTGAACAGCTGGTCAAAAGGCTCGCGCAACTCCGGGGAGGCGACGCCGAGGTCGGCCAACGCCTTGGTGTAGAAGCGGGCATACAGCAGGTGGAGGATGGCGTGCTCGATCCCGCCGATGTACTGGCGGACCGGCATCCAGCGGCGGGCCACCTCCGGGTCGAACGGCGTCTCGCTGTCCCACGGGTCGGTGAACCTCAAGAAGTACCAGGACGAGTCTACGAAGGTGTCCATGGTGTCGGTCTCCCGGACCGCGGGGCCACCGCAGATCGGACAGGTGGTCTCCAGGAATTCGAGGTTGTTGGCCAGCGGGGACTGGCCGGTGGGAAGGAATTCGACGTCATCGGGGGCGAGCACCGGAAGCTGGTCGTCGGGCACCGGAACGATCCCGTGTTCCGGGCAGTAGACGACGGGGATGGGGCATCCCCAGAAGCGCTGCCGGGACACCAGCCAGTCACGCAAGCGGTAGTTGACCTTGGCCCGGCCGATCCCTTTCGACTCCAGCCACTCGGTGGCTTTGGCCTTGGCCGTCGGAATATCGAGCCCGTCGAGCCAATCGCTGTTGATCTTCTCGCCGGGGCCGGTATACGCGCCTCCGGGTCCGCCATCGGGCCCGCCGTGTTCGTCCCAACCTTCCGGCGGTTGGACGGTGCGGACGTAGGGGAGCCCGTAGGCCTGGGCGAAATCCCAGTCCCGAGCGTCCTCGGCCGGGACGGCCATGATGGCTCCGGTGCCGTATCCCATCAGCACATAGTCGGCCACGTAGACCGGCACCGGCTTCCCGCTGAACGGGTTGATCACCGAAGAGCCGGTGAAGGCTCCTCGTTTGGCCAGTCCGGCGGTGCCGCTCTCCGACATCCGCTCGACATCCGAGCTGGCCGCGGCCAGCGACCGGACGTCTTCGACCGCGGTCCGGTGCTCGGGGGTGATGAGCTCGTCGACCAGCGGATGTTCCGGGGCCATCACCGCATAGGTCATGCCGTAGGAGGTGTCCGGCCGGGTGGTGTACACGGTGAGGGCCAACGGCGGCCGGCCATCGGTTCCATCACGCCCCTCCACCGGCAGGTCGAACTCCGCCCCTTCCGACCGGCCGATCCAGTTGCGCTGCATCGTCTTGACCCGCTCCGGCCAGTCGAGCGCGTCCAGGTCGTCCAACAGCTCGTCGGCATACTGGGTGATCCGGAAGAACCACTGCTCCAGGTCTCGCTTGATGACCAGGTCGCCCGAGCGCTCACAGGTGCCGTCGGCCAGCACCTGCTCATTGGCCAGCACCGTCTGGCAACCCGGGCACCAGTTGACCTGGGCCTGGTGCCGATAGGCGAGGCCAGCGGCCAGGAGCTTCTTGAAGATGAACTGATTCCACTTGATGTACTCCGGGTCGTGGCTCCGGATCTCCCGCCGCCAGTCGTAGACCGCCCCGAGGGAGAGGATCGACTCCTTCAACTCGGCGATCCGGGCCTCGGTGAAGATCCGGGGATGGGTCCCGGTCTTGATGGCGGCGTTTTCCGCCGGCAACCCGAACGAATCGAAGCCGAACGGGGAAAGCACGGAGTATCCGAGCATGGTCCGATGGCGAACCAGCAGATCCCCGAAGGTGTAGTTCCGCACATGACCCATATGGGCCGGCCCGGAGGGGTACGGATACATGGTGAGCACGTACCAGGGAGGCCGCGGGTCGTCGTTGTCCACCTCGTAGGTGCCTTCGTCGGCCCAGCGGCGCTGCCATTTCTTCTCGATGTCGATGACGTCGTAAGCCCGTGCCATTGCCGATGATCGTACCGGGACCGAACGCGGGACCGGGAACGATGCCCTGGTGGCGGTACCCGACTCCCGATCCGGGGCCGGCGACGACCTCGGGACTCAGCCATCCGGTCACCCGGTCCCGGCATCACCCCGGTACCTTTCCCGCTCGATGGCGTCAACCACCCCGCTTCACTCTGAGCGCGCGGCCATCTATCCCTGTTCTGGTCGGGGCCGCTTCAGCCGGAGGGCTGATAATGTGACACGTCCCTCGGGGGCGTAGCTCAGCTGGTAGAGCGCCTGACTGGCAGTCAGGAGGTTCGAGGGTTCGAGTCCCTTCGCCTCCACCGTAGGAGTCATGACAGAAACCCCTCTTAGGAGGGGTTTCTGTCATGCGGTGGCGTGGAAGCGCAGGTTCGAGGTCCAGACCGGCGAACCGGACGCTGAACCGCCGGAGGGTTTCGGTGCCAAGGTACGGTGGCGGCCATGGACTGGTCATCGTGGGCAAGCAAGCTCGAGGTCGCGCTGGGTCCCGAAGGCGACTTCCCTTCATTCTTCGCTCCGGGCGCCCTGTTCAGCGATCCGGTCAACGCCCCGACCTCGGACATCGCCTCCATCGAGGAGATGACCAAGGCGTCATTTCCCGATTGGCGGCAACAGATCCTGTCCGTCCATGGGGACGATCTCGGTGGCTCCTTCGAGTGGATCGGGCGCGGAACGCTCGGCGGGACGATACCGATCGAGATTCACGGGTGCACTGTGGTCGACATCGACCGCAGCGGTCTGGTGACCCGTTGGCGCGACTATTTCGACCTCAAGGAGATCGAGGGCCAAGTCAGCCGGTCGGCGACCACTTCGGGCTGAAGCGACGTTCCTGGTCGCCCGAGTCGGAGCTCATGAGCAGAGCGGCTCGCGGGGTCTTGGCTTCCGGTGAGCCTTACGATTCATAGGCATGGACCCACCCATCACCGAGATCACCGATGGCGACACCACCTGGCGCTTCGACCATTCGTTCCTGAACTCGAACTGGACCTGCATCTGGGGCCGCGGTTGCCTGGGCATCCTGCCCGAACCCGCCGCCGAGCTCGGCCAGGGCTGTTGCTCGATGGGTGCCGGTATCGACGGGGTGGACGAGGCGCGCCGTATCAGTGCGCTGGCCGCGACGCTGGATCCCTCTCGCTTCCAATACCACCCGGCGGCTTCCGAAGGAGGCGTGTTCGGCGACTTCAACCGGGCCAACACCCGGGTGGTCGACGGAGCCTGCATCTTTCTCAACCGGCCGGGTTTTGCCGGAGGCTCCGGCTGCGCGTTGCACCTGGCCGCCCTCGATTCGGGCGAGTCGCCGATCGACTTCAAACCATCGGTCTGCTGGCAGCTGCCCATCAAGGTGGATTGGGAGACAGGTGACGACGGGACCGAAGTGGCCACCGTTCGGGGTTGGACGAGGGGCGACTGGGGCCCGGAGGGCGACACCATGGCCTGGTGTTGCACCGAGGGCACCCGGGCCTACGTCGGCGACCGGCCGGTGATCGACGCGATGGCCGAAGAGCTGGATGCCATCGTCGGTACCGAGGTATTTGTCGAGCTTCGACGTCGCTTCGGTCGTGACGAGGAAGGATCGCCCTAACGCTCTTCTCTCACGTCGCCGAGACCGCCTCGACGCCTCTCGGATCATTGTCCGCATCACAGAGGACCCGGATCGAGGTGAAGTGCTCCGTCTCGAGGATCGGGGCGAGAACCTCGGGCTGATCACCGCCGATCTCGAAGAGCAGGTGCCCGCCGATTCGGAGCCACTGCCGAGCCTCGGTGACCGCCCGACGCACTGTGGCCAGACCGTCGATTCCCCCGTCGAGGGCGGAGGATGGTTCGAAGTCGCGCACATCACGGGGCAGGTACTCGATCTCATCGGTCGGCACGTAGGGAAGCACCGCCACGATGACGTCGACAGAACCCTTCCAGGATGCCGGCACGCCGTCGAAGAGGTCCCCCTCGGCGACCGGTATCCCGTTGTTACGAGCACAGGCGGCGGCGACCGGGTCGATCTCGGTGCCGAGGACCGATGCGTCCGGGCGGCGGTCGAGGAGCACCCGGGCGATCGCGCCGCTCCCCGTGCCCAGGTCGATGGCCCGCCCATCGGGGGGGAGCAGCTCCGCGGCCCGTTCCGCCAATGGCTCGGTCTGCCAGCGGGGCACGTAGACGCCGGCGGTCACGGCAACCGGGCGTCCGCAGAACCGCACCGATCCGGTGATCCAGCCCAGCGGTTCACCCGTCGATCGCCGCTCGACGAGCGCCGCCAGCGCCTCGTCGTCGCCTCGGCGGAGGCAACGAGTTCTGCCGCTTCCTCGTCGGGAGCGATGCATCCTGCGGCACTGAGTCTGTCCCTAGCGTCCGCAAGTGCACTCGTCGATGACCAGGACATCGCCCCGATTGAATCACGGATCGCTTGTCGGTCTCGTGCAGCTGTTGCCGTCTGCTCTCTACTCTGCGGAAACTTCGTCACAAATCTGACATGTGGCTCTCGTCCCGGTGCCTAAAGGATTCGACCGGTGGGGTCGATGATGTCTGGGTAGTTGCGACATAGCGGCAAGAATCCGCGTGCCGGTCGACGGGAAATGTGACCGGTGCGTTGACAGATGATTCGTGCCGCACGGGTTGGTGGGCAGCGATTGGCCTCGGGCCTTTCGTAGGCGCGCTCGAAGTTAACGGGAAGTGACGAATGGGGCCATTCAAGAGTCCGGTCGCCTTGGTTTTGGCACTGGCAATCGGCGCGGTCGGGATGGTGTCCGCCGACGCCGCCCTGTCGCACAGCGCCCGGGCCGGCGCAGTCACTGCTTCCTCTTGTGGCGGGCAGCAGACGTTGGTGGCCGACGGCTCCACCTGGACCTGCAGCTTCGACACCGAGTTCACCGGCACCTCGCTCAATCCCAGCCAATGGACCCCGATCACCACCGCGGCCAGTGGCTATCTCTCCGGGGCGGTGGCCTGCTATGTGAACTCCCCCAACAACATCTCGGTGGGCAACGGCTATCTGAGCCTGACCGCCCGCAAAGAGGCGGCTCCGTTCAGCTGCAACACCCCGTGGGGCCCTTTCACCACCCAGTACACCAGTGGGACCGTAGCTACCTACGGGTTGTTCTCCCAGGCCTACGGGCGGTTCGAGGTGAGAGCCAAGATCCCGGCGGCGACGGTGGCCGGGCTCCAGTCGTCCCTCTGGCTCCTCCCCCAGAACGAGACCCAGTTCGGGCCATGGCCGGCCTCGGGGGAGATCGACATCGCGGAGATGTACAGCGAGTACCCGACCCTGGCCATCCCCACCATCCACTACAACTACGACCCGAGCACCGTCAACGCCGCCACCAACACCAACACCGTCACCAACTACTCCTGCACCATCAACCCCAACGTCATTCAACGACTTGTCGGTCGAATGGACGCCCGACCACCATCACCATGCTCTACAACGGGACGACCTGCCTGGTCGATCACTGGATCCCGTCCTCGCCGTTGGTTGCCCCTCAGCCCTTCAACCAACCCTTCTTCGTCAACCTGACCCAGGCCCTCGGCATCGGCACCGACAACTTCGATCCGGCGACCACCCCGCTGCCGGCCACCACCGAGATCCAGTACGTGCGGGCCTGGAGCCTCGGATCGCCTTCGTCGACCACGACCACCCAACCCACCACCACGACCACCCCGCCGCCAACCACCACCACCACCGCACCCATTGCACCGCCCGGAACAACCACCACCACCCAACCGCCGGCCAGAACGCCGAAAGCACCTCCCCCGGTGTGCTCCGGCTCCGTCCAACATCCCGCCGGACAGACAACCGCGATCGCGGCCACCCGGGCGGCCAGCGGCTGTCCCGGCTACTGGGTCGTCAATGCCGGCGGCTACGTCTCCGCCTTCGGCAATGCCCCTGACTTCGGCGGCCTCGACGGCAGCGTGGCGTCTCCGGTGATTGACATCGTCGCCACCCCGGACGGGAACGGCTACTGGCTGGTCACCGCCAACGGCACCGTCCGGAACTTTGGCGACGCGGTGTCCTTCGGCGACATGACCGGCCATCCGCTCAACGGCCAGATCATCGCCATGGCCACCACCCCTCACGGGAGCGGCTACTGGCTGGTCGGAAGTGACGGCGGCATCTTCACCTTCGGAGACGCCGGCTTCTTCGGATCGACCGGCGCCATGTACCTGAACCAGCCGGTGGTGGGCGTGGCCTCCACCCCTGACGGCCACGGGTACTGGCTGGTGGCCCGGGATGGCGGTATCTTCAGCTTCGGCGACGCCCAGTTCCTCGGCTCCATGGGTTCCACCCCGCTCAACCAGCCGGTGGTGGGCATGACCACCGACCCCGGCGGGCGCGGCTACCGCATGGTTGCGGCCGACGGCGGCATCTTCAGCTTCGGCGCACCCTTCTACGGCAGTCTGGGGGCCAATCCCCCGACGACGCCGATCATCAGCATGGCCCCCTCCACCGACGGCAACGGCTACTACATGCTCAGCTCGGGTGGCGGCATCTACAATTTCGGCGACGCTCCCTTCCTCGGGGCGGCCTCCTAACCCAGCTGGGGCTTCACTCTCCGACGGCCGCGGAACCTGGAGCCACCAGTCCGGCGTCGTAGGCCACGATGACCGCCTGGACCCGGTCCCGGAGTCCGAGTTTGTCGAAGATTCGAGCCACGTGGGTCTTCACGGTGTTCTCGCTCACAAAGGCGCTCGAGGCGATCTCGGAGTTGGACAGCCCCTTGGCCATCAGGCCGAGGATCTCCCGTTCGCGGGGGGTGAGTCGATCCAAACGCGAGTCGTGCTCCAGGGCCGGGTGCCGCTGCGCCCGACCGGCAAACTCGGCGATCAGCCGGCGGGTGATCGCCGGGGCCAGGAGGGCGTCGCCGGCAGCTACCACGCGAACCCCCTGCACCAGATCCTCGGGGCGGACGTCCTTCAGGAGAAACCCGGACGCACCGGCTTCGAGCGCCTCGAACACGTACTCATCGAGGTCATAGGTGGTGAGGATGATGATCCGGGGCCCCGCCGGTCCGGTGCCACCGCCCTCCCCGGCGCCACACCCTCTGCCCTCGGTCAATGCCCGGGTCGCGGCGATCCCGTCCATCTCCGGCATCCGGATGTCCATCAGCACGACGTCGGGAGCGAGTTGGACCGCCGCCTCGACCGCGCCGGCCCCGTCGCCCGATTCGCCCACCACCTCGATGTCCTCCTGGGTCTCGAGGATCATCCGAAAGCCCGCACGCACCAGCGCCTGGTCGTCCACCACCAGGACCCGGATGCTCACATCGGCCCTCGCCGGTCGCAGGGGATGTGGGCGCGGACCTCATATCCACCCCCGGGGAGTGGACCGGCCTGGAGGTCGCCGCCGAACATCGCGACCCGTTCCCGCATCCCGATGATCCCGTGACCACCGCCCGGCTGATGGTGGGTCCCCGCGGGAGCCACTGACGGGATGTTCGATCCCGAGTCGGTGACCGACAGATCCAGGCCATCGTCACTGAATCGCATGGCCACCCGGGTCGGTGCCCCGCCCCCGTGTTTCAAGACGTTGGTCAGGGCTTCCTGGACGATCCGGTAGGCGGAGAGGTTCACCCCTGGAGGCAATGCCTCCGGCACCGGGCCGCTCACCGTCATCTCCACCGGGGTGCCGGCCACCCGTACCTGGTCGATGAGCGAATCGAGTTGGTCCAGTCCGGGCTGCGGGGTGTGATCCGGACGGTCTTCCCCCTTCCGGAGTACGCCGAGGGCTCGACGCAGCTCGGCCAGCGCTTGGCGGGCGGTGACCTCGATCGATGCCAGCATGTTGTCCGAGGTGGTCTGGGGCTCACCCGATGACGTCGAACTGCTCTCCGCCACCATCCTGGCCGCCCCGGCCTGGACGGCGATCACGCTGACATGGTGGGCCACCACATCATGGAGCTCGCGAGCGATCCTGG
Source organism: uncultured Acidimicrobiaceae bacterium (assembly GCA_963819695.1). GTDB lineage: Bacteria > Actinomycetota > Acidimicrobiia > Acidimicrobiales > RAAP-2 > DASZIT01. The sequence continues at coordinate 653,018 of CAWFXD010000001.1, read as the reverse complement.
CTCGCTCGCCGTCGGCCGCTCGGCGGGTCTCCGCCTCCCGTTCGGCCTCCAGTCGCTCGGCCCGATCCTCGAGATGGGCCACGTAGGCCCGACGCACCCGGAGATTGTCGCCGATGAGCCAGGCGGCGGCGATCAGCGCCAAGGGTGCCAACAACGCCTGAAGGCTCAACGGGACGGGCCGGTCCCTGACCAGGGCGGCGGACACCATCACCCCCAGCCACGAAACGACGCCGGCCCCGATCGACCATCGGCGGTCGCACAACGACGAGACGGTGTAGAGGGCGATCAATCCGGCGATCGGAGCCACCGGCGACAGATTCCCGCGGATCATGGCGCTGAACACCGCGGCGCCGCTGATGATGAAGACCTCTTGGGGATACCTCCTCCGCCAGGTGATCGCCATCAAGCCGACGGCTGAAACGATGAAGCCGGCCGGCGAGCGGCTGCGCCAGACACCAAGGCTGGCGAGGAACCCCACCAGCAGCGCTGCCGCCAGCACCCCGTCGGCGATGGTCGGGTGACGGTTTACCCAGGCCGCGGGGCCCCAACGCTCTCGCACACCCAAACGGTACTCAACGGCGGCGCCCCGGGCGTCATCATCGCCAACGATCTTCCTGTCACCCGAAAGAGCGACATCCCCTCGAATGGAAGGCGGAATCCCTGGATCCGGGCCGGATTGGAATCAGCCTCCAGGGTGACGACTGCCGGCCGGCCGTCAGTCAAACTGGCCTCGATGCCCCTCCACTCCCCTACGTCTAGGTTCGGAAGATGAGCACCGCCACCTACCCAACGGCGCTGGACCAACAGGCGGCCGAGAGCGGCTGGGCGGTGGAGACCCACGGGCTGACCAAACGATTCGGAGAGAATGTCGCCGTCAACGGGGTGGAGTTGCTGGTGCCTCGGGGATCGGCGTTCGGCTACCTCGGCCCCAACGGCGCCGGCAAAACCACCCTCATCCGGGTGCTGTTGGGATTGACTCACGCCGATGCCGGCACCATGTCCCTGCTCGGATACCCCGTACCCAAACAACGCCCGGCGGCACTGGCCCGAGTCGGGGCCATCGTCGACGAGCCCCGGTTCCACGGCCATCTGAGCGGGAGGCAGAACCTCCAGATCCTGGCGGCCGCTCGCGAGCCGGCTGCGAAGGGCCGCATCGAGCCGTCACTCGAGCGGGTCGGCATCCTCCATCGGGCTGACGACCGGGTGTCGAAGTACTCGATGGGCATGCGCCAGCGCCTGGGGGTCGCCGCCTGCCTGCTCGGAGACCCCGAGTTGCTGATCCTCGACGAGCCGATGAACGGGCTCGACCCGGCCGGAATGCAGGACATGCGGTCCATGATCCTCTCCCTGGTGGCGGAGGGACGCACGGTGGTGCTGTCCTCCCACCTTCTCGACGAGGTCGAGCGGACCTGTGATGCCGTCGCCATCGTCGACCGGGGCAGCGTCATCCGGCAGGGACCGATCTCCGAACTGTTGGCGGGGTCGTCGCTCACCGTCGAGATCGAATGCTCGGATCCTGATCGGGCCCGTGCCCTCCTCGACGCTACCGCCATCGGCGCCCGCAGCGAGGGAAGCCAGAAAGGGCTGACGATCACGCTGCCGGCCGGCACCCCACCCGATGTCGTCGCCGAGATCAACCGGGTGCTGGTGGAAGGCGGGATCTCCGTGTACCGGCTTCAGCCCATCCAAGCTTCGCTGGAATCGTGGTTCCTCCAGGTCACCAGCCGATTGGGGGCCCCAGAATGACGACTGTGCACGACGCTCCGATGCCGGTTCCGGCGCTGGCACCGGCCCCAGGCAGTTCGGGGGACCACCGCGGATCCTGGATCCCCACCGGCGGCATGATCGCCACTCGGTTCATGGAGCTGCGCAAGCGGCGGGGGCTGATGATCGTCCTGCTGGTGGTCAACATCGGCATTCCCAGTATCTTTCTCCTCTTCCGCCTGCTGGCCCATGCCTTCGCCCCGAATTCTTATGGGCCGGCCGGTGGCTACGACATCTTTACCAATCTGGTGGCCGGGGTGATGTATGTCTTCGGCTTCATCGTGGCCGCCACCTTGGGATGCACCGCCGGGTCGGTCGACCTCACCGAGGGGATGTTCCGGCATCTGGTGGTGACCGGCCGCTCCCGGTTGGCGCTGTACCTGGCCCGGATCCCGGCCGGACTGGCCATCATCGTGCCGATGGTGGCGGTTGGCTTCGCCATCGTCTGCACGGTATGCGTCGCCGCCGCCCCCACCAGTATCAGCTACCAGGGGACGAACATCCCCGCCGGCCTGTCGCTCACCGGGCTCGAGACCTGGGCGGGTGATCATGCCGACACCGTCATCTGCAACTTCCCCACCCCGCTGCCGCCCCCGTCGAACGTCTCCTGTGGCAACGGACCCGGACCCGGGTCAGTTGGGATCATCAAAGGGCCCGCGGGGGCGGAGCTCCCCGGCCCGGCCACCCCAGCGGAGATCAGGGCTGAGGCCGTTCAGATCGCCCAGCAGAATTACGGCGGCTACAAACAGATCTTCTTGTACCCGTCCAACTCCCTGATGATCAAGGCCGGGCTGTGGATCGAGCTCGAAGCCGGCATCGGGTTCATGGTCGGGCTCGGCCTGGCATCGCTCCTCGGGCAGCGGACGGTGTCGGTGATCCTCATGATCGTGCTCGAGGTCATCCTGACCCCGCTCCTCTCGAGACACGTCATTCCCCACTTCTTGAACCTGGAGCGGGCGATGGTCGGCCTCGCCACCGCCCACCTGGAGCCGGGCGGGCTGCCGCTGGTGTTCGGAGGCGGGGGTGGAGGAGGACCGGGTGGGGGAAACGCGTCGTCGCTGCTGATACCCGAATCGACCACCGTGGCCGTCTGCGTGATCATTGCCTGGCTGGTGGTCTGGACGGGGCTCGGGGCGTGGCGGATGATGACCCGGGACGCCTGAAAATCGGCGCACGCTTCGAACCGGGCGCACCGACGCCCATATGCTGACCGGCGATGCCAACCCCGCGCCCACCCCGGAGGCGTCCCCTGACCGCAAACCGTCGGACCTCTCGTCGCCTCTATCCGGCCCCGGCTTATCTGGCGGTGGCCACGGTCCTGCTCGGATCGTCATTGGCCGGCTGCACCTCCGGCACCTCGGCGCCCACGATCACCGTGCCCGCCTCGAGCTCCTCCTCCACGACCACCACCTCGACGGTGCCCCCGACGACCACCACCACTGAGCAGCCGGGGTGGACGCCGGTCAGCACCGTCAACGGGCACATCGCCGTCGACCAGATAGCCGCGCCCCAACCCAACGGGGACACCGTCACCGTCGTCCGGTTCCGGGTCGGCCGGGTGAAGTTCAACCTGCATGTCGGGAGCAGCGACCCCCCGACCGGCGGCGCCACCGTCGGTCCCGACGCCGGACCCGCCATCGGGCCCGATGAAACTCCCCTGTTGCTGGCCGCCTTCAACGGCGGGTTCCTCACCGGGGCCGGGGCCGGGGGCTTCGAACTCAACGGCCAACCGCTGTTGACCATGGTGCCGGGTAGGGCCACCTTCGTCATCGACACCAGCGGTGCCGCTCATGTCGGGACCTGGACCCAGGGGATTCCCGCAGCCGGGGAGGTTTGGACGAGCGCCCGCCAGAATCTGTACCCACTGGTCAGCGCCGGTCAGCCCAGCGGCGAGATCAATTCCATCGGCGCCTGGGGTGCCACCCTCGGGGGCGGCGCGGCGGTAGCTCGGAGCTCGGTCGGCGAAGATGCGTCCGGCAACATCCTGTACGCGGCCGGAATGAGCGTGCTCCCCACCGACCTGGCCAACGCCCTCATCGCCAGCGGGGCGGTCAACGCCATGGAGCTCGACATCAATCCCGAGTGGGTGCAGCTGAGCTATGCCGCCCTTCCCGGGCTGGCCCTGGAGGCCGCGATCCCCGGACAGAACCGCCCGGCCACCCAGTACCAGTCCGGCTGGACCCGCGACTTCGTCAGCGTGCTGTCCGCCGGCTGAAACGGGCAACCCTCCGACTCGGGCTGTCGACCAGCCGACCCGATCAGCAGGTCGATGAGTAGGCCGAGGTGCCGGAGCCGGTCTCCGGATCGTCGGTCTCGCCGCCGCTACCCGAACGCAGGATGGCGCCGAGATGGACCACGTACCACTCCCCTCGCCACGAGATCATCGAGGCGATCCCGAAGGAACGGGTCTGCCCGTCGACCGTATAGACGACCCGGGCGTTCGGGAGCTCGAAGTAACCGACATCGTTGTCGCAGACCCCGGAGTTGATCCAGTGCCCGTAGGCGGAATCCGCATTCACGCTGACGAACTGGGCGGCGGCCGGATTCGGTCCGAGCAGGGCGTGCGCGGCGGCGATGTCGAGCCCGTAGTCGCTCTGGAGGCGGTTGGTGAAGTCGCTACTGGCGCTGGCCACCGTCTTCAGCTGCACATAGGCCGGCTCGGGAAAGAAGGCCGGCATCCCGGTGGACAGGTTGTCGGTGACGACCGCGTTCCAAAGTGCGGCCATGTTGGCCACGAACAACGGGCTGGTGGTGGTCGGGAAGGTTCCGGTCTGGGGCAGCGAACCGGGTCCGGTGGTCGTGGTGGTCGACGGCGGCACCGTGCTGGTGGTGCTGGCCGGCGCGTGGGTGGTGGACGTCGAATGCCCGCTCAGTGCGCCTCCCCCGGCGGCGGTCGGGCGACCCGGGCCACCGCCGCCCAACAGCGCCCAGGTGCCCACCACGATCAGGGCCAGAACGATCAGTGAGGCCACCAGCCGGCGTCGGCGGATCTGGGCCCGCCGCAGGCGATGCCGCCGATGGCGGTGGACCGACGGCAAGTGATCAGAGGTTGGCTTCCAGGTGGGCTCGGACATGTTTCCAAGCGATTGTAGAACGGCACCGTCAAACAGGCAGACATCACCAGGCGTGCACCATCGGGCAGACTCGGGGTTGACCTACGGTCGAAGGTCGCCGACGGGAAGGAGTTTCGATGACGGCTGCCGACAACAAGGAGGTGGCGGGCTCCCTCTGGAACGCACTCTACGAACGCGACTGGGACCGCATCGCCCAGTTCTTCACGGCCGACAGCGAGTACACCGACGTTCCCTCCCCTCCGGAGGATGTCGCCAAAGGTCCGGACCAGATCGTGGCCCGACTCCGCTTGGGACTCGAGCCCATCTCCGCCTACGAGCACGACCTTCGCCTGATGGTTGCCGAGGGTGACGTAGTCGTCACCGAGCACGCCGAGACCTGGCATTGGCACACCGGCGAGTCGGTGACGCTGCCGTTCGTGTCCGTCCAGGAGTTGAAGGGACGCCACATCATCCGATGGTGGGATTACTGGGACCTGCAAACGTTGATGAACGCCGCGCCGGGGTGGTGGATCGAGCACATCATGCAGGGCTACTGACGGCCACCGGACCACCTGACCGCAACCTGACTCCGGGCGCGCCGGAAGAACCAAAGTTCTGCCGGCGGCGCACCACGCACGAGTGGCGGGACTCTATCGGTGGTGCGCTCGACACCGAATCCGTGGCGGGATGGACTCGATGCCTACCCCTCAATCTAGTCAATGGCGTAGGCCAGTTCACGTCGGGCACCAAATCCCAATCCAGCCGGCACCCGGCGGAGCCGCGGATCCGAATTACGGCTCTCCAGCCCGGTGGGGTAGCGTTGCGGGGTTGCTGTCCGGGGCGACTCCCCTCCAACCAGGGGAAAGATCTAATCAACAGGACGACCGCGAATCCGGACGAGGTCCTCCAACCGTTGAATTTCCTCATGCCTGACCCCGTGGTCGTCCCGACGCCCACCTGCTCCCAAACAGTTGGCAACCCAAACCAGGCCCTCGTCGGCCGAGCACTCGAAGGAGTCTGAATGACCACCAAGCAACAGCAACCCGACTTCAAGGTTGCGGATCTGGCGCTCGCCGACTTCGGCCGCAAAGAGATCGTCCTCGCCGAGCATGAGATGCCTGGCCTGATGGCCATGCGGTCTGAGTACGCCACCGAGAAGCCCCTCAAAGGCGCCCGGATCACCGGATCGCTGCACATGACCGTTCAGACCGCGGTGCTGATCGAGACCCTCACCGCGCTGGGTGCCGAGGTCCGCTGGGCCAGCTGCAACATCTTCTCCACCCAGGACCACGCCGCCGCCGCGGTGGCGGTCGGCCCGGATGGCACGGTGGACAACCCCAAGGGGATACCGGTCTTCGCCTGGAAGGGCGAGAGCCTGGAGGAGTACTGGTGGTGCACCGAGCGGGCGCTGGATTGGCCGGGCGACGGTCCGACCATGATCCTCGACGACGGTGGCGATGCCACCCTCCTGGTCCACAAGGGAGTCGAGTTCGAGAAGACCGGTGTGGTGCCGGATCCCTCCACCGCCGACACCGAGGAGTTCGGTGTGGTGTTGAGCGTCCTGACCCGGAGTCTGGCCGAGGATGCGCAGCGTTGGACCACCGTTGCCAACGGGATCAAAGGTGTCTCCGAGGAGACCACCACCGGGGTGCACCGGCTTCTCGAGATGGAGCGCAGCGGCGAGCTTCTGTTCCCCGCCATCAACGTCAACGATGCGGTGACCAAGTCGAAGTTCGACAACAAGTACGGCTGCCGCCACTCGCTCATCGACGGGATCAACCGGGCCACCGACGTGCTCATCGGCGGCAAGGTGGCAGTGGTCTGCGGTTACGGGGACGTCGGGAAGGGCTGTGCCGAGTCTCTGCGCGGCCAGGGGGGCCGGGTGGTCATCACCGAGGTCGACCCGATCTGTGCCCTGCAGGCGGTCATGGACGGGTACCAGGTCGCCACCCTCGAGGACTTCGTCGACACCGCCGACATCTTCGTCACCACCACCGGCAACAAGGATGTGATCACCGCCGACCAGATGGCCAAGATGAAGCACCAGGCCATCGTCGGGAACATCGGGCACTTCGACAACGAGATCGACATGGCCGGGTTGATGAAGACCGACGGCATCCAGCGGGAGAACATCAAGCCGCAGGTCGACAAGTGGGTCTTCCCCGACGGCCACGCCATCATCGTGCTGTCAGAGGGCCGCCTCCTCAACCTGGGCAACGCCACCGGTCACCCGAGCTTCGTGATGTCCAACTCCTTCACCAACCAGACCATGGCCCAGGTGGAGTTGTTCACCCGTGCCGGCGAGTACGAGAACAAGGTCTACGTACTGCCCAAGCACCTCGACGAGAAGGTGGCCCGTCTCCATCTCGATGCCCTCGGCGTCAGGTTGACCACCCTGACCGACGAGCAGGCCGACTACATCGGAGTGCCGGTGGGTGGGCCCTACAAGCCGGACACCTACCGCTACTGAGCCGGCTCTCCGCTCCGCCGGCCCGCTCAGCCGGGTGCGGGCCCTCCCCGGGCATGCCCCAGGATGGTGTTGACGACATCGGTCTTGGCGTCGGCGTAGTCCTGCATGGTCGGCCAATCCTGGCTGGCGAGTTGCCGCTTCGTCGACGCGTAGAGCTCTCGATCGACGGCGTTCTCGCGCAACCAATCTCGGAATACGAGGTAGCTGGCGATCTCTTCGGATCCCTGGGTGAAGACATGGACGTGAACGTCGTGCCCTGAGCTTCGAACCATGCGATGTTCGTGGAAGTCTGGTTCACGGACCCGGAGTTCATACCCCGCGGCCTGAAGATCTCCCAAGTAGGACGCTTCCTCCGAGGAATCCGTCACCGTGAGGCAGATGTCGACGATCGGCTTGGCGGCCAGCCCGGGAACCGAGGTCGAGCCGATGTGGTCGACGGCCAGAGCCCGTCCGGCGAGTGCACCGATGATCTTCTGCCGTTCGATTTCGAACCGCCGGGACCAGGCCGGGTCGTAGTCGACGATCACGATGACCGCCTTCTCCGGTCCACCGATGAAGACGTCGGCATCCCGTCGGGGCATGGACTCATCGTTGCACGATTGCCTGGCGTAATGACAAGAATTCCCCTGGTTGGGTGGGTCCTTCGACCTGTCAGGTCAGCCGGCGGACGATGCCCTCGGCCCGGGACCGGTAGCTACCGCCGAACAGCACCGCGTGCACCAGCAGCGGGAAGAGCTCGAAGAGCTCGACCCGCTCCTCCCAGCCGGCGGGCAACGACCGGACATCCAGATAGGCCTCGATGGTCCGATGGGGGACCGTGCCGAACAACCCCAGCATGGCCAGGTCCTCTTCGGGGTAGCCGCCGTGGACCGAGGGGTCGATGAGCCACGGTTGGCCGTCCGCCCCCCACAGCACGTTTCCCCACCAGAGGTCGCCGTGAACCAACGACGGCCCGTCGATCGGCAGCAGCTCGCCGATCCGGGCCGCCAGCCTGGACGCCGGCCGGTCCAGCCCGCAGCGTGACGACAGGTCCATGAGCCGCCGGCCGAAGTAGATGGCTCCGTCGCCGACGGGCTCCGGGTCGACCGGACAGGCACCGACCCAGTGTGAGCCGCCTCCCCAGGTCGACCACGGCTGGGAGTGCAGGACGGCCAGTCGCCGGCCCAGTGCCACTTCTTGCGCCGCCGTCCTCCGGCCGGGGTCGACCCAGGTGGTCACCAACAGGTCCGGTTGGGTCAGCACGACTTCGGGCACCGCCGGGCCGCCGGGGACCCGGGCCAGGACCTGCAACCCGGCCGCCTCGTCGGCAACCCCGGGACCGGTCTTCGCCACCAACTCCCGGCCTCCGGCGTTCACCCGCCAGATGCTGGCGCCGAGCGGTCGGGGCGGGCCGGGTGTCACCTCGAGCGCGGCGGCCAGTTGTCGGAGCCAGCCGTCGGCCGCGTCTCTTGTCACCCTGCCATTGTGACAATCGGCCAGAAGGCCCGAGCCACCGAGCCGACCTTTGGGCCTGCCGTGCGCGCCGCCTTTGAGCGAATGGCCCATCGATTCGCTCAAAGGCGGCGCGAAACAATCACCGGAATCAGGCGGAAACCAAGAGGCGAGGCAACGGAATACCTCAGGCGTTGGCCGTCGCCGCCTCCAACAGGTGGGCGAACCGCTCCTTGGCCGCCAGCCGCCGGGTGGGCACGTGCTCGGTGGGCACCTCGACCGGGGTGTACAGCTTCAGGGTGTGGCGAGCCACGGTGACCTTGTGGACCTCGTCGGGACCGTCGTAGATGCGGGCGGCCCGGGCGGCCCGGTACATCGACTCCAGCGGGAGATCGGTGGAGAACCCCAGTGACCCGTGGACCTGGATGGCCCGGTCGATGACGTTGTAGAGCACCCCGGCGCCGTAGTACTTGATCATGGCGATCTCCACCCTGGCCGCCGAGGCGCCGACCTCGTCCATCTTCCACGCCGCGTAGAGGGTCATCAGCCGGGCGGCGGTCATCTCCGCCAACGAGTCGGCCACCCAGTTCTGGATGGTCTGCTTCTCCGCCAGGGTCGACTTATGGGTGGTCCGGGACACCGCTCGCTCGCAGAGCATGTCGAAGGCCCGCCTGGACTGGCCGAGCCACCGCATGCAGTGGTGGATCCGGCCCGGCCCCAGCCGGTTCTGGGCCAGCAGGAACCCTTCGCCCTCGTTCCCGATCAGGTTGTCGTAGGGAACCCGCACCTCCCGGTAGATGATCTCGGCGTGGCCGCCGAACTTCCCGAAGTGCTCCACCGGGTCTTCCATGGTGGCGATGTCCCGCACGATGTCGACGCCGGGAGCGTCGGCCGGCACGATGATCATCGAGCAGCCGGCATAGGGGTGGACGTCGGGATTGGTCACCGCCATCACGATCAGGAAGTCGGCCACCGACCCGTTGGAGGTGAACCACTTGTGCCCGTCGATCACCCATTCATCGCCGTCCCGTACCGCCCGGGTGGTGATCATGGTCGGGTCGGCCCCCGCCCCCGGCTCAGTCATCGAGAAGGCGCTCCGCAGGGTCCCGTCCAACAACGGTTCCAGCCACTGCTTGCGGTGGTCCTCCCGCCCGGAGTTCTCGATCCCCACCGCCAGCAGCTCGGCATTCCCGGAGTCGGGGGCGTTGTTGCCGAACACCACCGGTCCGTAGATGGTCTGGCCCAGGATCTCGTGCATCAACCCGAGCCGGAGCTGACCGAACCCGCCGCCCCCCAGTTCGGGAGGGAGATGGGAGGCCCACAGGCCCTGACCCTTCACCTGGTCCTGGAGCGGTTTGATGGCCTCGATCAGGACGTCATGCGGCAACGAGAGGGTCTCGAGCGGGAAGATCTCCTCTCGGACGAACTCGCGCATCCACGCCAGCTTCGCCTCGAACTCCGGCTCGGTGGAAAAATCCCATGCCACAGCTGTCTCCTTGCCGTCTGGTCCGGCCAGAACGTCTCGATGGGTCGGGTGAAGGTCATCTGACCGTGTTCGTTTTTCGGAAGTCCCACCCGGCCAAGTACCGTTGCCGCATGCCTGGTGAAGCCACTGCCACCCCTATCCGTACCACCGTGACGCTGTCGGCGCCCAACCGGGGCCCGGATGTGCCGCTCCACCAGCGCATCGAGATCGAGTCGGTCGACGCCCGGGCCCGCCTCCAGTCGGCCGAGACCGCCCTCCTCGATGAGCGACGCCTGCTCACCACCGACCAGCTGGCCGGACTGGCCGAGCTCCCCGACCAATGGGTCACCTCGCTGGCCGCCCTTGCCCACCAGGTCCGCCTGGCCTGGTGCGGTCCCGAGGTCGAGGTCGAGGGGATCCTGTCGGCCAAGACCGGGGGTTGCCCGGAGGACTGCCACTTCTGCTCCCAGTCCTCCCGCTTCGACACCCCGGTGAAGGCCACGCCCTTCCTCGACGCCGAGGAGGTGCTGGCCGCGGCGGAGGAGACCAAGGCCCTCGGGGCGTCGGAGTTCTGCATCGTGTTGGCCATCCGGGGCCCGGACGAGAAGACCCTCGGGCGGATCCTCGAGCTGGTCCCGCTAGTGCGGGACCGGACCGGCCTCAACGTGGCGGTGAGCGCCGGGCTCCTCACCGACGACCAGGCCCGGCGCCTGGGCGAGGGCGGCGTCCACCGTTACAACCACAATCTCGAGACCTCCCGGTCCTTCTTCCCCAACGTCGTCACCTCCCACAGCTGGGAGGAGCGGGAAGCCACCTGCCGGCTGGTCCGCGACCACGGGATGGAACTGTGTTGCGGCGCCCTCATCGGGATGGGCGAGACCGACCAGCAACGGGTGGAGCTGATCGGCCAGCTCCAGGAGCTCGACCCCACCGAAGTGCCCCTCAACTTTCTCAACCCCCGCCCCGGTACCCCGCTCGGCGACGCCCAGCCGGTGGCGGCCTGGGAGGCGATCCGGTGGATTGCCATGTTCCGGTTGGGGCTTCCCGGGGTCATCCTGCGCTACGCCGGTGGCCGAGAAGTCACCCTCCGCGAGCTGCAGGCTATGGGCATGACCTCGGGGATCAATGCGCTCATCGTGGGCAACTACCTGACCACCCTCGGCCGGTCCGCCGATGAGGACCTGCAGATGCTCGCCGACCTGCGGATGCCGGTCGGAGCCCTCACCGGCGTCCTGTGAGCGGGTCGGTGGCAACGTCGACACGCCATTGCACCGGCTGCGGGCGGCCCGAGGCCGACTGCGCAGGGTGCGGGCGGACGCTCGACCCGCCCCGATTCTGCCAGGCCTGCGGCCGCCGGCTCACGGTGCGGGTCTCCCCCGGCGGCTACCGGGCCCGGTGCCGCGACCATGGCGACATGCCCCGCGGACCGGCTGATTAGGACCCAGGTCAAGATCCCGTCGGGCCGTACCGATGGGTTTCCGACCCGGCCGGCGTCTCAATGACGGAGTCGGCCGTCAGGGCCGCACGAGTTGGAGGCAGAAAATGAAGACGATCGTGGTGCGGTACCAGGCCAAACCCGAACGGGCCGACGAAAATCAGCGTCTGGTCGAAGCCGTCTTCGCGGAGTTGGACGAACGGCAGCCGAATGGCTTCACCTACCGGGTCTTCCGGCTCGAGGATGGTGTGAGCTTCATCCACGTGGCGATCGAGCACGAGGTCGCGGATCCGGACTCACTGACGGAGGTGCCGGCCTTCCGAGCCTTTGTCGCCGACATCGCCGACCGGTGCGATGTTCCCCCGGTTGCGATGGGAGCAACCATCGTCGGTGAGTACCGCTGAGCGACTACGGCCGCGACCCGGGCGATCCCCGCGGCCGCCGTCACCTCGGGCATCCGGCCGGCTGATGAACCGGCTATCCACTCGACCTGGCACAATGTCGGCCGGGGCCGTTCCCATCCAGGGAGGTCCGGAGATCGAGGGACGGTATGGACGTCGAATCCACCAAGCAGAATCGCGACGCGATGCTGCGAGAGACAATGATGAAGGTGAGCCCCACCGAACTGAAGGCCGCCTTGAACCTGGCCACCCAGGCGGCCACTCGGCCGTCGAAGGCGGTATACAACGCCATGCTGGCATTGCGACGCCACCATGACCCGGCTCCCTACCTGACCCGAAACCAGTACCGACCCACCGTTCCCTACGTAGCCGCCGCCCTCTCGGACGAGTGTCTCACCCGGACCGTTGAAGTGCTCGGCGACAACTCGGAAAACCCGAGCCGGGAACAGTTGCTGGCCGCCCTCGACACCGTTGGATCCGACTTTGCCGACCCGGTCATTGCCGTCATGTTGGCCTGGGTGGCTCAGGACGGCCTGCCCTCCTCCGACCTGTGTGCCGAGTTGCTCGCCACCGATCCCAGATACGGGCTGGCCGCGGAATCCGCCGACCCAGCCGAGCCGCCGTCGGTCGATGACCAGGGCGACCCGAGCTCAGACCCCTCGGCCTGATTCAGCCGGCCGGGACCTTCCAGCCTCTGGCCTCGGCGATCTCCTTGCAGGTCGGACAGATCCCGAAACGCTTGGGATCGCGACCCGGCACCCAGATTTTCCCGCACAACGCCCGCACCGCGGTGCCGTTCACCATGCCCTCCACCACCGAGGGACCGGCCGAAACATAGTCACCCTCCTCGGGCTTGAACCCTTCGAGGACGATGTGGGCCATGCGCTCGTGATCGCCGTCGAGCAAAGGATCGGACAAACGGGGAGAGAGGGTGGTTCCGGATTCGGACATGCCCCCAGGATCGCGCATCCTGACCGTTCGCACCCGCCGCCCAGCCACAGTCCGTCCTCCACCCGCCCGTCGCCATCCTTGAGCCCGGGGTAGGTTTCAAAACGCGACGGGACATGTGGTGGAGCCTCCGGCCGCGAGAGGCTCCAGCCCCGGCCTTGGGAGAGCAACAGGAGGATGCGGTGATCTATGACCGACGAGGTGGCCGGTTGACGATTCCGTCGGGTCGACGGAAAGTGGCCGTGACCCTGATCGGAGGCGTCGCCCTGTTCGCGGCGTCATGTTCGTCCGGAGGTTCGACCAGCCCGACCACGTCAGGATCCGGGACAACGTCAAGTGTCGCGAGTTCGTCGTCGACCACCGGAACCGGTTCCAGCACCTCGTCGACCAGCCCGGGCGTGCAGAACCTACCGGTCTCCAACACGGTGAAGAGCCAGCTCACCTCGGCCTACGAGGCCTTCAACAAGTTCAAGGCCACCGATGTGATCGGAACCGCACCGAACAGCGTGTACTACGCCTACGATCCCTCCTCCGGCACCTACTGGGCGATGTCGGGTTTCGTGCCCTCCCAGGAGGCCAGTTATCAGGTTCATGTGAGCATGCAGGATGCCGGGGCCTTCGGTTGGTTCAGTCAGAAATCGGGCGGCAACTGGCGGGCCCGCAACGGAAGTTTTCCGCCGTGGTGCCATGCCGACCAGTTCTTTCCGAGCGGCGTGCTGGCCGTCTGGTCGATCTCCGCCGCCCAGTTGACCTGCTGACCCCTTTGCCCAGGTAGTCCGGACCGACACACAGCTGGTCGACCCAGCCGTCATCGGGGACCGTCAGTCCGAGCAGATGCTCGAGCTTGTCCACGAATCGATCACCCTCGATGACCCCGGGCGTGCGCCGGTTGGGCGGCCGCTTAGGCGGGGACGCCGCCGTGCGCCGCCCAGTAGCGGTTCAGGTTGCCCTGAACCTTGAATATCCAGACGAACGATCCGACGATGGGAAGGAAGACCCAGAATCCACTCACACCGCTGATCGGCTTTACCTGACCTTCCGCGGCGTACATGTTCCCCACCTCGGCGGGCATCAGAAAAACGTTGACGATCCCGAGCAGGATCGCCAGCAGAAGTCCCACCCCTCCTCCGATGCCCTGCCCGGTATGGTCCTTCATCTCCTTGAAGGTTGAATACTGCCAATACAGGCCATAAATCCCCAGGGTGACGATGGAGAGCAGAATCACGATCCCGGGACGGCGTATCTTTCCAAGCGGCCCATGGGGCGCTTGTCCGGTCGTCATTGGTACCGCTGTCATAGAAACCCCCCTGGTGGCGTGCGAGTCACGCTACTTCGCTGGCAGCCCAGGAGCGCGGCTGATCCGGTGCGTCACCACCCAGCCCCTACGCTGGTTGGATGCCGGGACGCACTCTCATCCTCGCTTCGGGGTCCCGGGCCCGACTCCGCCTGCTCCAAGAGGCCGGCTTCGATCCCAAAGTGGTGGTGAGCGGTATCAACGAGGACGAAGTCGTCGCCGACGACACGGCCAACCTCACCTGCCTCCTGGCCGAGCGCAAGGCGTCGGCCGTCGCCGACCCCAACGGGGACGCCATCGTCGTCGGCTGCGACTCGATACTCGAGTTCGACGGTCGTCGGTTCGGCAAGCCGAGCAGCGAGGACGAGGCGATGGGTTGGCTGCGGTCGATGCGGGGCAGGGAAGGCATCCTCTACACCGGGCACTGCGTCATCGACGAGCGGACCGGTAACCGAGTGACGGACGTCGCCGCCACCACTGTGCGATTCGGCGTCACCACCGACGACGAGCTGAGGGCCTACCTGGCCACCGGAGAAGCCATGGCCGTGGCTGGCGCCTTCACCCTGGACGGGAGATCCGCCCCCTTCGTCGACGGAGTCGACGGCGATCCCAGCAACGTGATCGGGCTCTCCCTCCCGTTGTTCCGCTCTCTGCTTACCCGCCTCGATATCCCGATCACTTCGCTGTGGGCCGCATGACCGACGGTTCCCCTCCGCTCAAGCTCGGGCCGATCGCCGTCGACCCACCGGTGGTCCTGGCCCCGATGGCAGGGGTGACCAACGCCGCCTTCCGGCGCCTCTGCCGTACCTACGGCGCGGGTCTCTACGTGAGCGAGATGGTCACCGCCCGCGCCTTGGTCGAGAGCAACGCCAAGACCATGGGCATGGTCACCTTCGGCTCTGACGAGCCGGTGCGGAGCGTCCAGCTCTACGGGGTCGACCCGCGGGTGATGCACGAGGCGGTCCGCCGACTGGTGGACGACATCGGCGTCGACCACATCGATCTCAATTTCGGCTGCCCGGCGGCCAAGGTGACCCGGCGGGGAGGGGGCGCCGCCCTTCCCGTCCATCGAACCCTGCTCCGATACATCGTCGCCGCCGCCGTCAAAGGAGCCGGCACCGTCCCGGTCAGCGCCAAGTTCCGGATCGGAGTGGACGACACCCACACCACCTATCTCGAAACCGGGCGGATCGCCGAAGGCGAAGGAGCGGTGGCGGTGGCCCTCCACGCCCGTACCGCCGAACAGCTCTACTCGGGAAACGCCGACTGGCAGGCCATCGCCGCGCTGAAGGAAACGGTCACCACCATCCCGGTGCTCGGGAACGGCGACATCTGGGAGGCATCCGACGCCCTGGCCATGGTGGCCGCCACCGGGTGTGACGGAGTGGTGGTGGGCCGGGGATGCCTGGGTCGCCCATGGCTGTTCCGGGATCTGGCCGATGCCTTCGCCGGACGCCGGCTTTCAGCTCCTCCCGCCCTGGGGGAGGTGGCGCAGATCATGGCGACCCACGCCTCGTTCCTCTGCGACACCTTCGGGGACGAGCATGGCATCCGCCAATTCCGGAAGCACACCAGCTGGTACCTCACCGGATTCCCGGTCGGGCCCGAAGTCCGTCGGATGATGGCCACCATTGCCACCCACGAGGAGTTGACCCGGGTCCTCGACCGGTTGGACGGTGCCGTGCCTTTCCCCCCGGGGGCGTCGCGGATGGCCCGGGGGCACACCAATGGTCCGAGGCCGGTGCACCTTCCTGCCGGCTGGCTCGACTCTGTCGACGACCCGACTCCCCCGGAGGGCGGCGAGGAACTCGTCTCGGGGGGCTGACCCTCCCGGGAGTAACGGACCGGGCCGACGGGTGTGGGACAATGGCCTCCGGGTTGTCACGCTGGGCACGTTGAGGCCAGCCCGTCGCCGCGGAGACTCTGCGACCGACCTACTGACCCGAGCTCCCTGATGATCGTCGGCTCCTCCCTCACTATCGAAATCGGTGACCGCAACCTGCTCCGTGACGCCTCCTTTGTGGTCGGCGCCGGCGAGAAGGTCGGGCTGGTCGGCCGCAACGGCACCGGGAAATCCACCCTCATCTCGGTCATCGTCAACGAGCCGGGCAAGACCGTCCGCTCCACCGGCAACGCCCGGATCCGTGGCACCTACAGCTTTCTGCCTCAGGCCCCGGTGGCCGGCGGGCTGGGACTCGACCCCAACGGCTTCTCCCACGTGCTGTCGGGCCGCGGGCTCGACGTCCTCGACGACGCCCTCAACAAAGCCCGGGACCAGATGGCCAAGGATCCCAGCACCGAGAACATCGAGCTCTTCTCCGACCTCGAGGAGCAGTTCCGGGAGAACGGGGGCTACGAGGCCGAAGCCATCATGGCCAGGCTGGCCGACGGTCTGGGTCTCCGGGAGGATCTCCTGCTCGAGGACATCGACACCCTCTCCGGCGGACAGCGACGCCGGGTCGACCTGATCCGCATCCTGTTCCAGGGTCCCGACACCATGATCCTCGATGAGCCGACCAACCACCTCGACCTCCCGGCCAAGCGCTGGCTGATGGAGGAGCTCGAGACGTTCCCGGGCGCCATCCTGGTGGTGTCCCACGATCTGAAACTGCTCGACCGGTCCATCAACAAGGTGCTCCACCTCTCCGGCGGCCGGCTGCACGAGTTCAAGGGGACCTACTCCTCGTACATGGTCCAGCTCGAGGCCGACCAGACCCAGCGCGAACGTTCGGCCCAGCTCGAAGGCAGGGAGATCAAGCGCCTCTCGACGGTGGCCGACTCGATGCGGGGCAGCACCAACCGGCGGGCCCGCATCGCCAAGTCGATCGACAAGCGGGTGGAGCGGCTGGAGTCGTCGAGGACCGAGGTCCACGCCCGGGACAAGAAGTCGGTGTTCCGGCTGCCCACCCCGAAGCGGTCGGCGGAGGTGCCGCTCCGGGCCAACCACCTGGTGGTCAGATACGGCTCATCCACGGTGCTGAAGGACGTCAACTTCCATACCCGGCGGGGCGACCGGGTCGTCATCATCGGGCGCAACGGCGCCGGGAAGTCCAGCCTGCTGCGATGCCTGGCCGGCGTCCAGAAGCCGACCAAGGGCGAGGTGGAGATCGGGGTGAACGTCTCCCTCGGCTATTTCGCCCAGGAGCACGAGCAGGTGGACCTCGGAGTCTCCGTCCTCGACAACATCGACGACACCATCCTCAAATCGGAGACCGAGCGCCGCTCGTTGCTCGGGACGTTCGGGATTCCGGGCAAGGCCGCTTACCAGATGCCTCGCACCCTCTCCGGTGGCGAGCGGGCCAAGCTGGGGCTGGCCATGCTGGCCGCGGGACAGGCCAATGTCCTGCTCCTGGACGAGCCCACCAACAACCTCGACCCGTCGTCCATCGAAGCCGTCGGCACCATGCTGAGCAAGTGGGCCGGCACCATCGTGGTGGTGAGCCACGACCGGGCCTTCGTGAACGCGCTGGAGCCCACCCACTGCCTGAAGCTGCCCGACGAGGTGTTCACCCACTGGGATGACAAGTACCTCGACCAGGTCGAAATGAAATAATCGGGCGGTGAGGCTCTCGCGCTTCGGCCAACCGGACTCGACTCCCGACCCCTTGGGCGTCCCGGGAACCGAGCGGCTGCTGACCCTGACCGACGGGGTGGTGGCCATTGCCCTCACCCTGCTGGTACTGCAGTTCAAGGTCCCCTCACTGCGCCCCGGCACGGATCCCAACTCACCGCACGCGCTCTATGTGGCCTTGCATCTCAGCGGGTCGCTGGTCAGCTACGTGGTGGCCTTCTACGTCATCGGCCAGTTCTGGCTGGCCCACCACCGGGTGTTCCGGTATATCTCCGGCCACAGCGAGGGCCTGGCCTGGTGGAACTTCGGTTTCCTCTTCACCATCACCCTGTTCCCATTCACCAGTGCCCTCCTGGGGAGCTACTCCAACAACGCGCTGGCGGTCGTCGCCTTCTCGGTGAACCTGCTGCTGGCCAGTATCTCCACCACGCTGGTACTCGGGGTGGCGAAGCGCATGCACATGCTGGTGCCCCAGGCCTCGCCGGCTGTCCTCCGCGGCATCCGGCTCCGGGGCCTTACCTCTGCAGTGGTCATTGCCGCGTCCATCGTGGTGGCCTTCTTCTCACCGCGGGACGCGGAATTCGTGTGGATCCTCCTGATCGCCTCCACCCGGCTGGCCCGGGTGTGGTCGTACGGATCGCCGGTCACGTCCGACGGGGATGGCCACGGCGAGGCGATGGCCGACGGCGCCGGTAGTCCGGACGAAGTGGTTACGTAGAGTCGGCTCGGGCGCGAGCGGTGACGTAGATCCGCCGGGATGGATACTCGTGGGCCAGCGGGTTCCGGTACCGCACGTCATCCATCTCGAACAACCCGGACCTGAGCACTTCCCGAACCTCATCATCGGTGTACAGGATGCCCCCGATGGTCTCGATCCGGTGGTCCAGAAACTCATCGATGAACACCTCGCCGTCCCCCAGGTGGGTGGCCAGCACCAGGGTCCCGTCGGGGATCAACAGGCGGTGGATCTCGCCGACTGCCCTCTGGAGCCCGGGTCGAGACAGGTGTTGCACGGAATAGAACGCCACCACCAGACCGAACGATCCTGAACGAAACGGCAGCGCCGCCATGTCCCCGCACACGAACGCGGCCGCCGGGGTCCGCTCGGCGGCGCGTTCGAGCATCTCGGATGCCAGGTCGAGGCCGACCACCCGTCGACCGCGATCGGCGAGATGGTGAGCCACTTGGCCCGGCCCGCAGCCGAGGTCGAGGACAAGACCGTCGGGCGGCGCCCTGTGGTCGGCACGGTCAAGGACCGAACGGTCGAGCGGGAGACCCTCGAGGTCATCGGCGAACGCGGTCACATAGTCCCCAGCCACGGTGTTGTAAGCCGCTCGAATCGCTCGGGTGTCGAATGGCTCCATTCGTACAAGTCTGGACCCCATCGCCTGGGGTCCGTGGGCCTAGTTCCCCGGGTAACCCGGAGGGGGTGGGAGGCCCTCGGTCACGTCGCGCCGCCCGTTGCTGCGCTCCGACCCTTCCGCCTCACCGGCATCCTTCAGGGCGTCAACCAGTACCTGGGCGGCTCCGACCAGGCCGGCCGCCTCATAGGGGACCACGATCTTGGCGTTGGTCGAGGAGGCCACGCCCTGGAGGGCGCGCAGCTGCATCACCGCGAGCGTGTTGGGCTTGATGGTGGCGCCGTCGATGGCGGTGAGGGCGGCGGCGTCGCCTTCGCCCCGGAGCTGGCTGGCCCGCTTCTCCCCGTCGGCCCGCAGTTCGAGCACCTGCTTCTGGCCTTCTGCCGAGAGGATGGCGGCCTGCTTCTGACCCTCGGCTTCGAGGACGGCCGCCTGCTTCCGGCCCTGGGCGCTGTTGACGGCGGCCTGCTGCTCGCCTTCCGACTTCAGGATGGCGGCCCGCTTGTGCTGCTCGGCCTCCTTCTGCTCCGACATCGCCTGGAGGACGTTGACCGGAGGGGTGATGTCGAGAATCTCGATGCGGTTCAGGCGCACTCCCCACTTGAGGGTGGCCTCGGCCATGTGCTCCTGCATCTTGGTGTTGATGTTCTCGCGCTGGGAGAGCGACTCGTCGAGGGTGAGCTCTCCGAAGACGGCCCGGAGGGCGGTCCGGGACATCTGATCGATGGCGAGGTTGAAGTCATTGACTTCGAACAATGCGAGTTTGACGTCGGTCACCTGGCAGAAGATGGTCGCACTGACCTGCAGCGAGACGTTGTCCCGGGTGATGACCGACTGTTGGTCGCCGGTGTGGGGGAACTCTCGGATGTCGACCTTCTCCATCCGGTCGGAAAACGGCCGCAACAGATGCAGCCCCGGTTGCCGGACGACCCGGAACTCGCCGAATCGCTTCACCACTCCCACACTCCCCTGCTGCACCACCTTCAGTGACGACTTCAGGAAGCCGATGACGAGCCCCACCACCACGATGCCGCCGACCACGCCGATGGCGGCGGCGGCGTCTGCTCCACTCGAACCAATGAGCATGTTGCCTACCTCTCTCGTTACCACTGTTGCACCTTGGCGATCGAAGTGGGTATCGCCCGGCGGCTAGTCGTCGGTCGGGTACACCACCAGGACTCCCCGATCGACATCCGCGACCACCACGGTGGCACCTACGTCGATGGTGGTTCCCGGGAAGAGCGATACCGCGTACCACTCCTCACCCCGAGTCTTGACTGCTCCCGGATGATGTCGCACGCTGACGGGCTTGGTCACCACCGCCGTCTCGCCGATCATTCCCGAGACACCGTTCAACATCGACAACTCCATTTCCGACTCTGAACCCGACTGCGTCAGGCGCCGGACCAATCTCCTGCCCCGGCTGGCCTTTTCGTCCGGCGCCAACGAGGATTCGTCCCCTGCCCGGAACTATACGGGTTCCGTCTGAGGAACATCCCACCGGGTAGTCTCGTCAGCGCCGGGGAGGTCATTCCTCGCCGTCTAGGACTCGGTTGAAGAAGGCTGCCGCCCGATTCTGGGTATCCCGGGCCTGCCTTTCGATGAAGCGCTCGACCACGGGTCCGGCCCCGAAGATCTTGACCTTGGCCTCGAGCGAAAAAAGCTGCTCACAGGGGCCGGGGTGGGAATCCTCCGGGCTGGCCTCCGGCGTGGAGGCGTGCTCGGCAGCTTCGGAATCCGCCGTCGCCGCGTCTTCCTCGGTGACCCCCTCCCCGGCGGAGGGGCCATTGGTCTCACCGACGATCCGCACGCTGGGCGTGGCGGTGACGGCATCCTCGGCCGCCTCGGGGCTGCCCTCGGTCTCCTTGAGCTCGATGGAACCGCGGATATCGGTCTTGTCGCCCAGGGTGACCGGTGCCAGGGTGAAGGACCAGATGCCGGTCCCAGGATCGAAGGTGCCGTGCTCGGTGGTGACGACCTCAGATCCGAACAGCCTCTTGACCGGGCCGGGGGCATCGGGCCGCTGGCCATAGCGCATGGTCCGTTCGAGCCCGCTGGCGATGTCGCCGGTCTGCTCCTCGATCTCCACCGACGTGGACCCGAGAGCCTCGAGATGGAGGCGCCGGGTCATTTCCGGATCGAAGAACAACTCCCAAAACCGCGCCGCCGTCCCATGGATCTCGTAGCGCAACTCCAGCTTCATGGGAGAAGCATTGCACGGGCAGGCCAACCGCGCCCGGAGATGGTGACCGGAGCCGGGCGAGGGGTACTCTCGGCCATGGCCTCCTCCCTGACGACCCACCTCTCACCCGGAAACGTGTCACCGGTGACCGCCCGCAAGACCTGGCGCACGGTGGAACCGCTCCACGGGATGATCTACTTCGCGGGTGAGGCCAACCGGTCCTATGCCGAGCTGGGCATCCCGCCGACCTCGGGGTACTTCGCCTCCCGATCGGCTCCCATGGGCGCGGTTCCGGCCGAGGTGGTGATCGCCACCTTTTTCAACTTCCATCCCCGGGTGGTGAGGGAGGCGATTCCATCGGTGTGGAGCATCTCGACTCCGGACGCCGTCCTCGAGGCGCGGGTCCGCTCTGCCGATGCCGCTCTCCGCCGCATGCTGGGCGATGCCGTCGGCACCCCCGAGATGGACCGCGCCGCCGAGCTCACCCGCGCCGTCGCCGAGCGGGCCGCCGACCACGTGGGTGGGCGACCGTTGTTCGCCGGGCACGCCCGGCTCCCTTGGCCCGACTCCCCCCACCTGGTGTTGTGGCACGCACAGACCTGTCTCCGGGAGTTCCGGGGGGACGGGCACATTGCCGCGCTGCTGCTGGCCGAGATCTCACCGGTGGAAGCCCTCGTCGTCCACGTGGCCTCCGGCGAGGTGCCGATCGACTTTCTCAAGAGCAGCCGCGGGTGGTCCGACGACGAGTGGGACGCCGGGGTGGAGAGGGTGCGATCTCGCGGTTGGCTCGAACGTCAGGCCGACGGGGATGCCACCCTGTCGCTGAGCGAGGCGGGCAAGTCGGTACGTCAGCGGGTGGAGGACGAGACCGACGTGCTGGCCGTGTTCCCCTATGAGGCCATCGGCGAGGACGGGTGCACCGAGCTGCGAACCCTGGCCCGTCCGTTCAGCCGCACGGTGGTGGCCGCCGCCGGGCTGGGCGTCGCTGCCGCCCCATCGCCCCCTGCTTCCTGATCGCCCGGTTGGGGCCTCGCGAGCTCCGTAGTTGCGCGTGTCCCCGACCGGCACTTCCGGGGCAGGCACCCCTCAGTCCTGGTTCCCGAATATTTGGGGACACCTGCGGCGCCTTGAACGGCGGTCCGCAAGCCGATCTCCGACCGGACGACGCCGGCGCGGCAGGCTGCGGCGATCCAGGCGTTCAGGTGGCATCAATAGTGCTGAAGAAGTCGAGAAGAGCGTGTGCCACTTGCTCGGGTGCCTCCAGGGCTGCGTAGTGGCCGACTCCTTCGAGAGTCACTGACCGGACCGGATCGGAGCTGACCTGGCTCATCGTTGCGAAGGTCAACTCGCCGCCTCCAGCTCCGATCGCCAGCACCGGGATGCTCAACTTGCGGTGGGCAACAAGGGCTGCGATCTCGTCGGCTTCTTGCAGCATGGACTGGTAGAGGCCGATAGCTCCGCGCCAACCGTCCGGACGGGAGTAGGTGCGGACGAACTCGTCGATGTCGGTGTGAGTGAACGTTCCGGGGGTGGCGCTCATGGCCGGAAAGGCGAACTGTCCGAGGAACTCGCGCTCGCGACCGGCAAGGAGCATCTCGGGGATCCCGGGGGCGGCAAGAACGCCAATGTGCCACATACCCCCGTGGGTGATATCGGCCAGCTTCTCAAGGCCGAACCCGGGCAGGCCCATCTCGATGGCGGTGAAGCTGAGCACATCCTCGGGATGCGTCGCGGCGAGACGGAGCACCGCCGCCCCGCTGATGTCCTGTCCGGTGAGGTGCACGGGGCCAACCTTCAGCTGCTCGATGAGAAGATGCAGGTCCTCGGCCGAGGCCTTGCTGTCGTAGTCGCCTTGCCCGTTGTCGGAGTCGCCGAACCCGCGCAGGTCTACTGCATAAACACGGTGGCTGGCGGCGAGTAGCGGGATGAGCTTTCGGAAGGTCCACCACGTCTCGGGAAACCCGTGAACCAGCAGAACTGGAGGTCCCTTGGTGCCCGCCAACACGTAGTGCAGCTTCGCGCCGTTGACCTTGGTGTAGTGGTGCGTGACCCCGGCCAGTGAGGCCTGGTTGGTAGTTGGGCTCATGTCAATCTCCTCGCATCCGTCAACCCGGTTGTCTAAAATATAGACAACCGGGTTGACCTTGTCAAAAGGCCTCCATTACGATCAGCTCCATGTCACGCTCGGGCGCAGACCTCGCACTGCTCCTGCTGGGAGGATTTCGCCTCCTGGTGGACGATGCGATCCTGGAGCTCGCCGAGCGCGGATACGAAGATGTGCGCCCCGTCCATGACTTCACGATGCGGGCCATCGCGGCGGGCGCCGACAATGCTTCGGAGCTGGGTCGCCGTATGTCGGTCTCCAAGCAAGCGGCGGCAAAGACGGTGGCAGTGCTCGAGGAGCGCGGCTACGTGACACGCGGTGCTGATCCGCTCGACGCCCGTCGCAAACGCCTTCAGGTCACAGCGCTCGGCTTCGAAGTCATGCAAGTAGGCGAAGCCGTCTTCGACGAATTGCGAGACAAGTGGAAGCGGAAGATTGGCGCCAAGCAGCTCGAGCGCCTTGAGTTTCATCTCTCTACCCTGGTCGGGGCATCGGCGGTGCGTATCGATTCGCCAGGCTGGATCGCCCACAGTCTCGACAAGACGACCTAACGGTCAGGGACGAGGCACACACCTCGCTCATGGGACTCGTTGGCGGAACCCCATGAGGTAACCGCCCATATCAGTCAGGGTCGCTGCCCGGCGGCGTCACGCATGCCCCCCGATGATGGTTCTCGCTGAGTGATCGTCAACCGGAATAGCAGGGTGTCCCCTATCCGCGAGCAGAACGTCGTCCGGGGGTCGCCCCGAACGCCGGATCAGCGGGCCAGGTCGAGTACCCGAGTGATGTGATCCTTGAAGTCCTCTTCCCCGCCGTGGAAGGCCTCATAGATGACAATCAGGGCTTTGGCGATTAGTGCCTCATCGTCAGAAAGGGCGGACGACTGATAGGAGACGTACGGGATTTCAGTATCGACGAACCGCTTGGCGAGGTCCTCCAAATCCATCGCTCTCGCCTCGTCGTGCTCTTTGTGGGTCATGGGCGGAGCGTACTTGTGCCGACTATCCCTGATCGCCGGGACCCTGGGAGCCACACCTAGCGATCCGACCGACCAGACGTGGAGGTTAAATCAATCGCTGCCGAACGAGGTCCCAACACCGGGGACTCCGTTTGCGTTCACCACGGTCGCCCCTGGGTGTTGTGCCCTCAGATCGAGCAGGGAGAGATTGGCGGGAGTCTCGGGCAGGTACTCGTAGGTCTGGAACTGGACGGTCTCTGAGCACGGTCCCTGCTGACACACCGTCGTCCCCTGAATGAGCAGCGGGTGGTAGTCGCTCTTGGCCACGTCATAGGTCGCATTGGCAAGCCCACTGCCAGAAGGTTGACCCGACAATGACAAGACGTAGGCGGGGACCCCGTCGACGACTGCCGAACCAGCGACTTGCGCCTGGCCTGACGCGATGAGGGAGCGGATGGCGGCGGCGGTGTCGACCGGCGCGTGACTCTGAGGGCTGTAGATCCCGACGTACATCGTGTTGGAAGCGGCGTCGTAGCTGGACATCGTCGATCCGTTCCACGCCGCCTCGTAGCCGAACTTGATGAACCGATACGAGGATCCGGCGGCCCACAGTTCGTAGTGCTGGCCCGGACTCGACCCCAAAACAATCGAGGCCGCGACATGGAACACGGAATTGGGCGGAGGGGTGAGCGCACTCTCAGCAGAAGTGAGTATCGCTGCGTCCGCAGAACTCGGCTTACCTCCCCCTCCGAGCACGAGAGCGAGGCTGAGACCG
This sequence comes from uncultured Acidimicrobiaceae bacterium, assembly GCA_963819695.1. Classification (GTDB taxonomy): domain Bacteria; phylum Actinomycetota; class Acidimicrobiia; order Acidimicrobiales; family RAAP-2; genus DASZIT01. The sequence continues at coordinate 627,806 of CAWFXD010000001.1, read as the reverse complement.
AACGCGGCCAGCACCGTCGGGGTGCCGATCGCAACCGCTCGCCGGAGATGGCGCCGGCGATCTCGTTGACTAACCAGATCCGCCTCGACGGCTGCACGCAGCTCGTGGCGGTATGACTCGAGTTCAGGAAGCATGGTCATGTCAGAACCCTCCTAGGGCGAGATGGAGACGACGAAGCGATCGAGAGACGCGCAAGCGAGCCGCGACGGGAGTGCATTGGAGGCGCTGGGCAATCTCCCGATAGGGCCGTTCCTCGACTAAGCGCAGAACCAGCAGCTCGCGCTCGGAGTCAGGGAGGTTCGCCACTGCTCGAAGGACGGCCGAGGGAAATGACAGGCGGTCGTCGACCGCCTCGAAGTCGGCATGCATGACGGTGATCGGGAGACCCAGACGCTCCCGAGCGCCGTATTCGACCCTGCGCTTGCGCAGCGATGACCGAAACAGATTGTGAGCGATGCCATAGAGCCACGGAAGTGCAGAGCCATCGTGCAGGTCTCGAAAGCGCTTTCGGCTATGCCACGCCGCCGCAAAGACCTCGGCGGTCAGATCGGCGTCATAGTCACCCACCCGGGCCCTCGACCAGGCGAGGATCTGGCCCACGTGTCGGTCGTAGAGCTCGGCGAAGGCGTCAGGGTCGTCGAGGATCAACAACTCGGCATCCGACTGGTCCGTCCATCTCTTCACACTCTATATATGACCGCTGAGCGGAAAGTGTGTCACGTCACCTCAGGACGCCTGCCCCCGATCGCCGGATGGGAGGCCTACTTAGATGTGGACGGTGCCGTCGGGATTGAGCGTCCATCCTGGGTTGTTCGCCACTTCCCAGACATATCCGTCAGGATCGGCAAACGCTCCGGTTGTCCCACCCCAGTCAGCGATTGCTGCATGACGAATGATCGAACCTCCACCCTTGAGAGCTTCGTTCAGTACCTCCGTCACTTCCTCGGGCGACCGCACGTTGTGCGCCAACTCGATTCCCGGTGCACCGTGGCCTCCCAGAGCGGTCCACAATCCAAAGACCATGCCGCCAGCTTGAAAGAAGCAAACCTCGTCATCAGGTTGCTGAGCGCCTGACCAGCCGAGAGATTCATAGAAGGCTCTCGCTCGGGCAAGATCTGATACTCCAAGCGTAACCAAACTGATGCGCTGTTCCATCCGACAATCGTGACAAACCGTGATGACGGGCGCCAAGCCCCTAGGGTGTCCCATACCGCCGGGTAGGCATCACGCACGGGCATCGATCCAAGCCTCCACGCCACGCGGAGGCGCAGTACTAGGAGGGCGGCCGGTTCTGGTCCGCCCGGCGCACCAGTACGGCGCGTTCACCTGCATTCGCCGAACGTGCCGCCGCCTCGGTGAACGCGGCCATTGCCTGATCGTGCCGACCAGCCCGCTCGAGCAGGTCTCCACGCACGCTCGGCACCAAGGGTGACTCGCCGAGCGCGTCGTCGCGTACCTCTTCCAGGACGGCGAGACCGGCGTCGGCACCGAACGCCCGACCGTGGGCGACGGCCCGATTGACCTCAACGACCGGTCCGGGCGCGGTGCGGGACAAGACGTCGTAGAGAGCCGCGATCCGGTGCCAGTCCGTCTCCTCTGCCCGCTCCGCGCCCGCGTGCTGTACCGCGATCAGGGCCTGCAGGAAGTAACGCCCGACCGACGCCCCGGTCGCGGCCAACTCCTCCGCTCGCCCCAGGGCCGCCAGGCCCCGCCGGACGCGCACCTGATCCCAGAGGCTACGGTCCTGCTCCTCCAGCAGGACCGGGATCCCGTGCTCGTCGAGGCGGGCCGCCATCCGCGAGCCCTGGATCTCGAGGAGGGCCTCCAGAGCGAGCACTTCGGGTTCGTCAGGAGCGAGGTCGACCAGCATCCGCGCCAGCCGGATCGCCTCGTCCACGAGGTCTAGCCGCATCCAGTCCTCACCCGTGGTGGCCGCATACCCCTCGTTGAAGATCAAGTAGATGACCGCCATCACGTCGTCGAGCCGTTCGGTCCGTTCCGCTCCCACCGGCAGCTCGAACTCGGCGTGGGCCTCCGACAGCGTCTTCTTCGCCCGGGAGATCCGTTGCCCCATGGTGGACTCGGTGACGAGGAATCCTCGGGCGATCTCGGCCGTGGTGAGGCCGCCGACGAGCCGCAGGGTAAGCGCCGCCCGTGACTCGGGCGTCAACACCGGATTGCAGGACAGGAATACGAGGCGGAGGACGTCGTCCTCGATGTAGTCGACCTGACTTTCGACGTCGGGCACCGCCGCCGCTTGCCTGTCGCTGGCATCTCCCAGCTCGGCGACCTTGCGGCGCATGGTCTCGGTGCGCCGGAAGTGGTCGATGGCTCGGCGCTTCGCCACGGTCATGAGCCATGCGATCGGGTTGTCCGGCACGCCCGTCTCCGGCCACTGCTCGAGCGCGGCGACGAGGGCGTCCTGGGCCAGGTCCTCGGCGAGGCTCACGTCGCGAGTCATCCGTGTGAGCGCTGCTACGAGCCGGGCGGACTCGGTCCGCCAGACGGCATAGACGGCCCCGTTGGGGTCGCCGGGATGGGTCCGAGCCGGCACCACGCCAGCGTAGTGATACCGGCTCAGACCTCCAGCCCTTCCGCCCATTGCCGCCGCTGGCAGGTTGAGCACGGACGAATCCGGCGTCAGGCGTCGGGCACCTCCGGGCCGGTCGAGATCTGGCGCAGCGTGGAGATCACCGTGACCTCGGGCCAAAGCTTGGCATGGAGCTCGGCGAAGGACCGCTGGTCCTCGGCGGCCTCCTCGAGACTCGGGTATTCCATGATGGCCCAACCGCCGACGACCTCCTTGGCCTCGGAGTATGGCCCGTCGACACGGGTGACCTCGCCCTGGCGGACGACGTAGTTCACCGCGTCCTCCGTCCCGTAGAGACCGCCACCGTCGAGGAAGATCCCCTTGCTGGCCCGCTCACCGATGTACTCGTCCATCGCGTCGAACAACGCCTGTGGCGGCGTCCCGACGCCCTCTTCCATCCTCACGAATCCCATGAATCGGGGCATGTCGATCACTCCTTTTGGTTTGTGGTTGGTGAACTTCTCGCCAATTAGTCGAACGGGGATGCCATCCTTCGACATCGATCACCGAATTTCTTCGGATCCACAATACGAGCACGGCCGAACGGGTGTGTCGGCTTCCCGACCGTCCGGCAGGAGGTGCGCCGTCGTGGAAGCAGGTGCCTGCCTGCGCTCTTGCAGGCCTCGCTCCCACGGCCACCAGGCGAAGACTCATCGGCGGGTGTCCCCTATCGCCGGAACTGGGGCCACAATTCAGCGCGGGGACTTGTGCTGCCAGATAGCCTCTACTCCCAGAGAGTTGCCGGCCAAAAGAAGCGGCATTCGCTGCCTTCACGAGGTGCCGAAAAGACATGCCAGAGTTCCCTGCGATTACTCACGTGGCGCTAACGGTTACGAGCCTCGAACGGAGTGTGCCTTGGTACAAGGCTCTGTTCGGCTCGGACCCGATCCTTGACGAGGACACAGGTCCTTTCAAGCGTGTCGCTTGGCTTACGAGTGACACAATCGTCGGTCTAACTCAGTTCCCTGATTTGAACAGCACTCAGCCGTTCAACGAGCGCCGGCCGGGTCTCGATCATCTGGCTTTCGGCTGTGCCAACCGCGATGAGTTAAAAGCGTGGGAAATCCGCCTGAACGAGCTCGGCATCCCCAACGGTGGCATCGTGGACGCACCTTCCTACTCGGCATTGTCATTTCGAGACCCCGACAACATCGCACTCGAGTTCTTCGCACCCCAGGGCTAGGACGGGCGGAGTATCCGACTGCTATCCGACGCGGCACGGCCATCCCCTACCGCCGGCTCGGAGGGCAGTTCCTCGACCTTTCTGCGGACGGGCCTCCGACGGGAAGCGGTGCCATTTAGGTGATGGAGACGATGGCCGGCTTGACAGTGACTCCAACCCAGATGTCGTTCGGTTCGCCGAAGGCGATCGTGTAGGTGCCGGGCGGTGCTTGGATCTGCGTGCATCCCGATCCCGACACCGGACATTCGAGTTGATTCCACGAGAAAGGAAGGGTCTGCGACCAGCCGGTGGGGATGGTGCCGCCTTCGGCCACTGGCACCACACCCGGCTTCCTCCGTCGGTGTTTTGCCGTGGAGTTCCAAACGGTCTGCCCGCTGGCGTTGGTCGCCAGCAGGTAGGGACAGCCGTCAAGCACGTCGGTATTGCGGCCTGCGGTGCTTTCGCACGGCTGGCCGACGTTGGTAATCGAAAGCGTGATCGGGATGGTCTGGCCGGGGGCGAAGCTGCTGCCGCTGGTCGTGACCGCCGCGGCAAACTGGGATCCGACACAGGCGGGCAGGGCTCCTGTGGCCGATCCGTGGAATCCGGCATCACGGAAAGAGAAGACCCCGCCGTCGGACCCCACCAGCCAGTAACCCTGCCCATCGGGGGTAGAGGCCATACCGACGATCGGTGCGTTGAGTTGGAGGCTGCCCGTGGATCCGAAGAAGTTGGCGGTCCCAAAGCCGAAGATTCCGCCGTCCCCGGCGACCAGCCAGTAGCCGGCGTAGTCGCCAGGGCCATGTTCAGCCAGCAATCAGGTTCGGCGCAAATGCCATCCCCACCATCGGCTGATTGAGATGCAGTGCCCCAGTCGAACCGTGGAACTGGGCGTCGCCGAAGTTGAACACGCCTCCGTCAGATGCCACCAGCCAGTAGCCAGCAGCGTCATCCGATGCCATCCCAACGATCGGTTTGTTCAGATGTAGTGAACCGGTCGAACCGTAGAACACGGCGTCACCGAAGGCGAACACGCCCCCGTCGGAGGCGACCAGCCAGTAGCCGCTGACCGTCGGTAGTTGCAGCCATGCCCACGATCGACTTGTTGAGCCGGAGGCTCCCGGTCGAGCCGTGGAAACTAGCGTCACCGAAGGCGAAGACGCCTCCGTCGGAGCCGACCAGCCAGTAGCCACCCCCATCGGATGTCGCCGCCATCCCCACCACCGGTGCTGCGGGGGTGACGCCAGCCTGTGGCAGTGAACCGTAGAAGTGGGCGTCTCCGAAGCTGTAAATGCCGCCGCCTGCCTGAGCCAGCCAATAACCCCCGCCAGACGGGGTGGCGGCCATTGCCACGAAGCTCCCTGGGTTGTACGTCACTGCAGCAAGATGAATAACCTTGCCACTCGCCATTTGGGTCGATGCCGTCGCACTCGGTTCGGCGGCTCTTACGGTCGCGAGCGATGCGAGGGCGATTATCGCAACGAATACAGGGACAATCCCACTCGCTTTCCTAATGATTCGTGGGCACAGCATTCCATCCACAGGGTAATCACATTCATGAATCGAGGGGTCTGTCCTCAACCCTTAGGGTCAGCGGGCGGTACAACACATGGTGAGATCCCAGTGTTCTTTGGAACCGAAACTCTCAATCGGCTCAGCTCCCGAAAATCATGATTAGGGAAATAGCCCCGGCAATCAGCCCGATCACCACTGCCGCAGTGGCCATTCCTCTCCCCCCTCGCCCTGGCGGAGAGGCCCGGAGCCGGTAAGACGAGTACAGACCCGAAACCACTCCCAACATGGCGGGAAAGATACTGATCGGGCCAGTGCCCAACAGGAGCCCGACCGCGATCGCGGATAGCGCGAATGAAATAACGGAGGCTCGATAGGTTCCGGCGTATGCCGGTCTCACGTCGGCGGGAACGTCCTCCCGTTCACCGGTGATCATGAAGTCATCCTGGGCGGGGAATCTGCAGAAATCAACGCTGGGTATCCATAAACGCCGGATATGGGTCCGCCGTCGCAGCCTCCGCCGCCGCTGCCCGAGCATGGGAAGGAGATGACGAGTACGTTGGCCAAACGGCGCACGCCGCCGTATTTTCCCCTCGCTGCGCACTGAAACGAACTCCCCCAACCGCCGACCATAAGGAGACGACAGCATGCCGACCATAATCGGACACCACGACATCTCGAAGGGCAAGGACCACTGGCTGAACTCGCCTAAGCGCGAAGAGATCTTTGGCCAGCTCGGCGTCACCAACATCCGGACGTTCGTGAACCCCGACGACCCGACAAAAGTGGGACTCCTCATGGATGTCCCCGACATGGATGCATTTGCGTCGGCCATGCAGTCAGAGGCTGCCGCCGACGCCATGGAGCACGATGGCGTTCTGCCCGAAACGCTGGTGATTCTCGTCGAGGAATAGACCGGACAGCGTTCGGACCACCCAAGCGCCCGGTACCAGCGCGAATCCGCCTACCGGTGGAGGAGGACGAAGTCACCGAGACTCGATTCCTGCCCGGGAATCGTGAAGATCTCGACCTCGCTGGTCGACGTCAGCCACTCGAGATTGCGCCGGTGGATCTCGTCGAACTCCTGAAACCGGTCGAGAACCACCACCACCGGGACCGGCTCGCCGTCCATTCCGGTGCCGGGAGCCGTCTGCAACTCCCTCACCGCCGGAAGCAGGGCGTCGAGGGACAGTCGCACCGCGTTGATCGTCCCCAATCCGGCATCGGCCACCAGGACGACCAGGTCGGGTCGCAGTGCGCCCACCAAATCGACGGTGTCGCCGTCGGAAGCCTGGGGGGAGCGCACTCCCCCGGCGCTCTCCACCAGCCCGAGATCGACCCGATGTTCCGGCCAGGCCAGCTCTTCGACCAGGTCGGTGACGGTGAACGGGGGAAGGCCCAGCGCCTCGGCCGCCATCGGCGGGGCCATGGCTCTCGGATAGGAGCGGTGGGGAAGGCAGACCTCTCCGGGAGCCTCGCCGGACGCCGCCGCCAGGATCTGGGCATCGGTCGGACCGCCGAGCGAGGCTCCCCGGTGGTCGACGTCGAACGACTGGGCCGGCTTCCGGGCGGCAACCTCCAGGCTCCGGGAGCGAACCTCGTGCAGGAGTTGGGTGCACACCCAGGTCTTCCCGACCTCGGTCCCCGTCCCGCAGACCAGCACGAGCTGGTCAGGACGCAACGACGCTCCCGATCACGTCCCGGTCCGGGCCCGACGCCCCCGGCTCGGATCGGACCTCGAGGCCGGCCAGCTCGGACACCAACCGGTCGACCTGCTCATCGGTGTGGATCGCCGACAGGGTGACCCGCAGGCGGGATGTCCCGGTCGGGACGGTCGGAGGTCGGATGGCCGGGACCCACAGACCGCGGGCCAGCAGGCGATCCGAAGCCGCCACCGCCCGGGCCTCATCGCCGATGACCACCGGGACGATGGGCGACAGCTGCCCGCCGGGGACGCCGCCGCGTCCGATGGAGCCCGACACCCGGGTCACCAGCTCGGTGAGCCGGTGGCGCAAGCCGGCGCCCTCGGCCGACCGCACGATACCTACCGCCGCCAACGCCGCGGCGGCATTGGCCGGGGACGGCGCGGTGGTGAAGATGTACGGCCGGGCCCGGTTGACCAGCAGCTCCACGAAACGGCCGGGTCCGGTCACGAAACCGCCCAACGAGCCGAGCGTCTTGGACAGGGTGCCCACCCGCAGGACGTCGACCCCCAGCCCGCCGGCGGCTCCCTCCGTCGGCAGCTCGGGCCCGAGGACGGCATGGGCCTCGTCGAGGATCAGGAGGGCGCCGAAACGGGCGGAGACGTCGACCAGGCCGGCCAGGTCCGCGGCGTCACCGTCCATGGAGAAGATGGTGTCGGACACGATGATCGGCCGACCCGTCGAAGCCGCCAGCAGCTCCTCGAGGTGGTCGAGATCGTTGTGGCGGTAGACGGCCACCTCGCCTCCGGCCGCCCGGCAGCCGTCGATGATCGAGGCGTGATTCAACTCATCGGAGAACACCGCGGTCCCCTTGGAGGCGAACACCGACAGCACCGACAGATTGGCGGCGAATCCGGTCGGGAACACGATGGCCCGCTCGCATCCCTTCCAATCGGCCAGGGTCTCCTCCAGTTCGTCGTGGATGGGCCGCGATCCGGTCACCAATCTCGATGCCCCCGACCCCGTCCCCCAGCGGTCGAGGGCGTGGTGGGCGGCGGCGACCACTGCCGGATGGCAGGACAGGCCGAGGTAGTCATTGGAGGCGAACGAGACGATCTCCCCTTCGTCCCCCCCGGCCGCCCGGTCGGCCAGCCGTCCGACCGGTCCCCGGGCATCGAAGGTCCGGGGCCGGCGCCATTGATTGGCGGCCTCGACGGTCCGGCACGACGCCTCGACCCAATCGGACCAGGACGGCGGTGTGCTCACCGCCGGTCTTCCTCGCCCACCGAGATGATCGACGCCGCCAACACATCGACCACCTTGTCGACTTCCTCGACGGTGGTGGTCAGGGGCGGCATCAGCACCACCACGTCGCCCAGCGGTCGGAGCAGAACGCCTTGCTCCGTCGACAACGCACAGACCCGCCGACCCCAGCGCTCGGCGCCGGGGGGCGGATCGAGCTCCACCCCCACCATCAGGCCGCGCTGGCGGACGGCCCCGACGCCGGGGAGCCCGACGACCTGGTCATCCAACCTGGCCGACAGGTGTCCGGCCACCGCCACCACATTGGCCAGGACATCCCACTCGTCGATGAGCTGGAGATGACGCCGGGCCACCGCGCAGGCCAGGGCATTCCCCCCGTAGGAGTGGCCGTGGTAGAAGGCCTTCTCGCCGAGGTCGGCCCCGTCGAAGGCGGCGAACACCTCGCCGGAGGCCACCGTGGCCGACAGCGGGAGGTAGCCGCCGGTGATCCCCTTGCCCAGGCACATCAGGTCGGGACGGAACTCGGGCCCGGCCCACTCGGAGGCAAAGAGCTTGCCGGTCCGGCCGAACCCGGTCGCCACTTCGTCACAGATCAAGAGCACCCCGTGCTGCCGGCAGGCGGAACCCAACTTGGCCAGGTCGCCGGGTTCGGCCACCAGCATCCCCGCAGCCCCTTGGACCAGCGGCTCGATGACGACGGCGGCCAACTCGTCGGCATGGGCACCGACGCTGGCCACCGCCTTGTCCACCCAGTCGGGCGAGGCATAGCCCGGGGTCCGGATGACCGGGAACCGCAACGGGTCGAACAACGCGGTCCCGAAGCCACCGTCCCCGAGGGAGAGCGCCCCGACGGTGTCCCCGTGATAGGCGTCGCCGAGGGCCAGGAACCGGGAGTGGCGGGGCTCGCCCCGGTTCACCCAGTACTGGAAGGCGATCTTGGCCGCCTGCTCGACGGCCACCGCCCCGTCCGAGGCGAACAGCACGTGGGCCCGGTCTACCGGCACCGCCGCGGCCAGCGCCTCGGCGAACTCCACCACCGTCCGGTTCCCGTTCCCCAGCAGGGTGGTATGGGCCACCCGGTCGAGCTGGGCGACCAGGGCGGCATCCAGCTCGGGGACGTGGTGCCCGAGGGTCGTCACCCACAGCGAGGAGATGGCGTCGAAGTAGCGCCGGCCGTCCACGTCGATGAGCTCACGCCCTTCGGCCCGCTCCACGGTGATCGGCGAATTGCCCTCGTAGGCGGCCATCTGGGTGAAGCCGTGCCAGACCACCCCGGCATCCCTGGCCGCCCACCGGTCGGCGCCGGAGGTCGGGGGTGGGGGGGTCGGCAGGCTGGTCATCGGCGAGAGTCTTATGCAGCCTGGGGGGCAGGTCGAACCGGAGCCCGGGAGGAGCGCCAACCCTGCCCATTACAATGCCCGACATGGACCGCATCGGCCTGGTTGACACCATGTTCGCCCGTTTCGACATGGGCGCGGAAGCCGCCAGCGAGCTGGCGTCCTGCCCGGGCTACGGCGAGTCCTTCGAGATCATCCGGCGGACGGTGCCCGGGTTCAAGGATCTGGGCGTGGAGTGCAAGCGGCTGATCGAGAACGAGAAGTGCCGGATCGTGGTGGCCATGGGCATGCCCGGGAAGGCGGCCATCGACCAGGTCTGCGCCCACGAGGCCGCCCAGGGGATCATGATGGCCCAGCTGCTGACCTCGACCCACATCCTCGAAGTCTTCGTCCACGAGAACGAGGAGGAGGATCCGGTCAAGCTGGCCCAGGTGTGCATCAACCGGGCCCGGAGCCACGCCCGGAACGCCTACTGGATGCTGTACGAGCCCGAGCAACTGGCCCGCCGGGCCGGCCAGGGGGTGCGGCAAGGCTACGAGGACGCCGGCCCCATCGCCGCCGATCGAGCCACCTCCCTGTAGGCCGTGCGCCCTAGGCGGCGGGGTCGTGCGGGAGCCCGAGGGTTCGCTCGCCGATGATGTTCCGCTGCACCTCGGAGGTGCCGCCCCCGATGGTCAACGCCGGCGCGAACATGAATCCGAAGGTGTAGATGGCGTCGGCTCCCACCCCGACCAGCATCCCCGATGAACCGGTGAGGTCGCAGGCCAGGTCCATCACGTGTTGGCCGTGCTCATCGGCCAGCGCCTTGCGCACCGAGGCCTCGGGTCCGGGGTCGGCCCCCGACACCGCCGCCGAGACCATCCGCAGGCGCAGCAGGCGGAGGATCTCGCCCTCGGACCAGACCTGAGCCAGCCGCTGCCGGAAGAGCGGGTCGGAGGTGCCGCCCGACCGCTTCACCTGCTCGATCAGATCCTCGGCGGTCGGGCCCATCCCCCACAGCGAGCCGGCCCCCGACAGCGACACCCGCTCGTTCCCGAGGGTGACCTTGGCCAGTCGCCAGCCGTCCCCTTCGCGGCCGACCAGGTTCGCCGCCGGGATCCTCACGTCATCGAAGAACACCTCGTTGAAGGTGTGGGTGCCGGTCATGTCCACCAGTGGCCGGACGGTGATGCCGGGAGCGTCCATCGGGCAGATGAAGTACGAGATCCCCTGATGCATGGGCGCGTCCGGGTCGGTGCGGGCCAGCAGGATCCCGAACTTGGCCACGTGGGCGTAGGAGGTCCACACCTTCTGCCCGTTCACCACCCAGACGTCGCCGTCCCGTTCGGCCCGGGTGGTGAGGGAAGCCAGATCGGATCCGGCGCCCGGCTCGCTGAACAGTTGGCACCAGATCTCGTCGGCCGACAGCATCGGGCCCAGGTAGCGCTGCTTCTGCTCCTCGGACCCGGCCCGGATGATGGTCGGACCCGCCCAGCCGATCCCGATGGTGTTGGTCGGACGCCTGACCCCGGCCCGCTTCAGCTCGTCGTCCACGATCAGCTGGGTCTCGGGGTCGGCGCCCATCCCCCACGGCTCGGGCCAGTGCGGGGCCACGTAGCCGGCACCGGCCAGCTCCTGGGCGGAGGGGGCGGGATGCTCGGCCAACCACGACCGCACCGAGACCCGGCGGGCGTCGCCATCCGGGGGAAGGGCAAAGTCCACGGCCGCCAGCGTAGGCTGCTCCGGTTCGGCCGAGACAATCGGCCACCGGTGACAAGGGGTATCCAGGCCAATGACCAAGTGGAATTTCGCAGACGTGTGGGAGACGGTGGCAGAGACGTTGCCCGAAGCCCCCGCCCTGACCCAGGGGGCCCGCACCCAGTCGTGGGAGGACACCGACCGCCGGGCGGACAACGTGGCCCGGTGGCTGCTGGGGGCCGGCGTGGCCAAGCAGGACAAGGTCGCCCTCTATCTCTACAACTGCCCCGAGTACCTGGAGGCCACCTTCGCCATCTTCAAGGTCGGCCTGGTGCCGATCAACACCAACTACCGGTATGCCGACAACGAGCTCGCTTATTTATGGGAGAACGCCGACGCGGTGGCGGTGGTCTTCCACGGGGTGTTCACCGAGCGCATCGAGGGCGTCCGCGACCGGGTCCCGGGCATCCGGAGCTGGCTGTGGGTGGACGACGGGACCTCCCCCTGCCCGTCGTGGGCGGTGGCCTATGAGGGCGTCGCCACCGACGACGCGGCCGGCGATGGTGCCGGCGATAGTGCCGGCGAGCGGACCCGGGCCCCGTGGGGCCGGGGCCCCGACGATCTCAACCTGCTCTACACCGGCGGCACCACCGGGATGCCCAAGGGGGTCATGTGGCGCCAGGACGATCTGTTCGCGCTGCTCAACGGTTCCGGATTCCGACAGTACGGCCAGGAGGCCGGCGTCGAGGGAGTCCGCGAGTCCCTGTCCGAGCAGGGACCGGGGATGACCCTGCTGCCGGCCTGTCCCCTGATGCACGGGACCGGCGGGTTCACCGCCCTCGAGTGCCTGAGCGAGGGAGGCCGGGTCGTGCTCCTCGCCTCCCGCCAGTTCGACGCCATCGAGCTCCTGGACACCGTCGAGCGGGAGAAGGTCAACGGCCTGATCATCGTGGGTGACGCCTTCGCCAAGCCGATCCTGGCCGCGTTGGAAGCCGATCCCGACCGATGGGACCTCACCAGCCTGATGGGGATCATCTCCTCGGGGGTGATGTGGAGCGAGGAGACCAAGCAGGGGTTGCTCGGTCACCATCCGAACATGCTGCTGGTGGACGCGTTCTCCTCGTCGGAGGCCCTGGGCATGGGCAGCTCGGTCTCGTCGGGGGCATCGGCCGCCCACACCGCCCAGTTCACCCTCGGCCCCTTCGTCCGGGTGCTCGACCCCGACGGCCACGACGTGGTGCCGGGTTCGGACCAGCCCGGGGTGTTGGCGCTGGGAGGCCGCATACCCCTCGGCTACTACAAGGACGATGCCAAGACGGCGGCCACCTTCCGGACCATCGACGGGGCGCGCTACTCGATACCCGGGGACTATGCCGAGGTACGCGGGGACGGCAGCATCCACCTGTTGGGACGGGGCTCGGTGGTGATCAACACCGGCGGAGAGAAGGTCTACCCCGAAGAGGTCGAGGAGGCCATCAAGACGGTCGGCGGGGTCCAGGACGCGGTGGCGGTCGGGATCCCCAACGAACGGTTCGGTGAGGAGATCATCGCCGCGGTGGAGCTGGCCCCCGGCACGCCGGAGGGATCGGTGAGCGAGGACGCCGTCATCGGGCATGTGAAGGGCCAACTGGCCTCCTACAAGGCGCCGCGGCGGGTGCACTTCGTGGCCACCATCGGCCGTTCGCCGTCGGGCAAGGTCGACTACGGCCGGATCCGGGCCGAAACCGCGGCGTGGGTGGGCGTTGAGCTCTGAGCCGGACCCGGGGTCTCCCGGAACTCCCGGGAAGGACGGCTCCCCGGTCAAGCGCACCGGACGGTTCGGCCGGTCGGCGGCCTCGGCCCAGCTGGTCGGCCGGCTGGGCGCCTCGAGGATGACCGGCAAGATCCGGACCCGTCTCACCCCGGCCGATCGTCGCGAGGAGCTGGCCGCGGCCATCGAGTTGCGCACCGCCGAGCAGGTGGCCGAGTCCCTGGGTGACATGAAGGGGGCCCTGATGAAGCTGGGCCAGATCGCCAGCTTCCTCGACGAGGGCCTTCCCGAGCCCTACCGGGTGGCCTTGGCCCAGTTGCAGTCCGACGCGCCGGCGATGGCGCCGGCGCTGGCCGCCGAAGTCATCGAAGCGGAGCTGGGCCGGGCCCCCGGCAAGATCTTCCGGGAGTGGGACCCGACACCCCTGGCGGCGGCGTCCATCGGCCAGGTACACCGGGCGGTGACCGCCGAGGGCCGGGAAGTCGCGGTCAAGGTTCAGTACCCGGGGGTGGCCGCCGCCATCGAGGCGGACCTGGCCAACACCGAGATGCTGGCCCGCCTGTTGCCGATGATGTTCCCGGCCCTGGATGCCAAGGTGCTGGCCACCGAGCTGCGGGACCGGTTGACCGAGGAGCTCGACTACGTCCACGAAGCCGCCAACCAACGGCAGTTCTGTGAGATCTACCGCGGCCATCCCTTCATCCACATTCCCGAGGTGGTCGACGAGCTCTGCACCCCGATGGTGCTCACCACCGAGCTGGCCACCGGGGCCCGGTTCGCGGAGGTCGAGCAGTGGTCGGCCGAGGAGCGGGACCTGGCCGGCGAGACCCTGTTCCGGTTCGTGTTCCGGGGCATCAACCGGTTGGGGGTGTTCAACGGCGATCCCCATCCGGGGAACTACCTGTTCCGGCCGGGCGGCCAGGTCACCTTCCTCGACTTCGGCCTGGTGAAGGAATTCGCGCCGGAGGAGACCGCCGTCTTCCACCGGCTGATCGAGACGCTGGTGTTGCAGGGGGATCCGGAGGGCTACCGCCGCACTCTCGAGTCGGTCGGGCTCCTGCGTCCCGACCCGTCGCTGTCCACCGAAGAGGTGGCCGCCTACTTCAGCCACTTCTACGACCTGGTCATGGTCCGGGGCCGGCGCACGGTGGAGCACGAGTACGCCTCGGAGACGGTGCGAAGGGTGTTCAACTCCAAGAGCCCGGTGGCCAAGGCGGTCAGCCTGCCGTCGATGTTCGTGATCGTGCAGCGGATCAACCTCGGGCTCTACGCCCTGTTGGCCCGGTTGGGGGCGACCGCCGACTGGCGGGGCATCGCCGAGGAGCTGTGGCCGATGGTCGACGGGCCACCGACCACCCGGTTGGGGGAGGCCGAAGCCGAGTGGCTCAGCCGGACCCGCTGAGTCGCCTCTCCTGTCAGCGCGCCCGGCGGCGCCATGGGATGCACCGGGCGCCCCCAAGGGATAACGTCACCTGACCATTCATCACTTGGTGCTGATGCACGAGATCGGCGGAAGACATGACACTCACCGTTGTCGGGGCCGGGGTCGGACGGACGGCCACCAACTCGCTGAAGCTGGCGCTCGAGCGATTGCTCGGCAAGCCATGTCACCACATGTACGAGATCCTCTCCCATCCGGAACAGATCCCCGAATGGACGGATGCCATCGAGGGGCGCCCGGTCGACTGGTCGAGCCTGCTGGCCGGCTATGGGGCGTTGGTCGATTGGCCGGGGGCGTCATTCTGGCCCGAGCTCACCGCCGCGAATCCTGACGCCCTGGTGCTGCTCTCGGTTCGCGACCCGGAGTCTTGGTACAAGAGCGCATCGAATACCATCTTCCAGACGTTCGATCATGCGCCGCCCGAGATGCTCCCCTGGCTCCAATCCGTGCGAACCCTGTTGCGAGACCGGTTCAGCGATCAACTTGACGACCCGGCGGCGATGATGGACGCCTTCGTCCGTCACAACGACGCGGTTCGCCAGGCGATTCCGTCCGAGCGACTGTTGGAATGGTCCCCGGCCGACGGCTGGGAGCCGATCTGCGAGCGATTGGGTGTCGACGTGCCTGACGATCCGTTCCCCCGGACCAACGACACCAACCAGTGGCGTTCTGATCTCGGGATGCCGCCGCTCCCCTGACCAGCCCGCCGATGCGGTCAGGCGGTTTGGCGTTCCCGACACCGGTGCCTCCGCAAATACTCGGCGCCGGTATCCGACACGGATACGACCGCACCGCCTCCGGATCCAGCCTGGCGTTCGATGAACCCGCGGCCGTTGGCGTCTTCCCACACCGGAAACCGCGGACAGGACGTTCGCCAGGCGTCGAGCACCTCGGCGTAAGGACGCGGGCCAGGGCCTAACCACTCGAGGAGATCGAGGATCAGATTCTCGAGGTTGTCGGTCACGTGGCTCCGGAAGAGTCGAACGGAGCGACCACGATCTTGAGAAGCCTGGCCAAGACTGACCGCTCGTCCTCGCCGAGACCACCCAGCAGCGCGTCCTCTCTCACCACCAGATCCTTGAGCGCGGTCTCCACCTTCCTTCCGCCGGCGGCCGTGAGCCGGACCCGGACCGATCGGGCATCATGGGAATCCGGTCGGCGGCGCACCAGCCCCCGCTGCTCGAGATGGTTCAGGCGGTTGGTCATGGTTCCCGACGTGACCAGGGTGTGGGCGAGCAGCTGCCCGGGTGACAGGTCGTGGGGCGGTCCGGCGCGGCGGAGAGCCGAGAGCACGTCGAAGGTCCAGGTCTCGAGGTCGTGCCGGGCAAAGACGACCGATCGCTGACGTTCGAGGTGTTGGGCCAGCCGGGTGACTCGGGACAGGACCTCGAGCGGCGACACATCGACGTCCGGGAGGGCCCGCCGCCATCCGGCTACCAGGTGTTCGACTTCGTCCTCCATTCGGTGTCCTCCGTGGTGGGGCAACAATATACCTTGACATCAAGAGATATGGGAATACTATCTTCATATCAAGAGACAGGGGAGGATACATGCCGCAGGCTGATCGAGGTACCGGCGAGGAGAAGAAACGGCGGGCGGGAAGCTTCGGGGGCGTGGCGTCGACCTATGAGCGTTTCCGGCCGGGCCCGCCCCCGGCCGCGATTGCGTGGATGCTCCCCGACTCCGCCTCGACCGTGGTGGATCTCGGCGCCGGAACCGGGGCGATGACCAAGGACCTGGTGGAGAAAGTCGACCGGGTCTTCGCCATCGAGCCCGATGACCGCATGCGCGGCATCTTGGCGGCCAACCTCCCCCAGGTGACCGCGCTGTCTGGCACCGGCGAATCGATACCACTCTCCACCGCCTCCGTCGACGTGGTGCTGGCCTCCTCCTCCTGGCACTGGATGGAAGCGGATCGAGCGCTTCGCGAGACGGCGAGGGTCCTGGCTCCGGGAGGATCCCTGGGCGTCGTGTGGGCCGGACCCGATCCGGACGGCCCGTTCATCTCGCAGGCACAGGCCATGCTCTCGGGCATGTCGACCGGCAGGGCCGGGCCCACCGCCGGTTCCGAGGGTGATGGGGATCTCGGCCGGGTGGTCATGGACACCGAGAACCGGGTCGAGACCGTCCTGCGGATCCCCGACGGCTCACCCTTCGCTCCGCCCGAACAGCAGGTCTTGACCTGGGACGTTGCCCTCACCGCGGATGAACTCATGGGCCTGCTCGGCACCTTCAGCTGGATCATCACCATGCCGGAGGACCGACGAACCCACGTCGTCTCGGAGGCTCGACGACTCCTCCGGGACGGGCTCGGGATCTCTGGCCAGGTGACGGTGGACGTCCGGTATCGATCCGAGGCGTGGCGGACCCAGTTGACCTGAGGGCCGGGCTGGGAACCAGCCGGATCAGCCCTTGTTGGCCCCGTGCGCCCTCACGAAATCGTTCACCGCGTAATAGGCATCGATCGACTCGCCGGCGTCGCCCCAAAAACCTTCCAGGACGTCGTAGGCCATCGACCCCTCATTGATGTAGTGGTTGTTGACGTCGGTGATCTCCAGCTCGCCCCGGCCCGACGGCACCAGCGAGGGGATGACCTCGAACACGTCGGCGTCGTAGCAATAGATCCCGGTGACCCCGTATTTCGATGGTGGCTGCTCGGGCTTCTCCACGATGCCGGTGATACGACCCTCGTCGAAGGTCGGTACCCCGAGGTGGCGGAGATGCTCGTCCTCCTCGACCGGGGTCAACAGGATGCGGGCGCCCCGAGGCTCGGCTCGGAAGGCGTCCACCATCGGCTTGATCGACTGCTCGACGACATTGTCGGCCAGCATTACCAGCACCGGGTCGCCGTCAACGAAACGCGCGGCCAGGCCCAACGCCTCGGCGATTCCGCCCGGCCGGTCCTGGTAGCCGTAGCTCAATCGGTCGATGCCGAACTCATAGCCGTTGCCCAGTAGGCGGAGGAACTCCCCGGCATGGGTACCCCCGGTCACCAGCATGATCTCGGTGATCTCGGCGTGCACCAGCGCCTCGATGCACCAGTTGATCATCGGACGGTCGTAGATCGGCAGCAGGTGCTTGTTGGTGATGCGGGTGAGCGGATGGAGGCGCGAGCCGGTACCGCCTGCGAGAATGACGCCCTTCATGCCGGGCAGCCTAACGGGGATCCCGGGTGGCGGCGGAAGCCACCGCGGTCACGGCGCCGACCTGGTTCTCACCCGGTTCTCACCTCATCCAGGACGGCGTCCGACAGTGCCGGCCATGCCGCCGCCGCCCAGGGCCCGAACGACCGGTCGGCCAAACCCGCGCACCCGGCACCCGCCTCCGGATCTATCCAGAAGAACGACCCGGACCGACCGAAATGGCCGAAGGTGGCCGGCGAGTTGGTGGCTCCCGTCCAGTGGGGCCACTTGTGGCCGCGGATCTCCACCCCGAGCCCCCAGTCACACGGATCGAAGCGACCGAACCCCGGGAGAACCCCGGACAGTCCCGGAAACGCCACCGCGGTGGCCACGGCATGGGTCTCCGGGCTGATCAGCGTAGGCACTGACCATTCGGCCACCACCGCCAGAAGATCCGGCAGCGGGCCCCAGAGCCCGGAGGCTGCACCCGAAGACGTCGGTCCCGAGTCACTGTGCTCCGGGATCGAACACGGTCCCGGACATTCCGAGCGGCCCGAGCACCGCCCCCGATGCGTACTCCGGGAATGGCATCCCGGAGTGCTCGGCTATCGCCTCCGCCAACACCTCATAGCCGAGGTTGGAGTAGATGCGCCGGGTGCCGGGCTCGGCCAATCGAGGCTCGAGGCCGGGTGCCGGATCCGGGGTGAGACCGGATGCATGGGCCAGGAGGTGGCGGATGGTCGATCCCGGCGGACCCATCGGCAGGTCGAGGGACAGCGTTCGCTCCTCGACCGCCACCAACACTGCCAGCGCGGTGACCGGCTTGGTGACCGACGCCCAGGGGAACGACCGGGTCCGAGATCCCACCTCCTCGACGGTCCCGGCGATGGGCGGACTGCCTCGGTCACGTCCCCGTCCGACGTGGACGACTCCGACCGATGCTGCGTCGACGGTCCAACTTCCGACCAGGTCCAACGCGCCCATAAGCCCTCGATCGTAGGTCAGCTCAAGGCGTCTCGACCGGCGACCGATGACTACTGTGATCTCCGATGTCGCCATCCACTCCGCTTGGCCGTCGGCCTCGGTACCCGCTCCATCGCCGAACCCTGGCCGTGACCCTGGTGACCCTGATATTGGTGAGCGCCGGCATCGCCGCCGCGGCCACCTGGATCACGCTCTCGAGGCGGGCGTCGGCGACCGAGTCCTCCCGACCGGGTGCATCCAATTCGACACCGCCCGCGCTCCAATTGCCGAACTTCGGGCTCGTACCCGCGGCCCGGGCCAACCAGAAGCCTCCGGCCAACGGCCGGCCCACCGCCCCTTCGGTCATCTCCCCGAGTACCCCGACCGCCCACCTCCCGACGCTGCCGCCGAGCACGCCCACCACTGATTCTTCCGCGCTCGACGCCTTCTACACCCCGCCCGTGCCACTGGTCACCGCGCCGCCAGGCACCGTCATCCGTTCCGAGCGCATCGCCGGGGCGACGGGTCTGCCACCGTTGGCCGTCGCCTACCGGGTTCTGTACCACTCGGAATCGATCACCGGCGCCGACGTCGCAGTTTCCGGAACGGTGGTCATTCCCGGCCAACCCTCACCGGCCGGGGGCTATCCCATCGCGACCTGGGCGCACGCCACCGACGGCTTGGCCGACCAATGTGCTCCTTCCCTGCAAGTCACGCCGACGGCACCGTATACCGCCCAGTTGCTCGACGAGGGGTTGATCGTGGCCGCCACCGACTACCCGGGTCTCGGCACTCCGGGGATCACCCCCTATCTGGTCGGCCAGAGCGAAGGCCAGGCCGTCCTGGACGCCGCCCGGGCCGCCCGCAACCTGGTCGCCGGCGCGGCGTCGGACTCGGTGCTCATCTTCGGCCACTCGCAGGGCGGCCAGGCGGCCTTGTTCGCCGGCCAGCTCTCGAAATCGTACGCGCCCGATCTCTTCGTGGTCGGCGTGGTCGCCGCCGCACCGGTCTCGAACGTCAGCGACTTCGCGCCCGACGTGCCGGGGAGCAGCTCGGATCCGCTCTCTGCCTATGCGGTCATGGCCCTGTACGCCTGGTCCCTCACCTACGGCGATCTGCCACTCTCGTCCGTATTGACGCCGTCCGCCATCTCCACGACCCCGGCCCTCAACCAGAACTGCAATGAACAGGTCACCGACACCTATGCCGG
Organism: uncultured Acidimicrobiaceae bacterium; assembly: GCA_963819695.1. Taxonomy (GTDB): domain Bacteria; phylum Actinomycetota; class Acidimicrobiia; order Acidimicrobiales; family RAAP-2; genus DASZIT01. The sequence goes on along the minus strand of CAWFXD010000001.1, from coordinate 608,136 downwards.
GGTGCCCACCGATCAGATCTTCCTCCCGGGATGGAAGAGCAGTCCCGCGGTCCAGGCGCATCTGACCCAGAACGAGCCGGGACTGGCGCCCATGTCGGCGCCGACCTTGGTGATACAGGGGACCGACGACGCGCTCGATTCCCTACGCCACCACCACCGCTGCTGGTCAACGATCGGCTGTGCCGCACCCAACACGACACGGTGGACTACCTGGAGGTTGAGGGGGCCAACCATGGGACGGTGGTTGGACTGGCGGAAGCGGACGTCCTCCAGTGGATCGCCGCCAGGTTCGCCGGCCAGGCGGCCCCGAACTCCTGCGGGTGAGCCTCTCGACGGCTCCGACCCGGTGGGGGCGGCGGTCAGACGTCGAGGAATCGGCGGACGGCCAACGCCGACCCGGCCACGCCCACCACGATGCCCACCAAGGCCACCAGGATGCAGGTGGCCGCGACTTCCCAGGCGCCCATGGACATCTGAGCAATCAGACTGCTCTGGTTGGCCACCGTCTTGGTGGTGTTGAGCCCGATCCCCCAGTACAGACTGAGCACCACCAGGACGGCGACCGCCGACCCCAGCAAGCCCTGGACGAGCCCTTCCACCATGAACGGGAGCCGGATGAACCAGTTGGTGGCCCCCACCAACTTCATCACCGACACCTCCCGTCGGCGGGCGAAGATGGCCATGCGGATGGTGTTGAGAATGAGCACCGAGGCCGACAGCAGCAGCACCACCGCCACCGAAAGGAAGACCCACTGGAGGATGTGGATCACGTTCTGCATGGTCCGGATCTGAGCCGTCGGCGATGACGGGACCCCGAAGATGCCCGGCTTGCCGGCGTACTGCTGGGCCACCGCGGTGGCGTCGGACGGATTGGCCAGCACGCAGGCGTAGGACGAGGGGTAGTCGGACTGCTGGGTGGCGTTGAACTCGTCGGCCGCCACCGTCCGCTTGGCCTCGTTGAAGTCATAGGCCTGCGAGTGGTAAATGCAGCTCTTCACCAGGGGATTCTGGCCCAGCCCCGTCCCGATGGACTTGATCTGGGTCGAACTGGCGCCGGGATTCACCCAGACCCGGACGTTGACCCCGTTCTGCCACTGGGAAGTGGCATTGGTCGCCCCCTGCTTCAACAGCAGGGCCGAACCCACCAGGGCCAGCGACACGGCCACCGTCAGCACCGCGGCCACCGTCATCAGACGGTTGCGCCACAGATTGGTGGTCGCCTCCCGCGCGACATATCCGGCGGAGACGGGCATTAGCGGCCCACGTTGCGGTTGCCGTTACCGTTTCTCGTTCTGGCCAGTCGCGAAGTCGGCGCGGCGGCCGACCGGGTGGCCGTAACCGGCGCCGGCGCCATCTCCACCATGGCTCCGGTCGGAGAGCCTGCGCCCGACGCCGCCACCGCGCTGTCAAGGCCGTAGACACCACGGGCCTGATCCCGCACCTTGGTTCCGTGATCCAACTCGACGACCCGTCGCCGCATCTGGTCGACCATGCCCGCGTCGTGGGTGGCAACCACGACCGTGGTCCCCGTCCGGTTGATGCGATCGAGCAGCCGCATGATGCCGAGACTGGTGGTCGGGTCGAGGTTACCGGTGGGCTCGTCGGCCAGCAGGATCAGCGGCCGGTTGACGAAGGCTCGGGCCACCGCCACCCGCTGCTGCTCACCACCCGACAGTTCGCCGGGAAGGTTCCCGCTCTTCTTGGTGAGACCGACCAGGTCGAGCACCTGCGGCACCTGTGAGGCGATCACGTGTTTGGGCCGCCCGATCACCTCGAGAGCGAAAGCCACGTTCTCGAACACTGTCCGGTTGGGAAGCAGTCTGAAGTCCTGGAACACGCACCCGATGTTGCGGCGCAGGTAGGGGACACGCCACTTCGAAAGGTGCCCGATCTCCTTGCCGGCCTCCCAAATGCGACCCGAAGTCGGCATCTCTTCGCGAAGCAGCAGCCGGATGAAGGTGGTCTTACCCGAACCGGAGGGGCCGACCAGAAAGACGAACTCGCCCTTGTCGATTTCGATCGAGCAGTCCCGGAGTGCGACTGTTGACCCTTTGTAGGTTTTGGTGACGTTCTGGAACGTGATCATAAGGGAGAGGTTTACGTCGAAGGTGGAACCGGTCGCCGGGGTGCAATGAGTCCGCAGTAGTTTACCGATTTAGCCGGTCCAGCTGGTGTAGGCCCTCTGACCTCCCCTGACGTGCGTCGCCAGCCCGGCTTACCCCTGGTTGCGGCGCAGATCGGCCTGTCGCCGGAGCTCGGCCTCCATGAACGCGTCGAGGTCCCCGTCGAGCACCGCATCCACGTTCCCGGTCTCCTCGTTGGTACGCAGATCCTTGACAAGTTGATAGGGAGCCAACACGTAGGACCGGATCTGGTTGCCCCAGGCGTTGTCGGTGCGGTCACCGGACAGCGAATCGAGATTGGCTTGATGTTCGGCCCGCTGGCGGTCGGCGAGTTTGGCTCCGAGGACCTGCATGGCCTTGGCCTTGTTCTGGTGCTGGCTCCGTTGGTTCTGGCTCGACACCACGATCCCGGTCGGCAGGTGGGTGAGTCGTACCGCCGAGTCGGTCTTGTTCACGTGCTGGCCGCCGGCGCCGGACGAGCGGTAGGTATCGATGCGGAGGTCCTTCTCGTCGATCTCCACCTCGTCGGAGACATCCTCGATGAACGGCACCACGTCCAGCGAGGCAAAACTGGTCTGCCGGCGATGCTGGGCATCGAACGGGGAGATCCGCACCAGCCGGTGGACGCCCCGCTCCACCGACAGCAGACCGAACGCGTAGCGCCCTTTCACGATGAAGGTGGCCGACAGCAGCCCGGCCTCTTGGCCGGGCGTCGCTTCTTCCACCTCGATCTCGAAGCCGCGCCGCTCGGCCCACCGGGTGTACATCCGGAGCATCATCTCCGCCCAGTCCTGGGCGTCGGTCCCACCCGCGCCGGCGTGGATCTCGGCCACCGCGTCGCCGTCGTCGTAGTCTCCGGCGAACAGTGCCCGGAGTTCCAGGGCCCCCAGCCGCCGATCCAGGTCGGCCAGCGCGTCTTCGACTTCGCCCCGCAGGGAGTCGTCCCCCTCTTCCTCGTTCATCTCGAAGAGCGTCTCGGCATCCGACAGGCGCGCGGCCAAGGCGGCCAGCATGTCGATGTCCTCGCTGACCCGGCCCAACTCGGTGGTGACCCGGCGGGCGTTGTCGGCGTCGTCCCACAGACCCGGGGCGGAGGCCTCGGTTTCGAGCTCGGCCCGGCGCTTCTCGAGGTGCTCGAGCCCGAGGAAGTGCTCGGCTTCCCGCAAACGGTCGGTGGTCGCGGCGACGGCCGCCCGGACATCGACGCGATCAGGTTCTCCGCCCCCCCGTCGGGGAGGCTCAGCCGCCGGCATTCAGTTGGCGCCGTGGCAGAACTTGAACTTCTTGCCGCTGCCGCACCAACAGGGTTCGTTCCGGCCGATCTTCTCCTTCTCGGACTTCACGATGGGAACCTGGGTCTCTCCGTCGTCGGCCATACGGTTGGTCACCCCGACCGCCCCGCCGGCCGCGGCCAGGCCCGAGCCGTTGGTGGCGCCACCCCCGGCTGCTTCGGCCATCTCCGCCGCCGTCGGCCCCACCGCGAACGCCGCCGACATCGAGCCGCTCCCCTGCACCGGGTCGTCGGCGGCGATGTAGCTGGCGTGGGCCAGGTCCGGCTCCGGGGCGGGCTCGGCCAACACCTGGACGTGGAACACGTAGCGCAGATAGTCGTCGTCGATCCCGTCCATCAGCTTCCCGAACATCTCGAAGCCGTCCCGCTGCCAGGCCACCAGCGGATCCTGATTGCCCATGGCCCGGAGGTTGATGCCCTCCCGCAGCAGGTCCATCTCCGCCAGGTGGTCACGCCATCTCTGGTCGAGGATCTGGAGCATGATGTCCCGCTCGAGCTGCCGGGCCGTTTCCGCCCCGCCGGGGATGGTCTCGTCCCGATCGGCGTAGAGGTCGAGTGCCTCGGAGAGGATGCTCTCGGCCACCTGGCCGGCGGTGGTGGCTTCGGCCAGATCGTCCTCGACGAACTTGGTCGGGTAGTACTGGGTGATCTCGGTGATCAGCCGGGCCAGGTCCCACTCTTCGGGATAGTCGGTGGGGCACGATGCCTCGACCAGCGCGGTGATGGTCGACTCCAGCAGCTCCAGGGTCTCCTCGTGGAGGTCCTCGCCCTCGATGATCTGCAGGCGGCGCTTGTAGATCACCTTGCGCTGCTCGTTCATCACGTCGTCGTACTTGAGCACGTCCTTGCGGGACTCGGCGTTGCGCCCCTCGACGGTGTTCTGGGCCCGCTCGATGGCCTTGGTCACCATCTTCGCCTCGATGGGGATGTCGTCGGGGATCGCCCTCCCCATCACCCAGTTCATCGCGCCGGTGGCGAACAGCCGCATCAGGTCGTCCTCCAGGGACAGGAAGAAGCGGCTCTCCCCCGGGTCGCCCTGCCGGCCGGAGCGGCCCCGGAGCTGGTTGTCGATGCGGCGGCTCTCGTGCCGCTCGCTGCCCAGGACGTAGAGGCCACCGGCCGCGCGCACCTCGTCCCCCTCCCGGGCGCAGATCTTCTCGAATTCCTCCCGGATCTTGACCAGATCGGCGGCACCCTCGTCGGTGGTGAGGTCGATCCCGCGGGCGGTGGCTTCGCGAACGGCCAGGCCTTCGGCATTCCCGCCCAGGATGATGTCGACGCCTCGACCGGCCATGTTGGTGGCTACCGTCACCCCGCCGACCCGGCCGGCCTGGGCGACGATCTCCGCCTCCCGGAAGTGCTGCTTGGCGTTCAGGACGGCGTGGGGGATGCCCTTCTTCTCCAGCAGGCGGGCCAGGTGCTCCGACTTGGACACCGAAGCGGTGCCGACCAGGATCGGCTGACCGGTGGCATGGCGCTCGGCGATGTCCTCGACCACCGCGTTGAACTTGGCGTCCTCCGACTTGTAGACGAGGTCGGGGTTGTCGGTCCGGACCATCGGCTTGTTGGTGGGGATCGGGACCACCGGGAGGTCATAGGTGTTGGCGAACTCCGACGCCTCGGTCTCCGCGGTGCCGGTCATCCCGGCGAGCTTCTCGTAGAGCCGGAAATAGTTCTGGAGGGTCACGGTGGCCCAGGTGTGGTTCTCCTCGTTGATCCGGACCCGCTCCTTGGCCTCCACCGCCTGGTGGAGGCCATCGGACCAGCGTCGTCCGTCGAGGGTCCGGCCGGTGAATTCGTCGACGATCTTCACTTCGCCGTCGGCGATCAGGTAGTCCTTGTCCCGCTTGTAGAGCTCCTTGGCATAGAGGGCCTGGGTGAGGTGGTGGACGTAGTTCACCGCCACCGCGTCGTAGAGGTTGTCCACCCCGAGCTGGCCCTCGACCTTCTCGATGCCCGCCTCGGTGGGGACGACGGTGCGCTTCTCCTCGTCGACCTCGTAGTCGTCCTCGTCGCGCAACGTCCGGACGATGCCGGCGAACTGGTAGTAGAGCTTGGCCGATTCGGCCGCCGGGCCGGAGATGATCAGCGGGGTACGGGCCTCGTCGATGAGGATGGAGTCGACCTCGTCCACGATGGCAAACCGGTGGCCACGCTGAACCATGGTTTCCTTGGTCCGGGCCATGTTGTCCCGGAGGTAGTCGAACCCGAACTCGGTGTTGGTCCCGTAGGTGACATCGGCGTTGTAGGCGGCCCGCTTGGACTCGGCGTCCTCGATGTCCGGGCCCACCCGGCCCACTGTCAGCCCCAAGAACTTGTGGAGCTGCCCCATCCACTCCGAGTCGCGGGTGGCCAGGTAGTCGTTGACGGTGACCACATGGACCCCGTTGCCGGCCAGCGCGTTGAGGTACACCGGCAAGGTGGAGACCAGCGTCTTGCCCTCACCGGTCTTCATTTCCGCGATCCACCCGAAGTGAAGGGCCATCCCTCCCATCAGCTGCGCGTCGAAGTGGCGCTGGCCGAGCACCCGCCAGGCGCCTTCTCGCACCACTGCGAACGCCTCGACGAGGATGTCCTCGAAGGTCTCGCCGTTGGCCAGGCGCTCCTTGAACCGGGGGGTGAAAGCCTGCAGGTCGGCGTCGCTGAGCGCCTCGATCTCCGGTTCGAGGGCGTTGACCAACGGGACCAGATCGGCCAGACGACGCACCTTTTTGCCTTCGCCGGCGCGAAGGACCTTCGTGAACACGCTCATGAGGTCACCACTCTACCGTTGGCGCGTTCTGGTTCCCTGACGGACCGGCCGGTCGTCTGTCCCGTCCCGCCATTCATCCCGCCCCCGGCCGCCCAACGCCCGGCTCGGCGGCCGGCTCGGAGGTCAGGCGGTCCGAATCCGGGCCCGGACCACCTGGTCCGCCCCCCGGCGGCTCGGATGCGGTCGGCCCACAATGCGGCCCTTGGTCTTGGCCAGCTGGTTTTCCAGCTTTTCCACCACGAAATCCACAGCCACCAACGGATCGGGGGCGGAAGCGTGGGCACGGATGACCCGACCGTGCCCGGACAAGATGACCTCGCAACACTCGCAGTTCGGGATCCTCGGGTTATGTTCCTCGGAGAAGTGAACTTCGGCTCGCTCGAGTCCCGGGCAGTGGCGGAGCAGTCTGCCCACCTTCTCCTCGACCAGCGTCCGTACCCCGTTTGGCACGATCTTCCTGCCGTTCGCGATGACAACGTTCACCTGTTTGCCTCCGAGTCGTGTTCTGAGTGTTACGGATGTGGTCGGCCGGTCCTCCTGGTCGGTCGGGTGGTGGATGCTTCCTGGGTGGATAGATCGACAGCCGGAGATCCGGCTCGACTATGGCTGTGAGCTACGAGCGGCTGACCTGGTCTTTGACCCCACACTCGCCTGCAGTGAGAATGGCGACCTGGTCCCGGCGGAACCGACCGGCAAGCGGCCGTGAACCCTTCGGCACCGTAAATGGCCCGCGTCACCTCATCTCCGCCCGTCCCCGACAACCGGGGACGCCACGGGCAGGTCTTACTCCTAAGCCGCACCATGCTCAGCAACCACTAGTTGCCTTACGTGGGTCGTTTCGCCTGCGACTGGCATCGACTTGCAACCACAGACCCGCGCGTAGCTCACGGACGACAGTGTAGGTCCGCGGCCCTCGACTTTCACTAGCAGCGCCCCCGAGTTCACGAGGTCGCCACAGTGGCGTCACGCACCTGCAACACAGGGAGGTCCGGAGTCGATCATCCCGGCGGCCGGGCATCAGCTCTCGGCCAGGCGTTCCTTGAGCTCGGTCAGCACCGGGATGGGGCCGGGATCGATGCCTTCGTGGCCGGCGAGATGGAGGGAGACGAAGTCCCCGATGATGGCCAGGTCGAAGAGCTGGGCCAGGTCGCCCTCGCCCGCCGCCCGCACCTCGATGATGTCGGCCACCACCTCCCGGAGCACCTCAGCCACCAGCGCGAACCGCCGGGCCACCTGGGGATGCTCTGCCCCGTGTCGCAGGTTGACCAGGGTGATCAACTGGCGGGTGACGTCGCCGTTCTGCCCCCAACCGGCGATCTCGTTGTGGCAGAGCTCGGGATAGACATTGAAGAAAGCCGGGGCCTTGGCGTTCTCATTGACCTGGGCCTTCCAACGGAGGGCGGCGGCGGCCCCCAGGGCTTGCGAGCTGTGGATGAGCGGGATGGTCCGCCCGATGCGCCGGGCCACTTCCTCGGCCAGGTTTCCCGGCTTGACCAGTTGGTCGCGGCGACGGCGGAGCTGCCGCACCGCCAGCTTGGCCCAGTGGACGGCTCCGGGGAACAGCCCGATCTCCTCCAGCACCACCAACGGGGGTATGGCCATGGCCCCGAGTGCGGCCCGGGGCTGGGGAATGTCGGCGGGGACCCCGATCACCGGAACGTGCCACTCGCCGGCCAGGCGTCCGAGTTGGCCGCCGCTGGTCACCACCACCATGGCCGCTCCCGACTCGTAGGCCTGGCCGACCGCCTCGAGGGTCTCCTCGGTGTCGCCCGAGAACGACATGGCGAAGACCAATGAGTTGGCCCCCACGAAATCCGGGAGCTCATAACCCTTCACCACGGTGACCGGGACCGGCATGAACGGCGCCGCCGCCGCCAGCACCACGTCACCGGCGATCCCGCTGCCCCCCATCCCGGCCACCACCACGTTCTCGACCTGTCGGTGGCTGGGCAGCCCGGCCACCCCTTGGGCCGCGGCCAGGGCTGCCTCGACCTGCTCGGGAAGGCCGACGGTGGCGCCCCACATGTCGAGGCTGTCCACCCCCAATGGCGAGGGTGCCACGGCGGGACTGCCGGCCGCCGGTGGTGGGGTCACGACCCGGTCGGTTCGCCGGTCGAACGCGCCCCTCCGGATTCGGCCAGGGCCATCAGCCGGGCGTGCTCGGCGTCGTCGACGGTGGTGGCCTCGTCGATCAGCATCACCGGGATCCCCTCCCGGATCTCGTAGCTCCGGTGGAGGCGCGGGTTGTACAGCCGGTCCTCGGCCTCGAAGTAGAGCAGGGACCCCTTGTCCTCGGGGCAGGCCAGGACATCGATCAGCAGGGAGTCGAGCGTCATGATGGGTTCCTCTCGGTCAACAAGTTGGTCGGTTCGTCGGGTGGGTCGGTCATCCGCCGGTGAGCCGGCGCACCGCGTCTTGCACCTCGGTCACATGCCGGGCGCACGACTCGTCATCGGGCGCTTCCACGTTGAGGCGCAGCAACGGCTCGGTATTGGAAGGGCGCACGTTGTACCACCAGTCGCCCCGGTCAACCGTCAGCCCGTCCAGCCGGTCGACGGTGCCGAGCTCGCCGCCGGCCGCCTCCACCTCGGCGGCCATGGCCTCGACGGCGGCGGGCGGATCGGGCACGGTGGTGTTGATCTCCCCCGAGTCCGAGTACCGTTGGTAGGGCTGCAGGAGTTCCGACAGCGGCTTGCCGGTCACGCTCAGCAGTTCGAGCACGACCATGGCGGCGATGATCCCCGAGTCGGCCCGGTAGTTATCCCGGAAGTAGTAGTGGCCGGAGTGCTCGCCGCCGAACACCGCGCCGGTCTCGGCCATCACCTGCTTGATATAGGAGTGGCCCACCCGGGTGCGGATGCCCACCCCACCCTTCTCGGCGATCACCTCGGGCACCACCCGGCTGCAGATGCAGTTGTAGAGCACGGTAGCCCCGGGATACTTGTCGAGCATCGAGGCCGCCACCAGCGCGGTGGTGAGGGAGCCGGTCACCGGCTCGGAGCGCTCGTCGACCAGGAACACCCGGTCGGCGTCGCCATCGAAGGCGAGCCCGACGTCGGCGCCCAGGTCGCGCACGGCTTGTTTCAAGGACACCAGATTCTCCGGCTGGATGGGATCGGCGGGGTGGTTGGGGAAGTTCCCGTCGAGCTCGGGAAAGAGGATCTCCACCTTGAAGGGGAGGCCCTCGAAGACCTTGGGCACCACCAGGCCGCCCATACCGTTGGCGGTGTCCGCCACCACCACCAGGCTGCGGAGCGCCTTGACATCCACGAAGGAGCGGACATGGTCGGCGTAGTCGTCGAGCACCGACCGTTCCTCGTAGAAGGCCAGCGAGCCGGGGTCGAGGGCCGGGGGCCCGTCCGCCCCCCATTCGTCGAGGAGCGCCTCGGCGGTGGCCTCGATCTCGGCCAGGCCGGAATCCTGCCCGATGGGTCGGGCGCCGGACAGGCACAGCTTCAACCCGTTGTAGCGGGCCGGGTTGTGGGAGGCGGTGAACATGGCCCCGGGGGAATCGAGCTTGCCGGCGGCGAAGTAGAGCAGGTCGGTGGAGGCCAGGCCCAGATCGGTCACCGCCACCCCTTCGGACCGGACACCGTCGGAGAACGCCTTGGCCAGCTCGACCCCCGACTCGCGCATGTCCCGGGCCACCAGCAGCCGGGGGGCGCCGGCAAAACGGGCCATCGCCACCCCGATGGCCCTGAACTGGAAGGCGTTGAGGTCGTCGGGGACGACCCCCCGGATGTCATAGGCCTTGAAGACATGGGAGAGGCTGCTCATAGCCCGGCCATCCTACTCAGCCTGGATGGCCGGACCCGTGGGCAACCTCGGACCGCGATCGGCGGCTCCCATCCCTTCTCACCGGGCGCCGAGCCGGCCCCCCGGCCAGCAATCAGGCGGCGATGCCACCCCGGATCGGGGCACCTACCGCGTGGAGATGTCGGAGCACCTGCACGTACGACGCCCCGAAGCTGGTCTCGTTGTAGGCGAGGTCGTGGCGCTCGCAGAACGCCTTCACCAGCGGCTGGGAACGGCGGAGATTGCGCCGCGGCATCGACGGGAACAGGTGGTGCTCGATCTGGTAGTTGAGGCCGCCGAGGGCGAAGTCACTGACCCACCCGCCGCGTACGTTGCGGGCGGTGACCACCTGGCGCTCGAGAAAGCCGGTGGTGTCGTCCTCGCGGAACACCGGCATCCCCTTGTGATTCGGGGCGAACGCGCTTCCGAGGTACAGACCCAGCAGCCCCTGGTTGACCACCAGAAACACCAGGGCGCGGACCGGTGACAGCACGAACAACAGCGGCCCCAGGTAGAGGGCGATGTGCAGGCCCAACAGCACCGCTTCCTTGGTCCGCTGGCGGGTGGTGCGGGCCGGGAGGTCCCGGATGCCGGCGATCTGGAGGTGCAGCGCCTCGAGCATGAGCATCGGAACGAACAGGAAGGCCTGGTAACGGGCCAACAGCCGGCCGGCGCCGCGCTTGTCCCCGGCCTGGCCGGTGGTCCACACGAAGATCCCGGTGCCGATGTCGGGGTCTTTGCCCTCGTGATTGGGGCGGGTGTGGTGCCGGGTGTGCTTGTCGACCCACCAGCCGTAACTCATGCCCAAAAAGAGGTTGGCGTTGACCAGCCCGAAGAGGTCGTTGAGCCGGCGGGACCGCTTGGTCTGACGGTGCCCGATGTCGTGGGCCACGAAGCCGACCTGGCCCAGCACCAGGGCCAGGTACACCGCGACGAGGAGCTGGTACCACGAGTCGCCGATGACGAAGAACGCCGCCCATCCGGCCGCCAGGAGGAAGGCGTTGACCCCCATCCGGATCTTGTCCGAGGCGTAGTGGCGGTCGAGGAGCCCCGCCTGCTTGACCTGGCGTGACAGTTCAGAAAAACCACCGTCGGTTGGCTCGGCGCTCGGCCCTTCGACGGTGTCGGTGAGTTCGGTCCGATCCAGAGTGGGCGTCGTCAGCCGGGCCGGAGCCGACTGACTGGCTATCCCTCGAGTATCCAGCGGAGTGCCTCATTTTCGATTGAGCTGGCACAAGGTTCATACGCCAGATACGACGGGTGTTGGGTCAAGGTCGCCCGGACATCGTCCCCAGTGTGACACGTGCCATTCGATTCCGACAGTCAGCCTCGACGAGACCCACCCGGGGGCCGGATCCGGCGCCGGAACCGCCACCCCACCACCGACAGCACCAGCGCGGCGAGGGCCGCGCCGGCGGTCAGCAGCCAGCCGGCCCGGTCGACGGTGGCGGTCCCGTAGTGGAGGGTGACATCGTGACCGGTGGGCACCACCACCATCAGGTTGGGGGCCACCCGCCAGGGGCCCTGGGCCCCGGTGGCCTGCCAATTGGGGAAGTACGAGACCTTCACCTCCACCGGTGTGCCGATCCTGTCGACGCGAAAGCTGATGGAGCTGTCGGTCTGGGTGATGTGGGTCACCGAGGTGGGCGGCTCGGGGACCTTGGGGGGCGACAGGTTACCGACCGCCACCCGGGCCCAGTTGGACGGGCCGCCGGCCGCCGGGACCACATCCCAGGCTGCCGGGTTGTCATACCAGGCCACCGCCGGATTCAACCAACTGGTCTGCGCCGCCCCCACCCCCTGCCACACCACCGGTTGGTTGGTGAGGGGCTGGACCAGCTGGGAGCCGGCGATCCGGTACACCTTCCAGGTGGTGTCCAGGGCCTCGCCGTTGTAGACGGTGTGCCAGGGACCGCTGGAGGCGACCTCGGTGAGGGCGGGGTCGGCGGCGGCGGCCTTTTCGGTGGTGGTCGACGACGCCAAGAAGTAGCGGACCCCCAACTGCTGGAGGTGCTGGATGCCGAGGGCCACGTCGAGCCCGCCGTACGGGAGCCCGACCATGGCGTCGGACGGCGTCACCGACAATTCGCTCTGATTGATGAAGTGGTACGGCGTGGTGGTCGACGACTCGAACAGGAGTCCTTCCATCGAATCGATGCAATTGTTGGTCCAGTAGGGCAACAGCATCAAGGACTCGGTGGTGCCGAACCGGTTCAGCGACGGGTCGTACTCCCACATGGTCCGCCCGCATCCCTGTTTGGCCCCGACACCGGCCATCATGTCGATGACCGCCTTGAACTCGGGGTAGTCGGGCTTGCGTTCGTATCCCGAGTAGTTCCAGTCCGCCCAGGCGCTGGGCTGGTTGGCGCCCACGGTGACGCCCACGTGGGTGAGCGCCGAGGCCGGGAGCACCAGCGGGGGCATCACCGCCAGGTACACCCCGACCAGGGCGATGATCGGACCGGCAACCGCGCCGGCCGGGGCGATGCCCGGGGTCGGGCGCCGGAACCGCCGGCCCCGCCCAACCGGGACGATCCCGGCCCCGGCCGGGGCGACCCGGCTCCCGAGCCGATCCACCCACTGCTCGAGCCGTCGGCGACGCAGCCAGCGGGCGGCCGCCGAGACCGCCTCGGACACCCCGATGCCGCCCAGCAGGTAGAGGCACAGGAACCAGAACGGGAGGAAGCGGACGTTGTAGAGCTTTCCCTGCGGATCGAGGCAGACCACCCCGGCCGAGATCCCTCCCATGATGGCGAGGAACATCCCCACCCGGTTCCGCCGGATCACCGCGGCCACCAGCCCGACCAGCGCCGCCACCTGGACCCACCGGGAGGATGCCGGGAACAGGAGATGGGGGAACCCGTCGATGTTCAGCCAGCCCATGTTGGTGGAGTAGGCCCCTTGGAAGACAAAGGGCACCAGCCACCAGGCCGCCAGTCCGAGCCCGATCACCCCCACCACCGCCGACCACAGCAGCCGGCGCGACCACCGGCGTCGGGCCACGATGCCCCGCAGGCCGCCCCCGAACGATCGACGGAGATCGGCATCGAGGATCAGCCACACCCCGACCCCGACCACCGCGAAGATGGCCGGGATCACATGGCAGACCACGGTGGCGGCCAGCAGGATCGCCGCCAGCGACCGGTGACGGCCGGTCCGGAGCCCGGCGGCCACCAGGCCGAGGAAGACCAGCGCCAGCGAGAGGGCCAGCGAGTAGGAGAACTCACCGGCCAGGGTCGAGAGGATGTTGCCCCCGTAGATCGAGAAGCTGGGTTCGAACAGGAAGGGCAGGGTGGCCGCGGCCAGGCACCCGGGTCCCGGATCCCGCAGACCGGCCAGCTTTCCGAACGTCCAGGCGGCCAGCGGCAGGCTCAGGGTGCCGAGCACCGTCACCAGCTTGAAGGCGACGTCGTAGCTGAAGACGCCGTTGAACATCACGGTGAGCAGGCCGGGGAGCGGGAAATAGAAGGTGTAGAGCGGGAAGCCGTCGTACCAGCCCGGATCCCATCCGGTCAGCTGGCCGTGGTTGAGGAGGTTCGACTCCAGGTATTTGGCCAACGCCACATGGGCACCGGTGTCACCGCCGGCGGTGGTGGTGGAGGCCAGCAGCAGCGACGGGTGGAGTTGCCAGAGTGCCACCGCGGTGGCGCCGAGAATCGCCACCACCGCGGCCCAGGCCGGCCACGTCGAAGGCCGGGTGACCCGTTGGATCAGACGTTGGGCGGCGGGGACCGCCACCGGCGTTGACGACACGTCAGAAGATGACGCCGGTGCCGGCGGCGAGGGTGGCGATCACCGCGACCAGGTTGAAGGTGGCGTGCGAGACCATGTTCATGCCCAGCCGCCCGGTCCGGTAGGAGACGAACGACAGGATGGTCCCGAAGGTGGCCAGGCCCAGGAGCTGCAGCGATTCGGCATGGGCCAGCCCGAAGAGGACCCCGGTGATCACGATGGCCAACGCCGGGCCCACCCAGCGACCGAAGTTCCCGAACAATCGGGCGAACGAACGCAGCAGCAGCCCCCGGAAGAACAACTCCTCGAAGAAGGGGGCGCCGACCACCGTGAGCACCGCGATGATGGCGAACCCGAGCCCGTGGGAGCCCCCGGTCAACTTCTGGCTGGGGGCGTTGAACTTGCTGTTGAAGTCGTTCACGTGCTGGGAGATCGGGACGTAGATGGCCGCCACCAGAAACTGGCCGCCGATGCCGATGGGGATGCCGACCAGGTCGATCCATTTGAACCGGAGGCCGACGTCCCTGACCAGGCTGCGGGTGCCCCGGACGGTCGACGCCATCCACGGGCCGCCGAAGAAGCCGGCCCACAGGCCGATCAGGGTGGAGACGATGTACCAGGTCGGCGGTTCGCTGAGGTTGGCGATGGCGGAGAGGTTGTGGAGCTGGCCGTCGGCCGCGGCCGCCACCACCGCGAAAATGGCCCCCAGCACCTGGCCGACCAGGAAGCCGAGCGCACCGAACAGCAGCCACATCCCGGCCGAGCCCCGGGTGCCCGGCGCCCCACCCGCCTCCAGTTGGCGATCGAGGGGCACGTCCCTCGGGTCCTGGGCGGCCATGCCCGCGCCGGCGGCCGGATCCATCACCGACACCCGGTTGGGTCCGGGAGGAGGGCTGCCCGGGCTCATCCACGGCCCGGGTGGCGGCTGTCCCCAGCCGGGTGGCGGCGGAGCCCATCCACCCGGAGGGGCCCAGCCCGGAGGCGGCACCCAACCGGGAGGAGGAATCCACCCGCTGGCTCGGCCTTCTCCTCCGTGGGTCACGCCGACACGTTACTGATCGCCACCCCCGCTCAGGGAGCGCCCCCGCATCCGGGCCAACCCGACGGCAGGCCGATGCCTCAGCCTCGCCCGCGGCCGCATATCATGGTTCGGTGACCCCGCCGAATCCCAACCTGCCCCCCGGTCCGATGAACTCGGGTGGACCCGGCGACGGAGCACCAGGTCAGAACCGGAACCGACTGGTGCTCTATGTGGTCATCGCGGTCGCCATCCTGGCGGTGCTGATCGTCCCGTCGCTGATGCACACCAACCACGCCACCTCGCTGAGCTACAACACCTTCCTCAGCGACCTCTCCGGCAAGCAGGTCAAGAACGCCAGCGTCAACAACGCCACCGGGGTCATCACCGGCACATTGAACAACGGGACCAGCTACACCGTCAACGGGCCCAGCCCGGTCGTGGACTCGGAGGTGAGCGCCCTCCACGTGCTCGGCAGCAACTACAAGTTGGTCACACCGGCCTCCAACAACCTGCTCTCCATCCTCCTGACCTGGATACTCCCCTTCGCGCTTATCTTCGGAATCTTCTTCTACATCAGTCGAAAGGCGCAGGGTCAGATGGGAAGCATCATGTCGATCGGCCGGTCCAAGGCCAAGCTGTACTCCACCGAGCGCCCGTCCACCACCTTCGACGATGTGGCCGGCTACGGGGGGGTCAAACTCGAGATCAGCGAGGTGGTGGACTTCCTCAAGACGCCCGGCCGCTTCAAGGACATCGGCGCCCGTATCCCGAAGGGGATCCTGCTGGTCGGCCCGCCGGGAACCGGCAAGACCCTGCTGGCCCGGGCGGTGGCCGGTGAGGCCGGCGTGCCGTTCATGTCGGTCAGCGGCTCGGACTTCATGGAGATGTTCGTCGGGGTCGGAGCCAGCCGGGTGCGCGACCTGTTCGCCACCGCCCGCAAGCAGGCTCCGGCCATCGTGTTCATCGACGAGATCGACTCCATCGGCCGCAAGCGGGGCGCCGGGCTGGGCGGTGGCCACGACGAGCGCGAGCAGACCCTCAACCAGCTCCTCTCCGAGATGGACGGCTTCGAGCCGACCGAGGGCATCGTGGTCATGGCCGCCACCAACCGGCCGGACATCCTCGACGCCGCCATTCTCCGACCCGGTCGATTCGACCGCCAGATCGTGGTGCCCCTCCCCGACCTCGAAGAGCGACTGCCCATCCTCCAGGTGCACTGTAAGGACAAGCGGGTCGCCCCGACGGTGGATCTGGGTCTGGTGGCCCGGGGAACGCCGGGCATGAGCGGTGCCGATCTGGCCAACCTGGTGAACGAGGCGGCACTCCACGCGGTGCGCCGGGGCTCCGAGGTCATCGAGAACGTCGACTTCGAAGCGTCCCGGGACCGGGTCCTGATGGGGCAGGCTCGCGAGAGCCTGGTGCTGTCCGACGCCGAAAAGGAGCGGGTGGCATTCCACGAAGGCGGGCACGCGGTGCTGGCCTATGTCCTCCCCGGCGCCGACCCGGTGCACAAGGTGACCATCCTGCCGACCGGCATGGCCCTGGGCGTCACCATGCAGCTGCCGATGGAAGAGCGCCACATCCATCCTCGAACCAACATCGAGGACTCGCTGGCCGTTCGCATGGGCGGCCGGGCCGCCGAGCTCCTCGTCTACGGCGACCTCTCGACCGGGGCGAGCAACGACCTGGTCGGCAACACCGAGCTCGCCCGCAAGATGGTGCGGGAATGGGGCATGAGCGACAAGATCGGCCCGATGGCGTGGGGCTCGCAGGGCCAGGTCTTTTTGGGTGAGGACCTGATGCACACCCGCGACTATTCGGAGCACACCAGCCAGGTCATCGACGACGAGGTCGAGATCATCCTCCGGGTGCAGGAGGAGCGGGCCCTCGAAGTGCTGGCCCGGCACCGGGGCGGGCTCGACGCGGTGGCCCGCGCCCTGCTCGACGAGGAGACCATCGACGGGGAGACCGTCGGCCGGTTGGTCGACACCGCTTACGGTCGTCCGGTGCACGAGCACGGCACCCGGTCGATCCCGCCCGTCTTCGTGGCCTCCCAGCACGGCCCGACCGGATCGGGCAACGCCGACGGACCGGGGGGGAAGGGTCGACACCGGCAGCCACCGCCGACGCCGCCGTCACCCCGGCCACCACCGAGGGACCGGCTCCCGAGGCGACCGAAGCGGAGTCACCCGCCGGCGCCGGGGTCTCGGGAGCCAACGACGCCGAGGCCCCGTCCTCGGCGCCAGCCCCCTGGCCGCCCCCGCCGGCCCCCGGGCACTCACCCCAGGTCCCGCCGCCCTGGCCGAAGAATCCCGCTCCGGGTCACTGGCCCCGCCAGGCGCCCTGGCCGCCGCCGCCACCGCCGCCCCCCGCCTCCCGCTAGTTGTCCCCCGCTCCCGTCCGCCCGGACGTCGGGTCAGGAGGGGAACGGGACGCCGGCTGAGGACACCACCCCGGGTGCCCCTGACGGATTGTCACCCTCCTCGACGGTGACCGGCTGGCTCGCACTCACGTCGTAGACCTGCAGACCGGCGATCACGTCCGGGCCCAGGACCACCAATGAGCCGGGAGCCACCGTGAACGAGCCCACGGTGGTCGCGGTTCCCAGCGTCGAGACCCGTACCCGGGCGGGCGAGGTCCCCCAATTGGCGACGCCCAGGCTCCCGGCGGTGGCGTGGGGTGTCCCGGGAGCCGTTCCGGACCCCGGTCCCGGAACCAGCCAGTGGTTGCTGGTCGTCCTGGTGCCGGCAATCGATCCCCACAGGGGGGGCGATGAACCATTGGAGGCCTGGACGGATCGGGAGACGACCATGCCGGTGGACCCACTGACCGTCACCGCATAGGGCGTCTGGCGGGGGAAGCGGCTCGAGCCCGAGGCGATGAACGCCACCACCGACTGGGCCGGCACCGGCACCTGGATGGGGACAACGGTGGCCGACGGTACGCCGATGGTGAAGGTGGCGACACCTTCCCGGGTGCTGGGATTGGCCACATGGAAGGTGACGGTGGTCTTGCTGGCATTGGTGGTCTGGGCGAAGTGCCAAACACTGGAGAGGGAGGGCGAGCCGAGTCGCAGCGCCAGGCCCCCGGTCGAACCGGACGACCACTGCTGTAACTCGTAGGCCACCACGGCCGTCGACTGGGCCGAGACGATGGTGGCGATCTCCGGGTTGTTCTGCACGAAGTCCCCGACGTTCTCGGCCACCAATTGGCCGGCCGGCACCACCAGACCCTGGTAGTTGGAGGGCGTGATGACCCCGGAGGCGGTGAGGAACGAGACGTTGGTCACCGCGTCGGTCGACGTCGGATTGAAGAGGTCGAGCGTCATCGCGTTGCCCGGAGTGGTGGATCCCCCGGCGAAGTACCACGAGTTCGCCACCTGGGAGGCAC
This sequence comes from uncultured Acidimicrobiaceae bacterium, assembly GCA_963819695.1. Lineage (GTDB taxonomy): Bacteria > Actinomycetota > Acidimicrobiia > Acidimicrobiales > RAAP-2 > DASZIT01. The sequence continues at coordinate 590,032 of CAWFXD010000001.1, read as the reverse complement.
ACGGGGCCGCGCTCCACCCGCCGGTGCCGGTCACCACCTGGTTGGCCGTCACTCCCCCACCGGCAAACACGAACGATGACGCCACGTCCCCGCTTCCGAGCCCGGACCCCGGGTTCACCGCGGTGGTTGCCATCGGCGGGACTTCCACCTGACGGAGCACCGGCGCATCCGGAGTGCCGGTGCTGTTGCCACCGCTTCCGGTGCCGGGTGCCACCCTCGACGTCATCACCCCGGCAACCGGCCTCGACGTGGTGTTGGTGAGATAGATGGTGGTCCCCGCCAGACCCGCGTATCCCGAGGCGCCACCCGCGCAGAATGCCGACGACGCCGACGAGTCGGCCGCCGGGATCGTCACCCCGTCGGTGGAAGCCGGGGCGGCGGGGCGGGGCGGTGAACCCACCGCCGCACTCACGATTCCGATGCCGCTCACCGCCACGACCACCCCGAGAAGGGCGGACAGCCGCACCGGATACCCTCCTCGACGGTCCCGGCTCGGACCGGACGGCCGGTGTCGGGACTGACTGTGCTGGCCGGACGGCCGGCGTCGGCCGAGTTGGCGGCTCACCGGGTCGGTGGGATCGGTCAACTTCCCAACCCTCCGAACTCCTCCCCATCCGGCTCGAAGTCGAGCTCCGGGCTCTTGCGTGGCTCGGTGCCACCCCGTCGCCGCCTCCGCTGCAACGCCGACCGCAGCCATGGACGCATGACCCCGCGGCGTTCGACCAGCGCGGCGACCGCCAACAACCAGAGAATCAGCTCGAACGCCACCGACAACGGACCCCAGGGGCCGCCGTCGAACCGGAGCGTTGCCGGACCGCCGCGATCCACCCGGAACTGACCCGCCCACCCGAAGGCGGGGGACATCGGGAAGGCCGTCCCGTCGGAGGCGGTCAGGCTCCACTGCCCGGCGGGGGCCAGAGCGGTCAGCACGATGCCGGCGGGAACGGTGCCGCGATACGACCTCGACGCCGGCGGGCCCGGCAACACCGCGATGGCGCCGGGGACGATCGGAGTGCCGGGGGCGGCGCCGAGGACGTCGGGGGTTCCCGAAGACCCGTTGGCAATCGCGGTGGTGGCGGCCGGCGTCGGCGGGGCCACCGCCGACCGTTCGGGGATCCAGGCATTGTTCTGATACACGCTGATCCCCGACTCGGTGAATACCGATTGCAGATCGAGCTGATCGGCCAGGGCGGGGGTCAGGTTGGTGGGCGTCGGGTAAGAGGTGGGGCTCTGGACCTGGGGGATGATGGGGGCCAGCGCGGTCACCTCCACCACGTAGCGCACCCCGGCCGGGGCCAACAGGCTCCCGAGTTGATCCGTCCTCCCGGCCCGGGCCTGGTTCACCGCGTTGCCCAACCGGCTGGCCGGACCGGGACCGGTGGCGTTCCACAGCCACGACGCATCCGGCGCACCGCCCTCCGAGGTGGCGTAGGCCAATCCGTCTCCCGCACTCCATGACCCCTGGTTCAAAGCCCGGGGGTCACCGAGCCACAACACCCGGAACCCGCCCGCCTGGGTGTTGCCGTGCATCCAGGCCACCGTCTGGCTGAAATCGTTCTGGGGCAGGTCCCAACGGCCGGGGAGGGCCGAGGCCAGGGTCGGAATCGCACCGATGGCCATGGCCGCCACCGCGCCGGCCGTCGCGAACTGTTTCCATCCGAAGGTGGAGGCCGGCAGGTCCTCCTCGAAGGCGGCGATCCCCAGGCCGATGGCCATGGAGATGGCCGCGGCGGCCGGCCCGAGCAGGACGGCCGGGTCGATGGACAAACTCCCGGTCCAGCCTCTTCCGATCACCCAGGCCGCGAACCAGAACACCAGCGCGATCGACCAGCCGCGCCCGGCCCATCCGAATCTCGGGCCCCGGGCCAGCAACAGGGGCAGAAGCGCGGCCAGGCCGAATGCCCAGGCCAACGGTGAGTTGCCGATGGGCCCGACCGAGAACCGGAGCAGATCGCCCCACGATGCCGCCCCGGAGGTGGGCCCGGCGACTCCGAAGACGCCGATCGCCCCCCGCCCGGCCGACAGCACTCCGATGAGCCACGGGAGGCACAGGACCCCGGCCACCACGGTGGATCCGAGCGACAGCCAGAGGGCCCGGGCCGCGCTCTGCGCCTGCCCGAGGGTGATCGACGACACCGCGACGGCTACTCCGGCCAGCACCACCACGATGGCGGCGGCCGGCACCAAGGAGACCAGGATGGCTTCGAGCACTCCCAGCAGCAGGACGCTCCGCAATGTCCGGTGCCGGGCCAGCCATCGACCGCCTCGCGGGCGGCCGGCATTGGACCTCGATCTCCGGAGGCCCGGACCCCGACCGGCCACCTCGGCCCGGGTCCGAGCCGGGAAGACCCCCGGTGCCGGGGCGAACGGGGAGATCCCGGTGAACCGGAACAGGTGCCCGAATACCCAGGGGGCACCGGCATACGCCACCAGGGACCCCAACCGCCCGAGGGCCAGGGCGTCGTAGGGAACCGGCACAGCCAGATAGACGATCCCGGCCACCAACGAGGCACGTTGGGAACCGAATGGGCGCAGCAGTCGGACCATGCCCCACGCCCCCAACGGGATGCAGCCGAAGATCAGCACTTTCTGCGTGAGGCCCATGGCCCCCACCAGCAGGGTCCCCAACCCGCCGACCAGGGCAAACGCCGGCGACCCGGGGGCGGTGGAGCCGACTCCCGATGGATGCCAACCGGTGCCGAACTGGGCGAAGGTGGAAGACCAGCTCGGGAACGGGACGAACTGGCCGATGGCAGGGATGGAGCCGGTCAACAGGCTTCGGGATCCGACGATCACCACGAAGGCCGCGATCAGCCACGACAGGAGCCGAATGCGGCCGCTGAGCCGGCCCCGGGCGGAAGGAAGAGCTTCCTGGTCGAAGGGTCCCGGCCGTCGCGGACCGGCCGATGCGGGATCGCTCTCGACGAACTCCTCGATGACGCCGCTGAATCCGGCCTCGGCCGGGCCGAGCGGTGAAGCCAGTTCGTCGGCGTGGGCCCCCCGGAACCCAAGTTGCAGCACCCGGCTCACATAGGCCGAGAGTCGGGCGCTCCCGGACACCTGGAGCTGTCGGATCTCCTTGTCGCTGAGCCGACGGAGGGACTGGACCTGCCGGCGCTGGCGTCGGGTCGCTCCGATGTGATGGAAGTTCCATCGCCAGGCGGCGGTCACCGCCCTCACCCGGTTGCGATTCCCGGCCACCGCGGCCACCGTCAACTCGCCCAGGGTAAGGGCCAGAATCTGGGGGACCACCCGGATCAGGTGGAAGAAGCCGTAGCACTTGAATACGGCATGGAGCTCATGGCGTCGCTGCAGTTCCTGGAGGGTCACCGCATGGCGGTGTCGGCCATGGGAGGTGCCGACCAGCGATGCCTCGATCGACCGGGCGCCGCTGGCCATCTCTTCGAGATGCCGAATCCGGGCGTCGGGTACCACGATGATCCGGGCCCCGGCCACCTGAGCCCGCCAACAGAGGTCGAGATCTTCGCCCATGGCCACGATGGTCGGATCGAATCCACCCAACTCGTCGAACAGGTCCGCCCGGACCAGGGTGCACCCGCCGGGCGCGACGAACACGTCACGAACCGCGTCGTGCTGACCGTGGTCGATCTCGTTCGGCTGCACCCGGTCGGTCACCGAACCGCCCTTGTCCACCGTCATCCCCACATGCACCAGGCGATCGGGATCGTCCCAACTCACCACCTTGGGCGACACGATCCCGGCGTTCGAGCGGAACGCCTCCTCGACCAGCAGATGGACGGTGTCGGGGAACAGGGCCACGTCGTCGTGACAGAAGAGGAAGTAGGAGGCGCCGTCGACCATCGAGCGGACCTCGTTGGAGGTGGCCGCGTAGCCCTGGTTCTGCTCGAATCGGCGGACATAGGCGGTGGGAAGCGAGGCGGCCACCCGGACGGTGAGGTCCTCCCGGCTGGCGCCATCAAGCACCAGGACCGACAGTTCGGCGTAGTCCTGGGATGCGAACGAGGCCAGCGTCGCGTCGAACCACGGACCCGGATCATGGGTGACGATGACGGCGACGACTGGCGGAGCCAGTGAATCCATCACGGCGCCTTGAGGAGAGCCGCAGCGGCAGTCCCGGCGAGGGGGAACCATGGCTGGTTCCGGGCGGGTCCCGGCCTTGCCGGTTGCGCAGTCAGAGTTCCTGGTCGGGACCCAATCTGGATCCCCGGGGACGGCGGGGGGAACAGCCGGGGGACATTCGGGGTTGGAGCCGTAGACCGGTCGGCTTCAGCCGTCAGAGAAGTCACCAGGCACAGAGGCTACCGGCCCAGGCCGGGCAAAGGGGAAATACCGTGATCAGCAGGGACGAAATACCGAGGTCAGCGCCGGATTTGCTCCAGAAGCCGGTATCCGGCCGCCGAGTGCTTGCAAATGTTTAACAGACGGGATACACTTGTATCTACAAGGAACCAGCGCAGCCTGACCAGACCGACTGCGTACAGACCGTCTAGCGCAGGGAGATGAACATGCCAGAGATCAATGCGAACATCAACAAAGCAGCCCAGGACATCGCCAATGTCGCCAAGGATGCCACCTACGTGGTCATCGGTGCCGGCGTCCTCGGGTACCAGAAGGCCCAAGTCCAGCGCCAGGATCTTCTCAAGCGCCTGGGTGATCCCAAAGCCGGGATCGGGGACCGCATCAAGGGTGCCCGCACCGACCTGAGCGGCGCCATCCACACCGTGGATGCCCAGCTCGAGGACGTGCTTTCGAAGGTGGAAGCCGCCTATGTGCCTTTCGAGGACCGTCTGCCCACCCCGGCCCGTGACCTGGCCAAGCAGGTACGCACCCAGGCCAAGGAGACCCGCTCGCAGATTCGTGACCGGATCCTGACGGCGGCCGGCTGACTGTCCAAATAGCGACGGCGGCTGACCTCCCCCCCTGGTCACCGCCGATGCAGGCCTCACCCCTCGGGGTTTGAAGGCCAGCGGACCGGAAACCCCCCTTTCCGGTCCAGCGAAGAGCGGCCCGCCCTGTGCGGGTCGTTCTTCGCGTCCCGGTACTGGACGGGATCGGCGACGGTTCGTACTACGTCTTGCGTAACTACGTCTTGCGTAGTAATCTGGTGGCATGGCACCAAGCACCACCAAGACCCACCGGCCCAACGACCCTCCGATCCTCATCCTCACCAGCCTGGCGGGCGGACCCAAGCACGGGCACGCCCTGTCCAAGGACATCGAGGGGTTCGCCGGGGTGGTGCTGGGGCCGGGCGCCCTCTACGGGGCCATCACCCGGTTGGAGGAGCGAGGCCTGATCGAGCCGCTGGAGTCCGACGACCGCCGCCGCCCGTATCGGATCTCCGCGGCGGGCTCCGCCTACCTCTCCGAAGCCGTGGACGAGATGCAGCGCCTGGCCGACGAGGGCGCCCGACGCCTGGCGGTGGCCAGCCAGGTGAGCGCCCCCCGCCGGGCACCGAGGATCGCCGGCAACCCGGCATGAGCGCCGGTGGTCTGCAGATGGGGACGAGCTCGAGGAACCGGTCGATGCTCCGGTGGTACCCCGCCGGATGGCGGGCCCGCTACGGCGACGAGCTCGCCGCCATGATCGAGGACGATCTGGGGGAAAGCCGCCGACGGTGGGCTTCCGCTGGTCGATCGCCCGGGCCGGGATGGGCGAGCGCCTTCGGGGTGCCGGTCTGGTCGGCGACTCGGTGCCGCCGTCGGAGCGGGTCCGGGGCGGCGCCTTCACCGTGCTCTGCGCCTTCGCCCTCTTCATCATCGCCGGCGCCGGCTTCGCCAAGATCAGCGAGCACTGGGACCAGTCGATCTCCCGGGGGCCGCGGCACGTGCCCGCCGTCTCCTTCAACCTGCTGGCGTCGCTGGCGGGCGGATGTGCCGTCGCGGTGATGCTCGGGGCGCTCGCCGTCCTTCCGACCTTCCTCCGGTTCCTCCGTGACGGCGGGTGGTCGGCCATCCGGCGTCGGGTGATCTGGGCGGTGGCGGCCACGCTGGCCACCGCGGCGACCACGGTGGCCCTGGCCGTCTGGGCCCGGCATCTCACCTTCCACCAGCGCAATGCCGGGTTCGGGTGGTACCAACTCCTGTTCACGGTCTTCGTGATCCTGTTCGCCTCGACCGTCGCCGCCTGGTCGGCGACGGTCATCGCGGCCACTCGCCACCTGCACCTCCGGACCGGTCAGCTCAAGGTCACCGGCTCGTTGGCCGTCGCGGTCGCGGTGTGCATGCCGGTCATGACCGCGGCCGCCGCCGTCTGGTGCGGATCCATGGCCACCACGGCTCCCTGGTTCCTGGCCGGAACCGCTCCCGGTACCTCCCCGTCGCCGTTGCCCGCCAACCTGCTGGTCGTGCTGGTGGTGATGACCATCGCCTCGGCGATCGGCCTGCTCGGGCTGCTCCGGGTGGTCGGTTCCTGGCGTCGGCTGCGAAGCGTCTGACCGTCAGTCGGTGCGCTCGCGCCAGTAGGCCAGCACGTCGGCCAGGGTCTCTCCGAGGGAGATCTTCGGCTCCCAGCCGGTGGCACTCTGCAACCGGGTGGGATCACCTCGGAGCACGGGTACCTCCACCGGGCGCATCAGGGCGGGGTCGGTCTCGAACTCGAGCGAGGCGCCGGTCAAGGCCAGCAGCTCGTCGGCGATCTCCTTGATCTCCACGTCCCGGCCGGAACAGACGTTGTAGATGGTTCCCGGCTCCCCCGACTCGATCAGCATCCGGTAGGCCCGGACCACATCTCGCACGTCGGTGAAGTCCCGTCGGGCCGACAGGTTCCCGACGGGTATGGAGTCGGCCCCTTTCCGCTCGGCGTCGACCATGCGCTTGGTCAGGGCCGGCACCGCGAATTCCGGGGTCTGCCCGGGCCCGATGTGGTTGAACGGCCTCACGGTGATGACCGACTGCCGGTGGGCGAGGAACGCCTGTTGGACCAGGGCTTCGGCGGCCAGCTTGCTGGCTGCGTAGGGAGTGAGGGGGGCGGTGGGCGAGTCCTCCCGGAGGGGCAGGCGCGACGGGTCGGTCACCGCCCCGTAGACCTCCGCGGAGCTGGTCACCAGCACCCGCGGGTCGGAGCCGCACTCGCGGGCGGCAGCCAGGAGGACGGCGGTGCCGATCACGTTGACCTGCAGGACCTGGAGGGGATCGTCCCAGGACTTCCCCACATGGGTGAGGGCGGCCAGATGGTAGATGGCATCCGGGGCCGCGGCGACCAGGGCCGAGAGCAGTGCGGGCGGATCGGTGACGTCCACCTCCCGGTCGATGACGACGACCTCGTCGCCCTGCTCGACCAGATGGTCGGCCAGCCAGTGCCCTACGAATCCGCGACCGCCGGTGATGAGGGAACGCACGCTGGGTCACCCTACTGGGTCCGCCGACCGTCCACGCCAGACCGCCTATTTGCCGGCCGCCCGACGATACGCCTCCATATGGCGGTCGGCACTGGCCGCCCAGGTGTGGCGCGCGGCGATGTCCAATCCTCGCTGTCTCCGGTCAGGGTCGGGACCGGAATTGGCCAGTACCGACTCCAATGCGCCGCTGAGCGCCACCGTGTCCCCCGGCGGGACGAGGATGGCGGCGTCACCCGCGACTTCCTCCATGGCCGAGCCGGAGGTGGTGACCACGAGAGCGCCACAGGCCATGGCTTCCAACGCCGGAAGCCCGAAGCCCTCGTAAAGTGCCGGATAGACCACGGCGACGGCCGACCGGAACAGCGCGGGGATGACCTCGTCACTCACGTACCCGGTGCGGATGATCCGGTCACCGAGGCCCGAGGCCGTGACCGCCTCTTCCACCTTCGACGCTCCCCAACCGGCTCCCCCGGCCAGCACCAGCCGGGCGTCGGGGTGGCGACCGGCCACCTGGGTGAAGGCCCGCACCAGGGTGGGCACGTCCTTGCGCGGCTCGAGGGTGCCGACGAAAGCCAGAAACGGAGTCCCGTCGGCCAGTGAGCCTCCCCGCCCGGCGGGCACGGTGGACAGCCGGGCGACATCCGTACCCGGCGCTCCCTCGGTGGGGCCGAACCGACCGAGGTCGACCCCATGGTGAGCCACCACCACGTCGGCATCGACCTGGCACCACCGCGCCAGCTCGTCGGCGGTGGCCTGGCTCGGACACACCACCACCCGGGCCCGCCGGGCGGCAACCTTGATGGCTCGTTGGAACAACACGACCTTGGAACGTTCGTGCCACTGAGGCTCGACGAAGAAACTCAGGTCGTGCACCGTCACCACCACCGGCACCTTGGCGTGCTCCGGCATCGTGTAGTGGGGACCATGATGGACGTCCACCGACTGGTGTTTGAGCAGGGCCGGGAGGCGGACCTGTTCCCAGCCGAGCCGAAGCGGCCGGCGCTCCGGAGCCGCGGTGACCAACTCGCTCTCCGGAGCCACCCCGGTCCAACGTGCCCGGTCGCGGCTCCGGGCCACCAAAACCAGATCGAGATCGGGGCGTTGGGACAATGCCCGGGCCAGCTGGACGGTGTACTGCCCGGCGCCGACCGGATTGGCCGGCACCGCGGTCACGTCGAGCGACAGGCGCAACCGGTCAGCCGTCATGATGTCCGGCGCTTCCCGAGACGGCGGTGTCCCACACCGAGATGTGACGGCGGGCGATGGTCGACCATTTGAGTTCCCCGGCCCGGTGGCGACCCGCGAGTTGCAGCCGGCTGCGGACCGCGGTGTCGGTGGCCACCGCCAGCAACCCGTGGGCGATGGATCCGATGTCCTGCGGATCGACTTCGAAGGCGGCCCCGGCGGTGCTCGGAAGTGGGCTGGCCACCACCGGCGTGCCGAACACCATCGCCTCCACCGGAGGGAGCCCGAATCCTTCGATGAGCGGGACGTAGGCCAGCAGCTGGGTCATCGAATACAGGGCCGACAGCTCCCCGGGGGTGACCACGCCGGCGAGGACGACTCCCGGCCCGGAACGGACCTGCTCGCCCCAACCACCGGGTCCGACCAACACCAGCGGCCAGGGTTCGGGGAGCGACCCACGGATCCGTTGGTAGGCCTCGGTGAGTCGGTGCAGGTTCTTCCGGGGCTCGAGGGTGCCGACGCTCAACAGGAAGGGCCCATGGACCCCGATCCGCTGCAACAGGGAAGCTCCCGCCTCCAGGTCGGGGGGAAGATGATCGCATCCCATCGGGATGACGGTGATGGCATCGGGGTCGGCGCCCGCCCCCGCCAGGTCGGAAGCCACCGGGTCGGAGGTGACGATGAACTGGTCGGCCCGGCGCAGCGCCCGTCGGAGGGCGGCCTCGTGCCATGCCCGTCCCCGGGGCGGATAGGCGTCGGGCAGCCGCCGCCACAACAGGTCGTGAATGGTGGAGACCAACGCCGCGCTTCCCGGCTCGAGGGTGGCCAGCGACACCGCATGAATGACGTCGAACCCCGCCGGGGCCCGCAGCACCCCCCGATCCCACGCCCGGGTCAAGAGCGGGCCGGGAAGCACCGAGTTGCGCCGCGGGTAGGCCAGGCCGGCCATAGGGTCTTCCTGACCGGATTGGCGACGCCGGGGGCGGCTGGCCAACAGCTCGACCTCGGGTACCTCCCCCGGGCCGAGCTCGCCGAGTCCCTGCAGGAGACCGCGGGCGTAGGTGCCGATCCCGCCCGGGGTGGCCCGCCGGAGCTGCTCCACCACCATCAGGACCCGGTTCCGGCTCATCTCCGGCCACCCGCCGGCGCCCGCGCCGCCCAGGCGTCCCGGTACAGCTGTTCGAGACCCTCGGCACACTTCGTCCAGGTAAAGGCGGCGGTGCGCCGTTGGCCCCGGGCGATGAGCGCGTCGATGTCAGGGCCGCCGTCGAGCACGTGGGTCAGGGCTTCGGCCAACTCCTCCGGCTTGCCTCCGTCGACCAGGAGCGCCCCGTCCCCCACCACCTCGGGAATCGCCCCCACCGCGGTGGCCACCACCGGGACGCCGGCGGCCATGGCCTGCAGCGGTGGGAAGCCGAAGCCTTCGTAGACCGACGGGAACGCCAGCACCGAGGCCCGGCGGAGGGTCGCCTCCAACCCGGCGTCATCGAGGTAGCCGGGCCGCAGGATCCGGTCCCGCACCGGCGAGGTGCGCACCGCGTCAGCCAGCCGCTCCGCACCCCACCCGTCGGCTCCGACGATGACCAGCGCGACGTCCGGATGGGCACGGCCCACCGAGCCGAACGCCTCTACCAGGGCCGGGTAGTCCTTCCGGGGCTCCACGGTTCCGATCGCCAGCACGAACCGGGTCGTCCCGTCGGGGAGTGCGAAGGGCGGGGTGTCGGCGGTGCCCCGGGCCAGCACCGGTATGCCGTGGTGCACGGCCCGGACCCGGCCGGGATCGATCCCGAATCCCTCGGCGGCCTCGGCGGCCACGAATTCTGACGGGGTGTGCACCCACGCCCCGCGATCGACCGCCCTCCGGATCAATGCCGGGTACTCGAGGGTGGGCCGGTCGCACAGCTCGGGGAACCGGACGACGGTGAGATCGTGCACGGTCATGACTTCGGCCGCTGTCTTGGCCGGCGGAACCACGAAGTTGGTCCCGTGCACCACCTGGTGCGATCCAATGAACCACTCGATCGGCGGGAAAGAGGAATGGGTCCAGACGGCGTGGAGCGGGCGGGCAAACATGACGCGCTGCCGGCTCGAGACGCTGGCCGGGACCAGACCCGGGATGTCCCGGCGACGTCGCCAACTGATGGCGAAGGCCGAGACGTCGAGGTCGGCCCGAGCGGCCAACCCGCCCAGCGCCCCGGCGCAGAAGGCACCGACTCCGGTCGGACGCCCCAGCAGCGGCGTGGCGTCGAGCGCCACCGACAACCGACCCGGGTCAGCAGGCGCAGATGGTTCCGGCGGCACCCGGGGAGCCTTGCACATCCGACGTGGTCGACCGATCCGTCCAACCGGTGTCAGGAAACCCCGGGGGGCCGGAATTCCCTGGTCGGATGGGTCCGTCCGGCCAGCCACCCCCCGGCCGGCGGCAGCTCCAACGGCCGGTTCGCGGTGGTTCGGGCATCTGGACTTCTTCGTCGGTCGGCGACAAGACTTGTCGGCATGGCCACCGAATCCACCCAATCCACCCCCGACTTCGTCACCCGGTGGAAGGGTGCCGTCGAGCGAGGCGACGCCGCCGCGGCCACGGGTTGCCTCGCCGAAGACGTCGAGCTGATCTCACCGCTCACCGCGCAGTTCCGGTTCAAAGGCCGAGCCCAGCTCAACGACGTCATGGGCGCCGCCTTCGAGGTCATCTCCGACATCCGCTTTCACACCGACGTCGGCGACGCCGACACCCGCGCCCTGTTCTACAACGGGCGAGTCGGTGACATCGACGTGGAGGAGGCCCAACTGCTCCGGCTGGATCCCGGGGGGCGCATCCGGGAGATCACCCTCTTCGGCCGCCCGCTCCCCGCCCTCACCGCGGTGATGGCCGGGATGGGTCCCCGCCTGCTCCGCCGGCAGGGGAACGCCAACCTTGCCCCGGTGGTCACCGCGGCGATCGCCCCGCTCGCCTTCCTCACCAAGCTCGGAGAACACCGCCTGGTTCCCCTCGGCGACCCGAACCGCAACCGGCACCGTTCCGGTAACCGATCCGCCAACCGGACGAGCCGCTAGCGCGCCGCCCAGGCGTCCCGGTACAACCGGTCGAGACCCTCGGCACACTTCGTCCAGGTAAAGGCGGCGGTGCGCCGTTGGCCCCGGGCGATGAGCGCGTCGATGTCAGGGCCGCCGTCGAGCACGTGGGTCAGGGCTTCGGCCAACTCCTCCGGCTTGCCCCCGTCGACCAGGAGCGCCCCGTCCCCCACCACCTCGGGAATCGCCCCCACCGCGGTGGCCACCACCGGGACGCCGGCGGCCATGGCCTGCAGCGGTGGGAAGCCGAAGCCTTCGTAGACCGACGGGAACGCCAGCACCGAGGCCCGGCGGAGGGTCGCCTCCAACCCGGCGTCATCGAGGTAGCCGGGCCGCAGGATCCGGTCCCGCACCGGCGAGGTGCGCACCGCGTCAGCCAGCCGCTCCGCACCCCACCCGTCGGCTCCGACGATGACCAGCGCGACGTCCGGATGGGCCCGGCCCACCGAGCCGAACGCCTCTACCAGGGCCGGGTAGTCCTTCCGGGGCTCCACGGTTCCGATCGCCAGCACGAACCGGGTCGTCCCGTCGGGGAGAGCGAAGGGCGGGGTGTCGGCGGTGCCCCGCACGCCGGGATCCGAACCCAAGGGCGGCACCCCGGGGAGCACCGCCCGAACCCGCTCGGGCTCGACTCCGAATGTCTCGCTGACCTCCGCGGCCACGAACTCGGAGTCCGTGTGCACCCAGGCTCCTTGCCCAAGCGCCCTCCGGATCAACGCCGGGTAGCCGAGGGTCGACCGGTCGCACAGCTCGGGGAACCGGACGACGGTGAGATCGTGCACGGTCAGGACCCGGGAAGCCCGGCGGGTCGGCGGCACCACGAAGTTGGTCCCGTGAACGACATGCTGGGGCCCGATGAACCACTCGATCGGAGGAAACGAGGAACGGCTCCAGGCGGACCGTAACGGCCGGTCGGGCATGGCCCGCTGGCGGGTCGACACCCCAGCGGGGACCTTGGCCACGATTCCCCGGCGACGGCGCCAACTGATGGCGAACGCCGAGACGTCGAGGTCGGCCCGAGCCGCCAATCCGCCCAGCGCCCCGGCGCAAAAGGCGGCCACCCCGGTGGTGGGCCCGAGCAATGGGGTGGCATCGAGGGCCACCGTCATTCGATCCTGGACGGCGATCACTGAAGGCTCGGGCGGCACCCGGGGAGCCTTGCACATCGTCCCCGGTCGGCCGAGACGGACGGCATGGCCGGGTAGCCTCAGCATCCATGCTCGGTCCCGCCTGCCTCCGGATCCCTCGGCACGACGGCGGCCGTCGATGATCGCGGCGTTGGCCGGCGGGGTGGGCGCCGCCCGCATGCTCGGCGGTCTGGTGGCGGTGATGCCTCCCGAAGAGATCACCGCCATCGTCAATACCGGGGACGACACCGTCCTCCACGGCCTCCACATCTCGCCCGATCTGGACACGGTGATGTACACGTTGGCCGGGGCCATCAATGCAGAAACCGGTTGGGGACTGGCCGGTGAGTCGTGGCAGGTGATGAAATCGCTCGAACGGCTCGGCGGGGTCACCTGGTTCAAGTTGGGTGACAAGGACATCGCCACCCACTGCTATCGGACCCAACGTCTCCGCGAAGGGGCCACCCTCGGGCAGGTCACCTCCGAGCTGGCCAACACCTGGGGAGTCGGGATCCGCATGGTGCCGGTGACCGACGACTACCTCCGAACCCGGCTCCAGCTGGTGGACGGGCCAGAAGTGGCGTTTCAGGAGTACTTCGTCCACCGCCATCACGATGTCGCCGTCTCGAGCGTTCGATTCGACGGATCAACCGAGGCTCGGCCCGGGCCGGGTGTGCTCGAGGCCATCTCCGGATCCGACCTCATCGTGGTGTGCCCATCCAACCCGGTGGTCTCCATCGGCCCCCTGCTGGCGGTTCCCGGCATCCTCGACGCCCTTCTGGCCCGACGCAACGACATCGTCGGGGTGTCCCCCATCGTGGCCGGGGCGGCGCTGAAAGGCCCGGCCGACCGGCTGCTGGCCGAGCTCGGGTTCGAGCCGTCGGTGGTCGGCGTGGCCAGGTGGTACGCGCCGTGGGTCGGGACCCTGGTCATTGACGAAGCCGACGCCGGGCTGCAATCCGCCGTCGAGGCGGAAGGACTTCGATGCATCGTGGCCAACACGGTGATGTCCTCCACGGAACGTTCGGCCGAACTGGCCCGAAAGGTGCTCGATGCCACCTCATGACCTCGACCACGGCGGCAGGGGCCTCGGCCCCGGGGCCCTGGTCATCTACCCGGTGACCGGATTGGCCGAGGTCAAGCCGGGTGACGACCTGGCCGCCCTTCTGATGGCCGCCCTGAGCCACATGGCCAGTAGTGATCATCCCACTCCACCTCGCCTGACCGAAGGGGACGTTCTGGTGGTGACCCAGAAGGTGGTGTCGAAAGCCGAGGGACGGCTGGTCGATATCGACGCCCACGATCCCGGCGCCAAGCAACGATTGGTCGAACAGGAGTCGGTGCGGGTGCTTCGGCGTCGAGGAGATCTGCTGATCACCGAGACCCGTCACGGGTTCATCTGCGCCAATGCCGGTGTCGATCTGTCGAACGTCGAGGAGGGGACGGCCGCGTTGTTGCCCGTCGACCCCGATCTCTCCGCCCGCCGGATCCGGGAGGGCCTCGAGCACCGGCACGGGGTGTCGGTGGGAGTGATCATCTCGGACACCTTCGGCCGTCCCTGGCGGAAGGGGGTGGTTGACGTGGCCATCGGCATCGCCGGCATCGCCGGGGTGGTGGACCTTCGCGGCACCCCCGACGCCAATGGGCGGGTCCTGGATGCCACCGAAGTATGCGTCGCCGACCAGTTGGCCTCTGCCGCCGAGGTGGTGATGGGCAAGGATCGCGGCATTCCCGCCGCGGTCATCCGAGGTGTCGATCCCCGATGGCTGCGATTCGCGTCGGTGGCCGAAGAGATCATCCGTCCGCCGGACGAAGACCTCTTCCGCTGATCAATCAGCCAACCCCGACCAGATCCACCACGAAGACCAGCGTCTCGTTGGGTCCGATGGCGCCCCCGGCCCCCCGCTCCCCATAGCCGAGATGGGGCGGAATGGTGAGGCGCCGGCGACCACCCACCTTCATCCCCGCCACACCCTGATCCCAACCGGAGATCACGTGCCCGGCCCCCAGGGGGAACGAGAAGTGCTGGCCGCGGTTCCAAGACGAGTCGAACTCGCCTCCGGTCGACCACGACACGCCGACATAGTGGACCCGGACCGGAGAGCCGGCCACCGCTTCGGGTCCATCACCGACCTCGAGGTCCTCAACCAGCAGGTCAGCAGGGGGTGCGGTGTCGGGGATGGTCACGGTGGGCTTGGTGTCAGATGCCATGACTACGACTGTAGAGGCCCCGACCATCGGGGAGCACGAAAGCCGGAGGTCTCGAGCCCGGGACGGGTCGGATGCGCCAACGCAATTCGGGTTGCACCGTTGGGGGATGATGTTCCCATGGAAGGTCAACTCCAGCACGTCTCGATCCACGGTCACGACATGGCGTACCAAATGGAAGGCAGCGGCCCTCCACTGCTCCTCATCCACGGCATCGCCGGCAGCTCTCGAACCTGGCGGGACGTCATTCCCCGACTCACGGATCGCTTCACGGTGATCGCACCGGACCTGATGGGCCACGGTCAGTCCGAGAAGCCCACCGGGGACTACTCACTGGGTGCGTTCGCGAGCGGGATTCGTGATCTGCTCGAAGTCCTCGGCATTGACCGAACAACCGTGGTGGGCCAGTCGTTTGGCGGAGGGGTAGCCATGCAGCTCGCCTACCAGCACCCCGAGCGATGTGAGCGTCTGGTCCTCGTCGACAGCGGAGGGCTCGGACGAGAAGTCAGCTGGATGCTCCGGTTCATGACGTTGCCGGGAAGCGAGTACGTGATGCCGGTGATCTTTCCCGGGTTCGTCCGCGATTGGGGGGACAGTCTGTTCCGGAGGATCAACGATCAGGGGATCCACTTGGGTCGTTTCGGCGAGATGTGGAGCGCCTATGCGTCGCTGGCCGAGGCAGAGAACCGCAAGGCGTTCGCACGCACCATCAGGTCCGTCATCGATCCGGGGGGTCAGACGGTGAGCGCAATGGATCGCCTCTACTTGGCAACTCCAATGCCAACCTTGATCATCTGGGGAGACCGGGATGACATCATCCCGGTGAGTCACGCTTACGCCGCGCACCAGGCGATGCCCGGGAGCCGACTGGTGATCATCGAGGGCGTGGGCCACTTCCCTCAGATCGAAGCGCCCGAGCAGTTCGTCGATGCGCTCCTCGATTTCATCGAATCGACCGAGCCCGCGCACCTCGGCGCTGACGATCGCCAGCGGCTGCTCCGAGAACGAGCCCAGATACCCGAGTCGTAGCGCACAGGCTCACCTACAGTTGAGGGGTGGACAGCGCGAAGGTTGCCTCCCTGGAGCGTGCCTACCGTCTCTTCAACGAGCGAAAGATCGACGACCTGTTGGCCGTGATGACCGACGAGGTCCGGTGGCCCGACGTAGCTCACGGGGTCGTGCTCGAAGGCAAGGCCGCGATCCGGCAGTACTGGGAGGCCCAGTTTGCCGTGGCCGCTCCCCACGTCGTCCCGACCGGGTTCTTGGAGGTCGATGACGACCTGATTGCGGTCATCGACCAGCGCATATTCGACCTGGTTGGCAATCCGCTGATCGAGCCGACGGTCGTATATCACCGCTACTCATTCGATGCCGGTCTGATCAGTCGGATGACCGTCTTCGAGAGACGCGAGGATGCAGTGACGTCATGAGCACGCCAAAGCCCTGCCCGACATCAAGTTCAACGCGGCCGAGCCGGGCTTCACCGCGACCGACCTCACCCCCTTTAGCGGGGCGGGGCAGCCGGTCGAGAAGGGCGCGGAGGTCATCGTCCGCATGGCCACCATCGGCAAGGACGGCCACGGGCACCTTCCGGGAAGGCGAGGGTGAACTCGGCTAATGACGCCGGATTGCGACCAGATCGCCAGAACTCGACCCGCCATACCCGGCGTTCAGGGCCATAGCGAGCAGACCTGCGAGGCTGGAGGACCACCGCCTTTCTGATCCGCGATGACTTTGCTGGCCGGTAGACGTCAAATAGGAGACACGGCACTGAGCAGTGTCGCCCTACGACCAGAAGGGAAGACGCAATGGACATCATCAACTTGGGTGCGACGGACGGGCTGCCCCCGGTGAACTGGGCGAACGTTGTCGAAGAGCTCGATGCTGGTTCGCGGCCGGCTCCCGACGCCCACAACGCTCGCACGACATGGCTCTCGACGGTGAACGAGGACGGGAGCCCCCACGTGACTGCTGTCGGTGCGCTCTGGCTGGACGGAAGCTTCTGGTTCCAGACCGGATCGGGTACCCGGAAGAGCCGCAACGTCGCCCGCGACCGGCGATGTGCGATCGCAGTGTCGATTCGAGGTGCAGATGTCGTCGCCGAAGGTGAGGCAGAACGGGAGACCGATCCGACCATACTGACTCGCCTCGCCAAGGCCTGGGCGGATCAGGGGTGGCCCGCCGAATTGGACGAGACCGGGGGCGGTATCACCGCACCGTTCAACGCGCCGTCGCAGGGGCCACCGCCGTGGAATGTATTTCGCATCAAGCCACATTCGGTGACCGTGGCGCTGGGCACCGAGCCGGGCGGGCTGACTCGCTTCAGGTTCTAACCACAACTCAGCGAGGGGCTGACCGGCCTCGCCGATCGAGGTCTGACTCACGACCGCGCTCGTCCGGGCCCAGTCCTAGGTGTACGAATAACGGCGGAGTCCGGGGTTCAGGGACATCCCAGGGGCAGCAGTGCAAAACTGCCAGGCATGGGCCCAACAATCTCCGGAACGCATCTGCTCGATCCAGCCGTGATCGACGAGCCATACGGCTTCTACGAGGATCTTCGGGCCAATGCACCAGTATGGGAAGTACCCGGCACAGGGATCTTCACAGTCGCCACATTCCAACTCCTGGCCGAGGCCGCTGGCCGAGTGGAGGACTTTTCGTCGAACTTGAACTGCCTTCTCTACCGAGACGACCATGGCATGCCTTGTCGCCTTCCTTTCGGTGATGCTGGAGTCCAGGCGCTGGCCACGGCCGATCCTCCGATGCACGCACTGCACCGAGACACGGTGTTCCCTGAACTTGTGGCCAAGCGGATGGCAGCTCTAGAACCGGACATCGTAGAGATCGCCGAGGACTGTGTAAGCCAGGCGCTCAGCGAAGGTTCTGTGGACTTCATGGCGGCAATCGGCAACGTTGTACCCATCACGATGATCAGCCGCCTCATCGGATTCCACCACAGCGACCTGGACCAGTTGCTGAACGCAGCTTTCGAATCGACCGCCATGCTGGGATCGACGCTGTCCTACGATGAGTTGGTCGCCCACATCGCACGGACCGGTGAAATAGGGAAATGGATATCTGGTCAACTCTCAGCAGCCATAAGCGAGCCGATGGACGACCTTCTCGGGGCAGTCGCCCAAGGCGTCAATAGTCGTGCGCTCTCGGAAATAGAGGCCAACGTCATTCTCCACACGTTGCTCAGCGCTGGCGGTGAATCCACTGCGAGCCTGATTGGCAATGCTGTCCGTATCCTGGCTGAACAACGAGATCTTCAGAGTCAACTGCGTGAGCGCCCCGAGATGGTCCCGATGTTCGTCGAGGAGGCTCTACGGCTAGAGCCGCCATTCCGCTATCACATGCGCTTCGTGCCAGATGACACTGCACTCGGTGGTGTGGAGATCCCAGCCGGAGCAACGGTCCTGCTCCTCTGGGGTGCTGCCAACCGCGACCCCGCGATGTTTGATCATCCCGAGACCGTCGACCTGACTCGGCAAGTTCCGCGTCGACATGTTGCGTTCGGCAGGGGCATTCACCACTGCGTTGGAGCACCCCTTGCTCGGGTGGAAGCGAGGAATGTGCTCAGTGTTCTGCTTGCCCGAACGAGCGAGATCACACTCGATCCTCTTCGCGCGCCGAGGTGGGCGAACAGCCTCATGGTCCGCCGTCATGCGGAACTCCCCGTGCACTTGGTTGCCTCCTAAGCGCCGCCCCAAACGTGCCGGTCGGAGACACCGTGAGTGCCCTGCAGGTCCGGCGATATTGGTCACCTCCGGTTTCGGTGTTGCCGAGCGTCATGGGGCGGTTTCCTGCCTTCTGGGTCGCGTCCTCTGGGAGTGTTGGAGCGGCATTTCAGGACGTCCCCGCGGTCCCGACCGAACAGGCGACTTCCGCACTTGGAATACACGACGTCCGCGTCCCAGGAGGAGACGACGGTGGTGGAGACTTGGGGGAGGATGGAATACCGGGTCCGGGCAGGTTCAAGGTCTGGGTCGAAACGCCGGTCGCGGTCGAGACGATCGCAGCAGTGATGCTCTCGCTCCCTGGCCACCAGGCAACGAACACTCCGTTGCCGCTGGTCGCCGTCACCTTGCTCCCATTCCCGAGGACTAGGTTCACACCTGTGACCCCATCACCGGTGCGGCCTTCCACCAAGGTGTACGGCTGACTCTCGCGGGCCAAGTTGCTGATCTGGTCCACCGCGATCGCGCCGGCGCTCGCGGATGCTCCCGACTGCATCAGCCAGCGAACTGCCGAGTTGCCATCTGGGGTGGTGATGCAAAGGGCGCTACTCCCGGTGCCATTGCCTAACACGGTGACTGTGTAGGGACCCCGAACGTCGCTCAACTCGGGGGTCAGGGATGCGGCATCGGCGCCCTTGTTAGACGAAGGCGGTAGCTGGCCGAGCTGCGCCTGGCACCCGACATCGGCGCTGGTGAGCTGGCCGCTTGCGGGCGGTGTCGGGGAAGGGGACCAACCCGCGAAGGCAAACTGTTGGCTTCCCCCGACAAGGACGAGGCTCGAGACGGTAGTGGCCACAGCCGTCGCACCGGCGAGGGCCACCCACCGAAGAGGCCTGCGCTGCCTTTGAGAGAGAACGCTGATGAGCGCGGTCTGGTGCGAAGTGATCCACTCCTCGCTGAGTTCGGGCACCGGTGCGGGTTGCAAGTCGATCATGAGGACTCCTTTAGGACGGCATGAGTAGGGGGGATGAGAGCAACCTGGAGCTTGATTCGGGCGCGTGAGAGCCGCGATCGCACGGTGCCAACCGGAATCGCCAGCGCCGTGGCCGCCTCCTCGTAGGACAGACCGCTCCACAAGACCAACATGACCACCTCCTGCTGCCGTTCAGGGAGTGCCAATATGGTGTCGAGTGCGTGTCGTAACCCGGCTTCGGTCGTGGAGCGAGCGATCGCTTGGTCTTCGGCGGAAGGGACCAGCGGCGGGGCAGGAAGCCGCTCCAAGGCTTCGTGGTATCGGCGCTGCCCCCGCCTGGCGTTCCGCACCACGTTGTTCGATACACCAAGCAGCCAAGGGAGGGCGCTTCCGGCGTCTCCCGATGGCACCCTCTCCCGGTGGCGCCAGGCCTCCAGGAAGGTGATGGAGGTGAGGTCCTCTGCCAAGGCAAGGTCGGCCGTTCGACGCGCACAGAAGGCGTAGACGGCCTGAGCGTGACGACCGAAGAGCTGGCCGAAGGCGACCGCGTCCGATGCGTCGCCGGTGGAGGTAGCGCCGACCGCCTTGTTGTGTCTCACACCTAATAATGTCCGCGGAGCGACGATTGGTTCCCGTCAGGGCAGGACCGCCGGCAAAATGCCGTTATTACCCCCAGGATCGCTGGCCGCAGAGACATGCACCCGCTTGGTAGCACACATGGGCCAAGTGATTCGGGTCGACTACCGAGTGTCAACTCCGATGAAGACCGCTGACTACCCCCGGTGCGGGGGCGAGATCGAGATGAAGCTTTTGGGGGCTTTCCGGTCCAGCTGGGCCCGGGATCAGCGGCCGCGGCGGCCACCGGCGCCGGCAACCTGCTTGCCAGCGCCGTTCTGCCCACCATGGCCGTGGGAGTGAGATCCGACTTTGGATTTGCCCGCACCGTTCTTGCCGTTGCCGGCATAGCCACGGACCCCCGAGGGCTTGGAGCCAGGCTTGCCGGATTTGCTCCAGCTGCCGGTGGCCCCGAGCTTCTTCTTGTGGCCACCTCCGCTTCCATTTCCGTTGGACGACCCAGAGTCTGACCCGTGAACACGCGGTCCTTCACCCGGGCCCCGGCTCGAGGCAGGACGCTGCTTCCACGGCTTCCCGGTGCGGGTCGAGCTGTTCGACCTCGCCGGCCGGTCGGAACCGTACCGATCGGAGCCGTTGGTCGAACCGTTGGCCGACACCGGCGCCTGGTGGGTGCGACGGGGCGGGGGCTCGCCGATCACTTCGGAGATTTTCGCCATGTCCGGGTGGTCTATCCCCGTCCGGATGCCCAGATCCCGTTGGATCCGCTTCACCGCGCCGGTCTTGTCCGGGGTCACGAAGCTGATGACCACCCCGGTGGCTCCCGCCCGGGCCGTGCGCCCCGATCGGTGCACGTAATCCTTGGCATCGGTCGGCGGATCGAAGTGGACCACAGCGTTCACCCCGTCGACATGGATACCCCGAGCGGCCACGTCGGTGGCAATCAGTGCATCCACCGAGCCTCGGACGAACGACTCGAGTGCCCGCTCCCGCTGCTTCTGGCTCCGGTCGCCGTGGATCGCCGCCGCCCGAACCCCGCGTTGCTCGAGCTGGCGAGCGATCCGGTCGGTACTGTGCTTGGTCCGGCAGAACACGATGGTCGGGCCGGAGGCGGCGGCGATCGACGCCGTCGTCTCCACCCGGTCGCCCGACGACACCTTCCAGAACAGATGCACCGCCTCGCTGGCATCTTCCTCGGCTTCGAGTTCGTGCCGGACGGGATCCTTCTGATACCGCTTCACCAGCACGTCGATGTCGCCGTCCAAGGTTGCCGAGAAGAGGAGCGTCTGACGGGTGCTGGGGGTCTGGTCGAGCAGCCGGCGGACATCGGGCAGAAATCCCATGTCGGCCATCCGGTCGGCTTCGTCGATGACCACGATCTCGACGGCATCCAGACGGATGCTGCCTCGTTCGATCAGGTCGCCGAGGCGGCCCGGGCACGCCACCGCGATATCCACCCCTCGGGAGAGCGACTTGAGTTGGGGCCCGTAGCCGACGCCTCCGTAGAAGGTCTCGACCCGCAAATTCCGGGAGGAGCAGAGCGTGGCCAGCTCGGAGGCAACCTGGGCGCAGAGCTCGCGAGTGGGGGTGAGCACCAGCATCCGGGGATGCTTGGGGCGGGACGGCTTCCCGGTGAGACGGGCCACCGCCCCGATTCCGAAGGCCAGCGTCTTCCCCGACCCGGTCGGGGCCTTGCCGCATACGTCGCGGCCGGCCATGGCGTCAATGACGGTGGCGGACTGGATGGGGAACGGGGTGATGATGGATCGCGCTTTGAGCGCGGCGACGATGTCTGAGGGCACGCCGAGATCGGCGAACGAAGGTTGGGGCAGGGGCATGGAAGCGCTTTCGTGCGACAGTGGGGGACGACGGGGAGAAGACCCCGACCGTGGCCTGTCGCGAAATTGATGCGCACCAGGACTCCACCCAGTGTAGTACGTGGAGCCCCGGTCCGAGCGCCGGGCCGAGGATCCAGGTCGATCTGGTCGCCAAACCGCCTCGGAAGTACCTTGTCGGTGGTGGAACCGATCCTGCATCTGTCGCTTCCCGTTGACGACCTCGCCGAGGCGCGACGCTTCTACGTCGAGGCGCTGGGCTGCTCTCCCGGAAGGGCGTATCCCGACTGGTGCGACGTCTGGTTCTACGGAATGCAGCTCACCCTCCAGGAGCGTCCCGATCAAGTGCTGGACGACGGGCAGCGGGGTGTCCGACATTTCGGGGTCACCCTCGCCGGCGACGAACTCGACCGGGTCCTCGAGCGGGTGGGGCGGTACCAGGTGCGGTGGCTTGACCCGGTGACCGTCGACTATGCCGGTACACCCCAAGAGCAGCGGAAGGCCAAGATCCTCGATCCGAGCGGCAATGCCATCGAGCTCAAGGCGTATGTAGACCGGGAGGCCGCCTTCGCCGCCGACCACCGCCCGCCCGCCTGACCGCCATTCTTCCACCGCCGGGAATCAGTCGCCCGAGGCCACGATCTGTTCACGGACGAACTCGAGTACCGCCGCGGTGCCGGTTCCGAGCTCGGTCCAGGGTTTCCAACCGAGGTGGATACCGGCACGAGCGGGGTCGAGGCTGCTCCGCAACAGCTCGCCGGGACGGAGCGGCGCGTGCTCGACCGGTACCCGGACACCGGCTTGTGCACTCAGTTCGCGGAAGAGCTCATTGACCGAGGTCTCTCGACCGGTGCCGATGTTGCACACCAGACCCCCACCTTTGGTCGCACCCCGCACGAAGGCGTCCACTACGTCGTCCACGTAGACGAAATCCCGGGTCTGCTCCCCGTCGCCGAAGACGGTGACGGGTTGGCCCCGGACAAGGCGCTCGGCGAAGATGGACACCACCCCGGCCTCGCCGTGGGGATCCTGGCGGGGCCCGTACACATTGGCGAGGGCCAACGCTGCGAACTCCAGGTTGTGCAGTTCGCGGTAGGCGACCAGATAGTCGACGGCCGCCTTCTTCGACAGGCCGTATGGCGACAGCGGGCCGTGTGGGAGCGACTCCTTGATCGGCAGGTCGGCCGGGTCCGGATCTCCGTACAACGTCCCGCCGCTGGCCGCGAACACCACCCGGCTGGCGCCGGACGCCCGGGCTCCCTCGAGGATGCGAATGGTCCCGAGCAGGTTGACGTCGGCGTCGAAGATCGGTTGCTCCACCGACAGCCGCACATCGGCTTGGGCCGCGAGGTGGAACACCACTTCGGGATGCCGGCGGATCATCAGATCCACCACCTCGGCGGAGCGAATATCGAGGTTGTTCACCGTCAAGCGGTGGCCGGCGGTCGCCCGAGACTCGGCCAGATTGGACAGGGAACCCGTAGACAGGTCGTCAACGACGTCGACGGAATGTCCTTCGGCCAGCAGTCGATCCACCAGGGTCGAGCCGATGAACCCGGCACCTCCGGTGACCAAGGTGCGCATCCGATTAGACCTCGGCCGGCACGCGACCACCGTCGACGACGGTGCCTGACGCGGTCACCGCGTCCGCACCGATGACCGAGAGCGGTTGAATCACACACCGCTGGCCGATGGTGGCGTCGGGACCGATGATCGATCCTTCGACTGACGCGCTGGCCGCGATGCGGGCGCCGGGGAGCAGGACCGAGCCCTTGACCGACACGCCCTCTTCGACGACGGCCCCATGGCCGATGACCGACTCGTCGACGGTGGCACCGCTATACACCTGGGCGCCATGCCCGATCAACGATCGGGTCACCGAATCGCTCCGCACCTCCACCTCCCCAATTCGCCAGACTCCGACGCCCAGTGAGCCGTCCTCGACGGCGTCGGGCGCGGGCGGGACCGCTCGCCGGCCGAGCAACAGGTCGGCATGAGCCCGAAGATAGGCGTCGGGAGTACCGGTGTCGATCCAGTACACGTCGGAGCCCTGGGCGTAGAGGGAGCCGTCTTCGACGATCTGCGGGAAGGTCTCCCGCTCGATCGATACCCGACGCCCCTCGGGAATGCGGGCCAGGACCGAGGGTTCGAGCACGTAGGTGCCGGCGTTGATCAGATTGGTCGGGATTTCGTCACGAGGCGGCTTTTCGATGAACGCCTCGACCTTCCCGTCGGCATCGGTGGGCACCACGCCGAAGACAGACGGATCGTCCACCGGGGTAAGGCTGATGGTCGCCTCCGCCCCGTGGTTCTCGTGAAAGGCGATGAGGGCGCGGATGTCGAGGTCGGTGAGCACGTCACCGTTGACCACCACGAAGGTCTCGCCGATCCCGGCATGGTCGGCCGCGAACCGGATGGCGCCGGCGGTGTCGAGAGGAGTGGGCTCCACCGCGTAGGAGATCCGAATGCCGGCCACCGTTCCATCCGGATAGGCATTGATGAAGGCATCAGGCCGGTAACCGAGCGAGAGGACGGCGTCGTCGATCCCGTGGTTGGCCAAGTGGCTGAGCACCCGTTCGATCATGGGATGCTCCACGATGGGAAGCATCTGCTTGGGGGTGGTCAACGTCAGGGGACGGAGCCGGGTCCCCTCGCCGCCCACCAGGACGACCGCTCTCACCTGATAGTTCCGCCAGAGGTTTTCACGGAGTCGGTGCCGCCGTCGTTGCCGTCGGGGTCGTGGTGGCGGTGGCCGGTGCGGTGGTGGCGGTGGCCGGTGCGGTGGTGGCGGTGGCCGGTGCGGTGGTGGTCGTGCCCGGTGCGGTGGTCGTCGTGGTGGTTCCGGACTGGACCGCGTTGATCAGGTTGGTGATGACCGCCCCCGGCGGCTTGGGCACCGATGCGGTGGCCGGCAAGAAGGCCATGGTGATCATCTGGCTATTGGCGAGCTTGAGCGAGGTGGGGTTCCCCTGGACACTGTTGGACGTCTTGGACAGGTAGTTGGTCCAGTTGACGACGTTGACGAAGCCCTGCTTGCCGGAGTCGGGTGTGCCCTTCGGGCAGGTGGCGCCGTTGCTCATCACCTTCTTCCCCGGATAGCCCAGGGTGGTGGACGAGAGGGTGAGGCCCTTGTACTCGGACACGAACTTGCCCAAGGTGGCATTCCCCCCCGATTCCGAGCTGTTCTTCGGGCTGATGATCATCAGGCCGTTCCCGTCCGCGGTGAGCCCGGTTGCCGAGCCGTTGGTGCTGGCCGGGAGATTCGGTTCGATGGTGCCGCAGATGTCGATGGCCAGGGCCGCGTTCCAGGGAGGGGACAGATTGGTGGTCGGCTCCCCGCCCGAGTTGTTGACCTTGTGGGTCCGCTGGTACCGGCTGTACCCGACCAGCAGGAGGCCGACGATGACGATAATGACCAGACTGGCGTACCAGTTGATCGGCATCTGGCCGCGATAGGTCTTTCCGCCACCGGTGGACGCAGCCCGCGCCACCCATTTTCCTGTCGAATTGCTGGGCATGATCGGACGACACCCTACAACGTGGCGCCCTACCGGTTGGTCCGCCCCTGGCCACCTCGGTTTGTGAGCTGACCCCGCTTCCGGATGCCGGCCAGAACCGCCCGGGCCCCGATCCCCAACACGACCAGCGGAAGCAGGGCCCGCCGCCAGCCGGACGTCGACCGCAGCGCGAACCGCAACAGCGACCGGTGGTGCTCGACGATCATCCGGTAGGGATGCCGGTCGGTGGAGACCCCCTGCTGGTGGGTCACCACCGCGGCCGGCGCGTACACCACCCGCCAGTCGGCCTTTCCCAGGCGCCAGCAGAGGTCGACATCCTCGGCGTACATGAAGTACTGCTCATCGAAGCCGCCGACCTGCTCGAATGCCGACCTCCGGACCAGAAAACAGGCACCCGACACCCAGTCGACCGGCCATACCCCGTCGACCGCCAGGGCCAGATCGGCCTGTTGGTAGGCGCGGGTGAACGGATTCTCCGGCACGAACTGTCCGAGCATCGCGTGCCCGGCGGCATCGATCATGGAGGGGAACTGCCGGGCGGACGGGTAGCGTTCGCCCTCCGGCGTTCGGACCCGCGGGCCCACCACCGCGACGGTCGGGTCGGCGATCAGCGCGGACACCATCTCCGTCAGCGCCCCCGGGGCGATCGACAGGTCGGAATTGCAGACCAGGATGAACTCGGACCCGGTGGCCGCCACCCCCCGATTGGCGGCGGCGCCGTAGCCCAGGTTTCGGCCGGGATCGACCACCACGATTCTGGGGCACCGTTGGCGTAGTTCGCCCACCGAGCCGTCCGTCGACCCGTTGTCGATCACCACCAGTTCGGCGGGTCCTTCCCCCTGCAGACTGGCCACGCAGCTGACCAGGACGGACCCGGACTCATAGTTGACCACCACCACCGCGGTCCGCCCCCCGCCTCCACCGGCGAGGCCCCTGCTCACGGGTCGAGCCGAGAGAACCGGAACTTGACGAGGGCCTTCAGCGCCCCGAAACCATCGAGCCAGGTGATCTTCTTGCCCTCGTCGATCTCGCGTCCGGCATAGGAGATGGGTACCTCGTAGATGCGATGACCCTTCCGCAGCACCTTGGCGGTGATCTCGGGCTCGAAGTCGAACCGATTGGACTCGATGGTGATCCCGGCGATGACCTTCCGGTCGAAGACCTTGTATCCGGTCTCCATGTCCGACAAGGTCGACGAGTACAGGACGTTGGTGACCAACGACAGAATCCGGTTGCCGACCCAGTGGGACGGCAACATGTTCATCCTCTCGCCGGTGAACCGGCTGCCGTAGACGACCCGGGTCTTGCCCTTGAGGATGGGATCGAGCAGCTTGGGCCAGTCGTCGGGGTCGTACTCGAGGTCGGCGTCCTGGATGAGGACCAGGTCCCCGCGGGCTTCCGCCAAGCCGGTCCGGATGGCCGCCCCCTTGCCCTGGTTCTGGCGGTGGTTCACCACCTTGACCGTCGAGTCCTGGATGGCGGCCAGCACCTTGTCGGTCCCGTCGGAGGAGCCGTCGTCGACCACGACGACGTCGACGGTCACCGGGATGTCTGCGGCCCGGATCCTCCGGATCACCTCCGCCACCGTGTTGCACTCGTTGTAGACCGGGACGATGACGGTCAAGGTGGCGTAGGCCGGATAGGCAGCGTCGCCGTCCCCGTCTTCGGGGCGACCCGATTCCTCGGCTTCCGTCACGCCTGAGTCTCCCGCTGCCTGGGGTGCTCCTCGCGCTGTCCGCGGACGAAGTACGCCGCCGTCTGGGCCAGACCCTCTTTGAGCCCGGTGGTCGGCTCCCACCCGAGGGCGCTTCGGGCCAACGAGATGTCGGGGCGGCGGCGGGTCGGATCGTCCAGCGGCAGCGGCAGATGGACGATGGTCGAGTCCGAGCCGGTCAGGTCGATCACCACCCGAGCCAGGTCGAGGACGGTGTACTCGTCGGGATTCCCGATGTTCACCGGGCCGGTGATCTCCGCATCGAGCAGCGCGACCAGGCCGGCGACCTCGTCGGCCACGTAACAGAGGCTCCGGGTCTGACTCCCGTCGCCGTAGACGGTCAATGGCTCACCGCGATGGGCCTGCACCAGGAAATTGGAGACGACCCGTCCGTCGTCGGGGCGGAGGCGGGGTCCATAGGTATTGAAGATCCGGGCGATGCCGATGTTGGTCCCCCGTTCCCGGTGATGGGCCATGGTCAACGCCTCGGCGAATCGCTTGGCCTCGTCGTAGACGCTGCGGGGACCGACCGGGTTCACGTTGCCCCAGTAGGCCTCGGTCTGGGGGTGTACCTCGGGATCGCCGTAGACCTCGCTGGTCGAGGCCAGCAAGAATCGGGCGCCGTGGTCCTCGGCCAGTTCGAGGCCCCGACGGGTTCCCTCGCTCCCGACCGCCAGGGTGGCCAGCGGCCGGGCCAGGTAATCGGGCGGCGAGGCGGGGCTGGCCAGATGGAGGACGCCGCTGACCGGACCGTCGACCGGCAGGGATTCGGAGACGTCGGCCTCGACCAGGGTGAACCCAGGGTGCTCGGAGAGGTGGGCCACATTCTCGGGGCGCCCGGTGGAGAAATCGTCCACGCACACCACCTGGTCGCCGCGTCCGAGCAGCCGATCGCACAGGTGGGAGCCGAGGAACCCGCTTCCCCCCATGACCACGTAGCGACCGCTCACCGCCGCCCGATCCCGGTGTAATCGAATCCGAACCGGCGCATCTGAGCCGGGTCGAGCAGGTTGCGGGCATCGACCACCACGGGTGCCACCAGGCACTTCAATACCTGGGAGAAGTCGAGCCAGCGGAATTCGTCCCACTCGGTCAACACCACCACCGCGGTGGCACCCTCGCAGGCGGCGTAGGCATCGGGGAACGCCCGGACCGAGTCGTCGAGGGTGGAGACGGTGCCCATGGCGTCGGTGTGGCTCAGCTCGGCCACCCGGGAGGAGAACTCCCCGTCGGGGACCGTCACGGTGGGATCGAAGGCCTGCACGGTGGCTCCCTCGGCGACCAGTCGCTTCACGATCTCGACCGCCGGGGAATTTCTCAGGTCGTCGGTACCGGCCTTGAAGGTGAGTCCCCACACCGCCACCACGGTGCCGGCCAGGTTGCCCCCGGTCGGGGCCACCGCATCGGCCGAGGTGGCGGTGGCCCGGGCCACCGCCTGTTTCACTTTGTCGACCACCCGGGTGAACTGCTCTTCGTTGGTGGCGATGGCACCCCGCAGGAAGGAGAAGTCATAGCCCGCCTGCTCGGCGATGTGGACGAGGGCGCGGGTGTCCTTGGGCAGGCAGCTCCCGCCCCAGCCCGGGCCGGGCCGGAGGAACTCGAAGCCGATCCGCTTGTCGTAGCCGAGCCCGAGGATGACGTCCCGCACGTCGGCCCCCACCGCCTCGCAGAGTCCGGCCACCGCGTTGACGAAGCTGAGCTTGGTGGCGAGGAAGGCGTTGGAGGCGTACTTGATGGTCTCGGCGGTGGCGGCGTCGGTGATGAGCAGCGCGGCGTGGGTACCGGAGAACAGGTCCCCGACCCGGGCCGCGGCCGCCTGGTCGTCGGCCCCGACCACGATGCGTTCGGGATGGAGGCTGTCGGACACCGCGGTGCCTTCCCGCAGGAATTCGGGGTTCGACACCACGGTGATGTCCCGGCGGCCGAGTACCCGCTCGACCACCAACGTCGATCCCACCGGAACCGTCGACTTGTTCACGATGACGGAGCCGGGCATCAGGTGGGGGCCGATCTCGGTGGCCACCGCTTCCACGTAGGAGAGATCGGCGGAGCCGTCGTCACCCTGGGGGGTCGGCACGCAGAGGAAGACGAACTCCGCATCGGCCACCGCTTGGGTGGCCCCGACCACGAAACGCAGGCGGCCGGCCGCCTGGCCTTCCCGGATCAGATCCTGGAGGCCCGCCTCGACGATGGGCACGTTGCCCCCGGTCAGGAGGGCAATCTTGTCGGGATCGGAATCGGCACAGGTGACCCGGTGACCGAGATGGGCGAGGGTGGCAGCCGTCGGGATCCCGACGTAGCCCATGCCGATGACCGCGATTTCGTGGCCGTGGGCATTGGGCAGCACCCGGACCGCCGCGCCGCGGTGGCCGAAGTAGGCGCCCGGACCACCCGGGTCCGAATAGTCGCGCGGCCGGTTGCCCGACCCTCCCAACCCTCCGCTCAAGCCTGTATCCCTCATGGCTGTCCCATCGTCATCGGCTCCCGTCTGCAGGGCGGTTCACCGGCTGACGCCGGCCACATGGTCCCAACATGCTACGTACATTCCGCTCAGGTCTCCGTCGCCACCGCCGCCAGCCACTCCACCAAACGGTGGAGCGAGCTCGTCCACTCCGGTAGCAGGTCCAGCCCGGACAGGCGCAGGGCGGCGTTGTCCAACCTCGAATTGGCCGGGCGGGGGGCCGGGCGGGGTGGATCCAGATCCTGGGTGGCGATCGGCTCCACCCGCTCCGGGTCGAGGCCGGCGGCCGACAGCGTGGCCCGGGCGAATCCGAACCAGGTCGTCTCCCCCTGGTTGGTGACGTGGAAGGTCCCCGGGCGGCGTGCCAGCGCCAACCCGACGATGGCGCTGGCCAGATCGGCGGTGAAGGTGGGAGTCCCTCGCTGATCGTCGACGAACCGGAGCGGTCCGTCTCCGGCACTGGCGGCCAGCCGGAGCACTGTCTTGACCATGTTCGCCCCGTGGGCGCCACTCACCCAGGCGGTCCGGACCACGGTGGCGCCGCCGCATACCGCCGCCACCTCCAGCTCGCCGCCCAGCTTGCTGCGCCCGTAGACGGATCGGGGGTTGGTGGCGTCCCATTCGACGTAGGGCCGGTCGAGGGTCCCATCGAAGACATAGTCGGTGGAGACGTAGAGGAGGTGGGCGCCGACCCGGCGGGAAGCCTCGGCCACGTGCCGGGTGCCCATGGCATTGACCGCGAAGGCGGTGTCGGGGTCCGATTCGCAGGCATCCACCGCGGTGAATGCGCCTCCGTGGATCACCACATCGGGCCGAAACGACTCGAACGCCTCCCCCACCGCCGTCCGGTTGACCACGTCGAGATTGTCGATGTCGGTGGAGAGGACCTCGATGTCGCCCGGGCCGCGCTCGACCGGCAAGACCCCGCCGTCGGGCACCTTCCCGGCCAGGACATCCCGGACGTCGCGACCCAGCTGGCCGTTGCCCCCGGTCACCAGCACCCGGAGGGGGGCGTTCACGGCCCGGGGACGGGGCCGCCCGTGCTGGGACCCATCCAGCCGCCCTCGACCACCGGGGCCCGGTCGACCAACGGCTCCCACCACGCCCGGTTGTCGGCGTACCAGGCCACGGTGGTGGCCAGGCCATCGGCGAAGTCCACCGTCGGCTCCCACCCCAGGGCGGCCCGGATCTTGGACGAGTCGAGCAGGTAGCGGCGATCGTGGCCGGGCCGATCCGGCACGATCTCCTTGAGGGACTGGGGACGGCCGGTGGCCGCCAGCACCGCGTCGGCGATCTCCTCGATGCTGGCCTCGACTCCGCTTCCGACGTTGTAGGTCTCCCCCACCTCGCCCTTCTCCAGCACCAGCTCCACCGCCCGGCAGTGATCGTCGACATGGAGCCACTCGCGGCGGTTGAGGGTCGAGGCGTAGAGCGGCAGCGGCATGTCGTTCAACGCCTTGGCGGTGAACAGGGGGATGACCTTCTCGGGGAACTGATAGGGGCCGTAGTTGTTGCAGCAGTTGGTGATGGTGGCCGGGAGCCCGAAGGTCTCCGCGTAGGCCCGGACCGCGTGGTCGGCGCCGGCCTTCGACGCGTTGTAGGGGGTCCGGGGACGGTAGGCGGTGTCCTCGGTGAACACCTCATCAGAATCGAGTGGAAGGTCACCGTAGACCTCGCAGGTGGAGATGTGGTGGAAGCGCTCCACCCCGTGGCGGCGGGCCGCCTCGGCCAGGAGCTGGGTTCCCAGCACATTGGTGCGGAAGAACCGGGCCGGGTCCAGAATGGCCAGGCTGTTGTGGGACTCGGCGGCGAAGTTCACCACCACGTCGATCTCATGCTCGGTCATCACCTCGGTCATCAGGTCGAGGTTGCCGATGTCACCGTGGACGAAAGAACACTTGTCCTCGACGTCGGCGAGATTGGGCCGATTGCCGGCGTAGGTGAGGGCGTCGAGGGCAACCACCTGGTCGTCGGGGTGTCCGCCTATCCAGTAGCGCACGAAGTTGGAACCGATGAATCCGGCGGCGCCGGTGACGAGGAGTCGCATAATCGGGGCAGCCTACTCTCGGGTTCGCTCCCGCCAGCGAGAAGGCCTGGCTCAACCGGCCGGCCGGAGATGCACCACGTCGCCCGCCACCACGGTTTTCGTTCCGTCGTCGGTAGCCACCACCAAGTGGCCCTCATCGGTCAGATCGGTGGCGGTTCCCTCGATGATTCTGCCCGGCATCTCGACCCGAACCCGGCTGCCGATGGTCATGCATTGTCGCCGGAGATCGGAGGCCAGCCCGGCCCGGCCTTCGGGAGTCCCCAACGAGGTCAGCCGGGGATCCAGGTACCCCAGGAGGCTTTCGAGCAGGGCCGACCGGTCCACCGGGTGGCCGGCTTCCTGCTGGAGCGATGTCGCCTGACCGACCAGGCCCTCGGGAAGGTCGTCATCGGATAGCGGCCAGCCCAGGTTGATCCCGATCCCGACCACGATCGGTGGATGGCCGTGCTCGGGCGGCGCGGCCAGATCCGCCTCGGCCAGCACCCCGGCCAGCTTGCGGCCGTCGGCGGCCAGGAGGTCGTTGGGCCATTTGATGACCGGAGCCAGCCCGGTCTCGGCCCTGATGGCCGACGCGGCCGCCAACGCCACCGCCGCGGAGGCCAGGTGCCGGGCCTCAGCCGGGAGGTCCAGTCGCAGCAACACCGAGACCAGCAGATTGGACCCCGGGGGGGCCTCCCAACTGCGCCCGAGCCGTCCCCGACCGGCCGTCTGATGGTCGGCCACCGCCACCACCCGGTCGGGGGCCCCGCCCCGGGCCTCCTCCAGGAGGTAGCGGTTGGTCGAGTCGATCGAATCGAACCACCGGATGTCACTGAAGCCGGGTAGCGACCGGCTGTTGCTCGAGCTGGAGTCCCCCACCTCGCCCACCTTAGGATTGCGAGCCTGACGTGGCACGTGACCTCTGAGCCGTGCCAGTGTTGTAGCGCCCGTCCTCGGTCATCGGACCGCCGACCGTCATCGATTCGAAAGGCTGAGCGTGCTCAAGAAGGTTCTCATCGCCAACCGGGGGGAGATCGCCGTCAGGGTCATCCGGACCTGTCGGGAGCTGGGAGTGGCCACCGTGGCCGTCTACTCCGAGCTCGACCGGGACGCGCTCCATGTCCGGTACGCCGATGAGGCGTACGCGCTGGGCGGCCAGACCGCCGCCGAGAGCTACCTCAACACCGAGGCGATTCTGGATGCCATCGAGAAGAGCGGCGCGGACGCCGTCCACCCGGGTTACGGGTTCTTCTCGGAGAACACCGACTTCGCCCGGACCATTGTCGAGCGGGGAGTGACCTTCATTGGTCCCTCGCCCGAGGCGATCGAGGTCATGGGCGACAAGATCAGCTCGCGCCATGCCGCCGAGCGGGCCGGGGTCTCCGGGGTCCCCGGTCGCTCCGAAGTTCTGACCTCGCCCGACGAGGTGACGGCCTTCGGCAACGAGTTCGGCTGGCCGGTGGCCATCAAGGCCGCCTACGGGGGTGGCGGCCGGGGGATGAAGGTTGTCCAGGGTCCCGATGAGTCCGCCGCCGCATTGGAGTCGGCCATGCGCGAGGCGCTCTCGTACTTCGGGCGCGACGAGTGCTACCTCGAGCGGTATCTGGCCTGGCCCCGGCACATCGAGATGCAGATCATCGCCGACACCCACGGCAACACGCTGTGGTTGGGCGAACGTGACTGCTCGGCCCAGCGTCGCCACCAGAAGCTCCTGGAAGAGTCACCGGCTCCAGAGTTCCCCGACGAGATCCGGCAGGCAATGGGTGAAGCCTCGGTGAAGGTGGCTCAGGCCTGTGGGTACGTCAACGCCGGCACCGTCGAGTTCCTCTACCAGGACGGGGAGTTCTTCTTTCTGGAGATGAACACCCGCCTGCAGGTCGAACACCCGGTCACCGAGATGGTCACCGGCCTCGACCTGGTCGAATGGCAGTTGCGGGTGGCCTCGGGCGAGCCCCTCGGGTTCGGCCAGGGCGACGTCCGGCGGGACGGCCACGCCATCGAGGTTCGGATCAATGCCGAGGACCCGGCCCATGGCGCCTTTACCCCCTCTCCGGGAACCATCACCCGATTCCTGGCCCCAGGCGGCCCCGGGGTCCGGCTCGATGCCGGCTACGCCTCGGGCGACACAGTGAGCCAGTTCTACGACAATCTGATCGCCAAGCTGGTGGTGTGGGGCCACGATCGGGAGTCGGCCCGGAGGCGGATGCTCCGGGCCATCGAGGAGACGGTCATCGAGGGGGTGGCGACCACCCTTCCCGCCCACGTGGCCATCCTCTCCCATCCGCATTTCGCCGGAGTCGCCCACTCCACCAACTGGGTGGAGCAGACGCTGGACCTGAGCGGAGTGACGGCCGAGACCCCGGTTCCGGTGGTCGAGACGGTTGACGGAGCCGAGCCGGTCGACAAGGTACTGCGGGAGGTGACCGCCGAGGTGGACGGCCGGCGCTTTCAAGTGAAGGTCTGGGTGCCGGATCTCGGCGAGACCGCGGTCGCGGCTGGGAGCAGCGCCCGGGCCCATCCCGGAATCCGGCGGCCGAAGGCCGCCTCGTCCGGATCCGGTTCCGGCACCGTGGTGGTTCCCATGCAGGGCACCATCGTCAAGGTGCTGGTCGAGCCGGGAGACGCCGTCGAGGTCGGCCAGACCATCTGCGTGCTCGAAGCCATGAAGATGGAGAACAACGTCAACGCCGAAAAGGGCGGAACGGTGAAAGAGGTCAAGGTGGTGGCGGGCGAGTCGGTCGGGCCCGGCGACGTCGTCGCCATCATCGAATAGCGGCCCATCGCCCATCGAGGACCCGGTCAGAAGGCAGGGATGACAGATCTGAAGGAAAGCTCCCGGGCGGCCATCGACGACAGGCTCGGCGGCCTGGTGGAGCTCAGCCACACCATCCACCAACACCCGGAGACGGCGTTCGAGGAGGAGCAGGCGGCGGCCTGGACCTCCAAGGCGCTTGTCCGACGCCGGCTTCTCGGTCACCCAGGGGGTGGCCGGGCTCCCGACCGCCTTCGATGCCCGGTTCGGGTCGGGGCCGATGGTGGTGGCGGTGTGCGCCGAGTACGACGCGCTCCCGGGCATCGGCCACGCCTGCGGGCACAACATCATTGCGGCGTCGGCCGTCGGGGCCGGGCTGGGGTTGGCGGCGGCGGCCGACGAGGCCGGCATCACCGTCCGGGTGCTGGGCACCCCGGCCGAGGAGGGCGGCGGCGGCAAGGTGGTGATGCTGGACGAGGGCGTCTTCGACGGTGTCCACGCCGCCATGATGGTGCACCCGTGGCCGACCGACCGGCTGGAGGCCATCTGCCTGGCGGTGGCCCACTTCGACGTGACCTTCACCGGGAGGGCCGCCCACGCCTCGGCGGCCCCGTGGGAGGGGATCAACGCCGGTGACGCCATGGTGACCGCCCAGGTGGCGCTCGGCCTGCTGCGCCAACAGCTGCGTCCCGGCGACCAGGTGCACGGCGTGGTCACCGAGGGTGGCTCGGCGGCCAACATCATCCCGGCCAGCGTCACCGGCCGGTTCATGTGCCGGTCGACCACCCGGGAGGGATTGGAGAAGCTCGAGCCCCGGGTCCGGGCCTGTTTCGAAGCAGGAGCGCTGGCCTCGGGGTCGACGGTGAGCTACGAGCGGTTGGCTCCTGACTACTCGCACATGGAGAGTGACCTCGGGTTGTTGGGCCTGTACCGGTCCAACGCCGAACAGTTGGGACGGTCCTTCGGGCTCGACGACGATGATGCGCCGCGGCCGACGCTGTCGACGGACATGGCCAACGTGTCCCTGGCGGTGCCGACCATCCACCCGCTGATCGGCATCGACGCCGGTGGGTCGGTCAACCACCAACCGGAGTTCGCCGCCGCCTGCATCACCGCCTCGGCCGACGCCGCTCTCCGGGACGGGGCGTTGGCCATGGCCTGGACGGTGATCGACGCCGCCCGCCCCGGCCCGTTGAGGGATCGGCTGCTGGCCGGCTGACCTTCGGGCCGGGGCCCGGTTTGTGACGGCGAAAGGATCAGGTCTGACAGCTCGGGCAGGATGGCGGCCAGCTCGCGCCACTCGGCGAGGGGGTAGCGGTCCCGGCTCCCGGTGAGGACCTGGATGC
The DNA here is from genome assembly GCA_963819695.1 of uncultured Acidimicrobiaceae bacterium. GTDB lineage: Bacteria > Actinomycetota > Acidimicrobiia > Acidimicrobiales > RAAP-2 > DASZIT01. The sequence continues at coordinate 554,244 of CAWFXD010000001.1, read as the reverse complement.
AGACGTGGTCGGCCCCGGCGTCCAGGTGCTCCCGGATGCGACCGGCGATGGCCTCGATCCCGCCCCAGGCGACGTGCCCGTCGACCAGCCGGTCACTGCCGCCGTCGGCCAGATCGGCCTCGGTGAACCCGAAACGAAGCATGTTGTTGGTGTAGTTGGGAAGTTGCAGGTAGATCGCCAGACTGTCCCGGGCCACAGCCCGAGCGGTGCTCGGATCGGAGTCCACCACCACCATCTGCTCGGGCGCCAACAACGGGCCCTCACCCAGAATCGAGCGGGCCCACCGGGTGTGATCAGGAGTGGTCAAGTAGGGGTGGGCGCCGGCCGAACGGTTCCGGGCCAGCTCCAGCATCTTCGGACCCAGGGCCGCCAGCACCCGGTCCGCTTGACGGACCGGAGCTTTGGCGGTGTCCAGCTCGTCGAGGTAGCGCACCATCAATGAAAAGGGCCGGACGTATTTCCGATTGGTGGACTCGACCATGGGCGCGTGGCTGACTCCCAGGCCGAGCAGAAAGCGGTCGGGGTGGGCGGCAGAGATCCGGGCGTGCCCGGCGGCCACCTCGGCGGCGTCGTGCATCCACACATTCAGGATTCCGGTGGCTACCGGAAGGGCGCGGGTGGCGTCGAGGGTGCGGGTGACGGCCCCGAAGATGTCCCCGCCGCCGCCTCCGGGAATCCAAAGCGCGCCGAATCCCAGGTCTTCGATCTCCGCCGCCGCATCGCCGGCATCCCCGGCCTGCTTCGAGCGGAACTCGCCGCTCCAGATCCCCACCTTGCCCAGTTCCATGCCGCTGCCTCCGTTCTTCCGCTCCGGCGGGATCCGAGGTTAGTCCTTCCCGATCATGACTTCCGTTGCCTTGATCACCGCGGTGACGGCGTCCCCTCCCGTTATCGAGAGGGCCATGGCCGAATCCTTGGTGATGGCGGAGACGACTTCTTGGCCTCCCGCCAGCTGAATGACAACCGTCGACATGATGGCACCGTGCTCGACTCGAATTACGGTGCCCGCGAGTTGGTTTCTGGCGCTGAGTCTCATGCGAGTGACGCTACCCGGGCCAGACCGACCAGGTCGCCCGGCCTACAATCAATGCGTGGATTCGACCCGTGCCACCGGTCAGGTCGACCCCGGGGGTCAGCCCGACGTCGAAGTACTCGAGCATGAGGCAACCGATCCATTTGAGATAGGCGGTCGGTAGGTGATCGCGGGTGTCGTCGGACGCGGCGAAGGGCACGAGCGGTACCGCGCCCGCGGAAGCGTGATGCTGTTCAAGGCGCTGGCATCGCAGGACAGCGGCGACTTCTCGCTGATGGAGCGCTCGCTGCCGCCCCGAGGCCGCAAGCCCCCTCCGCATCGCCACACCAACTGCTCGGAGGCCTACTTTGTGCTCGACGGACAGGTGTCCGTCACGGTGGAAGGCGATGACCTGATCGTGGGGCCCGAAGGGTTCGTGTTGATCCCTCGTGGGACGGCACATACCTTCGGCAATGCCAGCGACGACGAGGCCCGGCTCCTGGTAATCCACGCCCCGGCCATGGACGCCTACTTCGCCGGATTACACGAGTTGTGGAATCGTGACCAACCGCCGTCGACCGATGAAGAGCGGGCGCGGATGGCGCGGTTCGGCATGGAGACTGTGTAGTCGGGCTGGTCGGGGGCGGCAGTTAACAACTCTCAGGTGTTTCGGGCGACGCAAGGGTCCGGGGGTACGCAGGGTCCAAACGACCTACGACGGCGTCTGGTACAGCCCAGAACCACTTTCGACGGCCGACAGAACCGTTTGGACGACGTCCTCCAGCCGATCGGGTGGGGCAGGCAAGACGTGGCGGGGTTCGATGTCGGCGGCGGCAAACTCGTCATACATGTGGCGGGTTGCGGCCTCATCGGTGAACGCATGGTCGAGGCGCGTTGCCACTCGTTCGACACAGGTCTCTACCGGAGGCATCAACACCAGGTAGTGGAACTCCTCCAGCCCAGTTGCCACTGCGAAGGTCGGCAAAAACCAGGGACCCACGATGCCGTCGTAGACCGTGAAATAGCCGCCAGCTGCGTACTGGCCGGCGGCGGATGCCGCCGCCCGGGTGACGGTTTGATTCTGCTGGTTGGCCGCCGGGAGCCACGGGGCGATCGACCCGCCGGCTAGGAACCGGAAAAACGCATCGCCCTCTACGAAGACGCTCTTCGGAGACGCCTCCGCGATTGCCCTCGAAACCGTCGACTTACCCGCGCCCGGCGGGCCGGTGATCAGTAACAGCGACCCCATGGCGCCCATTGTCGCTCGTCAACGTGGGCCCAGGACCTGAGGGGCGCTAGGAGCCGGGCTGGTACTCGCCGAACACACCCCGGAGAACGTCCGACACCTCTCCCAGCGTGGCCATCCGGCCCAGCGCCTCCTTCATGGGCACGAGCAGGTTCTGGGTCCCCCGGGCCGCCGCCTCCACATCGACCAGGGCGGCGTCGACCGCCGACTGGTCACGCTCGGCTCTCACTTTCTTGACCGAGGCCACCTGCGAACGTTGCAGCTCCTCGTCGATGGGGAACACGTCGGCAGGGTCGTTGGTCTCGTCGACGAACTTGTTGACGCCGATGACGATCTTCTCGTTGTCGTCGATGGCCTTGGCAAACGCATAGGCCGCCTGTTCGATCTCACCTTGCATGTAATGCGCCTCGATGGCATCCACCGCGCCACCCATGGCGTCGATCCGCTCGAGATACTCCCAAGCGCCCTTCTCGACCTCGTCGGTCAGCGACTCGACGAACCACGATCCGGCCAGCGGGTCGACCGTGTCGGCGATGCCCGACTCGTAGCCCACGATCTGTTGGGTCCGGAGCGCGATCTTGGCCGCCTTCTGGGTCGGGAGCCCAAGGGCTTCGTCGAACCCGTTGGTGTGCAGGCTCTGGGTACCGCCCAAGGCCGCGGCCAGCGCCTGAACCGTCACCCGGACGATGTTGTTCTCCGGTTGCTGGGCGGTGAGGGTCGAGCCCCCCGTCTGGGTGTGGAAGCGGAGGAGTTTGGACTTCTCGTCCTTGGCCCCGAACCGCTCGGTCATGATCTTGGCCCACATCCGGCGCGCCGCCCGGTACTTCGCCACCTCTTCGAACAGATTGTTGTGGGCATTCCAGAAGAAGCTGAGCCGGGGGGCAAAGGCGTCGATATCGAGGCCGGCGGCCAGCGCCGCGTCGACGTAGGCGATCCCGTTGGCGATGGTGAAGGCGATCTCCTGTACCGCTGTAGAGCCGGCTTCGCGGATGTGGTAGCCGGAGATGGAGATGGTGTTCCACGCCGGCAGGTGCTCGGCGCAGTACGAGAAGGTGTCGGTCACCAGTCGCATGGAAGGCCGGGGCGGGTAGATATAGGTCCCCCGGGCCACGTACTCCTTCAAGATGTCGTTTTGAATGGTGCCGCCCAGCAGCTTGGGATCGACTCCGTTCTCCTCGGCCACCAGTTGGTAGAAGAGCAGCAGGATGGCCGCGGTGGAGTTGATGGTCATCGAGGTGGTGACCTCGTCGAGCGGGAGGTCGGCCAACAGCAGCCTCATATCCACCAGCGAATCGATGGCCACTCCGACCTTCCCGACTTCGCCCTCCGAGCGGGGATGGTCCGAATCGAGGCCCATCTGGGTCGGGAGGTCGAATGCGCAGGAGAGCCCGGTCTGGCCGGCTCCGAGCAGAAACTTGAACCGCTGGTTGGTCGAGGTGGCATCGCCGAACCCGGCGTACTGCCTCATGGTCCACAGGCGTCCCCGGTACATATCCGGGCGGATGCCCCGGGTATACGGGTAGCTGCCGGGCTCGCCCAGCTGCTCGGCGGGGTCCCAACCGTCCAGATCCTCCGGCCGGTAGACGGGTCGGACCTCGATCCCGGAATCCGTGCGCCGCTCACCGGCCTTGGCCGGCGATGGGGGCGAGGTCGGCGGCGTCGTCTTCGGTGCCATGGGTGACAGGTTATGGTCTCCCGAAGACGCGCTCCGCCGATGCGCCGCTAACCGGGGCCCAAAGCGGCAGATCCGGGTGTCCCACCCGCCACCGGCCGGCATCCGGACAATGGATAGGAGCCGGTACGGCTACGACGCGGTGACGGGGGCGGCGACGTGGGGCATGCACAGCTCGTCGTATTCGGCGATCACGATCTCACCGGCATGGGGGCCGCAGGTCGGGCACTCGGGGTCGCGGTGCACGTTGAACGTCCGGAAGCTCTGCTCCAGGGCGTCGTAGGCCAGCAGCCTTCCCTGAAGGGTCTCACCCAGGTCGAGAAGGATCTTGATCGCCTCCACCGCCTGGATCGAGCCGACGATTCCGGGCAGTACACCCAGAACCCCGGCTTCCGAGCAACTCGGAGCCAGCTCGGCCGGAGGCGGCTCAGGGATCATGCATCGGTAGCACGGCCCGACCCACGGGTTGAACACGGTGATCTGACCCTCGAACCGGAAGATCGACCCGTGGACCACCGGGATGTTCTTTATCAGGGACGCGTCGTTGACCAGGTAGCGGGTCGGGAAGTTGTCGGTCCCGTCCACGATCACGTCGTACCCGTCGATGATGTCGAGGATGTTGTCCGCCCCGAGCCGGACGTCGTAGGTGACCACGTTCACGTCCGGGTTCATCAACGTCAGCGTCTTCTTGGCCGAGTCGACCTTCCGCTCGCCGATGCGATCGGTGTTGTGGAGGATCTGGCGTTGGAGATTGGAGGCATCGACCACATCCATGTCGATGATGCCGATCGTTCCCACCCCGGCGGCGGCCAGGTAGATGGCTGCCGGCGAACCGAGACCGCCGGCTCCGAGCAGCAGGACCTTGGAGTCGAGGAGCTTGAGCTGACCGGTCTCCCCGATCTCGGGCAGCAGCAGGTGGCGCTGGTAGCGGTTCCGCTGCTCGGACGTCAGGGACTGGGGTGTCGACCATTCCCGCCCCTCGTCCTTCCAGCGGTTGAACCCCCCGATGACCGATGAGACGTCGGTGTAGCCGAGCTCCTGGAGGGTCTTGGCCGCAAAGGCGGAACGGGTACCGCCGGCGCAATACACGACCAGGTGGGACGACTTGTCGGGGATCCGCCCCTCGACCGAGGTCTCGAGGGTGCCACGGGGGATGTGGACCGCCCCGGGAAGTGCCCCCTGCTCATACTCATCGGGCTCCCGGACGTCGAGGACCACGGCGTTGTCAGCCGACAACTCCTGCTCGGCCTGGGCTGGGTCGATCTCCCGGACCGCCGCCTTGGCCTCGGCCAACATCTCTCTGAAGGTGGGCACAACTATCACTGTCCTCGTTCGGCGGAGGCTTCCCGGTCGTGACCGGTCCTCCGTACCCTCAACTGCGATCTAACACGTATATAAACCCTACCAGCGGGGTCAACATTCCCTCTTGGGAGCGTCCGGGTGGCGACGGGCTGATCGACCTCGGGCCGACCGCCCCGATCCGGGCGTCGGGAGTCGGTGTCGCCGGTCATGATGTCGAGATGGAATTGAGCCAGGCGGTCCAAGCCCGCCGGATGACCAGGAACTTCTCCGGACGGGAGCTGCCACCCGGCTTGTTGGATTCGATGCTGTCCGACGCCCTGCGAGCCCCTTCGGCCGGGAATACCCAGGGCCGGGAGTTCGTGGTCCTGGAGGGCGTCGCCGAGACGGCACCCTACTGGGAGGCCACCACCGACGAAGCCTGGCGGGCCACTTCCCGGCGATTCGCCGGGATGTCCCGGGCCCCGGTCGTCGTCTTGCCCTTCGTGGATCCCGAGGAATATCGGGCCCGGTATCGCGAGCCTGACAAGACCCGGAAGGACGGTGCCGGGGTCGAGTGGGTGGTCCCCTTCTGGTTTGTGGACGCCGCCTACGCAGTGATGACCCTGCTGCTGCGGGCGGCCGGGGAGGGAATCGGCGGTGCCTTCCTCGGCAATTTCCGAGGTGAGGCCGCCCTCCGGACCACCCTGGGTGTCCCCGACCGCTACCGATGGCTCGGGGCCGTCCTGCTCGGCGAGGCAGCCGAGCCGGACCCGCCGTCGTCGTCCCTGTCCCGGCCCAGGCGACCGTTCGCCGACATCGTCCACCGGGGTCGTTGGTAGGGGAACCTCCCGCCGGAGAAGCGGCCAGGGTCCGGCCGAGGTAACCAGCCAGGTGCTGGGCAAGGACCGATCGGCAGCCTGTGCAGGTCGGTTCAATGCCGCTTCATCACCCGCAGCCGGGAGGTACCCATGGCCACATCCATTGCCGCTCTCTCGTCGGTCGACGCCGAATCGCCGATCGATGCCAAATCGGTTCCCCCGATCATGCGCCGATCGGCCCGTCCGACATTCTCCGCATCGTCCCGTGGGAGGACCCGATCGCCGACCCCCATGGCGTCCACCCGTGTTCGCGCTACGTCGAGCTCTACTGGCTGGGGATCCTCGGCCCGTCGACGACCTGGCTTCTCCGCCGGATTTCCTATGGGCTCGAGGTCCAGGGGGACGGATTCGACCTGCCTCTCGCCGAGACGGCCCGCTCATTGGGGCTCGGTGAACGCATGGGAAAGAACTCTCCGTTCCGACGCGCCCTGCATCGCCTCTCCACCTTCGAGCTGGCCCGGTCCCACGGGCCCGGTGGCCTGGCCGTCCGCACCCGGATCCCGCCGTTGCCTTTGCGCCACCTCAATCGATTGCCGGAATCGCTCCAACAGAGCCACCGGGGCTGGTTGGCCGAGCAACGTCTCCCCGAACCCGAGCAGATGCGCCGCCGAGCCGCCCGGCTGGCGGCGGGTCTGGCCGCCTCCGGATGCGACCGGGAAGAGATCGAACGGCGCCTGGCCGGATGGCAGTTCCACCCCGCAGTGGCTTTTCGAGCCGCCGAGATCGCGGTGAGATCAGTGGTGACACCCGTCGACTGACGGGTTCCAACGCTTGGCGAGTTGGTCGGCAAGGCCCCCCGCCTCGATCGGGCGGGCCAGGGCGGACAGACCTGGGCGGCCTCCCTTCGATGCTCCGCCGAATGGCCGGGCCGGCGGCCGGTGTGTGAAACTCACCGGCGAACGTAGCGCCTCGACATCTGGCTGTCGGCCGCTCGGTCTGGGGAGGAACATGCGAGCGGCAGTGACCCGAGGCGGTCGGCTCGAGGTGGTGGACGTCGAAGACCCGGAACCCGGGTCGGGGCACGTGCTGGTCCGCCCGTTGTCCACCGGAATCTGCGGATCGGATCTCCACGCACTGGCGGACTTCGCCAACTTCACCGGCCTGATGGAACGGGTCGGAGCTCCGTCGCTGGACCCGGCGGCCGACACTGTTTTCGGCCACGAGTTCTGTGCCGAGATCCTCGAACACGGTCCCGACACCGCCGGCACCCTCCCGACCGGCACCCGGGTCTGCTCGGTGCCGATCATCATCGGTCCCGCCGGGGTCGAGCAGATCGGCTATTCGAACCGTTACCCGGGTGCGCTGGCCGAACGGATGGTGCTCCAGGAAGCCCTGCTGCTGCCGGTGCCCGACTCGCTGGAGACGAATATCGCCGCCCTCACCGAGCCGTTGGCCGTCGGGGAGCACGCGGTTGGCCTGGCCGACCTCCAACCCGGACAACCCTGCCTGGTGGTCGGGTGCGGCCCGGTGGGTCTGGCGGTCATCGCCGCGCTCAAAGGACGCAGTCACGGTCCGGTACTGGCGGCTGACTTCTCCCCGGCCAGACGGCGACTGGCCGAGGCCTTCGGTGCCGATGAGGTCATCGACCCAGAGGTGTCGTCGCCCCATGACCGCTGGGCCTCGTTCGGGGTCCCGATGACGATCATGGAGCGGGCCGGGGCGGTCATGATGGGCGCGGATCTGAAGGACCCGGTGATCTTCGAGGCGGTCGGGGTGCCAGGGATGTTGCAGGCCATCATCGAAGCCGCCCCACCCCGCAGCCGGATCGTGGTGGTCGGGGTCTGCATGCATCCCGACTCCATCGAACCGTTCTTTGCCGTGACCAAGGAGATCGAGTTCCGCTTCTCTTTCGGCTACACCCCGGCCGAGTATGCGGCCACGCTGGACCGCCTGGCCGCCGGGGTGCCGGGTGCCGAGACGTTGGTCACCGACGCCTTCGGACTGGACGGCGCCCCGGGGGCGTTCGAGACCCTCCGCACGCCCGGCGAGCACGGAAAGATCCTCATCACTCCGCAGGACTAGAAGACGTAAGAGAGGAACACAGGACCAATGACAACGCTGAATGCCGGCGAGCACCTCAAATTCGGGATCTTCCTGGCCCCGTTCCATCCGGTGGGACAGAACCCCACGTTGGCACTCGAACGGGACATGCAGTTGATCGAGCATCTCGACCAGCTCGGGTTTGACGAGGCCTGGTTCGGCGAGCACCACTCGGCCGGTTACGAGATCATCGCCTCTCCCGAGGTATTCATCGCCGCGGTCGCCCAGAGGACCCGGCATATCCGACTGGGAACCGGGGTCTCCTCGCTGCCCTACCACCACCCCTTCATGCTCGCCGACCGGCTGGTCCTGCTCGACCACCTCACCCGCGGGCGCCTGATGATCGGGGTCGGTCCGGGGGCACTCCCGTCCGACGCCTTCATGATGGGAATCGAGGTGGCCAAGCAGCGGGACATGATGGAAGAGGCGCTCGAGGCCATCCTCCTCCTTCTGGCCGGAGACGAGCCGGTCGACTACGAGACCGACTGGTTCAAACTGGTCGGGGCTCGGCTGCAGATGCGCCCGTATCAACGCCCGTTCCCCGAAGTCGCGGTAGCTGCGCAGATCTCGCCGGCCGGTCCCCGGGCCGCCGGGCGCTTCGGCTGCAGCCTCCTTTCCATCGGAGCCACCTCGGCCGGCGGTTTCGACGCCCTCGGCCTCCACTGGGACGTCATGGAGGAGCGTTCGGCCGAGTTCGGGACCACCGTGGACCGGAGCAAATGGCGGTTGGTGGGCCCCGTCCACCTCGCCGACACCAAGGAGCAGGCCATCGCCGATGTCGAGTTCGGCCTGGCCGAATGGGTCGACTACTTCCAACGGGTGGCGGCTCTGCCGCTGGCTCCCGATACCACCGACCACTCGTCCCTGGTCGACGCGCTCGAATGCCTCTGGATTCGCGGTGATCGGAACACCCGACGATGCCATCGAGCAGATCAGCCGGTTGCGGGAGCAGTCCGGTGGATTCGGCACCTTCCTGACCATGGGCCACGAATGGGCTGATACCGACGCCACCCTGCACTCCTATGAACTGCTGTCTCGCTATGTGGTGCCGCAGTTCCAGGGATCGGCGAGCTCGTTGACCGCCAGTCGAGACTGGGCGGCCGAGAACCGTCCGTCATTCATCGGTGACGCCGGAGCGGCCATCATGTCGGCCATCCAGAAGCACGCCGATGAAAAAGAATCCAAGTCGACGACGGTCTGAGCCCATGAGCGAGATCACCCACCACCAGATACCCACCAACGGGATCGAGCTGCACGTCGCCGAGAACGGGCCGGCCTCCGGTCCGCCCATCGTCCTCTGCCATGGCTTCCCCGAGCTCTGGTACTCGTGGCGCCATCAGTTCGACGCGTTGGCCGGCGCCGGCTTCCGGGTGTTGGCCCCCGATCTGCGCGGCTACGGCGGGAGCAGCCACCCCCGGGGCGACGTTGCCGAGTACGGCGCCGACCGGATCGGCGCCGACCTGTGTGGCCTGCTGGACCACTTCGGCTACGACCAGGCGGCCTTCTCGGGGCACGACTGGGGTGCGTTGATCCTCTGGGAGCTGGCCCGCACCCATCCCGAACGGATGTCGTCGCTCTGCAATATGAGCGTTCCGTTTCTGCAAAACCCGGCGCCGCCGACCGACATCTTCAACGCCATCTTCGTGGGCAAATTCTTCTACATCCTCTACTTCCAGCCGGTGGGCCCGGCGGAGAAGGAGCTGGAGGCCGACCCGCGGCACTTCTTGCGGAACATGCTCTGGGCCGTTTCCGGCGACGGCCTGAACGCAGGCGGCTTGACCATGGACCTGCCGGCGGAGGGGACCGGCTTCCTCGACACGCTGGCCGAAGCCCCGGACAAACTCCCCTCCTGGATCACCGAGGACGACGTGACCGTCTACGGGGATGCCTTCGCCGCCAACGGCTTCTTCGGCCCGCTGAGCTTCTACCGCAACATCGACGCCAACTGGCACCGCACCCACCAGATACCCGCCTCGACGCTGACCATGCCCACCGGATTCATCTCCGGCTCCGCCGATCCGGTCATCGCCATGACCCCCGGGGCACTCGACGGAATGGCCGCCGCGCTGCCCGACTTCCGGGGCACCACCCTCATCGAGGGAGCCGGGCACTGGGTCCAACAGGAGAAGCCGGAGGAGACCAACGCCGCCTTGTTGGCCTTCCTCTCCTCGGTGAGCTGACACCGGGCACCTCCACCCCCGACGGGGCGACGTAGCTACCGGTCGGCTTGGCCGTTCCCGATCAGCCCGGAAGCGAACTGCTCGGAGGTCACCAGTTCCACCAGCAACCTGACCCCGAATCCGGTTCCCCCCTTGGTGAGATACCGGAGGTTCTCGTCGGAACGGGCCGGCCCGGCGATGTCCAGGTGGGCCCAGGGCACGTCACCCACGAACTCGCGCAACAGCAACGCGGCCGAGATGCTTCCGGCCTGACCGGGTCGACCCACGTTCCGCATGTCCGCCACCTCGGAGTCGATGTGATTGCGATAGTCGTCGGGAAGCGGGAGGGGCCAGACCGGCTCGCCGGATCGTTCACTGGCCGCCTCCACCTGTTCCATCAGGTTCTCGTCATTGCCGAGAAGCCCGGCGATCTCCTTCCCCAACGCCACCACCGCGGCGCCGGTGAGGGTGGCCAGGTCGACGATGGCATCGGCGCCGGACTCCACCGCCAGCGACAAGGCGTCAGCCAGGACCAGACGACCCTCGGCGTCGGTGTTGAGCACCTCGATGGTCTTGCCGTTCCGGGCGGTGAGGACGTCGGACGGCTTGATGGCCGAGCCGCTCGGCATGTTCTCGGTCAACGGTGCCAACACCGTCACCCGGATGCGGGCACCCAACCCGGCAATGGCATCCAGCGCGCACATCACCGCGGCGGCGCCGCCCATATCGGTCTTCATCGTCTCCATGCCGCCGGGAGTCTTCAACGACAGGCCGCCGGAGTCGAAGGTGATCCCCTTCCCCACCAACGCGACGTGCGGCGTCCGGCCTTCCACCAGCAGCGGGTCTGACGGCTGGTACTCGGCCTTCACCAGACGTGGCGGCTGGGCGGATCCTCGGGCCACCCCCAGGAGGCCGCCCAGCCTCTCCAAGATGATCTCCTCCTCTTCCCAGACCTCGATGGAGACTTCCGGGACATCCCGGAAGCGCTCGACGAACACGTGGGCGAACTTCTGGGGAGTCAGGGAACTCGGTGGCTCATTCACCAGATCGCGGGCCAGCGCGGCCGCCTCCGCCACCCGGGAGCCGCGGGCGCACCCGGCTCCGGTCGACGATCGCCTCCTCCGGTGATCCGACCGCCAACAGCAGCCGGCCCAGTGCATCCGGCGGCTCCGCGGTCCGGAAGGCGTCGTACCGGTACGACGCCAGGATCCCGCCCTCGGCCACCGCCGCACCGATTCGATCCAGGGGGATGGTCAGCTCCCGCGGCACCAGGAAGGCAGCCGTCGCCCCCGAGCCGGCGGCTCGCACGAACGAGGCGGCCGCCCGCCGCCAGGTCTCCAACCCGGCGTCACCGACCAGCTTGGCCTCCTCCCCGAGTCCCACCAACACCGAGGTGATGGGAGTCTCGCCCTCCTGGAGTCGGCGAATCGGCGTCCGGGGAACGGAACGGGGACGTCCCCGGGGCGAGGAACACCAGGGTCTGTCCGACCTTCCCGGAGAAGCCCTGCCGCTTGCACCAGGCCGCATCCAGCACCGCGGGACCGGCCAGCCCGCCGGTGACCGGGGCCACCGGTCCCAGCCGTGGACCGTCGGCCCCGGTGAACACCGGAAACCCGACCGCCACCAGATCCTCCGCCAACCCGGCGGCGACGATTGCCTCGACCTTCAAGACTGCTCCTTTTGGTTGCTCTCGCCGGAAGCTGTCCGGGGAGTTTTTGCCGCCCGCCGCGATCTCCGAGCCGTTCCCCGGGCCAAGAGATGCTCCTCGCCCTCTGCCCAACGGGCCATCGCCCACAGCAGGTCCGAGAGCCGGTTGAGGTACTGCCCGACCAGGGACCCCTCGGCCGGGTAGGAAACCGCCAGGCGCTCGGCCCGGCGAACGACGGTCCGGGCCACATCCAGCGCGGCCGACACCCGGGTCGCACCGGGAACCACGAAGTCGGCCGGCATGTCGAACCGCTCGATCAGGGCATCGATACGGGTCTCGAGAGCCCCGATCATCTCCGGGGTCACCCGCGTCGCCCCCGCCACCAGCTTCGCCCGTTTGGAGGGATCGGTCGCCACCTCGGCCATGAGGACATAGAGGTCCCGTTCCAGTCCCACCAGCAGAGCGTCGAGCTCCGACCCGGGATCGACCTCGGCCCGGGCCACCCCCATCGACGCCTGGGCTTCGTCCACCGCCCCGTTGATCTGCATGACCAACGAGTCCTTCGGCACCCGCCCCCCGTACAGCAGGCCGGTGGTGCCGTCGTCGCCGGTCTTCGTATAGATCCTCACCATGCCCATGTCACCCCGGGCATGCTAAGCGATCGCGGCCGTCGTCCCGGCTGGGGGCCGATATCCTTTGTGGACCATGACCAAGGCCGCCTCGTCTGACTCCAGCTACCTTCGCGCCGTTTCGGAGCGTGTGGTCGTCTTCGACGGCGCCATGGGCACCAACCTGCAGCTGGCCAACCTGACGGCCGACGACTTCGGCGGCCCCGACCTGGAGGGCTGCAACGAGCTGCTGGTGGTCACCCGGCCCGACGTCGTGGACCGGGTCCACCGGTCGTTCTACGAGGTCGGCTGCGACGTGGTGGAAACCGACACCTTCGGCGCCTTCGGCCCGGTGCTGGCCGAGTACGGCCAGGCCCATCGGGTCCACGAGTTGAACGTGGCCGCCGCCACCCTCGCCCGGCAGGCCGCCGACGATTTCTCCACCCCCGACCGGCCCCGGTGGGTGGCCGGGAGCATCGGTCCCGGAACCAAGTTCCCCACCCTGGGCCAGATCCCCTACGCCGACCTGCGGGACGCCTACCAGGAGCAAGCCACCGGGCTGCTGGAGGGAAGGGTCGACCTCATCATCATCGAGACCGTCTTCGACCTCCTGCAGGCCAAGGCGGCCATCAACGGTGCCCGTCGGGCGATGGGTGCCGTCGGCCGCCAGCTGCCGATTCAGGTCCAGGTCACCATCGAACTGACCGGCACCATGCTCCCCGGCACCGAGATCGGCGCTGCCCTGACTGCCCTCGAGGCCATGGACATCGATCTCATCGGGTTGAACTGCGCAACCGGCCCCTCCGAGATGTTCGAACCTTTGCGCCATCTGACCGCCCACGCCTCGATTCCGGTGAGCTGCCTTCCCAACGCCGGGCTTCCCTCGGTGGTCGACGGCGCCATGCATTACGACCTCACCCCGGACCAGTTGGCCGAGTTCCACCGCCAGTTCGTCAGCGAGCTCGGGGTGTCGGTCGTCGGCGGTTGCTGCGGCACGCTCCCCTCCCATCTTTCTGCAGTGGTGGAGGCCTGTGCCGGCCTCACCCCGGCCGCCCGGACTCCCGAGCCCGAGCCCGGCTCCGCCTCGATCTACACCGCGGTCCCCTTTACCCAGGACGCCTCGTTCCTGGTCGTCGGGGAACGGACCAACGCCAACGGATCGAAGAAGTTCCGCGAGGCCATGCTGGAGAAGGACTGGGACACCTGCGTGGCCATGGCCCGTGAGCAGGTCAAGGAGGGGTCCCATCTCATCGACGTCTGCGTCGACTACGTGGGCGCCGACGGCGTGGCCGACATGGAAGAGGTCGCCTCCCGGTTCGCCACCCAGTCAACCGTCCCCCTGATGGTCGACTCCACCGAGGCACCGGTGGTGGAGACCGCACTGTCGTGGATCGGTGGGCGGGCGGTCATCAACTCGGTCAACCTCGAGGACGGGGACGGGACCGACACCCGCTTCCACAAGGTCCTGACCCTGGCCAAGGAGTTCGGTGCCGCGGTGGTCTGCACCTGTATCGACACCGACGGCCAGGCGCGAACCGCCGACTGGAAGTTCCGGGCCGCCAAGGCCATCCATGACCTCGCCACCGAACGGTACGGGCTCCGTCCGTCCGACCTGCTCTTCGACCCCCTGGCCCTGCCGCTGTCGACCGGCATGGAGGAGAGCCGGCGGGACGGTATCGAGACCCTCGAAGGCATCCGCCGCATCAAGGCCGAGCTACCCGGCGTCTATACCGTGTTCGGGCTGTCCAATGTTTCGTTCGGGCTCAACCCGGCGGCCCGCCAGGTTCTCAACTCGGTCTTCCTCCATGAGTGCGTGGAGGCCGGACTGGATGCCGCCATCGTCCACGCCTCCAAGATCCTCCCGTTGTCGAAGGTCGACGAGCGGGCCCGGGAGGTGTGCCTCGATCTGATCTATGACCGTCGCCGCGACGGCTACGACCCGCTGACCGAGCTGCTCGATCTGTTCGAGGGCGCCTCGACCTTCTCGGTCACCACCACCGAGGACCGTTCGGGATGGCCGGTCGAACAGCGCCTCGAGCACCGGATCATCGACGGTGATCGCAACGGCCTCGAAGCCGATCTCGACGAGGCCATGGCCGGAGGGCATGCGCCCCTGGCCATCGTGAACGACATGTTGCTGGCCGGGATGAAGACGGTGGGAGAGCTGTTCGGCGCCGGTGAGATGCAGCTGCCGTTCGTGCTGGGCTCGGCCGAGACCATGAAGACGGCGGTCGCCTATCTCGAGCCCCACATGGAGAAGTCCGACCAGGGCGGCAAGGGCACCATGGTGCTGGCCACCGTCAAGGGCGACGTCCATGACATCGGCAAGAACCTGGTCGACATCATCCTGACCAACAACGGCTACACGGTGAAGAACCTCGGCATCAAGGTTGGCATCGCCGACATGGTCAGTGCCCTGGAGGAGACCAAGGCCGACGCCATCGGGATGAGCGGGCTGCTGGTGAAGTCAACCCTGATCATGCGGGACAACCTCGACGAGCTGAACCGGCGGGGACTCTCAAACATCCCGGTGATCCTGGGCGGAGCCGCGCTGACCCGCACCTATGTCGAACGCGACCTTCGCTCGGTCTACGAGGGCCGCCTCTTCTACGGCAAGGACGCCTTCGAGGGCCTGCGCACCATGGACCGGCTGGTCGAGATCAACAAGACCGGCGAGGACGACCCGGAGTTCGGTCGCGCCCTCGGCGGCCGGGACCTCGGCCCCCGCAAGAGCGAACAACGCAAACAGAAGGCGAAGGAGGCTCTGGAGCGAGGGGACGTGCTCCCGACTCGATCCCCGCAGGTGGAGGCGGACAACCCGCTGTTCACCCCCCCGTTCGTGGGCAGCCGGATTGCCAAGGGCATCGGCATCGACGACATAGCCGCCTACATCAACGAGACCGCCCTGTTCCGCAACCAGTGGGGCTACCGACCCGAGAGCGGGGAGGACGACACCGCGTTCAAGGACCGGGTCCGGTCACTGCTCCGGTCGCGGCTGGCTGACGCCAAGGCGGATCAGCTTCTGGTCCCGCAGGTGGCCTGGGGCCACTTCGCGGCCAACGCCGATGGGAACGACCTGGTCATCTTCAAGGACGAAACCCGCTCGTCGGAGTGGATGCGATTCACCTTCCCCCGCCAGGTGGAAGATCCCTTCCTCTGCATCAGCGACTTCTTCCGGCCGGTCGACTCCGGAGCAAAGGACTTTGCCAGCTTCCAGGTGGTGACCATGGGCCGCCGGGTGTCGGAAGAGACGGCCCGGCTGTTCGCCGCCGACGAATACCAGAACTACCTGTATCTGCACGGGCTCGGCGTGGAGATGGCCGAGTCCCTGGCCGAGTACTGGCATCACCGGATCCGGGAGGAGTTGGGATTCGCCAACGAGGACGGCCCGTCGCTGGCCGGCCTGTTCCGCCAGAAGTACCGCGGCGGGCGCTACTCATGGGGTTACCCGGCCTGCCCGGATCTGGAGGACAATGCCAAGGTGGTCGAGCTGTTGGGTGCCGACCGGATCGGCGTCGAGGTCAGCGAGGGGTTCCAACTCCACCCGGAGCAGTCGACCACCGCCATCATCTGTCACCACCCCCAAGCCAAGTACTTCGTGGCCTAAGTAGCACCGCCATTGAGACCTCACCGATCGAGGCCGGCAACCCTCGGGTTCGCCTGGTGGGTTGGGTGGTTGGCGTCCCTGGCGACGGTCGGGATGGTGGTTGGCCCGGTGCCCGCCGCGGTAGCCGGCGTACCGCCTTCCGGCTTGACGGCCACGACCTATCCACCGATGGGGTCGGTGGTAATCCCAAACCCGTTGCCCAACTTCACCGCCGCCGCCCCCGGCCCCACCAACGGGAGCCTCACCGCCGCCGAGCTGGGCGCGCTGTCGTCCGACCCTCAAAAAGCCGAAGGCCAATTCAACGTGCTGGCCAAGCAGGCCGGCTTCGGCGCCTACCTTCGGCTCTGGACCGACGGCAACGGACCCGGCAAGGGCGCCAACGACATCGTCATCACCCTGTATCGCATTCCGAACTCGCAGGATGCTGATTCGTTCGCCTCGGGGTCCCAGAAGCCGTACCAGCAACCCGGAGCGGCTTCGAGCTTCTCGGTCCCCAGTATCCCCGGTGCCCACGGCTATACCGTTTCGATCTCCTCACCGACCCAGGTGAACGAACAGGTGGTCCTCTTCAAGTCGGACCCGTACGTGGCCATCGTGCAGTTGGCATCGTCGGTCGCCACCACCAACCCGGCGCCCCTCAGCCCATCCGACGCCATCACCGTCAGCTTTCAGCAGTACACCGCCATCCGTCATTCTCTGGGGAACCAGGCGGCCGGAGCCCCCTCCGGCTCGGCTTCGGCGACGTCGAAGCCGGGGAGCGTCCTCCCGACGTTGCTGGCCGTCATCGTCGGCCTGGTGGTGTTGGCGGCCATCGCCTGGATTGCCGCGGGTCCGCCCCGTGAACGGCGGCGGCGGCGGCGGGTCGCCCTGTTCGCGAGTTCGCATGAGGCCCGGGTCGCACCCATCGACGTACCGGTGGCGGAAGCCCGTCCGGTCCGCCTGGCCCGGGGACCGGTGATCCGGGTGGTGGAGGTCGATCCGGGGACGGGATCGGTGCTGTCTCCGCCACCGGCGGTCCCCGCCAAAGCGGCGCCAAGGCCGATGTCGGCGGCGGGGTCCGTGCCACCGTCGGGGCTCGGCGCCGGTCCGGACCCCGTGGTTCAGGCGGGGCCGGGGCCAGCCTGGTCGGTAGGCGTACCCGACACCGAGCCCGAAGCACCCGTCGAAACCCGGGCCGGGACGCCACCGGTAATCGAGCCGAGGGTCGAGCCCGGTCCGGGAGCTGGAGCCGGGCCGGGAGAGGTTCCGGATCTCGAGCCCGAGCCGGTACCCGATCCGGAGCCGGAACCGGTGTTCGAGCCGGTTGTCGAGGCGGGCCCGGAGCGGTCGGCCCCGCCATGGTTCGACGTGCGAGCCGGGGCCTACCCCCAACCGAGCAACGGGCCCGCCTTCGACCCGCTGGCGGAGCCAGACCTGGAGGAATTGGAGCTGGCGGAATCGGCCGCAGCCCGGTTGGCCGCCCAAGAGCTGGCGGAACTGGGCGCGTTGGCGGACCCGGTGTCGCATGACCCGCCCGAGGCGATGACTGACCCTGTCGTCGATCTGCCGCCGGCCCATGCTCCCGAACGGGTCGGTCGGGGGTCGGGCCAGACGCCGGTCGGTCGGTTCGACGACCCGGCGCCGGGCACGCCGGCGGGTTGGCTACCCGACCCATCGGGATTGCCCGAGGTGCTCCGCTACTGGGACGGTCATGCCTGGACGTTCCATGTGGCCACCCGCTGCGGTCAAGCACTGAGGCCAACGGCACGCAGCCTCTCCTGCCATGGCGGCGCCCGTCACCTGATCGGTACCGTCGCTCGATAACATCAAGGGCAATGATCCTGGCGCCCGCTGGATTCGAGGCAACGACCATTCCCGGCCTTCTCCGGTGAGCCTCGAGACGGTGGTCATCGGGGTCGCCATTGTGCTCGTGGTGATCTTGCTGGTGTGGCGGATGGCCCAGGTACGAAATCTCAAGAAGCGCCGGGCGGCTTCCGAGAGCTACTTCGACGCCGAAGCCGCACATCTTGGGAGCGGTCCCGCCGGGGTTCCGGACCCGACGGCGACCTCTTTGGGCGAACCGACTCTGTTGGCGGCGACCTGGGGTTCGGCATCCGCTCCTGGCCGACCCGGTGGTCGCCCTGCCGGTGATGTTCCTTCGCCCGAGGCTGTCCCGCCCCCGGCTCCGTTCATTCCCCCGTCGGGGATACCTGAAGCCGGTTGGTTGCCCGACCCTTCCGGAGAGCCTGGGCTCCTCCGCTACTGGGACGGGACAGTATGGACGGACCACATCGCCGAACGCACCTGACGCCGATCCCGAGCCCACCCCGCGGATCAGAGCGCCAGGGTGGCACCACCATCCACCACGATGGCCGCCCCATTGATATAGCCGGCGGGCTGCGAACACAGAAACGCGACTACCCGGCCGAAGTCGGCCGGATCTCCCATCGCCCCGGTGCCTCCGAGCTCCTTCATGCGGTCGGTGGCATGAGACCCGGGGCACGCCAGGTTGAGGGTGATCCCGCTCCGTTCGGAAGCCAGGTCCTGTGCCGCGGTCTTAGCCCAGGCCCACAGACCGACCCGAGCGGTGTTCGACAATGCCAACGCCGGCACCGGTTGCACCACTGAGTAGGAGGTGATGCAGCAGATCCGCCCCCAACCCCGGTCGCGCAGGATCGGGACCGCGGCTCGGACCAGCCGGATCGATGACCGGAGGTTCAAATTGAGCGCCGCATCGAGCTGGTCTTCGGTGACTTCCAGCGAACGGGCCGGCGGGGGGCCGCCGGCGTTGGCCACCACGATGTCCAGGCCCCCGAACTGATCCACGGCGGCCTGCACCAGTCGTTCGGGGACGTCCGGATCCCCGATGTCGGCGACCCGCGTGGCCACCTCGGCGCCTGAGGACCGGAGGGATGCCGCCGCCGACTCCAGGGCGTCCCGACCCCGCGCCGACACCAGCAGGCGGACCCCCTCGTCCGCCAGCGCCCGGGCGGTGGCGAATCCCAGTCCTCGTGATCCCGCGGCCACCACCGCGACCTTGCCGTCCAGACCCAGATCCATCGTCCCGACCTATGCCTCGACGACAGCCAAACCGTGGCTGACGGTATTCAACGACTCCGGGGATCCGTCATCGTTGATGATCACGATGTCCTCGAGCCGCATGCCGAACTCTCCGGGGGCATAGATGCCCGGCTCGACCGAGAACGCGTGTCCGGGCCGCAGGATCTCGCGGTTTCCCGCCACCAGGTAGGGGTCCTCGTGCTCCTCGATACCGATGCCGTGCCCGGTCCGGTGAATGAACAGATCACCGTACCCGGCGTCTTCGATGATCCGTCTGGCCACCGCGTCGACGGCCTCGGCGGCGATGCCCTCCCGGGCAGCGGCCACCGCGGCCTGTTGGGCGGCGAGGAGGACCTCGTAGCACTCGGCCACGCGAGCCGGCGGCTCGCCGGTGACCACCGTCCGGGTGATGTCCGAGCAGTAGCCGACTTCGCCGCCGAGCGACAAGGAGCCGCCGAAGTCGCACACCACCGTCTCATTCGGCCCGATGACCCGTGACCCTGGCTCATGATGGGGGCTGGCGGCGTTGGGCCCGCTTCCGACGATGGCGAAATTCACCTGTTGATGGCCTTCGGCCAGCAACAACGAACTGATGTCGCTGGAGACATCCGCTTCCCGCCGCCCGACGACGCGGACGTCGCCCCGCTGGAGCCGGGCGGCCACCCGGTCCGCGGCGCTCGAGGCCGCTCGTAGGGCTTCGAGCTCACCGGCATCTTTGACCGCCCGGATCGGCGAGGTCACCGTGGAGGCGGTGATCCAGTCCGCTCGGGGGATCTCCGACTGCAGGGCGAGCACCGAGGTCGCCCACGTCCGGTCGGAGATGGCCACTCGCAACGCCCCCGCGGTGCCGCGGCCACCGATGCGGGGGGCCACCATCGACGCCACGATGCCGACAGGATTCTCGGTGTCCGACCACGGACGCACCCCGAACAGCTCGTCGGCTCGCGCCACCCGGGGGGCCTCCAAGGCGGGGACCACCAGGACCGGATCTCCCCTCACCGGCAGGACCAGCATGGTGAGCCGCTCCAAGGGCATGGCCTGGTACCCCGTCAGCCAGGGAAGGTCGGCGCCCAGTGAAAGCAACAGCACGTCGACGTCGAGCTCTTCCATCCGCTGCCGGACCCTGACGATCCGACCGGCCCGGGCGGCCGTGGCCCGTTCCGAGAGGTCGGTCACAATGTCTTCGCCGGGGTCGACGCCGGCACGCCGATCTCGATGGCGATACCGGCCGCGGCCGCCGGAAACGACGACTCGGCCGCTTCCCGGGCGTGGTAGCTCGACCGGGTCAGGGGTGACGCCTGCACGTGGCTGAAGCCCATGGCCATCCCCGCCTCCCTCAAGGCGTCGAACTCCTCGGGTCGCCACCATCGGGCCACTGGCAAATGACGTGAGCTCGGCCGCAGATACTGGCCCATCGTCACGATGTCGACTCCCACCGCCCGCAAGTCGGCCAGGGTGGCCAGCACCTCGTCCTCCCGCTCGCCCATCCCCAGGATCATCCCCGACTTGGTGGTGAGGCCGGCGTCCTTGGCCCGGGCCAGCACGGCCAGGCTGCGGGCGTACCCGGCCGACGGACGGACGGCTCTCTGGAGGCGGGCCACCGTCTCGATGTTGTGGTTCAGGACGTCCGGGAGGGCATCGAAGACGGTGCCCAGGGACGCCTCGTCTCCTTTGCAGTCGGAGATCAGTACCTCGATCGCCGTCCTCGGGGCCCGGCGTCGCACCGCGGCGATGGCGGCGGCAAACCCTCCGGCACCACCGTCCTCGAGATCGTCCCGGGCGACACAGGTGATCACCGCATGGGCCAGGCCCATCCGGGCCACCGCCTCGGCCACCCGCTCCGGCTCAGCGGGATCCAACGGGAGAGGATGCCGGGTATCGACCTGGCAGAACCCGCAGGCGCGGGTGCAGCGTGACCCGTTGATCATGAAGGTGGCGGTCCCGTCCGACCAGCACTCGTAGATGTTCGGGCAGCCGGCCTCTTCGCACACCGTCACCAGGTTCAGATCCCGAAGTTGGTGCCGCAGTCCCAGGTAGTCCTCGCCCATACGGGTCTGGACCCGCAACCACTCGGGCTTCCGTTCCCGGATCGGCAGCCCGGCTTCAGGATCGACTCCCGAACGCCGGAGCCGGCGATCGAGCGAGCGTTCCCCGGTTGCGGGCCGGCTCAGGGCGACCGGCACCCCGACGACCTCGGGTGGCCCGGATGGGGCTCTTCCGGTCACCGGCGGGTCGGCACCGATGCCGTCGGTCACCCGCTGGATGTCCTGGCACGGACCCCAGGCTTCCGTTGCCGCGGTGATCACCTCGTCGGAAACCTGTTCCATGGTCGCCTCGATGCCTTCGGCCGACAGCGAGGTCACCGGCTTGTCAGCGATCCCGCAGGGCACGATGTGTTCGAACATCGACAGATCGGGATGGACGTTGAGGGCGAATCCGTGCATGGTCCGACCGTGGGTGGTTCGGACGCCGATGGCGCATATCTTGCGGGGGCCGTTCCCGGCCCCTTCGGCGCCGAGGGAAGGGTCGGGTCCGGATTGGTCGAGCCCGACCCAGACACCGGGATACCCGTCCAGTCTCCCGACATCATCCGGATCGAGGCCCAACGCCACCAGCGCGTCGATGACCACCTGCTCGACCCGTCGTACATGATCCGGCCCGCGGTGGAGGCCGGCGCCGACCGTGACGATCGGGTAGCCCACCAGCTGACCCGGGCCGTGGTAGGTGACATCGCCACCCCGGTCGGTCCTGACCGTCTCCGCCCCGACCGAGGCGGGATCAACCAGGATGTGACCCACGTCGGCATTCGAACCCAGCGTGTACACGTGAGGGTGCTCGAGCAACAGCAGGTAGTCGTCCCGGGATCGGTGACAGAGCGAGCGCTGGAGTGCCCACGCCTCCCGATACGGAACGCGTCCCAACCACCGGACCCTCAACGGGGATTCCTCTCGTCGGGCATGGTCCGGCTCAGAGCTCGCCGGCCCAGTCACGCTCGTTCAGGATCTCCGACAACCGGGACAGGAACCGGGCCACGTAGGCCCCGTCGACGGCCCGGTGGTCGAAGGTCATGGCGGCCAGTCCCACCGAGTGGATGGCGATCGACTCACTGCCATCGGGGAGGACCACCACCACCGGCTTCCTCGACACCCCGTCGGTGGAGAGGATGCCGACTTGCGGCTGGTTGATGATCGCCCCGGTGAGCAAGGTGCCGAACGGCCCGGCGTTGGTGATGGAGAACGTGCCCCCGCTGATGTCGTCGGCGTTCAATCGCTTGGTGCGGGCCCGATCGGCCACGTCGTGGATGCGACGAGCCATTCCCCGAAGGGTCAGCTCTTCGGCATGGTGAACGACGGGCACGATGAGACCCTCGTTGTCCAGGTCGACCGCGATCCCGAGATTGATGTCGTGATGGATGATCAGCGCATCGTCCCCCACCGAAGCGTTGAGGTGGGGGAAGTCCCCCAGGGCCTCGACGGTGGCCCGGGCGGCGAACGCCAGGTAAGTGAGGCTGAACCCCTCCTCCGTCTTGAACCGCGGACCCTGGGACCGGCGTACCTGTTCCACCCGTTCGTAGTCGATCTCCTTCACCATCAGGGTGTGGGCCGAGGTGGCCTTGGACCTGACCATGTGCTCGGCCGTCCGACGACGAATGTTGGTGAACGGGAGGATCTCGTCCTGCCCGTCCCCCCGGGGAACCGGGACCGCGGTGGCCGGTGGCTGGGTGGCGGGCGCGGCCGGGGCTCGGGTCGCGACCGCGGTGGGGCCTCCCGAAGCGATCACCGCTTCGACGTCGTCTCTGGTGATCCGTCCGCCGATGCCGGTACCTTTGAGCGAGCCGGCATCGATGCTGTGCTCGCTGAGCAATTTCCGAACCACCGGTGACAGAACCAACCCGTCACCGGGCCGGGCACTGGCCACTGATGCCTCTGCCGGCGGAGGCGGTGGTGGTGGTGGTGCCGGAGTTGATGCCGCTACCGGGGGTGGTGGTGCAGGTGCGGCCGCCGGGGCCGGTGCCACCGGCTCCGGTGGTGGTGCAGATGGTGCACTCGCCTCCGCAGCCGCGGGGACGGCGGCGGCCGGTGCTTCCGATCCGTTGGACGACCCGCTGTCGCCGATCACCGCCAGCCGGACCCCGACGTCGACGGTGTCCCCTTCCTCCACCAGGATCTGGGTGAGGACGCCGCCGACCGGAGACGGGACCTCGGAGTCGACCTTGTCGGTGGACACCTCGAACAGCGGCTCGTCCCGCTCGACCGGGTCACCGACGGCCTTCAGCCATTTGGTGATGGTTCCCTCGGTCACGGTCTCGCCCAGCTGGGGCATGGTCACGTCAGGCAACGTGGAGCCCCCTTCCGGTCAGGGCCAGCATGGTCTCACCGAAGTTCTCCGACAACGACGGGTGCGGCTGGATGAACTGTGACACCTCGTCGGGGGTGGCTTCCCAGTTGACGGCCAGATACCCGGCGCCCAACTGCTCGGTGACCCAGGGGCCGGCCATGTGGACGCCGAGGACCTTGCCGGTGGAACCATCGGCTCTTCGCTCGGCGATGATCTTGACCACGCCCTCGGTGTCCCCGATGATCCGGGCCCGGCTGTTGCCGCCGAACGGGTCCTTCTTCACCACCACGTCGTAGCCGGCGGCTTTGGCCGCCTCCTCGGTCAGGCCCGCGAAGGCCACCTCCGGATGGCAGTAGATGGCCCAGGGCACCCGGTCGTAGTTCACCGGGACCACCGGCTCACCGAGGATCGACTTGATGACGACGATCGCCTCGGCAAATCCGACGTGGGCGAGCTGGGGGGTGCCGGCCACCACGTCACCCACCGCCCACACCCCGGGTGCGGCGGTGCGCATGAGCTCGTCGGCCACCACGAATCCCCGCTCGTCGACCACCACCCCGGTCCCCTCGGACAGCAGCCCCTCGGTGCGGGGGCTCCGCCCGACCGAGACGACGACGGCGTCGACCGCCAGCTTCTCGCCGTCGCCGAAGAGCACGACGGTACCCTTCCCCGACGGATCCGGGGTGTGGCCCTGCAGCTGGGTACCGGCCTTCACCTCGATCCCCCGCTTCCGGAACGACCGGGCCACCACGTTGGTGATGTCGGGATCGCAAAGCGCCAGGATGCTGGGGAGGGCTTCGAACACCGTGACCTTGGAGCCCAGATCCGCGAAGAGGGAGGCGAACTCGCAGCCGATGGCCCCGCCACCCACCACCGCCACCGATCCAGGGAGGGTATCGAGGTCGAGGACGTCATCCGAGTCCATCACCACGGTCCCGTCGACGTCGAAGCCGGGGATGGTCCGCGGCAGCGAGCCGGAGGCCAGCACGATGTCGGTCCCGGTGATCTCCGTCGTGGAGCCGTCGTTGCCGGCGATGCGGACCTGGTGATCGGGCAACAGGGTGCCGGTCCCGCCGAAGATGTCGATACCCCGTCCCTTCATCAACCCGGAGAGCCCCTTGAACAACTGGTCGACGACCTTCTGCTTGCGAGCCTGGCTGACCGCGAATTCCACTGCCGGCGTGGCGTCACCGTCGGCGGCATCGCCGATCCCGAACTGGGAGGCGCCCGACACGGTGCGGTAGACCGACGCGGTCTCCAGGAACTCCTTGGCCGGCACGCATCCCCGGTGGAGGCAGGTGCCGCCCACCTTGTCGAGCTCGACGACCGCTACCGAAAGTCCGGCCGCCGCCCCGTACAGCGCCGCCCCGTATCCCCCGGGGCCGCCGCCGATGACGACGATGTCATAGGCGCCGTCACCTGCACCCTTGGCTCCACTGCCCCCTGATGCCGTGTCCTCCGATGCCGCCTGGGGTCCCGTGGGAACCACCTCCAGTCTCGATGGTGAGTGCCAGCTACAACCGTCTCAGCCTATAGGCCGGAAGGCGGCGCCGAGCCTAGGAAAGCACCCGGCGGCGGAAGTTCCGGAGCCCGATTCCGAGGAAGATCGCGGTGAAGGCGATCAGCACCGGGTACACCACATAGAGGTGCATGTGCGACGCATTGGTGAAGGCGGCCCGCATCCCCTCGTTGACGTAGATCAGCGGATTGACGAGGACCACCGTCTGCAGCCAGTGCCATCCGCCCACCTTGATCGGGGCCAGTCGGGTCCACTGGTAGTAGGTCCCGCCGAGGAAGGTCACCGGGAGGATCACGAAGCCGAACATCAAGCCGATGTTGCGGGGCTCGAAGGTGGTGCCGAGGAACAGCCCGAGCGAGGTCATCGCCACACAGGCCAGGGGCACCAGGGTGAGGATGATCCACCAGTGCAGATTCAGGTGGGCCTCCACCCCGCTGGCGTGGACGACCGAGGCGATGGGCAGCACGATGATGGCCGAGATGGCGCCCTGCACCGCTCCGGAGAGCACCTTGGCCAGTGCCACCAGCCAGATCGGGCACGGTGCCTGCACCCGGTCCTCGATCTCCCGGGTGTAGCCGAACTCGGTAGCCATGGTCAGCGCCACCGACTGCACCCCTTGGAAGAGGATGGAGATGCCCACCACCCCGGCGACCAGCACGGTGGCAAAGGCCGATTCGCTGCCCGATCCCCCGCCGCCGCCGATCCCCTGGCCGATCTTCGGGAAGACGTAGAGGAACACCAGGCACAGCAGGAACGGCTGCACCACCGTCCGGATGACGAACTCCGCCAGGTGCTTCCGGAGCACCACCAGGTCCCGGAGGATCAGGGCCCACAGGGCGATGCGGCTGGTGGCGGCGGCCGACCGGGTAGGCCGCAGCTCGATATGGGTACCGGCGGTCGGGACCTCGGCGATGCTCATCAGTCTCGTAGCTCTTTTCCGGTCAGGTTGATGAAGACCGTCTCGAGCGTCGGCTCCGTCACCGAGAGGTCGATGATCGGGAATCCCCCGGCTTCCGCCACCCCGATCACCTTGGGGAGCAGTCGCTCATGGCCCTTCACGTGGCACTCGACGCCTCCCTCGATGGGGCGGGTCCGGGTCACACCCTCGATCTCACGGGTGAGGAGCTCGGCCAGCGCCGCCTGATCGCCGGTGGCGGTGACCGTGACGATGGTGTCGGCGTCGATCCCCCGCTTGAGGGCGGCCGGAGTGTCCATGGCCAGGATCCTCCCGTGGTCCATGATGGCCACCCGCCCGCACAGGAGGTCGGCCTCTTCCATGTAGTGGGTGGTCAGCATGATGGTCTGGCCGTCGGCGTTCAGCTGGCCGAGGATGTCCCAGAGGGCCAGCCGGCTCTGAGGGTCGAGGCCGGCGGTCGGCTCGTCGAGGAACAGCACCGCCGGGCGGTGGAAGACCGCCCGGGCCACCATCAGCCGTTGGGCCATCCCGCCGGAGAGGGCCTCCACCGAGGACGTGGCCCACTTGTCCAGCTGGAACTGGCTCAACAGCTGGTCGGATATCCGGCGGGACTCACCGGCCGGGATACCGAACAGCCTCCCGTGGAAGTAGAGGTTCTCCCACACGTTCAGCTGGCGGTCGAGGGTGTTCTGCTGGCTGACGATCCCGAGGATCTGCTTGGCCAGGGTCGGATGCTCGACCACGTCGATGCCGCCCACCAACGCCTGGCCGCCGGTCGGTATCACCCGGGTGGTGAGCATGCCGGCCGTGGTCGTCTTGCCGGCGCCGTTGGGTCCGAGCAACCCGAAGATCTCCCCGGTCCCGATGGCGAGATCGAGCCCGTCCACCGCCCGGAAGTCTGTCCCCTCATAGACCTTGGTCAGGCCCACCGTACGGATGATGACCTGGTCGGCCTCCACCTCCGCCTCCGCCGGCGACAGGATCGCGCTCACAGGTCCGACGGCAGCGGAAGCGGCTTCCGGCCGTCGAAGCCCTCCTCGGCGAAATGCCACCAGCCGAGCTCTTCTTCATCTCGCTTCCAGCACAACAGGTAGACGACCCCCTTGTCGGTCACCGCCGGGAAGTCCAGGAGGCCGGAGTCGGAGTCGCGGAGGACGATGCCCTTGTCTTCGAGCTCGCCGAGGGCGGAGGGGACGTCCACCGGATCGGTGCCGGCGCTCTCGAGGTCGGCGGCGACCTCATGACCGTTGGTCCGGGCCACCGAGTCCTGGTGCTCCCCCCGGCGGAGGGCGTCGATCAGGACCCGCAGGCGCGGCAATTCGGCCCGCACCTCGTCTTCGGTCCAGTAGCGCACAGGCGCAGCGTAGGCCCCGGTCCCCCGTCGATGCCGGGGCCAGCGAGCTGGTGCCCACCCGAGCTACTTGGGAGGCATCCGGATGCCGCCGTCAAGTCGGATGACCTCCGCGTTGAGATAGGCGTTCTTGGCGATGTGGGCCACCAACTCGCCGTACTCCTTGGGGATCCCCAGCCGCTTGGGAAAGTTGACCGACTGGCCCAGGATCGTCCGCTGCTCCTCGGGCAGCATGGCCAACAACGGGGTGTCGAACAATCCCGGGGCGATGGCCATCACCCGGATGCCGACCACCGCCAGGTCGCGGGCGGCCGGGAGGGTCATCCCGACGATGGCTCCCTTGGACGCCGAGTAGGCCAGCTGGCCGATCTGCCCGTCGAACGCCGCCACCGACGCGGTGTTCACGATCACGCCCCGCTCGCCGTCGGCCTGGGGCTCGACGACAGAGATGGCCGAGGCCGCCTTGGTCATGACGTTGAAGGTGCCGATCACATTCAGGTTCTGGATGAACTGGAACGCGGCCAAATCGTGGGGCGAGCCGTCCCGGTTGATGACCCGGCCCACCCAGCCGGTCCCGGCGCAGTTGACCGCGATGCGGAGGTTGCCGCCGTCGGCGGCCTGGTCGACGGCCTTCTGGCAGTCGGCGGGGTCGGTGACGTCGCCGCCGATGTAGTTGGCGTTGGCCCCGATCTCGCCGGCGACCTCCTTGGCCCGCTCTTCGTTCTTGTCGAAGATGGTGACCCGGACGCCTTCGGCGCTGAGTTTGCGGGCAGTGGCTTCACCCAGGCCTGATGCGGCGCCGGTGATGATTGCTGAGCTTCCTTTGATCTCCATGGCTGCAGATTACGGGACCCAGGGCCGGTACCCAAAACCGGTGCCGAATCCCCCTCGGGGTGCCCGACGGGTCTGGCACCTGCCGGGCCGTCGGGGCAAGCTTGCCGGGTGGAGATCCGACTGGTCGGGGCCGGCGACAAGGAGGACATCGAGGCCGCCTCCCACCTGTTCGACAACCCGGCCGACGATGCCGCCACCGACCGGTTCCTGACCGAGGAGGGCCACCACCTCCTCATCGCCTACGAGGGAGACCACCCGGTCGGGTTCGTGAGCGGGGTGGAGCTGACCCATCCCGACAAGGGCACCGAGATGTTCCTCTACGAACTGGCGGTGGACGAGCCCTTCCGCCGCCGGGGGATCGGAGGGCACCTGGTGGAACGGCTCGCCACCCTGTCCCGGGAGCGCGGCTGCTACGGCATGTGGGTGATCACTGGCCAGGAGAACGCCGCCGCCCTGACCACCTACCAGGGCTCGGGAGGAACGGCCGAGCCCGGACAGGTCGTCTTCGCCTGGACCTTCTGACCCGGTTCACCCTCCTCGGCTCGTCCCGACCGGTATCGGTGACTCGACGAGATCGTGCACTCACCCCTTGGACCCGCCCCGGGGCCAGGAAATCAAGTTGCACAGATCAGACGGCGCCCGCCACCGCCACCCCACCACCTCTGTCACTCGAGGGCGGCGGCCTCGGTGGCCAGCTGGTCCACCCAATCGTTCATCGGGTCTCCCGAGTGACCCTTGACCCACTCGAAGGTGACCCGGCGCTTCGGATCGAGGGCGAGATCCAGAAGCTGTTCCCACAGATCGCGGTTGGCCACCGCCTTCCCCTGGGAGTTGCGCCACCCCCTCCGCTTCCACCCCACCCACCACTTCTGACGGAAGCAGTTCACGACGTAGGTCGAGTCACTGACCACGTGGACGTCCCCGTCGATCGACCGGAGCGCCTCGATCACCGCGGTGATCTCCATCCGCTGATTGGTGGTGTGCGACTCCCCGCCGCTCCCGTGGAGATCGCTTCCCGTCCCCGATCGCTTCCCGTCGACGGCCCATCCCCATCCTCCCGGCCCGGGGTTCCCGCGACAGGCGCCGTCGGTGTAGACGACGGTGACCTTGCCGGTGTCCTGCTCGTGGGTGCCCATCGGCACAGCATGCACGCTCGCCGTCGAGGTCCGCACACCCGGTGCCCGGGCCAGACCCCGCCTGGGCTCCCACCT
Organism: uncultured Acidimicrobiaceae bacterium; assembly: GCA_963819695.1. GTDB lineage: Bacteria > Actinomycetota > Acidimicrobiia > Acidimicrobiales > RAAP-2 > DASZIT01. The sequence continues at coordinate 524,885 of CAWFXD010000001.1, read as the reverse complement.
CGGCGCTACCGCCCACCTCCCGCCTCGGCCCTCCCACCCCCCGGCTTCCGTTTCCGTTGAAGCGGTGGGAGCATGGACGCATGCTCTTCGACGGGGTCAGCCACCAGCTCTACGACAGCGACGCCGGGGAGACCGCCGAGTGGATGGACGCCTTCGACGACGTGGTGGAGGCCCACGGGAGGACCCGGGCCCGGTACCTGCTCCTGCGCCTCCTCGAGCAGGCCCGGGCCAAGAACGTCGATTTTCCCACCACCGTCTCCACCCCGTATGTCAACACCATCCCCACCGACCGCGAGCCGCAGTTCCCCGGCGACGAGGACATCGAACGCCGGATCCGGGCGTTCATCCGGTGGAACGCCGCCGTCATGGTGGTGCGGGCCAACGCCCGGTCGGCCTCCATCGGTGGCCACCTGTCCACCTATGCCAGCTCCGCCGCCCTCTACGAGGTCGGCTTCAACCACTTCTTCCACGGCAAGGACGACGGGGCCGCCGGCGACCAGGTGTTCTTCCAGGGGCACGGATCTCCGGGCATCTACGCCCGGGCCTTCGTGGAGGGCCGGCTGACCGAACAGCAGCTCGACAACTTCCGGTTCGAGGTGGAGGGCGACGGGTTGTCCTCCTACCCCCACCCCCGCTTGATGCCCGAGTTCTGGGAGTTCCCCACCGTGTCGATGGGCCTCGGGCCCATCAACGCCATCTCCCAGGCCCACATGAACCGGTACCTCCACGCCCGGGGGCTGGTCGACACCTCGGCCAGCCGGGTGTGGTGCTTCGTGGGCGACGGCGAGTTCGACGAGCCCGAGGCGATCGGCGGCCTGGGCATGGCCGGGCGCGAACACCTCGACAACCTGACCTTCGTGGTCAACTGCAACCTCCAACGGCTGGACGGCCCGGTGCGGGGCAACGGCAAGGTCATCCAGGAGTTCGAGGCCCTGTTCCGGGGGGCGGGCTGGAACGTGATCAAGGTGGTATGGGGGCGGGCCTGGGACCAGCTGCTGGCCAAGGACGTCGACGGGGTCCTCCTCAAGAAGATGAACTCGACCGTCGACGGCGACTTCCAGAAGTACGCCACCGAGTCGGGCGCCTACATCCGCGAGCATTTCTTCGGTCCCGACCCGCGGCTCCGGGCCATGGTCGCCGATCTCTCCGACGAGGCGCTGCAGTCGCTGCCCCGGGGAGGCCACGACTACCAGAAGATCTATGCCGCCTACCGGGCCGCCACCGAGTACGTGGGGGCGCCGACCGTCATCCTGGCCAAGACCATCAAGGGCTGGACGCTCGGCCCCGAGATCGAGGCCCGCAACGCCACCCACCAGATCAAGAAGATGACCAAGCCCCAGCTCCGAACCCTCCGAGACCGGCTCTTCCTCCATGACGAGATCCCCGACGCCGCCCTCGACGCCGACATGCCGCCTTACTACCGTCCGGCCGACGACTCGCCGGCCGCCGTCTATCTGGCCGAGCGCCGTCGCGCCCTCGGCGGTCCCATCCCCCGCCGGGTGGTCCGGCCGAAGGTGCTCGACGCCCCCGCCCCCGAGGTGTTCGCCGAGTTCCTGCAGGGATCGGGCAAGCTGTCGGCCTCCACCACCATGGCCTTCGCCCGCCTGTTGCGGAACCTGGTCCGCGACCCGTCGATCGGGCAACGGATGGTGCCCATCGTGTCCGACGAGGCTCGGACATTCGGACTCGAGCCGTTGATCGCCAACGTCCAGATCTACTCGCCGGACGGCCAGAGCTACACCCCGGTCGATGCCGACCTGGCCCTCAAGTACGCCGAGAGCGAGTCGGGTCAGGTTCTCGAAGAGGGCATCACCGAGGCCGGGGCCACCGCCACCTTCACCGCCGCCGCCACCGCCTATGCCACCTGGGGCGAACCGCTCATTCCCTGTTACCTCTTCTATTCGATGTTCGGTTTCCAGCGGGTGGGCGACCTGCTGTGGGCGCTGAGCGACATGCGGGGCCGCGGCTTCCTGTTCGGTTGCACCGCCGGGCGGACCACCCTCAACGGCGAGGGGCTCCAGCACCAGGACGGGCATTCGCTGGTGCTGGCCTCGGTGGTGCCCACCGTGGCCGCCTACGACCCGGCCTTCGCCTACGAAGTTGCCATCATCATCGAGGACGGTATCCGCCGGATGACCGGTCCCGACCCCGAGGACCGTTACTGGTACATCACCCTCTACAACGAGAACTACCTGATGCCCGCCCTTCCCGCCGAGCCGGACGAGGCCGACCGGGTGCGGCTCGGGACCATCAGGGGCATGTACCGGTTCGCCGACCACCTCGGGTCGCCCTCCGACTCCAACCCGACCGCGGATCCCCGCAAGCCGGCCACGCTGCTCTTCTCCGGGTCGGCCTGGCAGGCGGCCATGGAGGCCCGGACCCTGCTGGCCGACGACTGGGGGGTCGACGCCGAGGCCTGGTCGGTCACCTCCTACAAGTCGCTGCGGGAGGACGGCCTGTCGGCCGAGCGCTGGAACCGGCTGCATCCCGGGGAGGACCCAAGGGTTCCGTTGGTGACCGAGTCCCTGGCCGGTTCGGGTGGCCCGGTGGTGGCGGTGACCGACTTCGTGCGAGCGGTGCCCGACCAGATCTCGCGGTTCGTGCCCCGCCACTTCACCTCGCTGGGCACCGACGGGTTCGGACGTTCGGACACCCGGGACACCTTGCGACGGTTCTTCGAGGTCGACGCCGCCCACATCGTGGTGGCGGTCCTCGATGGGTTGGTGGCCAGCGGAGACGTGCAGCCCGACCTGGTCTCCAAGGCGATCCACCAGTACGGGATCGATGCCTCCTCCGGCGATCCCTGGACCCGCTGAACCTGCCGGCTCGAGAGGCTCCGCGCCGGCCCGTGGCTACGCCCCGGACGGAGCCGGAAACGCTCCGGCCTCCGCGATGTAGGGACCCGCGCTGTTCCACCCGATCCGGGCGGCCACCACCGGACGGAACCAATGGTAAGGAATGTTCCCGTGCCACGGGTTGTACAGCACCCAGGTCGACAGGCCGGTCGATGATCCACCGGTTTGGAAGATGGATTCCTCCCCGGGACCGACACCTTGGGCATTGCTGCCGACCAGGGGCTGGGTCCCGATCGCGGTGCACGGCCCACTGATCCCGTCGCACTTGGCCGCTCCGACTGCGTAGCTGGGCCCCCCGAAGCCGTCGCCACCCGAGTAGAACAGCCACCAGGTCCGGTTGGGGGCCTCGACCATCTGCGGGGCTTCGATGATCGGACTGGCCCAGGCGGGGGTCTGGGTGAGGCCGAAGATGCTGGTCGGCGAGTCCACCACCGTCAGGCCGTCGGACGCCAGGGGTTGGGACCAGATGAGGTCGGTGCCGGTGTGGCCGGTGGAGTTGTTGTCGCTCTTCCACACCAGATACGGGTGAGCGTCCGGAGAGGTGTCGTCCATGACCACTTGGGGATCGATGTCTCCGCCCTGGTCCTGCTGACAGACGACCGGCTGGGGCGACGGCGAGTAGGGGCCAGTGGCCGAGGAGCCGATCGCAGTGCCCAGACAGTGGGTCGGCGGGGTCACCCCGGCCAAGAGGGCGGAGTAGTACAGGACATAGGTGGCACCGAAGCGGTGGACCTCGGGTTCCCAGGTGGTGCCGCCCCGGGACACGGGAACCGCCCAGGCCGGCATGGTCGGGAGGGCGTCAGCCGCCGCCGTCCAATGGCCGGGAGACCCGGTCAGCATCGGGACGTTGTCCCGGGAATCGCCGAACGAGGTCGAGACGAACAGCAGATACTGGCCCTGGCTCGACATCAGCCACCCGCCGGAGAGATCCTGACTGGCCGAAGCGGCGATCTCGATGGCCGGCGCATTCGGCGTGCTGGTCGGCGGTTGCGGGCCAAGCATCGGTCGATCGGCGGAGACGGAGATGGACGTCGCGACAATGGCGACGCCGGTGGCCATGACCACGGCAACCAAGGCGATCGAAATCTGCACCGCTTGGCGGCGCCGGCTCCTGGCATCCTTCCGTCTTTGCTTGGCCTGCCCCATTTGATTCCTTCCGCCTTGCCGACGGCATATGGGCATATGGCAGTCCGAAACGTGCGACCCCCCGATGGCGTAGAAAGACTAGACACTTTTCGCCCACGGGATGCGGACGGCTCGGGCCCCACCACCGGGGCAAGGCCCGGCAATCACACCAGCTCCCGAGGCCGTGGTGCGGTATTCCGGGGGTTGTCGAGGCGCTTTCGCCCGGGCTTCGAACCCGGCTCGGGCCGCCACTGGGCCGACCCTGATGCTCCCGGCTAGCCTGACCAGGTGATCCAATTGAGTGGCAATCCGGCCGCCGACAAGCTCCTCTCCGACGACCCCCTGGCGTTGGTCATCGGGATGGTCCTCGATCAGCAGATCCCGTTGGAGAAGGCATTCACCTCACCGTTCGAACTGAAAGAACGGTTGGGCGGCTCCCTCGATGTCGCGAAGATCGCGGCCATGGATCCCGATGAGCTGGCCGATGTCTTCGCGGAACGGCCGGCACTCCACCGCTTCCCGCGATCGATGGCCCGTCGGGTGCAAGATGTCTGTCGCCTGATCACCGACACCTACCACGGTGACCCGGCAACCATCTGGTCCTCGGCCGCCGACGGCAAGGAGCTGCTGGCCAATGTCCGGGCGCTCCCCGGGTTCGGCGCCCAGAAGGCGCGCATCTTCATCGCCCTGCTGGGCAAGCAGATGGGCCTGACCACACCGGGATGGCAGCAGGTGTCGACCCCCTACAGCAAGCCGGGGACGTTCCAATCGGTGGCCGACATCGATTCTCCGGCCGCCCTGCTCAAGGTCCGTCAGTTCAAGCAGAAGAAGAAAGCCCAGGCCAAGGCCCAGGCGATCGCCACCAATTGACGGATCCCGCCACCCGGGCCCCCGCCGGGGGATGGGCCCTGTCCGAGCGTCGGCTCTATCTGTGCACCCCCGACCGGGCCGATCTCGGGCCCTTCGTGGAGGCTTGCGTCATCGGCGGGGTCGACGTCGTGCAACTCCGCGACAAGCACCTCTCCGATCCGGATCTGATGGCTCGGGCCCGGATCGTCCAGCAGGTCTGCGCCCGCCATCAGGTGCCATTCATCCTCAACGACCGTCCCGACCTGGCGGCGGCGATCGGTGCCGACGGCGTGCACGTCGGCCAGGATGACACCCCGGCCCGGGAGGCCCGATCACAGGTCGGCGATCATGCACTCCTCGGCTTGTCGACCCACGCCGTTTCGGAACTGATGACCGCGGTCGACCGGCAATCGCCGGTGGACTACGTCTCCGCCGGGCCGGTGCATGCCACCCCGACCAAGCCGGGCCGACCGGGGACCGGTCTCGACTACATCCGGGAGGCGGTGTCCCGGTCACCCTGGCCGGTCTGGATCACCGGTGGGGTCGACCCCGAGACGGTGGTGGAGATGATCGACGCGGGGCGCGCCATTTCGTGGTGGTTCGCTGGCTCACCGACGCTCCCGATCCGGGACGGAACGCCCGCCAGCTCCGACAGGCCATCGACCGCGGCATCGCCCGGGCCGATACCTCGGGCTAGTCGGACCGACGGCCCGGCTCAGCCGGTGGTCGACGTGGGGGGAGCGGTGGTCGCGGTGGTGGGTGCGGTCGTCGTCGGCGCCGGCGTCGTGGTGGTGGGCGTGGCGACCACCTTGGCGCCGCCCGGCAGGGTCACCGGTGGCGACGAGTTGACCGACGAGACGGTGAGGGACAACTGGGCTCCGCTGGCGCTGATGGTGAGCGCCGACAGGTACTGGCCGATCACGGTGGCGGTGAAGGAGGCGGTCTGGCCCTGTTGGGTCACCGTGAACGTATAGGTGTCACCCTTCTGATGGACGTTCTTGGCGTTCTTGGCCAGGGCGACGTATTCGTGGACCGGGTCATAGGACGAGGCGGGCTGGCTGGCCTGCTTCTGGAAGGTGAGATGGGCGGTCGATGCCGACGGCGACACCTGATTGCTCTGGTACTCGACGCTGTCGATGACGGCCACGTAGACCCGTACCGTCCCGGAGTCGACATAGCCCCCCAACCGGTTCGGCGCCTGGTACACCAGGTGCTGGGTCTGGGTGCCCTGCGGGCTGCTTTCCAGCACGTCCGAGGTGTAGTTGGTGGCGTTCAGGGTGTTCTTGACCGCGTTCTGGAGGGTGGCCTGCTTGGGTGCCTGGGAGACGCCCAGTGCCGCGCCGCCGGCCGCCAGCACCGCCACCAGCACCAGCAGCAGCCATCCGATCAGCCTTCGGGGTCCGGTCATTTCGGAGACGCTACGCCATATCCGGAGGGGCGACGGTCGCGGGACAGCCTCTGCGACCCGACTCCCACCGCCGAGTCGCCGCGGCCCAGCCAGGCGTCCGTCATCGGGTCGGTGGGCGACATCCAGTCGAATTTGCCGGTCGGTCAGATGCCGATCCGTTGGGCCAGCAACTCCCGGTGGTAGGAGGGGTCCCCCAGCAGCAACTCGGAGGACTTGGCCCGCTTGAAGTACAGATGGGCGGGGTGCTCCCAGGTGAAGCCGATGCCCCCGTGGATCTGGATGGTCTCGGCCGCGGCGTGGAAGTAGGCCTCCGAGCAGTAGGACTTGGCCAGGCTGGCCACCACCGGCAGCTCGTCGGAGTCCTCGGCCGCCGCCCAACCCGCGTAGTAGGCGGCCGACTTGGCCGACTCCACCTCCAGCAGCATGTCGGCACACTTGTGCTTGATGGCCTGGAAGCTCCCGATCGGCCGGCCGAACTGGATACGGGTCTTGGCGTAGTCCACCGAACTGTCGAGACACCGTTGCGCCCCACCCACCTGCTCGGCGGCCAGCGCCACCGCAGCCAGGTCGAGGGTCTTCGACAGCCCCGCCGAGGCGCCCCCGTCGGTGCCGATCAGGCGGGCCGGCGTGTTGGCGAACTCGAGCCGGGCCTGCTTGCGGGTCTGGTCCATGGTGGCCAGCGGGGTCCGGGTCAAGCCGTCGGCATCTCCCTGGACGGCGAACAGGCTGATCCCGGCGTCGGTCCTGCCCACCACCAGGATGAGATCGGCCACGTGGCCGTCGATCACGAACGACTTGTGACCGTTCAACGACCACCCGTCGCCGGACGGGGTGGCGGTCAGGGTCACACTGTCGGTGTCCCATTTCCCGCTGTCCTCGGTATGGGCCAGGGTGGCGATGGTCTCCCCCGAGGCGATGCCGGGCAGCAGCTCTTCCTTCGCCTTCTGGTCGCCGGAGGTGAGGATGGCATTGGCCCCCAGCGCGACGGTGGAGAAGAACGGGGCGCACAGCAGTGCGGCTCCCATCTCCTCGAGCACCACGATGAGCTCGACATAGGAGAATCCCGACCCGCCGAACTCTTCGGGGATGGTCAGTGACTGCAGGCCCAACTGATCGGCCATCTGGGTCCACACCGCGGTGTCGTAGCCCTCGGTGGTCTCCATCAAACGGCGGACTTCGGTCTCGGGGGATTTGTCCTCGAGAAAGCGCTTGACCGACTTGCGAAGTTCGTCCTGCTCCTCGCTGAAGGCGAAGTTCATCGTGTTCTCCATCCCCCCTGGGGCGGCCCCCACCTTGGGGACGTCGTGAACCCGTTGTCTACCAGAACTGGGCCGATGTTGACCAACGGGTCAAGTAACGCCAGGTTCCATGCCCCGGCCGCGCCTGTACGCTGCCCGGTTGAAGGGTCGGATCCCGGCGACCGTGCCGATCCACCCGAGGAGGCACTCAAGCGATGGCCAGCACCATCATCGACTACCAGGACACCGACGTCGAGGTTCACCGGGTGGTGGTCGGCCCGGTGGACAACAACGTGTACATCGTCCGCTGCCGGCAGACCGGCGACGCCATGCTGATCGACGCGGCCAACGAACATGACCTCCTGCTCGAGCTGTGCCGGGACCTCGGCGTGCGGCAGGTGGTCGAGACCCACGGCCATTGGGACCACATCCAGGCGGTGGAGTCGGTCCGGAACGCCGGATTCGAGGTGGCGGTGACCCAGGCCGATGCCGGGATGCTCCCCTCCTACGACCTGATCCTGGAAGATGAGTCGACCCTGGATGTCGGCCGGCTCCGGATCAGCACCATCGCCACCCCGGGGCACACCCCGGGTTCGATGTGCTTCGCCGTCGAGGGGACCCCGCTGCTGTTCAGCGGGGACACTCTGTTCCCCGGCGGGCCCGGCAACACCTCGTTCGAGAACGCCGACTTCGCCACCATCATCTCCTCGATCGAACGACGCCTGTTCGCCGACTTCGGGCCCGACACCCTCGTCCTGCCCGGACACGGGAAGAGCACCACCGTCGGGGCCGAGACCCCGCACCTCCAGGAGTGGATCGACCGAGGTTGGTGACCGGGGTCCCCGGCGGCGGTCAGACCGCGGTCGCCGGGTGCCGGGGCTGGCGGATCACCTCGATCTCCGGAGGGAGTCCGGTGATGGTCATGCCCCCCGGGACCTCGTCGCCCACCTCGATGGTGACCCGGGAGCCGGCCAGCGGGATGCCTTCCACCTTCAGATGACCGATCCCCTCGGGGAGGTTCGGGCATACCCAGGTCTTCCCCCGGGGTATCCACGGGTCCAGGCGGAGCAGCGTGCGCAGGCAGAGCAGCGGCGACGCCGACGCCCAGGCCTGCGGCGAACACGAGGTCGGATAGCCCACCGGCACGCTCAGCTCACCCCGGTCGAGGCCGCTGAACAGCTCGGGGAGGCGGCCGCCCTGGGCCACCGCCGCGTCCAGCAGGGCCAGGATCAAACGCTGGGCGACGTCGTCGAACCCGTAGCGGGCCAGACCGGCGGCCACGATGGCGGTGTCATGGGGCCACACCGAGCCACAGTGGTAGCTGATCGGGTTGTAGCCGCCGCTGTCCGACGCCAGGGTGCGAACTCCCCACCCGGTGAACATCTCGGGTGATGCCAGCTTGGCCGCGACCTGGGCGGCCTTCTCCTCGTCGACGATCCCCGTCCACAGGCAGTGGCCGATGTTGGAGGTCAGGGAGTCGATCGGCCGCTTGTCGGCATCGAGGCCGATGGCGAACCAGCCCTTCTCCTCCAGCCAGAAGTCGCGATTGAAGGCCGCCTTCAGTTCGGTGGCCTTGGCCCGGAACCGTTGGAAGGTGGAAGCGTCCCCCACCTCGTAGGCGAAGTGGGCCCGGGCCAGGTAGGCGCCATAGGTGTAGGCCTGCACCTCGCAGAGGGCGATGGGCGCCTCGGCCACCCGGCCGTCGGCGTAGCGGATCCCGTCCCAGCTGTCCTTCCAACCCTGGTTGGCGAGCCCGCGGTCGGTGGCCCGGTGGTACTCGACATACCCGTCGCCATCGGCGTCGCCGAAATGCTCGATCCACTCGATGGCCCGCTCGGCGTTGGGCAACAGCTCGTTCACCAACTCAGCCGGCGACTCCCCAACGCCGGAGCTCACCCAACAGCATCACGAACAACGGGGTGGCGTCGGCGGTTCCGTAGTAGATGCTCCCGCCACCCAGCGACAGCGAGGCGGCGTCGCCGAAGCGCATCTCGTGAAGGATCCGCCCGGGCTGCTCATCGTGGCGGGGATCGACTTCGTTCCCCTGAAACCGGGCCAGGGTCTGCAGCACCCCGAGGGCAAGGTCGGGATCCACCAGCAGCGCCATCCAGGCCGTCAGCAGCGAGTCACGTCCGAAGACGGTCATGAACCACGGCGCGCCGGCCGCCACCACCATCCGTTCGGGGTAGTCGGGATCGAAGATGCGGAGCGCGCCGAGGTCCTCGGCGCTTCGGGCCACCACGCTCTTCAGCCCCGGGTGGTCGGTGTCGACCTGGGGGACCTGGCGCCGCCACCGGGCCAGCCGTTCGGCCGGCTCGGCGCGTTCCACCGGCTGCCCACACCGGTATCGGGGATTGATGCTGTTCCCGTCGATCACCGGCGCCACCTCGACACAGGTCTTCCATTCTCCGCGGGCGGGCACGATGGTCTCGAAGGTGGCGAGGTCCTCCACCAGGCTGACCGGACCCGCGAACCGAACTTGGGCGCCACGGGCGACCCCGCCACGCCGGTAGGAGAAGTTCATGGTCGGGGTGCCGTTTCCGGGCGTGGTCCGACCCGTCCCGTTGCCGGCACTGCCGTTGATGTCGACGGTGACCGTCCCGGTGACCGGGTCGGTGTGAGGGCCGTCCCCCACCCGTCCCTCCTTCACCGCGAACAGATCGGCGAAGTCGGCTCCGACGAACAACTCGACGGAACAGAAGGACGGCTCGTCCCCGAAGTTGCGGATGGTGATGTCCTCCCGCATTCCCTGTCCCACGTACCGGGATCGGAAGACCATGAGTGTCGAGTCAGCCCTCCCGGGCGGCGGCAGGCACCGGGAGACGAACGTGGAAGAGAAGGGATCGTCGGTGACCGCCGACAGCGGTTCGGTCCGGGATCCGTTGACCAGGAGTTCGAACCGGGAGATGATCCGGGTGTCCCGCACGAACAGCCCTTGAGCGCCACCGACGGAGATGTCCCCGGCGCTCCCGCTGATGGCGAAGGTGGACTCGTCGACCAGGGTGACGACCCCGTCGTAGGCCTGGAGTTGCGCGACCGGTCCGGCGTACGTCCACGGATCTGCCATCCCGGTTACCGTACCCGCCGCCTGTTGGCTCAGGAAATTCCTGGTGGCAAGGCCAGGTCACCCATTCCTCCTACGGCGGTAGGAGAAATGCCGATCGGAGGATAGGATCGGGGTGTGAACGAAGGGACAGTCGCGAACAGCCCGTCAACTGCTCCACTTCTCGAGGTGGAGGATCTCCACGTGTCGGTGGACGGCACCCCCATCCTCCGGGGCGTCAACCTCACGGTGGAATCGGGCCAGGTGCACGCGATCATGGGCCCCAACGGTTCGGGAAAGTCGACCCTGGCCAAGGTGTTGCTCGGCAATCCCGCCTACCTGGTCACCTCCGGCACCATCCGGTTGAAGGGCGAGGACGTCACCACCTGGCCGACCGACGTCCGCGGCAAAGCCGGAATGTTCCTGGCCTTTCAGGAGCCCGAAGCCATCGGCGGGGTCCCGGTGATCCAATTCCTCCGCCAGGCACTCTCCGCCCGTCGGGGCATGGACATGTCCGTACTCGAAGTTCGCTTGATGATGATGGAGTGGATGGAGAAACTCGGGATGGATCCCGAGTTCGGCGAGCGCCATCTCAACGAAGGCTTCTCCGGCGGCGAGAAGAAGCGCAATGAGATTCTCCAGATGGCCATGCTCGAACCCGAGTTGGCCATCCTCGACGAGACCGACTCCGGGCTCGACGTCGATGCGCTCCGCACCGTCGCCCGGGGTGTCCACACCGTTCGGGAGAACCGGCCGGAACTCGGCGTGGTGGTGATCACCCACTACCAGCGGATGCTCGACGAGTTGGAGGCCGACCGGGTCCATCTCATCATCGACGGGGCCATCGTGGCCGATGGCGGACCCGAGTTGTACAAGAAGTTGGAGACGGAAGGATACGACGCATGGCGGGCCTGACCAATGTGGCACACAGCGTGGACGTCGACGTCCTGAAGAAGGACTTTCCGCTGCTCGCCCAGGAGGTCAACGGCCACCCGATCACCTACCTCGATTCGGCGGCTTCCTCCCAGCGCCCGCGGCAGGTGCTCGACGCCATGCGCGACTACGAGGAGACGACCCACGCCAACGTGCACCGCGGGGTGTACGGGATAGCCGAGGAGGCCACCCGCCGGTTCGAAGCCGCCCGGGTCACCGCCGGTCGATTCATCGGGGCGCCCAATCCGTCGCGGGAGATCCTGTTCGCCAAAAATGCCACCGAGGGCCTCAACCTGGTGGCCAACACCTGGGGTCGCACCCACCTGCACTCGGGTGACGCCATCCTCCTCACCGAGATGGAGCACCACGCCAACATCGTCCCCTGGCAGATGTTGGCCGAGGAGCGCAACCTCTCCATCCGCTGGATTCCCATCGACGATGACGGAGCCCTGATCCTCGACGATCTCGACCGCCTGGTCGACGGGGTCAAGCTGGTCGGGGTCACCTGCATGTCGAATGTCCTCGGCACCCTGAACCCGATCGCCGAGATCGCCCGGGTCGCCCACGACGCCGGCGCGGTGGTGGTGGCCGACGCCGCCCAGTCGGTTCCCCATCTGCCCACCGACGTCTCCACCCTGGGTTGCGACTTTCTCGCCTTCAGCGCCCACAAGATGCTCGGTCCGACCGGCATCGGCGTCCTCTGGGGCCGGGACGAGTTGCTCAGCGCGCTCCCCCTTCCTGGGTGGGGGCGAGATGATCCTCGACGTCCGCAAGGAGGGCTTCACCCCCAACGATCTGCCCTGGCGGTTCGAGGCGGGAACGCCGCCGATCACCGAGGCGATCGGTCTGGGCGCGGCGGTGGAGTACCTGTCCGCCATCGGCATGGACGCGGTCCGGGCCCACGAAGTCTCGTTGACCGGTTACGCCATGCGCACACTGAACGAGCGATTTGGCGACGACATCCACATCTTCGGGCCCAAGGATCCGGCCCAGCGCGGCGGCGTCATTTCCTTTGCCTACCGCGACATCCATCCTCATGACATTTCGCAGATCCTCGACCAGTACGGGGTCTGCGTTCGGGCCGGGCACCACTGCGCCAAACCGTTGATGAGGCGCCTGGGGGTCAACGCCACCGCCCGGGCCTCGTTCGCCCTCTACAACGACGAGTCCGATGTGGACACCCTGGTCGATGCGCTGGCCGAGACGGGGGCGTTTTTCGGATGAACCCGTCCCGGTACCCTGGTGCCGTGATTCACAGCCTTGCCACTCCCGGATTGCGCCCGGTCGTCCAAAGGAAGCCGCGCTGATGGCCGGCCTCGAGGACCTCTACCGGGAGATCATTCTCGATCACTACCGGTCGCCCCGGAACCGGGGGGAACTTCCGTCTCCCCCGGCACAACGGGCCGAGGGATTCAATCCCCTGTGCGGGGACGAGATCGTCGTGACCCTGGAGGTCAGTGACGGAGCCGTCTCCGACATCAAGATCGGAGGTACCGGTTGCTCGATCAGCCAGTCGTCCGCCTCGTTGATGTCGGCCGCCGTCAAGGGAAAGCCGGTTCCCGAAGTCCGCGATCTGATCCGGACCTTCAAGGGGATGATGTCCATCCACGAGTCGACGCTCCCGGGCAAAGACGGCCAGGATGGTGCCGAGGTGGAGGCCGCCGAAGCCCAGCTCCTCGATGTCGACTCCCTGGGCGAGCTCGCCGCCCTCCAGGGCGTGGTGAAGTTCCCGGTGCGAATCAAATGTGCCACGCTGAGCTGGAACACCCTCGCCCAGGGCCTCGACGACGCCGAGTCGGAGACGGCCAACGCCTGAGTGACGGTCGGCGATCGGGTCGGCCCGGGGCGGCGTCAGCGAAATGGACCTCGGGCCGATGCTCATCTCGGTGAGGGCCGCTTGGTCGCCGTCGCCGTGCGGGTGCACACCCAAGGCGCTACGGGGTGCAGGAGGTGGGGTTGAAGTCCGATGGGGCGGTGGTCGTGGTCGTCGAGCTGCTGCTGGTTGACGGAGTGCTCCCGCCCGAGCTGGCCTCGGTGGTCGTCGTGGTGGTCGTGGCCGGGCTCCCATAGGGGTCGGGGGGTGGGGAGACGATCGGCTCCGGAGCCTGACCGAGGAACTGGGCAATCGCCTGATCGGCGTCGGGCTGCTGAACGTAGATCACCGATCCGAGGTAACCGAAGACCGAGGAATCCGACTCGTAGGTGGGCAAGGTGGCGGTCACCAGCGACGAGGACGAGAAGGTGTGGAACTCCCGGGCCAACGAGATGAGTCCGGCGACGGTGAAGGTCGAGTCGATGGTGACGCCTTGCACCACCGACCCGATGAAGGCGTTGAGGGTGAGCGGGTTGTACTTGGTCTCCGCCTGGTTGATGAGCGCCTTCAAGAAGGCGTTCTGGCGCTGGATCCGGCCGTAGTCGCTGGTTCCGTCGTACTGCCAGTAGCCATCTTTGAAGTACTCATAGTGACGGCTGCGCGCCACCGCCAGGGAATAGCCGCCGTTCACGTGCTGGCAGCCGGTGGTGGTGATATTGAGCCCGGTGTAGGTGTCTTGGGCCGGGTAGGGGAAGTTGAGATAGATCCCGCCGATGGCATCGACGGCCCCTCGAAATCCGGCGAAGTCGATCTGCACGACATGGCTGATCGGGATCCCGAAGTCGGCTTCGATGGTCTGCACCAACTGATCGGGCCCGTTGTTGTAGGTGGCGTTGATCCGGTTGTACTTCCCGATCTGGCTAGTGTCACCGGCTACCTGAACCACGGTGTCCCGCGGGATGGAGAGGACCCTGATCGCACCAGTGGCCGGGTCCACGTGCAGGATCTTGACGACATCACTCCGCTGACCGGTTTGGGTGGTGGGGTCCCCAAAATGGGCGGCATCCGACGCCGACTCCCCGACCCGTGAGTCGGACCCGATGAGCAACACGTTGAAGGGCTGGCCGACCGGGGCTGTCCTCAGATGCTTCACCGTGACCTTCGAAACCTGGTGGAACCGGTACTGGATGTACCCGTAGCCGACGCCCACCAAGACCAACACCAACGACACCAGCACCACTGCGCCCAGCAGAACCCGGTCGAGCCAGCTCCGCTTCTGCTTGTGTTTGCGTCGCTCTTTCCTCCGGGCCTTGCGAGTCAGGGCAATCTCGGGGGCGGCGGTGGCCTCCTCGACACCGGGGCTGGCATCGGGCGCATCCGCCGTTCCACTTTCTGCAGATCCGCTGCCAGCAGCGTCAGATCCAGTCGGTTCGGATTCGGATTCGGATTCGGATTCGGGTTCGGATTCGGATTCGGATTCGGGTTCGGGTTCGGATTCGGATTCGGGTTCGGGTTCGGGTTCGGGTTCGGGTTCGGGTTCGGGCGAGGTTGTCTCAGCTTCTCCTTTCGCCCGAGAATTCCCCTTCCCACCTCGGGGTGCACTGTGTGCGCCGCCCCTTCGGCGATCTCGGCGAGCCATGGGCCATGACGCTAGCAATCACCGGATCGAAACAGTCGCCACCTCGGGAGGCGACGTGCAGCCACGGAATCCAACCGTGGTCGACCGTCACCGGCCTGGGGCGCCGGGATGACCAGATGGACACCGCGGCATCTTCGACTCGAGCGCTCATGAGGCGGAGAGCGGGCCCCCTCAGTCGGCTTCGGCGCCCCCACCTGCCTGTATCTGCTCGTCGATGAGGTTCACCACCGTCGGATCGAGGAGGGTGGTCACATCACCGAGTTCCCGATGCTCGGCCACGTCTTTCAGCAGCCGCCGCATGATCTTGCCGCTCCGGGTCTTCGGGAGGTCCGGGGTCAGGATGATCTGACGGGGTTTGGCGATAGGCCCGATGACCTTGGCCACATGGTCCCGCAATTCTTTCACCAGGGCGTCGCCCTCGTTCTCCGCATCGGAAACCTCGCCCTTGACGGTGACGAAGGCCACGATCGCCTGCCCGGTGGTGTCGTCGCTGGCCCCGACCACCGCCGCCTCTGCCACCCGGGGAAAGCCGACCAGCGCGTGCTCGACCTCGGTCGTGGAGATGCGGTGTCCGGAGATGTTCATCACGTCGTCGACGCGGCCGAGCAACCACAGGTCGCCATCCTCGTCCCGCTTCGCCCCGTCTCCGGCGAAGTACCGCCCGGGATACCGGGACCAATAGGTCTCCTCATAGCGCTTCGGGTCACCCCAGATGCCGCGGAGCATCCCCGGCCAGGGGCGGTCGAGGACCAGGTACCCGCCGGCGTCGTTGCCGACCGACTTCCCGGCGTCATCGACGACATCGGCACTGATCCCCGGGAACGGGCGCATGGCCGCCCCCGGCTTGGTGGCGGTGATGCCGGGCAGCGGGGTGATCATGATCCCCCCCGTCTCGGTCTGCCACCAGGTGTCCACCACCGGGCACCGGTCGCCGCCGATGTTCTTCCGGTACCACATCCAGGCCTCCGGGTTGATGGGCTCGCCCACCGAGCCGAGCAAGCGCAAGCTCGAGAGGTCGTGGCCGGCCGGGTGTTCCTCCCCCCACTTCATGAACGTCCGGATGGTAGTGGGCGCGGTATAGAGGATGGTGACCTTGTACTCCTCGATGATCTTCCACCAACGGTCGCGCCCGCCGGCATCGGGGGTCCCCTCGTACATCATCGACGTGACGCCGTTGGCCAGGGGTCCGTAGACGATGTAGCTATGCCCGGTGACCCACCCGATGTCGGCGGCGGTCCAGAAGATGTCGGTCTCCGGCTTCACGTCGAAGATCAGCCGGTGGGTAGTGGCGCAATGGGTCAGGTATCCGCCGGTGGTGTGGAGAATCCCCTTCGGCTTGGCGGTGGTCCCGCTGGTGTACATGATGTAGAGCGGTTGCTCAGCGTCGAACGCCTCCGGGTCGTG
Organism: uncultured Acidimicrobiaceae bacterium; assembly: GCA_963819695.1. Classification (GTDB taxonomy): domain Bacteria; phylum Actinomycetota; class Acidimicrobiia; order Acidimicrobiales; family RAAP-2; genus DASZIT01. Next base: position 508,578 of record CAWFXD010000001.1, on the reverse strand, counting down.
GTTGGTGGACTGCCGTTCGACGACCTCGTGCCACCAGACATCCCGGTCCGGCTGCCACTCGACATCCTGGCCGGTCCGGCGAACGACCACCACCGATCGGACATCCGGGCACTGCTTCAATGCCTCGTCGACATTGGGTTTGAGCGCGGCTTGGGCGCCGCGCCGGTAGCCGCCGTCGGCGGTGATCACGATCCGGGCATCCCCGTCGAGGATGCGATTGGCCAGCGCCTCCGACGAGAACCCACCGAACGTCACCATGTGCGGCGCCCCGATCCGCGCGCAGGCCAACATCGCCACCACCGCCTCGGGGATCATCGGCATGTAGATACAGACCCGGTCGCCGGACTTCACCCCCAGCTCGGTGAGGGCGTTGGCCGCCTGGCACACCATGTCCTTCAAATGGGTATAGGTGATGGACCGGGTGTCCCCGTCGGGCTCACCGACCCAGTGGAAGGCGATCTTGGCTCCCCGGCCGGCGGCGACGTGGCGATCCAGGCAGTTGACCGAGGCATTCAGCTTTCCCCCCACGAACCACTTGGCAAACGGGACCTTCCAGTCCAGCACCTCGGACCACCGTTGGGCCCACTCGAGCTGTTCGGCCTGTTGCTCCCACCAGGCGGTCGGATCGGCGTCCGCCTCGGCGTAGATCTCCGGCTTGGCGTTCGCCTGGGCCACGAAAGCCGGCGGGGGCTCGAACCGACGGACCTCGTGGAGGAGGGCCGAGAGCCCCTCCTCAGGTCGTCCGTTGCCTGCAACTTCGCTCATGTCTCTACCTCCCGACCGTCAGCCTCGCGCAGTTCGCGCCGCTCAGGACTTGGGAGCCAGCGGGATGGTGGGAATGATCGCCTTCTTGAACGTCTCGTTCACCACCCCGGCAAACGATGCGTACCAGGCCGCGCCGGCGGTGGCGAGTCCGATATAGCCGCCCCAGTGGGTCATGGTGACGTTGCTTCGGAACGCACCGATGGTCAGAAGCACGAAGGTCGCGGTCAGCAGCACGAACACCAGGGCCACCGCGCCGCTGACTCGGAAGGACGGCACGATCATGTAGAAGGTGAAGATCGTCCATCCCAGCAAGAAGACGCCCACCGCCACCGGCGCGTCGGCCGTGGTGACGGCCACGAACTTCCCGAACACGTAGTACGAGATCCAGAACGCCCCGAAGGAGGAGAAGGCCAGCGCCCCGAAGGTGTTCCTCCGGGTGAACTCCCACATCCCGGCCAGGAGTTGTACCGCTCCGCCATAGACCAGGGCCAGGGCCAGGGCGGCGTCCGCCCCCGGTCCCCAGATATTGGCGTTGCCCATGCTCAAGGCAAAGGTGGTCATGGCGAAAGCCGCCAGCCCCAAGGGTGCCGGGTCCGCGGTGGTGTGAAGCGTCGGTGGCATGGGAACCGGACCTTCCCCAACTTCGACCCCCCGCATCTCTGGTGTTTCTGTTGTCATGACCCCCCCTTATCGCAGGCGGCCAGCCCCGGACCGAACAGACCGGAACCGGCCGGCTTCAGCTTGACTGATCAACTAGATACCCAGGCTTGGGCGGGGAGAAACAATGTCAACGGCGTGACCGGGAACTCTTCCTTCTTCCATGTGAATGTCGTCACAAGCTGTGAGGCGACCGAGATCCATCCGAACCGATTCCCCCGACGTCCACCGAATGGCTAGCCCTCGGGGCCCGACAATCCCAACAACGGGGTGACGGCGTGGTCGCGCCCGGCGGTGTAGCCCCCGTCCACCGGGAAGGCCACCCCGGTGACGAACGATGCGTCCTCGGATAGCAGGAAGGCGGCGGCGGCGGCGATCTCCGCCGGCCTGCCCATCCGGCGGAGTTTGTGCTCCGCGATGAGCAAATCAAGGGTTTTGTCCATTCCGGGGAGGGCGAAGACCTCGGCAGTCATGGGGGTGTCGATGAAACCGGGGCAGATGGCGTTGACCCGGATGCCGCGACCCCCGTAGTCGATGGCCATGTTCTTGGTCAGCAACACCACCCCTCCCTTCGAGGCGCTGTAGGCGCTGCCTCCTGCGGTCCCTTCCAGGCCCTCGATGCTCGCCACCGTGACGATCGACCCCCGGGATGCGTCGCCGAGCGGTCGCTCCAACATGTGCCCGATGACGTGCTTGGCCATCAGATAGGTGCCGGTGAGATTGACGGAAATGACCCGGTCCCACTCGTCTTGTCCGAGCGAGTGCACCGGTCCCCCGCCGGCGACTCCGGCCGCGTTCACCAGGCCGTCGATGCGGCCAAAGGCATCCAGCGTCGAGGCCACCAGCTGCGCGACCGATGCCTCATCACTGACGTCGACACGATGGAACGAACAGGATTCGTTCGGGGCTTCGAACGACCAATCGACGCGGTCGGCACCCATTACGGTCGCCCCCTCGTCGACCAGACGCTCGGTACAGGCCAGGCCGATCCCAGAAGCGGCCCCGGTCACGATCACGACCTTGTCCGTCAGTCCCCTCATCGAGTCCTCCCCAATCGTCGAGCGACGGCCGATCTTTGCATCTGCTAGAGAGTCAGGCACGTGCACGCCTCAAGCTCCCGACGCCCACCGACCAGGTAACCCCCACACCGGGGAAGGCGGGGCTTGGGCCCGAGGAAAGGACCCGGTGAGTGAAGTTCGCCCTCTTCTATGAGATCCCGGTACCCCGACCCTGGCAACCCGACAGTGAGCTGATCGCCTACCAGAACACCCTCGAGCAGGCGGTGGCGGCCGACAAGGCCGGATGGGACGCATTCTGGACTGTCGAGCACCACTTCTTGCAGGAGTACTCGCACTGCTCGAATCCGGAGGTGCTCTACGGGGCCATCGCCGCCCGGACGGAGCGGATACGGCTGGGATACGGGGTCCGGCTGATGCCCAAGCCTTACAACCACCCGGTGCGCACCGCGGAGTCGGTCGCCGTCCTCGACCTGATCTCCAACGGAAGGGTCGATTTCGGTACGGGACGATCGGCCACCCGGGCCGAGCTCGAAGGCTTCGGTCTCGATCCCTCCGAGACCCGTGAGATGTGGCGGGAGGCCATCGAGCACGTGGTCGGATGCTGGACCAACGAGGAGTACGAGTTCGACGGCACCTACTGGCAGATGCCCCGGCGCCGGGTGCAACCCAAGCCGTTGCAGAAGCCCCATCCACCGATCTGGGGGGCTACCACCAGTGACGACGGCCACCGTCAGGTGGGCGAGCTGGGGCTCGGCCTCTGCTCGTTCGCGGTGGGAGTGTCTCCCGAAGAGGTCAAGCGGAGAGTCGACATCTACCGGGCCGCATCCCGGGCCTGCACGGAGCCCTTGGGGGCCTACGTCAACAACCAGGCGGCTACCTTCACCATGGCGCTGTGCACCGACAGCCGGGACCGGGCCATCGAGCTGGCCAGAGAGTCCTTCGAGTGGTATCCGGTGACGGGGGCCAAGCAGATCGCCACCGTCTCCGAATGGATGGCGGAGCGCAACCAGGAGCTCGGCACCTACTCCTACGCCGCCGACATGAAGGCCCACCAGGACGACGGATCGCTGGATCTGCTCAGCCTCGAGTACCTCATCGACTCGAACGCCTGCGTCCTCGGTACCCCGGACGAGTGTCTCGACACCTGCAAAAAGTACGAGGCGGCCGGGATCGACCTGCTGCTCTGCCTGGTCAATCCCTACAAGATCCCCCATGACGCGGTGATGGAGACCATCGAGCTGATGGGAACCTACGTGCTCCCGAAGTTCCGGGACTGACCCAATGGTCCGGTGCCTGCGGATCGATCAGGTGTAGGCGGCGTACCCGGTCCGGTCGACGATCTCGGCCAGTTCGCTCTCGCCGGTGGCGACCACCCGTCCCGCCGAGAGCACGTGCACGACATCCGGGTTGAGAACCTTCAACAGCCGCCGGAAGTGGGTGATGGCCAGCACCCCGAGGTCCCACTCCTCGGTCGCGGCTTCCACCCGCCGACCGACGGCGGCCAGGGCGTCGACATCGAGGCCGGAGTCGATCTCGTCGAGGACGGCAAACCGCGGCCGGAGCACGCCCATCTGCAGGGTCTCGTTCCGCTTCCGTTCTCCACCCGAGAGGTCGACGTTGAGCGAGCGGGTGAGGAATCGCTCGTCGAAGCCGATGCGCTGCGCCTCGGTGCGCATCCGCCCCCCCACATCGCTGGCCGCAGTATTCGCCCCCACCTCGTCGGCATCGATTCCCGGCCGGGAGGCGGTCAGCGCGGTGACCAAGGAGACACCCGGCACCTCGATCGGATGCTGCATGCCGAGGAACAGTCCGGCCCGGGCCCGTTGCCAGGTGGGGAGGGACAGCAGGTCGATCCCGTCGAGGGTGACCGACCCGCGGGTGACCTCGTAGCCGGGCCGCCCCATCAACACATGGGCCAGGGTGCTCTTTCCGGAACCGTTGGGACCCATCACCGCATGGACCTCACCGCTGCGAACGGTGAGGGTCACGCCCCGGAGGATCTCCTTGCCGGGGATCCCGGCATGCAGGTCTTCGATCTTCAGCTCACCGGTACTCATGGCACCACCACCGAAACGTCCTCATCATCGACCACCAGTTCGTACACCGGCACCGGCTTGGTGGCCGGGAGGGAGCACGGCTCTCCGGTGCGGAGGTCGAACGTCGAGCCGTGCTTGGCGCACTCGATCTCCCGTTCGTCCGGCCACACCTCGCCGTCGGCCAGGGAGAATTCCTCGTGGCTGCAGCGGTCACCGATGGCATAGAAATCGTCGCCGATCCGAACCAGGGCGACCCGGAGGCCGGCCACGTCGAACCGTTTGGCCTGCCCCGGCTGGAGGTCGTTGCGCCCGCACAGGCGCGCCGTCTCACGCACCGTGCACCCCGGTCCGATCGGCCAGAGCCCGGCCGATCATGGCTCGGGTCCCGGCAATGGGCACCTGGCTGGCGATGTCATCGAAGAACCCGGCCACGATCAACCGTTCGGCCACCTCCGGCTCCACCCCCCGGGACTCGAGGTAGTAGAGCTGGTCCTCGGAGACCGGACCCACCGTCGAAGCGTGACTGCACCGGACATCGTTCTCCTCGATGTCGAGGTTCGGCACCGAGTCCGCATGCGCCCCCTCGTCGAGGACCAGGTTGTGGTTGGTCTGCATGGCATCGGAGCGGACCGCGCCCCTCCGCATCCGGATCAGGCCGCTGTAGACCGAATGGGAGTGGTCGGCGACCGCCCCCATGAAGAGCAGGTCGCTGGTCGTCTTCGGCGCCCGGTGATCCTGGAGGGTCCGGAAGTCGAGCATCTGGTCGTCTCGGCCGATGTACGCCGCCCGAAGCTTGCTGGAGCCGGAAGTGCCGACCAGCGCCGAGTCGGTGCGAAGTCGGGCGTAGTCGCCGCCGAGGGCCACGGCAAAACTGTGGAGGCTGGCATCGGCCCCGATGGTGCTGGCCTGATGCGCCAGCTGCCAGGTGGCCGGCCCCAGCGCCTGGATGCTGACGTAGCTCAACTTGGCCCCGTCCGCCACCTGAAGCTCGGTCACCGGGACGACCAGATGCTCGGACCGCGGGCGCGGGAGATCCGACGGCGGGCCCGTCGATGCCAGCTCCGCCAGCAGCCCACCACCGGTGTCGGCATCGACCACGATCTCGATCACCGACGCCACCGAGGAGGAGCCGCACCGGATCATCGTCCGGGGAAACACCGCATCGCCGCCCGGGCCGCTGACCACGTGGACGACCACCACCGGATGCTCGATCGAGGCGCCGGGCCGGACGTCGACCACCAACGGGTCGGCGGCGAAGGCATCGTTGAGGAGCACGAAGTCGGCCGGATCGGTGGCGATCGAACCCAGCAACACTTCTGCCTCATCGTGTCCGGTCAGCCGTCCGCACCGCAGCCCATCGTCGCCTGACTCCGACACCGAGGCCAGCACCCCGTTGACGGTGACGATCAGCCCGCTACGGGGTCCGAGGCCGTCGACCAGGGCGAGGACCCGATCCAAGGACGGCGGCACCGCGACGTCGGTCGACGTGTCGGCAAAGGCGTCGGGCGACTGGAACCGGCCGAGGTCGATGCCGTCGATACGGCTGTAGCGCCAGACCTCGTCCTTCTCGGTGGGGAGTGGCGCCGACGCGAAGGCTTCGGCCGCCGCCCGGCGGCGATCGCGCAGCCAGGGGGGCCCTTCGAGGGTGCTAGCGGTCTCCGGGGAAAAGGTGGGCAGGATACAAAGCCTCTCGCGCAACGAGGCCCGGGTAACGAGCCTCACCACCCATGATACCCGCCCCTTTCGCCTTCTCAGACGGGCACGGCCTACGCTTTCGGCCATGACCACCACCGCCGATCCCACCGTCGAGTCCTTCGTTTCCGAGGTGCTCACCATCGAGGTGGACAACCACGTGGCCACCCTGTGGCTCGACCGCCCCGAAAAGCGGAACGCCCTCGGCCCGGCCTTCTGGGCCGATCTTCCGCGGGCGATGGCCGCCATCGGTTCGCGCCCGGACGTCCGGGTGGTGGTGATCGCCGCCAAGGGCCCCCACTTCAGCGTCGGCCTCGATCTGGTGGCCATGGGCGGCCTGACCGGAGGGGCAACCGGGAAGGACGGCGCGCCTCCGTCGGTGGCGGCGAGGGCCCGATCGACCCGGGCTTCGGTCCTCGAGCTCCAGGCGTCGGTGACCTCGGTGGCCGACTGTCCCTTCCCGGTCATCGCCGCCATCCACGGCTACTGCATCGGGGGCGGGGTCGACCTGGCGGCCGCCTGCGACATCCGGTTGGCCTCGTCCGATGCCCTGCTGTCGGTACGGGAGGCCAAGGTGGCCATCGTGGCCGATCTCGGCAGCCTGCAGCGGCTTCCCCACATCATCGGAAAGGGCCACCTGGCCGAGTTGGCCTATACCGGCAAGGACATCACCGCGGAACGGGCCCGGGAGATCGGACTGGTCAACCAAGTGTCGGCGGACGCGGAGGCGGTCCTGGCCGATGCCCGTGCCCTGGCCGCGGAGATCGCCGCCAACTCACCACTCGCGGTCCAGGGAACCAAAGCCGTCATGGCCGCCAGCGAAGGAAAGCCGGTGGCTGACGGGCTCGAGTTCGTGGCCGCCTGGAACGCCGGATTCCTCGCCTCGGACGACCTGGTGGAGGCCATGACCGCCTTCATCGAGAAACGCCCGGGGGAATTCACCGGGCGCTGAGGCGCCGGGCGGTCGGTCAGGCCGGCATCCCAAGCCGGGCGGTCAACGGCGCCGGTTCCACCAGCGGCTGCGCTTGCGCTCGGCCTTGGCTTCCTCTTTTTCGACCTCGGATATCACCTGCGGGCCGACCGCGTTGATGATGTTCTCGGCGTCGTCGAGGAGCGCGGCGGCGTCTCCGTCGGGGACGTCGGGCATCGCCTCGAGGGGAGGCTCCACCAACGACCCCCGAGCCCACCCCACATCCGCGAACCGGCGGGCATACGACGGGCAGTCGTCGGGGCACTTCCAGGGGGCATCGGGCGCCAGGTCGAGAACGCAGAACCGGGCGACCTCCCCCGAGTCATAGGTCCGGCTTTGGAAGTTCTTGCACTCTTCCCGCATGGGCATGGTTCTATTGTGCCCGCTCGGGACGATCGGACGGCATCACCCGAGGTGGATCAGCCGACCGAGCCTTCCATCTGGAGCTCGATCAGCCGGCTCCACTCCACCGCGTACTCCATCGGCAGGGTCCGGGTGATCGGCTCGATGAAGCCGTTCACGATCATTCCCATGGCCTGGGTCTCGGAGAGCCCCCGGCTCATCAGATAGAAGAGCTGGTCGTCGCCGACCTTCGACACCGTGGCCTCGTGGCCGATCCGGGCGTCCCGTTCGGCGACCTCCATGTACGGCTTGGTTTCGGAGATCGAGGTGTCGTCGAGCAGCAGGGCATCGCACCGGACGAAGCTCTTGGCGTGTTTCGCCCCTTCGTCCACGTGGACCAGGCCGCGATAGGTGGTGATCCCGGCATCCTTGGAGATGGACTTGGAGATGATGGTCGAGGTGGTCTCCGGAGCCGCATGGATCATCTTCGCCCCGGCGTCCTGGTGCTGGCCGGCGCCGGCATAGGCCACCGACAGCACTTCCCCGGAGGCCTTGGGGCCCATCAGGTACACCGACGGGTACTTCATGGTCAGCCGGGACCCGATGTTGCCGTCGATCCATTCCACATGGGCCTCGGCCTCGGCCCGGGCCCGCTTGGTCACCAGGTTGTAGACGTTGTTGGACCAGTTCTGGATGGTGGTGTAGGTGATGCGGGCACCCTCGAGGGCCACCAGCTCGACGACCGCCGAGTGCAGCGAGTCGGTGGTGTAGACCGGCGCCGAACAACCCTCGACGTAGTGAACCTGCGAGCCCTTGTCGGCGATGATCAGGGTGCGCTCGAACTGGCCCATGTTCTCCGCGTTGATGCGGAAGTAGGCCTGGAGCGGCTGGTCGACCACCACCCCGGGCGGGACGTAGATGAACGAGCCCCCCGACCAGACGGCCGAGTTGAGGGCGGCGAACTTGTTGTCGTTCGGCGGGATGATGGTGCCGAAGTACTTGCGGACCAGATCGGGGTACTCCCGGACGGCGGTGTCCATGTCGCAGAACAGCACCCCGAGGGCCTCGAGATCCTCGCGGTTGCGGTGGAAGACGACTTCGCTTTCGTACTGCGCGGTCACGCCGGCCAGATACTTCCGCTCGGCGGCCGGGATGCCGAGTTTCTCGTAGGTGTCCTTGATGGCGTCGGGCAGGTCGCTCCAGTCGTTCACCTGCTCGGAGGTCGGCTTGATGTAGTAGTAGATGTCGTCGAAATCGAGATCCGGCATGTTGACGGCGAACCACTCGGCCATCGGGCGCTTCTCGAACCGCTGGAGGGCCCGGAGCCGGAAGTTGAGCATCCACTCCGGCTCTTTCTTCATGGCCGACATCTCGCGGACGATCTCGACGTTGAGACCCTTCTTGGGCTTGAAGATGTAGTCCTCTTCGTCGGACCATCCAAGCTTGTATTTTCCGAGGTCAAGTTCGGTAGTGGCCATGTCGCTCCCAAGAGGGTCGCCCGAGCGGACGACCATTTCTCCTATACAGATAGTAACAACCCCAGGTGCCGGCCGAAACCCCTGGCCAGACTCCCAGCCCGGCGGGCGTTCCGGGGTGCCGGAGGCTCCACCCCCACGTGCCACCATATGCGAATGGCCCCCGATTCCAGCCCCGTTCCGCCCGTTCCCGAGCGCCGCCCGGTGGAGCTCAAAGCCCATGGGGATGTGCGCATCGACGACTGGTACTGGCTGGCCGACAAGGAGGACCCGGCGGTCATCGCCCACCTGAACGCCGAGAACGCCTACACCGAGGCGGTGACCGCGCCGACCGCCGGCCTCCGCGACCGCCTGTTCGAGGAGATCGTGGCCCGGATCGAGGAGACCGACCTGTCGGTCCCGGCCCGCAAGGGTCAGTGGCTGTACTACAGCCGCACGGTCGAGGGCGGCAGCTACGGGATCCACTGCCGGAAGCCCGCAGGCACCGGCGACGAGGCGGAGGCGGCCGAGGAGGTGATCCTGGATGAGAACCTGCTGGCCGAAGGACTCGACTACTTCGCGGTCGGGAACCTGTCGGTCAGCCCCGACCATCGGTGGCTGGCCTACTCGACGGACACGTCCGGCGGCGAGCGCTACACCATGCGCTTCCGCGACCTCGACACCGGCGACGAGTCGTCCGAGTCACTGGCGGACACCTACTACGGCGTCGCCTGGGCCAACGACAACACCACGGTGTTCTACGTGCGGGTCGACGACGCCATGCGGCCCTATCAGTTGTGGCGGCACCGGGTGGGAGCCGATCCTTCCGGGGACGCCCTGGTCTACGAGGAGGCCGACGAGCGTTACTACCTGGGCGTCGGGCGGACCAAGGACGACCGGTTCATCCTCTGCGGGCTCGACTCCAAGGTGACCTCGGAATTCCGGGTGCTTTCGGCGGACGACCCGGAGGGCGAGTTCTCGGTGGTCGAGCCCCGCCGGCAGGGGATCGAGTACAGCGTCGACCACGATCGCGGCGACCCCGGCGCCGGTCGCCCCAGCCGGTTCCTCATCGTGACCAACGACGACGCCGAGGACTTCCGGCTGATGGAGGCGCCCGACGACGCACCGGGACGGGCGTCGTGGGCCGAGGTGATCCCGGCCCGGGAGGGAGTCCGGCTCGACGCCGTCGACCCGTTCGCCGATCACCTGGTGGTCTACGAGCGGGAGGACGGCGAGACCCGGATGCGGGTGATCGAGGCGGCCACCGGCGTCTCCACCCGGTTGGACCAGCCGGAATCACCTTCGACCGTCTGGGGCGGGGCGAATCCCGAGTACGACTCCACCACCCTCCGCTACGAGTACACCTCGATGGTCACCCCCCGCACGGTGTTCGACCTCGATCTCGAGACCGGCGGGCTCGAGCTGCGCAAGCGCCAGCCGGTTCTCGGCGACTTCGACCCCGACCGGTACACCACCGAACGGCGGTGGGCCGAGGCCGGAGACGGCACCCGGGTGCCGATCTCGCTGGTCTACCGCACCGACCGGGTGGCGGCGCCGGGGGCGGGCGGTGCCGCCGGGGAGGCCGCCGGTCCCGGCGGTGGCGCACCGTGTCTGCTCTACGGCTACGGGTCCTACGAGGCCTCGATGGACCCCACCTTCTCGTCACTCCGCCTGAGCCTGCTGGATCGCGGGTTCGTGTTCGCCATCGCCCACGTGCGGGGTGGCGGGGAGATGGGCCGGCGCTGGTACGAGGACGGGAAGTTCTTGGCCAAGCCCAATACCTTCTCCGACTTCGTGGCCTGCGCCCGGATGCTGGTCGACGGCGGCTGGACGTCGCCCGACCGTCTGGTCGCCCGCGGCGGTAGTGCCGGCGGCCTGTTGATGGGGGCGGTGGCCAACCTGGCTCCCGACCTCTTCCGGGCCATCGTCGCCGAGGTCCCCTTCGTCGATTGCCTGACCACCATCTTGGATGACACCCTGCCTCTCACCGTGCTGGAGTGGGAGGAATGGGGCAACCCGGTCGAGGACCCGGAGATCTACAGGGTGATGAAGTCCTACTCCCCCTATGACAACGTCCGGTCGGTCGACTCGGAGGGGGTGCCGGTCAAGTACCCGGACATCTTGGCGACCGGCGGGCTGTCCGATCCCCGGGTCGGGTTCTGGGAGCCGGCCAAGTGGGTGGCCAAGTTGCGGGCGGCGAATCCGGAGAACCGGGTCCTGCTGAAGACCGAGATGGGCGCCGGCCACGGCGGGCCCTCGGGGCGCTATGACGCCTGGAAGGACGAAGCCTTCGTCTACGCCTTCATCCTCGATGCCCTGGGCCTGGTCGAGGAGGCGGCGACGGTCGAAGCTCGGGCGGAGACCACCCCGGACTGACGGTCGAAATCGTTCAGGAGCTGCCGGGTGTCGTCGTGGAGGTGGTGGTGGTGGACGCCGTCGAGGCGGGAGGCTGGAAGGTGGCGGTGAACGGCACCTGGAACGGAGTGGGCAGCACCACCGGGATGTTGTTGGCGGTCATCGACGTGAACGACGCTCCCATGGTGACGCTGGTCGCTCCGGTGGCGTGGATGACCTGGCTGGCGCCGGGTTGGACGGTTCCGGCGAATATCGAAGTTCCCGACGAGGCGTCAACGGCATCCACCCAACAGAGGCCGCTGGCCGTGATGACGATGTTGTAGGTGCTGGTACCCACCGAGTAGGTAGCGGCGCCGGCCGAGGTGGAAGTGGCGATGAGTTGGGTCGGCGGCTTGGTGGTCGTGGTGGTGGTCGCCCGGGGCGGTCGGGTGGTGGTCGGCGCCGTCGACCGAGACGTCTGATGACCGGCGACGGTGGTGATGCTGGTTTGGGTGGTCGAATGGTTGTTGGACCGACGGCTTCCGACGAAGGCCAGTACGCCGAAAACGACCAGGACCACGACCACGACGGTCGGAGCCCTCCAATGCCACTGTCGGTGCTCCATGGCGTGGAAGGCCTGCTTGCGGGCCCGCTCGGAACGGAACTCGGGCGCGATCGGCCTGAAACCGGGCCTTCGGGCCCGATCGGCGGACCGGGAGTCGTCGAAGACCAACTCGCCATCCGGGCCACGAAGGTCGTCGCCGATCCGCTCCGGCACCGGCACCGGCCCGGATGCGGGCAACCGGGTGGCCGTCTCCCTCCCGGTGATGTGGACCGAAGGTGTCTCCCTCCAACCGACTGCACTCTCCGGACTCTCGGTGGGTCCGGCCAACCCCTCCGTCGACCGAACCGCCCGGTCGGAGATGTGCTCCATGGTCCCGAGGGCAGTCCGGTACTTACGCACGGAATGGGCTTCATCGGGGTTCGGTCGCCAAGTCAGCTTGGCCACCACCGCGCCCACAGCCACCAGTACTACCGCGATTACAGCGATCCACATCGCAACTATTCAACCCGAAGGCGGGACCCCGATGTCACCGGCCCTCCAGATTGGCTGTCCGGGCGCAGTTTCGAGGACGGGTTGGAGGAAGGGATCGTGCCCTCAGACGGCCGTGACCGAGGTGAGGCCCCCGTCGATGGTGAGATGGGTTCCGGTGATGAACGAGGCCTCGTCCGAGAGGAGAAACCGGATGGGCCGAGCGATCTCATCAGGAGTTGATACCCGCTGAAGCGGAGTCCGAACCTCCAGGGCCTCGCGGAAACCGGGAATTTCGAAGGCCGGGGCCAGCATCGGGGTGGCCACCGCGCCCGGGCAGACGGCGTTGACCCGGAAGCCCTCCATGGCAAACCGCTGGCTGATCGACCGCATGACTCCGAGGACCGCAGCCTTCGACGCGCAGTAGGCGGTGAGCATCGCACTCCCGAAGAGCCCCTCGATCGAGGAGATCAGCACCACCGCCGAGCCGGGCCCCGCCTCCTTGAACGGATCCAACAGGGCTTTCGAGATCATGGCCGCGGCCCGAACGTTGGTGTTCAGGGTGACGTCCCAGAGGCTGTCGTCGATGAAGTCGACGGTCATCGCCCCGGGAATCCCGGCGGCGTGCACGAAGCCCCCCAGCGATCCGAGGGCGGCTGCCGCCTTCGGCACTGCGGCGTCGATGGCCGCGGAGTCGGTAACGTCGATCACCGACCACGACGCGGCAACTCCGTAACCCTCGTGGCAGAGGGTCGCGGTCTCCTCCGCCCCGGCGGCGTTCAGGTCCCAGATGGCCACCGGGCGACCGACTTCGGCCAATGCCAGGGCCGTCTCCCGTCCGATACCCGATCCGCCCCCGGTGATCAGCACACCGGTGTTGGGCGATCCCAGGCGATCGCGGCGAACCGCCGTTGTCCGCTTGGCGCGCTCCGGGCGCGCCCCGGTCCGCTTGGCCGAGGTCGACCGGTTGGCCGGAACCGCCTTCTTCACCGGAGACTGGGCCGACCGCGATCCCCGCTTCCTGGGCGGCGGCGCCGCCGGGGTGGTTTGTTTCGGGACGGCCCCGGCCGCCTTCCCCGGGGTCCCTTGTTTCGCCTTCTTCGGCGACCGGGCGTTGGCGGCGCCGGCGGCAGGGGGGGTCACGACTGCAGCATCTCCGAGACGCGAATCAGGTGCGCATACGGGTGCGAGGCCGGAGTCCCGGATCGAGATCGGCCCGGCGGGGGTTGGACCGGTCCCGCTCCGAAAGCACCGGGTCGGTGAGCCCCCAATCGGCCCCGATGGCGGGGTCGTCCCAGGCCACGCCCAATTCGTCGTCGGCGTTGTAGTAGCCGTCGACCAGGTACCACAGGGTCAGGTCGGTCAGGGAGGCGAACCCGTGCGCCACCCCGGGCGGGATGAACAGACCTCGGTCGTGGTCACCGTCGAGATCGAGGGTGAGGGTGGCGCCGTCGGTGGGCGAGCCCTGGCGGAGATCATGGAGCACCACCCGGGCGGTGCCCCGGAGCACGTACCAGTAGTCGGCCTGGTGCAGGTGATAGTGGAGCCCGACGATGGCGCCGGCCTGCTTCTCCGACCGGTTGCCCTGGATCATCTCCCGTCCCAGGGGAAACCAGCTCCGGCGGTAGGTCTCGACGAAGCGGCCTCGCTCGTCACCGTGGAGATCGGGCTCGACCACGATGACGTCGGCGATGGCTTTGGACTCTTCGATACTCGGCACTGTCTAGTTTCCATCCTTTTCGGTTGCGGCGGGTGGCAGAGAACCGGTGACCGCCGCCCCGGATTCGGCGGCGACGATCAGGCTCAATGCGCTCTCGTAGAACAGTAACGGCGACCCCTCGCCCACCCCGAGATCCAGCACTCTCCCGATGACCAGCTCGTGGTCCCCGGCGTCGTGGATCAATTCCAGGTGGCAGTTCACCCAGGCCAACGACCCATCGATGATCGGCGCCCCGCCGGTGGCCGGGTGCCAGGCGATCCCGGCGAACTTGTCGCCACCCGACACCGCGAACTTCCGGCACACCTCCTGTTGGTGGTGGCCGAGGACGTTGACGCAGAAGCTGCCGGCTTTGGCGATCCGGGGCCAGCTGGTGGACGACTTGGCCGGGGCCAGCGCCACCAGGGGAGGATCGAGTGAGAGCGAGACGAAGCTCTGACAGGTGAACCCGACCGGTTCCCCTTCCTCGAGGGCGGTCACCACCGTGACCCCGGTCACGAAGCGACCCATGGCCTCCTTGAACATCGCGGTGTCGAAGGTCACCGCGTCGGTGGCATCGCTCATGCCTTGCCCAGGTCGATGGGCGTGCGCTCCGAAGCGGCGCTGATGTCACCCAGGTGTCTCGGGCCACCAAGCTTTCGGGCCCGGCTCAACATCCGGTCGACGTCCCGGTCGTGGTGGGACGGATCGTGATGGAACAGCGAGAGCCGCTGGGCGCCGGCTTCGGCCGCCACCTGCACCGCGTAGGCGACGGTGGAATGGCCCCAGTCGGACATGAGCATGAATTCATCGTCGGTGTACTGGGCGTCATGGATCACCAGATCGGCACCCTCGCACAATTCGAGGACCTCGTCGGGCACCGAGCGGCGATCGAGCGGAGCCTGGTGGTCGGGGATATAGGCCAGCGACTTTCCGTCGGCCTCGATCCGGTAGCCGAGGGTGCGGCCCCGGTGCGGCACCGGTCGGGCCTTGACCTTGATGGCGCCGAAGGTCATGTCGTCGGACCCGTCGACTTCGTGAAATCGAAGTTCGCCCCGGAACTCGCCCATGTGGATGGGGAAGAACGGAGGCTGCGACGGCGCGGGAGAGCACGTCTTTGAGCGTTCCGCCTTCCTGGGCCGGGCCGTAGACGTCGAGGACGGCTCCGGGTACCCGCAGGGGGGTGAAAAAAGGAAGCCCGAGGATGTGGTCGTAGTGGAGGTGGGTGAGAAGGGCGGTGGCCTCCAGGGGCAGCCCGGAGATGTGGAGGGGCCGATCCAGCGTCTCGCCCAGGGCGCGCAGTCCGGTCCCCAGGTCGAGGATGAGCGGTGGCTCGTCCTCCACCTCCACCAGAACGCACGAGGTGTTCCCCCCATAGCGGCGATGTTGGTCGGACGAGCACGGGCAGGAGCCCCGGGTGCCGAAGTAGGTAACTTTCACCGAGAGAGCACGCTACTCGCCGTCCGGTGAAGTCTGTGCTCGTAGCAGGCGGGATGGCAGGCACCGGACTACCCTCCGGGTCATGGACCAACGGACGATCACCGCCAATGGCGTCGAGTTCTCCTACCTCGCCGACGGACCGGAGGACGGACCCCTGGCCCTCTGTCTCCACGGGTTCCCGGACACCGCCCACTCGTGGCGGCACCTGCTGCCCCGACTGGCCGGGGCCGGATACCGGGCGGTGGCCCCGTTCATGCGGGGTTACGCGCCCACCGCGGTGCCGGAGGACGGAAGGTTCGACACCGGAACCCTGGCCCTCGACGCCTGCGAGCTGCACCAGGCCCTGGGCGGGACCGGGGAGGCGGTGATCATCGGCCACGACTGGGGGGCATTCGCCACCTACGGCGCGGCCGGCTACCAGCCGGAGCGGTGGCGGCGGGTGGTGACCGCCGCGGTGGCCCCCCAGGCCTCCATGGCGGCCGGCTTCTTCACCTTCGACCAACTCAAGCGCAGTTGGTACGTCTTCTTCTTCCAGACCGCGCTGGCCGAGTACGCGGTCGGCCTCGAGGACTACGCGTTCATCGACCGGCTGTGGGCCGATTGGTCTCCCGGCTACGACGGGGCCAAGGACGCCGCCCGGGTGAAAGAGGCGCTGGGGACGCCGGAGAATCTCACCGCCGCCATCTCCTACTACCGGTCGATGTTCGCCGGGGCCCCGGAGAACACCGATGCCGCCGCCGCCCAGACCGCCTCGGGAAGGCCCGGGCCTCAGCCCACCCTCTATCTCCACGGCGCCGACGATGGCTGCATGGGCATCGACACCATCGGTCCGGTGCTCGACTTCCTCGCCCCCGGGTCCGAACTGGTGGTGGTTCCGGGTGCCGGCCACTTCCTCCACGTCGAGCGGCCCGACGAAGTCAACGATCACATCATGCGGTTTTTGGCCGGCTAGGGCTGGGGAAGCCGGAACCGGCCGGACCTGAGCCGCTCGACCATCCCCTCCGTCACCAACCGGGCCGCCACCTGTTCGGCCCGCTCGGGTTGATCGGGCCACCCCATGACCCCCGGGAGGTCCACCTGCCGGACCGGCGCCTGCCGGAGCGCATCGATGAGCCGCCCGCGGCCCTGACGGTCGGAGCCGACGAAGGCGCTCTGGGGGGTAGACACCCCCGCCGATCCCGGGGCCGGATCCGGAGTCGACCGGCCCGAGGCCGACCACCGGCAGCGCTTCCGGATGGGGCAGCCACCGCAGGCCGGATCGGTGGCCACACACACCGTCGCCCCCAGGTCGAGCAAGGCCTGGTTGAACTCCCAGGCCCGGCGGCTGGGAACCATCGAGTCGACCAGCGACTGCGCGTCCCGCCGGGTCACCGACTCGCCGGCCACGGCCCGGGCCAGGATCCGCCCGGCGTTGGTGTCCACTACCCCGATCTCCACTTCGAACGCGAAGGCCAACACCGCCCGGGCGGTGTAGGCCCCGACCCCCGGCAAGGCCAGCAGATCGGTCAACTCCGACGGAACCTCGCCACCGTGGTTCTCCACCATCACCCGGGCCGCCCGGTGCAGACTTCGGGCCCGCCGGTTGTAACCGAGACCCTGCCAGGCCCGCAGGACGTCTCCGAGGGAAGCGCCGGCGCAGGCAGTCGGGGTGGGAAACCGCCCGAGGAAGCCGCGGAAGGCGGGCACCGCCCGCGACACCTGGGTCTGCTGCAACATGACTTCGCTGACCAGCACCGCCCACGGGTCCCGGGTGGCCCGCCAGGGCAGATCCGGCCGTCTCGACGCCGCGCCAGACCCGTCGGCGTCGGTGCCGGTGCCGTTGGCGGCGCCCCAGTCGGCAATGGCCCGGCCCATGGCCTGCAACTGCTCGGGCCGGCGTCCCCCGGTTCGGGCTCGCCGGTTCACCTGGCCGGTGGCCGGTCCGACGTTTCCCGGAGGGTGCCGGACCCGATATTCAGTCCCAGGCGCCGTCGGCGTAGGGGTACCGCCGGGGTGGGGCGGCGGCGCGCTTCCAGATCATGATCTTGCGCCGGAAGAAGCACACCTCGTCGCCATCCTGATTGAACGCCTTGGTCTCCACCGTCACGATGCCGCGGTCGTCGCGGGACTTCGATTCGACCTTCTCGATCACCTTGGTCTCGGCGTAGATGGTGTCGCCGTGGAACGTCGGTGACCGGTGGATCAACGACTCGACCTCGAGGTTGGCGATCGCCGCCCCACTGACATCGGGGACGCTCATCCCCAGGGCCAGCGAGTAGACCAGGTTGCCCACCACCACGTTCTTTCCCTGGACGGTTTCGTTCTCGGCGAACCACCTATTGGTGTGAAGCGGGTGGTGGTTCATGGTGATCATGCAGAACAGGTGGTCGTCGGCTTCGGTGATCGTCTTGCCCGGCCAGTGCCGGTAGATGTCGCCCGGCTCGAAGTCCTCGAAATAGCGGCCGAAGGGCCGGTCATAGATGGTCATGGCAGCAGGAGTGTACCCAGTGACATGGTCGGTCAGGCGGCTTCCGGTGCCGGTCGGGTGGTGAAGCCAAGGAGCCAATCCGACTGTGACTCGCCGTCGATGGCCATCCTCCAGGTGTAGCGGGTTCCGGGGACCAGCGGCAGCGGGCCGAGGTTGACGGCCAGCGCCACGTCGATGGGCGATCCCTCCGGGATCCCCGGTGGCCTCCCCACGGTGAACTCGCCCCGCACCTCGACCGGGTGCTCGCCTTCGGGCGTCTGCACCAACACCGGGCGGCCGTCAGCATCCTCCAAGAACAGCTCCCAGTGGTGCGAGGTCTCGGCCTCGTTCCAGGCGACGTCGATTTTGAGGGCGATGGCCGACGGGACCGGGTCGGGACCGGTCATGCTCCATCCCCCGCCGAGGATGTACAGCTTCCCGTCGGCAACCTGGGCCGAATCGCACAACATCATGGTGACCTTCACGAGGGTGGAGGCTATCGGCTTCCCAACCGGGGCTGGTTCGGACACCGGATCGGGTCTCCCGGCTCGCCACGGTCCGGGGCCGCGCCCAGAACCGGTGGCGGATCGGCGGGGATAGCGTAGGTGGATGGAGATGCGAGGGCTTCGCGACGACGTCTACCGGCGGCCACTGGCCACCGCCCTCGACCGGCTGGGCCTGGGCGCGGGATGGACGTGCGTCGATGTCGGCGCCGGGGGCGGCGATGTGTCGGTGGCGTTGGCGGAGATCGTCGGCCGGGACGGGCGGGTCTACGCGGTCGACAGCGATCCCGAAGCGCGGGACGAGGTGGCCAAAGCCGCGGCCGCCCACAGCCAGGTGCTGGCCATCACCCAGGCCGGCGAGGACCTCCGCCTGCCCGAGCCGGTCGACCTGGCTTTCTGCCGGTTCCTGCTCCTCCACGTGGTCGATCCCGCCGTGGTGCTCGGCCGCATGGCCGCCGCCGTCCGTCCCGGCGGTTGGGTGGTGGCCCAGGAGCCGATCACATCGGCCGGTCGGATCAACGGCCAACCGTTTTCGATGCCGGACGCGCTCCACCCGGATATCGGCGCCATGCTGCCGGTTCTGGCCCGTCAGGCCGGGTTGGTCACCGTCGACACCTGGGCCGAGGCACCCGCCGGCGCCGGGCCGGGACCGGTGGCCGACTACATCACCCTGCTGACCGAGGTGGATCCGGGAGACGACCCGGTGGTGTTGCCCCCTCTGGTCACCGTGGTCGCCCAAGTTCGCCCCGGCTGACCTCGGCCCCCCCGGTGTCGGCCCGGCCGACCCGGCATCGGCGGATCGGTAACCTTTCAGCGTGCCAACCGAATCCCTCCCCGTGCCCGACCTCGATGCCGCGGCCAAGGCGGTAGCCGTCGCGGCGTCCGTCATCACCTCCGGAATCGCCGCCCTGGGCGCGGAAGGCGGACCCGACGTCGCCCAGGTGCTGGCCTACGACCTCGCCCATGCGGCGTCATCGGTGAGGACGGCCGAGGCGGTGCTCGGCTACGGGGCCCACGGCGACGTCGAGGCCCGAATTGCCTGCGCCTTCGCCGCCGATGCCATCGCCGACCTGGCCTCCCGGACCATCGGTCGGGAGGGGGCGTGGGGAGTGGCCGCCGACTGGATGGCTCCGGCGGCCGACTTCGTCACCACCTTCCGGGACCCGGCGTTTCTGGCCTCCCTCGCCCGCCAACCGGGTGACCGCCACCTCGACGCCGACTTCGAATTGTTGCGGGAGACTTTCCACCGCTTCGCCGAGGAGCAGATCCGGCCGAGGGCGGAGCACATCCACCGGGCCAATACCGACATTCCCGAAGAGATCATCTCCGGCATGGCCGAGATGGGTGGGTTCGGCATGTCGGTGCCCGAGGAGTACGGCGGGTTCGCCACCGGGGGTGAGAGTGACTACATGGGAATGGTCGTTGCCACCGAAGAGCTGTCGTGGGCATCGCTGGGAGCCGGCGGTTCGCTCATCACCCGCCCGGAGATCCTCACCCGCGCCCTGGTCTACGGGGGGACCGAGGAACAGAAGCAGCGCTGGCTGCCCCGGCTGGCCACCGCCGAGGTCATGGGGGCGGTGGCGGTCACCGAGCCCGACTACGGGTCGGACGTCGCCAGCGTGATGACCATGGCCACCCGGGCCGACGGCGGTTGGCTGATCAACGGGGTCAAGACCTGGTGCACGTTCGCGGCCCGGGCCGACGTGCTGATGCTCTTGGCCCGCACCGATCCCGACAAGTCCAAGGGTCATCGCGGGCTCTCCCTGTTCCTGGTCGAGAAGCCGCAAGCCGAGGGTCACGGATTCGTCTTCACCCAGGAGCCGGGCGCCGACGGCCGCCCGTCCGACTCGTCGGGTCGGATGGAGGGCCGGGCCATCGACACCATCGGCTACCGGGGGATGCACTCCTACGAAGTCGCCTTCGAGAGCTGGTTCGTGCCCGATGCCGATCTGGTCGGCGGGGAGGAGGGGCTGGGCAAGGGCTTCTACCTTCAGATGCAGGGCTTCGAGAACGGCCGACTGCAGACGGCGGCGAGGGCGCTCGGGGTGATGCAGGCCGCCTACGAGGCGGCACTCGACTACGCCGAGAACCGCCGGGTGTTCGGATCGCCGATTGTCGACTACCAGCTCACTGAGGTGAAGCTGGCCCGGATGGCGGTGCTCATCCAGTCCGCCCGGCAGTTCTCCTACGAGGTCGCCCGGCTGATGTCCAAGGGCGAGGGCACGCTCGAGGCGTCGATGATCAAGGCCTACGTCTGCCGGGCGGCCGAGTGGGTCACCCGGGAGGCACTCCAGATCCACGGCGGCATGGGCTATGCCGAGGAGTTCCCGGTGAGCCGCTATTTCGTCGACGCCCGGGTGCTGTCCATCTTCGAGGGAGCCGACGAGACGCTCGCCCTCAAAGTCATCGCCCGCCGCCTGTTGGCCCGGGCCGAAGCCTGACCCCGTTCGCCGCGTCCTCCCCACCAAGTCGTCCCGCCAAGCCTTCCCCACCCGAGGAGATGCCATGAGTAACGACTACCCCTATGCGGGCCGGTTCGACGTGAATCGGGCCCTGCCCGAATCCGGGCGGCCCCGGGGCGAGGTGCTGGCCGAGCTGGCCACCATGGCCAAGGAGGAAGACGCCTTCTGGGAGACCGGCAAGTGCTCGGGCACCATGTACTGCGGCGACCACGACCACTACGCGTTCCTGACCGAGGCATTCGGGCTCTATGCCCACGTGAACGCCCTGCAGCGGGACATGTGCCCGAGTTCCACCCGGTTCGAGGGCGAGATCATCGCCATGGTCCTCGATCTCTTCCACGCCGGGGCGGTCGCCGACGGGGAGCCGGTGGGCATGCTCACCAGCGGCGGCACCGGAAGCATCTGTCACGCGGTCCTGGCCTACCGCGAACACGCCGGCCAGCACCGCGGGGTCACCCGACCGAATCTGATCAAACCGGAGACCGCCCACCCTGCCTTCGACAAGGCCTGTCACCTCTTCGGCGTCGAACTGCGGCGCGCCAAAATCGACCCCGACACCACCATGGTCGACGTCGGATCGGTGAGAGACCTCATCGACGACCAGACCATCGCCATCGTCGGATCCGCCTGCAACTACGGGTACGGCACCGTCGACCCCATCGCCGAGCTCGGCCAGTTGGCCGTCGAGAAGGGGATCGGCCTCCACGTCGACGGCTGCCTGGGCGGTTTCATCCTGCCCTTCGGACAGGAGCTCGGCTATGACATCCCCGAGTTCGACTTTCGGGTCCCGGGGGTGACCAGCATCTCGGCCGATACCCACAAGTACGGCTACGCCCTGAAAGGCACCTCGACCCTGCTGTTCCGGGACAAAGCGATCCGCAACTCGCAGTACTTCTTCCTCACCGATTGGAGCGGTGGGAAGTACACCTCGCCGGGCATGGACGGCTCTCGCTCGGCCGGCCTGTTGGCCGCCACCTGGGCGTCGTTGGTGCAGCTGGGGCGGGAGGGTTACCGGGGCTACGCCAGAGAGATCTTCGAGACCGCCGACCGGATGAAGCGCGCCGTCCTCTCCCATCCGGAGTTGCGGATCCTCGGCAGTCCCACCTTCCTGTTCAGCTTCACCTCCGACGAATTCGACGTCTACCACGTGAACGACTTCATGCGCGGGCGAGGATGGCGCTTCAATGGCCAGCAGTACCCGAACGCGCTCCATATGGCCGTCACCCGGCCCCAGACCCAGCCCGGGCTCGTCGACGACTTCGAGACCGACCTCGCCGACGCCGTCGTCTTCGCCAAGGAGCATGCGGGGGACGCGCCGAAGTCGGGGGCC
Source organism: uncultured Acidimicrobiaceae bacterium (assembly GCA_963819695.1). Classification (GTDB taxonomy): domain Bacteria; phylum Actinomycetota; class Acidimicrobiia; order Acidimicrobiales; family RAAP-2; genus DASZIT01. The sequence continues at coordinate 486,399 of CAWFXD010000001.1, read as the reverse complement.
ATCTACGGAGGCGTCGCCGGCGGGATGACCGACGAGGCCGACGAGTTCATCAAGATGGTGATGGCCCAGATGCTCGACACCCAGCAGGCCGTTCCCGGGGCGTGAGCGCTGGCGGCTACGAAAGTCCCCTCCTGCCCCTGATCGACGGCGGCGCCGACGAGGCGCGCTTCACCATCACCCCACCGTCGTTCGATTCGGAGCTTCCCGAAGTCGGCGGCCTGTTGGCCGGAGCCTCCGAGGTCGACATCACCCCGCCACCGGGAATGCCCAAGGCGGGATTCTCCAAGAACGCCCGCGACGGCAACGGGTTCCGCAACCGACTTCGGGCCCGCGTCCTCCACCTCCGGGCGGGCCGGACGTCGTTGGCCATCGTCCAACTCGATCTGCTCAGCGGGTCCGCCCTGCTCCAGCACCTGGTCGCCCACGCGGTGGCCGGATCCACCGATGTGCGCCTGCCCGGTCTCTTCATCGGCGCCACCCACACCCACGCCGGGCCCGGGCAGTTCGACGCCTCCCAGTTCTACAACCGGTTCGCCTCCAACCGTCCCGGCTTCGACCCGGCCTGGACCCAGTTCCTGGCCGACCGGATCGCCGGCGCGGTGATCGACGCGGTCAACTCCCGGGTGCCGGCCCGGGTCGGGGTAGGCCGGACCGAGGTGTGGGGCCTCACCCGCAACCGGTCACTCGATCCCCACAGCCGAAACCTCACGGTGACCGACAAGCGACTGGACCCGCAGAGAAAGTTCGCCGCCGTCAACCCCTGGCTCCACCTGGTGCGGGTCGACGCCGAGGCCGATGGCGGCGGGCTCCGTCCGTTGGCGGCCATGACGGTGTTCTCCGTGCACGGCACCGGCATCAGCCACCACTGTGACGAGTACCACGCCGACCTGTGGGCCTACCTCAACCACGAACTCTCCCGGCGGGTGGAGGGATCCACCGGCCATCGACCGGTGATCGGGGCCATCGAGGGCACCCACGCCGACTGCGCGCCGGCCATCCGATTCGGGCGCGCCGGGTTCATCGAGGCCGAGCGGGTCGGCCGGGGCATCGGGGCCGAGGCGGCCGCCCTCTACGACCGGATGGAGGGGGAGCTCTCCGATCGGGTCGAGTTGGCGGCCGGCATCCGGGAACTCGACCTCGACCACGGCGGGGACGTCATCGGCGACCACCGGTTGGCGCCGCCCCTCCTCGGCGCCTCCCAGGTGGCGGGGGCCAAGGAGAACACCACCCCCGCGCCTGCACCTGATCCCCCCCTTCCGGGCCGGCTACCCGAAGCCGTTCTCGAAACGCCGCCCGCACGGGGCCAAATGGGTGCTCGGATCCCGCCGATTGCAGCCCCTGATCCTGCCCACCCAGGACTTCCCCCGGGTGCTGACCATCCAGGTCCTGCGGATCGGCGACGCAACCATGGTGGGCGCCCCGTTCGAGATCACCGTCGAGGCCGGCCGCCGGATCGCCGAGGCGGTGGACCGGACCGGTATCCGGCGCAGCGGTGGCGGTGGCGGTGGCGGTGGCGTTGGCGGTGGAACGATCGTCTCTTCGGTAGCCAACGGGTACTGCGGGTACTGCACCACCGCGGAGGAGTACAGCCGCCAGTACTACGAGGGCGGCCACAATCTCCACGGTCCGACGACCCAGGGGTGGCTCGCCGCCCAAGCCGCCCGCCTGGCCGACGAGGTGGCCACCGCCGGCACCGGCTACGTCAGCCACCTGCTTCCGGAACGAAGGTTCTCCCTGTCCGTCCGCCGCTACCTGCCGGTGCCCGGTGCCGGAGCCCGGACGACCAGGCAGGTCCTGGCGCCGGCCGAGTTCCACGACGGGGCTCGAGAGGACCCGGGGCGGTGGGAGTTCCGCTTCACCGACGTGCCGCCGGGCGATTTGCGGTGGCACGACCCGATGGTTCGAGTCGAGCGGGAGGATGCCCGTTTCGGCTGGGCAGAGGCAGAGGACGACCAGGGGGTCAACCTCGGCGTCGTTCACCTGGCCGAGGGTAAGCCGGGCGGCGGCCACACCTACGCAGCTCGCTGGTACAACCCCTGGCTGGGCGCGGGACGACGCCACCGTTTCGTGATCCTGGCCCAGGGTGACCACGCCGAACTGGCGTCCGATCCCTTCGACTGAGCCGACCCCCCGCGGCCCGGGCCTCTGCGAACATGAGGGCGTGGGAATCGACGATCCACCTCCCGAAGACCTTCCCGCCCTCATCGGGATCGAACGTGTCCGACTCCTCGAGCTTCTGGGTTCACTCCGGTCGGCCGACTGGCAGAAGCCGACACCTTGCCCGGAGTGGAATGTCCTTGCGCTTTGCTGCCATCTGGTCGGAGTCGATCTCAGCAGCCTGTCCCGGAATCGGGACGAACACCACGGGACCGTTCCACCCGATGGTCAGAGCGAAGCGGAATTCATCCAGTGGATCGACAACCTCCAGCTGGAATGGGTGGATGCCGCCCGGCGGTTGAGCCCGCGGATGGTCATCGACCTGCTCGCCTGGAGTGCACCTCAGCTGGTGGACATGTTCGAGCATCAGGACCCGACCGCCCGCCTGGCTCACGTCTCCTGGGCCGGTCCCGATCCGCTGCCGGTCTGGCTCAATCATGCACGCGAGCTCTCCGAATACTGGATCCACCGTCAACAGCTTCTGCAGGCACTCGACCTTCCCGCCGACCTGCGCCCCGATCTGGTCGGACCGATTCTCGAGGGCCTTCGTTGGGCGTACCCGTTCCGACTCGCCGAGGCTCCGGTCGCCTCCGGCGACACCGTCGTCATCGCCATCACCGGTCCGTATGCGGCAACCTGGCACCTGGTGGCGACCGGGTCGGGCTGGGACTTCCCGATCGCGCCCGACCCCGGGGCCAAGGTGGTCGCCAGCCTCTCGTTGACGACCGACCAGGCCTGGCGCCTCCTGAGCAACAACCTGTCGGCGGCCGAGGCGGCGCGGCTGCCGATTTCGGGCGACCCGAGGATCCTCGAGGTGATCCTCCGGACCCGGGCCATCATCGGGTCTCCGGACTGAGCCCTCACCGGGTGGCTGAGACCGGCCCGAATTCTGCAACGGCCCGGCCACCGGGGAGGATGCCCAATCGCAGTGGGCCGCCCTTACACTGCAGGTATGTATTACGCCCATGGGTCGTGGATCGCGCTCGGTGATCTTCGGCGGCATGTTTGCCTTGCGTGCCCTGTCGTCGCAACGCCGCCGCGGAGGTTACCGCGGGAGTCCGATGCCCAAGAGCTTCTTCACCAACGCCGACCCACGGAATCCGGACCGCGGGCCGACGACCGAACCACCGCCCGCAACGGACATCGGGCACACCGGAACTGCCCCCGGCTGGTTCCGGGATCCCTTCTTCAAACACGAGCACCGGTACTGGTCGGGATCGGAATGGACCGAGCACATCAACGACAACGGGGTCCCCGGCGTCGACCCGCCGCCGTCGAAATCGGACCCGTCGCTTTAGAGCCGACGGCTTTCGCTCCGTCGTAAGCCCCGCCGGCGGATGATCAACAGGGCCACCCCATTGGGCGGGGGCGGTCGGAAGGCGGAGCGGGGGATCGAAATACCGACGCCCACCTCGAACTGTCGCAGCCAACGACCCGCCCCCGGACCATGGCCGGACACCCAGCGCCGCGCCACGTGCCACGGCACCACCAGATCGGCACGGATCAGTCGGCTTCCTGGCGCCACCAACCGGCCCAGCACCGCGGCGGTAACCGCGAACGGGGGGTTGGCCACCACCTTGAACGGATAGCGGGGCAGCCAAAGATCGGTGGCGTCGGCCACCACCACCTTCACCGGGTCGAGATCGAATCGCTCCCGCAGCCGCGCCGCCCGCTGGGGGTGCAACTCGACGGCCACCACCCGGGCGCCTCTGGCCACCAGCGATGAGGTGATGGCTCCGGTCCCGGCGCCGACGTCCAGCACCAGATCGCCGGGCACAACCCGCGCCTCGGCGACGATCCGTTCAGCCCACCGGCTATCGAGCTGGTGCCATCCCCAGCGTGCCTCCGACTTCGAGGACACGACGACGGGCCATCGTGCACATGGTCATGCTCGGATTCTACGGCACCGGCGACGGCGAGGGCGGCTGCGAGGGCGGCTCAGGCCTTCGAACGGGAGAGGCCGGCTCGCTCGCCCCGGACCACGAACTTGGTGGCCATCTTCCGGGACGCCTCGTCGATCATCTCGTCACCGAACATCACTGCGCCGGTCCGGTCGTCCTCGGTCGCCTTCTGGTAGGCGTCGAGGATGTCCCACGCCTTGTCGAACTGTTCCTGGGTGGGCGAGTAGACCTCGTTCAATACCCCGACCTGGTCGGGCGTCAGCGCCCATTTTCCGTCGTAGCCCAACACCCGGGTCCGCTGCGAAAACTCCCGCAGCGAGTCGAGCTCCCGGATCTTCAGGAACGGCCCGTCGATGACCTGCAGCCCATTGGCGCGGCCGGCCATCAGGATCTTGGAGAACACGTAGTTGAAGTGGTCGCCCGGGTATTCGGGGATGGCCACCCCCCCGGTCAGCACCGGCATCTCCATCGACGCCGCGAAGTCGGCGGGTCCGAAGATGATCGTCTCCAGCCGTGGGGACGCCGCACAGATCTCTTCGACATTGATCAGCCCGGTGGTCGTCTCGATCTGGGCCTCGATGCCGATGTGGCCCACCGGGAGCCCGTTCTTCTTCTCCACCTGGGAGAGCAGTAGGTCGAGGGCGACCACCTCGGCGGCCCGCTGGACCTTGGGCAGCATCACCTCATCGAGACGCTCACCGGCCTTGCCGACCACCTCGATGACATCGCCATAGGTCCACTCGGTGTCCCAGGCGTTGATCCGTACGCACAGCACCCGGTCGTCCCAGGCCAGGTTCTTGATGGCATCGGCCACTTTGGCCCGGGCGTTCTCCTTCTCGAGCGGCGCCACCGAGTCCTCGAGGTCGAGAAAGCTCATGTCGGCCGGCACCGACGGGGCCTTGGACAGGAACTTCTCGTTCGATCCGGGGGTGGAGAAGCACGAGCGACGGGGCAGGTAACGGGAGCGTTCGGACATGCCCAGATGGTACGGCCATCGTCGGGAACCGCCAAACCGAGGAGCCGGACTCCTACCCGGCTCGCGACCCGGCGAAGCCCCGTCCCGGCCGGCACCGGCCACCTACAGTGTGCCCATGACCAGCGACAATCCTCCCGGCAACGCGGCCCGCCGACTCGCCTCTGCCCTCGAACCGGTGGTCGGACAGGTCTACTTCGCCGCCGAGTGCCACCAAGAATACGAGAAGCTCGGTTTCTCACCCAGCCCCTTCACCCTCGACACCGGCGTGCAGCTGCCCGACGGGCCGGCCTACTTCACCAGCCGCGGGTCCTGCATGGGCCAGGTCCCCGGCGAGCTGGTGGCCGCCGCCTTCGGTGTCTTCAATCCCGAGGCCGTCATCCCCGCCGTCCAGCTCGGCTGGACCCGCTGCGACGCGCCGACCATCGCCTCGGCCCGCACCCGCGGCGCCACCGCCCAGCTGACCCGGATCCTCGGCGACCACCCGGAGGGAATCGACCGGGTCACCGACCTTCTCGGCCGGGCCGCCGCGCCGCTCCGGCCGGAGGGGCGCCCGCTCTATGCCGGGCTGCTGAGCCTCGGCTTCCCCGGGGATCCGATGGGAGACATGTGGAGGGCGGGCGACATCCTGCGCGAGTTCCGGGGTGACGCCCACACCGCGGCCTGGACATCGGCCGGGCTCGACGCCACCGAGATCGGTCTTCTCACGGAGCTCTACTGGGGCCTCCCTCCTCGCAGCTACGTCCGGACCCGGGCCTGGTCGGACGAACAGCTCGATGCCGCCGACGACAGACTCCGTGCCCGCGGCCTGGTCGATGACGACGGTCTGACCGACCAGGGCCGGACCTTGCGGGAAGCCGTCGAGGTGGCCACCGATGACCAGTGCGGCCCGGCGGTAGCCGCCCTCGGGGACGACCTGTCCGAGCTGTTGGCCGTGCTGGGGCCGTGGGGGTCCGCCATCCGGGCTGCCGGCGCCTATCCCCCGACCGGGCCCCACGATCTGGCCCCGAAGGCGCCGAAGTAACCGAACCGAAGGCACCCGAACCGAAGGCACCGCCGGCCCCGTACCCGGGCCGGTAGCTCGTCAGGCGTCAGGCGGCGGGTGCCGGTGCCGGTGCCGGATCCGCCTGCAGGTCGGCCGGTATCAGCTGTTCGGACAGCAGCCGATCGAACCGGGCCGGATCCCCGCCCACGAACGAGCGGCACAGCGGCAGCCCTTCCACGTAACAGGTGAGGTACGCCCGCCAGGTGGGGTGGGTCAGGAACTCGACGGCCTTGGACGCCCGGTCGTTCGACAGCAGGCCCCACCGGGCGACCTCGTCGACCACCGTGTCGACGTCGGCTCCGTCCTCGTGGAGCCGGAAGGCGGCGTTCTGGCGCACCGCCCCGAGCGCCTCGCCCGCCTCCGACACCGCCGCCACCACCTCGGGGTCGTAGCGGAGCCCGAGAGGTCGCAGGTGCCCGGCCACCACCGCCTCCGGTCGCCGCCCGACGATGACTTCGAGTCCGAGGTCAGCCAGTCCTTCCGCCAACAGGCACTGCGGAGTCCCGACCAGGAAGATCGACTCCTCCCACCACTGCCGGTGCCGCACCAGACCCACTTCTTTTCGGGTGTGCTCGGTGTGGTGGCCGGGGTAGGACTCGTGCGCCACCAGGTGGGCGAGGCTGGTGGACAGCACCGGCAGGTCGGTGTTCACCGCCACCCGGCTCTGCAGCCCGCCGAGGTAGTAGTTGAAGCCCGACCACGGCTGGTTGTCGACCAGCTCGAAATCGACGTGCTCGCCGTCGGGCAGGCCGAACAGGGCCCGGGTCCGTTCCCGGAAGTCCTCGGCCAACGAATCGATGGCGGCCCGGAGGGTGTCGGTGGGAACCGCGTGGGCCTCCCTCCACGAAACCAGCCGCTCGGCCAGCGGGCCGCTACCCGGGAGCACCTCGTCCAGCTGCCGGTGGGCGTCCTCGAAGGTGGCCTCATCGACCCGGTGGGGCCGGATCCCGTAACACGCCTCGACCTCGTCGGCGTAGCCGATGGCCTCGCCGGCCAGCTTCCGGGCGGTGGTCATCAACCCGATCACCTGGGCCCGCAGCCACCGACGTCGAGCCGGGGCCGACCCGTCATCCGGCAGGACACCGCCCAGGACCTGGGAGGACCCATCCAGCGCGCCCCCGGCGTCGATGTCGGCAACCAGTGCCCTCGCCTCCGCCACCAGCCGGTCGGGGGGTTGCACCGGTTCCCGGTCGGCCGCCTGCGCCCGGGCCGGTGGGCCGTAGTAGGCGTCGACCATCCCGTCGATGTGCCTCCCCAACCGGAGGCCGAGGGTCAGGTAGCGATCGACCAGCCCCGCCTCGCCGCGTGCCGCCATGGCGGGCTAGCCCAGGTGCTCGCGGAAGAAGGCCAGGGTGCGGTCCCAGAGCAGGGCGGCGGCCTCCGGGTTGTACACCTCCGGACGGTCCTCGTTGAAGAAGGCGTGACTGGCGCCGGTGTAGAAGTGGAACTCGACCTGGAGACCGAGATCGCGCAGCTGCGCCTCGAGTTCCCGGGTGCTCTCGGGGGTGAAGTAGTCGTCGTCGGCACCGATGTGGCCCGACACCGCCGCGGTCATCTTCGAGTAGTCGGGCTGCGCCTCCGGCCACGGGATGAGCCCGTAGGCCGGGACCACCGCCTTCACCGCGTCGGGCCGTTGGGTGGCCAACACCAGCGCGAGTCCCCCGCCCATGCAGAAGCCGATGACGCCGATCTGGCCGCGCCCGGTGCGGCGGACGAGTTCGTCCACCGCGCCGCTCAGGTCCTTGGCGGTGGTGTCCATCTTGAGGGCCATCATCTCCTTGCCCGCTTCATCCGGCTCGGAGAGGGGAACCGCCGTCCCGTGGTAGAGGTCGGGGGCCAGCGCGGTGAAACCGGCTTCGGCGAACCGGTCGCAGGTCCGCTTGATCTGATCGACCAGACCCCACCACTCCTGGATGACGATGATCCCGGGGCCGGATTCGGAACCCCCGGGCGGACTGGCCAGATAGCCCTGAGCGGTCTTTCCGTTGCTGGCAAATTCGATGATCTCACCCATCCCACGACCCTACCCGGCTCCGTTTGTCGAGCGCGTTGTCCCGCTCCTCGGGTGAGCGCCGACGAGCCCGGACGGCGGTCCGACATCGGATGTCCGTGTCGAGTGATGCGTCTCCTCCGCCGAACGCGAAGATGAACAAGACGTTTACGCCGTGGGCGGTGACGACGGTGATCATCGCGTTGCGCGGAGCGTTGCGCGAGCGTTGCATCGAACGTTAAACACGACGAAATTGTCGGATGATCCGTAAGTCAACGTGACGCGACCGGATATGACGAAATTGCGCCAGATAGCATCAATCGGTATTTCCGATATCGCAGGTCAGAGCCATAATGCGGTTGGGTGTCCTTGTGTCACGTGCACGGATGGACTAAAACGTACGGAGTTATGACTCACGCCGAGCAGTACTCGACGTCCGAGCCAGGTGCCCCTCGACAGGTACGCACGAGATCCCGCGGGCGGATCGGTGCGTTACTCGCACTGGCCGTCACTACCGGTATCACGTCACTGGTAGTGGTGCCCCCGCGCCTCGCGTCGGCCGACCAGATCTCTGACGCCCAGGCTCAAGCCTCGGCGCTCACTGCCAAGATCGCCGCCGAACAGCAGCAGATCCAATCGCTGACGTCACAGTACGACACCGCCAGTTACAAGGTCACCCAGCTCAACGCGCAGATCGCCCAGAGCCAGGCCGAGTTGGCCAAGGACCAGGCCGCGGTGAACAAGGACCAGGGCGAGCTCAAGACCCACGCGGTGGCCGACTACATGAGCAACGGCACCAGCAACCAGTTCACCCAGATGTTCACCGGCGACAACAATGCGGCCGGCATTCACAACGAGTACTCCGCCATTGCGTCGGGAAATGTGACCAATACGGTGGACCAACTGCACACCGCCCAGACCCAGCTGAAGGCGCAGCAAGAAGCGCTGCAGCAGCAGCAGTCCCAGGCCACCTCGGAAGCGAATGCTGCGTCATCCGCGAAGAATCAGGCCACCCAGTTGGCCGCGTCCGATGCGTCGGCACTGGACGGCGTAAACGCCAACATCAAAAATCTGGTCGCCCAACAGCAAGCCGCGGCCGCCGCGGCCGCCGCCCAGGCTGCTCAAGCCAAGGTGGCTGCCGCTCAGCAGGCGCAGGCTTCAGCTCAGTCCGGTTCGAGCGGCGGTGGAGGTGGAGGTGGCGGAATCAGCGTCAACTTCAGCCCACCTCCCCCGACCTCCAGCGGCGCGGCCGGCGCAGTGCAGGCGGCCCAGGGTGAGATCGGTGTTCCCTACGAGTGGGGCGGCACCACTCCGGCCGGCTTCGACTGCTCGGGCCTGGTGATGTGGGCCTATGCACAGGTCGGGATCAGCCTTCCCCACTATTCGGGGGCGCAGTACGACGACACCACTCATATCTCGCTCGCCGCTATTGCCCCGGGTGATCTCCTGTTCTACGGACCCGGCGGAGACGACCACGTCGCCATGTACATCGGCGGCGGCATGATGGTCGAGGCGCCGTACACCGGGGCCTCCGTGTGGGACACCCCGATGCGCACCGGTGACGGTTTCGTCGGAGTCGGCCGAGTCGGCTAGCACCCACCCGGGCGCCGGTACTCCCGCCGGCGTCAGGCAAGCATCACCCACCTCAGATCGCAAAGCAATCTCAGCTGGTTGCGCCCTGATCGTGGGCGGTGAGCTCCTTCGGCGGTAGCTTCCCTTCCGCCCCCTCGGCCCTGGGCCCCGGTGGGCGGCCGAATCGGAACGCCAACGCCGGGCGTCCGGCCTGCACCACCATGGCCTGACCGGTTTCGTCGCCGGAGAGACAGCCGATCACCGCGTCGGCCACCGCTCCCGGGTCGATGATCGGAAACCCGCTGTCCTCCAGGAGCTGTCGAACATCGGCGATCAGCGGCGTGTCCACCAGCCCCGGGCAGACGGCGTTGACGGTGATGCGCTTCTCGGCCAGCTGGGGGGCCAGCGCCCGGATCAGCCCAACCACCGCCGACTTGGTCAGCGCATAGATCGGGTCGGGCGAGTAGCCGATGAGACCGGCCAGGGAGGCGGTGGCGACGATGGCCCCGCCGCCTCGGCCCGCCATGGCCGGCACCAGGGCCCGGATTCCGAAGGTCACCCCGTCCACGTTCACCCCGAGCGCCCGCCGGTACTGCGCGTCGGTCAGGGCGGTGATGTCGGCCTCCCCGGTGGTCACCCCGGCGTTGAGATGGGCCAGGTCGATTCCCCCGAGATGCGCGGTCACCTCCTCGACGATGCCGGGCCACGCCTCCGACAGGCTGACGTCCGCCTGTACCGCCAGACCACCGATCTCGCCGGCTACCCGGGCCGCCCCGGTGGCATCGAGATCCACCACCGCCACCGCCGCCCCGGACTCCGCCAGCCGGGTGGCCGAGGCCAACCCGATGCCCGAGGCTCCCCCGGTGACCACGGCTACCTTGCCGGACAGCGTTCCCATCTCTCCCCCTGTCGGGACCCGAAGTCCCTCGTCCTGGCTGGGCCGACTGGACTCTCGCCGGTGTTCACCCTGCTCCCTGCCGGTCGGATCCGGTCCCCCGAACCGCCTCCCCGCCCCTGAAATCACCCTACCGGGTGCCTGAGGCATACTTGCAGGGCATCAGCGGGTCAACTCCGCCAATTCGCCGCCCATGACACCCACCGTGCCCGCCCGCACCAGCCAACCATGAGACCAATCCCCGTCGCTTTCCACATCTGGTTCATCGAGGTCCACACCTACGGAATCGGACTGGCCATCACCTTCTGGTTCGCGCTCCGGTACTTCGAACGCCGGGTACGCAACGCCGGCTATCCGTGGGAATGGATCACCGGAATGTTCCTGTGGGTCATCGTCGCCGCCATTGTCGGCGCCCGCATCATGAGCGTGGTCCCGAACTGGTCGCAGTACTCCTCCGACCCCCTTCAGGTGTTCGCCATCTGGCAGGGCGGACTGTCGTCCTTCGGAGGCCTGATCTTGGCGGTGCCGGTAGGAATCGTCAGTGCCCGGCGGCGTTGCCCGTCCATCTCGACGATCCGGCTGCTGGATCTCGTCGCTCCGGTTCTGATGGCCGCCTGGGGCATCGGCCGCCTGCTCGGGCCGCAGTTGATGGTGAATGGCGGCGGGCACGCCACCCATCAGTGGTTCGGCATGTACTACGCCGGAGAGGTCGGCAAGCGGCTCCCGGTTCCCCTCTTTCAGGCAGCCATGGATCTGAGTATCTTCGGCATCCTCTTGCTCCTCGAACGCTGGCTACGCGGTCAAGCCCCCGCGGCTTCAACCCAACTCGCCACCGCCGGGGTTGGCGTCGTGGCCCCGGCCCCGGCCCTGGCCGGGCTCGACTCCCACGACGGCACCACTGACGTCTCCGCGGAAGAGAGCGGTACGGCCGACGGCGAACGGGCCATCGATCTCGAGCGCCGGCGCCAAGCGCCGCCGGCGGGCATCATCATCGGCGCCGGCATGGTGCTGTGGGGGATCGAGCGTTTCATCGACGAGCGGCTGTGGCTGACCGACCCCAGCCACGTGGCGTTCATCCTGGTCCAGGTGGCCGGCATCGGATTGGCCATCGCCGGATTGGTCCTGCTGGCCACCCGGTATCCAGCCTTGAAGAAATGGCGGAAGCAGGGGCCGGTGGCGGGTGGGCCGTTCCTCGGCGATCCGAAACCGGCAAAGACTCCGGAACCGGCTACTTCGGGGAGCTCGTCGAGTCGCGCTTCCGCCTCGAAGACGCTGGCCCCGGGCGACTCTGGCTGACTACTGAACGACCACCCCTTGGACGGGGCCGGCGTCGCCGACCCTCACCCCGGTGGAGGCGCGGTCGGTCACCGACGGTCGCCGGCGGCGTCGCTGTCGCCACCGCCGTCGCCCTCCGTCGCATCACGATGACCCCGGCAACGGTGAGTCCGCCGGTCACGAGGAGCCCGGTCATCGGTGACAACATCCATGCCACCGCGTCGGCGGCCGCCACCTCGGCCAGCACGGTGATGCGGTTGACCTTCGGACCGGCGTCGACGAACCGGCGGTGGAAGGCCCGGAGGGTCGCGGGGTCGCGGATGTTCCGCCCGAGCAGGACCGACAGTCCCCGCACCAGGCCGAACCCGAGTCCGAGAGCCAGCGCCCACGCCGGGCTGCCTCCGAGCGCACCCAAGACGATCAACAGATACACCGCCGCGGTGGTGATGTAGGTGGCCAGTCCGGTGCCGATCTGCCAGCCGAACCCGGCGGCGTAGGCCCACGGCCGGAACTGGTCGAGCCACCGTTCGTTGACCTGACGGTGATGAACCGGGACCCGGAACCCTTTCACACCGGTGTCCGAGGCCGCGGCCACGACCGCGGTCGCCAGGGCGGCAACCCCCACCGCAGTCGACGACAGTGCCAGCCCGTGCACACCGACGGCCAGAACGGCCACACACACCCCCAACGTGAGTCCACCGGCGGTGCTGCCGACCACGAACCACCTGGCGGTGGTTCGGAAGCGGTTCCCACGGCCGGTCTCGCTGAGGGGGGTGATGGAGGCCAGCATCGACAACCCGCACGGCGACCAGGTGGATCGGACGGCGGATGCCACTGTGACCAGGGCGGCAACTGAAATGATCAAGGTTGTCATCGGGCTCCTCGGTTGTCCGGCGATGTCCGGTTGTCCGGCGATGTCCGGTTGTCCGGCGATGTCGGGTTGCGCTTCATGGCCTAGGCGGGTGATCCCAGGAATGGCGCGTCGAAGGAGAAGATGCCCCCGTCCTGGGCCACCAGCCAGTACCCGGACTGGGTGCGGGACAGTGCCATGCCCACCATGGGTCTGGCCAGGGGCAGACCCCCCATCGAGCCGTGGAAGGGTGCGTCCCCGAAGGCGAAGATGCCACCGTCGCTGGCCGCCAGCCAGTAGCCCTTGCCCGTCGACGTGTTCGCCATCCCCACGATCGGCTGATTGAGGGGATGGCCACCCATCGACCCATAGAACTGGGCGTCCCCGAACGCGAAGATCCCGCCGTCGGCGGCCACCAACCGGTAACCCCTGCCGGTCGAGCTGGCGGTCATACCCACGATGGGTTGGTTGAGTGGATGGCCGCCCATCGACCCGTAGAACTGGGCGTCCCCGAACGCGAAGATCCCGCCGTCGGCCGCCACCAGCCAGTAGCCCTTTCCCGTCAGCGTGGCGGCCATGCCCACGATGGGCTTATTCAGCGGGGCCCCTCCCATCGACCCGAAGAACTGGGCCTTCCCGAAGGTGAAGACGCCGCCGTCGGCGGCCACGAAGTAGTAGCCGCCGACCGGGGAGTCGGCGATGCCCACCATTGGTCGGGCCAGCGCGACGGTGGATTCGTCGCCGTTGTTGGGGAAGTCGCCGAAGGTGAACACTTTCCCGAACGCGGTGAGGATCGCATACCCGTTGCCGTCGCTGCTGGCCGCCATGCCCACCGTCTGGCAGTTGGTGGCGGGAGAATTGCACGGCGGAGACGGAGGGGCGGTCGTCCAGCAGGCGGCGTTCTGTTCGGCGGTGCTGTCGTCCTGGGCATTAGCAGTGGTGCACGACGCATCGACCTGCCACGGCGGGACGCAGGCCACCACCCGGCAGACGATCCGGCCCATGCAGGCGACGTTCTGGTTGCACTGGCCGTAGCGAAACTGCAGGCACCCGGTCAGGAACGAATTGCATCCGCTGGGACCACAGCCACAGCTGGTTCCGTCACAGCTGGTGTCGCAGAAGTTGAAGCCGTTCCCGCACCCGGTGGTGCACCCGCAGGTGGCGTTGCAGTCCATGTAGTAGCGGGGGCCGCCGCAATATGACGAGTTGTCTGCCTTCCACCATCCGCCCATCACCGTATTGGTCGGGCAGTAGTTGTAGCCGCCGTTCACCGAGCAGCAGAACTCGCTGAACCCCGAGCAGCACGTCGAACCGCAATCACAGTTTGCGCTACCGCACGAGCAGATGGCGCCGTAGGCGGTGCCGGGCCGGAGGGCCAGATCGAGGCCGGCCCCTACCGCCACCGCGCTTCCGACGTATGCCGAGCGGTTGATGAAACTGCGTCGGGACAACCGTGACCCCAGGAACTCCGAGGCGCGCTCGACGACGGTCGTGCTCACCTGTTCACCTGTTCATCGCCTTCATCGCCACTTTCCGGTCGCGCTCCCGACCAACCGACGAGCCGCCTCGAGTTGGGCTAGCGACGAAAGAGCCAGATACGTCAGCCAAATGCCTAGCGCCCCAGCCGCCAGAAACGGGAGTCCATATAGGGGCTGAGCTGCGATGATGCTGACAGTGGACCCGCCCGCGGGGGCGTCCACCGCCACCGCCACCGCCGGGATCACCATCCCCAAATTGATGACCGCGTGCAGCCGGGTGGCGGGAGTGTCCAGGGTCCCGAAGCACCCGCAGCTGGCCAGGGAGCCGCCTCGGGACCGGACGTAGAGCACCATCCCGACGAAGACGGCGTAGGAAGTGGCGACCAGTGCCGCCGGCAGTGGACGAGGCAAGAAGATCGCGAAGGTGCCGAGGGCCACCTCGGCGAGGGCGCCGATCCGGATCAGCACCCGGAGGACGCGGAACTGGAGGGGTCGGCGAAGCCGATCGGGAACGACCAACGCCACCGCTCGTGCGGTGTCGGCGGGACGGACCGCCTTCATCACCCCGGCGATCACCAAGAGGGCGCCGGCGACGAGGTAGGGGCCGATCAGTTCCATGTCGCGGTTCCGTGAGCGGCGGGCAGGGGTTGGGGGCTCACCGACAGGTTGGAGAGAAGGTCATTGACGCGGGGCACCAGGGCGCTCCGTCGGGCATGGCTGCCGAGGACCGAGTAGAAGGCGAACGGGCGCCCGGATTCGGTGAAGAACCACTGGGTGCCCGAGTGGCCCCCGATACCCCTTCGCAACAGGTTGGGACGGAAATCATTGATGCCGAGCGAACGGGGCATTCCCTGGCGAGCGAACAGTCGGGTTCCGACACTTTCCGGCCCGTATTCGAACAGCACCGCGAAGATATCGCTGGGGCCCATCAGGGTGACTGCGCCTGACCCGAAGTCGCCAACCTGGTTCGGAAGCGGGAAGGTGGCGAAGTGTGCCACTGGGTAGGTGATCTCATCGGCAACCCTCGGGCGGATGAAGATGCGCCCCTCGAAATTGCTGGGAAGCTGAGCCTGGATGCCGTGCGCCTGGAGGGTCGCCATCGGTCAGCCAGCTCGACGTTCCTGGGCCTGTCGCGGGGTTGAGGGGTTGGTTCCGGTTCGATCAGGATGCGGCGGGAGAACATCGATATTGGACGGAAAGACGTCGTCGAGCGACGACGGATACAGGCTCGGGTCGCCCGGAAGGATGCCGGCCGCCCGCAGCTCCAGGTCATTGGCTGACTCCCGGGCGGGACCGTCAAGACCGCCGGCAAAGACACGGCTCCGGCTCCCGCCTTCGCCGCCAGCTCCGATCCCGAACGCCTGCATGTCGACCTGGGCCCGCCGAACCAGTTCGGCGACCTGTGAGAAGTGGTTGGCCACCCCTTCCCCGATCCGACGACCGGCCGATCCATCGACCAGGACGAAGAACGGGGAACCGGGTACCTCGTAGTCGCCCCAAGCATCGCTCGACATGACCACCTGGAGCCGGCTGTGGGCCTTCGCCGCCACTTCACCGGCGATCTCCAACTCCGGGCCCTTGGTGACCACCACCAATCGGATCCCGTCCGGTAGGCCCAGATGCTCCGGCGCCTGGAATGCCTCCCAAAAGCCGGCGCAGGTCGCGCAGCCCGACGACAAGAAGGCGATCAACGTGAGTTGATCGTTCCCGGTCACCGAGATGGCGAGGGCATCTCCGGTCGGCGTGACGCCGGCGATGGTCGGAGCCGATGTCGAGTTCCGCTCTCCGGGCAGGGAGGGACCCATGGTGAGCGGGACCGGCGATGATACCGGTCCCCCATTGGCGCTTTGGTTGCGGTCACTTCCCCGACGATGACTCTGGTCGTGGCCATGCGCGGGGCCATGGTCATGGCTGTCACCGCTGACCAGATCCAGAGAAGGATCACCGACGCCGGCTCCCAGGTCATGGAGCGCCTTCAAGATGTCGGCGTGGCTTCTCAGCAGTCCGGCGACCAACACCGTGAGCATCAGAACGACGGCTGTCAAGATAATTACAAGTGCGACCATGGCGGATCCTTCGCATCACGGGACCGTAAGAGTTCGAACCGAACGGATCAGTTGCTGGTTCAGAACACTACGAACCCACAACGCGAAAGTGGTGCATGCGCGCTGATTAGGGATCGAGCTCCGGTTGCGCCGAGGAAAGAGCCCGGAGCCGGACTCAGCGGCCACCGCGACCCGAGATCAGACCTGGATCCCCACTTGAGTCAGACGAGATGTCAGAACGGCGGGCCCCGCTAGGCACCCGCCCGACCACCACCCCACCACCCCACCACCCCACCACCCCGATCACCAGCGCGCTGCGACTACGACCCCTTCTCGGCCGCCGCCTTCTCTTCGGCGGCCTTGCGGTAGGCCTCGAGCTGGTCGAGGAGAGGCATCCGCTCCTGCCCCACCGTCGAGTCCAACCGGGCCGCGATCTCCTCAGGAGTCCATCGCCCGTCGGCATACATGGCCCGGACCTCCCGGGGCTGGTTCCAGACCGCGATCTTCGGGCCCACCGAGGTGTACACCTGACCGGTGACGTGCTTGGCCTGGTCCGACAACAGGTAGACGACCAGAGGGGCGACGTCCTCCGGGTCCCCCATCTCGGCCAGGTCCATCGGGACGTTGGCCGACATCCGGGTGCGGGCCACCGGGGCCACCGCGTTGGCGGTGATGCCGTACCGGTTGAGCCCGGCCGCCGCCGAGTGCACCAGCGAGACGATGCCGCCCTTGGCCGCCGCGTAGTTGGCCTGGGCCACACTCCCGGCGAAGGCCCCGGAGGTGAAGGCGACCAGGGAACCGCCGCCCTCCTGCTTCCGCATGATGGCCGACGCCGCCCGGAAGACGGTGAAGTGCCCCTTCAGGTGGGTCTCGATGACCGCGTCCCACTCGTCCTCGGCCATGTTGAAGAGCATCCGCTCTCGGAGGATGCCCGCCACCGCCACCACGCCGTCGATCCGGCCCCACTTCTCGACGCCGGTCCCGATGATCTTCTCGCCGCCGGCCAGGGTGGTGACGCTCTCGGCCACCGCCACCGCCGAACCCCCGGCCGCCTCGATCTCGGCCACCACCGACTCGGCCACCGCGCTGGTCGGGTCGCCGCCGTCCAACGACACCCCGATATCGGCCACCACGATCTTCGCCCCCTCGGCCGCCGCCGCCAGCGCCACCGCCCGGCCGATCCCGCCGCCGGCGCCGGTGATGGCCACCACCTTGCCATTCAGAAATCCACTCATCCGTGCTTGCTCCTCATACGTTCGTCATACGTTCGTCGTCGTTCATCAGGCGCCTTGCGCCGATCGGGCGCGGCGCATGCTTCCAGGGGGCCGGGCAGATTGACCGCAGCTAGAACATGTTCTAGCGTTCGATCCGGTTCGGCGCCACCTGGGCGCTATGTGCGAGAGTCGCCATGACGTCGATTCGAGCACCGGAAGCGGCACCAGCCGGAAGCGGCACGGCAAGAGGGGAAGGCCACCATGGGCGATCTTGGGTTTTGGGCACTGGCACACGAGAATCCCGACCACCTGGCTCTGGTCGACCCCGGCGGCCGGGAGTTCACCGCCAAGGAGCTCCTCGACCGGGCCAACCAGGTCGTCCACGCCCTCCGCCAGCGGGGCCTCCGGACCGGCGACGTGGTGGCGACCCTCCTGCCCAACGGGGTGGAGATGTTCGAGGTCTACCTGGCCGCCCTCCAGGCCGGGTGGTACCTGGTGCCCGATCAACCACCACCTGATCGGCCCCGAGGTCGCCTACATCCTGAAGGACTCCGGGGCCAAGGTGTTCGTAGCCCACGAGCGGTTCGCCGACGTGGCCGCCGACGCCGCCAAGGAGGCCGAGCTCCCGGACCCCGCCCGTCTGGCGGTCGGCAACATCGACGGCTTCGAATCGTTCGCCGCCCTCCGGGACGCCCAGCCCACCGACGACCCGACCGACCGGACCATCGGCGACACCATGAACTACACCTCGGGCACCACCGGGAACCCCAAGGGCATCTTCCGGAAGCTGCTCGGCGTCACCCCGGAGGAAGCCGCCCTCGGCCAGTCGGGGATCCTGTTCCTGTTCGGCATCCAACCCCAGGACGACAACGTCCACATCGTCGGCTCGCCGCTGTACCACACCGCGGTGATGCGCTTCTCGGGAGCGTCGATCCACCTGGGCCACACCATCGTGGTGATGGACAAGTGGATCCCCGAGGAGATGCTGCAGCTGATCGAGAAGTACAAGGTGACCTGCTCGCACATGGTGCCCACCCAGTTCCACCGTCTGCTGGCCCTCCCGGAGGAGACCAGGACGAAGTACGACATGTCCTCCCTCCGCCACATGATCCACGCCGCCGCCCCCTGCCCGGTCGACGTCAAGTACAAGATGATCGAGTGGTGGGGCAACGCCATCGACGAGTACTACGCCGCCTCCGAGGGCGGGGGCACGCTGGTGACCGCGGCCGAGTGGCTGGAGAAGCCGGGCACCGTCGGGAAGGCGTGGCCGATCTCCGAGATCGCCATCTTCGACGACGACGACAACCGGGTCGAGGAGCCGAATGTCATCGGCACCGTCTACATGTCGATGGGGACCGCCGACTTCGAGTACCACAAGGACAAGAAGAAGACCGAGAGCAACCGGATCGGCAAGTACTTCACCGTCGGCGACGTCGGCCTCATCGACGAGGACGGCTACCTGTTCCTGCGCGACCGCAAGATCGACATGATCATCTCCGGCGGCGCCAACATCTACCCGGCCGAGATCGAGAACGTCCTGCTCAGCTTCCCCAAGATCGGCGACGCCGCCGTCTTCGGCATCCCCCACGACGACTGGGGCGAGGAGATCAAGGCGGTCATCGAGCCGGCCGACGGGGTCGAGCCCTCCCCCGAGCTGGCCGCCGAGATCCTCGAGTACTGCTCGACCCGGCTGGCCAAGTTCAAGACCCCCAAGTCGATCGACTTCACCGACGCCCTGCCCCGGGACCCGAACGGCAAGCTCTACAAGCGCAAGCTGCGCGACCCCTACTGGGTGGGCCGGGAAAAGATCTGATCCCGGCGGGACGACGGGGGCCGGCTCCGGGCTCCTCCGGCTCCGCCACGGGACCCGCCGCCGGGGTGGCGGCCACCGCGCTCGGCCGGATCAGCCCGGCTTGGGCAGCGAATCCGGGTCGATCACCTGGACGTCGGAGGCCGCCCCTTCCCGGGCCGCCTCGGCCCGGATGGCGGCCAGCATGACCGGATCGGCGCTGTCGATGTTCCCCTCGGCGATGGCCACGAACTGGGCGGGAGCCACGTCGATGAACAGCCCGTCGGCCTCCGCGGTCAGCACGTCGCCGTGCCACATGCCGGCCCACGCCCGGATCTTGCGGCCGTCGCGACCCAGGTAACGGGCCTCGATCCGCAGATCGGTACGGAGCGGGGTGGGCTTCCGGTACCGGACGGTGAGGGTGCCGGTCATGCCGTGGTTGCCGGACACGATGCAGCAGGCCCCCAGCACCTCGTCGAAGGTCTCGGCGATCACCCCGCCGTGGACGCAGGTGGGCGGGCCCTCGTAGGGGTAGCCGAAGTTGGCCTGCCCGGCGATCTCCCGGGGGCCGCCGTCGATCCCGTCGACCACCTTCACCAGCACCGGCGGCGCGATCGGGTTGGCCAGGCCCATCACCGGGCTGGTGGGGAAGAACTCCTGGGCGGCCGAGGCGATGTCCGGCTGGCCCCGGGGCCGCTTCATCGGTCCGGCGGCGGCCAGCAGCTTGGCGTGGACGGCCTCGACGGCCTCGGCCGCCTCGGAGACGACGGCGTTGTCGAGATCGGCGGCCACCGCGTCGTCGATGAGCAGCCGCAGCGCCGCCGCCAGCCGGAGTCGGGGGCTGCCCGGCTGGGTCAGCGTGTCCACCGGCTCGGGGTTGGTCATCGGCGCTGGAAGTTCGGCGTGCGCTTCTCGGCGAACGCCTTCGGCCCCTCTTTGGCATCCTCGGTGGCGAAGATCGGCCATCCGATCTCGAGCTCCAGCTTGAGCGCCTCTTCCTCGGGAATCCCCTCGGTGGCCTTGACCGAGGCCTTGATCGCCTCCACCGCCAGCGGCCCGTTGGCCGCGATCACCTCGGCGATCTCCAGCGCGGCGTCGAGCGCGGTCCCGTCGGGGACCACCCGGCCGATGAGCCCGATCTCCTTGGCCTCCTGGGCCGACACCTCCCGGGCGGTGAGCAGCAGGTCCATCGCCACCGTGAACGGGATCTGCCGGCGCAGGCGCACCGTGGAGCCACCCAGGGGGAAGAGCCCCCGCCGGGCCTCGAACACCCCGAATTTGGCGCTCTCCCCGGCCACCCGGATGTCGGTGGCCTGGAGGATCTCGGTGCCGCCGGCCACCGCCCAGCCCTCCACCGCGGCGATCAGCGGCTTCTTCAGCGAGTAGTGGCGGAGGAGCGCCTTCCAGTGGAGGTCGGGGTCCTCGGCCATCCGCGCCTGGACCGACTCGTTGCCCGGGCCGGACATCGACTTGAGGTCCATCCCCGCGCAGAAGGTGCCGCCGGCCCCGGTGAGGATGGCGCACCGGATGTCGTCGTTGCCGTCGATCTCGTACCAGGCGTCGACCATGCCGACCAGCATGGGACCCGACAGGGCGTTTTTGGCCTCCGGGCGGTTCATGGTGACGATGGCGGTGGATCCCCGGACCTCGAAGTCCAGATGCTCGGTGCTCACTGCGTGCCTCCTCGGGCCATTTCTGGTTCGGTCGGTTCAGATGCGTTCGATGATGGTGCCGGTGGCCAACGCCCCGCCGCAGCACATGGTGACCAGGGCCAGGTGTGCCGTCGGTGCGCTCGAGCTCGTGCAGGGCGGTGGTGATCAGCCGGGCGCCGGTGGAGCCGACCGGGTGGCCGAGGGCGATGGCGCCCCCGTTGACGTTCACCTTGTCCCAATCGACCTCGTGGACCTTGCCCCAGGACATCACCACCGAGGCGAACGCCTCGTTGACCTCGAAGAGATCGATGTCGTCCATGGTCATCCCGGCCTTGGCCAGGACCTTGGCGGTGGCGGCGATCGGACCGTCGAGGTGGTAGTAGGGATCGGACCCGACCAGCGTCTGGGCCACGATGCGGGCCCGGGGCCGGAGGCCGGCCGAGTTCGCCCGCTCCTCGGACATCCACAGCACCGCGGCGGCGCCGTCGGAGATCTGGGAGCTGTTGCCGGCGGTGTGCATCCCGTCGGGCATGACCGGCTTGAGCCCGGCCAGGCCCTCCTTGGTCGTCTCCCGCGGGCCCTGGTCCTTGGACACCAGCGTCCTCTCGCCGGTGGGACCGTCCGCCCCGACCACCGGGGCCTCCAGGGGGACGATCTCCCGGTCGAAGCGTCCCTCGGCCACCGCCACCGCCGCCTTCCGCTGGGACTCGAACCCGAGCCAGTCCACGTCCTCCCGGGTGATGCCGTACTTCTCGGCGATGCGCTCGGCCGCACCGAACTGGTCGGGCATGTCCCAGGGGAAGTTCTCCGGCCTCGACTTGCCCGGGCCGTTGTAGGCGTTGGCCCCCAGGCCGACCCGGCTCATCGCCTCCACCCCGCAGCCGATCCCCACCTCGATGGCGCCGGCACTGATGAGGTTGGCCACGAAGTTGTTGGCCTGCTGGGCCGAGCCGCACTGGCAGTCGACGGTGGTGGCCGCCACCTCGTAGGGCAGGCCCTGGTTCAGCCAGGCCGTGCGGGTCACGTTGGACGCCTGCTCGCCGGCCTGGGTCACGCATCCGCCGACGATCTGATCGACGTCGCCGGGATCGACCCCGGCCCGCTTCACCAGCTCGACCTGGGCGTTGCCGAGCAACTCGGCGGCGTGGAACCCCGAGAGCCAACCGTTGCGCTTTCCGATCGGCGTGCGGACCGCTTCGACGATTACCGGCTGGGCCATGACGGATCTCCTTTGGATCTGTGAGATGAACGGCATCGGGCCAGGCAGACCGGCCGGTGACGCCAGGCTGTGCAGTATAGAACCTGTTCTATTGGCTGACCTCGTCCGGCCCGCCCCAGTCTGCCTTCTCCATCCGGCCGGGCCCGTCCCGGCCGCCCCGGGGCCAGGCCCGGACGCCAGGTCGGAATCGGCCGGAACCATGTCGACCCACAGATCGGTTCCGGCCCGCCCGTCGATGGGCTCGGAGGGCCGCAACTCCTCCACCTGCATGTTTGGCTGGGGTGCCGACCCGGACCCCGCGTGTCGGTCCCCGGCTCGAGGGGTTACTCTTGACGTTCGTGAACGAGGGAACCGGCGGGGATGCCAACGCATCGGCACGGTTCGGACTCGAACCTTCGAGACTGACGGGGATGCCACGATGATGGTGCGGAAGAAGGCGGGAGCGACCACCTCGGCACGACGCACGGGGGCCGATTTCCGGGTGGGCATCATCCTGGTCGCCTACAACGCCGAGCACACCATCAACGCGGTGTTGGACCGCATCCCCGAGACGTTCTGGAATCGCTGCGCCGGAGTGTGGCTGAGCGACGACGGATCCGGTGATGCCACCCACAGGATGGCGGTGGAGTGGCGCCTGCTCCACCCCGAGCTGCCGCTCACCATCGTCCGACAGCCGGTGAACCTCGGGTACGGGGGGAATCAGAAGGCCGGGTACCACTGGGCCATCGACAATGACCTCGACTGCGTGGTGCTGCTGCACGGTGACGGCCAGTATGCGCCCGAGATCATCGAGGACATCATCGCCCCCATCGAACGGGGTGAGGCCAAGGCCGTGCTCGGATCGCGCATGCTGACCCCGGGGGGGCCCGCCATGGAGGGATGCCCCTCTACAAACTCGTGGGGAACCGCATCCTCACCACCTTCCAGAACTGGGTCACCGGCGCTCACCTCGCCGAATGGCATTCGGGCTACCGCGCCTACGCGGTGGATGTGCTCAAGAAGATCGACTTCAACGGCAACAGCGACGGATTCGACTTCGACACCGAGATTCTCCTCCAGGTGCTCTCGGCCGGAGGCCGCATCGGGGAAGTCCCCATTCCCACCTACTACGGCGACGAAGTCTCCTATGTGAACGGCATGAAATACGCCAAGGACGTCGTCATCGACTCGCTGGCCTGGCGCCTGCAACAGAAGGGCTTCGGCGCCGGTCACCTGGCATCGGTCGGAACCGACTACGCCATCCGGGACGCGGCGACCAGTTCCCACCAGGCCATCATTTCGCGTCTGGCCAGGGAAGGGCCGTCCCGGATCCTGGACGTCGGCTGTGCGGCCGGCTGGACATCGGAGATCCTGGCCGGCCGGCACACGGTGGTGGGAGTCGACCAGTTCGCTCACCCCGGGGTCACCGACCGGATGTCGGAATTCATCAAGGCCGACCTCGGAAAGGGGCTGCCGAGCAAGGTCGGCACCGGGTATGACGTCGTGGTGGCGGCCGACGTCCTGGAGCACCTGGCCACTCCCGAGCATCTGCTGGCCCAGTTCAAGGACGTGTTGAATCCCGACGGGTTCATGCTGGTGAGTGTGCCCAACGTAGGGCACTGGTATCCGAGGCTCCGGTCGCTCATCGGCACCTTCGAGTACGACCAGCGGGGGATCCTCGACAGTACCCACCTCCGGTTCTACAACCGGCGCAGCTTCCGCCGCCTCCTCCGGATCGGCGGCTATCACCTCAAGGTGGAGACACCCCTCGGGTTTCCGGCTGAAGCCCTGGGGCCGGGAATGGCCGATGACCCGCCGTTCCTGGTTCGCCTCATCCAGACCCTGGAGAAGGCCGGTCTCAAGGTCTACCCGACCCTGTTCGCCTACCAGTTCCTCTGCGAGCTGGTACCCCCGGTGCAGTCCGAGGTGGTCACCGTGGTCGAGGGGGCCGACGCCGGTCTGGCCGGGAGTACCCAGCTCAATCCCGACTCATTCGGTGCCGGCAGCGGTCTCCCGGCTGACAACGGCGCGACGGCGTCGATAGCCCTCGACGCTGATGAACCCGATGATCACCAGCGAAACAATGGTGACGGTGGCCCCGAAGTCAAAGTTCGGCGGCCGAAAGCGAAGGACAACGTCTGAGGTACCCGCGGGTACCAGCACCACCTGCTGCACATAGTTCCCCTGCAGCACCGGCACCGCTTGGCCGTTGACCTCGGCCGACCAACCCTTGTCCCAGTTCTCGGGAATGACCAGGAGCCCGGGCCCGCTGCTGTGCACGGTCATGGACAGCGAGTTGATCCCGGGCTGGATGTTCGAGGTGGTGGCGGTCACCGGCTTGTCCACCGCCATTTCCACGATGGCTTCCTTCTGACTGGTGGAGAGGGACGTGAGCTGGCTGCTCTCCAGAACCACCTGCTGCTGCCAGGGAAAGTTCGGGGCCACGAACGTCTGGAACGCCGACGTCGGACTCTTCACGAAGTCCACCTTGGTCACCACCCGGGGGCCGACCGACTGACCATTCAGGCCGATGAGATTCCCGTCGCTGCCGGCATAGAGGGTCGTCTGCCCGAGGTCCTCCCGGGCCGCGCCACCCCAGTCCGACTCCACGGTGAACTTGGGCAGGGTGGCCAGGGCGGAGATGCCGAACCGGGCGAGTTCGCCGTAGCGGATGCTCGCCTCGTTGGGCAGCAACCAGAATGCCTGGGACTGGTCGGAGGTGAGGGACTGGAGGGGCTGGCCTTCGATGTACTTGGCCACCGCCACCGTCCGCTCGGGGATCACGCTGTCATAACCGGAGACCAGGTCGAGGTTGTACAACAGGTCGTAGTTCCCCGGGTTGAGGAGCAGCCCGGATTCCAGCTGGGCCGAGGTGGACGACACCGGGACGACCCGGGCCGGCCAGGTTGCCTGCTTCTGGTACGTCTCGATGGCTTTGATCAGCCCGGTGGTCGGGAAGGTGGTCGAGGCGTTCATGGTGGCGAACGGCGGGTTGAGGCTGCGACCGATGGGGATGAGCTGGGCGGCGGTCAGCCCGGCCAGGCCCAGACCGATGACCGTCGCCTTCCCGTAGTCGATCGTCCAGTGACGTCGGGCCACTGCCTTGATCGATTCGTCGAGCCCGATCCCGGCCAGGACGGCCAGGCCGAAGGTGGACCACTGGAAGAGCCGGCCGTACGGCCAGAAGACCCGGAAGATAGGGATGAAGTGATAGGCCAACCAGGTCCACGAGCTCCCCACCGCGATGAGGGCGAACCCGAACAGCATCCACTTGCCCAACCCGGACCCGGGCCGGCGGGTGAAGACCCCCACGATGGCGAAGAGCGCGGTCAGGGTACCGGCGAAGATCATGCTGGTGTTGATGTTCGAAACGGACAGCGGATACGAGATCGGATAGAAGATGTGGGCCAGCGTGGACGGCGTCGAGAGGGCGTTCGACCCCTCGCCAGGAATGAACTTGGAGAGGTCGGAATACGAGAACGAATGGCGCTGCGAACTCCCGAGCGAGGACGCCAACGGGAAGAGCTCCACCGCCGCCACGCCGACCGCGCTCACCACCATGACCACCGGGATGGCCAGGGTATGGCGGAGCCGGACCCGGTCGTTGGCGTGCCAGGCCTCCCAGGCCGGCGGCGCGGCCAGGGCCACCGCGTAGGCGCCGACGACCACACAGGTGATCGCCATCCACAGCACGTGACCGGCGAGCATGGTGATCCCCAGGCAGAGCCCGGCCATCAGCGCGGCGGTCCAGGTCGATTTTCGCCAGGCCCGGTGCACCAGCAAGAGGCCGAGCGGCAGCAGGAACTGGATCGGCGAGACGACCTCGAAATTGAGCCAGGCCATGTTGAAGGTGGAGAACATCCAGGCGATGGCGGCCAGCATGGCGCCGGCCATCCCGATCTTGAGTTCCCGCAAAAACAGATAAGTGAAGAACCCGGCAAACAGGACCTCGAGGAAGCACAGCGCGTCGTGGGCCGCGGTGGGCGAGAGCAGCAGTGCTCCGGCCAGGTGGAGCGGGAACAGCTGCGCACTCGAGCCATTGGTGTAGAGGGGGTACCCGCCGATGAAGGCGTTTGGATTCCAGAACGGCAGGGTCCCCTGCTTGACCGCCTGGGTGAGGTCGACCTGCCACGGGAAGCTGAGGTCGGCCTGGTCGCTCTGGACCGGCCCCACCCCGAGGGTGGGGAGCGCCGGCGTCCACGGGTGCACGATCGTTTCGTCGTTGCGGACGGCGGTGAGGCTCTGGCCTTGGAAGAGGACCGGGAAGAAGAACGCTCCGGTGGCGATCAGCAGTAAGACAAAGGCAACCAGATGTTGTCGACCCGTACCGACGCTGGTGTTCGCATCCTTAGTGACCATTGAGCCGTGAGGTGCGGTCACGCTTCCGGAGTCGGCTGTACAACGAGGTGGCGGCCCGGAAGCCGTCATACCCGGCCACCAGCACCACCGGGGGGAACGCCACCAGCGCGCGTTCCTTCCACGAGGTGGCGCCACCCTCGAGCCAGGCGTCGGCGGCGGTGACGGCCCGGGACCATTTCCCCGCATCGAACGGCTCCTTGGCCCCGATGCCCAGCACGGTGTGGGGAAGGTCGGTCTGTCCAGCCATGCCGCTGTGAACGAGATCGAAGTCCTGCAGCAGGACGTCCATGGCCGAAGCCGTGAATCGCCAGTAGTCGTCCGGGAAGGCATGGATCGGGAAGAAGAACACCGAGGTCATCAGCACCAGCCCACCGGGCTTGAGACAGCGGTGGATTTCCCGCATGGCCGCCCAGGGCTCCCGCACGTGTTCGACGGTGTCCAGCATCAGGGCGGTACCCACCGACTCGTCGGCCAAGCCGAGCGAGTGGAGATCCTGGACCTGATCGACGCCCGACCCGGTCCGGAAATCGGTGCCGATGTAGCTCTTCCCGGGGAAGCGGTCCCGCAGGAGCTGGAGGTGCGACTGTTCATCCACCCGCAAGGACCCGAACTCCACGATGGGTTCCGGAAGGTCGATGGCGGCCTCGAGACTGTCGACGAGCGGGTAGAGGGTGGTCCTCACGACCGGGTCTCACGATGGTCGCACGAATGCGGCGCGGAGGCGCCGCCCGGCGAATACATCAAGGAAACACCGGGATTTCTCATGGCGCCGATCTGGTTACACTTTCTCTGCCGATGGATAGTTCGAGGAAAGTTAAGCACACGGTCCTGTTCCCGGGGTTACGGGTCATCAGGGGTGCATGGGTGATGTGGACCAGGTCGGGCCGCCAAAGGTGACCCAGGTTCGGTCCCCGGGCGGGGCGGCGCCGGCTCGCGCCAACGCCGTCACGTGAGCGTCACCCCTCCGGCACCTCTCCGAGCCTTGCGTATCCGGATCGCGGTCAGTGCGGCGGCGGTCGGTGTCCTCCTGGTCGGGTTGCAGATGTGGATCGTTCCCGCCCCGTCCGCTGCTGCCTCCACGCCGGTTCGTATCTTTGCCCAGGCCTACAACCAGCCGACGTTCTACGGGCCGGGCCGGGTACCGGTCGCCACCGGGCAGCCGTCGGTGGCGCAGTACCAACTGCAGCGCATCCAGTTGAGCTCGAAGGGCCGGACCGATGTCTTTTCGCTCACCATCACCGGGTCGAATGGCTCGGTCGGACTCCCCCGACTCCCACCGGACCGCATCATCACGCCCGAGCTCGAGCTGGTGGAGGACCCGGCACTCGCGCAGGTTTCCCCGGCAAACACCTGCGGGGACAATTGCACTTTCAACCTGACCCAGACCCCATCGGGCTGGGTGCTCAACGAGTTCGTCGATGGCAGGCCGGTCGGGCCGGTCGGACCGGCCACCGTGACCGTGGTCGGCGAAGTGGTCTCGATTGCCATTGACATCTCCGCCCTGACTCCGGTGGCGCAGAACGTGCTGGGCGACCCGAGAACCGACGTGCAAGCGGGGTTCATGACCCGGGCAGCCGACGGGAGCGGCGAGGAGAACCTCTCGAATCCCTACGCCATCGGCTCATTGGTCGGCCTGGGGAGCGGAAGCCAGATCATCGGTCCGTGGCAAGGCCGCCTCCTCGGGTCGCAGGCGCTGTCCCAAAATGTTTGCAGCGGAAACATTCCGCTCTGGTTCACCTACACCCCGTCGGTCCACCTCGAGAACGTGGTGTTCTCCAATCCGGTGACGGCCGGGATAACCGTGGAGGGTGGCGGGCCTGACTCCAGCGCGCCGAACGCCATCTTCAGCACCCTGGTGGTGCAGACCTCGAGGACGCCGAAAGGCGGCATCGGGGTCTCCTCGATCGACGTCGAGACTAACAACCAGCCTCTGGTGCCGCTGCCGGTCATCCCCGCCAACGCCACCGTCTCCGACAACGTGGTCTCCCTAACCTTGGCCGACGACAACGGCAACCCGTTGGTTCAGGCCGGCGGCTACATCACCGCGGCCGTCTCCATCCATCAGTCGACCGGCACTTGCGTCTACCACTTCCCCATCGTGACCCTGGCTTTGTTCCCGGTGGTAAAGGCCCCAGTGGTACCCACCGCGGTCTCCTCGTCGTTCTGGCTGGGCGGGTCCGCCGGCATCGGTGTGATTGCCGCTCTGCTGGGGGTGGTGGCGGCGATCGCGGTTCTCGTCTCTCGGTTCCGGGCCCGGGTGGCCCGGGAGCATTCCGCCCGGCCGGAGTCCTGACCCCCGGCCTGAGTATCGAGCACTATCGGGAAAGACCCCGACGAATACCGGCAGCTCGCCGACGCCTATTTGCCGGTGCGCTCGCGGTGGGAGCACCCGGGCCAGCAGCAGGGACGACGCTGGCCTTCCTCGAGCTCCTCCCGGGTCCGGCGAATGCGGCGTTCTCGGGTCATCTTTTGCTTGGCATCCTCGACCCAGCAGATGAACTCGTTGCGGGCCAGAGGCGTGATGTCGTTCCAGGCGTGGAGCGCCGCGGGATGGACGATCAGCGTCTCGCGCAGGTCGGCGGGAAGCTTGTGCACCACCCCACCGGGCACTCGGGCGTTGGTCACCGGCCCAGGGTAGCGGGTCGGGGCGGGCGGGCTCAGCCCAGCAACGACCTGGCGATGACCACCCGTTGGATCTGGTTGGTGCCCTCGTAGATCTGGGTGATCTTGGCGTCGCGCATGAACCGCTCGACCGGGAAGTCCTTGGTGAAGCCGTACCCACCCAGCAGCTGCACCGCGTCGACGGTGACCGCCATGGCCGTATCCGAGGCGAAGCACTTGGCCATGGCTCCCACCTTGGTGAGCTCGCCCTCCGGGTCGCCGCTGTCGACCAGCGCGCAGGCCCGGTAGATCAGGGTCCTGGCTGCCTCGGTGCGCATGGCCATGTCGGCCAGCATGAAGCGCAGGCCCTGCAGATCGGCGATCGGGTTACCGAAGGCCTTGCGATCCAACATGTACTGGGCGGCGAAGTCGGTCGCCCCCTGGGCGATGCCGACCGCCTGGGCCCCGATGGTGGGTCGGCTCCGGTCAAGGGTGTGCATGGCAATGGTGAAGCCCTTCCCGAGCTCGCCCACCAGGTTGGCCGCCGGCACCCGGACATCGTCGAACACCACCTCGCCGGTCGGGCTGCCCCGGATCCCGAGCTTGTCCTCCAGCTTGGCCACCTTGACCCCCCAGTCCGCCTCGACCACGAAGCAGCTGATGCCCCGCCCCCGCGGGGCATCCGGGTCGGTGACCGCGAACACGGTGTAGAGGTCGGACACCCCGGCATTGGTGATCCAGTACTTGGTCCCGGTGATGACGTATTCGTCGCCGTCCCGGACCGCCCGGGTCCTCATGGAGGCCACGTCGCTGCCGGCGTCGGCTTCCGACAGGCAGTAGCTGGCCTGGGACTCGCCCGTCGCGATCCGGGGCAGGTACTTGCGCTTCACATCCTCCGACGCCCAGTTCATCACCGGAAGCATCCCCAGCTTCGAGATCAACATGGTCAACGAGGTGGAGGCGCACACCCGGGCCAGCTCTTCGGCCATGATCGCCTGGGTGACCAGGTCGGCGCCGGCGCCGCCGTACTCGACCGGGACCCCCAATGACGGAAGCTCGAGCTCCACACACGCATCGAAGGAGGCCTGCGGGAACACCGCCTCGCGATCCACGGCCGCGGCGGTGGGCGCGATCCGCTTCTCGGAGAACTGGCGCATCGTGTCCCGGAACTGCCGATGGGTGTCGGAGAGGGCGAAGACGGGAGAAGTCACCGGAGCACGTTACCTTGCCGGCAAACCACCACAATCACCGGCACCGGTCAGTCGGACGCCGGAGATCGAAGGCTCAGGTGGCGACCGGGATGGCCAGCATCTGCTGCCATTCCCCCAGCCGGGCGGCCACTGCATCCGGGCCCAGCCGGAGGGTGTCGTCGGCGACGGCGTCGGCGATGGCCCGCTGGGCGGTGTAGTGATGGGCGGCGGAGCGGAAGAGCGGAGCCCGGGCCGCCACCAGGTCGTCGGGGGCCCCGCCCAGGAACCCCCACAGGGTGAAGGCGAAGGCGAGGTCGAAGATGATCGGCGCTCTCCCGAACTTTGCCGCCCGGCGCATGGCCACCGCGGTACAGCCGGCGATGACGTCCTCGATCGACTCCCCCTCGGCCAGCTGGAGGCGGTCCTCGAACTGGCGGGCCAGCTTGAGGGCAAAACCCTGGTCAGGCCCGGTGGTCCCGAACGACGGGCCGCCCGGCGGCGTCGTGCCCCGCAGCTCGGACGGCCGCGACTGGGTCCAGATCCCCGGCACCCGGAGCCGATAGGTCGACCGCACCTGGTCGGCCTCGACGATGGGGACAAAGCTGGGCTGGGTCATTGGCTAGGTGGTTCCGATCCTTGTCTGGCTGATCCGACGGCGCCGGAACCGGGTTGATCCTCGACGGAAGCCGCGGCGGCGTGCAGCAGACCGTAGACGATGGAATCGGACAGGGCCTTCCAGGACGCCTCGATGATGTCCTCGGAGACCCCGATGGTGGTCCAGGTGCGGTCGCCGTCGGTCGAGTCGATGAGCACCCGGGTCACCGAGCCGGTGCCCTTGGCCGAATCGAGTACCCGGACCCGGTAGTCGACCAGGTGGATGTCGGCCAGCCGCGGGTAGCGGGAGCCGATCGCCCCCCGGAGAGCCCCGTCGAGGGCGTTCACCGGCCCGTTGCCCTCGGCGGTGGCGACGATCCGGTCACCCTTCACGAAGACCTTGACGGTGGCCTCGGTCGAGCGGGTGAGGGTGTGGTCGGCGATGACCCGGTAGGACTCCAGGTCGAAGAAGTCCTGATCCCATCCGGTCGAATTGCGGAGCAGCAATTCGAGCGAGGCGTCGGCTACTTCGAAGTGGTACCCCTGGTGCTCGAGCCGCTTCAACGAGTCGAGGACCGAGCCCATGGCGTCGGAATCGAGCTCGAGGCCCAACTCCGCGGCCTTGAAGGCCAGGGTGGAACGGCCGGCCATCTCGGAGACGACGAAGCGGGTTCCGTTGCCGACCAGATTGGGGGAGATGTGTTCGTAGGCGTCGGAGCGCCGGGCGATCGCCGAGGTGTGGAGGCCGGCCTTGTGGGCGAAGACCGACCCGCCCACGAACGGCTGTTGCGGATTCGGGGCGATGTTCACCAGTTCGGCGATGTGGTGGGCCACCGGGGTGATCCGCTCGAGGCGATCGGCCGGGATGGTCCTCACCTGCAGCTTCAGTGACAGGTCGGGGATGGTGGCCGACAGATCGGTGTTCCCGGCCCGCTCCCCATACCCGTTGACGCACCCCTGGACGTGGGTCGCCCCGGCCCCGACCGCGGCCAGCGAGTTGGCCACCGCGCACCCGCTGTCGTTGTGGAAATGGACACCGACTTGGGTCTCGAACCCGCCGAACACGGTGGATACGATCCGTTGCACCTCGTGAGGCAACGTTCCCCCGTTGGTGTCGCACAAGACGAGCGTCTCGGCACCGGCTTCTTCCGCGGCCCGCAGGATCCGGGTGGTGAATTCCGGATTCGCCTTGTACCCGTCGAAGAAGTGCTCGGCATCCAGGAACACCCGGAGGTCGTTGGCCCGGAGGAACTCGACCGAGTCCGCCACCATGGCTACCGCCTCGTCGAGCGTGGTCCTCAGCGCGTCGACCACGTGCATCTCCGATGACTTGGCCACGATGCAGACCGCCGGAGTCTGGGCCTTGACCAGGTGCCTCAGGGTGTCGTCATCCTCCGCCTTCACCCCGGCGCGACGGGTGGATCCGAAAGCCACCAGCGTGGAGGTGGACAGCCGGAGCTCGGCCGGAGCCCGGGCGAAGAACTCCTCGTCCTTTGGATTTGCCCCCGGCCACCCACCCTCGATGAAGGTCACCCCCAGGTGGTCGAGCTGTTCGGCTACCCGCAGCTTGTCGTCGACGGTGAGCGAGAGACCCTCCTGCTGGGACCCGTCCCGCAGGGTGGTGTCGAACACGTCGACCGCGGTGGGCATGGCCGGAAGGTCGAACCGGTGGCCGGCTCCCTCGGGCGGTGCCTCGGTCTCGCGCTCCTTCTCGTGGGCATGGGCCTGTTGACCGGCCGTCAGCGGATGCGAGTGGGCATGACCGTGGCCGTGGCGGTGCGCAGGCCCGTCGTTCAGAGTCGGACCGTCATTCGACATATTCCAACCAGTCCTTGTAACGGTCGATCTCACCCCTCACCGCGGCGAAGTAGGTCTGCTGCAGCTGCTGGGTGATCGGACCCGGCTTCCCGGTCCCCACCGCCCGATCGTCCACCGACCGGATCGGGACCACCTCGGCCGCCGTCCCGGTGAGGAACGCCTCATCGGCGGCGTAGAGGTCAGTGCGGATCATCTGCTCGTAGACGACGTCGTAGCCGAGATCGTGGGCGATGGTCTCGACCGACCGCTGGGTGATCCCGGCCAGGGCGCCGGAGTCCGAGGTGGGGGGTGTGACCAGCCGTCCGTTGCGGACGATGAAGATGTTCTCTCCGGTGCACTCGCTGACGTTCCCGTCGGGTGAGAGGAGGATGGCCTCGTCGTAACCGGCCCGGAGCGCCTCCACCTTGGCCAGCGACGAGTTGACGTACATCCCGGTGCCCTTGGCCGCGGTCGGCACCGCATTGGGGTCGTGACGGCGCCACGAGCTGATCTTGGTCGACACCCCGTTGGCCACCCCTTCGTCGCCGAGGTAGGTGCCCCAGGGCCAGGCGGCGATGGACACGTTGACCGGGCTGGGGATCGGGTTCAGCCCCATCTCGCCGTAGCCCAGGTACACCAGCGGCCGGATGTAGCAGCCGTCCTGGAGGCCGTTGACCCGGACCAGGGCAGTGGTGGCGGCCACCAGCTCATCGACGGTGTACGGGATCTCGATCATGAAGACCTTGGCGGAGAAGAACAACCGCTCGATATGGTCCCGCAGGCGGAAGACGGCGACCCCGTTCGAAGTCGGATAGGCCCGGATGCCCTCGAAGACGCCCGAGCCGTAGTGCATGGTGTGGGTAAGGACGTGAACGGTGGCGTCGGCCCAATCCACCAGTTCGCCGTCCATCCAGATCTTGTCCGTCGGGGTAATGGGCACCGCTCACAGCCTTTCTGCGATGGCATCGCCGATGGCGGCCGTCGAAAGTTGGGGATCGGGGGTTGATGCGATGAACTCCTGCACCGCCTTGGTGACCCGTTCGGCCGCGGCCACCTCCCCCAGGTGATCAAGCATAAGCGCAGCTGATCGTATGGCGGCGGCAGGGTTCGCCTTGCCGGTGCCGGCGATGTCGTGGGCGGCGCCGTGCACCGGCTCGAACAACGAGGGCCCGGTGCGAGCCGGGTTGAGGTTCGCCGACGCCGCGTAGCCGATGCCGCCGGAGACGGCGCCGGCCAGGTCGGTGATGATGTCACCGAAGAGGTTGTCGGTGACGATGACGTCATAGCGGCCGGGATTCTCTACCAGGTAGATGCAGGTGGCGTCGACGTGGTTGTAGTCGTGCACGACGTCGGGGTAGTCGGACGCCACTTCGTTCACCGTCCGGTTCCAGAGATCCCCGGCAAAGGTGAGCACGTTCGTCTTGTGCACCAGCGTCAGCTGGCGCCGAGGCCGCTTCGCCGCCAATTCGAATGCGAACCGGGCGCACCGCTCCGCGCCATGGCGGGTGTTGACCGAGCCCTGGGTGGCGACTTCGAAGGGGGTCCCCTTGCGCAGGAACCCGCCTTCCCCCGCGTAGGTGCCCTCGGTGTTCTCCCGGATGACGACGAAATCGCAGTCGGGGGCCAAGGCTCCGGGCACCCCGGTGAACGGCCGCAGGTTGACGTAGAGGTCGAGATCGAACCGGAGACGGAGAAGCAGCCCGCGCTCGAGTGTCCCCGGGGGAACGTCGGCGGACCCCACCGGGGGGCCGATGGCACCGAGCAGGATGGCGTCCTGTTGCCGCAGCTCTTCGAGCACCGGGTCGGGCAGCACGTCGCCGGTGCGGAGGTATCGGTCGGCACCCAGGTCGTACTCGGTGGTGGCCAGGGACACGCCGGCCGCGGTGACCACTTTCAACGCCTCGGCCAACACCTCCGGCCCGATCCCGTCGCCCCCGATCACGCCGACCTTGTAGGTGCTCACCCTGTCATCCGATCTGTCCCTTTGTCGTTGCTCTGACACTGTCTCGTCCCGTCAAGAAATGTGAAATTGAAAAACCGCCCACCAAGTGGACGGCCAAGAGCCACACACCGGTTCGGTATGTGGCTAATCGATAATGATTACGTAGTGGCGATAGGCCGCGCGACTCAACATCGCTACCAGTGTCCCTCGGCCGACCAGGTGGAGTCAACCCGGGGCCTCCGGAGCCTGCATGGAACCGCTCCAGGGAATTCCTCCCTTTCGCAGGCACCAGGCCTCCTCCCCGTGGCACTCCACCACCGTCGACGGGACGCCGTCACACACACCGGCGTCCACCACCGCGGCCAGCCGGTCATCGGTCGAGAACACCGAAATGACCTCCTGGGCCAGGGTCGCCGGAGGCTGGCCGTGCCGATTGGCACTGGTCACGGCTAGAGGCCCGACCGCGGCACACAGAGCCCGGACCACCGGATGGTCGGGCCACCGCACCCCGACCGTCCCCCTCGCCTCCGGCCGGCCGCCGAGGTCGGCTTCGAAATCATCGGCACGGGGCACCACCAGTGTCAGCGGTCCCGGCCAGAACCGGTCGGCGAGATCCCGGGCGGCCACCTCCAGCCTTCCGGCCACCGATTCGACCTGGCTCCAGCCGCCCACCAGTACCGGAAGCGCCACCTCGCCGGGCCGCCGCTTCAAGGCGAAGATCCGATGGACGGCTCCGGGCTGCATCGGGTCGACCGCCAGCCCGTAGACCGTGTCGGTGGGGATGGCCACCACCATGCCGGCAGCCAACCGCGAGGCGGCCTGCTCCACATCGACCGGATCATCGGCATCCAACCGCGCCAACACGGTCAGCGCCTGGCCACCAACATGCGCTGCCGACCGGCCAGGTCGGTGGCGCGGGTGACGTGAGCGAAGCCGGCGCGACGAGCCGCATCCATCGCCGGGGAGGCCTGGGTGGGTGCGATCTCCACCACCAGGCCACCTCCCGATCGGAGCCATCGGGGAGCCGAGCCCACGATGGCCTCGATGTCGGCCATCCCGCCGGCCCCTCCGGCCCCCGAGCGTGCCACCAGGGCACTCTCGGGTTCCCAATCCCGGACCTCGGGATCCAGTTCGGCGTACTCGGACACCGACACATAGGGGGGGTTGGCCACCATCAGGTCGACCCGACCCAACAGGTCTCCGGGCAGTGCCGCGAACCACGACCCCTGGGCCAGCCGCACCCGGGTACCGGCGTCAGGATCGTGGCCCGAGAGCAACTCGAGATTCTGGCCGGCCACCGCCAACGCATCGGCCGAGACGTCGGTGGCCCAGACCTCGATGTCCGGGAACCGGCGCCCGCCCTCGCTGGCCAAGGCCAGGGCGATGGCACCCGAGCCGGTGCCCAGATCCACGCACACCGGAGCGGGACCCGACCCCGCGGCGGGTCCGGTGGGCCCTCGGCCAACCACCGGGCCTCCACAGATCTCGTCCAGCTCGGCCAACGCCACCTCGACCACCTGCTCGGTCTCGGGCCGGGGGATCAGGACCCGGGGATCGACCATCAGCTCCAGCGAGCGGAAAGGCCAGCGGCCCAGCACATACTGCAGCGGTTCACCGGCCGCCCGCCGGGCCACCAGTGCCTCCACCCTGCGGTGGCGCTCGCCGGCGGACGGCGGCGCGATGCCGTCGGCCTCCACCTGTTCGAGAATCCATCGGGCCTCCCGAACCGAGCCCAGTCGATCCGCCGCCGATGCCAGCAACGCCGGTCGCCGGTCATCCCGGTCGGTCGTCACCGGACCACCGGTCGCCGCCGTCGAGCGCACCTCAACCCTCGGCCAGCTGGCGGGCGCGCTTGTCCGCCATCAGGGCGTCGGTCAGGTCGTCGAGGTCCCCCATCAGGATGCGGTCAAGTTTGTGCAGGGTGAGGTGGATCCGGTGATCGGTGACCCGGTTCTCCTTGTAGTTGTAGGTCCGGATCTTCTCCGAGCGACCGCCGCCGCCCACCTGGCTGCGACGGGCGGCCGACAGTTCCGCCGCCTGGCGATCCTGTTCGGCTTTGAGCAGACGCGACCGGAGCACGATCATGGCCTTGGCCCGGTTCTGGATCTGGCTCTTCTCGTCCTGCATGGCAACCACGATGCCGGTCGGGAGGTGGGTGATGCGTACCGCCGAGTCGGTGGTGTTGACCGACTGCCCGCCGGGCCCGGTCGACCGGTAGACGTCGATCTTCAGATCGCTGGGGTTGATATCCACGTCCACCTCTTTGGCCTCCGGGAGTACCGCCACCGAGGCGGCGGAGGTGTGGATCCGTCCCTGGGACTCGGTCACCGGCACCCGCTGGACCCGATGGGGACCACCTTCGTGCTCGAGGCGCTGCCAGGCACCCTCGCCCTTGACCAGGAAGGTGACCTCGTTCAATCCCTCCCGCTCGGAGGGGCTGGACGACAGGACTTCGACCTTCCAGCCCTTGGCGGCGGCATACCGGGTGTACATGTCGAAGAGGTCCTTGGCGAAGAGATTCGCCTCCTCCCCGCCCTCGGTCCCCCGGATCTCCATGATCACGTTCCGGCCGGCATTGGGATCGGTGGGCAGCAGTTGGAGCCGGAGCTCCTCCTCGAGGCGGCTGATGTCCGCTTCGGCCCGTTCCACCTCGGTCCGGGCCAGGTCCCGCTCGTCCCCGGCCGAGTCGGTGACCATCTCCCGGGCCGCATCGAGGTCCGACTCCGCCTGCTGGAGGCGACGCCAGGTGCCGACCACCTCTTCGAGTTCCTTGTGGCGGCGAGACACGTCTCGCAGCCGACGCGGATCCGCGGAGACGTTGGGGTCGTTCAGCTCGGCAACGACAGTCTCGTACTCGCGTTCGAGCTCGTTCAGACGGTCGGTCAGCACGGCCCAAGGGTAGTTGTTGCCGCCGAGGGCGCCACCCCCACGCTCATGGAAGGTGGCCGGTTACACCGGGTCCGGCAGGGGCCTCGCTCAGGAGGCAGGCGGAGCTGTGGGCTTCTTCCGTGCGCCCGACTTCGCATAACGCTTCTGGAAGCGCTCGACCCGACCACCGGAGTCAACCAACTTCTGCTTGCCCGTGAAGAACGGGTGGCACTCGTTGCACAGCTCGAGGTGGATGTCGTCCTTGGTGGACCGGGTCGTGAAGGAATTGCCGCACGAACAGCGCACCGCGGCTTCGATGTATTTGGGGTGGATATCGGTTTTCATTGAGTTCTCCCTGGTGGTGGCGGCGATTTCGGCCCGCACCGGCTTTCGCAGCCCCCCGAGCATACCGGTTTGGGGGACGGCTTCGATCAGGTCGCCGCCGGGCCCTTGGCGATCTCGGCCAGGAATTCGTCGTTGCTCTTGGTGGTGCGAATCTTGTCCAGCAGCAGTTCGAGACCGGCGGCGGCACTGCCGTCGTTGGCCAAGGCGTTGAGCACCCGGCGCAGCTTCCAGACCTGCTGGAGCTGTGACCGGTCGAAGAGCAGCTCTTCGTGTCGGGTCGAGCTGGCATTGACGTCGATGGCCGGGTAGATCCGCCGCTCGGCCAGTCGCCGGTCGAGCCGGAGCTCCATGTTGCCGGTGCCCTTGAACTCTTCGAAGATGACCTCGTCCATCTTCGAGCCGGTCTCCACCAGGGCGGTGGCCAGAATGGTCAGCGACCCGCCCTCTTCGATGTTCCGGGCGGCCCCGAAGAACCGCTTGGGCGGGTACAGGGCACCCGAGTCGACACCACCGGACATGATCCGGCCGGTGGCGGGTTGGGCCAGGTTGTAGGCCCGGGCCAACCGGGTGATGCCGTCGAGCATGATCACCACGTCCTGGCCCATCTCCACCAGGCGCTTGGCCCGCTCGATGGCCAGCTCGGCCACCGCGGTGTGCTCGTCGGAGGGACGGTCGAAGGTGGAGGCAACCACTTCGCCCTTGACCGACCGGCGCATGTCGGTGACTTCTTCGGGGCGCTCGTCGACCAGGAGCACCATCAGGTGCACCTCGGGATTGTTGGCCTCGATGGAGTGGGCGATGTGCTTCATCACCGTGGTCTTGCCGGCCTTGGGCGGCGACACGATCAGGCCACGCTGGCCCTTGCCGACCGGTGAGAGCAGGTCGACGATCCGGGTGGTCAGGTTCTCCTTCTCGCCGGGCGCCTCGAGGTCGAGACGCTCGTCGGGGAAGAGCGGGGTCAGGTCCTCGAAGCGGGGCCGGTTTCGGGCCACCTCGGGATCGAGCCCGGATACCGTGTCGATCCGCAGCAGGGCCGGGAACTTCTCGGTGTTCCCCGCCGGCCGGCAGGCACCCTCGAGATAGTCACCCTTGCGGAGGGCAAAGCGTCGGGCCTGGCTGATCGAGACGTAGACATCCTTGGAGGACGGAAGGTAGCCGTCGCAACGGAGGAATCCGTAGCCTTCGTCCCGGAGGTCGAGCAGGCCCTTTACCGGGATGAGCTCGCCCTGGTATTGCTGCTCTTGGTTGCCACCTGCCCCTTGAAGATCGCGCTCGCCGGCATCACCGGGGCGATCACGGCCCCGGCGCCGGCGGTTGTTACGCCGATTACCGGCGTCATCGCTCCCGCCCTGCCGCTCCTGAGTCCCCTGGCGGTTGCCCTGGTTGCCTTGACGGTTGCCTTGATTGTTCTGGTTGTTCTGACGACCGCCCTGGTTGCCTTGACGGTTGCCTTGATTGTTCTGGTTGTTCTGACGGCCGCCCTGGCCACCGGAAAGGCTCTGGTTGTTCTGCCCGGACTGGTCCTGGCCGTTTCGCCGGGCGTCGGGCGACCCATCAGTGGTGGTGGTGGTGGCCAATTCGTCGCCACCGGCCGACGCCGGGTCCGGCTCTCCGGTCGGGTCATCGAGCTCGGTTCCATCGAATTCGGTCGACTTGGCGTCATCGTCGGGTCCGAAGGACAGGGCGACCGGCGGGCGTCGCCCGGGTCCCCGGCTGGCCTGGGATCCGTCCCCGGCTTCGTCCCCGGCAGGATCCGACCGGTCCGACGGCGGGCGGCTCGAAGAAACCGGCGACGACCCATTGCCGCTGCCGTTGGTGGAGCCACCTTCCCGGCCGTCACCGCCCTCGGCGGCGCCGTCCACCGATACGCCGGTGGCCTTCAAAATGCCGTCGATCATGTCTGCTTTTTTGGTTCGGGTGGTGGTCTTTACCGACAATGCCTGCGCGATGGCGTGAAGCTCATCGCGTTCTTTGCCTTCCAACACCGAGCGCTCGAGCTGCTGTTCCGCAGTCATCGGCCTCCTCGTTTCGGATGTCCTCGTTTGGAGAATGGATCGAAGCCATCCTCCAAGGATTCAGGGGTGCGGAGTTGAGTACGTCGGGCAACAAGCCCGTCTACAACTC
This sequence comes from uncultured Acidimicrobiaceae bacterium, assembly GCA_963819695.1. Taxonomy (GTDB): domain Bacteria; phylum Actinomycetota; class Acidimicrobiia; order Acidimicrobiales; family RAAP-2; genus DASZIT01. The sequence goes on along the minus strand of CAWFXD010000001.1, from coordinate 446,545 downwards.
CCACCTACGCCGTATGGGGCTGGTCGCACACTAGACGTGCGATTCAGGGGATCCCGCCCAGGTACCCGAACGGGCACATCTGGAAGCGAAGGTGTCCCCATGATACCTGCCCGGACGCCGAACAGCAACAACACCCTGGTGATGACCGCTTACAAGCCGAGTTCGGCGAGGAGGGCGCCCAGATCGGCGTCGATCACGGTGGGAACCGAGATCTGGCTGATGGCGATGTCCGGGTCCTTCAAACCGTGGCCGGTCAACACGCAGACCACCGTGGCTCCGGCACCAACCCCGTCGGGAAGCCCGGACTTCAGGAGACCGGCCACCGACGCCGCGGAGGCCGGCTCGCAGAATACCGACTCCTCCCTGGCCAGGAACCGGTAGGACTCGAGGATTTCCTCGTCGGTGACGGCGGCGATGCCGCCGCCGGACTCGCTGGCCGCCGAGGTGGCCCCGTACCAGCTGGCCGGGTTGCCGATCCGAATGGCGGTCGCCACCGTCTCGGGGAATTCGATCGGGTGCCCTTCGACGATGGGTGCGGCGCCGGCCGCCTGGAACCCCAGCATCCGGGGTAGCCGGGTGGACCGTCCGGCCTCCTTGAATTCCAGGTAGCCCTTCCAGTAAGCGGTGATGTTCCCGGCGTTCCCCACCGGGATGCAATGCACATCGGGGGCGTCGCCGAGGGCGTCCACGATCTCGAAGGCCCCGGATTTCTGGCCCTCGATCCGGTAGGGATTGACGGAGTTCACCACCGTCACCGGCGCTCGCTCTCCCAGTTCACGGACGATGGCCAGCGCCTGATCGAAGTTGCCGCGGACCTGGAGGACCCGGGCCCCGTGGATGAGCGCCTGGGCCAGCTTTCCCAGTGCGATATGGCCCTCGGGAATCAGCACCGCGCAGGTGAGACCGGCTCGGGCGGCGAAGGCGGCCGCCGATGCCGAGGTGTTGCCGGTCGAGGCACACACCACTGCCTTGGCGCCGTCTTCCGCGGCTTTGGAAATAGCCACCGTCATCCCCCGGTCCTTGAACGAACCGGTGGGATTGGCCCCTTCCACCTTCAAGAACACCCTCGCACCTACCCGGGCCGACAATCTGGGTGCCGGCAGCAGAGGAGTCCCCCCTTCGAGCAGGGTGACCACCGGAGTGGTCTCCGACACCGGAAGGAACTCGCGATACTCCTCGATCACCCCGCGCCAGGCCGTGGCGGATCGGCCGGTCATACGGTGCCTTCTCCAAAGACCCGTATGGTGCTGCCGACCCGTTTCACCGCGTCGAGGGAAGCCAGCGCGTCGATGGTCTCGTTCATATCACCCTCCCGGGCGGCATGGGTCAGGAAGATCAACCTGGCCAGGCCGATGAGATCCTCCTGCTCGATCTGCTCCATGGACCGGATGGAGACGTGGTGGTCACCGAACACCGTGCTGACCAGACCCAGGACGCCGGGACGGTCTTCCACGTCGATGGTCAGGTAGTACGCCGAACGGAGCTCGGCCACCGGATAGATGCGACCGGGTCGTCGCTCGGGGACCACCGAGGTGGTCCCGGCCAAGCGGTTTCGAGTCGCGTCGATGAGGTCGCCCACCACCGCACTGGCGGTAGGCAGGCCGCCGGCGCCCTGGCCGTAGAGCATCAGCTCGCCGGCCCACTCCCCCTCGATGAACACCGCGTTGAAGGCATCCCGGACCCCGGCGAGCGGATGGGAGGTGGGGACCATGGCCGGATGGACCCGGGCGGAGATCTCGTCGGCTCCGATCCGCTCCACCACGGCCAGGAGCTTGACGACATAGCCGAAGCGACCGGCAAACTCGATGTCCACCGATCCGATGTGGGTGATGCCTTCTCGGGGCACGTCGGAGGTGACGACGTCATAACCCATGGCGACTCCGGCGAGGATGGCGGTCTTGGCCGCCGCGTCGTGGCCCTCGACGTCGGCGGTGGGATCGCGTTCGGCGAGGCCGAGCTCCTGGGCGGTGGCCAGCACCTCGGTGTACTCGGTTCCGTCGTCGGACATCTTGGTCAGGATGAAGTTGGTGGTCCCGTTGACGATCCCCATCACCCGTTGGATCCGCTCGCCGGTCAACGACTCACGCAGGACCCGGACGAGAGGCACCGCGCCGGCCACCGCCGCCTCGTAGAGGAGGTCGACCCCGCGCCGGTGGGCAACCGCCCGAAGGTCGATGCCCTCGGGCGACGCCAACAGCTCCTTGTTGGCGGTGACCACCGGCTTTCCCGACTCCAGCGCCGCCCGGATCAAGGTGCCGGCGGGCTCCAACCCGCCGATCAACTCGATGACGATGTCGATCGAGGGGTCGACCACCAAGGAGGCGGCATCATCGGTGAGTAGGTCCTTCGGGACGTGATCCGGCCGAGTACGTGACAGATCAGCCACCGCCACCCCGGCAATTTCGATCCGGGCGCCACTCTGGACGGCCAGATCGTCGGTCCGGGAGAGCAGATGGGCGACCAGTGAAGCCCCCACTGCGCCGCAGCCGAGAATGGCGACACGCACCACGGGCGCGGAGGGGCGGGCCGGGGTCATCGGATCACGCTACCGCCTGGCCCGGGAACCAAGGGATGATCAGACGTCGAGCCGGATCAGGTCGTCGAACGACTCGCGGCGGACCACGGTCCGCGCCACCCCGCCGGACACGAAGACCACCGCCGGCCTCGGGACCTTGTTGTAGTTCGATGCCATGGAGTAACCGTAGGCACCGGTGACCGGGGTGGCCACGATGTCGCCAACTTTGAGATCGGCGGGAACGAAGCCCTCGGAGACCACCACATCGCCGGTCTCGCAGTGTTTGCCCACCAGCCGGATCGGCATGGGTCGCTCGGCCTCCACCTCCCGGGGCAGAAACGCCTCGTAGCCGCTCCCGTAGAGGACAGGCCGAGGATTGTCGCTCATCCCACCGTCGACCGAGACGTAGGTCCGGTAGCCCGGGACATCCTTGACCGTGCCGACCCGGTAGAGAGTGGTCCCGGCCGACGCCACGATGGAGCGCCCCGGCTCGGCCGAAACCCGCACCGATGCCGGGATCCCCGCACTCAGGCATGCGGCTCTCACCCGGGCCGCCCACTGGGCCATGGGCGGGGCCTCCTCGCCGTTGACATAGGCGACGCCCAGTCCCCCGCCGACCACCAACTCCGGGAGGTCGAGGGGGGCAAAGAAAGCCGCCAACACCTCGATGGCCCGGACGAACGGGTCGAGGGCGAACACCTGGCTACCCAAATGGGCGTGGATGCCCGCGAACTCGACCACTCCGGCGTCGTGGAGGGACCGGAGGCGCTCCACCGCCCGATCCGCGGCTCCCGACGCCAGCCCGAAGCCGAACTTGGAGTCATCCTGGCCGGTCTGGACGTACCGGTGGGTGTGAACCTCGACGCCCGGGGTGATGCGGGCGAGCACCGTGGGCGGGGGTGGAAGCGGCTCGTCGGCACCCAGCCCCTTCGACCGCTCGGCCACCAACGCCTCGATCCGATCGATCTCGTCGAAGGAGTCCACTACGATCCGGCCGACACCGACGGCCAGGGCGCTGGAGAGTTCGGCTTCGGACTTGTTGTTGCCGTGGAACACCAGACGGTCGGCCGGGACTCCGGCGGTGAGGGCCACGTGGAGCTCGCCGCCGGTGGAGACGTCGAGTTGCATGCCCTCCTCGTAGGCCAGTCGGGCCATGGCCACGCAGAGAAACGCCTTGGTGGCATAGGACACCCCGTCACCCCACGCCGCCACCGCCTCCCGACATCGGAGACGAAGGTGTTCCTCGTCGTAGACGAACAACGGGGTTCCGTGTTCTTCGGCCAGTTCCACCAGGTCGACCCCGCCGATGCTCAGTCGGCCGTCGCCATCGATGGTGGACGTGCCCGACAGCAGGCCGCGGGACACCGGGTCGGTGGGGCCCACCGCTACATCACCTCCGGCGCGGACACCCCGAGGAGGCCCAAACCGATGGCCAAACCGATTCGGGTGCCTTCCACCAGCCACAGGCGGGCCTGGCTGAGAGCCGGGTCCACGTCCTCAGCCAAAATCGGGCAGTCGTGGTAGAAGCCGTGGAAGTCCCCGGCCAGCCGACGGACCCAGGTGGTCACCTTGGTCGGCGCCCGATCGACCGCGGCCAGGGCCACCACCTCGGGAAGCTCCTCCAAGGCCCGGATGACCTCGAGCTCCCGCTCGTGGACGAGGAGCGCGAGATCGGCGTCCTCGAGCGGCACCCGGACCACCCCACGCTCGATGGCCTTCCTGGCCACCCCTCCGATCCGGGCATTGGCCATCTGCACGTAGAAGACCGGGTTCTCCACCGACTGCTCGCGCACGGTGGCCAGGTCGAACGTGGTGGCCTGATCGAGGGTGGTCATCAGGCTCAAGATCCGGGTGGCGTCCGGCCCGATATCGGCAACCAGCGAATCCAGTGAGATGGCGGTGCCGGCCCGCTTGCCCATCTTCACCTTCTCGTCCCCGTCCACCACCGAGACCATCTGCCCGAGCTTCACCTCCAGACGTCCCCGCGGGACCCCGAGGGCTTCGACCCCGGCCATCAGGCCGGCCACCTGGCCGTGGTGGTCGGCACCGAAGATGTCGATGACCCGGTCGAAGCCTCGGATGAGGAATTTGTCGCGGTGATAGGCGATGTCACCGGCCAGGTAGGTGGCATCCCCGTCTGACTTCCGCAGCACGCGGTCGCGGGTGTCGCCCAACTCCGTCGTCCGGAACCAGGTGGCCCCGTCCTGTTCGAAGACCAGGCCCTTGTCCGCCAGCAGGGCGATGGTGTCGTCCACCGCACCGCTCTCTTCGATGGAAGCCTGGCTGTACCACTCGTCGAACTCGATGTTCACCGAGGCGAGGGTGGCCCTGATCATCTCGATGATCCGGTCGGCGGCCCACCGCCCGGCGTCGACGACGTCATCGGGTCCGTCGTAGACGGCGGCCAACTCGGTGATGTACTCGCCTTGATACCCGTCTTCGGGGACGGGTGTTCCGTGGTGTCGGGCCAGCAGGCTCTGGCCCAGGGCGCGGATCTGCCCCCCGGTGTCGTTCACGTAGTACTCGCGGCTCACCTGATGGCCGGCGCGGGACAGCACCCGGGCCAGCGAATCGCCGTAGCTCCCCCACCACCCGTTGCCCACATGGATGGGCCCGGTGGGATTGGCGGAGAGGAACTCGACCAGGACCCGCTCGCCGTGTCCGACGTCGGGGCGGGCGTAGCCGTCCTCGCCCCCCCGCACCACTTCGCCGAGGGCGTGATGGAGCCACCCGTCGTCCAGCCGGAAGTTGATGAAGCCGGGACCGGCGATCTCGACGGAAACGGTATGGGGCGGGAGATGGAGCGTGAGCTCCTTGACCAGGGAGTCGGCCAATTGGCGAGGACTGGTCCCGGCTCTCTTGGCCGTCACCATGGCGATATTGGTCGACCAGTCCCCATGCTCCCGACGGCCCGGGCGCTCGAGGAAAACGTTGCCGGGATCGACAGCAACGTCCAAACCGTCGGTGACGGCGACCGTCGCGAGGGCGCGACTCGACGGACTCGGCGAGCTGATCACGGATGGGCATGCTGTAAGGGAGAATACGTCGTTGGGCGAGTCGGTCGGTTGACGACGGGGTGTGGACGGTGGCAGCCGACTACAGTTATTGGTTCGGTGGTGCGGTTCCACGGTCATCCGGCCAGGTTGCAGCCCCGCCGGTTGCCCTCGTAGCTCAGCGGATAGAGCATTGGCCTCCGAAGCCATGTGCGCAGGTTCAATTCCTGCCGAGGGCGCCAAATCGGACCATCGGATTCTGGTGGGGTCTGCCTGCTCACCGGACGACGATCGATCCGAGCACCCGCCAGTTCGGTTTGCCGGCGTAGAGCAAGGCCCGGATCCGGTAATTCTCGAAGTTGCGGAACCCGAAGCCGATCCGTTTGATGCGCTTGATCAGGTTGTTGAGCGCTTCGGTCGGCCCGTTGGAGACCCGGGCCAAGTGGTAGTTCGTGATCTTGTCGAACCAGTTCTTGATGGTGCGACCGAGACGGCGGATCTCCGGTGGCATGGCCTTCTTCGTGCAGTGGTCTGGAGCTCGAGAAGCATCGCCTCGGCCTGGTCGGGATCGCTGCAGCGATAGAAGTCGCGGAGGCGCTCTTTCACGCGATAGGCAATGGCCACCTCGGCACCCGGGTCGCCGAGTTCGAGGAGTGAGGCCAGGCGCGTCTGAGGCCTCGTCGCTCAGCTTCTCCTCGCCCCTGAGCAGCAACCTGCGGGCCCGATAGAGCGGGTCGTCACGCCGGCCCCGATGACCCAGTTGTTCGATCTGGACCCGCCGGCGGATGGCGTCGAGGGAGCGGTTGGCGAGGGCGATGAGGTGGAAGGGGTCGACCACCTGGGCCGCTTGGGGAAGCACGACGCTGTAGACGGCGGCATAGGTGGCCGACATGTCGAGGGCGCCGTATTCGATGCGCTGCTTCCAGCTCTTGGGCTGTTTGTCCAGCCAGGCGGCCACCTCCACGTAGTTGCGGCTGGGCAAGATGTCGATGATCTGGTGGTGCTCGACATCGGCCACGGTGGTGGCGTAGTCGGTCCGGCTCCCCGCCAAGCGCACGAAGGAGGTCTCGTCGAGGCCGATGGCGGAGGTCTTGTTCAGGCGCTTGCGATCGGCCTCGAGAAGGGCCTCGCCATAGGTGGTCACGGCGTCGTTGACCGTGTGCCAGTCACAGGCGAGTTCCGCTGCCACCTCCTTGACCGTGCGCCCGTCGCCGATCTGCCCTCTGTGGCTCTCCCCACGCGACGCGGGGCCGGACCGACTCCCGGGCAGAACCGGCGGCCTACGCTGGGCCAATTATGACGACCCAGATCGCAGTCATCGGTGGCTCCGAGGTGACCGCTCGAGTGGCGGCCGCCGCGGAAGCGGTCGGCGCCGCCCTCGCCGCGGCGGGAGCCGTCACCGTCTGCGGCGGCCTCGGTGGGGTGATGGCCGCTGCCTGCCGGGGGGCCAAGTCGAAAGGCGGGCTGACCGTCGGCATCCTTCCCGGCAACGACCCGTCGGCCGCCAACCCGTGGGTCGATGTGGTCATTGCCACCGGCCTCGGCGAAGCCCGCAACGCACTGGTGGTCGGATCCGCGGCCGCGGTGATCGCGGTCGACGGGGAGTACGGCAGCCTTTCCGAGATCGGGCTGGCTCTCCGGGCCGGGACCCCGGTTGTCGGCCTGGAGACCTGGTCTCTCACCCGGCCGGATGGTCGGCCGGATGCGGGGATCGTGCCCATCGGGGATCCACGGGAGGCGGCCGCCGTGGCGCTGCGCATGGCATCCGGCGGATCGCCCGGATCGGGGTGAGGGAAGGGTGATCACCATCCGGTGGGTTGCCGCCGAGGATTGGCGGGCCTGGCGGGAGTTGCGACTCGACGCCCTGCGCGACGCGCCAGACGCGTTCCATACCAAGCTGGCGGAGTGGCAGGGCGAGGGGGACCTCGAGCGCCGTTGGCGCGCCCGGTTGAGCGAGGTCCCGTTCAACGTGATCGCCGATCTCGACCAGCTGCCGGCCGGCATGGTGAGCGCGGTGCGGCAAGGTGATGTGGTTGAGCTGATCTCCATGTGGGTGGCGCCGTTCGCACGCGGCTGTGGAGTCGGGGACGCGTTGATCGAGGCGGTCCTCGGCTGGCCGGTCATCGAACGCCCGGGGCGGGTCGTGTTGTGCGTCATGGAGAACAACGATCACGCCGCCGCGCTCTATCGCCGCCACGGCTTCGTGGATGCGGGTCGGTATGAGGACGCGGGTGCCGGCGAGTGTGTCGAACGCCGGATGATTCGCCAAGAGAGCGAGGCGACGACCGAGTGGGCGGAGTGGTGAGAACCGGCGCGACTCTCTTCAAGAAGCACTCAAACCGGGCTGCCGAGCCTGTCGAATGGACCGAATTCAGCCGAGAATAGGAGAACCAAATTGCCAGAGTGCCGCCCCAGGCAAAATTTTCGTGTTATTCCGGAGGGAACCCGAATTTAGGTCAGGGAGGGTCTTGGGTGGACGACGAAGTGCAGCGCGAGGCTCGCGCTCTCGGTGATCCGACTCGCCACCGCCTGTTCCGCTACATCCTCACCGCCCCGGATCCTGTCGGGGTCGCTGACCTCACCGACCACGTGAAGCTCAACCACAACGCGGTTCGCCAGCACCTGGCTGTGCTGAAGGAGGCCCAGTTGGTGGTGGAGGACGTCGAAGTCCGGCGGCGACCCGGCCGCCCTCGACTGCTGTACCGCCTCCATCCCGAGGCCGCGGGCCGGTGGGGCACTCCCGGGCCGTACGCCTGGCTTGCTCAACTCCTGAGCGACGCGGTCCGCCACAAGGTGGAACCCCGCCAGATCGGCCGCGAAGAGGGTCGGCGGCGTGGAGCCGAACTGGAAGGAACCGGCGATCAACTCGACCTCCTGGAAGAGGAAATGACTCGCCGCGGCTTTCGCCCGATCCGGACGGAACGGGCGCGCCGGGTCGACTTCATTCTCGAGCGCTGCCCGTTCGAAGATGTGGCCCACACCGACCCGGACACGGTCTGCCAGCTACACCTCGGCCAGGCCGAGGGCCTCGCCGAGGGCGTCGGCGGAGTGGCGGTTGAGCGGCTGGAAGCCAAGGATGCCCGTCGGGCGGGCTGCCGTCTGGTCGTGCGGTTGGACCCCAACGCGTCTTCCGGTCAGGCTCGGACCGGCTGACGCACTCCGCCTCAGCCGGGCCCTGCCAATCCGGTTTGGCGAAGCGTGATGTTGTAGCGACCGCCTGAAACTCCGATGGCGGTGTCCCCGGTGCCGGGAAGCAGTTTCGGCACCCCGTGGTAGGCCAACCGGGATTGGCCGCCGAAGACGAACAGGTCGCCCGATTCGAGTTCGACATCGGCCCATGGCCGGTTGCGGGTAGAGGTATTGCCGAAGCGGAAGATGCAGGTCTCCCCCAGGCTGAGTGAGACAACCGGGGCCAGGCTCCGCTCGTCCCGGTCGGCATGCATCCCCATCCGGGCGGCGGGGCCATACCAATTGATCAGGGCCACATCGGGCCGGTAGGCACTCCCGGCGTCGGGATCCTGGTAGACGTCGGCGACTGCCCGCCGACCGAGCTCTCCCAGCCCGTCGGGGAATGGAGCCACCGCCCGACCGTCACCGTCGACCACCGTCCGGCGGTAGCCGTAGGGGAACCAGTGCCAACCGAGGCAGGCCATCTCCACCGACATGACTCCCCCGGTGGGCAGACGCGGCGCATGGGTCCCTCCGGCCTGGGCGATCCACTTCTGGCACGATGTCACCAGTTCCCGCTGGGCGTCGAGGTCGAGCCATCCGGGCAGATGAACCGCCCCCGGGGACACCTCGACCCGTTCTCGGGGAATCAGCTGCGGCATAACCCGTCCACCCTCCCACACCCCACGGCCACCCTGGCGATCGGGGTCCAGCCCATGATCCCCGGCTCTCGTGTAGACCGGCATGGGTGAAGCTGAAGCTCGACCTGCACGACATCTACAACCGCGGTGAAGACATCGACCGGGCCCTCCGATCCATCATCGATGAGGCCATCGAGAAGAAGGCGCCGCTGGTCGAGATCATCCCGGGCAAGGGAAGCGGGCAGCTGAAGAAGCGGGTGTTGCGGTTCCTCGACCAGAAGGAGATCAAGTCGCTGTACGACCGGGTCGAGAAGGACTCGCACAACTTCGGCAGGGTATTCGTCCACTTCCGATGGAAGTGAGACCCGGCCCGACCCCGCCCTCCACTCGCCCTCGGGCCGACTACCCGCCGACCGGGGTCTCGCCCTGGCGGGCGAGCCAGCGCAGGCGGGCGGCACGGGCGTCCCACGAATAGATCACCGCGGTTCCGGCCACCAGGTCGTGGAGGGCCCGGCGCTCCCGCTGGACCAGTATTCCCAGAAAGCCGAGACCGACTGCCGCGATGCTCAACGGGAACGCCAGCGTGCGCACCACGGCTTGGCGGGTCGTCAACGGCCTTCCGTCAGCCTTGACCACCTGGATTCCCAACATGGCCATGCCGATGGTCTTCCCGTTGAGCGCCCACTGATAGGCGAAGTACACGAACTCCCAGACGGCCAGCACGATCAACGTCGGGATCTGGTTCCGGTTTATCGAAAACGCTCTCCCGGTCGACAACTCCACCGTCAACGAGACCGCCCCGAGCCCGAGCGCGTACAGGCCCCAGGAGGCCCCCACATCGGCGGCGAAGGCGGCAAGCCGGCTGACGGCTCCGGCATAGTGACCCTGCCTCCCCTCATAGAGGGCGGCCGGCGTGGCGGCGATCATTGCCCGTTGCCGGGGGTGGAGCCGTCCCGCGGGCCCGCGCCGGCCTGTGCGGCGAGCGGGACCAATCCCCGGGGGCCGAGCGGCAGCGAGTCTGGCGTCCGGCGCAGGATCCGATTGGTCCATCGGGCGAAGAAGTCGTCGAGCCCGACACCTTGTGCCCTGATCACGTCGAGGATCTCGGCGGCGACGCCGCTGGTCGATCGGGCGATGATCGAACCAAGCTCGGTCTGGGCCACCAATGACTCGATGTCGAGTTGGTCGACGATCCTACGGACGTCAACCCGCTCGACCAGTGCGTTGACGTCGACCCTTTCGAGAATCTTCTCCACGTCGACTCTCTCCACGATCTTCTCGACGTCCACCCGGTCGACGATGGCATCGGCGTTGACCCTTGACACCAGACGGTCGACGTCGACCCGTTCCATGATCGCGTTGAGGTCGATCGAATCGATGACCAAGCGAGCCGCCCGCTCGGCGATGGACTGGGCCATGCGCTCGAAGCGGTCGTTGATCGGATTCGGGCTCACCTCGCACTCCCCCGGACCGCGAGCCACAGATGCATGCCGACAGTGTCCCATCGGAGCCGCGGTGCGCCGGGGACCGTCGAAGCCGCTTCGGTGCGTCGCCTCGGGCTCGAACACCAGGACGGCGCCGGCGCGCCGTCAATCCGTCAGGCGGCCGTGAGCTTCGACACCGCCTCGAGCGCCCGGTCCGCGTGGATGTTCATCCTCACTTCGCTCTGGACGATCGCCGCGATTTTCATGTCGCGTCCGATCACGAACGTCGCCCGCTTGGTGGGGGTGAGCACGGTGATGCGGCGCCTCACCCCGTATCGGGTAGCCACCGCGCCGTCAGGGTCGGACAGGAGGGGAAAGTCGAATGAATGCTTGTCCGAGAAGCGCTTCTGCTTCTCCACCTGGTCGGCGCTGATCCCGATCCGTTGGGCGCCCACCGCTTCGAACTCGGCTTTCATGTCCCGGAAGTGGCAGCTCTCTGCCGTACACCCGGGCGTCATCGCCGCCGGGTAGAAGAACAAGACAACCGGGCCGTCCGCGACCATGGTGCTGAGTCGGCGGAGGGTCCCGTTCTCGTCGGGTAGTTCGAAGTCCGGTGCGGTGTCGCCTACTTGCATGGCGCCGAGGTTAATGGCTCACCCGGAGAGGCGCCCGTCGGAATGCCGGCACGTATCCGGCCGCCTCCAACCCGCCGATGACGAAGGCCATGGTGCCCGAAGAGAGCCGGGCGGCCTGGGCCCGGGCTCCGGCGGTCATCGGCTGGGTTGGTCGAGGATCTGGGGTTGGTCGAGGATATCGAGGCAGCGGAAGTCGGTACGATTGAGCCCGAGCTTGCCGCCACCGCCCGACCAACCCCCGACCGACCCATCATCAACACTGTTCGTGCCTTCGAAGACGGGATCGCTGCCGATGACACATGCAATCGAAGTTGCCGACCTGAAGAAGACGTTCTCCGGCAAGTTGGAAGTCCGCGCCCTCGACGGGGTGAGCTTCAACGTCGAGCCGGGAACCGTCTTCGGCCTGTTGGGTCCCAACGGTTCGGGGAAGACGACCGCGGTGCGGATCCTGACCACCATTCTCAAGGCGGACAGTGGTTCGGCCCGGGTCCTCGGCCACGACGTGACCAAGCAGGCCGAGCTGGTCCGCAGTTTGATCGGTCTGGCCGGCCAGTACGCCGCCGTCGATGAGAACCTCACCGGACGGGAGAACCTGACCATGGTCGGCCGGCTCAATCACCTTCCGAAATCCTTCGTGGCCGGGCGGGCCAAGGAGCTGCTCGAGCAGTTCGACCTGGCCGACGCCGGAGACCGGACCCTCAAGACCTACTCGGGGGGCATGCGCCGTCGCCTCGACCTGGCCGCGGCGTTGGTGGCCCGGCCCACCGTGCTGTTCCTCGACGAGCCCACCACCGGCCTCGACCCGCAGAGCCGGAACGATCTGTGGGAGGTCATCGAGAGCCTGGTGGGCGAAGGGACCACCGTGCTCCTCACCACCCAGTACCTCGAGGAGGCCGACCGCCTGGCCGACACCCTCGCGGTCCTCGACCACGGCCGGGTCATCGCCGAGGGCACCCCCACCCAACTCAAAGTCCGAGCTGGGTGCCACCGTCCTGGAGGTCGGACTCACCGACCACGATGACGCCGGCCGGGCCGCGTCGGTGCTGGCGGGCGTCGGCCCCCACGCTCCGAATGTCAACGGCCGGGTGGTGGACGTCACGGTGGACAATGGACCGGTGGACGCCATGACCGCCCTCCGATCTCTCGACCAGGCCGGCGTCACTCCGACCACCTTCACCCTGCGGGAGCCGAGCCTCGACGATGTGTTCCTGGCGCTCACCGGGCACCGGACCGAACCCGAGGAGCCACCGGACGGATCGGAGCCGAAGGGCTCGAGCCGCGACCCGGACCACCCGGCTCAACCCGACTCGACACCCATCCCGGTCGGAGGCAACTGATGACCACCACCACCATCTCGGTTCCCACCGTCACCGGCGCACCGTTGGCCACCGGCGTCGGCGGCCGCCTCCGGTGGGCCATCTCCGACACCCTGACCATCACCAAGCGCAACCTGATCGCCTATACCCGGATTCCCGAGGCATTGTTCTTCTCGACCGTGCAGCCGATCATGTTCGTGCTCCTCTTCCGGTACGTCTTCGGTGGGGCGATCCACCCTCCGAACGGGGTCGACTACGTGAACTTCCTGATGCCGGGGATCTTCGTCCAGACGGTGGCGTTCGGCGCCGTCCAGACCAGCATCGGCCTGGCCGAGGACCTCCAGAAGGGACTGGTCGAGCGGTTCCGGGCCCTCCCGATGGCCCGCTCGGCCGTGCTGGTCGGCCGCACTCTCGCCGACCTGGTCCGCAACGTGGGAGTGGTCATCGTCATGACCGGTATGGGCCTACTGGTCGGTTTCCGCCCGACCACCGGGGTCCTTCCCTATATGGCCGGGGTCGGGCTCATCCTGCTGTTCGCCTATGCCCTGTCGTGGGGGTTTGCCCTGGTCGGGCTGTCCGCATCCAACAGCGAGACGGCACAGGTGATGTCGTTTCCGCTCCTGTTCCCGTTGGTGTTCGCCTCGTCGGCCTTCGTCCCGGTGGTGTTCATGCCCACCTGGTTGCGGGGTTTCGCCACCTACCAGCCGGTGAGCGTATTGGTGACCTCCTGTCGGGCCTTGATGATCGGGGGTCCCACTTCCCACTGGGTGATCCAGGCACTGCTGTGGACGGTCGGCATCCTCGTCGTGCTGCCCCCGCTGGCCGTCTGGCGCTACCGCACCCGTACCTAGCCCGAGGACCTGGGGAGTCACCGGCGGAGACGCCGGCCCCGGCATGGCGCTGGGCAGCCGGGAGTGGGCAGAATGGGTCCATGGCACCGTCCCCCTCATCAGCCGCCCCTGACAGCTTCGGCGCCCGGGCCGACCTCGCGGTCGGCGATCGGAGCTACGAGATCTTCCGGATCAATGCCCTGGCCGACCGGTACGACGTCGCCCGGCTCCCCTATTCGATCAAGGTCGTCCTCGAGAACCTGCTCCGCCATGAGGACGGCATCGCGGTCAGCGCCCAGGACATCGAAGCGGTGGCCGACTGGGGTCGTGACCCCGCGCGGCACGGGGTGGGAGGGAGCGACGCCGCCGAGATCGCCCTGACCCCGGAGCGGGTCCTCATGCAGGACTTCACCGGGGTGCCCGGCGTGGTCGACCTGGCCGCCATGCGCGACGCCCTGGCCGAAATGGGCGGAGACCCGGCCAAGGTGAACCCCCTGGTTCCCGTCGAACTCGTCATCGACCACTCGGTGATCGCCGAGGTGTCCGGCACCCCGGACTCGTTCGACCGGAACGTCGACATCGAGTACCAGCGCAACATCGAGCGGTACCAGCTGCTCCGCTGGGCCCAACAGGCCTTCGACGGGTTCCGGGTGGTGCCGCCCGGGGCCGGCATCTGCCACCAGGTGAACCTCGAATACCTGTCACGGGTGGTCTTCGGAACCGAGGATGGCCGGGCCTACGGCGACACCCTGGTCGGCACCGACTCCCACACCACCATGGTCAACGGGCTGGGCGTCCTGGGCTGGGGGGTGGGCGGCATCGAGGCCGAGGCGGCCATGCTCGGCCAACCCCTGTCCATGCTGCTCCCGCCGGTGGTGGGGTTCCGCCTCACCGGCACCCAGGCGGCCGGCACCACCGCCACCGACCTGGTGCTGACCATCACCCAACTCCTCCGGCAGCGGGGCGTGGTGGGCAAGTTCGTAGAGTTCTACGGCCCTGGACTGGCGGCGGTGGCACTGGCCAACCGGGCCACCATCGGCAACATGTCGCCGGAGTACGGCGCCACCTGCGCCATCTTCCCCATCGACGACGTGACCCTCGACTACCTGCGGTTCACCGGCCGCGACGATCACCATGTCGCCCTGGTCGAGGCGTACGCCAGGGAACAGGGGATGTTCCATGTGGCCGGCGGGGTCGAGCCGGTGTTCTCCGAGACCATCGAGTTGGACCTCTCGACGGTGGTGCCGAGCATCGCCGGGCCTTCGCGGCCCCAGGATCTGGTGGCGCTGTCCGGCGCCAAGGACGCCTTCCGTACCGTCCTGGGCGGTGCCAAAAAGTCGGCCCCGGCCACCCTGGCCGACGGGTCGACGGTCGAGATCGAGGACGGCCACGTGGTGATCGCCGCCATCACCAGCTGCACCAACACCTCGAATCCCCAGGTGATGGTGGCGGCCGGGATGTTGGCCAAGAAGGCGATCGATCGCGGGCTGCGACCCAAGCCCTGGGTGAAGACCTCGCTCGCCCCCGGCTCCCGGGTGGTCATGGACTACTTCGACCGCGCCGGGCTCACCGAGCCCTTGGCCGAGGCCGGGTTCGACCTGGTCGGCTTCGGGTGCACCACCTGCATCGGCAACTCCGGACCCCTGCTCGCCGGGGTGTCCGAGGCGGTGGTGGGCGCCGATCTCTCCGCCGTCTCGGTGTTGTCGGGCAACCGGAACTTCGAGGGTCGGATCCACCCCGAGGTGCGGATGAACTACCTGGCGTCGCCGCCGCTGGTGGTGGCCTACGCCCTGGCCGGCACCATGGACATCGACCTCATGAACGACTCGTTGGGGACCGACACCGACGGCAACCAGGTGCGCCTGGCCGACCTGTGGCCGTCTTCGGAAGAGGTGACCGAAGCCATTCGCACCTCATTGACCTCGGAGATGTTCCGTGACCGGTACAGCTCGATCTTCGACGGGGAGGAACGCTGGCAGACCATGGAGACGGCCACCGGCAACACCTTCCGTTGGGACCGCGACTCCACCTATGTGCTGCGCCCGCCGTTCCTCGAGCATCTGGGCGCCCAGCCGACCCCGATCACCGATATCGACGGTGCCCGGGTATTGGCGGTCCTCGGGGACAGCGTCACCACCGATCACATCTCACCGGCCGGGAGCATCGGCCCTTCCACTCCGGCCGGCCACTACCTGTCCGAGCGCGGGGTGGAGCGGAAGGACTTCAACTCCTACGGGTCCCGCCGGGGCAACCACGAGGTGATGATGCGGGGCACCTTCGCCAACGTGCGGCTCCGCAACCAACTGGCCCCCGGCACCGAGGGGGGCATCACCCTGCATCTTCCCGACGGCGAGCAGACCACCATCTTCGACGCCTCGGTCGCCTACGCCGCCGAAGGGGTCCCGCTGGTGGTCCTGGCCGGCAAGGAGTACGGATCGGGATCGTCCCGGGACTGGGCGGCCAAGGGCACCTCGCTGCTGGGCGTCCGGGCGGTGATCGCCGCCAGCTACGAGCGCATCCATCGCTCCAACCTCATCGGGATGGGGGTGTTGCCGCTCCAGTTCGCCGACGGTCAGAACGCCGCCACCCTCGGGCTGACCGGTCACGAGGTGTTCGCCGTCTCCGGAATCGAGTCGCTCAACCGCGGCGAGGTCCCCAAAGAGGTCACCGTGCGGGCCACCGAGGGAGACCGGGTGGTGGAGTTCGCCGCCCGCCTCCGGATCGACACTCCGATGGAGGCCGAGTACTACCGGAACGGCGGGATCCTCCCCTACATGCTCCGCCAGATGGCCGGCTGACACTCCTCGTATCCTGGCCGGGTGGCCCACGCCGACTACGACGGTCCCATGGCCCAGGTCTACGACCGGGGCCGCACGCTGCCAGAAGCCTCCGTCCGGGTCTGGGTGGCGGCCGCCGCCCGTCACCTGCCGCCCGGCCCCGATCCGGTGTTGGACCTGGGTGCGGGTACCGGGCGGTTCTCGGTCCCGCTGGCCGAAGGGCTGGAGACGACCATCATCGGACTCGAGCCCGCCGGGGGCATGCGGGCCGAAGCCGCCATCAAGCCGACCACCTCGAACGTCGCGCTGGTAGCCGGGAGAGCCGAGGCCCTGCCGTTCGGCGACAGGACATTCCGCGGCGTCTGGGCCTCCCAGGTTGTCCACCACCTACCCGACCTCGAGGTCTGCGGGGGCGAGCTCCGTCGCATCCTCATCGTCGGCGGACGTCTGCTGGTTCGTGGGCTCTACTGGGACGTCCCCACCCGATGGGTGCTCGGTCGGTACTTTCCCGAAGCGGTCGCCATCGCCGAGGAACGCTTCCCCTCGCCGGCAATGATACGGCACGGGCTGACCTCGGCGGGGTTCGAGGAGCTCGCCCACGAGAAGATCGTCCAGGTCGTCGCCGGGACCCCCGAGGCCTTCTATCGGCGCACCGCGTTGCGGGCCGACAGCGCCCTCGCCCTCCTGCCCGACCCCGAGTTCGAGGCGGGTCTCTCCCGGCTGCGCGCCGACATCGAACGGGGGTCGCTGAGCGGTCCGGTTTCGGAGACCCTGGATCTGCTGGTCTACCGGTGAGCCCTGCCTAGGACGCCAACGGCAACACGAACCCGGCGATGACCACGAAGTGGACGACCGCGCCGACGACGGTGAAGGCGTGGAAGACCTCGTGGTAGCCGAACACCCCGGGGACCGGATTCGGCCGCTTGAGGGCGTAGACAACCGCGCCGGCCATGTAGGCGAACCCTCCGACGAACAACAGGACGAACCCGATCACCCCCAAGGCATGGAACAGCTGGGGGAGGACCGCGAGGGCCGACCAACCCACCACCACGTAGGGCACTGCGATCACCGGCTTGGGGGCGTCGAGCCAGGTCTGGCGGATGGTGATTCCGATGGCGGCGCCGCCCCATACGAGGCAGAGCACGGTGATGCGGGCCCACCCCCCGAGGGCGATGCCGGCCACCGCGGTGTAGGAGCCGGCGATGGCGATGAAGATGGTGGAGTGATCCGCCCGGCGCATCCGGCGGCGGCCCGCCGGCCCCCAGGTGTGCCGGTGGAAGAGGGCACTGACTCCGAACATCATCGAGACAGAGGCGGCGTAGACGGCGGTCACCGCCTTCGACCCCGAGGTGGGAGCCGCCCACACCAGACCGGCCCCCGACGCCAGCGACACGAAGAAGGCCACCTCGTGCAGCACGCCCCGGAGCCGGGGCTTGACCGCCTCCGCGGTGGTGGCCGCCCCGCCGGCTCGGGTCCCGGGGTGGGAGGCGGTCGCCGCCGAAGGCCGGCTCGGACCCGGGTCACCGGTCATGGTGCTCCCGCCAGGTCGACGAAGCGCTGGAGGATCCGGCGTCCGGTGGTCTCCACCCGGGAGAGATCCGAAGGCTCCAGCACAACGCCATCGGGAAGAAAGATTACGCCACTCGTCGGCGAGACGGAAGGTCACCTCGACGTGGAACTGGAGGCCGTAGGCCCGGGCACCGGCCCGGAAGGCCTGGTGGGGGTAGGCCCGGGTGGCGGCCAGGTGCACCGACTCCGGAGGCAGCCCGAAGGTGTCGTGGTGCCAGTGGACGCAGGGGATGTCGGTACCGGCCAGGCCCCCGTATTCCGGGCCCAGCACCCGGTCCCGCCGCCCGGCCGGGGTGAGGGTGACGGAGCCCACTCCGATCTCGGCGCGGTCCCCGGTGGTCACCTCGGCCCCGAGGGCGGCCGCCAGTTGTTGGGCCCCCAGGCAGACCCCGAGGACCGGGAGGCCGGCCGCGGTGGATGCCGCCAGCAGACGACGCTCGTCGGCCAGCCAGGGGAACCGGTCGACGTCGTGGACGCTCATCGGCCCGCCCAGCACGACCAGGCCGCCGAGCTGGTCGACGTCGGGCAGGGGGTGGCCGAGATACGGGCAGACCACCTCGTATCCATGCCCGGAGGCGGACAACGCCTCGCCGATGAGTCCGGGCCCTTCGTGAGGGACGTGTTGGATGATCGCCCAGGGCCGGGGATCCCCACCGGTCCGGGCGAAGGCGTCCGATTCGGTCACCTGGCCGACTACGCGGTCCCCACCACATGGAAGGCCTCGGCCAAGCGACCGTCGGGGAGTCCGGCCGACAGCGCGGCCCCGGACATCCACGGGCGGAGGATGTCCTCGAGGTGCGCGCCCCTCCCCCACCTGGCTCCGGTGGGATCGGAGGGCGGCCAGCTTCCGGTCGAACTGGTCGGTGGCGTCGACCACCCGGTTGGCCCGCTCGGTGGCCATCACCCACAGCTCCGGCACCGTGTGGGGCTCGAGGCCCTCCTCGAGGAGCTCGGGGTGGGCGAACGGGTTGCGGGCATCGGGGTAGACCGCGCAGGCGGTCGCCTCCCCGGTGGCCAGATGGTCGGGGTGGCTGGCGTACAGCCGCTCCCAGTTCCGTTCGGGGGACTGGGTGACCACCCGGTCGGGACGGAACTGGCGGATGACCCGGGAGATGTCGCGGCGGAGCTCGATGGTCGGGAGTACCCGGCCGTCCGGGTAGCCGAGGAAGGTGACCTCGAACACCCCGACTTGGGCGGCGGCTTTCCGCTGCTCCTCGCGACGGAGCGCAGCCACGTCGGCCCGGCTGACGGTGCGGTCCGAGCCTCCGGCTTCGCCGTCGGTGACGATGCAGTACTGCACCTCCACCCCGGCGCGGGTCCAGGTGGCCACCGAGCCGGCGGCGCCGAAATCCACGTCGTCGGGGTGAGCGGTCACCACCAGGATGCGCTCCACGTCGATCGGCCCCGGATCAACTTCCAGAATCGGGCGGGGCGACACGCCTGCCATCAAACGGAGACCGGATTCCATCCGGCCAGGTTGTGGAGCCTGGAGTCATTGGAGAAGATCTCCACGATCGGGATCTTCAGACCGATCCGTTGCTGGATGCGTTCGACTTCGAGGACCTGGTTCCACTGGACCAGGGTGACCACCACGCCGGTCTCGCCGGCCCGGGCCGTCCGACCCGAACGGTGGAGATAGGCCTTGTGGTCCTCCGGCGGGTCGAAGTGGATGACCACGTCGACCGCGTCGATGTCGAGCCCGCGAGCAGCCACGTCGGTGGCCACCAGCACCGGGAGCTTGCCCATGCCGAAGTCCTTGAGCGTTCGTTCCCGGTTGGCCTGTCGGAGGTCGCCGTGGATGGCGTCGGCGTTCACCCCTTCCTTGCGCAGCTGCTCGACGAGGCGGTCGGCGCCCCGCTTGGTCCGGACGAACACGATGGTCCGGTCCGAGTGGAGGCAGATGGTGGCGCACACCTTCACCCGGTCCATCTGGTGCACCTCGAGGAAACGGTGCTCCATGGCCTCGACGGTGGTGCTCGGGGACGCCACCTCGTGGTGCACCGGGTCGGTCAGGTAGCGGCTCACCAACCGGTCGACGGCGCCGTCGAGGGTGGCCGAGAACAACAGGGTCTGGTGCTTCCGCTCCAGTCGCCGGAGGACCCACTCGACCTGGGGCATGAAGCCCATGTCGGCCATGCGGTCCGCCTCGTCCAGCACCAGCGTCTCGATGTCGGCCACCGAGAGCTCGCCCCGGTCGCCCAGGTCGATGAGCCGCCCGGGGGTGGCGATGATCACGTCGACGCCCTTGCGGAGCTTCTTCACCTGGCGCTCGATGTCGGCGCCGCCGTACACGGCGACCACCCGCAGGCCGACCTCGTCGGCCAGGGTTTCGAGCACATCGCTCACCTGGACGGCCAGTTCGCGGGTGGGGACCAGCACCAGGGCCCGGGGGCGGCCCGGCTCGGTCGCCCGCATGCGCATGGTCCGCTGCAGCAGCGGGAGCCCGAAGGCCAGGGTCTTGCCCGACCCCGTCTTCGCCTTGCCGCAGACATCCCGGCCGGCCAGTGCGTCGGCCACCGTCATGGCCTGGATGGAGAATGCGGTGGTGATGCCTTGGGCGGCCAGGGCCTTGACCAGGCTCGGGTCGACCCCGAGCGAATCGAAGGTCGGGGCATCCTCTTCGAGATTGCCGGCTTCGTGTTCGAGCGATCGGGCGCGGCCCGCGTGCTCGGCGGTGGTTGTCATGGGGGTGTGTTGCCTCTCATCTGTTCGGTGACGGCCGGGTCCCGGCCATCGGACTCCGTGCCAGTCACGGATCCAGGCGGGCCCGCCTCGGGCCGGCCATCCGATCCACGGCTGCGGACCCGACAAACAGATTGAGGAAGACCCCGGTGGATGGGCACTGCGCCCTTCCACGACCCCCAGTGTACCCGGAAACCGGCAAAATGCAGGTTTTTTGTCTCCGGCCGACTGCGGCTCAGGTGGTGGAGGGCTCCCGGTACAACTCCGAGCCGGTGTCGCGGAACTCCACCGACTTCTCTTTCATGCCCAGTTCGACCGCGGACGCGAGCTCCACGCCCTTGCTCTCGGCGTACTCGCGCACGTCCTGGCTGATCCGCATCGAGCAGAATTTCGGGCCGCACATCGAGCAGAAATGGGCGGTCTTGGCCGGCTCGGCCGGCAACGTCTCGTCGTGATACGCCCGGGCCGTCTCGGGATCCATGGCCAGGTTGAACTGGTCCTCCCACCGGAATTCGAACCGGGCCTTCGACAGGGCGTCGTCCCACGACTGGGCCCCGGGATGCCCCTTGGCCAGGTCGGCGGCATGGGCGGCGATCTTGTAGGCGATCATCCCCTGCTTCACGTCATCCCGGTTGGGCAGCCCCAGGTGCTCCTTGGGGGTGACGTAACAGAGCATGGCCGTCCCGTGCATGCCGATCACCGCGGCGCCGATGGCCGAGGTGATGTGGTCATAGGCCGGGGCGACGTCCACGGTGAGCGGTCCGAGTGTGTAGAACGGCGCGTCGTGGCAGACCTCCTTCTGCAGCACCACGTTCTCGGCCACTTTGTCCAGGGGGACGTGGCCGGGGCCCTCGATCATCACCTGCACGTCGTGGCGCCAGGCGATCTCGGTGAGCTCACCCAGCGTCCGCAGCTCGGCGAACTGGGCCTCGTCGTTGGCGTCGGCGATCGACCCGGGACGGAGGCCGTCGCCGAGCGAGAAGGCCACGTCGTAGGCGGCCATGATCTCGCAGATCTCCTCGAACCGGGTGTAGAGGAAGTTCTCGGTGTGATGGGCCAGGCACCAGGCGGCCATGATCGAGCCGCCGCGGCTGACGATGCCGGTCATCCGGGTGGCGGTCATCGGCACGTAGCGCAGCAGCACCCCGGCGTGGATGGTGAAGTAGTCGACGCCTTGTTCGGCCTGCTCGATCAGCGTGTCGCGATACAGGTCCCAGGTCAGCTCCTCGGGACTCCCGTCAACCTTCTCGAGCGCCTGGTAGATCGGCACGGTGCCGATCGGCACCGGCGAGTTCCTCATGATCCATTCCCGGGTGGTGTGGATGTCCGGCCCGGTGGAGAGGTCCATCACCGTGTCGGCGCCCCAGCGGGTGGCCCAGGTCAGTTTCTCGACTTCCTCGTCGATGGACGAGGACACCGCCGAGTTGCCGATGTTGGCGTTCACCTTCACCAGGAAGCGGCTGCCGATCACCATGGGTTCGGATTCGGGGTGGTTGACGTTGGCCGGGAGGATGGCCCGGCCGGCGGCGATCTCGTCGCGCACGAACCCGGCGTCCATCCCTTCCCGGGCGGCGACGAACGCCATCTCCGGGGTGATCTCGCCCCGGCGGGCGTAATGGAGTTGGGTCACCGGGGTCCCCGACGAGCGCAGGGGGGCTCGACCCGGGGCCGGGAACACTTCGGGGTCGCTTCCCGTCCGGCGGACGGCGGCGCGCCCGTCATCCCGCCGACGGGTCTCCCGCCCGGCATACTCCTCGACGTCGTTCCTGGCCAGGATCCACGGGCGGCGAAGCGGGGGGAGGCCCACCGTCGGGGCCGAGCCGGGGCCCGAGGTGTCGTAGAGACGGACCGGGGGGTTGGGCACCGGGCCGTTGCGACCCGGCGAATCCGATAGCGAGACCTCGACGAACGGAACCTGCAGTCCGTCACCCCCGTCCAGGTAGACCTTGCGCCGATTGTGGGGGTCGGCTTCCGGCTTGGAGGTGATGGTGATCGGTTCGGTCATGGATCAGTTCCCTTCGCACTTCGTTCCGCTCCGAGTCTCCCACGACAGCATCGCTCCCGTTCCACCGGAATGTGCCATGGTGAGGGCCGGAACTGACGAAAGGACATCACCCATGGGAAAACTGGCGCCCGGCGACCGAGCCCCGGCGTTTACCCTGCCAGACCAGGACGGGAAGAAAGTCTCCCTCAAGGACTTCGCCGGCAAGCAGGTGGTCATCTACTTCTACCCGCGGGACGACACCCCGGGCTGCACCAAAGAGGCCTGCCAGTTCAACGACAATCTCCACGCCTTTTCGAGGGCCGGTGTCCCCGTTCTCGGCATCTCCGCCGACTCCGCCGAGAAGCACCAGAAGTTCCGGGCCAAGTACGGGCTCACCTTCCCGCTGCTCACCGATGCCGACCACAGGGTGGGCGAGAAATACGGAGCCTGGGGAGAGAAGACGCTCTACGGAAAGAAGACCATCGGGGTGATCCGTTCCACCTTCCTGATCGGTGCCAACGGGAAGATCGAACGTCCCTGGTACAGCGTGAAGGCCGACGGCCACGCGGCCAAGGTGCTGGCCGAGATCCAGGGCTGACCGGCCCGACCGCCCCGGCGGCACCGATACCCCCAGTGGGGGCGATGAACATCAATGCTGATGGGCCGGGCACCAGTAGGTGGTGCGGCCACCGATGGTGGCCCGGCTGAGCTCGGTTCCGTCCTTCGGGCATCGGCCGCCGGGGTGGCGCTGCTCCATCAGGTCGCCGAGATGGGAGCCTCCCCGCTCCATGAGCCGGCCGAGGGTCCGTCCCAACCCCGAGTGCAGCCGGCGGACCTCGACCGGTGTCAACGACCCGGCCGGGCGTCCGGGTGAGAGGCCGGTTCGCCACAGCAGCTCGTCGGCGATGAGGTTCCCGACGCCCGCCACCTTCGACTGGTCGAGCAGGCGGGCCTTGAGCGGGGCCGCCGACCCGGCCAGGGCCGCGGCCAACTGGCTCCGGGTGATCGAGAGGGCGTCCGGGCCCAGGTGATCGAGGGTCGGGTCGATGAGGACACCGCCGAGTCGTCTCGGGTCCTGGACCTCGAGGCTGCCTCCGTCCTCGAAGCCGAGGGCGAACCGGTCCCACGCCCGGTTGACCCGGCGCGGGGTGTAGAGGAGATGCTCGACGCTCGACGATCCGTCGACGAACAGGGTCCCGGTCATGCCGAACCGGATGCCCACCACCGGGCCTCCGTCCGTGTCGAGGAGGAGGAGCTTGCCGATCCGGCGGGCGGCGGTGAACCGGTGGCCGACCAGGACCCGGCGCAACGCCGCGGCAGTGGCCCCGGACTTCAGGTACCAGCGGTCCGGAGCCTTCACCGATCGGATCCTCCGGCCGACGGCGGTTTCGGCCAGCCGGCGGTAGGACTCGATTTCGGGGAGCTCGGGCACGGTCAGAGGGTAGCCACGCGGTCGGGCCGGTGACCCGTTCCGCACCGCCACCTATTGTTGGAATCCACAGCCGTATCGACCGCCAGCGCAGGAGAGGACCGGATGCCTACCGAAGTTCGCGGAGTGGTGGCCCGAGCCAAGGGCGAGCCGGTGTCGCTCGAGACCATCGTGGTCCCCGAGCCGGGTCCCGGCGAAGCCCGGGTGCGGATCCGGGCCTGCGGGGTGTGCCACACCGACCTCCACTATCGGGAAGGGGGCATCAACGACGAGTTCCCCTTTTTGCTCGGCCATGAGGCGGCCGGCATCGTCGAGGCCACCGGTGACGACGTCGCCACCGTCTCGCCGGGCGACTTCGTGGTCCTCAACTGGCGGGCGGTCTGCGGCCAGTGCCGGGCCTGCCGCCGGGGCCGTCCCTGGTACTGCTTCGCCACCCACAACGCCACCCAGAAGATGACGCTGGCCGACGGGACCCCGCTGACCCCGGCGCTCGGCATCGGCGCCTTCGCGGAGATGACCCTGGTGGCCGCCGGGCAGTGCACCCCGGTCGACCGGCAGGCCCGACCCGAGGCGGTCGGGCTGCTGGGATGCGGGGTCATGGCCGGACTCGGGGCGGCGATGTTCACCGGCGACGTCGGTCCCGGGGATTCGGTGGCGGTCTTCGGCTGCGGCGGGGTGGGCTGCGCGGCGGTCGCCGGTGCCCGGCTGGCCGGAGCCACCACGGTGATCGCCGTCGATCTCGACCCGGGCAAGCTCGAGCTGGCCCGCGGTTTCGGTGCCACCCATGTCGTCCATGCCGGTACCGAGGACCCGGTGGAGGCCATCCGGGCTTTGACCGGCGGCAACGGCGCCGATGTCTGCATCGAGGCGGTCGGGAACCCGTCGGTGATGGAACAGGCGTTCTACGCCCGGGATCTGGCCGGCACCCTCGTCCAGGTGGGGGTCCCGACCCCGGCCATGCGCGTAGACCTGCCGATGATCGACTTCTTCGGCCGCGGCGGGCAACTGAAGCCGAGTTGGTACGGCGACTGTCTCCCCTCCCGGGACTTCCCGAAGCTGGTCGACCTCTATCTCCAGGGCCGGCTCGACCTCGATGGCTTCGTGTCGGAGACCATCGGCCTCGACGATGTCGAAGAGGCCTTTCACCGGATGGAGCGGGGTGAGGTGCTCCGCTCGGTGGTGAGCATGCCCGCCTGAGCCAAGGTCATCGCCAAGACCTGGCGTTTCCGGGTCCCGCGTTCGGTGATACCCCTAACTACGGGTCGACTGTGCTCGATGTCGGTACGTCCCGCGCTGTGGGAGGCACTGGCTCGGCCTACCTCCAAGGGCGCGGGTCACTCGGAAGCAGCGACCATGACACGAGGTCTGGACGGTCACCCTTGATCGGTTCGTAGGACCGCAATACCCCTTCTCGCGTGAACCCCAACCTTGCCGCCAGCCGGTTCGATGCTTTGTTCTCGGGATGGATTACCAAGAAGACGCGCTCAATGCCTTTGGAGAACCCCCAGTCAATGAGGAGGCTGAGTGATCGAGAAGCAACCCCTCGGCCACGCTCTGAGGCGACGACCCAGTAATGCGCCTCGGCGCTCACGTGTCGAGGATTGAAGTTCAATCCCACCTGCCCCAGGAAATGATCGTCGTGTGCATCGACGACGGCGAAGCGAGGATGGCCCATCGGCCACCGTTCGTTGCCGGTGTCAATCCACTCGCCAGCCTCTCCCTCGGTGAGGCCATCCTTCATGAACGTGAAACGGAGGATGTCCGCGTCCCGACATGCGGAGGCGACTGCGGCAGCATCGCTCGCCCGGAATGGACGGATGGCTACACCACCACCTTGCAGTCGCGGCTTCGGCGGGACCCATTTCATGTTGTCCATTCTGTCGGGTCCCGAATATGGCGTCCGAACCGGCGTACTTCGGCACACCGGATGGTCGGTATGGGCACATCTACGCCCTTGAGTCAGCGAGGTTCCTCGTCACGTCGCTCGCGGCGATCGAGGACCGTTCGCCGGGCGAGAACGAGCCAACACAGGATGGCCACGCTGGAGAGGGTCGCGGGGACAGGGTGACCGAGCAGTATGGAGGCCCCGACGGCACACCCGAAGGCAGTGAGATTCGCCGCGACGTCGTAGACGGGGGCGATGAATCGCCGGTTGATGACATGGGCGCCAGCTATGAGGACACCACACGCGAAGGTCGCGGACAGGAGGAAACTCACCACGATCGCAGTTTGGCCGAAACCCTCCCCTATCCGGCAATCGGGCCACCGTTGATCGGCCTGTCCCCAAGGTGCCTGGGGATACCGAGAAAGGGTCGCGTGACGTTGGCCCGCGCCAGGGTGAGAGGTAACCGGTCTCACTGCCTCCTGGCCTACGCTCATCCTCGTGCCGCGCCGCCCCGACGACCCGCCCGATCGGGGGCGGGCAGCCCGGCGCCGGGTCTCCCGGCCCCTGTCGCTGCTGGCCGCGGCCGGCACCGCCGCTCACCACAGCTTCGAACTCGGCAACGGGGTCGGCCTGGTTTGGCAACCGGAGTTGGGGCTCACCGGGGCGGGGACGTTCTGGGTGGTCGAGCTGGGCCTCTGGTCGTGGCTGGCCGCCCGGGGCAGCTCACGATGGGACCGGGTCCTGGCTGTACTGGCCGGGGCCGGGCTGGCCGGGGTGATCGTCCACTTCACCCTCTGGCCGTGGAAGCGGAACCGGCTCGGGATCCCGGTCCTCACCGAGGCCGAGGGACTTCCGCCGAGTCGGCTGCCCGCCTACAACGCCATCCTCGGTCTCTGGGGGTCGGCGTCGATCTTGTCGTTGCTGGAGTTGACGCCGTCGCGGCGCCGCTGGGCTCTGGTCGGCCTCGCCGGTCTCCCGCTCCTCCGTCAGTCCGCCCGACACCACTTCGCCTGGGCCGTCGTCCAGGCCGACGAGCATCCGGCGTGGTGGAACCGGGGATTTCGCTCGGGTCCTGGCTCTACGCCACCCCCATCGACCGGCGGATAGCCGCCCGCCGCGCCAGTTCCACCCCGCCGGAGACCGTCGCTATGGTATTCGGGTGCCCCCCGAAAAGCCTCAGTGGTTCGAGCTCTACAAAGAGGTGGTGACCTCAGGACTCTGCACGGGATGCGCCGGCTGCATCGTCGCCTGCCCCTACGACGTCCTCTCCTACGACGACACCGGTGGCAAGTACAAGCCCTTCCACATCGACGCCGACGGCGGGCCGGAGAACTGCACCCACGGCATCAAGGGCTGCACCATGTGCACCCGGGCCTGTCCCCGGTTCCGGCTGTGGGAGCCGGAGATCGACAACCACCTGTTCGGTCGGGAGCGGACCCCCGAGGAGGTCGCCGGGGTCTCCTCGGACATCCTCTTGGTCCGGGCCACCGATCCCGACGTCCTCGACGTCGGCCAGGACGGGGGCCTGGTGTCGGCCCTCCTCATCTGGGCGCTCGAACACGACGTGATCGACGCCGCCCTGGTCTCCTACCTCGAAGGTGACGGGTCGACCTGGAAAGCGGTCCCCGGCGTGGCCACCACCCGGGCGCAGGTGCTGGCGGCGGCCGGGTCCCGCTACACCTATTCGGCCAACCCGCTGGCCTACCCCCAGGCCATCGAGGCCGGAGCCGAACGCATCGCCCTGGTGGGCATGGGCTGCCAGGCGTCGGCACCGCCGGTCATGCAGGCGAGAAAGGCCGGGAAGATCGCCCGGCGGCTCTCCCTGTCCATCGGGCTGCTCTGCTCGAAGACCTTCGACGACGCCATCTTCCCCGAGCTGTTCGAGGCCAGATACGGCATCGCCCGGGGCGACATCACCAAGATGAACATCAAGGGCGTATTCCAGGTCTGGACCCGGGACGGCGAGTTCCATGAGATCCCGCTGAAGGAGGCCCACGCCTGGACCCGCGAAGGATGCAAGGCGTGCCCGGACTTCGCCGCCGAGCACGCCGACATCTCCACCGGGGGCATCGGCGCCTTCAACGACTGGACGCTGACCATGGTCCGCACCGAAAAGGGCCGCGACCTCCTCAACGGGATGATCGCCGACGGCGCGGTGGAGACCCGGCCCGGCGACGATGACCCCGGGGCCATCGCCCTCCTGCAACGGTTGGCCCGGGTCAGCCGCAAGCGGTGGCCGGAGACGGCGGTGGACATGCCCCGCCGGCTCCCCGACCCCGTCTGAACTGCGCCCGGAACCGCCACCACGGCGGTTGGGCGCCAGTCGGGACAGAGTACGGTTAACGAGCGTGCCCAGCCGACGGACCACCCCTCCCCGACTGACGGTTGTCCTTTTGGTCCGTCACGGAACGACACCGACAACCGGGAAAATCCTCCCAGGTCGGGCGCCTGATCTCCACCTCTCGGATCAAGGCGTGGCCCAGGCCGAGCAGGTGGCCGAGCGCATCGCCGAGCTGGCCGGACCCGGGAAGCGGACCCCGGCGGCGGTCTACGCCTCCCCCCTCGAGCGCACGTTCGAGACGGCCAGGCCCATCGCCAGAAAGCTCGGGCTCCGGGTCCGGTCGGATCGGGGGCTGCTCGAGTGCGACTTCGGCCAATGGACCGGTGCCCAGCTGAAGGCGCTGGCCAAAAAGCCCGAGTGGACCCAGGTCCAGCGGTGGCCGAGCGGCTTCCGGTTTCCCGGCGGGGAGTCATTCCTGGAGATGCAGGCCCGCATCTCCTCGACCATTGCCCGCCTGGTCCATGTCCACCCCGGTGAGACCATCGTGGCGGTGTCGCACGCCGATCCGATCAAGGCGGCGGTGGCCGCCGCCGCCGGCACCCATCTCGATCAGTTCCAACGCCTGGTGGTGTCGCCGTGCTCGGTGAGCGCCCTGGCCTACGGCGAAGGCGGTCCGCACGTGCTCTGCGTCAACACCACCGCCTCGCTGTCCGGACTCGCCCTGTCATGAGCGACGGCTACGACCTCTCGAATCTGGATCGCTTCACGGTGGGTACGGTCGGACCGGTCGGCCAGCGGCTGTTCCTCATCCAGTGCCGGCAGGGACCGCTGCTGCTCACCTTGAAGATCGAAAAGCAGCAGGTGTCGGTACTGGCCGACTACCTGGCTCAGATCGTCAAGGATCAGGAACGCCCCGAGCACCTCCCCGACGACCTCTCCCTCGAAGAACCGTCGGAGCCGGAATGGGCGATAGGAACCCTGGGTGTCTCCTATGACAGTGCCGATGACCGGGTCGTCATCGTCATCGAGGAGCTGGTTCCCGAGGACGAGAGCGGCGCCATCGCCCGCCTGTCGGTGACCCGGGAACAGGCGGCGGCCTTCGCCATCCAGGCCACTAGCCTGGTGAGCTCCGGTCGCCCCCCGTGCCCGCTGTGCGGCTCTCCCCTCGACCCTTCCGGACACGAATGCCCACGGACAAACGGCCACCGACCACCGACGACCTGACCGGCTGGAAACCCGATGTCGGCCCCAGCCTCGGCGACGCACTCGTCGAGCTGGGAACGTCCGAGCTCGCCATCGAGGGACGGCTTCCCTGGAGCTCCAACCTGACCTTCCTGGTGACGGTGGGTGACGGGCCGCTCCGGGCCGTCTACAAGCCCGGTCAGGGTGAGCGAACGCTCTGGGACTTCCCCGGCGGCCTCTATCGACGGGAGGTGGCCGCCTATGCACTGTCGGAGGCACTGGGCTGGGGACTGGTGCCCCCCACCGTGGCGGTGGACGACGGTCCCTTCGGAGCCGGCTCGGTGCAGCTGTTCGTCGACGCCGACTACGAGCAGCACTACTTCACCCTCTACGAAGGCGGCGGCTTCGACGATCAGCTCCGGGCCATCTGCGCCTTCGACGTGGTGGCCAACAACGCCGACCGCAAGAGCGGCCACGTGCTCACCGGTGGCGACGGCCATCTGTGGGGAATCGATCACGGGTTGTGCTTCCACTCGGAGCCCAAGCTCCGCACCGTGATGTGGGACTACGCCGGAGACGAGCTGCCCGAGTCGTGCCTGGCCGATCTCGAAGGGCTGGCGGTCGGCGTCCCCGACGACGTCGCCCGCCACCTCACCCGGCCGGAACGGGATGACCTGATGGCCCGCACCCGGGCACTGCTGCACACCCGGACCTACCCCGAGCCCGAGGGTGACCGCCATCCCTATCCTTGGCCGCTCGTCTAGTACCGACCCAGCTCGCCATCCGGTAGCCGGCCCGTCACCCCTAGAGCCCGATCTTCAAAGTGGAGCGCATGGAATTCATCACCGCCTGGGACAGGACCTCCCCGCCGTCGGGGGTCAGGTGGATCCCGTCGGGGGTGCGGATGTTGATCTCGGAGCCGGCGCCGTTGGTCAGATAGGCGGTGTAGTCGCCTTGCGCGTTGCCGAGGATGGTTCGGCAGTTCAAGAAGGTCACGCCCGTCTGGCGGGATGCCGCCTGGGCCGCCACCAGCCCGTTCACCTGGTTCATCTGCCCGTCGAGCTGCCCTCCGGCCATGGGTGGCATGCCCACCCACAACATGTGGGCTCCGGCATTGGTGGCGATATCCATGAACGCCCCGGCCCGGGCCGAGTAGGCGACGTTCCAGGCATCGGTGCCGTAGGCCACCGCCGACCCGTTGACGACCAAGCTCTGGGGGTCGTTGGCGCCCATCATCACCACCACCAGTTGAGGGTGGTGAATGGCGAGGTCGGCCTGCAACTCGGCCGGCCAGTTGAAGTAGTCGGGTCGCGACAGCCCGGTGTCGATCTTGCCGTCCAGGGTCGCGGTCACCACGCCGGTGCCGATCAGGTCGTTGGTCAGCGGCTGGCCGAGGTCGATGCCGATCGAGTCACCGATGACCACCACCCGGAGTGGATTGGCCGCGGTCGGATGCTGGGGAAGCGGCGGCAGGGTCGTCGGAGTTGGTGGGGTGGTGGCCGAGGGACTGATCGGGATGGTGGTGCCGGTCGGGGTGAGCTTCCTCGCCGGGATGGGCGGAGGGGTGGCGACCGCCAATGACGGGCCGCCGCCCACCGAGCGTCCCAGGATTTCGTCGGTCCAACTCACGATGTGTGACAGTCCCGTTCCCCGACTGACGGCGGCGATCGGACCCACCAGATCCAGCGACACCGTGCGCCGGGTGCCGATGGGTGAATACTGGGCCGACTTCTGGAGGCTCGGGGCGTCGAGGATCAGCCACACCGCGAAACAGATGAGCCCGATCTTGAGGACGCGGGTCCAGGGAAGGACCTGGCGAGGCCCGGCGTGGTCGTCGCGAACCGCCGAGGTCGTCCCATTGGTGTCGGTCGGTTGGGAGGACGGGGTCCCAGGGTCCGGTGGAGGGGTCGACGGGGTGGTGTCAGGGAGGGTCTTCACGTTAGAAGCGGTAGTAGATGAACGGGGCAACTCCGGCGGGCCCCAGGGTCGTGATGGCCAGAAGAATCACCCCAAGTATGCCCCCTTGGACGCCGAGCCGGCGTTCGGCAAACGTTCGCTTGGCCAGTTCGATCCAGCCGTTGGGCATGAATTGGGTGGCGATGCCGGCGGCGATGGCCAGCACCGCCAGGGGGGTCACCAAGGGAGAATTCGCCCACCCGTGGAAGAGCCGACCCGCCATCGACCAGGCGTTGGAGAACGATGATGCCCGGAAGAACAGCCAGCCGACGCACACCAGCTGGAAGGTGACGAATTGGGCCAGGGCGATCCGTACCCAGCCGGCGGGTTCGAGCGGGAGCCCATGGGCCTTCCGCCACCGTCGCCGTTGGCGACCGATGATCTGGCCGATCCCGTGGAACAGGCCCCACCCGATGAAGGTCCACGCCGCCCCGTGCCACAGGCCGCCGAGGAGCATGGTGATCAGGATGTTGAGAGAGATCCTCCACTCCGGGCCCCGGTTGCCGCCCAGCGGGACGTAGAGGTAGTCGCGGAGCCAGAAGGAGAGCGTCATGTGCCATCTCCGCCAGAAATCCTGGAGGGACACCGCGGTATACGGCCGGTTGAAGTTCTGGGGGAACCGGAACCCGAGCAACAGGGCGATGCCGATGGCGATGTCGGTGTACCCGCTGAAGTCGGCGTAGATCTGCACCGCATAGCCCCAGACCGCGAAGATGACCTCCAGACCCGAGTGCTGGTGGGGGGCGGCGAAGACCGGATCGACCACGTAGGTCGCCAGGTAGGAGGACAGGACCACCTTCTTGGCCAGTCCCGCCGCGATCAGCCAGAACGCCTCGGTGTACTGGATGTGGGCGGGATCGCGTCGCCGGCGGATCTGGGGAAGCAGCTCGGTGCCCCGGACGATGGGGCCGGCGACCAGATGGGGAAAGAACGAAAGGTAGACGGCCAGGTCCATCGGGCGGGCGGTCTGCAGGGTTCCCCGGTAGACGTCGACCACGTAGCTGATGGCCATGAAGGTGAAGAAGGAGATGGCGATGGGAAGGGCAACGTTGAGCAGGGGCAGGGGGCGGCCCACCCCGAGCATATGGAAGCCGTTGTCGACGTTGACGGTGAAGAAGACGTAGTACTTGAACCAGGCCAGGAGGCCGAGCAATAGGGCCAGGGTCACCCAGAGCGTGATCCGCTTGGCTTGGCCCTCGAGTCGGTCGAGGATGCCGGCGCCGGTAAAGGCGATCACCGTCGAGGCGGCCAGCAGGAAGATGAACCGCCAGTCGGCCCAGGCGTAGAAGAAGTAGCTGGCCGCCACCATGAACATCTTCCACGGCGCGGAATACGGGTTCAGGAGCCAGCTCACCGTGAACACCACGGCGAAGAAGATGGCGAAATCGATGGTGGGAAAGAGCATGGTTCAGGTGTTCGAATCGAGCGGGCACAGGCTGGCGCGGCGACGCGAAGAGTCCCGACGCTACCCGTCACCGTGCCGGTTGCTGTTGATGCCTCCCACCACTGAACCGGCGGCGGGCAGATGTATCGAACGAGATGGTACTCCCGCTCGATGAGGTGCTCTAGGCGCGAGCCTTCAACGCCTCGATGAGTTTGGGGAGAACCTTGTGGACGTCGCCCACAATCCCCAGGTCGGCGACGGAGAAGATGGGGGCATCCTGGTCCTTGTTGATGGCCACGATGTTCTTCGAGTTCTTCATGCCCACCAGGTGCTGGGTGGCCCCGGAAATCCCGCAGGCGATGTAGACCGTCGGCTTGACCGTCTTCCCGGTTTGCCCGACCTGGTGCGAGTAGGGAACCCATCCGGCATCGACGATGGCCCGGCTGGCCCCGGCGGCCCCGTGCAACAGGGTGGCGAGCTCCTCGATGAGGGCGTAGTTCTCCTTCTCGCCGAGACCGCGTCCGCCGGAGACGACCACGTCGGCCTCGTCGAGCTTGGGACCGGTGCGCTCTTCGACGTGGCGGGCGATGATCTTGGCCGCATTGGTCGCGCCGCTCTCGGATGCCGGTGCCGCCACCACCTCGGCCGGCGCGCCCCCCGACGCTTCGGCCGGGAACGACTTGGCCCGGACCACGAAGAGACCCGGACCGTCGCCGGTGAATCGGGCAGTGGCCGTCTGGGCGCCACCGAAGATGGCGTGTTGGGTGGTGAGGCCGCCATCGCCGGCCGCCAGGCCGACCACGTTGGTGAGGACGGGCTTGTCGATCTTCGCCGACAGGCGACCGGCAATGTCCCGGCCGTCATAGGTCGCAGGGAACAGGATGGCGTCGGGACCGTTTCCGGCCTCGATGGCGGCGGCGATGGCCCCGGCCACCGGCGCCCCCGGGAGTGCGCCCCCGAGATCGCCGACATCGTGAACGGTGGTGGCGCCGTACTCGCCGAGGGTCCCGGCAATCGCGGCGGTCTCATCGCCGTAGGCGACAGCCTCTACCGTCCCGGCCAGGGACTTGGCGTGGCTGATCAGCTCGAGGCTGGCAGTGATGGGCTTTCCGTCGGCCACTTCGGCCAGGACCCAGATCTTGTCGATTGCCATGGTGTGTTCGTTCTCCCTACCCGGTCCCTACAGGACCTTCAGCTGCTCGAGGAACTGGATGACGCGCTCGTAGGCGTCACCTTCGTCGACGACGACCTCACCCGAGGCCCGCTCCTCGGAGTCGGCCACCTCGGTGATCTCCTGGCGGGCGCCGGCGGCACCCACCTGGCCGGCGTCGATGCCCAGCTCGGCGACGGTCAAGGTCTCGACCGGCTTCGACTTGGCCGCCATGATCCCCTTGAACGACGGGTAGCGGGGCTCGACCACGCCGGCGGTGACGGTGACCAGGGCGGGTAGCGGGCTCTCGACCTCGTCGTAGCCGGCCTCGGTCTGCCGCTCGACCTTCACCGAGGTTCCGTCGACCTCGACCTTCTTGGCGAAGGTGACCGACGGAAGGCCCAGGAGCTCGGCGACCTGGACGGGAGTGGTGCCGGTGTAGCCGTCGGTGGACTCGGTGGCGGCGAGGACCAGGTCCGGCTCCACCCGCTTGATGGCGGCGGCCAGGACTTTGGCGGTTCCCAGGGCGTCGGTGCCGGCCAGGCTGTCGTCGCTGATCAGGATGGCCTTGGCCGCCCCCATGGCCAAGGCGGTGCGGAGACCGGACGTCTCACCATTGGGGGCCATGGACACCAGGGTCACTTCGCCCTCGCCAGCCTTGTCGACCAGCTGCAATGCCATCTCGACGCCGTAGGCGTCCGAGTCATCGAGGATGAGCTTTCCGGCCCGGGCCAGGTTCTTTGTCACGGGATCGAGTGACGGCGGTGCGGCCGGATCGGGGATCTGTTTCACACAGACGACGACGTTCATGGCCGTGCATTGTTGACGAAAAACGCCGTGTCGGACCAATCGATGACGCGATCCCTGGTCAGAAGGCCTGCTCCCCAGCGATCCGGCCCGGGCGGGTCGGGTCCGGGCCCGATTTGGCCAGGTCCGGGACGGTGGCCAGGGCCACGGGGACGTCGTCGGTGATGATGGTGTCGACACCGCAGGCCACCATGGCCACGAATTCGTCCGGTTGGTTGACCGTCCAGACGGCGACGGCCAGCCCCGCGGCATGGACGTCGGCGACCAAGGCGGCCGAGGCCAGCGACCGGTGGAGGTGCAGGGCCTGGCAACCCATGTCCAGCGCCATGGCCAGGCTGGCCGACGGATCGGCCCATTCGGCCACCAAGAGGCCGCAGTTGAGCGACGGGTCGACCGCCAGGACGGCATCCAGTGACGGGGGCCAGAACGATGACACGACCGTGCTGGCGCCCAATTCGGCGTCGGCGATGGCGTTGGCAACCGCCCGGGCGCCCGCCTCCCCGGGGTCGTAACCCGACTCGGTGGGGAGGTTCTTGACCTCGATGTTGACCGTGAGGTCGGCCATGGCCCCGAGAACCTCGCCCAGCAGCGGCACCTGGTCGGGGAGGTCGTGGACCTCCTGGTCAGCGACGTCTCCGACCCCGGGAATGCTGACGTCGTGGTGCACGGCCAAGGCGCCGTCGGCGGTCAGCCGGACGTCGAGCTCGATCCCGTCAGCCCCCAACTGCCGGGCCCGGGCAAACGCGGCCAAGGTGTTCTCGGCGATGCCCAGGGACGGGTCGGGGCTCCCCCGGTGAGCCTGGATGGCGACGGTGAAACTCATCTCTGCCCTCCCGACCACCGCTGGGCGCGAAAACGGCCCTATCAGACCGTGATTTGCCCAATCAGACGGTGATTTGCCGGTCAAAATTGCTTGCAACCATGCACTCCGATGGTTACTCTAGAGGGGAACCCCAAATGGACGGCGACTATTCGGCGCTGAGCCATGTGAAACAGATCACAATGGGCATATCTCGGAATCGGGAGCGGAGGAAACATCGTGGCCCTCGTGTGGAACCGGACAGTCGAGTGGGATGAGGGCGACTGGCGCGATTTGGCCGCCTGTCGGAGCACGGAGCCTGACCTTTTCTTCCCTATCGGCACCACCGGTCCCGCCGTCGATCAGATCGAGGCCGCCAAGCGGGTCTGTCGGATCTGCGACGCTCAGGAGCCCTGCCTCGACTTTGCACTGGCCACCAATCAAGAGTCGGGCGTGTGGGGCGGTACATCCGAAGAGGAGCGTCGCAAACTCCGCAAGGCGTGGCTGGCGTCGCGCCGACGCGCTTCCTGAATCCGGCCGTCCCGAGCCTGACCAACCGGCGGGTCGCGGCTACGAACCCACCCGTTGGGCTTCCCGCACCGGCAACTCGATCAACACCGCCGTCCCGGTCGCCTCGGCGTCGGTCTCGTGCCGATTGCGCATCACGATGGTCCCGTCCAGCTGGGTTCTGACCAGATCCCGAACGATGCAGAGGCCCAGGCTGGTGGTGCAGTCGAAATCGAATCCCTCCGGGAGCCCGGTGCCGTCGTCCGCGACTTCGACGCTCAAGCGGGAGCCGTCGGCCACCAGATCGATGGCGACATGACCAACTGACTTCGGCCCGTCCCGGGAGGTGCCGCCCGGGTGATCGGGACGGTCGGTGTCGCCATCGTCGAACTCGATGAAGGCGTGCTCGACGGCGTTCTGGAGGAGCTCGGCCAACACCACCGCCAGCGGGGTGGCGACGTCGGCGGGAACCTCGCCCAACTGCCCGGTCACGCTGAACGCCACCTTGGCCGACGACACCACCGAGTCCTCGGCCATCCGCACGAGGGCGGAGACGATTTCATCGAACGGCACCTGGTCACTGGGCTCGCGGGACAGAATCTCGTGAACGATGGAGATCGACTGGACCCGCCGCTCCGCCTCGAAGAGCGCCACCCGGCCAACCCCGGGTGGCAAGCGACGGGCCTGGAGCCGGAGGAGGGCGGAGATGGTCTGCAGATTGTTCTTCACCCGGTGGTGGACCTCGCGGATGGCCGCGTCCTTGGACAGCAGCAGGCGGTCGAGCCGGCGGACATCGGTCACATCCCGCAACAGCACCAGGCAGCCGGTGACGTCGCCGTGGGACAACAACGGCACGCAATGGAGCAGGACGATGACGTCGGGGCGACGTTCGACCTCTTCGACGACGGGCAGGGCGGAGGCCAGGGCCCATTCGATGGCCGACTCCTCCAGCCCCAGGTCGTAGAGGCGGCGGCCCTCGAGTTGGGAGTACATCCCCATGCGGTGCAACGCGTTGGTGGCGTTGGGCGAGGCGTAGCGCACCCGGCCCTCCTCGTCGACCAGCACGATGCCGTCGCCGACCCGGGGGGCCTCTTCGGTGGCGACCTCCTCACTCGGGAACGGGAAAGTCGATTCCGACAACATGACCGCGAACCGGTCGAAGACGTCGCGGTAGGTGCGTTCGAGATGGCCCGGGCGCCGTCCGGCCCCGGCCACCAGCCGGGCCAGAACCGCCACCAGGGTTCCCTCACACCGAACCGGGATGCAGTGCACCCGGACCGGCTCCTCCTCCGGCTCCATCTGCATTTCCCCGCGGGCCACTTCGCCCGACTGCCAGGAGGCGGTCACCACCGGCCAGTCGGCGGCGTCGACGGACTGGCCCACCAGGTCGTGCTGGACCACGGTGGCGCTGTTGGACGGGCGCATCTGGCCGAGGATCACCAACTCTTGCTCGGTGGTTCGGAGCTGATGGGGAGGGGTCGCCATGGGCGCCATCAACACCAGGTCGGAGAAGGACAGGTCGGCCAGGATCCCCCAGGTGCCCATCAGCCGCTTCACGTGCGCCAGCTGGACCTCGTCGAGATCGGTCCGTTCCAGGGCCAGCTCAGCCGGGGTGGCCACCGTCAGACCCCGGGTTCCGCGGCCGTCAGGGTGGCGTCGACCGGCGAGACCGGCACGAGATGAGGTCGGCGGTCCCGATATCCCTGAAGCTCGGTGACGCCGGCCGCGGCCAGCAACGCCCGCATGTCCACGGCCCGATCGGCCACGTCGGGAAGGGTGTGGGCATCGGAGGCGGTGGTCAACGGAACCCCGCGGGCGACGAATCGCTCGAGAAGCGGCGGCGCCGGGTACTCCTCGCCGACCGGCTTGCGCCAGCCGGCGGACGACAGCTCGGCGGCCATCCCCGAAGCCGCCGCTGCCTCCGCCATCCGGTCGTAGAACTCGTCGGGCACCGCCGGGACCTTGCCGGCGATCTTGATCAGGTCCGGATGGGCGAACACATCGCAGACCCCCGAGGCTCCCAGCTCCTCCATGGCCCGGGTGTACTCGTCCCACACCGCGTCGACGTCCCGGGTCTCCCATTCGGCCAGCACCAAGGGCTCGTTCAGGACGTCGAACCTCCACGCCCCCAGCCAGTGCACCGAGCCGAGCAGCACGTCGAAGGGATAGCCGTTCAGGAGCCCGGCGACTTCGTCCATCCGACCCTGGTAGTAGTCGACCTCCAGGCCGAGGACCACCGGGAGTCCCTCGGCCTTCACCGCTTGGACGACCTCGACGTAGCTGTCGAGGTCCACCCGGGCATGGTGGTCCCAGTAGGCGGCCATTCCCGGGCGGAGCGCTTCGTCGGGGAGATCGTTCCAGAACCCCCCGAGCAGGTCATTGGCCTGGGTGAACCGGAACAGGTGCTCGGTCAGGGCGATCTCGGTGACACCGAGGGACACCGCGTGATCGCAGTAGGCGGCCACCTGCTCGATGGTGGCTTCGGCATCGCTCTGGGAATGGGGCCACAGGTGGAGGTGGTAGTCGAGCACCGATCAGCCCGCACGCCGGATGATGGTCACACCGTCGCGCACGGTGGTCTGGACGGCCACCACCCGCGGATCGGTGGCGACCTTGTCGTTGAATGCCCGCAGTGCCTCGGTGTCCGCGGTGGTGTCGGCGGGATCGAGGATCCGGCCGCTCCAGAGGGTGTTGTCCGCCACGATCAGGCCTCTCGGGGCCAGCTTGGCCAGCACGGCCTCGTAGTACGCCGGGTAGCTGGCCTTGTCGGCATCGATGAACACCAGGTCGAAGGGTCCGGGCAAGGCGGCGACGGTGTCGATGGCAGGGCCGACCCTGACCTCGATCCGGTCGGCATAGGGGCTGGCGGCGATGTGCCGTCGGGCGAAGTCGGCGTGCACCGGGTCGATCTCGCAGGTGACGATGGAACCACCCGGCGGGAGTCCGGCCGCCATGGCCAGGGCGGAGTAACCGCTGAAGGTGCCGATCTCGAGGACCGAGGTGGCCCCGGTGCCGAACACCAGCAGTTCGAGAAGCCGGCCCTCGAGGCGACCGACCATCATTCCCGGGGCCTGGAGGGAGGCGCGGGTCTCGGCGGCGAGGGCCTCGAGGTAGTCCGGGGGGGCGGTGGTGTGGGCTTCGGCGTACGCCTCGACGGCCGGAAGGACGATGTCGGTCATGCATGCATCGTAAAGCAGGTCAGGTGGACCGGAATCGCCTGGTGGCGGTTCATCTGAAGAGGGCAAGGATCCGTCGCCGACTCCCGGAGGAAATGTTTCCCTGCCTGTACAGGCCCTTTTCCACCCGGCGGAGCCAACCCCGACCGACTTCGTAAGCCATGGCATCGGCAACCGCCTTGACCGGGTAGCGGGCGGCAATGGTGTGGCCGGAGGCTTCGATCGCCCGGGTTACTTGACTCGGCGTGCAGGGGCCCATCGAGCGCAGGACGACCGCGATGGCGGCCCGCCTCAATGGTCTCCCGCGGAGCGGCTCGAGCTCGTGCCCGATCACTCCGGGACCGGCGTGCCTCGTCCATGGATGGGGTGTGAAACATGGCCGAGGTGTACAGCTGTAGTTCATCCCGGACGCCGGGGAACAGACTCGACACATGCACCGGAGCATCCGTTAACCCTACGAATGGGGCGTGACAACCTCCCCAACCCTGCGGTCGGGGCGACTCCGACGAGCCGATCGGGTCTCGTCGCCGATTTCGGCCCAAGGACCCTTCGAAGAGTTGTTTCGCGCCACCTTTGAGCGAAGAGAATTCGCATTCGCTCAAACGTGGGGTGCGGTCAACCGGTCTACGCAACAGATCGCAAGCTGGGAGAGCTGACTCGATCTGGAGGTGACCATGAGGACGTACAAACCTTGGACAGACGCCGAGATTTCTGAGGCCTGGGACCGGTGGGTCGGAGGTGAGTCCCAAAAGATGATCGGCGTAGCTCTGGGGCGCCACCAATCGTCGGTCACCCGCTGTGTGCTGGCCCGCAATGGTGGCATGCGACCTCGTCAACGGGTGGTCTCCCCGTTGCGGCTGTCTCTGGCTGAGCGGGAAGAGATCTCTCGAGGGCTGGCGAGTGACTGGTCCCTCCGGAAGATCTCCCGGCAGCTCGGCCGTTCCCCTTCGACGGTCAGCCGGGAAGTGGCCGCCGCCGGCGGGCGGGATCACTACCGAGCCCTGGGTGGCGAAGCCCGGGCCCGCCGGTGCGCCAAACGGCCCAAAGTGGCCAAACTGGCTGCCAACACTCGGTTGCGCGCCGTGGTCGAAGCAGATCTGGGCCACTTTTGGTCCCCTCGCCAGATCGCGGCGTCCCTGCCTCACCGTTTCCCGAACGATCCAGAGATGTCGGTGTCCCACGAAACCATCTACCAATCGCTGTACATCCAGGGCCGAGGGGCCCTGCGCAAAGAGCTCCACCGCCAGCTGCGCACCGGCCGAGTCCTCCGCCACCCCCAGCGCCACCCGGGGGAGATGCGGGGGAAGCTTCAGGACATGGTGATGATCTCCGAACGACCGGCCGAAGTGGCCGACCGAGCGGTGCCGGGCCACTGGGAGGGAGACCTCATCAGTGGCACCGCCAACCAATCGGCCATCGCCACTCTGGTCGAGCGTCAAACCCGGTACGTCCTGTTGGTCCGCATGGCCAAAGACCGGACCGCGCCTCGTGTCCGAGATGCACTCACCGCCGTCATGGCCACTCTGCCTCGGCAGCTCAAGAAGTCCCTCACCTGGGACCAGGGCAAAGAGATGGCCGAGCACCTGGCCTTCAGCATGGCCACCGGGATGGACGTCTACTTCTGTGATCCCCACAGTCCCTGGCAGCGGGGAACCAACGAAAACACCAACGGCCTTCTCCGGCAGTTCTTTCCCAAGGGGACGGACTTGTCGGTTCACACCCAAGAACACCTCGACGAAGTGGCCCATCTGATGAACACCCGGCCCCGGGAGACACTGGGATGGCATACTCCTGCTGAAGAGCTTGCGCAGTTGTTGCGTTGACCAGTGGAATTCGCCTGGCGCGAAACAATCACTGGCACAGGGAGGCCCAAAGACAACCGGGGCGCCGACTCCGTCCGCGTCCGGTCGAATCCGGGGCGCATCTCCTAGGCTGCAAAAAGGCCCGGTTAGGTGAGGCCTCCCGTTCTCGGACGAGTCGCCGGGACGGACGCCTGGACGCGGAGGGGTCGGATGGAGACGACGAAGGCACTGGTTCTCGGTGGTGGCGGCGTCACCGGCATCGCCTGGGAGCTGGGGGTGATCGCCGGTCTGGCCGATCACGGGCTCGACCTGACGGACGCCAACCTCATCGTGGGCACATCGGCGGGCGCCGCCGTTGCCGCCCAGATCACTACCGGTTCGCTCGACGAACTGGTGGCCGCGCAACTGGCGGCAGATTCGAAAGAGCTGATGGCGGTGCTCGACCTCGGCCTCATGACCGAGATCTTCTCGCGGCTGAACGACGGCTCGGCGTCGGATGACGAGCAACGGGCACAGGTCGGGGCGCTGGCCCTGGGTGCCGACACGGTAACCGAGCCCGTGCGGCGGGCGGTGATCGCCGCCCGCCTTCCCATACACGAGTGGCCGGCGAATCCCCTGGTGGTGACGGCAGTCGACGTCCACTCCGGCAAGTTCACGACGTTCGACGCCTCGTCGGGGGTGTCGCTGGTCGACGCCGTCGCCGCCAGCTGCGCGGTGCCCGGCGTATGGCCTCCGGTGAGCATCGATGGTCGCCGCTATATGGACGGCGGAGTCCGATCGCTGACGAGCGCCGACCTGGCCTCGGGTTACGGTCGCGTGCTCGTCCTCTCCCCGATGCCGCCGGACATGACCCTCGAGATCGAAGGCGAGGTGGACGTGCTTCGTGGCCAGGGGTCGACCGTACTGGTGATTACCGCTGACGATGCCGCGCTGGCCGGGTTCGGCGACAACCCGCTCGACCCGTCTCGTCGCTCCCCCGCGCTGGAGGAGGGACGACGCCAGGGCGTGGCCGCGGCGGACGCCGTCCGAGCGTTGTGGCAGGACGCCTGAGCCCGAGGGGCCGCCGCGGCTCGGAACGGGCGGGTCAGTCCCAGATCTGCTCCCCCAGCCGGACCAGCCCGGCCAGGTCATAGATGTCGGTGTCGAAGAAGGGCACGGTGGCCAGCACTTCAGGCACGCTTCCCAGCTCCGATTTCTCCTCGGCTTCGCGCATGGCCACCACCCTGAAGTTCAAGAAGCTCTCCGCCACCTCGGAAAGCACCCGCCGGATCTGGTCTTGGTCGCCGAGCGGGGCATCGACCGATGCCAGGGTCGGTGCCAGCGCGATGGCCAACTCTCCCGCCCGCTCCTTCATCGTTTCGGCAACTCGGGCGGCGTCCGCTCCCTGAAGGTAGGCCGGGAGCACTTTGTTCAGGACGATGGCACCGAGGTTGAGATGGCGGGCGGTGAGCTCCTGGGCAAAGAATTCCGCCTCCCGGAGCGGCACGCCCTCGAGGGTGGACACCACCATGAAGGTGGTCCGCCGATCCGACAGCAGCCGCTGGACCGCACCCGCCCGCTCCACGAAGCCGTCGTACATCGATTGGAAGAGAATGAAGAACTCGGAGATGTCGGCCAGAAACTGAGTCCCGAGGATGCGGTCGGCGATTTGGTAGAACGGCTTGGTGGCCACGTTGACCAGACGTGACCGGTAGGGCACGATCAACCAGCGCAACAGCCGCGACGAGAAGAAATCGGCCAGCCGCTGCGGGGCGTCCAGGAAGTCGAGGGCGTTGCGGGTCGGAGGGGTGTCGACCACGATCAGGTCGTACTCGCCTTCCGAGTGGATCTCGTAGAGGCGCTCCATGGCGATGTAGTCGTGGCTCTGGACGAAGCGCCCGGAGATGTTCTTGTACAGCGGGTTGGCCAGGATCTCGTCCCGGGTCTGGGGGTCAGGGGCGTGCATGCGGATCAGCGAGTCCCACGACTCCTTGGTATCCAGCATGGCCGCCCACAACTCGCCCCGGGGCTTCAGGCCGGCGGACCGGAAGGCCTCGTCGGGCACCCGGCTTTCGGCATTGCCGATCCCCTCGAGTCCGAGGGCGTTGGCCAACCGCTTCGCCGGGTCAACGGTGAGAACCAGCACCTTTCCCCCTTGGCGCAGTGCCGCCATGACACCCGCCGCCGCCGCCGTGGTGGTCTTCCCGACACCACCGGGGCCGCAGGCGATGAGGATCTCCTTGGCGGCCAGCAGGCTGTCGAGCGACCCGGAACCGGCGCCCGGCGACTCCGACGGGGAGGTTGGACGGTGGCCGGACCGGAGATTCGAGCCTTGGGGCGGCATCAGTAGCCCAGCTCCTCACCCAGGGAGGCCGCCACCTGGCGGGTGGTCCGGAGCCCGTGGGAACGGGTGAACAGATACGGCAGGTAGAGAAGGGGCACGGTGGGGTCGATGCCTTCCCGCAGGCGGTCGAGATGGGTGGAGCGGGTGCGCCTCATGGTGACCGCCAAGCGGGCCGCCTCCAGCACCGGCTTCGGGTCACCGCCGACCAACTCGGCCAGCTCTTCGGAGGGGCCGGCGGTGGCCAACGCGTCGAACACCAGCTCCTCCTGCCGGCCGAACAGCTCGGGAAGGACCCGGTTGACCACCACCGCCGACATCTTCACGGTGGTCTCCTTCTTCACCCTCACCGCCAGATCCATCGTCTCGCTGACCGGCATCTCCTCGGGTGTGCACACCGCGATCAGGCCGGTCTGGGCGGGGTCGGACAGAATGTCGAGCATCCAGTCGGTCTGGGAGCGGATCAACCCCACCTTCACCAGGTCGTTGATGGCCTGGGGAGCCGCCAGCTGGCCGACGATGTGGCCCGACGCCG
The DNA here is from genome assembly GCA_963819695.1 of uncultured Acidimicrobiaceae bacterium. GTDB lineage: Bacteria > Actinomycetota > Acidimicrobiia > Acidimicrobiales > RAAP-2 > DASZIT01. Next base: position 402,798 of record CAWFXD010000001.1, on the reverse strand, counting down.
GCGCGTCGACCACCACCAGGTCATAGTTGCGCTCCCGGACCTCGAAGCAGAGCTTGCCGACGGTGAGGATCTCCCGCACCCCCGGGAGCCGCGGTGGCCACGAAGTCGAAGGCCTTGGCCAGGGGCCCGATCCGACCGATCACCGGAATGCGCAGTTGCAGCTTCAGGTACTCCCGCAGCGACGCCTCGGTGTCCATGGTCATCACGAAGAGCCCGGGCAGCACCTCCTTTTCGGCGAATCCGGTCGGGGGCGCCTCGTAGAAACCGGAGACGTCACCCTTGGCGTCCACTTCGCAAACCAGTACCCGCTTCCCCAGCTGGGAGGCGAACAGCGCCAGCGCCGAGGCCACGGTGGTCTTCCCCACACCACCCTTGCCGGTCACGAAGACCAGTTTCAGATCGAGGAGGGCGGTCACCTCGCCCGCCGCCTACCGCATGGCGACACGGGGGCGGCCTGAAGAGCAACGGCAAAGGGTGGGATCAGGAGACCCCGAAGCCGACCCGACGATCGGAGGTCGGCCCATCCACCTCGATATAGGCGACCTTGCCCGAGGGGACACCCACCCGGCGGCCCTTGCGGTCGGTCAACCAGAGCATCGAGCCTTCCTTGGTCAGCGCCTCTTCGATGTCGGCCAGGACCTTGTCGCGGTCAGCATCGTCAGGCAGCTCCACGTCGAGCTCCTTTATCGACTGCACGATCCCGATACGCACATCCACCTGGCACGCTCCTCTCAAGCTCTGCCGACGGACCCGGCGGCTCCCCTGACGATACAAGGTCGGCGATGCGGGGCGTCCCGGGGCTACCCGGTGATACAGCCCTGAGGCACACTGGGGGTCATGGAAGGTGAGAGCGACCGCAACCGGCAATGGGCGTCCACCATGTATGCCCACGGCGACGAGGACACCAAATTCGCCCACGCCGACAGTTCGGCGGCGGCGGACCCCGGCGGCGCCATCTCCGGTCTCGACCGCACCTCCCGGGAGGCGGACGAGGACGCCCAGCTGGCGGCCGGGGCCACCCGTGCCCGGGGAGGTGGCACCCGGCACCGGCCGGAGGAGCCCGATCCCTGGCGTACCTGCTTCGAACGGGACCGCGACCGGATCCTCCATGCCCCGGCGTTCCGCCGGCTGGCCGGAAAGACCCAGGTGTTCGTCTTCCCTGACGACCACCAGCGGACCCGGCTCACCCACGCCCTGGAAGTCGCCCAGGTCGCCACCGGCATCGCCCAGGCCTGCCGGCTCAATGTGGCCCTCACCGAAGCGATCGCCCTGGGTCACGATTGCGGGCACGGTCCCGGCGGCCACGCCAGCGAGGACGCGCTCTCGCCGCTACGTGGTCGGCGGATTCGATCACGCACCCTGGGGAGCCGACGTGTCGCTGGCCCGGCTCAACCTCTGTCACGAGACGCTCGACGGCATCCGCAATCACTCGTGGTCCCGCCCGGCCCCGAGCACCCCGGAAGGCGAAGTGGTGAGTTGGGCCGACCGCATCGCCTATGTGTGTCATGACTTCGAGGACGCGGTGAAGAGTGGGATCGTCACGCCCCACGTGCTCCCGGCCCTGGTCCGTGAACGCTGCGGCGAGCGGCGCAGTCAGCAATTGGGGACATTCATCGACGCCATGGTGGCGACGGTGCTCAACACCGGTCGGGTCGGCATGTCGGCCGCCTACGCCGACGCCCTTTCCGCCTTCCGGGCCTGCAACTACGAGCACATCTACCTCCGGCCCAGCTCGGTGGCCCAGGGGCGGGCCGTCATCGCCGTGCTCCGGGCGCTGGTCGAGCACTACGGGGACCGCCCGAATCTCATCCCCGACGGGGATGGGAACGGCACCGATCTGCGGGGCGGTGACGCCGAGGCCATGACCGCGGCCGTCAGTTATGTCGCCGGGATGACCGATCGATTCGCCTTCGGCCAAGCGGTGGCCGTCCTCGGATGGGATCCGGACAAGCTCCCGATCGGGGTCGGAATCAACCGCCAATTCTGACCGGTCGGCACCGAATTGGCTTCCCGCTACGGCCACGGCGCAACTGTCGGACGACCAATAGGATCGGTTTTCGAATGGATCCGACAGGTCGGTGAAGGAGCTTTCAGTGGTCATCCGAGAATCGTCGCCGTCGCCAGCCACCCCCTCGAGCCGATCCCAGCCCCCGCCGGTTCCGGCCACCGGGCGGGGACGGGAGTCCAGCGGAAGGGGCGATGCCGCCGCGGCGCTGGCCCCGCTGCTGGAGGCGTTCCTGGGCACCGAGCTACCTGTGCGGTTCGAGTTCTGGGACGGAAGCGGGGTCGGGCCCGTCGACCGCGCCGGGACGATCCGGGTCAACTCGGTCGACGCGGTGCGGCGGATGCTCTGGGCGCCCGGAGAGCTCGGGGTGGCCCGGGCGTTCGTGGCCGGCGACCTGTCGCTGGAGGGAGATCTGTACGCCATGTTGCGGGTGCTCCACGACGCCGCCCCTCGTGACCTTCGCAAGATGGGGCTGCGGGCGCTACCACCGATCATCGATGCCGCCCGGCGACTGGGCGCCATCGGCCCTCCGCTCCCGGCGCCGACCGAAGAGTGCCGGCCGTCGGGCCGGCTCCACTCCCTCGGTCGGGACGCCAAGGTCATCAGCCACCACTATGACGTGGGCAACGAGTTCTACCGCCTGTTCCTCGGGCCACGGATGACCTATTCGTGCGCCCGGTTCGTCTCCGACACCACCTCGCTCGAAGACGCCCAGGACGCCAAGCACGAGCTGATCTGCCTCAAGCTGGGCCTCGACCAACGCCCGGAGATGCGCCTCCTCGACGTGGGTTGCGGATGGGGATCGATGGCGATCCACGCCGCCCGACACCACCAGGCCGAGGTCGTCGGGGTGGCCCTCAGCTCGGAACAGGTCGAACTTGCCCGGGAGCGGGTGAAGGCCGCCGGGCTCGACGACCGGATCGAGATCCGGCTCCAGGACTACCGCGAGCTGGAGGGGGAGCGGTTCGACGCCATCTCGTCGATCGGCATGTTCGAGCACGTCGGTTCGTCGGCCATGGCCCGCTACTTCGCCACCTTGCGCAACCTCCTCGGGCCGACCGGCCGACTCCTCAACCACGCCATCTCCACCCCCGGAGGCTCGGTGCTCGGACGGCGCACCTTCATCGGTCGCTACGTGTTCCCCGACGGCGAGCTCCTCGATGTCGGCGAGGTCATCTTGGCCATGCAGCGGGCGGGTTTCGAGGTTCGGGACGTGGAGTCGCTACGGGAGCACTACGCCAAGACGCTCCGCGCCTGGGTCGCCAACCTTCGAGGACAACTGGGACGAAGCGGTCCCGCTGGTGGGCGGGCACCGGGCCAACATCTGGCGGTTCTACATGGCGGCGTCGGCCAACGGCTTCGACGACGGCGGGTTGGCCATCCATCAGGTGCTGGGGGTCGTCTCCGAACCGGACGGGCAAAGCGGCATGCCCGCCACCCGGGCCGGCTGGTCCTGAACCGGTTGGCGTCGGAGGCCCGATGACCCCGACCAGCAAGGCGCTCAGGTTCAAGGACCTCCACGTACCCGGCCGTCCACTCCTCATGCCCAACCCGTGGGATCCGGGCAGCGCCAAGTTGCTGGAGTCGATGGGCTTCCAGGCCTTGGCCACCACCAGCAGCGGCTACGCCGCCACCCTCGGCTGTATGGACGGCGCCATCGGCCGGGAGGACTCACTCGTCCACGCCGCCTCCATCGTTGCCGCGGTCGACGTGCCGGTATCGGCCGACCTCGAGAACGGCTTCGCCGAGGATCCCGCCGGGGTGTTCGCCACCGTCCAGGACGGGGTGGCCGTCGGCCTGGTCGGCTGTTCGATCGAAGACGCCAACCCGCGATCGGGCTCGCCGATCTACGAGATCGGCAGGCCGTCGAGCGGGTCCGGGCGGCCGTCGAGGGCGCCAAGACCGGAAGCGGTCTGGTGTCGACCGCGGAGGCCGAGAACTTCATCCGTGGGAACCCCGACCTGGCCGACACCATTGTCCGGCTCCAGGCCTACCAGGAGGCCGGCGCCGACGTGCTCTACGCCCCGGGTCTTTCCGACATCGGGGACATCCGCCGGGTCGTCGCCGAAGTCGATCGACCGGTCAACGTGCTGGCCCGGGCCGGTCTCGCCCCGGTGGCTCGAACTCGGCCGAGGCCGGTGTCGCCCGTATCTCCGTCGGGGGGGCGTTCAGCCAGGTGGCGTTGGCCGCGGTGGTGGCTGCCGGCCGCGAGTTGCTCGACCACGGCACCTACGGGTTCACCGTGCAGGCCGGCGAGGGTCGGAAGCTTGCCGCCATCGCCTTTGGGGGCCCGTCACCGGCCTGACCGAACGGAGCTTGCGCTCGCATTTCGGCCATCGGTGCCCCATTCCGCCGATCTAGCCCTGGGACCCGTCCCAGGCATGGATGCTCACCGGACTTGACCCGGCGACGAAACGTGTCGATGAGAGGGGTACGACCGATGGAAAGGGGTCCACCATGGCCCGGATCTGCAACCAGGTGACCAGCTCGACGGGGGGTGCTGCACCCACCCGGTCGACGACGAGGGCGACCGCTGCGCCGCCGGGCACCGGCGCCCGCCGCCGGGCTTGCTCTCCCGGCCGAATACAGCCCGGACGGGCCGCTCCGCTCCCGATGGCCCGTCGGGTCCGGGCCCTCCGGGACGACGCCCTCTTCGCCGAGGAGACCCCCCCGGTCGTCGACGTGGGTCGGGTCACCCCCGAGGAGGCCATCGAGGCCATCGCCGGTAACCACGACGACCATATCGGCCCGCCGGGCCGTCGTCCAGACCTACGGCACGGTCGGGGCGTGGCTGGTGTGCGGCTACGAGGACGCCGCCCGCCGGACCGCCACCGGTGGCCGAGCCGTGTGCCCCCCTCGACCGGCTGGTGTCCGGCTTCCCGATCCTCGACGCCGTCCAGATCGCCTCGGCCCTCGACGCCCTCGACGCCGCCTGTGGCGCCCCGGACGACGCCGCCAGCCGGGCGTGCCACCGGATGGAGGCGGCCTACGCGGTCGCCGCCCGGGACGGCGATCCGCTGGCCCGGGCCGACTACCGGTCCGCCTGGGCCCGGTTTCGCCAGACCACCCGGTCAGCGGCATGACCGCCCACCTGTCCAACGCCGACCGGCAGCGGTATCAGGGCCGCTGGGTGGCGCTGGAGGGCCGACGGGTGGTCGCCGCCCGTTCCGCTCCCTTGGAGCTCTTCGCGGTGCTGGCCGAGCTAGGGATCAAAGGGGCCACCATCCTCCAGGTCCGGGTCCGGGATCGCCGGGCCGCCTGACGCCGGAGCCGCATCGAGTAGACCGTCGGGTCGCCGAAGCGGTCCGACCGGGTCAGCGAACGGTCAACTCCTTGCGGTACACCCGTGCCGGTCCCATCTCCGCGATGGTCGATGCCAACGCCGCGAACGCCGCGGTCGCCTCACCGTCGGGATCGGCCAGGACCACCGGGATGCCGACATCGCCACCCTCCCGAAGCGCGGGAACCAGCGGTACCTGGGCCAATAGCGGGACGCCGAGCTCGCCGGCGAGCTGCTTTCCCCCACCGGAGCCGAACAGCTCGTAGCGGACACCGTCGTCACCGGTGAACCAGCTCATGTTCTCGATGACACCTCGCACCGACAGCTTCAGTTTGCGGGCCGCGTAGGCCGAGCGCTGGGCCACCCGCTGGGCCGCCGGCTGCGGCGTGGTCGACCACGAAGACCTCGGTCTTGGTCAGGTACTGGCCGAGCGACAAGGTGACGTCGCCGGTTCCGGGGGCATGTCGACGAGGAGGAAATCAGGCTCACCCCAGTAGGCATCGACCAGAAACTGTTCCAACGCCTTGTGGAGCATGGGGCCCCGCCAGATGACCGGGGTGTCATCCGGGACGAAGAAACCCATCGAAAGACAGCGCACGCCGTTGGCGGTCGCCGGGACCACCAGGTCACCGATGATCAGCGGATCCTCCGTTACCCCGAGCATCTTCGGGACCGAGAACCCGTAGACGTCGGCGTCGAGGATGCCGACGTCGTAGCCCATCCGGGCCAGCGCCACCGCCAGATTGACGGTCACCGACGACTTCCCGACACCGCCCTTGCCCGACGACACCCCGATGACCCGTGTCTTCGATCTCGGGAGCATGAACCGATTGGGCCGGCCCTCCTCGTGGCCGAGCGGGGCGCCGTGATCATGACCCGCGTGATCGTGATCGTGATCGTCGCCGGCCACCGGAGTTGTGCCATCGACCGGCTCTCCCCGGAGCAGCATCCGGAGCCGGGCCCGGTCCTCCTCCCCCATCACCGTCTGTTCCACCACCACCTCGTCGACCCCGGGACAGCACCCCCACGGCCAGCCGGACCCGGCCCGCGAGTTCGTCGACCTGGGGGTAGTGGCCGACCGGCAGGGCGAGTTCGACGGTCACCCGCTTCCTCTTCACCCTCGACCCCGCCGACCATGCCCAATTCCCCCAACGGGCGCCGGAGCTCGGGGTCGGTCACCGCGGCAACAGCCGCTCTGACCTGGGACTCGTCGGTGGACATGCAAGATCTCCTCGCGAAAATTCGGGTTCACCGTAGACTAGAGGACGTGCAAGTGGCCCCAGACAGACCTGCGGAGGCCAGCGCCCCGCCGGCACCGGAGGAGATTCCAGGGCAGCCGGCCGCCCCCAACGAGTCCGACAGTCATTTCTCCGCGGCGGTCACCGCAGTCACCTCGGCGTTCGGCGATCCGACCCGCCGGGAGATCTACCTCTTCGTGCGGTCCAACCCCGGAGCCACCTCGTCCGAGGTCGCCACCCGCTTCTCGCTCCATCCAAACGTGGCCCGTCACCATCTCGAGCGCCTGGCCACCGGCGGTTATCTCGAGGTCACCATGGAACGGGCCTCCGGCACCGGGGCCGGGCGACCGTCGAAGCGCTTCCGGGCCATCGGCAACGATCCGACCCTCGACCTCCTGACCCGGCGGGACGACCTCTTGGTCCTCCTCCTCCAGGAAGCCCTCCAGCTGTTGGGGCCTCTGGCCGCCGAGGGAATGGCCGAGCGGGTCGGCGAGGAGTACGGCCGGACGCTGGCCAACCAGATGTCTCCCGGTGACGGGCAGCGGTCGCTGCGGACCGCCATGCATGCCATTGCCGACACCTTGACCGCCCACGGGTTCGCCGCCCACGCCGAGGACCAGGGGACGTCCACCGCGGTGGTGGCGGACAACTGCCCGTTCGGGAGCACCGCCTCACAGTTCCCGGTGTTGTGCGCGGTCGACCGGGGCATGGTCAAGGGCCTGCTGGCCGGATTGTGCGGCGAGAGCGTCGAGGGAAGCGTCCCGGTGGTTCTGTCGTCGTCCCGGGCCCGGGGCGACGACCAGTGCGCCGCCCTGGTCTGACCCGGGGGCATCGATTGGCCCGCCACTATCTGGACCACGCGTCGACGGCGCCGCTCCGACCTGAAGCCCGTCTCGCCATGGACGCATGGGCGACCACCGGGGTGACCGCCGACCCCGGGAGGGTCCACACCGAAGGGCGGATCGCCCGGGCGGCCCTGGAGGACGGGCGCGATCAGGTTGCGGCCTACTTCGGGGTGAGACCGCGCCAGGTCATCTTCACCTCCGGTGGCACCGAATCCGTCAACGCCGCCGTCTGGGGGGCCGCCGGCAACGCCCTCGGGCCGGTGGTCTGCTCGGCAGTCGAGCACTCCGCGGTCCGCGACTCGTCGGCCCGGTCGGCCGAGGTGGTGATGCCCGAGGTCGACGGGTTCGGGGTCGTCCACCTGCAGGCCGTCGATGATGCCGTCGAGCGGTGTCGCTCGGAGTACGGCCGGCTCCCCTCGCTCGTCAACTGCCAGTGGGCCAATCACGAGGTTGGCTCCCTCCAGCCGGTCATGGCCATCGTCGCCCGCTGCCGTGAGCTCGGGGTGCTGTCCCACGTCGACGCGGCGGCCGCGGCCGGACACCTCCGGCTGGATCTGGGTGATCTCGATGCCGACCTGGTTTCGGTGTCCTCCCACAAGATGGGTGGTCCGGCGGGCATCGGCGCCCTGATCGTGCGGCGGGGACTTCGGGTCGATCCCTTCCTGGTCGGAGGTGAACAGGAGCGTGCCCGGAGGGCTGGATTCGAGAACCTACCCGCGGCCATCGGGTTCGGTGCGGCCGCCGACGCGCTGTCCTCGCCCGGGCGGACCGAACACGAGGCGGTCGAGGCGCGGCGTCACACCGCCCGCCTGCTGGCCACGGCTTGCGATGTCAAAGGTGTCACCGTGTTCGGCGATCCCGAACATCATCTGCCCCACATCGTCTGCATCGGGATCGACGGGGTCGAGGCCGAGCCGGTGCTCCTCGGGCTCGACCAGGCCGGGATCGCCGCCCATTCGGGGTCGTCGTGCTCCTCGGAGTCGCTGGAGCCGTCGCCGGTACTGGAGGCCATGGGGGTCGACGCCGAGCGTTCGCTCCGATTGTCGGTCGGGTGGTCTACCGTCGACGCCGACATCGACGCCTTCGCCGATGCGTTTGCCGGGGTGGTGGCCGGGCTCCGGGCCCTCCGGAGTTGAGCGAACCGTTGCCTCCGGGCCGGTAGCGTCTCGGACATGGTCAGCATGGCTGCGGCTCGGCGGGTGGCGCTGTCCCTCCCGGAGGCCACCGAGGCGCCGCACCACGACATGTCTTCGTTCCGGGTCAACAACAAGATCTTCGCCACCGTGCCGGACAGCACCCATCTCCATGTGATGGTCGACGAGGATGACGCCGCCCTGGCCGTCGCCGAGTGCCCGTCGGGTTGTGAGGAGCTCTGGTGGGGCAAGCGGATGAGTGGTGTCCGGGTGGACCTGGCCCATGTCGATGGTGGGCTGCTCACCGAACTGTTGACGGAATCATGGAGGCGGCGGGCGCCCAAGGCTCTGTTGTCCAGGTTGGAGAAGTAAGACCAACCGCCGATAGGTTCTCCGCGATGCGAACCGTCGTCTGCAACCAATTGGGCCCGCTCTCCGATCTGGTCGTGGCGGACGCTGACCGGCCGGATCCGGGTGAGGGACAGGTGGTGGTCGACGTGCGGGCGGCGGGGGTCAACTTCGTCGACGGGCTGCTGTGTCAGGGCCAGTACCAGATCAAGCCGCCGGTGCCCTTCTACCCCGGCGGGGAGATCGCCGGAGAGGTTTCGGCCGTCGGGAACGGTGTCACCGGAGTGGCGGTGGGCGACCGGGTCCTCGCCTACACCGGCATCGGCGGTTTCGCCGAACAGGTGGTGGTCCCGGCGCGGTCGCTGGTGGCCATGCCGGATGGTCTGGGGTTCGGGCAGGCCGCCACCCTCATCCAGAGCTACGGGACGGTTCTGTTCACGCTCACCCGCCGCACCTGGTTGCAACCCGGCGAATGGGTCCTGGTGCTGGGAGCCGGCGGAGGGGTGGGCCTGGCTGCCATCGACCTGGCTCGCGCCCTGGGAGCCCGGGTGATCGCCGCGGCGTCGACCCAGGAGAAACTCGACCGGGCGACGGCCATGGGCGCCGAGGCCACCATCGCCTACGAGGACGAGGATCTCAAGGTCCGGGCCCGCGAGCTGTCCGGCGGAGGGGTGGACGTCGTCGTCGATCCGGTCGGGGGTCGCCACAGTGAGCCGGCTCTCCGGGCCACCGGGCCGTTCGGGCGCTTCTGTGTGATCGGGTTCGCCTCGGGCCCCATCGCCTCGGTGCCGCTCAATCAGGTGCTGCTGAACAACCGCACGGTGGTGGGCGTGGACTGGGGCGCCTGGACGTTCCGGGATCCGGCGGGCAACCGCGAGATGCTGGCCGAGTTGGTGGAGATGATCGGCGACGGCCGGCTCCATCCGACGGTTCCGACCGAGTACCCGCTCGACCAGGCTGCCGCGGTGATGTCCGGGCTCATCGACCGGAGCCTGTCCGGCAAGGTGGTGCTGGTTCCCTGAGTCGCGGGAGGCCCGCCCGGATCAGGCGGCCGGCACCCCGGCGGGCACCGGCGCCCCGGCCTGGGTAAAGGCCTGGCGGAGGATGGTCGCCGCCTGTTGGAGGAGGGAGGCGGGAGGATTGTCGGCGAGGAACGCCTGGTACTGGGCCACCGCGGCCGCGGCGTTGTTGTCCTGGTCGAGGATCACCGTGCCGAGGTACAGCCGGGCCGCATAGTCGGTGGGATTCAGCCTGATGGCCTGGTCGAGCTTGGCCCGGGCGTCGGCGATCAACGACGCACTCTTCCCCTGGACCCCGGTGTTGTACTCGAGCCATCCCAGCTGGGCGGTGGCCACCTCGTTCTGCGGATCCTCGGCCAGCACCTTCTGGTAGACCTGGGCCGCCTCCCCCGACTGGCCCTGGTTCTCGAGGGTGGCCGCCTGGGCCAGTGACTGCTGGATCTGGGCCTGTTGGCTGAGGGTGGGATTGCCGGTCGGGGTCTGGCCCGGCAGCCGGTTGGCGGCGAACAGGGCGACCACCAGCACCAGCGCCGCCCCGAACGAGACGGTGGCCCCGGTGATCAGAAACCGTTGGCGGCGGCTTCTCCTCGGACCGGGACCCGACACCGTCGGAGACGCGACCGCCTCCCCCGCTCCGGCGCCGACGGCCGGCTCAGGTCCGGGCACCGCCGCCACCGCCACCGCCCCGGATCCAGCCGAAGCGAGATGGTCGGCTTCGACCATCCGGACGTCGAGGGCGGCCAGCCGGGCGGTGTCCCGCCGGCGCAGAGCCTGGTAGTCCTGGTCGGACAGATCCCCGGCCCGGTGCTCGGCGAAGGCGTCGGCCAGCGACTGCTCGAGGAACTCGCGGCGGGCGCCGAGTTGGTCGGCCGACGCCCCGGCGTCGAGAGACGCCTCGTGCCTGGCGGCATCGACCGGGTCATCGATCGCATTCCGGCGCTTCCGGACCAGCACGATCGCCAAGATGGCCACGGCCAACGCCCCGCCGCCCAGCGGAACCACCCACACCAACAGCGACCACCCACTGGCCGGCGGGACCAGCACGATGGCCGACCCGTAGCGGGACACCAGGTAGGCCTCGATCTGCTGATCGGACTTCCCCTCGCCGATCTGTTGGCGCACGGTGTTCCGGACGATCACCGCGGTTTGGGCGCTGGAGTTGGCGACGGAGAGATCCTCGCAACTCGGACACTTGATCCGGGTCTCGATCCCCACCGCCCGCTGGGCCGGCGTCATCGGCGCGGAGTTGAGCACGCCACTGCCGATCACCAGGGCCACCACCAGCACCACCCCGAGAACGATCCACCCCGGGAAGCGGAAACGCCGATGCCCGGTGCTCACGCGTGGGTCGCCTTGGCCGCGGCGATCACCCGGTCGAGGCCCTTGGCCGTCACCGCCCCGACGATGTAGGCCGTCACCCGCCCGTCCGGGGCGATCACGAAGGTGGTCGGCCGGTCGCTCACCCCGTAGGCCAGGGCCAGCTTTCCGTTGCTGTCAGTCAGGGTGGGCCAACTCACCCCCAACGTCTTCTGGTAGGAACGGGCCGCCGGCAGCGTGTCGCCGAAGACCACGCTCACCATCGAGGCGTCCCCGGACTGCTGATGCTCGAACTCGAAGGCCACCAGGTCCGGCCCCTCCTGTTGGCAGGGGGCGCACCAACTGGCGAAGAAGTTCAGCACCACGAAATGACCGGGGGCAGCCGGAAGCGTGAGCCCGGTGCCATCCAGAGTGGTGCCGGTGATGGCCGGTGCGGTGTGGCCCACCAGCGGGCTCTGCACCTCGGCCACCGAGGCCGACGGGCGGCCGGCCAGCACCGCGATCAGTCCCGCCGCGATGACCAGGACGGTGATCCCGATCCAACGGGCCCGGTGGCGCCCCATCCCTAGTTCCCCACCCGGACCGGTTCGGGGTCGGTTGACGGTTCCGGTGCCGGCCCCCCGTCGACCCCGGCACCCACCCGTGCGCCGTCACCCACACCGACCGCCGGCTCCGGCTCCGGCTCTCGGGCCGAGGCGACCGAACCCGGCGCCGCCGACACCGGATCCGTCGGGCGACGTCGGCGGCCGGGCACCGCCGACAGCAACGAGCCGAACACCAACAGGGCGCCGCCCACCCACAGCCACATCACCAGCGGCTGGACGACCACCCCGAAGGTCAGCCGGGATCCCGACGTCGAGGTGGCGTCGATGGTCAGGTAGACATCGTCCCGCCAGCCGGCATCGATGGCCGGGGTGCCCACATCCTGGCTCCCGGCCCCGAACTGGGTGATGGCGGGAAGGTAGTTGCCCTGGCCGTCAACCCGGAGCACCGCCTCGAAGGCCGACCGGGACGGGCTCTTGACCGAGCGGGTGCCGACGAAGGTGATGGTGTGCCCGGAGAACGAGGCGGTGTGCCCCGGCGACAGGGCCACCTCGGTCCGGTGCCCGAAGGCGGTGGCGGCCGCGAGTCCGACGGCGATGATCACCACGCCGATGTGGACGACCATGCCCCCGTTGGCCCTCCCGACGAACCCCCGCCATCCGGCCAGGATCGATCGGGCGGACGACGCGCCCGACAGGCGGGCACCCCGCCACGACAACCGCACCGACAGGGCCAGCGCTCGGCCTGCGGATGCCGCCGCGAAGGCGCCCAAACCGAAGGCGGCCAGCGGTTCGATTCCCCGGATACCGCCGAGCACGCAGGCCACCACCACCAGGACGGCCAGCACCGCCGGCACCGACAGTCGACCGCGCATGACCTCCACCGAGGTCTTCCGCCACGGGAGGGCCGGCGCCACCGCCATCAGGAACAGCAGGCCCAAGGCGATGGGGATGACCAGGCGGTTGAAGTACGGAGCCCCGACGGTTATCTGCCTTCCCCCGTTGAGCGCCTCGTACAGGAGAGGGAAGACCGTCCCGAGCAGGACCACGAAGGCAAAGGCCACGAACAGCAGGTTGTTGGCCAGGAAGGCGCCCTCCCGGCTGAGCGGCGAGTCGATGCCGCCGACCGACCGCAGGTTGTCCCCCCGCCAGGCGATGAGCCCGAGACCGGTCACCAGGGTGAGGCCGAAGAACCCCAGCAGCAGGGGCCCGATGGTCGAGTTGGAGAAGGCGTGCACCGACTGGATCACCCCGGACCGGGTGAGGAAGGTCCCGAGGATGGTCAGGCTGAAGGTGGAGATGACCAGGGCCAGGTTCCAGATCCGGAGCAGGCCCCGCCGCTCCTGGACCATCACCGAGTGGAGGTAGGCGGTGCCCACCAGCCAGGGCAGGAACGAGGCGTTCTCCACCGGGTCCCAGGCCCAGAAGCCACCCCACCCGAGCACCTGGTACGACCAGAGAGCGCCGAGGACGATCCCGGCGGTGAGGAAGGTCCAGGCGAACAGCGTCCATCGGCGGGTCTCCCGTTGCCAGGCGCTGTCGAGCCGCCCGGTCACCAGTGAGCCGATGGCGAAGGCGAAGGGAAGGGTGAACCCGACGAAGCCGAGATACAGCAACGGGGGATGGATGGCCTGCAGCGGATTGTCCTGCAGCAGAGAGTTCGGACCGGCGCCGTCGACCGGAACCTTGCCGACCACGTGCTCGAACGGGTTGGCGACGTGGAGCATCAGGCCGAAGAAGAACACCGCCACCACGTAGACCACCATGGTGGCCCACGCCACCAGCGGCTCGGCCGCCCGGCGCCGGAACCTCCAGACCATGGCGGTGGCATAGCCCCCGAGGATCAGCCCCCACAGCAGGATCGAACCCGACAGCGCCGACCACAGGCCGCAGATCGAGTACATCAGCGGCGTCTCCCGGCTGTTGTTGTCGGCCACGAAGGCCAGGGAGAAGTCGTGGGTGATGAGGGCGTGCTCCATGGCCACCACCGCGATCACCCCGCCCAGCAGCACCACCGGCGCGTAGATCTGCCCGGCCCGGATGAGGGATTCCCGACCCTTCACCAGCCCGACGGCCAGGACCACCACGCCCATCACTGCCGCCGCGAACCCCAGCAGCACCCCGGTGTCGCCGAAGGCGGCGTTCACCGGGCCGATCCGGACCGGGACCTGCGGCTCCGACCGGTCATCGCTTGCTCCCGTTCGGGGCTGTCACCCGCCCGGGGTTGGCGGCGATGTAACTCGCCGAGTGCTTGACCAGGATCTGGTTCGACAGGAAGGTGCCGCCCGACCAGTGGCCGACGGCGATCACCGGGATGTTCTTCTGGAACAGCTGCGGCGGGCTGCCGGTGTTGACCACCTGCGCCGAATCGCCCCCGGCAGTCAGGGTGAAGTCCACCCCCTGGGCGGTCGACTGGATCGAACCGGGCACGACCAACCCCTCGAGGTTGAAGGTCTGGCTGCCGAGCGACGATCGTTGATGGAGAGCCTGGTCGACGGGGAGGTAGAAGTTGATGGCCGAGCTCAACCCCTTCACCAACAGGAAGGCGAACGCCCCGATCAGAACCACGCCGACGGTGGCATACCGCAAGCGGTGACGGGGGCGCGGGGGGGTGGTCGTGGCGCCGACCGAGGGCGGGGGGCCGGTCACCACCGGCGCGGTGGTCATCCGGTCCCGGTCTCCGGGCGGTCAGGGGTCCGGGACCCCTCGACGTCGGCCACCAGCCGGCTGAGCCGGCGGCGTCGCCACACCAGCTGGGCGCCGTAGAGGAAGAGGACGGCCAGGACCACCGTGTAGCCGGAGATCACGTACCTCACCGGGTCACCTCCGCCGGGGCCCGGGGGCCGGTGGCGGCGCCGGCATCGTCCGCCGGGGCGACAGGCTCGGGCGTCAGAGTCCGGCGGCGTCGGCGCCACCCCTTCTGACTGCCGCTCGAGGAGGGCGATGTCGAGTTCGCCGGAGCCGAGGTAGTCCTCCAACGCCCCGATGCGGTAGCGCACCAGCAGCATCCAGACGAAGGCGAGGGTGAGGGCGACGAAGCCGAGCAGCAGCGTCCAGGCCATCGATCCGTGGATGGTGGGCGACAGGTTGGCGTTGAGCACCGTCGCCCCCTGGTGGAGCGTCTTCCACCACACCACCGAGAAGTGGACGATGGGCACATCCACCACCGCGAACAACGCGGCGAAGGCGCTACGCCGGGCCCGCACCTCGGGCTCCGCCGGCACCCGCCGGAGGGCCAGGTAGCCGAGGAACAACACCAGCAGCACCGCGGTGCTGGTGAGCCGGGCGTCCCAGGCCCACCACACCCCCCAGGTCGGCTTGCCCCAGATCGATCCCGAGATCAGCGTGCAGACGTTGAACACCACCCCGACCTCCACTGACGCCGCGGCCAGCCGGTCCCAGAACCGGGAGCGGGTACGGGGCCACAGGTAGAGGAGGCTGCAGCCGGCGGCCAGGCCGAAGGCCAGGTACAGCGCCACCCAGGCCACCCCGGGATGGATGTACACCAGCCGGACCAGATCGCCCTGGGTCTGGTCGGGCGGGGTGACCCACAGGCCGAGCCACACGGTGAGCCCGGTGCCGACCAGGGCGAGGAGGCCGATGATCCGGGTGGTCCAGATGACCCGCGGCGATTGCACGATCGTCTTGGTTGTCATGCCGTCTCCTGGATCGGTCCGTAGACGACCACCCCGAGGGCCAGGTAGACGGCGTCGAAGGCGATGAGCAGATGGAACCACGGGGTGCCGTTGGCCGGGGTCCCGCCGGACAGCGCCGCCTGCCACATGCGGGTGCCGGCCAGCAGCACCGGGGCCACCACCGGCAGCAGCAAAAAGGGCAACAGGGTCTCCCGGATCCGGAGTCCGGCCGACAGCGCCCCGTAGAGGGTGCCGGCCGCGGCCA
Organism: uncultured Acidimicrobiaceae bacterium; assembly: GCA_963819695.1. GTDB lineage: Bacteria > Actinomycetota > Acidimicrobiia > Acidimicrobiales > RAAP-2 > DASZIT01. Next base: position 387,171 of record CAWFXD010000001.1, on the reverse strand, counting down.
GCCCGACGGTCCCGAGCAGGCAGGACACCGCGATCAGCCAGAAGGTCTGGATGCTGGCCCCGTAGAGCAGCACCACCCCCACCCCCAGCACCACTTCGAGCACCAGCAACTGGGCGGCCACCGACAGGGTCTTGCCCAGGAACTGGCCGGCCGGGTCGAGTCCCGAGAGCCGCAGGCCGTCGCGGGCGCCGTCGGCCGATTCCACCGACACGCTCCGCTGGATGGCCAGCACCGAGGAGAAGAGCATCGCCACCCAGAACAGTCCGGGCGCCCCCTTGACCATCGGGGCGCGATCCGGACCGAGGGCGAAGGCGAACAGGACGAGGGCGACGATCCCGAACGGCGCCACCTGGCTGAGGGCGACCCGCGACCGGGCTTCGATGCGCAGGTCCTTCCCCGCCATCAACAAGGTGTCACGCCACATGGACGATCCTCGCCGGCGGGTCGACGGAGGTGAGGATGCGGCGTTCAGCGGTGACCCGGCCGCCGGTGAGGGTGACCGACCGGTCGGCCAACGACGACACCAGCTCCGGCTCGTGCGACGCCACGATGGCGGTGGCCCCGTCGGCCGTCGCCTCGGCGATGATCTCGTTGAGGAGCGAACGGGCCGAAGCATCGAGGCCGGCGTGCGGCTCGTCGAGCAACCAGAGCTCGGGGGCCCGGGCCACCAGCACGGCCAGCGCCACCCGACGTCGTTGCCCGGCCGAGAGTTTGGCCGCCCCGGTCCGGAGCAGCCGCCCGGTCAGCCCGAGCCGGTCGCAGGCGGCTCCGATCCGCGAGGTGTCGGCGCCGGCGGCCTTCACCGCGAACCGGACGTTCTCCCGGACGTTGAGGTCGTCATAGAGGTGGGAGGCATGGGCCAGCATCCCGACCCGACGGCGCACCTCGGTGCGGTACCGGACCGGGTCGAGTCCCAGCACCGACGCCTGTCCCGAGGCCACCGGGACCAGCCCGGCGGCCACCCGGAGCAGGCTGGTCTTCCCCGCCCCGTTCGGGCCTTCGATCAGCACCGTCTCCCCCACCGCGACCTCGAGGTCGACGCCGGCGAGCAGCGGAAACCGTCCGGACAGCGCGACCACGTCACGCAGGGACAGTGCAGAGGGGGGGGAAGATGCCGGGGCCATGACCGCCGTTCATGCTACGGGGGCCAGCCCTGACGGGCCAGGCGGGAGAGAAGCAGGAAACCACCTGGCCCCACCGGGGGACGACCCGGGGCCCGGGCCGGGTCGCCTCAACTGGTGGCCAGCCGTCCCAGGTGCAGGTCGTGCAGCCAATTGGAGATGTGCACGGAGATGACGTCGACGTTCCCGGTGACGAGCAGGATCCCGAAGGCGATCAGGACGGCCCCCCCGACCAGGTCCACCAGGCGCAGGCGACCCCGGAACCGGGCCAGCAGGTCGGTCATCCTCCCGAAGGCCAGGCCGAAGAGGAGGAACGGGACCCCGAGTCCCAGCGAGTAGGCCAGCAGCAGGGCGATCCCGCCGGCCGTCGTCCCCCCGGTGCCGGCGGCCAGGGTGAGCACGCTGGCCAGGATCGGGCCGATACACGGGGTCCAGGCGAACGCGAAGGCGGCACCCATGACCGGAGGGGCCCACGCCCCGAGCAGCGAGGGTCGGATCAGGAACCGGCGCTCGCCGGTCACCGCGTTGGGCAACCGGATGCCGGAGGCCACGGCCACCAGGATGAGGCCGAAGGCCACGATGAGGAAGCCCGAGACCCGGGTGAGCTCGGGGAGGTGGGTATGGAAGGCATGACCGACCGCGGAGGCCGACGCCCCCAGGATGGTGAACACCACGGTGAACCCGGCGATGAACAGCAGGATCCCCCGGAGCAGCCGGCCCCGTTCGCTCCGGAGGTCGGTGGCGGTGGGGGCCGCCACCCTCTCGGCGCCGACCACCGGGACACCCGGGGCGGAGGTGCCGGAGGCCGAGACGGTGGCCAGCGGAGCCATCACCGAAGATCCGTCCGCCGCCGTCGCCGGGGGCGACAACCGGAGGGAGTCCAACTCGGCGGCCGACAGCCCCGACACCATCGAGAGGTAGCCCGGGACCAGCGGGAGTACACAGGGAGAAAGGAAGGAGAGCATGCCGCCGCCGAAGGCGATCAGCAGGCCGAGCGGATCCGCGTGAATGTCGCCGACCAGCATCATCGGTGACTCGGTGGCGGCGGCCCACCGACCCGGTCGGCCACCGACCGACCGGTCAGGTCTGCTCCCTCTTGACCAGCGCCAGGTCGGACTCGACCATCATCGACACCAGGGCGGGGAAGTCGACCTCGCGGTGCCAGCCGAGCACCTTCTCCGCCTTGGACGGGTCCCCGACCAGCAGATCGACCTCGGCCGGTCGCAGAAAGCGCTCGTCGACGACCACGTACTTCTCCCAGTCGAGATCGACAGCGGAAAAGGCCAGCTCCACGAGCTCCTTGACCGCGTGGGTCTCCCCGGTGGCCACCACGTAGTCGTCGGGCTGGTCCTGCTGGAGCATCATCCACATCGCCCGCACGTAGTCGGCGGCGAATCCCCAATCGCGTTGGGCATCCAGGTTGCCCAGTGCCAGCCGGTCGTCGAGGCCCGCCTTGATCCGGGCCACCCCGTAGGTCACCTTGCGGGTCACGAACTCGAGGCCGCGGCGCGGCGACTCGTGGTTGAAGAGGATCCCCGACGTGGCGTGGAGGTCGTAGCTCTCCCGGTAGTTGACGGTGATCCAGTGCCCGTAGACCTTGGCCACCCCGTAGGGGCTGCGGGGGTAGAACGGGGTCGCCTCCCGCTGGGGCACCTCGTGGACCTTGCCGAACATCTCCGACGAGCTGGCCTGGTAGAAGCGGATCTCCGGGTCGACCGTCCGGATGGCGTCGAGCACCCGGGTCACCCCGAGGGCGGTCGTCTCACCGGTCAGCATCGGCTGGCTCCACGATGTCTGCACGAACGACTGGGCGGCCAGGTTGTACACCTCGTGGGGTCGGTGGTCCCGGAGGATGTTGAACATCGACACCTCGTCGATGAGGTCGCCGGCCACCAGGGTCATCCGATCCTGGATGTGGGCGATCCGTTCGAAGTTCACCGTGCTCGACCGACGCACCATGCCGAACACCTCGTAGCCCTGGTCGAGGAGGAACTCGGCCAGATACGACCCGTCCTGACCGGTGACGCCGGTGATCAGTGCTCGTCTGGCCATGCTGGATTTCTCCTCAGGTTCTGTCGGGTTCGGCGCCGGAGCCAGGGGGAACCTGCCATTCCGGCGTTCGCTTCTCCATGAATGCCGAAATTCCCTCCGATGCCTCCGCCGTCTGACTGGTGATCGTCAGCATGGCGTGCAGATGAGCCAACGCCTCGGAGGCGGCCGAATCCCACACAGCGTAGAACGATTCGCGCCCCAGCCTCATCACCCCGGGGGGTTTCGAGGCCAGGGTCGCCGCCAGTTCGGCGACCGCCCCGTCGAGCTGGTCGGGGGGCACCACCCGGGTCACGAACCCGATCCGCTCGGCCTCGGCCGCCCCCACCACCCGGCTGGTCAGCATCAGCTCCAGGGCCTTCTTCGGGGGCATCGAGCGCACCATCGGCACGGTGATCATGAACGGCCACAGGCCCACGTTCAGTTCCGGGGCGCCGAACCGGGCGGCTTCGGACGCCGACCACCAGGTCACAGGCCAGCGCCAACCCGAAACCGCCGGCCAGCGCCCAACCCTGGACCCGGGCGATGGTCGGCTTTCCCAGCTGCCACATCTCCTCGAACAGGTCGACCAGCCAGCCGCGGGCGGCATGCTGGTCGAAGAAGGCGTCGGTGCCGCCGCCGGCGTCGGACGGGGCCATCCCCGACAGGTCGGCTCCGGCACAGAACGCCTGGTCGCCGGCTCCGGCCAGCACCACCACCCGGACGCGGGGGTCGGTCTTGGCCTCGGCCAGTCGGTGGCGCAGCTCCCGGATGATCTCCCAGGTCATGGAGTTCCGGCGCTCCGGGCGGTTGATGGTGAGGGTGAGCACCGGGCCCAGTTGACTGGACACCAGCTCGTCGGTCTCGGGCACGGCGCGACGGTAGCCGCTCCCCGGTCGGATGTCCCATTGCTACCGTGGCGCATTCCGACCGCCGCGTTTGTTTCGTTCCGCCTCGGGGGATCCGACGGGGTAGCCGTCGAAGCCGCCAAGTGGGAGGGCGCGCTCCGGGCGCTGGGGTTCTCCATCGTCACGGTGGCCGGCGACGGGCCGGTCGACCACCGGCTTCCCGGGTTGGCCATCGGGGCGGAGGATCCTCCCACCGTCGAGGAGGTCGAGTCCGCGCTGGCCGGGGCCGACGTGGTGGTGGTGGAGAACCTGTGCTCCCTGCCGCTCAATCCGGGGGCGGCCGAGGTGGTGGCCCGGGTGCTGGCCGGGCGGCCGGCGGTGCTGCACCATCACGACCTCCCTTGGCAACGTCCCCAGTTCGCCGGTCACCGTCCACCTCCCGACGACCGGCGGTGGACGCATGTGACCATCAACCAGCTGAGTCGCCACCAGCTGGCCGACGTCGGCATCGTGGCGACCACCATCTACAACTCGTTCGCCCCCGCCGCCCTCGACCCCGAGCCGGACCGAGCCCAACGCCGCCAGCTACGTGACGCACTGGGCATCGATGAGGGGCGGCGGCTGGTGCTCCAGCCGACCCGCGCCCTCCCGAGGAAGAACGTCGGCGGAGGATTGGAGGTCGCCGAAGGGCTGGACGCCGTCTACTGGTTGCTCGGTCCGCCCGAGGACGGCTACGGGCCCGAGCTCGATCGACTGGTGGCCGGAGCCTCGTGCCCGGTGATCCTCGAGTGGCCCGGGGCGGTCCCTCCGGCCGGGGTTGTCGCCGCCTACTCCGCCTGTGACGTGGTCGCCCTCCCGTCCACCTGGGAGGGATTCGGGAACCCGTCGGTCGAGTCGGCCATCCACCGCCGGCCCCTGGCCATCGGTCCCTATCCGGTGGCCACCGAGCTGGCCGCCTTCGGATTCCGGTGGTTCGCCCTCGACGAGATGGACGATCTCCGAGCCTGGCTCGACGCCCCTGACGACGGGCGGCTCGACCACAACCAGGAGGTGGCCGCCGCCCACTTCTCCCTCGCCGACCTGCCCGATCACCTCCGCGACGCCCTGCCCGATCTCTGACCGATCTGACTGTCGACCGCCGGCATCGGAGGGTGTGGTGGAGCCCGTCCCGGCAGCCAGGGACTAATTCCGACCCGACTACCATGGCCGGGATGCGCGGGACGACGACGACCGACCGGGAAGATCCCGGAAGTGGGCAGACGGCGAGCCGGAGGCTCACCGCCGAGGAACGCCGGAGCCAACTGTTCGACGAGGCACTCTCCCTGTTCGCCGAACGCGGCTATGCGGCTACCACCATGGACGACATCGCCGAGGCCGCCGGCGTCACCAAGCCTCTCGTCTATCAGCATTTCGACTCCAAGCGGGCCCTGTACCTGGAGCTGCTGGACGTGTTCTCCCACGCGCTGATCGACCGCATCGCCGGCGCGGTGGCCGACGCCGAGGGGCCGCGCCAGCAGGTGGAGGTGGGCATGGCCGCCTACTTCGAGATGATGGTCGACAACGAGCACGCCTTCCGGCTCATCTACGGGAGGGACGCCCCCGACGACCCGGAGCTGGGCGAGGCGCTCCGTCGGGTCGAGGACACCCTCGCCCAAGCCATCGACCCGCTGATCGACGCCGGGCTCGAGCCCGAGCACCGTCTGCTGCTGGCCTACTCGGTGGTGGGAATGGTCGAGGGCGCCAGCCGCCTCTGGCTCGGCCGCGACGTTCCCCCGATCACCAGCCTCGACGACGGGGACGAGATCAGCGGCATCTCCTCGGAGGCGTCGGTGCTGGCCACCCGGGTGGCCGACCTGGCTTGGGCCGGGCTCCGCCAGGTCCACCGCGACTTAGACGGTTGCCTCCACCACCGGCTGGTGGGTGGTGCGCTCCACACCTCCACCCGCCTCCGTGGTGATGGCGAACGCCCGGGCCCGGTCGGCGGCGGCCGAGGTGAAGGCGCTGACCCCCGGCGCGGGTCCGAGAACCCCGAGGGAGATCAGCTGACCGTTGACGGCCCCCCACAGCTGGTAGGTCTGGTCCGGCCCGAGGGGGACGAGGCCCGACGCGAACACATAGCCGGTGCCGGACGGCCCGATCACCAGGGTGACCGTCGTCCCCTTCGGGGCACCCGACGTCGCCGGAGGGGTCAGCTGTATCCGCTGAGTGGCCGGGTTCTCCAGGGCGGCCTGGGCCGCGGCGCTCAGCGATGGGCGGGACGAATTGAGGGCATTTACCTGGTGGTTCAGGTGGTTGACCTGGACGCCGAGCACCACCGCCAGGGCGGCCGCCGCCGCCGCGACCAGGCCGGCGGAACGGACCATCCACCGGTGACGCCGTCGGGTCGGGTCGAGCCGGAGGACGGTGTCCGGCGACGCCCCGGGCTCGGTGGCGCGGTCGGCACCCGTGGGCGGGTCGAGGCGGGCGGCCAGTCGCTCCCAAGAAGGGACTCCCGATGGCGGGTCGAGGCGATGGGCGATCTTGTCCCACAGCTCATCGGATGCATCGCCGCCCGAGTTGGCCAACAGTCCGGTCACCTCGTGATGCTGGCCCACCTCGATGACGCAGCGGATGCACTCACGGAGATGCCGTTCGACGGCGGCCGCCTCGTCAGGTTCCAGCGCGTCGAGCGCGTAGGCGCCGAGGAGATCCTCGATCTCGCCATGGGTCAGGCCGGGCATCGTCCCGCTCATCGCTCGGCCCCCGCCGGTTCGACGCCCCGGGCGGCCAGGTTCACCCGGAGCCGCCCGAGACCCACCCGGATCCGGCTCTTCACGGTGCCCTCCGGCGCCCGCAACATCTTGGCCACCTCCTGGTAGGTGTGACCGCCGAAGTAGGCCAGCAGAATCGGTTGACGCAGCTCGTCGGGCAGGGCGGTGACCGCGGCTTGCACCTGCTCGGCCACCGCCATGTCCCACACCTGGTGTTCGACGTCGTACCCGGCGGTGGCCGTCTCCCGGGTGGTCCGGTCCTCCCGGCGCCGGCGGGCGGTCTCCGCGCGGATGAAGTCAATTGCCTTCCCATGGGTCCGAGCCAACAGGAACGAGCGCAGGGTCCCGCGCTGGGGATCGAACTTCTCCGGGTTCTGCCACAGATCGAGGAAGACTTCCTGGGTGATCTCCTCGGCGGGAGGGTCGTTCCGGAGTATCCGCCGGGAGAGGGCGTGGACCGCGCCTCCGTGGCGCCGGTAGACCTCGGCCAGCGCCGGCTGATGACAACGGGCCACCGCCACCACCAAATTGGCGTCGCTCGCCAGTTCCGGGTCGATCATCCCGGCTAGTTCTTCGTCGCCGACACCCCGGTTGGATGACAGGCGTTCCATGGCCGTCCAACCTAGTGATCATTCCGCGCCGCCTTTGAGCGAATGGCTGGCGGCCGGGCCCGAACCGCCCAGTCCGATCATCCGCGATCGCTTCGGCGTCGAATACCGACCATGAGCTTCGACATCGACTCCTATCGCGACATCTCGGGAAAGCTCGAGGTGACCGGCATCGACTTCGGCGCCTTCCGGGACCGTCCCCTGGACCCGGATGCCTTGCGCTGCCTGCGCTACATGCACGACATCGAGAACCACACCGTCTGCTACCTGCGGGACGTTCTGGTCACCCGGGCCCATCGCGATCCGGAGGTGACCTCATTCCTGACCTTTTGGAACTACGAGGAGTACTGGCACGGCGAGGCGATCGCCAACGTGCTGGCCGCCCACGGGGAGCCGTCCGGGACCGGTCGCATCGCCGCCCTCCGCCAGCGCCTCCCGAAACGGGACGCCTGGCGTCCGCTCACCTTTCAACTGGCATCCGCGATCACCCCGCACCTCACCGCCGTGCATATGACCTGGGGGGCGATCAACGAGTGGACCACCCAGGCCGGATACGCCCGCCTGGCCAAGCTGGCCGACCATCCCGTCCTCTCCGACCTCCTCCGCCGGATCATGAAGCAAGAGGGTCGCCATATCGACTTCTACGTCTCCCAGGCCCGGAACCGGCTGGCCGACAGCCGGGCGGCCCAGCGCCTCACCCGCTGGGCGCTCCGCCGGTTCTGGGCGCCGGTCGGCAGCGGGGTGATGCCGGACGAGGAGGTCGAGTTCCTCAGCACCTATCTGTTCGGGGGTAACGAGGGCAAGGTGATGGCGGACCGGATCGACCGACGGGTCGACCGGCTTCCCGGTCTCCAGGGCCTCGATTTGATGAGTGGCGCGGTGTCCCTGGCCGCCTGATCGGATGTCGGCGGGGGAACGAAATGCCGACCAAGCCGGTAAACTAGGTGGGTCCGAGTGTGGGGCGGTGCGATCCCGCCGTCACCGGGGCCCGAGGAGAGTCAGTTGCCCACCATCCGATCAGTGTTCAGCTTCCCGAATCCGGTCAACGAGTACGCGGCCCGGACGGTGGCGGCCGGCGTGGTGGTCATGTCGGTGCTGGCCATCGTCTTCCAGCAGCCCTGGCTGTTGGTCCCGCTGGCCTACGGGTTCTGGGCCCGGGTGCTCAGCGGTCCGACCCTCAGCCCCCTCGGACAGCTCGCCACCCGGGTCATCGCCCCTCGCCTGCCCAACGGGCCCCGTCTGGTGGCCGGCCCGCCCAAGCGGTTCGCCCAGGCCATGGGGGTGGCCTTCTCCTCCACCGCCCTGATCCTCTGGTTCGGCTTCGGCCTGTCCACCGCCACCTGGGTGGTCCTCGGACTGTTGGCGGTGGCCGCCTTCCTCGAGTCGGCGCTCGGCCTCTGCCTCGGTTGCAAGGTGTTCGGCATCCTGATGAAGGTCGGGGCCATCCCCGAAGACATCTGCGAAGCTTGCGCCGACATCTCCCTGCGCCATCCCGAGCTGGCCCGCTCGGCCCACTGACACCCCGGCGACTCCAGTCGGATCAACGCAGTCGGGGCAGCAGCGCCAGGCACAACCCGGCCAGCTCCCGGGCGCAGGCAACGTACGTCTCGTCATCCCCGCCGGCCGGATCCTCGACGTCTTCCCACCCGTCGATCACCACCTCGGCCAGGAGCAGTCGGGCCGCCCGTTCGGTCAGCGGCTCGGGCCCGTCCGACAGGTCCCGGCACAGGCGCTTGATCGACGCGGTTCTGGCCGCGGCCTCCGGGTGCCGGCGGCGGATGAAGTTCACGTGCTCACCGGCCATGGCGATGATCAGATCGGCACCGTCCACATCGTCATCGGTCAGCTGGTGGCTGCGGTGACCATCGGCGACCATCTCCACCGAAGCCAGCGCGTCCCGGGTGCGACGGCTCATGGGCTGGCCCTCGACCACGTGGGTCCCGGCGGTCACGATGTGCACCGGGGCCGCCCGCAGCATGGCGCCGGCCATCACCGAGCGGGCGGCGTTCCCGGTGCACAGCGTCAGGATCTCCGGGAGGCGCAGCCCCGGGTCCTCTCCGGGAACGCCACGATTCGACTGGGTCGGCACGGATTCAGGCTACCGGGCGCCATCCACCGCCCGGGGCAGAACCCCTCAGCACGCCCGGAGATCGACGCCACCAGGTCGATCTGGGAATTCGGTCTCCGCCACGCCGACGATCCGTGACGGCCGCGACCCGGAGCGACCCGGGAGGTCAGGCCCGGTCTCCGCGGCCACCGGCGACGGGTACTTCAGCCGAGCGAGCTTTAGTTGATGGCGAGCTTCAGTTGATGTGGACGCCGGAGATGGCCCGGGCGATGATCAGCCGCTGGATCTCCGAGGTTCCCTCGAAGATCGTGTAGATCTTCGAGTCACGGTGCCAGCGCTCCACCGGGTGCTCACGGATGTAGCCGTAGCCGCCCATGATCTGGATGGCCTCCTCGGTGACGTGGACCGCGGTCTCCCCGGCAAACAGCTTGGACATGGAGCCTTCACCGGCGGTGAACTCCTTGCCGGTGCTGCCCATCCACGCCGCCCGCCACACCAACAGCCTCGACGCGTCGATCCGGGTCTTCATGTCTGCCAGCTTGAAGGCGATGCCCTGGTTCTCGATGATGGCCCGGCCGAACGCCTTGCGCTCCTTGGCGTAGTCGAGGGAGTACTCGTAGGCGGCCCGGGCGATGCCGAGAGCCTGGGAGCCAACCGTCGGGCGGGAGGCCTCGAAGGTCTTCATGGCCGCTTGACTGGTTGACCGCTTCCCTTCCTTGGCCCGGGCCAACTTCTCGTCGAGTTTCGTCTTCCCACCCAGGAGACAGTGCCCGGGAACCCGCACGTCATCGAGGATGACCTCGGCGGTGTGCGATGCCCGGATGCCCATCTTCGAGAACTTCTGGCCCTGGGAGAGCCCCGGGGTCTTCGGGGGGACGATGAAACTGGCCTGTCCCCTCGAACCCAACTCCGGGTCGACCGACGCCACCACCACATGGATGTCGGCGATCCCGCCATTGGTGATCCAGGTCTTGGTGCCGTTGATGACCCATTCATCCTTGGCCTCGTCGTAGACCGCCCGGGTACGCAGCGACGACACGTCGGAACCGGCGTCAGGCTCGGACACCGCGAACGCCGCGGTTTGAATCTTGTCGGGGGTACCGAAACACTGCGGGCCCCACTCCATCAACTGTTCGGGGGTGCCGTTGGAGGCGATGCCGGCCAGACCCAGGGTGCTCCCGAAGACGGCCAGGGCGATCCCGGCATCGCCCCACGCCATCTCCTCGTTGGCGATCGGGAGCAGCAGGCCGGTCGGGTCGGCGAAGGCCTGGGCGATGAAATCGAACGAATACAGCCCGATCTTGGCGGCCTCTTCGATGATCGGCCAGGGCGTCTCTTCGCGCTCGTCCCATTCGTGGCCGGCCGGCCGCACGACCGTTTCGGCGAAGTCATGGACCCACTTCTGAATCTGAAGTTGGTCCTCGTTGAGTTCCATCGAGAAATCGGGCATCTCTCCTGCTCCGTTCCGGCCTGTTGGCCTGGCGATCCTGTACTAGGTGGTTGTCGTTGGCGACGAGGTGGCGGGGATGGCGAACGTGGAGGCGGCGGCGATGGACGCCAGCCCCCTACCGGCCTGCATCCGGTCTGGCCACTTCGTTGTTACTCCATGGTAACCAAAACGGGCGTCAATCGCCATCATTCTGATTTACCCTGGTCAGAGCGGGCTAAACCGATCACTTCGGGCGGTCAGGGGCGCCGAATTCGGGTGCCTTCGGCGCTGTCCTCGACCACCCACCCCGCCACCGTCAGCTCGTCGCGCAACTGGTCGGCCAAGGCCCAGTCCCGTTGCCCGCGGGCCTCGTCGCGGCGCCGGACCAGCTCGGCACTGGCCGGGTCGACCTGGTCGTCCTCCCCGCCGCCGACGGCCAATCCCAAGGCCGCGGCGAGCAGCCCCACCGTCCGGGCGGCAAGGCCGGCCGACGCGTCATCGCCGGCATCGGCAGCGGCGTTGGCCTGGCGAACCAGCTCGAAGATGCCGGCCACCGCGCCCGGGGTGTCCAGGTCGTTGTCCATCCGCTCCCGGAATCGGGCCACCGCCCCGGGGTCGAACGAACCCGGTCCGTCCCCTTCGACCACCGGACCAGCGGCGAGCAGATCGGGCAGCCCGAACCGCCGGGCCACCTCGTCGAGCCGGGCCAAGCCCGACTCGGCATCGGTCACGGTGTCCGGGGTGACCTCGATGGGTGACCGGTAGTGGGACCGGAGGACCAACAATCGATAGGCGCGGGGATCGCTCCGGGACAGCAGGTCGTCGAGCGACGTGAAGTTCCCGAGCGACTTGGACATCTTCTCCCCCTCGAGGGTGACGAAGCCGTTGTGCACCCAGTGATGGGCGAACTCCCGGCCCAGGGCAACGGCCTGGGCCCGCTCGTTCTCGTGATGGGGGAAGGCCAGATCGATGCCTCCGCCGTGGAGGTCGAAGCCCTCGCCCAGCAGATCGAGGGACATCACCACGCACTCGGTGTGCCAGCCCGGCCGCCCGGGGCCCCAGGGTGATTCCCAGGTCGGCTCGCCGGGCTTGGCCTTCTTCCACAGCACGAAGTCGAGGGGGGACCGCTTGTCCGCGGCCGACTCCACCCGGGCGCCGGCCCGCAGGGAGTCGAGCGGCTGGCGGGCCAGCAGTCCGTAACCGGGGACGTCCATCACCGACAGGTAGACGCCGTCGGCGGCCTGGTAGGCCACCCCCCGGTCCATCAACTCGGCGATCAACTCGACCATGTCGGCGACATAGGCGGTGGCGTGGGGCGTCGCATCGGGGCGGAGGATGCCCAACGCATCGGTGCCCGCCCACCAGACGGTCTCGAATTGATCGGCCAGCTCGGCCTCGGTCACCCCCCGTTCAGCGGCCCGCTCGATGATCTGGTCGTCGATGTCGGTGATGTTCGACACGAAGGTGACCGCCAGTCCAGTGAACAGCAGGTAGCGGCGGAGCACGTCGAAGACCAGGGCCAACCGGCCGTGACCGATGTGAGGTGCGTCATAGACGGTGAGTCCGCAGACGTACATCGATACCTCGCCCGGGTTCCGGTGGCGGAGTTCGGTCACTTCGCCCGTGGCCGTGTCATGGAGGCGGAGCACGCAAGGTACGGTAACCCGATCATGACTGCTGACGCGACAGGCGCGGCGCCCGCCGACCGCCGGCCCACGGGAATCCCCGAGAAGCCGGGACTGGAAGGGCTCGAGGCCACCTGGTCCGCCCGTTGGCAACAGTCGGGGACCTACGCCTTCGACCGCTCCGCTCCCCGGGAGGCGGTGTACTCCATCGACACCCCTCCCCCCACGGTGTCGGGGGAGCTCCACATCGGCCACGTGTTCTCCTACACCCACACCGACGCGGTGGCCCGGTTCCAGCGGATGCGGGGCAAGGCCGTCTTCTACCCGATGGGGTGGGACGACAACGGCCTGCCCACCGAACGGAGGGTGCAGAACTACTTCGGGGTCCGCTGCGACCCCGGCCTCCCCTACGACCCCGACTTCGTGCCGCCGACCGAACCGCCCAAGGACCCCATCGCCGTCTCCCGACCCAACTTCGTCGACCTCTGCCTGCAACTCACCGCCGAGGACGAGAAGGTGTTCGAGCAACTCTGGCGAACCTTGGGGCTGTCGGTGGACTGGGACCACTCCTATGCCACCGTCGGCGAGGTCGCCCAGCGGGCGTCCCAGCGGTCGTTCCTCCGGATGCTGGAGGATGGGCACGTCTACCAACGGACGGCTCCCACCCTGTGGGACATCGACTTCCGCACCGCGGTGTCCCAGGCCGAGCTGGAGGACCGGGAACGACCCGGCGCCTATCACCGGATCGCCTTCCCCCGGGCCGACGGCTCCGGGGAGACAGTCGAGATCGAGACGACCCGGCCCGAGCTGCTGGCCGCCTGTGTGGCCCTGGTCGCCCACCCCGACGACGAGCGGTACCTGCCCCTGTTCGACAGCTTTGTCCAGACCCCGTTGTACGCGTCGAGGGTCCCGGTGCTGGCCCATGAGCTGGCCGACCCCGAGAAGGGATCGGGGATCGCCATGGTCTGTACCTTCGGCGACACCACCGACGTGGTGTGGTGGCGCGAGCTGCATCTTCCCACCCGCACCATCATCGGGCGGGACGGGCGGCTGCTCCCGGTGACCTGGGGCACCGAGGGTTGGGAGACCACCGACCCGGTCGAGGCGGCCATCCACTACGACGATCTGGTGGGGAAGACGGTCAAGCAGGCCCAGACCCGGGTGGTCGAACAGCTCACCGAGTCCGGCGCCCTGATCGGGGAACCCACCGCGATCACCCACCCGGTCAAGTTCTACGAGCGGGGCGACCGGCCCCTGGAGATCGTGTCCTCCCGCCAGTGGTTCGTCCGGACCCTTCCGTTGCGCGACAAGTTGCTCGAGCGGGGTGAAGAGCTCAACTGGTACCCGCCGTACATGGCCCACCGATTCCGCAGCTGGGTGGAGGGGCTCAACGACGACTGGAACATCTCCCGGCAGCGCTTCTTCGGGGTCCCCTTCCCGGTCTGGTACCCGGTGGGCGCCGACGGGGAAGCCGACTTCGCCGCGCCGATCCCCGCCACCGAGGACCAACTTCCGCTGGACCCCTCCACCGAGGTACCGGCCGGCTATGCCCCGGAGCAGCGCGGCGTGCCCGGCGGATTCGTGGGCGATCCCGACGTCATGGACACCTGGGCGACCTCGTCGCTGACCCCCCAGATCGCCGGCCGGTGGGAGGACGATCCCGACCTGTTCGCCCGGGTGTTCCCGATGGATCTCCGCCCCCAGGCCCATGACATCATCCGGACCTGGCTGTTCTCCACCGTGGTCCGGTCCGAGATCGAGTTCGGTTCGCTCCCCTGGAGCAACGCGGCCATCTCCGGGTGGGTGCTCGATCCCAACCGCAAGAAGATGTCCAAATCCAAGGGCAACGTGGTGACCCCGCTGCCCCTCCTCGAACAGCACGGGGCCGACGCCGTCCGCTACTGGGCCGCCAACGGCCGACCCGGCACCGACACCGCGGTGGACGAGGGCCAGATGAAGGTCGGTCGCCGGCTGGCCATCAAGGTCCTGAACGCCTCGCGCTTCGCCCTCGGGAGGTTGGCCGACGACGCCGGGGTGATCGACGTTCCCGGGCCCGGGGCCATCACCGTCCCGCTGGACCGGGCCATGGTGGCCGGTCTGGCCGGCGTGGTGTCGGAAGCCACCGCCGCCTTCGAGGGATACGACTACGCCCGGGCCATCGAGCGCACCGAGGCATTCTTCTGGTCCTTCTGCGATGACTACCTCGAACTGGTCAAGACCCGCGCCTACCGCGACCCGGCCCAGGCGGGCCCGGCATCGGCCCGGGCCGCGCTGGCGTTGGCCCTCTCGGCCCAACTGCGGCTGTTCGCCCCGTTCCTCCCCTTCGTCACCGAAGAGGTCTGGTCGTGGTGGAGAACGGGATCGGTGCACCGGGCGGCCTGGCCGAGCCGGGGCGAGCTGGAGGGTCCGGCATCCGGCGCCGACCCACTGGTGCTGGACGTCATCGCCGAGGTGTTGGGGACGGTGCGGCGGGCCAAGACCACGGCCAAGCAGTCGATGCGGGCCGGAGTGGCGGTCTTGACGGTGACCGACACCGCCGAGCGGATCGACGCCCTGCTCCAAGGGGTCGACGACCTGAAGGATGCCGGTGGGGTGGCCGAGTTGGTCACCGCCGTCGGGCTCCGAGTGCCGGGTCGACGTGGTGCTCGACGTCGAGGACTGATGCCATAATCGAGTGGTGCGCCGGCTGTCCACCGCCCTGACGCCGAAGGCCTCCCTGGGCCTGGCCGTCGTCGGCGCCCTGGCGTTGGTCGCCGCGTCGTGCAGCAGCCCGGCGTCTCCGACGGCCCAGGAGGAGCGGGTGTCGGGCGGGCCCACCGGGAGCTACATCGTTCCGGCCGGCATCCACAAGATCAAGCACGTGATCGTCATCCAGCAGGAGAACCGGTCGTTCGATTCCTATTTCGGCACCTTCCCGGGCGCCGACGGCATCCCGATGCAGAACGGCATACCGACGGTGTGCGTGACGGATCCGGCCACCGGGGCGTGTGTGGCACCGTATGCCGACCATGCCGACGTGAACGGTGGTGGACCTCACTCCGCGCCCAACGCGACCGCCGACATCAACGGCGGGAAGATGGACGGCTTCATCGGCCAGGCCGAGTCGGGAAGGAAGGGCTGCCTGGATCCCACCGACCCGGCCTGTACCAATTCGTCGACCCCGGACGTGATGGGCTACCACACCGCCAGCGACATCCCCAACTACTGGACCTACGCCAAAGACTTCGTCCTCCAGGACCACATGTTC
This sequence comes from uncultured Acidimicrobiaceae bacterium, assembly GCA_963819695.1. Taxonomy (GTDB): domain Bacteria; phylum Actinomycetota; class Acidimicrobiia; order Acidimicrobiales; family RAAP-2; genus DASZIT01. Next base: position 371,447 of record CAWFXD010000001.1, on the reverse strand, counting down.
GAACCGAACGCCTCCTGGAGCCTGCCGTCCCACCTGTTTCTGGTCTCCGAGTGGTCGGCGTTCTGCACCCAGAACGACAATCCGTCGAGCTGTGTGAACGCGCTGCAGACCCGGCCGGCCGAACGGCCCCAGAATGCCCCGACCGTCTCCGGCGGCCAGAGTGGTCCGGCGAACAGCGGCAAAGCCGGCCAACCCATCTACGCCTGGACCGACCTGACCTACCTGCTCCACAAGTCGCACGTCAGCTGGGGCTACTACGTGGTGAACGGGACCGAGCCGGACTGTGAGGACCCGGCGGCCGAGACCTGTGCCCCGGTCAAGCAGAGCTCCGGCACCCCGGGCATCTGGAACCCGCTTCCGTGGTTCGACACGGTGCAAGCCGACAACCAGCTGGGCAACATCCAGTCGGTCGACAAGTTCTACGCCGCGGCCAAGAGCGGAAACCTCCCGGCGGTGTCGTGGGTGGTGCCCTCGGGTGCGGTGAGCGAGCACCCCCCGGCCCCGGTCAGCTACGGGCAGAGCTACGTGACCAGCCTGATCAATGCGGTGATGAAGAGCCCGGACTGGGACTCCACCGCCATCTTCCTGGCCTGGGACGACTGGGGCGGCTTCTACGACCAGGTGGTGCCGCCGACCGTCGACGAGAACGGCTACGGCCTCCGGGTCCCGGGCATCGTCATCAGCCCCTATGCCAAGACCGGCTACGTCGACCACCAGACCCTGAGCTTCGATGCCTACGACAAGTTCATCGAGGACGACTTCCTCAACGGGCAGCGTCTCGACCCGGCCACCGACGGGCGGGCCGACCCGAGACCGGACGTCCGCGAAAGCCAGAAGGTCCTCGGCAACCTGACCAACGACTTCAATTTCGATCAGAGCCCCCGGCCGCCGACGGTGCTACCGGTACATCCCACCACCACCCTCACCGGCACCCCGGGTCCCTCCCAGCTGCCCGCCGCCGCCACCGCCCCCGACCCATAGACGGGCGAGAGGCAGACGTTCAGCTCGAGAGGTAGACGCTCAACGCCGCGGTGGACATCTCGTCGGGCGTGCCGACGTTTTCGATCCTGCCCTGCACCATGATGGCGGCCCGGGTGGCCACCAAGAGCGCGGTGGTCACGAATTGTTCCACCAGCAGGATGGTCTTGCCCTGGTCGGCCAGGGCCGACACCAGTTCATAGAGCTCGGTGACGATGATCGGGGCCAGCCCCATCGACAGCTCGTCCAACAGCAGCACCTTGGGATCGGTGACCAGGGCTCGGGAGATGGCCAGCATCTGCTGTTCGCCGCCGGACATCGTCCCGGCCAACTGCTTCCGCCGGTCGGACAGACGGGGAAAGGTGGCGTAAGTCTGCTCCTCGACCTTTTTGAAACTGAGTCCGCCGCGGTAGGTCCAGATCTTCAGGTTCTCCCTCACGGTGAGATTGGGAAAGATGCCCCGTCCCTCGGGAATCGAGCAGAGACCCGTCCGGGCCAGCTTCGCGGTCGACAACTTCCCTACCGGCCGGTCCCCGATCACCACCTCCCCGGCGGTGGCCGGGAGCTGCCCGTTGATGACCTTGAGGAGGGTGGACTTTCCCGCCCCGTTGGGTCCGAGCAGCGCGAACACACTTCCGGCCGGGACCGTCAGGTCCACGCCGTGCAGAACCTCGATGCGACCGTAGGAGGCGCGGACCCCGCGCAGGGTGAGCCCCGGCGACGTCGCCGCCGAGCCCAAATCGGGCACCGGGGTCGGCGTGACGGTCATGGCGCCCTGTCTTTGGACGGGGCATCGACAGTGGTGCCGGCGCCCAGATAGGCGGCCTGTACCGCCGGGTTGGAACGGATCTCCTCCGGGGTCCCGGTGGCGATGACGTGGCCGAAGTCGAGCACATCGATCTTGTCGCAGATGCGCATCACCAGGGACATGTCGTGCTCGACCAGGAGCACGGCCATCCCGCTCGACGCCAGCCGGACCAGCAGCGCGCCGAGCGCCCGCGACTCGTCCTCGTCCAGCCCGGACCCCGGCTCGTCGAGCAGCAGGAGGCGGGGGCCGATGGCCAGGCCCCGGGCCAACTCGACGGTGCGGGCCAGACCGGTGGGCATGGCATTGGCCTGCTCGTCGGATCTTCCGGCCAGACCAACCTCGGCCAGCAACCGGTCGCAGGGGTCGGCGGCCGGGACGCCAGCGCCGACCCCGCCCTCCGGCGCCGGCGGGACGCCGGCGGCCGGCAACGGGTCCTTGCCGTTCGAGAAGGCGTTGCGAAAGTGGCCCCATTGCCACCACTTGACCGTGGAGTCCAGGCCGACCTGCACGTTCTCCCCGGCGGTGAGGGTCCCGAACAGCTCGAGGAGTTGGAAGGTGCGGGCCAACCCGAGCCGGGCCCGGCGATAGGGCTTCATCCCGGTCATGTCGGTGTCGAAGAAGTGCACGGTGCCCCGATGCGCCTCCTGCAGGCCGCTGACCACGTTGAAGAGGGTGGTCTTTCCGGCACCATTCGGCCCGATGAGACCGGTCACCGTGCCCGGCCACACCACCAGGTTGACATCGGTGAGCGCGGCGACACCGCCGAAGCTGACCGATACCTGGGACACGGTCAGCGCCGGCAATCCTTCGTCAATCGGGCCGGCGTCCAACCTCGGTTCGTCAACCCGCGACACGGGCCTCACCCCCGATCGGGAGCGCCCCGCCACCCGCCGGCGTGGCGACCTTGGCGTTCCGCGCCGCCCTCCGGACCCAGGGGAGGGGTAGCAGGGTGGACAACCGGTCGATCCCGATCACGCCGTTGGCGGCCCGGCCGATGAGGATGATCCCGGCCCCGGCGACCAGCCCCAAGCCCTTCGACCAGTAAGTGGTCAGCACCACGTAGGTGACGGCGGCCAAAAATGCCCCGCTGACCGTCCGGATGCTCCAAACGGTGACGAACAGGACGAAGATGATCCCCCCGAAGAAGTCGAAGTCGGATGAGCCGATGGTCTGGTTGACGGTTGCGTACAGGCCGCCGGCGATCCCGGCCATGGCCGCGGCGATCGCGAAAGCGGCCACCTTGGTGACGGCCGGGTTGAGACCCACGGTGGCGTAGGCCGCCGGCGAGTCGTTCATGGCTACCAGCCGCCGCCCGAACAGGCTCCGTCGGATGAACAGCACCAGCAGCGCCAGCAGTACGAAGACGACACTCACCAACAGGAACTCCGCCCGGTTTCCGCCGAAGGACAGCCCGGGCAGGATGATTCTCCCCACGTTGAGCCCGGCGCCGAACACCCGGGAGTCCTGGAAGAAGCCTTGGTCGACGGCGTCGGCGAAAGCAAAGGTGGCCAGAGCGAAGTACAGCGACCGGAGGCGGAGGGTCGGCAGCGCGACCAGGGCGCCCAGCGCCGCGCAGATCAGCGCGGCGGCCAGCAGTCCCAGCAACGACCCACCTCCGGCGATCTTGCCCATGAGAAACGCGCCGATGCCCATGAAGGAGAACTGGCAGAGCGACACCTGACCGGAGTAACCGGTGAGCAGCACCAGGGACAGCCCGACGATCCCCAGGGCCATGATCTCGCCGCCCAGATTGAGCAGGTCGGTGCCCTTCACCATCACCCCGCTCAGGACCAGCGAGGCGACCACCGCCAAGCCGATGAAGACGGCCCCGCCCACCAATGACTCCTTGCCGTTGGGCATCCGCGGGACCCGGACGGTGCTCAGGCGTCCCACCGCCCGGAGCCGCACCGACGGGAGCATCACCAGGGCGATGAACAGGAACACCATCGGCAGGGCCAGGGTGATGTCCGAGTCGAGACTCTGCGACAGGTGGGGAAGCAGGTAGTAGATGATGTAGTCCTCGGCCAACCCGATGACGATGGCGGCGATGAAGGTCACCGGGATGTTCTTCAGCCGGCCGACGATGGCCGCGGCGTAGCCGTTGACCACCAGGAGGGTCATGGCGACGATGCTGATCCCGGTCTGCTCCTGGGTGAGGGCCAGCAGGACGCCGGCCAGGGCGGCCATGATGAACCCGAGGATCCAGCCGTACTGGCTCATGGCGTCGGGCGAGGCCCCGGACATGGCCAGCAGGCTCGGGTCGTCGACCACCGCCCGCAGTCCCACCCCGGTACGGGTGGAGGAGAACAGGAAACGGAGCCCGATCACCAGCACGATGGCGATCCCGATGGTCACCACCTGCTGGTACTGGAGGTTGATGCTGGCCATCCGGAACGAGCCGGAGACGATCGGATTGAGCTCGTACTGGCGGCTCGGGGTCCACACGATTTCGGCCACCCCGGTGAGGATGACCAGCAGTCCGAGCGTCACCATGATCGGCCGCTCGGCCGATGCCCCATGGAGGTGCCGCATCAGCACCCGCTCCACCAACGCCCCGGCGATCGGCGCGCCCACCAGCAGGATGAGCACCAGTGCCCACACCACCGGGACGTGGTGGTTGACCACCAGCTCCCAGTAGCCGAACGCGGCGATCATGCCCACCGCCCCATGGGCGAAGTTGAAGACCCCCGAGGTGGTGTAGGTGACCACCAGGCCGGTGGCGGCGATGGCAAAGCCCGCGCCCAGGATGACGCCGAAGATGGTGTACTGCAGGAAGCTGGTCACCGAACGGGGTCCATGGCCGGGCGCTCGTTCATTTCAGTCGAGTCCGTGGTCGATCTGTTCGGTTACGAGGCGGGGGCATAGTAGCTGTAGTCGCAACGATACCCATGCGTGCCGCTGGTCGTTGGCGGGTCGTCGAGCCGCTGGATCTGCCCGCCTTTGATCTGGGCCAGCAGATAGCAGTTGCCGTTGGTCTTCTGGGCCGGATCGGTCGTCGCGATGATGTTGTTGCCGCTGTACGAGGTCACCTTGGACAGGGCCTGGAGCAGCGATCCCCGGCTCGGGTTGGCGCCGGCGTTCTGCAGGGCCTGGGCGAAGAGCTCCGCCGACACCCATCCGTAGAGGGTGAACAGGTCGGGCTTGAACCCGGGGGCTGCCACATTGACCCACTTCAGGAAGTCGCCCACCGCCGGGATGGTGGCCGAGTCCTCACCCAGGTAGAGGGAGGCGTTCTGCTCGAGGTAGTCCCCGTTGGTGGCCGACGCGCCGCCCGACGACGAGATCAGGGTGGCGCTGTAGGTGGACGCCCCCAACACCACCGTCGGGTGGTAGTTCTGCTGGTTGAGCGCCTTGATCACCGCCGAGGCGTAGTTGGCCGGCATCTGCTCGATGAACAGCATCTTCACCCCGGCGTTTCGCATGGCGATGACATTCGGGGTGAAGTCGGTCTGGCTGATCGGGAAGGTGTTGTCGTAGATGACCTTGTAGCCGACGTGGGCCATGGCCCCCTTCTCCCCCTGCCACTGCGCCTGGGCCGAGGGCTGGTCGGCGATCAGCGCGCCGACCGCAGTGACTCCGGTGGGGAATTTCTGCTTGAAGTACTGGAGGGGCCCCAACTCCCATCCGCGGCCCAGCGGGACCGGGCTCACCACGTTGGCCAGCTGGTTGGTGGTGGGATCGAGGGTCACCGACACATCCGGCATGCCCGGATTCTGGGCCAGCACCGTCCCGCCGAAGCTGTCATTCAGCGAGAAGCTGCCGACCAGCGCGAAATCCGAGCCGATGGCCGAGGTGGTCAGCGTCTTGTTGTTGGCCCCGTTGTTGTAGCCGTCGTTGCCGCTGTCGACCTTGAGGGTCCGGCCGTTGATCCCCCCGGTGGAGTTCACGAAGTCGGCGTAGGCCTCGGTGCCCACCGCCGCGCCCTTGAACAGGCCGAAGTCCAACGTCGAGATGTTGCCGAGCTGCACCGAGGTCGAGGTGATCCCGGTGTGGTCGCTGAAGGCGCTGGAGGGGATCTTCGACCCCCCGCTCCCGGCCGAGGTGGTCGCCGTCGACGAGGACCTGGTCGAGCTACAGGCAACCCCGGTCGCCCCCACCAGCACCGCCACCCCGGCCGCCGCCATACGAACCTTCCACGATGCAGCTTGCAACACTCCCCCTCGTTCATTGGCCGGCTCCCTCGGATCGCTGCCGCGATCACCCCGGGCCCAGACCTCCCGTTTATCTGACTGTACGTCAGAAACCGATCTGACTCTACGTCAGAAACACGGGGATCTGTCTAGCACCTGGCGGTCATGACGCCGGTCCGGGTTTGACCCGGGCCCGCATCCCCTCGAGGAACCGGACCGCCCCGATGCTGGTGTGCCGGCAGCGGATCGAGGCCAGGACGTCGAAGGCGTGCTGGGTCCGGGGAAGCTCCACATAGCCGACGGGAGACCCGGAGACCTCCCGCAAACGGGCGACGAACTCCCTGGCCACCACCAGCGGGACCAGGGTGTCGTTCATCCCGTGGAACACGAACATCGGCGGGGCGGCGCTGGTCACCCGCTGGGTCGGGGACGCCTGCTCGTACAGCCGGCGGTTCCCCTCGATCGGCACCTTCATCACCTTCTCGAGCAGCTTGGGAAGGCCCGGGTCGTGGTCCCCGGTCATGTCGTAGACCCCGTAGTAGGGGATGCAGGCGTCGACCGAGGCGTCGGCATCCTCGAACCCGGGTTGCCAGGCGGCGTCGTTGGCGGTGAGGGCGACCAGGGCCGACAGGTGGCCCCCGGCCGATCCCCCGGAGACGGCGATGAAACCAGGGTCACCGCCGTACTCCGCGATGTGGGCCCGCACCCAGGCCACCGCCCGCTTGCAGTCGACGATGTGGTCCGGCCAGGTGGCCTTGGGGCTCAGCCGGTAGTTGATGGCCACGCAGACCCATCCCCGTTGGATCAACTCGTGCATCATCGGGATGCCCTGCTGGCGCTTGTCCCCGATGATCCAGGCGCCTCCGTGGATGTAGACCAGGACCGGGCCGGGCTCGGGAGGACCCCCACGGGGCTGGAGGATGTCGAGCCGGTGACGCCCGATGCCGTCGCCCCAGTAGTCGACGTTCCGGATCCGGCGGATCGCCCGCCACCGGAAGGGCACCGCGATGGCCAACCGCCACCAGTAGTTCCAGGCCGGGCTGGAGTCGAATCCCTCCACGTCCACCGGGCCCATGGTGGCGTCGGCCAGGGCGGCATCCACCAGCCGTTTGGCTCCCCGGGCCACGAAGGCGAGACGGACCAGGCCGGCCCAGGACACCGCGGTCAGGGCCAGGCCCGCCCACCCCGGCCAGTGGTGGAGGGCCCCCTCGTCCACCAGCACCAGGACCACGATCAGATTGACCAGCACCACCTGGATGGGCAGCTCGCCCGGGATCCACCCCAGGGCGAAGCTGAGCACGCTGAGTGGCTCCCGGCGCACGGGATAAAAGGCGTTGACCGTGAGCAGCACAGCGACAATGCTGACGGCCAAGAGTCCCCAGGACATCGCACCATGAAACACCATCAGGCCGCCGAGCGAGGAAACCGCATCTCGGACACTACCGTTGACGACCATCTGACCTAGAAGAGGGGGGACATCTCATGGAACGACTGAGCGGTCTCGACGCAAGCTTCCTGTATCTCGAGACCCCCAGCCTCCACATGCACGTATGCATGACATCCGTGGTCGATCCGGCGACCGTCCCGGGGGGCTACTCGTTCCCCCGGATGAAGGAGCTCATTGCCGAGCGCCTCCCGTTGGCGCCGGTGTTCCAGCGCCGCCTGGTGGAGGTCCCCCTCCGGTGGGGCCACCCGGTGTGGGTCGACGACCCCGGTTTCGACATCGACTACCACGTCCGGTTGGCCGCGGTCCCCAAACCCGGCGGCCTCCGCGAATTGGCCGACATCGCCGGTGATATCGCCGGGCGCCAACTCGACCGGTCCAAACCCCTGTGGGAGATGTGGATCATCGAAGGGCTGGCCCACGACCGGGTGGGCTTCGTCACCAAGATGCACCACTCCACCGTTGACGGCGTATCCGGTGCCGAGTTGCTCTCGATCCTCTTCGACCTCGAGCCCGACCCGGGCCCCGTCCCGCCGCCGCCGGAACGGCTGCAGGACGATCGAATCCCTTCCGGTCTCGAACTGATGAGCCAGGCCACCCTGGACCGGGCCATGACGCCCTTCAAGATCACCCGGGACCTGGTGCGGACCGGTCAACGGGTGCTCAATGTGCGCAAGGTGCGGATCGGGTCGGAAGACCGGCCCGGGCTCGGCAAGGCCGCGCTCCCGCTGTCGGCGCCCCGCACCTCATTCAACGGCGCGCTGTCGAGACGCCGCTCAGTGGCGTTCACCGGGATCGGCCTCGATGACGTCAAGCGGCTGAAGTCGGCGCTGGGAGTCACCGTGAACGACATCGTCCTCGCCGTCTGCACCGGGGCGCTCCGCAACTTCCTCATCCAGGGCGGCGAGCTGCCGGACAAGCCGCTGGTGGCGGTGGTCCCGGTGTCGGTTCGGACCAGCACCGAAAACGTGCGGGGTTCCAACAAGGTCTCGTCGATGTTCGTGCAGCTCCCGACCCAGTTGGCCGACCCCCTCGAGGCAGTGGAGGCGATCCACGAGGGGACCAAGGGAGCCAAGGAGGAGCACAACGCCCTGGGGGCCGACACCCTCCTCAACTGGGCCGAACACGCCACCCCCAACGTGTTCGCCAATGCTGCCCGGCTCTACAGCCGGATGCAGCTGGCGGACAAGCATCGGCCCATCGCCAATCTGGTCATCTCCAACGTCCCGGGTCCCGACTTCCCGCTCTACCTGGGCGGCGCCGAGCTGGAGTGCGGGTTCCCACTGGGTCCGGTGATGGAGGGGATGGGGGTGAACATCACCATCATGAGCTACCGGGGGATCATGTACTGGGGGATCATCTCCTGCCCGGAGACCATGCCGAAGGTCTGGGGCCTGGCCGCCGGCATCCCCCTGGCCCTCGACGACCTGCTGGAGGCGGCGAAACTGCCTCCGGCCACCTACCGGAACAAAGACGCCGCCATCGCGGTCAAGGTGTCGGGCGCGGAGACCAGCCAGGATGCCCGCGCCGAACCCGCCTGATCGGTAGCCGCCACCTTCACGGCGACGGGGCGATGGCCATGGAGGACGCCCCGGTGCAGACCTTGACCGGTCGTCCGAAGGCCTGGGAGGCGGTGTCGTAGGGGACGATCGAGTCGAAACCGTCCACGATGAAGGCGGTGACGCCGTCGAGGGCGAGGGCGATGTCGCTCGGGTGCTGGGTGCCTCCCGGGACGCCGACCAGCGCCGGCAGCCGCACCGGCGGGGTGGGGGTGGCGACGGGTGACAGCGTGACCGGGTTCACCCAGTTGTTGGCCGAGTCGACCACATAGGCGGCCGAGTCGGTCGGCGACACGATCAGCGAGGCCGGCGAGGCGATGCCGAATGCATCGAACGACGCCTCCGGCTGCAGGGCTCCGGTGGCCACCGAAATGGGGAGCAGGCGACCCCCGAAATCCTTGCCCCCCTGGCCCACCACATACAGGGTCGAACCGTCCGGGCTGATGGCGATGCCATGGGGCGAGTAGACCGAGGAGATGGTCAAACCGGTCAGGATCGGCACTCCGGCCGTGGCATGGCCGGTGTCCACCGGGATCACTGCGCCGGTGACCAGCGCGAACAGCGCGGTGCCGGCCGGGTTGAGGGTCATCCCGAACACCGTGCGGCCAGCCCCGAGGTCGAGGGGGGTTCCGACCCGGTTGTTGGTGAGGTCGATGGGGACCAGGGTGCTGCCCACCGAGGCCACCAGGGTGCTCCCGCTGGGGAACACCACGATGCTGTGGGTGCCTCCGGTGCCGGGGATGACGATCGGCGTCCCCGCCCGCTGGGTGACCAGATTGATCGGGATCACCAGGTTCTGGGTCTTCGGGGTGGCGGGCGGGGTGGCAGCGGCCAGCTCGGAGGTCACCACGTAGGCCCAGTGGCCGTTGGGAGAGGTGGCGATGGCGAAATCGCCCGGAGTCGGGGTTCCCGAGATCGGGAGAGGGATGTCCGGCTCGGCGATGTTGTCCCGGGCCAGCTCCACCGGGGTCACCGCGTTGGGGCACGCCACGTAGCCGATCGATCCACTCCGGAAGAGGGACGACCGGGGGGGAGGGAGCGGCTTGGATGACGAGAACAGCGAACAGCCGCCCAGGGCTGCCGAGGCGGCCACCACCAAGATGGCACCCAGTGCGGTCGGACGGCGACCGGCCACGGTTCCTCGTGTCATCGGTCCCATGATGGGTGCCGACGATAGCGACCCCCGGAGCCGACTTCGTACCGCACCGGTCAGACGCCGAGGCTCGACCGCATGGCGGCAACGCGCCCGGCCACCTCGGCGGTGGTTGACAACGGGACATCCAAGAAGTGGATCAGCTCTTCGGGAATCTCGTCGAGGAAGCGGCTCCGGTCCCTTTCCACCACCCGGTTGAGGGACCGGCGACGGCGGGCGTGGGAGAGATACAGCCGGCGCTGGGCCCGGGTGATGGCCACGTAGGCCAGCCGGCGTTCCTCTTCGATCTGGCCCTCCTCCAGGCAGCGGCGATCCGGAAAGATCCCTTCCTCCATGCCGACCACGAAGACGGCGCCGAACTCGAGGCCCTTGGCCGCGTGGATCGTCATCAATGACACCCGGGACCGGTCGTCATCCGAGTCGTCGGCTTCGGTGATGAGGCCGGCCATGTCCAGGAAGGACTCGATGGTCGGGTGGTCACCGGCCATGGTGCGCAGCTGATCCAGACTCTCCTGGCGGTAGCGACGCTCCTCGTCATCGACGGCGGCATCGAGGAGCTGGCGCAGGAACTCACCGTCGGCGGTCACCGCGTCGACGGCTCCGAGCGCGCCTCTTCGGCCCGCGGCGTCCCGAATGTCATCGAGCAGCCGGACGAACCCGTCCAGCCCGACAAGGGCCAACCTCGGGAGGTCCTCGATCTCCCCCCGGCGGGCCAGGGTGTCGGCCAGCGACAACCCATAGGTCTGGGCGAAGGCCCGCACCTTCTTGATGCTGGCGTCACCGACCGCCCGCCGGGGAACGTTGACGCAACGCCGAAAGGACAGCTCGTCCTGAGGATTGGCCGCCAGGCGAAGGTAGGCGACCAGGTCCTTGATCTCCCGGCGGTCGAAGAACGAGGTCCCGCCCACCGTCCGGCACGGGATGCCCCGGCGAACGATTTCCGCTTCGATGGGCCGGGCCAGCGCCTTGGCCCGGCAGAGCACGGCGATGTCCCCGGGCCGGAGCCCCCTCCCTCACCAGGGTGGACACTTCATCGGCCAGCCAGGACGCCTCATCCGTCTCGTCGTCGGCGGCCCGCAGGGCGATCAGGTTCCCTTCCCCGGCCCGGGTCCAGAGATGCTTGTCGGCCCGGGTGGGGTTGCGGGCGATCACCGCGTTGGCGGCGTCGAGGATGGTGCCGGTCGAGCGAAAGTTCTGTTCGAGGAGCACGGTGGTGGCCGTCGGAAAGGTGCGGGTGAAATTGAGGATGTTGCCGACATCCGCGGCCCGGAAGCCATAGATGGACTGGTCACCATCGCCCACGCAGCACAGGTTCAGATGCTCGGCAGCCAGCTGTTCGACGATGACGCTCTGGGCCCGGTTGGTGTCCTGGTACTCGTCCACCAGGATCTGGGAGAAGCGGGACTGATAGTGCTTCCGGACGTCGGCGTGCTCGGTCAGCAGGCCGACGACATGGACGAGGAGATCGTCGAAGTCGACCGCGTCGCCGGCCACCAATCGGCGTTGGTACTCGCGGTAGATGCGGGCATGGGCGTTGGATCGGGGGTCGGCGGACTCGATCGATAGCTGACGGGGATCGACCAGGCGGTTCTTGGCCGAGCTGATGGCGGCCTTGGACCCGCCCACCGGGACCTGCTTCACGTCGACATTGAGATCGTCGGAGATGTCCCGCAGCAGCCGTTTGCAGTCGTCCTCCGAGAGGATGGTGAACTGGGGGGTCAGCCCGACCCGGGCGGCATAGGGCCGGAGCATCCGTACGCAGGCACTGTGAAAGGTGGACACCCACATATCGGTGGCCAGCGGCCCGAGCGACGCCTGCAGGCGCTCTTTCATCTCCCGGGCGGCCTTGTTGGTGAAGGTGATGGCCAACACCTTCTCCGGCGCCACCACCCCGGTGGCGATCAGGTAACCGATCCGGCTGGTGAGGACCTTGGTCTTCCCGCTGCCCGCCCCGGCCAGCACCAGCAGCGGACCCTTCCCGTGCTCGACCGCCTCACATTGTCGCGGGTTCAATCCCCTGGTGAAGTGTTCGGGTGCCAACCGTCGGCTCGATCCGGACGACGTTTTGGCCACGGCGGCTCACCCTACCGGCAGACCTCCGGGCCTCCGGACCGCGGTCCGTCCACCGATGAAGACCTGGGTGTTCACCCGGTCGGCGCCGATCTAGGCACCGCCTTCGGTTCCATCCAACGGCTCGGCGCGGCCTTCGGTCCCTTCAAACGGTTCGGCAAGAAAATGCCGGAGCTTCATGACCATCTCCGGCGGGAGGTCACCGTGGTGATGGGGTGGGCGGAAGACCTCGGTATGGCCGTCGACCGAGACCCGGTAACGATCCTTGCTCTCGACGGTGACGTCTCCGAGCGCTTCGAGCAGGCTGAGCACCTGCGGCCACTTGATGTTGCTGCTCAGCGGATGGCCGGTCAGCCGATCCAGGACCCGACGCTGGTCGTTGTCGAGATGGTGAAGATCTCTGTCCATAACGGGGCCCTCGATTCGGTTTAGCGGTCGGCTGCCGAATATACGGCTCCCGACCGCTCGTCGCGTCAGTGCGGGTGGGGCGGGCGGGTCAAGGTTCCCGGAATCGGTGCGCCCAGACCCGGTCTTCCCCCGAAGTCCTCGACGGGCATGGTCCCGACGATGCGGGCCGTTGCCGGCCGAGCACCGACGCCAGTGTCATCATCCTCGGAACCGGCCCAGTGGGACGGGGGGTCGCTGGCCGGAAACGAGTCTTCGCCGTCGGAGTCCGGGTCGCCGTACGAGGAAACCCTGACGGCTGGGCCTCCATCGGTGCTCAACGGCTCGACCGCGGCCCGATGGACGATGTCCTCCTGGAGCTCGCCGTTGTCCTGGCGCAGGATGGCGATCCGGTGGGTCCTCGACTCCGGGGGTGTCATCCTCAGCCCTCCAATCCGGCGTGCCACCACCGACCGCGGGAACGGCAGCCACCTGCTGACTACCCCGCCGGGGCCCGGACCAAACGAACGCGACTACTTCGGAGGTCGACAGCCGAGCCCGCTGGATCAGGACCCGGTTGGCCAGGCCGGGTCGCGGCCGGTGAGCCCGATGAGCCGATCGAGCAACGGAGCATCACCGGGCACCTCGACCACCGGCCCGAAGATCCGCTGTGCCTCCTGCCCGGGGGCGGACATCGGGGCGACGAAGTCGTACACGGCTTGGAGGGTCGGGACGTCACATTCGTAAGCCTGGCCGCTGGCCCGGGCCACGTCCCAGCCGTGAATGACCAGCTCGTCGAGGGCGACAAGTCCGGCAATTTCGCCGGGTAGATCCACTCCCCCGGCCTGGGTGAGCCCGCTCCACGCCGCCGGTTCCCGCCACGCCTCGGCCAAACCCAGCAGGTCCCGCGGGATGCGGGTCCGCCAGTCGTCACCCAGCTGGGATGCCTGCGGGGACGGAGCCTGGGAGGTGTCACGGCCCAACTTCTTGGTGGCGGCGGCGGTGAAGGCGAGCGAGAGCCCGCCGACGTGGTCGACCAGGTCGCCGAGGGTGTACTTCGGACACGGGGTGGGAGCCTCGAGCGAGTCCTGAGCGAGGCTGGCGATCAGGTCGGCCATTCGTCTCGCCGCCGGTTCAAGGTCTGGCCACGTCATCAGAAGATGCTCCTCTCAGTCTTCGGTTCAGTCTTCGGTTCAGTCTTCGGTGATCACGGAGATAGACGGTTGGGAGCCGGGGAAGTCATCGGATGCTCAGGTCGGTGGCGAGAGCGAGGCCTCGGGTACGGTCGGTTCGGACAGCTCGACCAGATTTCCGCAGCCCCGCGCCGTGGGGTCACGCGGCGGCGGGGCTACTCGATGGGCTGGCGACTCACCAGGGGCGGCTGACGGCCTGAGAAGACAAAGCCGCCGACGGCCGCGAGCACCGGCAGGCCGACCACAATGATGAGCAGGTTGAGGAGCGGCACGTGGCTGAGGTCGCCGATCATCGACTGCCCGAACTTGCCACTCTGGAAGTAGCCCGCGCCGGCTAGGTAGCCGCCGGCAACGCCGAGCAGCATCCCGAGGAAGGCGAGCCCGCCGGCCGTCGCCGCAGTGATCGACCGCCGGCGCCAGCTGCTGGCCCCAGTTGCGGCCAGCGTTCGCAGGTCGCTGGCCGTCTCGGCGCGGATGAGGCCCACGGTCATGGCCAAGATGGCGAGGGCGAGGGCAATACCGGCCGCGGTGGCCCAGTCGACGACCTGCCACGAGCTGGGCTGGTCGTTCTTGGTCTCGATGGTCAACTGCGCCGTCGATGCTGTGGCCCGGGCCTCGCTGATCTGGGCCGCGGTGAGGGTTCCGGCAGATGAGATCAGCCATCCGAAGACGGACGTCTGGTTCTGCAGGTGGAGCTGTGAGAGGGCGTGCTCGGTAACGACGGTGTTGGGGGCCGACGTTCCCGAAGGCAGCTGCGGCAGGTACTGGATCACCGGGTTGGCCAGACAGGAGCTCGCCGGGCACGGCACGCTCGATCCGTTGCTCGGCCCGCCGCCGGCGCCGGGTCCTTGCTCGCCGACGGGGCCGGGTCCTTGCCCGCCGCCGCCGTCACCCCAGATCATCTGCATGTGGCCAAGCGTGTCGAGCCCGGCGCGCATGGTGAGGAAGTCAGCATTGGGGTTGATCTGGCTCGACGAGATACCAAGCGCCTGCAACAACTGGGGCGTGGCCACCAAGATCTGCCCGTTGAACTGAAGGTTCGGTTCGACGAGTCCGTACTGCAGCCCGATCGGGGACTGCTCGAGAGGGACCGCGCCCTGGGCCGCACCGAGGGAACGGGCGATGCCGTCGACCAGACTCGTCTGTGCGGCCATGCTCGGAATGCCCGCGGTCGAGGCCGCCGGCCCGCTTCCGCCCTTGGGCCCGATGTTCCCGGAGCCTTGGGAGGACGCCGAGTAGACCACCAGCTGGTTGTTGGCCAGGTTGGGGCCGGCATAGTCCAGGGTGTCGCTGTAGCGGGCGCTGGCGGCGACGCAGATGACGACGGCAATGAGCACGCCGAGGCTGATGGCGGCCAGGGCCGATCCCGAGCGGGATCGGTAGCGGGCCAGGTCGCGCAGAGCCAGACGGGCGGTGATGGGCAGGCGGCGGCCGATGCGGCCGAGGAGGCCGACGGTGACGGGCGCCAGCAGGATGATGGCCGCGATGAGGCAGACGAAGCCGAGCACGAGCGGGAGGGCCCCGCCGCCATGGCTACTGGCACCGGCGAGGCCGAGCAGGGCGAAAGAGGCGACCAGCAATACCAGCCCGGGAATCGCGGACCGACGCGCCAACTTGGGCGGCGCGGGCCGGCCGGATAGGGCCTTGACGATGGGGACCTTGGTGATGGTCCGGGCAGGGCGGGTGGCGGCCACGTACGGCGTCACCATGGCGATGGCCACGGCGATCAGGAGCACTGTCCACGGCAGATGGAACAACCCGATCAAGTGGTGCGAGCTCGACTCGAGGTGGGGACGGTAGGCGGCCCACAGCGCGAAGCCGAGCACCGCGCCCAACAGCGCGCCGACCACGCCGACCACGGCACCGTTGGCACGCACGACGAGGCGGACATGGCTGTCGGTCCCGCCGAGCGCCTGCAACATGCCGATGGAGCGCAGCCGGCGCTGGGCCAGCACGGTGAACCCGGCGATGGCGACGAGGCCGATCAGGATCATGCCGACCACGGCCAGCAGGAGGGTGACGGTGCTCGGGGAGATCAAGCCGGTGTTGGCGTTGGCGGCGTTGGCGCTGGCCGCCGAGACGATGTCGCTACCCGTCGGCGCGACACCGGTGTGGTTATCGAACAGGGCGGTGATCTTCGTGCTCGACGTCAGCGCCAGCTGGCCGGGCGCCACCAGGGCGAATTCGTCAAGCAGGCTCTGGGGGTTCTGCACTGTCCCTTCGACCAGCCAGCTCTTGCCCTCGAAGTGCCAGGTGCTGCCGACCCGCAGGCTGAAGTCATGGGCGACGCCCTGGGTGATGGCGACCTCGCCCGGCCGCGTCGGGTAACGGCCCGAGACGAGCTGGAGCATGGGTTGCCCGAAGGGGCCATTGGGGTTCTGGGCGCGGAAGTCGAAGGTGAGAAGCGAGCCGGGAACCGGGTTGGCGTCGTTCTCGATGACGTCCAGGGTCCCGTAGGTGTGCGACAGAGATGAAAGGCGGCTCAGATCCTGCGCCGGGGTACCGGAGATGTTGGCCTGGTAATTCGCGGTGCCGAACCCGGCGTTGGCCGGCGGAGGCGAGTTGGTCGAGACGGAGGCGCCCACCACGAGGGCGGCCACGGCGAGGACGATGAGGGACAGGACCAGCATCTGTTGGCGCCATTCACGGCGGAAAAGGCGCCAGGCCCAGCGGGTCACCGCCCGGCGGGCGGCCAGGCCCCCCTCGCCGCGGCTGGTGTCGACAGTGGGCGTCGGCCGTTCGATGACGCTGGTCATTGGGTCGCGGGGGCCAGGAGCGAATCGGGTCCCATCGGCTTATTGGTCTGGTCGACCATGCGCCCGTCCCGGATGAACATCACGCGGTCCGCCCATGAGGCCAGCTGCGCATCGTGGGTGACGACCACCGCGGCAACGCCCTCTCGGCAGGCCGCCAGTACCATGCGCATGACGGCTTCGCCGTTGGTGGAGTCGAGGGCGCCCGAAGGCTCGTCAGCCAGAAGGAGGCGGCGCTCGCCGACGATGGCCCGGGCGATGGACACCCGCTGGCGTTCGCCGCCGGATAGCTCGTCGGGGAAGGCGTCGGCCCGGTCGGCCAAGCCGAGCTCGTCGAGCATCAGCAGCGCGGTGGCGTGGGCCTTGCTGGCCCGCCGGCCGTCGAGTTCAAGGGGCAGCGAGACGTTCTCGGCCGCGGTGAGCCCGGGCAGCAGGTTGAAGTCCTGGAACACGAAACCGATGGACCTCCGGCGCAGGCGGGCCTTTTCGTCCCGCGACATGTGCGACAGCGCGGCACCGCCGATCATCACCTCGCCGCGGCTCGGGTCCTCGAGGCTGCCGGCAATGGTGAGCAGGGTGCTCTTGCCGGAGCCGCTCGGGCCCATGACCGCGACCAGGCTCCCGGCCTCCACTTCGAGGTTGACGTGTTCGAGGGCATGGACCTGGGAGGGCCCCTCCCCGTAGGTCTTGGACAAGTCGTGCAGTTCAAGGAAGCTCATCGGGGGACTCCTATTCTCCGTCGCATTTTGGGCAGGCCGGGTGCCGACTGCGATCCCGCGGACCCGGGCAACGACTTCTCGAAATCGGCTCGCTTGAGGCGGCCGTCGGCGGCGTCGAGCCAGCGCACCACCGAGTCGAGGCGGAACAGCTCGGCGTCGACGACGAGGGCAAAGCTCAGGTCGAGATTGGCTTCGTCCTCCTTGAGACGGGTCCACTGCTGCATCAACTCGACCAGGTAGCGCCGGTGGGACTGGATGACTTCGCCAACGTCGACACCGGGAACCCGTAACGCGATGAGCACCTTGATGACGAGCTCGTCCCGAGGCGGCTGGCTGAAGTCTGGAGGTGTGTGGAGCCACCGGTCGAGCTCCTCCCCGCCTCGCGCGGTGATGCGGAAGACCTTCTGGGGCCCGTCGTCGACGTCGTCATCGGATTCGATCAGGCCGTCGCGCTCGAGGCGCTGCAGGGTCGTGTACACCTGCCCGACGTTGAGGGGCCAGACCTCACCGGTGCCGGCCTCGAACTCCTGGCGCAGCTGGAGGCCGTACTTGGGGGTCTCGCTGAGGAGGGCGAGGAGGGCGTGCTTGATACTCATTTTGCGAGGGAATCCCGTAGCATACTCAGTATCCTACCGGATAGAGAACGGTTTGTCCACGGCATCTGAACTGGGATTCTGACCCAAGAGCCCGGAGCGGGTCCCGCGACGCCAGAGTCTGAATCATTTGACTGAAATCATCATCTAGCATTACGATTGTAGACAAATGTCACATACATCGAGGAACCCGACGATCCCAGCCGACGCCAACTTCCGGCCGGTCTCGGGAGACGGTTGGCGCAATCCGTTCCCGATGTACCGGGCACTGCGCGACCACGACCCGGTCCACCACGTCGAGAACGGTGACTACTGGGTGCTGTCCCGGTTCGCCGATGTGTTCGACGCGGTGCGGGACACCGTCACCTTCACCTCGACCCAGGGCCTGACCTTCGAGTACGACGAACTGCACAAGGCCGGACTCGACGAGATCTCGCCGATGGTGTTCCTGGACCCTCCCGACCACACCACCTTCCGGCGGCTGGTGTCCCGAGGGTTCACCCCCCGGCAGGTGCTGTCGATCGAGCCCGACATTCGCCGGTTCGCGGCGAAGCGGCTCGAACGGCTGGGGACGACCGGCGGGGGCGACGTGGTGGCCGAGCTGCTGAAGCCTCTCCCCAGCTTCGTGGTGGCCACCTATCTGGGCGTCCCGCCCGAGGATCGGGAGCGTTTCGACGGCTGGACCCAGGGCATCCTCGCCGCCAATGCGTTCGGCGATCCGACGCTGGCGGCGGCCACCGTCGGCGAATTGTTCACTTTCTTCGCTGACCTCATCGAGCGGCGGCGAAAGGACCCGGGAGACGATGTCGTCTCCGAGCTGGTGCAGTTGTGCGACGACGACCGGCTGACGCCAATGCGGATCCTCGGCTTTGCCTTCACCATGGTCACCGGGGGGAACGACACCACCACCGGCTTGCTGAGCGGTGGTCTGGAATTGCTCGCCGCCCACCCCGATCAGCGCGCTCTCCTGGCTCGTCGTCCTGATCTGATTCCCGCCGGCATCGAGGAGCTGCTGCGACTCACCACCCCGGTACAGGGCCTGGCTCGATCCACCACCCGGGACGTGGAGGTCGGTGGGGTCACCATCCCCGCGGGGCGCAAGGTCATGTTCCTCTACGGATCCGCCAACCGCGACGACCGCGAGTTCGGACCCGACGCCGAACAACTCGACCTCACCCGCAACCCGCGCCGCATCCTCTCCTTCGGCTACGGACCTCATCACTGCCTCGGGGCGGCCGCCGCCCGGCTCATGGGTCGAGTGGTACTGGAAGAACTCCTGGCCCGCTTCCCCCGGTTCGGCGTCGATGCCGCGGCAGGGCATTTTGCCCCCGGGCATTTCGTCCGTTGGTACGAGTCGCTCCCGTTCACCACCGAAGTCGCCGCCTGATGGCGTCCAACTGGTTGGTCGGCGACCAGGCCGCGGTGGCCGCCGAGCGCATCCTCGACGCCTCCGGTCGGTGCTTTGCGTCGCAGGGAGTCGCAAATACGTCGATTGCCGACATCGCCCGGGAGGCGGGCTGCTCCCGCCCCACCATCTACCGCTACTTCGACGATCGCCAAGCCCTGCGCCTGGCCTTCGTGCACCGCGAGGCGCGCCGGCTCGGGGCCGCGGTGGCCGCCGCCGTCGGCCACATCGACGATCCGGCCGACCGATTTGTCGAAGCCTGCCTCCGGGCCCTCGCCGGGGTCCGGGCCAGCCCGACCCTGGCTGCCTGGTTCACCCCGGGCGGGAGCAGCATCGCCACCGACATGGCCGGGTCCTCTTATGTGATCGAATCCATGGCCGGAACCCTGGTCGGCGACCCCACCGGCCCTGACCATCGGGATCGGGCCCGTTGGGTGGTGCGGATCATGCTCTCGCTGCTGGCGATGCCCGGCACCGACCAGCCCGATGAGCGGCGGATGCTCGAGCGGTTCGTGGTCCCGGTGGCGGTGGCGTCCACCCGGGCTCCGTCGGTTTGAAGCCCCGGAGGGAAATCCTCTGCGCCTGTCGACCTACGGCGCCAGTCCGTGGCGGTGGGCGTAGGCGGCGGCCTGGCTGCGGTCCCGGCTCCGGGTCTTGGTGAAGATCCGGTTGATGTGCGTCTTGACGGTGGACTCCCCGACGAACAGCCGGGCGGCGATCTCGGCGTTGGAGAGACCCTCGGCGATGAGCGCCAACACCTCGCCCTCGCGGTCGGTGAGGCCGTCGGGCAGGGTTTCCGGCCTCCCCGGTCTCAGGTGGGCGGCCCGCACCAGACGGGCCTGTACGTCGGGGTCGAGCACCGCCTGGCCGGCCGCGGCCGCCTCGAGGGCCCGCCGGATGTCGTCGCGACCAGCGTCCTTGGTCAGGTAGCCAAGTGCGCCGGCGGAGAGTGCCGCCAGAACCGACTCGTCATCGGCGTAGGTCGTCAGCACCACCACCCGGGTGCCGGGGAACCGTGTCTGGATGGAGGCGGTTGCCTCGATCCCGTCCATTTCGGGCATGCGCAGGTCCATCAGCACCACGTCGGGCTGGTGGCGGTCGACCAGGTCCAGAGCCTCGGCGCCGTTGGCGGCCAGCCCCACCACATCGAAGTCCGGCAAGCTGCTCACGATGGTGGACAGACCCTCACGCACGACCCGCTGGTCGTCGGCGATCACGACCTTCATGCCGGTAACTTCGCCTCGACACGCCATCCTGGTTCCCGAGGGCCGGCGTCGAACACGCCGCCGAGGAGCAGCACCCGCTCGCGCATGCCCTGGAGCCCATAGCCGCCACTGTCGGCCGCGTCGGCGCGTGGCAGCCCGGTGGCCTCGGCATTGACAATGGCGATGCGCACGGCGCCGGGCGAAAACACCAACCCGACCGAAACTGGCGCACCCGGTGCGTGCTTGGCGGCGTTGGTGAGGGCTTCCTGGGCGATCCGGTAGAGGGCGAGTGCGACGTGCGGGGTCAATGCCCGGTGGGAGCCAGCGACGTTCAACTCAGCTCCGCTCTCGGCGCAGAGTTCCTTCAGTTGCTCGGGAAGCGGCGCGGCATCGTCCCGAAGGGCGGTGACCGCCCGGCGGGCTTCGCGGAGACCTTCGGTGACCAGCCGCCGGGTCTGGCGCAGCCCTTCGTGGAGCTGCTCGTCGTCCCCGGTCCCGATCCCCGAGTTGAGGGCCTCCAGTTGAACGGAAAGCGCCCCGAGCGTGTGGGCCAGGACATCGTGGATCTCCCGGGCCAGTCGGTTGCGCTCGGCCAGTAGTTCGGCCCGTTCGTGTTCCACCGAGGCCCGCGCCCGTTCCACCGCGACCTGAGCCCGCTGGTCGGCCTGCTCGAGGACCTGTCGCCGGCTGGTCCCGATGACCAGACCGCCCAGGGCAGCCGCGGCGCTCCCGGCCACCGGGATGAACGAGTGCCCGTAGGCGGCCGCCGCCACCAGATGGGCGGCCGGACCGGCTGCCCCGAACATCACCGCCACCGGCAGGTCGAAAGCCATCGCGACTCCCACGCCGGCGACGGCCGAGAAGGCGATGGCGGCCGGAGCGATCGGGGCCAGGGCCCCGCCGGCCGCCCCCAGGAAGACCAGCGCGACCCAGGTCTCGAGGTTGCGGTCCGCCGCCCGGGCTATCAGCCAGGCGATCCAGGCGATCACCACCACCATCATCAGCACCAGCCGTTCGAGCTGGGTTCCCTTCACCCCAAGGTGAGCCTCGGGCACCACCGTCGCCACCAGGGCAATGAGGCCGGCGATGCGCAGCGCATTGCGCAGCGGGGGGTCCCCCAGGACCAGCGGGGTGTCAGCGGGGTCGGTCACTCGCACCCATGATGCCCGACTTCACTAGCGGTGGGTGGGGAGTCTCAGCGAAGTCGTGGACGGGTCCGGTCTGGATCAGCGACGAACGAGCCCTCCAGGCCAGCACCCCGGTCCGACTGAGGACTTCGGCGAACGCCATGAGGATGAGCGCCGCCGTCCAAGCCTCGGCCGAGGTGATGCGGTGGGTGGCACTGAAGTGGGCGATGGTTGGCGATCCACCATGGGTGGCGTACAGCTCGAAGGCCAGGCGGGAACCGACCCCGACGATCCACAGGGCGGCGGCGGCGAAGCCGGCCTTGGCCAGGAAGCTTCCGTCGGCCTGCAGGTGCAGATGGGTGAACGCACCACAAAGGATTCCGAGGGTGGCTCCCACCGAGATCCCGGTCATAATCAGCAATAGGTCGTTGCCGGCGGTGGGGATGCCGTGCAGGTACGAGTAGCCGGCCCAGACCACGACCCCGACCGGCCAGATGAGGCCGAAGGCGGTGAGTTTCCGGCCGTGGATCTGGCGGATGACCAGCGCGATGAGAAGGCCGTTGACGATGTAATCAGTAGTGGACATGGATCCAGTGTCCCGATTTCCGCCTTCGGTAGCGTCAACCCGGGGGTGGATCCTGGGGTTGATCGTCCTCCACCCCACGGTGCCGGCTGACCCAGCCCCCGGTTCCAGCCCAGGTGTCGATTCACACCCGATTGTGTGTGTCCGCCCAGTGCTTCTGAAGATCCTTCTTGGTAGTGGCCAGGTACGCCACCAAGCAGACGATGACAGCCAGTAACACCAAGCTCACCCGTCCATCGCCCCACCCCATACCGCCCAGAATGGTCGGCTTGCCCGCCCAGTCGGCGAATGACGCACCCAGCGGACGGGTGATGACGTACGCGAACCAAAACGAGAAGGTCGGGTTCCAGTTGAAGCGCCAGAACCCCACCGCAGGGATGGCGATCACCCCGGCGAAGAGGACCATCGAGTAGCCGTAGCCCAGATGGAAGGTAATGGCCGTCAGATCCCCGACCGCGGTGCCCAGGGCGAAGGTGGCGACCACGGCCGCCCAATAGAACAGCTCTCGCCGCGGGGTATCGATGCTGTGGATCGAGAGCGTCTTCTCGTACTTCTGCCAAGACACGAACACCGCGACGAGTACGACAGCGAAAAATGGAGCCGACGCGGCGTAAGGCACGTTGAATCCAACGTGGAGTACATCGGCGCACATGGTTCCGAACACGCCGACCATGACGACCGCGAACCAGTAGGTCCAGGCCACGTACCGACGCATCCTGAACTGCAGACCCAGCGCGAGCAAAAAGCCGAGAAACCCAAGTGCCACTGCCGCGACCGGGCTCATGGCGTGAACCAAATAGTCCGACGTCGACTCCCCCAAGGCTGTCGACAGGCCTTTGATGACCCAGAAGTAGGCAGTGACCTCCGGAACCCGGAGGGCCCGCCGGGCCGGAAGTCCCGACGTCGCGGTGCCCTCAGTCATCGGGGCAGCATGCCGCGGCTACCTTGGAGTTCCAAATCACCACAGGTCCGCCCCCCGCCATGCTGAGTCAGCTCTGGCGGAGGATGCGTCCTGTTCAGGCTCCAACCGGAACGGATTGGGCAAAGGTGAAGGCGTTGTCCGGATCCCAGTCGAGCTTGGACTGCATCAGGCGGGGGAGATTCTCCCCGTAATAGGCGGTCTGCCAGTTGGGCAGGGATGGGTCGATGAAGTTTTGGTACGCCTGATCGGTGACGAAAGGCGAGAGCGCCTGGTGAAAATCGTTGGCGTAGGTCAAATTGGCGTCGACGACTTCCGGAGGATCCGAATTGCTCCAGGAACTCCCGACCACCGCCAACCATGAGGCGTCCCGGTGCACGAACGCGGTGTCGATAGCAGCCGGACGGTTCATTGCACCCCCCCAAGCGAACAGCGTGAAGCCCACCGCCGAGCTATTGGCGCTTCCCGGCCAACGCTCTACCCAGCTCATGGCCGTCTCGACGCAGGAAGCGTCAAAGCCGGAAGGTCCGACGTAGGACGACTTCTCCGTAAACGAGCCGGTAGGGACGTTGGACGCGAAGAACTCGAGCGCCTTCTCGTAAGGGAGGGAATCGATCACCTTGGTGGTCGGTGGGGCGGCCGCGAAGACGGGAGCCAGGAGGGACTCGAGCTCCTCGGGTGTGCCGAACCACTGCCCGAGTGCACTCACCGACAGCGCGTTGCGATCAATGGCGGGAGGTTTGGTGCCCGTCACGTCGAGGCCGATCCGAGCCGAGAGCCCGTCGGGAGCCCCGGCCATGAGCTGGTCAAAAGCTGTCATCACGACGGGAGCCTGATCCCAAGCCCAGCCGAGCTTGTACACCGACAGTGCTCCAACCGGCGTGGTGGCGACGGTGTAGTCGAGGTTCACCCCGAAGTTCCCGCCACCGCCACCTCTGAGGGCCCAGAACAGATCGCTGTTGGTATCGGCGTCGGCGACCACCAGTCTCCCGTCGGCATCGACCATCGTGGTGCTTACCAACTTGTCTACCCCGAGGCCGAGATAACGGGAGTTGAAGCCGAAGCCGCCGCCGAGCATGAACCCACCGATGCCAACGGTCGGGCAGCGCCCAGTCGGAACCATGAGCCCGTGGCTGGGCAATAAGCCGGTCAGATCCCGGTTCTGGACACCGCTTCCCAGCCGGACAGTGCCGTTGGCAGCATCCACGTTCACGCTGTTCATTTCCTTCAAACTGATCAGCAGCCCCGACGTCGCCGAGAACCCGCCGTAGCTGTGGCCCCCGGAACGCACCGCGAACGGGACGTGATGACTGCGCGCCCAGAGGATGCATTGGCTGACGTCGTCGTGCACCTGACATACCGCGATCCCCTGGGGCAGGACGTCGGCATATCGGGCGTTGTACGGCCGGGCCACTGCCCGAAAACGGGGATCACCAGGCCGGAGCGGCGGAACCCTCAGGTGCCGACCCAACTCCTGCCAGATGTCTGCCTTCGCCGGGGATGGGACGGCCAATGTGCTCGAGCAGCCGGCCGTCGTTGCACCGGTGACCGCCGCCCCCGCCACCACAGCGGCGGATTTGAGGAATTGGCGACGATCAATCGCCCCGTCCGGTGACATCGCGGCAGCGTACAGTGCCGGCCTCGAGTGAAGATGCGAGCCCGTTCGCCGAAGCCGCCCGACCCAGGAGTGGGGTTGATCTGAGTGGCAATGCATCACTTCTGAATCTTCTGATCCTGTGCCGCCGAGCCCGTTCCGTCTTGGTTGGAGCGCGCCCGTGCCCCACCTGGCGGAGGGCGGTCATCAGGCCGCCCGGACTCAGTTTCGACCTCGGCGAGCCCGCCGTTCTGAGTGCTACTCCGAAAGAACCCGGCGGCGGCGACGTAACCCGCCACCGTGCCCGAGCCTTTCCGGGCGGCGGCAGAGGAACCCGGAGAGTCAGGTAACCAAGGCGGTCAGGGTCCGAGCTTCATCGGCGCCCGCGTCCTCTTGGATCGGCGCTCCGTCGCGGTAGGCGACCCACCGGTTCCGGACCGCCGGGACCCGATCGCCGGCAACCACGGTGCCGATCAGGTTGAGCGGGTCGGCGGCGTTCACGCGGACAACCTCACCAGTGTGCCCGGCGCGCCGGACCCGGCGCAGATGGTCGACGGCCTCGGGGAGCGCGTACTGCTCGCCGGAGAAACCGGTGACGAAGCGGCCGCCGCGCACCAGCCCCCGGGCCTCGAACCGGCGCAGCGCCCACATGACCTCTCGCCATGGAACCGCCAGGGATTCGCGTGCGGTGAGGTCCCAGAACACCACTCCCCAACGGGTGAGCAGTTGGGCGGCGACATTCTCGGCCAAGCCGTCCGGATCCATTTCGATCCCGGACCGTGCATCGCCGTCAGCCACACTGATCCCGGGCAGGAGGGCCCAACGACCTTCCCCGCCGGCTCGGAGGGTCTGCGCCCGCTGGCTCCCCAGGCGACTGCGGGCGTCGCTCCGGTGCCGCCGTCGCCACGTCTCGCGCGCCGACCACAGCGAGCGCACCGCCTGAAACCCATCGGAGGTGACGAGACCCCGGGCCACCAGATCCCACAGACCCTCCTCCACCTCAACTGGCAGCCGACCGCTCATCGCCCGCAACTCCGAGTGGAACAACGCGCCATGGGATCGCAGAACTTGGAGGACATCGTGCGCGGCTCCATGGACCGGATCGGTCGGTACCCCATTTCCCCGGATGGCTTGCATCAGCCACGGCAGGTCGTCCCGCACGGTGAAGGTGATCGGCGTCGCACGCGACGGGGTCGACGCACCCCGGCCCGGTGCATCGCCCTCCGCCGACGGCCGCACCGACAAGCGTCCCCAGGCCACGTCCCCGGAGAGGCACAGGTCCTGCAGCCATTGGCCCTGGTACTGGGTGACCCGGGCCGGAAGCACCGACTCCTCCCACGCCCCGGCGGCCAACTCGAAGCCTTGGAGCTGGTCGACGATGGACAGGACGCCGGCACGTCCCTCCACCTGGGTGCCGGGGGCGACGTGCTGCCACTCGAGCTGAAAGCGCATGAATTCCTGGGGGCTCACCGGCTCGATCTCCCGGCGGAGGCGGGCATGGGTGGAGGCGTGGATCCGGGCCAGCAGCCTCCGGGCGCACCACTGCTCCTCGTCGGTCAGCGCCGGGTCGAAGCGTCCCCGAAGGGCGAATCCTTCGCCCTCGGCCCGGGCGAGGCCGACCCGAACCCGGGATTCCGGGAGCCCGAGGCGCCCGGCCAGCTCCGAGACGGTGACGGGCCCGGTGACGTCCAGATGGCCCCGCACCGCGGTGGCCACCGCGGCGTCGGGCTCGATCTCCCGATCGGTGCCTTCGGACACCAGGACCGGCGGGAGCGGCAGATCCGGACGGAACCGACCACCGGGCACCAGGGCTTCGACCCATGGTCGCCGCTCCAGCACGCACCACAACCCGCCGGCTTCCGAGTCAGGCGGACCGATCTCCATGGCCCGACCCGACGCCGCCAGCGCGTCGAACATCGGCTGCCACTCCGTGACCGGCCGGGTGATGACGTAGGACAGCAGCAGGTCGTGGAGCTCCTCGGGGTCCCGCACGTCCGGTGCCGCCTCGCCCCGGATCCGGTCGACTGCGTCGGCATCGAGGCGACCCAGCTCGGCCTGCTCCAGCGGTAGCCCCCGCCGGAGCTGCACGGCGCGGGTCCGGCGCTCCTCCAGCGGGGCGTCGTCCAGGAAGGTGAAGGGCTTGCCGTTGAGGATCTCGTGAGCCAGCACCGACGGTTCGACCGAGTCGACGAAGTGGAGGCGGACCGACCCCTGCTCCATGGCGCGAACCGCCTCGGCCAGCCCGTCGAGGTCCATCGCCTCGTGAAGGCAATCGTCCATCGTCTGGCGCACCAGCACGTGATCGGGAACCACCACCGGGCCGGGGGCGACGTTCTCCTGACAGGCGGCCAGGGCGGGGAACACCGCGGCCATCAGATCGTCCGACTCCATCCTCTGGATGGGGAGCGGATTCCGCTTGCCCCCCCGGAACCGCAACACGGCCAGCGCCCGGTTGAGATTCCATCGCCACCGGGCGGCGAAGAGCGGCGAGGTCAACACCGCCTGGGTCAGCACCGTCTCCAGCGTCGCCGATCGGAGAAAGCTGGGAACGCTGTCCAACGCGAAGCTGTGTTGGGGGCCGAGGGAGAGCACCACCGCGTCGTCGTTGGCCGCGGCCTGGAGCTCGAAGTCGAACGTCGCGCAGAACCGCTTCCGGAGGGCCAGCCCCAGCGCCTTGTTGATGCGACCACCAAACGGAGCGTGCACCACCAGCTGCATCCCGCCGGCCTCGTCGAAGAACCGCTCGAAAACGATGTCATCCAGCGTGGGCACCACCCCGAGCCCCGCCCGGGCGATGGCCAGATAGTCGACCAGCTGGGCGGCAGCCGCCTCCCCCAACCCGGTGGCATCCATCACATGCTGACGGGCGGCCCGCCTCGACTCGACCGGCGAGACGCCAGCGTTGCCGTCGGCCTCCCCGGAGATGAGCAGTTCGGCCACCCGGCCCCGCAGATCGGAGACGCTCCGGGAGAGTTCCTTGGTCCGGCTCGGGGCCTCGCCGACCCAGAACGGGATGGTGGGGTGCATGCCCTCGGCGTCGGTGACCCGGACCACCCCCTGTTCCACCCGGCGTATCCGCCACGAGTGGGTTCCGAGCAGAAACACGTCGCCGACCATCGACTCGATGGCAAAGTCCTCGTTCACCGTGCCCACCGGCGTGTCCCCCGGCTCGGCCAGCACCCGGTAGTCGCCCACCTCGGCGATGGCCCCGCCGCTGGTCAGCGCGGCCAGCCGGGCCCCGCGGCGGGGCCGGACCACCCCGTTGACCCGGTCCCGGTGGAGGTAGGACATGCGCTGTCCCCGACCCGTCTCGATGCCCTCGGACAGCAGCCGGACCACCGCATCGAAGTCACTCCGTTCGAGATGGGCAAAGGGAGCCGCCCGGCGGAAGAGATTGAAAAGATCGTCCTCGCCCCACTCCTCGGCGGCGGCCACCTCCGCCACCACGTGCTGGGCCAGGATGTCCAGCGGGGCAACCGGCATCACCGTGGCATCGAGGTCTCCGCATCGCACCGAGGCCAGGAGGGCGGCGCATTCCACCAACTCGTCCCGGGTGAGCGGAAAGACAATGGCTTCGGGCACCCCGGCCAGCGAGTGGTTGGACCGACCGGCGCGCTGGAGCATGGTGGCGATGCTCCGGGGCGAGCCCACCTGGCACACCAGTTCCACCGGCCCGATGTCGATGCCGAGCTCGAGTGAGGCGGTGGCCACCAGCGCCCGCAGCTCGCCGGCCCGGAGGCGCTCCTCCACCCGCAGCCGTCGCTCTTTGGACAGGCTCCCGTGGTGGGCGGCCACATCGTCGGCACCGAGCCGTTCCCCCAGCAGGTGGGCCAGGCGCTCCGACATCCGCCGGGTGTTGACGAACACCAGGGTCGTCCGGTGGCCACGCACATGCTCGGCGATCTGGTCGATGACCTCGCCGAACTGCTCGGTGGACGCCACCGCACCCAGCTCGCTGCCGGGCACCTCGACCGAGAGATGGAGGTCACGCCGGTGCCCGCAGTCGACGATCGCGGTTGGCTGCGACTCGCCGGATTCAGGGTCGATGCCGGTCAGGAGCTCGGCCACCCGCTCGATCGGGCGTTGGGTGGCGGAGAGGCCGATGCGCTGCGGACGGCGATCCCCGAGGCTGACGTGATCGAGCCGCTCGAGGGTGAGGGTCAGGTGCGACCCCCGCTTGTCCCGGGCCATGGCGTGGATCTCGTCGACGATCACCGTCTCCACCGATCCGAGCATCTGCCGGCTCTTGGCCGCGGTGACCAGGAGGTACAGGCTCTCGGGGGTGGTGACCAGGAAGGTCGGCGGTTTGGCCACCATGGCGGTTCGGGCGGAGGCGGGGGTGTCACCGGTCCGCACCCCAATGGTCAGGTTCGGGGCGCTGAGACCCAGCTCATCGGCGATGGCGGCGATCTCGGCCAGGGGCCGCTCGAGGTTCTGGTGGACGTCGACGGCCAGCGCCTTCAGCGGCGATACATAGACCACCCGGGCCCCATCGACCGCCTCACCCGCGGCGTGGGCCCGGTAGAGAGCGTCGATGGCAACCAGAAAGCCGGTCAAGGTCTTGCCGGACCCGGTCGGCGCGGCAATCAACACGTCGGCCCCGCTTCGGATCCGCGGCCAGCCTTCCACCTGGGGCTCCGAGGGACCCGCGGGGAATTGGCGCTCGAACCACCGAGCCACCGCCGGATGGAAGGTGCTCAGCACCCCGGCCGGGCGCGTCTGGGTGAGGGCCATACCCCCATTTCACCATGGAGGTGCGACATCCCATTCACCCGGTCCGGGTTGGTCCCTGACCTCCGCCTTTCCCCGGCCGGCCCGTCGATGGGCAGGCCGATCGGTGAGAAACTCTCCCCGCCATGGCTTTCGGTGAATTCGACTTTCGTCCGCTGGCTCGAGAGGACTTCGGCCTGCTCTCGGAATGGATGAGTGCCCCCCACGTGGAAGTCTGGTGGGGCGAGGAATCGGACGCCGCCTCGATCGAGGCGCGCTATGGCCCGATCGTCGATGGCACCGATTCGAGCGAGGTACACATCATCGAGCGCGAGGGTCAGCCGTTAGGGCTCATCCAGCGTTACAAGCTGGCCGACAACCCCGCCTGGCAATCGACGCTGTCGGTGACGGGCACCCCGAGCAATGCGGTCGGTATCGACTACCTCATCGGTGTCGAGCGCTTCATCGGGCGTGGACTTGGACCCGAATTGATCGCTCGCTTCGTCAGCGAGAGTTGGGATCACTATCCCGACATCGACGCGGTGGTCGTGAGCATCAATGAGAGCAATCGTCGTTCGTGGCGGGCACTCGAAAAGGTCGGCTTCCATCGGGCCTGGTCGGGAACGCTCGACTCCGACGATCCGACTGACGCGGGAACCAACCACGTCTATGTCCTCTATCGACCGGTTTCCCAGGTGATACGCGGGTAGGCCCCTCGAGGGGACATGTCAAACCGTCGAGCCGTTCCCACCTGCTCCTATCGGACTCCGGGTTCGAACACGACTTGGTGGCCGGCGGCCTCCGGAGCCGCGGCGTTCAGGAGTCGGCGCCCCTCTTTGGCCACCGCGGTGGCATCACGCTGGAGGAGAGGGGCGAAGGGGAAAATGGTCAAGGTGCTGACCTGATCCCGCGAACGGCTCATTCGCCAGAGCGCCCGCATCATGCCGTCGACCAATACTCCCCCGGGGACGATGCCGTTCTTCGAGTACAGGTGGACACGATCCTCCGGTTCGATGATCCGGGTCCGGTCGGCGTGCGAGAGCAACGCGTTGTCGAACTCGGCCAGGTATCGAACCGGGGCCGGGGTTTCCGCTGGCGGCCGTGGCGCTTCGGGCAGATCGAACAGCTCCACGTCGTTCCCGTCGCGGAATGTGATCAGCCGTGGCGAGAGTCTGACGAAGTCGTCGCGCAAGCGGGTCAGCCCCGACCACGTCTGCGCATCGTTGACACTGGCCGGTCCGAAGGCGGCCAGGTACCGCAGGATGAGGTCGTCGATGGACCCGTGCAACCTCGATCGCCCCAGCCAGGTCCGGAGGGAGGTGTGCCGCGCCTGCCCACTGGCTCCCCAGATCCCCCGCGGGGGGACCTGCACCAGCGCGACGTGGGCCCGGATGGCCTGAGCCAGCGCCTGGCTGTCATAGGCCGGCCATCGCTTGCCGAGCTCGACGCCCAACTCGGCGAAGGTCAGGGGCGTGGCTTCCACCGCCGAGCGGCCGGCGGCGATCACCGGATCGAGATCCAGCCCTTGCAGCAGCTTCCCCCACTGAGAGGACCTGAATCCCCGCACCATCGTCGGATCCAGGAGGGGGCGGAGGCGATGGGCGTCGGCGGCGGTGACGAGGTGGATCGTGCTTCGCATCATGGAGAGACGGGTGACCCGCCGGTCGTCGTACAGACCGGCCAGATCGTCGAATTCGAAGCCATCGACTCGGGACCACAGGCCGACATACGGAGCGGTGGGCGCCTGGGCCTGCATCCCGACCAGGTGCTCGATCGCCTCCTCACAGGTGATCTGGGCCCGCTCCAACAACAGCTGCCGGGCGAGGAACGCCCGGTTGAGTTGCCGTTGGCTGAGGACCTGGCCGCTCACCAAACCATCATGCGGGGTGCCGGGTTCCGGTTCTCGAACCGGTGGCGGCCCAGCGGGTGCTGATCTCCTGCCAGGTGGGTGGCGTTCCCGGGAGGGTCGGGCCGGCGCCGGCGCGAAGCCCATCGAGCACCACGGCCAGATACCGGTTGCGCAATTGCGCACCCCGCTCGGGGCCGCCGAGTTTGACGGCGGCGAGCAGCTCGAAGACCAGGGACACATCGTTCACATCGAGGCCCGGGCGCAGCGCGTCTTTCACCCGCTCGAACAACGCGACCATGAGCTCGTTCGCCCGCCCGGCCAAGACGAACAGCTCTTGGCTGGGTTCGAACTTGCCGGCCAGGGCGAGAGTCAACGAGCTGGTGCCCGCCTCGACCATCTTCTGCATGAAGTCGGAGAAGACGGTCCACTCATCCCGGTCGTCAGCCAGGCCCGACTCGACGATCGACACGACGCGAGCCAGCGCGTCGCCGCAGAGCTTGCGGAGAAGGTCGTCCTTGCTGGCGTAGCGGGAGTACAGCGCGCTGATCCCCACCCCGGCGCGATGGGCCACCGCGGTGATGGGCGCGCCGGGGTCGGCGATGAAGACCTCCCGGGCCGCTTCGAGGATGCGACCGTCGTTGACGGCCGCCTGGCGACGCCGACCGCTCAAGGGAGCCGACGCTTCGATTTCTTGGGACATGCCCGAATCCTACTGGAATAAAGGATTCCGTTCTGTTACGGGTTTCGTCCGAACCAGCAGGTCGAGTACGTCGGCTCACCCGGGCGAGGCGGTCACGTTCTGGAGCCGCAACTCGCCGTGAGCCACCAGCTTCCCGGGTCCGTCCCGGACGTCGACCTGCCACAGCTGCTGGGTACGACCTTGGTTGAGCGCGATCGCCTCCACGTTGACCCGGCCGGAGGTGACCGATCGCAGGAACTGCGTGGTGTTGGTGAGCCCAACCGCCACCATTCCCTGGTCCATCACCGCGATGCTGGCCCCGATGCTGGCCGCGGTCTCGACGGCCGTGGTGTACACCCCGCCGTGGACGATGCCCCACGGGGTGTGGTGCTCGGGTCCGAGTTCGATGTGACCGGTGACCCGGGAGCCGGTGACTTCGTCAATGACCAGACCGGCGGCAGCCACGAAGGCGCTGCCCGTCTCGAGCGAGTCGGAATTCAGGCCCGGCACGCCCCTGGAAGTCGCCGGGACCGGATCGCTCAGAGGTTTGCCGGCTGTCGCGGTTTCATTCACAAGAGCGACTTTAGGAGATTGCGTTCTATCACGCAACCCACTAGGGTTCCCACGCGTGGAGCGAAAGACCTTGACGGAATGGCACGGCATCGAGGCCGAGCACCCCGAGGTGCCCGAATCCGGTACTCCGCGGGGCCGGGTGTTCTCGTGACCACGTCTGCGCCGAGCCTGCCGGCCTCCTCGTTCTCCGAGGTGAGCGGGTTGGTCTTCCGCCGACCCGGATGCTTCAACGCTGACGTCAACCCGGAATGGACCATCGGCGGGAAGCCCAACGGCGGCTATCTCCTGGCCATGCTAGGCCGGGCGGCCGCCTCGGTGTCTGAACACGGCCACGTCATCGCGGCCAGCGCCCATTTCCTCCACTCTCCCGATCCCGGCCCAGTCGTCGTCGAGGCTGACGTCCTTCGAACTGGTCGCACGGCGAGTCAGGTTCATGCCCGCATGAGCCAAGGCGACCAGCCCTGCGTTGAGGCGCTGCTGACCACCAGCCGACTCGGCGAGTCGACGGTTCCCTATTGGGATCGCGGCGCGCCGGCGGTGAGCCAGGTCGCCTTTGAGGACGGCATCCGTCTGATCCCCCGGACGCCGAACGGGATCCGAGTCGCACTCATGGAGCAAATCGAGGTGAGGCTGGAGCCCGGCTCGGACTCCTTCACCACCGGCGAGCCCAGCGGGCGGGGCGAGCTACGTGGCTGGTTGGCACTGCCGGAGGGGGAGTCCTTCGACCCGGCTTCACTGCTCTTTGCCGTCGATGCCTTCCCGCCGGCAACCTTCGACATCGAGTTCACCGGTTGGGTGCCAACCCTCGAGTTGACCGTCTACGTCCGCGCCCTGCCGGCGCCAGGTCCGGTACGAATTCTGCAACGAGCGCAGCTGATCGACGCGCAGCGGGTCGACGAGTCGTGCTTCGTCTGGGACCGCACCGGCCGCCTGGTCGCTCAGGGCACCCAGCTCGCCGGCATTCGCCTCGGATGAGGCCGGAAATACCTGATCGGCCGGATAGAGTCTCGGCTGGTGCCCGATGACCAGGAGCGGCTCATAGAGATCGCAGGCCGAGAGGTAAGGATCTCGAGCCCCGACAAGATCTATTTTCCCGAACTCGGCGCCACCAAGATCGAGCTCGTCTCCTACTACCTCGAGGTCGAAGCGGCGCTCCTGAATACCGCGGCCGGTCGTCCAGCCATGCTGCAGCGGTTTCCCAACGGTGCCGCCGGCAAGTCGTTCTTTCAAAAACGGGTGCCGGCCGGCGCACCGTCGTGGCTCGAGACAACCACCGTTTCCACGCCGAACGGGACGACCTCCAACGCGCTGGTGGTCGCCGACCTCGCCCACGTCGCCTGGGCCGTCAATCTGGGATGTCTCGGTCTGCATCTGTGGCCCTACCGGGCCGCAGACGCGGCATTCGCTGACGAGTTGCGAATCGATCTCGACCCCCAGCCTGGGGTCGGGTTCGACGAAGTCCGGGCGGCGGCGTATCACTGCCGCGATCTTCTCGAAGAGCTGGGCCTCGCCGGCTACCCGAAGACGACCGGCAACCGGGGTCTGCACATCTACCTCCGGCTGGAGGCGCGCTGGAACGCCACCGAGGTGCGCGCCGCCGCGGTGGCCTTTGCCCGAGAGATGGAACGCCGGCACCCCACCCTCATGACCGCCAATTGGTGGAAGGAGGAGCGCGGCGAGCGGGTGTTCGTGGACTTCAATCAGAACGCCCCGCACAAGACGGTCTTCGGTGCCTGGTTCGCCCGGCCCCGAACTGGCGGCCAGGTGTCGACGCCGTTGTCGTGGGATGAAGTCGCCGACGTGGTTCCCGACGACCTGACCATCAGAACCGTCCCCGACCGGCTGCAGCAGCGGGGAGACCCCTGGTCGGAGATCGGCGACGCGCTGCAGTCGCTTCAGCCCTTGCTCGACCTCGCCGAACGCGACAAGGCGGCCGGGCTCCACGACGCGCCATGGCCACCCGAGTACCCCAAGGGCGCCGACGAGCCGACCCGGGTGGCGCCCAGCCGGGCGAAGAAGTCGTAGCCCGATGGATCCCGTGTCCACCCTCCGGCGGATCTCGTATCTCCTGGAGCGCAACGGTGCGGATAGCTACAAAGTCCGCGCCTTCCGGCAAGCTGCCACCGCCCTGGAGCCCATGTCCGAGGCGGACCTGAACCAGCTGGCCGCGGCCGGACGCCTGCAGACCATTCCCGGGGTCGGGAAGTCGACGGCCCAGGCCATCAGCGAAGCGCTGGCCGGTGAGGTCCCCACCTACCTGGCCAAGCTCGAGACCGAACCCCCGGACATCATCCTGGATGCCGCCGCCCAAGCGCTGCTCGACCAGCTCCAGGGGGACTGCCATTCCCACTCCGACTGGTCGGATGGTGGCAGCCCCATCCGGGAGATGGCCGAGGCGGCCAGGGACCTGGGTCGCCGCTATCTGGTCCTCACCGACCACAGCGCCCGCCTGACGGTGGCCCACGGACTCGATGCCGAGCGCCTTCGGAAGCAACTCGAGGTGGTCGGCACCTTGAACGAAGAGCTGGCCCCGTTCCGGATCCTCACCGGGATCGAGGTGGACATCCTCGAGGATGGTGCCCTCGACCAGGACGAGGATCTCCTCGCCGAGCTCGACGTGGTGGTGGCCAGCGTCCACTCCAAACTCCGGATGGATGCGCCCACCATGACCAGGCGCATGCTGGCCGCCATCGAGAGCCCGCACACAGACATCCTCGGGCACTGCACCGGACGGTTGATCACCGGCAAGGGGCGGCCGCAGTCGACCTTCGACGCGGAAGCCGTCTTTGCCGCCTGTGCCCGCACCGGCACCGCGGTGGAGATCAACTCCCGTCCCGAGCGTCAGGATCCGCCCGAGGACCTCCTACGCCGGGCCATCGAGCTCGGATGCCTGGTCTCCATCGACACCGACGCCCACGCCCCAGGGCAACTCGAGTGGCTCGGTCGAGGCTGCGTCAACGCCGTCCGGGCCGAGGTGCCCGATGACCGCGTCGTCAATCGAAAGTCCGCTGACGACCTCCTGGCCTGGACGGCAACTCACGCAGCCTGAGGCTCACCGCGGGATCCTGGGTACGATCGGCGGGTGACCCTTCCCGTACCGCCACCGGTGGCGCCCATGCTGGCCAAGCTCACCCGGGAGCTCCCCCGGGCGGACGGCATGTTCTACGAACCGAAGTGGGACGGCTTCCGGTGCATCGTCTTCCGGGACGGCGACGAGGTGGAGTTGGGCAGCCGCAACGAGAAACCGCTGACCCGGTACTTTCCTGAGCTCATCGGGCCGCTCAAGCGCGATCTTCCCGACCGGTGCGTGCTGGACGGAGAGATCGTGATCGCCGGACCTCACGGCCTGGACTTCGATGCGCTGTCCCAACGGATCCATCCGGCGGAGTCCCGGATCACCATGCTGGCCTCGACCACGCCGGCCTCCTTCGTGGCCTTCGACATTCTGGCCTCCGGCGATCGCGACCTCTGTGCCGCCCCTTACGCCGAGCGGCGCAAACTCCTCGAGAAGACGCTCAAGTCATCGAAGGCGCCGGTCCACCTGACCCCGGCGACGAACGACCCTGAGGTGGCCAGCGACTGGTTCTCGCGGTTCGAGGGAGCGGGCCTCGACGGGGTGGTGGCCAAACCCGGTGACCTTCACTACCTCCAGGACAAGCGGGCGATGTTGAAGGTCAAACATGAGCGAACGGCTGACTGCGTGGTGGCCGGCTTTCGATGGCACAAAGAGGGGGGTATCGTCGGATCGCTGCTGCTCGGCCTCTTCGACCGGAAGAAGGTCCTCCACCATGTCGGGGTCGCCTCCGGGTTCACCGCGGCCCGGCGCAAGGAGCTGGTGGCGGAACTCGAGCCATTTCGGTCCGGTGCCATCGAGGGCCATCCCTGGCTGCGGGCGGCCACCGAGTCGAGCCGGATCCCGGGGGGCACCAGCCGTTGGAGCGCGGGCAAGGACATGAGCTGGGAGCCCCTGCGGCCCGAGCTGGTCTGCGAGGTGTCCTACGACCACCTCCAGGAGGAGCGCTTCCGCCACGGCACCTCGTTCCGGCGGTGGCGCCCGGACCGGCAACCCGCGTCCTGCACCTACGCCCAGCTCGACGCACCGGTTCCGATGGAACTCTCCCTGGTGTTCGACGCCCTCAGCTAGCCGCGAGGTTGGCGGCCCGCTCGGCGAGGGCCGGAGCCCGAAGATGGCGACACACGGTCTCGAACTCCGGGGTGGGTCCGTGCCATTGGAGATCGGCGACGTCGGGCAGCAGCGCACGGTCGACCCGGAGGACGGCGAGGGTCCGGAACAACCGGGCCAGGTCTCGCTGGTTGGCGAGGGTGGCGGCCAATTTGTCCGCGCCCCGTACGGATTTGCGGACCGAGGGCTCCCAGTCGTTGGCATTGTCGGGTACGGCATCGATGTGCCCGTAGTGGGCCAGCACGAGGGCAGCCGAGCGTTTGCCCCACCCGACCAGACCGGGGAAGCCGTCGGCGGAGTCGCCCACCAGGGCCAGCCAGTCAGGGATCGACTGGGGTGAGACTCCGAACTTGGCCCGCACTCCGTCCTCGTCGGTGACGACGTCCTTGCGCCGATCAAGCTGTACCACCCGTTTGCCCACCACGCATTGGGCCAGGTCCTTGTCGGGCGTGCAGATGACCACCTGGTCAACGGTCCGGTCGTCGGCCGCGACCGCGGCCGCCGAGGCCAACGCGTCGTCGGCCTCGACCTCGACCATCGGCCAGACCACGACGCCGAGCGCGACGAGAGCGTCCTCGAGCGTGTTGAACTGAGATCTCAGCGTCTCCGGGATTTCGGCCCCGGTCTTGTAGTCGTCCCACAACTGGTTGCGAAACGATTCGATGACGTGGTCGGTGGCCACCCCGAGATGGGTGACGTCGCCAGACAGCATGCCCAGCACCGAGGTGACGACCCCGTAGACGGCACCGATCTCCGTCCCGTCGTCGGCCTCCCGAGGCGGCTGCCCGAAGAATTGGCGGAACAGCTCGTAGGTCCCGTCGAGAAGATGCACACGCATGAGGTTCCGCCCTTCGGTGTCTGCGGTGGTCGGGGTCACCTGCCCTCCAGCAAGAGCCTACGTAGGGGACGGGAGGGGCGCGGACGGGTCCGATCCGGCATCCGAGTTCGAACCTCGGAGGCGAGTTATCGTCACGTGAGCGCTTCCCGTGGGCTCTTGTGGGGCCGAACCTCGCTCCTGGGCGGGAGGTACAGTCCCCGTTGGAGGCTGGCAATGACAGAACACGGAAGCGACATCGATCGGAGCCGGGAATGGGACCTCCTGAAGGCTCGTTTCCTTCGGCCCGCAGGTGAACGACCGGCGTCGTCGGCCGGGGGTCTCCATCATTTCGCTTTGCTCTCGAATGATGTCGAGCGAACGATCGCCTTCTATCAAGACCTCCTCGAGTTCCCACTGGTCGAGCTCTTCGAGAACCGGGACTACCGAGGGTCCACCCATTTCTTCTTTGACGTCGGCCACGACAACTATCTGGCATTCTTTGACTTTCCCGGCCTCGAACTCGGTCAGTACCGCGAAGTTCTCGGGGGCCTTCACCACATCGCTATCTCGGTGACGCCCGACCGTTGGCAACATTTGGTGTCCAAGCTGGAGGCGGCCGGTGTCGAGACCCACATCGTGAACGGTTCTTCGGCTTACTTCCCCGGACCCGACGGCGAGCGGTTGGAGCTGCTTTCGCTACCGCTCAACGACATGTACGGCACGGTCGTCAGCCGATCAACGGCGCCGAACGGCTGAACGCCCCCGCACAAGGGTTGAAGATCAATTCTCGGCCGGCTGTGGGAGGCGGCGCGACATCGCCGCCGGTGCGGCCCATGGCACCGGGATGCGATCTTTCAGCTTGGCGGTGGTCGGAGCATCGGGCGCTCGCGGATGACGACCCCCGGCTCGGGCCGACACCCTGCGGCCGACTCGTGGCGAAGCACGGCGTGAATGCTCGTATCGGGTTTCGACTCATTCGCGCTTGAGCGAGATCGCCCAGTCCGGCTTGACGATGGACGCGACATACCTCGGCCAGATCATGGCTCCGTGGCATCGGAAGTTGACGACATCACCATCGGCCAAGTCAAAGGAGTGGTCGCGGCTCGAATATCGGCCTGCCCGTATCCGGAGGGCGTGATGTCCGGACTCAACCGGCGTCTCGACCGTCTCATGATTTTCAATCGAGCCGATGCCCTCGCCATCGACGGAGATCTCGAATCGACCACGTCGAAGCTCAATTCCGGCTCCCTCCCGAGTCAACTTGAGCGTTGCTGACACGATTGCTCTCCTTTCGGCGCGAACGACACATGGTCGGCGTTCCGCCGAGGTGACGGGCACCCGTACCCTCGGCCCGCCGTCCCGAGTCGTCCAGGCTCGAACATAGCCGTCACGACCCGCCGTCCGGCGGCGGCAGCACGCCCAAGCGACGGGCCGTGTCCTCCCGCCGGGGGGCGTCCGGTCGGGTAGCCTCATTTCGTGACACCGGAGGAGATGGCCGACCTCGTACACCTCCGCCGGGCGCGGGACCGCATGGACCGCGACTACGCGCAGCCCCTCGATGTCCCCGCCATCGCGCGCACCGCGCTGATGTCGCCCGCCCACTTCTCCCGCAAGTTCCGCACGGCATATGGTGAGACGCCGTACACCTATCTCATGACCCGACGTATCGAGCGCGCCAAGGCCTTTCTGCGCGGGGGATGTCGGTCACCGATACCTGTGTCGCCGTCGGCTGCACGTCACTTGGTTCATTCAGTTCGCGCTTCACCGAGATCGTCGGTGAGACGCCGTCGCTGTACCGGGCACGCGACCACCGTCACAGCGAGGTGATTCCCTCGTGCGTGAGCAAGGTCGTGACGCGACCGCGGCGAACCGCGGTCACGGTCTGAGCGCCGCCTACCCGACCAACGGGTTGGCTGGGAACCGGGCTGTGTGGGTGCACCAGACGACGGACTTGCCCCCGCACAAAGCAGGATCGGAGAAGCATCTGACGGGACTCGTCTCCTAGGATCATCGTATGGAAGTCACACTCTCAGCAATGTTCATTTCCGTCCACGACCCCGACGCGGCACTGGGCTTTTACCGCGACGCGCTCGGCCTCGAGGTCCGCAACGACGTCGCCTCCGACGGCTTCCGCTGGGTGACCGTGGGCGCCCCGGGACAAGACGTCGACATCGTCCTGTCCCAGCCGCACGGCGGTCGTTCGCCGGCCGAGGGCGATGCCCTCCTGGCACTCGTGATGCAGGGCTCGCTGCAGGCGGCGATCTTCCGCTCCGACGACCTCGACACCACCTTCGAGAAGGTTCGGGCGTCGGGCGCCGAGGTGCTTCAGGAGCCGGCGTCCCAGCCCTGGGGCGTGCGCGACTGCGCCTTCCGCGACCCCTCGGGCAACCTCGTCCGCATCGCCCAGGCCTGACCGCCCACAATCGCCCTGATGACCTGCCCAAACACCACCGTGACCCACTGAGTCAAGATCTCTCATCTCTTACGACTCGATCGACTTGAACTTTGAATACCGGAAAGGAAGCGGGACCTATGAAAACCATGACCTGTCAACAATTGGGCGGACCGTGTGATCTGCCACACCAGGGAGATACCGCCGACGTGGTCATAAAGGCTCAGGATCGGCACTTGAAAGAGATCGTCGCCGGAGGCGATGAAACCCACAAGAGTGCCTTGAAGGAGATGAAGGGTAGGTGGAGGCACCCCAAATCCGGAATGGCGTGGTACAAGAAGGCCAAGGATGATTTTGGGGCTCTTCCCGAGGACTGATTCTTCGTCAAGTCGCATCACCGACAGGCCTCAATCAAGACGTCCCCGATGCTGGCGTTCCGACGCCATCACGCTCAGCCGCCCGGCCGCTGGCGACAAGACCACGACGATCCTTGGTGGGTCCACCGTTCCGGCTACTGGGATCGCCGGTCGCGCCAGATATGACCGACTGGACTAGAACCCAAGCGGCTCATTCACCAAGATTGCAGTGATGCGGCCAGGAGCGATGGCTTTGTTGATGACGAGGACGTTATTCACTCCACTGGGAATGCCGTAGGCCAGCCTGGCCCGCCGGTCCTCAAGAGGCAAGCAGTACTCGTAAACGCGTCGCAGTCCGGTGCTGAGGTCAGGAACGACCTTCTGCGCACCGATGACGAGTATGACGTGACCCGCTCCGGAAGCGATCGGACCGAGCTGGCTCCCGCTCGCGGACGCAATAACAAGTGAACCTTCCTCGGTCAGGGCGTGGGCGCTCCCAACGACCCAGTCGGGCGAGGCAGAAAGCTGCCGCATCTCACGACCCTGCATTTCGCGATCCATCTGGTAGAGACGGGGGCGAAGCGGCTGATACTGTCCGGATCGCTCGATGTCCTCGGCGACGTCGATGACTTCAAGGGTGCGGGAGGTGTTGTTGTACACCTCGGCTCCCACCGGAAGAATGGCGAGCACGGCAGTTCTCGCCTCCTCGGCGGAGTCGACCACGCGGCAAGTGATTCCATTGCGTTCGAGGGCGCTTGCTACCGCGCCGACTTGTTCTCTTGAGGCGACTCGAGAGAACTCCGCCTCTGCCTCCTTGCTGGGACCCTCCATCGCGGGGTCTCCGGGTAGGCCTGTGGCTGGGATACCCACGTCACTCACCGCCGACTTCAGCGAGGCGCTGGTGGACCAGGGCAACCGCCATCGACCCCTCGCCGATGGCAGCCGCGCAGCGCTTGATCGACCCACTCCTGACATCGCCAGCGGCGAACAGCCCGGGCAGGCTTGTTTCGAGAGGTAAGGGTGGACGGGATAGCGACCACCCGTCACGTGCGTAGGGTGGTGAACCCAGTTCGGCCCCGGTCCGCACGTATCCGGCACCATCGAGGGCAACTCCCACGCTGGCCGCCCCTTGGGTGCGCGGCACCCCTCCGATGCAAACGAAAAGCGCGTCGGCGGGCAATCGAGAGGCGGTACCTCCTGACGAGACCGTGAGTGCTCGCAAGCGAGTATCCGATTCGAGACCGACCACTTCCGTGTCTGTCCGAACCTCGACGTTTCCCAATTCCATCACCTGGGTGATCAGATACTGGGACATCGACGCCTCCAGCGAGCGACCCCGGACCAACAGGGTCACCTGGGCGGCGTAGCGCGAGAAGCGGATGACCGCCTGGCCAGCCGAGTTCCCTCCCCCGACAATGGCCACTTGGCACCCGTTGCAGGTGACGGCCTCGCTCGGGCCGGCGCCGTAGTAAACCCCGGAACCCAGAAGCTCGTCGATGCCCGGAACCTCGAGACGACGCCAGTCGACACCGCTCGCCGCGAGTAGGGCCCGTGATCGCACCGCGGTACCGTCGGAGAGGTGGGCGACATAATCCGGACCATCCCTGGTGATGTGGGTGAGACTCCGAGCAAGAAGAACTTCGGCCCCGAATCTCTTCGCCTGAGCGGCTGCCCGCGTTGCCAATTCGCTCCCGCTGATCCCTTGTGGGAACCCGAGATAGTTCTCGATCATGGAGGTTGTCCCGGCCTGACCTCCCGGCGCCACAGCTTCGATGGCCACCGCGCGCAATCCCTCAGATGCGGCGTACACGGCGGCTGCCAGTCCGGCTGGACCGGCGCCCACGATTGTCAGGTCGTACTCCGACAGTGACGGAGCAGACACCAACCCCAGTCCTGCCGCAACACCTTCCAGCGTGGCCGGGGTAAGCCGTATGCCATTGGGGAGGATACAGACAGGTAGCCGATCCTCTCCCCTTTCGCCTGGCGTTAGGAGGGCCCCGACCCGGGCCCCGTCGTCCACGTCAACCCACTCATAGGGGACCCCGTTACGGCTGAGAAAGTCACGGATGCTGTAACCGACGGAAGACGCCCGGTGCCCGACGAGAAGAACCTGCGGAGTCACGGGCTTCGCGTCGTAGTCGATCATCGACATCGCACTGGAGCCCTCTTCATGATGTCAGGCTCGCACATCCACAGGTCGCACGCAGCCGCGGCCAGGTCGGGCCCGCAACATCGCCATCGAGTCGTCGACCACCCACGTCATCCAGTAGAACACCCTCGATGGGGACTATTCCAGATCGAAACAAGACTCTGAGTCCGGCGCCGATACCCTAGGAGCTGGCGGTGATCACGAACACAGGAGACGGCGATTGTCCCGGGCTCCCGAGCGGTAGTTCATTCCACCAGGTACACCTCGTAGATCACGACTCCGGGGCGGCGTCCGCCGACACTTATGAACACGCCCTTGTTCAGCCACTCCAAATCGGGTGCCGCCGTCTCGATCTGCGTTGACGTGCGGAAGACGTATTCACTCGGATCGACCTCCTCGCCGCGACCGAGCCGGGCGAGAACCTCAGAACTGCCGTGCCGCACTCCTTGCGAACGGACGTACAGCAAGTCACCGTGATCGGTCCGCAGGGTGTAGCGAATGTCTCCAAGCGCGGTGCCATCAGCCAGAACGATCTGCCAATCGGCACTGGATCCGGGCAGGAGCGTGCCCTTGAGTTCAGGCCCGGCGAATGTGCCACCGGTCTGGGGGACGATTCGCCGTCGTCCCTGCGCCACGTTCCCGACATCGAGGACATCGCCGA
The DNA here is from genome assembly GCA_963819695.1 of uncultured Acidimicrobiaceae bacterium. Classification (GTDB taxonomy): domain Bacteria; phylum Actinomycetota; class Acidimicrobiia; order Acidimicrobiales; family RAAP-2; genus DASZIT01. Next base: position 328,461 of record CAWFXD010000001.1, on the reverse strand, counting down.
GACTCGCCTCCAATCGGAAGATCTTCGTCAGGCGAGGTTCGGGAAGCCGCTCACTCATCATGCACTCCTATTGGTGGCGTTCGACGTGGTGGTGCCGGGGGTTGTAACCGAATCATTCAGGAATCTCTTCCCTCCTGGCCGGGTCATTCGGATGCCGCACGAGGACGAGCACGGACGTCAGGCGCACTGGAGGGCCAGATCGCCGCCGCCCTGGGCGAGGCCGCGCAGACAAAACTGACCGTGCCGCCGGCAATTATCTCGGTTGATCTGTTGGGAGCCAAGGTCCCCTGAACCGCGCGGGCAGACGGCCCGCCTGGCTGCGGGACGACGCTAGGGATATTGGTACGGCAATGGACGGAGGATTGAGTGCACTTGAAGCCCGGGTGCCGAAAGGTCGCTTCCGAACACGTAACCCTCTGTTCAATTGAATTTCGCTGGAAGTTGTCCGAGTGGTAGGGAAACGGAAAGATACGCTCGGTAGGATCACGTCGTACCTCGGGAAAGGATTACGACCATGCCAACGACCTCAGAAGCAACTGGACGGGCAACTACGGCCGTGGACGAGGCCACCGACGCGCTAGAGGGCGTCTATCAGTCGCTGCGCACGGGCGAGGCGACGGGTGAGGAAGCCGTCGCTTCGACCATCCATGCGTTCACCGACTTACTGCGAGCAGCCGTGCCGGTAGCCATGAGCCAACCGGCTCGCTTCGTAGACCTGAGTTTCGAGCTCGCCCAGCAAGCCATCACCTTTCAGCGGCGCTTCTTCTTCGAGGTTCTGTCCGGTCTCCAGAGAGTTACGACAGAAGCGTGGTCTGACATCGAAAGCGATCAGTCCTTCAAGAACCAAAATGGCCGCGCCGCCGAGCACCGCGGCCGCACCGCCCGCAGTGCTGCCTGATCCAGACGACCAAGCCCAGTAAAGAGCCAGACAGACCGCGAGTCGCCAGCTCGTCCTTGGCGGTGTCCATGTGCCTGGGCGGATCGGCAGAGGGAACAGGTTGCCGGGCGCCGGGTTCGAGCATCTAGGGCAGGATCTCCACGTACCCGTCAGTACCGTTCACGCGGATCTGCTGCCCATCTCGGATCAGCCGAGTGGCTTGCTCCACGCCTACGACGGCCGGCAAGCCATACTCTCGGGCGATCACTGCCCCGTGGGTCATCAGGCCCCCCACCTCCGTCACCAGGCCCGCGATCGCCAGGAACACCGGCGTCCAGCTGGGGTCGGTGTAGGCCGTGACCAGGATGTCACCCGCTTCGAGATCGGCCTCCGCCATGTCCAGGACTACGCGGGCCCGCCCCTCGATGGTCCCGGCGGATACGGGTAGGCCGACCAACGCACCCGTCGGCACGTCGTCGCGTCGGTACGTCCCGGCGACGACCTCGCCATCCGACGTGAGCACCCGGGGCGGCGTGAGCGCTTGATACGACCCGAACGCCTCCTTGCGCTGGGAGATGAGCTGATCATCCACGTGTTTCGTGTGCACGACCTCGTGGAGCTCCTGGAACGTGAGGTAGAAGATGTCCTCCGTCTCGCCAAGCACATGAGCCTGTGCGAGGCGCCCGGCCTCCGCCAGGAGGGCCCGTTTGTAGACGAAGTAGCGGCTGACCATGCCGAACTTTGGATATTCCCGGTACCCGATGAAGGTCCGGACCCGATCGATCTTCTCCTTGGTTTCATCGGCCTTGCGCTCCCCGTCCGGCAGGGCCCGCAAGCGCTCCAGCAGGTCCCGTTCCTTCGTCCACGCCTCCTGCCGGCCTTGCTCGAAACGCCGCTCGCCGGCGCCGGGCTCGAAGCATTTGATGTTGCCGAGTATCACCGGCAGCAGCGTGGTGGGGCGTTCGCTCCAACGCGGCCTCGTGATGTCGATCTCGCCCACGCATCGCATGCCGTACGTGTCGAGGAAGGTCTGGATGGCGTCCTGCACTTCCTGGCCGCCCTCAAGGTGTGCCAGCTCGTCCAGGAACCCCTCGTCCTCGACGTGTTCCAGAAAATCCACCACGTCGGTATGTGGGCGGATCAGGTCCGCGACGTCCATGAGCGCCAGTCCCATTTCCGACGTGACGTTGTGGGGGACGGACCGCGTGAGCGTATCGGCCGCGTTCTTCTCGCCGAGCCACGCCTGCAGCTGCTCGTTCAGCCACCACGTGGCCTCCATCGCCGACATGAAGACCTGATGACTTCGCGGATCGAACAGGAACCGCCTCAGCTCCTGGATGTCCTCCAGGATGAAGTCGAGCAGCGCGGAGCCGGACTTCCCGCGGATATCGCTCTTCAACTTGGCAACGGAAGCCTCGCTGCGCTCGATCAGCTCTGTGACGATGGCCGAGTCGGTCTCGATGGGTGCGGGCACACCGCCATCCGTCGCGCTTGGACTCGGGTCCCGGAGGGTGGGGATGAAGTCGCCGCGTTGGAGGACGGTCTTGAGGGCGTCCCCGACCAGGGGATCGCTCTTCCCAAAGACCTCCAAGAGACCGGCTCGGCTCGCTGGCGACGCCAAGCCCAAGGCGACATCGACGAACAGTCTGCCGCCGGCCACGTACATCGGCCGAGGTGTGGTCAGCTGCCAGAGGGAGAGTCCCAAGGGCTTCATCGCGTCGGTCATCATCTGCGCATGACCGACGGACAGGTAGACGTGGTTCTCCTGGTCGCCGGCCGTCGGGATGGGGAACAGCGTGGTGATCGGTCGGGTCTGGACGATCTGGAACTCCTCGTCGACCAGGCACCATTCGATGTCTTGGGGGTAGCCGAAGTGTGCTTCGATCCGCCGTCCCAGCTGCTCGAGCCTCACGACCTCCGCATCCGTCAGTGCTGGTTGCTTCTGCCGCTCGGGCTCGATCGATTCTTCCTTCGTCCCGCCTGCCGGCGAGGCGCGGATGGCAAGCTCTTTGGTGGCGACCGCCTTTTCGACGACCTCGCCGTCCCGCACCTTGTAGATGTCTGCGTTCACCAGGCCGGAGACCAGGGACTCGCCGAGACCGAAGGTGGCCTCCACGGAGGAGACCTTCCGATTGGACGTGAGGGGGTCGGCGGTGAACAGGACGCCGGACGCCACCGGGAAGACCATCCGCTGCACGACCACCGCCATGTTGACGTTCCGGTGGTCGAAGCCGTTCCGAAGGCGGTAGGTCACGGCCCGCTCGGTGAACAGCGATGCCCAGATCCGGCTGATGTGTTCGAGGATCGCCGCCGATCCCTCAATATTCAGGTACGTGTCCTGCTGGCCAGCGGAAGAGGCCGTCGGCAGGTCCTCTGCCGTCGCACTCGATCGGACCGCATAGGCGGTTTGTTCGCCGATGTCGGCTACCGAGCGGGTGATCGCCGCCGCGAGATCGTCGGGGATGGCGATCCCTCCGAGGGTCCGGCGCATCTCCACGCTGAGCGTGCGGATCGCCTCCCGGTCGTCCGGGTCCAGGTGCGACAGCCGATCGAGCCGTTCGTCGATCGACGGCGCTTCCGCCATGATCCGCCGGAAGGCGTCGGTCGTGACGCAGAAACCGGCCGGCACGTTGATGCCTTCGATCCGCGAGAGCTCCCCTAGTTGTGCGCCCTTGCCGCCAACCGCCGCGACCTGTGACTGGTCGATCTTCTGCAAATCCATCACGTAGCTGCCCATGCGGCCACCCCACCCTCCCTCGGCCCATTGGGCCTCTCTCATTCGTACTGTCGATCGCGGCGACCGCCTGTGGGGCCGGCTTGTGGGGTGTATTGTCAGCACACCAGGGGCCCTTGCAACAAGCCCCCTACCCCGGTGTAAATTGGAAATGGCGGGAAGGGTGAAGCGGCTTCCGTGCGGCGCAGTAGCGGTTTGAAGACCGCGTAATCCCGCTGAAATCATTCGGTTCGAGAGCGCAAGTCGACGCCACCGTCGCGCCTTCAATCCGCTGCCATGCGGTGCCCTGACAGCAGAAGGGCCGACCCTCTCGGACCGACCCTGACCTGCATATTCAAATGGTGGCGGGGGTTCACGACCATCGTGCACCTTTCGGGCTTCAAACCCGACGTTACTGCTGGTCACAGAGCTTGCACTAGGCAGCCTCCGAGGCGCTGCACTACTCAATATTGTCGCTTGCAGGGTGAGGTCCCGAGAAAACCGCTTGGCACTGTCGATCCTGGGGGGTGAGATCTTCGGGTTAGGCACCCGAAGAGGGGCGTGGTCAGAGGTTCGCCCACTTCGAACCTTGTTCCGCGGCGGCATCGACGTTGGTCCATCGTCGCAGCTCGTGTCCGTCGGGTCGCGCCAAGAGTGCGCCGCTCGGCTGCAAGTCGAGGGCGGTCGCGGTGGCGCTATCGAGGGTGCGCACGTCGATGGGTGCGCGGGGTGGCGTCGATTGAGAGAAACGCTCCCAGGCGGGATCGGATGGCCCTGTCAACAGGGTGAGCCCGTCGCCGATGAGATCGATCGTGGAAATCGGCTCGTCACCAGTCCGCAACCAGTGGTGGGGTAGTCGGCCATTCAGGTCCCATGGCAGGGCTTGGTCGGTTTCCCGGCGGGCGCCGGTTGGTTCGGCGGCCCGCTCGACGTTGTGGGCGGCGATCGGCCGCCGTTCGCGTTCATAGCTCGCAAGGAGTTGCGGACCGGCCCATCCGCGTAGCACCCACGCCAGCCTCCAGCCCAAGTCGAACGAGTCTTGAATGGCGGTGTTCATCCCGGTGCCACCTCTGGGGGTCATCCGGTGGGCTGCGTCGCCAACCAGGAAGCAGCGCCCCTCGGCATAGCGCTCGGCCATTTGGGCGGCGAAGGTAAACGTGCTCAGCCGTTCGATCTGTGGTCGCACCTCGGTGCCGACGGCGCGTCCGATGAGGCCCGACAGCTCCTCGTGGCCGAGTCCGGTCAGCCCATTGGTTCCGATCGGGGTCTCCCGTGATAGCCCCCACCGGTCATCGGGCCCACGAGGTGCGAGGACACCTGCTGCGTCGGGCCGGGTAATCACATACAGCCCGTAGCGGTGCGGGCCCACTACGGGCCACAGCGGCGCGGTGAACTCGACGCGTTCGTAATCGGCCAGATCGTCGGGCCCGACCATGCCGATTCCCAGGTGAGCTCGCACGGCGCTGTGTGCGCCGTCGGCGGCGATCAGGTACGGGGCAGAGATGTGTTCGGCGATCCCGGTCTCCACATCGGCCGCGACGGTGTCGACGCCTTGGCCGTCCTGAGTTACCTCCAACAGCTCGCAGCCGAAGCGGACGGTCGCCGAAGGCAGGCCACGGAGATGCTCAATCAAGATGGGTTCGTGGTGGTCCTGAGCCACCCACGCCGGTCGAGTCGGGCTGACAGAGGCGGCCTCGGCGTCGGAGGGAGACCCCAGAGGCATCTCGCTGCCCTCCCCGCAGGCCAGATCATGGGTCACCCAGGCTCGGATCTTGACGTCGGCCGCGCCCGCCCGAATCGCCTCCTCCAACCCGAACCGGCGCATGAGCTCCATGCCTCGGGTGCTGACGACCAGATTCCGCGACAGCCCGGACAGCCCGTCGCGTTTGTCGAGCACTACCACATCAATGCCGTAGCCCGCGAGGGTGACACCAGCGACGAGGCCCGCTGGCCCCGCCCCCACCACCAGCACCTCACAAGTTTGCGATAGGTCCCCTCTTGTCATAATAGCTGTAGTATTGCCAATATGGCTGCTCCCGTCAAGAGGCCCTACAACAACTCCCGGCGCCAAGCCCAATCCCACGCCACCAGCCTCCGGATCGTCGAGGTCGCTAAGGCGCTCTTCATCGATCGGGGCTATCCCGCCACCACCCTCGAGGCCGTCGCCAACGTCGCCGACACGTCGCTGCCGACCCTGTACCGTCTGTTCACCTCCAAGCGGGCGCTGCTCAAGGCCGTCCTCGACAACTCCTTCGGCGGTGACGACCAGCCCGTCGCATTCGGCGATCGACCGGAGGTAAAGGCGGCCCGCTCCCAGCCAGACCCCGTCGCATTGATCGGAGCGTTCGCTCGTATCGCCCGAGACTTCATGGAACGCTCGTCGGCGATCCTGCACGTTCTCGCCACCGCCGCCCAGGTGGACCCTGAAGTCGCGGAGCTCGTGACCGAGATCCGCCGACAACGGCACGAAGGCCAATCCCGCATCGTCGCTGCCCTCTCCGACCTCGACGCCTTGGACCCACACCTCGAGCTTCCCCAAGCAATCGACATCACCTATGTCGCTCTATCCCCCGACGTCCATCGCATCCTGACCGTCGAACGCGGCTGGACAGCGGATCAGTACGAACAGTGGATCGCCCGATCCCTCCGAATGCTCACCAAACACTGAAATACGATCAGCGGACAGCTGCGCCGCCGCCAGGTCCGCGCTCGGCACAACCATGGGCCCAGTTGGAGGCTTGCCACCGAGCGGAGGCGCGCGGTGACGGTGCGTTACGAGGGCCGGCTGCACCGCATCGACGTGGGCCGCGCCTATAAGGGCTGGCGGGTCATCCTGCTCGTGGCCGGAACCGAGGTGCTCATCACCGGCGAGGACAACTCACCTCTGCGCCAGCCTCACCAGGACTCCTATCTCTCGCCAGCTGACGGGAGCACCTGCCTGGTCGTGGCCGTTTCGTTCCCAAAGGCACACACCACCTGTTGCGGTCAGACGCGCGACGGCTATTTCGACGTCGGTTGGAGAGGGTGTCCATAACTGGTCGTTGGCGTGCGTACCTCGGTCGAGTGCCACGACAAGCTCTCGTATCACCGCCTGGGAGTCGCAACAACGCGTCCGCAGGGTATCGAGGACGGCAGCTTCGAAGTGCGACCAGTGGCCCGGTGGGCTCGTTCATTCGTCGGAGGCTGCCGAAGCGGGTCCCGATAAAAAGAGCCGACAAACCTGTGGATAACCCCGTCGAAGTGCGCCGAAACAGCAGCGAAAGCCCACGAGATCGTGGGCTTTCGACTGGACTCTGAGAATCCGTTGGTGGCGGGGGTTCCGTTGGTTCGCCGGCCGCCCGGACCTCAGCAAGCGCGAAGGTGCTGGTAGTAGCGGCGTGCGTACGCGGTCGCCCAAGCGCTGCACTACTCAAAATATCGGCGCTCCGACGTCAGAGTCTCCATAAACGCGGCTCAAGTCGGGCCGGGGTCGACCTTCGGGTTCATGACCCGAAGACGGCGCGTTGACCCTCGGCTTTTGCTGACTCACTGCCCTCTCGCTACGTGCCCGGTATTACGCAAACGTCATTAGGAGAAGAAGCGGTGGATGGCCTCGTTGGCGTGGTCCTGAAACGACGGGTTGGCCAGGTCGGGGAGGAAGTCTGCTTGGTTGAACAAGGGTCCTTTCAGCGTGTTGGCCGCGCTGGCGTAGAACACGCCGCTCGACAGGGTCGGGTCGGTGACGCCGTCGACCAGTCGCTTCGCGCCCACGTCAAGTTTGTGGGAGAGACCCAGGGTGGGCATGATGTATTTCGCCCCTATCCGCATCGGCAATGGGAGGTCACTGGCTGCTTGGGTGCCGGTGGTGTTGCCGGGGCTCACGGTGATGAAGCGGCGGTCGGGGTGTTGGCGGGCCAGGTAGGCCATCCATAGGGCACCAATGTACTTGGCCTGCCCGAAAGCGAGGTTGAAGTCAGCTTTTTTGCCGGCGAAATAGCTGCCGTCGATGACAGTGGCGAACTCGTCGGCGGAGTGTGAGACGAACGTTGGCCCCTTCATCCGCAACTTCGGGACCCCCCTGACTGCTTCACTTCCGGCGAAGACCGCAACCTCGCCAAGCCGATCCTCTTTCAGGAGCCCTTCGAGGAGGACGACGTGGCCAAGGACGTTCGTCGCGAACACGGTGGTGACCCCGTCAGCGGTCAATTCAAACGTCTGCGGGCCAATGACACCAGCGTTCATGACCAGCGCGTCGATGGATCCGTTGATGGCGTCAAGGCCGGCGCGGACCGAATCGAGGTCGGCGACGTCCATGAGAATGATGTCAAAGATGTGCCGGCCGGTCACGGCTTCGAGATCGGCCTTTGCCTGTGTCGCCCGATCTCTGTTCCGGCACGCCAAGTAGATCCGTGCCATCTCGGGACGTAATGCCAGTTGCCGGGCCACCTCCTTGCCGATCCCGGCGTTGGCGCCAGTGATGAGTACCGACTTTCCTGGCACTGTGCTCATTGGTATTTCCTCTCAGTTACTGTGGGAATAGTGGGGCTGGATAGGCCATGCCGGGTTGCGTCCGCCGGCGCTCCTGGGTTGCTTTAGACCCGTAGCGGGTCGACGAGCACGTGGGCACCTGGTGGGATCTGGAGCCACCGCGATCAGCTAGGGAGGCCGTCGAGCAAGCTGAAACGGGCATCCATCGCCACACTTCGGACATCGATCAGCTGCTGATATTCAGGCGAGTTGTACCACTTGAGGGCCGTCTCACGGTCAGTAAACCGCACGAGTGCTCCTGAAGTGAGCGAGCCATCGCCGTGCAGGACTTCCCAGTTGCCGTTGGCGAGAGGCTCGCCTCCGTGCTCTTTGGCCGTCTGTCCAGCGTTGCGGCCGTATTTCTCACGATAAACATCCAGGTCCTTGACCGTGAATTCGACAATTACGTATGCGCTCATGTGGATACTCCTCAGTCGTTAGGTGTGATCTGTGTTCTAGGTCTTCACTCTTAAACGTCACCGCCGACAGGGGTTACGTCGCTACCCGGCCTCCGTCGACCGCAAGAGTGACGCCGTGGACGAAGCTGGCATCGTCACTTGCGAGGAAAACGATCGCCGCAGCCAGCTCCTCGGGCTGAGCTACGCGACCTGCTGGTGCTTGTGTTGCGAGCTGATTCACCATCTCCTCGGGGACTGCTTCCATCATCCGGGTGCGCGTCGGGCCGGGGGCAACGGCGTTGACCCGAACACCAAGCGGGCCGTATTCCGCAGCCCAGGTCTTGGTCAAGAGTTCGAGAGCCGCTCGGCTGGCGCCGTACAGAGCCATGCCGGCCTGTCCAAAGCTCGCGACCATCGTGGAGACGTTGACGATCGAACCCCATCCGCGTTCGGCCATGGCTGGACGCCAGTGACGCGACGAGAAAGAACGGAACCTTGACGTTCAGTGCAAAGGTCTCGTCGAACTCTGCTTCGGTGGCTGCCTTGCTTGGTCCGAGCAAGGCGACGCCAGCGTTGTTGATGAGGATGTCGACGTGACCGTCGCCTGCCTCAGTGGCCCACTCGACCAGGTCCTGGCCCGATTTCTGATCGCTCAACGTGGTGAGCCGGAACGTCGCGCTGCCGCCGCTGCCTTCGATCTCGGCGACCACGTCCTTGGCTCGTTGTTCGTTGCGTCCCACTACCAGTACGTGAGCGCCGCGGGCGGCCAAGGCGATGGCCGTAGCCCGGCCGATCCCGCTCGTCGAGCCCGTCACCAGAGCCGTCTTGCCAGTTAAATCAGTCATGCGTTGCTTGTCCTCTCACTCAAAATGGGTTATACAACCCACTCTGACAGCAAGAGAATGGGTTGTCAAACCCAGAATTCTGCTAACATTGGCGCATGGTCAACAAGACGAGTGACCGGTCGAGGCTCACCTCCAAGGGAGCACGCACCCGGGCACGAATAGTGGAGGAGGCCGCCGCCCTGATCCATGAGCGCGGGGTGGCGGGCACCACCTTGGAGGACGTCAAGGTGGCGGCGGAAGTCAGCGGCTCTCAGATGTACCACTACTTTCCCGACAAGAACGAACTCGTGCAGGCGGTCATCGACTACCAAGCCGAGAGCATCGTCAATCGGCAGCGGCACGCGCTCAGCAGCGCGAACGGAGTCGAAGCCTGGCGGAACATGGTGATCACCGCAGCGAAGCGCACCAAAGCAAAGGGGGGCTGCCAACTTGGCTCGCTCGTTGGTCAACTCGCCGAGAGTGACCCCGAGGCCCGAGCGCTCATAGCGGCAGGGTTCGATCAGTGGGCCGCCGCCATCGGCGATGGACTCAGATCCCTTCATGCCGACGGGAAACTCCCGTCGGACATCGACCCGGACGACCTCGCCACTACTCTGCTCGCCACGCTCCAAGGAGGACTTCTACTCGCCCAGGTGCAACGGAGTACCCGCCCGTTCGAGACTGCCGTTAATACCCTTCTCGCCCTTACCATCGGCAGATGACCCCGAGCCGGGTTCGTTCACAGCCATCGCCGAGGTCGGCTCACGGCTTTTGGATAGGCACGTGCATCCACACGCTGCGTTTGCGGACCCGCTGCCGTTCGTGATGCCGGACACCTCGTCGGTCCCAGTGGTTGCTCAGGTCTGGCTTCCCGTGAGCTCATTCAGCCGACCCTGCCTGCTCGTGCCCCTTGAACGTGGACCGGCTTCGTCAAGATGAACGGAACTTCATGACGGCTCCGCGGCCGGGGGACGCGTTCCACCTTGACCTCGACGGGACGGTGATCGCCGGCCACTACATCGAAGTAGATCCCCCGCACCGCATGCTGCTTAGATGGGAGCGTCAAGGAACCGACACAACGACGCCGATACCTACATTCATTGAGATCACGCTCACCCCGACAGGTGACGGCACGAATGTGAGGGTGCAGTTCTCCGGCCTAAGTGCGGGGGATGCCGCCTTCTATCGGCAATTCTGGGCGCGTCATCTTGACCGGATTGCAGCTGTCTTCGCTGGCGCCGACCTCGGCGCACTTCCTGGCAACTGAGAGGGACCTCGTCTCCGACGCCAATATTCGGCTACCCCAGGTCAACTCCATGCAACCGGCCGGCCACGGAGTAGAGCTGAGCAGTGCAGCTGCAGAGGGCTTGCACAGGGCATGTCCCATGCAGTGCGCCAGCTCCGCAGTCCTCTGTCGCGAAACCGCAGCGCAAGGGCCGGACGTGTCGCGCCACGCTGCATAGGGCAGCAGGCGCCGCGGCTGAGTAGGTCCCGAGAAAAATCCCCGATGAACCCGACCTTCGGCACCTCGGCCAGACGCGAAAACGCTGGTCAGGCGCCCGTGCCCTGTGCACGAGACGCGCCGACCAGCGTTTCAAGGACCATCGGATTCTGGTGGGGTCTGCCTGCTCACCGGACGACGATCGATCCGAGCACCCGCCAGTTCGGTTTGCCGGCGTAGAGCAAGGCCCGGATCCGATAATTCTCGAAGTTGCGGAACCCGAAGCCGATCCGTTTGATTCGCTTGATCAGGTTGTTGAGCGCTTCGGTGGGGCCGTTGGAGACCCGGGCCAAGTGGTAGTTCGTGATCTTGTCGAACCAGTTCTTGATGGTGCGACCGAGACGGCGGATCTCCGGTGGCATGGCCTTCTTCGTGCAGTGTGTCTGGAGCTCGAGAAGCATCGCCTCGGCCTGGTCGGGATCGCTGCAGCGATAGAAGTCGCGGAGGCGCTCTTTCACGCGATAGGCAATGGCCACCTCGGCACCCGGGTCGCCGAGTTCGAGGAGTGAGGCCAGGCGCGCTGAGGCCTCATCGCTCAGCTTCTCCTCGCCCCTGAGCAGCAACCTGCGGGCCCGATAGAGCGGGTCGTCACGCCGGCCCCGATGACCCAGTTGTTCGATCTGGACCCGCCGGCGGATGGCGTCGAGGGAGCGGTTGGCGAGGGCGATGAGGTGGAAGGGGTCGACCACCTGGGCCGCTTGGGGAAGCACGACGCTGTAGACGGCGGCATAGGTGGCCGACATGTCGAGGGCGCCGTATTCGATGCGCTGCTTCCAGCTCTTGGGCTGTTTGTCCAGCCAGGCGGCCACCTCCACGTAGTTGCGGCTGGGCAAGATGTCGATGATCTGGTGGTGCTCGACATCGGCCACGGTGGTGGCGTAGTCGGTCCGGCTCCCCGCCAAGCGCACGAAGGAGGTCTCGTCGAGGCCGATGGCGGAGGTCTTGTTCAGGCGCTTGCGATCGGCCTCGAGAAGGGCCTCGCCATAGGTGGTCACGGCGTCGTTGACCGTGTGCCAGTCACAGGCGAGTTCCGCTGCCACCTCCTTGACCGTGCGCCCGTCGCCGATCTGGCGCGTCGCCCATTTGGCAGCCCTCGTGGTCAACCGGCATTTCTTGGCCGCAATGCGGTGGTCGCTGAGCACCCAGGTCTTCTTCGGGCAGCGCTCGTTCCCACAGCGCATCCGGTGCTTCTTCCAGGCCAGTGACATGGGCGCCCCATAGACGGGCAAGTCGACGTAATGGACCACCGGCCGATCCTTGACCCGGGCCTCCACGCCACACGATGGGCAGCGCACCGGATCCCTGATCAGCTGTTCGATGGCCAGCTCGACGTCGGGTCCGCGTCGCTCGTAGTGCAGGACCACCACGTCTTTGAGCCCGACGAGGGCCTCGAGGATCTCGCTATGGTCGCGAAGAACGAAGGTGCTTCTTGGTTGTTGGGTCACACCTCAAGCTTGAAGCACCTTCGTCGCGCTCGAGGTGATCCTGGTCAGGGGCGCGCCCCACCAGAATCCGATGAGCCGCTATGGTCGCGAAGAACGAAGGTGCTTCTTGGTTGTTGGGTCACACCTCAAGCTTGAAGCACCTTCGTCGCGCTCGAGGTGATCCTGGTCAGGGGCGCGCCCCACCAGAATCCGATGAGCCCGTTTCAAATGGTGGCGGGGGCAGGATTTGAACCTGCGACCTTCGGGTTATGAGCCCGACGAGCTACCAGACTGCTCCACCCCGCGGCGTGAAGATACAAGATACCACTTGCGAGACGGGCCTCAACCGACACGGCCCGAGAAACCACGACCGGACAGGGATTCCCCCCGCCGCCACCCCCTCCCGACCGAGATCAGGCCGGAGCCGGCTGGACGGTGAGGGCGGGCGAGGACTTGGTGGCGGTGGTGGATCCAGCCGTAGCCGTGGTGGTGGGCGTGGAGCCGGGAGCCGTGGTGGTGGTGGTGGTCGGACGCCGACGGGGCCGGCGGAGCCGTACCCGTCAGCGTCTGCACCTGCTGGAGATCCTGTTCCATCGAGTTGATGGCGTTCTGGTAGGCGCCCAGGTTTCCCGCGGTCAGATCGGCCTGGGACGCGACATAGAACGCTTGGGCGTCGGCCAGCAGCTGACGCACGGTCGGCGACAGGGCGTTGGAGGTGCCCCCCGGGGTCACCTGGGTCGACACCGGGGCGGCGAACACCTGCGTCAGGGCGTCGCTGAGGGTGGTGCCGAGGGCCGGCGTGTTCCCGTACACCGCGATGATGTTCTGGATCTCCGGGATCGAGTTCCGGGCCGACGCCACATACAGGGGTTGGATATACAGGAGCGCGTCAGCTACCGGGATCATCAGCACATTCCCCAACAGCACGGTCGAACCGTTCTGGTTGAGCAGGCTGATCTGTTTGGAGATGGCCGGATTGGCATCGATCTCCGAGGCCACGATCGACGGGCCGTTGACCGGCTGGTTGCGCGGGGTGATGAACATCTGGAGCTTGCCGTACTGGCCCGGATCCGACCCGGCGATCATGAAGCCGGACAGGGTCTGGATCTGGCTCTGGCTCGAGACCGGCACGAACGCGTCGAGGAGGGTGAACGACTGCTGTGTCTGCCCCGGCACCCGCATCTCCTGGTAGACGGGGGCCATCCGCACCAGCTGGCCGGTGGAAACCAATTGGCCCTGGGCGTTGGGAGCCTGGACGGTTTGCAATGCCTGGGACGGTGACCCCGACCCCGGCGACGGCGACAGCGTCCAGGCGTCGGCCGCGCTGTAGAAGTTGGGAGCGCTGGTGATGTGGTACTTGCCGTACATCGAGGCCTGCACGGTGAAGATGTCCTCGGGATACCGGAGATGGGCGGTGAGGTCCGCCGACATCTTGGACGCCGGGGTGAACATGCCCGGGAACGCCTTCTGGTAAGTCCGGATGATCGGGTCCTTCGGGTCCATGACGTAGAACGTCATCGCCCCGGTGTAGGAGTCGATCACCACCTTCACCGAGTTGCGGACGTAGTTGACCGGCTTCTGGAGACCGCTTCCGCCCGACAGCGCGCTGGTGTCAGCGTCTTGGGAGTAGGGGTAATTGTCGGTGGTGGTGTAGGCATCCTGGATCCAGTCGATGTGACCCCCGATCAGTACCGGATATGGATCCGCGTCCAGGCTCAGGAAGGGCGCCGCCTTTGACACCCGGGCCTGCACCCCCCGGTCATAGATCAGCCGTGACTGGTCGGTGAGCTGGCTCGAGATCAGCAGGTTGTAGTCGCCGAAACGCACCGCGAACATCAGCTTGTTGAAGAACGACGACAGCTGCACACCGCCGTTCCCCGCGTAGTGGGTCTGCACATTGGTTCCGTTGGCCAACTGGTAATCGAGTTCAGAAGCCTTGGTGTCGGCCACCACGTACCCGGCGTTGCTCAACCCGAAGTACACCGACGGCTGGGTGATCGTCGGGTACCCGGTGGTCGACATCGGGGGGACGTCCTGCACCGCGAAAGTGGGGTCCCCGCTGCTGGTCTGGGTGTTGGCCGGTGACACCACCATCCCGTACCCGTGGGTGAATACCAGGTGGGTGTTGACCCACGAGGGTGACGGTATGTCCGCATCGTTGACCTCCCGCACGCCGGCGATCACCGGTGTCACCGTCGTTCCCGTCGGGCTGGCCACCGGATAGCGGTCGATGGCCAGGGAGTTGAACTGGTAATAGGAGCGGCGGTCCTGCAGCCGGTCGTAGGTCGCCTGGGTCTGGAGCGGGTCCCACAACCGCACGTTGGCCAGGGTGTCCGTGGCGGCGGTCAGCTGGCTGGCGGTCAGCGTCGAGGTGGCCGAGTAGTTGGTGTTGGTGACGGCGTTGAGGCCGAAGGCGGTCCGGGTGGCGTTGATGTTCCGCTGGATGTAGGGCCGCTCCAGGGTGTTCTGGGCCGGGTTCACCTTCAACGCCTGGACGATGGCCGGGTAGATGGTGCCGGCGGTCAGGGCCACCACGAACCACAGCCCGACCCCGATCACCGGGAGGGCCCAGCCCTGGCGCCGGATGTTGTAGATCAGCAGCAAGAAGGCCGCCAGCGACACCAGGATCAACAGCTCGATGGCCGGGATCCGGGCGTGGACATCGGCATAGTCCGCGCCCTTGTTGTAGCCGTTCGACGACAGGTCGAGCGAGAAGCGGGCCAGGTAGTAGCCGGCCGCCTTGACCAGGGCGATCAGGCCGAGGATCACCGAGATGTGGGCTTTGACCGCCGGGCGGACCCGGGGCCGCGCCCCCTGCAGCCGGATGCCGCCGTTGAGGTAGTGGAACAGCACGGTCACCAGCAGGATGACGATCAACGCCACCAGCGCCCAGTGGACCAGAAAGAGCTCGAACGGCAATTTGAAGACGAAGTAGCCGACGTCCCGTCCGAACTGGGGGTCCTTCACCCCGAACGGCACCCCGTTCCGGAACAGGATCCAGTTGTTCCACTGGCCGAGGGCCTGGGACCCGACGATCAGCGCCAGCACCACCACCAGCCCGATCCTCAGCCATCGGACATAGGGACCGATGACCTCCTGGTAGCGCTTCACGAATTCGTCCTCGGCGTCGAGCGAAGGGCCCTTGGGGGCCAGCCGCTCGGCGACCATCAGGCTGGCGAACAACAGCACCCCGAAGATGACTCCGAATGAGAGCATCAAGCCGGCCTTGATGTCGAACAGGCTCCGCCACACCGAGTGCAGGTTCACCGACGAGAACCACAGGGCGTCGGTGTAGATGTGGGCGAATGCGCTCAACGAAAGCAGGATGGCCACCAGCACGACGATGGCGATGATGATCCCGCGGCGCCGGGCGTGCGACGGTGAACGAGTGGGCTTGGGAATGTCAGTGGGGGGCCGCACGGCAGCAGCCTAGGTGGCAGACGGCGCCAGCACGCATCGACAACCCGGATGGGCCGGCGGATGCACGTGTCCGGTGGGGAAATCCCCCCCCGGGCGTTGGGGCCCGTTGAGCATGTTGTCCTCGCAGTCCGGACACGGTTCATCGCCGGTGGCCGCGGCCGCGATCCACTCGATCTGCAGGTTCTTCTTGCGCTGCGCTCCGGCCAGCGAGCCGAGCGAGAACGCCGCCACCACGTAGTCTCCTGCCAGTCGCTCGATGCGCTCGCCCTTCCATTCCCGGAAGGCCGACCCGACGTGCTCCGCCACCACCTGCTCGTCGGCTCCCGACAGATGTTCGCCTTCGCCCTCCAACAGCCGGCGGCGGAGCGGCAGGGTCACCGCCTCGGCGAGCTGGTGGGCGACCTTGGCCATGTCGTCGGTGAGGGGCCGGTGGGTCCCTTCGGACCCCACGAACGAGGCCCCGGCCTGGCCGGCCTCCATCAGGTGTGGCAACGCCGCGGTCGCATAGGAATCAAGGTGCTCCGGGTCGACGGGAAGGATCTCGGGCGACCATTGGAAATGGGCGGACCGCAACCGGTCGAGCAGGTCGTTCTGGTCATCCTGGAGGGTGCGCTTCATTCGCCGGGCCAACGCCTTCACCAGGGGTGCGGTCATCTCGTCCCGACGGATGACGGCCGGGTTCCGCGCTTCTGGCGGAGCAACCTCGGCCCCCTCGGCGGCCTCGTCCACATCGTCGCCGTTGACCGGGGCCACTACGGCATTGGGCGCGGTCGGCTCGGCCATCTCGATAGCCGGCACCGCTTCCGCCGAACCGGCCATACCGTCGGGCTCGCCGGGATCCTCCGGCCCATCCTCCCGGGCGGCTCGGATCTTGGCGAACAGGGCGTCGACCGACGGTATGGGATCGAGCGGGACAGCGTCGGACAACACGGCGATCTCATCGAGCTCGCCCACCACCTCGGCGGGCACCGGGTTTACCAGGGTGAGATCCTCGGGAACCTCGCCGGCCGCCTCGGCCAGGGATGCCTCCTCGGCCAACAGCGCGGTGGCCAACTCCTCCGGTGTGCCTTCATCGGGTCTGGCCACCGCGGCCCGGCCTGCGGCCTCGGCCGCCAACCGGGCCTCGTCCTCCGCCCTGAACAGATCGTCGGCGATGGCGTCGATCGACCGGCGCACCCCGCGGACGGTGTCGGCCAGGTGCTCGCGGCCGGCCCGCAACTGCTCGATCTGGGCATGGAGCACCTTGCGCCGCTTGGACAGGTCGGCCAGCACCCGGGCCCGGAGCGCCTGAGCCTCGTCGATCATGTCGCGGCAGTCCGACCGGGCCTGGGCGATCATCGCCTCCACCTCGGTGCGGGCCGCCTCGGTGGTGGAGGTGGCCTCCTCCTGCGCCCGTTGCCGGACGTCCGCCGCCACCACTTCCGCCTCCTGGGCCCGGTCCGACAGCTGCGCCGAGACCCGGGCCTCGGTGGCGGCGATCTCCTCGCGGGCGTCGGTCAACAGCCGGTCGGATTCGGCCTGTGCCTTGTTCAGCATCTCGCTGGATGCCTCATGGGCACTGTGCAACACCCGAGCCGTCTCCTGGCCCAGCGCCGCCGTCAACGTCTCCTCGTTGATGACCGGATTGGCCGCCCGCCGCTCGGCATCTTCGAGCTCGCGCCTGAACTCCTGCTCTCGCTCGGCGAGCTCTCTCAGCCCCCTGGCCAGGTTCTCGAGGTACGCCCGCACCTCGTCGGGATCGAAGCCCCGACGCGAAGTGGCGAAGGTGTGGCGCGCCACTTCGTCAGGGGCCAGGTGCGATGACGATGAAATTGTCATCCAGTGGTCCTCAGGCATGCACGAGAGCCTACGACCAGCGGTTGCTCGAACGGGTCACCCTCCGGCGGGTGCCGACGCCGGGGCGGAATGGGTCGGGGCCGGCGGCACCACTCCCCCGTGAGCGGCCAGCACCTGGAGGGCCTGATCGAGGGTCGAGACCGAGTAGATCTGCAGGCCCCTGGCCTGCTTCGACTTCGCGGCTTTGAACTCCTGGGGGGGCACGAGGAAGATGGTGGCCCCGGCATTCTCGACGGCGATGGTCTTCTGGGGGACTCCGCCGACGTCACCCACGTTGCCCTGGGCGTCAATGGTCCCGGTCGCCGCCACCGTCTTCCCTCCGGTGAGCGAGCCGCCGGTCAGTTCGTCGATCACCCCGAGGGTCATGGCCAATCCGGCCGAGGGACCTCCGATGTTGGCGACGTTGATGGTGAGCGGGAAGGGAAAGGTGTAGTTGACCTGATCGTCCACCTGGATTCCGAGGTCCTCGGTCTGCATCACTCCCCCGCCGACATCGATCAAGGTGTTCTTCAGGGTGACCGGTACTGATTTGGGGGCGGTGCTCCCGGCACGGGTGACCGAGAGGGTGATCTGCTGGCCCGAGTGATAATTGTGCAGGACGGTGACCAGGCCCTCGGCATTCGGGGTGGAGGTGCCGTTGACCGCGGAGATGACGTCACCCACGTCGAGGGCGGCGAAGGCGGGCGTCTTCGGGTAGGTGGCCGCTACCACCGCCCCGGCGGCCTGGGAGCTGACCGGATACCCCAGCCGGAGGAGCGCCGCCGCCTTGGCCGACGATTCCGCCTGGGACATCTCCAGGTTGCCCTGGGCGGTGAACTCCGACGGGGCGGCACCGCCGGTGATCGCCTCCAACGGGAAGAGGTCGGTGTTGGCCTGCACCTTGTAGTACAGGTACGACAGCGCCGACACCTGGGCGATCTGGACATCGGTGAGGAGTATCGAGTGTTTGACCGGATGCCCCTTGTCCGCCGGGACGGTGATGAACTGCTGCACCGGCGTTGCCGTTCCCGGTTGCACCGCGTAGTAGTTGAGGTTGATCCTCGACGCCACCGCGATGATGATGGCGACGGCGATGAAGGTGGCCCAGGGCCATCGGCGCCGGCGGCGGGGTGGCGGTGGCGGTTCCGTCGGCATCGACCCGATGCCGCGGCGTGGGCGTGGGCGTGGGCGTGGAGATGGTCTCTTCGGTCATAGTGGTGCGGTGGTCACTCCCAAGTCGTCCGGCCGGGCGATTCCCAACCGTCGCGCACCGGGTAGCCAGGCCTCACAGCCTGCCACGGAACCACCGGATCGGACGGTCACCGAGCGGCGGCGCCTGGTGGCCATGGACGGACACGTCGGCGCCGGGGAGGTTGCCCGGGCCGGGCTCGCCGATCCGGCACCCGCCGTGCGGGTCACCGCGCTGGGCGCGCTCGAGAGGCGCGGAGACCTGCAGGTCGCCGATGTGATGGCGGCGTTGGCCGACCCCGAACCTTCGGTGCGCCGCCGAGCCTGCGAACTGGCTGCCGGCCTTCCGGACCTGGATGTCTCCTCATGGCTGGATGACCCCGACCCGTCCGTGGTGGAGATGGCCGCCTGGGCCCTGGGTGAACAGGGGTTGCCGGGCGCGGTTCTCCCCCTCACCGCGGTGGCGTCGATGGCAACCGGTCATCGGGAACCCCTGTGCCGGGAAGCCGCGGTGGCCGCCCTCGGCGCCATCGGTGATCCAGCCGGCCTTCCCGCCGTGCTCGGCGGCCCTGGATGACAAGCCGGCCATCCGGCGCCGGGCGGCGGTGGCCCTTGCCGCCTTCACCGGGCCCGAGGTCGAGGCCGCCCTCCGTCGCTGCCTCGAGGACCGCGACTGGCAGGTACGCCAGGTCGCCGAAGACCTGCTGGCGGTGGACTGAGGCGGTCGGCTCCCCTCAGGAGTCGGCGGCCGCGAAGATGTGGCGCATCCGGTCGAACGAATCGAGACACAGCCCGGCGCCCTGGACCACACACTCCAGCGGGGTGGGGACCAGGTGCACCGGCACCTCGGTCTCGTCGGACAGGCGGTTGGCCAGGCCGCGGAGCATGGCTCCACCGCCTACCAGGTAGATCCCCTGGAAGATGATGTCCTGGGCCAGCTCGGGCGGAGCTTCACCCAGGCACTCCACGACGGTGGCCAGGATCAGATCGATCTGCTCGCGGATGGCGAACCGGATCTCCTCGGGCGACAGCACCACGACCTTGGGGAGCCCGGTGGCCACCTCCCGCCCCCGGACCTCGGCCTTCACCTCGTTCTTGTAGGGAAGCGCGGATCCGATGGCCAGCTTGAGCTCCTCGGCGGTGCGCTCGCCGATGGCGACGTCGTACTCGCGCCGCACGTAGCTCTGGATGGCGGCGTCGAGATCGAAGCCGCCGCAGCGGATGGCCCGGGAGGTGACCAGCCCCCCGAGGGAGATGACCGCCGTCTCCGAGGTGCCCCCGCCCACGTCGACCACCATGTTCCCCATCGGCTCGTGGGTGGCCAGACCCGCCCCGATGGCGGCGGCCATCGGCTGTTCGATCAGGTAGGCCGATGACGCCCCGGCGTGGCGGGCCGCCATCTTGACGGCCCGCCGCTCCACCGAGGTGATGGCCGAGGGAACGCAGATCAGCACCCGGGGCCGGGTCAGCTTGGTCACCCCGGCCCGGCGCAACAACAGCCGGATCATCCGCTCGGTGATGTCGAAGTCGGTGATGGCCCCCTCCCGCAGGGGTCGGACGGCGACGATGTAGCCCGGGGTCCGCCCGATCATGTGCCAGGCCTCGTTCCCGACGGCCAGGACGTCCCGGGTCCGGGTGTTGAGCGCGATGACCGTCGGTTGGTTGAGGACGATGCCCCGGCCCTTGGCGTAGACAAGGGTATTGGCCGTGCCGAGGTCGATTGCAAGGTCACGGGCCACCGGGCCATCGTAGGGCCAGCGGTTCCGCCGACGGTTGCGCTGACCTGGCGGACCGGGTTACCGGCCGCAGGCGACCTCCTATTCGCCGGGTTCGTCACTAGTCTCAGGTCGGTGAGTGGAGACACACCGGAGGACACGGGGATGGGCGCGGACGGCCCCGACCACGGTGACGGGTCCCAGGATCACATCCGGGGATGGATCTCCCCCGACGACCGCCTCTGGCGGCACCCTTCCGAGGCGGCATCGGCCAGGGAAGCCGCGGCCAACCGGGCCGCGGCCCCGGATCGAAGCCGGTCCGGCCCGTGGATCGTGGGCGGTGCCGCGGTCTGCGTGGCCGGCGCCCTCCTCGCCTCCGGCCTGGTGCTGGCCACCTCCGGAGCGTCCCCGGACGCGACCGGCCCCGCCCCGGCCACCACCGCATCGAGCCTGGCCGGCGAGACCGCCCCGCCCACCACCGAGCCCGGCACCGCCAACCTGGCCGACCTCACCCAGATGGACAAGACGGCGGTGACGGTTCGACCGTCGCTGGCCGCGCTGACCGTCACCCGCCCGTCCGGAGACTCGATGGCCACCGGGGTCATCGCCGAGTCGGGAGGCATCATCGCCACCACCGCCGCCGCCGTCGCCGGGGCCCGGTCCATCTCCTTCGACGGTTCGGACGGCACCCGGACTCCGGCCGAGCTGGTAGGCAGCGACCCGGCGTCGGGCATCGCCGTCCTCCGGGTGGCCTCCGATCTGCCGGTGGCCAACTTCGACAGCACCGATCCGGTTCCCGGTTCCACCATGATGGCGGTGGCCATGCACCCAGGTTCCGGGAGTGGCACCGCCCCTCGTTCGTCGGTGTATGCCGGTGCGGTCCGCTCCTCGGGCACCGCGGTGGGGAGCGGCGATGCGGCGTCGGCCTTCAGCGTCACCACCGCCAACCTCCCGCTCGGGGCCCACGACAGCGGGTGCGCGTTGCTCAGCGGCCAGGGTCTGGTGTCGGGACTCCTCGACTCCACCATGACCGACGGTGACACCACCATCGGTGTCTTCCTCCCGGCCGAGCTCGTCCTCGGCGTGACCCGCCAGCTGGTGGCGGCCGGCTCGGTGGAGCGGGGATGGCTGGGGATCGAGGCCAGCGACATCGTCGGGGCCACCGGCGCCACGGTGACCGGCGACACCCTTTCCGATGGGGCCACCCTGGACGCGGTTGACGCCCAAGGGGCGGCGGCGCAGGCCGGCCTGCAAATCGGCGACGTCATCGTGGGCATCGACGGTGGTGCGGTGCACTCCACCGCCGAGTTGCGGACCCGTCTCTACGCCGACCTCCCGGGCACCACGGTGATGGTCGCCGTCGAGCGCTCGGGAACGTTGGGTACCACCACCGCGGTGTTGACCCCTTACCCGGGCAACGCATCGGACGCCGTTTCCTCCCCGTAGCATGAGCTGATGGCACCCACTGAGTCAGGGGACACCGGGAACCCGTTCCAGTCTCTTCTCGGCGATCTGATGAACATGTTGGGCACCAACGCTCCCGATCAATGGGAGATGACCCGGTCGTTCGGGGTGAACGTGGCCACCGGCGGAACCCCGGAACCGAACGTTGAACCCATCGAGCGGATCCGGCTCGAGGAGTTGGCCCGGGTGGCCGAGCTCCACGTGATCGAGGCCACCGGCATGCCCGTCTCCCACGACGGCCGGCGGTTGAACTATCTCCCTGTGGGCCGTGGCGACTGGACGCTCCGGGCGCTCGACGCCTGGAAGCCGGTGCTGTCGGCCATGGCCCCGACCTTGCCCAGCACCCCGTCGGGGACGCCGGGCAGCTCCGACCTCGAGGGCCCGGTCGGAGAAGACCCCTTGGGCGGGCTGGGTGATCTGCTCGGCAAGTGGGCGGTGGTCATCGGGCCGATGTTCTTCGGCCTCCAGCTGGGATCGGTGGTCGGTCACCTGTCCCATCGGGCCCTGGGCCAGTACGCGCTGGCCCTCCCCTGGGCCCCGTCCGACGATCTGCTGATCGTGACCCGAAACGTCACCTCGTTCGCCGACGACTGGAGCATCCCCGTCGACGAGGCCTTGCTGTGGGTCTGCGCCCGGGAGCTGGCCTCCCATGCGGTGCTGTCCAGGCCCGAGGTCCGGGCCCGGATGGAGGAGTTGCTGGAGGCGTTGGCCGCCTCGGCCAGCAGCACCCAGCAGGGCCTGGCCGAACGCTTGGGCGGGTTGGGCGACGCCACCGGCGGATCCGGGATGGACCTCGAGTCCATTCAGGACCTGTTCGGCGATCCGGAGGCCCTGCTCGGAGATCTGCTGACCCCGGAGTTCCGGCGGTCATCGGACCAGCTCACCTCGCTGGCCGTGGTGATCGACGCCTACGCCGATCACATCGCCGATCAGGTGGGGCAGAAACTGGTGGGGTCCCACGCCCAGCTGGCCGAGGCCTGGTACCGCCGGCGGATCGAGCGGGGCAAGGGGGAAGAGGCCGCCGGGGCGCTGTTCGGGCTCGATCTCGAGCAGGCCCAGGTCGACCGCGGGCGTGCCTTCGTCGCCGGGGTGGTGGAACGGGCCGGCGAGGAGGCCCTCGGGCGGCTGTGGTCGTCCACCCGCAACCTTCCGACCCCGCCGGAGGTGGACGCCCCGGGGCTGTGGCTCGAGCGGATCAGCCTGCCCGAACAACTCGACGGGCCGGATCCCGGACCCTAGTCAGCCGGTCAGGCGTCGGAGGCGGGCACCTCGGCCTCGGCCTCCGGCGGGACCACGGCTTCCTCGGGCACCCCGAGATCCCATTCCAGGGTGATGTTCTCCCGCTCGGCGTCGCGGATCACCCGCTCGCGGTTGCGCCGGTACTGCGGGTCGTGCGGCGGGAGCAGGACCAAGCGGGCCATGGTCCGATGGCGGAACGCCTCGATCAGCTCGGGGTCCCCGAAGTCGGACTGGACCTCCCAGTGCGGGGCGACCGGTCCGAGGTACACCACCCGCACGTGGCCGACCGGGGGCTGGGGCTCCTCGCCCTCTTCCGGGGCGGTCTGTTCGTCGGTGACCGGGGTCATGGTGGTGGTTCCTCCTCGAGATTGCGGAGGTCAGCCTAGCCCGCAGACGGATTGGCTCCGAGCGTGACGCTGACCGTCATCTTGGTCGCGCCCCGGTACAACCCGACGCTCACGTGGTCGCCCGGCTTCAGCGGGTGGATGGCGGCGGTCAGATTGTCCGCGGTCTGGATGGCGGTCCCGTTGAAGGAGACGATCACGTCGTTGTTCTGGAGTCCGGCCTTGTCCGCCGGGCTCCCCGACTGCACCGATTCGACCAGGGCACCCGACGACGGGGTCAGATGGTCCAGTTGCTGGAGGGCGGGCGTGACCGTGCCGACCGACACCCCCATGAAGGCGGAGTTGGCCACCGGGGTGGGCTGCGGGCTGGCGTTGCCCGCCCCCCGGGCCCGCCCCGCCGCAACTCGGCCAGTCGGGGCTTGACCAGATCGATGGGGATGGCGAAGCCGATGTTCTGCGCGGGGGCATTGCCGGTGCTGCTCGACGCCACCGCGGTGTTCATGGCGATGACCTGGGCCTGGGCGTTGACCAGCGGGCCTCCGGAGTTCCCCGGGTTGATGGCGGCGTCGGTTTGCAGGAGCCCGGAGAGGTTCTCGGTCTGCCCACTGTCGTTCTCCGCGGACAGCGATCGGTTGAGCGCGGAGACGATCCCCTCGGTGACGGTCGGCCCCCCGGCCAGGGCCAGCGCATTGCCGATGGCCAGCACCGAGTCACCCACCTGACTCTGGGCCGAGTCGCCCAGGGTGACGGTGGGAAGGTTGGAGGCGTTGTCGATCTGCACCAGGGCCAGGTCGTTGCCCGGATCGGTGCCGACCACATGGGCGGAGAGCTGCTTGGTCTGCCCGAACAAAGAGACGGTGACGGAAGTGGCCCCGGTGACCACGTGGTCGTTGGTCAACACCTCCCCTTGCGGGGTGAGGATCATGCCGGTCCCCGCCGCCTGGACGAAGTCGCCGGAGGAACCCCCGCCCTGGATCGACTGGCTGTCGATGGATACCACCGCCGGCTCTACGGTGGCCAGGATGGCCTGGACGTCCTTGGCCGGGGGGAGGACGCTCCGGTTCGGGAAGTACTGCTTGATGATGGTCTGCTGGGTCCCGATTCCCACCGTGGCCCCGATCACCGAGCCGACCGCCGCCGCCAACACCGCGGTCACGATGACCACCAGCAGCCAGTTGCGACGGGTCAGGGAGTGGCGCACCACCCGGGCCGGCGGGAACGGCTGGGGATAGCCATAGGGGTAGGCGCCGCCGGGGAGGCCGTAGCCGCCGTAGGCCGGATATCCCGGCGGCGGGCCGTACTGGGGATAGGTGATCGGGTACACCGGGACGGCGTTCCCGGAGGGGGTGGGGGTCTCCGGTTGTCCGGGGCTGGGTGGCGGGGGTCCCGGCGGAGCTGGCGGGGGTCCCGGCGGAGCCGGGGGTGCAGAAAGTGGCGCTGATGGTACGCTCTGTGGCGGCCCTTCACCCGCTCCGGGATCCTCGGGGGCGCCCTCTGCCCGCCCCGGTTCCGACCCTTCATAAGAAGGACCAGGTCCCGGATAAGAAAATCGTGAGGATTCCATCGACAATTACCCGTTTCGTACCGTAGAACAAGCAGGGATGGGACAATAGCTGTGTAACGGATGGCGGCGAGGCTGCGCAAACTCGAATCGGCGTAGCTGCGACCGCCACCTCGGATCGGAGAGCAAGCAGATGGACACGACATGGATGAGCGAGGGCAAGTGCCGGGAACTCTCCCCGACGGTGTTCTTCCCCAGCGACGGCATCGGGGTCCAGGCGGCCCAGCGCATCTGCGCCGAGTGCTCGGTCGCCGACGTCTGCCTCCAGTATGCCCTGGACGAGCGGGTCGATCATGGCGTCTGGGGTGGGAAGTCCGAGCGCGAGCGTCGTCGGATCCTCCGACGCCGGCGGCTCGGCCATACCGCGGTCCGGGTCTGACCTGACCTGCACTCGCAGGCGGGCCGGAACTCCCTGTGCTCACCGAGTGCGTCGTCAACATCAGCGAGGGTCGTGACGTCGACCTCATCGGGGAGATCGCCGGTGGGGCCGGCACCACCCTGTTGGACATCCACTCCGACCCTGAACACCATCGCTCGGTGCTGACCCTCGGCGGGGAGGCCGACCCGGTGGACGCCGCGGTTCGATCGGTGGCGGAAACCGCGGTGAAGCGGATCGACCTCCGGGACCACGACGGGGTGCACCCGCGCCTCGGCGCCGTCGACGTGGTTCCCTTCGTTCCCCTCGGCCCGGCCGGAGACATCGGCACCGCCGTCGATGCCCGGAACCGGTTCGCGGCCTGGGCCGGCTCCACCCTCGGGCTCCCCTGCTTCCTCTACGGGCCCGAACGGTCGCTGCCCGAGGTTCGCCGGGAGGCGTTCCGCACCCTGGATCCGGACACCGGTCCGTCCACCCCCCATCCGACGGCCGGGGCCACCGCGGTGGGGGCCCGGCCGTTACTGGTGGCCTACAACATCTGGATCACCGTACGCGAGGGGTCGGAGATCGACGCCGCCGCCGCGGTGGGCCTGGCCCGGGGCATCGCCTCTTCGATCCGCAGCCCCGCCCTCCGCAGCCTGGGTCTGGCCGTGGGTACCGGAGCCCAGGTCAGCTGCAATCTGATCGACCCCCATTCGGTGAGCCTGGCGGTGCTCTTCGACACCGTGGCCCACCTGGCCGGGGAGGCGGGCGGCGAGGTCGAACGGGCCGAGCTGGTCGGCCTGGTCCCTCGCGAACTCCTCACCTCGGTGCCGTCCTACCGGTGGGCGGAGCTCGACCTCAGCGAGGATCGCACCATCGAAGCCCGGCTCGAATCGGTAGGTGTCCCGGTCGGCTGGTGACCGGGGTCAGGAGGCGTTGGCGACGGCCCGGCGCTGCATGGCCCGTTGCCGGCGCAGCCGGCGGCGCTCCCGCTCCGAGAGCCCTCCCCAGATACCGAACTTCTCGCCGTTGGCCAGGGCGTACTCCAGGCAGTCCTCCCGGACCACACAGCCCCGGCACACTTCCTTGGCCTCCCGGGTGGAGGCGCCCCGCTCGGGAAAGAACAGATCAGGATCGACCCCCATGCAGTTGGCCCTGGTCTGCCAGCTGCGCTCCTGACGTCCGTACATCAACGACACCACGTCCATGGGTGCGCCTCCCTCACCACTTTTGTGCCCGGTTCACCGACGAACCGCATAGCACGTATGTAACTACATTGGTGTCATCTTCCTCCATGCCGCGGAGAAACGCAAGGCGCAACTTGGATTTCTGCCACCTATTGCCCTTGGTGGCCTGGGATTTCGACGCCCCGGCCGGGCTCAGCCGGCGCGGCGTCCCCGGCTTCGGACCGTGGTTTTGTGGCGGAGGAAATCGACCAGCACGTAGTCCCCCAGCTCGTCCGGTGAGGTCGAGAACGTCCGGCCCCGGTTGATCCGGGTCAGCTGCTCGATGAATCCCCGCAGCGCCCGATCCGGATCCAAGAGGAAGGTATTGATGGTGATGTTGGCCTTGGTGCAGTGCATCACCTCCGACAGCGTCACCTCCAGTGTCTCGGGGACCGGCGGGTAATTGAAGAAGACGTCGTACCCGACTCCCCGGTCGTAGGGGATGATGTGGGCGGTGGGCTCGCCGTCGGTCACCAGGATGATCTGCTTGGTTCCCGGCTGGTGGGCCAACATCTTGCGGGCCAGGATCAGGCCGTGCTGCAGGTTGGTCCCGTAGACGTAGTCCCAACTGACGGTGGGCAGGTCCTCGGGCTCGATCACCCGGGCCACCTCGGAGAAGCCCACCAGGCCCAGGTAGTCCCGGGGGAAACGGGTGGTGATCAGGGTGTGGAGGGCCAGAGCCATCTTCTTGGCCGGCACGAAGTTGTCACGCATGGGCATGGACAGCGACAGGTCGAGCAGCAACACCGTCGCCGTGCGGGACAGGGCTTCGGTCTCGATCACCTCGAAGTCGTCGGGTACCAGCCGGACCGGGACGCCCGTCCCCGACCGCCGAACGGCGTTGTGCACGGTCCGGGACAGATCCAGGTTGAAGGGGTCGCCGAACTCGTAGGGCTTGGTGGTCTCCTCGCGGTCGTGGCCGGTCCCGGTATAGGTGGTGCGGTGATTCCCGATCCGATCCTTGTTCAGCTGGTCGAACAGGTCGGCCAGCGCCTGGTGGCCGATCCGGCGCATGCCGGCCGGGGTCAACTCGAACCGGCCCTCCCGCTGGTCGATGAGCCCGGCGTCCGCCAGTTGTTTGGCCAGCTTGGCGAGCCGGTCCATGGAGCGGGCGGCGTCCTCTCCCAGGTGCTTGGCCACCTTGTCGAGGTCCACCTCGGACAGCGAGGCCGGCGAGTTCGCCGACCGGAGGAAGGCCTCCAGTTCGTCGATGTCCCGCAGCCGGGAGGCGGCGTCGGTGGCGTCCCCGATGCCCAGCGGCTGGTCCCCGCTGAATCGGTACCGTTGCTCCCAACCGGCGTCCGGGAAGGCCTTTTGCAGGTTCCCGGCCAGCCGGTCGACCTGCCAGCGAAGGTCCATGTCCTCGAGGAGCGATTCGGCCAGTCCCTGCAGCTGGGCCCGCTGGGCCGGCGACATCGAATTCCACATGGCCTGGGCCGCGGCCATCCGGGCGGCCAGTTGCTCCAGAAGCTCATCGAGATCGGCCGGATTCCCGGGGAACAGGTCGCCGTAGTTCTCCATGAACGACTCGAACGAGGGGTCGATCGCTTCGCCCGCCTCCCGCTGCTCGAGCATCCGGTTGAGGGCGTCGAAGGCGTCGCGCATCCGGGCCAGCTGTTCGGGATCGGGATTGGCCAACGCCTCCGACATCTGGTCGAAATAGGAGCGGGCCACTTCCTCCCGGAGACGCTCCATCAGCTCCTCGAAGTGCTGGCGGGCCTCCGAGGACACGAATTCATATTCCTGGAGGCCGCGGACCATGCCGGCGAGGTCCGGCGGCAGCAGGTCGAGCGCCATGCGCCGCTCGGTGGCGACCTCGTCGGTGACCTCTTGACGGCGCTGGTCGCCCGACTCCCGGGCGTCCGACTCGAGCTGGTCGATGCCGGCCCGTTCCTCGGCCAGCACCTCTTCGAGCTCCGCCGCCACCTCGCTGTAGGCCCCACCCAGGTCCCCGCGGTCGAGCTGGTCCTCCCGCTCCAGGCGGAGCTGGTCCAGCAGGTCGCGGAGACCCTGGACCTCCTGGCCGTCGGGGGTCCGCCAACCCCGGTTGAGCATCCGCTGCAGCGCTTCGTGAAGGTCACCGTTGGCCAACAGGTCGTCGGTCAACTGGGCCAGGATCGCGTCGGTGTCGTCGATCTCGGAGTTCTGGGTGCCATCCCAGCGCCGATAGTCGAAGCGCCAGGTCACCCGCGGCCTCGATAGGTGGCGCGGGCACCGGCCGCCTCCTTGTTGAGGCGCTTGGTGAGGTGGAGGCCCTCGAGGATGAACTCGAGCGCGCTGGCCACCACCCCGGGATCCTCCGAGCCCCCGGCCAGGGCCAGCACCGGCCCCGACAGCGCCGGGAGCTGGGAGAGGGTCTCGGCGTAGGCCGATGCCGGAAGATCGTCCCCGGCGTGCACCACCGTCTCCTCGGTGAAGGCGGCGACCACCGCATGGGGATCGTCGAGGATCACCCG
Source organism: uncultured Acidimicrobiaceae bacterium (assembly GCA_963819695.1). GTDB lineage: Bacteria > Actinomycetota > Acidimicrobiia > Acidimicrobiales > RAAP-2 > DASZIT01. Next base: position 299,432 of record CAWFXD010000001.1, on the reverse strand, counting down.
GCGGCGGAACACCACCAGCACCGCGGCGGACACCAACTGGGAGAGCAGGATCTCCTCCCGGCCCTCCTCCAGCGTCTCCACCTCGACCTTTCCCTGGGTGGAGGAGACCAGTGACTGCAGATCGGAGATCCGGGGCACCGCGCCCGTCTCGCCGTTGCGGAGCGCCCGACGGGTGGCGTTGGCGGCCAGTGTCTCGTAGTTGGCGATGGTCAGCCGGACCGACACCCCCGACCGCTGGTTGAGATGGGGGCTCTCCCGGGCCAGCTGGCTCAGGGCGGCAACCACCTCGGCCATGAAATCGGGCATCTCCAACCGGGGCTGGACGGGACGGGGACTGCCATCGAGGTCGGTGGCGTCGTCGGCCGGTGCCGGGAGGTCGGCCTCGGCTTCGGCGATGCGGAGCTCGGTGCCGGCGTCCAGCGGATAGTGGGTACGGATCTGGGCTCCGAACCGGTCCTTCAACGGGGTGATGATCCTTCCCCGGTTGGTGTAGTCCTCGGGGTTGGCGGTGGCCAGCAGGACGATGTCGAGCGGGAGGCGCACCCGGTGCCCGCGGATCTGGACGTCCCGTTCCTCGAGGACGTTGAGCAGGCCGACCTGGATCCGCTCGGCCAGGTCCGGGAGCTCGTTGACCGCGAAGATGCCCCGATTCAGCCGGGGCACCAGCCCGTAGTGGATGGTGAGCTCGTCGGACAGGTAGCGGCCCTCGGCCACCCGGATGGGGTCGACCTCGCCGATGAGATCCGCGATGGAGGTGTCGGGGGTCGCCAGCTTCTCCCCGTACCGCTCGCTCCGGTGCACCCACGACACCGGGGTGTCATCGCCGGCTTCGCCCACCAGGTCCTTGGCGAACCGGGAGATGGGTCGGTAGGGGTCGTCGTTGATCTCCGAATGGGCGACGATGGGCAGCCACTCGTCGAGGAGGACGATGAGCGACCGGATCAGCCGGGTCTTGGCCTGGCCGCGCTCACCCAGCAGGATCACGTCGTGCCCGGCCATCACCGCGTTCTCCAGCTGGGGCAACACGGTGTCGTCGAAACCCAGCACCCCCGAAACCAGCGGCCGGCCACTGGCGATGAGGGCCGACGCGTTACGGCGCATCTCCTCCGCCACCGGGATCGACCGCCACCCCACCTCCCGCAGGCGACCGAGGGTGGTGATGTCCGGCGGAGGGGTGGTCCGGTCCTCCGGATGGGGGGTGGCGTCGGCGGGATCGGGGGTGATGGCAGGCTTCGACTTGCTCATGGTTCGGAGCCTACGCGAGCCCGTTCGCCGATGGTTCATCAGCACGAGGGACTCCGCGGCCCCCCCGGGCACGGAACCGCCCATTTCCGGCATTGAGACCCGCAAACCCCTGGCGGTTTCACGAGGGGGTCGCGTTAGTGAAAAGATGATGCCCCGTCAGCACTCGGGCCGGCTGCGGCCCCCGCCATTTCAGGCCCGCGGGCCGATACAGGGAGGAACGACTTGACCACGTTGGAGGACGCCAAAGTCACCCCGGTCGTGCTCGGAGGGGTTCGGGGCGGACCACCGGTCCCCACCTTGCGCAGGGACCGGTGGTGGATCCAGCCGGTGGTCACCGTGACCGTCCTGGCCGCGTTCGTCGCGTACGCCACCTGGGCCGCCTTCGTGAACAACAACTACTACGTGGGCGCCTCCCAGGGCCGCGACCTGATCTCGCCGTTCTATTCACCGTGCCTGACCAACAGCTGCGTGCCCGGAAGCCACCCCGGCACCATCATCACCTGGTGGGCCATCTCCCCGGCGCTGTTGATCCTGATCTTCCCGCTCGGCTTCCGGCTGACCTGTTACTACTACCGCAAGGCCTACTACCGGTCGTTCTGGTGGGCGCCGCCCGCCTGTGCGGTGTCCGACGCCCATGGCTCCTACTCCGGCGAGTCCCGCTTCCCGCTGTTCTTCCAGAACATCCATCGTTACTTCTTCTATGCCGGCCTGGTGTTCAACACCATCCTCACCATCGATGCGGTGGTGGCCTTCCGCCAGCCCGGTCACGGCCTCGGCTTCAGCGTCGGCACCGCGGTCCTGCTCATCAACGCCAGCCTCCTCTGGCTGTACTCGCTGAGCTGCCATGCCTGCCGGCACCTCTGCGGCGGTGGGGTCAAGCAGTTCTCTGCCGCCCCGTTCCGGCACCGGGTCTGGAAGATGCTCACCCCGCTGAATGCCCGGCACATGGTGTTCGCCTGGATGAGCCTGGTGTTCGTCGCCCTCACCGACGTCTATGTCCGGCTGGTGGCCAGCGGGACCATCCACGACTACGGCTTCCACTTCTAAAGGGATATCGAACACATGGCTGAGTACGAAACCCACGACTTCGACGTCATCGTCATCGGCGCCGGCGGCGCCGGCCTCCGGGCCGCCATCGAAGCTCGGGCCAAAGGCCTCCGGGTGGCTTTGATCTGCAAGTCGTTGCTGGGCAAGGCCCACACGGTGATGGCGGAGGGCGGGATCGCCGCCGCGTCTCGGCAACGTCTACCCCGACGACAATTGGAAGGTCCATTTCCGGGACACCATGCGGGGCGGGAAGATGCTCAACAACTGGCGCATGGCCCAGGTCCATGCCCAGGAGGCACCCGACCGGGTGCGGGAGCTCGAGGACTGGGGCGCCCTCTTCGACCGGACCCAGGACGGCCTGATCACCCAGCGCGACTTCGGTGGCCACCGCTTCGCCCGCCTGGCTCACGTCGGGGACCGTACCGGGCTCGAGATGATCCGGACGTTGCAGCAGAAGGCGGTGGCCGACGGCATCGACGTATTCATGGAGGTCAAGGTCCTCCGCATCCTGAAGGGCACCGACGGGGAGGCGTCCGGAGTGGTCGGGTACTGGCGGCCCACCGGGCAGTTCGTGACCTTCACCGCCAAAGCCGTCGTCCTGGCTACCGGTGGGCTGGGCAAGAGCTGGATGTACACCTCCAACTCCTGGGAGTCCACCGGAGACGGGGTGGCCCTGGCCCTGTGGGCCGGCGCCGACGTCATCGACATGGAGGCCGTCCAGTTCCATCCGACCGGCATGGTGTGGCCCCTCTCGGTCCGGGGCATCCTGGTCACCGAAGGGGTCCGGGGCGACGGTGGCGTCCTCCGGAACTCCGAGGGCGACCGGTTCATGTTCGACTACATCCCGCCGATGTTCGCGGCGGAGACCGCCGACACCGAGGAGGAGGGCGATCGCTGGTACGACGATCATGCCGACAACCGCCGTCCCCCTGAGCTGCTGCCCCGCGACGAGGTGGCCCGTTCCATCAACAGCGAGGTGAAGGCCGGGCGGGGAAGCCCCCACGGCGGGGTGTTCCTCGACATCGCCACCCGACGCAGCGCCGAGTACATCCGCCGCCGGCTGCCGTCGATGTACCACCAGTTCATGGAGTTGGCCGGGGTGGACATCACCGCCGAAGCCATGGAGGTGGGGCCGACCTGCCACTACGCCATGGGCGGGGTCCGGGTCGACGCCGACTCCCAGGAGACCTCCGTCCCCGGCCTGTTCGCGGCCGGAGAGGTTGCCGGCGGGATGCACGGTGCCAACCGCCTGGGGGGAAACTCGCTCTCCGACCTCCTGGTCTTCGGGCACCGGGCCGGGATCGCCGCGGCCAAGCATGCCAAGGAGCGGGACCGGAACCACCGCACCGCCGCCTTCGACCCCGGCGAGGTCAAAGAGGTCATCAACGCCGCCACCGCCCCCTTCGCCCGCGACACGGGCGAGAACCCCTACGACCTCCAGGCCGATCTGCAGCAGACCATGCAGAACCTGGTGGGCATCATCCGCACCCAGTCGGAGCTCGAGGAGGCGATGGTCGAGCTCGACAAGTTGGAGAAGCGGGCCACCAACGTCGCCATCAGTGGCGGGGTGGCCTACAACCCGGGGTGGAACCTGGCCACCGACCTCCCGTCGATGCTCTCGGTGTCGCGGTGCGTCACCCAGGGAGCCATCAACCGCAAGGAGAGCCGCGGTGGTCACACCCGTGACGACTACCCGAAGCCCGATCCGGAGATGGGCTCGGTCAATTTCGTGCAACGGATCGCCGCCGGCACCGGAGGGTCCGACGGCCCGCTCGGCACCCCCTCGATCAACACCATCACCGTGACACCCGAGCCGCTGCTGGTGATGCCCGATGAGCTCAAGGCCCTTCTGGAGGAAGAATCATGACGGTCGAACCGGTTGAGGACGAAGCCACCGACGTCGTCGCGCCTCCCGAGCCGGCCGACGACGGGACCGTCACCATGGTGCTCTGGCGGGGCGACGCCGGCGGCGGCGAGTTCGTCGACTACGTGATGCCCTCGGTCGAAGGCGAGGTCGTCCTCGACGTCATCCACCGGGTACAGGCCACCGAGGCCCCCGACCTCGCCTGCCGCTGGAACTGCAAGGCGGGGAAGTGCGGATCGTGCTCGGCGGAGATCAACGGGATCCCGTCCCTCATGTGCATGACCCGGATGGACACCCTGCCGGCCGGGGCCGACGTGGTGGTGGCGCCGCTCAAGACCTTCCCCATCCTGCGCGACCTGGTGACCGACGTCTCGTTCAACTACGAGGTGGCCAAGCGGATCGCCCCGTTCAACCCCCGTCCCAAGACGGTCGACGAAACCAAGGCCGGCGGCTACCGGATGGCCCAGATCGATGTGGAGCGCAGCCAGGAGTTCCGCAAATGCATCGAGTGCTTCCTGTGCCAGGACGTCTGTCATGTCATCCGCGACCACGAGGAGAACAAGACCTCCTACGCCGGTCCCCGGTTCTTCATCCGGTCGGCCGAGTTGGAGATGCACCCTCTCGACGTCTCCGATCGCCGCGAGGTGCTCCGCAAGGAGGACGGCCTGGGGATGTGCAACATCACCAAATGCTGCACCGAGGTGTGCCCCGAGCACATCAAGATCACCGACAACGCCATCATCCCCCTGAAGGAGCGGGTGGTCGACGCCTCCTACGACCCGATCGCCTGGCTGGGGCGCAAGATCCTCCGCCGGACCAAGGCGTCGGTGGCCGAAACATCGGCGACCGCCGCGGTCACCGGGCCGGCGGCGGTGCAGCCGGGGTCGCCGGTCAGCGGGATGCCGACCGCGGTCGGCGAGTGATCTCACCACGGCTCGAGGCGTTCCCGACCGGCCGACCATGCCGCAATTCCTGAGCCCCGAATGGGTGGCGGCCTTCGATGCGGCCCTCGCCGGGGTGACGGTGCCGGGACCGGGGGATGACGCCGGGCTGGCCGCCATCGACGGCCGCTTCACGGTGATCCAAGAGGTCCACGGCGGCCCGACCGGCGACGTCACCGTCGCCCTGACCGTGCGTGACGGGACCCTGCACCTGTCGCTGCCCGACCCCGACCAACCCGGCGCCGAGGCCGCCGATGTGGCCATCTCCCTGGCCTACGAGGACGCGGTGGCGCTGTCCAAGGGCGAGTTGGTGGCCGCCGAGGCGCTGACCGCCGGCCGGGTCCGGGTACGCGGGGATCTGTCGGTGCTGGTGGCCAGCCAGCAGATGCTGGCGTCGGCCCAGCCCCACGTGCAGGCCCTCACCGCCGACACCACCTACTAGCGACTCGAGGGGGCACCGTGGAGATCCTGAGTGGCCGGACGATGATCCACCCACGCGACCTGGAACGCACGCTCGCCTTCTACCAGGACGGGTTCGGCCTGGCCGTGGCCCGGGAGTTCAGTGCCGGTGCCACCCGGGGGGTGGTGTTCTTCCTGGGCGGGGGCCTGCTCGAGGTGGTGGGCCACCACGGGAACACGGTCTCCACCGACGAGTCCGGGGCCGGGAACGTGGTGGCGCTGTGGTGGCAGGTCCGGGACGTCGGAGCCGCCGTCGTGGAGCTCGAAGGCCGAGGTGTGGCCATCGCCCGCCCACCGGTGCTCGAGCCGTGGGGGCTCATCGAGGCCTGGGTGGATGATCCCGACGGGATCCGCATCCACATCGTCGAAGTGCCCGAGGGCCACCCGTTGCGTCGCGACCTCCGACCTCCGCCCCCGAACTAGAGATCACCCTGGTCACCCGGCTGACCCGAACCCACGGCCCGGTCTGGTACTACTGGTCGTAGGCAACGACGACGGACCCGCAGGGACAGGAGAGCCATGGCGATCGGGCCACAGGACGATGAGGCATCGGGCGGAGGATCCGAAGCTCTGGAGCCGCATGTCATCGTCCTCTTCGGCGCCACCGGGGATCTGGCCCGCCGCAAACTGCTTCCCGGGCTCCTCCGGCTCATCCTTTCCGGGCTCGTCCCCCAATGCCAGATCATCGGCGTGTCACTCGAGGACTTCGACGACACCGAATTCCGGCGTTTCGCCCGGAAGGCGTGCGAGGAATTCACCCGGAAGGATCTGGTCGATGCCGAGTGGCCAACCTTCGAGTCCCGGCTCCACTACGTACCCAACGCCGCGGGTTCCGCGGGTCTGGCGGAAGCCGTCCACCGGGCGGAGGTCCTGTTGGGCGGTGAGCCCCGCCGGCTGCACTACCTGAGCGTCCCCCCGTTCGCGGCCCAGGCCGTGATCCGCACCCTGGGGGAGGCCGATCTGGTCGACCGGTCCCGCATCATCATGGAGAAGCCCTTCGGCACCGACCTCCGGTCGGCCAAGATCCTCAACGAGGCCGTCCACCAGGTGTTCCGACCCGACCAGGTCTACCGGATCGATCACTTCCTGGGCAAGGAGGCGGCCCAGAACATCCTGGCCTTCCGTTTCGCCAACGGGCTGTTCGAGCCGATCTGGAACCGGAGGCACATCGAGCACGTGCAGATCGACGTGCCCGAGTCCCTCTCCGTCGACGCCCGGGCCGGCTTCTACGAGGGCACCGGTGCCTTCCGGGACATGGTGGTGACCCACCTGTTCCAGGTCCTGGCCTTCATGGCCATGGAGCCACCGACCGCCCTCGAGCCGCGAGCCATCAGCGAGGAGAAGAACAAGGTGTTCCGGTCGATGCGGGCCCTTGATCCGACCCAGGTGGTCCGGGGCCAGTACCAGGGCTACCGCGCCACGCCGGGGGTGGCCCCCGATTCCCAGACGGAGACCTTCATCGCCCTCCGGTGCGAGATCGACAGCTGGCGGTGGGCCGGAGTCCCCTTCTACCTCCGGACGGGGAAGAACATGGCCGAGGGAGCCCGGATCATCTCCATCGCCTTTCATGAGCCACCCAAGAACATGTTCCCGCCCGGCTCGGGCATCGGGACCCAGGGCCCCGACCACCTGACCTTCGACCTGGCCGACTCGTCGAAGCTGTCGCTGTCGTTCTACGGGAAGCGGCCGGGCCCGGGGATGAAGCTCGACAAGGTCAGCCTCCAGTTCGACCTGCACGACGCCGGGGCCGACGCCGACGTGCTCGAGGCCTACGAGCGGCTCATCCGCGACGCCATGAGCGGCGACCACACCTTGTTCACCGGAGCCGAGGACATCGAACGCCTGTGGGAACTCTCCACCCCGCTCCTCGAACACCCTCCGGATGTCGAGTTGTACCCGCCGGGGTCGTGGGGGCCCGAAGCCATCAACGAACTGATCGCGCCACGCACCTGGCGGCTGCCGTTCCAGCGGGTGTGGCGAAAGCCGAGCTGAGCCTTAGGGAAGCAGGGCGGCGACCTCGGCCCGCTCGGACTCCAGCTCCTCGGTGGTGATCCGGATCCGCTCGAGGGCGAAGTCGTCGTGGCCCAGCCCTTCGACGACGCTCCAGGCCCCGGCCGCGTTCACCCGCACCGGGAACCCGAACTGCAGACCGGCGGGGATGCCGTACTCGCCGTTGGACACCACCGCCAGCGAGGTCACATCCTGGGCGGAGGTGGGGGTCCGGATGCTCACCACCGAATCGATGGCGGCGTTGGCGGCGGAAGCCGCCGATGACAGGCCCCGGGCCTCGATGATGGCGGCACCCCGTTTCTGCACGGTGGTGATGAACTCACCCTGCAACCATTCGAGGTCGTCGATGACGTCGGGCGCCGGCTTGCCGTCGATGCGGGCGTTGGCGAAGTCGGGGAACTGGGTGGCCGAATGGTTGCCCCAGATGGCCAGGCTGGTCACCGAGGTCACCGGCACTCCGGCCCGCTTGGCCAGTTGGCTCTTGGCCCGGTTCTCGTCGAGGCGGGTCATGGCGAACCACCGATCAGAGGGCACCTCCGGCGCATTGGAACGGGCGATCAGGCAGTTGGTGTTGCACGGATTGCCGACCACCAGGATCCGAACGTCGGAGGCGGCATTGGCGGCGATGGCCTGCCCCTGGGGACCGAAGATCCCGCCGTTGACGGTGAGCAGGTCACCCCGCTCCATCCCCGCCTTGCGGGGAACCGATCCGACCAGCAGGGCCCAGGAGGTGCCGTCAAAGGCGGTCTTCAGGTCGGTGGTGGCTACCACGTCGCTGACCAGGGGAAACGCCCCGTCGTCGATCTCCATGACCACGCCTTCGAGGGCCTTCATCCCCGGCTCGATCTCGAGGAGGCGGAGCACCACCGGCTGGTCGGGGCCCAGCATCTGACCGGAGGCGATCCGGAAGAGGAGCGAGTAGCCGATCTGCCCGGCGGCGCCGGTGACGGTGACCTGGACGGGAGTCTTGGCTGCCATGCGATGAGGCTACCTGGGGAGCCTGGGAATGAGCGAACCAGGACCGGCCCGGTTACCGCAGACCATTTTACCATTTTTATGGTAGAATTATGCCATGATTACTACCATCGACAAAGCCGGACGGATTGTGATCCCCAAGTCGATGCGGGAGGCCGCCGGTCTTGGCCCGGGGCGGGAGATCAGCGTCGCCCTCCGTGACGGTCGGGTCGAGATCGAACCGGCTCCACAAGAAGTGCGCCTCGAGCGACACGATGGCGTGCTGGTGGCGGTTCCGGTGAACGGCGCCGATCACGGTCCACCGCTGACCGATGACGACGTGCGATCGATCGTTGAACAGCTTCGTCAATAGGCGGTCATGACATTGGCGACCTTCGCGGTCGACACCAGCGTGGTGGTGCCGGCTCTGATTCAGGGACATGAGCACCACGACACCACGAGGGCGGTGATGGCATCGCTCCCCCGGATACCGGCCCATGTCGCCATCGAGAGCTACTCGGTCCTCACCCGGATTCCCGCGGGTTACCGGTTGGGCGCGTCGGACGCCGCCGCCTTGATTGTCGACATTTGTCGAGACCCGGTGCTGACGTTGCCGGCAGAGACGTACAGGGAACTGCTGACAGAAGTGGGCCTCGCCGACATCGCGGGTGGTGCCGCCTATGACGCATTGATCGCCGTCACCGTCCGCCATGCGGGAGCGACGCTCCTGACCCTCGATCGTCGGGCCGAGCCGATCTACCGACAACTCGGTGTCGAGTTCGCGAACCCCGGATAGCGTTCGCGCCGAAGGCTCAAGCCAACGCCTGTCTCCGGCTCTGGCTACAGGTGGTCGACGATCGCGGCGGCGAACTCCGACGTCTTGACCTCGGTGGCCCCCTCCATCAATCGGGCGAAGTCATAGGTGACCACCTTGTCGGCGATGGTGGCCTCCAATGCCCGCACGATGTCGGCGGCGGCTTCGATCCAGCCCAGGTGCTCGTACATCATCACGCCGGAAAGCAGCAATGACCCGGGATTGACCTTGTCCTGCCCGGCGTACTTGGGAGCGGTGCCGTGGGTCGCTTCGAAGATGCCGTGGCCGGTGACGTAGTTGATGTTGCCGCCCGGGGCGATGCCGATCCCGCCGACCTGAGCGGCCAGCGCGTCGGACAGGTAGTCGCCATTGAGGTTGGTGGTGGCGATGACGTCGAAGTCGGTCGGGCGGGTCAGCACCTGCTGGAGGGTGATGTCGGCGATGTTGTCCTTCACCAGCAGCTTGCCGTCCGGCTTTCCTCCGCAGTCGTCCCACCCGACGGCCACGTCGGCGAACTCCTCTTTGACCAGTTCGTATCCCCAGTTTCGGAACGCCCCTTCGGTGAACTTCTGGATGTTCCCCTTGTGGACCATGGTTACGCTCTCCCGGCCGTGGTCCAGGGCGTACTTGATGGCCGCCCGGATCAGCCGTTTGGAGCCCAGCTCGGAGATCGGCTTGATGCCGATGCCCGAACCCTCCCGGATGGTCCATCCCATCTCGTCCTGGAGGAAGGCCGACAGTTTGGCCGCCTCCGGGGTGTACGCCTCAGCCTCCAGACCGGCATAGATGTCCTCGGTGTTCTCCCGGAAGATCACCATGTCCACCTGCTCGGGGTGGAGTACCGGCGAGGGCACCCCTTGGAACCAGCGCACCGGGCGGAGGCAGACATAGAGGTCGAGGATCTGGCGGAGGGCGACATTCAGCGATCGGATGCCCCCGCCCACCGGTGTGGTCAGCGGGCCCTTGATGCCGATCAGGTGGGTGCGGAAGGTCTCCACCGTCTCGTCGGGAAGCCAATTCCCGGTCTGGTCGAACGCCTTCTGCCCGGCCAGCACTTCCTTCCAGGCGACCGCCTTTCCGTGCTTGGCGGCGGCGGCATCGAGCACCAGCTTGGCCGCCGGCCAGATATCGACACCGGTGCCGTCACCTTCGATGAACGGGATGATGGGCTCTTCGGGCACGTGGAGCACGCCGTCGGCGCTGAGGGAGACGAGTTCAGCCATGAACTGAGCATATCGGCGCTGCCCATGGGGCTCGCCAGCGGCAGCGACTGGTGACCAGCCCCACCTCCGACATCGGCCAACCTGGCTGGCGATGGCGGCAGATGTTCGTGGAGATGACGATCGATGACATAGGTTCGGATCCGCCCTCGGAGTCGGCCAGCGTGGCCCAGGCGTCGTCGGACTCGCCTACATCCTGCCGTGTGGAAGTCCCAGGGCGCCGATTGCCTGCAGGCTGGCATCCGGAAGACTCCAAAGGGAGGGACCTGAGCGAGGTTGCTCAAGGTTACGGGCGAGCAGGTGTCGCGGCCGACAATCAGGTCGTGGCTCTTGGCCCGGCTACGACGTACCGAGGCCCAGTGCCCGGTAGATCTCGCGGGTGGCGCTCGACCGGTTGAGCGTATAGAAGTGCAGCCCCGGCACCCCGGCGTCGAGCAGCTTCCGGCAGAGTTCGGTGGCGATGGCGACTCCTTCGTCCCGGACGGCGTCGGCTCCCCCGCTCCGGTCGGCCTGCTCCAACCGGTCCACCATCCAAGGCGGCACCGCCGCCCCCATGGTGGCCATCCGGGGGACGGACTTGAGGTTGGTCACCGGCATGATCCCGGGAAGCACCGGGGTGTCCACGCCCCGGGCGGCGAGATCGGCCACCAGGCGGGTGTACTCCTGGGCCTCGAAGAAGAACTGGGTGACGCCGAAGTCGGCCAGCCGCAGCTTCTCGGCCAGCCGGTCCCGGTCGAACTCCAGGTCCGGGGACAGGGGATGGCCGGCCGGCTGGGCCGCCACCCCGATGGAGAAGCCACCGATGGCGTGGGCCAGCTCGACCAACTCGGAGGCGTGGGGGAGCTCTCCCACCCCTTCGGTCGGGTCGGCGGGGGGGTCCCCACCCAGCGCCATCAGGTTCTCCACCCCGGCCTTGCGGTAGGCGATCAGGATCTCGGCCAGTTCCAATCGGGTGTGGGCCACACAGATCAGGTGGGCCATCGGCACCAGGGTGGTGGTGCGCAGCATGCCGGTCACCAGGTCGTAGGTCCGCTGTCGCGACTCGGCTCCGCCCCGATAGGTGACCGACACAAAAGACGGCCCCAGCGGCTCGAGATCGCGCAGGGTCTTCACCAGGGTGGCCTGTTCGGCATCGTTCTTGGGCGGGAAGAACTCGAAGGAGTAGGTCGGCCCTTTCGACAACAGGTCGGCGATCCGGGTCATAACCCAGGCATCCTACTGCGGGCGCCAGATCAGAAGCTCGAGCGGCCACCGGGCCGCGGCAACCTTCAGCCGACGTGGCGCCTGGACGACGGCGCGCCGAGGTGGGCCGAGAGGCGGGACAGCGCGCTGTCGAGCTCGGCGAGGCGGGAGCGGCGCGCCTCGTCGGCCTCGGCCAATTGCGCTCCGGTGGGAGCGCCGGCACCGTGTCGGAGGAGACGGTCGGCCTCGACCGCGAAGGCCAGGCCGCGGAGGGAACGGGCCACCGAGTTGGCGGCATTCTGGCCCACCTCGTCCGGCGCGTTGAGGGCGGCTTGCTCGAGGGCGCGGGCAGATCGCTCCGACAGCACCTCCACCGAACCCCGGAGCTCGGGGTCGTCGGACATGGCGTTGGGAGACAGCAGCGCGTCGCGGGCCAGATGGGCGTCGCTCACCGCCGGCAGCACCGACCGCCGCCATGCCGCCTGCGCCTGTTGTCGCCTCCGGCGGCTGAGGACGACCAGCAGCAGGATCACGGCCAGCACCACCACGATGGCGACGATGATCAGACCCACCGCGGCACCGCTCAGCCCGCGGCTGGTCTTCTTCGGCGTGGTGGTCGTGGTGGTCGTCTTCGGCACCGTGGTGGTCGTCTTCGGCACCGTCGTGGTGGTGGTGGTCTTCGGCACCGTGGTGGTGGTGGTGGTGGAGGTGGTCGTGGTGGTCGTGGTGGTGGTGACCGGGACGGTGGTGGTGGTGACCGGGACGGTGGTGGTGGTGGTCGCCGACGCCGGGGTCGCCAACGACAGTGAGAGGGTGAGAGCGCCCATCGCCAGCGCGGCGCCTGCCGCCGACCCGCCGATGCGGGAGCCGCGCCAAGGCCGTCTCGGGTCCGCCGGCCCCGACGGTGAAACCCAGTGTGCAGCCACTCGACACCCCCCACTCGTGCCCGGTTTCCGTGGGCGGCCTCACCCTAGTGGCGCCGGATCGGTGCTCGCCGGAGGCGGGTCCGGCCATCGGCCGGACCGGTCAGGTGTCCAGCCGGCCGTAGTCGTCCTCCAGCCGGACGATGTCGTCCTCCCCGAAGTACTCGCCGTGCTGGACTTCCACGAAGACCAGCTCGGTGGCGGTGGGGTTCCCGATCCGGTGAGCGGTGCCCACCGGGATGTCCACCGACTGGCCGGCGGCGTACTCGGCCTCGACCCCGTCCAGGGTGACCCGGGCGGTACCGGTGACGATGAACCAGTGTTCCGATCGTCGGGCGTGGCGCTGATAGCTCAGGCGTTTTCCCGGGAGCACGGTCATCCGCTTCACCTTGTGGGTCCCGGCGTCATCGAGCACCGTATAGCTCCCCCACGGCCGGTGGTCGGTCTCGGGAACCGCGGAGGGACCGACCACGCTCACGACGCCCGCTCGGCGGCGCGCACGGTGTTGCGCAGCAACATGGCGCGGGTCATCGGACCGACCCCGCCGATGCGGGGGGTGATCCACCCCGCCACCTCGGCGACCGACTCGTCGACGTCCGACAGCAGCTTCTTCCCCTCCCAGGAGGTACCGGCACCCACCACCGCGGCACCCGGTTTGACCATCTCCTTGGTCACCAGACCGGCACGACCGGCCGCCGCCACCACCACGTCGGCTTGGACCACCAGTCCGGCCATGTCCTCGACGCCGGTGTGGACGACGGTGACCGCGGCGTTGCAGCCCGGTCGCTTCATGGCCAACAACAGGGCCAGCGGGCGCCCGATGGTAAGTCCCCGCCCGATGACCACCACATGCTTGCCCTCCACCGGCACGTCGTTGGCCGCCAGCAGCTCGACGATCCCGGCCGGGGTGCACGGCAGCGGGCCGGGGGCCCCCATGACCAGCCGCCCGAGATTCACCGGATGGAGCCCGTCGACATCCTTGTCGGGGTCCACCGCCAGCAGAACCCGCTCCTCGTCGAGCCCGTCGGGCAACGGGAGCTGGACCAGATAGGCGTGGATCCGAGGGTCGGCGTTGAACCGGGCCACCACCGCCTCGAGCTCCGATCTGGGAGACGTCGGCCGGCAGGTGCTCATGGGCGGAGAAGATCCCGACCTCGGCGCAGTCGGCATGCTTCATGGCCACGTACCGCGAGCTCGGGCCGTCGTCCCCCACCAGGATGGTCCCCAGCCCCACCGTCACCCCGGCGGCGGCCAACCTCGCGACCCGATCGGTCACTTCGGCCCGGATCCGGGCGGCGAGCCGCTCGCCGTCGAGCAAGGTGGCGGCCACCGGAATCCTCAGTGCCGGAAGTGGCGTTCGCCACCCGCCATGACCAGGGCCACCCCGGCGGCATCGGCGGCCGCCGTCACCTCGCCGTCCCGGATGGAGCCCCCGGGTTGCACCACCGCCGCCACCCCCGCCTCGGCGAGCACCTCGAGGCCGTCGGGAAACGGGAAGAAGGCGTCGCTGGCCGCCGCCGCCCCCCCGGCCCGGGCTCCCGCCTTGGACACCGCAATCTCGGCCGCCACCACCCGCGACGACTGGCCGGCCCCGATGCCCACCGCCTGGCCGTCGCCCACGATGGCGATGGCGTTGGAGGTGGTGCGGGCGCAGACCTTCCAGGCCAGGGCCAGATCCCGCCACTGGGCGTCGGTCGGCCGGGTGGTGGTGGCCACCTCCCAGGTCGACGGGTCCAGCAGGAAGCGGTCGGCGTCCTGGACGAGCACGCTCGATCCCAGCCCCCGGTACTGGCGCACGATGGGCTCGGGCGCCGGCGCCGACAGCAGGCGGGTGGCCTTCCGCTTCGACGACAGCAGGGCCAGCGCGTCCTCGTCGTAGGACGGGGCGATGATCACATCGGCCTGGGGGCCCTCGCCGATCTCCTCGGCCACCGCCACGGTGACCGGTCCCCCGAGGGCGACGATCCCTCCGAACGCCGACAGCCGGTCGCCGTCGAGGGCGCGCTGATAGGCGGTGGCCAGGGTGTCGGCGACCGATGCACCGCAGGGATTGGCGTGTTTGATGATGGCGGCGGCCACGTCTGACCCACCCGCCGTCGCCAGCTCGTGGACGAGCCGCCAGGCGGCGTCGGCGTCGAACAGGTTCAGGTAGGACAGCTCCTTGCCCCCGTGCTGGACGACGTCGTCCCACCACGAGGGCTCGCCGGCGATCCGGTAGCGGGCACCGTGCTGATGGGGATTCTCCCCGTAGCGGAGCGAGCCGGCCCGCTCCAGGGTGAGGTGGATGGTGGGGGGCAGGATCGCCGTTTCGGCCGTCGTCGACGCCCGCTGATCGAACCAGCCCACGATGGCGGCGTCGTAGGCGGCGGTGTGGGCGAAGGCGTCACGGGCCAGCCGGTACCGGGTGGCATCGGACAGCGCCCCCTGCTCTCGCAGCTCGGCCAGCACCGCGCCGTACTCGGCGGGGTCGACGACCACCCCCACATGGGCGTGATTCTTGGCCGCCGCCCTCACCATGGTGGGGCCACCCACGTCGATCAGCTCGATGGAGGGATCCGACCGGAACGGATACAGGTTGCACACCACCAGGTCGATGAGGCCGATCTCCTGGCCCTCGAGATCGGCCAGATGCTGGGGCTGGCCTCGGTCGGCCAGGATCCCGCCGGCGATGACCGGGTGGAGGGTCTTGACCCGGCCACCGAGCATCTCCGGCGCGCCCGTCAACTCGGCGACTTCGAGGTGGGGGATGCCGGCACCGGCCAGCACCGAGGAGGTGCCGCCGCTGGAGATCAGTTCCCATCCCAGATCGGAGAGCCCGCGGGCCAGCTCCTCGAGTCCCGTCTTGTCGTATACGGACAGCAGTGCCTTCAATCGGTGACCTCCAGTGGTGATCCTCGCTCATCGGCGACCGGGACCGCCAGCGTGTCGATGAAGGCGCGGATGGTCGCCGGGTAGAGCTCCCGCTCCACCGCCTTGATCCGTTCATGGAGGGTCGCCACCGTGTCATCCGGCAACACCGGGACCGACTCCTGGGCCAGGATGGGCCCGGCGTCCATGGCCAGGGTGGCCACATGGACGGTGGTGCCGGTCTCGGCCACCCCGGCGGCGAGGGCGTCCTCCACCGCATGCCAGCCGGGGAAGTCAGGCAACAACGCCGGATGGGTGTTCAGGACCCGACCGGGGAAGGCGGTGTGGATCGGCTGATCGAGGACGGTCCCGAACCCGGCCATCACCACCACGTCGATCCGGTGTTCGACCAGCGCGTCGACGACCGCCCGGGTGAAGGCCAGCCGGTCGAACCCGGGGCCGAAACCGCCGTAGGCGGCCCGGTCGACCAGCGACGAGGACAGTCCGGCGGCTTTGGCGATGCCGAGCCCGCGGCAGGGTCGGTCGGCCACCACCAGCGAGACCGGGAGCCGGGCGGCGAGGATGGCCTCGAGGATGGTGCCGCTGCCCGACACCAGAACCCCGATGGCGACCGGCGAGGCACTGCCGGGAGAAGGAGTGGCGACCACGGCCGCAGGCTACCAGCGGGTACTCCTCTCGCTTCCGGCCGCGGCGGTCAGGTGACGGATCCGGGCGACGGGGTCACTCGGCGGAGGAGGGCGCTCCCACCCCGACCGGCTCGGCGCTGAAGGTGCTGCGGGGGGCGTTGCCCTCTGCCATCTCGTCCATGCCGATCGGACCTTCGAGGTCGGCGTTCAGGAATTGATGGATGACCGGGTCGTGCGAGTCGAACATCTCGTCCTTGGGGGCGAAGCGCACCAGCTTGGACTGGTAGAGCATCCCGAGGTAGTCGGCCGTCCGCATCACCGAGGGGATGTTGTGGGTGATGATGAAGATGGTGGCCCCGGTCTCCCGCTGCACGTCGAGCACCAGTTCGTCGAGGAAGGCCACCCGCACCGGGTCGAGGCCGGAGTCGGGCTCGTCGAACAGCACGATCTCGGGATCGAGCACCAGGGCCCGGGCCAAGCCGGCCCGCTTCTTCATGCCGCCCGACACCTCGCCGGGAAGCTTGCGGAGGTGGTCCATGAGCCCGACCAGCTCGGCGTTCTTGTGCACGATCTTGCGGATCTCCCCTTCGTTCTTCTTGGTGTGCTCCCGGAGCGGGAAGGCGATGTTCTCGAACAGGTTCATGGAACCGAACAGCGCCCCGTCCTGGAAGAGGACCCCGAACTTGCGCCGGACCCGGAACAGGTTCTTCTGGTTGAGGGTGGAGATCAGCTCACCGTCGATGTAGACCCCGCCGTTGTTGGGCTTCAGCAGCCCGATCACCACCTTGAGCAGCACCGACTTCCCGGTCCCCGACGGCCCGAGCACCGCGGTGATCTTTCCCCGGGGTACGTCGAAGGTGATGTCCTGGAGCACGGTATGGGAACCGAACGACTTGGTCACATTCTGGATGGAGATGGCGGCGTCGGGAAGGGCCGCCGACGGCGCCGGCGCCCCGTTCGAGCCCGCCGGGATGGAAAGGGCCGGGACCGCCGACGGGTCGCCATTCGGATCAGCCATGGCCCTCATCCTCGCATCTTCTGGTTGTTCTCGCACACCGATGGGTACAACTATCTACCACCAACTATGTAACTGAACGGCGAGGGTGACCTTGCGGCAGCAGGCTGGCCCCAGGCGTGGGACTCCGCTGACTACCGCAAGTTCTGACTATCCGGTAAGTTCCCCAATCGCAGTGTTTGGGGCACAGCGCCGGACCATGGTCCGAGCGGGGGTCGCCCTTTTGTTTTCTTTATCAGCTGGGGCATCGGAGACTGGGTGACGGAAGAAAGAGGGCACGACGGGGGCGTGGCCGGGGAGGGGGAGGACACCGCCCAGGTCGCGGTCATCGGGCCACCCACCGAGAAGATCCCCCAGGTTCCGCCGGCGCCCTCCTCGGTCCTCCCCCGCCACCGGGTCACCCGGCCGCCGCTGTTCCCGAAGATCTCCTGGTTCCTCGGCGAGGTCGGGGCGATGTTCGCCTCCGGCTTCGAAGCCCTCCGGCTCGCCTTCAAGCAGGGAGTCCCGGTCGGCGAGTTCCTCGACCAGTGCTGGTTTCTGGCCAAGGTCACCACCCTTCCCCTGATCCTCATCTCGGTGCCGTTCGGGGCGGTCATCGCCCTCGAGGTCGGTGGCCTGCTCCAGCAGATCGGCGCCCAGTCCCAACTCGGGGCGGCCATGGTGCTGGCGGTGGTGCGGGAACAGGCACCGCTGGCCACCGCCCTGCTGATCGCGGGGGCGGGCGGCTCGGCCATGTGCGCCGACATCGGCTCCCGCAAGATCCGTGACGAGATCTCCGCCATGGAGGTCATGGGCGTCAACCCGCTGCAGCGCCTCGTCCTCCCCCGACTGCTGGCCGCCATGGTGGTGGCGTTCCTCCTCGACGCCATCGTGTCGGTGGCCGGCATCGCCGGTGGCCTCTACTTCGGGACCCATGACATCCACATCACCGCCAGCAGTTTCTTTTCCACCTTCGGCGAGTTGAGCCAGCTGGCCGACCTGGCCATGGCCCTGTTCAAGTCGGTGGTGTTCGGCTTCATCGCCGCCATGGTCGCCTGTTACAAGGGCATGACCGCCAAGGGCGGGCCGAAGGGGGTGGGGGACGCGGTGAACCAGGCGGTGGTGATCACCTTCATGGTGTCGTTCTTCATCAACTTCGTGCTGACGGTGGTCTATTTCAACTTCATCCCCCAGCGAGGCATCTAGATGGCCGCCACCACCTCCATCGGCAACGGCCCCGTCGGATACATCTACAAGCAGACCCGATTCTGGCTGCGGACCATCCGCTCCCTCCCCGCCGCCCTTCAGTACCGCCGGGAGATCACCCTGCTGGTCTCCGACATCACCGTCGGCGCCGGCGCGGTGGTGATCGGCGGCGGCATGTTCTTCGTGGTGATCGGGATCGCCTTCTTCACCGGCACCGAAGTCGGCCTCGAGGGGTTCACCGGTCTGTCCCAGATCGGGGCCCAGGCCTTCACCGGGGTCATCTCGGCACTGGCCAACGTCCGGGAGATCACCCCGCTGGTGGCCGGGTTGGCGTTCGCCGCCCAGGTCGGCGCCGGGTTCACCGCCCAGCTCGGGGCCATGCGGGTCTCCGAGGAGATCGACGCCCTCGAAGTGATCGGGGTGGACAGCGTGACCTACCTGGTCGGCACCCGGGTGTGGGCGGCCCTGATCACCATGATCCCCATCTATCTGGCCGCCCTCTTCGCCAGCTTCATCGCCTCCCAGCTGATGGTCACCGACCTCTTCCACCTGTCGGTGGGCACCTATCACCACTTCTTCCAGCTCTTCCTGCCGCCGGTGGACGTCCTCTACTCGTTCATCAAGGCGATGGTCTTCGTGGTGGCGGTGACATTCATCCACTGCTACTACGGCTATTCGGCCGAGGGAGGGCCGGCCGGGGTGGGGGTGGCCGCCGGCCGGGCCATCCGGATGTCCCTCATCGCCGTCGTGGTCCTCAACTTCTTCCTGTCGACCGTTCTGTTCAGTGGGGCCTCCTCCGGGGCCAGGCTGGTGGGATGAGGCGGCTCAGCGGGTTAGGACGAACCGCGGTCGTCCTGGTCGCCATCGCGGTGGTGGTGGCCGGGGTGGTAGTGATCGAGAACGCGGTGGGGGGGGACTACAGCGGCAACCACCTGGTGACCGGTCGGTTCTCCTCCGCCGGCCAGGGGATCCAACCCGGCGCCGAAGTCGACTTCGACGGGGTGCAGGTCGGCCGCGTCCACTCCATCGCCCTGGTCGACCGGGCGGCCCAGTTGACCCTCAGCCTCTACCCGAACTTCCACTTCCCGGCCAACGGGACCGCCACCATCCAACCCGAGAACCTGTTCGGCGCCGACGCGGTCGCCATCACCTCGCCGACCGGCCAGCGGGGCCCGTACCTGAAGCCCGGAGCCGCCATCCCCCACACCGCGGTGTCCAGCGAGCTCACCGACCTGCTGGCGGTGGCCGACCCCCTGCTCCAGCAGATCAACACCACCGACCTGTCGCAGTCCATTTCCGAGCTGGACCAGGCCACCAACGGCGCCGGTTCGGAGATCGCCACCGGGATCGCCGAGGCCTCCAAGCTGGGGACGTTGCTGAGCTCCACCCTCGGTGCCCAGCTCACTGCCCTCGACTCGCTGGCCGCCCTCAACGGCGCCCTGTTGCCGGCGGCCTCCCAACTGAACACCGTCTCCCAGGACGCCAACACCGCGCTGCCGGCCATCAACCGGGCCCAGGACAACTTCCAGCGCCTGCTGGAGTCCATCAACCCGTTCGCCGAGAATCTGGCCCAGTTCCTGAGCCTCTACCAACCGGACATCGCCACCTTGCTGACCACCGGGGACAACGTGACCCGGGTGCTCCTCAGCCACGAGACCAACATCCGGCAGACGATCACCGGCCTCTACCAGTACGTCTACCGCCTCTCCCTCTCCCCGGCCGACACCCTCCCCGACGGCTCGAGGATCGCCTACTTCCAGGTGTTCATCGATTTCTCCGATGTGAACAACCTCGTCTGCAGTCTGATCGCCCCGGCCAGCGGCGGGCTGGCCGCGCTGGCCCCCCTCCAGGCCGCCCTCGGAGCCGCCGGTAGCGGCTTCGACTGCTCGGCCCAGACGGCGAACTTCAACCAGCTGAACCCGCCGCCCGCCACCACCACGGCGGCGACCACCGCCACCGCCCCGTCGACCGCCCAGCAGGGCAACAACGTGGCCCAGCAGGTCTACCAGGCGCTGGGCGCCCCGACCTCGCCGGCTCCCCAGTCCCTCGGGGGCTACCTGAACATGCTGCTCGGGGGCCTTTGATGGCCCGCTGGCCCTGGCGCCGATCCTCCTCCGGCCGGAAGAGCCACCTCCCCACCCTGCTCAAGTTCGGGGTGTTCGTCGTCGTGGCCCTGGTGCTGCTGGTGGCGCTGGCCGTCCGGGTGGGCAACATCTCCCTGTTCACCCACCGGACCACCTACCAGGCCCAGCTGGCCGACGTCACCGGCCTCCAGCCCAACAACGCAGTGAAGATCGCCGGGGTCACCGTGGGCCAGGTGACCGGGATCAGCGTCCAGCGTGGCCATGCCCTGGTGACCTTCTCCATCAACAACGACGTGCACCTGCGTTCGAGCACCAAGTCCGGGCTGCAGCAGAACAACGTGCTCGGCCAGCAGTTCCTCTACCTGTATCCGGGGTCCTCCGGCCCGGACATCCAGGCCGGCTACGTCATCCCCCTGTCCCAGTCGATCGCCGATCCCGGCGTGGGCGCCTTCCTCAACGCCCTCGGCCCGTTCCTCTCGGCGGTGAACCCGGCCCAGGCCAACACCTTCGTCCAGAGTGTGCTCGCCGCCCTGCAGGGGAATCAGGACAAGGTCGACCAGCTGATCAACGACTCGGCCACCGTCGCCCAGACCGTCGGTTCGCTCGACACCCAGGTCGGTCAAGTGATCGACGCCCTCAACCAGGTCTTCACCGCCCTGGCCCAGAAGAGCTCGGACCTGGGCAGCCTGCTCGACAACCTCCAGTCGGTGTCCCAGACCTTCGCCGCCCACAACGACCTGCTGGACACGGTGGTCACCAACCTGTCCAAGTTCACCGGTCAGATCGCCGCGGTGGTCCAGTCCAACCAGGGCAACCTGGCTACCACCATCAGTGACCTCCAGTCGGTGACCTCGGTGGTGCAGGACCACGAGAAGAGCCTGAGTGCCGGGCTGTCCTCGCTGGGGGCGGGCTTCAATCCCTACACCCTCATCTCCAACTTCGGCCAGTGGTTCCAGGTCAAGTCCGTCTACACCTGTCTGGCCGGCGAGACCACCTGCTTCTACAACAACGGGGGCAACCCGCCGCCCGGCTCTGGTCCCTTCGGCGGTGCCCCGCCGTCGTTGAGCGGAGCCACCACCGGCACGTCGGGCGCGGCTGCGAGCTCGTCGCCGGAGTCGATGCTCCAGATGGTGGCCGGAAGCGGTGGTCAGTCGTGAAGGCGTTCACCGACCGCAACCCCCGTCGGATCGGGATCGTGGTGGTGACGGTGACGCTGGTGGCGGTGTTGGCCGTCTTCGCCTTCAACGCCAGCACCTTCTCGTCCGGGTACACGGTGAAGGCACGATTCTCCAATGCCGCCGGCATGGGGCCGAACGCCAGTGTGCTGCTGGCCGGGGTGGCCGTCGGCAAGGTCAAGTCGGTCGACCTCAACGGGAACCATGTGACGGTGGACATGACCATCAACCAGGGGGTGGTCCTGCCCAAGAACACCACCGCCGCCATCAGTGTCGAGACCCTGCTCGGCCAGCTGGTGGTGGACCTCAAGCCGGTCAGCGGATGGAACCACCCGCTGGGCGACGGGGCGCTGCTGACCAACACCTCGATCCCGGTCGAGTTCCAGAACATCCAGAACATCGCCGGGGGGCTGCTGACCAAATCCGACGCCACCGCCATCAACCAACTCATCACCTCGCTGGCCACCATCACCCGGGGCAAGCAGCAGCAGGTGGCCCAGATCATCAGCGGGCTGAACGGGTTCACCGGGGTGATCAACCAACGTCAGACCCAGGTGAGCCAGCTGATTGCCGCCGCCAACACCCTCTCCCAGACGGTGGCCTCCCATGACAGCGAACTGGGATCGGCCATCGACAACCTCACCACCGTGATCGGCAGCCTGGCCCAGAAAGGCACCGACCTCGGAAACCTCATCGACAACACCCAGCAGGCCGCCGGTCAGATCAACACCCTGGTCACCAACAACCGCCCGCAGCTCCAGGCGACGGTGACCCAGCTCCAGTCGGTACTCGGGGTCCTCTCCCAGCATCAGCTCGACCTGGCCCAGGGAGTGTCGAGCGCGGCGGCGGCCATTACCGGTTTCTCGTCCATCGGCTCGTCGGGATCCACCCCGGTGAGCTGGGGAAACATCTTCTTCAACGTGCTCGGCTCCACCCCCCTGGAAGGGGTGCTGGGAGCCTGCGGGACCCTTGACATGGTCCTCACCCAGTCACTGGGCCCCGACCCGCTCCCCTGCAGCCAGCAGAACGGGCCCCTGGTCGGCACCACCCCGGTGACCCCGGCCACCCCGGCGCCGGCCACCGCGGGGAACAGCTCGGGCTCCTCCTCCACCACGACGACCCGGGCACCGTCGAACCCCACCACCACCACGACCAATCCCACCTTGGGGAACGGCCTCGCCGGCATCCTGGGTCTGGGGAACCCGGGAGGCGGATCATGAGACGCCGGCTCCTCGCCCTCGGCACCATCGTGGTGGTGATCGCCATCGTCGTCGGGGTGGCCTCGGTCACCGTGCTCAAGTCCACCCCCACCTATCCGGTGAAGGCGGTGTTCGCCAGCGCCAACGGGCTGTTCCCGGGGAACTCGGTCGAGATGCTCGGTGCTCCGGTCGGGACGGTGACCGACGTCGTCAACACCGGCAACACCGTCCTGGTGTCCATGGATGTGCAGACCAAGTACCCGGTCCCCGCCGGAGTGCAGGCGGCGCTGGTGTCCCCCCAGGTGCTCGGCGAGCCCTCCATCGAACTGTCCCCCGGCTACACCGGCGGGCAGAAACTGTCGGCGGGAACCACCATCCCGCTGTCCAGGACGTCGGTTCCGGTGTCCACCGACCAGCTCCTGAAGGACGTCCAGAGCTTTCTGTCCCAGGTCGATCCCCAGGCCACCGGGAATCTGATCACCAACCTGTCCCAGGACCTGTCGGGCCAGGGTGCCTCGCTCAACCAGCTGTTGGGCAACGCCGCCGGCACCATCCAACTGCTGGCCCAACAGGGGAACAATCTCGGGCAGCTCACCACCTCGCTGGCTCAGATCACCGCCACCCTCCAGACCCGGACCACCACCCTCTCCAATCTCATCACCGACTACAACACGGTCTCCGCGGTGGTGGCTTCGCATCAGGCCCAGTTGGGCACCGCCATCAGTGACCTGGCCGGCGCCACCAACCAGCTCTCGGAGTTCCTGGGCCCGAACCTGGTCCCGCTGGAGAACGACGTGGCCGGCGTCACCCAGGTCACCCGGACGGTCTCGGCCAACCTCGGCAATCTCGACACCCTGCTCAACTCGACCAATCTGCTGTTTGCCGCCGCCGGGCGGGCCTACGACCCCGCCCAGAACTGGCTCAACCTGAACCTGGCGCTGTCGGCGGGGACCACCGCCTCGTCGGTATCCGGCTACATCCGCGACCGGCTGGCCGGCATCTGCCGCCGGTTGCTGGCCAACCATGCCTCCGGACTGCCCGCCGCCACCCTCCAGACCCTGGGGGTCTGCGGCAATCCCAACTCGGGGTTCTTCGACCCGCTGTTGTCGGTCATCCCTTCGATCCTGAACCAGCTGACCAGCGGGCCGGGGGGCGGCCCGTCGGCCACCGCCCTGGCTGCGCTGATGGCCAAGGGGATGACCATGATCCCGGGCGCCGCCGACATCCAACCCCCGACGGCCACCACCGCCCCGTCGGCGGCCTCGGCGGGTCCGGAGGCACCGTCACTGTCCACCCCGGGCATCTCCCAGCTCCCGCCACTGCCCACCGTCCCGTCCGCACCTCCGTCGTCCGGCGGTGGACTCGGGGGGTTGCTCAAGAGCCTGTTGGGGGATCTCTGAGATGACCCTCTCCCGCCGCCTCCGTCTGGCTCTGGTCCTCCTGTTCGCCGGGGGACTGGCGGTCACCGGCTGCAACCTTCCCTTCCAGTCCCCGGCCACCCTCACCACCTCGGCCAAATTCGCCGACATCGGCGACCTGTCCACCGGGGCATCGGTGCAGATGGCCTCGATCCCGGTCGGCCACGTCATCTCCATCTCCCTGGTCGGCACCGAGGCCAAGGTGACCATGGTGTTGAACCAGTCCGCCGACGTTCCCCAGAACATCTCCGCCCAGTTGCGCCGGACCTCACTGCTCGGCGAGCAGTACGTCGACCTGATCCCCGACCCCTCCCACCCCGGGGGCCCGCTGCACACCGGGCAGATCATCGGCGACACCTCGGTGCAACCCGGCATCGCCCAACTCCTATCGGCGGGGGCGACCGTCATCGGTGGCGTCAACAGCACCCAACTGGCCGACCTGGTGGCCAACTCCGCCCAGGGTTTCGGCGGCCAGGGCAGCAACCTCCGCAGCCTGCTCGACAGCTTGAACACCGTCATCCACGGCTATGCCGGGCGCACCTCCACCATCCAGTCACTGATCACCAATGCCGACCAGCTGTCGGCCACCCTCGCCCCGGAGGCGGCCCAGAACGCCCAGGCGATCTCCACCCTGTCCCAGACCACCGGGGTGTTGGCCAACCAGTCCGACCGCCTGGTGACCCTGCTCCAGTCGCTCAACGACCTGTCCGTGCAGAGCAGCAACATCCTCTCCTCCTATACCCCGCAGATCGACGACCAGTTGACCGGCTTGGCCGCGACCGTCCAATCGTTGCAGGCGACCGAGAACGACCTGGGGAGCTTCCTGCAGTTCCTCCCCGGCCACAACACCGCCCTCCAGCAGGTGACCAAGGACAACCAGGTGCAGATCCTCACCGACCTGATCATCTGTGGCCTTCCCGGCGGTGGGTCCTCGGCGAATCCGGCCTTCACCTGTGGGTCCTCCAAGTGATCACCCGCCGGATCATCACCAACCTCATCACCTTCTTCGTGATCGCCGGCGTGTTGATCGTCTTCGGCCTGATCAATCTGCTCGGCAACCCGTTCGAATCGACGACACCGGTCTCCGCCCTCCTCCCCAACGCCTACGGGATCTACTCGAACTTCTCGGTGACCCTCAACGGCGTGCAGGTGGGGACGGTCCGCTCGGTGTCGCTGACGCCGGCCGGGGCCAAGGTGAACATGGCCATCAACCCCGGGGTCAAGGTCCCCGGCGACGTGGCCGCGGAGATCGAGATCGCCAACACCCTCGGTGAGCAACAGATCGACCTGGTGCCCCAGCGGGGCGGCACCGCTCCCCCGCTGCGGGCCGGGGCACAAATTCCGGTCGCCCCCGGGGGCGCGCCGGCCGACATCGGACAGGTCATCGCCACCGCCACCCAGTTCCTGGCGGCCATCCCGGTCGACAATCTGAACACCCTGCTCCACGAGACGGCGACCGCCCTCAACGGGAACGCCGCCAACGTCCACACCATCATCACCTCGGGGACCCAGTTCGCCCAGGAATTCCTGGCCTTCCAGCAGGCGTTCAAATCGCTGCTGGCCAGTGCCCCGCCGGTTCTCGACACCGTCACCGCGTCGTCACCCCAGTTGACATCGGCTCTGGCCAACACCGCCGCCCTGTTGAACGTCCTGACCGTCCAGCAGTCGAACTTCCTGAGCCTGCTCGACACCGGGGCGGGCTCGACCCAGCTCCTCAACCAGCTGATCGTGGCCGAGCGACCGAACCTGGCCTGCGTGGTCCATGACCTCGGCGCCCTCACCACCAACCTGTCGCAACCCACCAATCTCAACAACCTCACTTCCGACCTGGCCAACAACCAGGAATTCTTCGGAGCCGTCGAAGGGTTGTCGGTCACCGGGCCGGCCCGGCAGTTGACGGCCAGCGATCCGGCCCGCACCAACCAGGAATACCTGCGCACCCGCCTGATCCTCCCTCCGGTGCTCACCCCGGCGGCCCAGACCTATTCGACCCCCAAGGTGGCTCCGCCGATCAGCCCGGCGGCCGGATGTTCCACCGAGTTCGGCAACGGGGTGGGGGCCGCCTCCCAGCCCGGTTTCACGCCGGCGGCGCCGGTGGCCATCAACACCGCCTCGGCCGCCGATGGCCAGGTGCGTGGCGGTGGGACCCCGATTGCCGGCGCCCCGTTGACCACCGCGCCCAGCGCCGCCATCCAGAAGCCATCGCCCTCCCCGGCGACGCCTTTCACGGTGCTGCCGTTGATGGGGGCGGCGGTACTGTTACGGGGTCCGGTCCGGCGGCGGCTGCGGACTCGACGCCATCGACAGGAGACTGAGTGACCGAGGAGCCAGGCCGCAAGCCCTACAAGGTGTCGGTGGTCGACCGCGAAACCGGAAGCGCCCGGCCTCGCCCGGCCGACGGTGCCGACCCTGCCGATGCTTCCGATGCTTCCGATGCTTCCGATGCTTCCGATGAGGCGGATTCGGCCGACGCCGCGGAGACCGACGACGGGTCGGAGGAGAACCGCTCGGATCCGAAAGGGGTGGCTTCGAAGCCGGCCGCTCCCGGCGCGGGTTCGGCCAAGAAGCCGGCGGCGGCCAAGGGCCGCTGGTACGCCAGGTCCCTAGGGCGCAAGAGCCAGATCGTGGTGCTGGTCATCGCCGTCCTCGGGATCGTCGGGACCGTGGTGTTCGCTCAGGCCTGGGCGTCGCTCAACGGCCGGGCCGGGCAGCAGGCCCAGGTGGAGACGGTCACCACCAACTTCCTTCTGGCCCTGACCAATTTCGACGCCAAGAGCGTCGACGCCGACTTCAACAAGATCCAGGGTTACGCCACCGGGTCGTTCGCCAGCCAGTCGAACCAGTTCTTCGGCTCCACCATCCGCAGCCAACTGGAGGCGGCCCTGGCCTCCTCCCGCGGCCAGATCCGCAGCCAGTTCGTGCAGTCGATCAACGGGGACAAGGCCAGTGTCTATTCGGTGGTCGACCAGACCTACATCAACAACAAGATGTCCTCGCCGTCCGCCGACGAGCTCCGGATCCAGACCGACCTCACCATGACCGGAGCCGGCTGGAAGGTGTCGAATGTGACGGTGCTCAACAACAGCGGGGCCGGCTCGGCAACCGGGTCGACGTCATCCTCGAGCCCCTCCACCACCGTGCCGTCAACCACCACGGCCCCCCCGACCACCGCGGCGCCGTAGGTACGGCCGGCTCCGGCCAGCATCCCCGAAGCTGGGAGGACGCGCCACCTTTGCGCGAATGACCGGAGGGATTCGCTCAAAGGCGAACGGGTTGGACGGACGAGGGCGACGAGGCGAAGATCGAAGGGAGACGCCCCTCGCCCGGCATGGATTGGTCGGACGTCGTTGGCCGACCGATCCATGCCCGGACGAGTAGCGCCCTGGTTCCCTTCGAGCCCGATCCGCCTCCGGGTTCCCCTTCGCTACTAAGCATCGGCAGTTGGGCGCCGACCCATGAGGGCTAGGGAGAAAAACCGGATCTGCAGGCACGCTCGGTGGCGGTCGGGCACCGGACGGACCAGAATTCGCGCCGCCCGTGGCCATCACCCCTGCAGCGAAGCCAGCAACCCTTCGTCGAAGCCATCCAGCGAGTCGAGCACCGCCTCGCAGAACCCCCAGCGGGCCGAGCCGACCGCCGAGGGCTCGGGCACGACCACTACCCGCATCCGGGCGGCTTTGGCCGAGATGGCCCCGTTGAAGGAGTCCTCCACCGCCAGGCAGCCGGAGGGATCGACACCGAGTTTGGCCGCGGTGGAGAGGTAGGCGCCCGGATGGGGCTTGCCCAGCGGCTCCCATTCGGCGGAATGCCAGACGGTGATCTCCGATTCGATCCCCAGGCGACGGAGGGCGGCTTCGATGACCACCGCGTACGATCCCGAGCACACCGCGGCCGGGAGCGACAGGCGGCCACAGAGTTCGACCGCCTCGAGCGCCCCGGGCATCGCCTCGCCCTTGGCGGCGATCAACTCGGCCACCCGTTCGGTGGTCGCCCGTTCGACCTCCACCGGGGTCATGCCCGTCCAGGGGTGACGGTCCCACCAGTGACGGACGGCGTCGTCGATCCGCAGGCCCATGGTCTGACGGGTGTCCGTCTCCGACAGTTGGAGCCCCACCGAGCCGAACACCTCGATCTCCGCCTGGCGCCAGTAGGGCTCGGAGTCGATGAGCAGGCCGTCGAGATCGAAGATCACCGCGACGACGGGCAGCCCGGCGTGGGCATCGGCGGAGGGAACCTCGGGGGTCAGTCGAGCTTCTTCACGACGTCGACCATCGCCTCACCGGCTTCGGTCGGGTTGAGGGCGACGGTGACCCCGGCCGCGGCCAGGGCCTCCATCTTCGCCTGGGCGGTGCCCTTGGAGCCGGAGATGATCGCCCCGGCGTGGCCCATCTTCCGCCCCGCCGGGGCGGTCACCCCGGCCACGTAGGAGACCACCGGCTTGGTCACCGAGGAGCTGATGAACTCCGCCGCCTCCTCTTCGGCGGAGCCGCCGATCTCCCCGATCATCATGATGGCCCGGGTGTCGGGGTCGGCCTCGAAGGCGCGCAGGCAGTCGATGAAGCTGGTACCGGGAACCGGGTCGCCGCCGATGCCCACACAGGTGGTCTGCCCGACCCCCTGCTGGGAGAGCTCATGGAGTGCCTGGTAGGTCAGGGTCCCGGAGCGGGAGACGATCCCCACCGGGCCACCGGGCAGGGCGATGTCCCCCGAGGTGATGCCGATGTTGCATTTTCCCGGCGAGATGATCCCCGGACAGTTGGGCCCGAGCAGCCGGGTGGCGGGGAACTCCCGGACCAACCGGTTGTAGGCCAGGGCCTCGTCCTGGGCCGGGATGCCCTCGGTGATGCACACCACGAAGGGAACGCCGGCCCCGGCCGCCTCGATGATGGCGTCGGCGGCGAACTTGGGGGGGACGGAGATGAACGAGGCGTTGGCCCCGGTGGCCTTCACCGCCTCGGCCACGGTGGCGAAGACCGGGATGCCCTCGATCTCCTCGCCGCCCCGCTTGGGATTGGTGCCGGCCACCACCTGGGTCCCGTAGGCCCGGTTCCGGAGCCCATGGTAGAGGCCCTGGCTGGTGGGGCTGATGCCCTGGACCACGACCTTGGTGTTCTCGTCAACGAAGATGCTCACGACTGGCCTCCAGCCAATGCGACCGCACGGCGTGCGGCCTCGATCATGGTCGGCTCCGCCACCAGGCGGTCCGACAGATGGTCGGCCAGGATCTCCCGGCCGGCGACGGCGTTGGTGCCGTCCAACCGCAACACGATGGGTGAGCTGATCTGCACCCGGTCGAGGGCTTCGAGGACCCCCTTGGCCACCTCGTCCACCCGGGTGATGCCCCCGAAGATGTTGACGAAGATGGAGCGCACCGCCGGGTCGGAGTTGATGACCTCCAGGGCCGCGGCCATGACATCGGCGTTGGCACCGCCCCCGATGTCCAAGAAGTTGGCCGCCGAGCCTCCGCACTGGTTGACCACGTCGAGGGTGCTCATGGCCAGGCCGGCGCCGTTGGCGATGATCCCCACCGTGCCGTCGAGCCCGATGTAGTTGAGGCCCCGGGCCTTGGCCCGGGCCTCCCGCTCGTCCTCGACCTCGGTGCCGGCGAACTCCTCCCATTCCGGATGCCGGAAGGCGGCGTTGTCGTCCAGGGTGACCTTGGCGTCGAGGGCGTGGACCTTGCCCTCGGGAGTCAGGATCAGCGGGTTGATCTCGGCCAGGTCGCAGTCGCCCTCGGTGTAGCAGGTGTACAGCTTCACCAACAGGTCGGCGGCCTGAGCCCGGGCCTCCGGGTCGAGGTTGGCCCGGTCCACCCACGCCCGGGCGGCTTCGAGGCTGAGACCGTCGACCGGGTCGACGTGCAGCAGGGCGATGGCGTCGGGATTGGTCACCGCCACCTCTTCGATCTCCACCCCGCCCTCCGCCGACAGCATGCCCAGGTGCTTCTTGGCCGCCCGGTCGAGGGTGAAGCTGGCGTAGTACTCGCGCTCGATGTCCGAGGCGTGCTCGATCCAGAGTCGCTTCACCACGTGGCCCTTGATGTCCAGACCCAGGATGTTCCCGGCGTGGGTCCGCACCTCACCGACGTCGTTGGCCAGCTTGACCCCACCGGCCTTGCCCCGGCCCCCGACTTTCACCTGGGCCTTGACCACCACCGGGTAGCCGGCCTGGTCGGCCTGGGCCACGGCTTCCTCGACGGTGTCGGCGACCCCGCCTTTGGAAATCGGGATGCCGAACCGGGCGAAGTACTGCTTGCCCTGGTATTCGAAGAGATCCACCGGATCCGTTCCTCTCTGTTGATGTTGACGGTTCTGAACAAGACGGTCTGGGAGGACGAGACGGTCTGGGACTCCCAGGGATGATGCGGTTCGAAGGGGTTGGGTCAACCACCTTCTCGGACATCGAGGGCGTCGGCCAGCCAGGCCCCGATGGCCGGCAACGGGGCTCCCGGGGTGAATACCTCGGCGACGCCCTGGGCTTTCAGCACCGGGATGTCGGCCTCGGGAATGATGCCACCGACCAGGACCAGGACGTCGTCGCGGCCCTGTTCTTTGAGGCTTTCCATGACCCGGGGGATGAGGGTGAGGTGGGCACCGGACAGCAGCGACAGCCCGACCGCATCGGCGTCCTCCTGGATGACGGCCTGCACCACCTGCTCGGGCGTCTGATGGAGCCCGGTGTAGATGACCTCGAACCCGGCGTCTCGCAGGGCCCGGGCGATCACCTTGGCGCCGCGGTCGTGCCCGTCCAACCCGGGTTTGGCCACGACCACTCGATAGGGTCGTTTCACGGAGGCCGATCCTAAACGACCCGCCCCCATCGAGCGCCAAACGGGGGCACGACTCGGGCGGCGATCGCCTGGCCACCGGCCCGAAGTCGGCGGCTGGGGCCGAAATCGCCGTGGTACGTTCGATCAGTCGAACTCGATACCACACCCCCCGATTCGGAGGACGCCGTGCCCACGCCGGCCGAAGCCGTGGATCCATCCGACCCACACTCCTCCCAGCCGTCGGCGTCCTCGTCGCGGGCCCGGGGCCTGGTGCGGATCGCCCGCCCCCGCCAGTGGCTGAAGAACCTGCTGGTCTTCGTGGCCCCGGGGGTGGCCGGGGTGCTCTTCCACCGGCACGCCCTCCTGCAGAGCCTGGCGGCCTTCGGGATCTTCTGCCTGGCCGCCAGCGGGGCGTATTTCCTGAACGACTCCCTCGATGCGGAGGCGGACCGGGCCCATCCGGTCAAGCGTTACCGGCCGATCGCCGCCGGCCTGGTGCCGGTGGGGATGGGGCTGGTGATCGGCTCCGGGCTGCTGGCCGTCTCGGTCCTTCTCGGGTGGGTCCTGGCCGGCTGGCACATGGCCGTGGTGATGGGCGCCTACGGCGCCATCAACGCGCTCTACTCGCTGGCCCTGAAGGACGAGCCGATCCTCGACCTCGCCGCGGTGAGCTCGGGGTTCGTACTCCGGGCGGTGGCCGGCGGGGTGGCCGCCGGAGTGCCGTTGTCCAACTGGTTCCTCATCGTGGCCTCGTTCGGCTCGCTGCTCATCGTCACCGGCAAGCGGTCCGGCGAGAAGCAGCTGCTCGACGATCACCGCACCAATCAGGCCCACGTCCGCCAGACCCTCGGGCTCTACAGTGTCTCCTTCTTCTTGACCGTGCGTACCCTGGCCGCCGCGGTGTCGGTGACCGCCTACTGCCTCTGGGCCTTCGAGCGGGCATCCCAGGTCCACCCCGGCCACGACCCGGTGTGGTTTCAGCTGACCATCGTGCCCTTCGTGATCGCCTTGCTCCACGTGGTGCGCCTGCTCGACTCCGGGGAGGGGGCCGCCCCCGAGGAGCTGGCCATCCGCGACCACCGTCTCCAGATCTACGGCCTGGTGTGGATCGGCCTCTTCGCCATCGGGATCTACGGCTGATGGCGCGGCCCGCCGGCTCGCCGGGCCCTGCTCACCGGCTGGGGCCGGACCGCGCCCTCCGCCGCCGCGGTGGTCCACGCCATCCACCCCGACGACGTCGACCAGGCCATGAAGGCCGCCGCCGCCGACCCGGCCCTCGAGCCGGGGGCTGATCGCCCGCGGGCTGGGCCGCAGCTACGGGGACGCCGCCCAGAACGCCGGGGGCACGGTGGTGGACGCCACCTGGCTCGATGCCATCCACCAGGTCGATCTCACCCGGGGCCTGATCACGGTGGGCGCCGGGGTGAGCCTCGAGACCCTGATGGAGCGGTTCGTCCCTCTGGGCTGGTTCGTGCCGGTGACCCCCGGCACCCGGATGGTGACGGTCGGGGGGGCCATCGCCGCCGACATCCACGGGAAGAACCACCATGTGGACGGGAGCTTCTGCTCCCACGTCACCCGGATGACCCTGGTGACACCGACCGGGACGGTCGAGCTGTCGCCCCGATCCGACCCCGACCTGTTTTGGGCCACGGCCGGCGGCATGGGGCTCACCGGGGTGATCACCGACGCCACCCTGCAGATGATCGCGGTCGAGACCAGCTACATGCTGGTCGACACCGAGCGGGCCACCGATCTCGACGACGTGATGGACAAGATGGTCACCGGCGACGACGGCTACCGCTACTCGGTGGCCTGGATCGACTGCCAGGCCACCGGCAGCCGGCTCGGACGGTCGGTGCTGACCCGCGGCGACCATGCCCGCCTGCCGGACCTGCCCGCCCGACTCCGCCAGGACCCCGACCGGGCCCGGGCCTTCCATCCCCGGACCCTGCTACCGTGCCGGTCACCCCCCCGAGCGGCCTGCTCAACCCGTTGACCGTCGGGGCGTTCAACGAGTTCTGGTTCCGCAAGGCCCCCCGGCACCAGGTGGCCAAACCCCATCACCTCACCGGGTTCTTCCATCCCCTCGACGGGATCGGGTCGTGGAACCGGCTCTACGGCCCCAACGGGTTCCTCCAGTACCAGTTCGTGGTGGCCGACCAGCAGGGGGAGACGGTCCGGCAGGTCATCGAGCGGCTCAGCTCGCTGAAGCTGGCCTCCTTCCTGGCCGTCCTCAAGCGCTTCGGCCCCGGCGACCCGGGCCCGCTCTCCTTCCCGATGGCCGGGCTGGACCCTGGCCCTCGACCTGCCGGTCGGCTTCCACCGGCTCGACTCGCTCCTCGACGAGCTCGACCAGTTGGTTCTGGCGGCCGGCGGACGGGTATATCTGGCCAAAGACTCACGGGTGTCGCCGGAGGCCTTCGCCGCCATGTACCCGCGGCTCGACGAGTGGCGAGCGGTCCGTCAACGGGTCGACCCCGACGGGCTCCTCCGATCGGATCTGGGCCGACGGCTCGGGCTCTGCGGCGACGCCGGCAACGCCCCGGCGCCCAAGAAGAAACGGGCGCCGGCCCGAAAGCGGCCGGGAGCCGGCCAAGAAGGCGGCCCCGGCCACATCCAGACCAACCAAGGAACGGAGCTCCCGATGATCG
This sequence comes from uncultured Acidimicrobiaceae bacterium, assembly GCA_963819695.1. Lineage (GTDB taxonomy): Bacteria > Actinomycetota > Acidimicrobiia > Acidimicrobiales > RAAP-2 > DASZIT01. The sequence continues at coordinate 265,780 of CAWFXD010000001.1, read as the reverse complement.
ACGCCACCGGCCGACCGCAATCAGTCCTGGTACTCGGGGGCTCGTCGGAGATCGCCCAGTCCATCCTGGCCAAGCTGTGCCCCGGCCGGTGTCGCACGGTGATCCTGGCCGGCCGGGACGGACCGAAGCTGCAGGCCGCCGCCGAGCACGCTGCCATCGTCGGAGCCGACACCATCGAGATCGTCGACTTCGACGCCACCGACATCGACAGCCACGCCAAGGTGATCGACGGGATCTTCAAGCAGTTCGGCGACATCGACCTGGTGGTGGTGGCCGCCGGCGTGCTCGGCGACCAGCAGGCGGACGAACGCGACCCGGTCGCCACCGCCCGGGTGATCACCACCAATTTCACCGGACTGGCCTCCGCCATGCTGGCGGTGGCCGATCGGATGAAGCGCCAGGGCTATGGCCGGCTGGTGGTGCTGTCATCGGTGGCCGGGCTGCGGGCCCGGAAGGCCAACTTCATCTACGGCGCCTCCAAGGCCGGCCTCGACGCCTTCTCCCAGGGGCTCAGCGACTCGCTGCACGGGAGCGGCGTCCAGGTGACGATCGTGCGACCCGGGTTCGTGGTGGGGCGGATGACCGAGGGGATGACCCCGGCGCCGTTCTCCACCACCCCCGAGGCGGTGGCCGAGGCGGTGGTTCGCGGGATCGAGTCGGGAGCCGCGGTGGTCTACACACCTCCGCTGCTCCGGTGGGTGTTCGCCGCCTTTCGCACCCTGCCGAGCGCAATCTGGCGCCGCCTCCCGGGGTGAGCCGGCGGCGGGCGACGGTGCGGTCCGCAGCCAGCCGGTTGGAACCCGACGCGGTCTGATCCGGCACCATAGACGGCGATATCCCAGTGTGCCGGATCTGCCTGGGATCCCTGATCCCGACTTGCAGTTTGAACCTCGCTTCTTATCCCGATACTCTCATCGAGGAATTAGCCAAAAGCAAGCATCAATATCAAGGGCAATACCAGTATCAACGGCACTCGATCTTTGACTTTTGAGCGTCGGCCATTTTCCCGGAGCCCGGCACTTTGACAAGAGAAGAAAATAGGTGTGAGCGATGAAGCATTTGCCAAGAAACATCCGAGCCTTCGTCGCCGGGCTCATGTTCTTGGGTGCCCTGGGCGGCGTCGTCACTCTGGCGCAGTCGGCGGGAGCAGCCAATTCGCCTCCGCGTTTTCACTGCCGACACCCCGCCGACCTTCGCGGCGAATGGCACGTTCTTCAGCTATACCTACGCGGCCTCGGGAACCCCGGCGCCGACATTCACGGTCAACGGCCCGTTGCCCATTGGACTGTCCTTGAATGCAACCACCGGCGTACTGTCGGGTACTCCGACCACCAACGGGTCCTACACGTTTACGGTGACGGCCGCCAATACTGTCCTCCCCAATGCCACCAGCCCCGTCGAACACCATCACGGTTGGCCCAGCCATGGTGGCTCCGGTCTTCACCAACGACTCCCCACCGTCCAACGCAGGGACGGGGATCTCCTACTCGTACACCTATACCGCCACCGGGAACCCCGCGCCCACGTTCTCGGTATCGAGTGGATCCGCGCCTACCGGGCTGACGCTGAATCCCTCTACCGGCGTACTGTCGGGCACCCCGACCACCCCCGGTTCCTTCACCTTCACGGTGACGGCTACCAACACTGTCGCCCCCGATGCCACCAGCCCCTCGACCACCATCACGGTGAGCGCGCCCGTGGCACCCGTCTTTACGGCTGACACCCCGCCGACCACCGGGAAAGTTGGCAACTTCTACTTCTACACCTACGCGGCCACCGGAAACCCGGCGCCGACCTTCGCGGTGTCGAGCGGCGCCTTGCCCACCGGGCTCGGTCTGGACGCCTCCACTGGCGTGCTGTCGGGCACCCCGACCGCCGCCGCGTTCCTTTACCTTCACCGTGACGGCGGCCAATGGATTCGCACCCAATGCCACCAGCCGCATCGACCACCATCACGGTGAGCACTCCCACGGCTCCGACGTTTACGGCTGACACCCCGCCGACCACCGCCGCGAATGGGGTTCCATACAGTTACACCTACGCGGCCACCGGAACTCCGGCGCCGTCCTTCGCAGTGGCGAGTGGGTCCCTGCCCGCCGGGCTGACACTGAATGGCACCACCGGCGTGCTGTCCGGCACCCCCACCGGGTTGGGGTCTTCGACCTTCACGGTCACCGCCTTCAACGGGGTGAGCCCCAATGCGGTCAGCCCGTCGACCACCATCAACGTAGGCTTTGCCTTCGCTCCCACGTTCACCTCCGACAGCCCGCCGACCACCGCGGCGGTCGGAGTGGCGTACTCGTACACCTACGCGACGTTCGCAAGCCCGTCACCGACCTACACCGTCGGGAGCGGGACCTTGCCCACCGGGCTCGGACTCAACGGCACCACCGGGGTGCTGTCGGGCACCCCGACCGCGCCGGGGGCCTTCACCTTCACGGTCACCGCGGCCAACGGGGTGAGCCCCAACGCCACCAGCCCTTCGACCACCATCACGGTCACCAATTCCCCGCAGTTCACCGCGGACACCCCGCCGACCACCGCCGCAGTGGGGACGGCCTATGCCTATACCTACGCAGCTACCGGGAACCCGGCGCCGACCTTCGCGGTAGCCAGCGGCGCGTTGCCCACCGGGCTCGCCCTCAACGGCACCTCCGGGTTGCTGTCCGGCACCCCGACCACGGCGGGGACATTCACCTTCACCGTGACAGCCGCCAACGGGGTCAGCCCCAATGCCACTAGCCCTTCCACCACCATCACGGTGAGCACTCCTGCCGCTCCCATCTTTACCGCTGACACCCCGCCGGCCACCGCCGCGGTGGGGACTGGTTACTCCTACACATACACCGCCACCGGAAACCCCGCGCCGACCTTCGCGGTGGCGAGCGGTTCGGTGCCCACCGGGCTCGGACTCAACGCCACCACCGGGGTGCTGTCCGGCATACCGACCACCGGGGGGACGTTCACCTTCACGGTGTCGGCCGTCAACGGGGTGACTCCCAATGCCACCGGCCCTTCCACCACCATCACGGTAAGTGGTGGTGGTGAGCCTCCGACCTTTGTCCTCGACACCCCGCCGGCGACCGCCGCGGTCGGGGTGGCGTACTCCTACAGCTACGTCGCCAACGGAAATCCCGCACCGACCTTCGCGGTGGCGAGTGGGTCCTTGCCGGCCGGGCTCGTACTGAACGGCACCTCCGGGATGCTGTCGGGTACCCCGACCTCGGGGGGAACCTTCACCTTCACCGTGATCGCCACCAATGGGGTCAACCCCAGTGCCACCAGCCCTTCCACCACCATCACCGTGAGCGGCGGGACGCCTCCTCCCAACCATGGCTACTGGTTGGTCGCCTCCGACGGCGGGATCTTCGCCTTCGGCAATGCCGGCTTCTTCGGCTCCACCGGGGGATTCCCCCTCAACCGGCCCATCGTGGGGATGAGCGCCACCCCGGATAGGAGGGGCTACTGGTTGGTCGCCTCCGACGGCGGGATCTTCGCCTTCGGCGACGCCGGCTTCTTCGGCTCCACCGGGGGATTCCCCCTCAACCGGCCCATCGTGGGGATGAGCACCACCCCGGACGGGAGGGGCTACTGGTTGGTCGCCTCCGACGGCGGGATCTTCGCCTTCGGGGACGCCGGCTTCTTCGGCTCCACCGGGGGATTCCCCCTCAACCGGCCCATCGTGGGGATGAGCACCACCCCGGACGGGAGGGGCTACTGGTTGGTCGCCTCCGACGGCGGGATCTTCGCCTTCGGGGACGCCGGCTTCTTCGGCTCCACCGGGGCATTCCCCCTCAACCGGCCCATCGTGGGGATGAGCACCACCCCGGACGGGAGGGGCTACTGGTTGGTCGCCTCCGACGGCGGGATCTTCGCCTTCGGGGACGCCGGCTTCTTCGGCTCCACCGGGGGATTCCCCCTCAACCGGCCCATCGTGGGGATGAGCACCACCCCGGACGGGAGGGGCTACTGGTTGGTCGCCTCCGACGGCGGGATCTTCGCCTTCGGGGACGCCGGCTTCTTCGGCTCCACCGGAGGGCTCCCGCTCAACCGGCCCATCGTGGCGATGGCCTCGACCTGAACCCGGGGAGCGGTGGCATCCCTCCACCGCCGCTCAATCATGGCCACCACCAGACCGTGAACAGCATCTCGTAAATCTCGCCGACCGTCGGAGCAATCGGCGGAGGGCTCGCGTTCAACCCCCGGACGTACTCCGGCTCAACCCGCGCCAGCCGGCGGCACCGCCACGAAGGTAATGGTGGTGGGCACGTCACCGCGCGAGAAAGTCTGCGACATTCCCGCCACCCCGGGTGCGGAACCCGGGACCCCATCGGTGAGCACCACCCGGGCCTGGGGTGCCGGGCCGGCCACGTACCGGGGGGTGAACATGAACCCCCAGGTGGGTTGCACGGTCGGGTGGTAGCCGTCCCGGGAGAGTTGTAACACCAAACCACTGGCCTCCGGCCACCGGTCGGCGTTGCCGATGACGACCAACACGTTGGTCTCCGACGCCTGGGTCAGGTGGGCGACGGCAAAGCCGGCGAGCTGGGCGATCTCGAGGTTCCCGTCCGAATCGACCAGCGCCGAGCCCCGGTTGAGCTGCCCGGCGACCAGGCCGATGGGAAGGACCAGGACGCCGGCCATCGCCCACCCCAGCCCGAGCCGCCACCACCGGGAGGCGGTCGGTGGCTCGTCTGACGCGGTAGCCGTGCCGGCCGTCCGTCGTTGCAGCCCGTCCACCGTCAACACCCCGATGGCCACCACCCCCGGGACCGGGAGCAGCTCCATCCAGAAGGCCAGGTAGTCGCCGATCGGTCCCACGATCCGTTCTACCGCCACGACCGACACCGCCAGTCCCGCCAAGGTGGTGAGGCCCAGCCCGAAGGCGAACCAACGACGGCGCCAGCCGGCCCAGACCATGGCGACGACGGCGAGTCCGGCCCAGAAGACCAGCATCTGCTGCCTCCCGGCCGCCGCGGTGGTCATCGACGCGGTGGCCGAGACGTTGCCCCACGGGACCGCGGTGGTGGCGTTGGCCACCACTGCCCACGCCGCCTTCAAGCTGTGGGTGGGCCCGAATTTTGCCGCGGTGGCCGTCGGGTTGGAGAAGAAGTCGTAGAGGGCCGACAGGTTCCCGGGATGGCCCCGGAATTGTTGCACCAGCGGGGGAAGCCAGGCCACCGCCAGCGCCGCCACCCCGAGGGCGGACAGCAGCACCGGAGGCCAACGGCGGGCCGGGCCGTCCACCCGGCCGTGACGTCCGCGTCGCACCACCAAGCGGATCAGGTAGCCGATCACCGCGCACACCGCCATCACGCCGACCAGCGGGACGGTGCCGACGTCGGTCTGCACGACATAGGAGCCGACCACCGCCACCCCGATGACCGAGAGACCCGACCCGGAGATGGCCGCCGCGGTCAGCACCATGACCAACAGCACGGCCGAGGCCTCGAGGTAGGGGTTCCAGAAGGTCTCGATGGCATTGGCCCCGAGGGCGAGGAGCACCACCCCCACCACCCCCACCGTCCAGCGCGCCGACCATTCCCCGGCGAATCGGCGGACCACCAACACCGCGGCGACGAGGCAGAGCCCGTTGATCAGCAACGAGCCGAAGAACAGCGACCGGGGGTTGGTGCCGGAAACGCTGTAGATGGGGGCCTGCAGATAGAAGAGGGCCGGGCCGGGGTGGCTCCAGCCGAAGCGGGAATACGGCCCGAGCTCGATGTGGAACTGCATGGCGTCGCCCACCCGCGACGCCAGGACGGCCTGATCGCCGTAGTGGTAGTACGGCTGTCCGAAGGTGGTGGCCAGCTTGACCAGGCCCACCACCAAGGCCAGCGAGGTGGCCACCACGCTGACCGGCCACACCGAGGGCGACCACCGCGGGCGCCGATGGCCGGCCGCCGCCTCGCTCACGGGCGGCGGTCTACGCCCGCTTGAGGGGGGCCATGCGGAGGAGAAGCTTCTTGCGACCGACGCTCTCGAAGCGGACCTCGGCCTCGGCGTCCTCGCCGGTCCCCCCGACGACGATGACATCCCCCTCCCCCCACAGCCCGTGGACCACCCGGTCGCCGACGCTCAACCCGAGCAGCTCGGCCCCGGTGCTGTCGGAGCCCCGCGGCCGCGGCGACCCGACCCCACCCCCGGAGCGGGCGACCCCGCGTCCGAACACGCTCCGCCCCGGGGTCCCGGCGTCATCGATGCCGCGCCGCTCCCCGAACCGGCCGTCGAGGTTCAACTGGTAGTCCTCCCGGCTGCCGCCGACGTCCCTGATCAGCTCCGCGGGTATCTCATTCAGGAACCGGCTGGGGATGCTGCTGCCCGAGCTGCCCCACAACATCCGGCTCCAGGCGTGGGAGAAATACAGGAACCGCTCCGCCCGGGTGATCCCCACATAACAGAGGCGCCGTTCCTCCTCCAGTTCCACCGGATCCCCGATCGACCGGAAGTGGGGAAAGACCCCGTCCTCCATGCCCGCCAGGAATACCGCCGGGAACTCGAGCCCCTTGGCAATGTGCATGGTCATCAGGGAGACCTGGGTCCCGTCACCGTCCAGCTCGTCAGAGCCGGCAATCAGGGCCGCCGCCTCGAGGAACTCCGCCAACGTCTCGTACTGGGAGGCGTTGCCGGCCAGCTCGTCGACGTTCTCGACCCGCCCGAGGGCTTCGATGCTCCCGTCGGCCAGCAGATCGTTCCGGTAGCCGGTCCGCTCGAGGATGGCCACCACCAGCTGCCCGGGGCCGAGCATGGCCCCCTCGCCGACGGGGCCGTCCGGCAACCGCCCTCCGATGCCCTCGACGGGGTCCCCGGTCGGCGGCAACAGGTCACCGGGAGGGAGGGCGTCGCCGTCCTCGTTGGCCAGCCGGGGGAGCTGCATCTCGGCCCGGAGTCTCTCCAGCAGGTCGGACAGGGCAGTCAGGCCCTTGGCCGCCTTGCCCCCGACCCCGGCCTCGGAGGCATGGGCCACCGCCTCCCCGAACGACTCCTCGTGCTGCTGGGCCCAGATGGCCAGCCGGGCGATCGAGCTGTCCCCCACCCCCCGTTTGGGCACGTTGACGATCCGGCGCCAGCTGACCTCGTCGTCGGGGTTGACCAGCACCCGGAGGTAGGCGAGGACGTCCTTCACCTCGCGTCGGTCGTAGAACTTGGTCCCGCCCACCACCTGGTAGGGGATCTCCGACCGGACCATCGCCTCTTCGAGCGCCCGGCTCTGGGCGTTGGTCCGGTAGAAGACGGCCACGTCCCCCCAGGACAGGTCCTGTTGGCGCCGCAGCCGGCGGATCTCGTGGGCGACCCAGGAGGCTTCGTCGTATTCGTCCTCGGCCCGGTACCGGGTGATCGGGTCGCCGACCCCGCGGTCGGTCCACAACGTCTTGGGTATCCGGGACACGTTGTTGGCGATGACCGCGTTGGCGGCATCCAGGATCGTCTGGGTGGAGCGGAAATTCTGGTCGAGGGTCACCACCGTGGCATCCGGGAACGCCTCCTCGAAGTCCAGGATGTTGGAGATGTCGGCTCCGCGGAACCGGTAGACCGACTGGTCGCTGTCCCCGACCACCACGATGTTGCGGTGCTCGCCGGCCAACAGGACGGCCAGCGCATTCTGGACCGAGTTGGTGTCCTGGTACTCGTCGATGAGCACCTGGGTGAACCGGGTCCGGTAGTGCTCGAGCACGTCGGGATGCCGGCGGAACAACTGCACGGTGTTGAGCAGCAGATCGTCGAAGTCCATGGCGTTGGCCGCCACCATCCGTTGCTGGTAGATGTCGAAGACGTCGGCGATGCGCCGGTCGAAGATGGTGGCCGCCGCCGCCCGGTACTCGCTCGGCCCCAGCTGCCTCGATTTGGCCTGGCTGATCTGGCCGAGGACGGCCCGGGGGGCGAGCTTCTTGGTGTCTATGTCCAGCTCCCGGCAGACGATCTCCACCAGGCGGCGGGAGTCGGCATCGTCGTAGATGGTGAACGAGCCCTTGTACCCGAGCCGGTCGCCGTGGGCCCGGAGGATGCGGACGCCGGCGGCGTGGAAGGTGGACACCCACATGCGATTCCCGCGTTCCCCGACCAACTCGACCACCCGACGGCGCATCTCGTCCGCCGCCTTGTTGGTGAAGGTGATGGCAAGGATCTGCCACGGTGCCGCCGACCGGGTGGCGATCAGATGGGCGATGCGCCGGGTGAGCACCCGGGTCTTTCCCGAGCCGGCCCCGGCGACGATCAGCAGCGGACCGTCGCGATGGACCACCGAACTGAGCTGCGGTGGGGTCAGGCCGGCCACCAGCTCGGCCGGGTCGATCCGCCGATCCTTGGGAGGCGGCTCCGGCTCCTGGTAGGCGACGTCGTTCTCGTCGAAGCGCAGCTCGGCGCTCCCGTCGGCCACCCTCACTCCCATTCGATGGTGCCGGGAGGCTTGGAAGTGATGTCCAGTGCCACCCGGTTGACGCCCTCGACCTCGTTGATGATCCGGGAGGAGAGGCGTTCCAACACGTCATAGGGCAAGCGGGCCCAGTCGGCCGTCATGGCGTCGTCGCTGGTGACGGCGCGAATCACGATGGGGTAGGCATAGGTGCGGCCGTCCCCCATCACCCCGACGGTGCGCACCACCGGCATCACTGCAAAGCTCTGCCACAGCTCGCGGTACAGACCCGCCCGGCGTATCTCCTCGACCACGATGGCATCGGCGGCCCGCAGGATCTCGGCGCGCTCGGGGGTGACCTCGCCGACGATCCGAACCGCCAGGCCCGGTCCCGGGAACGGCTGGCGCCAGACGATGTCGTGAGGGAGCCCGAGCTCCTCGCCCACCGCCCGGACCTCGTCCTTGAACAGCAGCCGCAACGGCTCCACCAGTTCGAAGGCCAGATCTTCGGGCAAACCTCCCACATTGTGATGGGACTTGATCTTGGCCGCGCTGTCCGAGCCCGATTCGATGACGTCGGGGTAGAGGGTCCCCTGGACCAGGTAGCCGACCGGCTCGGAGTCGGCCGCCTGGCCGGGTGCCGCGCTGTCGTCCACCAGGTCGCGGGCGACCTCCTCGAACACCCGGATGAACAGCTCGCCGATGATCTTGCGCTTGGCCTCCGGATCCGTTACCCCGGCCAGGGCCCCGAAGAACCGGTCGGCCGCCTTGGCGTGGACCAGGTTCACGTGGAACTGCCGGCGGAAGGTGTCCTCTACCTGTTCGCCCTCGCCGGAGCGCATCAGCCCGGTGTCGACGAACACACAGGTCAACTGGTCCCCGATGGCCTTGTGGACCAGGGCGGCCGCCACCGCCGAATCCACCCCACCGGAGAGCGCACAGAGCACCCGGGCCGACCCGACCTGGGCCCGGATCTTGTCCACCTGGGACTCGATGATCGAGGTGTGGGTCCACGAGGGCGGGCAGCCGCACACGTCGTAGAGGAACCGCTCGAGCAGATCCCGTCCGCGGGCGGTATGGACCACCTCGGGATGGAACTGCACCCCGTAGATGCGACGGTCGGGATCGTGGAGGGCGGCGACCTGGGCATCAGGGCTGTTGGCCGTCGGGACGAAGCCCTCGGGCACCACGCTGATGGCGTCGGCGTGGCTCATCCACACCTCGGCGTCGACCGGCCAGTCGACGAAGATCGGGGACCGTTCGGTGAGGGTCAGCGAGGTCCGTCCGTACTCGCCGCGTCCGGTGCGGGCGACTTCCCCGCCGAGTTGCAGGGCCAGCAACTGGGCGCCGTAGCAGATGCCCAGGATCGGGATGCCGGCGTCATAGATGGCCGGATCGATATGGGGGGCGGGGTTCTCGTTGACCGACTTCGGCCCGCCCGAGAGGATGATGCCCTGCGGCCTCCGAGCCACCAGTTCGGCGGCGGTGATGGTGTGGGGAACGATCTCCGAATACACATGGGCTTCGCGGACCCGCCGAGCGATGAGCTGCGCGTACTGGGCGCCGAAATCTACGACCAGGACCGGGCCGTCGACCAGACCTCCGGCCGCGGCGCTCGGCGAGGCAGGGCTCAATGGCCCATGCCGACACCCTGCGAACGCTGCAGGTCCTTGCCTTCGGTCTGCAGGGCCGGCGCCACCATCACTTCGGCCTTCTGGAACTCCTTGACCGTCTCGTAGCCGCAGGTGGCCATGGCCGTGCTCAACGCCCCGAACAGGTTCATCCGGCCGTCGTTCTCATGGGCGGGGCCGAGGAGGATCTCCCGGAGGGTGCCCCGGGTGGTCGTCTTCACCCGCGCCCCGCGGGGAAGGGTCGGGTGGAAGGTGGCCATCCCCCAGTGGTAGCCGCGGGCCGGGGCTTCCACCGCCGAGGAGAGCGGAGATCCGAGCATCACCGCGTCGGCGCCACAGGCGATGGCCTTGGCGATGTCGCCGCCCTTGGACATGCCGCCATCGGCGATGACGTGGCAGTAGACGCCGGTTTCGTCGAGGTGCCGCATCCGGGCGCCGGCGACGTCGGCGATGGCGGTGGCCTGGGGCACGCCGATGCCGAGGACGCCCCGGGTGGTGCAGGCGTTGCCCGGCCCGACGCCGACCAGCACGCCCACCGCGCCGGTGCGCATGAGGTGGAGGCCGGCCTGGTAGGAGGCACACCCGCCGACGATCACCGGGATCTCGAACTCGCGGATGAAGCGCTTCAGGTTGAGGGGCTCGACCGTCTTGGAGACGTGCTCGGCGGAGACCACCGTGCCCTGGATGACCAGCATGTCCAGCTCGGCGGCGAGCAGGGCGGGTGCGAACAACGCCGTCTTCTGCGGCGTCACCGAGGCGGCGGTGGTGACGCCGGCCGCGCTCATCTCCCGGATCCGGGCGGTGACCAGTTCCATCTTCACCGGCTCGGCGTACATCTGCTGCATACGGGCGGTGGCCTTCTCGGTCGGCAGCTCGCGGATCTCATCGAACAGCGGGGTGGGATCCTCATACCGGGTCCAGAGACCTTCGAGGTTCAGGACGCCGAGCCCGCCCAGGCGACCGATCTCGATGGCGGTGGCCGGGCTCACCACTCCGTCCATGGCCGAGGCGAGCAGCGGGAGCTCGAACCGGTAGGCGTCGATCTCCCAGCTGATGTCCACATCTTCGGGGTCCCGGGTCCTCCGGCTGGGAACGATGGCGATGTCGTCGAAACCGTACGCCCTCCGTCCCGATTTGAAGATGCCGATCTCTAGTTCAGCCACGTCTGTCTCCTCCGGCCCTTGGGTGCGAATCCTCGAACGTCTGATCGGCAATTTCCACTGACGCCCTGCCGATGAGCTTCCCCCCACGATACCGCTTGGCGTCCCCGGGCCCGGCGAGGGTCGGGCCCGAAATTGTGGTCATGCGGCAAATGGCACCGGCAATCCCAGGGTCAGGCAGAGCAGCTCCATCAGCACCCGGGCGGTGACGCCCCAGATGGTCTCCCCTTCGGCATCGAAGAACCACACCGGAAAGGCAGCTCCGTCGGGCCCCCCGATTCCCGGGCGGCCGGGGACCGACCACCACTCCTCGGAGAAGATGCCGTCGGCCAGCAAGTCCGAAAGGGCGACATCGAAGATGCGGGCCACCTCCGCCGGTTCCGCCACCAGCTCCGGTCGAGCGGTGAGGACGGCCACCACCGGTGTCACCAGCGAGGCGGAGGAGACGGTGGGCATGGTGTTCAGATGGCCGATGATCTCCGAGGAGGACGGATCCAGCCCGATCTCCTCGTAGGCCTCCCGCCGGGCGCCGTCGTCGACGGATTCGCCGGGCTCGAGGCGGCCACCGGGGAACGCGACCTCTCCGGTGTGGGACCGGAGGCGGTTGGAGCGGACGGTGAGGATGACCCGGGTCTCGCCCGCCTCCTCGAACAGGCCGACCAGCACCCCGGCCGGGGTGCCGGCCACCACCGCCCCGGAGAAGGAGAGGATCGACGGGGCGGTGCTCCCGTTGCCGGAGGCTTCCAGCGGAGGGGTGGGACGCGCCCTCGACCGCCTTCCTCACCCGCCCGAGCGCGAGGTGCCGGCGGGCCGAAGCCGGGAGCCCGGCCCAGGGGGCGGGACCTCCGGGTCGGGCGATCGGTGGGCGGGGAATGACCTGAGGACCGGTCTGCGGGGTGTTCGGCGTTGACGACATGTGGCCCCAGGTTACGGGGACCCGGCAAAGTCGACCGCATCCCGATAGCGTTGGCCACCGACCCCAACGGGGCGTCGAGGCAGCACCGCGGGAGGCAACCCATGGCCGACGAAGAACCACCACAGTACGGACAGCCGGGAGTCCCCCAGTTCCCGATCACCACCGCCCTCGAGTTTCCCGAGTGGCCGGTCCAGCGGAGCTTGGGCATGGTCTTCGGGGTGGTGGTGCGGTCGATGGGCATCGGCAAGGGCATCACCGCCGGGTTCAAGGCCATGGCCGGCGGCGAGGTGAAGCAGTACACCCGGCTGGTGGAGGACAGCCGCCGCCATGCCATGGACCGCATGATCGAGAACGCTCGCCTGCTCGGCGCCAACGGCATCATCTCCATGCGATTCGACTCTTCGGAAGTGGGCCAGTCGCTCACCGAGATCGTCGCCTACGGCACGGCAGTCATCGTCGGCGCGGGATAGCCGGGGGCCGGGGTGGGAGCGGTCATCGGGGTGCTCATCGGGCTGGTCATCGTCGGGGTCCTGGTCTACAGCATCTTCCTCCGCCGCCATGGCGAGTCCGACCGCCCGCAACCCGACTGGCGCCCGACCGACGAGGTGTTCAATGACCCTTCCACCAACCGGGTCATGCGGGTCTGGCTGGACGGGTCCGGCGAGCGCCGCTACGTGCCGGAGGCCGACCGCCCGTCGGTCTGAGCCGATCGATGCCGGTGGAGTTCGGGTGGTTCGGCCGGGCGACTCTTGGCGCCGGGCGATTCCTGGTGGGAGCCTCGGCACTCCAATTCCGCCACGTTTGAGCGAATCGACCGAGCATTCGCTCAAAGGCGGCAGACGCGCAGTCTCCACGGTCTCCGCAGGAGCCGGCTGGTCCAACTCGGCCGGTCCGAGCCCGGGACAGACCGATGGCCGGGTCCCGAAGGACCCGGCCATCGACGAGACACGTACCGCCGGAGCGGCACCCGTGCCGGGGTGTTACATCATGCCACCCATGCCACCCATACCGCCCATGCCGCCACCCATGGCGGCGGCCGCGGCCGCCGCGGCCGCCGGGTCGGACTTCTCGGGCTTGTCGGCCACCAGGGCCTCGGTGGTCAGCAGCAGGCCGGCGATGGAAGCGGCGTTCTGCAGGGCCGACCGGGTCACCTTGGCCGGGTCGATGACGCCGGCCTTGACCAGGTCGACCAGCTCGCCGGTGGCGGCGTTGAGACCGATGGTCCCGGTCTCGGCTTCCACCTGACGGACGTAGACCGAGCCTTCGAGTCCGGCGTTGTTGGCGATGGCGGCCAACGGCGCGGCGAGGGCCTTGGCCACGATCGACGCGCCGGTCGCCTCGTCACCCGAGAGCGACTCGATGACCGCGTTGACCGCGGTGCGGGAGCGGACCAGCGCGGTACCGCCGCCGGCCACGATGCCCTCCTCGACCGCGGCGCGAGTGGCAGAGAGCGCATCTTCGATGCGGTGCTTCTTCTCTTTCAACTCGACCTCGGTGGCGGCGCCGACCTTGACGACGGCCACGCCCGCCGGCCAGCTTGGCCAGACGCTCCTGGAGCTTCTCCCGATCCCAATCGGAGTCGGTGTCATCGATCTCACGCTTGATCTGGGCGATGCGACCCTTGACGTCGTCCTCGCTGCCGCCACCCTCCACGATGGTGGTGTCGTCCTTGGTGACGATGACCCTCCGGGCCTTGCCCAGCAGATCGACGGTGGTGCTGTCGAGCTTCAGGCCGATCTCCTCGGAGATCACCTGGCCACCGGTGAGGACGGCCATGTCCTGGAGCATCGACTTGCGGCGCTCGCCGAAACCCGGGGCCTTGACGGCCACCGAGGTGAACGTTCCCCGGATCTTGTTGACCACCAGCGTGGCCAGCGCTTCGCCTTCGACGTCCTCGGCCACGATCAGCAGCGGCTTGCCCGCCTGCATGACCTTTTCGAGAACCGGGACCAGGTCGTGCACCGAGCTGATCTTCTGGTTCACGAAGAGGATGACCGGATCGTCGAGGACGGCCTCCTGCCGCTCGGCGTCGGTGACGAAGTACGGGGACAGGTAGCCCTTGTCGAACTGCATCCCCTCGGTGAACTCGAGGTCGATCCCGAAGGTGTTGGACTCCTCGACGGTCACGGTGCCGTCCTTGCCCACCCGGTCGATGGCGTCGGCCAGAACCTCGCCGATGGCGGTGTCAGCCGCGGAGATGGCAGCCACCTGGGCGATCTCCGTCTTGGAGTCGATTTCCTTCGACTGCTCCTTGATGGACTTGACCGCGGCCTCGACCGCCTTGTCGATGCCCTTGCGCAGACCCAGGGGGTTGGCGCCGGCGGCGACGTTGCGGAGTCCTTCGCGGATGAGGGCCTGGGCCAGCACCGTGGCGGTGGTGGTCCCGTCACCGGCGACGTCGTTGGTCTTGGTCGCGACTTCCTTGACCAGCTGGGCGCCCATGTTCTCGAACACGTCGTCCAACTCGACCTCGCGGGCGATGGACACGCCGTCGTTGGTGATGGTCGGAGCCCCGAACTTCTTCTCGATGACCACGTTGCGGCCCTTCGGCCCAAGGGTCACCTTCACGGTGTCGGCCAGCTTGTTGACCCCGGTTTCGAGGCTGCGCCGGGCGTTGTCGTCAAACTTGAGGATCTTCGGCATTACTTGACCACCTTGGCCAGCACATCCCGGCTCGAGAGGATCAGCAGGTCCTCGCCATCGGAGCTGATCTCAGTGCCGCCGTACTTGGAATAGACGACGGTGTCCCCCACGACCAGATCCAGGGGGATCAGGTCACCGGAGGCCTCGGCACGGCGGCCGGGGCCAACCGCGAGGACTTCGCCCTGCTGGGGCTTTTCTTTGGCGGTATCGGGTATCACCAGGCCTGACGCCGTGGTCTCTTCTGATTCACCGGGACGGACGACGATGCGATCGTCGAGGGGCTGCAGACTCATGTGATCGGGCCTCCTGTGGCACGTATTAGCACTCTAGGGTTGCGAGTGCCAACATAGCGACCCGACCGCCGGGAGGCAACACGATCGCCGGATTTGGCGCCTACCAGGGACGACGCGACCGGGTTTCAGGCAGTCGGCACCAGCCGGAGGTTGGGGTCCGCCCCCAGCGTCAGCGGAGATGGCCCCACATTGGCCAACCGCCACCATCCGGCGGCCGCCACCATGGCCGCATTGTCGGTGCACAGGGCCCGGGTGGGGAGAAATGCCCCGATCCCGTCCTCGGCGCAGGCCAGCTCGACCTGTTGGCGGAGGAGGGAGTTGGCCGCCACCCCTCCGGCCAGGCACAACGCCTTGGCCCCGACATCCCGGGCCGCCCGGCGGGCCTTGGCCACCAGGACGTCCACCACCGCCTGGCGGAAGGACGCGGCCACGTCGGCGGTGCCGGATTCGGGATGCTTGCGCACCATGTTCACCACCGAGGTCTTCAACCCGCTGAACGAGAAGTCGTAGCCATCGTCCAGGAACGCCCGGGGGAAGGCGAAAGCGGCCGGGTCACCGTCATCGGCGATGGCGTCGATGGCCGGCCCTCCGGGATAGCCGAGGCCCAGGAATCTGGCCACCTTGTCGAACGCCTCCCCGGCGGCGTCGTCGACGGTGCCCCCCAGCAGCCGGTAGCGCCCGGGGGCGGACACCTCCACCAACAGGGTGTGGCCGCCGGAGACCAGCAGCACCATCAGCGGCCATCCGAGATCGGGCTGCTCGAGGAGGGAGGCGAACAGATGGGCTTCGAGATGGTTGACGCCGACGAAGGGGACGTCCCAGGCCAGCGCCAGCGCCTTGGCTTCCGCCACCCCCACCAGCAGTGAGCCGATCAGTCCGGGTCCGTAGGTGACCGCGACGGCGTCGATGCCCGCACCCGAGGTGTCGCTGCCGGCGGCATCCAGGGCGTCGGCCAGCACCGGGGTCAGCAGTTCCACATGCGCCCTCCCGGCCAGCTCGGGCACCACCCCCCCGTAGCGGGCGTGCAGGTCGATCTGGCTGCTGACCACCGACGAGGCGATGACGGCGCCGTCGTCGACCACCGCCGCCGCCGTCTCGTCGCAGGAGGTCTCGATGCCCAGTACCCGGCGGAGGCCGGGGATCGGGTCGGTGGTCATCGACGTGAGGATAGCGATCGTCGCCGGCCGGTCATCGTCGGCCGGTCATCGCCGGGAGGTCAGGGCCAGGTCGTCGGGCAACGATGCCTCGATGGCGTCCAGCCGCCGGGCGTAGGTCTCCGAGTCGATGTCGCGTACCCACATGACCAGGGCGTCATCCCCGGTCTCGGGGTAGTAGTTCGGACGCACCCCCACCGGGGCCATCCCGAACCGGCGGTAGAGGCCGAGGGCCGGCTCGTTGCCCACCCGGACCTCCAGGGTCAGGTGGCGGGACCCGAGCTCGAGGGCGACCCGGGTCATGTCCAGGAGGATCAGGGTCCCGAGGCCGCGCCGTTGCCACCCGGGATCCACCGCGATGTTGTTGACGTGGGCCTCGTCATCGATCAGCATCAGGCCGGCGAACCCCACGATGTCGCGGCCGATCCAGGCCGCCCGGTAGGCCCGGGACTTGCGTTGGGCCAACTCCTCCACGAACAACCGGTGCGACCAGGGTTGGGGGAACACCTCGGTCTCGATCCGCAGGACCCCGCGGAGGTCCTTGGTCCGCATCGGGGCCATCACCACCTGGTGGCGGGCCGGCGGCGGGTCAGGGCTCACGGACACGGCCGGGCGTCCCGGTGGGCGGGATCCGCTGTTCCCAGTTGATCCGGGCATCGGCCTCGCGCCGGTAGTCGGGGACCACGTCGGCGGGACGAGCCAGCCCGGCACCGGCGTCCAGACGGAGCCGCGCCAATCGGGCCAGGGTGAGCGGTGAGGGAGACGACACCCGCTCGACCAGGTCGAGGTCGCCGGCCTGGGCGTCGGCCAACAGGTGGCGGTACCTGACCGCACCATCTCCGACGATCAGCACCCGCTCGCCGGGACCACGGTCCATGTCGGTCAAACTCCGGGTGAGGGCTTCGGGGGTGACCAGCCGCGGCGGCGACCCTCGGGCCGTGGCCGGATCGAGAACGTCGTCGGGGCCGGATGCGGCACCGTCGAAGCGGTACCGGGAGGTGAAGACCTCCCCCCGCCGGGCGTCGACCACCGCCACCACCGTGCGGGCCCCGTCCGATCCCGACACGGCATCGGCGCCAGCGGCCAGGATGTCGAGGCTGCTGACGGCCAACACCCCGATGCCCAATCCCTGGGCCAGGGCCTTGGCGGTGGCGACGCCGACCCGCAGCCCGGTGAACAGCCCGGGCCCGACGTCGACGGCAATGGCTTCGACCTCCCGGACGGTGATCCCGGAGAGGGCACAGACCTCCTCGATGGCCGGGGCCAGCGACTCGGCGTGCATCCGACCCTCCTGGTGGCTGCGTTCGGCGGCCGCGCCGCTGTCCGCCAGCAAGGCGGCGCCGACCAGACCGGTGGCCGACTCGATGGCCAGGAGGTTCACCCGGACACCGCCCACGGGGTGACGACCTCGGACAGGCGTTCCCAGCGACCGGCCCAGCTCGGGCCGGACCAGAGAATGGTCACCGTCCGACGATCGTCGGCCTCCCCGGGCCCGGCGTCGAGGCGGAGGGACAGCGACCCGGGGCCGAGCACCGGCTCGGCGACGTCGCCCCACTCCACCAGGGCGACCGACCCCGTCCTCGACCAGCTCCCCGAGTCCGAGGTCGGCGATCTCGGCGAGACGATCGAGCCGGTAGACGTCGGCGTGCAGGAGGGTCCTCAGCGAGGCGTCCGCCCGGACGTCGTCGTCGCCACCGTCGCCGATCGGGTACTGCCGGACCAGCGCGAAGGTCGGGCTGGTGATCGGCTCGGTTACGCCGAGGCCGCGGCCGAAGCCCTGGGCGAAGGTGGTCTTGCCGGTGCCCAGGTCCCCGGCCAGCAGCAGCACATCGCCGGGTTCGCAGAGCCGGGCGATGGCCGCGGCCATCGCCCGGGTCTCCTCGGGGCCGGTGGTGGTAGCCACGATGGCCTCCGGTGATCTCACGATGACCAACCCAGCAACTGCTTGGCCCGGATCAGGTCGGACCGCATCTGGGCCACCACCGCCCCACCCGACCGCAACGCCGCCGCCGGGTGGTAGGTCGGCACCAGATGGGAGTCGCCGAACGGATAGGCCTTCCCCCGCATCTGGGTGATGCCCTGGTCGGTTTCCAGCAGCAGCTTGGTGGCGAAGTTGCCGAGGGTCACCACCACCACCGGCCTGATCAGGCCGAGCTGGGCGACCAGATACGGCCGGCAGGCGGCGATCTCCTCTGGCCTCGGATCCCGGTTGTCCGGCGGCCGGCATTTGACCACATTGGCGATGTAGCAGCGGCTCCGGTCGATGCCCAGTTCTTCGGCCATCAACCGGTCGAGGAGTTTGCCCGAGCGCCCGACGAAGGGCTCGCCCTGGAGATCCTCGTCGCGGCCGGGGGCTTCGCCGACGAAGAGGAGGTCGGCGTCGGGGTTGCCCACCCCGAACACCACCTGGGTGCGATGGGCGGACAGCGCGCACTTGGTGCACCCGGCCGCCTCCCCGGCAAGACGGGCCAGTTCGGTCGTCTCCGGCACGGTGGCATGGTACCGCCCGCTGACGTGGGCCGACCCGTTCGTCAAGCGTTCCCGGACGCGGCAAACTGAGACCCGTGACCGACGGGATCGAGCCATCCGGCGACGCCGAACCCGCCCCCGACCTGGCTCGGCAACCCATCCAACGGGCGGCGGACGCCGACCGGGATCGGACGGTGACGCTCTTGCGCGAACACGTGGTGGTCGGCCGGCTGACCCTCGACGAGTTCTCCGAGCGGGTGGGCAGCGCGCTGGCGGCCCGTACCAGTGGCGAGCTCGATGCGCTGGTCGCCGATCTCCCGGCCCAACCCGAACCCGAGCCCGAAGCCACCCGTCGCCACGTCCGCCGGTGGATCGTGGCCGTCATGAGCGGCGCAAAAGCCAAGGGCCGGTGGCGGGTCGGCGCCCGCACCACCGCCATCGCGGTGATGGGGGGCTGCGTGCTCGACCTCCGGCAGGCGGAGATCTACGGCTCCGAAGCGGTGATCAACGCCTTTGCCATCATGGGCGGCATCGACATCATCGTTCCCGAGGGCATCGATGTGGAACTCGCCGGCTTCGCCATCATGGGTGGACGCAACATGAGGATCCGGGATGTCCCGATCATCCCCGGGTCGCCCCGGATCATCATCCGGGCGTTCCCGATGATGGGCGGGGTCGAGATCAAGAGCCGGCCGAGCACCCGCGGTCTCCGGGACCGAGACCGTCGGCCGCTCGACGAAGGTTCGAGGACGCCGTCGCTGGACCGGGGCCACGACCATGTCGCCCATCAGTTCGATCGTCACCCTGGACACGTCGACCGGCACGCCGACCACCGGGCCCTGCGGGAAGATCGTCGCGGCCGGGAAGCCGCGCCCGCGGAGCCGGGGCCCGAACCCCACGACGGCGGCGACAGTACGGTGACGATCCTGTTCAGCGACATGGTGGACTACTCGGGCATCACCGAGCGTCTCGGGGACCGCTCGGCCCAGGTCCTGGTCACCGAGCACCACCGGATCATCCGCTCCCTGCTGACCGGCCACGGCGGGCGGGAGGTGAAGGTCCAGGGCGACGGGTTCATGGCCGCGTTCGGGGGCGTGTCCCGGGCCCTGCGGTGTGCGGTCGCCATGCAGCGCTCCTTCCGCGAGCACACCCTGGCCCATCCCGACCAGCCGATCCGGGTCCACATCGGGCTGCACACCGGGGAGGCCATGGAGGTCGACGACGACTACTTCGGTCACACCGTCATCGTCGCCAGCCGCATCGCCGGCCTCGCGGTTCCCGACGAGATCCTGGTGTCTTCGCTGTCCGCCCAGCTGGTGGCGGGCACCGGGGAGTTCCATTTCGGCGAGCCGCGGGAGGTGGCGCTCAAGGGCATGAGCCGTCCCCAAACCGTCGCCGCCCTGATCTGGGCCAACTGACCGGGCGCCTCAGCTGGTCGGGGGGGCGATCCTCACCGACGAGGGATGGGCCGGGGTCGGCGGGACCGCCACCGCCGGCGGCGCCGGGGGGGCCGCCCAGGTGGCGAGATAGGGACCGGTAGCCCCGAACCCGAGCCGGACCATGGCCACCGGCCGGGGCGAGGCGTCGTACTTCGGCGAGTCGGAGTGCCACGGCGTGTACAGCAGCCAGACCCCGACCGCGCTGGCGTAGACCGACTCCTCGCCGGGTCCCGCACCCTGGGCGTTGGAAGCCACCAGCGGGGTCGACGAGGTCTCGCTACACGGACCGCTCGGACCGGCGCACCGGGCCGCCCCGGTGGCATAGCTGGGGGTGTTGAACCAGTTGCCCGAGTAGAACAGCCAGTAGTTCCCCTGCACCTTCACCAGGTCGGGTGATTCGACGATGGTTCCCTGCCAGGGCTGGCTCGGCTGGAGGATGGCCGTCGGCGGGGCGGTGAAGGCCAGACCGTCGGCGGTGAGGGGGGCCGACCAGATCTTGGTCGGGGTGGTCGCCCCGGCGATGTTCTGGTCCGACTTCCACAGCAGCCAGTTGGTCCCGTCGGTGTCGGTGAACACCCGGGGATCGATGGACCCGCCTTGGCTGACCTGGCAGATGAACGGCTTGGCGGCCGGGGCGAACGGACCACGGGGAGAGGACCCGGTGGCCGATCCGATGCATTCCATGGCCGGGGAGGTCGACCTCACCAGCGCGGTGAAGTACAGCACGAACGTCGATCCGTAATGGTGGAGGTCGGGCGCCCAGGTGAAGCCCGGCGCTGACCAGGCGGGGAGCGACGGCATGGCATCGAAGATCGGCCCCCACCCGCCCACCGCGGTCCCCGACAGCATCGGGACGTTCATGATCGTCCCCGGACCCCCCTCGCTGGCGATCAGGTAGTAGCGGCCGTTCCAGGTGGTGAGGAACGGGTCGGACACGTCGTGGCCGACCGGGTAGATCTGGGCCGGCGAGGACGGGGTGGTGGTCACCGGCGGGTTCACCGCGGCCACCGTCGGCGCCAAGCTGCCGGCACCCGGATTCGCGGTCGAGGCCGGGGGCTGGGCGGTGGCCGACGTGCAGGCCCCGGCCACCAGGGCCACGGCCAGCGCCCCGGCCATCAGGACGGCACGGTGTCGGCGGGGTGATCTCATCGAGGGTCGACCTTCCGGACAGGGGCTCGGGAGGCCGGTGACACCCCGACTCCCTCGCGGGCGGGCGTCAGACTACCGCCCGCCGTCCGGATCGGCGGGGCACCGTCGGGGCGCCGAGCGGGCCTTTTCCCAAGGTGGCACCGTCCCATGCTGCCAGAGGGACGGCGAGGGATCGGGCGATCATCATCGGCGGCGTCAGCCGCCTCCGCCCACCAGCACCCGGGGCACCCGGGGACCGATCCCGCACACCACCTCGTAGTTGATGGTGCCGAGCCGGTCGGCCCACTCGGTGGCGGTGATCTCGTCGTCGCCCTGGCGGCCGATCAGCACCACCTCGTCGCCCGGGTGGACCTCGGGATGGTTGGCGCCGCAGTCGACCACGATCTGGTCCATGGTCACCACCCCGGCCAGCGGGCGGCGGACGCCCCCGATGAGCACCTCGCCGCCGGCGTCGAACAGCCGGCGGGGAACGCCGTCGGCGTAGCCGAGAGGCACGGTGGCCACCATCGAGCGGTCGTCCAGCGGGCGACGGCGCCCGTAGGAAGGCCGCTCCCCCTTGTCCAGCCAGCGGCACATCGACACCTGCGCCCGCAGGGACAGCACCGGTTCGAGCCGGCCTCCCCCGGTGGCCTCGGACAGCTGGGCGGCCAGCTCCGGGGTGGGGCTCAACCCGTAGAGGGCGATGCCACACCTGACCATGTCCAGGCGAGCTTCCGGGAAGGCGATGGCACCGGCGGAATTGGCGACATGACGGAGGGGCGGCCGGATGCCGGCGGCCAGCAGCTCGTCGTGCGCCGACCGGAACCGGTCCAGCTGGTCGCGGGTGAACTCGAGGTCGGCCCCGGTCACCCCGTCGGCCACCGCCAGGTGGGTCCACAGGGCGGCCAGACGGAGCCGGGGGTCGGCGCCGATGGCGGTGGCCAACCCCACCGTCCGCTCCGGATCGGCACCGACCCGGTGCATACCGGTGTTCACCTTGAGATGGACGTCCACCGGGCCGTGGCTGCCGCCGAGCCGCCGCCTGGCCCAGCGCCCGGACACCTTCCGACGAATAGACGGTGGGAACCAAGCGGCGGGCCAGCGCCTCTGCCATGGCGGCCGCCGGCGGCTCGGACAGCAGCAGGATGGGAACCTCGATCCCCGCCTCTCGGAGCGCCACGCCTTCTTCGACCAGCGCCACCGCCAGCCAACCGGCGCCCCCGGCCCGCGCCGCCTGGGCCAGGGCCACCGCCCCGTGCCCGTAGCCGTCGGCCTTCACCACCGCACACAGTTCGGAGGGGTCCACCAGGCGGCGGAGCAGCGACACATTGCGCTGGGCGGCGCCCACGTCGATCTCGGCCCACGCCGGTCTCAGCCGGTCAGCCACGGCCATCACCCGGCGCCGGATTCCTATCCCCGAGGTCGGAGAGGACCGACGAGACCAGGACCGGGAGGTCGCCGGCCACCAGCCCCTGCTTCGGCCCCCGATCGGCGGCCCGACCGTGCACGTGGGCGGCGAGCGCGGCCGCCTCCAACGGGGCCACCCCCCGGGCCAACATGGCCCCGATCACCCCGGAGAGGACGTCACCGGTACCGGCGGTGGCCAACCGGGGCGAGCCGGAGGTCGACGCCCGGGCCCGCGCCGGTGGGCTCGGCCACCGCGGTGGTGGCTCCCTTGACCAGGGCCACCGCCCCCGCCGCCCGGGCCAACCGCCGGGCCGCCTCGAACCGGTCGTCGCCGGGCGGCGCGCCCATCAGCCGCTGGTACTCGCCGTCGTGGGGGGTCAGCACCACCGGCGCCTTGGTCTCGATGGGATGGGCGTCGTCGAAGCCGCCGAGGGCGAACAGCCCGTCGGCATCCACCACCACCGGGACGCCGGCGCCCGCCACCAGCCGCCGCACCTGCTCGGCGGTATCCGGGTGGCGCCCGATGCCCGGGCCGACCACGATGGCCGAGCACCGGCGGGCGGCCTCGAGGGCCGACTCCGACCAGCCGCGCTCGGGAAGCGCCACGCTGACGGCTTCCGGCGCCGGGGAGTCGGCCATGTCGCTGCCGGGCACCCCGAGCCGGACCATCCCCGCCCCGGCGCGCATGGCCGCCCGGGCGCACAGGCCGGCGGCGCCGGTCATCCCCGGCGAGCCGGCCACGATCAGGATGGCCGAGCTCCATTTGTGGTCGTTCCGCCGTCGGGGTGCCAGCAGGTCGGCGACATCGGCGTCCTCCATCAACCGGAGTTCGGGGATGGCCGACCGGGAGGCCGATGTCGGCCACCGAGACCCGGCCGGCCAGTTCGACCCCGTCGCCCTGGAGGAGGCCGGGCTTGAGAGCCGCGAAGGTGACCGTCCGGTCGGCCCGGAGCGGGGAGCCGGATGCCTCGCCGGTGTCGCCGAGCACCCCGGACGGGATGTCCACCGCCAGCACCGGGGTACCGGCCGGGAACGTCGGGGCCCGGTACTCGCCCCGGAATCCGGTCCCGTAGGCGGCGTCGATGACCAGGTCCCAGTTCTCCCCGCCGACCGCCTCGCCGGCGTCGACCACCGTGACCCGGGCCCCTCGGCGCCGGAGCCTCCCGGCCGCCACCCGCCCGTCGGCCCCGTTGTTCCCCTTGCCCGCCACCACCACCACCCGGCGCCCGTAGGCCCCGCCCATCAGCTCGATGGCGGCGACGGCCACCGCCTGGCCGGCCCGTTCGATCAGCACCTCCACCGGGGTCGACGCCTGGGCCGCCCGATCGACGGCCTGCATCTCGGAAACGGTCAGGACCGGCTGCATTGCACCCGCGAGGACGCGGCCCGGGCCGCCGGCACGCCCTCGGCCACCACGAAGGCCATGGCCATCTCATCGGTATGGGTCAGCGACAGGTGCCAGGCGGAAACGCCCGACTGCTCGGCCAGGTCGGCGGCCGCGTGGTGGAGCCGGAGGGTGGGGGCACCGAGGCCGATCCGGACCACCTCCACCTCGGAGAACCGGAACGCCCCGAGGCCGACCCCGAGCGCCTTCATGGTCGCCTCCTTGGCCGCGAACCGGGTGGCCATGCGCGGGATCGGGTCGGTGGCCCGGCTGCAGTAGGCCAGCTCGGCCTCGGTGAACAGCCGGCCGGCCATGGAGGGGCGGCGGGCCAGCACCTGGCGGAGTCGGATGACCTCCACCGCGTCGACCCCGATGCCGATCAACCCGGTGCCGTCGTTCGGCTCGGTGGCGGTGTCCACGATCCGAGGGCGGCCTTCACTCGACGGTGACGACTTTGGCCAGGTTGCGGGGGCGGTCGACGTCGAGGCCGTGGAGCCGGGCCATCGAATAGGCGAACAGCTGCAGGGGCACCACGTCGACGATGGGGGCGAACAGCTGGTGGGTCTCGGGGACCCAGAGGACGGCGTCCGCCTGCCTGGCCGTCTCCTCGTCGCCGTCGTTGCCGACCAGGATCACCGTGGCGCCCCGGCTCTTCACCTCGGCCACGTTGGCCATCATCTTCTCCCACAGCCGGGTCCGGGTGGCGACCCCGATTACCACCGTTCCCGGCTCCACCAGGGCGATGGGGCCGTGCTTCAGCTCCCCGGCCGGGAACCCCTCGGCCCGCAGGTAGGAGAGCTCCTTCAACTTGAGGGCGCCCTCCAGCGCCACCGGATACCCGACGTGGCGCCCGAGGAAGATGAAGCTCGGGCGAGTCACGGTAGGTGGTGGCCACCGCCTCCACGTCCGGCCGCCCGACCCAGGGCGGTCTCCACCTTGGCCGGCAAGCGCCCCCATGGCGTCGAGGAACTCCCGGGCCTCCTGGGGGTAGAGGGTCCCCCGGGTCTGGGCCAGGTAGAGGGCCAGCATCTCCAGGGCGGCGATCTGGGCCAGGTGGGTCTTGGTCGACGCCACCCCGATCTCCGGCCCGGCCCGGGTGTAGAGCACGGCGTCGGCCTCCCGGGTCATGGACGAATCCACCACGTTGGAGATGACCAGGATCTTGGCGTTCCACCTTCGGGCCTCACGCAGGGCCTGCAGGGTGTCGACGGTCTCGCCGGACTGGCTCACCCCGATCACCAGGGTCCGGGAGTCGAGGACCGGGTCCCGGTAGCGGAACTCGCTGGAGATGTCGATCTCCACCGGCAACCGGGCCCAGTGCTCGATGGCGTACTTGGCCATCAGCCCGGCGTGGTAGCTGCTGCCGCAGGCCACGATGAACACCTTGTCGACCGAGCGGAGCTCGTCGTCGGAGATCCGGACCTCGTCGAGGGCCAGGCTGCCGTCCGGGAGCACCCGGCCGAGCAGGGTATTGGCCACCGCCATCGGCTGCTCGTGCATCTCCTTGCTCATGAAGTCGGGATAGCCGTCCTTCCGGGCGGCATCCAGGTCGTAGTCGACGATGCGCTCGGGCGGGACGACCTCGGCCCCGTCCAGGGTGGTCACCCGGATCGACCCCGGGCGGAGCTCGGCGATCTGGTCGTCCTCCAGCAGCAGGAAGGACCGGGTGTGCCCGAGCAGGGCGGGGATGTCCGAGGCCAGGAAGGCCTCGGTCTCGGTGAACCCCATCACCAGCGGGGAGACCCGGCGGGCGGCGACGATCAGATCGGGCTCGCCGGCGTGGATCACCGCGATGGCGAAGTAGCCCCGCACCCGCCGAGGGTGGCCCGCACCGCGCCGACCAGGCCGTCCTCGGGACGGGCGGCGAGATCCGATTCGATCAGGTGGGCCAGGACCTCGGTGTCGGTCTCCGACTCCAGGTGGTGGCCGGCCCGGACCAGCCCGTCGCTGGAGCTCGAGGTGGTTCTCGATGATCCCGTTGTGGACCAGGGCCAGCCGGCCGCTGCAGTCGACGTGGGGGTGGGCGTTCCCTTCCGACGGGCGGCCGTGGGTGGCCCAGCGGGTGTGACCGATGCCGGTGGTGGCACCGGCGGGGGCGTCCTCGGCCCGCTTCTTCAGGTCCTCGAGCGACCGGGTGCCGTTGGCCGCCCGGGCCCGCCACGGCGGGTCGCCGGCGGTGGTCGACAGCACCGACAGCCCGGCCGAGTCGTAGCCCCGGTACTCGAGCCGACCCAGGCCCTCGAGCAGGACCTCAAGTGTCTTTCCCGCCTCCGGTGATCCCGATGATGCCGCACATTGGGTCCGAGGCTACTTGGCCGGTTGGCCGGGAGCGGCCGCCGCCGCCTGCAACTCGTGCCTGACCAGGGCACTCAACCGCTGGGCGATGGCCTCGGCCACCCCGTCCCCGGTCGCCTCCACCATCACCCGCACCAACGGCTCGGTCCCGCTCGGCCGGAGCAGGACCCGGCCCTCGGCGCCGAGGCGGGCCTCCTCCTCGGCCACCGCCGACCACACCGCATTGGCGGTGGACAACAGCCCGGGATCGGGGACGGCCACGTTCAGCAGCACCTGGGGGACCCGGTCGACCAGGCCGTCCAGGAGCTCGGCCAACGGCTTTCCCGACCTCGACATCAGATCGGCCAGCATCAGGCCGGTGAGGAGCCCGTCACCGGTGGTGGCCAGTCGCCGGAAGATGATGTGGCCCGACTGTTCCCCGCCGAGCGCCAGCCCATCGCTGTCGAGGGCGGCCAGGACGTTGCGGTCGCCCACCGGGGTCTGCTTGACGGCGATCCCCCGCTTCTCCATCGCCATGGTGAACCCGAGGTTGGTCATGACCGTCACCACCACGGTGTTGCCGGCCAGTTGGCCGCGGCTCGGCCAGGTCGATGGCGAACAGGGCGAGGAGCTCGTCACCACCGATGGTCGCTCCCGCTGGCGTCGACCGCCAGCAACCGGTCGGCGTCACCGTCGAGGGCGAGCCCCAGATCGGCGCCGTGCTCGACGACCGCGCCGGCCAGGGTGTCGGTATGGGTGGAACCGCAGCCGGCGTTGATGTTGGCGCCGTCCGGCTCGCAACCGATGGCCACCACCTCGGCCCCCACCTGCTCGTAGAGGCGGGCGGCGATGTCCGACGCCGCGCCGTTGGCCCCGTCGACCACCAGCTTGA
This sequence comes from uncultured Acidimicrobiaceae bacterium, assembly GCA_963819695.1. Lineage (GTDB taxonomy): Bacteria > Actinomycetota > Acidimicrobiia > Acidimicrobiales > RAAP-2 > DASZIT01. The sequence goes on along the minus strand of CAWFXD010000001.1, from coordinate 238,637 downwards.
GCCCGTCGAGCCGGCGTCCCTCCAGGAGTGAGACCGAGATGGACGAGGTAGTCGTCGGCGGCACCCGGCTCGCTCATCAGCCGGCCGACCCCGAATCCCTCCGGGCTCCGCGGGCGCTTGACCGCGGCATCGAGCACCTGGTCGAGCTCGTCTTCGATGGCGGCCTCCGCCTCCACCGACAACTTGGTGCCGCCCCGGCCGAACAATTTGATGCCGTTGTCGGCGAACGGGTTGTGGGAGGCGGAGACCACCGCGCCGGGGATGTCGCGGGCGGCGGACAGCCAGGCGATGGCCGGGGTGGGCAGGACCCCGACGTCGATCACGTCCGCCCCTTCACCGGCCAGCCCGGCGGAGAGGGCGGCCTGGAGCATCGGCGACGAGCGGCGGGTGTCCCGGCCGACGACGAAGGCGGTGGCCAGGAGCTTGCGGGCCGTGGCCCGGCCGAGGGCGAGGACCAGCTCCGGTGACAACTCGGCGTTGGCGACTCCCCGTACACCGTCGGTGCCGAATCGTGCGCGGCCCATCGGCCTACCGCTTGGAGTACTGAGGTGCCTTGCGGGCCTTCTTCAGGCCGTACTTCTTCGATTCCTTCTCCCGCGAGTCGCGGGTGAGGAAACCGGCCTTCTTCAGGGCCCCCCGGAGCTCGGGGTCCATCTCGATGAGGGCCCGGGCGATTCCCATCCGGAAGGCGCCGGCCTGACCGGACACCCCGCCGCCGTCGATGGTGACGTCGATGTCCCACGACTCGGCCGTCTCGGTCAACCGGAGCGGCTCGGTCACCAGCATCCGGTGGGTGGCCGAGGTGAAGTAGTCCTCGAACTTGAGCTTGTTGACGGTGATGGCACCCTGTCCGGGACGGAAGCGGACCCGCGCCACCGCCCGCTTGCGTCGTCCGGTGGTCTGGCAGAGAGGGGCGGCGTTGGCCACGAAGTGCTCCTAGTCGTCGATTGGTTGCTATCGGCCCGATGGGTCGGCGATCACGCGCCGCTCCGGGCGGACACCGTACGGCGGGCGCCCGGAAGCTCCAGGGGCTGAGGGGACTGTGCTGCGTGGGGATGCTCGGGGCCGTTGTAGACCTTGAGCTTGTCGATCATCTGGCGGCCCAGCCGGTTCCTCGGGAGCATGCCCCGGACCGCGTTGCGGACGACCTCGTCGGCGCGGGCGACCATCAGGTCGGCATAGGGAGTCGACGTCAGGCCGCCCGGGTACCCGCTGTGGCGGTAGGCCAGCTTGGACTCGGCCTTGCCGGCGGTCAGCACCACCTTGTCGGCGTTGATCACGATCACGTGGTCGCCGGTGTCGACGTGGGGGGCGAAGATCGGCTTGTGCTTGCCCCGGAGGATGGATGCCACCTCGGTGGACAACCGCCCGAGCACCAGCCCGTCGGCGTCCACCACGTGCCAGGCACGGGTGATATCACTGGGTTTCGGAGAGAACGTGCGCACAAAAGATCCTTGGTTCGGTGATGCCGGGATGAGATTCCCGCAGGTACAGAGCGCTGGCCACAGGGAGATGCCCGCGTCACGGGAAGGCCAGCGGCCCACCAGGATACGACCAAATCACCCTGGTGGGCAAGCCGGCTCGTCGCCGTACTCGACCGCCATCAGGGTCAGGCCCCCCGGAGGGGCCGGCTGGGACGCCTGCTGGCGATCGGCCGACCGCAGGATCCAGGTGATGTCCGAGGCGCGCTTCTTGCCCCGGCCCACGTCGACCAGGGTCCCGACCAGGGAACGGACCATCTGGTGACAGAAGGCGTTGGCCACGATCTCGAAGGCCAGCAGGCGTCCCTCCGCCGGGACCAGGGCCAACCCCCTTGACCCGTCGACCAACGACCAGCGGGCGTCGGTGACCCGCCGGAAGATCGGGTCGTCGGCGGTGGTCCCCGGGGCCCGGCGGCAGAAGGCCCGGAAGTCGTGTTCGCCCACCAGCGCGTCGGCGGCGGCGGACATGGTGCGGAGGTCGAGCGGGTCGGCGACGTGCCAGGCCACCTTGGCCAGCAGCGGATCGGCCACCGGGCCGTTGACCACCAGGTACCGGTAGGTCCTCCCGGTGGCCGACCGGCGGGCACTGAAGGTCAGCGGCACCTCGCCGGCCTCCCGGACCACGATGGCCGGGGCCAGCTGGCGGTTCACCGAGCGCATCACCGCCGCCGGGTCGAGCTTGGCTGCCACCGGGGCGGGAAGGTCGAAGTGGACGACCTGGTCGAGGGCGTGGACCCCGGCATCGGTGCGCCCGGCGCAGGTCAGCGCCACCTCGGTCTGGGTCACCCGGCCGAGGGCCTCGGCGAGGGCCCCGCCCACCGTCCGATGCCCGTTCTGGGCGGCGAACCCCCGGAATCCCGATCCGTCGTAGGCGACCCGGAGGCGCCAGCGGACGACCTCGGGCCGGGCCCCCCCGGTGGGAGGAGCCCCTTCCTCAGTCAAACCAGTTCGATACGGGCCATCGGGGCGTTGTCACCCGGGCGGTTGCCCAGCTTGAGGATGCGGGTGTAGCCGCCCGGCCGCTCGACGTAGCGGGGGCCGATCTCCTCGAACAGCTTGTGGGCCATGTCCTTGTCCCGGATGAAGGCGACCACCTGGCGCTGGCGGGCGATGCCCCCCTTGGCCGCGGCGGTGATGACCTTCTCGACCTGGGGGCGCAGGGCCTTGGCCTTGGCCTCGGTGGTCACCAGGTACTCGGCGGCGATCAGCGAGGCGACCATGTTGCCCATCATCGCCTTCTGGTGGGCGGAGCTGCCCCCGAACCGGCGGCCCTTCTTCGGCGTGCCGAGCACGGCCGATCAGTCCTTGACCCGCAGGGCGAGACCCCGCTCGTCGAGCTTCTGGAGGACCTCGTCCAGTGACTTCTGCCCGAAGTTGGTGATGTTCAGCAGGTCGTCGAGGGTCCGCTCGACCAGCTCGCCGATGGTGTTGATCTGGGCCCGCTTGAGGCAGTTGCGGGGACGCTCGGTGAGGTCGAGGTCCTCGATGCGAAGGTCGAGATCGGGGGATCCGGCCCCCACCGAGCCGACTTCTCCGAGCTCGAGGCCCTGGGGCTCGTCCTCGAGGTCGGCGACCAGGCCGACCAGGGTGCGGAGGGTGTCACCGGCCGACGCCAGCGCCTCCCGGGGGGTCAGCGACCCGTCGGTCTCGATGTCCAGCACCAGGCGGTCGAAGTCGGTGGACTGCTCGACCCGGACCGGCTCCACGGTGAAGGCCACCCGGCGAACCGGCGAGAAGATGGCGTCGATGGGGATGACCCCGATGGTGGAGGACCGCTTGTTCTTGTCGGCGGAGGCATAGCCGCGGCCCCGCTCCACGGTGAGGTCCACCGCCAGCCGGCCCTTGGCGTTCAACGAGGCGATGTGCTGGGTGGGGCTGAGGACCTCGACGTCGGAGGTCAGCTGGAGATCACCGGCGGTGGCGTCGCCCGGCCCCCGCTTGTCCAGGCGGACGGTGACCGGCTCGTCGCTGTGCACCCGGATCAGGATGTCCTTGAGATTGAGGATGAGGTCGGTGATGTCCTCCTTCACGCCGGGGAGGGTGGTGAACTCGTGGAGGGCCTCGTCGAACCGGACCTGGGTTATGGCCGCGCCCGGGATCGACGACAGCAGTGTGCGGCGCAGCGAGTTGCCGAGCGTGTGGCCGAAGCCGGGGTCGAGCGGGCCTACCGCGAACCGCTGGCGGTTGTCTTCTTCTTCACCGATTGCTTCGACGGTGGGGCGTTGGATGATGAGCATGCAGATCGTGGCTCCTCGGCAGTGTGATGCGTGGGGATGATGGGGGTTCGGATGGGTCGGTTAACTGGTGATGCGAATGTCCGGATGGGACTACTTGGAGTACAGCTCGACGATGAGCTGCTCCTGGACGGGCTCGTCGATGTGCTCCCGCAGGGGCAGCGAGAACACCTTGACCTGGAAGCGGTCGCCCTCGGCCTCCAGCCAGGGTGGTAGCTGGCGATCGAGGGTGTCCATGTTCCGGCGGACATGGAACATCTCCCGGGACGACTGTTTCAGCGACACCACGTCGTGCTGGCGGACCCGGTAGCTGGGGATGGTGACCCGCTTGCCGTTGACCAGGACATGGCCGTGACGGACGAACTGGCGGGCCTGGGACCGGCTGGCTCCCCATCCGGCCCGGAAGGCCACATTGTCGAGGCGCTGCTCGAGCATCCGGAGGAGGTTCTCGCCGGTGATGCCCGGGGCCCGGGAGGCCTCCACGTAGAGGTTGTGGAACTGGCGCTCGAGGAGGCCATAGATGCGGCGGGCCTTCTGCTTCTCGCGCAGCTGGGCCAGGTACTCCGAGCCCTGGCGCATGCGGTCGCGGCCGTGCTCCCCGGGGGGGTAGGCGCGGCTGTGGCGATCGGTCACCGCTTCCGATACCGGGCACTTCATCGAATAGCAGCGCTCACCCTTCAAGAAGAGCTTGGTGCGCTCCCGCCGGCACAGCCGGCAGACAGGTCCTGTGTAACGAGCCATGTGTAGTCCTTACGTCCCTTGGTTCCCCGGTTAGACCCGACGCCGCTTCTTCGGGCGGCAGCCATTGTGCGGAATCGGGGTCACGTCCTTGATGCCGGCGACTTCGATGCCGGCGGCGGCCAGCGACCGGATGGCGGTCTCCCGGCCGGAGCCGGGGCCCCGGACCAGCACGTCGACCCGGCGCACACCGTGCTCCATGGCCCGCTTGGCGCACTGCTCGGCGGCCAGCTGGGCGGCGAAGGGGGTGGACTTGCGGGAGCCCTTGAACCCGACGTTGCCGGCTGATGCCCAGGCGAGCACGTTGCCCTCGGGATCGGCGATGGAGACGATGGTGTTGTTGAAGGAGCTCTTGATGTGGGCGATCCCGTAGGTGATGTTCTTCCGCTCGCGGCGACGGGGCCGACGGGCGGCGCCCGGCTTGGTGGTCTTGGCCATTACTTGCGGACCTTCTTCTTTCCGGCGACCGTCTTCTTCGGTCCCTTGCGGGTGCGGGCGTTGGTGTGGGTGCGCTGGCCGTGGACGGGCAGGCCCTTGCGGTGGCGGATGCCCTGGTAGCAGCCGATCTCCATCTTGCGCTTGATGTCCTGGGACACGTCGCGCCGCAGGTCTCCCTCGACGGCCACGTTGGCGTCAATGTAGGTGCGGAGGTGGGTGACCTCCTCGTCGGTCAGGTCGCGCACCCGGGTGTCGCGGTTGGTCCCGGTGGCGTCGCAGATGCGCTGCGACGTGGTGAGTCCGATGCCGTAGATGTAGGTGAGCGAGATCTCCAGCCGCTTCTCGCGGGGGATGTCGACGCCTGAGATGCGGGCCACGTATGCCTTCCTTCGTTCCTTGCCTGGTCCGCGAGACCTAACCCTGCCGCTGCTTGTGGCGGGGGTTCTCGCAGATGACGACGACCCGCCGGTGACGGCGGATCACTTTGCACTTCTCACACATCGGCTTGACGCTGGGTCGAACCTTCACGTTTCCGTCCTTGTCTCGTACTGCTGTTGTTCCGCCTGCGCCCGCCGTCGCCGGCCGGCCTCCATGCGCCGAGGGCACCCGTCACTTGTAGCGGTAGGTGATCCGTCCTCGGTTCAGGTCGTAGGGGGTGATCTCCACCTGGACCTTGTCCCCGGGGAGAATCCGGATGCGGTGCATCCGCATCTTCCCGGAGCTGTGCGCCAGCACCTTGTGGCCATTCTCCAGTTCGACCTGGAACATGGCATTGGGGAGCGGCTCTACGACCGTTCCCTCTAACACGATGGCGTCTTCCTTGGGTTTGGGCAGGTGAATCTCCTCGATACTCTGTCGTTCTGGTCCGCTCGGCCAAAAGGCCAGCGTGCAGCGCAGATCGCGACCTGATGATCTGCCCGCACCGCCATCGGAAGCACACCAGCTGGGGCACGACCGGAAGCGGGGTCGACCCGCCATCACACACCGGCGGCGAGCCGAATAGCTATTCTAGCTGCTCGGCGGCAAATTGCCAGTTCGATCGGCTCAGGCGGGGTCCCGGGGGCCTGTTTCGGGCATCCTCAGAGGACGGTGAACACCTCGGGCCCGTCGTCGGTCACCGCGATGGTGTGTTCGAAATGGGCGGACAGGCGCCCGTCGGCGGTCACCACGCTCCAGCCGTCGTCGAGCTGCTCGGTGCCTGGGCCCCCGGCGTTCACCATCGGCTCCACCGCGAAGACCATCCCCGTCTTCAGCATCGGGCCCGGGGTCCCCGGCCAGTAGTTGGGGACCTGGGGATCCTCGTGCATGGCCGTCCCGATGGCGTGGCCGACATATTCGCGGACCACCGAGAACCCGGCCGCCTCGGCCACCTGCTGGACGGCCCGGCCCACCTCGTGGAGGCGGTTGCCGTCGGTGAGCTGCTCGATGCCGGCGAACAGGCTGGCCCGGGTCACCTCCATCAGCCGGGTGGCCTCGGCGGAGACCTCCCCCACCCCGGTCGTATAGGCGGCGTCGCCGTGGTAGCCCTCGATGATGGCCCCGCAGTCGATGGAGACGATGTCGCCGTCGACCAGCACCACCTCCGGCGACGGAATCCCGTGGACGATCATGGAATTGGGTGAGGTACACACCACCGCGGGGAAGCCGTGATAGTTGAGGAAGTTGGACTTGGCGCCCCGCTTCTCGAGGACCTCCCGGGCCACCCGATCGATCTCCTCGGTGGTCACCCCGGGGCGGATCACCGCCCGGGTGGCCTGGTGGATCTCCGCCACCACCCGTCCGGCCCGGCGCATCTTGGCCAGCTCGTCGCGATTCCGTCTCATCGGTTCCGGTTCCTCATGCTAACCGCCGGCCTCTCCGGCCCCGCCGGTCCTCGATGGCCTTGATCATCCGGCGGGTCACCGAGTCGGGGGAGCCGGTGCCGCTGACCGGGGCCAGCTGATCCCGCTCCTGATACCAGTCGATGAGCGGGGCGGTCTGGCGTTCGTAGAGCTCGAGGCGACGGGTGATGGCCTCCTCCTGGTCGTCCTCCCGCTGGATCACCTCGCCACCGCAGACGTCGCAGGTCCAGTTGATCAGCGGCGGGGTGATGGTCGAGTAGTTCGCCCCGCAGTCGACGCACACCCGCCGGGCGGCCAGCCGGCGGAGCACCTGGGTGGTCGGGACCTCGATGTCGACGGCCGCGTCCAGCTGCAGCGGGTTGAGAATGGCGGCGAGCTCCTCGGCCTGGGCCACCGTGCGGGGGCAGCCGTCGAGGACGAACCCCCGGGCCCGCACGTCGCTCTCGTTGAGCCGGCTGGCGACCATCTCCATGATGAGATCGTCGCCCAGCAGCTCGCCCCGGTCCATCTGGTCCTTGGCCTTGATGCCCAGCGGGGTCCCCTGTTTCACCGCCGCCCGCAGCATGTCCCCGGTGGAGACGTGCGGCACCACGTAGTGATGGGAGAGGCGCACACACTGTGTCCCCTTGCCCGCCCCCTGTTTGCCGAGGACAATGAGCCTGGCGCCGGGTACCACCTACTTGAGGAAGCCCTCGTAGTTTCGCATCATGAGCTGGCTGTCGATCTGCTTCATCGTCTCCAATGCCACGCCCACGGCGATCAAGAGTGTGACTCCAAAGAAAGGGTAACTGTTGATGTTCCACGCAGCCATCAACAGCGACGGCACCACCGCCACGCCACCCAGGAAGATGGCCCCGGGCCAGGTGATCCGGTTCAGGATATGGGCCAGGTACTTCTCGGTCTGCTGCCCGGGCCGGATGCCGGGGATGAACCCGCCTTGTTTTCGGATGATGTCCGCCTGCTGGTGCGGATCGAAGGCCACGTACACGTAGAAGAAGGTGAACAGCAGAATGAAGATGAAGTAGCTGAGGATGTAGAAGAGGCTGGTCGGGGTCACGTTGTGATTGACCCAGTTCCGGAAATACGCCGAGGGGACGATGTTCGACAGCAGCACCGGGATGTAGAGCACCGAACTGGCGAAGATGATCGGGATGACCCCGGCCTGGTTCACCTTCAAGGGGATGTAGGTGCTCGATCCGCCGTACATCTTGCGGCCGACCACCCGTTTGGCGAAGGTCACCGGTATCCGCCGCTGGCCCTGATCGACGAAGACGATCACCACCAGCAGCACCAGCGACACCGCGATGATGACCCCGAACTTGATCCGCCCGCCCTCTTGGAGCACGGAGTTCATGCCGGTGGGGATGCCGGCCACCACGTTGGCGAAGATCAGGATGGACATGCCCTGGCCGATGCCCCGCTGGGTGATGAGCTCGCCCAGCCACATGACGAAGGCGGTGCCGGCGGTCAGGGTCAGGACGATGAACCCGGCCCGCCAGATCGAGTAGTGGAGGATGAGGTCGATGCTCGAAGTGGAGCCGAACAGGCCGCCCCCGCCCTTGTGGAACAGGTAGACCAGGCCGGTCGACTGCATGAGGGCGAGCGCCACCGTCAGGTAGCGGGTGGTCTGGGTCAGTTTCTTCTGACCGATGGCCCCCTGGTCTCGCCACTGCTCGAGTTTGGGGATCACCGTGGCCAGCAGTTGGATGATGATGCTGGAGGTGATGTAGGGCATGATGCCCAACCCGAACACGGCCATCCGGGTGAGCGCGCCGCCCGAGAAGAGGTTGAGGAAGCCCAGGACGCCGGATGACTTGGACGCCGCCGTCAGTTGCTGGATCTTGGAGAAGTCGACATACGGCGAGGGGATGTTGGCGCCGAACTGATAAATGGCGATGACGATCAACGTGAAGAGGACCTTCTTGCGAAGGTCGGGAATCCGAAAGATGTTGGCCAAACTGGCGAGCATGGGGCTCCTAGACGCCGGACGGTCCGCCGATGCTACCGGTTGGTGAGGGCGTTGCCCTGCGCGGGCGGTCGACCGTGGCCGAAGGGTAGGGGGACCACGGTGATGGATCCGCCGGAGGCGGTGATGGCCGCCTCCGCCGTCTTCGAGAAGGCGTGCGCCTCGACCCGGATGGCCCGGGTCAATTCACCGCCACCCAGGATCTTCACCAGTGCGCCCTTGCGGGCCAGCCCGCCGGCGACGATGGCGGCCAGGTCGGCGGTGTCGCCCTCGATGGCATCGAGGGCGCCGACGTTGACCGGCGTGTAGTCGATCCGGAACGGGTTCTTGAATCCCCGCAGCTTCGGGATCCGCTGCATCAATGGCAACTGTCCACCCTCGAAACCCATGGGGATGGTGTCGCGGGCTCCCTGGCCCTTGGTGCCCCGCCCGGCGGTCTTTCCGCCCTTGCCGCCGATGCCGCGGCCCACCCGGCGGCGGGGTCGGGTGGATCCGGCCGGGGGCCGGAGCTCATGGACCTTCATGGTGTACCTCTTTCGTCCTGAGTCGCCTCGGTGACCTCCACCAGGTGGGGTACCCGGGCGATCATCCCGCGGATCTCGGGCCGGTCGGGCAGCACGTTGGTGCGCCCGATCCCGCGCAAGCCCAGGGCTCGCAGCGTGCCCCGGTGCTTGGGCTTGGTGCCGATACCCGACCGGACCTGGGTCACTCGAAGCCATTCGGTGGTCGTCGACTTGTCGGCGGCGGCCATCTCAGCTCACCTCCGTGAACAGGTCGCCCTGGCGCTGCCGCTCGCGATAGGCGCGGAGGACGCCGCCGGGGATGATCTCCTCGGCCGGCTTGCCCCGGAGGCTGGCGATCTCGTCGGGGCGCTTGAGCGACTTGAGCCCGGCGATGGTGGCGTGGGCCACATTGATCCCGTTGGAGGAACCGAGGGACTTGGCCAGGATGTCGCGGATCCCGGCCATCTCCAGGATGGCCCGGGCGGCGCCGCCGGCAATCACCCCGGTACCGGGGGCAGCCGGCTTCAACATCACCCGGCCGGCCCCGCTCTCCCCGAGCACGGGGTGGGTGATGGTGGTGCCGGCCAGCGGGACGTCGAAGATGTTCTTGCGAGCTTCCTCGATGCCCTTCTGGACGGCCAGCCCGGCCTCCTTGGCCTTGCCGTAGCCCAGACCGACTTTGCCGTTGCCGTCGCCGACGACCATGAGGGCGGCAAAGCTGAAGCGGCGGCCGCCCTTGACCACCTTGGACACCCGGTTCACCCGGATGGTGCGCTCTTCGTACTGCAGCTCGGTCATGTCCTCAGAACTCCAAACCCTCGGCCCGGGCAGCATCGGCGAGTGCCGCCACCCGTCCGTGATAGGTGAACCCCCCGCGGTCGAAGACCACGGTGTTGATGCCGGCGGCCTTGGCCCGGGTGGCCACCAGCTTGCCCACCGCCCGGGCGGCCTCGATGGTGCCTCCGGGCTTGCCCCGCAGGTCCGACTCCACCGTCGACGCCGAGGCCAAGGTGTGGCCGGCGTCGTCGTCGACGATCTGGGCGGTGATGTGCTTGCTCGACCGGAAGACGGCCAGGCGGGGCCGGACCGCGGAGCCGGCCAGCTTGCGGCGGACCCGCTTGTGCCGGCGGACCCGGAGCTCGAGTTTGTGATCAGTTGCGGTACCCATTACTTGGCTGCCTTCCCGGCCTTGCGGAGGACCCGCTCGCCGGCATATCGGACGCCCTTGCCCTTGTAGGGCTCGGGCTTCCGTAGTTTGCGGATGTCGGCCGCCACCTGGCCGACCTTTTCCTTGTCGATTCCCTTGATGATGATCCGGGTCGGCGTCGGCACCTCGAAGGTGACGCCGTCGGGCGCCTTCACGTTGATCGGGTGGGAGAACCCGAGGGCCAACTCCAGCGCCCCCGGCCCTCTCGGGAGGGCCCGGTAGCCTACCCCGACGATTTCGAGCTCTTTGGAGAAGCCCTGGGTCACCCCGTCGACCATGTTGGCCACCAGGGTCCGGGTGAGGCCGTGGAGGGCGCGGTTCTGACGCTGATCGTCAGGCCGTTCCACCACCACCTCGTCCCCTTCGGTACGGATGCTCATGGCCGCGGGAACCGACCGGCTGAGCTCGCCCTGGGGCCCCTTGACCACCACGAAGTTGTTGTCGTCCACCGCCACCGACACCCCGGAGGGCACCGCGATCGGGGAACGTCCGATGCGCGACATCAGCGACCTCCCTCGGGTCGGCGTCCGGCCACCGCGCCCAGGCTGCGGTTACCAGACATAGCAGAGCACCTCGCCACCCATACGGCGCTTCCGGGCCTCGCGGTCGGTCATCAGGCCCTTGGAGGTCGACACCACCGCCACCCCCATGCCGCCGAGGACCCGGGGGATCTTGTCGGCCCGGGCGTAGATCCGGAGGCCCGGCTTGGACACCCGCTTGATGCCGGAGATGGTCCGGGCGCGGTCGGGCGCGTACTTCATCTCGATCTCCAGGATCTTGCCCGGGGAGGTGACGCTGTTGTCCACCTTGAACCCGGAGATGTAGCCCTCGTCCACCAGAATGGCGGCCAGGGACTCCTTGAGTTTGGAACCGGGCATCTTGACCGTGTCGAAGTGGGCCGTGTTGGCGTTCCGGATACGGGTGAGCATGTCGGCAATCGGGTCAGTCATCGTCATCGGCTGTCGTCTCCCCTCACCAGCTGGCCTTGGTCACGCCCGGGATCTCCCCGGCGTGGACCATCACTCGCAGACAGATACGACACAGCCCGAACTTGCGGTAGACGGCTTTCGGCCGGCCGCAGCGGCGGCACCGGGTGTAGCCGCGCACCTTGAACTTGGGTGTGCGCTGTTGCTTTTCGATCAAGGCCTTCTTCGCCATGGGGTTACTGTGTCTCCTTGCGGAACGGGAAACCGAACGCGGCCAGGAATCCCCTGCCCTCGTCGTCGGTGCTTGCGGTGGTGACGATGGTGATGTCCATCCCCCGGGTGGTGTCGATGCGGTCGTAGTCGATCTCCGGGAAGATCAGCTGCTCGGTCACCCCGAAGGTGTAGTTGCCGTGGCCATCGAACGATCGGGGGGAGAGGCCCCGGAAGTCACGGATGCGGGGAATGGCCATGGCCACCAACCGGTCCAGGAACTCCCAGGCCCGATCGCCCCGGAGGGTGACCTTGGCCCCGATCTCCTGGCCCTCCCGGAGCTTGAACCCGGCGATCGACTGCTTGGCCCGGGTCACGATCGGCTTCTGGCCGCTGATGATCTCGAGGTCGCGCATGGCCCCCTCGATGAGGGACTTCTGCTGGGTGGCGTTGCCGACACCCATGTTGATGACGATCTTGGTGAGCCGGGGGACCTGCATGATGTTGTCGAGTCCGAGGGACTCCTTCAGTTGGGTGCGGACCTCGTCGTCGTAGCGCTGCTTGAGGCGGGGACGGGTCCGGGTGTCGGCGACCACTACAGATCACCTCCACATTTGCGGCAGACCCGCAGCTTGCGGCCCTGCTCGTCGATCCGGACGCCGATGCGGGTCGGCCCGCAGGAGCCGCACACGATGGCCACCGAGGACACCGAGACGGGCATGAACTTGTCGATGACGCCGCCCTGCATGGTGGCGCGGGTCGGCTTGGCGTGGCGCTTGGCCACGTGGACGCCTTCGACGATGACCCGTCCCTCGGACGGGATGGCCCGGATGACCTCGGACTGCTTGCCCTTGTCCTTGCCGCTCATGACCTGGACTTTGTCGCCCTTGCGGATACGCATCTACAACACCTCCGGTGCCAGCGAGACGATCCGCATGAAGCGCTTGTCGCGCAGCTCCCGGCCGACCGGGCCGAAGATGCGGGTCCCGCGTGGTTGTTGCTGGTCGTTGATCAGGACGGCGGCGTTCTCGTCGAAGCGGATATAGCTGCCGTCGGGACGGCGCTTCTCCTTCTTGGTCCGGACGACGACGCACTTCACGACCTCGCCCTTCTTCACCGCCGCCCCGGGGATGGCGTCCTTGACCGTCGCCACGAAGACGTCCCCGATCGAGGCGTAGCGGCGGCGTGAGCCACCCAGCACCTTGATGCACAGGACTTCTTTGGCGCCGGAGTTGTCGGCCACCCGGAGTCGAGACTCTTGCTGGATCACCGGGCACGCTCCAGGATCTCCATGAGGCGCCAGCGCTTGAGCTTGGACAGCGGTCGGGTCTCGATGACCCGGATCCGGTCGCCGATCTTGGCCTCGTTCTGCTCGTCGTGGACGTACAGCCGCTTGGTCCGCTGAACTGTCTTGCCGTAGCGGGGATGGCGAACGCGCTCGACCACGGCCACGATGACCGTCGCCTGCATCTGGTCGGAGACAACCGTGCCTTCCCGAACCTTGCGTCGGTTGGGCCGCACGTCCGTCCCGGTTTCGCTGGTCTGTTCCTCAGCCATCACGCCTTCTTCTTGTCAGAGGCCGCGCCCTCGGCGTCGGCATCATCGGAAACTTCGTCCTCGGCGGCCTCGGCGTCGAGCTCGGCCTCGGCGTCCGACTCCTCGGCCCGGGCCAGGGCCTGGTCGTCGTCGGTGTCCTCCAGCGCCTCCTGGAGCTCGAGGTCATCGTCGTCGTCGATCTCGTCGCCGGCCTCCGCCGCCTCGGCTTCGGCCCTGGCCGCCGCCCGGCGCTCGGAGGCGGTGGTCCGGGTGCGTCCCAGTGCGGCGTCCTCGGACCGGAGACGGGCCGCGGCGCGGTGGGCCGGGATCTCCTCTTCGGCCAGACCCTCGGCCTCGGCGATCTCCCGGGCCCGGAGCTCGGTCATCATCCGGGCCACGTCCTTGCGAACGTGGTTGAGCCTCGAGAAGTTGTCCAGCCGGCCGGTGGCCAGCTGGAAGCGCAGGTTGAACAGCTCCCGGCGGGTCTCGGACAGCTGGGTCTCCAGCTCTTCGATGTCGTATTCGGAAATCTCCAGAGAGGTGACCATCAGACCTGTACCTCCGACGTCCCATGGGTTCCCGGACGGATCACGAAGCGAGCCTTGAACGGCAATTTCTGAATGGCGCGGTCCATGGCCTCCTTGGCCAGTTCGGGCTCGACCCCGGCCAGCTCGAAGAGGATGCGGCCCGGCTTGACCACCGCCACCCAGTGCTCGGGGTTGCCCTTGCCCGAGCCCATCCGGGTCTCCGCCGGCTTCTGGGTGACCGGGCGATCGGGGAAGACCCGGATCCAGACCTTCCCGCCACGCTTCACGTGCCGGGTCATGGCGATACGGGCGGCTTCGATCTGACGGGCGGTCAACCAGGCCGGCTCCATGGCTTGGATGCCGAAGTCGCCGAACGTCACCGAGCTCCCGCCCTTGGCCTTGCCGCTCATGCGACCCCGCTGTTGCTTGCGGTGCTTGACTTTGCGGGGCATCAACATCAGTCGACCTCCTTGCGGAAGTGCGGCGTCTCGTGATGCTCACGGGTCCGGCGCTCGATCTCTTCGTCCTCGGTGAGGATGCGATCGAGCTCGTCGGGAACCGCGGGGGTGGGGACGATGTCGGCCGGGGCTTCGTCGGTCAGGTCATCGGCCTCGTCGGCCCCATCGGCGCTTTCGACATCGACGCCGATCACACTCCCGGGAGCGCCCTGCTCGGCCCGCCGGCGACCGCCACCGGCGGTGATCAGGCGACGAGGAGCCTCGCCGCCCTGGCCGGAGGTCTCGCCCACGGCCATGGCCGCCTCGCGGTTGATCTTGTCGTCGGTCGAGATCTTGTAGGGCAGGACGTCGCCCTTGTAGATCCATACCTTCACCCCGATACGACCGAAGGTGGTCTTGGCCTCACGGAATCCGTAGTCGATGTCGGCCCGCAACGTGTGCAGCGGCACCCGACCCTCGCGGTAGGACTCCCGGCGGGCCATCTCCGAACCACCCAGGCGACCGGAGCACTGCACCCGCACGCCGAGGGCGCCGGCCTTCTGCACGGTCTGGATGGCGCGCTTCATCGCCCGGCGGAAGGCCACCCGGCGGGCCAGCTGGTCGCAGATGCCCTGGGCGATGAGGGCGGCATCCAGCTCCGGCTGCTTGATCTCCTGGATGTTGAGTTGAATCCGGTTGTTCAGACCGGTGATGTCCTCGATCTTCTTCTTCAGGCGGTCGGCTTCCGACCCACGGCGACCGATGACGATCCCCGGCCGGGCGGTGTGGATATCCACCCGGAGGCGGTCACGGGTGCGCTCGACCTCGATGCGGCTGACCGCGGCCGACTCCAGCTGCGACATGAGGTAATCGCGGATCTTCCAATCCTCGATCACGCAGTTCTGATAGTTCTTCTCCTCGAACCATCGAGACTTCCAGTCGGTGGTGATGCCCAGCCGGAACCCGTAGGGATTGACCTTCTGGCCCATCTACTTGCCCTTCTCTTTCTTGGATTTGGCCGTCGTCCCGCCGGAAGCCTCAGGTTCGGAGTCGGCGTTCTCGTCGATGCCCTCGTCCGCTTCCGCGTCGGCGTCGGCGTCGACGTCGGCTGCGTCTTCCGCATCGGTCTCCTCGACATCCTCGACGTCGTCGGTCTCGTCGACGGCGTCGTCGTCGAAGTCGGAATCTTCGAGCGGGCCGGCCTCGGTCTCGGTGATCACGTCGTCGGCTTCGACGGCGTCCTCGGGCCAGGCTTCGGCTCCGGTGTCGTGCTCGGTGATCGGTTTCGTCGACTCCGCCGACGTCGTCTCCGACTTCCGGCTCCGCCGCGATCCGGCCACCCGGCGGGAGCGCTGGGCCCCGGCCGCGGTCTGCCTGGCCCGCCGGCGGGCGATGCGGTCCTCGGGGAGACGGCTCACGATGATGGTGACGTGACAGGTCCGCTTCCGGATCCGGGTGGCCCGTCCTCGGGCCCGGGGACGCCACCGCTTCAGGGTGCTTCCCTCGTCGGCGTAGCAGGCGGACACGAACAGCTCCTCGGCGTCGAGGCCGTCGTTGTGGACCGCGTTGGCCACCGCCGAGGCCAGGACCTTTCCGATCACGGCCGCGGCCTCCCGGTCGCCGAGGTCCAGAGTCTCCCGGGCCCGATCGGCGTCGAGGCCGCGGATCTGGTCGAGCACCTGCCGGGCCTTGTAGGCCGACATCCGGCTGTGGCGGAGGACGGCCCGGGTCCCCTCGCGCTCGTTGGTCTTTACTCCGGGCACCTCAGCGCCTCCCCGCTCGCTCTTGGCCGGCGTGGAACTTGAAAGTCCGGGTCGGGGCGAACTCGCCCAACTTGTGACCGACCATCGACTCGGTCACGTAGACCGGGATGTGCTTGCGCCCGTCGTGGACGGCAATGGTGTGGCCGACCATGTCGGGGATGATGGTGGAGCGGCGGGACCACGTCTTGATGACCTTCTTGTCCCCGGCCGCGTTGAGGACATCCACCTTCTTGATGAGGTGGTCGTCGACGAACGGACCCTTTTTCAGGCTGCGAGGCATGGTGTGGCGTTCCCTCTGTTTCCCTACCGGCGGGCACCGCGGGTGCGGCGTCTGCGGACGATCATCTTGTCGGATTCCTTGCCCCGTGAACGGGTGCGGCCCTCGGGCTTGCCCCACGGCGACACCGGATGGCGGCCACCGGAAGACTTCCCCTCGCCGCCGCCCAGCGGGTGGTCGACCGGGTTCATGGCCACGCCTCGGGTCTGGGGGCGCTTGCCCTTCCAGCGGTTACGGCCGGCCTTGCCGATCTTGATCAGCTCGGCCTCCGAGTTGCCCACGATCCCGAGGGTGCCCCGGCAGTCGATGGACACCCGGCGCATCTCGGTGGACGGCAGCCGCAGGGTGGCGTAGGCGCCTTCCTTGGCCACCAGTTGGATGCTCATCCCCGCGCCCCGTCCCATCTTTCCCCCGCCGCCGGGCCGCAGCTCCACGTTGTGGACGACCGAGCCAACCGGGATGTAGCGGAGCGGCAGGGCGTTGCCCGGGCGGATATCGGCGCCCTGACCGGATTGCAACAGGTCACCCACCTTGACCTGGGCCGGCGCCAGGATGTAGCGCTTCTCGCCGTCGAGGTAGTGGAGCAGGGCAATCCGCGGCATTGCGATTGGGGTCGTATTCGATGGTGGCGACCCGGGCCGGAATCCCGTCCTTGTCCCGCTTGAAGTCGATCATCCGGTACTGCTGCTTGTGGCCGCCGCCGCGGTGACGGGCGGTCTTGCGGCCGTGGTTGTTCCGGCCACCGGTGGACGGGCTCGGAGCCAGCAGGGACTTCTCCGGACGGTCGGTGGTGATCTCGGCGAAATCCGAGACCGTCTGGAACCGGCGACCCGGGCTGGTGGGTTTGCGTGAACGGAGCGGCATGATCCTCGGTCTCTCAGTTCTCGAACAGGTCGATTGAGTCACCCTCGTGAAGGGTGACGATGGCCCGCTTGGTGTCGGAGCGATGTCCGATGGTGTTGCTCTTCCGGTTCTTCTTCGTCTTGCCCTTGCGATTGAGGGTGTTGACGTTGACCACCCGGACCCCGAACGCCTGCTCGACGGCATGACGGACGTCGATCTTGGTGGCCGCCGGGTCGACCACGAACACGTAGACGTTCTCGTCCATGAGGGCGTAGGACTTCTCCGATACCACCGGTCGGATGAGCACGTTGTGGGCATCCCTCACGATGGGCCCCCTTCCGTGGCGGTCTCGGCGTCGGCGTCGGCGGCCGCCTCCGGCTCGGTGTCAACGTCGGCGGTCTCCGTGTCGACGCCGCCTCGGTCTCGGCAGCGGTCACCCCGGCACCCGCCGGGGAGGGTGGCATCGGTGAACACCACCCAGTCGTTGACCAGGATGTCGTAGGCGTTGAGTTCGCCCACCACCAGCCTCTGGATCTCGGGGAGGTTGCCGAACGAGCGATCGGCGTAGCCGTCCTCGTCTCCGAGCACCACCAGGACCCGGTCCTCCAGGCCCAGGGCGGCGAGGGCGGCGATGGCATCCTTGGTGCGGGGGACGTCGAACGTCCAGGCGTCGACCAGGGCCACCCGGCCCTGGGAGGCCCGGTCGGAGAGCGCGGAGCGCAACGCCAGCTGGATCATCTTCTTGGGGGTCTTCTGGGCGTAGGAGCGGGGCTTCGGGCCGAGCGCCACCCCACCACCGATCCACTGCGGTGAACGGGTCGAGCCCTGACGGGCCCGGCCGGTCCCCTTCTGCCGGAACGGCTTGGCGCCACCGCCACGAACCTCGGCCCGGGTCTTGGTGGACTGGGTGCCGGAACGGGCCGCCGCCAGCTGGGCGGTGACCACCTGGTGCAGCACCGGCCAGATTGGGCTCGATGCCGAACCAGGCCGGGTCGAGGTCGACCTCGCCCAGGACGGCTCCGTCCATCGAACGGCGCTCCACCGGTGCGCGGGTCGGCTCGCGGCCGGAGGAAGCGGCGGACCTCGGCCGGGGAGGCGGAATCGATGTCGAATGCCGCGGTGGTGCTCACCGTGCACTCCCCTTGACCAGCGGGGCCTTCACCGCGTCCCGCAGGACGACCAGGCCGCCCCGGGGCCCGGGGACCGCGCCCTTGACCAGCACCAGCTCCCGCTCCGGGTCGGCCTGGACGACCTCGAGATTCAAGGTGGTCACCTGCTGTCCGCCCATCCGGCCGGCCATCCGGGTCCCCTTGAACACCCGTGACGGCGTGGCGCAGGCCCCGATCGAACCCGGGGCACGGTGCTTCTTGTGGGTACCGTGCGACGCCCCTTGGCCCTTGAAGTTGTGGCGCTTCATCCCGCCGGCGAAGCCCTTCCCCTTGGACACCGCGATGGCATCCACCAACTCGCCGGCCTGCAGCAGGTCGGCGGTGAGCTCCTGTCCGACCTCGTAGTCGGCCACGTCGTCGATCCGAAGCTCGACCAGGTGGCGCCCGGGATCCACCCCCGCCTTGTCAAAATGCCCCCGCTCGGGCTTGCTCAGCGCAGATGCCCGGCGAAAGCCCCAGGTGACCTGCAGAGCCGCATACCCCTCGGCTTCGGCCGTCTTGACCTGCACGATCCGGACCGGCGCGACGCGTACCACCGTCACCGGTATGGCCCGGTGTTGGTCGTCCCAGATCTGGGTCATGCCAACTTTTTCGCCCACGATCGCCTTGGTGGCCACTGCGGAATCTCCGTCTCGGTTCTTCGTTCTGCTCGACACCGACCGGTGCCGATTGGTACTGCTGGCCAGGTGTCTCTGCCCCGGGAACCGAAGCTGTCGGTTCACATGCAGACGCTCCGCTCGGTAGAACCGAGCAGAGCGCTCGCCTGGTTTGGCCCAAGGTCCCCACCGTTCAACTCGGTGGGCGCTCGGACACGTCCTTGTCGCTTCTCGGCCCCGTTTCGGACCGACTGGCTACGCTACACCAGATTCAGACCCCCGCCGCCAGAGGCGGGAGGTCGCCGAGGGCTGGTCAGACCGTCTGGATCTTGATCTCGATGTCGACCCCGGCCGGAAGGTCGAGCCGCTGCAGCGAGTCGACGGTCTTCGGGGTGTGCTCGACGATGTCGACCAGGCGCTTGTGGACCCGCATCTCGAAGTGCTCGCGGCTGTCCTTGTACTTGTGAGGGGAGCGGATGACCGTGTAGCGGTGCTTCTCCGTGGGGAGCGGCACCGGGCCCAGCACCTTGGCCTGGGTTCGCAGCACGGTCTGGACGATCTTCTCGGTGGACTGATCGAGAATTTCGTGATCGTACGCCTTGAGGCGAATCCGGATCTTCTGGCGGGGGCCTTCAGCGGCCATGGGTGCGGCGTCCTCTCGGGGAGATGTTCACAATCGTCGATCTAGGCGAGGATCTTGGTGACCCGGCCCGAGGCCACGGTGCGGCCACCCTCACGGATGGCGAACCGCAGACCTTCGACCATGGCGATCGGCTTGCCCAACTCCACCGTCATCTCGGTGTTGTCGCCCGGCATCACCATCTCGGTCCCTTCGGGAAGGCTGATGGTCCCGGTGACGTCGGTGGTGCGGAAGTAGAACTGCGGACGGTAGTTGGTGAAGAACGGCTTGTGCCGCCCGCCCTCGTCCTTGTTCAAGACGTAGACGGTGGCCTCGAACTTGGTGTGGGGAGTGATGGACCCGGGCTTGCACAGCACCTGGCCCCGCTCGACGTCCTCCTTCTTGGTCCCTCGCAGCAGCACCCCGACGTTGTCGCCGGCCTGCCCCTGGTCGAGGAGCTTGCGGAACATCTCCACGCCGGTGACGGTGGTCTTCTGGGTGTCCCGGAGTCCGACGATCTCGACTTCCTCACCCACCTTGACCACACCCTGCTCGATCTTGCCGGTGACCACCGTGCCCCGACCGGTGATGGACATGACGTCCTCGATGGACATCAGGAACGGCTTCTGGATGTCCCGCTCGGGCTCGGGGATGAACGATGTCGACCGCCGACATCAGCTCGGTGATCTTCTCGCTCCACTCGGCGTCGCCCTCCAGGGCCTTCAGCGCACTGACCCGGACGATGGGGGTGTCGTCCCCGGGGAACTCGTACTCGTTGAGCAGCTCGCGGACCTCGAGCTCCACCAGGTCGAGCAGCTCCTCGTCGTCCACCGAGTCGGCCTTGTTCAGGGCGACCACGATGTAGGGGACACCGACCTGACGGGCGAGCAGCACGTGCTCACGGGTCTGGGGCATCGGGCCGTCGGCGGCGGAGACCACCAGGATGGCCCCGTCGACCTGGGCGGCGCCGGTGATCATGTTCTTGATGTAGTCGGCGTGGCCAGGCATGTCGACATGGGCGTAGTGGCGGTTGGCCGTCTCGTATTCCACGTGGGCGATCGAGATGGTGATGCCCCGCTGACGCTCTTCGGGCGCCTTGTCGATCTGGTCGAAGGGCGTGAAGTTGGTGGTGGGGTCGTTGTCGTGCAGCACCTTGGTGATGGCCGCGGTCAACGTGGTCTTCCCGTGGTCGATGTGTCCCATCGTTCCCACGTTGACGTGGGGCTTCGTGCGCTCAAACTTCTGCTTGGCCATGGCTGGGGTAATGCTCCCTAGTCTCGGGCGGCACCCCCTCGGGCCCGCCAGGACGGAGGCGGATGCCTTCCGTCGTTCCTCATATAACAGTCTGTACTGGGTGAAATCGTTACTGCGGTGTGGTACTCACTCTCCGCGCGCCTTGGCGATGATCTCCCTGGCGATTGATTCGGGGACTTCGGTGTACGCGTGAAACTGCATCGAGTACGTCGCACGCCCCTGGGTACGCGACCGCAGATCGGTAGCGTAGCCGAACATGTCGCTCAACGGTACCTGTGCTCGGACGATGTGGCTGTTTCCCCGCTGCTCCATCCCTTCAACCTTGCCTCGGCGGGCAGAGAGATCGCCGATCACGTCGCCCATGTACTCCTCCGGCGTGGTGACCTCGACGGCCATCACCGGCTCCAGGAGGACCGGGCTGGCCAGGTTGGCCGCCTTCTTGATGGCCATCGAGCCGGCGATCTTGAACGCCATCTCCGAGGAGTCGACGTCGTGATAGGAGCCGTAGGTCAGGATGACCCGGATGTCCACGGTCGGATAGCCGGCCAGGACGCCTGAGGTGATCGACTCCCGGATGCCCTGGTCGATGGAGGGGATGTACTCCTTCGGGATGGCGCCACCGGTGATCTTGTCGACGAACTCGTAGCCTCCGCCGGGCCCGGTGGGCTCGACGGTGATCACCACGTGGCCGTACTGGCCTTTGCCGCCGGTCTGGCGGATGTAGCGCACCTCGACCTTTTCCGCCGACTTGCGGATGGTCTCCCGGTAGGCCACCTGGGGCTTGCCCACGTTGGCGTCGACGTTGAACTCGCGGAGCATCCGGTCGACCAGGACCTCGAGGTGGAGCTCTCCCATCCCGGAGATGACGGTCTGGCCGGTCTCCTCGTCGGAATGGACCCGGAAGGTCGGGTCCTCCTCGGACAGGGCGAACAATGCCTTGGACAGCTTGTCCTGGTCCGCCTTGGTCTTCGGCTCCACGGCGACGTGGATGACCGGCTCCGGGAAGGTCAGTGATTCGAGCACCACCGGTTGGGCCGGGTCGCACAGGGTGTCCCCGGTGGTGGTCTGCTTCAGCCCGACGGCGGCGACGATGTCGCCGGCGAAGCAGGCATCGAGATCCACCCGGGTATTGGCGTGCATCTGCAGCAGGCGGCCGATGCGCTCCTTGCGGTCCTTGGTGGAGTTCAGCACCCCCGACCCCTTGGTCAGGGAGCCCGAATACACCCGCAGGTAGGTCAGCTTGCCGACATAGGGGTCGGTCATGATCTTGAAGGCCAGCGCCGAGAACGGGGCGTCGTCGGTGGACGGCCGTTCGAGCAGCTGGTCCTCGTGGCGGGGGACGATCCCCACCGTCGGGGGGACGTCGAGGGGGCTCGGGAGGTAATCCACCACCGCGTCGAGCATGGGCTGGACGCCCTTGTTCTTGAAGGCGGAGCCACACAGGACGGGGACCGCCTGGTTCTTCAGGGTGACCGCCCGGAGGGCGTTCTGGAAGTCGAGAGGGGTGATCTCCTCTTCGGCCAGGTACTTCTCCATCACGGTGTCGTCATGGTTGGAGAGGACGTCGACCAGCTGGTGCTGGGCCTCCTCGGCCTCCGCCTTCATGTCGGCAGGGATCTCCTCGTCCGACCACTCCTCGCCCATGCTGTTGTCGTCGGGCCAGACCAGGGCCCGCATGCGGACCAGGTCGACCACGCCGCGAAAGCCGCCTTCGACCCCGATGGGCAGCTGGATCACCGCCGGCACCGCATCGAGGCGGTCCCGGATCATGTCGACACACTGCTTGAAGTTGGCGCCGGTCCGGTCCATCTTGTTGATGAAACAGATCCGGGGGACCTCGTACTTGTCGGCCTGGCGCCACACCGTCTCGGTCTGTGGCTCCACCCCGGCCACCGCGTCGAAGACCGCGACGGCGCCGTCGAGCACCCGCAGCGAGCGCTCGACCTCGACGGTGAAGTCGACGTGCCCGGGGGTGTCGATGATGTTGATGATGGTGTCGTGCCATACACAGGTGGTGGCGGCCGACGTGATGGTGATGCCGCGCTCCTGCTCCTGGACCATCCAGTCCATGGTGGCGGCGCCCTCGTGGACTTCACCGATCTTGTAGTTCTTGCCGGTGTAGTAGAGGATGCGCTCGGTCGTCGTCGTCTTGCCCGCGTCGATATGGGCCATGATCCCGATGTTTCGGGTATGGGTCAGGGAATGGGTTCGGGTGGGCGTTTCAGCCATAATTGATCAGCTCTCGGGTAGTGCTCGTAGGTCGTGGCCGGCGTGAGAGGTGCGGTTCCCGCACCGCCTTACCAGCGGTAGTGGGCGAATGCCTTGTTCGACTCAGCCATCTTATGGAGGTCCTCACGGCGCTTGGCCGCAGCCCCGATGCCGTTGGCGGCGTCGCGAATCTCGTTGGACAGCCGCTCGGCCATGGTCTTCTCCCGGCGTTGCTGGGAGTAGCCCACCAGCCAGCGGATGGCCAGGGTGGTGGCCCGGCGGGGCCGGACCTCGACGGGAACCTGGTAGGTCGCGCCGCCAACCCGGCGGCTGCGGACTTCGAGTTCGGGTCGGGTGTTCTCGACGGCCTTCTTCAGGACCGCCACCGGATCGTTTCCGGACTTCTCCCCGACGTCGGACAGCGCGTCGTAGACGATCCGCTCGGCCAGGGTGCGCTTGCCCCGGCTCAGCACCCGGTTGACCACCTGGGTGACCAGCACCGAGTGGTAGACCGGATCGGGGATCAGTTCGCGTCGGGGGGCGGGACCACTGCGGGGCACGTCAGGACTCCTTCTTGGCGCCGTAGCGGCTGCGGGCTTGATTGCGTTCGCGGACACCGGAGGCGTCGAGGGTGCCCCGGATGACCTTGTAGCGGACCCCGGGAAGATCCTTCACCCGGCCGCCCCGGACCAGCACGATCGAGTGCTCCTGGAGATTGTGGCCCTCGCCGGGGATGTAGGCGGTGATCTCGAGCCCGCTGGTGAGCCGCACCCGGGCCACCTTCCGGAGGGCCGAGTTCGGCTTCTTCGGGGTGTGGGTGTACACCCGCGTGCACACCCCCCGGCGCTGGGGAGCACCCTTGAGGGCGGGGGTCTTGCTCTTGGTCGGCTTGGTCGCTCGGCCCTTGCGGACGAGCTGGGAAATCGTGGGCACGCGTTACCTCTAGGTTATGGACAGCGGGGTGGAAGACAGCCTGAACTCCAAGCTGCGGAAATGTACTGCGAACTCCGTGTTTCGACGGGCACCGAGCATCAACTGCTGCCGGTCCGCGAACAGTCAATGCTACGGCATCAGCCCCGGCTGGGCAAACGGCGGCGGGGGACGGTGCCGGCAGGATCCGGAAGGGCCCCGCAGGCCTTCCCGGCTCCCACCAGTATACGGATCAGCCCGTCAGGATCAGGCGCCGGCCTCCAGCGAGCTCGGGGGCTCCGGCGCGACGGGATCGTCCTCCCCGCCGAAGCTGGGAGCCCCGCCTGCCAGCTCCTCGGCGCTGGGCAGCGTGCCCAACCAGCTGGCGTCGATGTCCGAGTTGAAGGCGCCCAGCGAGGCGTCTCCCCCGGTGTCCCGCAGCCAGGCGGCCAGATCCTCGGTGCCGGCATCGCCGTCGGAGCCCAACGCCCACACCGGCATGGCCTCGGCGCCGGGCATCTCCAACTTGATGTCCCGGTAGCGCTCCATGCCCGACCCGGCCGGGATCAGCTTGCCGATGATGATGTTCTCCTTGAGGCCGAACAACTGGTCCGACTTGCCTTCGATGGCCGCCTCGGTGAGCACCCGGGTGGTCTCCTGGAAGGAGGCCGCCGACAGCCAGCTCTCGGTGGCCAGCGACGCCTTGGTGATCCCCATCAGTTCGGGCCGACCCTCGGCCGGGCGCTGCCCGTCCTGGACCAGCTGGCGGTTGACCTCGGCGTAGGACCGGTTGTCGACCCGCTCGCCCGGAAGGAACGGGGCGTCGCCGGGGTCGGCCACCAGCACCCGACGGAGCATCTGGCGCACGATGAGCTCGATGTGCTTGTCGTGGATGGACACCCCCTGGTCGCGGTAGACCTTCTGGACCTCTTCGACCAGGTACTGCTGGGTCTCCCGGATCCCCTTGACCTCCAACAGCTCCTTGGGGTCCTTGGGCCCTTCGACCAGGGCGTCGCCGGCGTTCACATCCTGGCCGTCGACCACTTCGAGGTGGGCGCGCTGGGCGACGAGGACCGTCTCCTCTTCGCCGCCTTCGGCCACCACCGTGATCTGCCGGCCGCTCTCCTCCTCCTCGATGCGCACCACCCCGGACTGCCGGGACAGCACTGCGGCACCCTTGGGGGTACGGGCCTCGAACAGCTCGACCACCCGGGGCAGGCCGTGGGTGATGTCCTCACCGACGATGCCGCCGGTATGGAAGGTACGCATGGTCAGCTGGGTCCCGGGCTCGCCGATGGACTGGGCGGCGATGACACCGACCGCCTCGCCGAGCTCGATCATCTGACCGGTGGCCAGCGACTGTCCGTAGCAGGCCACGCAGATGCCGTGCTCGGCCTCGCAGGTGAGCACCGAGCGGGTGCGGACCCGGTCGATGTTCGGGTCGTCCCGGAGTTTGCTGACGATGTCGTCGGTGAGGAGGGTCCCGGCATCGATCTTGGTCTTGTCGGTCAGGGTGACCGCCTCCACCGTGATCCGGCCATGGACCCGGGTCTCGAGGTACGAACGCTTCCCGGCCTCGTCGGGGACGATGTTCTCGATCCAGATGCCCCGGGTGGACCCGCAGTCGTCCTCGCGGACGATCAACTCCTGGGCCACGTCGACCAGCCGCCGGGTCAGATACCCCGAGTCGGCGGTCCGGAGGGCGGTGTCCGCCAGTCCCTTACGGGCGCCGTGGGTCGAGATGAAGTACTCGAGCACCGACAGGCCCTCACGGAAGGAGGACTTGATCGGCCGGGGGATCATCTCACCCCGGGGGTTGGAGACCAGGCCCTTCATGCCGGCGATCTGGCGGATCTGCTGGGAGTTACCCCGGGCCCCGGAGTCGACCATCATGTTCAACGGGTTGAAGGCCAGGGCGGACAGCGACTTCTCCATGGCCCGGCCCACCTCGGAGTTGGCCGACGTCCAGATCTCGATCTCCTTCTGGCGCCGCTCGTCGTCGGTGATGATGCCGCGCTTGAACTGGGCTTCGGCCTTCTCGGCTTCCTTCTCGTAACGGTCGAGGATGGACTGCTTGTCGGGCGGGGTCCGGACGTCGTTGATGGAGATGGTCAGACCCGACTGGGCGGCATAGCGGAACCCGAGCGCCTTGATGCGGTCGAGGCTCTCGGCCACGATGTACTTGGGAAAGCCTTCGGCGATCTCCTCGACGATGGTGGCGATGGCGGTGTTGCGCTTGCCGACCAGGTCGTTGATGTAGCGGTAGCCGTCGGGAAGGGCGGTGTTGAAGAACAGCCGGCCGGCGGTGGTCTCCAGCTCCAGCGAACCTTCCCCATCCCCGACCACATTGCCGTCGGCGTCGAGCTCGACCCCGTTGGTCAGCGCGATCGACTGGGCCATGTGGGTGCCGGGCACCGGTCGGAGGATGATCTTGGCGTGCAGATCGATGTCCCCGGCGTCGAAGGCGGTCTCCACCTCGTAGGCATGCCGGAAGACCCGGCCCTCACCCTTGGCGCCGTCGGCGATCAGGGTGACGTAGTAGATGCCGAACACCATGTCCTGGGTCGGGACCGTGATCGGTCGACCGGTGGCCGGGGACAGGATGTTGTTGGCCGACAGCATCAGCACCCGGGCCTCGGCCTGGGCCTCGGCGGACAGGGGCAGGTGGACGGCCATCTGGTCACCGTCGAAGTCGGCGTTGAAAGCGGTGCACACCAGGGGGTGGACCTGAATGGCCTTGCCCTCGACCAGCACCGGCTCGAAGGCCTGGATGCCCAGGCGGTGGAGGGTCGGGGCCCGGTTCAACAACACCGGATGCTCCTTGATCACCCCTTCCAGGACGTCCCAGACCTGCGGGCGGCGTCGTTCCACCATCCGCTTGGCCGACTTGATGTTCTGGGCGAACTCGGCATCCACCAGCCGCTTCATCACGAAGGGCTTGAAGAGCTCGAGGGCCATCAGCTTGGGCAGCCCGCACTGGTGGAGCTGGAGGGTGGGGCCGATCACGATGACCGACCGGCCGGAGTAGTCGACCCGCTTGCCCAGCAGGTTCTGGCGGAACCGGCCCTGCTTGCCCTTCAACATGTCGGACAGGCTCTTGAGGGGCCGGTTGCCGGGCCCGGTCACCGGTCGCCCGCGCCGGCCGTTGTCGAACAGGGCGTCGACGGCCTCTTGGAGCATCCGCTTCTCGTTGTTGATGATGATCTCCGGCGCGCCCAGGTCGAGCAGCCGCTTCAGCCGGTTGTTCCGGTTGATGACCCGGCGGTAGAGGTCGTTGAGGTCGGAGGTGGCGAACCGGCCACCGTCGAGCTGGACCATCGGACGGAGGTCGGGCGGGATCACCGGGACCGACTCGAGGATCATCGAGCGCGGACCGTTGACCCGCTTGCCGTTCTCGTCGCGCCGGTTGAAAGCGGTGACGATCTTCAACCGCTTGATGACCTTCTGGCGGCGCTGGGCCGACAGCGGCTTGCGCCCGTCGGCGGCGTCGATCATGGCCCGGAGCTTGATCTCCTCCTCGTCGAGGTCGATCCGGTCGAGCAGCCGCTGGATGGACTCGGCGCCCATCCCGCCCTCGAAGTAGTCCTCGTAACGGACCCGCAGCTCGCGCCAGAGCATCTCGTCTTCGAGGATCTTGCGGGAGTGAAGGCTCTTGAACTCGTCGAACGACCGCTGGGCCAGCTCGATCTCGCTCTGGAACCGCTCGCGGACGCTGCCGATCTCCTTCTCGACATTGCGCTGGCGGGCCTTGACCTCGGCATCCTTGGCCCCCGACTTCTCGAGGTCGGCCAACTCGCCTTCCAGCACCTTGAAGCGCCGGTCGATATCGAGGTCGCGCTTCTTCTCGAGATCGGCGATCTCGTCGCGGAGCTCGGCCTCCAGGGTGGGCAGGTCCTCGTGGCGCTTGTCCTCGTCCACCCAGGTGACCAGGTTGGCGGCGAAGTAGATGACCTTCTCCAGCTGCTTGGCCTTGAGCTCCTCACGGGGCTCGGTGCCCATCAGCAGGTAGGCCAGCCAGCTGCGGGTGCCCCGCAAGTACCAGATGTGGACGACGGGGGCGGCCAGCTCGATGTGGCCCATCCGCTCGCGCCGGACCTTGGACCGGGTGACCTCGACCCCGCACCGCTCGCAGATGATCCCCTTGAAGCGGACGCGCTTGTACTTACCGCAGTAGCACTCCCAGTCCTTGGTCGGACCGAAGATCTTCTCGCAGAAGAGACCGTCCTTCTCCGGACGGAGCGTCCGGTAGTTGATGGTCTCGGGCTTCTTCACCTCACCGTTGGACCATCCGCGAATCGAGTCGGCCGTGGCCAATCCGATCCGAAGCTGGTCGAAGTCATTGACGTCCAACATCAGAAGCCCCTTTCCGCTGCACGACGCGCATCTTCCTCATCCGAGCCCCGTTCGGGCCGGCTGATGTCGATGCCCAGCTCCTCGGCCGTGCGGAACACGTCCTCGTCCAGCTCGCGCATTTCGATCTCTTCTCCACTCGGCGCCAGCACTTCGACGTCGAGACACAGCGATTGCATTTCCTTGATGAGCACCTTGAAGCTCTCGGGGATCCCCGGCTCGGGGATGTTCTCCCCCTTGACGATGGCCTCGTAGACCTTCACCCGCCCGAGCACGTCGTCGGACTTGATGGTGAGGAGCTCCTGCAGCGCGTAGGCGGCGCCGAAGGCTTCGAGGGCCCAGACCTCCATCTCCCCGAACCGCTGGCCACCGAACTGCGCCTTGCCCCCCAGCGGCTGCTGGGTGATCATCGAGTAGGGGCCGGTGGAACGGGCGTGGATCTTGTCGTCCACCAGGTGGTGGAGCTTCAGGATGTAGACGTAGCCGACCGAGACCGGGTTGTCGTAGGCCTCGCCGGTCCGACCGTTGTAGAGCTGCGACTTGCCGTCATCGGTGACCTGGATGGCCCCGTCCGCCCCGTCGGCGTTCAGATTGCGGAAGATCTTCTGGATGGTCGGGTGGCGGCCGGCATCGTCCTCCTCGTCCCAGTGGGCGCCGTCGAACACCGGCGTCGAGACCCATACCGCCGGCTCGGTCCGGGGACGGGTCTTGGTCTCGGTGCCCCGCAGCGGGGTCCGGGCGACCTCGCCGGCATCCTTCCAACCCCAGCGGGCGGCGTAGCCGAGATGGGACTCGAGCACCTGACCGACGTTCATCCGGCTGGGCACGCCCAGCGGGTTCAGGATGATGTCCACCGGGGTGCCGTCGGCCTGGAAGGGCATGTCCTCGATCGGGAGGATCTTGGAGATGACGCCCTTGTTGCCGTGGCGTCCGGCCAGCTTGTCGCCCTCCGAGATCTTCCGCTTCTGGGCCACGTAGACCCGGACCAGCTGGTTGACCCCGGGCGGCAGCTCATGGGAGTCCTCCCGGGCGAAGACCCGGACGTCGATGACCTTCCCCTCTTCACCGTGGGGGACCTTCAGCGAGGTGTCGCGGACCTCGCGGGCCTTCTCCCCGAAGATGGCCCGGAGGAGCCGCTCTTCGGGAGTCTGCTCGGTCTCGCCCTTGGGGGTGACCTTCCCGACCAGGATGTCGCCCGGGCCGACCTCGGCCCCGATCCGGATGATGCCGCGCTCGTCCAGGTCGGCCAGGATCTCCTCCGACAGGTTGGGGATGTCCCGGGTGATCTCCTCGGCTCCGAGCTTGGTGTCCCGGGCGTCGACCTCGTGCTCCTCGATGTGGATCGAGGTGAGGACGTCGTCCTTGACCAGTCGCTCGGAGAGGATGATGGCGTCCTCGTAGTTGTAGCCCTCCCAGGGCATGAAGGCGACCAGGAGGTTTTTGCCCAGGGCCAGCTCACCGTTGTGGGTGGAGGGCCCATCGGCCAGCACGTCGCCGGCATTGACCTTCTGGCCCTCTTCGACGATGACCTTCTGGTTGATGGAGGTGTTCTGGTTGGAGCGGCGGAACTTGGCCAACCGGTAGACCTTCCGGCCCAGCACGGTGCCGTTGCGGTCCTTGGCCCCGGCCTTGTACTCGACGGTGACCTGCTCGCCGGAGACGTCGACCACCGTGCCCTCGCCCTCGGCCTGGACAACGTCGCCGGCATCCCGGGCGGCACGGGCTTCGACGCCGGTGCCGATATAGGGAGCCTCGGGAACCACCAGCGGCACCGCCTGCTTCTGCATGTTGGCGCCCATCAGGGCCCGGTTGGCGTCGTCGTGCTCGACGAAGGGGATCAACGCGGTCGAGATCGAGACGATCTGCTTCGGCGAGACGTCCATCAGGTCGACCTCGGCCGGCGGGACGAAGTCGATCTCCGAGGTGGTCCCGTAGGAGGTCGTCGTCGCCCCCACTCGCACGCCG
The DNA here is from genome assembly GCA_963819695.1 of uncultured Acidimicrobiaceae bacterium. Classification (GTDB taxonomy): domain Bacteria; phylum Actinomycetota; class Acidimicrobiia; order Acidimicrobiales; family RAAP-2; genus DASZIT01. Next base: position 208,640 of record CAWFXD010000001.1, on the reverse strand, counting down.
GTGCCCTGGGGGCCGCGGCGGACCAGGATCCGCTCTTCGGTGAACCGGCCGTTGTCGTCCAGCACCGCGGAGGCCTGGGCGATGACGTGCTCTTCCTCCTCGTCGGCGGCCAGGTAGTTGATCTCGTTGGTCACCTGGCCGTTGACGACCTTGCGGTACGGGGTCTCGATGAAGCCGTACTCGTTGACCCGGGCGTAGGTGGCCAACGAGCCGATCAGGCCGATGTTCGGGCCTTCGGGGGTCTCGATCGGGCACATCCGGCCGTAGTGGGAGGTGTGGACGTCACGGACTTCGAAGCCGGCCCGCTCCCGGGAGAGACCTCCTGGCCCCAGGGCCGACAGCCGCCGTTTGTGGGCCAGGCCCGACAGCGGGTTGTTCTGGTCCATGAACTGGCTCAGCTGGGAGGTACCGAAGAACTCCTTGACCGCGGCCACCACCGGGCGGATGTTGATCAACGTCTGCGGGGTGATCGCCTCGACGTCCTGGGTGGTCATCCGCTCCCGGACGACACGCTCCATCCGGGACAGGCCCACCCGGACCTGGTTCTGGATGAGCTCGCCCACCGACCGGATCCGGCGATTGGCAAAGTGGTCCTGGTCGTCGATGCGGTAGCCCGACTCACCATCGGCCATGTGCTTGGCCAGGTGGAGCATGTAGGTGGAGGAGGCCAGGATCTCGGCCGGACTCAGGACCCCCTGGGTCGGCGACGGCTTCTCCAGCTTGATCTTGAAGATGTCCTCGATGCGGTCGAGCTCGGGGCCCAGCTTCCGGTTCAGCTTGTAGCGACCCACCCGGGTGAGGTCGTAACGCTTGGGGTTGAAGAAGGCATTCTCGAAGTACTGGCGGGCGGCCTCCGGCGACAGCGGCTCACCGGGGCGGGCGCGCTTGTAGATCTCCAGGAGGGCTTCCTCCCGGGTCGGCGCCAGATTCTGCTCCTTCTCCCATTGGCCCTCGAGGAAGTCGAAGTGCCGGACGAACCGCTCGAGGAAGGCCTGGTCCTCGTAGCCGAGGGCCCGCAACAGGACGAACAGCGAGAGCCGGCGCTTGCGGGCGACCCGGCAGCCGGCGGTGACGTCCTTGGACGGCTTGGCCTCGACGTCGAACTCGATCCACTCACCCCGATAGGGGTGGATGGTGCCGGTGAAGACGGTCTTGGCGTCCCGGCCGGGCTGGAAGATGACCCCGGGGGACCGGACCAGCTGGCTCACCACGACCCGCTCGGTGCCGTTGACGATGAAGGTGCCCTTGTCGGTCATCACCGGGAAGTCGCCCATGAAGACCGTCTGTTCTTTGATCTCGCCGGTGCTGGCGTTCATGAAACGGGCCCGGACGAAGACCGGCGCGGCGTAGGTCATGTCCTTTTCCTTGCACTCCTCCACCGAGAACTTGGGTGGCGGGCGCAGGTCGGGATCAGTGGGGTCGAACTCGAGCTCGAGGCTCAGCTGACCGGTGAAGTCCTCGATCGGGCTGATGTCGTTGAACGTCTCGGCGAGACCCTTGTCCAGGAACCACTGGAAGGAGTCGCGCTGGATGGCGACCAGGTCGGGCAGAGGCAGGGCCTCATCAATGTTGGCAAAGGAAAAGCGTTCCGGGCTGTTGGACCGTGCAGGCAAGTGCCTACTCCTCCCAGGTTTGGGGTAATTGGGGCGACGACGGATTACGGCGGTACATCTGAATCTGAGGACGACGGGACAGGGACGACGGGTTACTGCGGTGCATCGGGTGCTGAAAGCGGTATCTCTCGGGGGTCGACGAGGACGGTTCGAGTAGGTGGAGGGGCGCCGACGCGCGCGTCATTCAGCCAAAAAACTGAGGAAGGCGTCAGGAGCAGGCACGGCAACAGGTAATCATACCGTGGCGCGCACAATTCCACAACCCCCGGGATCCAGATCCCCGGAGCGAGCAAATGACAGGGTAGGAGGTCTGCCGCCCGACGTCAAGGATCCGGACCGCTCGACCCCCGAAAAGACGGGCGAAACGGCCGATTTGGTTGCCGGCCAGCGCCCCGACCCGGTTCCCGATCGCCATCCATCCGGCGACCGGGAACCAGCCCGGTGCTACTTGAGTTCGACGGTGGCGCCGACGTCTTCGAGCTGCGCCTTCGCCTTCTCGGCGTCTTCCTTCTTGACCTTCTCCAACACCGGCTTGGGTGCACCGTCGACCAGGTCCTTGGCCTCTTTGAGCCCGAGACTGGTCAGCGTCCGCACCTCTTTGATGACCTTGATCTTGGTGTCGCCGGCCGCCACCAGGATGACGTCGAACTCATCCTGCTCGTCCTCGGTGTCGGCGGCATCTCCGCCACCGGCAGGGGCGGCGGCGGCAACCGCCACCGGAGCGGCGGCGGTAACGCCGAAACGCTCCTCGAACTCCTTGAGCAGCTCGCTCAGCTGGAGGACGGACAGCTCAGAGATGCCATCCAGGATCTGGTCTTTGGTCAGGGTTCCTGCCATTTTATTGCTCCTTACTTACTTTCTTGTTCTTTGATCGGGGTTGAGATATCGGTTGGGTGCTACTCAGCCGGCTCAGCCGGCGACTCGGCAACTTCCGGGGCTGGCTCCTCCTCGGGAGCCGCTTCGGGCGGAGTCTCCTCCGCCGACGCCTCCTCGGCTGGAGCTTCATCGGCGGGAGCCTCGGCGGCCGAGGCTTCCGGAGCCGCCTCATCGGACGCAGCTTTCGGAGCCTCCTCGGCCGGGCCCTCGGGGGCGGCCTCCGTCGTGGGGGCTTCGGGAGCGACTCCGCGGATGCCGGCGTCGGAGCCTCCTCGGCCGGGGCAACTTCGGCAGATACTTCCGGCTCTCCGCCTCCCTCGGCCCGCTTCTGCTCCAGCAGGGCGGAAAGTCCGTAGGCCAGGTTCCGGGGCAGTGCCTCGATGAGCCCGGCCAGCTGTTGGAGGGGAGCCGAGAGGGCGCCGGCGAACTGGGCGAGCAGGGTCTGGCGGGGCGGGAGGTCGGCCAGGACGGTCATCTCCGAGGCGGACAGGAGCCCGTCGCCCACGATGCCGCCCTTGATCACCAGGTTCGGGTTGCCCTTGGAGAAGTCCCGGAGTGCCTTGGCCACCGCGCTGACGTCGCCCTGCACGAAGGCGATCGCCGTCGGCCCGACCAGCAGGTCGCGCACCGCGGCCTGCGGGCTGTCGGCGATGGCCAGCCGAACCAGGGTGTTCTTGTACACCTTGTAGTCGCCGCCGGCGGCGGCCAGCTCGCGACGGAGGGTGGCCAGCTCGGACACCGTCAGGCCCCGGTACTCGGTGAGCACTGCGCCATCGGACGCGGCGAGTCGACCGCGCACTTCGTCGACTACGGCGACCTTGTCAGCCCTCGGATTGTCCATGTTCCCTCCGCCGAGTGTGGTTGCTCGGGTTGGGCCGCAGACACCATCGAGTGGTGACGCCGGAGCGGGTGCTCCATGCGGAACGCCTCATCAGGCGGACCCGGACGGGGTCCCTTCGGTACTGGTTTCCCGGTACACCGGAGGTCTACGGCAGTTCGATCTTGAAAGCGCGAGGCTAGCGCGTGCCAGCCCGGCGGTGCAATGCGGCAGGACGCGCTGCCGATCAGGCAGTGGCGGCGAGCTCCTCGACCACCCTCCGGGCCCGGAGCGGGTCGATGTGGATCCCGGGACCCATCGTCGACGAGATGGTCACCGCCCGGACATAGCGGCCCTTGGCCGAAGCCGGCTTGGCCCGGTGGATCTCATCCATCACCGCGTAGAGGTTCTCCAGCAGCTTGGCCTTGTCGAACGAGGCCTTGCCGATACGGATGTGGACGTTGCCCACCTTGTCGGTCCGGTACTCGACCCGGCCACCTTTGAACTCGGTGACCGCTTTCTCGACGTCGTCGGTGACGGTGCCGGTCTTGGGGTTGGGCATCAGGCCGCGGGGGCCGAGGACCCGGCCCAGGGTTCCCACCTGGCCCATCTGGTCGGGGGTGGCGATGGCGACGTCGAAGTCGAGGAAGCCGCCGGCGACCTTGGCGACCAGGTCATCGGCTCCCACCTCGTCAGCGCCGGCGGCCCGGGCATCGCCCGCCTTCTCACCGGCGGCGAACACGATGACCCGGGCGGTGCGGCCGGTACCTTCGGGAAGCGACAACGTGCCCCGGACGATCTGGTCGGCCTTGCGGGGATCCACGCCGAGGCGGACGGCCAACTCCACCGTCTCGTCGAACGAGGCCTTGGCGGTGGCCTTGACCAGGTCCACCGCGTCGCCCGCCGAGTACAGCTCCTGGCGATCGAACTGGGCAAGGCTCGACTTGTACTTCTTTCCTCTGGACATGCGGTGCTTCTCCGTTTCCTCGAATGTGCGCTGTCGTCGGCGATCAGCCGGCGACGGAGATACCCATCGACCGGGCGGTGCCGGCCACCTGGCGCTTGGCCGCCTCGACGTCGTCGGTGTTGAGATCGGGCAGCTTGATGGCGGCGATATCGGCCACCTGGGCGTCGGTGACGGTGCCGACCTGCTCGCGGCCGGTGGTGGCGGCGCCCTTGTCCAGGCCCGCCGCCGCTCGCAGCAGCGCCGGGGTGGGTGGGGTCTTCAGGACGAAGGAGAACGAACGGTCCTCATAGATGGTGATGTCGACCGGCACGATGGAACCGCGCTGACTCTCGGTGGCGGCGTTGTACTGCTTGCAGAACTCCATGGTCTGGACGCCGTGGGGCCCGAGGGCGGTGCCCACCGGGGGCGCGGGGGTAGCCCCCCCGGCCGGGAGTTGAATCTTTACCTTCGCGAGGATCTTCTTCTTGGGTGCCATCGGTACTGCTCCTTACGTGTTTCCGCCGGCCTACAGCTTGGCGACCTGGCTGAATTCGAGTTCGACCGGGGTCTCCCGGCCGAAGATGTTGACCAGGACCTTGAGCTTGAGCTGGTCCTCGTTGATCTCGGCGATCTGGCCGGAGAAGTCCGCGAACGGACCTTCCTTGACCCGCACGGTCTCTCCCACCTCGTGCTCGAGACGGGGGCGGCTGCGCTTGGACGGCGCCTCGCCGCCTTCCACCTTCACCTGCAGGATACCTTCGACCTCCCGGCGGGAGAGCGGCGTCGGCTTGGTGCCGGGGCCTACGAACCCGGTGACCCCGGGGGTGTTCCGGATGACCGACCAGCTGTCGTCGTCGAGCTCGCAACGGCACAGCAGGTAGCCGGGGAACACCTTCTTCTGGACGACGACCTTCTTGCCGTTCTTGAACTCGACGACGTCTTCCATCGGGATGACGACCTCGTAGATCCGGTCTTCCATATTCATCGAGACGGTGCGGCTGTGGAGGTTCGACTTCACCTTGTTCTCGTACCCGGCGTAGGTGTGCACCACGAACCAGCGTCCCGGCTGGTCGTAGGGGCTGACGGTGACCGGCTCGTCGTCATCGTCCCATTCGTCCTCGTCCGAGAGGGCATCGTCGCCGGTCAGAACGGTTTCCGTCTCCACCTCCCCGGTGGCCTCCGTCAGACCTACCTCGGCCTCCTCGGCCGCCAACTCCAGGGCTTCCGCCTGACCGGTGGGTTGCTCTGCGCCCGCGTCGGAGCCCGCCGCCGGCTCGGCAGCCTCAGTGGGCACGGCACCTTCCTCGTCGTCACCGAGAGGTGCGGTTGTCTCATCTTGGGTCACAGTCACACCGATCACGTATTGAACAGCCAAAAGACGCCCTTGGAGAAGGCGTAGTTGAGTAAGAAGATCAGGACGATCAACGCCACCAGGGTGGCAGCCGTCACTGTCGTGTAGTTGATGACCTCAGAACGGTTGGGCCACGCCACTTGGTGAAGCTCAGAGCGTACCTCGCGGAGGAACTGTCCCGGACGGAAGGGGTCGCGCTTGGGCGGGCGGCGGGCCGGGGTTGCCTTTCGCGGGGGCGCGGACTCACCATCGGGGTCCTGCCCCTGCCGCTGCATCAGGCGTTTCTGTTCTCGGTTCACGTGCTGTTTCTTCCTTCGACCGGTGGAACGGGGATAGAGCAGGGCAGGAGGGACTCGAACCCCCAACCGCCGGTTTTGGAGACCGGTGCTCTACCAGTTGAGCTACTGCCCTCTGTCGATCGCCATGCCGCGAACGGCCAATCGATCGCAGGGGCGGTGCGAAAGATTACCACTGGGAAGGGTCAAATTCCCAAGCGACCGGTTCGGCTGCTCCGGCCGATGGCCACGGCCACGGTGACCCCGATGGCCAGGGCCCCGAGGGCCGCCCCCCCGCCGTAGGCCCAGCGCCGGCCGGCCAATGCCGACCGCACCGTCCGCCGGGCGACCGAGGCATCCAGCGCATCGAGCACATCGGCGATGAGTCCGGCGGGCAGCTCGGGGCGGTGGGAGCGGAGCTCATGAAGCCGCCGGAGGAGGCGGTGGTAACGGGCCAGCTCGGCCTGGCACCGGAGGCACGATGCCACGTGGCGCACGGTCCGCCGGTCGACCGTCCGGGACCCGTCCACCGCACCGGGCAGCAGTTCGGCGACGTCCTCACACCGCACGGGCGTCGTCTCCCCGCGGTTCGATCCTCCGCACCGCGATCACTTCGCCATGGCCCCGGTCACCTTCGGGGCCGGCGACGACCGGCTCGGGAGCCACCGCCGCCCGGAGTTGCCGGCGGGCCCGGTGCAGCCGGACCCGGGTGGCGGCTCCGGAGATTCCCAGTTCGGTGGCGATCTCCTCGTGGCTCAGGCCGTAGATGTCCCGCAGCACGATCACCGTTCGCTGGGTCAGCGGAAGGGTGCGCAACGCCCTGACCAGCCGGTCCCGTTCGACGGTGGCCGAAGCCACGGCATCGGGATCGGGGTCGGCGGGCAGTTCCGCCCAGCCGGGGTCGGTATCGATCGAGACCTGCCGCATCCGCTTCCGACGGCTGTGGCTGGTCGCCGCGCAATTGGCGGCGATGCGGTACAGCCAGGTGGAGAAGGACGCCTCCGCCCGGAACTTGCGGATGGAGCGGAACGCCCGGAGGTAGGTCTCCTGGACGATGTCCCGGGCATCCTGCTCGTTTCCGGTGAGCCGGAAGGCCAGGGCGTAGACATCGCCGGTGGTGATCCTGACCAGCTCCTCGAACGCGTCCCGGTCCCCGCGACGGGCCAGGTCGACCAGGTCGAGATGGGCGAACCCGGTCGAGGAGCCGACCGTCAGCGGGTCTCCTTGTGCAACGTGTGTTGGCGGTCCCACCGGCAGAACTTCTTCATTTCGATCCGCTCGCGGTCGTTGATCTTGTTCTTGGTGGTGATGTAGTTACGCCGCTTGCAGACCTCACAGGCCAAGGTGACCTGGATCCGCTTCTCGTTCTTTGCCACAGTGGCTCCTCTATCCCTCTGCCCTGGATCCGGCCGGCAGACCCGGTCCATTCCCTGTCCAACACCCAAAATGGTAGCGGCGGCCGGACTCGAACCGGCGACCTCACGATTATGAGCCGTGCGCTCTAACCAGCTGAGCTACGCCGCCCTGGGCGAGCCTCCTGTCGGAATCGAACTGACGACAACCGCCTTACCATGGCGGTGCTCTACCGACTGAGCTAAGGAGGCAGCGCGGCCGGTGGAGCCGCAGCGGGACATCATAGTCAACAACCGTGCCGCACCCGCACTGCCAGTTGGCGACTCGCTACCATCACCGCATGCAGCTTCGCCTGGCGACCCTCTCCGACGCCGAGGCCATCCGGACCATCTACAACGCGGAGGTGACCGGGTCGACCGCCACCTTTGACCTCGTCCCCCGAAACCCGGAAGAGCAACTGGTGTGGCTGACCGGACACGGTGGGGCCTACCCCGCCATCGTGGCCGAGGACGACACCGGGGCCATCGCCGGATTCGGCTCCATCTCGGTCTACCGTGACCGCCCCGCCTACGCCACCAGCGTCGAGAATTCCGTCTACGTGGGGTCGGACCAACGCGGATCGGGGGTGGGGAGGGCACTGTTGGACGAGTTGATCCGGCTGGCCACCCGGCACGGTTTCCACACCATGGTCGCCCGCATCGGCGACGACAACGCGGCATCGATCGCCCTCCATCTGGCCTGCGGGTTCGAGCTGGTCGGCGTCGAGCGCGAGATCGGCAGGAAGTTCGGCCGCTGGCTCGACGTCTCCGTGCTCCAGCGGATGCTCTGACCGGGTCGGCCGCCTCGAGCGCCGACCGTCGAGGTGGGAGTCCGGGAACGCCGACCTAGGTGGCGTTGGCCAGGACCGGCACCGCGGGTGGAGTCGGGACCGGGTCCCGCCGCTCCCAGGTGGCCAGGGGAACGGTCAGCACGAACAGCACCCACAACAGGGTGAGGACGATCGACAGCGGATCGCCGTGGATCAGGCTGTTCAACAGCTGGGTGGCGCCGGGCAACTCGATGAAGGCGGTGACCATGGAGATCCCGATGATCAGGGACCGCAGCCGTCCGAGGGCCACCGGGGCCAGCAGGATGAGACCCCAGGACAGGTACCAGGGCTGATCGACCGGCCCCAGGATCACGAACAGCAGCATGGTCAGTCCGACCGCCTTGAGGGTGCCGATCCGGTCGCTGTTGAACAGCAGCCAGACGCCCACGATCAGGGCGGCCAACAGACCGAGGAATCTGGTGACCGACAGCACACCCCCCAGGTGCAGCCCGAGGCCGAGGAAGTGGCCGATCCAGTTGACCACCAGGGCCAGCGAGGTGGTCGGGGCCATCCACGATCGCACCACGCCCGGCGTGCCGAGGTTGCCGATCCACCCCCAGCCCAGCCCGCTGAGATACGAGAAGAACCCGAGCACGCCGACACCGATCAGGCCGGCGGTCACCACCGGTCTGTATCCGGTCGCGCACCGGTACCCCGGTGCCCAGCCACGTCCAGCCGACGTAGAAGAGCCCCAACGCGGCCGGAGCCTTGATGGCCGCGGCCAAGGAGCAGAACAGGATGCCGACGATCGGGCGCTTCTCCTTGGCCGCGGTGATCCCGGCGAGGAGCAGGCCCAACATCAGACGCGTCGTTGTGGGCGCCGCCGACCAGGTGGAGGATGGTCACCGGGTTCAAGACGGCCAGCGTGAAGATCTCGGCCTTGTCGCGGTGGTAGAGACCGGCCAGCCGGGGCACGCAGAAGGCGATCAGCAAGACGCCGGCGAAGGCCAGCAAGCGCAGCAGGACGATGGTGGCCAGCTCGTTGTGGAAGGTGACCTTGGCGAAGAACCCGTCGATCTGCAGGAACAGGGGTCCATAGGGTGCCGGGGCGTTCCCCCACAACGGGTCGACCGGGGCGGTGAACGAGTTGTTCCCCATCTCGAACGGTCCGTACAGGTACGGGTTCATGTGATGGCTGACCATCTCGCCCTGGGCCGCATAGGAGTAGACATCCCGGCTGAATATCGGGGCGATGATCAGCATCGGCGCCGACCAGAGGGCGAACACCCATTTCAGGCGGCGCATCTCCACCCCCGGGCACCGGGCGTAGAGGCGGGTCATCCCCCACCAGACCCGGAGCAGCAGGATGAGTCCGCCGTAGACGGCCGCCAGTACGAAGTAGACGCCCCAGTGACTGGCGCCGGTGGTCTTCGGAACCCCGAAGAACCAGGCACCCGGCATTTCGAGTTTGAACGGCGAGCTGGGCAGCGATGCTCCGATGCTGATGGCCAGGATGGCCACGAAGCCCAGCAGGGCGGGCCGGAGGACCAGGCCTCTCGGATTCCCGCCTTCGCCGCTCTCGGTCTGCTGGTCGAACCGGATGCCGGCGGTATTGGCCAACCGGTTCCGGATCAGGCCGGCGAATGCCGCGGCCGCCCGGGCACCGCTCATCAGGGTCGAGGACGCCACCGACCAGCGGTCAGAACGGATCGAGCCTGCATCGGCCGTGCCCTCATCCTGGTGCGCCACCGCAACCCGAGGCTCTGGGGACATGGTCTGGGGACTGCTCCTCAATGAACGTGTCTCGAATGGGGTGGATCATCGAATGCGCCTCGCCGTGGAGGACACCCAGGATCACTGGACCGCCCTGCCCGCAATCAAATCCGTAACGACATTGTAACGAAATTCGGTGTCACAGCAAGAGTCATGGCGCCGGGGACTCCGAAACCGCTAGCGTACCCCGTCCTCTCAGCCGGGGGGAGGCGGAGGCGCGCCGGCGCCGGGCCTCGGCTCCCAGCCACACCACCAGCACCGCGCCGCCGGCGAGCACCAGTGCATTTCCGGCCAGATAGGAAAGCGGCCCGTGTTGGATCCACCAGTACGGGGCGGCCACCGCCAATCCCACCAGCACCAACACCATGATGGCCACCACCCGGTGCACCGCCCACAAGGTGGCGGCGGCGATCGGGGCCACCGCCAGCCACGACCAATGGTGGGTCCAGGACACCGGGCTGACCAACAACTCGGTGAGGGCCAGCACCAGCACCGCTTCCCCGGTCCGGGCGGCCTCCAGCAGCCAACGGGTGAGGAGTACCCCGCCGGCCAGGGTGACCAGGGCCAGGGCCAACCACACCGCAGTGCCCAGATGGCCCCCGTTGAACGGCGGCCGGTGGACGAGCCCGTTCCACGACTGGTTGCTGACGTTGCCCAGCTGACCGGTGCGGCCGGCATCGGTCACCTGGTGGAACCAGTAGCGGGCGGAGTCGTGTGGCAGTACCGCCCAGCTGATGGCGGTCACCCCGACGAAGACCCCGACCCCGCGGGCGACCGACCGCCAGTCCCGGGTCACCACGAACGAGAAGAAGAACACCAACGGGGTCAACTTGATGGCCGAGGCCAACCCGATCAGCACCCCGCGCCAGGGAGCCCGGACCCGGGTCAGGTCGGCCACGATCATCACCATCAGGATGAGATTGATCTGGGCATAGTCCATGTTGGAGCGGACCGGCTCGAGGGCGAGGGTGGCCACCCCGCAGAGCAGACCGGCCACCGCCAGTGCCCGGCGGGCGGGAAGGCCGAAGGAGGCTTGGATGACCAGGTAGACCGCGCCGACGAAGCACACCGCGGAGACCAGCCACCACAGCGTTTCGACCAGACCCAGGGAACCGAAGGTCAGCGGCGTGAGCACCAGGAGGGCGAACGGCGTGTAGGTGAACGGCAGCTGATGGACGGTGAAGTTGGCGGTGAACGGCGACCCGCCCTGAAGGAGGGCGTTCCCGGCGTCCCGGTAGACCCGGAGGTCGAGATGCCAGGAAGGGCCGTAGTGCAGCATGTAGGCGCCCGACACCACCCAGGCCACCACGGCTCCTACCGCGATCAGCCTGGTCGGCATGTGTCGGACGCGATCGGCCAACATCGGACGACATCTCCTGAGCTCGTGGAACCGGTTCACGGTTCGGGCTTCGTCGGGGTTCTAGCCCGGAGGCGGGAGCGGACTCGTCGTCCGCCACCGCCTCCGGTCCATGGTGGGCCGGGAAGGATTCGAACCTTCGAAGGCAGAACCGGCAGATTTACAGTCTGCTCCCTTTGGCCACTTGGGTACCGACCCGCAGACCGGGAAGGATACGCCAAGCCCGGCGCTACTGTTTCTGCATGCCAACCTTCGACATTGTCTCCGAAGTCGACATGCAGGAAGTCCGCAACGCGGTCGACCAGGCCAACCGCGAGGCCGCCACCCGGTTCGACTTCAAGGGCACCGACTCCTCCATCGAGTTGACCGACAAGGAACTGTTGCTGGGCTCGTCCACCGAGGATCGACTGCGCGCCCTCTACCAGGTCCTTCAGGAGAAAATGGTCAAGCGGGAGGTGTCGCTCAAGTCCTTCGAGGTCGGGAAGATCGAAGAAGGCACCCGGGGATCGGCCCGCCAGAAGTTGACCATCCAGGCCGGGATCTCCTCCGACCACGCCAAGAAGTTGAACAAATTCATCAAGGAGCTCGGGCTCAAAGGGGTCAGCTCCCAGACCCAGGGAGACCAACTGCGGGTGTCGGGAAAGAAGCGCGACGATCTTCAGGCGGTGATCTCCGCGGCCAAGGCGGAGGACTTCGGCATCCCCCTCCAGTTCATCAACTTCCGCGACTAGTTCGCTCCCCGCCGCTTCGCCCTCCACACCGAGCTGCCGAGCAGCCCGCCCACCAGCAGCGGCAGCAGGCCGGCCGCCCAGGCCCGGGCCCCGTGATCGACGCAGACCAGGGCGACCAACCCGACCACCAGCACCGCCCCGACGAACAGCTCGGGGGTGTCCCCGATCAGGAACTCCCACCAGAAGCGTCCGAACGCCGACACCATCCGGGCCACCGGGTTGCGGGGGACCCCCGAGGGCGTCGGATCAGTCACTGGTTCCGGCTCCCCCGGCCCCGGGTAGCAGGGCACTGATCCTGGCCATGGACCCGGGGCGCAGGGAGGCCACCAGGGCCCAGGCCCCCAGCCCGTAGACGCCGACCAGCACCGGGATGGCGAGGTCGGACCCCGGCCAGTGGACCCCGACCCCTTCCCCCGACCAGAAGGTGCCGAAGCTGACCAGCATCAGCCCCACCCCCATCTTCATGGCGTTCTCCGGGACCGCCGACAGCTGCCGGGCCACCGCCGCCCCGACGGCGCCCACCACCACGACGGCGGCGCCGGCGGCAACCGCCGCCAATCCGAGATCGTGGGAGGTGGTCCCGAGGGTGATCACCACCACCACCACTTCGAGGCCCTCGAGGAAGACGCCCTTGAACGCCACCACGAAGGCGGTGCCGTCACGGCCGCGGGTGGCACCGGTCCCGGACAGCTCCTCGACCTGTCGGGCGAAGATGGCGTCCTCGTCGTGTTTGGCCTTCAACCCCGAGGCCCGCAGCACCGCCTTGCGCAACCACTGCAGCCCGAACACCAGGAGGAGTCCGCCGACCACCAGCCGCAGGGTGTCGAGCGGCACGTAGTGGACGATGGCCGGGCCGAGCGCGACCACCAGGGCGCCGAGTACCAGCAGGGCCACTGCGGTGCCCTCGAGGGCGGACCGCCATCCCCGGGTGGACCCCACTGCCACCACGATGGTGAGGGCTTCCACCATCTCCACCGCGCAGGCCAGAAAGACGGCCACCGCCAACACAACGCTGCCACTGTGCACAGTGGTGGTGGCAATCACCGCGAATCAGACCGCCTCGACCAGTTCGTCGAGCTCTTCGAGCGGGTGCACCTTGAACAGCCGGTTGAACAGAAGGAACTTGAGCACCCAGAAGATGGCGAACGACATCACATTGGCGAACAGGACCACCAGCGTCTGCTCGAAGTGGCCGAGGTGATGCTCGGTCCCGAGATGCTTGGCCACCGCCGCACCGCCGATGGACACCACGATGCCGATGGCCGACAGCGCCCAGAAGGGGACGATCTCCTTTATCAGGTGGGAACGCCCACGCTTCTTCCACACCCAGCTGCGATTGAGGTAGTAGGAGGGCACGGTGGCCACTGCGTTGGCGAACACCGTGCTGCCGATCTCCCCCCAGAATTTGAAGACACCGAACACCAGGGCCAGGGTGCCGAAGGACACCGCGGTGGAGACCACCGAGACCATGGTGTAGCGGAAGAGGTGCTTCGCTTCGGGAGTCTCCCGCTTTTGCCACAGGTGTTCAGCCCGGGTGAGGACGGAAGTCATTGCGTCAACCTTACTCGTAACCAATCCGTAATATTTGGCGTCGCATCCGCCCTCCGCGGTCGATGGCGCACTCAGAGACCGTTCGACTTGGCCACGCCACCCAACCAGGCGGCGCTGGGTTTGGCGCGACGCTCGAAGGTCTGGCGGTCCACCTCCACCAGCCCGAAGGTCGGCCCGTAGCCGAGCACCCACTCGAAGTTGTCGAGCAGGCTCCAGTAGAAGTAGCCGCGCACGTCGATCCCGTCGTCGAGGCAGCGGCGCACCCCGGCCAGGGCGCGGGTCACGTACTCGATGCGGGTCTCGTCGTCGTCGGTGCCGATGCCGTTCTCGGTGACCAGGACCGGCAGCCCTCCCGTCTTCAGCCAGGCTCGGCGGATGGTCCCCTCCAGGGCCTCGGGGTAGAACTCGTAACCCATCTGGGTGGTGGGTATCCCGGGCTCGGGACCCAACGAACCGTCGGGGCCGACCCGGGAGCGGGTGTAGGTCTGGACGCCGATGAAGTCGTCCCCCCCGGTCGCCTCGAGATACACGTCCTCCGAAGGGCGGCGAATCCGCTCCACCCATTCCTCGCCCCCCGGCAGGGTCTGGAAGTCGGTCATCGACAGGGTCAGGCCGACCGGGAACTCGCCAGGGCCGGACCGGATGGCCTCGACCGCCGCCCGGTGGGCCGCCACCAAGGCATCGTTGACGTTGGCCCGCCGGTCGCGGTCGCGCACCTGGGGCGGGAAGATCCCGAAGCGCCACCCCATGGTGGCCACCACATTCGGCTCGTTGAGGGTGCCGGCCATGCCGATGAGGTCCCCGAGATGGCCGGTGACCCGTTCGCAGTAGCGGGCGAACCGATCCACCGCCTGGGGGGCTTCCCAGGTGCCGGCGGCCGCCAACCAGCGCGGATGGGTGAAGTGGTGATAGGTCACCATCGGAACGAGGTCGTGCTCCCGGCAGGTGGCCAGCATCCGCCGGTAGTGATCGAGCGCCGACCGGGAGAACTCACCCTCCTCCGGCTCGATCCGGCTCCACTCCAGGGAGAACCGGTAGAAGGTGAGCCCGAGGGCGGCCACCAGCGCGATGTCCTCGGGGTAGCGGTGAAACGAATCACAGGCATCGCCGCTCCGATCGACACAGCCCGAGGTCGGGTCGTGCTCGAACTCCCACCAGTCATTGTTGACATTGCCGCCTTCGATCTGGTGGGCGGCGGTGGCCGTCCCCCACTGGAACCCGTCGGGAAAGGAAATGGCGGCCATGGGTCGCCACCGTAGCGGGGACGACCCGAGCGCACCTGGCAGGATGTTCCGGTGAGCGACGCACTCGACTTCCTCGTCAACCTTCTCGACCTCGAGCCCATCGAAGTCAATATCTTCCGAGGGGTCAGCCCCAACGAGGACCGGCAGCGGGTGTTCGGGGGCCAGGTCGCCGCCCAGGCCCTGATGGCGGCGGGCCGCACCGTCGAAATCGGCCGGGTCCACTCCCTCCACGCCTACTTCCTGCGGCCCGGCGATCCGACCGTTCCCATCCTCTACGAAGTGGACCGGATCCGGGACGGGCGGTCGTTCACCACCCGTCGGGTGGTCGCCATCCAGCACGGCCGGGCCATCTTCAACATGTCGGCCTCCTTCCATGTCGACGAGCCCGGGTTGTCCCACCAATTCCCGATGCCAGACGTCCCGCCGCCCGAGGACCTCGAGCCGTTGGACGTCCGGCTCGAGCCCTACCGGGACCTGATGGGTGACTGGTTCTCCCGGCCCCACCCCATCGAGCAGCGCCACATCGGCGACCTGCCCTTCATCCACAAAGAGGGGGGTGAACCGGCCCAGCGGCTGTGGATCAAAGCCGACGGGAAGATCCCCGACGATCCCCACCTGCACACCGCCATCGCCGCCTACGCCTCGGACATGTCGTTGTTCGACACCATGCTCGCCCCCCACGAAGTGCGGTGGGACAGCCCGGACTTCATGGGCGTCAGCCTCGACCACTGCATGTGGTTCCATCGGCCGTTCCGGGCCGACGAATGGCTGCTCTACGACATGGACTCCCCCACTGCCTATGGCGCCCGCGGTTTGGCCCGGGGTTTCATGTTCGCCCGCGACGGCGAGTTGGTCGTCTCCATGTGCCAGGAAGGGCTGATGCGGTTGGCCGAGCGCAAACCCAAGCCGGCCGGCTGAAGGTCAGCGGTCGCTCATCCCCACGTAGTTGCGCTCCGCGGTACCGATGTACAGCTGGCGGGGCCGGGCGATCTTGGAGTCCTGGTCGAGCATCTCTTGCCAATGGGCCAGCCACCCGGCGGTCCGGGGGATGGCGAACAGCACCGGGAACATCTCGAGGGGGAAGCCCATCGCCTGGTAGATGAGCCCCGAGTAGAAATCGACATTCGGGTAGAGCTTGCGGGAGGTGAAGTACTCGTCGGAGAGGGCGACCTCCTCGAGCTTGAGGGCGATGTCGAGCAAGGGGTTCTTCCCGGTGATCTCGAACACCTCGTCGGCGGTCTTCTTGATGATCTTGGCCCGCGGGTCGTAGCTCTTGTAGACCCGGTGCCCGAAGCCCTGCAGCCGACCGTGCCCGCCGGCCTTCACCGAGGCCACGAAGGGCTCGACGTTCTCGAGGGTGCCGATCTCGGTCAGCATCTTGATCACCGCCTCGTTGGCCCCACCGTGTCGGGGTCCGTAGAGGGCGGCGGCCGCGGCGGCGGTGGCGGAGTAGGGGTCGGCGTGGGAGGAACCCACCACCCGCATGGCGGTGGTCGAGCAGTTCTGCTCATGGTCGGCGTGGAGGATGAAGAGGATGTCCAGTGCCCGGGCCAGGGCGGGGTTGGCGTCGAAACGGGGCTCAGCGGTCTTCCACATCATGGACAGGAAGTTGGAGGCGAACTCGAGCGAGTTGTCCGGGTAGACGAAGGGCATGCCCACGCTGAACCGGTGGGCGGCGGCGGCCAGGGTCGGCATCTTGGCGATGAGCCGGACGATCTGCTTGTTCCGGGATTCGATGTCGAAAATATCCTTGGCATCGAGGTAGAAGGTGGAGAGGGCGGCGACCGCAGAGACCAGCATCCCCATGGGATGGGCGTCGTAGTGGAACCCGTCGAGGAAGCGCTTCCGTACGTTCTCGTGGATGAAGGTGTGATGGGTGATGTCGTGCCGCCAGACGTCGTACTGCTCTGCCGTCGGGAGCTCGCTGTTCAACAGGAGATAGGCCACCTCCAAGAAGTTCGAACTCTCGGCCAGCTGCTCGATGGGGTAGCCCCGGTACCGGAGGATGCCGGCCTCCCCGTCGAGATAGGTGATGGCGCTTTCACAGGCGGCGGTGGAGACGAACCCCGGGTCGTAGAACCACACCCCCGGCAACAGCTTGGACCAGTCCTCCGCCGCGATTCCGCCATTTTGAAACGGGATCTCGAGCGACTCGCCGGTGCGGTTATCGGTGATGGTGATGCTTTCGGCCACTGATCTCAAGCCCTTCTGCCCTACGGCTCTTTGTCGTCAATTGCCGATCCTAGATGGTCGCCTCCCGGCTTCCGTCACCCGGTCATCCCGAGCCACCGGGCGACCGGATCAGCCCACGATCCGGAGCAGAAACTGTTGGGAGGTTCCGGCCAGGTTGGCCTGGCCGGTAGGCGGACTCAGCGTGATGGTGAGCGTGTAGCTGTGGCCGCTGGCCACGGTGAGCGCCGGAAACGACAGGGCCTGGGATTGGCCGGCCAGGGTGGTAACCGAGGTGCGAGCCGACGATCCCGACGCACCAGCCGGCGGGGGACCGGTTCCGGGGACATCGACCAGCACCAGGGCCTCGGTCACCGTCACGTTGGACTCGTTCACCGTCCCGCAGTTGGTGACCGTCACCAACGGGGTGACCGAACCGGTCGGCGGCAGCATCGTCGGGTTTGGCCCGGCGACCGTCGAGGTTGGGTTCGGCGGATTGCACGAGGTGGCGATGGTGCCCGAACCGGCGGGGTCGTTGGGGGTGGCGGACGGAACGGCCGGCGGCGCCAGGCCGACCGCGGTGATCACCATCTGGTGAAACGGGACCAGCGCCACCGCGGCATTGAGCAGCCCGGCACTGTTGCCGAGTTGGGCGGAGGTAAGCGGGCTCCCCGGCGGCGCCCACACCGAAGTGGGCACCCGGATCGGACCCGCGCCCGGTATCTTCCCCTGTCGAAGTTGTCGGGCCCAGACCGCGTAGGCGCGATCGGCCTGCTCGATCCGGGTGCCGGCCGCGGTGAGCTGCTGGGAGGCTTGGGACACGGAGATGACCGGCGACGGCTGCGCCGACGAGGTGGTCGTCGTGGCCGGCGATCCGGCGATGGGCAGGGGCGACATCCCCAGCAGCTGGTCGATGGTGGCCACCACGCTGGCCACCGCCGCCGCCCGTTCCTCCAGGATGGCGGTGAACTGGCTGGCGACATCGTCGGTCGGCGACGGAGGGGTGATCGCCCGGGCCTGACCGGCCTCTTGGGCGGTGGCGGACATGGCCACATCGAGCCCCTGTTGGATCTCACCGCGAGCCGTGTTCGGCAGTGGCTGGTTGGGGATGTTCGGCGCGGTGTTGATCACCGCGGCCAGCCGGGCGCCCGACTGGTTGGAGGCGTTGACCACCGGGGAGGCCAACGCCGCGTACCCCTGGTCGGTCATTCGCCGATAGGGCGCCGACTGGGCATGGATTTCGACCACCGACCCGATGACCAGCACCCCGATCACCACCACGACGAGGGAAATGGCGACGATCTGGCCCGCGGATCGACGCCTGGGCCTTCGGCCCCGTCTGCGGCGTCGAGCTCTCGGCATCCCGACGACGATAGTGCCGGTCTAGATGGCCGACCCCTGGGCGGCGGCGGACGGAGGGGCCGGACGGCTGGTCAGATGATGTCTTGGTGGGGTGAGGAGCTGTCTTCGTCGTCGCGGCGTCTCACGCCGGGGTCCGGCATCGGCAGTCGATGGACGAAGGGGGGATCGATGGCCGGCGCGGCCAACTCCGGGGACTGGAGGGCACGGGTGGTGATGTCGATCGAGGTCGGCGAGGGGCAGTTCCTTCTCCCCGCCTCCGACCCCCATCTCCACGAAGCGGCGGGCGGTGACCAGGACCCGGGACTCGAGCGACCCGATCGCCCGGTTGTAGGCCAGCACCGCACTGCTCAGCCCCTTGCCCACTCCGGCCACGTGGTCGCCGAGCAGCGACAGGCGCTGGTAGAGCTCGGTTCCCAGCTGTTGGACCTCCCGGGCATTCTCGGCCAGCGTGTCCTGTTGCCAGCCATAGGCGGCGCTCCGGAGGAGGGCGATCAGCGAGGTGGGGGTGGCCAGCAGCACATTGTTGGCCGCGGCGTGCTCCATCAGGCCGGGCTCGTGCTCGAGGGCGGCGGTCAACAACGGATCCCCGGGGATGAAGGCCACCACGTATTCGGGGGACGGATCCACCCGCTTCCAGTACTCCTTCTTGGCCAGTTGATCGATGTGGGCCCTCAGCTGACGGCCGTGCTTGGCCATATGGGCGCGCCGGACGGTTTCGTCGTCGGCCTCATTGGCATCCAGGAATGCCTGCATCGGGACCTTGGCGTCCACCGCCACGTTCATCCCGCCGGGACTGTGGACCACCATGTCCGGGCGCAGCCTCCCCCCGTCGGCGTCGGAAGTGACCTGCTCGTCGAAGTCACAATGCTCCAACATCCCGGCCATCTCGACCACCCGGCGCAGCTGCAACTCGCCCCACTGGCCACGGGACTGCGGGGCCCGGAGGGCTTTGACGAGATTCCCCGTCTCCTTCTGCAGATGGTCGTGCGACGTCGACAGGTGCTTCATCTGTTCGGTGAGGGTGACGTAGGCCCGCTCGCGCTCGACCTCCAGGCGCTGCATGCCCTCGTCGTACTTGCCCAGCTGCTCCCCGATCGGCTTCAGGAGCTGCTCGATGGCCACCTGTCGTTTGGCCAGCTCGCCCTCGGCGGCTTCGCGGGTCTCCTTCAGCTTGGTGTCGGCCAACTGGAGGAATTGCTCGTTGTTCTTCTGCAGGGCGGCGGACGACAACCGGGCGAACTCCCCGGTCAGCTGCTGTCGGGTCTCGTCGAAGTCGGCCTCTCTCTCCTCGGCCGCCCGGCGCTGGTGGTCGAGCTCGGTGGTGAGCCGGACCGTGTCCGACCGGCTGGTGGCCAGATGTTGCCGGAGTTCGGCGACTTCGCCGGTGAGGCGCTGATTGGCACCGATGGCGTCCTCGAGCCGGGCCTCGGCGGTGCGGGCCGAGGCGACCCGGCCGGACCGAACCAGCAGCCCGACCACCACCCCGAGGCCGACTCCGGCCAGGAGTCCGATGATCAGTCCGCCGATCATGATCGGTCGCCCTCCGGAGCCATGAACGTCCGAATTCCGAGCGGTTGTGTCCATGATTTCAAGGGTAACGGGGGGGTGTGACACCGCCGTGGATAGCCCCCCATCACCTCTGATCCCGCCGTGGCAACATGGATCCATGCACCGGGTGGTCATCGTCGGCGCTGGATTCGGCGGGCTCTCGGCCGCCCGGGCGCTGGCCAAGAAGCCTGTCGAGGTCACCGTGGTCGACCAGCGGAACTTCCACACCTTTCAGCCACTGCTCTACGAGGTGTCGACCGCCGGGCTCGACCCCGCCGACGTCGCCTACCCGGTCCGGGCCATTTTCGGGCGCACCCCCAACGTGACGTTCCGGTACGGCACCGTGGACGGCGTCGACTGGGATGCCCGGATGGTGAGCCTCGAAGGTGACGACCCGCTGCCGTTCGACTCGATCATCGTGGCCACCGGGGCCATCGCCAGGTACTTCGGGATCCCCGGCGCTCGAGAGTTCACCTTCCCGCTTTACACGTTGGCCGATGCCCGGACCCTGCGGGACCACCTGCTCCGCCGTCTCGAGGAGATCGACGCCCACCCGGCGTTGATCGACGACGGCACCCTCACCTTCGTGGTGGTGGGGGGTGGACCGACCGGGGTGGAGGTGGCCGGGGCGTTGGCCGAGCTGCTCGACGTGTCGGTGCGCCATGACGGGTTCAAGTTCGACCGGGCCCGGGCCAAGATCATCGTCGTCGACGGACTCAACCGGCTCCTCACCCCGTTCAAGCCGTCAGCCTCCAGCTACGCCGCCGACACCCTCCGGCGTCGCTCCGTGGAGTTGCGGCTCGGCCGGATGGTCAAACAGATCACCCCCACCTACGTCGAACTCGACGACGGCTCCCGCATCCCGACCCGCACCGTGGTGTGGGCCGGGGGCGTGACCGTCGACGGCACGGTGGCTTCCAGCTTGGGTGCCCTGGCCGACCGCAGTGGCCGCCTGGTCGTGCGCGCCGACCTGGCGCTTCCCGATCACCACCAGGCGTACGCCATCGGCGATGCCGCCGCCGTCCCCTGGGGCGAGGACCGACCGGGAACGACCTGTCCCCAGCTCGCCCAGGTGGCCATCCAGTCCGGCAGGCACGCCGCCGAACAGATCGTCAACCGGGTGAAGGGGAAGCCCACCCTGCCGTTCCGCTACAACGACAAGGGCACCATGGCCACCATCGGCCGTCGCGCCGCCATCGCCCAGTTCCCCAGCGGGATGGTCATCCGCGGCACCCTGGGTTGGTTGTCGTGGCTGGGGCTCCATCTCATCTACCTGATCGGATTTCGCAACAAGATCACCGTGTTGGTGAACTGGTCGTGGCGATATCTGTCCTGGACATCCGGGCCCCGCATCATCGTCGGCGACGAGATGCCGACCGGGGACCGGGAGGACGATCACCGCCTCGATCCGCCGGCGAGCCAACCCGAGCCGGTGGACACGCCGGCCTGATCGATTTCGGCCAAGACCCCGTAGAAGGATGCATCCCGCGGGAGTACGGTGGACGCATGGACGACACGCTGGCTCAGATCGATCGCCAGGTTCTCCAGCTGTTTGCCATGGTCGGCGAGAACGTGGCCGGGGCCACCCACGCGCTGCTGTCCGGCGACCGGGAGGCGGCCAAGGCACTGGCCGACCGGGACGAAGTGGTCGACAGCCTCTACCGGGAGATCGAGCACCAGACCATGGACCAGCTGACTGCTGGTCGCATCGACTCGCCCGACGATCTGTACTTTCTGGTCACCATCCTCCGGATGCTCCCTGACCTCGAACGCAACGGCGACCTCGCCGAACACGTGGCCCGGCGGGCCGCCCGTGGCCTCGGCACCGAGCTGTCGGCCCGCAGCCGGGGCCTGGTCGAGCGGATGGGAGAGGTGGCCATCCACATGTGGCGGGCCACCGCCAACGCCTATGCCGACCGCCTCACCACCGCGGCGTCGGTGGTGGACACCCTCGACGACGAGATGGACGACCTCCACGTCAGCCTCACCGTGGAAGTGGTGGCCGGGACCATGCCGCTCCCGGTGGCCGTCGAGCTGGCCATGGTGGCCCGCTTCTACGAGCGGTTCGGCGACCACGCGGTGAACCTGGCCAGGCGGGTGGCGGGACTGGCCGCCGCCGCCCCCTTCTCCAACGTCGGCTGACGGCATTGGGCGAAGACCCGTCGCTGCCCTGATTCAGTCCTTGGGCGCTACAGGCTGCCGCCGGGGATGATGCGGTCGTTACCGGTCTCGGCCTGAGGGAGCCCCGGGTCAGCTGACCAGGCCGAGATCGACCAGCGACTCGGCGATCTGCACGGCATTGAGGGCGGCACCCTTGCGGAGATTGTCCCCGCTCAGGAACAGGGCCAGCGTCGTCTCGCCCCCGTCGGCCTGACGGATCCTTCCCACCAGCGTCGGATCGATGCCCGCCGCCCGCAACGGGGTGGGCATGTCCGACAACTCCACCCCGGGGGCGGCGGCCAGGAGCTCGGCCGCCCGCTGGGGCGTGAGCGGCCGTTCGAATTCGGCGACGATGGCCATGGAGTGACCGGTGAACACCGGGACCCGCACGCAGGTGCAGGTCAGCCTCAGGCCGGGGATCTCGAGGATCTTCCGGCTCTCGTCCCGGAACTTCTGCTCCTCGTTGGTCTCCCCGGAGCCGTCATCCACCACCGACCCGGCGATGGAGAGGACATTGTGGGCGATCGTCCCCGGGAATTTCGACGCCGGCGGGAACTCGACGGCCGACCCGTCGAAGGTCAGCCGGGCAGCGGCGCCGGCGGACTTCTCCAGTTGCTCCTCGAGCTCGGCCACCCCGGCGAGGCCGGCCCCGGACACCGCCTGGTAGGTGGAGACCACCATCCGATCGAGGGTGGACTCGTCGTGGAGCGGCTTCAGCGCCGGCATGGCCACCATGGTGGTGCAGTTCGGATTGGCCACGATTCCCTTGGCGATGGCTCCCAGCGCGTGGGCGTTGACCTCGGGGACCACCAGCGGGACATCGGGGTCCATCCGCCAGGCCGACGAATTGTCGATGACCACGGCTCCGGCCGACGCGAACCGGGGGGCCAGCTCCCGCGAGGCGGTCGCCCCGCTGGAGAACAGCGCGATGTCGATGCCGGACAGGTCGGCGGCGGCCGCGGCGTCCTCGACCACCACCTCGTCTCCCCCGAAGGGCAGGCGACGGCCGGCCGAGCGGGACGAGGCGAAGAGTCGCAGGTCGTCGATGGGAAAGCCCCGCGCCTCGAGGATCGACCGCATCACCGTGCCGACCTGGCCGGTGGCCCCCACAACCGCGACTCGCATCGGCCCAGTCTACGACGGCGCGGCCAGCTCGAAGGCGGCGTGGAGGACCCGTACCGCCGTCTCGGCCGTGTCGGCGCGCACCATGCAGGAGATCCGGATGGTCGAGGTCGAGATCATCTCGATGTTGATGCCTTCGTTGGCCAGGGTCTCGAAGGTGAGGGCGGTCACTCCCGGATGGGTTTTCATGCCCGCGCCCACCAGCGACACCCGGGCCACGTTCGAATCGGTGGTGACCCCGGTGGCCCCCAGCTCGGGGATCAGCGACTCCGACACTTCGGTGCTGATGGCCAGGTCGAACCCCGGCACCGTGAAGGAGATGTCGGTCGTCCCGTCGAGGGCAGCGTTCTGAACGATCATGTCCACCGAGACGTTCCGGTCGGCCAGCGCCCGGAACAGCCGGGCGGCCACCCCGGGCCGGTCGGGCAGCCCGGCCACGGTCACCTTGGCTTCCGAGGCATCGTGAGTGATGGCGGTGACGACTGCCTGTTCCATGGTCTCATCCTCCTCCACAACCCAGGTCCCGGGCTCCCAGGTGAAACTGGACCGCACATGCAGCGGCACGTGGTGATTGCGGGCGAACTCCACCGAGCGCAGCGACAGCACCCGGCCACCGTTGGCCGCGATCTCCAGCATTTCCTCATAGCTGACCCGGGCCAGCTTGCGGGCTTCGGGAACCAGCCGGGGATCGGCGCTGTAGATCCCGGACACATCCGTGTAGATCTCGCAGGCGTCGGCGTGCAACGCCGCGGCCAGGGCCACCGCGGTGGTGTCGGAACCTCCCCGTCCGAGGGTGGTGATGTTCCGCTCGGTGGACATCCCCTGGAATCCGGCCACCACCGGGACGGCGCCGGCGGCCAGCGAGGCCAGCAGCCGCTCGGCCCGGATCTCGATGATCTTGGCCCGGGTGTGCACGCTGTCGGTGATGATGCCGGCCTGGCTTCCGGTGAAGGACTCGGCGGTCACATCGAGGTCGGCCAGAGCCATCACCAGCAGGGCCATGCTGATGCGCTCACCCGCGCTGAGCAGCATGTCCACCTCCCGGTTGGGCTGGGTGAGGCTGACCTCGGCGGCGAGCCGGACCAGATCGTCAGTTGTCTTCCCCATGGCACTCACCACCACCACCACGTCGTCGTGGTCACGGCGCGACCGGGCCACGTGATCGGCCACCGCTCGAATCCGGTCGGAGTCGGCCACCGAGGTGCCTCCGAATTTCTGCACCACAAGGGACATGGCCGCTCAGGCTACCGCCCGAGGAGCGGCTACCCTCATGGACCGTGTCTACCGAGAAGCGTCAACGCCAGAAAGCCGGCCGCAACGCCCGGCTCGAAGCCCAGAAGAAGTCCGCCAAGCGCAAGCAGAACATCCGGCGGGTCATCTCCCTGGTGATCGTGGCCGGCGTCATCTTCGGCATCGCCTTCTGGATCAACAGCGGCTCGAGCCCGGCCAAGAAGACGGCGGCCAAATCGAGCACCACGACCACCACCAAGCCGGCGCCCAAGGGTGGTTCGGGCGACACCACCCCGAGCGCCATCACCACCTCGGCCAACTGCCCGGCGACCTTCACCGACACCCTGAACAAGCCGTCGTATCCGTCGGCGCCGCCGATGACCGTGTCGTCCTCGAAGACCTACACCGCCACCGTCACCACCGACGTCGGCCCCTTCACCATCCAGCTCGATCCGAAGTCCGCCCCCAAGGCCGTCAACAGTTTCGTCTACTTGGCCGACCAGCACTTCTTCGACTGCATCGTCTTCCACCGGGTGATCCCGGGCTTCATGGACCAGACCGGTGATCCCACCGGCAGCGGATCCGGGGGGCCCGGCTACACGTTCGCCGATGAGCTCCCGAAGGCCGCCAACCCCCAGTACCCGAACTACTCGGTGGCCATGGCCAACTCCGGACCCAATACCAACGGCAGCCAGTTCTTCATCGTGGACGGCACCCAGGGCCAGAGCCTGGCTCCCAGCTACACCCTGTTCGGTAAGGTGACCACCGGAACGAGCGTCGTCGACAAGATCAATGCCGACGGCAACGCCACCGCGTCATCCAACGGCGTCCCGCCGACCGTGCTCCACCGCATCGTGTCGGTGACCATCGCGGTGTCGTAATCCGCATCGCGACCCGGACGTTCTCGCAACCCACCGACCACCTCGACCATCCAAGGAGAGTTCCATGCCCCCCGAGATCCCTGCCGCCGACGGCTCCAGCCCCAAGACCCAGCGATTCGACGACCCGCCTCCGATGATCATCGATCCGGCCAAGCGCTATACGGCCGAGATGGCGACCAGCAAGGGCACCATGACCATCGCCCTCGACCCGGTTGCCGCCCCGAAGACCGTGAACAATTTCGTGTTCCTGGCCCGTTGGCACTACTTCGACGGGATCGTCTTCCACCGGATCATCCCCGGCTTTATGCTCCAGGGCGGTGACCCCGAGGGATCGGGACGCGGCGGTCCCGGTTACCAGTTCGAGGACGAGCTCCCGGCCCGGGGCCGGTACGAGATCGGCTCGCTGGCCATGGCCAACGCCGGACCGAACACCAACGGCAGCCAGTTCTTCATCATCAGCGGCCGCGACGGGGTGGCCCTCCCCCCAGCTACTCGCTGTTCGGGAAGGTCGTCGGCGGCACCGAGACCATCTCCGCCATCGAATCGACGGGAAGCCGGTCGGGGGCGCCGTCCGAGCAGGTGACCATCGAGTCGGTGACCATCACCGAATCCGACTAAGTAGCCTCCGGGGGTCAGCTTGGGAGTGCCCCGAGGCCGGCTTCGGCCGGGGCGCCGTTCACGAAGATGGCGACCGACCCCTCGCCGGCGGTACGCCAGGTGCCGTCGGGATCCCGGATGAGGGCGGTGCGCTCGGGCACTCCGGCCACCGGAGTGCCCCGGGGGGCCAGGAGCACCGAACGATGGAGTTTCTGGCCGTGGGCGTCTTCGTGGGTATCGCCGAAATGCGGTACCACCGCGATGCCGCTGACCAGGCCGAGTCCCAGTGTCAACCCCCCGCCCCGGGCGTCGACCATCGGATCGGTGAGGGCCATGGCCGATCCGGAGGAACCGGCGATGACGGCGCCGTCATTCCAGGCGGCCACCAGGGCGTCCCACGCCTTGGACCCCTTGAGCACGCTCCGGAGGTGCATCGGCGACGACCCGCTCAGGTAGATGAACCGGGCCTGGCGCAACACCGCGGCGGCTCCGGGATCCTCGGCGTCGGCCCGGGACAGCACCATCAGTCCCTCCACCTTCCCGCCCAAGGGGTCGAACCACTCCGCTGCCCGGATCACGGCCCGCTCGGGATGTTCGTAGGCGCCGGCGGTCGGCAACACCAGCACCGCATCGGAGCCCGAGGCGGCCAGCAGCTCGGCATCGAACGAGCAGCCCGGTTGCCACTCGCCGCCGCCCACCAGAGCCACGACGCCGGGGGATTGAGAAGATCCGTTCATACTGGTCACACTAGGTGGCACCCGAGGAGGCGACCGACGGTGGGAGTCGCCGACAAGGCAGTCAGCCCTGGCCCCGCACGGGCCCGTCGCGGTGCATCATCCGGCCCATGGCATCGCACACCTCGACCGACAGGGCCAGAGAATCGTCCAGGAACCCCATCCCGAAGAAACCGTGAACCTGGTCGTCATAGCACCGGTGCTCCACCTCGATCCCGGCCCGCTTGAGTTTGGCGGCGTAGGCGTCGCCGTCATCCCGGAGCGGGTCGAACCCCGCCGTCACCACCAGCGCCGGCGCCACCCCGTCGACGTCGTCGGCCAGCAGCGGGGAGGCCGCCTCCAGCTCCCAATCGTCCTGATTGGGTAGATAGGCGGCCCGGGAGGCCACCATGGATTGTTCGCTTAGAAGGAACCCCTCACCGAACCGGCGGACGGACTCTGAATCGAGGCGGGTGCTGAGGCCGGCGTAGACGAGGCCCTGGGCGATGGGAGCGGGAGTCCCGGGCGCCACCGGCACTACGGAGGCCAGGATGGGAGCACCCTTTCGGGTCAAGAGAGCCACCACCGCGGCCAGGTTGCCGCCGGCGCTGTCCCCCATCACCCCTACCTGTCCCTCGGAGATCCCGAGCTCTTCGGTATGGGCGTGCACCCACCCATAGGCGGCCAGCGAGTCGTCCACCGCCGCCGGGAACGGGTCCTCGGGGGCCAACCGGTAGTCGACGGCGACCACAACGCACCCGCTGACGGCAGCCAGCATCCGGCATGACGCGTCGTGGGAGATGAGATCGCCCGAGACCCACCCACCCCCGTGGTAGTACACGATGGCTGGCGGCCGGGATCCGAGGCCAACCCCGGACCCGACACCGGTGCCGAACCGGCGGTAGATGCGCACCGGGATGTCGCTGGGCGGCCGGGTACCGCCCGACCCCGGGATCAACCGACCGACGACGTGGACGTCGGTCCGAACGGGCATGGCGAGGACAGCGATGCGTCGCAACCGCTTCCGCATGGCTAGGGGATCGCGCCGGCGCCCTTGGGTATCGTCGCCGAAAATGAGGCCTTCCAGCACTTTACTGATCTCCAACACGGCTTGGACGCTGCGGTTCATCACCCGCCCGTCGGCCTGGATGGGCGCCTTCTTGCCCAACACGGCGAGGAGCAATTCTGGATGCCGAAACAAGCAAGAGAGGAGCCGAACGCCGATCGGCCGGCGTTCGTTGTTACGGCGCAGTTGGCGGTTATAGACGCCCCGTCCTTTCCCGAGTCCACGGCCGGGCCACCGCCCGAGATCACCCCAGGGCCCGGCTGATTCTCGCAAAACCTCATTGACCGGTGCCAGCGGCCTCGCATCCACTCGACCGGCCTTGGCCGCCGGCGCCACCTTGGCCGTCGACACCGCCTTGGCCGTGGTCGCGGCCTTCGTCGTCCGGACCGTCTTGGTGGCAGGGGCCTTGGCGGCTTGGGTGGCCTTGGCGGCGTTGGACTTGGCCACCTTGGTCGCTCCGGGCGCGCCGGAGCGCCTGGCTGAGGTCTTGGGAGGGGTACTCATCGCCCCATCGTGTCGGTAGCTTGGCTGACAGCGCAAGGGCGACCGATGGGGGAAACATGGGACGAGCAGCAGATCGAGCCACCGAGCGACGGCGGCATTTCGAGGGCAAGGTGGCCATCGTGACCGGGGCGGCCTCGGGCATCGGCAAGGCGCTGGCCACCGAACTGGTCGACCGGGGGGCCACCGTGGTGGTCTCCGACATCGCCGGCGACCCGGCGGCATCGGTGGCCGAGCACCTGGCCCGGCGGGCCGGAGACGCCCGGGCCATCTCCGCCACCCTCGACGTGACCGATGCCGCCGCCGTCGACGATCTGGTCGGTCGGACGGCGGCCGAGCACGATGGTCTCGATCTCCTCTTCAACAACGCCGGCATCGGCGTCGGAGGCGAGGTCAGGGAGCTGAGCGCCGCTCACTGGCGCCGGGTCATCGACGTGAATCTGTGGAGCGTGATCAACGGCGTGAACGCCGCCTACCCGTTGATGATCGCCCAGGGCCGGGGCCACATCGTCAACACCGCATCGCTGTCGGGCCTGTTGCCCAGCCCGATGCTGGTGCCCTACTCCACCACCAAGCACGCGGTGGTGGGTCTGAGCGTCGGTCTCCGGATGGAAGCTGCCGCCCACGGGGTCAAGGTGACGGTGGTCTGTCCCGGGGTCATCGAGACTCCACTGCTGGACAAGCCCAATCCCGAGGACCTGCCTCCGGTTGGCTCCATGCCCAACATCCGTACGATGCTCACCTCGCTGGTCGGCCCCCCGTACCCGGTCGCCTCCCTGGCCTCCGACGTGCTCGACGGGGTGGCCCTCAACCGGCCGATCATCGTCACCCCCTTCCACGCCCGGCGGGCCTGGGCCGTCTACCGGATCTCCCCCCGGCTGCTCATCGACCAGGGCGCCCGACGACTCCAGGGTGCGCTCGGCTCGGGCGCCTGATTCGGTCGGGAGCACCGCCCCCCTACCCGCCAGTAACATCTGCACCCATGTCAATCGCACGAGTTGGAATTGTCGGTTCGGGAATCATGGGCTCGGGTATCGCCGAGACGGCGGCGGTCAACGGTTTCGAGGTGGTCCTGCGCTCCCGCAGCCAGTCCACCGCCGACGCCACCCTGGCCGCTCTGGAGAAGTCGCTCAACCGGCAGGTCGAGAAGGGCAAGAGAACCGAGGCCGAGCGCGACGCGGCCTTGGCCCTGGTCACCGGGACCTCCGACCTGGCCGCCCTCAAGGACGTCGACCTGGTGATCGAGTCGGTGGTCGAGGACCTGGCGGTCAAGAAGGAGCTGTTCAACGAGCTCGACCGGATCACCGACGACAAGGCCATCCTGGCCACCAACACCTCCACCCTCCCGGTGGTGGAGCTGGCCATGCAGACCGGGCGCCCCGACAAGGTCTGCGGCGTCCACTTCTTCAACCCGGCTCCGATGATGGAACTGGTGGAAGTGGTCCGGCCCATCACCGCCTCCGCCGAGACCATCGCCTCGGCCCGCAAGTTCGCCGAGGACTGCGGCAAGACCCCGGTCGAGGTCAAGGACCAGGCGGGATTCATCGTCAACGCCCTGCTGTTCCCCTACCTGAACAACGCCGTCCGCCTCTATGAACAGGGGGTGGCGTCGGTCGAGGACATCGACATCGCCATGAAGGGTGGCTGTGGGTTCCCGATGGGGCCGTTCGCGCTGCTTGACCTGGTCGGATTGGATACCTCCCTGGCTATCCTCGATGCGCTGTACGAGGAGTTCCGGGATCCCAACTATGCGGCCATGCCGCTGTTGCGCCGGATGGTCGCCGCCGAGCTGCTGGGCCGCAAATCCGGTCAGGGTTTCCTCGACTACAAGAAGAAGTAGTGGGGCAGCACTAGGGGGCAACCGCGGCAACAATGGAAGGATGACCCACGTGGAAAAGGTGACTCGTCCTCAGGATGTGACCAGCGAGCCCACGCCTGAACCGCCGGTTCGGGACAAGCCGTGGGTGATGCGCACCTACTCGGGGCATTCGACGGCGAAGGCGTCCAACGCCCTCTACCGGACCAATCTGGCCCGCGGCCAGACCGGACTGTCGATCGCCTTCGATCTCCCCACCCAGATCGGCTACGACCCTGACGCTCCCGAGGCGGCCGGCGAGGTAGGCAAGGTCGGCGTGCCGGTGGCCCACCTCGGGCACATGGCCCAGTTGATGGACCAGATCCCGGTGGCGTCGATGAACACCTCGATGACCATCAACGCCACCGCCGCCTGGCTGCTGGGTCTCTACATCGCCAACGCCGAGGATCAGGGAGTCGATCCGACGGTGCTGTCGGGAACCACCCAGAACGACATCGTCAAGGAGTATCTGTCGCGGGGCACCTTCATCTTCCCGCCCATCCCCAGCCGGCGGCTGACGGTGGACACCATCGCCTACACGGTGAAGCACGTGCCCAAGTGGAACCCCATCAATGTCTGCAGCTACCACCTCCAAGAAGCCGGGGCCACCCCGCATCAGGAAGTCGCCTACGCGCTGGCCACCGCCATCGGCATCCTCGACGCCGTCCGCGACTCGGGCCAGGTCACCGAGGCCGAGTTCCCTTCGGTGGTGGGCCGCATCTCCTTCTTCGTCAATGCCGGGGTCCGTTTCATCGAAGAGACCTGCAAGATGCGCGCCTTCACCCGATTGTGGGAACGCGTCTGCCAGGAGCGGTACGGGGTCACCGAGCCCAAGCTCATCCGGATGCGCTACGGGGTACAGGTCAACTCACTGGGCCTGACCGAGGCCCAGCCGGAGAACAATGTTCCGCGCATCGTGTTGGAATCATTGGGGGTGACCCTGTCGAAGCGGGCCCGGGCCCGGGCCGTCCAGCTCCCGGCCTGGAACGAGGCCCTGGGTCTTCCCCGCCCGTGGGACCAGCAGTGGTCACTGCGGATCCAGCAGATCCTGGCCTTCGAGTCCGACATTCTCGAGTACGAGGACATCTTCGACGGCTCGGTGGTCATCGAGCGGAAGACCGACGAGATCGCCGACGCCTCCTGGGCCGAGCTCGAGAACGTGCTGTCGCTGGGGGGCGCCTTCGAGGCCATCGACGAGTTGAAGTCGCGCCTGGTCGGCAGCCAGGCCGACCGGGTCCGTCGCATCGAGACCGGCGAGCTCGAGGTGGTCGGGGTCAATTGCTTCACCGAGACGGCGGATTCGCCCCTCGCCTCCGAGATCGGCTCCGGCCCCGGTGGATCCGGGGGCTCGATCCTCAGAGTCGACCCGGCGGTGGAATCCGAGATGCGGGCTGACGTGGCCGCCTGGCGATCGAATCGCGACGGGGGCGCCGTCAACCAGGCCCTCGACGACCTGCGGCGGGCGGCGAAGGGGACCGACAACGTGATGCCGGCCACCATCGCCCTCGCCCACGCGGGCGGCACCACCGGTGAATGGGCCAACGTCCTCCGGGAGATCTTCGGGGAGTACCGGGCCCCCACCGGGATCGGTGGCGGGGTGGGCCATCGGGGCACCGAGTTGGGCGGGGTTCTCGCCCGCTCCAAGGCCCTCGCCGATCACGCCGGCGGGCCGCCGAAGCTCCTGGTGGCCAAGCCCGGTCTCGACGGCCACTCCAACGGCGCCGAGCAGATCGCGGTGGCGGCCCGGGATGCCGGCTTCGAAGTCATCTACCAGGGAATCCGCCTCTCGCCCGCAGAGATCGCCGCCGCCGCCCGGGACGAGGACGTCGATGTGGTGGGGATCTCCATCCTGTCCGGCAGCCATCTCGAGCTGGTGCCCGATGTGGTCGACCGGCTCCGGGCCTTCGGTCTCGACGTCCCGGTGGTGGTGGGCGGGATCATCCCTCCCGAGGACGCCGACATTCTCATCGGCAAGGGGGTGGCGAGGGTCTATACCCCGAAGGACTTCGAGATCGGCCGGATGATGAGCGACCTCGAAGAGTTGGCCGAGCAGCACCGGGCCGCCCTCACCAGCTGAGGATCAACCCCGAGGGGATCAGTTTCGGGCCCAGGGGCGATCGCGGCGGGAAGCGACCGGCCTCGCCCACCACCTCCCGCTGAACCGCCACGCCGGGCCGCCCCGCGATTCCGTCTCCGGGGCGGGAATCACCCGGGGCCACACCAGTTCGGCCGACGCTGCCAGCACGGCCAGCACCGTCGGATCGACGGCCGGGCGCGCCGTCAGCCCGTAGGAGGAAGTGGAAGGCGCCGCGCCGGGATCGCTCAAAGCGGCATGTTCCCGTGCTTGCGCTTCGGCAGCTCCTCGCGCTTGGAGGTGAGCAGGGCCAGGCTCTTGACCAGAACCTGACGGGTCTCGGCCGGGTCGATGACGTCGTCGACGTAGCCCCGCTCGGCGGCCGCGTAGGGGTTGGCGTAGCGCTCGGTGTACTCCTCGACCAGCTCCTTGCGCCGGCCGACCGGATCGGCGGCTTCGGCCAGATCCCGCCGGTACACGATCTCCACCGCGCCTTCCGGACCCATGACCGCCAGCTCGGCCGACGGCCAGGCGTAGGCCAGGTCGGCTCCGATCGACTTGGAGTTCATGACCACGTAGGCGCCGCCGTAGGCCTTGCGGGTGATGATCTGGATCCGGGGGACCGTCGACTCGCAGTAGGCGTAGAGCAGCTTGGCCCCGTGGCGGATGATCCCGCCGTACTCCTGGTCGGTGCCGGGCATGAACCCGGGCACGTCGACGAACGTCACCAGTGGCACGTTGAAGGCGTCACAGGTCCGGACGAACCGGGCCCCCTTTTCGGCGGCATCGATGTCGAGCACCCCGGCCAGCATCTGGGGTTGATTGCCGACGATGCCCACCGCCCGGCCGTCGACCCGGGCGAAGCCGCAGACCAGGTTCATGGCCCAGTGGTGGTTGACCTCGAAGAACTCGCCGTCATCGACCACCGACTCGATGACCTTCTTCATGTCGTAGGGCTGGTTGGGCGAAGCCGGCATCAACTCGCTGAGCTCCGGGCACAGCCGTTCGGGATCGTCCCCCGAGTCGACCACCGGTGCCTCCTCGAGGTTGTTGGAGGGCAGGAAGCTGAGGAGGTAGCGGACCTGGTCGAGACACGACTTCTCGTCGGGGGCCACGAAGGCGGCGACTCCGGACTTGGTGGCATGGCTCATGGCCCCACCCAGCTCCTCGAGCGTCACGTCCTCGCCGGTGACCGTTTTCACCACATCGGGGCCGGTGATGAACATGTGACTGGTGCCCTGGACCATGAAGATGAAGTCGGTCATGGCCGGGCTGTAGACGGCCCCTCCGGCACACGGCCCGAGGATCACACTGATCTGCGGGATCACCCCCGACGCCTGGGCGTTCCGGTGGAAGATCCCGCCGTAGGAATGGAGCGAGACCACGCCCTCCTGGATGCGGGCGCCGGCCCCGTCGTTGAGGCCGATCATCGGCACCCCGATGGACGAGGCCAGGTCCATCACCTTGTGGATCTTCTCGGCGAACACCTCACCCAGGGCGCCGCCGAAGACGGTGAAGTCCTGGCTGAACACGCAGACCCGGCGACCGTCGATGGTGCCGAACCCGGTGATCACCCCGTCGGTGTAAGGCCGGTTGTCGTCGAGCCCCATCCCGTGGGCCCGGTGGCGGGCCAGCATGTCGAGCTCCTGGAAGGAGCCCTCGTCGAGCAGGTAATCGAGGCGCTCGCGGGCCGTCATCTTGCCCTTGGCGTGGTGCTTGGTGACCGCGCGTTCCGAACCGGCGTTCAGGGCCTGCTCGCGTCGCTGGGCCAGCTCCTCCAGGCGTTGGGTCATCGGATGATCCATAGGCGGCTAGGTTACCGGACCGACCGGGGCCGGCCGCCGTCGATGGTGCCGCCCGCGCCCCGGGTCGGGGCGGGCCCGAAGGGGCGCCAGGTCTCCGGCGAAATTGCATACAAAATTGTATATTTCTCTTCGGAGGCCCACAAGATCGGCCTCGGCGCCCCGTTCTCAAGGGGTTCGGGTGCCGTTCCCAATATGAGAACATGTTATAGAAATGCCTGGCGCATGGCACTACGATGCCTTCTTCGGGGAACTGCCGGCGTCGTACAGGGAGGGAAATCGTGGCTCTGCTTGAGAATTCCGGCGCCCAGGGGTGCCCGGGGGGAATTGCCGCACTTTGGGACGCCGATCCGGGTCGCCCAGACGATTCAGCGGCCCTGAAGCTGGGTAAATTTCCTGGCCGGGAGGTGGGTGAATGACGGCCAAGTCCAGTTCGCGCTGATCCGTCGAGGGGCTCCCGCGGATGGCGGACCCGATCGACCGTGGTGGCCCTGTTGGCGATCACGCTGGTGTGCACGGCCTGCGGAGCCCGGCTCAGCGCCGCCCAGCTGGCCGCGGCCAACGCCTCGAACAGCAGCGGGCTGGGCAGCGGCTCGGGAACCGGAAGTGGCACCAAGGGCGGGACCACCGCGACGACGGCGGCGGGGTTGGCCGGGACGGCCGGATCGGCGGGCAGCGCGGCAACTGCGGGCGGGAGCGGTGCGGCCGGGGGAGCCGGAGGTGCCACCGGAGGCGGCGGGAGTGGTGGCGGCGGCGGGAGCGCCAGCGGACCGGTCTGCCCGAACGGGGCGCCGGGATCGG
The DNA here is from genome assembly GCA_963819695.1 of uncultured Acidimicrobiaceae bacterium. GTDB lineage: Bacteria > Actinomycetota > Acidimicrobiia > Acidimicrobiales > RAAP-2 > DASZIT01. The sequence goes on along the minus strand of CAWFXD010000001.1, from coordinate 174,064 downwards.
GACCCGGCGTGACCGACAGCACCATCACCATCGGCAATGTCAGCACCGTGACCGGTCCGGTGCCCGGCCTGTTCACGTCCGCCCGGCTCGGCACCCAGGCGTTCGTCGCCTACCAGAACAGCATCGGCGGGGTCTGCGGCCGCAAGCTGACGCTGGACTCCGGTGACGACAACATGGAGGAGGCCCAGAACTCCACGACCGTCCAGTCCATCGCCGGCCAGGTGATGGCCTTCGTCGGCTCGTTCTCGGTGGCCGACGACGGCGGGGCGGCGGCCATCGCCTCGGCCAACGTGCCGGACATCGGGGAGGCTCTCACCCCGGCCCGCTTCAACCTGCCCCAGAACTTCTCCCCGCAGCCCCAACCCGGCGGCTTCATCAGCGGCCCGTTCCAGTACTTCGCCCAGAAGTTCGGGCCCAGCGTGACCCAGCACATGGCCATCCTCGAGGAGGACCAGGGCACCGCCCAGGCCCAGGGAACCGCCCAGGAGAAGGTCATGCAGTCGCTCGGGTACAAGTTCATCTACTCGGCCGACAGCATCTCGCCGACCACCACCGATTTCGGGTCCTACATCGCGGCCATGAAGTCCGCCGGGGTGACGGGGCTCATCTTCGAGGCCACCGCCGCCATCTACGGGGCGATGGCCTCCCAGATGTACGCGGCCGGCTACACCATTCCGTTCGCCAACTGGGGCGCCCCCGCCTACGACCCGCAGTTCATCACCACCGGTGGTCCCGGGGCCAACGGTTCGATCCTCGAGCAGCCCCTGGCCATGTACGAGGGCGAGGACGCCGCCACCATCCCGGAGGTGGCCCTGTTCGACAAGTGGTACAGCTCAGTGTCGGGCGGTCAGTCGCCCACCATCTACGCCGCCTACGGGTGGCTGTCGGGCATGATGTTCGTCCAGGGCATCAACGCCGGGGGGGCGCCGACCCGGGCGGCGCTGGTCAACGGCCTGAAGACCATCACCAACTTCAACGGCAACGGGATGTCCCAGTCCACCAACCCGGCGGGCAAGGTGCCGGGCACCTGCTACATCATCATCGACGTGAACAACGGCAAGTTCGTCCGCGACGCCGCCACCCCGAGCGGCTTCACCTGCAACGGAACGTACGTCCGTGAGTAATGAACCCTCGACTCATGAACCGCCGGCGCCCAGGGTGGTGGCCGACGGAGCGAACTGCTAGCCGATGAGCCTGTTCATCGGGTTGACGATCGCCGGTCTGGCCACCGGCGCCATCTACGCCATCGCCGCCTCGGGGTTGGTGGTCACCTACACCACCTCGGGGGTGTTCAACTTCGCCCACGGGTCGCTGGGGATGCTGATGGCCTTCCTCTACTGGCAGCTGCGGGTGGCCGACCACTGGGCCGGCCCGTTCGCCCTCGGGGCGGTGCTACTGGTCGCGGCCCCCATCGTGGGTGCCGGGTTGCAGCTGTCGCTGGTGCGCTGGATCGACATCAACGACACCGGGGTCATGCTGGTGACGACCCTGGCCCTCCTGGTGCTGGGCATGGGGGTCGCCTATGCCATCTGGCCGCCGGACGTCGCCCGGGCCCTGGGCCCGTTCTTCGGGCCGAGCAGCTTCGTCACCGTCCTGGGCCAGCGGATCTCCTACGAGCAGCTGTTGTGCATCGGCCTGGCCATCGCGGTGGCCATCGGGCTACGGCTGTTCCTGTTCAGCACCCGGCTCGGCATCACCATGCGGGCGGTGGTGGACGACCGTCCCCTGGTCGCCCTCAACGGGTGGGCGGCGACCAAGCTCAATGCCCTGTCGTGGGCCATCGGGGTCAGCATGGGGGCGCTGGCCGCCATCCTCCAGGCCACCCTGTTCGACGACCTGAACGTCCTCAACCTCACCTTCCTGATCATCAACAGCTTCGCCGCCGCCATGCTGGGTCGGCTACGCAATCTCCCCCTCACCTTCGTGGGAGCCATCGTGCTGGGCCTGGCCGCCAGCTATGTGACCGGCTACGTGCACACCACCAACGGGCCGCTGTCGGAGCTGGAAACGGTGCTGCCCACCTTGTTCTTGATCGTCGTGCTGCTGGTGCTTCCGTCGGTACGCCTGCGGGTGGGTACCCCCCCGGCCCGGCGGACCCCCCGGATCGCCTCCGCCCGGGTGAGCGCGGTCCAGTCGGTCGGGGTCGTCGCCGCGGTGCTGATCGCGTTGCCGTTCCTCCACGGCACCAACCTGGGGGCGGTCAACGAGGGTCTGGCCGTCGCCATTCTCGGGCTGGCGGTGGTCCTGCTCTCCGGGTACGGCGGACAGCTCAACCTGGCCATGTACACCTTCCTGGGCCTCGGCGCCTTCCTGTTCATGAAGCTGTCACCCGGCGGCGGGCTCGGGGGCTTGCTCCTGGTCACCCTCATCGGTGCGGGGGTAGGCGTGCTCTTCGCCCTCCCGGCCCTCCGGCTCCGGGGGCTGGAACTCGCCCTGTCGACCCTCGCCCTCTCCGAGTTGGTCTGGTACGTCCTGTTCAATCAGAGCCGCGTGATGGAGAACACCATCACCATCCACCGGTTGCGCATCCCGTTCATCTCGCTGCAAGGCCCGAGGGCCAACCTCATCTTCATGGCGGTGGTCTTCTCGGTGCTGGCCTTCGGGGTCGGCGCCATCCGCCGCAGCAGCTTCGGCCGGCTGCTGGCCGCCAGCAAGGACAGCCCGGCGGCCAGCGCCACCATCGGCATGAACCTCAACCTGACCAAGATCGGGGTCACCGCGCTGGCCACCGCCCTGGCCACCTTCGCCGGGGCCCTGTTCGGCTCCACCCAGCAACAGGTCACCGCCACCGACTTCTACTTCTATCTGGGCCTGTTCATCGTCCTCACCGTCTACATCTGGGGTGTGCACTCCCCGATGGGCGCCCTGGCCGGCGGGCTCTCCCTGGCCATCTTCCCGGTCATCGCCCCGCACCTGCCGAGTTGGATATCCCTCGACCTGCTGGTCGGGTTCGGTGCCCTGGGCATGGTCATCAATCCCAACGGCACCCTCGACGCCATCTCCAGCCGGGCGCGAGCTCTCTGGGAGGCGCGCCTGACCCGGCCTCCGGCGGCCCCGGCTGCCCCGGTGCGAGAGGAGGCACGGCTCCTTGGCCTTCCTGCAGACTGATGCCATCTCCATGCGCTTCGGCGGCATCGACGCGCTCGATGCGGTCAGCATCTCCGCCGAACCCGGCCTGGTCACCGGCTTGATCGGGCCCAACGGCGCCGGCAAGACGACGCTGTTCAACATCATCACCGGGCTACATCCGCCGACCGCCGGCCAGGTGTTTCTCGACGGCCGGGACGTGACCGGCATGAGCGTGTACCGGCGAGCCCGACTGGGGATCGGGCGCACCTTCCAGCGCCTGGAGATCTTCGGCTCGCTGTCGGTGCGGGACAATATCCGGGTGACCCTCGAAGTCCGGCGGCGCTGGAGCCGTCAACGGATCGACATCAACAAGGAGTGCGAGGCCATCCTCGAGCGGGTCGGCCTCGCAGGAGCTCGCCAAGGTTCCCGCCGACACCCTGCCCACCGGGTTGGCCCGTTTGGTCGAGCTGGGACGGGCGCTGGCCACCCGTCCCCGGCTGCTGCTGCTCGACGAGCCCGGGTCCGGCCTCGACACCACCGAGACCGAGGCGTTCGGCAAGCTCCTGGCCGACCTGGCCAACGACGGTCTGGCCATCCTGCTGGTCGAGCACGACATGGACCTGGTCATGAAGGCGTGCAGCCAGCTCAGCGTGCTCGACTACGGGGAGCTCATCGCCTCGGGCACCCCGGAGGAGATCCGGGCCAACCAGCGGGTCCAGGACGCCTATCTGGGCAGCGAGGATCCGGTCGAGGAAGCGGGGGCGGATCCCTCCACGCCACCGGGCCTGGCCGGCGCCGGAACCGGATTTGGCACCGGGGCCGGGGGGTTGCCATGACCGTCGCCCCCGCGGTCGAGCTCATCGGGCTGACCGCCGGCTACGGCCGGATCGAGGTGGTCCACGGCATCGACCTGGTGGTGCCGGCCGGCTCGATGTTCGCCCTGCTCGGACCCAACGGCGCCGGCAAGACCACCACCTTGAAGGTGATCGACGGCCGCCATCCGGCTGCGTCGGGCTGCGTCCACATCGCCGGCCACCACCTCAACGGGACGAGCGCCGACACCCTCACCCGGGCCGGGGTGTGTTCGATTCCCGAGGGCCGGGGCATCTTCCCGAACCTGACGGTGGCCGAGAACCTCCGGGTGATGAACCACGGCCGCCTCGATCTCACCGATGCCGAGATCCGGGAACGGGTGTTTGCCCGGTTCCCGATCCTCGGACAGCGGAAGTCCCAGACGGCCGGCACCCTCTCCGGCGGCCAGCAGCAGATGCTGGCCATGGCCCGGGCGGTGGCCACCGATCCGGGATTGCTCCTCATCGACGAGCTGTCGATGGGGCTGGCCCCCCTCATCGTCACCGAGCTGTACGACGCCCTCGGCAACCTGGCGGCCGAGGGGATGACCGTGCTGCTGGTGGAGCAGTTCGCCCGCACCGCCCTGGCCATCGCCGACTATGCCGCGGTCATGGCCCACGGGGAGATCCAGGCGGTCGGCCAGCCCGCCGACCTCCAAGACGTGAGCGACGCCTATCTGGGAGTGGCGTCGTGAGGCGGGGGCGGAAGCTGCGGCTGGCGGTGTCGGTGACGGGGGCGGCCATGCTGTTCACCTTCGCGGCGGTGCCCGCCGTCTTCGCCGACACCACCACCCCGACGGCCCCGGCCAGCGCCCCGAGCCTGGTGTCGTGGACCACCAGTGCCGACGCCAACTCCATCGACATGGTGATCGACGATGCCGGGGGCCTGGCCGGCCAGCATCCCCTCGACGAGATAACCATCCCCGAGGACACCGCCGATTTCGAGACCGGGCCCTTCGGTCACGGACTGGCGTCGGTGTTCTGGCCGGGGGCCACCGGCGGCAACTTCGGCTCGGCTTCGGCCGACCTGCCCTTCCCCCCACAGCTCAAGCCGCTGTTCGCGCAACTGAACGACCCGGTGCGGGCCGAGACCTTCGCGCCCGCCGGTCCGGAAACCGCCACCTATCCGCCGGGGAGCAACCAGAGCGTGTTCACCGCCAGCTCTCACGCCGACGCCAACGGCACCACCGCCACCGCCTCGTTGAGCAACCTGTCCGACGCCCTCATCGGCCTGAAGGCGGTCAGCGGGACCGCCCATGCCACCGCCACCTCGACGGCCACCTCGACGGCCACCGCGGACACCGGCCAGATCTCGCTGTTGGGCGGGCTGATCGTGCTCAGCGGCGTCGAGTCGACCGCCACCGCCTCCAGTGACGGCACCACGCTGGTCGGCAAGACCAACACCGATCTCGGCAACCTCACCATCGCCGGGGTGCCGGTGGCGCTGGGGACCAACGGGGTCACCGGACCGATCGGCTCGGGCGGGATCACCGGGCTGTTGAGCATTCCGCTGGTCAACCAGGTCATCGCCGCCGTGGGCCTCAAGATCGTGCCGCTCCCCATGACCGAGACCCGCAAGGCGCCGGCCGAAACCATCACCAGCGGCGGCCTGCAGGTCACCCTCTCCCTCCCCGCCGCCATCAACCCCACCCTCAACCTCCCCCCGGCGCTCACCAACCTGTTGCCCGCCTCCGCCGTGGACCAGATCAACACCGCCACCAGCCTGCTGGGGCTGGTCAAGGGGGCCAACATCACCATCACCCTGGGCCGGGCCACCGCCACCGCCATCGCCTCCGCCGGCTTCGGCCCCGACCTCGGCTCCAGTGCTGCCACCCCGGCGGTGACCCCCAGCCTCGGCACGCTCGGACCCACCGACCTCGGCACCCCGGGGGAGCCCGGTACCCCCGGCACCCCCGGCACCCCGGCCACCAGCGGGACCCCGGCCGCCGCCACCCCCTCCCCGGCCGTCTCCCCCAAGGGGCTGGCCGCCGCCATCCTCTCCAGTCCGGTCAGCGTCGGGCTGATGATCCTGATCCTGTTGCTGGCCGCCCTGGCCGGTTACGGTCTGTGGCTGCTCGCCCGCAATCTCGAGCAACCCGATCCGGCCGGCGCCTGTCCTCTCTCCGTACCCGACAATCCCTAAAGGATCGCTCAGCCATGGCCATCATCACTCGACAGGGAAGCTTCCCGGCTACCGGGTCTGACGCTGCCGTCTCGGACAAAGCCTCCAGCCGGCAGGCGGCGTTGGTCGACGCCATCGCCCGTATCCGGGTCCGGGCCCGCGCCATCAAGATCGAGCAGATCCTGCTCGTCCTGGGAGGCGTGGCCATGCCCGCCGGGATACTGGTCATCATCGTCGGCTGGTACGGCGCCGCCCACACCTTCCGCACCTATGCCCAGCTCGACTACCTCATCAGCGGCGGCCTCCTCGGCCTGGCCCTGGTCATCTTCGGTGGCTTCTGCTACTTCGGCTACTGGCTCACCCGCATGGTCCAACTCCTCCGGACCGTTCAGACCCAGGACCAGCGGTCGGTCGACGCCCTCGAGCGCATCTCCGCCCAGCTGGCCCAAGTGGCGTCGGCCGGGCCGCTGACGGCACCGGCTCCGCCCGGAGCCGCGGCCTCAGCGTCCGGGTTTGCTCCGGTGCCGCCCCGGGGCTCCAACCCGGGCCTGGTCGCCACCGCCTACGGCACCATGGCCCATCTCCCCACCTGCCCGGTGGTGGCCGACAACCCCGACCTCCGCTCGGCCCGCCCCGATGACCCCGACCTCACCCCCTGCCAGATCTGCCAGCCCTACGCGCAACGCGGCTGATCCGGGGGTCCCACCCGTTCTCCTCCACCCCGACGCCGGCACCCGTGCCGGCGTCGCCTTCACTCCTGGACCAGCTCGATCAGGGTCCCGAAGGCGCCCTTGGGGTGGATGAAGGCCACGGTGGTCCCCCTCGAGCCGGGGCGGGGTTGGTCATCGATGACCTGGCCCCCATGGTCCTTTACCGACTGGAGGGCGACGGCGCAGTCGGCCACCCGGTAGCCGACGTGGTGGAGGCCCTCGCCCTTCTTCTCCAGGTACTTGGCCACCGGCGAGGTGGCGAAGTCGGGGTGAGGAGCTGGATGTAACTGTCAGCCACCTTCAGCAGCGCCTCCTCGACCCCGTCGGAGTCGATCCGCTCGCGGTGGGCCACCGTGGCCCCGTAGGTCTCGGCGTAATAGGCGATGGCCGCTTCCAGATCCTGGACGGCGATGGCCACGTGGTCGATCTCGGTGAGCAGTGGCTCGGTCATGCGCCGTGCCTCCGGAACAGGCTGATCCGATCTTCGCCGACCTCGGCCCGGAGCTCGGGATCCTCGATCCCCAAGCCCTCCTCCGGCGCCAGGCACAGCACCCCGATCTTCCCCTCGTGGAGGTTGTGGTGGACCTGGTAGGCGGCGTCCCCCACGTGGTCGAGGCTATGGACGGCGGAAAGGGCCGGCAGGATCTTCCCCTCGCACACCAGTTGGTTGGCGTCCCACGCCTCCCGGTAGTTGGCGAAGTGGGATCCCTTGATGGTCTTCAGCTTCATCCACAGGTGCCGGTTGTCGTACTCGATCATGTACCCCGACGTCGCCGCGCAGGTCATGATGATCCCGCCCCGCTTGGCGGCGAACACCGAGGCGCCCATCGTCTGGCGGCCGGGGTGCTCGAACACGATGTCGACATCCTCGCCGACCAGCCCGCGGATGTCCTTGCCCAGCCGTCGCCACTCCGATTCATCCTGGGTGTTCTCGTCCTTCCAGAACTTGTAAGCGGCGGCTTTGCGGTCGATGACCGCCTCGACCCCGAGGTCATGGAGGAGCTCGACCTTTCCGGGGGAGGACACCACCCCGACCGGGGTGCCGCCGCCGTTGAGGACGTACTGGACCGCGTAGGCACCCAGCCCGCCTGAGGCGCCCCACACCAGCACTTTGTCGCCTTGCTGCATCGAAGCCCCGTTCTTCGACACCAGCATGCGATAGGAGGTGGAGTTGCAGAGGGCGTTGACCGCGGCTTCTTCCCAACTCAGGTGCCGCGGCTTGGGCATCAACTGGTTGGCCTTGACCACCGCCAGGTCGGCCAGGCCGCCGAAGTTCGTCTCGAAGCCCCAGATCCGTTGGTTGTCCGCCAGCATCGAGTCGTCATGCGAGCTCGGGCTCTGGTCATCGACGTAGTTGCAGTGCACAGTGACCCGGTCGCCGGGCTTCCAGTTGCGGACCGCCGATCCGGTACGCAGCACCACCGCGGCGGCGTCGGACCCGACCACGTGGTACGGGAGCGCGTGGCGGGCGCCCCAGGCGCTCTCCTTGCCCAGACGGTCGAGGAAGCCGAAAGTCGGCAGCGGCTCGAAGATCGACGTCCACACCGTATTGAAGTTGATGGAACTGGCCATCACCGCGATGTAGGCCTCGTCGGGGGCCAGCTCCGGTACGGCGACGTCGCCCACGTGGAGCGACTTCCGCGGGTCCTTGTCCTCGGACTCGAGGCCGTCGAACATGTCCACTTCGTCGCGGGACACGAAGGCGGCCCGGTAGGTGTCGGGAATCGGGATGGAGGCGATTTCGTCTCCGGAGGCACCCGATTGAATGGCTGAAAGGAACTCCTGCATGGGATGGGAGGATAGCCCGACTGGCGTCCCGGGTTACCGGTCGGAAACCAGCCGGTTGGCCGGCGCCACCGGGCCAGTCGTCTCTGACCAGGTCCTCGCCGTCTTCGAGTTCCTGCCCGCCCGAAGCGCCGATAGTCTGTTGGCGAACTCGGCCCCAGGGGGTCGCCGCCTAATCGGGCCGTCAGGCCCCGGAGGTCAACATGTCCGGTTCTGTCATCGTTGCTGGTGCCCGTACCCCGATCGGGAAGCTGTCGGGCTCATTGGGTGGCTTCGCCGCCACCGAGTTGGGAGGGTTTGCCATCGCCGCCGCCCTGGAGCGGGCCGGAATCAAGCCCGAGCAGGTCGACTACGTGTTCATGGGGCAGGTGATCCAGGCCGGAGCCGGGCAGATCACCGCTCGCCAGGCGGCGGCCAACGCCGGGATCCCGATGAGCGTGGCCGCGACCACCGTGAACAAGGTCTGCCTCTCCGGCCTCAACGCCATCTACCTGGCCGACCTGATGATCAACGCCGGCGAGGCCGACATCGTGGTGGCCGGGGGAATGGAGTCGATGACCCAGGCGCCCTACCTGCTTCCCGGCGCCCGGGCCGGCTACCGGATCGGGGACGGCAACCTGGTTGACTCGATGATGTACGACGGTCTGTTCTGCGCCTTCGACCAACGGGCCATGGGGCTCAGCACCGAGATCTACAACGGAGCCGACGGAGTCTCCCGCGAGCGCCAGGACGCCTTCAGCGCCCTCTCCCACGAACGGGCGGCCGCCGCCATCAAGGACGGTAAGTTCGGCGAGGAGATCGTCCCGGTCAATGTGCCCCAGCGCAAGGGCGACCCGATCGTGGTCGACACCGACGAGGGGGTGCGCCCGGAGACGACGGCCGAGTCCTTGGCCAAGCTCCGGCCCGCCTTCGACAAGAACGGGACCATCACCGCCGGCAACGCCTCCCAGATCTCCGATGGCGGCGCCGCGGTCATCGTGATGTCCAAAGCCAAGGCCGGGGAGCTGGGCGTCTCGCCGCTGGGTGAGCTGATCGGCTACGGCCAGGTGGCCGGCCCGGATCCATCGCTTCTCCATCAGCCGGCCCACGCCATGTCGGTGGCCCTGGCCAAGACCGGCCTGTCGATCAGCGATATCGACCTGTTCGAGATCAATGAGGCCTTCGCGGCGGTGGGCCTGGCATCCGCCGACGAGCTCGGCATCCCCGAGGACAAGCTCAACGTGAACGGTGGGGCCATCGCCCTCGGGCACCCGGTCGGCATGTCGGGTACCCGGCTCGCCCTCACCTCCCTGCTCGAGCTCAAGCGTCGGGGTGGAGGCACGGCGGCGGTCAGTCTGTGCGGTGGTGGTGGCCAAGGCGACGCCGCGGTGCTCCGGACGCTATAACGGCAGCCTCCCGCTGATCGCCGACAGCGCCACTCGGGCCGGCCACCACCGAGTGCTCCGACTTCGGTTCGGCCTTCTCACAGAACAGGGGTGTTGACTTTCAACGATGGGCGAACTCGCCACCACTCCGCTGCGGGCTCTCGGCGCTTCGGTCGATGAGGATGGTTGTCGGGTCCTGTCCGCGACCTCGCTTCTGGATCTCGACGGTGCCGAACTCCGCCTGTTCGACATCATCGACGGTGCCGAAGACCTGAGTTCGACCAGCGACGAACTGGCCGGAAGCGCGCAAACCTGGCCGGAGCGCTACCACCTGAGTCACGACCGGGCCAACGTCCTGCGGCCGTTGAACCTGCCGCGGGAATGCAAGGTGCTGGAGGTCGGCGCCGAGTGCGGGGCGATCACCCGTTACCTGGGCGAGAGATGTGATCTGGTCGACGCCGTCGAACCGGTGCTCGCCCGGGCCCGGGTCGCCCGCACCCGGACCCGCGATCTGCCCGGGGTCGAGGTATTCGTCGGGGATCTGTTCGACGTCCCCGGTGACAACGTCTACGACCTCATCGTGCTGGTCGGGGTGCTCGAATACGTCGGTTCGGGCTCGGCCGAGGTCGCCCCCTACCAAAAGTTCCTCCACCGGGCCGCCTCGCTGTTGACCGAGGATGGATCCCTGCTGGTCGCCATCGAGAACCGCATCGGGGTCAAGTACCTCTCCGGGGCCCCCGAGGATCACTCGAACCGCCCGTTCGATTCGCTGGAGGGCTATCCCAACGGCTCGCTGGCCCGGACCTTCTCCCGGGGCGAACTCGACGGGCTCATCCGCCAGACCCGGCTGACTCCCCGGGTGTTCGGGGCCTTCCCCGACTACAAGCTGGCCCGGATCGTGATGTCCGAAGAGCTCCTGGAGACCGACCCGTCGCTGGCTTACCGGATCCCCCACTTCCCCAGCCCCGACTGGGGCGGCGATGTCGAGCGGGTGGCCAACGAGGGGGCGGTGTGGCGCACCATGATCGAGGCCGGCCTCGGACCCGAGACGGCCAACTCGTTCGTGATCCTGGCCTCCCGCCGGCAATCGGGAGCCTTGTGGCCCGATGATCAGCTGGCTGCCTACTACTCCACCGCCCGACGAGCCGGCTACGCCTCGGAAACCCGGGTCCTCAGCCAAGACGGCACCATCGTGTTCGATCGGCGGGCCCTCGCCGATGACGTGCCCGGCCAAGACCCTCCGGGCACCCGGGTCCAGCTCCGGTTGGGGCGAACCCCGTGGATCGCCGGAACCGATTTCCTGGATCTGTTGAGTCAGGCCACCGACAAGGAGCTCATCGACTGGCTGGGCCGATGGACCGACCTCCTCACCCTGGAGTTCGAACCCGGGCAACCCACTCCCATCGACCTGCTACCCCACAACCTGGTGGCTCTCCCCGACGGTCTGCTCCGGGCCATCGATTCCAAGTTCGTTCAGAACGGGATCGCCCGAGAGGCGGTGGTGGCCCGCGGGGCCCTGGTCACCGGCATCCGCCTGTCCCGGCTGACCAAACCGAGCCGCTGGGGTGCATTCACCGTCGAGGAGGTCGTCCGCTATATCGGAACCCTGATCGGCCTCCCGGCGGATGGCAGCTGGATCGCCGACGCGGTGGCCGGCGAAGCCGCCTTCCAGGCCGAGGTCTCCTTGCACACCCCCGAGCCGCCAACCCGGGCCGAAGCCGTGGGCCTGCAGGAAGCGGTGCTCTGGGACGAACTGCACCTTCCGTTGGCTCTGAGCTCCGAGTACAACCCGGGGGTCGGGGCCCGGATCGCCCTGGAGGCGGAGCTGAGCCGCATGGGCGCGGCCTACGGGAGGCTGGTCGACAGCCACGACGCCCTGGTCAGTGCCCACCACACCGCGGTCGACGGCCATGCCCGGCAGATGGCCATGATCCTCGATCAGTTGGCCACCTCCCAGGCCGACCTCTACAAGACCCGCATCAGCCTGGACGCCCACGTGGCCGAATTCGCCCGGATCAAGGCAACTTCCAGCTGGAGGTTGACCCGGCCGCTCCGGGCGCTGTCACGACTGTTCCGACGTTCCTCGAGTTGAGCGGATCGGGCCGGGCCGGGATGCCGGCCGCCGTCAATACGGCGGGCTGAACACCCCGGCGAGCGAACCGCCGCCGGCGTCCCCGACCTCCGACCACGAGCCGGCCGGCAGGCCGATCACCGCCAGCGAGCAGGTCGGGAAGCCGTGGTGGCGGAGGGTCAACCGGTCGCCGGCTTCTTGACCGTCGCCATCCCAGGACAGAGCCAGCAGCTCGAACGCCAGCTCATACAGGGTCGGGTTGTGGCCGACCAGCATGGCGCTCGTGGCCTGATCGTCGAGCTCGCGGAGGTAGCCGAGCACGGTGTCCGGATTCGCCCCGTAGAGGGAGTGGAGTGACTCGAGGGGAAGGTTCCCGCCCATCGCCTCCAGCACCAGGTCGGCGGTTTGGCGGGTCCGGACCGCCGATGAGCACAGGACCACCTGGGGCAGCGGAACGTCAGCGAGACCGAAGACACCGACTCCCGCCGCCAACCGATGGCCGAGGGCGGTGGCGTCGCGCCGACCTCGCGCCGTCAGCGGGCGCTCCTTGTCACCCCCGCCGGCGGGAGGGTTACCGGCCGCCTTCCCGTGGCGCAGCACCCACAGATATCTGAGCATCCCGGCCGGCTCCGTCATCCCACGACCCCGTCGACGACCAGGCTACGCATCGACGACCCGACGACCCTCCAGGGCCCGGCCGAGGGTCAGCTCATCGGCGTACTCGAGGTCGCCACCGACCGGGAGCCCACTGGCAATGCGGGTGACGACGAGGCCCATCGGCTTCAACAGACGGGCCAGATACATGGCGGTGGCCTCACCCTCGAGATTGGGGTTGGTACACAGGATGACCTCGGAGATCCCGTCTTCCTCCAGCCTGGCCAGCAGCTCCCGGACCCGCAACTGTTCGGGGCCGATGCCTTCGATGGGATTCAACGCCCCCTGGAGCACGTGGTACCGCCCGGAGAACTCGCCGGTCTTCTCGACGGCGACGATGTCCCGGGGGTCCTCGACCACGCACACGGAGGTGGCATCCCGGCGATCATCGAGGCAGATGGCGCACAGTCCCCCCTCGGCGACGTTGAAGCACCGGGTGCACAGGGTGATGCGCTCCTTCACGTCGATGATCGACTGGGCCAGGCGGAGCGCGTCCTCCGGGGTCACCTTCAGGAGATGGAAGGTGATCCGCTGGGCCGACTTGGGCCCGATGCCGGGGAGCCGCCCGAGCTCGTCGATCAATGACTGCAACGGGCCGGAGAAGACTCCCATCTAGATGATTTCCTCGGCGCCGGGGAACGCCTCGAGCACCCGAGCCTCGGCCGGTTTGTTCACCGTCACCTCGGCACCCAGTTCGCCATCCCGGAAGCTCGCCAGATCGCCGGCATCCTCGTCGTCCGCCGGGGTCCCGCCGGGCGGCGGCGAGGTCTGCACCAGCGGCGTGGGTATCCCGAGACCGGCACCAGCCCGGGTTCCACCTCCGGTCTCCGGCGGAGTCGCGGTGCCGGCCCGGGGCGCCGACTCCCCCCGACCACCGGCTTCACTCTCGACCACCAGCGACAACACCACCGGCAGCCCGAAGTATTCGGTCAGCGCCGGTTCGACATCTCCGCGGATGGCCTCGCAGCGCTCGCGGTGGGTGTCGTTGGGCAGGCCGAACACCGCCTTGCCGCCTTCCGCACCCACGAACCTCCCCGCCTGGAAGAGAGCTTTGGCCTTGGGCCGCAGACGTCCGAGGATGTGGTCGCCCCAGGCCTGGACCAGCTCGTCGCGGGTCGGGAACGCCCGACCGGAACCGGCTGCGGGCTCGGACCCGGGGACCGGACGGAGCAGGTGGTGGGCTGGCCTCCGCAGGGTCCGGGGCCTCGACGGCGATTGCCGCCGCCGGCGGTGCCGACTCCCGCTGTACGGCTCCGACCGTCTTGCGGGCGGCGGTCGCACCCGGTGACGGAGTCGTCGTCGAGGACGGGGGGGCGGCGGGTGACGGAGCGGGCGCCGGTGACGGAGGCATCGCCGATGGCGCCGCGACCACCGGTGACGCGGCCGCGGGTGCGCCGGCACCCCCGGGGTGGCGTTCGAGCCGTTCGATCCGGACCAACATCGCTTCGGGTGATTCGTCAGCCTCGGGGTGGGCCAGACGGACCAACGCCACCTCCAGACTGACCCGGGCATCGAGGGCGTCCCGCATGTCGACCTGGGATCGGCCCAATACCTCTATGGATCGGACCAGGGCCGGGAGCCCCAGTCGTTCGGTCAACTCGCCGATGGTGTCCCGCTCCGCCTCGACCACACCCGCGAGCTCGGGGGCGACCAGGGCGAGAAAGCCCTGGCGGAGGAGATCGATGAGGTCCCCGGTCAGCTGCTGGGGACTGAATCCGGCGGAGGTGAGATGGGCCACCGCCACCAGCGCCCGACCCGCGTCCCGCTCCACCAAGGCCTCAACGATTTCATCCAGTTCGGGAAGGTCGTCCTCCACCGTGTCGGAGGTGGCGGCCTGATCGAGCACCGAGAGGGCGTCCCGGGCCGAACCTCTACCCCGCCGGACGGCGACGTCGATGGCCTCGTCGGCAACGTCGAGATGGGCGTCCCGCCGCACCTGATTGAGCAGCTCTCCCAGGGTGTCCGCCCCCAGCAGACGGAACTCATAGTGCTGGGTGCGGCTCCGAATGGTGGGAAGCACCTTCTGCGGGTCGGTGGTGGCCAACACGAAGATGACGTGGGGAGGCGGCTCTTCCAGGGTCTTCAACAGGGCGTTGGACGCGGGCGTCGACAACATGTGGACCTCGTCGACGATGTACACCTTCTGCCGTCCCGGACTTCCGAGCGCGGCCCGTGACACCAGGTCCCGCATGGCATCGACCCCGTTGTTGGAGGCGGCGTCGAGTTCATGGACATCCAGGGAGGTTCCCTTGGCGATCTCGGTGCAGGCGGAACATTCGCCGCACGGCTCACCGTCATGGAGGTCGGTGCAGTTCAACGCCTTGGCCAGGATCCGGGCGGTGGACGTCTTGCCGGTGCCTCGGGGGCCGCTGAACAGGTAGGCGTGAGCCGTCCGACCGTCCCGCACCGCATTGCGGAGGGCGAGGACCACGTGGTCCTGACCCTTGACTTCCGCGAAGGTCGAAGGGCGGAACCGGCGGTACAGCGACTGGTACGGGGTGACGTCCGGGATGGCGTCCACCGCGTCGTTTTGAAGGTCGACCACGTCGGGGGAGCCTATCGGGCGATGGATGCGACGAGCCCCGCCATTCGGTGCGGCGGCCAGGTTGACTACGGCACACGGCCTGTCCCGCTGAGAGCTGCTGCCTTCCGACCCTGACTCGATTCACAGGGGACCGTTGCGCAGGACCCGGCCGCCGCACCCAACGTCGGGACCGGAGGACAGCGTAGTCCCCGGGGGTCATGGCCTGGGCCGCGGCCGTCGATCCAGGTGGGGCGGCGGAGTAGCCTGTCGGGGCTGTACACGCCTCCGCCTCGGTTCCTCGAGCCTGGGTGGTGGCGTTCCGACCGGAGGCGTGCGAGAGCGGCCGAATCGGCACGATTGGAAATCGTGTGTGGGGAAACTCACCGTGGGTTCAAATCCCACCGCCTCCGCCAGATGGCAATCAACGCGCCCGCCGGGCCACTCGACGATGACGAAGCCATGGAACTGGCCCTGGCCGAGGCCGGGATGGCCGAGCTCCATGACGACGTCCCGGTGGGGGCGGTGACGCTGGTCGGGGGCCGGGTGGTCGCCGCCCGCCACAACGAACGCGAGCTGAAGGGCGATCCCACCGCCCATGCCGAGATGCTGGCCCTGGCCGACACCGCGTCGGCGCTCGGCACCTGGCGGCTGGACGAGGTGACCGTGGTGGTGACGCTGGAGCCATGCCCGATGTGCGCCGGTGGATTGGTGGCCGCCCGGGTGAAGCGGGTGGTGTTCGGGGCGGCGGATACGAAAGCCGGGGCTTGCGGAACCCTCTACAACCTGTGCACCGATCCCCGGCTGAATCATCAGGTGGCGGTCACCGCCGGAGTGCGGGCCGACCAGGCGTCGTCCCTGCTGACCGGGTTCTTCGCCCGCCGGCGCCGCGAGTAGCCTCTCGTCCGGAGGGATGCGAGAGTGGCCGAATCGGACGGTCTCGAAAACCGTTGTGTCGCAAGGCACCGTGGGTTCGAATCCCACTCCCTCCGCCATTGTGATGTCGCGAGACATCGGAGACAGATGTCGCGAGACATTGTAGACAGCGTGCGACCCCGTCACGGGATCGGTTGATAGTCCGTGGCGGGGTCGAGCACGAGGTGTCGCACCGGTGAGCCGTCGAGGCCGAGAATGCGGATGTCCCGGCCGGCGACCAGCAGAATGACCCGCCAACCGCGGTAGGGCCGGCCCACCCCGATGTGGTGCAGCCGGCCTCGGTACCGGACGGTCACGGTTCCGTTCGTGTCGACCTTGTCGTGGCGGACCCGGTAGCCGGCGGCTTCGATCCTCGGACCGGTCGGGGTGGCCTTCTCTCGAGCTGCGAAGACCTCGGCGGGCGTCTTCCGTCCGATCCCTCGGTGCGGTCGCACCTCGTTGTAGTAGGTGACGAAGCGATCGAGCTGGCCCTGGAGCTGTCTCTTGGTTTCGGCTGGATCCTGTTTGGCCACGAACTGCTTCACCGTCTGGTGGAACCGTTCTACCTTCCCGCAGGTTTGCGGATGGTAGGGACGGGAGTGCTTCGAGGCGATGCCGAGGGACAACAGCTCGGCTTCCATGGCGCCGATGCCGGGCGCCTTCGAAGCGGTGAAGATCGCCCCGTTGTCGGTGAGGAAGGTCTCGGGATAGCCCCAGGTAGATGCAGCCCGGTGGAGGGTGCGGACCACGTCGGGCGACCGAGTGGAGACGAACACCCGAGAGGCCACACAGACCCGGGAGTGGTCGTCGATGATGTTCAGGACTTCGAAGACCTGGCCGTCGGCCACCTCCACATGGGTGACGTCGGCCTGCCAGCGCTCGTTGGGAAGGTCGGCCACGAAGCGGATGAACGAGCTCTTCGGTCGTTTGTGGGGCTGGGGGGTGACGAACCCCCGGGCCTTGAGCACCCGCCAGATGGTGGAGACCGACGGGACGTTCTCATGACGCCGCTCGAGGTGGGTGTGAATGGTGTCGGCCCCGGCATCGAAACCGGCGTCGGTGAGCTCTTTGCGGAGAGCCACGATCTCGTCCTCGAAGAGGTCGGCGATCCGAGCCGGCGATCGGTGGGGACGTCTGGAGCGGGGCTCGAGGCCCGTCTCGCCTTCCCGGCGGTAGCGGGCCAGGAGCTTGTAGAGCCAGCTCCGGTGCACCCCGTGGGCCCGGGCCAGCTCGGCGATCGGCCGCCCGGTCCGCAGATGCGTCTCGATCAGGAATCGACCCTTGTCCATAGGAGACCCTCCTCAAACGGTGTCTCCTATGTCTTGACACAGATGTCGCCTATGTCATGGATTCACACACCACTCCCTCCGCCATTGTGATGTCGCGTGACATCGGAGACCGGTGTCGCGCGACATCCGGGGCAATCGCCGCCACTCCGGTTCAACCAGCGGCGTCGCCGGTCGGCTCGCGGGTGGACAGCCAACGATGGAGGCCGGCGGCATTGGAGTGGACGCCGTTCATGATGTCGAGCTTCTCCCGGTGCTCATCGGGGACACCCTCCATGTCACTCTCGAACTCGGTCGCCAACGCGGTGGCGATGTCGTCGCCCCGGCGAAAGGCGGCCTCGGCCACCTCCGCCCACCGGCGGAGGGTCCCGTCGGCTTCCTCGAGGAGGTCCTCCGGATTTCCCAGCAGCCCGTAGTGGGCCAGGGCGATGCCGGTCGGCCGGCGTTCGGCGAACCGCGACAGTGAGTGCAACGCCTGGTCGAGGTCGAAATCCGGGGGCGGGGTCGACGGACGGAGCACACCGGCGTCGGGCAGCTTGACCCCGACGGCGTCGCCGGCGAACAGCACCCCGCTCAGCGAGTCGTGGAGGGCGACGTGGTGCTTGGCGTGGCCGGGCGAGTCCACCGCGATGAGCGACCGGTTGGGTCCCACCCGGATGGACTCACCGTCCTCCAGCACGTGGAGCCGCTCCGGCGGGGTCGGATCGAGCCGTCCGTACAGCGAGTCGAGCAGCGGGCCATAGACCCGGGCGGCGGAGTCGACCAACTTGGTGGGGTCGGCCAGATGTCTCGCCCCCTTCGGGTGCACGTACACGGTGGCCTTGGGGAAGGCCCGGGCCACGTCGCCGACCCCGCCGGCATGGTCGAGGTGGATATGGGTCACCACCACTCCGGCCAGATCCTCGGGGCCGAGCCCGAGGGCATCGAGCTCGGCCAGCAACACCGGTACCGAGCTCTGGCTCCCGGTCTCGATCAGCACCGGCTCCGGCCCTTCGATCATGTAACCGGCGGTGACCCGTTGCCACCCACCCAGCAAGGTGTCGAGCTCGATGACCCCGTCGGCGATGGTGCGTCCCGCCCCCGGAGCGCCGACCGCTTCGGCGTCGTAGGGATGGGTGTGGGCGTGGTGGGTGCCGCTCACGACGGGGTGACCTCGATCACCACCTTCACATCGTCGGGCTTCCGGTCGAGTGCCTGCTGCCACGATTCGAGCGGTACCCGCCGGGTGATGAGCTTCCCCAACCAGCCGGGGTCGGCGGCCGCCAGCCCGTCGGCCGCCGCCTGGTAGTGCCGACGGTTGGCGTTGACCGAGCCGACCACGGCTTCGTTCTCCAGCACCATCGACCGGTTCAACGCCCCTTCATCCAGGGTGATGGTGCGTCCTCCCGAGGACACCCCGGTGAGGCACACCACCCCGCCCGTCCCCACATGCTCCATGGCGTCGAGGACCAGTGACGACACCCCGGTGCACTCGAGGATCACATCGGGGTCCTCGACCGAGTCTTCGATGGAACCGGTGTGGTAGGTGGCGCCCAGCTCGGCCACCAGCTGCGGCTTGAGTCCGGCGGTGACCTGGTCGAAGACGTGGACCTCGAGGCCGCGCTGACGCCCGATCATCGCCGCCAACAGCCCGATGGGCCCGGCCCCGGTGACCACCACCGTCTTGGGGTCCCAGTGGGCCCGGCCACCGATCCGGTCGACCTGTTCCCAGGCCTTGGCCACCACGCTGGTCGGTTCGAGGAGGACACCGAGGAAGCCCAGCTTCGGGTCGACCTTGACCGCGAACTCCGGGGTGATCCGGTACCGCTCGGACAGATAGCCGTCGTGTTCCTTGATGCCCCGCTCGGTATAGCGGCCGTTGCGACAGAAATCCCACTCACCCACCGCGGAGTTCGCACAGGGGACCGGGTCGGGGCGGCGCACGATCCCCACCACGTAGTCGCCCGTGGCCAGATCCCCTCCGGCCGGGGCTTCCAGCACCTGCCCGAGGGACTCGTGCCCCAGAACCAGCCGCTGGCGTCCGGGGGGAGGCCACCCGTAGGCTCCCGACAGGATCTCGATGTCGGTGCCGCAAATGCCAACCGCCAGGGTCTGGACCAGCACCGGTCCGTCGGAGTCGGGCGGATCGTCCACATCGTCGAGGCGGGCGGAGTCCTTGGTCAACGGAACGACGGTCAGCGCTTTCATGGATTTCCCTTCCTGAAGGTCGGACCCGGGGTGGTGGTCGGCATCGGGATGCCCGCTACTCGGAGGCTGACCCGGTGGCGCTGATCTCGGCTTCGGAGGCTCCTCCCACCCGGCCCGGGATGGTGCGGGCGGGGCGACGAAGGGAATGGCCACCGAGGTGCATCCGTCCGGTGCCGGTCTTCGATCGGGTGGTGGCCCGCCGGACATGGCTGAGGGTGTGGGGGGCCATCACCGGCTTATCGTGACCATTGAGCTTGGCCACCGAATTCACCAACGACACATGCGAGAAGGCCTGCGGGAAGTTCCCGACCAGCCGGCCGGCGACCGGGTCATACTCCTCGGAGAGGAGTCCCAGGTCGTTGCGGAGGGACAGCAGCCGCTCGAGCATCTCCCGGGCATCGTCGGTCCGATCCAACATGGCCAGGCAGTCGACCATCCAGAACGAGCAGGCCAGAAACGCTCCCTCCCGCCCGGTCAACCCGTCGACATCGCCGGTATCGGCGGTGCGGTAGCGAAGCACGAAGCCGCCGTCCATCAATTCCCGCTCCACCGCTTCGATGGTCCCCTTGACCCGGGGATCGCTGGCCGGCAGGAATCCGACCATGGGGATCATCAACAGGCTGGCATCGAGCTGGTCCGATCCGTAGTACTGGGTGAACGACCCCTTGTCGGCATTGAAGCCCTCATCGGTCACCTGGTCGTGGATCTCGGCGCGAACCTCCTTCCAGTGGTCGACCGGGCCTTCCATCCCGCAGTTCTCCACCGTCTTGACGGCCCGGTCCATGGCCACCCAGGCCATGACTTTCGAGTGGGTGAAGTGCCGCCTCGGGCCCCGGACCTCCCAGATCCCATCGTCGGGCTCCCGCCAGCCGCTCTCGAGGAATTCCATCAGTTCGCGCTGCAGTTCCCAGGCCGGCGTCTCGACGTTGTCGCCCGAAAGCGACGCCTCGTAGAGCGCCGACATCACCTCCCCGTAGACGTCCAACTGGAACTGGCCGGCGGCGGCATTGCCGATCCGCACCGGGGACGACTCCTCATAGCCCGGGAGCCAGGTGACCTCCCACTCATCGAGACGGCGCTCACCGGCCGGGCCGTACATGATCTGCATCTGCGACGGGTCGCCGGCCACCGCCCGCAGCAGCCAGTCGCGCCAGGACATGGCCTCCTGGTAGAACCCGCCCCTCATCAGGGACTCCAGGGTGAGGGTGGCGTCGCGTAGCCAGCAGAAGCGGTAGTCCCAGTTCCGCGCCCCCCCGAGCGTCTCGGGCAGGGAGGTGGTGGCGGCGGCCACGATCCCCCCGGTCGGTTGGTAGGTCAGCGCCTTGAGGGTGATGAGCGACCGGATCACCGCGTCCCGGTCAGGACCGTCATAGGTGCCCTGGGCGACCCAGTCCCGCCACCAGTTCTCGGTGTCATCGATGGCGTACACCGCATCCACCGGGCGGGGTGGCTCTTCACAGGCGGCGAACCACGCCAGCGAGAACGGGACCCGCTGGCCTTCGGTCACGGTGAACCTGGCCACCGTGGACATATCCTTGCCCTCGGTGTGGACGGGTGTCCAGAGGGAAAGCCCGTCGGGTCCGGCGATGGCCACCAGGGTCCCGTCGAGCCGCCGTACCCACGGGACGATCTGTCCGTAGCCAAAGCGCATGGTGAGCACCATGTCCATGGTGACCGTGCCCCGCACCCCTTCCACCAACCGCACCACTTCGGGGTGTTGCTGACGGATCGGCATGCAGTCGATGACCCGGACGGTTCCTTCGTCGGTCACGAACTCCGACTCGAGCACCAGCGAATCGCCGCGGTAGCGCCGGTGGGTCGCCCGGTGCGACCCGACCGGGGCCAACTTCCAGCAGCCGTGATCGCCGGTGCCCAGGAGTTTCGAAAAGCAGGCCGCCGAGTCGAAACGAGGCAGACAGAGCCAATCGATGGAGCCATCGCGCCCGACCAACGCCGCCGTGTGGAGATCGCCGATGATTCCGTAATCCTCGATGGGCAGGCTCATGGTCTATGTCTAGTCGGACGTCCCTGACTCTGCGGCCGCCGTCAGCCGTCCGAGGGCGTCGGAACGTGACGATCAGCTGTTGGCGCAGGGCCCGGTGCCCACCGAGCCGGTGGCGGTCTCGGCTCGTTGGACTCGTGACAACACCCCGGGAGAGGTGAGGGCATAGCCGATGTCCCCGTTGGTGGTCGAACGGGAGAAGACGACGCCGATCACCTGACCATTGGCCTCGACCAGCGGGCCACCGGAGTTCCCCGGGCGTACCACCGACTGGACTTCGTAGACGTCGCGGAGGGTGAGCCCCTGGCCGTAGATGTCCCTGCCCTCGGCGGAGAAATTGGCCATGATCCCGGCCGGCTCCACGGTGAAGGGGCCTCCGCCCGGGTAGCCCAGGACCAGGGCCTGCACCCCACGGGAGACATCGCTCGGGTCGAGGGTGAGCGGATGCTCGCGGAGTCCGGGGACCCTCATCACCGCCAGATCGTAGGTGGGGTCGAAGAGGACAACGGTGGTGTCGTGGATTCCCGCGCTGTCCTGGACGGTGGGACGGGCGATCCCGGCCACCACGTGGGCATTGGTCACCACCAGCCCGGGCGCCACCACGAATCCGGAGCCCTCTTGGATGTCACCGCACCCCGATCCGACGATCTTGACGGTGGAAGGACCGGCGATGTTCAACGCGGTTTGCATCTGGGCATCGCCGGGAAGCGTCACTGGTCCGGCTGACGCCGGAGCCAGCTGCGCGAACACCGGGGGGAATCCCTCGGCGGAAAGGAACCCCTGCACCCGGGAGAACACCGACGGGGGCGCCGGGAGCACGTTGTCGAGAGATCGGATGATCTGGGAACCGGAGATGGAGGCATTGATCGGGAGATACGAGCTGTTGACCAGGGTGCTGGCCACCAGCCAGGTGGCCAGCAGCGAGGCGATGACCGCCACCACCACCCCGAGTCCGGAATCGACCGCCCCCAGCCGGCCCCGGTGGACCCGCTTGAAGAGTTTGACCCCCACCGTGCGCCCGATGACTCCGCAGACGATGGCGACGCCCAACATGGTGATGAGGGCCACCGCCGCCCGGCTGCCGGACGAGTGGACCCAGGTGGCGGTGACCGACGCCAGGAGCGCGCCGAGATACAGCCCGATCCAGAATCCTCCGAATGAGAGCACCTGCATCAACCCGCCGAGCCGCAACCCCTGAATGGCGGCGATGGCCACGACCACCAGGATCAGGATGTCGACCAAATTCATGCGGTCCACTCCCCCCCGGGTCCCGAAGCGTCAAGAATGTGGAAAAGGACTTCGATCACCGACGCTCAACGGTAGACGGCGAACCACCGGTGGTGAGTTCAATACCGGAAGAAATCCTGCCTACGGGCCTCCAAGCGTGGCAAGATCGCGTCCGACCAGGGCAACCGACGGTCCTCATCGCTCATCCACCGGACCATTTCCACTCAAGAGATCGGATTTCCCGATGACCGACACCAATCCTCCTCCGAGCGATCCGCCACCCGAACAAGAGACGCCGGCTGCCACCCCTTCTCCACCACCCCCTCCGCCCCCCGCGGCCGCGCCGCCCCCTCCGCCCCCCGCGGCTCCTCCCCCTCCGCCGGGCCAGGCCCCGGGGGCGCCCGAAACCAGCTCGCCACCACCGATGAGTGCTCCGGTCTACGCCCAACCGCCACCGGCCGGTGCCTATGCACCGCCTCCGGGTGGGGCCCCTCCGTACGGGACGCCGCCGGGGGCTCCAGGCTACGGCGCTCCTCCCTATGGCGCGCCCCCCTACGGCCAGCCGCCGGCCGGCGCCCCCTATGGCTACGTGACCGGGCCGGTCGACGGGCTGGGTCGCCCGCTGGCCGAGTGGTGGCAGCGGGCGGTGGCCATCATCATCGACAGCGTCATGCTCGGCGTTGTCTTCGCCATTCTCCGCGGCATCTTCGGCGGGGGTAACACCATCGTGTTCAACTCCAACGGCACCACCACCGTCCACACCGGTCACCTGATCGTCGCGGAGATCATCGAGGTGGTGCTCACGCTCGCCTACTTCGGAATCTTCGACGGAAGCGAACGCGGTCAGACACTGGGCAAGATGGCCCTGGGCATCGCCACCCGCGACGTCAACACCGGCGGCCCCATCGGTCCCGGGCGGGCCGTGCTCCGTCGATTCATCTACACCATCCTGTGGGCCCTCTTGTTCATCCCGGGGCTGATCAACGTGCTGTCTCCGTTGTGGGACCAACGACGGCAGGCCTGGCACGACAAGGCCGTCTCTTCTGACGTCATCAAGACCCGTTAGGCAACTCTCCACCGTGAGGGCTGCATCCCGCCTACCAAAACTGGCGGCCTTGGCCGGGGTCCTCGCCGGGGCGGTCCTGACCGGGTGCACGTCCGGCCCCGCACACCTCTCATCAGGGACAACGTCAGTGACCCTGGCTACCGTCCCCTTCAAGTCCGGATCGCCCTGGAGCGGCTCACTGATGCCGGTGGTGCCGCCCAAGCCCGTCAATTCGGTAACGGCGGTGACCTGCGTGACGGCGTCCAAGTGCTGGGCCGTCGGCTCCACCGTCGGCAGCGGTGGCGCACCCAACGGCGCGGCGTTGATCGCCACGTCGAACGGGGGAACCAGTTGGATTGCCCAACCCATCCCGCCGACCACCGGATATCTCGCCGACATCGCCTGCAGCACGCCGTCCCAGTGCGTGGCCGTCGGCCAGGGCCAGGGCAACCAGGGCATCGCCATCACCACCAACAACGGCGGAACCAGTTGGGGCCCGGCGGCGGTGCCGGCGGCGATCGGCGACGTGACCGCGGTGACCTGCGGGTCGAATCGGCGGTGCATGGCCATCGGATCGCTCGGCGCCGGCGATGTCGCCCTGGTGTCGACGTCGGCCGGCGCCACCTGGAGCCAGGCGGGCACGTTGTCCGGAGGCACCAGCGGGGCCAGCGGCATCTCGTGCATCGACGCCCAGCATTGTTGGGTGGCCGGTCACACAGTGTCCGGCTCGGTGGTGTCCACTTCGAACGGTGGTGCGTCCTGGACCACCCTTCCGATACCCGGCGGGTTCGGGCCTGTTGAATTCCGTCTCCTGCGTTCAGGGTCCGGCCGACCAGGCGGGTGCGGTGCCGGGTACCGCACCGAGTGGAGGTCAGGGCCAGATCACCGTTCCCACCGCACCCACCAGCACGGCCCCGTCAACCACGTCGCCGCTTCCCGCCGGGCTGGCCGGCGTGCGGTGCGCGGTGGTCGGGACCACCGCCACCGCCCAGAACGTCGCCCGCACCGGCCACGGATTGGTCTTCACCAGCTCCAATGGGGGAGCGACCTGGACCAGTCAGCCCACACCGACTTCGGTCGCGGAACTCTTCAGCGTCTCCTGTATCGCCGACGACACCTGCCTGGCCACCGGAAGCACCGTCACCAGTTCACCCACCTCCGGGGTCCTGCTCTTCACCGGGCCCACCACCAAGCCCTGGAAGGGGGCCACCACCGTCACCTCGGCTGAGCCCCTCTTGGGAGTGACCTGCACCTCCACCTCGCAATGCGTATCGGTCGGCGAATCGATCATCCAGCATCTGGTCGGACCGTGAGCGGCTCGCGGCTCGGTCCAGCCGGTCCGGGACGGCCCCATGCCCGATGACCGGACCACCGTCACCGAGCTCGGGACCGCCCTCGGGACCCTCGGGTACCCGGATCTTTCCCGCGCCCTGGCCCGGCGGCCGGATGAGCTGAGGATAGGGAGTGACACCTGGGAGCAGTTGCAGGTCATCCACCGGGAGGGACGATTCGCCGCCGAGTTCCGGATGGCCTTCGAGAACGGGCAAGCCATGTTGGCCGCCCCCGATGGGCTCAGCGGCCGAGTCCCCCGGATCATCGAGTGGACCGGTGGTCGTCGGGCTCCGGGTGACGAGGTTGCCCCCATCGATCTCCGCATCGACCATGTGTACCTGATCAGTTGCAAGTACGAGTCCGACATCCTCGCCAATACCTCCCCGGCCCGCCTGTTCGAGGGCTTACTGGCCATGTCCGGACGCTGGGACCGTTCCGACTGGTTCGAGGTGGTGGCGGTTGACGAGGTGTCGGCGCTGTACGCCGCCTGTTTGCGGGCCACCGGGTTGACCCACTTTCCGTCGGCACCCGGACTCTGCACCAAAGAACAACACCGCGAGCTCCGGGATGCCCTGGCGGGGAGGTCCTACCCCGATGCGGAAACCAAGGCTGCCTACGTCAGGTTGTGCACGACCGTGAGCCGGGAGTCAGCCCAACGCTGGCGGCAGCGGATGGACGAAGCCGGTATCGGATCGGAACTGATGGTCTGGCGATTGTTGCGGATCGGGAGCGCTCCGTATTTCGTGCTCGGCATCGATCGGCGCAGCGGGCGACCGGTCCAGTACCGGATCTCGAGCCCGTGGGACTGGAGGGACGAGTTCGAGGTCGTCGATTTCGGCATCGCCGCCGGGGCGGCCGGTCAGCCCCGGGTCGACTGGCACTGCCGGTATCGCTCCCGCCACCCGGGGTCCCGCCATCAATCGACCGTCGCCGGTCATGTCGAGATCCGATGGAGCCACGGCCGGTTCGCCCATCCGCCGGAGGCCAAGATCTATCTCGATACCCCGATGGACGAACTGCCGGGGTATCACGCGTTGTCCGACACCGAGGAGCCACAACTCAGATTGTGGTCGACCACCCTGTAGTTCAACCGCGCCCGAGCGGGTCCTCGGGGGGAGACCCGGAGGACCCGGTCGCCGACGATGGCGAAGGGGGATCCTCCGGCCCGGCCGCCGCCGGGGTGCCCCGCGGCAGCAACCGCAACCCGACAATCGGGAAGATGAGCACCGAGAGCACGCCGGCGGCAATGAGAGCGGCGGCGTTCTCGGGAGCCATCTTGTCGGCCGCCACCCCGATCTCGGCGATCACCACGATCAAGGGCAGCCCGGTGACCGAGAACAGGGCCAGGGACAACTGCTGACGTTTCGGCAACTGCTTGCGGTAGACCAACAGCGACGGAGCGCCCCGGACCACCAGGAGCAGCAGGAGATAGAGCGGGATGCGCAGGGCGGCTCTCGGATTGTGGAGAAGCGAATGGAGATCGAAGGTCACCCCGCTCACCACGAAGAAGATGGGAATCAGAAAGCCGAAGCCGATGGCCTCGAGCTTTCCCCGAATGACCGGGCTGTCGTCGCCCTGGGTGAACAGGCGGACCACGATCCCGGCGGCGACCGCCCCCAGCAGCACATCGAGGCCGAGGGTGGAGGCCAGGTAGACCAACAAGAAGATGAGGAGAATGGATATCCGGATCGGGAGTTGAGAGCTCGAATGGAGATGCCGGCCGAGCATGGCCACCACCCGGGGTTGCTGTCTGCGGGCGGCAGCCAGCGCGGCTCCCACCGCGGTGGCGAGGAACACCACCAGCAGCAGGATGGTGATCGCCGGATGCCGCTGGGTCAGAAATACGGAGACCGCTACGATGGGGCCGAACTCCCCGATGGTCCCCGCCGCCATCACGTGCCGGCCGAATTCGGTCTCCAACACACCGGCATCGCGGATCAGCGGCAACACCGTCCCCAGGGCCGTGGTCGTCAGGGTCAGCCCGAAGACCACCGGGTCATGCTCCAGCCCGGTGGCCACGACGGCCAGGGAGAACGCCACCGCGATGGCGGCGGAGGACACCCAGCTCGCGGTGGCCAGCCGCAACGGTCGGCCCCGGATCCGCATGAGATCGAGTTCGTAGCCGGCCAGGAACATCAGGAAGGCCAGGCCCAGATCGGAGAACGCGGCCACCACGCTTCCGGTGTGGGCGAGCTTCAGGACATCGGGCCCGACCATCACGCCCAGGATGAGCTCGATGACCATGGCGGGAATGCCGAGTTTTCCGCTGAATTCGGCCAGGACCGGCGCCAATGCCGCAATTCCGGCCACCAGGACCAGGGTGGGGATCCACGAGGCGGCCATCGTGGCCTACCGCCGACGAGGAAGGGCGACGGGGGTCCAGCCCGACTCCCCGGTCGGCGTTGGACATCCACACTCCACGGTTCGGCAGTGTACTTGGGGGAAGCTGAGCACTCCGGGCCGAACCGGCGGGAACGGTCGGAGACACGCTGGTCACAAGGGTGGCTCACCCAACGACCCCACTTCAGGTCGCGCCCCAGCTAAAGTTGCTGGTCTAGTGGTCGATCCTCGAACCCTCGCGCACGTTGGCGAATCCGGTCGCACCACCGGTGGTCGTTCACCACAATCACGATGGCCAATATCGGTTCACCGCCAGGGGTCGTCATTCCCCTCACCCCCCGTCATCTAGGCGGGCGAGCATGCAAGACACTCAGGAAATCCCCGTGGTAGATACCGTCCAACGCCCCCCATCGTCCAAGCCCACACCGACCAGAGACGGAAACGGCCCAGCCCACCGGGGGCGGCACCGGAATCTCCGGCGGGTTCGCGCCCGCCAGGAGCGGCTCTATCGCCGTCGGAGGATGAAAGCCATCATCGGAGTGATCCTGGTCGGCCTGCTGATCTGGTTGGCCATCTCCCTCGGTGGGGCGCTCACCAATCCCGCCTATGGAAGTTCGATGAGTGCCCGGTTCGCCGAGTGGGCCCGCCAGAACGGCGGTGGCTCCATTGTCAACAAGGTCGAGAACTACTGGTACAGCCACCACGCGCCCAAGGTCGGGGGCTCGGTGCCCAACGGGGCGATCAAGACCCCGATCAGCACGCCGACCACGGTCGCCGCGGGGCCACCGCATCTACCGGCTCCCGTGGCCATGGCGCCGTTTGCCACCCCGGCCCTGGCCGGCGAGGGGCAGTGGTCGCCGGCCGGCCGACTGGTCGACGGTGTCCCCGCCGTCTACACCACCGAGCTCCGACCCGATGCCGTCCACACCAGCTACGTCGTAGGGGTGGCATGGATGGACACCAAGTTGCTGCACGCCACCCTCTACTCGGGTAGCCAGATCCCCGGGGGCGGTCCGTTCACCCATACCGCCCCGGTCCAGGCCACCGCGGCCAACTCCCTGGTTTCTGCGTTCAACGCCGGTTTCCTGTCCGGACAGTCCAATGGTGGCTACTTCACCGACGGCAAGACCCTGACGCCGCTGCGTTCGGGGGCGGCCTCCGCGGTGATCTACAACGACGGGACCATGACGGTGGCCGACTGGGGGCGGGATGCCACCCTCACCCCCAACGTCGTCGCCGTCCGCCAGAACCTCGACCTCATCGTGGACGGTGGCCAACCGGTTCCCGGGCTGAACGCCGCCGACACCACCCAGTGGGGCAACACGCTGGGCGGGGCCGTCTATGTCTACCGATCCGGCCTGGGCGTGACGTCAACCGGTGCTCTGGTCTACGTCGGCGGCCCGGGCCTGAACATCACCGATCTGGCCGATCTGCTGGTTCGGGCCGGCGCCACCCGGGCCATGGAGCTCGACATCAACACCGACTGGGTCAACTACTCCCTCTACGACCCGGCCACCCCCTACGGCGCGGCCACCCCCGACAACGGGACCCAGCTCCTTCCCCAGATGACCGGAGGCCCGGGACGCTACTTCGCGTCGTATTGGGCCCGGGACTTCTTCACCATGTCGTCGGCGTATCCGACCGGTCCGGCGCCGACCACCACCACGACCAAACCACGCGCGAGTCACTCCTGAGCCAACCGCGACCGGCACGGTCGCCGCTGTAGGGTCTTCCGAGGCGCCTATGGAACTTGTCATCAACTTCTCGATCATCGACGGCTGGTTCCCGGTCGTGGTGATCGCGGTGGCCCTCGCATCGTTGGCCTTGACCATTGGGTGGCGGGACGGCGCCTGGAAATCCCAATTGGTGTTCGGGCTTCCGGCTGCCTTTGTCCTGACCGTGTTGCTGGCCCTGTCGGTCCACTTCTTCCAGTTCGTGCCCGACGACTTCCCTCGCACCTTCTACCTCTGGGCGTGGCTGGTCATCTTCTCCTTGGTGGTCGCGATTCTGGGGTGGCCGAAGGGACGCTGGGTCATCCGCCCGCTTTCGGTGATCTCCGTCCTGTTCTGCTTTCTGGCTGCCTGCACCGTCATCAACCAGCAGTTCGGCTACTACCCGACCCTCGAGCGGGCGCTGGGCAAGGACGCGGCCAACTTCACCAGCCTCCCGGCCCTGCAGGCCATCCGGGATCAGGTCCGGGATACCGGGCACCTGCCGGACCACGGCGACACCATCAACGTCACCATCCCGCCCACCAAGTCGAAGTTTCAGACCGGGCAGGCCGAGGTGTACATCCCCCCGGCCTGGTTCCACAATCCTGAACCCGCGCTTCCGGTCATCGTGCTGATCGCCGGCTACCCGGGCATGCCCACCGACTGGACCCGGGCGGCGTTCGCCGACACCACCGCCAACGAATTCGCCGCCAAACACCAGGGGACGGCTCCGATCCTGGTCATGCCGGATTCCAACGGCGCCGCCCAGGACACCGAGTGCACCAACAGCAAACTGGGCGATGCCGAGACCTACCTGACCGAGGACCTCCCGGCCTACATGCGCACCGAGTTCAACGCCAACACCGGGGCGCATTCGTTCGCGGTGGCCGGGCTCTCGGCGGGTGGCACCTGTGCGACGGTGTTGGCCCTGCGCAATCCGAAGGTCTTTCCCGACTTCGCCACCTACTCGGGGTACAGCGCGGTGACCTTCAAGACCGCCGACAAAGCCGCCACCATCACCACCCTGTTCAATGGTTCGTTGGCCGAGTACAACAAATACGACCCCACCACCCTGATGACCAACAACAAATTCCCCGGAACCTCGGCGTGGTTCGAGACCGGGGCGCAGGACGCCGCCCTGTTGCCCGACGCCCAACACCTCCAGAGATTCGCCGACAAGGCCGGACTCGCCCAGGTCTGCTTCTCGAGCCCCAGCGGGGGCCACGACTTTCCGTTCTGGACGCGAGCTTTCAAGGACTCGCTTCCATGGCTTTCCTGGAAACTGGGTCTCACTCCCGCCCCCACCGACTCTTCGGCCAAATGCACTCCACCCATTCACTGATGGATGCCCCGAGCGATGTATGCCCTTTCATGGCTAAATGAACGAGTGTCATTCGAGGGTGATCGGTTGCAATCGCCCCGATGCACCCCTTAGGATCTCGTCGCGCCCCTAGCTCAACGGTGGAGCAGCGGATTCTTAATCCGCAGGTTGGGTGGTTCGAGTCCCCCGGGGCGCACTGATCCGTCCAGTCACGCAGTCACGCGCGGGAGTACAGGTGGCCCGCCCGGCCGACGGCTCTGAGGTGAGTCCCAACTTCCAGGACAGCCAGGGCAGCGAATCGGTGAAGGCCTGATCCCAGACACCGAAGTCATGACCGCCCGGAAGTATCTCCAGACAGGTATCGATGCCCGCCGCCTCCGCGGCCGGTTGGAGGCGCTGAGCCGCGGCCAGGGGCCGGGCGTCGTCCTTGCCCACCGCCAGCCAGCCGGCCATCCCCGGAAACGATCTGTTCTTGAGCAAGGTAAGCGGATTGTTGCTCTGATAGCTCTCGTTCGAACCCCCGAAGAGGATCTTGATGGTGTCCGAACGCGGGTCCTCCAAGTACACCGGCGAGGCCAACCCCGAATAACTGGCGAAGAACGGGAAGACCTTCGGATTCCGCAGCGCGAGGTTCACCGAACAGAAGCCTCCGGCGGACAATCCGGCCACCGCCAGCGATCGCGGCCCTTCGTCGGCGTCGTAGGTAGCTCGGGCGAAGGCGGGCACGTCCTGGACCAGGTAGGTCTCCGCCTGGCCGAAGGAGCTGTTCACGCACTCGGTATCGACGGTCAGGAAACCGTTGGGGTCGGGCATCACCACGATCGGCGACAGCCCGTCATGCCCGGCGGCGAACTGGTCGACGATGTGATCGGCCTTCCCCTGCCGGGTCCAGTCGGCGGAGCTCCCCGGTTCGCCGGGCAACAGGATCAGAGTGGGCAGCACCGGGGGCGGGGTGGCAAACCAGGCCGGGGGGAGATAGACGAAGGCGTCATGGGCGTTGAACTTCGACACGGTTGCCGGAATGTGGGCGGAGACCACCACCCCTCTCGACGGGAGACGGCCGGTCTTCGCGACTTCGTCGCGGATGACCTGGAGTTGGGCGTTGGGAACCAGGTTCACCGCATCGAGATGCACCAGCCTCCCGATCGTCGGGTATCGGACATAGGTCGAATTCAGCGCATCGGCCACCACCACCGCGGTCAGGACAACCGCGACACAGGACATCACCCGGATCCACCCGGAGGCGTGCACCCACCCGACGAGGGCGGCCACCGATGCCAGGACCCAGACTCCGCCCCACACAAACGCCGAGACCGGAAACCGGTTGGGATAGTCGCCACTGACATGCAGGATCACATCGGCAGCCAACGGGGCGACGACGGCCACCGGAATGCCGATGACCAACTGTCGCCGCCAGCCTCCCGATCGCCAGCCGAGGGTCGCCAAAACCGAGACCAGGGCCAGCCCGATTACGACCGGGGGCAGCCACCCCGAAATGATGGAGATGTTGACGGAAGGCTCCGATCGCTCTGACGAAATACGAGGACGGGAAATGATTCTATTGAGTAGGGTCGGCTCGGTCGCCATGCTTAGGTAGGGCAGGTTCGAACCGACGAACAATACTCAAAGGGAACGGGTGAAACCGCTCAATGGATTCCACCACGTGGGTTGAAACTGGAAAATCGCGCCGGCAACCCCGCGGGCCTCAAGCCTCCTAAGTAAACTGTCGATCCCTACGGCCGGAGGGCAACGTCCATCCTCCGTTAGGAGGTCAGTGGTGCCGACATGATTGCCATCTTCTTTGCCGCCCTCGGCTCCCTGTGCAATGCCTCTTCCGCCGTCGTGCAGCGCCTGGCCAACGTGTCCGCCCCGGCCGAAGTGGCAACCGGATGGCGCAAAGCCCTGTACCTGATCCGGCAGCCCATGTGGCTGGTGGGCTTCCTGTTCTCTGGGCGGCACCTTCATCTTCACCGCCACCGCCCTGTACTTCGGGGAGATCGCCGTGGTCCAGCCGGTGCTGGTGATCGAGTTGATCTTCATGTTGGGACTCCGCCGATTCTGGTTGCACGACCAAATTGCCATGCGCACCTGGGGCGCAGCCGCCCTCACCTGCGTGGGCCTGGCCGGGTTTCTGGTCGCCGCCCATCCCCAGGAGGGCATCGGTCTCCCGAGCGCCAGCGGTTGGCTCAAATCCATCGCCGTCCGGCTGGTGATCGTCGCGGTGCTCCTGGTGCTCAGCCGGGGCGGATCGCCGTCACGGAAGGCGGCCATGCTCGGTAGCTCCGGCGCCATCGTCTGGTCCATCGACGCCGGCTTCATGAAGGCGGCGACCGCCATCCTCTCCCAGGACGGATGGATCCACCTCCTCTACCATTGGCCGCTCTACTTGCTGGTGGTCACCGGGATCGTCGGGACGATCCTGGTGCAGGCATCGCTGTCGGTCGGTCCCCTGATGGTGTCCCAGGCCGCCCTGCTCATCGTGGACCCGTTCTCCAGCATTCTCCTGGGCATCGAACTGTTCGACGAGCACGTCAACACCTCGCCTGCCGCCATCACCGGCGCCGTACTCTCGCTCATCCTGATGGCATCGGGAGTGGTCCTGATGTCCCGCTGGGCGCCGCCGGTGATGGAGGCTCGGGAGGGATCCGAGACCGCCGTCGACCCGGGGAAGGTGCTGCTCGAAGGGTTCTGAGCGGGCCTTTCTGGGCGGAGCCGTGTCCGCGCCGGCGGCCCGACCGTCTGGGGGGAGATCACCGGGCCAGCTCAGCCCTGTTTGGACGCCGACGGCCCCCGAACCTTGAGCAGGCGCCCGATGACCGGGACCTCGGTGACGGCCTCGGCCCGGGCCATGGCCAGACTCGTCCGGGCGATATGGACGAACGGCCCGGTCACCGCGTACCGCGGGTTCCACCGGGGTTCGTACTTCTTGTTGAACTTCCACAGCGACTCGATCTGCATGGTGTCGCTGAACCGGTGGAGGACGTTACGTTCGAGCGAGGTCCAGGCGCCGCCGGTCGTCTCGCCGGCCACGATCGCCCGCATGGTGGCGAAGTTGAGACCCAGCCCCCGCAGGTTCCGTTCCGCCATCCACTGGATGGTTTCGAGGATGACGAAATCGGTGAGCCCACTGGGTACGTCGTCCCGGCTGGTTCGTCGCATCAGATCGAGCGAGTAGCCGTTCACTTGGGGTGCCGGGACGTACTGGTTGAAGGCCAGAGGGTTGTCGTCGGCGTCGAGGCACACGGCCAGGAGCAACCCGCGGTCCCGGGGATCGAAGATCCGGCTCAGCGTCATCGAATAGCCGCGTTCGGCCTCCCCCTGACGGGTCTCGGTCATCAGGGTGAGCAGCTGCTCCTTCAATTCCGGGCCCACCTCAGCCGGATCGTGGACTTCCACCCGGTATCCCGACTTCTTCATCCGGTTGTAGGCGCCCCGGAGGGACTTCATCGACTTGCCCTGGAGCGAGAAGGTGATGCAGTCGACCACCGCCTCGTCGCCGAGGTAGTGGTCGACCAGGCCGGAGGCCCGATAGATGGGCAGCCAGACCTCGGAGGCGGCCAGGACCGCGGGTGCCCAGCTGTTGGCCTGGGCCACGTTCATGACGTCCGACCAGACCGACACCCGTTGGTCCACCGGTCCGATGGGGTCGGGGGACACCAGCATCACCCCGTTGATCACCGAGTAGGCGACCAGCGAGGAGCCGCTGAAGAACCACGACTTGTCATCCCGGAGGGCGAAGTAGTCCAGGGTGTCCCCCCCGTGTGTCTCGATGATCGCCAGGGCGCGATCGAAGGCCTCGGCGCGGGCCGTCCCCGTCCGGCGGTGCTCGCGCCCGGGAATGGTCACCAACAGGGCCAACCCGATGACCCCCAGCAGCGCCAGGCCGGTGAGGTCGAGGGCCAATCCCTGCTGGGGTTCGAAGAGGTCGTCCAGGATGGCCAGGGTGACCAGGGCCCCCAGGCCCAGGGACATCCCCCACCGGGTCAGGCGATTCACCCCCACCGGGTACACCCCGAAGTGGGAGTACTCGAGGATCAGCCAGAAGGCGATGACGAAGGCCACCGCGGTGCCCACCGCGCCGTTCGATTTCACCAACCGGGTGACGATGTCGGCCACCAGCACCAGGATGGCCACCGCCCACGCCGACCGGTAGCCGTGCCTCACCCCTCGGGAGAGCCCGAGGAGCGCCAATCCACCGACGATGGCAGTCATCCCGTCCAGCGGCCCGATGCCGAGCGGCAACCACTTGTTGACCGGGAGGGTCGAGCTCACGTCGAACAGCAGGGCGAAGACAATGTTGATGAGTCCGGCGACCAACAGGATGGCGGCCGCCAGTTGCCGCACCCGACGGGAGCGCGACCAGTGGCTGAGCGCCCCGGCCTCATTGGTCCAGGTCGGGCCGTTGGGCAGGGACGCCACCATCTGGGTGGTGGTCTGGCCGTGCCGAACATTGGCCATGGCCAGTCGCTCGAGCAGGACCTGGTCCCGGGTGGGGGTCTCTCGCAGGTACAGCCTGACGATCAGCACGTCTCCGGCCACTAGCTCCACGTAGGAGAAGCGTCGCTCCGAGACATACGGCTTGGGCAGCCGCCACCGGGCCGGCTGGGCGACGGTCGACTCGGTCCCGCTGCCGGTGTTGGCATAGAAGCCGTTGCCGACCACCGAGAGCTCGGGCTGGTGGGTGTGGCCGCTGATCATGCCGGCATAGCCCTCGGCCACCAATCGGGAGGCCTCGGCCCGGGGAGGGGCGTTGTGGGTCACCGGATCGGCCCGCTCGTTGAGGGCTCCCTCCCGCAGGGCCTTGTTCACCCGGAACATGGTGGCCAACGCGGCCACCACCGCCACCACGATCATCAACAGGATCAAGAGCCCGAAGGCGATCAACCACCGCTGACTGTGGTGCTTGAGGAGCGTCCCGAATCCGGGGATGAAGGTCAGGAACCGAAGCAGCAAGGCGGCCACGAAGGGGATGGTCAGGAGCCAGAACTTGCCGATCGACCTTGCGGTAGAAGAGGCGCGAACTGACGAAACCGGCCGGCTCGCCGTCCAGCCACTGCACCCCGTCGAACAGCGAGCCCGGGTGCTGGCGGGAGGCCAGCTGCGGGAGCACGTCGCGCACGATGTGGTGGCCGAACGGGGTATCCACCGGCGAGCGGGGATCGTCGAAGGCGTTGTAGGGATCGGCCTGGTTCCCGTGGACGATGTGGACCCGCTGAACGCCCTCGGCGGTGGTGATGACCAGATCACAGGCGAAGGCGATGCCGGACATCCCCAACCGCTCCCGCAGGATCTCGACCGCATCACCGTCCCAGGCCAGCTGGCCGTCGTGGTTGCCGGACAGGACGATCAACTGGTGGTCGGGCAGCTGGGTGAACGCCGACAGCGCGGCCGCCAACTGGGGATGGGCATCGAGGATGGCTCTGACATCGGGCGAGCTCGCCAACATCTCGAAACCGTCCCCGGCGATGACGAACGCTCCCGGACCGGTCCAACCGTTCAACAGTTCAGCCAACTCGTCGGCCACGATGCGGCTGGCGTCGGTGGGGACGGCGGCGAGGTGCAGGTCGCTGACGACCACAACCCGCCCGCCCAGGGGTACGCCGACCTCGACGAGGTCCGGCATGTAGAACTCGCCGGCCACCGCGGCTGGACCACCGTTGCCCGACGAGTCACTCGGGACCCGGTGCCGGGTCGAGTACGTCTCGGACCCGGCGCCGTTGCCGGTGGCAACGGATCCGGGTTCGGCGACGACGTCAGTCATCCCGGCGACTCGGGTCTGAGCATCGGAAACAGAATGACGTCCCGGATGGCATCCACTTCGGCCAACAGCATCACCAGCCGGTCCACCCCGATGCCGATCCCCGAGGTGGGGGGCAGCCCGTACTCGAGCGCCCGGACGAAGGCGCGGTCGGCGGGATGGGCCTCGAGATCCCCCTTGGCGGCGGCGGCGGCCTGGCCCCGGAAGCGGGCGTCCTGTTCCTCGGGGATATTCAGCTCGCTGTAGCCGTTGGCGTACTCCTTGGCGTCGATCACCAGTTCGAAACGGTCGGTCAGGGTGTCGTCGGTGAGTTGGTGCCGGGCCAGCGGCGAAACCTCGACCGGGAACCCGCGGACGAAGACCGGCCCGAGCAGGCCAGGTAGCAACACCTTGTCGTAGATCTCGAAGATGAGTTTCCCCGATCCCCATACGTCCTCGTACTCGACCCCGAGCTGGCGGCAGGCGGCCCGCACCTCGT
Source organism: uncultured Acidimicrobiaceae bacterium (assembly GCA_963819695.1). Classification (GTDB taxonomy): domain Bacteria; phylum Actinomycetota; class Acidimicrobiia; order Acidimicrobiales; family RAAP-2; genus DASZIT01. The sequence goes on along the minus strand of CAWFXD010000001.1, from coordinate 137,314 downwards.
CGACCGGATCGGACGGATGCAGGGGGCGTCCGGCGGCTTCCTCGATCAACGTCAACAGGTCCTGTCGGGGCCACGGCGGCGTCAGGTCGATCTCGCCTCCGGCGGTCTTGAAGGCCATCCGACCGGTGGCGGCCCGGGCCGCGGCCGCCACCAGGCGCTCGGTGAGGTCCATCCCGTCGTTGAAGTCACCGAATGCCCGGTAGGCCTCGAGCGCGGTGAACTCCGGACTGTGCCGGGTGTCGACCCCCTCGTTCCGGAAGTTGCGGGCGATCTCGAAGACCCGCTCGAATCCGCCGATCACCAATCTCTTCAGGTAGATCTCCGGGGCGATGCGGAGGCTGAGATCGATGTCGAGGGCATTGGCGTGGGTGTAGAACGGGCGGGCGATGGCCCCGCCGGCCTGGGGTTGGAGGATGGGCGTCTCGACCTCGAGATAGTCCTCCGCCATCAACTCCGCCCGCATGGCGGCGACCGCCTTGAACCGGATGCCGAACACCCGCCGGGTGTCCTCGTTGGCCAACAGGTCGACCTCGCGTTGGCGGTACCGCATCTCCGCCTCGCTGAGCCCGTGCCACTTGTCCGGCAGGGGCCGGAGGGCTTTGGCCAGCAGTTGCAGGTCGGTGAGCTCGACCGAAAGCTCGCCCCGCCGGCTCACGATCACCTCTCCGGTGGCCCCGACCCAGTCCCCGAGGTCGGACTTGTCGAGCACCGCGGCGGCGGACTCGGAGAGATTGCTGACCGGGACCAGCAGTTGAATGGCTCCGGACACGTCCTGCAGGGTGATGAACACCAGCTTCCCATGGCCTCGCACGCTGGCGATCCTCCCGGCCACCCGGACGACCACGCCGGTCCGGGCGTCGGCCTCCAGGTCGCCATACCCCTCGCGCAACTCCGCGGTGGTGTGGGTGCGGTCGAATCGGGACGGATACGGATCGATGCCCTGGTCCCGGAGGTAGTCGCGCTTCGAACGGCGCTCGGCGGAGAGCGCATCGACCGACCGCTGGGAACCGGCCTCGGCTTCCGGATTCTCCCCGTCGGTCAAAATTTCCCCTTTTGGTCGGAATCCCCCATGCCCTGTTCGGCCTGGAATTCTACGTTCGCGACCCGTGGCGCGATGATGCAACTATGACATGGGACGGCGAGAGCTACCAACGGCGGTTCGATACTCTCGCCACCTCCGGGGTGGCCGTGCACGGGGAAGCCGACTTCGTGGTCGGCCTCGATCCGGACACGGTGCTCGACGCCGGATGCGGCACCGGCCGGGTGGCGAGGGAGCTGGCCCAGCGCGGCATCGAGGTAGTCGGAGCCGACACCGACCCGTCGATGATCGCCACCGCTCGCAAGCTCAGCCCCGATCTCCGCTGGGTGGAGGCGGATGTGGCCGCCCTCGACCTCGGCCGGGTTTTCGACGTGGTGGTGATGGCCGGCAACGTGCCGCTGTTCACCCCGCCCCGCACCCAGGCCGCCCTCGTCACCGGGTGCAGCCGTCACCTCCGGCCGGGCGGCGCCCTGGTCGCCGGGTTCCAACTGGACGGGCGCTACTCGACCGAAGAATACGACCGCCACTGCCGGGATGCCGGGCTCGAACTGGCGGAGCGGTGGGCCACCTGGGATCGCCTGCCGTTCCCCGGGCCGGCCGGCTATGCCGTCTCGGTCCATCGGGCCCGACCCTGACGACCGGCCCGTCTACCCGTCCACCAGCCGCTGGAACTCCTCGTCGCGCACCCCGGCGGCCTGATTGTCGGCCAGGGCGTCGAGCCACTGCTGGGCGGGCTCACTCTCCATGGCGTCGACCATCTGTTTGGGGATCGCCCGCATCACATAGCCGGGCGGCATCGACGGGTGGTCGTCGTTCCGTCGGGCCAGCGCCGCCTCGATGATCGGCTCCCACTTGGCCGCCTTGGCCAGGCTGGCGGCCTCGTCCCGCGCCACGAACTCCGGCAGGACCTGGGTCCCGAACAACTCGATGGACTCCATGATGTGCTCGTGCCGGTTTCGCCCCGCCTGCATCACGAAGATGAGCTGGTCGACCCCGGCCGCCTCATAGCGCCGGAGGAATTCCCGCAGCTGATCCGGAGTGCCGGTCGCGCCGCGCAGGCCCTTGGTGTCGCCGGAGGCAATCTGGGCCCCCAGCGTCTGCTGGCGTCCGGCCAGCGCCGCCTCGGGGGAGTAACCCATCTTTCCCCGGCGTTGCTGGAATTCCTCCCACACGTTGGTGGAGGCGGGGACATGATCCCCGAAGACATAGAAGTGGGCGAGCGAGTAGCCGAAGAAGTTGGCGCCTTCGAGGCCCCGGGCGATGGCCACCTCCTCGTCCTCGGCGCACATCATCGGGGTGACACAGGCCACCTGCGGGTTGACGGACAGGCCAACCGGAACGCACTTGTCGCGCAACACTGCCTCGTAGTCCTCGACCCACTTCTTGGCGTCCTCGGGTTCGATGAAGGCGAAGCTGAGGGCCCCGATCCCCTTCTCGGCGGCCAACAGAATGGTGTCCCGACGGCTGCAGGCCACCCACAACGGGGGGTGGGGCTGCTGGACGGGCTTGGGTACGACATTGCGGGGCGGCATCTGGACGAATCGCCCATCGACCCCGCCGAAGGGAGTCTCGGTCATGCAGCGGACGGCCACCTCAAGCCCTTCGAGCCACGCCTCCCGCTTGATGGCCGGATCGATCCCGAAGCCGCGGAGCTCGGCCTCGGACGACGACTCCCCCGACCCGAATTCCACCCGACCGTTCGACACCAGGTCGAGCATGGCAATCCGCTCGGCGATCCGGGCCGGATGGTTGTAGGCCGGCGCGGTCTGGACGATCCCGTGTCCGATGCGCATGCGCCGCGTCCGCTGGCTGGCCGCAGCCAGGAACACCTCGGGCGCGCTGGAATGCGAGTACTCCTCCAAGAAGTGGTGCTCGACTTCCCAGAGGTACTGGATGCCCAACCGGTCGGCCAGCTCGATCTGATCGAGGGCGTCGTTGATGAGTTGCTGTTCGCTGCCGTCCTGCCAGGGTCGGGGAAGCTGGTGCTCGTAGAAGATCCCGAATTTCATGGCGGTTCAGATCAACCGAGGAGGGCTTGGCCGGCGGTGTCGACCATGGTGCCGTCCTCGAGGCGGGCGACGGTGCCGAGGCTGAGCATCTCCTCGATCAGGTCGGCGCCATCGGCCCAGCCGTCCACCGCCTCTTCGATCTCCTGCATGAAGAACTGCAAATTCTCCTGGCGGCGAAGGAGCAGCGAATTCTCCAGCGCCCGGTCCCACAGCTTCTCGATCATCGCCGCCCCGTCGTAGGTGCGACCGCTCTCCCCGACCCAGGTGCGGTCCCGCATTTCCGAGAGGGCGGTGCGGAGCCAGGCCACGTGGGGGGTCTCGTCGGCTCGGATGTACGACACCAGGGTGGCCGCCGCGCCGTCGCCGGCCACCAGTTCGGTGTCACTCAGCACCGCCTCGGCCCACCGGAAGCCGTGAAAGGCGGAGATCTCGATCAGCAGCAGGCCGATCATCCGGCCCACCACCACTTCCAGGGTGAAGTCGACGTCGGCCGGGAGCGCCCGGCCGGCGATGGCCGCCTGTTGCATCCGGCTGACCTGTTCGGCGGATTTCGGTCGGGCATCGATGCCCATCCGCGTCAACATCCGGGCGGTGAGATCCTCGGTGGCGGGGTTCTCGAAAGCGATGTCCCGGGCGGCGAACCACATCCGGTCATGACCCGCCTGGTCCCCGAAGCCGGACTCGTCACGGGCATGGGCTTCGAACAGCCCGCCGTCGATATGGGCGATCGCGGTTCCGGTGATGTCTTCGTCGAAGCAGCTGGCGAAGTCGGGCGTCGGGAGCATCCGCAGCATTCCCCCGAATCCCTCCACCGTCCCGATCCGGGTGAGCGAGGTGATGGTCGGCTCGACGATCCCATGGCGCAGCAGCAACTTCGACTGGTCGACGTTGGGAAAGCTCTCCGGCCACGTCTCGAGCGGGACATCCAGGATCGGAGTGGCGAACTGGGCCACCCGCTGTTCTTCCCAGGCATGGATGGCCGGCCATCGGTTCTTGGTCCGGGGGGACACATAGTGGCCGTCCTCATCGAATCCGCCATGACAGCGCACCTGGTTGACGATCAACGGCTCCGCGATCGGGTGCTCAGCCAACAACTCCGCTTCGCTGAACTCGGTTTGCAACGTCGTCATGCAGCTCCCCCTTGGGCGGTAACGCCGTGTCGCCAAGTGTATACACGTGCGTATACACTTAGCCAACCATGAGGCCTCCCACCGTGACCGTCGCCCCCACCCGGAGGCTGATGCGTCAGGACGAACGCTATGAACAGGTCCTCCGGGCCGCCGCCACCGCCTTTGCCCGGGGTGGCTTTGCCGCCACTTCCATGGATGACGTGGCCGCCGAGGCCGGGATCACCCGCCTCATCGTCTACCGGCACTTCGACTCGAAGGAGGACCTCTACCGGGCGGTGCTGGAACGGGTCGCCGAGCGCCTGCGGGACGAGTTCATCGAGGGCCTCGAACACGTCCCCGGTCGGCGAGGCTTCATCGTCGGCTCGATGCTGGCGGTGGCCCGGGAGAACCCCGACGGTTTCCGGTTGCTCACCGGGCACTCCCTCCGCGAGCCCCGATTCGCCTCCTACTACGACGAATGGTGGGCCAGAGCCGTCGAGGTCGCCGACGGGATGGTCGGAGACACCATCGCCGACCCCACCATCCGATCGTGGGCGGAACGGACGATCGTCGCCTACCTGGTGGAAGCGGTCCAAACCTGGATGCAGGTCGGTGAGCCCGAACGGGACGCCGAATTCGTCGAGCAGGCGACCGAGGGCCTGCTGGCCATGTACGTGGCCTGGGCCTCACCCTCACCGGCCGACCGACCCCGATCCGACGCCGGTGGGTGACGTCGACCGGCAGGCGGCCGACACCTTCAGCCGGACCGGGATGGTGACCACCTTCCGCGGACCGTATTCCGACGGTCCGCCTCCCGGCGACCTGGCCGTCCACACCCCGACCCTCGACCGGTTCGGCCCGCGGGAACTGGCCCGGGTCCTCACCATCGGTCTGGTGATGCTGACGTCGCTCCTCCGGATCGCGCCCCGAAAATTGGCCCGGATCGGCCAGAGCTGGTCGGTCCTCGCCGCCGGCGCCGTGGTGGACGGCTTCGAGAGGCTGGGTCCGACCTTCGTCAAGCTCGGTCAGCTGATCGCCTCGTCGCCCGGGTTGTTTCCCACCCCGCTGGCCGACGCCTGTCAGCGCTGCCTCGACGAGGTGCCCCCGTTTCCCTCCGACACCGTGCACCGACTCATCCGCGACGACCTGGGGCGGCTGCCGGCCCAACTCTTCCGATCGTTCGACGACCGGTCGCTGTCGGCGGCTTCCATCGCCCAGGTCCACGCCTGCGTGCTCCCCGACGGACGCGACGCGGTGGTCAAGCTCCAGCGACCCGACATCGCCCGGCGGATGAACACCGACCTACGCATCCTGCACAAGCTGGCACTGCTCCTGGCCCGAACCAAGGCGGGGGCCCGGTTCAACGCGCCGGCCATCATCGAGGACCTCCACCATGTCACCAACCAGGAGCTCAACTTCGCCCTCGAAGCCCACCGCCAGGCCTCGTTCCGGGAACACATCGGCGCGTTCGGCGACAACCGGTGGGTGACCGCACCGGAGGTCTTCTGGGACTACTGCGGCCCCCACATGATCTGCATGGAACGGATGGTCGGCATCCCGATGGACGCCTTCGACACCATCCGGGAACGGGACATCGATGCCGAGTTGGTACTCCGCCGGGGCTGCAAGGCATGGCTGGAAGCGGCCCTGGTCCATGGGCCCTTCCACGGCGACATGCACGCCGGGAACATGTGGCTCCTCGACGACGGGCGGTGCTCGTTCCTCGACTTCGGCATCATGGGGGAGCTGGACGCCACCTGGAAGGAGTTCCTCTCCGACGTCCTCCTCACCATCCTGTTCGATCGCGACTACACCCGCATCGCCCGGGCATTCCGCCACGTCGAGATCTTTCCCGCCTCCATGGAGCTCAGCGACGAGATGGTCGGGCTGCAGCTCAAGGTGGTCCTGGACCCGCTGCTCGACCAATCGGTGTCCGGCCTCAACCTCGGAGAACTGCTGAAGCAGGCCTTCGACATCGCCGAGTCACTCGGTGCCACCGCCCCCCGGGAGATGGTGCTCATCGCCAAGCAGCTGCTCTACCTGGAGCGTTACACCAAGGCGCTGGTCCCCGACTACCTGATGGTCAACGACCCCTTTCTGGTCAGGAACATCTTCCCGGATGCCGCCGAGGCCAAAGCCGCCGATCTCGGGATCCCACTGCCGCAGTAGACCAGGTCGGCCGGGCTACGGGCGTTGGTCAAAGGCGTCCAGCTTGGGACGCTCCATCTCCTGGCAGAATCGACCGAAGGACCATGGCCAGGTGGCCGGGATGCCCCGGTCGTCGAGATACCAGCTGCGGCAGCCGGTGCTCCAGATGGTGTTGGCGGCGGCGGCGACCCGTTCGGCCTCGAACTGGTCGGTGGCCGACTGGGTGGCGCTGATCTCCCGACACCGACCGGAGCGAACCAGCTCGATCAGTTGCATGATGTAGGCGAACTGCAGCTCGGCCACCTCGATGAGGGAGAAATTCCCCACCGGGCCGTTGGGACCGTTCACCATGGCGAAGTTGGGGAACCCGGGGATCGATATCGACAGGTAGGCACTCGGGCGTTCGGCCCAGGTAGCTGCCAGGTCGATGCCGTCTCGCCCGATCACCGACATCGGTCGCATGAAGGCATCCACCTTGAATCCGGTGGCGAGGACGATGACATCGAGGTCGTGGAGCCGGCCGTCAACGGTGCGGATCCCTGCAGCCTCGATGTGGTCGATGGGCTCGGTGACCAGCTCGGCATTCTCCTTCTGGATGCTTTCGTAGAAGTTGGGTGAGATGACCAGCCGCTTGCACGCCGCCCGGTAGTTGGGGCGGAGCCGTTCGCGGAGAACCGGGTCGGTCACCTTCCCCTCGAGGTTTTGACGGCACATCTCGGCGATCATCGCCATCTCCGGAGATCCGGCGTCCACGATGCCATTGGCGAAGTTGGTGAACAGCTCGGAAAGGCTCTGGTGGAGCTGCTCCAGCTTGGCCGGGTTGCGGTTCCAGTCGGCCCGTTCCTCGTCGCCATAGGCCGGGTTCTCCTGGGGCATGATCCATTGGGCGGTCCGCTGGAACAGGGAGAGTTTCTGGGCCCGGTCGACCACCGCCGACACCATCTGCACCGCGGTCGAGCCGGTTCCGATGATGCCGACCCGGGCCCCGTCGACAGCCGCTCGGTGATCCCATCGGGAGCTGTGGAAGATGGGCCCGTCGAAGGTGTCGGCGCCTTCGATGTCCGGGTAGTTCGGATGATGCAGGACCCCGGTGGCGGCGATGACGAAATCGGCGACATCGTGGCGCCCGCCGGCGCTCTCGAGATGCCAGCGCCGATCGCTCCACTCGCAGGTGGTGATCTCTTCCCCGAACCGAATGAGCTGGTCGACGTGGTGCTCCCGAGCCACTCGCTCGAGGTAGGCCTGGATCTCCTGCCCGGGTGAGAACGGGTGGCTCCAATCGGGGTTGAGCCGGAACGAGTAGCTGTAGAGGTGGGAGGGAACGTCGCAGGCGATGCCCGGATAGGTGTTCTCCCTCCAGGTGCCGCCGAGGCGGTCGGCCTTCTCGTAGACCGTGACCTCGTCGATACCGGCTTCGGTCAGCTTGATGGCGCTGAGGATCCCCGCCATCCCGGCACCGATGATCGCCACGCGCATCCCAACACCGTAGATGCCGGAGCCTGGGCCGGGCCTCCCTTTCCGGTTTCACCGAGCCCACATTCGGGGATGATCCGGGCGCCCGGCTATAGAGTCCCTCGGCATCACCGAGATGCGTTGAGAGAACATTCCCCACGGGGGCGGTCAAGCAAGGAGATGGTCATGCTCAAGGGTTTCAAGAATTTCCTCATGCAGGGTGATCTGATCGTGATCGCCGTCGGCCTGGTGGTGGCGCTGGCTTTCAGCACCTTGATCAAGGCGTTCACCGACAGCATCATCACCCCCCTGGTCAACGCCATCGGGGGAAAGTCGTCGTCCGCGGGTCTCGGCTGGATCCTCAACGGGCAGACCATCAACGTCGGCGCCTTCGTCTCCGCGGTCATCTACTTCATCATCTTCATGGCGGTCATCTATTTCGTCCTGGTCGTCCCGTACAAGGCCTACATGAACAAGCTGGGCAAGACCGTCTTCGGCGACCCGCCCCCGACCAAGAAGTGCCCGTACTGCCTGTCCGGCGACATCCCGGTGGAGGCCACCAAGTGCAAGTACTGCGCCAGCGAGCTGTCGGACGCCAGCTGATGCGCATCGGCGTCGTCTTCCCCCAGACCGAACTCGGCGGCGAGGTGGCCGCGGTCCGTTCCTACGGCCAGGGGGTCGAGGAGCTCGGCTACAGCCATTTGCTCACCTACGACCACGTGTTGGGGGCCGACCCCGAAGTGCACCGGAACTGGTCAGGGCCCTACGACAGTGCCACCACCTTCCACGAGCCGCTGGTGATGTTTGGCTATCTGGCTGCGGTCACAAACATCGAATTGGTTACCGGCATCCTGATCCTGCCGCAACGTCAAACCGCGCTGGTGGCCAAGCAAGCCGCCGAAGTCGATCTGCTCACCGAGGGTCGGTTCCGGTTGGGGGTCGCCATCGGGTGGAACCCGGTTGAATACGAGGCGCTGGGCAAGGACTTCACCAATCGCGGCCGAAGATTGGACGAGCAGATCGATCTGCTGCGCCGATTGTGGACCGAACGTTCGGTGACGTTCGAGGGAACGTTCGAGCAGGTGGTTGGGGCCAGCCTCGCCCCGCTGCCGGTCCAGCGCCCGATCCCGGTGTGGCTCGGCGCGGCGTCCGACCCCGCCTACCAGCGGATCGGTCGACTGGCCGACGGATGGTTCCCCATGGTGCCCCCAGGGGAACGACTCGACCAGGCCCGTTCAATCATCGAGGCATCGGCGGCAGAGGCGGGGCGGGACGGGACGGCACTGGGTATGGAGGGTCGGGTGACGTGGCACCCGGACGATACCGACCTCTTCCTTCGACAGGTCGATCGTTGGCGGGACGCCGGCGCCACCCACCTGGGCATCGACACCATGCGGCTCGGGCTCGGCTCGGTCGACGAACACCTGGGCGCACTCGAGGCCGCCGCCAAGCTCCTCGAACTCTGAAGCAGGATCCGCCTTCGAACCGTTCGATCCGCCCGACCTCTCCCTGTCGCCTAGCCGCGCTGGGTGTCAGCTCAGGGTGTGAAGTTCGCCCATCGCTTCCCGGGCGGTGAGGATCCTGGGCTGGTTGGCGGCCTCGGGCCCGGCCAGGCGGCCACCGACCCGGATGAGGGACACTCCGATCAGCCGGGCGATGGCGGTCCCGGGGTGGCGGCGGGCCCGAACCCGGGACTCCCGGGGGTAACGGTCAGCCGAGCGTCGCAGGTCGTCGATGTGACCGGAAGCCAGTTTGTCCATCATCGGCGGGTGCATGCTCATGCCTCCATGTTAAATAGGTTCGGTTGACAAAGTCAAGAATATTCGTATATAGTTACTTAACTATGATAATCGAGGATGCAGAAACCCGTGCACCCCGCGTCGGCATCTATCCATCGATCGCCTTGGAGATCGAATGGGCGTTGGCCGCCGCTTCCCGAAGCGAGTACCGCCAGGACCACGCCGCCCTGGCCCGCCTGTACGACCGGACGCCGGGGCTGGCTGAACGGGTGCGGGCCTTCTGGAGTGACCCCGACACCACAGTGAGCTGCGGGGGCTACCCCGAATTGATCGTGCTCGCCCAACACGGAGGATTGCTCTTCACCACCGACGCCGACCTCTTGATCAGCCGGCTCGCGGAGTTGGGCGGGACGGCTCCCGTCGACCTTGCCCTGACCTCCGAGACCGATGAGGACCGGGCGGCCATCCACGCCCGGCTGCGCCGACTGCGCTCGTCGGCCGAACAGCGTCAGCGCTATACCGAGCTCATCGCCGACACCTGGGGTTCCCTTCGCGGCGACTGGGAACGGGACGGCCGCCAGGCCGTCGACGCCGCCATCGCCATCCGGCGGGCGGCGGTGGCCAAAGGTGCCCCCTGGTACGAGGCCGCCCGCAGCGACTGCGACTTCGGTGGGCTGGTCGGCAAACTGGTGGAAGAGCTCGGACCCGACGGGGAGCTGGCCGTCGTGCCCGCCTACTTCACCCACAAGGGACTCATCCTCGAGCTCTCCGGAGTGGTGGTGATCGGGGTCCGCACCGACCACTCCGGCGCGGAAGCCCGGGCCCGCACCGAGCTGCTCGCCCGCCGACTCAAGACCATCGCCGACCCCACCCGGCTGGCCATCCTCCACACCCTGCGCCGGGAGCCCCGGACCATCACCGGTATCTCCACCCTGTTCTCACTGGCCCAGCCCACCGTCAGCAACCACGTGAAGCAGCTCCGTGACGCCGGCCTGGTCGAACAGGGGCCCGACGGCTCCCGACGTGAGCTGGTCGTCTGCCAAGACGCCGTCGCCGATCTCCTCGAACACCTCCAGGGGGTGCTGGCTCCGGATCCGGCGTAGCTCGGGCGACCCGTCTCGCCTGCGCACCTCCTGATACCGACAGTACGCTTCCGACCGCAGGGGGAGCGAGAGGTTGACGATGATTTCCTACGAGTCCGGGATCGCAGACGTGCCGCTGTCGGGCGACACCATCGGGAGTGCGCTTCGGCAGCGGGTGGCAGCCAGCGGCGACCGGCTGGCCCTGGTGAGCCGCCACCAGGGGCTGCACCTCACCTGGTCGGATCTCGCCGAGCGATCGTCGGTGGTGGCCCGGGGGCTGCTCGCCCTCGGAGTCGAGCCCGGGGACCGGGTGGGCATCTGGTCTCCGACCCGGGTGGAGTGGACCGAACTGCAGCTCGGAAGCGCGTTGGTGGGCGCCATTCTGGTGAACATCAACCCCGCCTACCGGGCCGGCGAGCTGTCCTATGCGCTGTCGAAATCCGGGGTCAGGATCCTGGCCGCGGTGGCCGGGTTCCGGGACGCCGACTACTTCGGCATGCTGCAGGAGACCCGCGGGCGGTGCCCGTCACTGGAGCGGGTGGTCGCCATCGGTACCGACGAAACCGGGACCGGGGTGGACTCCGACCTGACCTGGGCGGCGATGCTCGAGATGGCTGCCGGTATCGGTGCCGGCGAGTTGGAGGCCCGGGAGGCGAAGTGCGACGCCGACGACCCGATCAACATCCAGTTCACCAGCGGGACCACCGGCAGCCCGAAGGGCGCCACCCTCACCCATCGCAACGTCCTCAACAACGGCGCCATCATCGGACGCCAGCTCGGCTATACCGAGGAAGACGCGGTGTGCATTCCGGTGCCCCTCTACCATTGCTTCGGGATGGGGATCGGCAATCTCGGCTGCCTGTCCTCCGGCGCCACCATGGTCTATCCGGCCGAGGCATTCGACCCCGTCGCCACCCTCGGGGCGATCGCCGATGAAGGCTGCACCAGCATCTACGGCGTGCCGACCATGTTCATCGCCATGCTGAGCCATCCGCGGTTCGGTGAATTCGACCTCACCTCGCTTCGCACCGGCATCATGGCCGGCGCGCCCTGTCCCATCGAGATCATGCGGCGGGTCGTCGACGAGATGCACGCCTCGGACATGACCATCGCCTACGGGATGACCGAGACCTCGCCGGTGTCGACCATGACGAGGATCGACGATCCGCTCGAGGTTCGAACGTCGACCATCGGATCGGCGCTGCCCCACACCGAGATCAAGATCGCCGACGCCACCACGCTGGACCCGGTCGAGCGGGGCGAGAAGGGCGAGATCTGCACGCGGGGATACCTGGTGATGCCGGGCTATTGGGACGACGACGAAGCCACCCGGGACGCCATCGTCGACGGTTGGATGCGAACCGGGGATCTGGGCACCATGGACGCCGCCGGAAATGTCAATGTCGTCGGGCGTTTGAAGGACATGGTGATCCGGGGCGGCGAGAACATCTACCCCCGCGAGATCGAGGAGATCATCTTCACCCATCCCGGTGTCGAGTCCGTCCAGGTGGTCGGCGTACCCGACGAACGCTTCGGCGAGGAGCTGGCCGCCTTTGTCATCGCGGCGCCGGGAAGCCAGCTGGCCCCCGAGGAGATCACCGACTTCTGCCGCCAGCGGCTGGCCCGGTTCAAGGTGCCACGCTACGTCCTGACGGTGGACGAATTCCCGATGACGGTCACCGGCAAGATCCAGAAGTTCGTCCTCCGCCAGCAGGCGGTCACCGCCCTGGGCCTCGAGGCGGCGGACGCCATCGCCACCGCCTGAACGTCTTCGACCCGGCCTCCAGCGATACGCTCCGGTGACCGCGCAGGTCCGAGTGTCGGCGGCCTACCGAAGGGGGGATCCATGACGCTGGTGAGCACCGTGCGGGGTCCGGTCGACTCGGGTGACCTCGGGTCGACCCTCATGCACGAGCACGTCTTCGTCCTCAGTCCCGAGATCGAGAAGACATCAGCGGAGTGGGACGAGGCCGGGGTGCAGGCCGCCGCGGTGCAACGCCTGCGGGACCTGAAGGCCAGCGGGATCGACACCATCGTCGACCTGACGGTGATCGGGCTCGGACGGTTCATCCCCCGCATCGTGACGGTCGCCGACCAGGTCCCGGAGATCAACATCATCGCCGCCACCGGCGTCTACACCTACAACGAGGTACCGATGTACTTCCACTTCCAGGGACCCGGCACCATCCTGGGCGGCGCCGAGCCGATGATCGAATTGTTCGTGAGGGAGATCCGCGAGGGCATCGGCGACACCGGGGTGCGGGCGGGCATCCTCAAGTGCGCCACCGACACCCCGGGGATCACCCCGGGAGTCGAGCGAGTGCTGCGGGCGGTCGCCCAGGCCCACCGCCAGACCGGGGTGCCGATCACCACCCACACCCCGACCCCACCCCAGCCGTGGGGCTTGGAACAGCAACGGATCCTGGCCGAGGAGGGGGTCGACCTCGGCCGGGTGGTCATCGGCCACTCGGGGGGACCCTCGACGCCACCTACCACGAAGCCATCATCGCCAACGGCTCCTATCTGGGCTTCGACCATTTCGGCATCGCCACCTTCTCGATGGAGGAGCGCATCGAATCGGTCAAGGTGCTCTGCGACCGGGGCCATGCCGATCGGATCGTGCTCTCCCACGACGCCATGTGCCACGTCGACTGGTTCCCGCCGGCCATGGTCTCGGCCTGGAAGGACTGGCGATGGACCCACATCCCCCAGGACGTCCTGCCCCGGATGCGGCGGTCGGGGATCAGTGACGAGGACATCACGACGATGATGGTCGACAACCCCCGCCGCATCCTCGACGGAGGTGAGCCGTACTGACCGGAGATGAGGTCGGCGCCCTCGCCGCCGCTTACCCGGAGGCCACCGCCTGGCGCAACCTGGCCGACGGCTCGGAACTGAGTTTCGGCGACTGGGACGCCCGTTCGAACCAGTTGGCCCGGGGCCTGGTCACTCACGGCCTGGGCCGCGGGGACCGGATGGTCATCGCCGTCGGACCCGACGAGCCCTTCCCATGGTTGATCGCCTACACCGCCGCGCACCGGGCCGGAGCCATCGCGGTTCCCGTCAACACCCGACTGGCCGGGCCCGAGCTCCGGGCCATCCTCACCCATGCCGCACCGACCGCCCTCCTGGCCAGTGCGGATACCAACGTCGGTGTCCCGTGGGCGGAGGTGCCCAAGCAACAGAACCGCCCCCGGGTGGTGGCCATCACCACCGCCGGCCACGGAACCCTGGACTGGTCAGCGCTGTTCGATACCGACTCCTCGCCGCTGCCTCCAGCCGCCGATGGCAACGGGTCGATGGACATCATGTACACCTCGGGCACCACCGGCGCCCCCAAGGCGGTGGTGGTGCGGCACCCCGATCCCAACCCGGCCGATCGACCCGCCGGCTGGAGCGGGCTCGGCTTCATGACCTCATCCCCGTTCTCCACCACCAGCGGCGCCCTGCTCGTCTACGGTCCGATGCGGGGCGGGCTGAGCGGCTGGTACCAACCCCGCTTCGACCCCGGTCAATGGCTCTCCCTGGTGGAGCTGCACCGGCCGGTGGCCGCGTTCGTGGTCCCGGCCATGGCCCAGCTCATCGTGGCGCATCCCAATTTCGAACGGGCCGATCTCTCGAGCCTGGCCGCCCTCACCATCGGCGGCGCCCCCATCACCCGGGCCACCCTGCGGCGCCTGGGTGATCGCCTGCCCCAGAGCGACATCCTGGTCGGCTACGGCCTGACCGAATTCGGGGCGGTGAGCCGCTCACCCTCCGGTGACCAGCGGCCGCCACCTGGGATCGGCGGGTCGGCCGCTCCCGGGGGTGGAGATCCGGATCGTGGACGGCAACGGGGTCGGACTGGACCCGGGGAAGGTGGGCGAAATCACCGTGCGGGGTGCCGGTCCCCAACGGGAGTTCTACGAAGCCGAGACCGGCACCCAGCAACCCTGGCGTGAAGGATGGCTGCACAGCGGCGACCTCGGCTATCTCGACGACGACGGATTCCTCTGGATCACCGGCCGGACCAAGGACGTGATCATCCGCGGTGGTCACAACATTTCTCCGGGCGAGGTCGAAGAAGTCCTCTACGCCCATCCGGACGTGGTGGAAGCGGTGGTGGCCGGTATCCCCCACGACGTGCTCGGAGAGGATGTGGGAGCCTGGGTCGTGCTGTCCGAAGGCTCTGACACGACCGCCACCGACCTTCGGGCCTTCTTGCTCGAGCACCTGGCCGACTACAAGGTGCCGCGGCAGCTGCGCGTCATCGACCGACTCCCCCGCAATGCCTCCGGCAAGGTGATCAAGGGCGAGCTCGACATGACGCAATCCCCCGCCCCATCGCCGGAAGCCAGCCGGTGAGCGCCGACAACCCCGCAGTAGTCACCGAGCGGATCGGCGTAGTGTGCCGCCTGACCCTCAACCGCCCCGAGCGCCACAACCCGCTCACCCCGCGGTGCATTCGGGAACTGCTGGAAGCTGTCGCCGACGCCGAACGGGATGCGGGTATCCGGGTGGTGGTGATCCGGGGCTCAGGTCGGTCCTTCTCCTCGGGGTACGGGATCCTCCCCGAGGACACCGAGCCCGGCGACGCCGATCCGCCCCGTGGCATCGAGGGCGACGCGGCGGCGATGCTCGAGCTGGCGGCCGGCTGGGCCAAGGTGTGGGACTGCCGGATCCCGGTCATCGCCCAGGTGCACGGCAACTGCCTGGCCGGCGGCACCGATCTCGCCCTCCACTGCGACATCGTGGTGGCCGCCGACGACGCCCGCATCGGGTTCCCCCCGGTCCGGTCGATGGGGGTGCCGCCCACCAACATGTGGCTCTACCATCTCGGTCCGCAGTGGACCAAGCGGTTGCTGTTCACCGGCGACACGGTGAGCGGCGCCGAGGCCGCCGGCATCGGCCTGGTGCAGGCGGCGGTGCCCGGGTCCGAGCTCGACGACTACACGCTCGCCCTGGCCGCCCGCATCGGGTTGGTCGGACGGGATCTGCTCGCCGCCAACAAGCGGGTGGTCAACGAAGGGGTCGAGCTGATGGGTCGCTCGCAGCTGCAGCGCTTCGCCGCCCTCAACGACGCCATGGCCCATCGCTCGAAGGATGCCCGGGCCTTCACCGCCCGGGCCGGCGAGGTCGGCCTCCGGCAGGCCGTCCACGAACGCGACGCCCCCTTCGACGACAGCTGATCCGGTCCCTCGGGGTCAAACTCGCCCGGACGCCGCACACGGTCGGGTCCCGTCAGTAGCCCGCCGCCACGTCTACCAGTCCGTGGAGGGTCTGCCCCGAGCGGAAGCGGGCGACGTTGTCGGCGAAGAGCTCGAAGGTCCGCACCACCGTCCTCGGCGACGACCACGATATGTGCGGCGACAACCGCACCCGGGGGTGGACGTACAACCGATGGCCGGCCGGCAGCGGCTCCGGCTCGACCACATCCAGGGAGGCCAGGGCAATGCGCCCGTCGTCCAAGGCGGCAAGCAGGGCATCCTGGTCGACCAGCGAGCCCCTCGAGACATTGACGAAGTGGGCCCCTGGTTTCACGTCGGCCAGAGCCGACTCGCCGATCAGCCGATGGGTCTCCGCCGTCGCCGGGGCCGCCACCACGATGTGGTCTGAGCGAACCAGCAGCGACGACAGGTTCGCACAGAGGGTGACGGCGGGGATGGGTGAGGAACCCTGGCTCCGGCGGAGCGCCACCACCTCCATGTCGAAGGCAAGCGCCCGGGTGGCAACCTGGGTCCCGATGGAGCCGAGTCCGACGACCCCCAGGGTTCGGCCTTCGAGGCCTCCGAGCTCGGCGGTGTTCCACTGGGCGGGAGGTTCGGTGATCCACGAATCGGGGAGGCGCTTCTCGAAGGCGAGCATGGCGCCCAGCACGAACTCGGCGATGGCCGGGGCGCCGGCCCCTCGGGAGCAGGTGAGCGTCCGGTCGCCGACGAGGTCGAGGGGAAATCCGTCGATGCCGGCGCCGAGGACGTGGACCCAGGTGATCCCCGGGGTGAGGACGTCGGCGATGGCTGACTGGTTGTCGGCCAGCGTGACCAGGACATCGGCGCGAGCCGCGGCCTCGGGGCTGCCGGCGGCGACCATGGCCACCTCCGGCATCATCAGCTGGAGCCCTTGCATCATCGCGTCTCCGAAACGACCGGAATACACCGCCACGGTGGGCGTGCTCACCGGGCGGGTACCACCGGGGGATTCATCCGGTGGCGTGCACGATTCAATCCGGGGTCGGCCGACAGGCGCCGATCCAGGCAGGCTTCGACGAAGGAGAAGGGCTGATCGGGTGGAGGAAGCTCCCCCCGGCGGGCGGCGGAGATCGCGCTGCAGGAGGTGACCACCGCCATATGGGTGAAGGCCTGCGGGGTGTTGCCCAGCTGCTCCCCGGTCGAAGGGTCCACCATCTCCGCGTACAGGCCCGACATCGTTGGCCATTCCGAGCAGCTGCTCCATCAGCTCTTCGGCCTCATCGAGCCGTCGGGAGTAGATCAGGGCGTCGAGCAGCCAGAACGAGCACAGCAGGAAGGCTCCTTCGTCTCCCGGCAGGCCGTCGGGCGATCAGGTAGCGGTGCACGTGGGTTCCGTTGCTGAGGTCCCGCTGCACGACATCGATGGTGGCCAGCACCCGCGGATCGGCCGGCGCCATGAACCCGAGCGCGGGGATGAGCAGGGCGGCGGCGTCGGCCAACGGATGGCCGGCGGCCTGGACGTACCACCCGTCCGGCGAGCCCTCCGAGCGCAACCAGTCGGCCACCGCATCGCGTTCGCTCCGCCAGCGGTCGGCATCGCCCTGGAGCTGGCCGGCCTCGGCCAGGCGCACGGCCCGATCGAGGGCCACCCAGCAGTTGAGCTTGGAGTGGACGAAATGGCGGGGCTCGTCACGGATCTCCCAGATTCCCTGGTCGGGCCGCCGCCACTCGCGCACGGTCAGGTCGGCCACCCGGCGCAGAAAGCCGGCGTTGTCCACGGTGAGCTCGCCACCGGCCCGTCCGAAGAGGTAGCCGGCCTCCAGCAGCTGCCCCAGCGAGTCGAGCTGCACCTGTCCGGCGGCGCCGTTGCCGATTCGAACCGGGGTCGAGCCCCGATGGCCGCGCAGATGGGCAAGCTCGAGCTCGGGCAGCAGCCGCTCCCCGGTCACCCGGTACATGATCTGCAGGTCCTCGGGGCGCCCGGCGCCGGTCCGCTCGAGCCAGCCCTTGAAGGCGGCGGCCTCGGCGAGGTACCCGAGGAGGGCCAGGGAGGCCAGGGTGAGGGTGGCATCCCGGATCCAGGTGAAGCGGTAGTCCCAGTTCCGCCCGCCGCCGATCCACTCGGGCAGCGATGTGGTCCCCGCGGCCACCACCGCCCCGGTCGGCGAATAGGTCAGCGCCTTGAGCACCAGGGCGGCCCGGTGGACTCTTCGCTCGTGGTCGCCCCGATAGCTGCATCGGGCCAGCCACGCCTCCCAGAAGCCGACGGTTTCGGCGAATCGCCGCTGCATGTCGGCCCGGATGGTCCGCCGCACCCGTCATGGGGCGAGCTGCTGACCGCCGGGGTCCAGCCCACCTCGATCCAGGCCTCGTCGCCAGGCTGAAGGTCCCAGCGGGCGGAAATGTGCTGACGGTCGACGGCCAGCTCTCGGCTGGCCCGCACCCAGAGCGCATCCGGGCCTCCCACCACCGCCGCGGTCATCGATGAGGTGGCGGTGAACCTGGGCAACACCGTGCCGTACTCGAATCGGGGCCGGAGGTCCACGGCCACCGACACCGGTCCGGATCGACAGCGCACCCGTCGAAGCACCGATGCATGGTTGTCCACCGCGGTCAGGTTCTCGGCATCGAAAGGTCGGACCGGCATGCAGTCGGTGAGCTCGAGCTCGCCGCTCGCCGGTCACGAAGGTGGTCTCGAGGACGTTGGTCGAAGGCAGATAGGTCCGGCGGACGTCCTCCACGTCGGCGAGGAAGGTGCCACCCGAAAATGGCCGGCGTCGGCGTCGAGGGTGCGGGCGAAGACCGACGGCGAGTCGAAGCGCGGGAAGCAGAGCCAGTCGATGGAGCCGTCGGGACCGACCAGTGCCAGTGAATGGCAGTCCCCGATCATCCCGTAGTCACCGATCCGGTTCACTGCGCCCCCCGGGTCCTCCAGCCGTCGCTCCGGAGCAATGGCTCCGTGCTGAGCCACACCATAGGGACTAGGGGGGCGTCCGCGCCGACTGGCCCGACTACCGGTGGGCCCGCGATGCCCGCAGTAGCCGTCTGCGGCTTCGGGATTCAGCCTTGCAACAGGGCGACGAGTGCGGTCGGATTGTTCAACACCCGAGGATCGATGGGCCGGCCGTCGAGCCAGGCGGCGGGCGTGCCTTGTGGGTCCTGCTCTTGGAACGCCAACTCGGCTTTCAGCACCCACGCCTGATAGCGGGCTTCTTTGACGCCCGAAATGTAGTCGGGGCCGGTCAGACCGGCCTGCTGACCGAGCGCCAGCAGATCTGCGGTGGTGAATCCGCCCGTTCCCTCGGGTGGCTGTGAGTCGAAGACCCGTGATCGCAGCTCATCAAATCTGTCGGCCTCGGCGGCGAGCGCCAAGGCATTGTCCGCCCGCACCGACTCGAGCCCGAGAAAAGAGCGCATCCGGTATTCAACAGCTACCAATCCCGCCTGTCGGGCGCTTCGCAGCGCCGCTCCGGAAATCTCTTCGAACTGCCGGCAATACGGGCACTGAGGATCCTCGAACAGGATCATGCTCCGCGGCGCAGCTTCGCTTCCCAGGAGCACACCGCCTTCCGCGGTGTGAGCGAAGGGTGACGGAATCGATTCGCCGGACGCCACGGAAACAGTTCTAGTCGAGATGTCGTCTCCAATGTCCCTCGACATCCGGGACGGGCCGGCTCGATGGATTCTCGAGTTGCTCCGGGTGTTGACCGGCTGGCGATCATGAGCGTCGGTGCCGACCCGGATAGGCGGGGGGACTCCGCCAACTGGCTCAAGCGCGGGCCTCTCATAGTAGAAAGGCAAAGGTGAGAAGCGGTCGCCCCGTTCGGCGAAGTGTGCGATTGGCAGCTGCCTTGCTTGTGGCGACCCTCGCCGGCACCCTGACACCCGACGCCGGAGCTTCGGCCACGAAGGCGTCGCCGACGGCTACCACCTTCAGCGCCTATGGCAGCGCCGGGCAGGTTTACGCGGTTGGACTCACCCCGGGTTCGAGCGCGTCACTGGTGGACTCGATGGGACGGACGCTCACCACCCAGACCGCCGACTCTCTCGGCGGCCTGCTGTTCCGCGAGGTGCAACCGGGCAACGGCTACCGGGTGCGGGCGTTGCCCCGGGGGACGGAGTCCGACCCCCTGACGGTGTACACGACCACGTCGGCTCCGTGGGATCCCGCCATCTACAACCAGTTGATCTCCGCTGATGGTTATGGCTACCTGACGACCCGGGACGGGACCCGGCTGGCCATCGACGTGCATCCACCCCAGGACGTCACCAAGGAGTTCCCGGGGTTGCAGCAGCCTCCAACTCCCCTACCTCGGCGGCGGGCCAACCCCGACGTTGATCGAATATTCCGGCTACGGCTATGCCGATCCGGCCGGACCTCAGAGTGGGATCGCGGTGCTGGCGAACCTGATGGGTTTCACGGTCGTCGACGTCAACATGCGCGGCACCGGTTGCTCAGGCGGCGCATTCGACTTCTTCGAGCCGCTGCAGAACCTCGACGGCTACGACGTGATCGAGACGATCGCCCACCAGCCGTGGGTCCTCGATCACAAGGTCGGGATGATGGGTATCTCCTACGGAGGGATGAGCCAGCTGTTCACCGCCCAGACCGATCCGCCGGACCTTGAGGCGATCTCGCCCCTCTCCACCATCGACGCCACCCAGACCACGCTCTATCCGGGCGGCATCCTGAACACCGGATTTGCGGTCGCCTGGGCCAGCGAGCGGGTCCATGACGCCGAGCCGGCATCGCCCCAAGGGGGGCAGGCGTGGGCGTACCAACGGATCCAACAAGGGGACGGGACCTGTCGGCTGAACCAGGTCCTGCATGGCGAGGCGGCGGACCTGATGGCGAAGATCGGTTCCAATGAGCACTATGTACCCTCGGTCGCCGACCCCCTCGCACCGATCACCTTCGTGAACAAGATCACGGTGCCGGTGTTCATGGCGTGCCCAGTGGGAGGACGAGCAGACCGGCGGGCACTGTCCGGATCTGGCCGAGCACTTCACGGGAACCCAACGGAAGTGGTTCACCTTCACCAACGGCGCTCACATCGACTCCCTCGACCCCGACACCCTGAACCGCTGGTACGACTTCTTGGGAGCTCTACGTCGCCCACCAGGCACCGATCGCCAACGCCGCGCTGATTCACGTGGCCGCCCCTCTCATTTACCAGCAGGCCATGGGCATGAACGGGGTGACCCTGCCCTTGGACCCGATCCAGACGATTCTCGACTACCCGGATGCCCTGGCCGCCTTCCAGCAGCTACCCGCGGTCAGGGTGCTGTTCGACAATGGCGCCGGCCCGTCGCCCCTCGGCGACAGTACGCCCGGCAACCCCTACCCGGGGTTCGAGCAGTCGTTTTCGTCGTTCCCGATCCCTGGCACCGTGGCTCGCGAGTGGTACCTCGGACCCCAGGGCACGCTGACATCCGAGCCCCCGGCGAGCGGCGCCATTGATTCGTATTCCTCGAACGCCAACGTCCTTCCGAGCACTGACTACCCGGGCAACTCCGGTGGGGGTGGACTGTGGTCCAACGCATCCGCGTGGAAGTGGGCCTGGAAGCAGAGCCGGCCGGGCAGCGCCGTCTCCTATGTCTCCGCACCGATGACGACCGATACGACGGTCATCGGGGCCGGCTCCGTCCATCTTTGGGTGCGCTCATCAACGCCGGATGTCGACCTCCAGGCCACGATCGGCGAGGTACGTCCCGACGGCAACGAGACCTTCGTGCAGAACGGATGGGTGAGGGCAAGCGACCGAATGCTCGATCCCACCCGGAGCACCATGCTCGAGCCGGTTCTCAGCCTGCGCTCCAGTGACGTCCAGCCGATGCCACCGGACGACTTCGTCGAGGTCGTCATCCCGCTCTACTTCGAGGGGCACGCCTACCGGTCCGGGTCACGCATCCGGGCGACCATCGCGGCACCGAACGGGACCCAGCCGGTCTGGTCCTTCGGCCAGACGGTACCCGCGGGTGCCACGACCGTGTCGATCGCCTTCTCGAAGGCTATGCCGTCGGGCCTCATCCTCCCGGTTGTCCCGGGCCTGAGCGTGCCGACCGGCCTACCGGCGTGCCCGAGTCTGCGCAACGAGCCCTGCCGGCCCTACCTCGCCATGGTCAACCGCACCTCCATCACCTCGACTGCGGCTGCCGGCGCCACCCCACAAGTGACGGGAACCGGCAGTTCAGTGCCGTTGGCCACCGGAGCGGGCGGCTTTCGGGGCTCATCGCCGGCCAGCTCGATGGGCCTGCCCTCCCAGGCGGGATCGATCGGGTCTTGGCCCCCACCGGCGCCGAACTCATTGCCCTGATCATCGGCGCGCTGGTCCTGCTGGGCCTGGGCACCTTCCTGGCGATTTCAATGCGCCGGCGGTCGGGTCAACAGCTCTGCTGATCGGGTCGGCAAAGCCCGCGGGGCAGCATCCAGCCTGCAACCTCCCGATCCGTCGGTGCCGAGTGCGATGCCGCCCCAATTTGCGAAGGCCGGGACCGGGCGCAGGTTGTCGACTAACTGGCGGGGGTCCAGCTGCCCACCAGGGATGCCGCGACACCCCCACCCATTCCCCGAATCCCCCCAAAAAGGACCTTTGCCCCTGTTGGTGCGCAGAACCCGGGACGACAGTGGGTAGAAGCAAGCGTCTACCGCGCAACAATGGATTCGCCGGAAGCCATGGGAACAGTTCTAGTCGCCACGTTGTCTCCAATGTCCGGCGACGTCACCGGCCGTCGGCATCGCCTGCACTCGGTCGCCGGGGACGTTTCCCGAAGCCCTGAAAAGGACCTTTGACCCTACTGGTGGGGAGAGGATGAGCCGAGAGTGAGCGTGGGTGTGCGTTTCGGCACCGCGACCATTGGGGGCAGAGTGGACGAAGGGGGCACACCGAAGACCAGCCGGAGTGAACGCCTCGGGCCGCACCACCTTGGCCCCTGGGCCTACATTGCCGGCGGTGCCGTCATCGCCGCCATCTACTACCTGATTCCGGGGGGCCATGGAGGGCACCTTGTCGGTGTGAAGGTGGCCTTCTATTGCCTTCTCAGCGTGTCAGCCGTAGTCGCCATTTCCGTGGGCGTCATCCGCTTCCGGCCGGACAACAGGGCGCCTTGGCTCCTGCTCCTGCTGAGCCAAGCCGTGTACGCAGCCGGCGACATCACCTTTTATGTCCGCCATGACCTTTTGAAGATCACCGCCTACCCGTCCATCTCGGACGTGCTGTATGTCCTGCACTACCCACTTCTCGTCATCGGTTTGGTTTGGATGATCCGCAGCCGGTCCCGAGGACGCGACCTGCTGGCCCTTATCGACACGGGTGTCGTGGTAACGGTGGCCGCTCTCCTTTCATGGATCTTCGTTATTGCCCCTGAGATCCATGCGCCGGGAGAAGCTCTCCTGGCCCACTTGACCTCAATCGCCTACCCGATCGGTGATTTCGCCATGTTTTCGGTCGCCATGTGGTTGTTCATCGGGACGGGTCGCCGGACCCGCTCCTTCTACTTCTTGACCTCGGCGCTTCTCCTACTCTTTGTCACGGACACCGTCTACGCCCTCCAACAGATCCATGGCACTTACCACACCGGCAACTTCCTCGACGCCATGTGGATCGGCTACTACCTCCTGCTCGGCGCGGCGGCACTTGACCCGACGATGCACGACCTCGCCGTACCCTCACCAGCGAAAGAAGAGAGCGGAAGGTACGGACAGTTCGCCGGTCTGACAATGGCCGCGGTCGCGGTTCCGGTCCTGCTGCTGATCGAACAGGGTCGCAACACCCCCTACGTCCTTCCCGTCTTGGCTGCCGGTACTGTGATATTGCTTCTCCTGGCCGTCCTCAGAACGCGGGCCATGGTGACCGCGATGGTGGCCAATGTGAAGGCTCAGCACCTCGCGGAACAAGCTCTACGGTCATCTGAACACTCACGGGTCTCGTCGGAGAAACGGCTGAACGCAGTATTTGATCTGGCCCCAGTCGGCCTCGCCCAGTTGTCGATAACCGGAAAGTTCATTCGGGTGAATCCGGCAACGTGCGACATGTTCGGCTATTCGGCCGATCAGATGGCATCGATGAGCGTCACCGAAGTCAGCCATCCCGATGATGCAAAGGTGGTTGCGGAAGTCACCACGGCGCTGTCACAGACGAATGCTCCGGAACTCAATTACACCGGCTGTTTCATCCACGCCAACGGGAATACCGTCTGGGGTGCCGTTCGTGCCGTTCGGGTCTATGGAGCCGACGGAGACGACGATACTTATCTGGCTGGTGTTCTCGACATCACCGATCGGAAGGAGTTCGAGCGGCGGCTGAAGCATTCGGCCACCCAGGCAAACGAAGCAGCCCAGCTCAAGTCAAATTTCCTGGCCAACATGAGCCATGAGATCCGTACACCGATGAACGGCATCCTCGGTATGTCCGAGCTCCTTCGAGACCGATCTCGATGACATGCAGCGCGACTACGCCGAGACAGTTCGCACTTCCGGCGCGGCGCTCATGAACGTTATCAATGACATCCTCGACCACACGAAGATCGAAGCGGGGACAGTTGACGTCCAGGAAGTCGAGTTCAGCGTACAGACGGTGGTACACGATGTCCTTCAGCTGTTGACATTTCAGGCGGAGAGCAAGGGGCTCAAGTTGGTTGGAACTGTTGAGAGTTCCGTTCCGGCGGTCGTCCGTGGCGACCCAATTCGGGTGCGTCAGGTGCTGGTCAACCTCATTGGAAACGCCATCAAATTCACAGAGACCGGCGAGATTTCCGTTCGTGTCGCCGAATTCGAGTCCCTGGGTGCCGACGTCCTACTCCGGTTCGATGTATCCGACACCGGTCAGGGAATCGATCCCGACAAGCTGGACATGATCTTTCACCCCTTCGTGCAGGCGGACATGTCGACGTCTCGGAAATACGGGGGAAGTGGCCTGGGTCTGTCAATCACCAGGCAACTGGTCGGGCTCATGGGAGGCGACTGCGGGGTTTCGAGCCAGCTCGCCAAAGGAAGCATCTTCTGGTTTACCGTTCGTGTCGGCACCAGTGAGGAACGCCCGACCGAAGCAACACCCGCGGCTCCCGACAGCCTCGCCGGAGTCAGCGAACGGGTGGTCGATGACGAGGCCGACCAACACGGCTTCCTGTTCGAGTTCCTGGAAAGAACCAGGCGTGACCGTCAGCTCAGCCGGTCTGGCTGAACAGCAGCCACGGAGAGGCGACATTTGGGGCTGGCCGCTACGGCATGTGCAACACCCATCCACCCCGTCCGGTATTCGCCCGCCGTCCGCTGGGCATCTCCGCTTCCGCGGCACCAAGCACGCCGACAGGCATGTGGCTACGGTTACGTCATCTGAGTGGGGGAAATGACCGTGAGCGATACTTCGCAGGGCCCGGGATGGTGGCAGGCTTCGGATGGCAAATGGTACCCACCCGAATCCGCAGCGAGACCACCTCCCCCTGCGCCCCCTCCGCCCGCCGGCCCTCCTCCTCAGTACCCTCCGGTTCCCCCCGCACCGGGCGTTGCCCCTCTGCCCGGGCTACCGCCGATGCCGGCCATCGACCGTGTGCAGGCCGCCTGGCGCCACCGCGTCGAGACTGACTACATCTTCGACTACTGGACAGCACTGGGCTGGACTGTCCTCACCCTCGGGATCTACAGCTTCTACGTCTTCTACCAGTTGGTCCGCCGCATGCGTGACCACAATGCGCGCCGTGTCGAGCTTTTCACTGCGACGCTGCTCTTCGCCTGGGAGGAGGCCGGACGCCGCGGACTCCAGGAAGAGCTGACGCCGTCGTTCCAGCGGGCCGAGGGCCACATGGTGACGCTTCGACGCATGATGGGGGACTTTCGCGATCCCGCCATTTGGCTGGTGTTCGCGATCGTCGCTCGCGGCATCAGCGAAATCGTTGCCTTCGTGCTCTTGGACCAAGACCTCGTTAAACACGATTATTCCGAGGTTGGCGTCGAGTACGAGCTGTCGGTCATCTTCGGGAGCTTCGGGCAGGCCGTGCCCGCACCAGACCCGGCCCGGGTGAAGGCCCAGAACAACTACGCCGGCCGCATCGTGGCCACGGTCTTCTCGCTCGGCATCTACCTGTTCTGGTGGTACTACAACCAGATGAACGATCCGAATCGTCACTTCCAGACAAACTGGCAGCAGGAAGACGCTCTGGTCGCCGCCACCCAGGCGCTTCGCTGACGAATCGGCCTGGTTCGGCGCCATGCCACGGCGGCCACTCGTGGATTGCGGTTATCGCGCCGGGTTCAGTCGGCAAACCCTCTACCGGTATCTTGAAGTCGCCCGAAATCGTGGCACCGTCCCGGTGAGACAGGTACGAGAATCGGCAGTCCGGCATCACCGACCTGGCGGACGGAGCGCCGGTGACCCTCTTGCCACCGTGGACCCATTTGGTGCGTCTCTTGGATGGCGGTGGCTCCCTCGGCGCGCTCGGCAGGATTCGAACCTGCAACCTTCTGATCCGTAGTCAGATGCTCTAATCCGTTGAGCTACGAGCGCTGGTCGTCCTGATCAGGTTGCCAACCGGGACAGCGGGCCATCATATCGGGTCCGGTCGGTCAATCTCCTCGAGCCAGATCTGCAGTCACCATCGACCGCACGTTCGGCGGTACCACCAAATCACGGAACCAGGAGTACGCGCCCGAACGCCCGGCGGCTTTCTATGTAGGCATGGGCTTCACCGGCCTCCTCCAGCGAGAAGCGTCGGTCGATGACGACCCGGAGCTCACCGGAGGCGATGTCGTCGAGCAACCCGGCGATCATGGCGTGGGGGCGGGGGCTGAGGAACAGCTCCGCACCCAGGAAGTACCCGACCAGGCTCTGGTTTTGCGCCCGCATGGTCGAGATGTCCAACGTGGACGGGGTTTCCCGACCCGCATCCCCGAAGGTCATGCACCGGCCCCGGTAGGCCAGGCACTGCAGGCTCTTCTGGAGCGTCGAGCCCCCGATCGAATCCACGATGACGTCGGCTCCCCGACCGCCGGTGAGCTCTCGCACCGCCTCGGCAAAGTCGACCGCGGCGTAGTTGATTCCGTGATCGAGCCCGAGCTCACCCAGACGGGAGAGCCGCTCGTCACTCGACGCGGTGGCGAGCACCTGGGCACCGGCTCGCTTGGCCAACTGGATGGCCGCAATACCGACGCCGCTGGCCCCGGCGTGAATGAGCGCCGTCTGGCCGGATTGCAGGCGGCCGAACTCGAAGAGGCAGTCATGGGCGGTCCCGAAGGGTACCGGCACGCAGGCCGCCTCCTCGGTCGACAGCCCCTCCGGGATGACCCAGCAGAACGATTGGCCGGTGACCCGCAGCTCGGCGTGGGAGCCGTTCAGGCCGGTGGTCACCACCCGGTCACCGATGGCGATCCCGGTGACGCTGTCACCGACGGCCAGCACCGGCCCCGCACACTGGTAGCCGACGATGTGCGGGGTGCTGGTGAGCGCGCCCTGGAGGCGGTTGAGGGTGTCACCGCCCTCGATGCTCACGGCTTCGACCCGGATCAGGACGTCCTCGGGTCCGATGGTCGGATCCGGCACCTCCTCGTAGCGGAACACGTCGGGACCACCGTTCTCGTAGTAGACGGCTGCTTTCATGGCTCTCCCCTCTCTCTTTGCGGCCGGGCGAATGGGATGACGATGACCAGGTCTACCTGATCGGCAACCGGGACCGATCGTCGGCCTCGGATAGGCTTCGCGGCCGCACGTCGCAAATCTCTTGTTCCTTGGAGGACCGCATGGCCGCCGCCGCACCGCTCTCGGGTATCCGGGTCATCGAATGCTCCGCCCTGGGGCCGGCCGCCATCACCATGCCCCTGGTCGACCTGGGTGCCGAGGTCATCAAGGTGGAGCCGCCCAACGGCGACTACATCCGCGAGATGACCTGGCCCATCGTCGAGGGGGTGTCCCTGATGCACCTCCACATCAACCGGGGCAAGCGCAGCATCGTGATGGATCTCCGCCAAGAGGAGGACGTCGCCACCTTCAAGGAGTTGGCCAAGACCGCCGACGTGGTGGTGGAGGCCATGCGCCCGGGCGGGCTCGCCCGGCGGGGGGTGGGATACGACGACCTCCGGAAGGTCAACCCCAAGATCGTGTTCTGTACCATCTCCGGCTACGGGATGACCGGTCCGTACCAGAACCTCCCCGCCCACGGGGTCGCCTTCGACACCTGGGCCGGCATCGTCTCCCCCCAGGTCAACGACCAGGGGTTCGCCTATCTCCCCGAGCACGCCTCGATGGGCATCCACGCCGGCCCGCTGTTCGGGGCGCTGGGCATCCTGGCCGCGGTGATCCGGGCCCGGGAGACCGGGGAGGGATCGTTCCTCGAGGTCGCCCAGTCGGACGCGGCCGCGGCCATGGACTGGTACCGGAGCGAGACCTGGCGCGCCTATGAGCGCCCGGAGTCCGAAGTCACCGGGAACAAGGCCGACAACTACGAGCGTCGGGCCCCGGGCACCGCCGGGATGATCGAGGGTGTCCGCTACCAGGTCTACGAGGCCAAGGACAACCGGTACATCTTGTTCATGGCCTCCGAGCAGGCGTTCTGGAAGAACTTCTGCGAGGCGGTCGGGCGGGCCGACCTGTTCGAGCGCTGGCCGGGGTCCAAGTACGCCGATCATGCCCGGAACAACACCGAGCTGCGTACGGAGTTGAAGGCCATCTTCTCGACCAGGACGGCGGAGGAGTGGATCGACTTCGGCGTGACAGCCAACTTCCCGGTCGGCCCGGTGAACACCCCGCAGACCATCGCCGAGGATCCCCAGTTCGAGGACCGGTTCCACTGGATCCCGGCCAGCCGGCTCGGAGCCGACCAGTTGCCCACCCCGCTGAAGTTCGTCGACGAGGAGCTGCCCACCCCCGCCAAGGCACCGACCGTCGGCCAGCACACCGACGAGGTGGTGCGCGACGTCCTGGGATGGGATGACGACCGGATCGCCGAGTCTCGGAGCCGGGGAGGGCTCGGCGGACCCAAATCCTGAGGGTCGACCCGGCTCCAGACCCCGAATCTGACGGGGCGTTAGGATTTCGGCCATGCCCTCACCCAAGACCCGGGTCCCTGCCGTCGACGGTTGGTTCACCCTCGACGACGCTGCCCCTGCCCTGCTCGGGAGCAAGTGCACCTCCTGCGGGACCTTCGCCTTCCCCAAGGAGACCTTCTTCTGCCGCAACCCGGAGTGCCGGAGCACCGAGTTCGCCGAGACCGAGCTGAGCCGCACCGGCACCGTCTGGTCCTACACCGACGCCTGCTACCAGCCGCCCAAGCCGTATGTGGCCGCCGACCCCTACCTGCCCTTCTCGATCGCCGCCGTCGAGCTGGCCGCCGAGCAGATGGTGGTGATGGGCCAGGTGGTGGACGGGATCACCGTCGATGACCTGGCCGTCGGGACCGAAGTGGAGATCGTGCTGGACACCCTCTACGAAGACGACGACAACGAGTACCTGGTGTGGAAGTGGCGGCCGACCTCGACCGCCGCGACCACTGCGGGGGCGACCGGAGCCGGGGAGGTGGCCGGTGCCTGACGACAAGCGGGTCGCGGTGATGGGCGCGGGCATGCACCCGTGGGGCAAGTGGGGACGCAATTTCGTGGAGTACGGCCTGGCCGCCGCCGGGGACGCCCTTTCGGATGCCGGCCTGCCCTGGACCGACGTGCAGTACGTGTCCGGCGCCGACACCATCCGTAACGGCTATCCCGGCTTCATCGCCGGCGCCACCTTTGCCCAGGCCCTGGGTTGGACCGGCGCCCGGGTCTCGTCGTCCTACGCCGCCTGCGCCTCCGGCGCCCAGGCGGTGAGCAACGCCCGGGCCCAGATCCTGGCCGGGCTCTGCGACGTCGCCCTGGTGGTCGGGGCCGACACCACCCCCAAGGGTTTCTTCGCCCCGGTCGGCGGCGACCGCAAGGACGACCCCGACTGGTTGCGGTTCCATCTGCTGGGCGCGACCAATCCCACCTACTTCGCCCTCTACGCCCGGCGGCGGATGGAGCTGTTCGGAGCCACCGAGGCCGACTTCGCGGCGGTGAAGGTGAAGAACGCCCGCCACGGTCTGGAGAACCCCAACGCCCGCTACCGCAAAGAGGTGACCATCGACGAGGTGCTCGCCTCCCCGATGGTGGCCGACCCGCTCCGGCTGCTGGAGATCTGCGCCACCTCCGACGGCGGGGCGGCGCTGGTCCTGACCAGCCTGGAGTTCGCCCGCCGTCACGCCGGATCCAACCCGATCGTCACCATCGATGCGGTGTCGACGGTGACGCCCCGCTATCCCCAGACGGTGATCGAGATGCCCAACTTCTCCACCGACTCCGCCGCCACCGTGTCCACCCCGGGCCCGACCTTCAAACAGTCAGTGGCCCAGGCTGCCTACGAGGAGGCCGGCATCGGCCCCGAGGACATCAACCTGGCCGAGGTCTACGACCTGTCGTCGGCGCTCGAGCTCGACTGGTACGAGGACATCGGGTTGTGCAAAGAGGGCGAGGCCGAGCGGCTGCTCCGTGACGGGGACACCACCATCGGGGGCCGGGTGCCGGTCAACCCCAGTGGCGGGCTCTCCTGCTTCGGCGAGGCCATCCCGGCCCAGGCCATCGCCCAGGTGTGCGAGCTGGTCTGGCAGCTTCGGGGCCAGGCCGCTGGACGCCAGGTGGAAGGGGCCCGGGTCGGCATCACCGCCAATCAGGGCCTGTTCGGCCACGGATCGTCGATCATCGTCGCCTCCTAGCCACTACGGGTTGACCAGCACGATCTTGCCGAGCTTGCCCCCGGCGGCGAACCGCTCGTAGGCGGCGGTGGCGTCCGCCATCGGGTAGGTGGCGGCCAGCGGCACCCGGATCTCACCGGAGGCCAACCGCGGCACGACGTCGGCCTCGACCCCGCGGGCCACCTCGGCCTTCTCCGCCGTCGACCGGCCCCGCAGGGTGGACCCGGTGAGCCGGACCCGCTTCTGCATGATCGCCAGCAGGTTGACTTCGACGCTGGCACCGGCTCCGACCCCGATCACCACGATCCTCCCCCCGGTGGCCATGGCCCCGAGCGCGGCGGTCACCCCCGGCGCCCCCACCAGCTCGAGCGAGACGTCATAGGGGCCGTGGTCCGGCACCTGGTCGGGTTCGATGACCTCGTCGGCACCCAGGGCCCGGACCGCGTCGTGCATGTCGGGATTCCTCACCGAGCCCACCACCTGCCCACCGGCGGCGCGGGCGATCTGCACCGCGGCGGTCCCCACCCCACCGGCACACCCGGAGATCAGCACCCGCTGGCCGGCGGTCAGACCGGCCTGGGTGATCAGGGCGTCGTAGGCGGTGAAGAACACCTCGGGGAACCCGCCGGCTTCCTCCCAGCTGGTCGAATCGGGCACCGGCAGGACGAAGGCCTCGGGGACGGTCAACAGTTCCGCCTGGGCCCCGCCGCCGACGATGGACATGACCCGGTCACCCACCTCGAACCGGGTGGTGCCCGAACCGGTTCCCACCACCTCCCCGGCGAACTCCATCCCCGGGATGTCCGACGGCCACCCCGGGGGAGCCGGGTAGAACCCCTGGCGCTGCATCAGGTCCGCCCCGTTGATCCCGGCGGCGCGGACCGCCACCAACAGCTCACCCGGAGCGGGGACGGGATCCGGTCGTGAGGCCCAGACCAGTGAGGTGTCGACGAGGGTGGTTGCCTGCATCGTGCCACCCTACGCGCGACGCCCTAGTCTGGATTCGGTTCGGCCCAACCTGTCTGCCGGTCCATCCTCGAAGCACCAACGGAGAGGCCTTCGCATGACGACCGAGATGACCAGTCCGACCTCGGGCGAGGTGCTCCATCTGGTGTTGGCCAACTCGGCCCGCAACTTTCTGCTCAACGACATCGGGACGTCCGGCAACCTGGTCGATCCGGCCGATCAGGCCGGGGCGAGTCCCGCCTCGGCTGCGGCCAACGGCGCGATGTCGACCTTCGCACCGCCGAGGCGCCGCACCGACGAAACCGACCGGGTGCACCAGAGCCGGGTGGCCATGCGCCGGATCCGTTCCAACCTCCGCACCTTTCGACTGGCGGTCGACCCCGGCTGGAGCACCGCCCTCCGAGCCGAGCTGTCGTGGTATTCGCGCTGCCTCGGGGAGTCGAGAGATCTCTATGTGCTCCGGGACATGCTGACCGTCAACGGCCCGGTGCTGCTGGACGAGTCGGAGCTGAAGCCGATCGTGGACATCGTCGACCAGTCGATCGCCGGAGCCCGCGCCCGGGTCGGGGTGGCCCGGAGCGGCGACCGCCATGCCCAACTGGTGGACCAGGTGCGGATGTTGCGGGACATCCCGCAGTTCACCGACAAAGCCGGGCGGCCGGCCGTCGAGCTGATGCCGACCCTTCTGCACCGGGCCTGGCTGGATGTGCGGGGAGCCGGTCGAACGGCCAGGAAGGACTCGTCCATCCAGAACCTGCACAAGTTGCGCATCCGGCTGAAGGGTCTTCGCTACGGTTCCGAGACGGTGGCCGTCGTCTCCGGAGATCCGGCCCAGCGCACCGCCCGGGCCGCCGAGAAGCTCCAGGGCAAGCTGGGTGACCTGCTCGACGCCACCCACTCGGTCGAATGGCTGCAGGCGGTGGCCGACAGCCATCCCGAGCTGGCTCGATCCACCGAAAGCCTGATGGTCGTGCAACGGGCGGCGGCCGTGGTCACCCGGCGGGGATGGAAGAACGACCTCAAGGACGTCGAGCGACGCTGGCGGAAGTGGCAGGGATAGGCCTGCCGCTCACCTCTACCATTCGACGCCGGTGGATACGCAGAACTCGTTCTGCTCGGGGTCCGACATTCGGACCCACCGGGTTCCCCCGAAGCTCTGCACGCCTTCGTCGATGCGATGAGCGCCGAGCTCCTGCAGCCGGTGGATCTCGGGTTCGATGTCGTCGACCACTATGTCGAGGTGCATGCGGTTCTTGCCGGCTTTGGGTTCGGGTACGCCCTGAAGGAGAAGCGGCGAGGCCATCCCGTCTTTGGGAACCAGCACCGCCAGATTCGCATCGGTGAAGTGGACGCGATAGTCGAGCGCCTCGCGCCAGAACTTCGCGAGCCTGGTTGGCTCGGCGCAGTCGAGCACGAGTTCCACGTTTGCCATGAGTCCCATTGCCTGCCTCTCGTGCCGCCCTCCGCCGAGGGTCCGCTCAATGGCCAGCCCCAGCGCGCCGGTTGTCTACTTGTCGGTCTCGTTCACCCCCACGTGATCGGTCTCCCATAGCTTGATGCCCCCCAGGATCCCGGCGGAGTTGTCGACGATGGTGACGTCGTCACCGAGGTCGTCCCGGACCAGCCGCCGGGAATTCCCACCGCCGATGTACAGGTGGTCGAAGAACATCAGGGCCCGCATGTTCTTGATCGCCTTCTGCACCCGACCCCTCCAGCGCTCCTCGCCGATCTCCTTGCGGGCGGCCTCCCCGATCTGGTCGTTGTAGGTCTCGCCCTTCCGGAACGGCTGATGGGCGATCTCCAGGTGGGGCATCAACCGACCCTCGTAGAAGAGGCCGGATCCGAACCCGGTCCCCAGGGTCATGACGAACTCGAGGCCGTTGCCGCTGACCACCGCGGCGCCCTGGACATCGGCATCGTTGGCCACCCTGGTGGGCAGGCCGAACGCCTGGGTGAGGGCGCTGGTCAGGTCGAAGTTCGACCACAGCGCGGCCAGCTCGTCGTCCACCGGGCTGCCCGGACCGCCTTTGCACGAGAAGTGAGGGGCGGAGAGCACCAGGCCGGCCCGGACCATTCCCGGAAACCCCACCGACGCCCGTTCGGCCTTGGGCAGCGGTGCCACCAGCTTGCTCAGGGTGGTCACCAACTTTTCCGGCGGGATCGGGTAGGGGGTGGGCACCTTGACCCGGTCGGCGACCATGGCCCCGTCGGCGTCGAGCACCGAGGCCTTGAGCCCGGTCCCGCCGACGTCCACCGCCAAGGTCAGCGGGTGGTGGGGGTTGGGGGTGATGGTGGCCGGGGGCTCAGCCTCGGGAGGCTCCTCCGGGGGTGGCTGGTCGTCGCTCATCCCCCTACGCTACGCCGCTCGAGCGGGCTAACGTCAGGCCCCATGCACGACCAGCCCTGGCCGGGGGACGCCTGCTCGCTCGTCGACGCCTTCCGCTCCGGGGCCATCAGCCCGCTCGAGGCCTTGGAGGCGACCCTCGCCGCCATCGACGCATCGGAGTTGAACGCCTTCACCCATCTGGATCCCGGCGCCGCCCGGGAAACCGCCGCCCGTGCCGACATCGTCGCTGCCGTTCGGCGGCGTCCCGGTGGGCGTCAAGGAGCTCGATGCGGTGACCGGGTGGCCGTATACCGAGGCCTCGCTGGTCTACAAGGACCGGGTCGCCGACCACGACGCCACCCAGGTCACCCGCCTCCGGGCCGCCGGCGCGGTGCTGGTCGCCCAGACCGCCGCCCCCGAGTTCGGCGGGGTCAACTACACCCACTCCAA
This sequence comes from uncultured Acidimicrobiaceae bacterium, assembly GCA_963819695.1. GTDB lineage: Bacteria > Actinomycetota > Acidimicrobiia > Acidimicrobiales > RAAP-2 > DASZIT01. The sequence goes on along the minus strand of CAWFXD010000001.1, from coordinate 103,138 downwards.
GCTTCACGGCACCACCCGCAACCCCTGGAACCCCGAGCGCACGCCGGGTGGCTCCTCGGGCGGATCGGCCGCCGCGGTGGCCGGCGGCATCCTGCCCATCGCCTCCGGTGGAGACGGCGGGGGATCGATCCGGATCCCGGCCGGCTACAGCGGGCTGCTCGGGCTGAAGTCGACGTTCGGGCGGATTCCCAAGGGCCCCCACACCTTGCAACCGCCATTGACCGTGGTCCTCGGCTGCATGGCCCGATCGGTGCGGGACACCGCCCGCTGGTTCGACGCCTGCAACGGCTTCGATCCCCGCGACACCCTCAGCCTCCCCCGGGTCGAGGGGTGGGAGGCCGGGCTCGGGTCGTTCGATCTGGCCGGCAAGCGGGCGGTCGTCTCCGTCGACCTGGGAACTGCCATCGTGGAGCCCCGGGTGGCGGCCACGGTCCTCGACGCCGCCGAGGCGCTGATCGCCGGGGCCGGGCTCGCCCGGGTGGACGTCGCCGTGCAACTCCCCCGGGGTGGTCTCGAGTGGGCGATGTCCAACCTGGTGGGGTTGGCCGGCGATCTCGGTGACCGCTACCCGGCCTGCAACGACGACCTCACCCCGGAGATCCAGCTGGGCATGAACCTGGCCACCTACGGCCACAACCTGCAGACCGCCGGGAAGACCGAGATGTTCCGCATCGAGATCAACGAGACGATGGCCTCCATCTTCGATCAGGTCGACTTCGTCCTCGCCGCCACCAATCCGGATGTCGCCTTCGCCGCCGCCGGTCCGATGCCCACCACGGTGGGGGACGTCGATCTCATCGCCGAGTACGGCTTCGAGATGGCCCTCAGCAACAACGGCTCGCTGACCATCCCGGCCAACCTGACCGGCAATCCGGCCATCGCCATCCCGGTGGGACTGGTGGACGGCATGCCGGTGAGCCTGCAGGTCATCGGCCGCCACCACCAGGAGCAGCTCCTCCTCGATCTGGCCCGGATCGCCGAGCGGGAGCGGCCCTGGCCGCTGGTGGCGCCGTGAAGGTCGACCTCTGGGTTCCGACCGTCGACCCGTTCTCCACTCCCGAGCTGCTGGCCACCCTCGGCCGGGAGGCCGACCAGCGGGGCATCGGCACCATCTGGGTGGGCGAGCACGTGGTGCTGTTCGACGACTACGCCTCCGAGTACCCGTACGCGGAGGACGGCAGGATCCCCGCCCTCCCCAACAGCGGCTTGCTCGAGCCGTTCATCACCCTCTCCTTCCTGGCCGCCCACACCTCCACCGTCCGGTTGGGCACCGCCATGGTGCTGCTGCCCCAGCGCAATCCGGTGTACACCGCCAAAGAGGTCTCCACCCTCGACTGGCTGTCCAACGGCCGGGTCGACCTCGGCGTCGGCGTCGGCTGGCTCGAGGAGGAGTTCGAGGCGGTCAACGTATCGTGGCCGCAACGGGGCAAGCGGACCGACGAGTACCTCGAGGTGCTCGAGACCCTGTGGTGCGACGATCGCTCGGCCTACCAGGGCGAGTTCTACTCGCTCAACCAGTGCGCGATGTTCCCGAAGCCGATCCAGAAACCGCACCCCCCGATCCACATCGGCGGCGAGAGCGATGCCGCCCTGGCCCGAGTGGCCCGGGCCGGCCAGGGCTGGCACACCTTCAACCGGAAACCCGCCGATCTGGCCGAGCCCCTGGCCAAGCTCGACCGGCTGCTCGAAGGACGCGGGCGATCCCGATCCGACATCAAGGTGACGGTGTGCCCGTACTTCTTGCCCCTGGACCCGTCCATCGCCGAGCAGTACGCCGAAGCCGGAGCCGACGCGGTGGCGGCCCTGCTGCTGCCGCTGGGGATCGACGAGGTGGCCTCGGCGCTCGACGCCCTCCAGCCGATGCTGGATCGGGCCGCCGCCGGTTAGCCCCGCATCGCCACCGGGAGGGACTCGAGGCCCCGCAGCACCACGTTGGTCTTGTAGATGAGCTCGTCGGCGGCCAGGGCCAGATCCGGGGCCCGGCGCACCAGGGTGGTGAGGGCCACCTGGGTCTCCATCCGGGCCAGGGGTGCACCCAGGCAGTGGTGGATGCCGAAGCCGAACCCCAGGTGGTTGTTGGGCGTCCGGCCGACGTCGAAACGCTCCGGGTCGGGGAACTGGTCGGGGTCGTAATTGCCGGAGCCGATCAGCAGCATGGCGAAGTCACCGGCCCGGAGGGTGACGCCGGCGATCTCGATGTCCTCGATCAGGGCCCGCCCGGTGAGCTGGATCGGCGACACGAAGCGGAGCATCTCCTCTACCCCGCTCCGGGCCACCTCCGGGTCGGTCCGGTACCGCTCGAACTGATCGGGATGCCGCAGCAGGGCCACCGTGCCGCCGGAGATGAGGTTGACGGTGGTCTCGTGACCGGCCACCAACAACAGGATGCAGGTCGACAGCAGCTCGCCCTCGCTGAGTACCGTGCCGTCGTCTTCGACCTGCACCAGCCCGGAGAGCAGGTCGTCGCCCGGCGACTCCTTGCGGTCGGCCAGCAATTCGAAGAAGTACTGGGCGAACTCCATCGCCGCCTCACCCCGCTCGGCGATGACCTGGTCGGTGAGCAGAAAGTCAGGATCCAATCCCCGGGCCAGCGCGGCAGACCAGACCTTGAAGCGATCCTGATCGGCCAGCGGTACCCCGAGCATGTCGCAGATGATGCGCACCGGCAGCGGGTAGGCGAAGGCCTCGAGGAGGTCGACCCGGTCGGCGTCGAGGGCGTCGTCGAGGAGCTCGTCGACGATGTGTTGGGTGCGCGCCCGCAACGACTCGACCACCTTCGGGGTGAACGCCTTGGAGACCAGCCCCCGCAGACGGGTGTGGTCCGGCGGGTCCCGGAACAGGAAGGGGCGCATCTCCCGCATGGCCGCGGTCATGGGGTCGTCGGGGCTCGGCGTCGCCCGGAACTCGGCGGTCACCCGCTCGGGATCGATGAAGGCGTCGTCGGCGCTGGTCCGCCGGTCGCGGAGCAGGGCGAGGCAGTCGGCATGCCGGGCGAAGACCCAGAACCCGAGCTGGTTCCGGTGCACCGGTGCCCGCTGGCGAAGGTCGGCGTAGAGCGACACCGGGTCGGCGGCCCACCGCGGGTCGAACGGGTCGAACGCCGGTTCGACCGGGACCGGGTCGGAGACCGACGAGGTCACCAGGCGTCTTCTCCGGAGACGTCCGGCCCCAGCAGGGTGGGATCCAACCGCAACTCCCGGCGGGCCATGGCCTCCCAGAAGCCGGCGAACCCGTTGCCGTCGTGGTTCTGGAAGAACGACCGGGCCGGCTCGGGGAGGGGCCGGCCGGAACCCACCGCGGCCACGTGCCAGGCCGTCCGGCAACGCTGCTCGAGCGCCACCGCCCGCTGGTGGGCGGCCCGGATGCTCGAGCCGAGCACCAACACCCCGTGGTTGGACAGCAGGGCGAGGTCGGCGTCGCCCATGGCGGCGATGGCCCGGGAGGCGGAGTCCGGGTCGTTGACCGGGCCGTCGTACTCGTCCACCAGCACCAGCTGCCCGCCGCCCAGCGCCGAGCTCTGGTCGTGGCAGGTCGGGACCTGCTGGAGGTCGGCCCAGACGGTGCCGAACCGGGGATGGTTGTGCACGGCCACGGTGACGTCGGCGCGGACCCGGTGGAGGGCGAGGTGCAGAGGGATCCCGAGCGGAACCGGCCACCGCCCCTCCAAGAGGTTGCCCTCCAGGTCGATGCGGATGACGTCCTCGGGCCGGATCTCCTCCCACAGCAACAGCCACGGGTTACAGAGGAGGGTGCCGTCATCCTGCTTGTAGGTGATGTGGCCGGCCAGGTGGTCGTCGTATCCCTCGCGCCAGAGGGTCCGGGCCAGGAGCACCAGCTCCTGTTCGGGGGTGAGCTTGGGCAGCAGTTCGGTCATGGCCGGCAGACCTCGGGCAGCGGCCACCGGTACAGCGACGCGGCGTTCTGGTGGGTCATCTTCCGGAGATCGTCCACCGGCAGGTGACCCCAGGCCCGGTGGATGACGTCCTGGGTGTCGGGCCAGGTCGAGTCGCCGTGCGGGTAGTCGACCTCCACCATCACATGGTCGATGCCGATCCGGTCGCGGGTGTCGATGGTGGAGGGGTCGTCGATGGTGCAGAACCAGAAGTTGCGCTGCAGCACGTCGGCGGGCCGCTCGGTGCCCCCGGCGAACTCCTGGCCGTAGCCCGACCGGTCGACGATGTTGTCGAGCCGGTCGAGCAGCATGGCCACCCACCCGATGCCGCCCTCGCTCATGGCGATCTTGACGCCGGGGAAGCGGGAGGGCAGCCCCGACCACAGCCACTCGGCACAGGCGGTGAGCGACAGCTGGCCGAACAGGGTGGCCCCGAGGGCGACCATCGGCGAGTCACCGGGAAGGTCCCCGATGCCCGACGACCCGACATGGAGAGAGATGACAGTGTCGGTCTCCTGGCAGGCGGCCACGATGGGATCCCAGTAGGAGGTGAAGATGGACGGCAGCCCGATCTTGTGGGGCCGCTCGGGCAGGGTCACCGATCGGAAGCCCCGGGCGGCGTTGCGACGGATCTCCTCGGCGCCGAGCCCGGGGTCGGACAGGTTGGTGATCCCCCCGGGAATGATCCGGTCGGGATAGGGCTGCCACCACGCCTCGTACATCCAGTCGTTCCAGGCGCGGGTGACGGCCGCCCCCAGCTCGGGATCGGACGCCCCGGAGAAGACCCGGCCACAGAAGCCGGTGATCTGGGACGGGAAGTTGAGCGAGGCCCACACCCCGTTGATGTCCATGTCCCGGATGCGCGCGTGGATGTCCCAGCACCCCGGTCGCATGTCCTCGAACCGGGTGGGCTCGAGGGTGATCGACTCGGGCCGGCGACCGGCCACCGCGTTCATCCCCACCTGGGTGTAGCGCTGGCCGTCGAACTCCCAGAGCTGGTGGCCGTATTTGTTCTCCACCACCCGGGGGGCGAGGTCCTGGAACCGGGCCGGCAGCCGACCCTCGAACATGTCCGGCGGTTCCACCAGATGGTCGTCGACCGAGATCACCGTGTACCGCTGGATCCGCGGTTCGGGATCGGGCAGCAAGCCGACTCCTGAACTTCCTCCCTGTGCCATCTGGCTCCTGACCCGCCCACTGGTGACCGGCGCCTCCGACCATTGCTGGCCGATCTGCGCCCTCCCGGTGGGCTCGTGGATTCGCTGCGCCCATGTTGGCCCACAGAACGGCGGGACGGTAGTTGAGCAACCCGGATCAACCTATCCACGGCGCTTGCCATACGGCACGCTATATGTCATCATTAGATGACGGATTTGATGCTCAAGGATGGCTATGCGGACGACGCTCGTTTTGGACGATGACCTGCTCGACGAGGCGCAGCGCCTCACCGGCACTACCGAAAAGACCGCCCTCGTGCGTAAAGCGCTGGGCGCGCTGATTGAACGGGAGAGCGCCCGCCGGTTGGCTCGGCTGGGTGGAACCGAACCCGAGCTTGCCGACGTACCCCGACGCCGTCCTGAACAGTGATCTTGGTCGACACCTCCGTCTGGATCGACCACTTCCGTTCGGGAAACCTGGATCTCGTTCGGCTGCTCGACAACAACGCCGTCGTGGCCCATCCCTGGGTCACCGGGGAGCTCGCCCTCGGGAACGTGAGCAACCGGGACGTGGTCATCCAGCTATTTCGCGGACTGCCCCAGGCGATCGTCGCCGACGACCGCGAGGTGTTGCAGCTCATCGAGCGCCAGCCGCTGTACGGATCCGGAATCGGCTACGTCGATGCCCAGCTTCTGGCTTCGACCAAGCTCACCGCCGACACCAGGTTGTGGACCCGCGACGCGCGCCTGGCAACGGTAACCGGACGGGTAGGCGTGGGCTTCGAGCCAGATCCTCGTCCCGACTCTTAGGTGAGGCCGCCGTGTCCATTGCCTGCGGACATATCATTCCAACGTGAAGCGCGAGAGGCGATCATCATGTAAGCGCAACGACGGAACGGTCGCGGTGGTGACGGGGGCTTCGTCGGGGATCGGGCACCGGCTGGCCATGGACCTCGCCGCCCGCGGCGCCACCGTGGTGGGGTTGGCTCGACGCCAGGAGTTGCTCGCCGAACTCGAGAAGGTGCTGCAATCCTCGACGCCGTCCAGCTCCACCCGGGTCTGTGATGTCGGGGACACGCCGACCTATCAGCGGGCTCTGGCGGAGATCGAGGACCGTCACGGGCGCATCGACCTGCTCATCAACAACGCCGGCACCGAAGGGCTCACCCCGGCCGAGGAAGGGTTCTCGCCCGCCTATCGGCAGATCTTCGATGTGAATTTCTTCGGCGTCGTCGCCGGCACCCTCGCGGTGATGCCGGGAATGCTGGCCCGGCGATCCGGGATCGTGGTCAACGTCTCATCCGACGCGGCCCGGGCCCCCGAGCCCGGCCACGGGGCTTACGGCGCCTCCAAGGCGGCGGTCGCCGCCTTCAGCGAATCGGTGGCCCACGAGGTTGCCGACCGGGGGGTCCACGTCCACGTGCTCTACCCGGCCTGGGTGCCGACGGCCATGGGCATGTCGGGATTGGATGACGGAGGTTCACTGCCGCCCAGACCGGTCCGGAGAACGGAGGCCCAGGTGTCGGAGTTGGTGCTCGAGCGCATGGGTGGGCGGCGCATGGAGATCAACGCCTCGGCGCTGCCGATGTTGGCTCCGATCGGGCGCACCATCGCACCGATCTCCTATCAGCGGGCCATGCGGCACCGGGCTCCCGATCGCTGACCGGGTTTGACAGTGGGTTGGCGCGATCCCGACGCCCGGGCGGCCAGCACCCGATCGTCGAAGAAGGTGCGGAGGCGCAACCAGGCCGGCGGCAGCCCGCCGTAGACGAGGACACCTTGGCCGGGTGGGATCCGGCGGAGGGCGTGGGCGGGTGCCAACCGGCGGCTGGAGGACGACCGTGTGGTGGTCGGGCCGCCCTGCCCACCGGAGGTGAACGCCGGTAGCAACACCTCTTCGTCGCCGATCAAATGGCTGGCGTACTCGAGGGTGGACGGATCGGAGATGCCCGAGAGGAAGACCTTGGCCCGGTGGTTGTTGACCACGGTGGCCGATCGGGCCCCGTAGCGGGCGGTGATCTGGGCGAGGTCGTGCCAGATGGTGACCAGCTGGACGCCGTGGCCGGCGGCGGTGGCGGCCACCGCGTCGAGGTCGGCGAGGGGCGCGATGTTGGCCGCCTCGTCCAGCACCACCAGCAGCGGCGGGTCGAGCGCGCACCCGGTCCGGGTGACCGAGTCGTAGACATGTTCGAGCACCTGGCGGAGGACGGCGGTGAACAGCGGGCTCAAGCGACGTTGATCGTGGGCCGGGGCGCAGAGATACAGCGTATTGTGACCGGAGACCAACCGGGACGCATCGATGTCCCGGCCGTGGCCGTCGATGCCGGTGTCCGCCTCGTCGCCGAACGGCTCGAGGATGGTCTCCGCGGTGGTGTAGATGGAGCTGCGCTGGCGTTCCTCCTTGCCGAACAGCGAAAGAGCCGCGGCCACCGCCTCGGGGACCCCGGCGGCGTAGAGGAGCTCGAGGACTTCGGACTCTTCCTGGGTGTCCACCCACCGGACGACGTCGGTCATCTGCCGGTCGGCCGAGGCGGCGGCAAACAGCAGCGGCGCCAGCATCTTGGCCGCGGTCGCATACCAGAAGTCGCCGTCGCCCATGGTGCCGACGGAGGTCCTGCCCACATCGGTCATCGATGACGCCACCCGCCTCGCCCCCGGCCAACTCCGAGCCGCGGGCAGCGGGGACCAACCGGCGGAGGGAAGACCGGTGGAACCGGAGGGATCGAAGCAGGCCACCTCGCCGACGCCCCGGCGGTAGGCGATGGTGTCCCCGACCAGATCCGCCTTCACGCTGGTGGCGATCACCGGTCCCTGCCACTCCAGGATGGACGGCACCGCGAAGCCGCTCGTCTTGCGCGACTGGGTGGGCCCGAACACGATCACCGACTGACGCGGCTCGGCGGCCAGCAATTGCCGGCCGCCCCACCCCAGCACCAGGCGTCCGGGCGCCGCGGGTCTCGCCGCCTTCGCCCGTCCCGCACCCGGGCGACCCGTCTGCAGCGACCGGAGATCGGCGGGTCGGGCCCACCGGGCCACCGCGGTGTCCCGATCTCCCCGTCGGCGGGTCGGGCGGTCCGGTCCGCATCGGGGTCCGGGGCCGGCGAGGAGTCGGCGTCCGATGCCGCGACACGGTTCCCCGGCCCCGGGCCGGACGCGAACCAGTGCGTCCGACCAGACCGGCCGCGGCCAGGCCGGCGAGTCCGACCATCGTGCTGGCCACTGTCGACATGCTCACGGCCGGTACCGGTTGTCCGGCTCGCCGATCATGGCGGCATCGGTGTCGATCAGCTCCCGCTCGCTCGACGCCAACCGGTGCTCGACCAGAAACGATCGCCGCCCGACCTTCCACAACGCCAGGCCGCGGCGCAGCTGGGTGACCAGCCCGGCCTCGGTGGCGGTGAGGCCGAGGAGCTCGCCGGTCCGTTCCACCTCGCCGGGGGACTGGGCATAGATCACCCGGGTCTCGGAGTCGGCCAACAGCCCCTCGGCCAATCCCACCTGCTCGGAGTGGTTGGCCCCCACCGCCCGCAGGTCGGACATCCGGTGGAGCACCGCGATGTTGGCGATGCCCAATGCCCGGGAGAGCTTCCATGACGCCTGCAGCCACCGGGCCACCCCGAGATTCGAGAGGATCGCCCACGCCTCGTCCACCACCACGATGACCCGGTGGCGGTGCTCGGCCACCACCGCGTTCTGGAGCCAGGCGGTGGCACACGCCATCAGGACCCCGAGGGCGGGTGAGTTGTAGACCGCCGCCAGGTCGAGCACCACCAGGGGTGCATCGAGCCGGAGTCCCGGGGTGGTCGGCCCGTCGAACATCCCGCGGAGGTCACCATGGACCAGGCGGCGGAGCTCGAGGGCCACGTCCCGTCCATCCTCCATCAACGTGAGCTGATCGGTCCGGAGCTGTCCGGCGGCATCGGGGCTCGGGTCCAACAGCGACTCGACCACGTCGGGAAGGGTCGGGGCCGGCCGGTTGGCCGCCGACGACCGCCGAGTGGCTTCGGTGAGGGCCGCGTCGATGGCGGCCCGCTCTCTCGGCACCAGGTCCCGCCCCAGGCAGGCCACCGCCAACGAGGCGGTGAGCTCGATCCGTCGCCGCCCGAACCCGTCGCCGGGGTCGCGGTCGCCGACTTCACCTCCCATGCCCGGGTCGGAGCCCTCCGACCCGGGAGCCGGGCCGGTGTCCAGGGGGTTGAGCCGCACCGAACCGCCCGGTCGCAAGGCCACCGGCACCACCCCCCAGGCCCGGGCCAACGGCCCGTACTCGCCCTTCGGATCGACCACCCACGCCCGTCGGCCGAACACCGCCTGTCGCCACAGGTACGACTTGACGAACGAGCTCTTGCCCCGGCCGATCTGCCCGAACACCACCATGTTCGGATTGGTGATCAACCCATCCTGATAGAGCACGAAGGGGTCGTAGACGAACGACCCGCCCAGCACGTCGCGCCCGATGAGGACCCCCTGATGCCCGAGACCGGCCTCGGTGGCCAGCGGGTAGGCGACGCTCAGATGACGGGTGGTGGCAACGTGGGCGGGAACTCGTGGCGTCAACGCGCTCATGTCAGACCCCGGCCCAGCGGCAGGGTGCAGGCGAAGGCCACATCCTGCTCGCCGTAGAGCCGCCGGAGCTCCATCCGGGCCTGCCCGGCGGCCTGTTCGATCGATCCGCAGCCGTCGCGGAGCTCATCGGGGTCGTCGGCGGTGACGGTGACGTAGCCCGAGAACCGGTACTGGGCATGACCGTCGGCCAGTTCGACGTCGCGATGCTCGGCGCCTTCCTTCTCGCGGGTTTGACGCGCCGTCACCAGGAAGCCGCCCCGTCGCCGCAGTTCGCCGTCGGCGATGTCGGCCGTCCTCGCCTGGGCCACCTGTCGCGCCGCCCGGGTCGGGCTCACCGGTTCCATCACCAACGAGATCGACCGACGGAGCGGCGAGAACAGCATCGGTCCCAGGAAGTCCGGCGTCACCTCGATCCGGGGCCACTCCGCGATCCAGTAGGTGGCATGCCAGGTGGCATCGACGTGGACCGAATCCCATCGGGGTTCGACGACCATCGGCCAGGGGCAACCCGGTCGGCCTCCCTTCCCGTCCGACAGTCGTTCCGTGACAGATCTCGAATCCGCCCCGACACCCCCCACCGAGCTCAGCGGTGCCGATGTCTCCCGCATCACCGACGACAAGGCCCGGGGGCCGAGGATCCCCTCCACCGTGGCATCGGCCTCCTCCATCAGCCGTTGCAACGCCACCACTTCCCGTAACAGCACCGCGGCGGCACCGACGTCTCCCCCACCCGATCCCCGAATCGCCCGGGACGAATGGGCGGTGTGGATGGACAGCGCCAACAGCACCCGGTGCCGACGGGTGACCGGGGCCGACTGAGCGACGAGGGACTGATACGAACGCCCCGGCTCGGTGTCGATGCCCAGTTCGGCGCGGGCCAGTTGATGGCTGCGCACCGCACTCCCGTCGTCGGGAAGGCAGGACTCCACCCACTGCACCCGGTGGACCGCCGATCCCTCTCGGGCCATGGAGGCGAGCACCCGCGCCCAGGCGGCGATCCGGGCGTCCTGTTCCACCGGTCCGAGCAGGGCGAAACTGTGGCCCTGCACCGCCAATACCGCGGTGGCGGTGCGGGCCCGGGCATCCATCACCACCCCGGCAACCGGCGTACCCGGGTTGTCACCGACCGGTACCGGTTCGATCCGGAGCCCGTCGAATACCCCCACTGGCCCCATCACCCGGCGACCGGGCCAGCGAGCCGGTCGAACGGCGGGCGGACCCTTTCCGGTGTCGCCCAGCTGCGTCTCGGCCAGATGCCCGAGCCCGGGAGCCGGGGAGGGTTGCCGGTGTCCGCCCCGCCATTGCGCCACCAGCCACCGGGCGACCAACGGGAACCACTGCTCACCGGTTCGACCTCTCACCGGCCAGCAGGCGGCGGCCACCCCGGTTCCGGTGCAGGCCAGTGCGCAAAGGACTCCCGGCACCGAAGGGTGCGACCGCAGGGCGAGCACGCCGAACACCAGTCCGGCCGCCACCGAACCGATCTGCCCACCTCTCCATCCGGCGATCAGGCCCCGCCGCTCGAGGGGGCCGAACCGGTAGTGCATCCGGTCGACGCCCACCCGGCTCTCGGACGTGCTCACGGCGTCGGCGTCAGTGGCCGGTCGGTTCTCGAACCCGATGCCAAGGCGGCCGGGGCGGTCTCGCCACCGGACGGACCGTCCTCGACCTCGCGGCCACCGCTCATCTCCTTGTACGTCTTCGACGCCGCCGGATGGTAGCCACCCATCGGCACGCTCGCCCCCGGAGCCGTCGCCGTCCCGATCCTCTGCTTCTCCATGGACGACCGGCCGAGGTCTGGAGCGCCCGAACCCGGGCCGGGTCCCCCTCCCCCGGTCGAACCACCGGCGCCGCGAACTTGCGCGAGTCGACGTCATGGCCAACCCGACCTCGCCGGCGCCGCCACTGGCACTGTCGGCGGCCACCCGCATGGCCTGTTGGGCCAGGGTCCGGGGCGGGCCGGCCGCGGTCTGCAAGGCGCGGTGACCGGCACCTTCCAGATGGCCCACCGCCCCGGCTTCGAGAAACGGCAGCAGCCGGAAGAGGGCCCAGGGGCTGAAGGCGGCCAACAGCAACAGGGCGGCGCCTCCCAGCACATCGGTGAAGCTGCCCCGACCGCCGCCCGGCGTGGACCCGGGCGGTGCCGATCCGGTCCCCCCGGCCAGGGCGCCGGCGGCCAGGCTGAGGACCGACACGATCACGAACTTCGCCCAAGATCAACGCCACCAGGGTGTCGACCAACCGGCGGCACCAGTGGGCAATGGCCGGCCACGCCAGACTGGCCAGGGCCAGGGGCAGGAACAGCACCGCGACATAGATGGCCGCCGAACGGATCAGCAGCTCCACCCACAGCAGGAAGGCGCCGAACACCACCGCCAGCCCGCCCATCAGCACCACGAACGTCGGGGTCGCCGGGCCACCGGTTGCCGGACCGGACAGCGCGGCGATGGTCGACCCGAAGAAGTGGTTGGTATCGAGCCCGGCACCTCGGGCCACCGTCGCGCTCATCGAGTCGGTCAGGGCCAGCCCGAGCTGCACCAACTTGACCGCCACCGCGGTGAGCAGAATGGCCAGGGGGACATTGACCGTCACCGAGCGGATGAGCATGGACGGGCTCTGCCGGTGGATGGCCTGGATCACCCCGAAGAACAGCAGAGGCACGATGACGACTCCAGCCAGTCCGGCCATGGTTCGGAAATGGTCGGCAAACCACGAAGCCCCGAGGTCGACCGAGGTGGTGGCATCCAGAAACGACCCGATCTGTCCGAGCAGCCAAACGCCACCGGCCGACACCCAGCCGGCGATGGCGTCGAGCACGCCGGACACCCCGAACCCGGCGATCTGGCTCGCCGCCGTGCCGGCAATTCCCCCGGCGGCCTGACACACCGGACCCAGCCCGGCGGCACCGAGGGCCCCGGCGGGGGACGGACAGCCCAGACCCGGGATCGACGGGATCCCGATGGCGGCCAACATCTCAGTGGACCCCTTGCCCGGCCTTGAAGAAGAAGTTGACGATGGCCGGACCGGCTCCGATCAACAGTGCCGCCAATCCCGAGATCAACACCGCCCGCCGGCCCACGTAACTCTGCTGGTAGTTCTGGGCATGGGAGCCGAGCGCCCAGGCGGCGGCGCCGATCACCAGCGCTACCAGCGACAGAGCCAGGGCCCAGCCGTCGAGCCCGTTCATCAGGTTCTGGAGCACCTGACCTCCGGGCAACGCGCTCGGTGTCCGGTTGGACCTGGACATCGACCAATCGCCCCACCGCGGCGTGGACCAGCGAGGTGAGGTGGCCGACGCCACCCGGCGCCGACGCACCCGCCGAGAGCGACGATGAGGACAGGGACACGGGAACACTGAGCATGATCCCAAGGTAAACCACCTTCTATGCTGATTCAATACTTTTCATGTTGTTTCTTGCTCACCGATGCCACCCCGGAAGGGGTGTCGTGGTTCAGGCGCCGGCCTGCCATGCTGGGAGCGTGAAGCCGTACCTCATCGGATACATCGTGATCGTGGTCGTGGCCGCCATTGCCATCGTGGTGGCCGCCCGGCTGGGGCGCCGGGCCGGGCGCCGCAGCCTGCAACAACGGCTGACCGCGCTGGCCAACCGGCTGGGGGCGGTGCCCCCCGACGACGGTGGCGTGGAACCGGTACTCAGCCACCTGGAGAAGGTCACCGGGGAGGCCGCCGAGGCGGTGAGCGAGGCCAGCTCCGACGCCATCCGCCTGCGCCGGGCCCTCGACACCCTTCCCCAAGGGGTGATCGTCTGCGACGAGAACGGCGAGGTCGGCTTTCGCAACGCCCGGGCCGGCGCCCTGATGAACAACCGCCACGGTGATGCCCTGGCCGCCCAGGCGGTCACCGAGTTGCTCGAGAACGCCTGGCACAAGGGTTCGGATGAGCGCACCCTCGATCTCTACGGACCCCCCCGCCAGACCCTGACCATCGGCACCCGCCTGATCGACGACGGCCGCCGGCCGCTCGGGGTGATCGCCATCATCGAAGACGTCTCCGAACGTCGGCGTCTCGAAGAGATCCGGCGCGACTTCGTCGCCAACGTCAGCCACGAGCTGAAGACGCCGATCGGGGCCCTGGGGCTGCTGGCCGAGACCCTCACCGCCGAGCCCGATCCGGCCATCGCCCAGCGGCTGGCCACCCGGATCCACACCGAGGCCTTCCGGGTGAGCCGCATCATCGACGACCTCCTCGACCTGAGCCGCATCGAGTCGGAGGAGACGCCCCCTCGGGAGCCGATCTACATCAACCTGGTGATGGCGGAGGCCGTCGAGCGGGTGAAGGCGGCCGCCGAGCAACGCCGCATCACCATCGAGATGGACGAGCCCGACCCGCCGATCCACGTCATCGGGGACCGGCGGCAGTTGGTGTCGGCCATGCACAGTCTCCTCGAGAACGCAGTTACCTTCTCGTCCGAGGACGGGGTGGTGCGGGTGGCCGGAAGCCAGGTCGACCAGGACGTCAAGCTGTCGGTGGCGGACAAGGGCGTCGGCATCCCGGCCCGCGACCTCGAGCGCATCTTCGAGCGGTTCTACCGGGTCGATCTCGGGCGGAGTCGCGAAACCGGAGGCACCGGTCTCGGATTGTCCATCGTCCGCCACGTCGCCCATAATCATCAGGGCCGGGTCGAGGTCGACTCCCGCGAGGGCGAAGGATCCACCTTCACCCTGGTCTTACCCCGGCCTCCCGAATACTCGGCCTGAGACCGGACTCCATGACTGCGGACACATCACAGACCAAGGTACTCCTGTGCGAGGACGAGGAATCGTTCGTCGACGCGCTGGTCATCGGGCTGACCCGGGAGGGATTCGACGTCACGGTGGCCCGCGACGGGGTCGAGGCGCTCCGCATGTTCGACCAGGAGTCACCGGACCTGATCCTGCTCGACCTGATGCTGCCCAAGTTGTCGGGCATCGACGTCTGCCGTTCGATCCGGGCCCGGTCGTCGGTGCCGATCATCATGGTCACCGCCAAGGGCACCGAGATCGATACCGTGGTCGGCCTCGAGGTGGGCGCCGACGACTACGTGGCCAAGCCCTACCGGCTCCGCGAGCTGGTCGCCCGCATGCGGGCGGTGCTCCGGCGGACTCCGGCGGGTGACCGGGTGCGCAGCTCGGACGGCGACCATCCGGACATCCGGCCGGTCCTCGACGCCGGCGGCATCCGGATCGACCCCGACCGCCACCAGGTGTCGGTCCGCGACGTGGACGTCCACCTCCGGCGGAAGGAGTTCGAGCTGCTGTCGCTGCTGATCGAGAACTCCGGCCGGGTCCTGACCCGTGACGTGCTGATCGACCGGATCTGGGGCTCCGACTACTACGGGGACACCAAGACCCTCGACGTGCACATCAAGCGCCTTCGCAACCACGTGGAGAAGGACCCGTCGTCGCCCACCCTGATCACCACCATCCGAGGGGTCGGCTACCGGTTCAACGCCTCGGCCGACTGACCACCACCCCCGGGTGATTCACCCGCCGGGCCCGTCACTGCGCCGGCGCCGGGATGACCCCGTCGCCGCCGAGGTACGGGTGCAGCACCTCGGGCAGCACCACCGAGCCGTCGGGCTGCCGGCCCACCTCCACCAGCGCCGCCCAGATCCGCGGCCAGGCCAGCGCCGACCCGTTCAGGGTGTGCACGAACGCCGGTGACCCGCCCTCCGACGGCCGGTAGCGGATGTTGCCCCGCCGGGCCTGGTAGTCACGGAACCAGCTGATCGAGGAGACCTCCAGCCACTGGTCGACCCCGGGGGCATAGACCTCGAGGTCGAAGGTGCGGGCCGACGAGATCCCCAGGTCCCCGGCGCAGAGGTCGAGCACCCGGTACTGGAGCTTGAGCTCCACCAGCAGCGCCTCGGCCCGGGCCACGAAGTCGGCGTGGACCGCGGCGGCCTGGTCGGGGGTGGCGTAGGCGAACAGCTCCACCTTCTCGAACTCGTGGACCCGGAGCAGCCCCCGGGTGTCGCGTCCGGCCGCCCCCGACTCCCGGCGGAAGCACGGAGTGGCCGCGGTCAGCCGTACCGGGAGCTCGTCCGCATCCAAGATGTCGCCCCGGGCCATCGAGGTGAGCGGGGCCTCGGCGGTGGGGATGGCCCAGAGGTCGTCCCGCTCGAGGTGGTAGGCGTCGTCGGCGAATTTCGGGAGTTGTCCGGTCGCCACCATGGTCTCGGTCCGGACCAGGGTCGGGGGGCGGATCTCCTCGAAGGCGTCGGCGTGGCGGTCGAGGGCGAAGGCGGTGAGGGCCCGGACCAGCCGGGCCCCGAACCCGCGGTAGAGGGGGAACATGGAGCCGGACAGCTTGGCTCCCCGCTCCATGTCCAACATGCCCAGCGTGGCGCCGATCTCCCAGTGGGGCACCCGTTGCGCCTGGCGGTAGGTGGGTGGGACCTCGGGCCAGCTGCGCACGGTCAGGTTGTCCTCCGGGCCGGTCCCGTCCGGGGCGTCGTCGGCCGGGAGGTTGGGGAGGTAGAGCAGCGCCTCCCGCACCGCGTCCTGGGCCCGGGTGGCATCGAGATCGAGCCCGGTCTCCTGCTCCCCGAGGGCGCGGCTGGCCGCGGTGAGCTCGTCGGCGGCGCCGGCGTCCCCCGAGCGCCGGGCCTCGCCCACCTGTTTGGACAGCGACTTGACCTGAGCCCGGAGATCGTCCCGGTGCCCGATGGCGGCCCGGGCGGCGGCGTCGAGCTCCAGAAGCCGGTCGATCTCCGCCGGATCCACCCCCCGTCGCCCGAGCGCGGTCTTCACCGCGTCGACGTCTTCCCTGACCAGCCGGATATCGATCATGACGACATCACGGTAGCGTGACGGCCCGTGGAGAATGTCCCAGACGCCCCGGCACCCGCGGTCGTCTGTGACGGGTTGGTGATCCGCTACGGGGACCTGGTGGCCGTCGACGGACTCTCCTTCCGGGCGAACCCCGGCGAAGTGGTGGCGTTGCTGGGCCCCAACGGGGCCGGCAAGACCAGCACCGTCGAATGCCTGGAGGGCTACCGGCCGCCGTCCGCCGGCTCGGTCACCGTCCTCGGGCTCGATCCGCGGCGCGACCGCACCGCCCTGGTCCCCCGGATCGGGGTGATGCTGCAGCGGGGTGGCGTCTACCCGATGCTCGGCCCGGCCCAGGTCCTCCATCTGTTCGCCAAGTACTACGACGACGCCGAGGATCCCGACGCCCTGGTCGACCTGGTCGGGTTGGGAGAGGCGCAACGCACCCCGTGGCGCCGGCTGTCCGGGGGAGAGCAACAGCGGCTCTCCCTGGCCCTCGCCCTGGTCGGCAAGCCCGAGGTGGTCTTCCTCGACGAGCCCACCGCCGGGGTCGACCCCGAAGGCCGGGTGGTGGTACGGGAGATCATCGCCGGCCTGCGGGGGCGCGGGATCTGCGTCATCCTCACCACCCACGAACTCGCCGAGGCCGAGCGGCTGGCCGACCGGGTGCTGATCATCGACCACGGCCGCAAGCTGGCCGAGGACACCCCGGCCGGGCTGGCGGCCGGCACCGCCGACGGCTCCATCCGGTTCACCACCGACCCGGGTATCGACACCGCCTCCCTGGCTCTGGCCATCGGAAGGGACACCACGGTCGACGAGGAGAGCCCCGGCATCTACCGGCTGCGGCCGCCGACCGGGACCGACAACCCGGCGGTGGTGGCCGCCCTGGCCGCCTGGTTGGCCGAGCGCGGGCTGGCCCTGGGCGATCTCCGTACCGGTCATTCCCTGGAAGAGGCCTACCTGACCATCACCGGCTCCGGAGGCACCTCGGATCCGGTGGCCGAGGCGGTCGGCGGCGGAGGCCGGGCCCGGCGGTCGGGTCGGGGGAACCCCGCTGATGCGCCCGCTCCTGGCCCAGATCCGGGTCGAGCTCACCATGCTCTTCACCAACGGGGAGACCCTGTTCCTGACCCTGGGGATCCCGGTGCTGTTCCTGCTGTTCTTCTCCGGGGTGCACGTGCTCCCCACCGGGACCCCCCACCCGGTCGACTTCCTGGTGCCGGGCGTCCTGGCTCTGGCGGTGATGTCGACGGCCATGACCGCCCTCGGGATCGGCACCGGATTCGAACGCGGCTACGGGGTGCTCAAACGGCTGGGCACCACCCCGCTGGGCCGGCCCCGGTTGCTGGCGTCCAAGATCATCACCGTCATCGGGGTGGAGTTGGTCCAGGCCGCGGTCCTGGTGGTGGTCGGACTCGCCCTGGGTTGGAGCCCGGGACGATCGGCGTCCGGTGGGCTGCTGATCGGGCTGGCCATCGGGGTCATGGTGCTCGGGACCGTCGCCTTCGGCGGCATCGGCCTGCTTTTGGCCGGGACCCTCAAGCCCCTGGTCAACCTGGCCGTGGTCAACACCCTGTTCGTGGTGCTGTTGCTCCTCGGCGGGATGCTCATCCCACTGGCCAAGCTGCCCGGCTGGCTGGCCGGGATGTCCAAGGTCCTCCCGGCTTCGGCGTTGGCCGACGGGCTCCACGCCGCCCTCGGTCACGGCACCGCAGTCACCGGCCGGGACTGGTTGGTGCTGGCCGCCTGGGCGATCGCCGCCCCGGTGGTGGCCGGGCTCACCTTTCGCTGGGAGTAGCGACCGAGCAGGACGGTGGCGGGTTACCCGCCGGATCCGGCCAGCCGGTGCAGCCAGCTGGTCAGCTCGCTGGCGGTGAGGGCGCCGAGGTGGTGGCCGATGATCTTGCCCGACTCGTCGATGAAGTAGGTGTTGGGCTGGGCGTTCATCCCGTAGAGGTCGGAGGTGACCTTGAGGGTGCGGTCGGCCCCCACCGGATAGGGGATGCCCGCCTGTTGCACGAAGGCGACCGCCGACGAGGGGACATCGTTCACGTCCACCCCGATGAACTGCACCGGCGACCCGTCGGCCTTCTCCGTCTTGGCCGTCTGGGCCAGCAGCGGGGTCTCGGTCTGGCACGGGATGCACCACGAGGCGAAGAAGTTCAGGACCACCGGATGGTGCCGGTCCTTGCCCAACCCGTCGAGGTCGACCGCGGCCAGCGGCTTGGCCGAGGTGCTCAGCAGGTTCGGCAACGAGAAGTTTGGGGCGGTGCTGCCCACGCCCACCACCGCCGGCTGCCCGGTGCCGGTGGTGGCGGCCGGCTTCAGCACCAGGAACAGGAAGACGGCCAGCACCGCGGCGATGGCCGACCCCGTCATCAGCGCCCGGAGTCGGCGCCGGCGTGTCGGGTTCAATGCTTGGCGAAGATATCGACCGCCATGAGGACGAACAACAGGGTCAGATAGGTGATCGAATAGCTGAACAACCGCATGGCCGCCTTGGGGGTGGCCCGCATCCAGAGGCGGATGGACATGGCGATGAACACCAGGCCCAGCACCGAGGCGGAGACCACGTAGATCACCCCGAGGTGGCCGACCACCGCCAACAGCAACGAGACCCCGACCAGCAGCACGGTATAGGCGAGGATCTCCGACGCCGTCCGCCGGAAGGTGGCCACCACCGGCAACATCGGCACGCTGGCGGCGGCATAGTCGTCCTTGTACTTGACGGCCAGCGCCCAGAAGTGGGGGGGTGTCCAGGCGAAGATGATGGCGAACATCACCACCGGTGTCCACGAGAGGTCGTTGGTCACCGCCGACCACCCCACCAGCACCGGCACCGCCCCGGCCGCCCCGCCGATGACGATGTTCTGGCTGGAGGTCCGCTTCAGCCACAGGGTGTAGACGAAGACATAGAAGAGGGTGGCCGAGACGGCCAGGACCGCGGAGAGCAGGTTGACGGCCAGCCACAGCTCCACGAAGGCCACCACTTCGAGGGTGATGGCGAAGACCAGGGCGTGGGCCGGGGTCATGGCCCCGGTCACCAGCGGCCGGTTCCGGGTCCGGTGCATCACCTTGTCGATGTCGCGGTCCACCACCATGTTGATGGCGTTGGCGCCGCCGGCAGCCAGCGACCCACCCACCAGCGTGGCCACCATCAACCAGATCGAAGGCAGGCCGCGCTTGGCCACCACCATGGTCGGAAGGGTGGTGACCAGCAGCAACTCGATGATCCGCGGTTTGGTCAGCGCCACATAGGCAGCGACCCGGGATCGACCAGTCAGGGGGCCCGCAAGGGCGACGGCCGGCGTGGACATTGCGTACACCCTAGGACCTGGGCCCGAAATCCCACAAAGCGGCCCGCGCCTCCCCCGAGAGGCGGCCGGTCCAAACGGGCCGGTACCATTGACAGACGGTGTCCTCCCTGCGTATCGGCCCCCGCCCCTTCCTCCGACTCTGCCAGCTGACCTTGGCGGTGGTCGTCCTCAATGTCGTCACCGGGGCGGCGGTGCGGCTCTCCGACTCTGGTCTGGGCTGTCCGGACTGGCCCAACTGCTCGCAACACCATCTGACCCCGGTCCTCTCCCTCCACCCGGTGATCGAGTTCGCCAACCGGGCGGTGGTGGTGGTTCTGGTGGTGGCCTGCGGGGCCACGGTGATCGCCGCCTTCCTCCGGCGCCCGGTCCGGCGTGACCTCCGCTGGCTGTCCGGCGGCCTCATCCTCGGGGTCATCGGCGAGGCGGTGCTCGGTGCGGTGGTCGTCTATTCCAAGCTGAACGCCTACGTGGTGGCCACCCACTTTCTGGTCGGGATGGCGCTGCTGGCGGTGGCGGTGGTGCTCACCCTCCGGGCCTCCCACGGTGGGGGGCGAGGGGTGGTGATGGTGTCGACCGCATCCCTGCGGCTCAGCCGCCTGGTCATCGGCCTGGTGGTGCTGGTGCTGGCGGCGGGGGCGGCGACCACCGGTACCGGCCCGCATGCCGGCGGCCAGGGGGCGAAGCGGATTCCGCTGGGGCTGGAGGACATGACCCGGATCCATGCCGAGGTGGTGATCGTCGCGGTGGTGGCGGTGCTGGCGTTGCTCTGGGTGCTCTGGCGCCGCGACGCCCCGGCGTCGGTGCAGAACGCCGGACGGGTGGTGCTGGTGGTGATGTTCGCCCAGGGGTTGATCGGGTACACCCAGTTCTTCACCCACCTCCCCGCCGTCCTGGTCGGAGTCCACGTCCTCGGGGCGTCGGTAGTCTGGGCGGCGGTGCTCTGGTTCCATCATCAGATGTCCGTCCATGCTCCGGAAGTGACGGCCGGCGATGCCGATAGCCCGCCGTCGGGTGCCGGACAGGACGCGCCGGCCGCCGCCGAGGTCGCGGTCGGATGAGCGACGTGCAGACCGCCCCGGTGGAGGAGGTACGCACCGACCTCGACGAGTCGGTGTCGCCCGACCGGCCATGGCTGGTGATCGTCTGGAACGATCCGATCAACCTGATGTCGTTCGTGACCTTCGTCTTTCAGCAGCTGTTCGGCTACTCGAAGGAGAAGGCGACCAAGCTGATGATGGATGTCCACGTGAAGGGTCGGGCGGTGGTGTCGTCGGGCACCCGTGACCGGGCCGAGCTGGATGTCTACCGCCTCCACGAGCACGGGCTGTGGGCGACCATGGAGCAGTCCGGATGAGGGTGGTTTCACCTCCGGCACCGGTCGGCTGATGGCCTTTGCCTCACCCATCCGCCGGCGGCGGGACGGGCGGTACACCGTGCGGCTGCCGGCCCAGGTGCGCACCATGCTCGGGTCGCTGGCCGGACAGATGATCCCGATGATCGACTCGGATGATCCGGCGGTCACCCGGCTGTTCCCTCCTGCCTACATCGGGGACGACACCGCCGACGCCGAGAAGCAGTACCGGAGCCTGGTCGACGGGGCCCTCCACACCCATCACCACCAAGCCGTCGGCATCCTCTCCGAGACCCTGAACGCAGACACCCTCACCGGCGACGAGCTGTCCGCATGGCTGTCGGCCATCGGCTCGATGCGGCTGGTGATCGGGACCCGCCTCGACGTGAGCGAGGACATGGACAAGCCGGCTCCCGGGGACCCGTCGGAGTCCGAACATGCGGTCTTCGACCTGCTGGGAATGCTCCAGGCGACCATCGTGGATGTCCTGGCCGCGGATCTCCCCGACGAGGGTGAGCCGGCCAGAGCCCTTTGACGCCTCTGCTACTCTCCAATAGCCCAGATCGGGTTTGAGCCCCCATCGTCTAGCGGCCTAGGACGCCGCCCTTTCAAGGCGGTAACACGGGTTCGAATCCCGTTGGGGGTGCGTGGTGCCCCAGCTCCTTTGCTGGTTGGGGACCTGTGGTGCAGCTTGGAGTGCACGCCGGCCTGTCAAGCCGGAGGTCGCGGGTTCAAATCCCGTCAGGTCCGCCACCTCGGTTCGCCGAGGCGAGGTCGGGTAGCTCAGTTGGTAGAGCGCGCGCCTGAAAAGCGTGAGGTCACCGGATCGACGCCGGTCCCGACCACCACCGAAGCCGGCTCGACGGACGAGGACGCCCGAGCCGATGAACGGCTCGGGCGCCCTCGTGAACCATCTCGGCTCTCAGGAGTGGAACAGTGGGGTCATCGCCGGCACCACCGGGTCACCGGCGTGGGCAAGGAAGGGCAGGCCAAATGCCTCCTCCATGCTCTTCAGGAGGGAGTAGTGGTTGTAGGCCGTGCCGTCCGTCGTGGGGAAGTGGCCGTGATTGGTGAAGTGACCGTGGTTGGGGAAGTGGCCGTGATTGGTGATCACGATGGTCACGACGTGTCCGCCTCCGGGGTCGGCGCCGCAGCAGCCCGTTCCGAGAACGCCCGCGTCCGAGTAGTCGTCTTCGTCCCAGGTAACCACGATCGCGTTGTTGCCCTTCTTCCACGTCGACGAGTCCATGATCTGGTCGACCGTGGCGCCAACGTACCCATCGCCGGCCGAGATCAGCGAGTTGGTGTCCGAGCAGCCCCCAGTGCCATGCATGTCGTGACACTGGTCGGGAACGATCAAGCTGTAGTTAGGCAGGCTCGACGACGCGAGGTCGGTCGCCAACTGGGTGTCGGGAACCATGTTCGAAACGACGCCCTGGGTGCCAGTGAAGTTGATGAATGGGTTGTGCTTCGACGCGTACAGAGCAACGGCATTGCTCGGGTACTTGAACGTATAGGGCCCGTTGGCGCCAGTTCCCGTCATGACGTAGCTCGCGGGAGTCGGCGGCAGGCTTTGGAAATAGCCCTTCCAAGTCATGTTCGCGGCCGTCAGTTGGTCGGCGATGCTTGGCGCGGACACCGTGTGGTTCACCGTCGTCCCCCCACAGTTCGGGTCGGAGGTCGCCAGCGCAGGCGTGCAGTAGAACTGGTTGTCGTCCTGGATGCCGAAGTAGCTTCCGCCGACGTTCGCGACATAGTTCGGCTCGCTCGGGTGGGTGACACCGAAGTAGTTGGTTGCCAGCCCGTAAGTGTTCGCCAAGGCATTGATCTGCGGGGCGTTGCTGTTCCCGATGATCGTGCCGTAGCTGGTGTTTTCCATCATGATTTCGACGATGTGCTGATAATGGGGGATCGCGGAATTCGCGCTGCTGGCCGAACTCACCCCCGGTGCCGCTATCCCCGTAGCCCCGGCGAGCGCGATCGCGCCAGCTGCAAGTCGTTTGAGTCTCATACGAATCACCCTTTCTCTCAAGTCGTTCCGAGCTGCAGGTCGAGCAACATCTCTGGTTGCATCACACCGCGACGTAAAGTACCGATCGGACGTGAACGTGGCGCGAGCGCAGCAACACACCGCGGCGAACGTTTGGTGAACCTTTGGTCCACCGGCCGATCGCGCTCCGCGTCACTCACCCTCGCCGTTGTCCCCGTCGTGACGGTTGGCGGGCAGGAACAGCAAGCCCTTCGGGCTGCTGACGGTGTTCCCCAACGCGGTGATCTTTCCGGTGGCGAGGTCCAGGGTCCCGAGCAGAGGGTTGTTGTTGTCACTCGCCTCGGTCACGAAGACGGTGCCCGCCGGCCAGCCGCTTGTGTCCAGCGCCTGGATGGGCTGACCCGACGAGTTCACGACGTAGAGCGTCCCACTTTGCGCGGTGGCGACCGCGAGCCCGTCGAGCGGGGGTAGGTTGCCGGCAACGTTGTCCGTCACGTTGAGCACCGTCAGATCTGGTCTGCCTCCATGATTATCGGCAAACACGATCTGGCCGTCCGCCTGGCTGATGGTGGCCAGCGTGCCCGGGAAGCGGGGGCTGGTTTCCGGCATGGCCAGGTTGGTGTCCGGATCGGTGAGCGCGAGTTGCACCGATTTGCCAGTGACGGCGTCGGTCGCGGTGCTGTTGTCGAAGAACACCGGTCGCAGTTGTGCGGTATGGGTGTGGCTGTCCAGATCCACTTCATAGTCGGTTGCCTGGGTGGTGTCGCTGGGGTTGGAATGGGCGAGGTAGATGTGACCGTGCAGGATGGCGATGCTGTCGGTGCCGCCGTTCCCGTTGACCTCCGGGCTGGGGCTGTAGCTGTAGGTCGTGACTTTCGCGCTCTCGGGATCGATGACGTTGAGCGCGGAGTTGGCGTCCTCGTTGACGGTGGCGATCAGTTGCCGATGGGCGCGGTCGGCGGTAAGACCGTCCACCTTGCCGGTGACCGGGATCGACTCGACGAGGGCGCCGGTCTGAGCGTCATAGCCGGCCACCGTGCTCTGGACCGGGCCGCCAGGATTGCCAGGAGTCCCGTCCGGGTTGATCCCATTTTGAAAGGCGGTCCAGACGACCGGATTGCCGTGGTCGATGCCATCCGCCGCGAGGGACGTGATGTCATCCGGACCCTTGGCCCCCGGAGGCGGGGTCCCGACGAAGGAAGATGCAGGGAGTGTGCCGGGCCCGGTGTGAGACTCCTGGCCCGATGCGCCGGCCGGGCTGTTGGCGAAGGTGGAGAAGCCGGCGAGGGCGATCGCCGCGGCAGTTGCGGCGACGGTGCTGACTCTTGCGGCAACGTTTCTCATTTGGATGATTCCTCTCCCTCAGTCGAACGATGCGCAAACGGAGCGCCTTGGCTGCTTGGAGCCGTCCGGCTCCGGTGTGCAGACTGCCCACCGCCGGCAGGATCAAAACGGACTTCACAGAGAATTCGCCGCGAGTTCACCCAATGACGACAGTTCGCCCAAGATTCGCCGAAGAGTTTGCGGAAGAGGGGCCCGCTCCGACACGGTTGGCCGGGCACGCCGATGAATGGGCTACCCGTTCACGAATCGCGCTCGGTCGGCTTGACGCTCCCAACCGCTGATGGCCCAGAACCCTGTCGCTTGGAGGTCGCCCTCGACGACGATGGCTTGGAGCCGACGGGCTCCGGCTTCTCGCAGCTGGGCTACGGCGGCGGCCAGGAGGTCACGGCCGAGACCCTGGCGACGGTAATCGGGGGCGACAGCCAGGCGATAGATCGATCCTCGCCAGCCGTCCCAGCCGGCTATGACCGATCCCACGAGATCATCGCCGGTCTGGGCAACCAGGAGGGCGCTCGGATCGAAGGCGATCAAGCGATCAAGACTGGCCAGATCATCGGTGTGGGTGGGTTCCGCGTCCGCCACCCGCCAGAGATTCAGCACCGCCGGGAGATCGGCGGATACGGCAGCTCGTATGATCACGTCCACTCGCAAATCGTAAGCGAGCCGGCTCGATACTCTCGCCGAGATGGCTCCTCAGAGCGTCCGCCCCGTCGAGCGCGATACCACTCAACCCGTCATACTTCGTGCATGGCCGACGAAAAGCTCGCCAGCTCGCCGGTGGGCCCGATCTGTCCGAACTGCCGGGAACCCCTTCGAACGAATCTGAGGCAAGACCGACTCGCCCCGCCTGGCAGCTCAGATACGCGAGACCCCGGAGCCGGCTCTGATCCTCTACTGCGGGAACTGCGGATGGACTCTCTCGGCGATTCCCGGAGCGATCATGGTTTTCCGTCATCGGAGGTGGCGAATCCCCGGAGGTGGCGGATCCGGAGGATGTCACAACGCTCGAGGGACAGTTCCAGCTTCGCTGCCGGGACCTCATCAACGAAATTCGCCCTCTCGGCTTTACCCCGGTGGGCTGGATCGGCCTGATCAACCGAGTCGGGGCGGCCGCCTGCGCCGCGCAACTTCTGGCTGACCGCCGGATCCTCCCGGTCACCCATTGGCTGGTCGATCAAGGACATCCGGAGCTGACATTGGAACGGGAGATCGAACAGCCGAGGTGGGCCGACCTGTTCACCGACGCCGACCGGGAAGAGGCGAGGTGGCGCCTGACGATCGCCGGTGGGAATCCCGGGGCGTAGTCGCCCCTCACCTCCGCTCTGACGATGGACTTCATTCAGGGCGCGGCCGAGCAATTTGAGGAAGAATACCGGCAAGCAGCCACGAGTTTTGAGGCTCTGATCCCGGGCCCTGTGGCAAGCGACGAGATTCGGACGGTTCCTATGGAAAGGACGCTCTGGTCTTCGGGCGTGACGTCGTTGCAGGCCGCCACCGGTGGCGACCCCTCGAACTCCGGGGTTCAGCCGTGGCGACCCGGGAGGTTTCCGCCGATCCGCTTGCACCGGAGACCCCGTGGCCGGTAACGATTTTCCCCCCAGCTTCTTCGATCGGGAGACGACCGTCGACCCTCCCACTGAAGAGACCCTCAACGCTCCCTATTCCGGACCAGCAGCCGGCAACGACTACAACGCGGTGACGCTCAAGCAGCTGGCACGACCGGGCGGTGACATCAGACCCGAGGACCTCACAACGGACGGGAAGATCCCGGCCGGATCGATGATCAGGAAGCAAGTGACCAGGCAGTGCGGGTACGTCAAGATGCCCGGTCCGGAACTGCAGCTGGTCGAGTCGAATGGATGCGAGGTCTGGCGATTCCAGCGCGCCTGTTCCGAAACCACCAAGGTCTCCTGGCTCCTTCAGGGACGTTGGGTGCCGGTGGGAGACAGCGTGCGATTCCTGCCGGTTACCGTCCGACTGGTTCGGCGCTGCCCGGGTGGCACCCCCCAGGCAATTCCGGAACAGGAAGGCTCCATCCTCACCTATACGCCGGCTCCCAGGAAGGATCCGGATCCGGGCGACATCGCCCGATTTCGCCAGGCCGATCCCGAAGTCGTCAAAGGTGGCAGCGCCACTCAGGTCCGACGAGACGTCTTCTGGAAGCTGCGTTACCCGCTGTACCAGGTCAGCGAATGCATCGGAGTCGCGACCTATGTGCTGATGGTCCGGACCCAAACGGTGACGATGCCCGGCGGGGAACCGGTTGGTCCCGACACCATCACGGAGTACACCCCGGCCCAGCCACCCCAACAGGTGGAGTACCGGGTCCCGAACTGCCCGAAGGGGAACGTCTCCGCCTCACCCCCCAGGGCGATGGCCAGTGTGAATTCCGGTGAACCAACAAGGGAGGATTACGGCGACGACGAGGAGACGTCCAGCCAGACCGAATACGAATACGACGATGGAACCGTGGTCACCGAGCGCACAGACGGCTCGACACTTGTCGAATTCCCGAAGGGAGACGAGGTCGAGCTTCCGGGTTCCCTGAGCCGGTGGGAGGAGTATTGGATAGGTGTCCTCTCCGGCCCACGCCGAGTGGTCGGATCGTTCCTCATCGTTGGCGCCGGAGTTGCACTCGGGCTCGGGTTGGCCGGACACGGAGACTTGACGACCGCCGCCACCTCCGTCCAGAGGGTCGTCACACCGGTACCGACGGTCGCGCCATCGCCGGGGGCCAGCCAGCCGTCGGTCACCGGTGGGTCGCTGTGTGTGGTTGGTCAAGGATCGACGAGCTTGATCGAAGTCGGGATCGTGACCAACGCCTCGGACAACGAGTCACTGAGCGGGTCTCTGTCGACTGCCGGCGGGCCGGCGATCGCCGGTTCCGGACAGATCACCAACGGGACGGGGAAGATCCCGTTCACCATCACTCAGTTCGGCTCCTATGGACCGTTGACCTTGACCAGTTCCACCGGGCAGGCCGTCTCCGTCGGCCCGATGAGCGCCCTGTTCCCGTTCGCGGTGGTCTCTGACTCCCAACCCTGCGTTACCGCCGGGGCATCTACCCCCCCACCCCCGACCGAAACACCACCGGCGGCTCCGGCCGCTCCGGAAACGACCACCACGTCGACCACCACCACTACGACGACCAAGTCAACACCTCCCTGGAGCTGGGGTGCGACGGGGGGTGCACTGCTGGTCGGCCTCGGTCTCCTCTGGACCCGGCGGCGCGAGGACCCGGAAGAAGACACGCCGCTGGCAGAACCCATACCGACCGATCCGCGGGCGATCGACCGTCTACGGCTCGCCCATGACTACGACGGATGGTGGCGGGACTACATGCAGCGTGAGTACCGGCACACCTGTGATCCACAACAGGCCGCAGTCGACGCCCTCCAACACGAATTCAACGAGGCGCGAGCCGCGCTGGACGAGGCCGAGCGCCGGCGCGACAACCCCCCTCCGCCATCCACCAGACCGACGGCGGCCACCGACGATGAGCTCTTCCGGAAATCGAGCTATCAAGCCGTGGCCGACGCCGCTGCCCGACAGGGCGCCGCCCGTATCAACCTCGAGGTGGCGAAAAGTAAGTTAGCTGAGTGCCTGGCGGGAGCCGATGCCGCCTGTGGCGCCTACATCACATCGCTCGAAAAGGAACCCGATGAGGACCCGGATACCACGGAGAAGGTCCCCACCGACCCCAAGTCGGCGGCCTATTGGGACTACTACTACCATCACCGCTGGGTCTGGGGCGAGATGCCCGAGCCAGAGGGCCCAGATCCCCGACCCCAGGAACCGCCCCCCGAACCCCCGTCGGGAGAGCCCCCGCACATCGAGATCGGCTGAGCATGCCACCGCGTACGAACAAGGAGTCGACGTGGATCCCGCAGCCGGACACCGGCGCAATCGTCCCCAAGCTCTTGGTGATCGTGGGCGCAGCCGTCATGGTTGCGAGCGTGGCGTTGACGCTGGGGAACGTGGGCGCGACCTCCACCCGAACCGTCTCTCGGTCCAACGGCGGCACCGCGTCGGCACCTGGATCCGTGGAGACACCGGAGGCGTTCCTGAACAAATTGGCCACCGCGATGCGACAAGGCGACGTTGATTTTATGGTTTCCCGGCTCAATCCGTCGGTGATCGCCCGATACGGCTCGGCGGAATGCCGGACGGCCGTAGCCACCTATACCGATCCGACGGCCGCGTTCAGTGTCCAGTCGACCAGCTCGCCGTCCGACTACACCTACACCGCCGCCGGGGTGACCACCGTGATTCCCGACACCATCACCCTGCAAGCCACGTTCACTCACCAGGGCCAACCGGCTCCGTTGACCGTTCACCTCAGTCGAACCGGTGACGGGATCTTGACGTGGTACACCGACTGCAGCCCTAACCCCAGCGGGTAGTCGTTGGGGACATCGACGGTCGCCTGACGTGGCGTGCGCTGGACATCGGTGACGATCCGCCCCATGATCATGCGATGGAATCGCCCTCGCTGGTCGAGACCGTCGCCCGGCTGCCGGGGACGCTCCTCCGCCTCCCGAGCACCGCGCTGCGGGCGCTGAATGCCCTCAACACCTTGGCCGACCGGATCGAGGGCCTCATGACCCTGCTGGAACGGATGGAGGGCGGGGTGACCCGAGCCGGCAACGGGGTCGAACTGGCCGCCGCCGGAATCTCCCAAGCGGTGTCGGGACTCGAACATGCGGTCGACACGCTCGACGGCTCCTTGCCGACGCTGGCCGACTCGGCGGCATCATTGCGCAGCCTGACCGAACGACTCAGCGGGGTGGCGATCGATCTGGCCACCGAGCTGCCCAAAGCCACCGCCACCCTGCAGGAGATCTCTCCCGAATTGGGAAAAGTGGTAGGCACCCTCGACGAGCGGTTCGGTCATCTCGATACGGTGGTGACGGATCTGGCCCAGCTGGTCGAGGCAGTCATTGGAACTATCCCCGGGATGCGACGGGTGTTGCGGGGAACTGGAGTCTGAGGAGGCAGCATGACCACCGATCAAGACGCGGCGTTGGAAGTTGTCCGATCCACCTCGGAGCCCATCCATGACATCGGCACTTCGATCTACCTGAGTCCCGACGTGCTCGGCTGGGCGGGCGAATGGGGCTGGGCGAATCCGTTCTCCTTCTACTTCGCGGGTCGGGGGGCGATGCTCGGCGACGTCGGGTGCGACGTCGTCTGTTCCGCCATGGGCTGGTTCCACCCCGGGGCGGTCTCCGCGATGTACGACGAAGGCATCGCCGTCGCCGGGGCCGCGGCTGCCGCGCAACGGATGGCGGAGGCCCACGACCGGTGGGGGCAGAAGTACCTGAGCGACATCAAAGGCCTGGACGGCATCGTCGCGGTGACCGAGACACTGGTCGACGGGCTGGAAGGCTCGGCCATCCCCCTGTTCGCCGGCTGGCGGGCGGCACCCAAGGCTGACGACCCGGGCGGTCGGGCCGCCCAGCTGATGCAGATCCTGAGGGAA
Source organism: uncultured Acidimicrobiaceae bacterium (assembly GCA_963819695.1). GTDB lineage: Bacteria > Actinomycetota > Acidimicrobiia > Acidimicrobiales > RAAP-2 > DASZIT01. The sequence goes on along the minus strand of CAWFXD010000001.1, from coordinate 73,265 downwards.
TGGCGCGGCGGCTTGCACCTGGTGGCCACCACCGCCGTCGGCCTGTCGCCGTTGGAGGCGATCCTCACCAACGAGGGCGAAGGGCAAGCCAAGTTCTTCGGCTGGTCGGAGCCGTTCCCCGACTGTCAGAGCATCAGGGACAAGCACCAAGAGGCCGAGGACATCACCGATCGGCTCAGCGCCGCGTGTCTCAGCCAGGCACTCGACCCCGGACAGTTCGAAGCCTTCGAAGCCGGGGTCGCCGCCGTCCGCTCCGCGGTTCCGTAACCAACGGAGCCGGGTCCCCCGCACCCGGATAACCTCCCGTCAACCACTCGCCTCCCCCGAGTCCCGGCCCGCGAAGGACGTCCTGCATGAGCTATCGAGTGATCCAGTGGGCCACCGGGGGTGTCGGTCGGGCCGCCATCCAAGGGGTCCTCGACCATCCCGATCTCGAACTGGTCGGAGCCTGGGTGCACAGTCCCGAAAAGGAAGGGGTCGACCTCGGCACGCTGGTCGGCCGCCAGCCGATCGGGGTGACCGCCACCGGCGACGCCGACTCCCTGTTGGCCACCGACGCCGACTGCGTTGTCTACAGCCCGTTCATGGCCGACCCCACCGTGGTGACCGCCATCCTCCAATCGGGGAAGAACCTGGTCACCCCCTTGGGGTTCTTCTACCCCCCCACCGAGGAACGTCAGCGCTTCGACGCGGTGGCCACCGATGCCGGCGTCACCCTCCACGGCACCGGCATCCACCCCGGGGGCATCACCGAGCGGTTCCCGCTGATGATCTCCGCGCTGTCGGGCTCCATCACCCACGTGCGCGCCGAGGAGTTCTCTGACATCCGCACCTACGGCGCCCCTGACGTGGTGCGCGACTGGATGCTCTTCGGGAAGACCCCCGAAGAGGCTCGGGCCAGCATCATGATCGAGGCCCTGGGCACCGGCTTCCGCCAGTCGATCTCCATGGTGGCCGCCGAACTCGGCTTCGACCTCGATCCCGAGTTGCGCACCACCCACGGCATGGCGGTGGCCACCGCCCCCATCGACTCCCCCATCGGTCCCATCCAGCCGGGAACGGTGGCCGCCCAACGGTTCACCTGGGAGGCCACCGTCGACGGCACGCCGGTGGTGACCGCCGCGGTCAACTGGCTCATGGGCGAGGCGGACCTCGACCCCGCCTGGACGTTCGGACCCGAAGGAGAACGTTTCGAAGTCGAGGTCACCGGGGATCCCAGCTGCCTCACCACCTTCAAGAAACTGCACCCGGAGTCGGTCGAAGCCGGACTGGTGCGAAACCCGGGGATCGTGGCCACCGCCATGCACTGCGTCAATGCCATCCCCTATGTCTGTGCCGCCCGTCCGGGGTTGCTGAGCTACCTGGACCTGCCCCTGGTGGCCGGACGCGCCTCTCTCGGCCTCCACCGGAATCGGAGTTGAAACCCCGGATTTGAGGGGGCCACCGGAGACGGGCGACACCGCTCCGGCCTGGCCGCTCGGGAGGACTCCGAGGTCAGGACCCTCCGTCCGGTGGTCAAACCGATCCGGGGCTTCACCGTCATCAGCCTGGGCGGAACGATCACCGGGAATGCCTCAACTAACCTCTGCGCTCGTGCGTCTACGTTGGCTGTTGTGGTGCCCGGCGCTGGCATCGGCAGCATTCCTCCTGGTCCAGGCCATGCAGCTGGCGACCCATAACCACAACGACCTCGACGTCTATCTGGTCGGGGCCAGGCACCTCTTCGACGGCACCATGTACACCAACCGGTCGTCGCTCTACGGGCTGCCCTTCCTGTATCCGCCGATTGCCGGGTTGGCCTTTCTTCCCTTGACCTGGATCAAGATGAAGACGGCGATCTACCTGTGGGCCGGGTTCAACTGCGTCCTGCTGGTGGGGCTGATCGGCGTCTCCATCCGAGCCGCCCGACCGTTGATGCCCTGGTCCCGGCTGCTGTGGTGGTCCCTGGCCCTGTCCTGGCCCGCCTACCACCTCGACCCCATCTTCCAGACCATGAACTTCGCCCAGATCAACATCCTGCTGGCCTTCCTCATCATGTGTGACCTGTCCATCCCCCGCCAGTTCCTCAAGCGGGCGCTCCCCGAGGGAGTGCTGCTGGGGCTGTCGGCCGCGGTCAAGCTCACCCCGCTCATCTTCGTGCCGTTCCTGGCCCTGGCCCGGCGGACCCGCACCGCGGTCACGGTGGTGGTGACCTTCGCGGCGGCCACCCTCCTGATGTTCGCCGTCGTTCCGCGGCTGTCCTGGTCGTTCTGGACGAACTACGCCTTCAAGGCGAGCCGGGTCGGCGTCTATTACATCAGCGATCAGAACGTCCAGGCCGCGGTGGTCCGCATCAACCACGCCCTGGTGCCGAAGCTGGTGGTGGACGTGGTGGTGCTGGCGGTCGGCATCTCCGGGGTGGTGGTGGCCGCCTGGGCCTACCGGGCGTCTTCCCGCCTGCTCGGGGTCCTGGTCGGTGCGGCCACCGGTCTCCTGGTCTCCCCCATCTCCTGGGACCACCACATGGTGTGGGTGGTGCCGGTCATCGGTTGGTTGTGGCTCGCCGAGGACCGCCCCAAGTTCGGCAAGCTCTGGGCCATTGCCACCGCGGTGCTGTTCTGGCAGGCCCCGATCTGGTGGGTCCCCCAGGACAACGGCACCCAGTTCAGCCTCCACGGGCTCAACCTCTTCTACGGCAATTCGTTCTTCTTCGCCACCCTGCTGTTCCTGGTCGGGATCGCGGTCATGCTCACCCTCCGGCGCGGTTCACGCCGGCCCGATCCCACCGGCGTCACCCGGGGCGACGTGGCCGGGACCCGACCGTCCGAACCGCCCCATTGGAAAGAACCCTCGGTGGTGGGCTCGGGCTGAAGCCCCATCGGTCGGTCCGGCCGGCTCGGCGTCCCCGCTCACCTACGCTGGCCGTCAGCACAACCGCAGATCGAGTTCACCAGGGGGAGTCGCATGGCCGAGTTGTTCTCCATTGCCGGGAAGGTGGCCCTGGTCACCGGGGGCTCACGAGGGATCGGCCTGATGATCGCTTCGGGATACGTCGACGCCGGGGCCAAGGTCTATATCTCCTCCCGGAAGGCGGAGGTGTGCGACGCGGTGGCGGCGGACCTGTCGACCCGGGGCGAGTGCGTCTCCCTCCCCGCCGACCTGTCCACCGAGGATGGCTGCCGGGGGTTGGCCGAGCGACTGTCCGCCCGGGAGGAACGCCTCGACATCCTGGTCAACAACGCCGGAGCCACCTGGGGCGCCCCCATCGAGTCCTTCGACGAGGCGGCCTGGGAGCGGGTCCTGGCCCTCAACGTCAAAGGTGTCTTCCACACCACCAAGTTCCTCCTCCCGCTCCTCCGGGCGGCGGGAACCACCGAGGAGCCGTCCCGGGTCATCAACATCGGCTCCATCGACGGGATCCATGTCCCCCAGCTCGAGACCTACTCGTACTCGGCGTCGAAGGCGGCCGTCCACCAGCTGACCCGTCATCTGGCCAAGCGGCTGGCCCCGGCGACCACCGTCAACGCCATCGCCCCGGGACCGTTCGAGTCGAAGATGATGGCCGCCACCCTCGAGGCGTTCGGCGAGCAGATCGCCGCCTCCGCCCCCCTCCGCCGGATCGGGCGGCCCGACGACATGGCCGGTACCGCCATCTATCTCGCCTCCAGGGCCGGCGCCTACCTGACCGGGGCCATCATCCCGGTCGATGGCGGGATCGCCACCGTGGGCGCCTGACCGACGATGGCCGAGGGCGGGGCGACCGGGCCCGTCCGAGCAGGAGGTGGCGAAATGTCCGAGGACCGTGCCGATGAGCTCGCCGGAACCCAGCCGTATGCTGATCTGGTCGGTGTCGAGGTCACCTCGGTCACCGCCGACCGGGTGGTCGCCCATCTGGAGTGGGCCCCCGAACGGTGCACATCGGGAGGGATGCTCCACGGGGGGGCGATGATGAGCCTGGCCGACGCGGCCGGCGGGCTGGTGGCCTTCGTCAACCTCCCGGCCGGCGCCACCGGCACCACCACGGTGTCGTCCGCCACCCAGTTCACCCGCGGGCTCCGCCAGGGTCGGGCCACCGCCACCGCCCGGCCGTTGCATGTCGGCCGAACCACCATCGTGGTCGAGACCGATGTACGGGATGACGACGATCGGCTCCTGGCCCGGGTGACCCAGACCCAGGCGGTGTTGACCGGTTGATACGGGATCCGGCCGGCTACCGGGAAGCCGGGTCGGTGACGTCGGTGGCGCCGGCGTAGCGCTCCCGCAGGACCCCCCGGTACAGCTTGCCGTTGTCCTGGCGCGGGAGCTGGTCGATGAACTCGACGGTGCGCGGGCACTTGAAGTGGGCCAGCCGCTCACGGCAGAAGGCCATCAACTCGGCCGCCAGCTCCGGGCTCGGCTGCAGCCCCGGCTGGAGCTCCACCACCGTTTTGACCGCCTCCCCCCATTCGGGGTCGGGGACGCCGATGGTGCCGACATCGCCGACCGCCGGGTGCTCCAGGAGGACGGCGTCCACTTCGGCCGGGTAGATGTTCACCCCCCCGGAGATGATCAGGTTGGCCGAGCGGTCGGTCAGGTAGAGATACCCGTCGTCGTCGAAGTGGCCGACGTCGCCCAAGGTGAAGTAGTCGCCCACGTAGGTGTCCGCCGTCTTCTTCGGGTCGTTGAAGTACTTGAAGGCGGTGCCGTCCACCGCCTTGAGGAACACCAGCCCGGTCTCGCCGACCGGCAGCGGGGTGCCGAGCTCGTCGCCGACCATCACCATGCCGGCGACGAACGGCTTGCCGACGGTGCCGGGATGGGCCAGCCAGGTGGCCGAGTCGACGAAGGTCCCCAGCCCCTCGGTGGCGGCGTAGTACTCGGAGACGATGGGCCCGAGCCAGGCGATCAGCCGCTGCTTGGTGACCACCGGGCAGGGGGCGGCGCCGTGGAGGACGTAGCGCAGCGAGGACACGTCGTAGCGCTGCCGGGTCTCCTCCGGGATCGACAGCAGCCGATGGAACATGGTCGGGACCATGTGGCTGTGGGTGATGCTGAAGTCCTCGATGAGCCGGAGGGCGTCCTCGGCATCCCATCGCTCCATGAGGACGATCCCCACCCCGAAGTGGAGCGGCACCGCCAGCGAAAACGCCAGCGGGGCGGCGTGATAGAGCGGGCCGGTGCACAGATGCCGGTCGACCCCGTCCTCGGCATAGCCGTAGATATTGGCGTCCAGGGTTGCCGAGGGGGTCGGCGGGCGGGCCACCCCCTTGGGTCGACCGGTGGTGCCCGACGTGTAGAGCATGCTGGTCCCGAGCACCGGGTCCTCGAGGTCGGTGTCGTCCTCGCCCTCCAGCAACTCGTCGAAGGCCTCGGCCCCGGCAACCGGGCCGCCGATGGCCACCACCCTGACACCGGCGTCGGATTGCGCCGCCGCCCCGGTCGCCACCGCGCCCCGGGCGGTGTCGGCGAACAGGACCTTGGCCTGGCAGTCGTTCACGATGTAGGCCACCTCGCCCAGGGTGAGGTGCCAGTTGACGGTGGTGAGCCGCAGCCCGGCCCGTTGGCAGGCGCACACCACTTCGGCGAACTCCGGGCGGTTGTCGCACAACAGGGCCACCGCGTCCCCGGCGGCCAGGCCCCGCCGGCGGAGGGCCCGGGCCAACCGGTTGGCGTTCCGGTTCAACTCGGTGAAGGTCCGGTTGCCGGCGGGCGAGATGATGGCCTCCCGGTCCCCGTGACGGCCGGCCCAGTAGGCCACGACCATTCCCTGATCAGCCAGCTCCTTGCGGCGTCGGGTCTCGACCGCTGCGGTGGTCATCGGGCGGACCGTCCCGACGTCGGTTCGAACAGCGGCAGCTGGCGGCCGTCGGAGAGCGCTTCCCAGGTCACCGACACCTCCATCCCCACCTCGACGGCTTCGGGCGGGCAACCGACGATATTGGTCATCAACCGGACCCCTTCCTCGAGCTCGACCAGCGCGACCACGAAGGGCTTCCCCATCGAGAAGCCGACGGGTGGCGGGCGGTGCTCGATGCTGCTGCTGTAGACCACCCCGGCCCCGGTGGCCGGGCGCCATTCGATGGCCGAGCCGAAGCACATCGGGCACACCTCCCGCGGGTAGAAGAACGGACGCCCACAGTCGACGCACCAGGGCAGCACCAGTTGGCTCCGGCGGGTGGCCTCCCAGAACGGGCCCGACGCCGCGCCGATCGGCGGTTCGAACCGCAGCGGAAGGCCGGGCGGGGTTGCCGAGCTCACCGGGCGGCCTCGGTGCCGAGCACCAGGGTCGACATGCACGAGAGCTCGATCCCCGATCCGTGGGCCACGGCGATCTCCGGGCTCTCGAGTTGACGGGCACCGGCCTCGCCCCGCAGCTGCTTCACGGCTTCGACGATGAGGAACATCCCGTACATTCCCGGGTGGGTGTACGACAGCCCGCCCCCGTTGGTGTTCATGGGCAGCGACCCTCCGGGGCCGGTCTTGCCGTCCTCCACGAACGGCCCGCCCTCACCCTTGGCACAGAACCCCAGATCCTCGAGGTGCAACAGCGCAGTGATGGTGAAGCTGTCGTAGCCCATCAGCAGGTCGACGTCGACGGGGGTGATCCCGGCCATGGCCATGGCCCGGGCCCCGGAGATGACCCCGGGGGTGGTGGTGAGGTCGGGCATCTGGGAGATGATCGAGTGGTCGTGGCAGGTCCCGGCGCCGAGCAGGTAGACCGGCGGCCTGGCCAGGGACCGGGCCCGCTCGGCCGTGGTCATGACGAAGGCGCCGGCCCCGTCGGTGACCAGGCAGCAGTCGAGGAGGTGGAGCGGGGAGCACTCCGGCCGGGACGCCAGCACATCGTCGATGGTGATCGGCTCCTGGTAGCGGGCCCGGGGGTTGAGGCCGGCCCAGGCCCGGGTACTCACCGCGATCTGGGCCAACTGCTCCGAGGTGGTGCCGAATTCGGCCATGTGCCGGGTGGCGGCCATCGCATAGGGGGCCATCGGCAGTCGGAGCCCGAAGGGGAGCTCCCACTCGAACAGCGGGTTGTTGTCGTCAACCGGGCCTCGGCGCCCCGGCCGTCCCCGGCGACGGTCACTGCGGGGGGTGGACGCGTAGACGCTCACCACCACCTCGCAGAGTCCGGCGGCGATGGCGGCGGCGGCGTGCTCGGCGTGGACCTCGAAGCTCGAGCCACCGGTCATGGTCGAATCGGTGAACGTCGGGTGGATGCCCAGATACTCGGCCATGTCCATCGACGACGCGGTGTGGCAGATCCCGTCGACGTCGGCCAGGGTCAAGCCGGCATCGTCGAGGGCCTGGCCGATCACCGCGGCTTCGAGGGCGTGTCCGGTGGTGTCGAGCTCGCCGGTGGGCGACACCTCGTCGGCCACCCCGACAATCGCGGCCGCTCCCCGCAATCCCGCCATCAGGTCCGGGGGCCGGTGGCGACGGCCGGCGGTGCGGCCGACCGATCGGCGGCCACCGCGTCGTAGGACTCGTAGTCCGAAGCGGTGTCGGCGGCGAACTCGAACTCCAGGAGCCCGGCCTCTCCCCACTGTTGGCGTAGCCACCCGTCGTTGGCTTCGAGCAGTCCCAGCTTTCGCACGTTGGGGACCAGTTTGGCGAAGAACGCCCGCTGGAAGTTGGCGAAGATGCCGATCCCGGTGGACTGGATGGCCTGGTGGAGGATGGGCATCAGGTCATCCAACGAGACCCCGAGCCGCTCCCAGACCTCGGGGGTGGTCGAACGGGCCCGGTTGCGCAGGGTGTTCTCCACCAGGAACTCCTGCCGGTCACGCAGCTCCGCGGACGTCAGCCCCCGGTAGAACTCGCCGAGGGTGAGGACGCCGAAGGCGACGTGACGGGCCTCGTCGGACATCACGTAGCGCAGCAACTTCTTCAACAGCGGTTCGGTGGTGGTCCGGTGCAGCTCGCCGAAGGCGGCCAGGGCCAGGCTCTCGATCACGATCTGCATGCCCAGGTAGGCGATGTCCCACCGGCTGTCCTCGATGAGCGCGGTGATCTGCTCCTCGAGGAACGGGCTCATCGGGTAGGCGCCACCCAGCTTGGTGTCCAGGTACTTGGCGAACACCTCGGTGTGCCGGGCCTCGTCCATGGTCTGGGTGGAGGCGTAGTACTTGGCGTCGATCCAGGGGACCGTCTCGACGATCTTGGCCGCCACCATCATGGCGCCCTGCTCGCCGTGCATGAACTGGCTGAGCCGGGCCTTCATCAGCTCCACCCCGAGTTGGGTGAACTCCGCCTCCTTCCAGCTGGCGATGGGCGAGCCGGGGATTTCGGCGGCCACCCGGAACAGCGACGGCACCGCGTCCTCCCCCATCTCGCCGACCAGGCGTTCCGGATCGACATCGGTCTGCCAATCGAGGTCGGTGACGCTGTTCCACTGGGAGCTCATCGCCTTGTTGTAGAGAGTGACCAGCTGGCTGCGGTCGCGCTCGTAGTCCCAGGTGAAGATCCGGGTGGCGTGGTCGTTGATCAGCTTGATGCTGGCGTCAGCCTCCGCGGTGCCGGGCAAACCGTCGCTGTCCATGTGCCCCCCTCGAGAAGATGACTGTCAGTCCGACAATGCCTGGTAGACGAGCGCCCGAAGTTGCGACCGGAACGGATAGGTGGTCGACGGCAGCAACTGGGCCATGAACACCACCGTCACCTCTTCGACCGGATCGACCCAGAAGGCGGTGGACGCCGCCCCACCCCAGTAGAACTCCCCGTAGGAGCCGGCGGTGCCGGTGGCGGCGGGGCCGAGCCCGATGGCGAAGCCGAGACCGAAACCGACCCCCTCGAATCCGGACTCCCCGAATCCCCCGGTCACGAACTGCTCGAGGTCGCCGCCACCGGGAAGGTGGTTGGCGGTCATCAGCTCCAAGGTCTTGCGGCCGATGATGCGTTGGCCGTCGAGCTCCCCGTTGCCGAGCAGCATCTGGCAGAACCGGAGGTAGTCACTCGAGGTCGACACCAGCCCACCGGCTCCCGACAGGTAGGAGCGAGGCCGGCGGTAGGGGCTGGTCTCGGGGTCGTCGACCAGCCTCGGATCGGCTCCGGGTTGGTAGAAATAGGAGGCGCAGAAGCGTCCCGCCGACCGGTCGGGGACCGAGAAGCCGGTGTCGACCATGCCCAGGGGGTCGAAGATCTCGTCGCGGAGGTACTCGTCGAACCGTTGCCCGGAGATGACCTCGACCAGCCGGCCGCAGACGTCGGTGGACAGCCCGTAGTTCCAGTGGGTACCCGGGTGGAACTTGAGGGGGAAGTCGGCCAGCAGGGTGCACACCCCTTCGAGGGTCATCCCCGACCGGGCGTCCCGGAGGGTGGCGGCAAACCGGTCGTCCACCGGGTGGTCGGACACCACGCTGCCCGGGAGCCCGGTCATGTGCATCAGCGCGTCGCGCATCGACATCGGCCGGCGGGGCGGGACCATGCTGATCGAGCCGTCCTCGGCCACTTCTTCGACCGACAGCTCACGCCATTGGGGGATGAACCGGTGGACCGGATCACTGAGCTGGAAGGCTCCCCGCTCGTAGAGCTGCATCAGGGCGATCGAGGTGATCGGCTTGGTCATCGAGTAGATGCGCCAGATGGTGTCCTCTTCGACCGGCTTGTTGCGTTCCCGGTCCATGATGCCGAAGGATCGGAAGTACCCGACCGTCTGGGCCCGGGCCACGGTGATCTGGCAACCCGGCAGCCGGCCGGTCGAGACATAGCGTTGTTCGAAATGTTCGGTGATCCGCTCGAGGCGGCCCTCGTCCATTCCGGCCGCCGCCGGGTCGACCTTCACCCCCGGCGACCGAACATGTCGGCATTGGGGGCAGCCTTGGCCACCAGATCCGGGATCACCCCGCCCAGCTCGGCACTGTCCCAGCGGTCGTCCTTGTCGGCCGCCGGGCCGGCGACCCAACCTTCGGCCACCGAGATATGGCCGCCGAAGACGTTGAACACCCGGCCGGTGATGTCCTTGGACTCCGGGCTCCCCAACCAGACGACCAGGGGGGCGATGTTGTCGGGGTCGTTGGGCTCGAACTCGTCGGGCTTCCGCTCGGCGGTCAGCCCCAGGCTCAGGTTCTCGGTCATCCGGGTGAGGGCGGCCGGGGCGATGGCGTTGACGGTGACGCCGTAACGACCGAGCTCCATGGCGGCGATGACGGTCATCGAGGCGATGCCGGCCTTGGCCGCCCCGTAATTGGTCTGGCCGACGTTCCCGTAGATGCCGGACGGCGAGGTGGTGTTGATGATGCGGGCGTCGTTGGTCTCGCCGGCCTTGGCCCGGTCCCGCCAGTAGCCGGCGGCCCAGCGCATCGGCCCGAAGGTCCCCCGGAGGTGGACCCGGATGACCGCGTCCCACTCCTCGACGGTCATGTTCACCAGCATCCGGTCCCGGAGGATCCCGGCGTTGTTGACCAGGACGTCGAGGCCGCCGTAGGTCTCGATGGCGGTGTCGATGAGCCGCTTGGCCCCGTCGGGATCGGAGATGTCCTCGCCGTTGGCGATGGCCTCGGCCCCCATGCCGCGGATCTCCTCCACCACCTCCCCGGCCGGTCCGGCCGAGCTGCCGGTGCCGTCGACTTCGGCACCCAGGTCGTTCACCACGACCTTGGCGCCCTGGCGGGCGAACTCGATGGCGTGGCCCCGACCGATGCCGCGCCCGGCTCCGGTGATGATGACCACCCGGCCGTCGTTGATACCTGGCATGTTCACTCCTCTTGTTGTCGAGATGAAACCGTCACCCGCCCCGCGGTTCAGACGTTCTTGGGAAGCTCCGCGAACGGGGTGGTGCGATCGTTGTTGGGCTCCTTGGGCAGTCCGAGGACCCGCTCGCCCAGGATGTTGCGTTGGATCTGGTCGGTGCCGCCATAGATGGACGGCGCCTGGGCGAACATCGCCATCTCGGTCACCAATCCCACCAGGGTGTTTCCGGTCGCCGCCTGGAGTGCCGCCCGATCCTGGTGGTTGTAGCCGTGCAACATGCCGGCGGCGCCGGAGATCTGCAGGCCGAGGTCACGGGACAGCCGCATGATGTTGCTCATCGACAGCTTGGAGATGTTGGGCATGCCCGGGATATCGCCGCCGCCGGCCTTGACCGCCTTCAGCCGTAGCCCGTTGAACCGTCCGAGCTCCCCCCAGGTGTACAGCTCGGCCAGCCCCTGTCGCACCTTGGGATCGACCGCCGATCCGTTGCTCTTGGCCAGTTCCACCAGCAGCTTGGTCCCGCCGGACAGCGCCCGGACCATGGCGGCGTCCCCGGCATCGGAATCGGTTTCGGTGACTCCGGACTTCCGTTTGCCGTTGGATCCATTGGCGCTCTTGGCCGAGCCGAAGTCACCCGCCCGGCGGTCGAGGCCGCCGCCGACGGTACCGGGGAGCACCGCGCCGCCGGCACCGCTCCCGCCCCCGGATCCCAGCCCGGCCCGCTCGTTGGCCAGGGTGGTGTTGGCCACCGCCCAGCCGTTGTTCTCTCCCCCGATGAGCGCGTCGTTCGCCACCCGGGCGTCGGTCATGAAGACCTCGTTGAACAGCGCCCGTCCGGTCATCTCCTTGAGCGGGCGGATCTCGACGCCGGGCTGGACCATCTCGAGGGCGAAGTAGGTGATGCCCTGGTGCTTGGGCACGTCGGGGTCGGTGCGAGCCAGCAGCATGCCGAGATTGGCGTGCTGACCCCCCGAGGTCCACACCTTCTGGCCGTTCACGATCCATTCGTCGCCGTCCCGCACCGCCCGGGTCTGCAACCCGGCCAGATCCGATCCGGCCGCCGGCTCGCTGAACAGCTGGCACCATGACTTCTGGCCGGTGACGATGTCCCGGACAAACGTGTCGATCTGCTCCTGGGTGCCGTGGGTGGTGATGGTCGGGGCGGCCAGCAGCAGCCCGAGGCCGGCCGGCGCGCCGAGGGCCCCGAAGCGATCGATCTCCTGCGACACCCGGACCCCGTCGTTGCGGGAGAGGCCCCGGCCGTAGGCATGGGCCGGCAGGGTGGGTGCCGACCAGCCGGCCAGGCCCAACCGTTCCCACCAGGCGGCCACCGTGAGATCCGGGTCCCAGTTGGACGACAACCACTCGCGAAGCTCGTCGATGACCTGGTCGGTGGAGTTGATCTGCGCAGTGTCGGTCATGGGCCCCCCGGGGCGTAGGCCAGAGCCTTGCCTCTGGTGTCTCTGCGTATTATCACAGCGGGTGTCCGGAATGGAAAACCGGTGTGGGTGGCCGATCGCCGGCCGAGTCCGCAGATTCGCGGGTGGTGGATGACTTCTCCCGGCCCGACCCGTCAGGTCTGGAGCTGACGGGCCAGGCTCTCGGAAGCGTCGATGAACTCCTCGATCATGTCGAACACCACCTGTGACGCGGTCTTCGGCTGGTTCATGACGCCGACGATCTGCCCGACGAAGTAGTTGGCCAGCTTTTCGGCCCCCGACCCCTGGGTGTGGGCACCCCGGTTGATCCGTCGCTGGGCGTCCGCGCTGAGGATCGGCTGGAGCGGCATCCCGAGTGGGTCGGGGGTGTCGGCCCGTTCCCACTCCTCGGTCCAGGCAGATTTGAGCATGCGGGCATGCTTGCCGGTGAGCGAGCGGGAACGCAGGGTGTCGGCCGAGGTGGCGGCCAGCATCTTCTTCTTCACCGTCGGGTGGGTCTCGGCCTCGTCGGTGGTGAGCCACACCGATCCGCACCAGACACCCTGCGCCCCGAGGGCCATGGCGGCCGCCATCTGCCGACCGCGTCCGATCCCGCCGGCTCCGAGCACGGGAACCGGGGCGACGGCGTCGACCACCTCGGGGATCAACACCATCGACCCGATCTCGCCGGTGTGGCCGCCGGCTTCGTAGCCCTGGGCGATGATGATGTCGACGCCGGCCTGCACATGGCGCTCGGCATGGACGGCCTTGCCGGCCAGCGCACCTACCAGGCGCCCCTCGGCCTTGACCCGGTCGATGAGGAACTTCGGGGGTGGACCCAGCGCATTGGCCACGAACGCCGTCCGGTGCGCCAGGGCGATCTCCAGCTGCGGCCCGGCGGTGGCGGCGGAGAACGGAGCCGCGTTCCCGCTGTCCAAGCCTCGGTCGGTTGCCGAGTCGTCCCCGGCGGGCAGGTCGGGAACGCCGTAACGGGCGAGGATGTCATCCACGAACTCCTGGTGCTCGGCCGGGATGAGCTTCCGGATGTCGTCCATGGTGTACCCGCCGGTCTCGTCCCCGGCGTATTTGGCCGGAACGATGAGGTCCACCCCGTAGGGCCGGCCACCAATTTCGTCCTCGATCCAACGGAGATCGATCTCCAGTTGCTCGGGAGAGTGGGCCACCGCCCCGAGGACGCCGAACCCCCCGGCTTTGGAGACGGCCGCCACCACATCCCGGCAGTGCGAGAAGGCGAAAATCGGGAACTCGATGTCGAGCAGATCGGTGATGGCGGTTTGCATGGCCTCTTCTTCCTGGTCCCGCCGCCGGCGCCGCATCCCCGGTGGGGCGGCGTGTCGGGCGGCCAACCCGGTCAGTCTGACCGGCTGGCCCGTTCGGCGTCCACATCGCCGGGGAGGACAACCCGCAAGACGCGGCCCGAACGCCCAGGCGTCAGGCCGGGGCTTCGACCTCGAGAGGCTGGCTCCGGCCCTCCGGCAACCAGGCATAGAGGTCGGCGACCAGGTCGTCGCGCACACTCCGCATGGACGGCTCGTCCCAACGGTTCTCCCACTGCCAGGGGTCGTCGTCGAGGCGATAGAGCTCACCTTCGTCGCCCTGGTAGTGGATCCCGCTCGGACGCAGGGCGGCGTCACCCATGACCTTTTCGAGGCCGTTGGGTTTCCCGTCGGTGCTCTCCTCATAGACGGTGCAGAGCCATCCATCTCGCACAATCGACCTCAGGTGCATCCCGTATCCCGGGAACTGGCTGTCCCATTCGCACAGCACCCGCTGGCGCTCCTGGGTCGCGGCCTCGGCCGACGACTTCGGCAGCGGTTGGCCCTCCATCCACTCGGGGACGGGGAGGCCGGCAATCGCGCAGAAGGTGGGGGCGAGGTCGACCCCCCCCACCGGTTCGGGGACAACGCTCGGCGCCACCCCGGCCGACGGCGCCGGTCGCCACACCAGCGGCAGCCGCATCAGCGCATCCACGTGGAACGGGCCCTTGTACAACAGACCCATGTCGCCCTGCAGCTCGCCGTGGTCGGTGCTGAAGATCACATCGGTGTCCGACTCCCAGCCCTTGGCCGCCACCGTGGCGAGAATCCGCCCGCATGCCTCGTCGATGAGCTCGTTCATGACATGGGTCTTGGCGTTGACTTCCCGGATCTGATCGTTGGTGAGCGACGAGGGCACGAAGTGGGCGGGGCCGCCCTCCCGGTTGCGCCAGCTTCCCTCGTAGTAGCCCAACCAGTGCGCCGGCTTGGTTCCCAGGATGCGGCGAATTTCCTCATCGGTCCCCGGGTGGCCGGCCGGCAACGGCAGGTCCTGCCACGGGACCCGGTCGAGCTCCGACGACGGGGGGTCCCAGGGGTGATGCGGGTCGGGGAAGCTCACCCAACAGAACCACGGGGCGGTGTCATCGAGGGAGCTGAGCCAGTCCACGGCCAGATCGGCGACCCAGTCGGTGTGGTAATAGGCAGTGGGGATGTCGTTGTTGGCGGTCTCCGGCGCCCCGGTATCGCCGCCGCCTTCCGCCGACAGCAGATTGGCGAACCCGTTCACGTATTCGGGATGATTGTCGATCAACCACCGCCCGTAGTGGGCGATGGGGATCAGCCGGGGAGGACTGCCGTCGAAGGAGGGCATGGAAGCCGCCGGACTGTGCATGGCTTGGATCGAACGGTCGAAGCCGCGCCACGGGCCGATCTCCCCGCGCCGGGCCCGGTTGTTCTCCTCCCACTTGCCGCCCAGATCGAACCCGGGCTCGAAGTGGGCCTTGCCCAGCAGCGCAGTGCGATAGCCACCCGTTTCGCCGAGGTAGGCGGCGACACTCGGGGCATCGGTCGGCAGCGGCACCCCGTTGGCGATCACCCCGTGGGTACGCGGGTACTGCCCGGTGAGCATGGTCGAACGGGCGGGCATGCACACGGTGTTCTGGTTGTACGCCCGCTGATAGTTCACACCGTTCGCGGCCAGGGCGTCGATGACCGGGGTGCGGGCAACGGTCCCGCCGTTGCAGCCCAACGAGTCATGCCGTTGTTGATCGCTGGTGATGAACAGGATGTTGCGGGCCATATCGGTGTCGTCCCCTTCAAACCGAAATTAGGCGATTTGCCCAGGTCTGCCTGCACTGATGGCCAACTGCTCAACGGACGCGTCGGCCATCGTGTAAACAAGTGGCAGTCTATATGACAATTACTTGAATGGAGACGCGGCAGCCGAGGGGGTCTGGATGAGCTCTGGCATGGTGACGATCACTCCCATAGTGGCACGCTCGGAGGTAGGCGCGGTCGATCGGCGCCGGGTGAGGAGCACGCAACCATGGTGACACCAGCGTTCAAAGAAGGTGCCAGTAGACTGAGCGGGAAGGGTCCATCGGGAGTTGGGCTTCATGGCAGGTGGAGTTGGGCTTCATGGCAGGTATAGAAAGCATCACGGGGGTAGGACCATTGGCAGAAGGCGCGGGCTCGGTGAGGCTTTTCCGCGTGGCGGCCAGCCGTTCCGCCGTGATCGTCAAAGCCCGCTCGAACGTCGGTCCGATCACCTTTGTGACGGGGAGCATGGACGGGGCCTTCGGACTTCAAGTGTCCGACGGAGTTCTTGTCTTGGACGAGAACACGACTTCGCGGCTCGAGATCCCCTTGGGTACCTTGACTTCGGGCAACGTCCTGTATGACGCCGAGATCATGCGGCGGGTCGATGCCCGAAGGTTTCCCATGGCCGCGCTGGAATTGACGGCATCAACCCGAATCGGAGAGACCAACCGATACGAGCTGAGCGGGACGGTCACGTTTCACGGGGTGACCAGAGACATCAACGGGACGGTGACCGCGAATCTTTCCACCCCCGGGACGGTGGTTGTGCAAGGGAAGCAGGTGATCGACATCCGCGAATTCGAGTTGGGGGTGCCGTCGACCTTCATGCTGAAGATCTATCCGGACGTGGAGATCGAGATGCATCTCGAAGCCGAGGCATAGGCTTCCTCGATCGGAACCCAAAGGAGCAATCGATGGGCGTACTCTTGGCTTTCGCGGTCGGGTACTTCGCCGGAGGTCGGGCGGGGGGAGAAGGACTCGATGAAGTAATCGCGGCGCTCAAGGCGGTCAAAGACTCGGAAGAGGTCGGCGACCTGCTGGCGGCCCTGCGTTCGCACGCGGGCTTCGCATTACAGGAATTGGGGAAACGGCTCTCGACCGAGCCCGACCAACCGATCAGCATCCAGGACGTGCTCAGTCGCGTCCGCAGCCTGGTCCGGCCAGGAGACGCTACATCTGGCGAATCTTGAGATAACGGGCCAGGTCGGGCAGTGATTTCACTGCGACCAGAGCCAGGCCGACCAGCACCGACCATCTCAGGAGTTTGAACACCAGGCCAAGGCTACAGGGAGGCCCGGCGGATCGCCGAAGCTGCCTACGCCCCGGTGACCGCCCAGAGCCGACGGGGATCGGGCACCCCTTTGAGGGTGTGCGCGCCCCGATCGGCAAAGGCAATCCCCGCGCCCTCCACCAGCTCGACGACAGTGCTGGACACCAGCACCTCACCGGCTCCGGCGGTGGCCGCCACCCGCGCCGCCACGTGCACGGCGATACCCCCGACGTCTTCGCCCCTCCGCTCGATCTCCCCGGCATGCAATCCTGCCCGCATCTGGATGCCGAGGTGTCCGGCACCGTCCCGCAGGGCCAACGCACAACGTATGGCTCGGGCCGGGCTGTCGAAGGTGGCGAGCAGTCCGTCACCGGTGTCCTTCACGAAGCGGCCGCCAAAACGCTCCAACTGACGGCGCACCAGTCCGTCGTGATCGGCCAGGACCTGGGTCCAGCGGCGGTCGCCCATCCGGGCGGCGTGGGCAGTGGAGTCGACGATATCGGTGAAGAGGATGGTGGCGAGAACCCGGTCGGGCCCGGGCTGGTAGCGCTCCCCGGTGACGAACTCCTGGATCTCGTCGACCAGGCCATCGATGTCCCCGGTGTACGGGAGTATGTCGTCCCCGGGGAGCACCACCAAGCGGGCCCCGGGGATCCGGTCGGCCATGTACTGACCGTGCTCCACGCTCGGCGCCAGGGCATCCTGCCGGTGCAGCACCAGGGTGGGCGCCACGACCTGGGGAAGGAGATGACGGTAGTCGGCCTGGGCGATGAGCAAGCCCAGCACCGCAGATGTTGCCGGAGCTGCACCGCGTCTCGACGCCCGGGCCCACCAGCGTTGGAAGTCAGGGTCGTCGGCGGCGCTGGGGGCAAAGATTCTGAGATCACTCATGTCGTCGCTCACCTGGACGGGTTGGTCGGGGTCGAGCCCGGCGCGGAACTCCTCCATCAACTCGTAGGGGACACCGATCGGATAGTCGTCTGCCTCCATCAGCCGGGCGGTGCCGTTGACGATGACCAACGACTCGGCGCGCTCGGGGTACTTGGTGGCGAAAATGAGGGCCAGATATCCCGACACCGCCAGCACCACCGCCCGGCTCGACCCCACCTCGTCCATCACCGCCACGGCGTCATCCACCCAGGACTCGAAACTCAGCTCCCCCAGGTCGGCCGGGGTGTCCGACAACCCGGTTCCGCTGGCGTCGAACCGAATGACCCGACCGCAGGCGGCGAGCCGCTCGGTATAGCGAAGCCAGCGGGGCTGGTCGCCGGTCTCGTCGATGGAGATGTAGGTCCCGGAGCCGAAATCCAGGATGTCCACCGGGCCGTCCCCCCACACCTGGTAGCCGATGTGGAGCCCTCGCCGCCGCGCATAGTGGGTTTCGGGTACCTCCATCAGCCGTCAGCCATCGCCCGCATCGCTTGCCCACCCGTCGCGGTGACAGGGTCGGCCTGTCTCCGCTCCTGGCCGGGGTGGGCGTCGATCAGGATGCCGGTGACCACCGCGGCCAGCACCAACGACCCGGCCGCCCACCAGCTGGCGACGGCGAAGCCGTGCACCGTCGCTTGCGCAACCACACCCGCGTGCCGAACATGGGTGGCCAGATATGCCGCCGTCGCGGTGGCCGCCAGGGTGTTGAGCAATGCCGTGCCGATCGATGCGCCGATCTGCTGAGAGGTGTTGGTGGTGGCCGACGTGATGCCCACATCCCGGGGTTCGGCGTTGTTGGTGGCCGTGCTGATGAGGGGAACCATGGCGATGCCGAGCCCGAGCCCGAGCAACAGTTCGGTAGGGAGGACATGGCTGACATAAGCGGCCTGAGGTGTCACCCGGGTCAGGAGGGCCAGGCCGACGGCAGCGATCAGCATCCCCGGGACCACCAGCAGGCGGGTGCGCAAATGGGGCATGAGCCGGCTGGCCAGCTGGGTGGCGGCCAGCCCGTTGGTGGCCATCAGCGGGAGAAAGAGGACCCCGGTCTTGAGCGGGGAGTAGTGATCGACGTTCTGGAGCAGATAGGTGAGGAACAGAAAGGTGCCGAACATACCGAGTACGGCCAAGACGATGCCGAGGAAGGAGCCGGCCCGGTTGCGGTTCATCAGGATGCGCAAGGGCAGGAGCGGGCTCGATACCTTCGACTGGACCAGCACGAACAGCGAGAGCGCCACCACCGCGACGATGAGCGGGACGACCACCCGGGCGGAACTCCAGCCATCGGCGGCGGCTTCACCGAGCCCGTAGACAATGGCCACCAACCCGCCACACCCAAGAATCGTCCCGGGGATGTCCAGCCGAACTCCCTGGTTGCCGGCCCGCTTCGGGATCATGGTGAAGGTGCCGACGGCGACGAGGGCGGCGATGGGCAGGTTCACGTAGAGGCACCAACGCCAATCGAGATATTGGGTGAGGAAACCGCCCAGGATGAGCCCGAAAGCCGCCCCGGCGATGGCGATCGAGGCATAGATCCCGAACGCCCGTCCGCGCTCGCGAGATTCGGTGAAGGTGGTGGTGAGGAGCGAGAGCACCGACGGGGCCAGGAGGGCCCCGAATGACCCTTGCAGCGCCCGGGCCCCGAGGAGCATGGCGGTCGTCTGCGAGGCTCCGCCCAGGGCCGACGCCGCCGCGAAACCCACCACCCCGATCATCAGGGTCCGCTTGGGCCCGATCATGTCGCTGATCCGGCCCCCCAACAGGAGCAAGCCACCGAACCCCAAGGTGTAGGCCGTCACCACCCACTGCCGGTCGACATTGGAGAAACCCAACGAGCGCTGGGCCGAGGGGAGAGCGATGATCATGATGGTGGAATCCAGCACCACCATCAGTTGCGCCCCGGCGATGATGATGAGGATCCACCAGTGTGCTCGGGTCCGCCCCTCCCCCCGACCCGTCGCTCTGCTCGCCGCCTCGACTTTGGTCATCTCGCAAAGCGTAGGGCAGCGGGCTCGATTCTCATCCGGAACGCTGACCGGCGGTCGGTTCCGGAACCGCCGGCCCCGTCAAGCCGCCCGCCGGTTACCGGGGGCCATCCCGACGACGGGTTTGGCAGGGTGATGGCGCCGGTCGAACCGTAGAAGACGGCGTCACCGAAACTGAAGATGCCCCCGTCGGATGCCACCAACCAGTAGCCACGCTGCGCGGATCCACGGGCTCCCAGGTCGTGCACCACCAGGTGAACCTGATTCGGCCCGGCCGGTCGAGCTCGAGGTACTCGCCGACAATGGTCACGTCGCTTGGCTGGGCCTTGATCGCCGACCAGTTGGCCACCTGGCTCCAGCACCGGTTCCCGAAGTCGACGCCCCCCGACCCAACCGAAGGCCGATAACTTCCTCCTGAGTTGCCGGGTCAGAGGCAACGACGGGCAACCCAGGAAGGGGCCGACCATGCTGCAACAACTGACGGGGAGGGTGGCGGTGGTCACCGGGGCTGGGAGTGGCATCGGAGCCGCCCTGTGCCGGCGGATGGGGCGGGAAGGAATGACCGTCGTGACCGCGGACATCGACGGCGACGCCGCCCGGGCCACCGCCGAGGCCTTCGGTGGCCACCCGGTGCAGGTCGACGTTTCCGACGCCGCGTCGGTCCGGGCGCTGGCCGACGAATCGTTCAGCAGGTTCGGCCAGGTCGACCTGCTCTGCAACAACGCCGGGGTATTCCAGAGCGGTCGGGCCTGGGAGCCGTCCCTGGACGATTGGAACTGGTCGCTGGGCGTCAACCTCATGGGTGTCGTCCACGGGATCTCGAGCTTTCTGCCGCGGATGATCGACCAGGGAACCGACGGGCATGTGGTCAACACTTCGTCGGTGGCCGCCCTCGTCTCGGGTCCGCTGACCGCTCCCTACATCGTGTCCAAGGCCGCGGTGTTCTCGCTCACCGAATGTCTGGCCCACGACCTGGCATCGATCGGATCGCACATCGGAGCCTCGGTCCTGGTGCCCAGCGCGGTCGACACCGGGATCGCCCGGAGTGCCAGAGTGAGGCCGGCCCGGTTCGGCGTCGACCAAACCGAGACCGGTCCCATGGTCCTGGGATTCCTGGCCGGAGCGACCGGCGCGGGGATCCCGCCCGACGACGTGGCCGGCCCGGTGCTCGCCGCCGTGCAATCCGGCGAGTTCCTCATCCCGACCAAGCCGAGTTACGCCGACCAGCTGGAGAACCGGTATGCGCGCCTGGTCGAGCGCCGACTCCCCGGTGACGTCGTCGTCGACTGACGTTTCAAAGGTCAGCCGTGGAGTGTCAAGGATCAGGTGAGACCCTGTAAAAGATCAGCCGATTCAATACATTGAACTAGAGCCGGAACTGGAGCCTGGGAGGAGAATCGAACTCCTGACCTACGCATTACGAGTGCGTTGCTCTACCGACTGAGCTACCCAGGCGCGACGTGCCACGCTATCCGAAGCCCGAAGCCGCGGGATTTTCGCTCGAGCCGCGGTGGACCAGGCGAGCTTCAGCTGGCCAGTCCCGACAGCCGGGACATCAGCGCTTCCATCAGCAACGCCTCGTTCGGGTTACGGATGAGCGCCTCGCCGGCCTTCTCGATCGCGTCCACGTCCCCGACCAGGGTTCGGCTGTCGGCCTCGGCACCGGCCGAGCCCGAATCCCGGAGGGCATCGGTGGCGGTCACCAACCGGTCGCGGTAGACGGCCGCCAGGGTGGCCAGCCCGGTCCTCAGCTCGTCGGTCCGCCACCGGCGTTCTTCGCGTTTGTGTTGGTCCTCCACTTCTTTCCGGCCGGGTATCCCCTTGGCTCCGGCCGCCTCCGCCCGCTCGGACAGCGCCGCCATCTCGGCGGCGTGCTGCTCCCGCAACGGGGTCAGCACTTCGTCGGCCGACTTGAGGAGCTCGGAGGCCACCATGCAGGCGGCGGCTCCGGTACCGTCCAGCCGGGTCGGAACCGACCGCCATCGCTCCACCCGGGCGGCGAACCCCGGATCGGTGGCCAGCAGCTTGGCCCGGTCCAGCCGGCCGCCGGACACCACCGCCACGGCTCGGGCGATGTCTTCGCTGACTCCGTGTCCGACCAACCAGGTGCCCACCGCGTCGACGGGAACCGGATCGAATGCCACCTTCACACACCGGCTGGCGATCGTCACCAGGGTGGGCGGGACGTCGTCCGCCACCAGCACGAAGACGGTGGAGGCGGGAGGCTCCTCGACCGCCTTGAGCAACGCGGGAGCCGACAGGATGGCCAGGTGGATGTCGGTCACCACCAGCACCTGGCGGGCCGCCTCCATCGGACGGCGCTGGGCCCGGGACCCGATCAGCCGGGCATCGTCGACGCTGAGCGATGCCCCGGATCGCTCCACCACCACCAGGTCCGGATGGGTCCCGGCCCGTGCCCTCCGGCAGGTGGAGCAGGTGCCGCACCCACCATCGGGGCACAGCAGCGCGGCGGCAAAGCCTCGCACCGCCTCCCGCTTGCCCGACCCGGGCGGGCCGTGGAGGAGATAGGCATGCACCGGATGGCGGGCCGAAGCCCGCAACTGGGCGACGGCCGCGGGTTGCCCCACCACTCCGTCGAACAGCGCCGCCACCGGTACCTCTTTCGCCTCCATGTCAGCCACCGGTCGGCACCCCCAATCGCTCCCGCACCGCCGACCACACCGACTCGGACACCGCATCGGCGGCGCCGGTGCCGTCCACCACCGTCCAGGTGTCGGGGTCGTCGGCGGCCAGCCGGTGGAACCCGTCAGCCACCCGTTGGTGGAAGGCGGCCCCCAGTGCCTCGAACCGGTCGCGGCCTCCGCGGGTGAGCCGGGTGGCGGCCAGATCGGTGGGAACCTCGATCAACACGGTGAGGTCGGGCCGCAGCCCGGCCGTCGCCCAGTCGACCAGCCGGGCCAGCTCGCCGAGGTCCAGACCGCGCCCGTAACCCTGGTAGGCGAGGGTCGATCCCGAGAACCGGTCGGAGACCACCCAGGTCCCGGCGTCGAGCGCCGGCGCCACCACCTCGGCGACATGCTGGGCCCGGTCGGCCGTCATCAGGAGCGCTTCGGCCCGGTCGGCCAACGGGGGCCGCCCGGATTCGAGGAGGAGGCCCCGGAGCTGGTTGCCGAGGGGGGTCGCCCCGGGCTCGAAGGTGAGCAACGCACCCAGCCGGGAGGCCAACATCTGGGCCTGGGTGGACTTTCCACAGCCGTCGATCCCCTCGAGGGCGATCAGGCGGCCGCGCGACCCATCGGTCACTCTGACCCGGAGACGGGCTTCGGATCGGCGGTCGCCTTCAGGGCGGCCGACTTCTTGGCCGGAGCCCGCTTCTTGGCGGGTGCCTTTTTGGCCACAGCCTTCTTCTTCGCCGCCGCCTTCTTCTTGGCCGGAGCCTTCTTCTTGCGGTTCGACGGGCCGGCGGCCCGGCGTTCCGCCAACAGCTCGGAGGCCCGCTCCGCCGTCAGGGTGTCGACGTCGTCCCCCTGTCGGAGCGAGGCGTTGGTGGTCCCGTCGGTCACATAGGGTCCGAAGCGGCCGTCCTTGACCACCATCGGCAGCCCGGTGTCGGCGTCCGCCCCCATCTCCCTCAGGGGACCCGCGGCGTTGCGCCCCCGGCGGGCCTTGGGCTGGGCGAACAGCGCGAGGGCCTCGTCGACCGTGACCGTCAGGAGCTGGTCCTCGGTCAGCAGGCTCCGGGTGTCGGTGCCCTTCTTCAGATAGGGACCGAACTTCCCGTTGTGGGCGACGATCTCCTCACCGCTTTCCGGATCGGCGCCCACCACCCGGGGGATGCGCAACAGGTCCAGCGCCTCCTCGAGGGTGATGGTGGCCGGCACCATCGACGCGAACAGCGATGCCGTGCGGGGCTTCGGGCCGCCGTCCACCACTTCGCCGAGCTGCACGTAGGGGCCGAACCGGCCGGCCTTCACCTGCACCGGCAGACCCGACTCCGGATCCTCCCCGAGCACCCGGTCGGACGACGGGGCCTCCAGAAGCTCCTCGGCCCGCGCCGGGGTCAGCTCGTCGGGGGCCATGTCCTCCGGGATCGAGACCCGGTCCTCGCCGTGCTGCAGATACGGCCCGTAGCGCCCGACCCGGGCCACGATCTCGACCCCGTCGCTCCCCGTCCCGATCGGGATGGAGTTGATCTCCCGGGCGTCGATCTCGCCCAGATAGGTGTTCACCTCTTGTTTGAGGCCGAGCCGGCGGACCTCCGAACCGTTGGCGGACGGCGTCCGGTTCCCGTTGCCGGAACCGTCGGCCCCGGCAGTGCCGAAGTAGAAGCGGGTCAGCCAGGGGAGCGACTCCTCGTCCCCGGAGGCAATCGCGTCGAGGTCGTCCTCCATCGAGGCGGTGAACCCGTAGTCGACCAGATCGGCGAAGTAGCGCTCCAGCAGTCCCACCACCGCGAAGGCGGTGAACGACGGGACCAGGGCGGTTCCCTTCTTCCAGACATAGCCGCGGTCGAGGATGGTGGAGATCACACTGGCGTAGGTGGACGGTCGGCCGACCCCCAGCTCCTCCATGGCCTTCACCAGGGAGGCCTCGGTGAAACGGGCCGGAGGTTGGGTGGCGTGGGAGCCGGGGTCCAGACCCTCCACCGACAGGGGGTCGCCCTCGGCCATCGGGGGCAGGTGCACCTCCCGATCGGCGAGCTCGGCATCGGGATCGTCCTCGCCCTCGACGTAGGCCCGAAGGAACCCCGGGAACTGGATGACCTTGCCGCTGGCGGAGAACTCCGCCTCCCGCCCGTCGCCACCGGCCGGGTCGGCGGCGGTGCCCACCAGCCGCACCTGGGCGCTGGTCCCGGTGGCGTCGGCCATCTGGGAGGCCACCGTCCGCTTCCAGATCATGTCGTAGAGCCGGAACTCGTCGCCGGACAGCGAGCGCGACGCCTCGTCGGGGGTCCGGAAGGACTCCCCGGCGGGCCGGATGGCTTCGTGGGCCTCCTGGGCGTTCTTCACCTTCCGCTCGTAGACCCGCGGCTTGGCCGGCACGTAGTCGGGACCGTAGAGGGCGACAGCCTGGGCCCGGGCCGCGGCCAGGGCCTCACTCGACAGCGTGGTCGAGTCGGTCCGCATGTAGGTGATCCACCCCTGCTCGTAGAGCCGTTGGGCGATCTGCATGGCCCGCTTGGAACTGAAGCGGAGCTTGCGGCCCGCCTCCTGCTGGAGGGTGGAGGTCATGAACGGTGCCGCCGGTGAACGCCGGTACGGCTTGTGGGTCATCGACTTGACCGCGAAGGGCGCACCCTCCAGGCCGGCCGCCAACCCGCGGGCGTCGGCTTCCCCCAGTACCGTCACCGATCCCGGCGAGGACAGGGCCCCGGTGTCGTCGAAGTCTCGACCGGAGGCCAGCGTCACCCCGTCGACGGCCACCAGCGAGGCGGTGAACGAGTTGGGCGTCCCGTCGGTCGGTGGCGCCGCGGTGGTGAAGGTGCCGTCGAGGCCCCACCAGTCGGCGGAGCTGAACTTCATCCGGGCCCGCTCGCGTTCGACCACCATCCGGGTGGCCACGCTCTGGACCCGGCCGGCCGACAGCCGGGGCATGATCTTCTTCCACAGGACCGGCGACACCTCGTAGCCGTACAGCCGGTCGAGGATGCGACGGGCTTCTTGGGCATCGACCAGCCGGCGGTCGAGCTCCCGCCACTCGGTGACCGCCCGTTCGATGGCCGGGCGGGTGATCTCGTGGAAGACCATCCGCTTCACCGGCACCTGGGGGTTGAGCACCTCGAGGAGGTGCCAGGCGATCGACTCTCCCTCCCGGTCCTCGTCCGAGGCCAGGTAGACCTCGCTGGCCCGCTTCACCAGCTGCTTGAGCTTGGCCACCTGGGCCTTCTTGTCGGAGGACACCACGTAGAGGGGCTTGAAGCCGTTGTCGACATCCACCCCCAGCCGGGCCCAGGGTTCGCCCTTGACCGAGACCGGGACCTCGTCGGCCCGGCGGGGCAGGTCCCGGATGTGCCCGATCGACGACTCCACCACGTAGTCGGACCCCAGCAGCCCGGCGATGGTCTTGGCCTTGGCCGGCGACTCCACGATGACCAGGGGTTTTGCCCCTCGCGGGACCGCGCTCGGCCCAGAGGAGGAGCCCGAGGCTCCGTCGGTTTCCTCGGTCGTCTGGGTCAGGTCGGTGGGCGTCATGGCTGTGGCCACAGGGTGAACGGTGGGGTCACCCGCTGTCAACCCCACCCCACGTGGTCAGGATCGGAGCCGTGGCGACGCCACGGCCTCAGTCGTGGGTGGATCCCACCGCCGCGGTGGCCGTCTGGTCCAGGGTAACGGCCTGGCTGGCCGGCAGTTCGGTGTCCATGGCCTCGGTCTTGCGCTTGGAGAAGGCGATGGAGGCGAGCAGCACCACCAGGGCGACGCCGGCGATGGCCAGGCGGGCGCCGGTGTGGGAGTGGAGGGTGATCACCCCGGGCAGGATGAGCAGGGACACCAGGTTCATGACCTTGATCATCGGGTTGAGCGCCGGCCCGGCGGTGTCCTTGAACGGATCGCCGATGGTGTCGCCGATCACCGCCGCCTTGTGGGCGTCGGAACCCTTCCCACCTTCATGGCCGTCCTCGATGTACTTCTTGGCGTTGTCCCAGGCGCCACCGGAGTTGGACAGGAAGTTGGCCATCAGCTGGCCGGAGAGGATGGTCCCGGCCAGGAACGCCCCCAGGGCGAAGTAGTTGATGCCGAACCCGATGATCACCGGGGTGAGCACGGCCAGCAGCGCCGGGGTGGCCAACTCGCGCTGGGAGGCGGAGGTGCAGATGGAGATCACGCGGCCGTACTGGGGCTTTTCGGTGTAGTCCATGATGCCGGGGTGCTCGCGGAACTGGCGGCGCACCTCCTGGACCACGGTGCCGGCCGTCCGACCGACGGCCCGGATGGCCAGGGAGGAGAACAGGAAGGCGATCGACCCGCCGATGAGCAGGCCGATGAAGACGGTGGGATGGGACACGTTGATCTGGGTCTGGGCCTGATTGAACAGCCAGTTGACGTCGTAGCCGGGGCTCCCGATGGCCGGGGGGTGCAGCCCCAGTTGGGATCCCACCGTTTCGATGAAGGAGGCGAACAGCGAGACCGAGGCGATGACCGCCGAGCCGATGGCCACCCCCTTGGTCACCGCCTTGGTGGTGTTGCCCACCGCGTCGAGGCTGACCATGACCCGCTCGGCCTCGCCGGTGAACTCGCCCGACATCTCGGCGATCCCGGCGGCGTTGTCGGAGACCGGGCCGAAGCTGTCCTCGGAGACGATCATCCCCGCCGTCGACAGCAGTCCGATCCCGGTCAGCGAGACCAGGTACAGGGTCAACTCGATGTTCCCGCCGCCGAGGCCCACCGACACCGCGAGGGCGACGGCGATGGCGATGATGGCCCAGACCGACGACTCCAGGCCGATGGCGATGCCGGCCAGGGTGGTGGTGGCCGGCCCGGTCCTGGCCGCCTCGGCGATCTCCCGGACCGGGCTCCGTTCGGTGGAGGTGAACTGCTCGGTGATGGCGCTGGCCACCAGCATCAGGACCACCCCGGTCAGCACCGCGAAGAACGCCTTCCAGTAGTGGAGGTAGCCGCCGGCGACCGCCGCGGTTCCGGCGATGGTCAGGATGGCGGCGATCCACACCCCGCGGTTGATCGGGGCCATGGCGCTCTTGTCCCGGGGCCGGGCCCGGACCAGAAAGATGCCGATGATGGTGGCGATGATCCCGATGGCGGGAATCACCAGTGGGAAGACCACCGTGCGGGCCGAGACGTTGCCCTTGCCGATGGAGACGAAGGCGGCGACCCCGAGGATGATGGCGGCGATGATGGTGATGGCGTACGACTCGAAGAGGTCGGCGGCCATCCCCGCGCAGTCGCCCACGTTGTCACCCACGTTGTCGGCGATGGTGGCGGCGTTGCGGGGGTCGTCCTCGGGGATGCCGGCCTCGACCTTGCCCACCAGGTCGGCACCCACGTCGGCGGCCTTGGTGAAGATGCCGCCGCCCACCCGCATGAACAGGGCCAGCAGCGAGGCTCCGAAGCCGAATCCGATGAGGACCGAGGTGGCGGTGTTCTGGAAGATGAGGACGATCACGGTGGCGCCGAGCAGGCCGAGGCCCACGCAGAACAGCCCGGTGATGGCGCCGGTGCGGAAGGCGACCCGGAGAGCGGGGGCCATCTTCCCTTCCCGGGCGGCGGCGGCGGTGCGGACATTGCCCCGCACGGCCAGGCTCATGCCGATGAAGCCGGTGAGTCCCGAGCACAGTGCACCGGCCACGAAGCAGATGACCCGGTAGATCCCGGCCTGGAAGAAGGTGAGGTCCACCACCGTGGAGCCGTCGGCGGCGAGGTGGGTCACCTTGGTGGCGGTGAAGAAGATCAGCACGGCCAACGGCACCACGATGACCAGGATGGTCTTGAACTGCCGGGAGAGGAACGCCTCGGCACCCTCCTGCACCGCGAGGGCGATCTCCTTCATCGACGCGGTTCCCTGGTCGGCGGCGAGCACGCCCCGCACCAGCGACACGGCCACGATGATGGCCACCACCGCGGCGGCCATGGCGAGATACAACCAGGTCTTCTCCGAGTTGGAGAGAAGAAAACTCTGGTAACCCCCTTCAGCCAGGAGGTGGATCATCGGTGGTGCTCCCTTCGATTGCAACACAGGGTGTGGATGAGTTCGATCAGACGCCTAGCGCCGCGACAGTTCGCTCAAGGTTGGGTTTCCCCCCTTGACGGGGCCACGGCCACGGCCTCGCACCGGAGGACACCCAGACGGCGTGTCGCACCGGCAATGCGGGCAGAAGCTACCGACAAAAGGCCCTCCAAGGCAAGACTCGCCGGATCAGGTCGAGCCCTCCCCGGCGTCCGGGCCGGCAATGAGTTCGTAGTCGGGATTGAGAATTGCCTGGTGGTGACCCCAATCCCCCACCATTCCCGCCACCACCAGCCGAGCTCCGGGCTGGACCCCGGGGATGCGCCGGCGGCCCTGGAACACCAGGAGCAACTTGCCGGTGTCGTCGGCCAGCACGCATTCGAGGTTCGAGGTGCCGGCCCGCGGCTGTACCCGCACCGATTTGATCCTTCCCGCCACCCGGACCCGGGTCCGCCACTGCGCCTCCCCGATGGGGATGGTTCCCCGGCCCCGCTCGCCGAAGGCGGCCCGGTCGAAGGAGGGCTTGACCGCCTCCCGCTCCGCCAGCCGTTCCGCCGCCCGGGCCGAAGCCTTGGTCGACCTCCGGTTGGCGGTCTCCGTATCCGCCGCCGGCAGGCTTCGGCGTCCCCACTCCCGACGCCGCGACAGCCACCCGCCGGTCAACTGGTACGGCACCACACTGGTGTTCACGTGGGCGAGTTGGCTGACCGCGGCGGCGATCCGGTCAGCTGTCCCATCGTGGAGGAGGCGGTGCCAACCGGCTTCGAATCCGCGGCGGGGCAACAGCATGGTCAGCTCGGTGGTGTTGTCGGCCACCGTCTCGGCCGCCAGCTCGAGGATGGCCCGGGTGAGGCGCCGGTCCTCACACTCCATGACGTCGAGCGGGAGCCGGGTCAACCCCAGCCGGCTCCATTCCGCTTCGAGGGCGGACGACACCCGGTTGTCGAGATCGAAATGCACCGCCCGAAGTTCGTCCGGGCGCAGGGTGCGCGCGGTACTGCAGGGCGCGAGCGGTGGCCATGTCCAGCCGGTCGACCAACACGATCACCGCGTGTTGGTTGAGAACCGGAGCCTCCGCGGCTTCGGCGGCGCCTTCCTCGAGCTGGCCTTCCTCATCGACGTATTGACGATGGAGCCGGAGCAGCGCAAACACGCCGAGCGGGAGGATGACCAGGATCACCCAGGCCCCCTCGCTGAACTTGGCCACCGCGATGATGACCAGAACCACAAACGACAGCACCGAGGCCGTCCCGTTGATCGTCAACCGTCGTCGCCAATGATCCTCTCGGTGGGTGAGGTGGTACTTGGCCATGCCGGCTCCGGCCATCGTGAATCCGGTGAACACCCCGATCGCATAGAGCGGAATGAGCTTGTCCACCCGGGCTTGGGTGACCACCAACAGGATCACCGAGGCCACCGTCAACACGATGATCCCGGTCGAGAAGACCAGCCGGTGGCCGCGCTTGGTCAACTGGCGGGGCAGATAGGAGTCTTCGGCCGCGAAGCTGGCCAGGAACGGGAACCCGGTGAAGCTGGTGTTGGCGGCCAGAATCAAGATGAAGGTGGTCCCGACCTGGAGCAGCACGTAGAAGAGGTTGCCCAACCAGGTCGTCCCGTAGACGAACTTGGCGATCTGGGAGATCACCGTCGGCGTGCCGGAGACATAGGGCACCGGGTGGGTCAAGGAGGCCATCACCGACACCCCGAGCACCAGCGAGCCGAGGATGACCGCCATCATCACCATGGTGATCCGGGCGTTACGGGACTCGGGTCGCCGGAAGACGCTCACCCCGTTGGAGATGGCCTCGGTCCCGGTGAGGGCGGAACCACCCGAGGCGAACGCCTTGAGGATGACGAAGGCGCTGGCCCCGAGGAGCAGGCCGCTCCCGGGTCTTCCGATGTGCTCCGCCCCCGACTGCCCGAGGATGGCGTGGGCGTGGAGCGAGCCGGAAATCGCCCGGTAGGTCCCCACCACCATCAGGATGACCATGTTGACAATGAAGAAATAGGTGGGGATCGCGAAGATCCGGCCCGCCTCCCGGATACCCCGGAGGTTCCCGTAGGCGATGAGGATCACCAACACCACCGCGATCCAGGTGGTTTCCGGGGTCAGCCCGGGAAACACCGAGGTGATGGCGGCGACGCCGGCGGCCACCGACACCGCCACGGTCAGCGTGTAGTCGATCAACAGCGACATGGCCGCCACCTGGGCCACGGTCGGGCCGAAGTTCTCCCGGGCGACGACGTAGGCGCCGCCCGCCTTGGTATAGACCTTCACCACCTCGAGATAGGAGAGGGTGACGAACAGCAGTACGAAGATGACGGCCAGGCTGACCGGTATGACCAGCGAGTACGCCGCCGCCCCGACCGCGAGGACGAGGGGCAGGAGCATCTGCTCGGTGGCGTAGGCCGACGACGAGATGACGTCGGACGACAACACCGCCAGCGCGGTGGGCTTGCCCAATCGTTCGCTGGTCTGGCGTTCGGAGGCGATGGGTGGCCCGAGCAGCTTGTTCTTCAGGCGATACCGGAGCGTCTCGGGGATGTCGATGTTGATGACCGGGGTCGCCGCCGGCCGGGTTACCCGGCCCGGCGCCTGGCCCACCGGGCCGGCCGGCCCGGCCCCGTTGCCGGTGAGGACGTCAGCTCCCCTTTCACCGGTCCCAGGAGCGTCCACCCATTCAGTAAAACACGGACGGAACCCGCCGACCGCACGCCTGATCCGCCCGGCGCCGGCCGGCGGGGCGGCCAGGAGTTGTCATATCCCCTTTTGGCGTGTTGCATGGTCCGCGTGCACATAATCGTCGTGGGATGTGGGCGAGTCGGTTCGGGGTTGGCCACCGGCCTGATCGATCAGGGCCACTCGGTGGCGATCATCGACCGCAACGCCAAGGCGTTTCGCCGGCTCCCCCCTGATTGGCCGGGCACCCTGCTGGTCGGTTCCGGGTTCGATCGCGACACCCTCGACCAGGCCGGCGCGGCCAAGGCGGCGTCGCTGGCCGCGGTCACCAGCGGCGACAACTCCAACATCCTCACCGCCCGCATCGCCCGGGAGACCTACGAGATCCCCAATGTGGTGGCCCGCATCTACGACCCGCGTCGGGCCCAGATCTACCTGCGCCTCGGGATTCCCACCGTGGCCACCGTCTCGTGGACCATCGACCAGGTGCGCCGGCGGCTGGTTCCCGGGGAGGGTGAGGTCGAATGGACCGACCCGACCGGGACCCTGACGCTGGTCGAACGCGAGCTCCATGAGAAGTTCGCCGGCAAGCGGCTGGCCGACCTCAATGTGCCCGGAGAGGTCATCCTGGTTTCGGTCACCCGGGCGGGAGTCGCCCGCCTCGATATCGACGATCTCGTCGGCCAAGATGGGGACGTGCTCCACTTCGTGGTCTCCGACGCCGGCAAGCCGGCCTTCGAGGAACGGTTCGCCACCCCCGACCTCCGGGACGACGACAGCCCGGTGAGGGTCATCGCCGGCACCCCGGTGCCGAGGGAAGATCTCGATGACGAGGACGGGGCACGGTGAAGGTGGCCATCGCCGGAGCCGGGAGCGTGGGCACCGCCATCGCCTCCGACCTGCACGACGGCGGACACGACGTGCTCCTCATCGACAAGGACCACGACCTGGTCGCCCGGACCCGGGACAGCCTCGATGTCACCTGGGTGGTGGCCGACGCCTGCGAGGTGTCGTCCCTCGACGCCGCCGGCCTGGCCACCGTCGACGTGGTGGTGGCGGCCACCGGCGATGACGAGGACAACCTGGTGGTCTCGCTGCTGGCCAAGCAGGAGTTCGCGGTGCCCCGGGTGGTGGCCCGGGTCAACCACCCCAAGAACCAATGGCTGTTCACCGAAAGCTGGGGCGTCGACGTATCCGTGTCGACACCCCAGCTCCTCACCGCGCTGGTGGAGGAAGCCGTCTCGGTCGGCTCCCTGGTCCGTCTGCTCCGCTTCGAGGGCGGGAATGCCCACCTGGTGGAGGTGACCCTGGCGGAAGACTCGCCGGCCGGCGGGTCCACACTGGTCGACCTCGGGATCCCCCGCGAGGCCACCGTGGTGGCGGTGGTGCGCGACGACCGGCTGATCGTCCCCCGGGGGGACACCCGGCTGGCCGCGGGTGACGAGGTGCTGGTGCTGGTGACCGCCGACGCCGAAGACGACGTCCGCAAACTGCTCGTGGGGCATTGACAGATTGCTGGCCGCCTTCTTCGACCTCGACAAGACGGTCATCGCCAAGGCGTCCATCGCCGCCTTCGGCCGGCCGTTCTATCGCGGCGGGCTGATCAACCGCCGCCTGGTCGCCCGGGCGGTGGTCTCCCAGATCGTCTACCTGCACCTCGGGGCCAGCGAGCAGAAGCTGGCCCGGGTCCGTGAGTCGATGCTGACCCTGACCAAGGGGTGGGACCAACAGCTGATCCGCGACATCGTCCGGGAAGCCCTCGAAGAGACGGTGGAGCCGATCATCTACGCCGAGGCGCTGGACCTCATCGAGGCCCACCGGGCGGCCGGCCACAAGGTCTACCTGGTGTCGGCGTCACCCGAGGAGATCGTCCAACCGCTGGCCGAGCACCTGGGAGTCGACGGATGCATCGCCACCCGGGCGGTGGTCGACGAGGACGGCCGGTACGCGGGGGAGATGGAGTTCTACGCCTACGGCCCGTTCAAGGCGGAGGCGATGGTCGAACTGGCGGCCAAGGAAGGCATCGACCTGGCCGGATCGTCGGCCTACTCGGATTCCTATACCGACCTTCCCATGCTCGAGGCGGTCGGCCATCCGGTGGCGGTGAATCCCGACCGGGTGCTGGCCAAGGCCGCCCACGAACGCGACTGGGAGATCATGCAGTTCACCAAACCGGTACGACTGCGCGACCGGGTCAGCGTCCCCAGCCTTCCGGCTACGGCCATGGTGGCGGGGGCCACCGCGGCGGCAACCGCCGGCGCGCTGGTGGCTTGGCGGATCGCCCGCCGACCCCGTATTTCTTAGTTCTCAGCCCTGCCGCACGAGGCGCACCCCGTGCCCGAACCCGGGTGGCCGGGCCGAGGCCCGGCCGGTTGGCTCAGGTGGGACGGAGCCGCTTGGCGGCGACGACACCCAGGGCAACGATGATGGCCAGAATGATCAGCTTCTTCATAGTCGGGGAGCGTACCCCGTCAGGCGCACTGCTGTCCTCCCGATCCGCCAACCCAGGGAGAGGCGGCCACCCGGGAGGCGCCCGGGCGGAGCCGGCGGGCGGTCAGACGGTCAGGAGATCGCGGGCGCCGGTGTCCGAGGAGGGATGGCGCAGCTTGGACATGGCCCGGGCCTCGATCTGGCGGATCCGCTCGCGGGTCAGGTTGAAGTGCTCGCCGACTTCCTCGAGCGTGCGGGGCTCGCCCCGGTCGAGGCCGAAGCGAAGCCGGAGGATCTCCCGCTCCCGCTCGTCGAGGGGGGACAGCAGCCGGCCGATCTCGTCGGGAAGCAGGGAGACGGCGGCCACCTCGAACGGCGACTCCGCCGACCGGTCTTCGACGACATCGCCGAGTTCGGCGTCGCCGTCCTCCCGGAGCGGCTCGGAGAGGGAGAGGGGCTCGGCTCGGAAGCGCAACGCCTCCACCAACTTGTCCTCCGGCATCTCGACTTCGGCGCCGAGTTCGGCCAAGGTGGCCGGACGGCCGTACTTGAGCTCGAGGCGGGCCTGGGCCTTCTGCACCCGGGCCAGGGTGTCGCCGGCATGGACGGGGAGGCGGATGGTGCGGCCGGTGTTGGCGATGCCGCGGGTGATGGCCTGGCGGATCCACCAGGTGGCATAGGTGGAGAACTTGAAGCCCTTGCGCCAGTCGAACTTCTCGACCGCGTGCATGAGGCCCAGGTTGCCCTCTTGGATGAGATCGAGCAGGGGAAGACCCGACGCCTGGTACTTCTTGGCGATGGAGACGACCAGCCGGAGGTTGGACTGCACGAAGGTCTGCTGAGCCTGCTCACCCTGGAGGGTGGTGCGCCGAAGCTCACGCCGCTTGGCCGGGGTGAGGCCCTTGGGTGCCGAAGCCAGCGTGGCGTCCGATTCCCGGCCGGCTTCGATGGCCTGGGCCAGACGGACTTCGTCGTCCTTGGTCAACAATGGGTACTGACCAATATCGGTCAGATACAGTCGTACCAGGTCTTCGTCGTCTCTTTCGAGGCGCTCCTTTGCCAACTTCACGGTCCTTCGTTCTCCCCACAGGGTGGGGGCCGCCGATCCAATCGGAGCGCATCCGCCCTGTCCACACCTCATCGGTGCTTCGCTCGATTAGCTCTGACGCTCGTGGGTGCAACTATCGCTGCCCTCGAAGTTTACCGGACGCGTCAACCCCCCCGAGCGGCAGGCCCTGCATATGGCCCCGTTTCGACCCATTTCGGCCCCTGGTCACCGCCAGTGCCAGCCCATCTCGCCGCTGGCCAGCCGGGTCGGGAACCGCCCCCCGGACGTCAGCGGGAACCGACGCCGGCGGGGAACCTCACCAGGCCGGAGGCGAGCGACGATCCGACCGCGGCCAGTTCGAGACGCTGCTGAAACCCGTAGACCGCCTCCACGTCGTGGGGACGGGTCACCAGGCGTTGGACCAGTCTCTCCCCGGCGTGCCAGTCCTCGATCTCGTCGGCCAGGATCAGGCGCAACGCCCGGATCAACGGGGCATCGGTCACCGCGGAGGCGGCGCGGAGGTGGTATTCGTAGCTCACCACCAAGCGGGGGAGCACCACCCGGTACAGACCGGCCAGCCGGGGCAGCGCCCCGGGGGGATCGGGTGGCGGGCGGTCGTCGTCGGCGCTGTCCCACGCCCACCCGGCGGTGACCGGGGTCCCGGGGAGCGGTGCGCTCCCGGCCAGGGTGGTGAGGACGGCGCCCGCCGGATCGGGGGGCTTGGTCAGGGTGTCGGGATCGACGCCGTGCAACACCGGCAACCGGTCGGCCCACAGAGAGGCGTGCCAGGCGTGCCGGGTGCTCTGGGCGTCGAGATGGACCGCCACCCCCGGCAACGGGATGTCGGTGACCCAGGAGCCGAGCACCTCGTAGAGGGCGTGCTCGATCCACCGGTACCCCCCGATCAGGTCGGCGGCGGTGCTCAGCGGCAACGGCAACCGGTGGCCGTCGGTGTCGTCCACCTCAGACACGGGTGGCCCCCGAACGGTACTGATTGGTGATGGGCATCCGCCGATCCTTGCCGAACGCCTTGCGGGAGATGCGGACACCGGGGGGCATCTGGCGGCGTTTGTACTCGGCCCGGTCGACCAGACGCACCACCTGTCCCACCGCCTGCCGGTCGAACCCGGCGGCGACCAATTCCTCCGGCGAGTGATCGCCCTCCACGTAGCCGGCCAGGATCGGATCCAGGACGTCGTAGGGCGGGAGCGACTCGTCGTCGCGCTGGTCGGGTCGGAGTTCGGCCGACGGGGCCTTGGTCAGGACCGGTTCGGGGATGAGGTCGAAACCGGCCCGCTGGTTTCGGTAACGGCAGAGCCGGTAGACGAGTGTCTTCTCCACGTCCTTGATGACCGCGAAGCCCCCGGCCGAGTCGCCGTACAGCGTCGAGTAGCCGGTGGCCATCTCGCTCTTGT
Organism: uncultured Acidimicrobiaceae bacterium; assembly: GCA_963819695.1. Taxonomy (GTDB): domain Bacteria; phylum Actinomycetota; class Acidimicrobiia; order Acidimicrobiales; family RAAP-2; genus DASZIT01. The sequence continues at coordinate 37,707 of CAWFXD010000001.1, read as the reverse complement.
TCCCGGTGGTCAGCACGATCCAGTCGTTGGCGTTGGACAGGGCCATCAACAACACCCCCCGGATCCGGGACTGGAGGTTCTCGTCGGTCAGCCCCTCCGGCTCGGATCCGAGCAGCGGCGTCAGCACCGAAGCCAGGGTGCGGTGGGCGCCCTCGATGGGGGCGGTGGCGATGTCGATGCCCAGATGGGCGGCCAGGGTGACGGCGTCGTCCACCGAGCCGCGGCTCGAGTACCGCGACGGCATGGTCACCCCGTGCACGTTGTCGGCCCCCAGGGCGTCCACCGCGATGGCCGCCACCAGCGACGAGTCGATGCCGCCGGACAGGCCGATCACCGCGTCGTTGAACCCGTTCTTGGCCACATAGTCACGGGTCCCGAGGACCAGGGCCTCGTAGACCTCGGCGTCGGGTTCGAGGGGCGGGGTGAGGCTTCTCACCGGCTGCGGACTCGACCCGTCCCCGTCGACCTCCACGTCGACGATGAGCAGCTCCTCGCGGAACTGGGCCGCGCCTCCGAGCAACTCACCGTCCGCCGACATCACCACCGAGGCGCCGTCGAAGACGAGTTCGTCCTGTCCGCCGATCTGGTTGACGTAGGCGATGACGCACCCGGTCTCGGCCACCCGGTCGCCCAACATCGTGAGCCGTTCGCCCCGGCGTCCCTGCGAATAGGGCGAGGCATTGAGGTTGACGATCAACCGGGCCCCGGCCCCGGCCTGGGAGACCGCCGGCCCGCCGGGGAACCAGATGTCCTCGCACACGGTGACGCCCACCGGGACTCCGGCCACCAGGTGGGTGGTCAAGGGCTCGGTCCCGGGGGTGAACCAGCGCTGTTCGTCGAACACCCCGTAGTTGGGGAGCAGGCGCTTCCCGTAACGGCCCAGCACCTCCCCGTGGGCACACACCCCGGCCGCGTTGATCAGGTGCCCATCGGGGTCGGTGTCGACAAAGCCGATCACCGCCACACAGGATCCGGTCGATCCGGCCAGCCGGTCGAACACCGCGAGGTTCTCGGCCACGAAGGCGGGCCGGCTCAACAGGTCCTCCGGCGGGTAGCCGGTGATGGTCAACTCCGGGAACACCGCCAGGTCGGCGCCGGATGCCTCGGCAGTGGCCAAGGCGGCCAGGACCCGCTCGGCATTCCCTTCGAGGTCCCCGACCACCGTGTTGATCTGGCAGGCGGCCAACCGCAGTCGGGTCATGGACGCAGACTACCGGCGCATCCCTATCGACCCTGGTCCAGCCGGCCCTGCCCGGTGATGCCGAACTCCGGATCGGGCGCCGTAAACTGTGTCTCCCAACCCCACCGGGGTCGAGGTTCCAAGGCCGGATAGGCACAGTGGCATGGGTGTTCATCCTCCGTTCACAATCGGGAAACGGCCGGGAAACCCCGCTCTGTGAGGATAGGCCCTTGTTGGCCGAGGACATGGCCGACCCGGGACCCGGGTCACGAGTAACAGAGGAGCGCGAGTGCCGTACCAAGCCGAATACATCTGGATCGATGGGACCGAGCCGTCACCGTTGCTGCGGAGCAAGACCAAGGTGATCCCCGACGGCGAGCAGCCGGGCATCTGGGGCTTCGACGGCTCGAGCACCAACCAGGCCCTCGGCCACGACTCCGACTGCGTGCTCCAGCCGGTCTTCACCTGCCCCGACCCCCTGCGCGGCCCGAACGACATCCTGGTCATGACCGAAGTGCTCCTCACCGACATGACCCCGCACCCCACCAACACCCGGGCCCACCTCCGGGAGGTGGCCGCCGAGTACGCCGACCAGGAGCCGATGTTCGGTATCGAGCAGGAGTACACCTTCATCAAGGACAGCCGTCCGTTGGGATGGCCGACCCACGGCTACCCCGCCCCCCAGGGCCCGTACTACTGCGGGGTCGGCGGCGACAAGATGCCCGGGCGCCAGATCGTCGAGCGGCACACCGCCGCCTGCATCGAGGCCGGGATCGGCATCGAGGGCACCAACGCCGAGGTGATGATGGGGCAGTGGGAGTTCCAGGTCGGGGTCCTCTCCCCCCTGGACATCTCCGACCATCTGTGGGTGGCCCGCTGGCTGCTCTTCCGCATCGCCGAGGACTTCGGGGTCTACGCCACCCTGGAGCCGAAGCCGATCCTGGGCGACTGGAACGGGGCCGGCGCCCACACCAACTTCTCCACCAAGGCCATGCGGGAAGAGGGTGGGTGGGACGCCATCATCGCCGGCTGCGAGGCCATCGGGAAGCGGGTCGACGAGCACATCGCGGTGTACGGGATCGGCATCGAGACCCGGCTGACCGGCGCCCACGAGACCGCCCACTACACCAAGTTCACCTACGGCACCTCCGACCGCGGGGCATCGATCCGCATTCCCTGGGGAGTCGCCAAGGCCAAGAAGGGCTGGCTCGAGGACCGGCGTCCCAACGCGAACATGGATCCCTACAAGGTGACCGCCATCCTGGTGGAGACCGTTTGCGGCGACGCGGCCGGGAGTTGATCATCCCGGGGCATCCGAACCGATGAGAAGCCAGCGCGAGTATGTCCTCAAGACGGTGGAGGAGCGCGGCATCCGTTTCGTGCAGCTGTGGTTCACCGACGTTCTCGGCACGCCCAAGACCTTCTCGATCACGCCGGCCGAGCTGGAGAACGCGCTCGACGAAGGGATGACCTTCGACGGATCGGCCATCGACGGGTTCAGCCGGGTCCAGGAGAGCGATGTCCTGGCCCGGCCGGACGTCAATACCTTCCAACTGCTCCCCTGGCACGGGCGCGGCCACGGCTCCACCCTCGGCCGGCCGGAGACCGACGGGCTGGCCGCCCCGGTGGCCCGGGTCTTCTGTGACATCGTCAACCTCGACGGCTCCCCGTTTCAGGGGTGCCCGCGCCACGTGCTGCGCCGGACCCTGGAGCGGGCGCACCATAGCGGCTTCACCTTCTACGCGGCCCCGGAGATCGAGTACTTCTACTTCGCCGACGCGGATCCGTCGCACCGCCCCCAGGGCCTCGACCACGGCTCGTATTTCGAGTTGACCGCGGCCGACCGGACCAGCGACATCCGACAGCGGACGGTCATCACCCTCGAGGAGATGGGCATCCCCGTCGAGCACGCCCAGCACGAGGACGCCCCCAGCCAGCACGAGATCGATCTGCGCTACACCGACGCGCTGACCATGGCCGACACGGTGATGACCGTGCGGCTGGTGGTCAAGGAGATGGCCCGCCAACAACAGGTGCACGCCAGCTTCATGCCCAAGCCGTTGGAGGGAGTCCAGGGCTCGGGCATGCACACCCATCTGTCCCTGTTCCGGGACGACACCAACGCCTTCGTCGATCCGGAACGGGCCAGCGGTCTCTCGGCGGTGGCCGAGGGGTTCATCGCCGGGCTGCTCCGCCACGCCGGGGAGATCTCGGCGGTGACCAACCAGTGGGTCAACTCCTACAAGCGGTTGGTGTCGGGCTACGAAGCCCCCATCTACATGTCCTGGGCCCGCAACAACCGTTCGGCGCTGGTGCGGGTCCCGGTGACCAAGACGGGGAAGTCCCAGTCCACCCGGGTGGAGTACCGGTCGCCGGACAGCGCCTGCAACCCGTACCTGGCCTTCGCGGTGATCCTGGCCGCCGGGTTGCAGGGGATCGAGAAGGGCTACGAGCTGCCGCCGGAGACCGACGCCAACCTGTTCGACCTCACCGGCGACGAGTTGCGGGCCAAGGGCATCGCCCACCTGCCCGGTGACCTCAACGAGGCCCTGGCGATGATGGCGTCGTCCGAGCTGGTGGCCGACACCCTGGGCGACCACGTCTTCGAGTGGTTCATCCGTAACAAACGGGAAGAATGGTCCCAGTACAAGGCCCACGTCACCCAGTTTGAACTCGACCGTTACTTTCCCCTGCTGTAATAAGGACCGACAGAAGAGCTGCCGACCAGCCGCCAGGATCCCCGGACGAGCGAGAGGAAGCGACCGACATCGAGCCGCTGTTGTGTTTTCCGGATCCCCCGCCGATCGAGGTGACCGCCGTGCTCGACCGGGCCGGCTACCCGTGGCGCGCCATCTCGGCTCCGGAAGCCGCCGAGACCGAGGAGCCGGAAGACGGCTGGTCCGGCGCGGTCGTCTCCAGCGGGGAGGATCCGTCCGGTGCCTTTCTGGTCTGCCGTCAGCTCCGCAAGCGCGAGGTACCGCTGGCGCCGGTGATCGTGGTGGTCCGCACCGGTCAGCTCTCCGAGCTCGAGCTCCGGGAGGACCTGTTCGACGACATCTGTGTCGAGCCGGTGAATCCCGACGAGCTCACCACCCGGTTGGCCCACCTGTTCTGGCGGACCGGGCGGGGGCTCCGACCCGAGCTGGTCGAGCACGGGGAGTTGGTCCTCAACCTCGAGACCTACCAGGCGGCGGTGTCGGGGAAGGTGCTCGACCTCACCTATATGGAGTATGAGCTGCTGCGATTCCTGTCGGCTCGTCCGGGCAAGGTGTTCACCCGCGAGACGCTGCTCAGCCGGGTGTGGGGCTACGAGTACTACGGCGGGGCCCGAACCGTCGACGTGCACGTCCGGCGGGTCCGGGCCAAGTTGGGCGAGGAGCACGCCCACCTGATCCAGACGGTCCGGTCGGTCGGCTACCGGTTCGGCCAGACCAGCTGGACGCCCTGAGCCCCGGTCCTTCGGCGTATGGCGCCACCCCCGGGGTTCATCGAGGCGGTCACCGCGGTAATTGCCGCGATCCCCAGCGGGGAGGTGATGACCTATGGCGAGATCGCCCTGGAGGCCGGGTATCCCGGTGCCGCCCGGGCGGTGGGCCACCTCTTGGCCGGGGGCGGGGGCGGTGACGAGATGCCGTGGTGGCGGGTGGTGACCGCGTCGGGCCGGCTGGTCCCCGGGCACGAACGGACCCACGCTCGTCTCCTGGCCGGGGAGGGCGTGCAGCTCAACGCGGCCCGCTCCCACGTGCGGATGGCGGCCCGCTAGCCCTCGGGGACCTCGAGAGGCTTGCGCCCCCAGGACGACACCATCGGCGAGGTGGCGAGGTCCAGCCGGCCGGAGGCGACATTGGCGAGATGGAGATCGATGTCGGCATCGGTGGCGATGCCGTCGGCGACCAGGCGTTCCCGGATCTGCTCCACGGTGGCCTGCTCGAGCGAAGCGCACGCCGGCGAGGCGATGGGAAAGTAGGCATCCGCCTCCACCTCGACCAGGCCGGCGTCACGAAGCCGCCGGGGCAGGGTCCGGCCGTAGGCGAGATCGGCACCACGCTCGGCCATCAAGGTGCGGAAACCCTGGCGCAGGCGGTTGGCCAGCCGTTGCTCGGGTCCGGATTCGTCGGGACAGATGAGCGGCTGGAGGGCGGGGTCGGCATCCTCCACCACCAGCCAGCCACCGGGTCGGAGCGCTTCCACCATCGACGCCAACGCCCGGGTGCGTTCGGGGACGTGGACCAGAACCAGGCGGGCGTGGACGAGGTCGAACCCGACGGCCGGGGGCGGACCCCGGCCCACGTCGTGCCGCCGGACCTCGACGGTGGGCGCGGTGGCCCCGGTGAGGTGGTCGATGTCGATGTCGGTGGCCAACACCCGGCCTTCGGGTCCGACCCGGCCGGCCAGCCAGTCGACCACCGAGGGCCCGCCGGCGCCCACCTCCCAGCACCGCCAACCCGTCCCGACCCCCACCCGCTCGAGATGGCGGAAGGTCGACGGGTCGAACAAGGCGGCCAGGGCGTCGAACCGCCGAGGCGCCTCTGGCTGCTGGTTGTCGAGCAGATAACCCTCGTCGGCGCTCACTGCCCGGGCTGGTAGGCCCAGAGCTCGACCTCGACCAGGGCGCCCAACGGCAGGGCCGTCACCCCGATGACGGATCGGGCCGGCCGATGGTCACCGAAGAATGACGCATACGCCTGATTGACGGTGGCGAAGTCGCCGATGTCGGTGACGAACACCGTCGTCTTGATGACGTCGGAGCGAGAGGCCCCCTCGCCCTCCAGCAGCCGCGCACCGTTGGCCAGGGCCTGGGTCAGCTGGGCGGCCACCCCGCCGGCGACCAGGGCCGGGGCCGACGAGGGATCGGGATCCGGCTCGACGCCGAGTTGTCCGGAGGACACCAGCCACGGCCCGGCCCGCACGATGGGGCTGTAGGGACCGATCGGCGCACTCAATGATCAGTGGATCAGCTGAATGAGGAACCGCAACCGCAGGTGCGGGTGGCGTTGGGATTGGTCACGTGGAACCCGTCGCCCTGCAGCCCATCGGCGTAGTCGAGGGTGGAGCCCTTGAGCAGATCGGCGCTGGCCGAATCCACCACGACCTTCACCCCACCGAACTCGCGCACCACATCGTCGTCGGCCACGTCGGCGTCGAAGAACATCTCGTAGCTGTAGCCGGAGCAGCCGCCGGGGCGGACTGCCACCCGGAGGGCCAGGCCCTCGGTGTCCTCCTGGGCCAGGAGGTCGACCACCTTGGACGCGGCCTTGTCGGTCAACGTGACCGGAGCCGGCCGCTTGCCGATGCTTACCGTTTGCATGGTCGTGCTCAACGAGGTTCCTCCTGCAGATCGTCTTGACGCCGGTCAGCTGGCCTGAGCCAGGCTGGCCGCAGGCACCCATGGTATCCGTACCGGCGCCCCATTGGTACATCCGGCTGGGTGGCCACCGCCCCACCCCCGATACAATTCGTGGGTGATGACCAGCATGGACGCCCCGGGTGGCGCAACCCAGGTCTCCGAGGAACAGGTGCGGGAGGCGCTGCGCGGGGTCATCGATCCCGAATTGGGTGCGGACATCGTCGAGCTGGGGATGGTGACGGCCATCCGGCTCCCGGCGCCCGGCACGGTGGAGGTCGAGGTGGCCCTGACCATCGCCGGCTGCCCGCTCCGGAACCAGATCCGCAGCGATGTCGAGACCCACGTCGGCGGGCTGGCCGGGGTCGAGACGGTGACGACGTCCACCGGGGTCATGGACGCCGACCAACGCAAGGCGGTGATGGCCCGAGCCCGTCTGGTGGCCCGAAATCCGGCCCCCGCCACCGACATCCCCGACACCGCCCGGGTGATCGCCATCGCCTCGGGCAAGGGCGGAGTGGGCAAGAGCTCGGTGACCGTCAATCTGGCGGTGGCCATGGCCCGGCGGGGGCTGACCGTCGGAGTGCTCGACGCCGACATCTGGGGCTTCTCGATTCCCCGGCTGCTCGGCATGCAGGGCGAGGTCGAGTCGCGGGACAAGAAGATGGTCCCGCTCGAGCGGCGCATCGGCGACGGCCTGCTGCGGGTCCTGTCCATGGGATTCCTGGCCGACGAGGACAGCGCCATCATGTGGCGGGGCCTGGTCCTCAACCGGGCGGTCCAGCAGTTCCTGGAGGACGTCCACTGGGGTGACCTCGACTACCTGCTGATCGACATGCCCCCCGGGACCGGCGACATCCAGATGGGCCTGGCCCGGATGCTCCCCCGGACCGAGGTGATCGTGGTCACCACTCCCCCGGTCGCCGCCCAGAAGGTGGCCGCCCGCACCGCGGACATGGCCCGGAAGGGTTACCTGCGGGTGGCCGGGGTCATCGAGAACATGAGCGACTTCACCTGTGAGCACGGCACCTCCTACGCCCTGTTCGGTTCGGGCGGCGGCGCCCGGCTGGCCGCCGAAGTCGGCGTCCCGCTGATCGGCCAGGTGCCGATCCACCCGTCGGTGGCCGCCGGTGGCGACGCCGGGACCCCGGTGGCGCTGGACGAAGGCCATGAGCTGGCCAAGGTGTTCGCCAGCCTGGCCGAGGAAGTCGTCACCACCATCGCCCCGGTGATAGCGATGGACGGCTGCAGCGCCCGGCTGGTCGAGCGGGTGGAGGCGGCGGTCGACGCCGGAACGCTGGCGTCCAGTCCGACGTCGACGGTCTGACCGGAAGACGCTCGCCTCAGCGCGGCGGGGGCCAGCGCCACACCGAGTCGGCGTCGTCGACGTCGTCCCCCACCACCGCCGCGTCGTCGGCCAACTTGCGGAGGTGGGCCCACAGCGAACGGCGGGCGATCGGATGCCGCTCCGGGTCGACATCGTCGTAGACGGCGGGCAACAGGTCGTCGATGGTCCCGGTGCCCCGGGCGCGCAGCCCGTCGGCCACCTTCTGCTCGCGCCGGAGCCGGTGCTCGATGTAGCCGTCGATGACGGCGACCGGGTCGTCGATCAGGTGTCCGTGGCCGGGGGCGACGACGTCGACGGCCGGCCGGAGATCGCGCACCAGCCGGAGACTGTGCAGGTAAGCGGCCATATCCCCGTCGGGCGGGGCGATGACCACCGTCGAGCCCTGCATCACGTGGTCGCCGGAGAACAACATCCGGCCGGATCCCTCGAGCAGATAGCAGAGATGGTCGGACGCGTGACCCGGGGTGTGGATCGCCCGCAGTGACAGGCCGGGAGCCTGCAGGTGGAAGCCGCCGGCGATGGTCCGGTCGGCGACGAAGCCGTCCCGGGAGGCGAACCCCAGCCGGGATGCCCCGGTCCGCCGGGCCAGGCCGGCGGCCCCCGGGGCGTGGTCGGGATGGGTGTGGGTCACCAGGATCCATCGGATCCGGCCACCGCCGGCCTCGGCGACGGCGTCGAGATGGTCGGATTGGTCGGGACCGGGATCGATGACCGCAAGCTCATCGCGGCCGACCAGGTAGGTGTTGGTGCCGGGCCCGGTCATGATCCCCGGATTGGCGGCGGTGATCCGGACCACGCCACCGGCAACCGATCGGGGGCCGGGGTCGAAGTCGGTCACTCCGGCTCAGGCCGGCGGGCCGGATGCCATCTTGGCTTCGGCCGCCTCCTCGTATCCCTCGTCCCCGGGACGCAGGATCAACACCTGGCCGTCCTCGATCAGCACGATCGGCAGCACCACGGGAATCTCGGTCACCTGTTCCGCCCAGGCCATCGCCTCGCCGGTGGTGTGGAACCGAGCGATGTTCCTCAGGTTCTCGATGGTGGGGGGAAGCAGTTCGATCTCCCCGTCGTGGAAGCGGCTCAGCGCCTCGCGGGGCCGGATCCAGATGGAGGCGATGGTCTCGCCGTCATCGTGGCGGGCCACCTGTCCCGAAGGGGCGGCGGTGATGAAGAAACGGGTGTCGTACCGCCGGGGGGCCAGCTCCGGGGTGATCCAGTGGCTCACGTAGTGCACCGACCCGACGTCGAGGGCGAGTCCCTCGGTCCGGCAGACATCGAGCAACCGGGTGGTGCCGGCGTTCAGGGCGTCCCGGTAGATGACGAACCGGGCCAACGACGCCGGGTCGGTGGTATCCAGCCGCCGCACCTCGTCACCGCCCTGATCGGCGGGCCGGAAGGCAAGCAGGACCCCGGCCTCCTCGAAGCATTCCCGCAAGGCCGCCACCCAGAAGGCGAGCCCGCCCGAGGGGATCCCGAGCAACGCACTGGCCTCGGCATCGGTGCGGCCCGGGCAGAGGGCTTCGATGTCGTCCCCGTAGTCCTCGGGGTCGACCGCCCCGCCGGGGAACACGTAGACGCCGGCTACGAACTCCGAGTCCAGATTGCGGCGCAACATGCAGACTTCGATGGACGGTTCACCACCGTCCTCCGGCGCGTCCCGAACCAGTATCACGGTGGCGGCATCGCGGAGGGTGACAGGCATCGATTCAGGCTACCGCCGCGGTGTCGGGGTCAGACGACGCTGAGGAAGCGCTGGCCGGTGAGCGCGCCGGAGTCGACCAGCGCGTGGATGGCCAGCTCCCCGAACCGCTCGGGATCGCCGATCAGCCAGGTGTGCGACCCTTCGACCACCACCCCTTCCACCCTGGCCGCCCGACGGAGCTCGTCGAAGGCCGCCCTCGGCACCAGCCCGTCCCGATCCGACCACGCCACCCACACCGGGGTGTGACGGCGGGAGATGGTCCGGAGCTCGGCCAGCAGGTCCGCCCGCCGGATGAACGCCCCGGTGCGGAACATCCCGAGCGGGTTCTGCATCAGATTGGGGATGAAGTCCTCGAGCAGGGTCGGAAGCACCCGCATCAGATGGGGGGAGTGCAGGAGGTCGGTCCCGAAGTAACGTCCCCAGTTCCATACCGGCCTCTGGGTCATGGTGCGGACCTGGTCGGCGGATGAGGCCCAGGTCGGCCCGCCGATGGCGTTGGCCAACAGCAGCGACCGCGCCCGTCCGGGATGATCGTGGACGAAGGCCGTCGACACCCCGCCGCCGAACGAGTGGCCGGCGACCAGGGCCACCCGGCTCTCGCCGACCGCATCGAGGAAGCGGCCGGCCCAGGCCGCATAGCCGTTGAACGAACGCTCGTCGGCGGGGAGCTCCCGGGTTCCGCCGAATCCGGGCATGGCGGGGGCGTAGACCCGGCAGCCGGCCATCCCCATCCGCCGGATCGGTTCCGCGTACGCATTGGGCCGCAGCCCCCAACCATGGAGGAACAAGGCCGGAGGTCCGGCTCCGGTGGTGGCGTAACTCACCGGGTGGCCGTCGACCGTCACGTTGCCCCAGGTGACGGCTCGGACATCCCGGTCGGTGAACTCGGTACCGGGCTCGGGTGGGGGCAGGGCGGTGACTGGAGTTGCCGGCATGGAGGGTCAATCTAGGCACAATCCCAGCTCCGACGGGGGATAGAGGCACGGGCCAGGGGATTCGGCGCCGACTGCATCCCCCGCCTTCCAACAGTTACGCTCACAAGGATCGATTCTGTGTAGAGGAGACGGCGACACCATGGCTGTGGAACGACAAAGGGGCGGCGCCGGGACCGGCAGCAAGCCCAAGCCGGGAGGCAACACGCCGAAGCCGGGAGGCAACACACCCAAGCCGAGGCCCGGAACCTCGTCGGCCAAGGAAGCCAGCCGGGCCCAGAGCCGACCGGTGTCGGGGAAGGCCGGTGGCGGCAAGGGCGGGGGCGGGGGCAACACGCCGAAACCGGGTAGCCCGCGCAAGGCGGCGGCCGGCCCCCGGGGACGGTCCGGGGCCCTCCTCGCCTGGGGGGCGGTCGGGCTGGTCGTCGTGGTCGTCGTCGTCGTGGTGGTCATCAAGGTGACCGGCGGCAACTCCAACGCCAATGCCGCCTACACCCCGGTAACCCCCGCGCCCGCCTCGATCGTCACCGATGTCACCAGCATCCCGGCGTCGGTCTACGACGCGGTGGGGACGGGCATCCCGTCGAGAGCCCAACCGAATCCGCCCATCGTCCTGTCCGGCCAACCGCCCCTGACCCTCGGGGGCAAGACCCCGGCGATGTTCTATTACGGCGCCGAATACTGCCCCTACTGCGCGGCCGAGCGCTGGTCGATGACCGCGGCACTGTCCCGGTTCGGTACCTGGTCCAATCTGGACGTCACCGCCTCGTCCCACACCGACTTCGCGCCGGCCACCCCCACCTTCAGCTACCGGAGCGCCACCTTCACCAGCCAGTACCTGTCGTTCTTCCCTGACGAGCAGTACACCAACATCCCCAACAGCTCCGGCTACACCACCCTGCAGAACCCCACCAAGGAGGAGCAGGCCGTGCTCAACAAGTACAGCACCCCGACCTTCATTCCCGGTGCCACCGCCGGGCAGGTGGGCTTCCCCTTTGTTGACATCGGCAACGTGGCCCTCATCTCCGGGGCCACCTACAGCCCGCTGATGCTGGCCGGGCTGAGCCACAACGACATCGCCAGCCACCTGAACGACCCGACCAATGCGGTCACCCAGTCCATCGTCGGCACCGCCAACTACATCACCGCCGCCATCTGCTCGAGCACCAAACAGCAGCCGACGGCGGTGTGCACGAGTTCGGGTGTCCAGGCCGCGGCCACCGCACTCAAGCTGAGCTGAGTCGGACTCCTCGCGGAGATCGCGCCGTGCCCACGCTGCGGTGGCAGCCAATCGTCACCATGGTGTTGAGCCTGATGGGGCTGGGCGTGTCCATCTACCTGACCATCACCCACTTCGACGCCCACATCGCGCTGTCGTGCCCGGCCGGCGGTGGCCTCATCAACTGTGAAAAGGTGACCACCAGCCCGCAGTCCTACGTGTTCGGCATCCCGGTCGCGGTACTCGGCCTCGCCTACTTCGTGCCCATGCTCGGCTTGAGCCTTCCGTGGGCGTGGCGATCCGCCGACCGCCGGATCCACCTGGCCCGGCTGGCCCTGGCGGTGGTCGGCATCGGGATGGTCATCTATCTGGTCATCGCCGAACTGTTGATCATCAAGAACATCTGCCTGTGGTGCACCTCGGTCCATGTCCTCACCTTCATCCTGTTCGTGATCGTGGTGACCGCCTCACCCGTCCTGCTCTCCCGCCAGGACGGACCCGAGACCGACCGAGGCCCCCAACTGGCCCACCACCGGTCATAGGCGGTGCCGGCCAAGACCGATCATCCTCGCCCCACCCGCACCTCCCGCTTCGCCTGGGGAGCGGTGGTGGTCATCCTGGTCGGGGTCACCGCGCTGCTCGTCTACACGTTGACCGACACCCCCACCACCCTCCGGGTGGTCAACCGGGCCGAGACGGCCCCGGACGTGCTCCGGACGCTGGCCAGCGAGCCGGTTTCCACCTTCGACAAGGTGGGGGTGACCGCCCCGGTCACCGGGCTCACCCCCCCGACGGTCGTCACCGGCCAGCCACCCATGTACTCGGAGGAGAAGCCGGACGTGCTCTTCGTGGGCAGCGAGTACTGCCCCTTCTGCGCGGCGGAGCGATGGCCCCTGGTGCTGGCCCTGTCCCGCTTCGGGACCTTCGGGGTGCTCCACGACATGGAATCATCGACCACGTCGGTGTTCCCGGGGCTCCAGAGTTTCAGCTTCTTCGACGCCTCCTACACCAGCCCCTATCTCACCTTCACCGGGGTGGAGCTCTACTCCGATGTGGCCGCGGCCAACGGCGTGTTCACCAAGATCTCCACCCTGACCCCGGGCCAGCAGGCGCTGGTCACCCGCTACCAGGCCGCCGGCCAGACCGGAACCGGCGCCCCGCCGGCGGCCGGCACCTATCCGCTGGTCGACATCGACAACGTGATGGTGTCGACCACCTCGGGATTCAGCCCGGCGATGATCTTGCAACTTTCCCGGTCGACGATCATCGGCGACCTGAAGAACGGGACCACCTCCGACGGCCGGGCCATCGTGGCATCGGCCAACTACCTGTCCGCGGGGATCTGCGTCGCCACCCACCAGAACCCGTCATCGGTGTGCACCTCGAAGGGGGTGCGGGCGGCGGCCCAGGCGCTGAACGCGGGCTGAGGGGAAACCGGTCGGTCAGCCGGCCCGGCGGTCGGTCAGCAGCTTGCGCTCGACCTCGTTCAGCCCGCCCCAGATCCCGTGCGGCTCCCGGATCCGGATGGCGTAGTCGAGGCAGTCGGTCTGTACCGAGCAGGTCGCGCAGATCGCCTTGGCGTGCGCCTCGCGCTGGAGTTTCTCTTCCTTGCGCTCAGCGTGAGCGGGAGGAAAGAAGATCTCGGCATGAGGCCCGCGGCATGACGCTTTGATCTGCCAGGTGTCCAAAGCTTGCGCCATTGTTTGCCTTCCCCCTCTTGCCTGTGGGCATTACCCCACGCCAGCGAACGTACTCGCGCCGGGGCACCGAAACAAGGGGCCTGACCAGGTTTTTCTTCCCGGCGACCCGCACCGCCTCCGACCCGCGGGCGTTTCCCGCCCCGCCGGCCACCGGAGAACCCTCAGAGGGTGGCGGGAACGCTACGCTCCGGAGGGTCATGGACGTCAGAACTTTCTGTACGCAGAGTCACGTCCTGATCGTGGCAGGCAAGGGTGGGGTGGGGAAGACCACCATGGTGGCGGCCATTGCCCGGATGGCGGCCGACGCCGGCCTGTCCGTCCTGGTCATCGAGCTGGAGGGCCGGTCGGGGGTCTCTGACGCCTTCGGTCACGGCGATTCCCTCGACTACGCCGGGGCGGTCCTGAGCGCGGCGGGAGCCGACCAGGTCGGAGAGGACCCCGAGGACGGGGCCGAGGCCCCGCAGCTGGCGCCGGGGAGCGTCCAGGCCCGGAGGATCACCCCCGACGACGCCCTCATCGAATACCTGGCCGACCACGGGCTGCGACGGATCTCCAAACGCCTGATGTCGTCGGGGATCATCGACATCGTGGCCGGGGCCATCCCCGGCATCCGGGACATCCTGGTGCTGGGCAAGGTCAAGCAGATCGAACAGGCCGGGCTCGCCGACCTGGTGCTGGTCGATGCGCCGGCCACCGGCCACGCCATGACCTTCCTGTCGTCGGCCAGCGGGCTGCTCGATGCCGCCCGGGGTGGGCCGGTCCGGGCCCAGGCGGCCGACGTGGTCGCCCTGCTCACCGACCCCGCCCGGAGCCAGGTGGCCCTGGTGACCCTTCCGGAGGAGATGCCGGTGAACGAGGTGGTCGATGCCGCCTACCAGCTGGAGGACAAGGTGGGCATCACCCTGGGCCCCATCATCGTCAACGGCTGCTACCCGTCGATACCCGGGTTGGAGGTCCCGGCGGCCGAGGCGGCGGAGACAGCGGGGGTGGCCCTCGACGGCGAGTTGCGCGAAGCCCTCGACGCGGCCAGCGCCTTCCGGCGCACCCGGGAGGCGCTCCAGCAGGAACAGATCGGCCGGCTGGCCCACGAGCTGCCCCTCCCCGAGCTCCGGGTGCCGTTCGCCTTCACTGCGTCCATCGGCCCGCGGGAGTTGCAGGTGCTGGCCGATGCCCTGGCCGCGGGGATCGCCATGCTGCCCGACGTCGAGCCGGCGGCCTCGTGAGTGCGGGCCTGACGCTGGACGAGATCGTCCAGGACCGGTCGATCGTCATCTGCGGCGGCTCGGGAGGCGTCGGCAAGACGACCACGGCCGCCGCCTTCGCGTTGCAGGCCGCCCGCCGGGGACGCAAGGCCTGTGTGGTGACCATCGATCCGGCCCGCCGGCTGGCCAACTCGCTCGGCCTCGACGCCCTCTCCAACCAGCCGTCGAAGATCGAGGGCGACTGGCCGGGCGAGCTCCACGCCATGATGCTCGACCCGAAAGGGACGTTCGACGACCTGGTCCGCCGGTATTCCGACACTCCGGATCAGGCGGACGGCATCCTGGCCAACCGGATGTACCGGAACCTGACCGGGGCACTGTCCGGCACCCAGGAGTACATGGCCATGGAGAAGCTCCACGAGCTGGTGGAAGAGGGGGGCTTCGACGTGGTGGTGGTGGACACGCCTCCCACCCGCAACGCGCTCGATTTCCTCGACGCCCCCCGGCGGCTCACCGGATTCCTCAGCAACCGGTTGTTCCAGGCGCTGATGATGCCCACCCGGGTGTCGATGCGGTTCGTGGGGATGGCCGCCCAGGCCCTGTTGCGCACCATCTCCAAGGTGGCCGGCGCCGACGTGGTCCGGGACGCGGTCACCTTCTTCCAGGCGTTCGAGGGAATGGAGGAGGGATTCCGGACCCGGGCCATCCGGGTCAACGAGCTCCTCAAGCAGCCGGGGACCGCCTTCGTGCTGGTCGCCTCGCCCCGGCCGGACTCGGTGGAAGAAGCCGTGCACTTCGCGGCCAAGCTGGCCGAATCGGAGATGTCGGTCACCGCCCTCATCGTCAACCGGGTCCAACCCCGGTTCATCGACGACCAGCGGCTCGGGCAGCTGGCCGCGCTGGCCGAACGGGCCACCGGCGACAGCCAGCCGCTGCAGGTGCTGATCGACAACCTGGCCGGTTACGCGGCGGCCTCGGACCGGGACGAGCAGGTCTACGGCGACCTGGTGGCGCGGATCGCCCCCGCCCCGGTGTCGCGGGTGCCGCTCCTCAATACCGATGTCCACGATCTCGACGGCCTGCGACTCATCGCCGACCTGCTGTTCCTCGCCGAGGGACGGGGCCCGGCCCCGGCCCCGGCGCCGGCCGGGTCGCCCCAGAAGGCGGGCTAATCTCGTGGCTGTGCGATCCATCCTGGTGGCCAGCGACGCTCCCTCGGTCAGAGCCGAAATCGCCGCCATCGCCGGACGGCCGGACATCACCATCCGGGAGGCCCGTTCCGGCCCGGCCGTGCTCGAGGAAGTGGCCGAGAGCCTTCCCGACCTGGTGGTGGTCGACCTGCAGATGGGGAACATGGGCGGCATGGCCGTCTGCCTCGAACTGCGACTCGAGGAGTCGTACGGCAGCCTGGAGCATGTGCCGGTGCTGATGCTCCTCGACCGTCGTCCCGACGTGTTCATCGCTCGCCGATCCGGCGCGGAAGGCTGGGTCGTGAAGCCGCTCGATCCGATCCGCCTGCGCCGGGCCGTCACCTCGTTGCTCGACGGTGGTACGTACTACGACGAGTCCTACCAACCACTGTCGGTCGTTCCCGCGGCCGGCGTCTGAGGGCCTCCACCAGGCCGACGAAGGCAGGGTCCGTGTTCCGACGACATCAGGAACGGCAATCCCCAGCAACCCCGAAACACCGGAGGACCCGTAGCGGGCAGAAGGCCGCGGCCGGCGGCCGGGGTGGCGAGGACGGGGTCAACCTGGCCCGAAGCGGTGATGCCCAGGAGCAGTTCATCGTGGATGCCCTCAGCGACCTGCGCGAGACCGTGGTAGGCGAGATCATGACTCCCCGGGTGGACGTGGTGGCCCTGTCCATCCCGGTCACCGCCGACGACGTCACCCGGGCCATCCGGGAGTCGGGCCACGGTTGCTTCCCCGTCTATGACGACAACCTCGACGATCTGATCGGGGTGCTGTTCGTCAATGACCTGTTCCGGGCCGGGTGGCGGGTCCAGAGTGGAAGACCCGAAGCCCCGCGGGCGGTGCCTGACGCCGGTGCCGGTGAGGCAGTGCCGGGAGCCGGGGCACCCACCGACCCCGTCAACCAGGCGATCCCCGATCCGGTCGACATCTCGCGGCGCCTCCGCCAACCGTTTCTGGTTCCGGAGTCGCGGCTGGTGTTCGACGTCCTGGCCGAGATGCGGCGGCAACGGCGGGCGTTTGCGGTGGTGGTGGACGAGCATGGCGGGGTGGAAGGGGTGTTGACGGTCAAGGACGTGCTGAGCGCCCTGGTCGGGCCGCTGCCCGATGAGTTCGATCCCGACGACGAGCCCGAGGTGGTCCGGGTGGACGGAAGCCGCTGGCTGGTGGACGGACGGATGAGCGTGGACGACGTCATCGACCGCCTGGGGATCGACCTCCCCGAGGGAGAGTACGTCACCCTGGGAGGATTCCTGTTCAACGGGTTCGGACACATCCCGAGCGAGGGCGAGGTGCTCACCGTGGATGGGTGGGAACTTCGGGTGGCGGAGATGGACAAGCGGCGGATCGCCAAAGTGGTGGCCAGGCGGTTGAGCCCGCCCCACCCGGATCCTGATCGGGGCAAGGTGGCCGGTGACGCCGGGAGCGAGCCCACTCCGGTCGGCTAGCGGTTCCGGTTCCGGCCCCTCACCGGCGCCGGATCCGGTCAACGGGCGGTCGCGCGGCTTGGCCAGCTGCGGGCCGACCGGGCCTAACCCGTCGCATCCCGAAGGCTCGGGACGGACCGGATATCGGCGAAATACCCCCAGGTCAGCAATGGGTGAGCAAGCCGCCTCTTCCTTGGATGTCTCCTCATGGTATTGCCGGACCGCCCAGATATGGGCTCAGGACCCCAACGAAATCGGCCGATAGCAAGTAGAAGCGCCGCGCTAATTCGAGAGGGAGGACAAATGACAACGCCAATGGGCGAGGTTTCGCCGTGGGCGCATTTGCCTCCTGCGCCCCAAACACGCCATCGCCGCGGTAGCAGCGCACTCGCTGCCCTTCCGGTATGGGCGCGCATCCCCAATCCGGCCCGGTTCGAGGCCGTCGTCCCCAGCCGGTCATCATGGTGAAGGCAAGACGGCAGCCGAAGGTCCACGCCCTTTCCGCCCTGGTGCTGGTATTCGCGGTGGTGGCGACGTTGGTTGGCTTCTCCGCATCGAGAACGTCTCTGGGCCACAACAACGAACGCCTCCTGGTCGAAGAAGCGAATCAAGCCGCCCTCTTGCTCGGCTCGGTGATCCCACCCCTCCTCGGGTCCCCACCGACAGCCCTCGGTTCTATCGTGACCCCCCTCGGGGTCACGCCTTCAGCGTTCGATGCCGCGGCGGCTCCGTTGGCCAAGTCCGAAAGCGTCGCTCTTTTGCGTGTGGTCGGCTCCCACCTCCAGGTTGTCGACTCCCTCGGTCCCCTTCAGCGCGTTTTCGGCGGCCCACAGGACGCCGGACTGATCACAATCATCAACAAGCATCCGACCAACACCTTGGCCGGGGCCGGCGAGGTGGGCTCGAGTCGCTTTCTCGCCCTTATCTGGAGCAAGGGAGTTGTCCCGCCCGGCTTCGCCATCTACGCCGAACGGTCGGTCCCGTTGCCCGCCTCGGGTCTCTATCACCTTCCCGGGAAGATCTTTGACGGCGTCGATGTCGCCATGTACGTGGGGTCCGCACGCCCCGGCAATCTTCTGTTCACTTCGACCGCCAACTTGCCTCTGACTGGCCAGGAGGCCACCGCGACCCTGGGCGGGTCCGACGCCCCTGCCAGTGCTCTCGACCTCACTGCGGTGCTGACGACCCACGCAGGGACGGCCACCGCTCCCGGACAATTCCTGTTGGTCATGCGAGCCAACCAGAACCTCTCCGGCGGCTCGGCGGCGGCCTTTCCCTGGCTCCTCTTGCTGGTGGGACTGGCCGCCGCCGTACTCTCAGCTGGGCTCTTGGAGGTGACGCTGCGGCGAAAGGACCGGGCTCTCGTGTTGGTGTCTGACTTGAAAGTGAGCAACAGCGAGCTCGATCACAAGAACACGGAGCTCGACGCGAAGAATGCCGAGCTCGACGCGTCGTTCACCCGTCAGGCGGAAACCGAAGCGAATCTTCGTCAGGTCCAAAAGCTCGAGGCGGTCGGCCAGCTCGCGGGCGGCATCGCCCACGATTTCAACAACCTTCTCCAAGTCATCATTTGCTACAGCGAGTTCGCGGCCAACGCGGCTGCCGATAACGAGGACATCCAGGCCGACCTGGGCGAGGTCCAGAAAGCGGCAACGCGTGCCGCCGAGCTCACCCGCCAGCTCCTCACCTTCAGCCGAAAAGAGGTGACGAGCCCGACCGTGGTCGATCTCAGTGCCCTGGTGAACGACTCCCAGCGGCTACTGCGGGGAGCCGTGGGGGAGGACGTCACCCTCCAGTGCCACACCACTTCAGAGGCCTGCCGCGTCCGGGCAGACGCAGGTGAGCTGAACCAGGTCCTCATGAATCTGGCCATGAACTCACGGGATGCCATGCCCCACGGGGGCTCCTTGTCAATTTCGGTGCGGCATGTAGAAGTGGCGGACAAGGACTCGGAGCTCGTGCCGCCCTGGGCAAGGATCGAAGTGAGTGACGACGGAAAGGGAATGACCGAGGAGGTCGCGGCAAAGGTCTTCGAGCCCTTCTACACCACCAAAGAGATGGGGCGAGGAACCGGTTTGGGAATGTCGATGGTCTATGGGATCGTCCATCGGTGGGGCGGCCAGGTTGAAATCACCACCGCCCCGGGGATGGGGACGACCGTGACCATCGACTTTCCTATCTGTGACGAGCAGCCCGCGTCAGTTGAGCCCGAGGTGATGACCAAGGGACCCCTGGCGGTGGGAGAGGGAACCGTGCTGCTGGTCGAAGACGAGGAGGCTCTGCTTCGTTCGACCACCCGCACCCTGGAGGCGGCCGGCTATCGTGTGGTTGGGGCACGGAATGCAATCGAGGCTACGGAAGGATTCACGACCGCGCCCATCTCGGTCCTGGTGACCGATGTCATCATGCCGGGGGGGATCTCGGGCAAGGATCTGGCCGATCACCTTCGCGTCGCGCACCCCGACCTACCGGTGGTCTTTGTCTCAGGCTTCGACTCGGAAACCATCGCTGAACGAGGGATCCTGCCGCCGTCGACGGTGCTCTTGAACAAGCCGTTCTCCCCACTGGACCTGTTCGAGTCCATCCGCCAGGCCGTCTCTGACCGCACTCGGGAGAGCCCGGATGACGGCGACCAGGCGAAACTCCCGATCGGGGGCCACTGAAAGTCCGCTTGGGTCTCCCTCTGTTGTGCGTGCTCAGGCCGTCGCTCCGGTCCAGAGAGAAATGCGCCGGAGAATCGATCAACGGTCATTGATCTGATCGCGGGAGAAACCCCAGGACAGCAACCGGAGGAATCGACCAAGCCGCAGTCGGGTAACATCTCGCAGGTCAGGGTCGGTGTTCCACTGATTTCCCTCGACGGGCTGTGGCGCAGCTTGGTTAGCGCGCTGCGTTCGGGACGCAGAGGTCCCCGGTTCAAATCCGGGCAGCCCGACCACACTGCGGTTGACCCCATTGGGTGGACCGTCGTTTACGAGAATGCAGCCTGGGTTTCAGTTGATTGTAAGGCCTCGTATTCGTTGGGCGTCAAGTATTTGAGGGCGCTGTGGCGCCGGAGCGGGTTGTAGAAGCCGTCGATCCACTCCGCCATGGCGCTCGAGAGCTCGACGACCGTCTTCCAGCTCTGGCGGTTCAGCAGCTCGATCTGCATCGAGCCCCAAAACGACTCCATGGGGGCGTTGTCGTAGCAGTCGCCGACGGTGCCCATTGAGCCCATGAGCCCGAGGCGGCGGACATTCTCGGAGAACGCCCACGACGTGAACTGAGATCCGTGGTCGGAATGGATCACCGTGGTTTCAGAGGTGGTCCTGGTTCCGGCGGCCATGGACAGCGCGTCGTTCACGAGGGTGGACTCGCAGCGTCGGTCGATGGCCCAGCCGACCGCCTTGCGGGAGAACAGGTCCAAGACCACACAGCAGTAGACCTTGCCCTCGCGGGTCGGGTGCTCGGTGATATCGGTCAGCCACAGCTCATTGGGGGCGCTGGCGCGGAACTGGCGCTCCACCAGATCCTCCTCGGTCGCCTCGTTGGCCGGGTTCCATGAGCGCTTCTTCGGTCCCGGGAGACCTCGAAGGCCCAGCTGGCGCATGATCTTCCACACCAGCTTCTTGTTGACGATGATCCCTTGTTCGATCTCCAAGGCGGCTCGGATCCGCAACATGCCATAGGTGCCCCGTGAGCGGGCGTGGATATCCGCGATGAGGTCGGCGAGGAGCAAGTGGCGGATCTCCCGATAGCCGGGCTGATGGAACTTGATGTCGTAGTAGGTGGAGCGGGTCATGCCGACTACCCGACAGGCGAGACGCTCGGAGTAGCCCAGGTTGTTCAGCTCTCGGACAACCTGGTACTTCCTTTTGGGCTGATGTCCTCACTCTCGTCGAAGAGCGCGCTGGCCGCCTTGACCAGCTTGAGCTCGGCCTCGAGATCCTGGATGCGCCGGCGGGCCTGGGCTAAGCGGTCGGCCTCATAGCTCTTGATCCCGGGCCCGTCTCCGGCGTCGATGAGGGCCTGGCGGCGCCACTTGTAGAGGGTGGCATCACTCACCGAGAGCTCGACGGCAAGGTCCTTGACCGGCTCGCCGGCCAGCATCCGTTCACAGGCCCGGAGTCGGAACTCGATCGAATAGCGGAATGGCATGTCCACCTCCTGGTGGGGCACGGCCAAATTCTCACAAAAGTGGTCCACTTTTCGGGGTCAAGGTCAAACACGAGTGCAGCTCAGCCCGGGGTTCATGGCCCGGCTGCTCCGCGTCTCGGGACCTCGGCGGCGCGACACCCCCTGCCGACGACGCGCCCTGGATTCGACTGGGTCAACGTCATGTCAGATAACTCGGACGCTCGATCGAATGAAGCTGCGTTGGTCCCGTTAGCTCCTTTGCCCTCTCGTCGGTAAGGAGCTCAGCGAGAGCGGATCGCCGCATCACTGCATATCCATACCCCACTGATCGGGCAGCGTCGTTGGCCACGGCAATGCCGCTGCCGACCACAAGAATGCTCCGGTGAGAGATCCTTAGATCAAGCCCTGGGACTTCAGCCACGCCTGGGCGACGGTGGCGGGTTGCTTCTTGTCCGCGGTGACCTGGAGGTTGAGTTGGGAGATGGCGGCGGTGGTCAACTTGGCGTCCAAGTTGGCGAGCGCGGTAATCACCGCGGCGCTGGCAGCCGACTTACGGATGACCGGGACGATGTAGTCGGCGCCTTCGAGATGCTTGTCGTCGGTCAGGGCGACGAAATTGTTACTCACGACATTGCCGTCACTCGAGAACAGCTCGACCACCTGTACCTCGCCGTTCTTGAGGGCGGCCACGCTGAGCGGACCGGCTTCGTCCAGGGACTTGAAGTTGGCGAAGTTGAGGCCGTAGACCTTCACCAGCCCGGCCTGACAGCCCGCGAAGGTCGGGCACTCGGGCGGACCCCCCAAGGTCATCGAGGACGCGTAGGGCGCGAGGCTCGAAATGGTGGTGAGGTGGTCCTTGGAGGCGGTCGCCTTGGTCACTGCGAAGACGTTGGTGTCGAGCGCCTTGGACGCGGCCAGAACCGTCACTCCGGAAGAGGACAGTGCGGCGTTGTCCGCGGCGATGGCGGTATCGATCTGGCCGCCGGCAGGCTGGGGATTGCCGCCGCTCAAGTAGCTCAGCAACGAGGCGGCATAATCGGGCTCAAGGGTGATCTGGTTGTGCTGCAGCGCGGGAACCACCACCGGCCGGGTCCCGAGAGCCGGCTCGACCTTCACCGGATAGCCGGCTTTGGAGAGCACATCCCCGTACATGTTCGCGACGATCTCTTGTTCCTCGAAGTTCGTGGACCCGATGACGATGGTCGGCTTCGAGGCCGAGGAGTTGTTGTTGCTGTTGCTGCATCCGGCCAGCGACACGGTGGCAACCGCCAGGGCTGCTGCACCAATCAGTGAACGTCGGAACAACATGAGATGACCTCCCTCGAGTGGGGCGTAACCCTATTCCCAGCCCTTTTGCGATGACGAGGCCGCCGGCCGGATTAAGAGGATTACCAATCTGGTCGGTTTTGTCAAGGGAACTACCTCACCGGGCGGTCGCGACACGTATGGCGGCAACCCCGGGGGCGGCCCGTACTTGGCGCCGGAGAGGAAGCGGAGTGAGTGCCCGCTGGACGAGGCCAAGGCCCAAGGCCACGACCGCGGCAAGGAGACCAACCAGAATCGCCCCGGCGAAGGCCTCAACCGTGTTGTTGGTATTCAGGCCGGAGATGATCGGGGTGCCCAGGTCGGTGTAGCTCACGTAGGCGGCGAGGGTGGACGTGGCCACCACTTCGATGGCGGCGGTCCGCACTCCGGCCATCAGAACCGGCGTGGCCAATGGCAACTCGACCCGCCAGAGTATCTCGCCACCGGTCAGGCCGACCGCCTTGGCGGCGTCTCGCACATCGGCGTCCACCTCTCGCATCCCCACGTAGGTGTTGGTCAGGATCGGGGGGATCGCCAGGATCAACAAAGCGAGGAACGCGGCCAGGAAACCACCCCATTTGAGCGATATCGACGGCAGGATCGCGAACAAGGTGAGGAGGGCCAAGCTGGGTATGGCCCGGGCGGCGTTGGCTGCGTTCACCGCGACCAGACCCCCGCGTCCGGTGTGTCCGAGCACCAAACCGACGCCCCCGCCGATGATCACGGCCCCGGCTACCACCGCCAGTGACAGGACGATCTGCCGCCAGAACAACTCGGGGATCCCGTTTGAGCCGGTCCAGTGCGCCGATGTGGTGAACCAATCGGCCACGCTGGCCAGGAAGTGCCGGAAATGGTCCCAGATCTGCATTTCAGGTTTCCCGTGCCCGGCGGGCCGAACGGGTCCAGGGGATCGCCAGTCGTTGCATCCCCACGATGAGCAGGTCCACGACGGCGGCAAGGACGACCGACAGGACCAGACCGACGATGATCGGGGTGTAGAAGTCGATATTGAACCCGTAGGTGATCTGCTGGCCCAGGCCGCCGAGCCCGATCAGCGCGGTTACCGTCACCAAGCCGATCACGGTGGCCGCGGCAATCCTCAGTCCGGCAAACACGTAAGGCAGCGCCAGCGGCAAATCGACCCGGACCAGGGCCGAGAAAGGCGAGTAGCCCATCGCTTTCGCCGCGTCCCGGGTCTCGTCTGACACCGCATCGAGACCCGCCACGGTGTTCCAGATCAGAATGAGCAGTGTGTAGCCAACCAGGGCGAACTCGGCTGTCGTATAGGACGCCACGTACCCGGTGATAGGTCCGAGGATGGCGAAGAGGGCGAGGGAAGGGACGATGTACAGGGCGCTGGCCACTCCGAACACCGGGAACCGGAACACCCGGTAGCGCCAGGCCAAGAGGGCCAACGGTACGGAGATGGCCAGTCCGATGGCGAGGGCCAGCATGCTGAGGGCGATGTGCTGGACGAGGTCGTCCCGGATCTGACTCCACTGGCTCGACACATAGCTCCACTGGAAAAAGGGCTGTGCCGTTCCCATCTGGCCGACGTTACCGAAAAGTGGGGTTCCGGGCGTCTCTCCGGCTCCCCCATCAACCGACCTGCACACACCGGCTTCGTGAACGCCTTCTCGGCTCCGGAGCACCGGGCCGGGGAGCGTGCTCCGATCGATCACATCGCTAACGTGGGGACAATGATCACCCTGGAGCAGGTCACCAAGACCTATGGCAACGGCACCGTCGCGGTCGCCGACCTCAGCCTGGAGATCGGTGACGGTGAGCTCAGCGTCCTGGTGGGCCCGTCCGGGTGTGGCAAGACCACCACCTTGCGGATGATCAATCGTCTGATCGAACCATCCTCGGGCCGCATCCTGATCGGCGGAGAGAACGTTCTGACCAAGGATCCGGTACAGATGCGCCGAGGCATCGGCTACGTGATCCAGCAAGGTGGGCTCTTCCCCCACCGCCGGGTATTCGACAACGTGGCGGTGGTTCCTCGCCTGTTGGGTTGGAACAAGTCCCGGGTCGACCATCGAGTGAACGAATTGCTCGATATGGTCGGTCTCGAACCCGAGAATTACACCCGGCGCTTTCCCCATGAGCTGTCGGGCGGCGAGCGCCAGCGGGTCGGAGTCGCGAGGGCGCTCGGAGGCGATCCCCCCGTCCTGCTCATGGACGAACCTTTTGCCGCCGTCGACCCGGTCACCCGCCAACGCCTGCAGAACCAATTCCTCGAACTACAGACAGAACTCAAGAAATCCATCGTCTTCGTGACTCACGACATCGAGGAGGCCGCCAAGCTCGGGGACCGAATCGCGGTGCTCTCCAAAGGGGCGGTGGTCGAACAGTACGACACCCCGGCGGAGATCCTCGGGCGGCCGGCCACCCCGTTCGTGGCGGACTTCGTCGGCGCTGATCGCGGCGTGCGGCGACTGGCGGTGGTCAAAGTCGAGGAGGCCGACCTCGCCGACCCTCCGGTCGTCTCGCCCTCCGCCAGTATGGACGAGGTCCGGCGGGTCGCCCTCGACTCCGACGCCAAGACCGCGGTGGTCCTCGACGGCGACGGTCGGCTGGTGGGCTGGGTGTCGGCGGCTCCCGGAGCGGAAGGATCGGTGGAGAGCCACTCCAAGAAATTCGCCGTCCAGGTTCCGCTCGGCACGACGTTGCGGGCGGCTTTGGGGGAGATGCTCCAGAATGACGTTCGCTGGTTACCGGTGATCGACGACGGCGACCGCTACCTCGGGGTCCTCACCCCCAACCGGATCCACGCCGCCATGCGACGCTCGGTGGGTGGAAGCCCGGTCGAATCCTGAACCGATCCCAGATTGGGCTATACGGTCCAGTCGACCAAGATCTCAGGCGGCGGACTGCCGTCGGGAGTGGCGAGATCTACTCCCGTGCTGTCCTTCACCTGGGCTCGGAACCAGGTTGCAAATTCGCCGGTGTCAGCGGCGAGATTGGCGAAGGCCTTCTCAACGTCACCTTCGAACCAGACGAGAACGAGAGATCCCATCGGGGTCTGCTGCAGAGTCCACGTCTCGCGGATGATTGCAGCATCGGCCTGCAGCATTCTCCACTGCTCCAGACGCGATCCGACGACCTCTTTGGAGAAGGACCGAACTGCATCTTCCTTGCCGGGTAGAACCGGGAACGCACCATTGAACACCGCCATCTTTCGACCTCCTACGTAGTTACTGCTCCGTGCCAGGGTCTAATGGAAGCCGACGAACCCGTCAACGGCACTGCGGACGGCCACCGCTGCCCAACCCTTAGGATTCCCGAGAGCCGACAGGGAGGAAGCACCGTGGACATGGAGTATCGACGCCTGGGCGGAACCGGCCTGAAGGTCAGCGTGCTGTCATTCGGGTCGTGGGTGACCTTCGGGCCCCAGCTGGCCGGCGATCTGGCCGAACAGTGCCTGAGCGCCGCTTACGACGCCGGGGTCAACTTCTTCGACAATGCCGAAGCGTATTCGGGCGGCGAATCGGAGAGCATCATGGGTAAGGCGATCGCCTCCCTGGGGTGGCCTCGTCACAGCTACGTGATCTCCACCAAGGTGTTCTGGGGCCTCCACGATGGGCCCAACATGCGGAACACCCTCAATCGCAAGTATCTCCTCCAGGCGATCGACGGCTCGCTGGAACGCTTCGGCCTCGACTTTGTCGATCTCCTCTACTGCCATCGTTCCGATCCCGACACCCCCATCGAGGAGACGGTGTGGGCGATGTCGGACATCATCAACCAGGGGAAGGCGCTCTACTGGGGAACCTCGGAATGGTCGGCGGCTTCGATTCGGGAAGCGTGGGACATCGCCGATCGCCACCACCTGCACAAGCCGGTCGTCGAGCAGCCTCAGTACAACCTGCTCTGGAGGGATCGGGTGGAAGAGGAGTACTGCGCCCCTTTACGAAGGCATCGGCCTGGGTCTCACCATCTGGAGCCCGCTCAGCTCTGGCTTGCTGACCGGAAAGTACCTCGACGGTGTTCCCGAAGGCTCCGCGCGCCACGCTGCCCGGGTATGAGTGGCTGCGCAACCTGCTCACCGATCCGGAGCGCAATCAGAAGGTCCGCCGGCTCCAATCCATCTCCGACGAGTTGGGGTGCACTCTGGCGCAGATGTCACTCGCCTGGTGCGCCAAGAACCCGCATGTCTCCTCGGTCATCACCGGTGCCAGCCGGGTGGAGCAGGTCCATGAGAACCTCAAGGCGCTCGAGGTCATCCCAAAGCTGACCGACGACGTGTTGGCCCGCATCGACGCCATCACCGGCTGACCGGGATGAAGTTGGCGTGGTTGGCGGAGGTGGCGAGTCGAAGCCTCGGTCTAGGAGACCCGGTCGGTGGGAATCGGCGCGCCCCGCTCCTGGGGGGCCCAAGACAGCAGCACCTCGTCGTGCGGCAGGTTCCTGGCCAGCGCGGTTGCCTGCAGTGACTGCTGTGCACTGATTCCGGCCACCGTCGGAATCCGATGCCAGGTCCCGTCGGCAGCCAGGGACCACGATTGAACGTCGTCGGTCAGGTTGAAGTTGAGCGTTTCCTCCAGCTGGGCCACCGCGACGGGGTCCTCAATGGGAACCATGGCCTCGACCCGGCGATCGAGATTCCTCCGGCGGAGATCAGCCGATCCGATGTAATAGTGGGCCGGCCGATCGGCCTTGCCCCCGAATCGGAGGATGCGGGAGTGCTCGAGGAACCGGCCGACGATCGAGCGGACCCGAATGGTTTCGGACAATCCGGGTACCCCCGGACGGAGACAGCAGATCCCCCGGATGACCAGATCGATCGCGACCCCGGCCTGAGACGCCCGGTAGAGAGCGTCGATCACCACCTGGTCATCGAGCCCATTGACCTTGATCACGATGCGTCCGTCGGGTCCCGCCTTGGCCTCTTCCTCGATGCACTCGACCACCCGATCGCGAATGCCCCCCGGTGAGGTAACCAGCTCGAGGTACTCGGGAGGCTGGCTGAACCCGGTGATGTAGTTGAAGAATCGAGTGATGTCCGCACCGAGCTCCGGACGCGATGACAGGACGCCAAGGTCCTCGTACATGCGAGCCGTCTTCGGGTTGTAGTTGCCGGTGCCGACGTGGCAGTAGCGCCGGACGTCGTCGCCCTCTTGGCGCACGACCAAGGTGGTCTTGGCGTGAGTCTTCAGGCCCATGAGGCCGTAGATCACGTGGGCCCCCGCCTCCTCCAACGCCCTGGCCCAGCCGATGTTGGCTTCCTCGTCGAACCGAGCGGTGACCTCAACCAGGACGGCCACCTGTTTGCCGTGCTCCGCCGCCCTCACCAGCGCGGCTACGACCGGGCTGTCCCCCGACGTCCGGTAGAGGCATTGCTTGATGGCGAGCACGTGGGGATCGATGGCGGCCTCGTCCATCAACTCCTCCACCGACGCCATGAACGAGTCGTAGGGGTGATGGACCAGCACATCCTGTTGGTCCAGGACGGCGAAGATCGAAGGGTTCTCGTCCATCTCCGCGGACAGGAACGCCACCGGTACCAGTGGCGTCCAGGGCTCGTCGTGCAGGGTGGGTCGGTCGAGAGCGTGGATGGCCCACAAGCAGTCGAGACCCAACGGGCCTCCGAAACCGGCGACATCCTCGGGCTGCAATCCGAGATCGGCGGTCAGGCGGGCGACCGGCTCGGAAGATGTCCGGCTGTCGATCTCCAGCCGGACGACCGGTAGAAATCGCCGCCGCCTGAGTTCCTCCTGGAGAGCCAGGAGCAGGTCGTCGGCCGCGTCGTCATCGAGGGCCAGGTCGGCATCCCGGGTGACCCGAAAGACGCAAGCGGGGCCGACCTCCATGCCAGGGAACACCTCGTCGAGGAAGGCGACCAGGACCTGCTCCAGCGGCACGAACCGATCGCGGCCGGGCAGCGGAACAAGGCGGGGAACGTTGGGCGGCACTTTCAGCCGTGCGAAACGGTTGATGTCCTCGGTGGGGTCCCTGACTTCGACGCCGATATTGAGGGACAGATTGGAAATGTAGGGGAACGGATGGCTGGGATCGACGGTCAGCGGGGTCACCACCGGGAGGATCAGCCGGTCGAAGAGGTCGTGAAGATGCGCCCGGTCCTTGTCATTGAGTGATTCCCAGTCGAGGAGTTCGATTCCCTCTGCCGTAAGCGCAGGAATCAGCTCGTCCACCAGCAAGGACTCTTGGCGGCGAACCATGCGCTCCATCGATGCCCGCACATCGCCGAGCAGTTCTACCGGGGTCCGCCCGCTGGGTCCCCGGGTCTTTATGCCGGCCACCACCTGGCGCTTCAGGCCCGCTACCTGCACCTGATAGAACTCGTCGATCCGCTCGCTGGTCAGGATGAGGAACTTGACCCGCTCGAGCAAAGGCAGACTGCCATCGTCGACCAGATCCAGCAATCTCTGGTTGAAATCGAGATCCGAAAGCTGGCGGGCGAAATAACGCTGGGGATCGGGATCGTCCCCATCGGTGAACCCGCCCATATCCGAACCGCCGGCTGGATCTCCGCTCATCCGCCAACAATACCGGCCCGTCCACCGCGGTGGCTTCCTGGCGGCGTTTGGCCGTGGCGGCCAGCAAGAGGGCCGGGGGCCGGAGCCCGGAGCTCCGGGTCCGGCTTCGACGAATCCCGGGCCGGCCCGGTCGGGTTCCCGGTCATCTAAGTTGTGACTCTCCCGCCGTCGCCCCGAGCGGGAGGTTCGACCGGAGACAGAATGGGGCCAAGATGGGTGATGAGCATGGATGACCAGCGACTGCTCGAAGTAATCGTCGAGATCCCCCGAGGAAGCCGGAACAAGTACGAATATGACCACGAGCGTCACCTGATCCGACTGGATCGGAGGTTGTTCTCGGCGACGTTCTACCCCGCCGATTACGGGTTTGTCCCCGACACCCTGGCCGAGGACGGGGACCCCCTTGACGCCCTGGTTCTGATCGACGAGCCGACCTTTCCCGGTTGCCTGGTGGAAACCCGCCCGGTGGGCGTCTTTTGGATGTCCGACGAGAAGGGCCCCGACGCCAAGATCATCTCGGTGGCCTGTGGCGACCCGATGTGGGATGCCGTCACCGACCTCGAAGGACTACCCCCTCACCTCACCTTCGAGATCGCTCACTTCTTCGACGTCTACAAGGACCTGGAGCCGGGGAAGCTCACCAAGGTGGACGGGTTCGAAGGGGTGGACGCGGCCTGGGAAGAGATCGACCGTTCGTACGCACGGGCCAAAGAGGATCCTCCGAACACGGCCGACTTCTGACCGCCGGCTGAGCCCACCGGGTGAGGCGTCAAGCACGGGAGCGTCGAGGCCGGAACCGCCTACGATCTACGCTTGGGAGACCGGGCCAGCGAATTGGCTTCCATATCGACACTGGACGGGCGCACAGACATCACGCGGTCCCCGGGGATGTAGCTCAGTTGGCTAGAGCACCTGCTTTGCAAGCAGGGGGTCGTGGGTTCGAGTCCCATCATCTCCACTCGAAAGTCCTGGTCAGGGCGTTAGATCCGCCAAAAAAGATGGGCCACCGGAGGCCCACGGTAGCCACGCGGTAGCCACTGGTCCGACGAGCCGGCCGACGAGCCCGGACTCGCGTGGACGTTCGGCGATCGACTTTCTGCGCGATCGGCGCCGTCTTCGACTCCATGCGAAGACGCTGTCCTCGAATGGTGAGGACCAATTCGGGTGCGGCGAGCCATCCTCATCTGGTGACCCTTTCTCTCCGGTCCCCCAACGACTCGCAAGGGCATCACTGAGCATGGGGGCAGCCACCACCCGGTTCACGGAGCTCTCGCCGGCTGCCGCGCTGGCCCGGATTCACGAGGCCGAGGAAAGGATGGTCCTAGAACTTGCTGCCGTTCGCGAGGCCATCACCCAAATCGAAACCGCGCTGACCGCTCCGCCGGGCAACGTCAACCTTCTCACCGTCGTAGAAACGGCCCGGGAGTTACGAGTCTCCCGCAGTCGGGTGTTCGAGTTGCTGGCCGCTGGAGAGTTGGAGGGGATACGAATTGGGCGTGCCCGTTGCGTACCCCGCCGATCCCTCGAAGCTTTCCTGGCCCGGTTGGGTGCGGCGTGACCAAATCGGCCAACGGCCGGTCCTCTATATATAAGGATTCGAAAGGCGGCTGGCACGGGTGGGTAAGCTACGGATTCGGTCAAAACGGCCGCCGTCGCAAGCACGTGAGAGCTCGGACGAAGCGAGAAGTGGCGGAAAAGGTGGCCCGACTTGAGGGCCAGCGAGACTCGGGATACCTGGGTGATCGTCCGTTCACCATCGCCGAGTGGTTGGACATCTGGATCGAAGGGCGGGTAATCGCTGGCGTTCGGCCCAAGACCGCCGAGGGATACAAGGTCGATCGCCATCACATCGTCGGGGCAATCGGCTCGGTCAGACTCGACCGATTCGGTGCCGACCACGTCGACAGCTTGTGGCGGTCGATCCTCGGCACCGGGGCCGGGCCCGCCACCTGCGCCCATGTCCGTCGGACGCTGTCCGCGGCGATCAACGCCCGCGGTCGACCGTGGGCACCTGGCTCGCAACCCGGTCCGGTTCTCCCCGCCGCCCCGCTACGACCCACCCGAGATCGAGCCGCTCACGGCCCCCGAAGCGCAGAAGATCCTGGCCGCCGCCGCCGGCCGGCGCAATGCCGCCAGATGGTCCGTCGCCCTCGCACTGGGCTTACGGCAGGGGGAAGCGCTCGGTTTGCGGTGGTCGGACATCGACATTGATCTTGGAAGGCTGACAGTGCACGGACAACTGCAATATCTCGCCTGGCAGCACGGCTGCGTCGCCACTGAGGGTGAACCGACCTGTGGTCGGGACCCAGGTCGGTGCCCTTCACGGCATGGAGGTGGTCCGAAGCTCGTTCCCCTCAAGTCATCGGCGGGTCGGCGAGCACTGGCCCTGCCAGTCCAGATGATCCACCAGCTCCGAGAGCACGCTGAGACCCAAGCCGCCGAGCGGGAGCGGATGGGTGGAAACCAATGGAATCCCTACGACCTGGTGTTCATTCGCGATGACGGGGCACCAATCCGCAAGGAAGGTGACTCGGCCGAGTGGCACCGGATCCTGAAGGCCGCCGGCGTCCGCCCGGCTCGCCTCCACGACGCCAGACATACTGCCGCCACGCTGTTGTTGGTCCAAGGTGTGCCACCAGGGGTGGCCATGCGCCTCCTCGGACACTCCGATGTTCGGGTGACTTCCCGATACCAGCACGTACTGGAGGAGACGGCCAGGGCGGCTGCCGAGCAGGTTGGTGCTGCATTGTGGGGTGAGTCATGACCGGATCACCGCACCTTCGACCTGCGGGCTCGGCCACGTCCCGGTCCCGGCGTCGCGAGGCAGACCGAGCCAACAGCCCAATGATGCGAAGGGCGGGTGAGAGCGTCCCCCAGCGGCACTTCCGGGCAAGGCGGGGAAGGGGCGTCCCCGCTCGGTAACCGGCAGTTGCGGACGGTCGGCTATGTCGAGAGTTCGTACAGACTCGCAGCCCGACCGACCTGGGTCAGATGTCGAGGTCGAGCCGCATGGCCACCTGCCCCTTAGGCGATAGTCCTCCGGCCACGTCGTGCTCCCCTCTGGCCAGCATCTCGGGTCCCAGTTCCGACTCATCCAGCACTCGGAAGCCGAGGTGCTCGTAGAGCGGACCGTTCCATGGCACCTCATAGAAGGTCGCCAGGGTTATTGCCGGTCGTCCCGCCGAACGCGCCCAGCTCTTGACCTGCTCGATAAGTGCTTTCCCGACCCCGTGTCCCTGGTGGCCGGGATGGACGCAGACGTGGAAGATGTGGGCGGCGTTGTCAAGGACACCTACGAGTATGTAGCCCACTACCTCGTCGTCAACCACAGCTACCCAGGAGCGTTCTGACCGCGCATACTCGACCAGCAACTCGATGGAGTCCGGGGGGTTGGCAGCAACCTGGTCATAACCGATGGCGACGAACTGGCCTTGGGTGGCCAACTCGATGTGTTGGAGACGTGGGGCGTCCTCGGGGCGAGCCGGACGGATGGTGAACCGGCTGTCGGGCACGGGTTCATGGTGGCAGGTCAGAGCGACCGGGATGTGCCGGTACCCGGGCGCTCTTTGGGTATCCCTGATCGCCGGTTGAGCGTTGCTAGTTGGTCAACAAGTCCTAACTGCCTGCCCCTTCGCTGGCTCGGTCCCCGTGAGATGCCAAGTAGTGGGAGGCTCGCCTGGGTTGCCGCCGTCCAAATGAATCGCCATGACTCCCTCTTTGCCCTGCTTGGACCAGACAGCGAACGTTGGTCCGAGATACGAAGGCGTTGGGATGGATGTCCAGCCTGCTTCAGACATCGACTGATTGGCACTCTGATGGATGGCCGCCGACGACAATCCCGAACTGAACGAGATGTTGACGGAGGCCAATGTCCATCCTGAGGTCCCGTCACAACCGAGTGATTCCCATGTGGGTTCGCTGACATGAACCGAGACGCTTTCGGCCTCAGGCGGCAGAGCCAATCGAGTCTCCGGAATGAGGGAGCGGACTATCGCCCCCTCCAGGGTCACCGCCTGCGTGCGTGGTGGTCGCGCTGCACCCGGCCACCACTAGCGATACTCCCGCAAATCCACAAGCCAGGATCGTCGCACTACGAAAGACTACCGATCCAGTCAAACGGGGTCTGCTGGGGACAGCTTGAAACGGTGGGTATCCCCGACTGCCGGGAGAGTTGACCCGCATCTAAGGATGCTTGTGGCCCTCGCCCTGTATCTTTCGCCTTAGCTGTGCCTTTAATCTTGAAGCTGCCGTACAGCACGATCGCTATATACAACACGCCCCCGGCTACTGCAACGGTGATCGGTGCGGAGCCAAAGGCGAACGCAACGGTCGTCACGATCACCACAAATACGGCTGCGGCCGCCGACAGAAGAAAGCTCCTCTTCAGGACGTACTTCACAATGTTGGGTTTCTGATCTATTGACATGTTCGTCGATTCCAGGTGCGGTCAACGCCGCATCGATGCCGACCCAAATGGTCCTGGCCAGCATCACCACGAAGAACGACGAGCTTCTAGATCGTCTGCATTCGCTTGGGTATCCCCGAACGCCGGGTCAGCAGGCAGTACGGCACTTCCGAGGGTCAACTCGGTCAAGAAGAACGAAACCTCGGCTGCTAAGCGTCGCTCTCGTCAGTCTCGGGGTACAACTGCAGGACTGCTATTCCCTCTCCAACGGGGTTGACGTCAAAGCGCCTGTCGTACACCATCACGTCAAGACGGTCATTCCCGTCCGAGATCAACGCCTCCAAGCTCCGCGTCAAGGTGTTTTGCAGTCCGGTCTGCACGAGCAGCTTCGACCACGAGGTCAACGTCCCCGAACTCGACGGCGTCAGGATACAGAGCACTCCCGCAAAGGAGTACCCGGTTGATCTGATGAGAAGCACGATCGTCGGCAATGACAGCGCGAATCTTGATCATTGCTTCCTCAAGGAGTACGACTACCTCTTGCCGCGAGAGCGGAGGCCCTATCTTTGCTTTGGCCAATCGCTTGCCGTCATCGGTCAGATGAAAGAGTCGTAATGACTCCTTCTCTTCCTCTGGCAACCATTCACCCACATGACTGTCAGGAAGTATGCCGTAGTACACGCTGACAAGTCCCTCATCGCAGAAATGCTGCAGGAGTGCCTTTGTGTCAACAAGGGGAACGGAGGAATCCCGGCTTACAACGCCGGCGCTGCAATATTGTGCGGCATCAAATCGACAAGCCACATCCCGGGCGAGAACGACAGGCTGGCCGAAAAGCATGTGATCACTCGGGAAGTGCACGGTTACCTCAAACGATCCTTGAGCATCATCGGCGATCCAACTTGGTCCAAGCAAGCCGGTCCGCTATTGACCCAGGAAGACCTTGCACCTGCTGATGGTAGGTCGGCGATCGGCTCGACCCTACCGCCGATCACCGGGTCGGCAGCTCACTTGCGGCACACTCGGTGGCAGCCCGTCCTTAGGCCGCAGGCGAACCTTCCGAGCGCCGCCTTGCCCGTCGCAACAGCACTATGCCGAGAACGACGAACACCAGCCCGATAAGCCACGCAACCTCTGCGGTGTGCATCCGATTTGCAGCTTGAAGCTGGCAAGCAGCCGCTGTCGTGGCAAAAGAATCATAAACAGATCGGTATCGCCCCATGAAGGGTGAGCCAACACAAGGGGTGGGAAACGCTTCCAACGCTGACAGACCAGGGTCCAACCGTGAACCAAAAGGCAACGGCCCGCGCTGACACCCCCGATCACCAAGGCGATCCATGCCCAGGCCGCTGACATTTGCTGGCGGGCCGCACGCACCTGATTTTCGCCAAGGTTCAATGTCGGCACT
This sequence comes from uncultured Acidimicrobiaceae bacterium, assembly GCA_963819695.1. Taxonomy (GTDB): domain Bacteria; phylum Actinomycetota; class Acidimicrobiia; order Acidimicrobiales; family RAAP-2; genus DASZIT01. Next base: position 2,728 of record CAWFXD010000001.1, on the reverse strand, counting down.
TGCAAAGCCTATGCCTACGTCACCTTCGATTCGGGTGCCCCCGCACGCCGGGTCGGTGTGGCAGTGCGCACTTCGGGGATCGGTTGCCGTGCTACGTAATGCGCAGGCCTATGGCCCGGCGGGGGCGAAATGTCCACTTGATCACTTCTCGCAATGGATTCTTTCCCATCGACGCTGCAAGGGTGATCGTTGCTCCCTCTTCGACCGTGACTTCGACCGAAGTACTACGCAGCCAGTCCATCCCCACCCGGACAGAGTGCTCTCCCTCGGTGACCTCGATCTCGGATGAGTCGCCATTCTTCACGGATCCGATTGGGAATCCCGCCCATGCGGTGAGTGCGCTGTTCGGTTGCGTCCGGTCCGGCTGGCTCGTCGTCGATGAAACCGTCGAAGACGATGAGGTTGACGCACGCGGCGACCAACAACGGGACCGCGAGAAGGGCAACGAATGCCCAACTGGAGTGCGATGCAACGCCCCGGTGGCGCTCGATTTGACCCACGCCGTCAGCCTCCCACTCGATCTCGAAGATTGCTGGCCACCGACGATGATGGCCAACTCAGGGTAAGAAGGCTCACCTGACTGCTAGTCATGTAGCACGCTAGGGCAATCGGAACTTCACCGAATTCATGGTCGGCAGATGCTGGGCAGGTTGATGCCATGGGGCTCAGCCCTTGGGAAGCTGGATACCGAGGATGGACGCAATTTTGTCTGATCAGAACATTGCCGGGGTCGTCAACACTCATGTGTGGGGCGCTGCCGACGGTGAGGGCCAGCCCTTCGCACTGGGCTTAAACACCGAGAGGGTCGCCACTGTCGACTTGTCACTGCCCTTGAGCTCAACCGTGAAGCTCAGTCCGGACCAGGCGGGGCAGCTGTGGACTCCCGAGTTGTCGATCGGGAGGCCGTTAAGGACAGTGACGAATGAACGGATGCGAGAGGGGTCGGTCACAGTGGCCAGCAGCCCTAAGGCGGTTGTAGTGCCAGTCACTTCCGGGAAGCTGGGTAAGCGAGTGACGGTGATCGAGCTCACCGCCCTCGGGTCGATCTGCGACGCGGGAGGGCGTGAAGGGTCCCAGATGACCTGGGCGTCGGGCCCGCACCGCAACCTGGGTCGGTCCATCGGGAGCCACCGTGACGGCGAGGGTGCGCCAGGTGAGCACCGGCGGCTGAGCGGGGAAGGCGAAGACCACGTACTCCGAGTCGTTGACTCCCGGGTGGACGACGACCCGAGCCCATCACGGTTGCGCCTGCCGGCACCTGGCTCTCCACCCACGTCGTCATCGAGGCCATGTTCCCACGGGCCCCGTCCACCATGCAGCCTGATCGACCAGATCGGGCGAGGCGGGGGTCTGCGGGGCGCCGGAGGTGGCCTCGACCGGCGATGAGACCGCCCGGTTGGCCCCTGGAGGCACCGGAGCCAGCTTGAGAAGCATGGCTGCGTCTGAAGCGGCAGCGACGGGACGAGTGCTGGCTACGACGGTTGAAGTTGGGCGCGAGCCCCTTGATTGGACAGGAGCGGCACCCGTTCTTGTCGCGCATCCGGCCAGCAGGACGGTAAAACCGATCGAAGCGGCAATACGAGCCCCATGAGCCACTGCGTCAGGGTGCAGTCGACCCCGTGATTTTGTCACCTGATCCAATCTTGACCCTTCCGCATAGATATCCACTGCATTTATGACGCATGAGCCGGGTTGGCGGTTCGCGGGTCCATGAACCGAATTACGACGGTGAGCGGGATTTGGTTGACAACTTCTACCTTGGCACGTGGGCTGACCCGATCGGCGCCCGGCGACCCCTGCCCCCACCGCCGGATCGGTGAGGCAGTAGCTACCCGGCGAACGCGATGGGTGCAAAGCCGTAGTTGCCGTTGGCTCCCGTGGTCGCGACGATCACACATGTTCCGGCGCAAGGGACCAATACCGAGCTGAGAGGTCTTGTTGCGGCACTTGATTGGACAGTGAAGGATACCGACCCCGTTCCGTCTCCGTTGCTGTCGGTAAGACCGAAGGGCTGGGCGGCCAACTGGTTCCCGCACCCCGAGAATTGACCTGCAAGGGTGACTGGCATTCGGACAGGTAGAACTTGATTCCCGGCACACCCGGCCTGAAACCCTGGACGTGAATGGTCACTTGCTGACCATCTTGAAGTCCCATCCCGGGAGATGCTGTGACCTTTTCTGCCGTCAAAATAATGGTCTTCTATTGGTCGAGGTCGTAGGCCGGTTAACCGCATGTCCTGACGGCCCGCCACCGCATGCAGTGGCGAGGAACACAACTGAGATGGCTGCGAACCATACCCCGACTGGCGACCGCCTCACACCGCAGAGCTTTCCATAGACCATCTGTTCCCGCCCAGCCATCATCTAACTGCAACCACGAGCGCCACATAGATGACCAAGAAAGACGCACCCCTATCGCTGGTTCGACGCCGTCCGGTTCGTTCAGGGTTCCGGGGAGATCACATTTCCTCCACCCCACGAATACCGTGCGGGGAGTTCCTCTCCATGAGTAAGCGCTTCCTCGATCGAAATTGCAGTCCAGCGGGATGCGGTGGGCGGAAGAGGTAAGGCAGCCGACCTAAAAATGGCGATGGCCAACGCCTCGCTATCAAAAACTGCAACATCGCTGTTGAGCTCAGAGGCACGGCAGCCACCCTTTCCCGGACCTTGCCAATAGACCGGTCTTTCCCTTGCAGTGGTCCCGGGGATGCCAGGACGGAACATCACCT